>NZ_BAYE01000075.1 GCF_000685095.1 Paraburkholderia caledonica NBRC 102488
TCGAACTGGAATGCTTCGCCATATTCGAAGGCGAGTGGCACAAAGGCGCCACGTTGCGCCCCCGCATCGCGCTCCTTCTTCCAGTTGCGTACAAAGGCGCACACTCGGTCGTAGCTGCCGTCGTAGCCCGCCGCCCGTAAATCCTCGTACATCTGCGTCGCTGAGCGCCGTTCCCGTCTCGTACGTCGCAAATCGGCGACCAGCCAAAGTCGCAGTTGCTCCGACCACGGGTCGACGACGCTGTTGCTGACGCGTTTCGCGAATTTCGGCTCGCTCGCCGAGGGCTCGCGCAACCATCGTCGAATCGTGTTTCTCGAAAGCCCCGTCTGCCTCGCAATGTCCCGAAGCGGGACGCCATCGCGGAAATGCATCCGCCGAATCTTGGCCAACATGCTCACGGTTATCACTCCGTTCTCCTGCTTGGCGTCCAAGCAGGCAGTTGAACATGTGGGTCAATTTTCGATGCAAATTTCTAGCGGAAGTGGGTCAGTTTTATGCGCGTAT
>NZ_BAYE01000074.1 GCF_000685095.1 Paraburkholderia caledonica NBRC 102488
AACAGTGCGCGGCTACCCCGCGCACCTCATCCTTGAACCAACTGCGGATTTTTTACTTCGACGAATCTGGGGACTATTTATCCGACGGCGATAGACTCTACGCGAGACTCAGATCCGCCGGGTAAGCCAAGGGCAGCAATGTGTTGTGGTAGAGGCGCCGCGATACAACCATTGTAGGAATGATGGTTCCGAAGGAAGGGTCCGCTGAAGGACTGTTGAGCCGGGTTTACGGGGGTGATCCGTTGTGTGGGCTGATCACGGGTTTCTAAGCCTCCTCGCGAGCGTTTCGCGAAGACGGGTGGCAACGATATTTGACTTGGTTAGGTTGCTCGCCTATCGGGTTATTTCCGCGGCCTTGCGAGTCGCTTCTTAGCAGATGCTGGCAAAAATCTTCACACCGTGTCGCAGATGAACACATGGCGCTCGCCGCGCACGAACACGTCGTACCCGGTGTCGATGTCGGTGCGAACCGGTGCGCTGACATGGCAACTCGATCCGCTGATGGACGACCAGGAACTGGACTCGCGGCAGTCTACCGGCGCGGTGTACTGGGAAGGCGCGGTGCGCGTGAGCCGCGATGGCGCTGATCTTGGGCGCGCCTATCTGGAACTGACGGGATAC
>NZ_BAYE01000073.1 GCF_000685095.1 Paraburkholderia caledonica NBRC 102488
CCCGATTGGCTGTATTGCCCCACCGGCAGTACGGCAACCCGTCAAAGCCTGATGACCAAAGCGAGTCGGTCCCACCCCTTCCCATCCCGAACAGGACCGTGAAACGACTCCACGCCGATGATAGTGCGGATTGCCCGTGTGAAAGTAGGTAATCGTCAGGCTCCCCAGCAGCACCAGAAACCCCACCCCAACACAGGTGGGGTTTCTGCGTTTACCGTAGCACCGCGATCACTGCATATAAGTGAGAGCGTTTGGGTTGGAACAGTCAGTCAAGTCTTGACATCAAGCGGTTGTTCCCCCATAATCATCAGTTCTCTGCGGAGGGGTGCCCGAGTGGCTAAAGGGGGCAGACTGTAAATCTGTTGGCTTACGCCTACGTTGGTTCGAATCCAACCTCCTCCACCAGAATGCAAGTTGAAGCAGTTGTTGGGAATCCATGACCTTGCGGGTGTAGCTCAATGGTAGAGCAGAAGCCTTCCAAGCTTACGACGAGGGTTCGATTCCCTTCACCCGCTCCAGCACACAAAAGTAGCGCCCATGTGGCTCAGTGGTAGAGCACTCCCTTGGTAAGGGAGAGGTCGGCAGTTCGATCCTGCCCATGGGCACCAGAAGTACTCGGTGATTGTTTGCGCCCGGCGCAACGTACGGAAAAATCCTCTTAGGAGTCGAAAATGGCCAAGGGTAAGTTTGAG
>NZ_BAYE01000072.1 GCF_000685095.1 Paraburkholderia caledonica NBRC 102488
CAGTGCTAGTTCGCGATCGATCTCACCGATCTGTTGCTGCAGATACTTGAAGTGCTCATGTAGCCGCTTGAGGATGGCGCATTCAACCGGTGGATGCAACACACTGAAGACTGCGTAAGCAGCAGGAGTGTTGCATCCACCGGTTGAATGCGCCGATGGCAACAAGACGGGGCGGCAAAGGATGGAAATCAAGAATCTCCGGCAGTCGCGGAACACCGGTCTTGCCGGCTGGCAGGCTGACGCCGAACTCGAGCAGGAAGCCGTGCATCTGGTTGATCGTCCTCGCGCGGTCCTGCACCATCGATTCACGCACGCGGTGAAGTATCGACAGCGTTTGCTGCGACTCGGTCTTCGGCGTCACAAATCGCATTGCCGGACGCCATGCCGCTTCGCAAATCGCCTCAGCATCGATAAAGTCATTCTTGTTTGATTTCACGAATGGCCGCACGAATTGCGGCGAAATCAGCTTGACCTCATGACCAAACGAGGACAGCTTGCGCGCCATGAAGTGAGAGCCGGCGCACGCCTCCATGACGACAGTACACGAATGGCAAGTCGCGAGAAATTCGATGAGTTGTTTGCGCCCAAACTTCTTTCTGAACACCGCCTTGCCCCTGCTGTCCTGTCCGTGCACATGGAAGGTTTGCTTGCCAAGGTCGATCCCAACGAGCGTCGCGTAGTCCTTGATCACCTCCCGTTACAGTCGCCTTCCCAGCTTAGCGCGTCTGCGGAGGTGGGGCGGACCATTTCATTAGTCGTCA
>NZ_BAYE01000071.1 GCF_000685095.1 Paraburkholderia caledonica NBRC 102488
TATCTGCTCGTGCACGAAAAGCTGCCGACACAGGCCGAACTCACCGCCTACAAGACGAAGCTCAAGGCGTTGCGCGGCCTGCCCGCCAATGTGAAGGCCGCGCTCGAATGGATTCCCGCTGCCGCGCATCCAATGGACGTGATGCGCACGGGCGTCTCGGTGCTCGGCACCGTGCTGCCGGAGAAGGACGATCACAACCTGCCCGGCGCGCGCGATATCGCCGACCAACTGATGGCGTCGCTCGGCTCGATGCTGCTCTACTGGTACCACTATTCGCACAACGGCAAACGCATTGAGGTGGAAACCGACGACGATTCGATCGGCGGCCACTTCCTGCATCTGCTGCACGGTGTCGAGCCGTCGAAGTCGTGGGTCGATGCAATGCACGTGTCGCTGAACCTGTATGCCGAGCATGAGTTCAACGCGTCGACGTTCACCGGCCGCGTGATCGCGGGCACCGGTTCTGACATCTATTCGGCGATCACGGGCGCGATTGGCGCGCTGCGCGGACCGAAGCACGGCGGCGCGAACGAAGTCGCGTTCGAGATCCAGTCGCGCTACCAGACGCCGGACGAAGCGGAAAGCGATATCCGCCGGCGCGTTGAGAACAAGGAAGTGGTGATCGGTTTCGGTCACCCGGTCTACACGATCTCGGACCCGCGCAACAAGGTCATCAAGGAAGTGGCGAAGAAGCTCTCGAAGGAAGCGGGCAACAACAAGCTTTTCGACATCGCGGAAAGACTCGAATCGGTGATGTGGGAAGCGAA
>NZ_BAYE01000070.1 GCF_000685095.1 Paraburkholderia caledonica NBRC 102488
CGGACCAAGCCGCACGTGAACGTCGGCACGATCGGTCACGTTGACCACGGCAAGACCACGCTGACGGCAGCGATCACGACGGTTCTGACGCAGAAGTTTGGCGGCGAAGCGAAGGCGTACGACCAGATCGACGCGGCGCCGGAAGAAAAGGCACGTGGTATCACGATCAACACGGCGCACGTCGAGTACGAAACGGCTAACCGCCACTACGCACACGTTGACTGCCCGGGCCACGCGGACTATGTGAAGAACATGATCACGGGCGCCGCGCAGATGGACGGCGCGATCCTGGTATGCTCGGCCGCTGACGGCCCGATGCCGCAAACGCGTGAGCACATCCTGCTGGCGCGTCAGGTTGGCGTTCCGTACATCATCGTGTTCCTGAACAAGTGCGACATGGTGGACGACGCTGAGCTGCTGGAGCTGGTCGAGATGGAAGTGCGCGAGCTTCTGTCGAAGTACGACTTCCCGGGCGACGACACGCCGATCATCAAGGGTTCGGCAAAGCTGGCGCTCGAAGGCGACAAGGGCGAGCTCGGCGAAGTGGCGATCATGAATCTGGCCGACGCGCTGGACACGTACATCCCGACGCCGGAGCGCGCAGTGGACGGCGCGTTCCTGATGCCGGTGGAGGACGTGTTCTCGATCTCGGGTCGCGGCACGGTGGTGACGGGGCGCGTGGAGCGTGGCGTCGTGAAGGTCGGCGAGGAAATCGAAATCGTCGGTATCAAGCCGACGGTGAAGACGACGTGCACGGGCGTGGAAATGTTCCGCAAGCTGCTCGACCAGGGTCAGGCGGGCGACAACGTCGGTATTCTGCTGCGCGGCACGAAGCGTGAAGACGTGGAGCGTGGCCAGGTGCTGGCCAAGCCGGGTTCGATCAACCCGCACACGCACTTCACGGCTGAGGTGTACGTGCTGAGCAAGGACGAAGGCGGCCGTCACACGCCGTTCTTCAACAACTATCGTCCGCAGTTCTACTTCCGTACGACGGACGTGACGGGCTCGATCGAGTTGCCGAAGGACAAGGAAATGGTCATGCCGGGCGACAACGTGTCGATCACGGTGAAGCTGATCAACCCGATCGCGATGGAAGAAGGTCTGCGCTTCGCTATCCGCGAAGGCGGCCGTACCGTCGGCGCCGGTGTCGTTGCCAAGATTCTCGAGT
>NZ_BAYE01000069.1 GCF_000685095.1 Paraburkholderia caledonica NBRC 102488
ATTCAACCGGTGGATGCAATAGTTTGCTGGAACCGTTCGGCGGGCGTTTCGTAGTTCAGGGTCTTTCTTGGACGCTCGTTCAATCGCCTAGCCACAGCGTTGAGTTTGACCTGCGAATACACGGACAGATCGGTGCCTTTAGGAAAGTACTGTCTTAACAGCCCGTTCGTGTTTTCATTTGATCCGCGCTGCCATGGATGCTGGGGATCGCAGAAGTAGACCTGTATGTCGGTAGCCACGGTAAAGCGTTTGTGTGCGGCCATCTCTGTTCCCCGATCCCATGTCAGCGACTTGTAGAGCTCCTGCGGCAGTTTTGAAGCGTGTTTGATGAGTGCATTGGCGACCGTTTCGCTATCCTTGCTCGCTATCCTGACCAGCATAACGTAACGCGTCTGGCGCTCGACGAGCGTCGCGATCTGGCTGCTGCCGCTACCGCACAGCAGATCACCTTCCCAGTGGCCCGGTACTGCACGATCTTCAACGCTCGCAGGGCGTTCACTGATCGATACGGTGTCCTTTATCCTGCCATGATCGTCGGTCTTTTGCGTGTGATGGCGGGAACGCCGCATGGCTCGGGTACGCCGCAGGTGCTCCAGCAACTCCTTCTTCAGGGCACCTCGGGCCTGTATGAAGAGACTGCGATAGATGGTCTCGTGAGACACGTTGTAGTCCTCGTCGTCTGGATACGCCCGCCTGAGCCATCCGGCAATCTGCTGCGGTGACCACTGCAACTGGAGCTTGCCGGCGACGATGTGCGCCAGCTTCCGGTACCGAACCAGTTTACAGACTTTGGGGCGCTGCGCGCGATCCCATGCGAGTTCATCGGCGTGGCTTGCCCGATAGCCGGTCGGTCCGCTGTTACGTTTGATCTCCC
>NZ_BAYE01000068.1 GCF_000685095.1 Paraburkholderia caledonica NBRC 102488
GCCGCCACGTCTGCCATCCACGTTCGCCTACGAGCCGGTGACGGCACGGATCGCTGCGCAGGCGTGTGCGCGGCCCGAAGCGGTCGCGCTGGTCGATGGCGATGAACACGTGACGTATGCGCAACTGGATGCCTGGTCGCGCGCCATTGCACATGAGTTGCGGCGTCTCGGCGCGACAGCGGAAACGCGCGTGGGCGTCGCGATGCAGCGCAGCGCTGCGCTGGTTGCGTCGCTGCTCGGTGTGCTGCGTGCGGGCGCGGCGTATGTGCCGCTCGATCCGTGGTACCCGGCCGGGCGCCTCGCGCATATCGTCGACGATGCGCAGCTTCGGCTGATCGTGACCGATGCGCCGAGCCTCGCGCAGCATGCGGCGCTGTTCGGCTCGCGGCCCACCATGGATGCGGTGGCGCTGCGCGATGCGGCGCCTGCCGATGCCACAAGCGATGCCACGGGCGATGCCGGTGCGTACCCGCATCCGCAACAGCTTGCCTATGTGATCTATACGTCGGGCTCGACGGGCGTACCGAAGGGCGTGGGCATCACGCATGAGAACGTCGCGCGCCTGTTCGACGCAACGCAGTCGCGCTTTGCATTCGACGCGAAGGACGTGTGGACGCTGTTCCATTCCTACGCATTCGACTTCTCCGTATGGGAGATTTTTGGGGCACTCGTGCATGGCGCGCGGCTCGTGATCGTGCCGCACTGGAGCGCACGCGAACCCGCGGCAATCCATGCGCTTTTGCGCAAGGAACGGGTGACGGTGCTGAACCAGACGCCGTCGGCGTTCGTGCAACTGATCCAGGCCGATGACGGCAACACGCTCGACTCGCTGCGCGCGGTGATCTTTGGCGGCGAGCGTCTCGAGCCGGCCTCGCTGGCGCGATGGGCGGAGGGCGCGCGGCGCAGGGGCGTATTGCCGGCGCTCGTGAACATGTACGGAATCACCGAAACGACCGTGCACGTGACACACCGGACACTGGACGAAGCGGCGCTGCGCGAAGGGCGCAGCGTGATCGGCGCGCCGCTCGATGATCTCACGCTGCACGTGCTCGACGCGGATCTGAACCGCGTGCCGGTGGGGGCGGTGGGCGAACTGTATGTGGGCGGCGCGGGCCTTGCGCGCGGCTATCTGGGACGCGCCGCGCTGAGCGCGCAACGCTTCGTGCCGGACCCGTATGGTGCGCCGGGTGCGCGCCTGTACCGCTCGGGCGACCTCGCGCGACGGCTGCCTGATGGCGACATCGAGTATCTGGGCCGTAACGACGACCAGGTGAAGCTTCG
>NZ_BAYE01000067.1 GCF_000685095.1 Paraburkholderia caledonica NBRC 102488
CAACAGGGAGATAGCCGATTTCGTCAACGAAAAGCGGACTGTTGCGCGCAAGGAAGCGCACGCGCTGTGCCAGGTTGCCCTCCCGCTCGGCCTTGACCATCGACGCGACGATCTCGGCAAGCGTACCGAAGTAGACGCTCTGACCCGCACGCACGGCCTCGACGCCGAGGGCTATGCAGAGGTGCGATTTGCCGTTTCCAGGCGGACCGAGGAAGTGCACGGCCTGACCCGGTCGAGGCCTCTCCATCCGGTCACAGAGAATCTCGCGCGGCACGCCACCGAGATGCGCAAACGCTTCCACGTGACAGCGCAGTACCGTCTGCATATCCTGATGTTCGACGAACCGACCCCAAAGATACCGGCTGTGGCCCAGCACGATCGAGAACAGCCAGATTGAGCGCCGCTGGCCGGGCGTGTCGCGTCGAACTCAACGTTGAAATGGGCGAAGTCCACCTGCGCCTGCTGGACGGCCGGCGTCTCGAAACGCACTTCGAAGCCGCGTTGACGAGGTGGCCGTACCTCCCGAACCAGATCGCCCAATGCCGTGCGGCTGCCCGGATAGCCCATCGCCTTCATCTCCCGCAGCAAGCGCTCGACACTCAGTTCCGGGAAGGCATGCACCCGCTCGGTCACATAACTGACGAACGGATCGATCACACAAGGTCGCGGCGCACGCGGGACATAACGAGGCGCCTGAACGCCACCCCTGATGTACTTGCGTACGGTCTTGCGATCCATACCAAGTCGGGCGGCAATGGCCGGGACGCTCAGTCCCGGCCATTGCAGTTCCAAGATTCTCATCACATCTCCCAGATCAATCATCGAGGTCCCCGTTGGCATGAGCGAACGGAGCTATCGTCGGTGATCAGCCGATGAGGTGCGCGTGTTGATACGCGCATAAAACTGACCCACTTCCGCTAGAAATTTGCATCGAAAATTGACCCACATGTTCAACTGCCTGCTTGGACGCCAAGCAGGAGAACGGAGTGATAACCGTGAGCATGTTGGCCAAGATTCGGCGGATGCATTTCCGCGATGGCGTCCCGCTTCGGGACATTGCGAGGCAGACGGGGCTTTCGAGAAACACGATTCGACGATGGTTGCGCGAGCCCTCGGCGAGCGAGCCGAAATTCGCGAAACGCGTCAGCAACAGCGTCGTCGACCCGTGGTCGGAGCAACTGCGACTTTGGCTGGTCGCCGATTTGCGACGTACGAGACGGGAACGGCGCTCAGCGACGCAGATGTACGAGGATTTACGGGCGGCGGGCTACGACGGCAGCTACGACCGAGTGTGCGCCTTTGTACGCAACTGGAAGAAGGAGCGCGATGCGGGGGCGCAACGTGGCGCCTTTGTGCCACTCGCCTTCGAATATGGCGAAGCATTCCAGTTCGACTG
>NZ_BAYE01000066.1 GCF_000685095.1 Paraburkholderia caledonica NBRC 102488
CTTATATGGACACCGCCCGGTTTGCCAAGTTGATCTTGTGTGATGCGTGAACAAGGTATCGGCTGCGGTCTTATATGCGGCCTTTTGCAAGCCGAAGCTGCGGGCCCTGATGGAATTCGCCAGGAACGTCCTCATCTCGGCCACGTGCTTGAAGCACAAGACTGTGTTCAGGTTTGCGTCCCTGCGGTCCGACCTGTCTCGCCATCACATTGAAATCAACCCAAGCAACCTACCAGTTCCTCAACGCTTCAAATTCCTCATTCTGCTATGCAGGTCTGATGCTCACATGATGCGCTTCGTACGAAGTCCCGTGAGCGAGGATCGCCCAGGCGATTCTTGCCATTTTGTTTGCCAGGGCCACTGTTGCTACATTTGCTGGACGTCGCACCTGCAGTGCTTTTTGCCATGCGGTTGGTACCTTGGTGTGACACAGAACAGAACGCGCCCCATGTATCAGCAACGTACGCAAGTATGGGTCGCCACGTCGGGAGATCGAGCCCAGCCGTATCTTTCCTCCGGTACCATTCTGACGAGGAACAAGTCCCAGAAACGCAGCGAACTCGCGCCCCGACCTGAATGTCTTCGCATCTCCAATCGTTGCTACCAGGGCCGTTGCAGTCAGGCGGCCGATACCCGGCACTTCGGAGATAGCACGACATGCAGCTTCCTGTTTCTGCCAGGCGCCAATCCGCTTCTCGAGTTGATCGATATCCTCTTCAAACAGGGTGATCCGGCGCAACTGTTCGAGAAGGTTAAGAAGTATCGATCGTGGCAGCGTGTCTTCGAGTTCTGCCATGCGCTTTCTGATCTCGTCGAGTCCTGCTACGCGTCCTGCACGAAACGTAACGCCGAACTCATACAGCAACCCACGGAGCTGATTTATCTGCATCGTTCGAAACTTGACCAGCAACGAGCGCATACGATGAAGGCTTAACATCACCTGCTGATCCTCTGTCTTGGCGGCAACCGTGCGCATGCCGGGTTGCTGCACAGCGGTCCAGATTGCCCGCGCGTCTGCCGCGTCGGTCTTGTTCGTTTGCACGAAAGGTCGAATGAATTGAGCGTGTATCAGCACCACCTCGTGTCCGAGCGCGCGGATCTTACGCGCCCACCAGTGAGCACTTCCGCACGCCTCGAGGGCGACGCGACCGGCGGGGCGCTGCGCCAGAAATGTAATTAGATCGTCACGTCCGAACCTCCGATTCGCGATCTCGCCAGTTTGGGCGTCGACCCAGTACATCTGGAACACCCGTTTTGCAATGTCGAGTCCGTATGTCGTAGCATTCATCTGGGGCCTCCGTTCCATAAGTGGTTGTGTCGCAACTCCACTCTGGCACATTGATGCCGTTCGGTCCCGGGGCCCTCAATGGTGCGCAACTCCCCGGAGGGAGGGCGGTGTCCATTCCATCTCGGCC
>NZ_BAYE01000065.1 GCF_000685095.1 Paraburkholderia caledonica NBRC 102488
TGAACTGCACCCCAAAAGTTGGACACCCGTCCAACGATTTGGGGTGTTTTTTCATGAGCAGGCACAGCGCGCGATTCAAGCGAGCGGTCGTCAAAGACTATCTGTCAGGCAAGTACGGTGGTAGTCGTGGAGTGGCGCACCGGCACGGTGTAGACCATGGCACAGTGCGTAAGTGGGTGGCGGCATGGCGCGCGCACGGCGAGGCGGCGTTCCAGAAGAAGTACAGTCGTTACGACGGCCAGTTCAAGCTGAAGGTGCTGCAGTTCATGCACACGAAGGCACTGTCGTGCCGGGAAACGGCTTCGGTCTTCGATATTCGTAATCCGGGCGTGATCAGTCTCTGGAAAGGCCGCTATGATTCGGGAGGTCTTCAGGCTCTTGAGCCGCGCCCCCGAGTACGTTCCGTGAAACATCCCAGGTCATCCGCCCCGCCCGTCTCACCGAAGTCCGATGAGACCCGCACGAAGGAAGAGCTCCTGAAGGAGCTGAACTACCTGCGCATGGAGAATGCGTATCTAAAAAAACTCGATGCCTTGATCCGCTCGGAAAGCCCCACAGCGCCGCGCAAAAAGCGCAAGTAGTGGCCGGGTTAAGGCATGAGTTTCCAGTTCAGGGTCTGCTGAAAGTAGCAGGCCTGGCGCGCAGCACGTTCTATTACCAATGCAAGGCATCCCAGAAGGCAGACAGGCACGCGCAGCTCAAGGCGCGCATCCGCTCTGTCTTCGAGCAGCATAAGGGGCGTTATGGCTATCGCCGTATCACCAGCGCAATCCGCCATCTGGGCACGGCTGTGAATCACAAGACCGTCCAGCGGCTGATGCAACTGATGAAACTCAAGAGCCTGGTGCGCCCCAAAAAGTATCGCGCCTTTCGCGGGACGGTGGGACGCATCGCGCCGAACGTGCTGCAAAGACAGTTCGATGCCGACGCACCGAACCAGAAGTGGGTCACCGATATCACGGAATTCCGGGTGGGCGAGCAAAAGCTCTATCTGTCGCCGGTTCTGGATCTGTATAACGGTGAAATCGTCGCTTACGAAACGGCCACCCGTCCGGCATTCGCGATGGTCGCTGGCATGATCAAAAAGGCGTTCAGGCGGCTCGGCGCTGACGATCGTCCCGTGGTCCACTCAGATCAGGGCTGGCACTACCAGATGAGCGCTTACCAGGCGCTGCTCGCGCAACGCGCCCTGACGCAAAGCATGTCGCGCAAGGGCAACTGTCACGATAACGCCGCCATGGAGAGCTTCTTCGGCACCTTGAAGTCAGAGTTCTTTTACCTGAACCGCTTCGAGAGCATCGAAGCCCTTCGAACCGGAATCAAACGCTACATCCACTATTACAATCACAGCCGCATCAAGCTGAAGCTAAAAGGGCTGAGTCCTGTGATGTACAGAACTCAGCCCTCACGGCCTTAGCCCAAGACTGTCCAACTTTGCGGGGTCAGTTCA
>NZ_BAYE01000064.1 GCF_000685095.1 Paraburkholderia caledonica NBRC 102488
CCCGCCGATGCACAGCTCGCCGAGCCCGCCCACCGGCGCCTCATCGCCGAACGCGTCGAACACCCGCGCCGTACGCCCCGGATACGGATGCCCGATCGGCACCGTCACCTGCCGTGCGTCGTCGGCCCCGGTGCGGCGGTACAGCGCCGCCACCGTCGTCTCGGTCGGACCGTACAGGTTGTCCAGCCGGATATCCGCGAGCGGCCCCTCGCGCCAGCGCGCGAGCGCGTCGCCCGGCAACGCCTCGCCGCCCACCGTCACCTGGCGCAGCGCGAGCTGCGCACGCGGCGGCGCGTGACGCTGCCACTGCTGCCACAGCGCGGTCGGAATCCGCGCGAACGTCACGCGCCGTTTCACCAGCCGCTCGCTCAGGCTTTGCAGATCCCACGGCTGCGAGCCGCGCATCTCCACCGTCGCGCCGCGCAGCAGCGCCGGCAGCGTTTCGTGCAGCGCGACGTCGAAGTTGATCGTCGACGAGTGCAGCACCGTGTCCTTGCCGTCGATGCCGTAGATCGCGAGGAAGTCCTGCAGGTGCGTCCACAGCGCGCCGTGGCTCACGGCGACGCCCTTGGGCCGGCCGGTCGAGCCCGATGTGTAGAGCACGTAGG
>NZ_BAYE01000063.1 GCF_000685095.1 Paraburkholderia caledonica NBRC 102488
TTCTGCCGCCCCCGCTGTCTTCACCGCCACCTGCTTCCACCCGCCCGCCTCCTTCACGAACCGCAGCCGCAACGCGTCGTGCCGCGCCTCCAGCGCCGCCACCGCGCGCTCCAGCGCCGCCGGCACGAGCCGCCCTTTCACCTTCAGCAGCACCGCCTGGTTCCAGTGCGATTCCCCTTGCGGATAGCGCTCGAAGAAGAGCCGCTGGATCGGCGTCAACGGCAGCGCGGCGCCATCGTCGAACTCCCGTACTGCGCCCGCGTCCAGCCGCTGTGCGCGTTGCGCGAGACCCGCCACGGTCGGATGCTCGAACACCTGCCGCGGCGTCAGCCGCCAACCCGCCTCGCGCGCCCGCGCGATGATCTGCAGGCTCTGGATCGAGTCGCCGCCCGCTTCGAAGAAGTTGTCCGTCACGCCAAGATCATCGCGCCCGAGCACGGCCGCCCAGATCGACAGCAGCGCCGCTTCGACCTCGTTCGACGGCGCCACCCGTTCGATCGCACCCGCCTGCGGCGCGGGCAGCGACGCCCGGTCGAGCTTGCCGTTGGGCATCCACGGCAGCCGCGCGAGCACCGTTATCGATGACGGCACCATGTAGCCCGGCAGCTTCTGCTCCAGTTCGCGCTGCAGACGGTGGACGTCAACAGGCTGCAGGGCCGCTGCATCGGACTGCCCCGCCACATACGCCGCGAGCCGCTGCTTCTGCGCCTCGCCCACCACGATCACCGCGGCCTCGCGCACGTTCTCGCACTGGCGCAGCACCGCCTCGATCTCGCCCGGCTCGATGCGCTGGCCGCGCAGCTTCACCTGCTGGTCCAGCCGCCCGAGGAACTCCACCGTGCCGTCCGCGCGCAGCCGGCACAGATCGCCGCTGCGATAGACGCGCGCCCCCGGCTCGCCGTACGGGTCCGGCACGAACCGCTCGGCCGTCAGCGC
>NZ_BAYE01000062.1 GCF_000685095.1 Paraburkholderia caledonica NBRC 102488
TGTCGAGGCTTTGTTGAAATGTCCGCTTTCCGGCTAAGTTGAAATGTCCGGGTTAAAGGGGTTTGTTTCTAACGCCTTTTGTCTCACACATTGTTGAAGGACGACGCCTGAACTGGCAGGGCGCTTACGTCTGCGTCGATCACCTTTGCAGACCGACGGCCAGGTTTGCTTGGTTGTTGCATTTGCCGCTGCTGCGACTGTTCGAGAATCACACCATTGATATCGGCCTGCGTGAACTCGCGTTGCTTCTTCTTGCCTGGCGAGCGGCTCTGAACCCTGGTTGCAACGCCCAGGTGGGTTCGCGAAGGCGCTTTTCCGATCCGACTGTTATCGCGTTGAGCCTGGATCACCTGCGAGACCTGAAGCACGTGACCCAGCCGCTTATGCTCAACGACCGCGCCCTGGTCAACTTCGGTCAGCCGGTCGTACTGTCTGCATGACAGTGCTTGACCATCGGCGCGCAGTTCGATACGCCCATCCGGGTACTCCCAGACCTCGATATACCGGCCGATCAGTTTGTGGTGCCCGGGCGTGTCATCCATCAGATACGTGACGCGGTCATACCGCACAGTCAACGACTTGCTCACCTTGCGCGGCTCGCGCCACGTGAGCACCAGATCAAGATTGTCGTCAGCCCTGAGTGGACGGTGAGCATCGAATCCGCTCTTTGGAGGCTTCGCAAAGCGCGCGTTGTAATTTGCCATGAAGGCCGGCGCATACGCATTGGCTGCGGCAGCCGTGCTGATGCCACGCAACCGCAATTCTTTTACGAGCCGGTCCTGCAGCGTCAGGTGGGCGCGCTCGACGCGACCCTTCGCTGAGCTGCTGTTCGCACAGAACGTGTCGATGTTCAGCTCGTACATCGCCCGGCCGAAATGGGTCACGCTGTTGCCATCCTTGTTCGCACCCGTCTTGCGAAACACGCTGTACTTGTCGCTGTAGAACGCGACAGGCTTGCCGTGGCGTTCAATGTACGCCCGCGTCGCCTCGAAGTAGCTGAAGGTCGACTCGGTGGCTGTGAAATGCAGCGTCATCAGCCGGCTCGTCGCATCGTCGACGTACACCAGCAGCGAGCAGGCCGGCGCCCGTTCCTCGAACCACCGGTGATCGCTGCCATCTATCTGGATCAGCTCGCCCAGACACGCGCGCCGCGCACGCGGCTGGTAGAGCTTCGGCGGGCGCTGCCGGCGAGGCACCCAGAGACCTGCATCCGTCATCAGACGCCTGACCGTCTCCTTTGCAAGCCGGATGCCGTGACATTCGTACAGCTTCTCGCAGGCCAGCGTGGGCCCGAAATCGACATAACGATCACGAATGATCGAGAGTGCCCGATCGGCCGTCACCGCGTCCAGCTGGTTGTTGCTGGGCCTCGAGCGCCGACGCGACGCGAGGCCTTCCGGTCCATGCTCGCGCAGTCGCGCAACCAGCCGCCGGATCTGCCGCGGCGTCAGCCTGAGCCGTTCTGCCGCGCGCCACGGCTTGAGCTTGCCGTCGGCGACGTCCTGAATGACCTTGAACCTGTCCAGTTCGCGCATCGTCATCGTGATCCGTTCGGTCGCAGCCATTGAAGCCTCCCGCGCCGGGACGCCGGCGGCTGGTCAGCTTACGCTGCGAAAAAGCGGACATTTGAACGTGGCTAAAAGCGGACATTACAACTTAGCCTCTACAAGAGAAAATGTTGAT
>NZ_BAYE01000061.1 GCF_000685095.1 Paraburkholderia caledonica NBRC 102488
GCAAAGCAACGGGGATCGAGCTGACCCGTTCTCGTGCCTATAAGAAGAACGATCAGGCGTGGGTTGAGCAGAAGAATGGCTCCGTCGTACGTCGTCTCGTGGGCTACGGCAAGTTACGAGGTCTTGAAGCCACTGAAACGCTTGCCTCTCTTTATCAAGTGTCACGGCTGTACATCAACTTCTTTCAGCCGTCATTCAAATTGAAATCGAAGACTCGTCACGGCGCCAAGGTAACGAAGCGCTATGAAGCTCCGTTGACGCCGCTTGAACGCGTCCTGCGGTCCCCATCTATTCCCGAGACGACTAAACGTAGCCTTCGCGCGCGGTTTCGTAGGCTCGATCCGTTGGATTTGTTGCATCGGATTCGCGAAGCACAACAGCGGGTTGCGCAATGCAGCGCTTCCGGTGGTCTGCCCGCGCCGGCGACGACAGCAACCGAGGTCCCGCTCTCGGATTTCCTGTCGAGTCTCGGGACAGCGTGGCAGGCCGGCGAGATACGACCGACGCATCACCGCAAAGCGCGCGTCCCACATGACTGGCGTACTCGGGAAGATCCGTTCGAAAATACCTGGCCCAAGATACTGGAATGGCTCGAAACCGAGCCCAACATTACAGCGAAGCAGCTATCTGAGCGCCTCACCGCGATGGCTCCCGCCCTGTATTCCGGCGC
Organism: Paraburkholderia caledonica NBRC 102488; assembly: GCF_000685095.1. Classification (GTDB taxonomy): domain Bacteria; phylum Pseudomonadota; class Gammaproteobacteria; order Burkholderiales; family Burkholderiaceae; genus Paraburkholderia; species Paraburkholderia caledonica. The sequence continues at coordinate 671 of NZ_BAYE01000061.1, forward strand.
TCAGCTGCGCACCCTGCAGCGCCGGGTAAAAGTGTGGCGCGCAGATCGAGCGAGGGAACTGGTGACCCGAATACTCAGCGGCGCCGACACCGAAGTGGTGAAGGCTGACGCTGCTACGCAGCGCCAGCCTTCACCAACAAACGATTCGTCGGTGACAATTAGCCGGGAGTAACATCATCCCGTGAGGCAACACGACCGGCCGTGCTGCTTGACGCTGTCTA
>NZ_BAYE01000060.1 GCF_000685095.1 Paraburkholderia caledonica NBRC 102488
TTGGGCGGCGACAATTGTTTTGGCCGGCGCATTGACTCAGGTTTTTTGTTACCGAGCTAGGCTCGTTGCCTCAAGTATTTTGCTACCTGTCAGACGGCTGGCGGGGGCGACTTATGACGAGGCGGCTCAGCATGACAACAAGACGGGAATTGATCGAGGCAGTCGGCGAGCGGTACCGCCGTTCTGAACGGAACGACAAGCGGCAGATCCTGGACGAATTCGTCGAATTGACGGGCTATCATCGTAAGCACGCAATTCGAGTGCTTTGCCGAGAGCAGCAGCCGCTGAAGGCGAAGCCCGGCCCACAGCGACGCTATGACGATGACGTTCATGCCGCGCTGATCCTGCTATGGGAGGCCGCCGACCGGATCTGCGGCAAGCGCCTGAAGGCGCTCATCCCAACGCTGATCGACTCGATGACACGACATGGTCATCTGTCGCTATCGAAGGACCTGCGCCAGCGGCTCAAGCAGATCAGCGCCGCGACCATTGATCGGCTTCTGCGGGATGTGCGCGAGCAAGCTTTCAGCGGCCAGCGCCGCCGAGCTGGTGGAATCGGCAATGCGATTCGCCGCGCAGTGCCCATTCGGACCTTCACCGATTGGAACAACCCGCTACCCGGTTATCTGGAGGTCGATTTCGTTGAGCATTGCGGGGGCACCAAGATTGACGGTGACTTTGTACATAGCTTCGTG
>NZ_BAYE01000059.1 GCF_000685095.1 Paraburkholderia caledonica NBRC 102488
GATTTGCGCCGGAAACTGACCCACTTTTTGCATCTAGAATTGACCCACCCTTGATGCTCATAAACATCACTCTGGTGCGTCAATTTCCTCCTCTTTCGGTTTCTTTGGTGAGCTTTTTCGGGTTGCAGCCCGCGAAGCGGGCTGCCCCGCCGTGCTGTTTTTGAAGCGCCAGGAATCGTTGCCTGTTTCGACTATATGGCAGTGGTGCGTAAGGCGGTCAAGCAGCGCAGTTGTCATCTTCGCGTCGCCAAAGACGTTTGACCATTCCGTGAAGCTCAGATTGGTCGTAACAAGAACGCTTGTTCGCTCGTAAAGCTTCGAGAGCAGATGAAACAACAGTGCGCCACCCGTTTGGGTGAACGGGAGGTAGCCCAGTTCGTCCAGAACAATGGCGTCGACATACATGAGGCGATTGGCCAGTTGTCCGGGTTTGCCGGCGACCTTCTCCGCCTCAAGCTGGTTCACGAGCTCAACGGTGGTAAAGAACCGAACTCGTTTCCCATGGTTCTGTATTGCCTCGATACCAATGGATGTCGCAAGGTGCGTTTTCCCTGTGCCGGGTCCACCGATGAACACCACGTTCTGCGCGGACTCGCAGAATCGGACCGTGTGGAGTTCTCGCACAAGAGTTTCGTCGACGCTCGCCTGCTCGAAGTCAAAGCCGGCAAGGTCGCGGTGTGCAGGGAAACGTGCTGCAGCCATCTGGTAGTTGATTGACCGGACCTGCCGCTCAGCCGTTTCCGCCTTCAGCAGCATCTGCATGAATTTCTCCGGTTCAAAGTCGCTGTGTCTTGCCTGGGCTACCAGCTCGGGCCACGCCTGCGCCATTCCGTGGAGCTTCAACGACTTGAGAAGTGCAGCTGTTTCATTCGACATGACCATCCTCCTCATTACGCGTGACGCGAAGCTGCTCATACCGGTAGACATCCGCAAGCGGTTCGACCTTGAGCGTGATTGCTGTTCTCACCACCTCACCGCAATGAGCCGATTGGCTCTTCAGTCGCGCAAGGATGTTCAGGACATGGTCTCCGCTCGGACGTCCGGACTCCAGTGCGAGCTCGACGGCAACCAGCACGGCCTCCAGACCGTGAACGGGAGTGGCCGCGAGGACCTGGACCATTACCCGGTCGCCGCCAGTCTGTTTCAGCAGATGTCTCTGTAGGCGAAGCATCGGTTCTGGCATCGTCAGGAACGGCGCACCGTTTCTCAAAGCCCCGGGCTTACGCTCCACCAAATCGATGTAGTGCCGCCAGTCGTAAAAGGTCTGATACCGGTCGAAGCTGCGGGGATGGCGGGCAATCTCGATGCCGTCGGCCACCAGGCTGATGTAGGTCGGATAGCAGCGCAGGCTTACGATGTGATGCGCGTACTCCGTTGGCACGCTATAGCGGTTCCGGTCGAGGTGCACCAGACTCGTTGGCGAGACACGCACAGGCTTCTCGATGTAGCCGTCGAACGGCTTCGGAACCTGCATCAGCCGTGGACGCTCATCCGCGAGGGCGTCTTCCAAACTGAGCTCAGGCCATTGCGGATGTCTCAATTGTTTCCAGGCCTGCTGGCATCGCTCGGCCAGCCATATGTTCAGGACCTCAAGCGATTCCCACCGGATACCGATTGCATCGTGCCAAATCTGTCGGCGCCGGTCCTGGACATTCTTTTCAACGATGCCTTTCTCCCAGCCAGCGGCCCGGTTGCAGAACTCAGGCTCGAACAGGTAGTGGCCGCACATCGCATGGAATCGCGCATTGATAGCTCGTTCCTTACCCGGGCCAACCTTATCGACGGCGGTCTTCATGTTGTCATATATCCCGCGCCGGGGAACGCCGCCTAACGCGACGAATGCTCGTGCGTGGGCGTCGAACAGCATCTCATGGCTTTGGGTCGGATAGGCTACAAGCCAGAAGGCACGACTCGCGGCGAGCTTCATGTGGGCGACCTCTACGCGTCGCCTGAGTCCACCGATGAAGACATACTCGCAACTCCAG
>NZ_BAYE01000058.1 GCF_000685095.1 Paraburkholderia caledonica NBRC 102488
TTGTCGCGCGCAGTTATAAATTGATACAGCAACGCAGTTAGGAGTTGATACACCTCGTTGTAGGGTTGCTCCTTTTGGGCGGCCCGTGATCAGCTACGAGGAGTACATGGAAATCGAGATTCTGCGTCGCCAGGGAAACAGCCTCCGGGACATCGCGGTCGAGACCGGCATGGCAGTCAACACCGTAAGAAAGTATCTGGAATCAGGTCCGCCGCTGCGTAAGGCCCGTCAGCCTGTCGCCGGCAAGCTTGCGCCGTTCAAAGGGTATCTGCAGGAACGCGTTGAAGCAGCGAAGCCGGACTGGATTCCCGCGACGGTGCTCAAGCGGGAGATTGAGGAGCGCGGCTACACGGGCGGGTTACGCCGCGTGCAGGAGTATCTACAGAAGCTTCGACCCACTGCACGCCCCGACCCGGTGGTGAGATTCGAGACAGAGCCGGGGCATCAGATGCAGATGGACTGGATTGAGTTTCGTAAGCCGGGGCACAAACTCGGTATGCTCGCGGCGTTCGTTGCGACGTTGGGCTACAGCCGCGTCAGCTACGCGGAATTTGTCACCGACATGCGCATCGAAACGCTACTGGCTTGCCACGTGCGGGCATTTGAAGCATTCGGCGGCGTCACGAGAGAAATCGTTTATGACAATATGAAAACGGTGATCTTGAAACGCGATGCCTATGGCAAAAAGCAGCACCGATATCATCCGGGGTTCGCTGACTTCGCCAAACACCATGGGTTCGTACCTCGCGTGTGCAAGCCATACCGCGCGAAGACGAAGGGCAAGGTCGAGCGTATGAACGGATATCTGCGCTACAGCTTCTGGGTCCCGTTGGTTTCAATGCTCAAACAGGCAGGGCTCACAGCCGACTGCGGCCTGTGCAATGAGCGCGTCAGACTGTGGTTGCGCGACGTCGCCAACGTCCGTGTGCACGGCACTACCAAACGGGTTCCGGCCGAGGTGTTGATCGAGGAGCGGCCGCATCTTCTGCCACTGCCGGCACCCTACGTGGGGCGATCGGTTAGAACGGGCGCGACGCCACATCAGCAACCGAAACCAGCATCACGGTACGTGAGCTCGGAGTGGAACAAACCGTTGCAGCACCCGTTGTCGGTCTACGATGCGTTCAGCCGCGCACAGGAGGTAAGCGCATGACGCCACAGCTCGAACGACTGACTGTGTTGTGCAAGCAGCTTAATCTGCTGCACTTGCCGACACAGATTGCGCACCTCGGCCAGATGGCCGCGAAACGCGAGCTCGGCTATCTCGACTTCCTCGAACAGGCCTTGAAGGATGAAGCGATGGCACGCGCGGAGCGAATGCGCCGGATGCTGACGCGTCTGGCTGGCTTCCCGGCAATCAAGACGCTTGATGAATTCGACTTCGAGTTTGCGCTCGGCGTACCGAAAGCTCTGGTTCTCGAACTCGGCAGTCTTGCCTTTGTGGAGCGTGCCGAGAATGTCGTGCTCCTCGGACCCAGTGGCGTTGGCAAAACCCATCTTGCTGTCGCGCTCGGATATCGTGCAACGCAGGCCGGGTTTCGCACCCGCTTCATTACTGCCGCCGATCTGTTGATGCAATTGACGACAGCGTTGCGACGTAACCAGCTGGAGGAAACCATCAAGCGGATCACGAAGCCCTACAAGCTTCTCATCATTGACGAGATGGGATACCTACCCATGGACCGGGAGCAGGCGAACCTGCTCTTCCAGGTGGTCGCCAAACGGTACGAAACCGGCAGTCTCATCCTGACCAGCAATCTGCCGTTCGGTCAGTGGGACCAGACCTTCGCCGACGATGCAACGCTCACGGCGGCGCTCCTCGACCGGCTCCTTCATCACGCACACGTCGTGCCGATCTCCGGCGACTCGTACAGGCTGAAGGAAAAACGTCAGGCCGGCATGATCAACCGCATCCCACCGCCGCACCTAAACGACGCGGACGACGTCAAACGCAAACGCAATTCGAAGGAGGCAGCACTCAGCTAATAACCGTATACGCAGGTGTATCAAATTCAAATTGCGTTTGCGTCCGAAGCTGTATCAACTTGAGATTGCGTTTGAC
>NZ_BAYE01000057.1 GCF_000685095.1 Paraburkholderia caledonica NBRC 102488
GGTTGGTCACCGAGTTCAGGTAGTTCGAACGATGCAATCCGTGCATCGGGAGCCGCGCTCCACTGTTGGAGCAAGCCCGTGAAATTACGCGCTAACCGTTCGATGGTGGACGCGTCGAAGACGTCGGTCGCGTACGTGAACGTCAGGTCGATCGCGCCGTCGGCGGCCTCTGCGATATTGAGCATCAGATCGAATTGCGCCTCGCCGTTGTCGGCTTCCTGCACCGTCACGCGCAGTCCCTCGCCGAACGATGCAGCGAGATCATGGCGTTGTTGCTGATTGACGAGCACCTGGAAGAGCGGCGTCTGCACCAGGTCGCGTTCCGGTTGCACCGCCTTGACGACGCTCGCAAACGGCACGTCCTGGTTCGCGTAAGCGCCGAGCAGCCGCTCGCGCACATCGTCGATGAGTTGCGCCGCGCGCGTTTCGCCGCGCGGCGCAGTGCGGATCACGACAGCGTTGACGAAGAAGCCGGCGACGTCCGCGGCTCCCGGCAGATCGCGGCCCGCGAGCGGCACGCCAAGGCGAATATCGGACTGGCCCGAGTATCGGTAAAGCAGCGCATCGACTGCGGCGAGAAGCGTCATGAAGAGCGTCGCGCGACGCGCGCTTGCGAGCGCGCGCAACGCATGCGCTGTGCCGGCAGACACGCGCACGCGATGACGCGCGCCGGGCGCGCAGCGCTGGCCGGAGCGCGTTCGATCGTATGGCAGCGCAAGCGCCGCGGGAGACTCGTCGTCATGCGCGAGCGCGGCGCGCCACCATGCGAGTTGTTGCAACTCGCGCTCGGGCGTCAGTCGAGCCGCGCGCGCCGATATCAGTTCGCGATAGGCGGCGGCCGATGTGGCGGCGACGCGCTCGTCTTCGGCGATAGACGCGACAGACGTCACAGACGCAGCAGGACCCGCTGCGCAGTAGTCGCGATACAGGCGCGAGAAATCGGCGAACAGGAGACCGAGCGACCAGTCGTCGCTGACGATGTGATGCAGCACCAGATGCAGCACGTGACAGTCGTCGGCCATGCACACGAGCGTCGCGCGCACAGGCGGCTCGGCGCTCAGGTCGAACGGCGTGCGAACGAGCGCGGCGAGACACGCGGCCAGCGCTTCGTTGCCGGTGTCGCTGGTCCCGTTGTGCGTGTTCGCCAAATCGAGCAGGCGAATCTCGCTGAGGCATGCACCGTCGATGCGCTGGCATGGAACGCCCTCTATCTCGGCGAAACGCATCCGCAGTGCGGGATGCCGCTTGCCCAGCGAGACGAACGCTGCACGCAGCGCATCGACGTCGAGCTGGCCGTCGAAGCGGAGCGCACCGTTCACGTGGTATGCCACGCTCTGAGGATCGAGCTTCCACAGGAACCACAAGCTTTGCTGCGACGGTGAAAGCGGCATGGGCGCGGTGACGTCCGCTTGACAGGCGATGTCGGCAGCGATGACTGAGGTGAATGATGCGACGGATGTGGCCACAGCGCCCGCAGTAGCGCCAACCATCGGAGCAGCATCACCATCAGCAGCAACCGCAACGCCGGACGCCGACCTTAGCGCGTCGTCGTCGGCTTCGGCGGATTGCGCGGCGCTTAGCAGCGTCGCAAAGTCTTCGAGACGCGGATGTTCGAACACTGCCCGCAGCCCGGGCGCGTCGCCGAAGACGGTACGCACGGCCGACAGGACACGCACTGCCAGCAGTGAATGGCCGCCAAGGAGGAAGAAATCGTCGTGTGCGCCGACGCGCTCCACGCCGAGTACCTGTTGCCAGATCGCGGCAAGCCTTGTCTGTGTTTCGCCGTGCGGTGCGACATAAGTCGCGCGGCTCGAAGTGGCCGTCTCCGGCGCAGGCAATGCACGGCGATCGAGCTTGCCATTCGGCGTCAACGGAAAGCGCTCAAGCTCGACATACGACGACGGCACCATATGCCCCGGCAGACGCGCGGCGAGCCACGTCTGCCAGCGTCCCGCATCGCCTGTATCGGGTCCGCCGCGCGGCACCACATAGGCAATCAGACGCCGGTTGTCGTTGCCGTTGTTGGCGTCGCCGTTGCCGTGGCCCGACACCAGCACCGCCACATCCCGCACCTCGGGATGCGCCCGCAGCGCCGCCTGGATCTCACCGAGTTCGATACGGAAGCCA
>NZ_BAYE01000056.1 GCF_000685095.1 Paraburkholderia caledonica NBRC 102488
CGGCTTCCGTATCGAACTCGGTGAGATCCAGGCGGCGCTGCGGGCGCATCCCGAGGTGCGGGATGTGGCGGTGCTGGTGTCGGGCCACGGCAACGGCGACGCCAACAACGGCAACGACAACCGGCGTCTGATTGCCTACGTGGTGCCGCGCGGCGGACCCGATACAGGCGATGCGGGACGCTGGCAGACGTGGCTCGCCGCGCGTCTGCCGGGCCACATGGTTCCGTCGTCGTATGTGGAGCTTGAGCGCTTTCCGTTGACGCCGAATGGCAAGCTCGATCGCCGTGCGTTGCCTGCGCCGGAGACGGTGGCGAACGCGAAGCAGGGCGTCGCCGCGTCGACGCCCGCCGAGGCCGCCTTGCTTGCCGTCTGGCGTGCCGTGTTGCGGCGCGACGACATCGGCGTGACGGACAATTTCTTCGTGACAGGCGGCGACTCGATCCTGAGTCTGCAAATCGTGGCAAAAGCGCGCGATGCCGGTTTGCACGTGACACCGCGCATGGTGTTCGAAGCGCCGACCGTGCAACAGCTTGCGCGTGCGGCAGTACCTGTGCCGGCACCGGCTTCATCGGCATCGGCATCCGCATCTCTCGCGGGCGTTGAACCATCGGCTGGAAGCAGCGCGCCGGCGTCGTCCGATCTGTGGCGTGCGCTGGGCATCACGCCTGAGCACGTCGAGGACGTCTATCCGGCGACGCCGCTGCAAAGCGGTCTGCTTTATCACACGCTCGCGGAGTCGCAACAGGGCGCGTATCTCAACCAGATGCGCGCGACACTGTCGGGCACGCTCGACGTCGCCGCAATGCACGCAGCGTGGCAGGCCGCGCTTGCGCGTCATGCGATATTGCGCACGGGTTTCGCGTGGCAGCACGGCGGCTCGGTGATGCAGATTGTCCATCGCAGCATCGCGTTGCCGTTCGAAACGCACGACTGGTCGGCCGCACCCGATTACGACGCGCGCCTGACCGACTGGCGGGCGCGCGGTCTCGCCGATGGCATCGTGCCAGACCACGCGCCGCTCATGCGCATCGCGCTCTTCATTCGCGACGCGCACACCGCAGACCTCGTGTGGACGCATCATCATCTTCTGCTCGACGGCTGGAGCGTTTCGCTGTTGTTCTCGGAGATCTTGCGCGACTATCGAATGCGCACGAGCGGCGCTGCCGCGACGTTCGAACAGGCGCCGCCGTATCGCGGGTACGTCGAGTGGATTCGTGAAGCGGCCGACGATCCTGCAACCGAGGCGTGGTGGCGCGCATGGGCCGCGCGCGCCGACGATCCGGCGACGCTCACCGCGAGTCTCGGCGAGCCGCGCGCAGCAGAACCGGGCGCCCATGCGCGGCGCCGCGCGCTGGACGAAGCGCTCGTCGCGCGTTTGCACGCAGCGGCGCGTCGCCACGAAATCACGCTCAATACGCTGATGCAAGGCGCGTGGGCGGTGCTGCTCGCGCGCTACGGACATCGGCACCAGGTTTCATACGGCACTACGTTGTCGGGACGGCCGGCGCATCTGCCGGGCGTCGAACGCATGTTGGGGCTTTTCATCAATACGCTGCCGGTGCAGGTCGACGTGGACGCAAGCGCGGACCTCGGCGCATGGCTACACAAGCTGCAAGGCGAGCTGATGGAACTGCGCCACTACGAGCACACGCCGCTCCCGCGCGTGCAGCAGTGGAGCGGACGTAGCGGCGACGCGCTGTTCGACAGCATCGTCGTTTTTGAAAACTATCCCGTCGATGCGGCACGCAATGGCGACGCGAGCCTGAAGGTGGAGTCGATCGATTCCGTCGATCCCACGCATTACCCGCTCGCGCTAGCGATCATTCCGCGCGGAAAGACGCTTTCGCTCGAATGGGCGTGGAACGGCGAGCGCATCGATCGCGAGACCGTCGAGCGAATTGCATTGCAGTACGAATCGATTCTGACGCAGATGACCGAGGACGCCGCGCAACGCGTTGGATCGTTGACGCTGCCTCGTCGGTATGAAGCAGCACCGTTGCAGCGTTACGCGTTCGAGTCGCTCGGGATGGCGCTCGCGGCGCAGGCGAAGCGCTCACCGGATGCGATTGCGTTGCGCTGCGAGGACGAATCGCTCACCTATGCGGAACTGGACGCGTGGTCGGCGATGCTGGCCGCACGGCTCGTCGCGCGAGGCGTTGGCGCCGAGCGGCGCGTGGGGCTGTGCGTGGCGCGCGGCCCGGCGCTGATTGCAGCGCTGCTTGGGATCATCCGCTCGGGTGGGGCGTTCGTGCCGCTCGATCCTGAGTATCCGCCCGCGCGTCTTGCGCAGATGATCGACGACGCGGGCATCGTGCAGGTGGTGGCCGATAGCGCTAGCGCGAAGCAGATGGCGGCGGTGCTGGCGGGGTGTGAGGTGGTTGAGGTGGGAGGCGCCGTCTTGGCGACTCAGCCGGATGACGACGCAAGCGCGGAAACAGCGCCAGCAGCGGCAACAGACTTCCTCGACGCCCCCCTTCATCCCGACCAGCTCG
>NZ_BAYE01000055.1 GCF_000685095.1 Paraburkholderia caledonica NBRC 102488
CGTTAAGGTTTATTCGATGCCTGCCATCGGCCGCAGGAATGTGCATGCATCCGCCCGTGTCGGCAGGCGTCGAATAAACCCGATGGAGGAAACCGCGGGGTGCGCCGGTGCGGCTGGAGGCTTCGTGGCTATGGCGATTGATAGGCCGCTATGCTCTGTGGTGCAGGATGCGGCACGCTCAGGCGGGGTGCCGGAGCGTCGCTAACGCCGGAGCGAAGCGGTGCAGTCGTGCATTCACGGTGATGAAGTGGGTGGGCGAAGCGCTTTGCGAAGCGACACACGCAAACGTCCTCTCGTGGGCTGCGTTGCCGCAAAGCCGACGGTCGGTTCGGATATCGAGGACCCGTGTAGTTCATGTCTGATCCCGGCGCATCGGCGGTGCGCGGATCGGGGCGCTGCGCGCGAGGATATCGATGACGATCATCGGCGCGCCGCAGTGCCGGCAGGTGAAGACGGGCCGGACTTCGATGATGGCGTCGTCCGTTGGCGGGCGGATTTCGGGTACGACGTGCAGCAGATCGCGTATCCTCGCGAGCCTGGCGCAGCGCACCGGGTTCGCAAGCAGTCCGTAGTGACGGATCCGGTGGAATCCACCGGGCAGCACATGGAGCAGGAAACGGCGCATGAATTCGCTGGCCTCCAGCGTCATGGTCTTGTAGCGGGTGCGTCCCTTCGCACGGTAGTCCTTCCAGCGGAACGTCACGCCACGCTCATCGAAGGCGACCAGGCGCTGGTTGGAGATGGCGACGCGGTGCGTGTAGCGTGAGAGGTATTCAAGCACCGCCTTCGGTCCGGCGAATGGGTGCTTGGCGTAGACCACCCATTCGCATTTATGCATTGGCGCAAGCCACCGCGCAAAGGTGGCGGGATCAGCGAGCCCGGCGTACTCACCGAAGAACTGTAGCTGGCCATGCCGGTGTGCCGCTTCGAGCGCTTCGAGGAAGCGCCGGCGAAACAGGCGTGAGAGCACGCGCACCGGCAGGAAGAAGCCGGGCCGGCACGCAATCCAGCGCTCGCCATCGGGAGAGAGTCCGCCGCCGGGTACGATGCCGTGCACGTGGGGATGATGCGTGAGTGCCGAGCCCCAGGTGTGCAGGACGAGCGTGGCCCCGATCTGCGCGCCGAGATGCCGGGGATCGGCGGCGATCGTGCGCAGGGTGTCGGCGGCGATGTCGAGCAGCAGGCCGTAGATGATCCGTTTGTTGTACCAGGCGATCGCACTGACGGGCGCGGGAAGCGTGAAGACGACGTGGAAGTATTCGACGGGTAGCAGATCGGCCTGACGTGCCTCCAGCCAGCGGTGTGCGGCGCTGGCCTGGCACTTCGGGCAATGCCGGTTGCGGCACGAGTTGAAGGACACCTCTGTCCTTGCGCAGCCTGAACAGCGCAGCACATGCCCGCCCAGTGCCGCCGTGCGGCACCGTTCGATGGCCGACATAACCTTCAGCTGCCCCAGGCTCAGGTGCGTTGTAGCCCGCCATGCTGGCCCGTGGCTGCGGAAGATGTCCGCAACCTCCAGCATGAGGCGCTAAAGCACAGGGGCCGACTCGGGGGGCAGACGGTCCAGCGGACTGGTGACCTCGCGCAGCAGGTCGGTGGCCACCTGGACGTAGAGCGCGGTGTTCTCGAGCTTGGCATGGCCGAGCAGCACCTGGATCACGCGAATGTCTACCTTCTGTTCAAGGAGGTGTGTCGCGAAGCTGTGCCTCAGCGTGTGCATGGATACACGTTTGTCGATGTGCGCAGCCTCGGCGGCGGCATGAATGGCGCGGTTCAGTTGCCGCGTGCTCAACTGATCGAGCGGATCGAGCCCGGGAAACAGCCACCCACCATCGGGCATCTTGCCCTGCGCACGGGCCACGCGCCACCACACACGCAGACGCTCGAGCAGCACCGGCGAGAGCATGGCGTAGCGGTCACGACGGCCCTTGCCCTGCTCGATACGCAGTGTCATGCGTTCGCTGTCGACGTCGGCGACCTTCAGCGCGACCACTTCGCTGGCGCGTAGCCCCGCGCCGTACGCGACCGACAACGCGGTCTGGTGCTTCAGGTTGCCGGCGGCCTCGATAAGCCGCCGCACTTCGTCGGGACTGAGCACGACGGGCAATACGCGGGGCACACGCACGGGTCGCATCCTGACCATCAGTTCGGGCCGGTCGAGCGTCACCGTAAAGAAGAACTTCAGTCCGGTGATCGCGTGATTCAGCGACACGGCTGATGTGCCGTGGTCGACCAGATAGAGCTGGTAGCGGCGCAGGTCCTCGACGGTGGCTGTGTCTGGCGAGCGCCCGAGAAACCGGGTGAACTCACGCACGATGTGCAGATAGATGTCCTGCGTCCTGGGGGCAAGCTGGCGCATGCGCATGTCGTCGATCATGCGCTGGCGCAATGGGCTGACGTTTGCTGGTAAGGAGGTCATGATTCGGCTCCTGCTGAAGAACGAGGCGGATTGCCTCATTCGCCAACATAAAGCCGCGTGACCGGCCTCTCCCTCACCTCCAGCGTCAGACCGTAGCCCCTACCGCGCGAGCGGTTTAGTCC
>NZ_BAYE01000054.1 GCF_000685095.1 Paraburkholderia caledonica NBRC 102488
GCGCGACGCACCATCAATTCCTTGATCTTGCCGATCGCCTTGGTCGGGTTCAGTCCTTTCGGGCAGACGTCGACGCAGTTCATGATCGTGTGGCAGCGGAACAGGCGGTACGGGTCTTCCAGATTGTCGAGCCGCTCGCCCGTGGCCTCGTCGCGGCTGTCCGCGATGAAACGGTATGCCTGCAGCAGACCCGCCGGGCCCACGAACTTGTCCGGATTCCACCAGAAGCTCGGGCACGACGTCGAGCAGCTCGCGCACAGAATGCATTCGTAGAGCCCGTCGAGCTCGTCGCGCTCTTCCGGCGACTGCAGACGCTCCTTCTCCGGCGGCGGCGTGTCGTTGATCAGGTACGGCTTGATCGAGTGGTACTGGTTGAAGAACTGCGTGAAGTCGCAGATCAGGTCGCGCACCACCGGCAGCCCCGGCAGCGGACGCAGCACGATCTTCTGCGGCAGGTCGTTCAGGTTCGTCAGGCACGCCAGACCGTTCTTGCCGTTGATGTTCATCGCGTCCGAACCGCACACGCCTTCGCGGCACGAACGGCGGAACGACAGCGTCTCGTCGAGCGCCTTCAGTTTCACCAGCGCGTCGAGCAGCATGCGCTCGTGCGAGTCGATCTCGATCTCGTACGACTGCATGCGCGGCGCGGCGTCGCGGTCCGGATCGTAGCGGTAGATTTCAAATGTACGCTTGGCCATTTCTGAATTCCTTTGATCTGTGCCTTAGAAGGTCCGCGCCTTGGGCGGCACCGATTCGACCGTCAGCGGCTGCATGTGCACCGGCTTGTAGTCGAGGCGGTCGCCTTCGCTGAACCACAACGTATGACGCAGCCAGTTTTCGTCGTCCCGATGCTCGAAGTCGTTCTGCGCATGCGCGCCGCGGCTTTCCTTGCGCGCCTCGGCCGACACCATCGTCGCGCGCGCCACCTCGATGAGGTTCGCCACTTCCAGCGCCTCGACACGCGCGGTGTTGAACACCTTCGACTTGTCCTTCAGGTGGATGTTGTCCACGCGTGCGGCCACCTCGCGGATCGCCTCCACGCCTTCGGAGAGCAGCGCCGAGGTGCGGAACACGCCCGCATGCTTCTGCATCGTGCCGCGGATGTCGTTGGCAACCGACTGCGCGTACTCGCCCGAGGACGAGCCCTCGAGCTTCGCCAGACGCGACAGCGCGAAGTCCGCCGCGTCGGCCGGCAGCGGCTTGTGGTTCTTTATTTCCTGCACGTGCCTGACGATGTGGTTGCCCGCCGCGCGGCCGAACACCACCAGATCGAGCAGCGAGTTCGTGCCCAGACGGTTCGCGCCGTGCACCGACACGCACGAGCATTCGCCCACCGCATAGAAACCGTTGACCGGCTCCTCGTGACCCTTCGCGGTGCCCACCACCTGGCCGTGGATGTTCGTCGGAATGCCGCCCATCTGGTAGTGGATGGTCGGCACCACCGGAATCGGTTCCTTGATGCAGTCGACGTTGGCGAACTTCAGCGCGATCTCGCGGATCGACGGCAGACGCTTCATGATCGTCTCCGCGCCGATGTGCGACAGGTCCAGCAGCACGTGGTCCTTGTTCGGACCCACACCGCGGCCTTCCTTGATCTCCTGGTCCATCGAGCGCGAAACAAAGTCGCGCGGCGCCAGATCCTTCAAGGTAGGCGCGTAGCGTTCCATGAAACGCTCGCCGTTCGAGTTGCGCAGGATGCCGCCTTCGCCGCGCACGCCTTCGGTGATCAGCACGCCCGCGCCGGCCACGCCGGTCGGGTGGAACTGCCAGAACTCCATGTCCTGCAGCGCGATGCCCGAGCGCGCAGCCATGCCCAGGCCGTCGCCGGTGTTGATGAACGCGTTGGTCGAGGCCGCGAAGATGCGGCCCGCGCCGCCCGTGGCGAACAGCGTCGTCTTGCCTTCGAGGATGTAGACCTCGCCCGTTTCCATTTCGAGCGCGGTCACGCCGAGCACGTCGCCCTCGGCGTCGCGGATCAGATCGAGCGCCATCCATTCGACGAAGAACTGCGTCTTCGCCGCGACGTTCTGCTGGTACAGCGTGTGCAGCAGCGCGTGACCGGTGCGGTCAGCCGCAGCGCACGCGCGCTGCACGGGCTTCTCGCCGTAGTTCGCGGTGTGGCCGCCGAACGGGCGCTGGTAGATCGTGCCGTCGGCGTTGCGGTCAAACGGCATGCCGAAGTGTTCGAGCTCGTACACGGCGTTGGGCGCCTCGCGGCACATGAACTCGATCGCGTCCTGGTCGCCGAGCCAGTCGGAGCCCTTGATCGTGTCGTAAAAGTGGTAGTGCCAGTTGTCCTCGCTCATGTTGCCAAGCGACGCGCCAATGCCGCCCTGCGCGGCGACCGTGTGCGAGCGCGTGGGGAACACCTTGGAGAGCACGCACACGGACAGGCCCGCGCGCGCCAGTTGCAGCGACGCGCGCATTCCCGAGCCGCCCGCGCCGACGATGACCACGTCAAACTTGCGACGCGGCAGAGTATTCTTGATTGCAGCCATTCTTTTACACTCTCCAGAGAATCTGCGCAGCGTAGCCCGCGCACGCGAGCAGCCAGACGATGGTCAGCGCCTGGAGGAACAGGCGCATGCCCACGGGCTTCACATAGTCCATCCAGATGTCGCGGATGCCGACCCACGCGTGATAGAACAGCGAGAGCAGCGTGACGAAGGTGGCCAGCTTCATCCACTGGGTGGCGAAGATCGAGGCCCAGCCTTCGTAGGAGAAGTCGCGCGCGCCGAAGAACCACACGAGCAGGATCACCGTGTAGACGGCCATCACGACCGCGGTGATGCGTTGCGCGAGCCAGTCGCGCAGGCCGTAGTGCGCGCCGACGACCAGACGC
>NZ_BAYE01000053.1 GCF_000685095.1 Paraburkholderia caledonica NBRC 102488
AGTGTCGGCTTCACCATGAGTCTGTTCATCGGCTCCCTTGCTTTCGAAGGTCCCGAATATTTCACACCCGTGCGGCTCGGTGTGATCGTCGGCTCGATGCTATCGGGCGTGATGGGCTATCTGCTTCTCCGGTGCGTGCGGGGTTATTCCGGACCAACCTCATCGAACGGGATTAACTAGCCCATTCATTTAAGTACAGAAGACCATCATGAGCCTCGACACGTTGGAAACGCTGATGGCGGCTTCCCTCGTTCTTCTGCTCGGGCGGCAGATCCTTGCTCGCGTGCGCATACTGCGAACTTACAGCATCCCCGAACCGGTCGTCGGCGGCCTGCTTGTAGCGCTGTTGGCCTTCGCGTTACGGGGGGTCTTGCAAATCGACGTACGTTTTGACACGACGCTACAGGCGCCGCTGATGCTGACATTCTTCGCCACCATCGGTCTTAACGCAGATCTGGCAGGGCTGAAAGCGGGCGGGCGTTCGCTGATTGTCTTTCTCGGTGCCGTGGTCGGCCTGCTCGTGATGCAGGACGCGCTCGGCATTGCACTCGCCTGGGCGTTGGGGCAGGAGCGCATTCTCGGCCTGCTCGGGGCGTCAGTGACCCTCTCAGGCGGGCATGGCACCGGCGCAGCGTGGGCCAAGGTGTTTGCCGAGCGTCACGGCCTCGCAGCGGCAACGGAGATCGCGATTGCCTGTGCTACGTTCGGCTTGATACTCGGGGGATTGATCGGCGGCCCGGTCGCGCGTTTCCTGATCACGCGCTATAGCCTTGCTCCCAAACAAGAATCCGTTGTGGAAGCCGCGACTGGCTTCGAGCAACCCAAAGCTCTCCGGCTGATCACGGTCGACGCTGTCATCGAAACAGTGGCGCTGATAGCCGTTTGCCTCGCTGTCGGGTCGGCACTTGCGTCCTGGTTGAACGGCACGGCTTTCGAGTTACCCGCGTTTGTGTGCGTATTGTTCGTGGGGGTCGTTCTGCGCAATGGACTTGCCGCGCTGGGTTGGTATCAGGTCTTCGAACGCGCAGTGTCACTGCTCGGCAATGTGAGCCTCGGGCTCTTTCTTGCAATCGCACTGATGAGCCTTCGCTTAGGAGACCTGGCCTCTCTTGCACTACCGCTTCTTGCGATCCTGGTGGTGCAAGCGGTGGCGATGGCCGCCTACGCCATTCTCATCACCTTTCGGGTCATGGGCCGCAACTACGACGCAGCGGTGTTAGCCGCCGGGCACTGCGGTTTTGGTCTAGGGGCCACGCCGACTGCAATCGCCAATATGCAAGCCATAACGGAGCGGTTCGGCCCCTCCCATCTTGCCTTTCTGGTGGTGCCGATGGTGGGAGCATTTTTTATCGACATTGCGAATGCAATCGTCATTAAATTGTTCCTGCTCCTGCCAATTTATGGGTGAAGTTGGACCCCTGGCCGCCGGAACGAATGCCTCAGGCTTCCTGAGCGATGCCGCGCACGATTTCATCGAAACCCCCATCGTACACAGTATCTACTTCGGATCGTAATGCGCCCCGCCTGCCTCGCGCTGTTCACGCGAGCCGGCGAGCGCTCATTCGCAATTCATTCTCCTCCCGTTCCAGGTTTTCCCAAAGCTAACACTGGATGGGAAAGGTAGCAGCCTCGTTTTTCGCGGCCGACGGGGAACAGGACGCAGTGGACCGCGAGCTCTCAACTGACGCTGCAACGGAAGCCGTGTCGATAGCCGGTGCGCCGCCTTAGCGGACACACGACACGTAGTTCCTATGTGGATCGTGATCAATACTCATTTGACCATTGCTAAGATTGACAACCTTGTGGACGCCGTTACCCGCGCGCGTATGTGACCAATATCGGCTATCGCCGCCCCAGCCATAGAGCCCACCGGGATAACGCGAATCGTTTTCTGGTGCGACGATAACGAATCTGCTCGCCGTAGCGGCACCGTTACGCCTATTCGCGTAGGCGAACAGCGCCTTCAGCTCATTGACCGTCGGTAGCCGCATATTGCGCTTCACGCATTGGTACAACGCGTCGTGGTAGTCATATCGGAGCACCCGCTCTCCATTGAAGGTGTCTCGGGGGCTCTTTTTCGTTGGCGGAACTCTCATCTCCCGCGAATCGGTATCCCTTACTGGGCGGCTGAAACACGTCTTGAGAGAGAAGACAGTTGTCCCACCGCCGATCATTCGGTACGTTCCTTCAGGCATGCAAATTCCTTCAGTGTCGACCGTCGAGCCCACCGGTACCGCGGCAAGCGAAAGGCTGGAAGTGAGAATGGATGCTGCAGTTAACAGTGCGCGAATCAGCACCGATCCCAGCTTCCACTTTTCGACGATGAGGATCATAGCAGTCCAGAAATATTTGATTACTGATCAAGTCGACACGACGAAGGCGCTAGCACTGCATATCACCGAGTTCGAAGCGGCCTCGCGCGCGCTGTAACTAGCCCTTCAGAAGTCGACCGCCTGTGCTTTCGTTTACCCCCGATTTTCGCAGGGCTGTGCTTGGAAAAGACAATCGGGGGCGGGTCAGTTCAACGCCCACCTTCGGCCCGCTGATTGCAGCTTCCCGGCTCTTCGACCGACTGTCAAACGACTGACAAATCAACGTGATTCGGGATACGTGCCGCAGCTTTGCCAAGGCCAATTAGGCCATGAAATCGCCATCCGTTGCGCATGTCACACGCGGACTCGACAACCTTGCTCTACTTTTTTCTTCACCTGGATCCGCAAGGATCGCAGCATTGCCGCGTATTAGATCGATTGTATGCTGTACGTTCGACTGCTTTACAGCATTGACCATTTGGAATTTTTGCCAGTGCGTTCACTCGGAGGCATCAATGAGAATCGTCCCACAGTCTGTTTCGCAGGCGCTCTTCGAGCGCGGCGGTTTGAAAGATGTCTTCGAACACGCCAGAAATCTTGTGGTGGCGACGATTATCGTCGCGGCAGGCTTCGAGACTGTGCGAAGGTTCGATACCATTGATCTCTTGGGTATGCACAATCCCCTGTTCGCAGGCTATTTCGTTTCCGGGGCAGGATGCACACTCCTTGCTCTCAACTTCTTGGACGGGCTGCGAAGGCTGGCGAAACTGCGGTGGCACTTTGTGTTACAGGCTGCACTGAGCTTTGCTTACTTGTTCTTTTCGTTGCGACTCGTCCAGCTGATCATTTTCTTTAGAACTAAGATCTGCTAGCAGCATTCTTGGAATACTGAACGGTAATGCCATTGCCGATCCCGCCAGAGCGCCGTATCAGTCAGTGACCGGTGCAACCGGCGC
>NZ_BAYE01000052.1 GCF_000685095.1 Paraburkholderia caledonica NBRC 102488
GGTTTGAAGCACTTCCGATAGAACCTATCGGCATATCATCGCGTTTGCCTGGAGTCTCGTTTCGAGACTCCAGCGCCACACGTTCAATTGCTCTTACAGATAGCTGCAGACGTAGTCGAGCGTTTCGATCACGTCGATGTCGAAGCGGCTCTTGCCGGGCACCGAAAACGACTCGCCCGCGCAATAGGTTTTCCATTCGCCGCTGCCTTCAAGGCGGATGCGGCACTGGCCGGCTTGCACTTCCATCAGCTCGGGCGCGTCCGTTCCGAAGTTGAGCGTGCCCGGCAATATCACGCCCAGCGTCTTGCGCGTGCCGTCCGCAAACAGAACGGTGTGCGAAACGCACTTGCCGTCGAAATAGACGTTGGCACGTTTGATAACGGAAACCTGATCGAATTGCGTTGCGGCCGTCATGGCGGTCTTCCTATGAATCGTCGTGAAGGGATGCGTTGGCGCCGCGTTGCGGCAGCCCGTTGTGTGGTCTGCGCCGACCATCTGCGCGAGCTTGCAGTCGGACGCAACCCGCCATCATACAGACGTCGCGCAACGACATCGGCATAACGCCGATCATCAATCAGGCTTACGCCAGCGGCCCGAATCCGGACACACGACGACCGGTTCGCCATTCAGCAATACCTGCTCTTCATCCGGCTGTGAGATGGGCAAAGGTGCAACGTCGAACTCAACCTGAAGCGCGCGTGCGACATGTATGTCTTCGATAGGAAGCTCCCATGTCAGGAAGATCTGCACGCTATCGCGATCCGGCGTGAAGTCGTCCGCGTTGAAGCTGCTGCTACCGCGCCGGATCACACCGTGCGGCTGGCCTGTGTCGAATACCACAGCCGTTCCGCGGGTCAACGGAATGTGCTGCCCCGTAGACGCGAAATGCAGGTCGAGCCCCTTGTCGTCGCTCAGAAACAGGTTGCAGAACGCCGCGCCGCCGTATTGCATGGCGTCATGGTGATAAGTCGCACCGCGGCAAGCCATTAAGGCCACGTCGCTGGAGGCAAGTACGCCGGGCAATCCGAGTGAGCGCGTCCAGTCCGACATCGCCTGAACACAGAGCGTGTAATCCGGCCAACGCATACGTGTTCGCGCGAAAGGCATGACTTCAACATCGCCGGGATCGAGAACCATGCGCGACGACGTTTCCCTCTCCCAGTCGACCAGCACGCGATGAGGCAGCTCGGGCACGTCCACGATGCCCGTCAGCACGATGTCGCTCACGCGCCGGGTGCGAATGGCGTCGCCACTGGAGAAACAGGAGATCAGCATGTCTGGCGCTCGATGCCATTGGGAGGACGAAACATCCGCATATTGTAGCGATAGCGAGCCATTCGCTCGCGCCGCAATGTCGGCCAAGCGCGACCCTGCCGCCGCCATAGCGGCGAGACTAATGTAGCTGAGCGCGGACGAGCCAGGCGACACCGCGCAATCGAGCGGATCGAGTGCTCGCAATGCGGCGGAATCCATATCGCGTGAATCGCGGGCACAACCGATTGCTGCCGCTTTACTCCGACCGAAACGAGCCCGCTCAACGCCCCGATCAATTGCCCGCGCGCATGGGCATGCGACGACACCGCGCGCGATTCGCGCTGCGTTATCGATGACCTTTACACCTGAGACGCGCCGCCGCTGCGTGCTGAACGCCCTACCACTTCGAGGAACTGGCCGATGCGTTTCGTGCAGATCGGCTCGATCGCCGTCGCGCTTCGAGTCGAACGGTCGCCGCGTCGCCGAAACCGCGCTTTCGCAGATAGAAGGCGCCTGAACTCTGACTCTCTTTCTCCCGTACCACCGAACGCCGCGCAAGCGTGCGTCTGGCGAGACTGAAACGTTCTTGCCGAGTGCGGGGCTCAAACGGTGCCTGTTAGCGGTTCATCAGTTGAGCTCGCGCTTGTTCGGTATGCAGTTCGACAAGCCTCGATCTGAGTCAGCGTCTGCATTAGCTTCAAAAGGGACAGCGGGAGCAAAGGCCATTCGATGTGCGTGCGCGAACCGGCAACCATCCCAGCTACATCGACGCGCGCCGACGTTGACACTTCTTCACTGCTGCGCATGCTTCGCTGCGTCTTCGATCACCGCGGCGACTTCTTTGGGACGCGATTCATACACGGAGTGGCTTGCACCCGCCAGTACCGTGGTGTGGCTATGCGCGCGCTGGTAGTAAAAGCGCTCGAGGTCCGGATTGATGATCTTGTCGTCGGCCGCCACGATGCCCCAACTCGGCTTCATGGTCCAGGCGGCGACCTTCATCGGCTCGGAGAAGACCTTGGCCGCCGTGAGAATCTGCGCGCGTGACTCGAACTGCGCTTCCTTGAGCGGCAGATCGGCTGCAAAATCTTTCGCGAAATCGGCGGGATTCAGATACGTGTAACCGTCGTCTGTCTTCTTGATGGCGCCTGCCTGCTGCGACGTGTAGCTGGGCATCTTCTTGCCCAGATCGCTTTCGTCTTCGCCCACTGCCGGCGCATGAGCCGCGACGTACACCAGCCCCGCAACTTTCGGATCGACGCCGGCCTCGGTGATCACCGAGCCGCCATAGCTATGCGCGACCAGAATGGTGGGACCGTCCTGCATGTCGATTACCCGCTTCGCTGCGGCTACGTCGTCATCGAGCGAGGTCAGCGGCTCCTGCACCATTGTGACGTGGTAGCCGTCTTTGGTCAGAATGTCATAGACCGGCCTCCACCCCGAGCCGTCGACCCACGCGCCATGAACGAGAACGATGTTGCGAATCGGCGCTTTGGCGGGTTGCGTGTCCTGCGCCATTGCGCTGGCGGATGCGAACAGGCATGCAGACAAGGAAAGAACCGTTGCAGCTAATGGCAAGATTTTCACGGCGAAACTCCATTGATAACGATTAGATAGCCAGTTGGGATCCTGTGCATGACTGCATGGTCCACAGGATCCAACTTGCGGCACTTAACTGCCGGCGTAGAGGTTGCAGAAGCTGACCGGGCCGACGCAAGCAGATTGCATCGCGGTATGCGACGCAGCACCTGAAGCCGAGCTGCCGCTTTGCGCGACACCGCCGACGGCTTGCATCCTCAGTTGCTGATCGCTTTGTGCTGCGACTTTTGCTTCCGCTGCCTGAACATCTGCCGGGTAGTTAACATCGTCACCGCTGGTAGGCCGATATCCAGCGTGCTCGACGCGGACGAGATCCGCACGGACTTCCGCACGTGTGAGCGGAGCGCTGCTTTGAGCGAAGCTGAGTACCGGGGCGCCGAGAGCGGAAACGGCGAGAGCGAGGCTTACTAACAATTTCGACATGATCAATACTCCTTAATTAATTGAATGGTTCGCGGCGGGAAGCCGCGGATAAAATCGCTTTGCACAGACTGGCAGGATCACTTCCGCCGAACGGCATTTTCTATCGGATTCCTAACTATCTAATTTTCCGGTGTCACGGGTCGGTATTCGTTCCTTCGAACTTCCTTCTCGTGGGGTTCCGGATTAATGCGTTTGCATCTGGCTACATAGGGGCAAACACAGGGCCCCGACGTTTATTCCAAAGTTTTT
>NZ_BAYE01000051.1 GCF_000685095.1 Paraburkholderia caledonica NBRC 102488
CGCGATCTCTTCGAACTCGCAATTGCCCGCGATGTCGAGAATGTCGTAGCCGCGGTAATGCAGATCGTTGCCGGTCTTGCCGACCGTGCAGAGTGCCGTGTTGCCAGCGGTCACGCCGGACAGCGCGACGGATTTCTTCGGTTTAAAGCCGCCTTGTGCGCCGGCGGATTGCATTGTCTCGCTCATCTCCCGCACTCTCCTGTTTGTTTGCTCATTGCGCTGCTTCCCCGAAAAGCGGCGCTGCATCTTGCGGAACGGCCCGGCCAGTGGATTGCGCCCGACGCAGCACCGACCAGTAATAGCGGTAGCTCGCGCGGTCGTGCAACGTGTCGCGATGGCGCGTGGGTCCCCATTGGGCGGACTGCGCGGCCAGCAGAATTTCGGTGGCGGTGGCGATTTCTTCGTCGCGTGGCGCGAACGCGGCCACGATTACCTCGACCTGCGCAGGGTGAATGCTCCACATGCGCGTGTAGCCGAACTCGTTGCGTGCGCGTGCCGCGTCGTTTGCAACCACGCTCATATCGCGCACTTCGGTGCTGACGTTGTGCGACGGCACCTTGCCGTACGCATGGCACGCGGCGGAGATTTCGAGCTTCGCACGGCGCACCAGCGGATGATCGAACTGCCCAGGCGAGCGCATTGCGGTATCGGGGATCGCGCCGTCGTGTGCGGAAACAAAGTCCATCAGGCCGAAGCTCAAGGCTTCGACACCGGGCAACGCGGCAAGATCGAACACACGCGTCAGCGCGCCGTGTGTTTCAACCAGTAATTGCACCGGCACCGGTCTGGCGACGCCAAGCTCGCGCCGCGTGGCCTCGATAAACGCGACCATTTCGGCGGCGTCGGGTACGTTGCGGATCTTGGGCAGGGTGATGTAGGCGGGCGCACGCTTTGCCGCGCGCAGAATCAGGCGGACGTCGTCGCGCCAGTGCGGATGGTCGAAGTCGTGAATCCGTACCCCGACGCGGCCGAAGCGGTCATGCTCGCTGCCGAGCAGCGACGCGACGAGCTCCGCGTGCTCCGCTTCGCGGCCGACCTGCGCGCCGTCTTCGCAGTCGAGCGTGATGTCGAACACCGGGCCAAGTTGCTGCTGCAACGCGAGCGATTTCAGCATCAGCTTTTCGCTGCCGGCGTAGTGGTCGCAGGCAGGCAGCACAGCGGGCGGCACTTCGCCGTCAAACAGCACTTCGGCGGGTGTGAGGGCGCGCATCGTCGGCGTCAGGAGCGTGGGCTTTTGTTGAGGGAAAACCGATTCGGGCGCGTTCTGTCAGATCGTACAGGCAGGCAAAGCGCGTTCGAATCAGGTGCGAACCGCGCGAAGCGCCAGATTGGCTCGCTTCGCGCGATTTGCACGAAAAAAACCGGAACCCGTTGCGATGAAGCTACGGAGTTCCGGTTGTTCTGCATCAGGTGCTTAGCCGAGCAGATGCTGAACGCCTTCGCGCTCTTCCAGCAATTCCTGTAGCGTGCCGTCCATCTTTTCGCGCGAGAATGCGTCGATTTCCAGACCTTCCACGCGCTTGTATTCGCCGTTTTCGCAGATCACCGGCACACCGTAGATGATGTCTTCAGGAATGCCGTACGAACCGTCCGACGGGATACCCATGGTGACCCACTTGCCGTTCGTGCCGAGCACCCAGTCGCGAACGTGGTCGATTGCAGCATTAGCCGCCGACGCTGCCGACGACAAACCGCGTGCCTCGATAATCGCCGCGCCGCGCTTGCCGACGGTCGGGATGAACGTGTTGCGGTTCCATTCGTCGTCGTTGATCAGCTTGGTCAGGCTCTGGCCTTCTGCGGTTGCGAAGCGGAAGTCAGGGTACATGGTCGGCGAGTGATTGCCCCACACGGCCAGCTTTTCGATCGAAGCGACCGGCTTGCCCGACTTCGCGGCCAGTTGCGACAGCGCGCGGTTGTGGTCCAGGCGCAGCATGGCGGTGAAGTTCTTCTTCGGCAAATCGGGTGCCGACTTCATCGCGATGTAGGCGTTGGTGTTGGCCGGGTTGCCGACCACCAGCACCTTCACGTCGCGGCTCGCGACTTCGTTCAGCGCCTTACCCTGAACCGTGAAGATTTCAGCGTTGGCCGACAGCAGGTCCTTGCGCTCCATGCCCTTCGAACGCGGACGTGCGCCGACCAGCAGGGCGACGTCAGCGTCCTTGAATGCGACCTTGGGGTCGTCCGTGATCACGACGCCCGAGAGCAGCGGGAATGCGCAATCATCCAGTTCCATCACGACGCCCTTCACGGCGCCTTGCGCTTGCGGCAGGTCGAGCAGTTGCAGCACAACCGGCTGGTCCTTACCGAGCAGATCACCATTGGCGATGCGGAATAGCAGGGAGTAAGCAATTTGACCTGCGGCGCCGGTGACGGCAACGCGCTTTGCGGGCTTAGCCATTGAGAAATCTCCAGGACGATGCGTTAGACGCTAGGGAAAACGCCATTCTATATGCGCGTTCCTCGAAGCGTTGTGAAACACGGCGGAATTCAGTGTTTGCGGACGCCCGCTGTCAGCCCATGAATTGCGGACCAACAGCGGCGCTGCGCCAAGACCGCCATGCCGGAAACCTGTACTGCCGAGCGCTCTCAAGCCGCCGTTTCGCGGCCGGTCCGGCCCGCACGCGAAAACTTGGGGCGGCCCGGTACCTTTCTGAGAGAGCGGGAGCGGGCCAGCGAGGCGCCGCGTAGCCGCTGCACCGTGCGGGCTCCTGCAAACAGCGCGTTTCGGCGAACGTCTGACCAACGAATGGCGGCGAATCGAAACCTGGAGTGCGTGGGAACAGCATGGTGCAGAGTGGCTGCCGGTGCGTCGCGGCGCTGCGAAACGAATGCAGATCGCAACTGCCGAAAAACCCCGCAAACCCTTGCTCGACAAGGAGTGTAGGAGTCGGCACACGCAAAGTCAACCTTATCTTATGTCTTATATAAGACACATCTATGACGGGGGAAACGCTGGACGCGGCCCAGCCCTTTATGATGAAATGCGCGGATGAATTCCAACCCGGCCAACACCACGAATCCGAACGGTCAAACGGCCGCGGGCGAAGGTGTATCCGCGAACGTCCCCGCTGCGTCACCCACTTTTAGCCCTCTCTATCAGCAGATCAAGGGGCTGATTACGCAGAGCCTCGAAAGCGGCGAATGGAAGCCCGGCGAGATCATTCCTAGTGAAGTCGAATTAGCGGCCAGATACAAGGTCAGCCAGGGCACGGTACGCAAAGCGATCGACGAACTTGCCGCCGAAAATCTCCTCGTGCGCCGTCAGGGCAAAGGCACGTTTGTTGCCACGCACAACGAAGATCGCGCGCAGTTTCGCTTTCTCCGGTTACTGGCTGATGACGGCGCCGAGCATCCGCACGTGAGCCGCCTGCTCGAATGCCGGCGTCTGCGGGCGTCGGCGGAAATCGCCCGGCAACTCGATCTGAAGCCGGCCGATCCCGTAGTTCTGATCAAGCGTCTGCTGCAGTTCGACGGCGAAGTCACCGTGCTCGACGAAATCTGGCTGCCGGGCGCCGTGTTTCGCGGGCTGACGCTCGAGCGGCTTTCGGAGTACAAGGGTCCCCTGTACGCGATGTTCGAGACGGAATTCGGCACGCGCATGATCCGCGCTACGGAGAAAATCCGCGCGGTCGCGGCAGAGCCGTCGGTGGCCGATCTGCTGCACGTGCCGCCGGGTTTCCCGCTGCTGTCGGTGGAGCGCGTGTCCTATACCTACGGTGACAGGCCGGTGGAAGTCCGGCGAGGTTGGTATGTCACAACCGGGTATTACTATCAGAACGATCTGAGCTGAATCGGCCTGAATGAAGGCGCGGCGTCTCGTACGCGTGCCTTTTGACGGTGCCTTTATTGCGCGTGCTGCAACGGACCTGTCGGGGTTTTCGCTGCAGCGCGATATGAAAAGGCGCTAAAATTGCGGATTAGTGTGACTACAAGTAGGGGTCTAGCATGGCTGAAGCCGTAAAAAAACCGAGGCCGGAATTCCGGAACATCGGTATCGGGCAGATATTGACGGCGTATCGCCTGCCGCTTGCGGGGCGCGTGTCGATTCTTCATCGCTTGAGCGGTGGTCTGCTGTTTGTTTTCCTTCCGTTCCTGCTGTACCTCTTCGACCAGAGCCTGACCTCCGAACTGAGCTTCGAGGTCTTCAAGGGCTTTCTCTCCAACATCATCGTCAAGCTCATCACGCTGGTGCTCGCGTGGGCGTTCCTGTTCCACTTCTGCGCAGGCATCCGTCACCTCGTGATGGACACGCACCGCGCGGTCAACAAGGAAGGTGGCAGGCAGACCTCCATCGTCGTGTTCGTCGTGTCCTCGCTTCTCACGATCGCCTTCGCGGCGAAACTCTTCGGAGCATTCTAAAAAATGGCAGCCCCTAACCGAATCGGTCCGAA
>NZ_BAYE01000050.1 GCF_000685095.1 Paraburkholderia caledonica NBRC 102488
GATCTTTAAAAACTAACAGCCGATAAGTGTGGGCGCTTGATGCGCGACGCGGGTGGATCTTCGGATTCACATAAAGCGAAAGTATCAAGTCTCACACAGTAATGAAAGGAAGGTTTGGTCATCGAGAGATGGTTGAACACTTCGTCAGTACGTTGAGTGAGCGACCGGTTGGTAAAACAACCGAAAACAGTAACAGGTTTGAACTGAAGAGTTTGATCCTGGCTCAGATTGAACGCTGGCGGCATGCCTTACACATGCAAGTCGAACGGCAGCACGGGAGCAATCCTGGTGGCGAGTGGCGAACGGGTGAGTAATACATCGGAACGTGTCCTGTAGTGGGGGATAGCCCGGCGAAAGCCGGATTAATACCGCATACGCTCTGCGGAGGAAAGCGGGGGATCCTTCGGGACCTCGCGCTACAGGGGCGGCCGATGGCAGATTAGCTAGTTGGTGGGGTAAAGGCCTACCAAGGCGACGATCTGTAGCTGGTCTGAGAGGACGACCAGCCACACTGGGACTGAGACACGGCCCAGACTCCTACGGGAGGCAGCAGTGGGGAATTTTGGACAATGGGCGCAAGCCTGATCCAGCAATGCCGCGTGTGTGAAGAAGGCCTTCGGGTTGTAAAGCACTTTTGTCCGGAAAGAAAACCTCGTGGTTAATACCCGTGGGGGATGACGGTACCGGAAGAATAAGCACCGGCTAACTACGTGCCAGCAGCCGCGGTAATACGTAGGGTGCAAGCGTTAATCGGAATTACTGGGCGTAAAGCGTGCGCAGGCGGTTCGCTAAGACAGATGTGAAATCCCCGGGCTTAACCTGGGAACTGCATTTGTGACTGGCGGGCTAGAGTATGGCAGAGGGGGGTAGAATTCCACGTGTAGCAGTGAAATGCGTAGAGATGTGGAGGAATACCGATGGCGAAGGCAGCCCCCTGGGCCAATACTGACGCTCATGCACGAAAGCGTGGGGAGCAAACAGGATTAGATACCCTGGTAGTCCACGCCCTAAACGATGTCAACTAGTTGTCGGGTCTTCATTGACTTGGTAACGTAGCTAACGCGTGAAGTTGACCGCCTGGGGAGTACGGTCGCAAGATTAAAACTCAAAGGAATTGACGGGGACCCGCACAAGCGGTGGATGATGTGGATTAATTCGATGCAACGCGAAAAACCTTACCTACCCTTGACATGTATGGAACCCTGCTGAGAGGTGGGGGTGCCCGAAAGGGAGCCATAACACAGGTGCTGCATGGCTGTCGTCAGCTCGTGTCGTGAGATGTTGGGTTAAGTCCCGCAACGAGCGCAACCCTTGTCCCTAGTTGCTACGCAAGAGCACTCCAGGGAGACTGCCGGTGACAAACCGGAGGAAGGTGGGGATGACGTCAAGTCCTCATGGCCCTTATGGGTAGGGCTTCACACGTCATACAATGGTCGGAACAGAGGGTCGCCAACCCGCGAGGGGGAGCCAATCCCAGAAAACCGATCGTAGTCCGGATCGCACTCTGCAACTCGAGTGCGTGAAGCTGGAATCGCTAGTAATCGCGGATCAGCATGCCGCGGTGAATACGTTCCCGGGTCTTGTACACACCGCCCGTCACACCATGGGAGTGGGTTTCACCAGAAGTAGGTAGCCTAACCTGCAAAGGAGGGCGCTTACCACGGTGGGATTCATGACTGGGGTGAAGTCGTAACAAGGTAGCCGTATCGGAAGGTGCGGCTGGATCACCTCCTTTCTCGAGCTGGACGTGTCAAACGTTGAGCGCTCACGCTTATCGGCTGTCGTAGTGAAGAAACGCAGACAGACTCAGGGGTCTGTAGCTCAGTCGGTTAGAGCACCGTCTTGATAAGGCGGGGGTCGATGGTTCGAATCCATCCAGACCCACCACTGTCTTGTCTGGTGCGCTGGGCGTCTGAATGCCTCTGGGGTGACTGTATGACTGGGGGATTAGCTCAGCTGGGAGAGCACCTGCTTTGCAAGCAGGGGGTCGTCGGTTCGATCCCGTCATCCTCCACCAATCCTCAATGCGTAGGGTTCTGTGTCAGGTACACAGAGCGTTGTGCATTGGCGATTGAGCCAGTCAGTAAGGATACGCGGTTACAGCAATCGCGCTATCGGCTGAACGTTCTTTAACAATCAGGAAGAAGTAGTAAAGAGATTCACGAAAGTGTACTTAGAGATGGGTACATGAGTAGGTGAATCAGGGTTGTGATTGTATCGATGTATTTTTAAGTGATCGAAAGATTGCTTTGGAATACGGCGCAACACGAATACTCAACCTGTAGCGAGTGGAAACTCAATCGGGCACCTTGTCCCCTTCGGGGATGGGGCCCACGTAAGCGCTAAAGCGCTTACGTGGGACCGACAGAGACACACCCGTTATAGGGTCAAGCGAACAAGTGCATGTGGTGGATGCCTTGGCGATCACAGGCGATGAAGGACGCGGTAGCCTGCGAAAAGCTACGGGGAGCTGGCAAACGAGCTTTGATCCGTAGATGTCCGAATGGGGAAACCCACTCCGAATGGAGTATCCATGACTGAATACATAGGTCATGTGAAGCGAACGCGGTGAACTGAAACATCTAAGTAACCGCAGGAAAAGAAATCAACCGAGATTCCCAGAGTAGTGGCGAGCGAAATGGGACCAGCCTGTACTCTTTATCTTCATTGTTAGTCGAAGGCTCTGGAAAGTGCCGCCATAGCAGGTGATAGCCCTGTAGACGAAAACAGCGAGGAAGAACTAGGTGTACGACAAGTAGGGCGGGACACGTGAAATCCTGTCTGAAGATGGGGGGACCATCCTCCAAGGCTAAATACTCGTGATCGACCGATAGTGAACCAGTACCGTGAGGGAAAGGCGAAAAGAACCCCGGGAGGGGAGTGAAACAGATCCTGAAACCGCATGCATACAAACAGTCGGAGCCTCTGCGAAGGGGTGACGGCGTACCTTTTGTATAATGGGTCAGCGACTTACATTCAGTGGCAAGCTTAACCGATTAGGGCAGGCGTAGCGAAAGCGAGTCCGAACAGGGCGTTCAGTCGCTGGGTGTAGACCCGAAACCAGGTGATCTATCCATGGCCAGGATGAAGGTGCGGTAACACGTACTGGAGGTCCGAACCCACTAACGTTGAAAAGTTAGGGGATGAGCTGTGGATAGGGGTGAAAGGCTAAACAAACCTGGAAATAGCTGGTTCTCTCCGAAAACTATTTAGGTAGTGCCTCGTGTATCACCTTCGGGGGTAGAGCACTGTCATGGTTGTGGGGTCCATTGCGGATTACTACGCCATAGCAAACTCCGAATACCGAAGAGTGCAATCACGGGAGACAGACATCGGGTGCTAACGTCCGGTGTCAAGAGGGAAACAACCCAGACCGCCAGCTAAGGTCCCCAAATATGGCTAAGTGGGAAACGAAGTGGGAAGGCTAAAACAGTCAGGAGGTTGGCTTAGAAGCAGCCATCCTTTAAAGAAAGCGTAATAGCTCACTGATCGAGTCGTCCTGCGCGGAAGATGTAACGGGGCTAAGCCATATACCGAAGCTGCGGATGCACATTTATGTGCATGGTAGGAGAGCGTTCCGTAAGCCTGCGAAGGTGCACTGGAAAGTGTGCTGGAGGTATCGGAAGTGCGAATGCTGACATGAGTAGCGATAAAGGGGGTGAAAGGCCCCCTCGCCGTAAGCCCAAGGTTTCCTACGCAACGTTCATCGGCGTAGGGTGAGTCGGCCCCTAAGGCGAGGCAGAAATGCGTAGCTGATGGGAAGCAGGTTAATATTCCTGCACCATTGTTGAATGCGATGGGGGGACGGATCGCGGAAGGTTGTCCGGGTGTTGGAAGTCCCGGTCCTTGCATTGGAGAAGGCGCTTTGGCAAATCCGGGCGCGTAATTCAAGGGTGTGAGGCCAGTCACTTCGGTGACGAAGCAATCGGAAGTGGTTCCAGGAAAAGCCTCTAAGCTTCAGTTCAACAAGACCGTACCGCAAACCGACACAGGTGGGCGAGATGAGTATTCTAAGGCGCTTGAGAGAACTCGGGAGAAGGAACTCGGCAAATTGGTACCGTAACTTCGGGATAAGGTACGCCCCTGTAGCTTGACTGGCCTGCGCCAGGAGGGTGAAGGGGTTGCAATAAACTGGTGGCTGCGACTGTTTAATAAAAACACAGCACTCTGCAAACACGAAAGTGGACGTATAGGGTGTGACGCCTGCCCGGTGCCGGAAGATTAAATGATGGGGTGCAAGCTCCTGATTGAAGTCCCGGTAAACGGCGGCCGTAACTATAACGGTCCTAAGGTAGCGAAATTCCTTGTCGGGTAAGTTCCGACCTGCACGAATGGCGTAACGATGGCCACACTGTCTCCTCCCGAGACTCAGCGAAGTTGAAGTGTTTGTGATGATGCAATCTCCCCGCGGCTAGACGGAAAGACCCCATGAACCTTTACTGTAGCTTTGCATTGGACTTTGAACCGGTCTGTGTAGGATAGGTGGGAGGCTATGAAGCGTGGACGCCAGTCTGCGTGGAGCCATCCTTGAAATACCACCCTGATCTGTTTGAGGTTCTAACCTTGGTCCGTAATCCGGATCGGGGACAGTGCATGGTAGGCAGTTTGACTGGGGCGGTCTCCTCCCAAAGTGTAACGGAGGAGTACGAAGGTACGCTAGGTACGGTCGGAAATCGTGCTGATAGTGCAATGGCATAAGCGTGCTTAACTGCGAGACCGACAAGTCGAGCAGGTGCGAAAGCAGGTCATAGTGATCCGGTGGTTCTGTATGGAAGGGCCATCGCTCAACGGATAAAAGGTACTCTGGGGATAACAGGCTGATACCGCCCAAGAGTTCATATCGACGGCGGTGTTTGGCACCTCGATGTCGGCTCATCTCATCCTGGGGCTGTAGCCGGTCCCAAGGGTATGGCTGTTCGCCATTTAAAGAGGTACGTGAGCTGGGTTTAAAACGTCGTGAGACAGTTTGGTCCCTATCTGCCGTGGGCGCTGGATATTTGAAGGGGGCTGCTCCTAGTACGAGAGGACCGGAGTGGACGAACCTCTGGTGTACCGGTTGTCACGCCAGTGGCATCGCCGGGTAGCTATGTTCGGAAGAGATAACCGCTGAAAGCATCTAAGCGGGAAACTCGCCTTAAGATGAGATATCCCCGGGGCTTCGAGCCCCTTGAAGGGTCGTTCAAGACCAGGACGTTGATAGGTCAGGTGTGTAAGCGCAGTAATGTGCTCAGCTAACTGATACTAATTGCCCGTAAGGCTTGATCCTATAACAGGTGTGTGTCGGCAGCCGTTAGTGCTTCAGCACTTATGGATGCCCCACCCTGCGCCACGCGCAGGGTCTTATGCAGACCACACACGGTTGAGTGATCGATGTTGTGCCAGAAACTGCACAGCCCGCACGCATAAACGTGCAAAACGAGAGGCATCCTCTCAGCTACTTCTTCCCGATTGGCTGTATTGCCCCACCGGCAGTACGGCAACCCGTCAAAGCCTGATGACCATAGCGAGTCGGTCCCACCCCTTCCCATCCCGAACAGGACCGTGAAACGACTCCACGCCGATGATAGTGCGGATTGCCCGTGTGAAAGTAGGTAATCGTCAGGCTCCCCAGCAGCACCAGAAACCCCACCCCAACACAGGTGGGGTTTCTGCGTTTACGCGGCGATAAA
>NZ_BAYE01000049.1 GCF_000685095.1 Paraburkholderia caledonica NBRC 102488
CCAGCTGGTCGGGATGAAGGGGGGCGTCGAGGAAGTCTGTTGCCGCTGCTGTCGCTGTTTCCGCGCTTGCGTCGTCATCCGGCTGAGTCGCCAAGACGGCGCCTCCCACCTCAACCACCTCACACCCCGCCAGCACCGCCGCCATCTGCTTCGCGCTAGCGCTATCGGCCACCACCTGCACGATGCCCGCGTCGTCGATCATCTGCACAAGACGCGCGGGCGGATACTCAGGATCGAGCGGGACGAACGCCCCGCCCGAGCGGATGATCCCAAGCAGCGCTGCAATCAGCGCCGGGCCGCGCGCCACGCACAGCCCCACGCGCCGCTCGGCGCCAACGCCTCGCGCGGCGAGCCGTGCGGCCAGCATCGCCGACCACGCGTCCAGTTCCGCATAGGTGAGCGATTCGTCCTCGCAGCGCAACGCAATCGCATCCGGTGAGCGCTTCGCCTGCGTCGCGAGCGCCATCCCGAGCGACTCGAACGCACAACGCTGCAACGGTGCTGCTTCATACCGACGAGGCAGCGTCACCGATCCAACGCGTTGCGCGGCGTCCTCGGCCATCTGCGTGAGAATCGATTCGTACTGCAATGCAATTCGCTCGACGGTGCTTGCATCGAACACATCCGCCGCATAGTTGAACATCAGGCGCAGGCCGTGCCCGTCGTCCACTACGTTCAGCACAAGATCAAAACGCGCCGTGTCCGTGCCGCCTGCCTCCGGCTCCACGACGAGTCCTGGCATCGCCACAGACGCGCTACTCGTCGCCTGCTCGAGGTTGAACATCACCTGAAACAGCGGCGAGCGCCCGAGATCGCGTTCGATCCGCAATGCGTCGAGGATGCTGCCGAACGGCGCCCCCTGGTGCGCATGCGCTTCGAGCACACGCTCATGAAGTCCGGCGAGCAGCGTGCCGAACGGCATGCGGCCGTCCACGTCGACGTCGATCACGAGCGTGTTGACGAAAAAGCCGATCAGCCCTTCTGTCTCGCTGCGCTGCCGTCCCGCCGACGGCACGCCGATCCGTACGCCCGGCTGCCCGCTATAGCGGTACAGCAAGGCGGCATACGCGCCGAGCAGTACGGTGAAAAGCGTCGTGCGCTGCGCGCGCGCGAGTTCGCGCAAGCGCCCGGCGAGCACTGGGGCGACGTCGCGCCGCGCGCGTCCGCCTTCGATGCCGCGCACCGCAGCGCGCGGTCGGTCCAATGGCAGTTCGAGCGCGGGACGCTCGGTGCCGAGGCGCTGCGTCCAGTACGCGAGGTTGTCGACGGGCGCGCCGTCCTGCCATTCACGCTGCCATGCAACGACGTCGCCGAAATGAATTTCGACGGGCGGCAGCGCGCGAGCCAGCGGCGCGTTCTGGTCCGTGAGCGCCGCGCGATACAGCGCCGCGAGTTCGCGAACGAGCAGCGACTGCGACCAGCCGTCGGACACGATGTGATGCACGGCTATCGAGAGCGCGTGACGCTCTGCCCCGATCGCGATGAGATCGACACGCAGCAGCGGCCCCTTCACCAGGTCGAATGGCTCGCGCGCGGCGGCACGCAGCATGTCGCTCAGTTGCGCGGCGTCTTCGAGCGCGTGCTCGCGCCACAGGTAGTGCGCGCCGTCGCCGATGTGCTGCGCCACCACGCCGCGCGTCTCTACGAAGCGCGTACGCAGTGCGCCATGGCGTGCGACGAGCGCACCGAATGCACGGCGCAATGCAGGCACGTCGAGACGTCCCGTCAACCGTAGGGTGCGCGACAGGTTGTACGCCGGGTTCTGCGGATCGAGTCTCCACAAGAACCACAGGCGCTCCTGTGCGGGCGCAAGGGGGTAACGCGCGGAGCCGGGCGAAGAAGGTACGCCGTCTGCATCGTTCGCGTCGCCGGCCTCGCGCGACAACGGCACGATCGGCAGACGTGCGGGATCCATGCCCTGCTCGCTCGCCTTCTCGCGAAAACGGCGCCGACGCTCCGGCGACAGTGCCGCGTACTTGCGCGCGATCGCGAGCGCGTGGCTCGGCGCGTCGCCGATGCCTGTGGAAGAATCCGGCGCGGCGGCCAGTTGGTTGCGGGTCGTGGTCTGCATGACGTCAGTCTGGTCAGTCTGAATAGGTAAGCGAGCGCGTCGCGCCCGCGCATGGTGTTCGCTTCTCAATCCAGCGCATCGAACAGTCCATCGAGCGCGTGCAACTCATCGTTCCCGATCTTTCCCGGCGACACGTCGACCTGCGGGTTTCCATCCACAACGTCCATGAGCAGTCGAGCCAACAGCCTCGGTGTAGGACTGTCGAACAGCGCCGCGAGCGCAACCTTGCGTCCGAGCTGTTCCGACAGTCTGGCGATCAATCGCACCGCCGCGAGCGAGTGGCCGCCGAGCGCGAAGAAATCGTCGTCGGCGCCGACACGCGCGAGCCCCAGCACATCGCCAAACAGCCGCGCCGTCAGCCCTTCGATCTCGCCCGATGGCTCCGCCCACTGCACCTCGCTTTGCGGCGACACCTCGAACCGCGCGAGCGCGTTGCGATCGAGCTTGCCGTTCGCTGTGCGAGGCAGCTTGTCGATCTGGTAGAGCGCCGCGGGGACCATGTAGCCCGGCAGACGCGCGGCAAGCGTCTGGCGCCAGCCTGCCGGTTCCGCGGATGATTGGCCCACCACATAGCCGACGAGCCGCGCTTCGGCGTCACCCGCGCGCGGCACGAGCGCGACTGCGGCGTCGAGCACGCCGTCGTAGTCGCGCAGTGCCCCCTCGATTTCGCCCAGTTCGATTCGATAACCGCGCAGCTTGACCTGCTGGTCGATCCGGCCAAGGCATTCGACCTCGCCGTCGGGCCGCTCGCGGCACAGGTCACCTGTGCGGTACATCCGCGCGCCCGGCGGCCCGTACGGATCAGGCACGAAGCGCTCGGCGGTGAGTCCGGCGCGACCCGGATAACCGCGCGCAAGATTGTCGCCGCCGATGCACAGCTCCCCGACGCCGCCTTGCGGCGTCAACTGTCCGCTCGCGTCGACGATGCGCAGCGCGTTCGCATGCAGCGCGCGACCAATGGTGACCGCTCCGCCTTGGCGCACCCGGGCGCAAGTCGACCAGATCGTCGTTTCGGTCGGGCCGTAGAGGTTCCACAAATCGACGCCGCGTTGCGCGAGTTGAACCGTCAGGTCTGCGGGCAACGGCTCGCCGCCGGCGATGCCAGTGAGTCGTCCACGCGACGCACCGCGCCAACCCGATTCGATCAGCAGACGCCAGCCGCTCGGTGTTGCCT
Organism: Paraburkholderia caledonica NBRC 102488; assembly: GCF_000685095.1. GTDB lineage: Bacteria > Pseudomonadota > Gammaproteobacteria > Burkholderiales > Burkholderiaceae > Paraburkholderia > Paraburkholderia caledonica. The sequence continues at coordinate 3,246 of NZ_BAYE01000049.1, forward strand.
GCATGACGCTTGCACCGCTTTCGTCGATAAGCCGCGCGAGCGCAGCGCCGTCCGCGACGGTGGCGGCGTCGGCCATTTCGACGCAAGCGCCTTTCATGAGCGGCAGGCAGAATTCCAGCAGTGAAATGTCGAACGACGGTGTAGTGACCGACAATAGTACGTCATCCTTATCGATTCCCATGACGACATCGACACTCGCGAGCAGCCTCGCCAGCGCGCCGTGAGAAACCGCAACGCCCTTGGGTCGCCCTGTCGAACCTGACGTGTAGATCACGTAGGCGAGTTCGGAGCCGGTGCACGGCGATACGGGTGGCGGCACTGTGGCCGCCTGGACGACGGTTTCAGGGACACGGGTAGCCCCGGAAGCGTTGGTGGCCTTGCTAGCTGTACCGGCTTCAACAACTTCGGCAGCCTCCGCAACTCCGACCTCTGCGCCGATCCCACCATTCACCACGATACGACCGTCGAGCGCGCCGCCGAGCCGCGCGCGCCCTTCTTCGTCTGCGATGACCCGCGTTATCCGCGCGTCGTCCAGCATGGCAGCGAGGCGCTCGGCCGGGAACGACGGGTCGAGCGGCACATACGCCGCGCCGCTGCGCCACACGCCGAGCATGCAGGCAATCAGCGCCGGCGAGCGGCGCATGCAGACGGCTACGCACTGCTCTCGCGCGACGCCGCTCGCACGCAAACGCGCGTCGATCGTTGCGGACCAACGGGCGAGCGTTGCGTAGTCGAATGCTTCGCCATTTTGCCGGATGGCGATGCGATGCGGCATGCGCGCGGCCTCAGCCGAGAAGCGCTCGTGCCACGCGAGCGGCGCGGGTTCTGGCAACGGCTCGGCACGCGGCGCAGCTCGCCGCACCGCAAGTTCACCGACGAAGCGCGGCGCGTGCTCGCCGTCGTCAGCGAGCTGATCAAGCAGCCCGAGATATTGCCGCTGCAACTGCTCGACCTGAGTGGGTGTGAGCCGCCGGTTGTCCCACTGCCATTGCAATTCGATGTGCGTCGCCGGCAGGATCGTCAGCGTCAGCGGATAGTGCGTGCGTTCGAACGAATCCACGTGCTCCACACGCAGCGCATCAGTTTCCGTGGACGCCGCTCGGGCCACAACCGGATAGTTCTCGAACACGATCAGGCTGTCGAACAACGCGTCGCCGCTGCGACCCGCCCACTGCTGCAGCGACGATAGCGGCGTATGCTCGACCTCACGCATTTGCATGTTGTAGGCCTGCAATTCGTCGAGCCAGGCCGGTATCGCCAACTCGCCGGGCACCGCTGCAAACACGGGCAGGCTATTGATAAACAGTCCGAACATTTCATCCGATCCAGCCAGAGATGCGGGCCGCCCCGACACCGTGACACCGAAGGCCACCGTCCGCATGCCGCTCACCCGCGCGAGCAGCACGGCCCACGCACCCTGCATCAACGTATTGAGCGTCACGCGATGCCGCTGCGCAGCGCGGCGCACCCGCGCATCGAGCGGCGCGTCCAGTCCGAGCGTGAGCTTGGGTGGCACGCTCGCCGTCTCGTTCGAATCTGTGCCGAGGGGCGCGACAAGGCTGGCTGTGAGCGTGCCGGTATCGTCGGCAGCGGGGAGCCGCTCGCTCCACCAATCCCGTGGATCGGGTTGCACAGCGAGCCACTCGACATAGCGCCGGTACGGTGGCGGCATGCCCGCGGCGGCTCGCGCACCGTCGCGCGGCGAAACACCCAACGCACGCTCGTAGTCGTCGAATACTTCGGCGAGCAGACGTGCGCCGCTCCAGCCGTCGGTCAGCACATGGTGATGGGTACGCACGAGGTCGAAGCGGCCATCTGGACGCCGGAACACGTTCACACGCATCAGCGGCGCGCGCGACGCATCGATGCCGGCAGCGATGTCCGCCGCGCGCCACGCGGCGAGGCGCGCGTCGTAGTCGTGTGCATCGCGCCAGTCGTGCACCGCAAACGGCAGCACGGCCTCGCGCTGAACGATCTGCAACGCCGCTTCGCCATGACGCCACTCGAAGCGCGTGCGCAACATGTCATGCCGCGCGATGGCGGCCTGCCAGGCGGCGCGCAAGGCGGCGGCGTCGAGTCGGCCGCCGAGCGTCAGCAGCAACTGGTTCACATAGACGCCCTCGCCCTGCTGCAACTCGCTGTGATAGAGCAAGCCCTGCTGCAATGGCGTGGCCGGATAGATATCGGCGACGCCGCCAAGCGGCAGGCGCAGCGCGCGCAACTGCACCTGGTCGAGGCCCGACAACGGGAAATCCGACGCTGTCGCGCCCGGCGGTGCGGCAACGCAATGCGCGATCAGTGCGTCGACGTGCTGATCGAACGCCGCGACAATGCGCTCGACGCTTTCACGCGCAATGCGTGCCGGGTCGAAGCGCCAGCGTAGCAGCAGCGAGTCGCCGGTGACGATGCCGTTGAGGTCGAGCGCGTAATCGACGCGCGCGCCGGGCCCTTGGCTGCTGCCTGCAGCATCGGAGCTGAAGGTGAAGCGCGACGCCGGATCGAACGACTGATCGAAGCGCCCGAGATAGTTGAAGCTGATCGCCGGACGCTGCCGCACGCGGCTCGCGTCGAGCAGCCCCCAGTGCATCCCTTTGTGAGGCACGGCACGCACGCGCTCCTTGACCGCAACGAGCGCATCGCCAGGTGCTGCCGGGACTCCTGGAAGCGCGACCGGGAAACGCGTCGTAAACCAGCCGACGGTGCGGCTCAGGTCGACACCGTCGATCACGTCTTCGCGGCCATGGCCTTCCAGTTCGACGGCAATTTCAGTCGCGCCGCTCCACGCGCCCAGCGCCTGCGCAAGCGCGGCGAGCAGCAACTCGTCGACGCGCGTGCGGTAGGCGCGCGACGCGTTTTGCAGCAGATCGCGCGTGCGGCTTGCGTCGAGTGTCCAGTCGATGGTTTCGCTTTCGGCGACGCGCGTGCCTGCGGGTGCACGCAACGGAAGTTCCGAAGCCTCATCGAGGACACTCAGCGCGTTCTGCCACCAACTGGATTCGGACTGAACTACATCGGAGTGCGAATATTGATCGAGCGCGCGCACCCAGGCGCGCCATGACATCGACGGCGCCGGCAGTGCAATTGGTTCGTCGCGTTCGGCCTGTTCGTAGGCGGTTTGCAGTTCTTCGAGGAGCACGCGCCAGGAAACGCCGTCCACGGCCAGGTGATGGATCGCGATCAGTACGCGCGTTTCGTCGGGCGTCTCCAAGTGGCCCACGCGCCAGATCGGGCCGTGTTCGATGTTCAGGCTCCACTGGATGCGGTCGCAGGCCGCTGTCAGCCCGGTAAGCGAGGTGAGGTGGTCGTGATGGACCACCGTTGTGCTAACTGACTGTGACGATTGTGAGGTCCGCGGCGGTTCTGATGCGTGCCATGCCTGTGAGACCTGGGACATTTGCCCGGCCATC
>NZ_BAYE01000048.1 GCF_000685095.1 Paraburkholderia caledonica NBRC 102488
TGTTTCAGCCATTGAGGTGTCTCACCTTCCCCGCTCCAGGTATCGCCACCCGCGCTACGGTAGCGACCCGTATCCGGTCCCGCAGGCCTGGTCGTCAGGAAAGAAACAAGGTCATCCGGGCTGATGCCGAAGTCATCCATGCGGTGGCGCAGATACGCAATCATGCTGTCCCGTTTCCGTTCGTCCATCAGGCATTCCTGTAAAGTATTTTGCCGATGCTTCTCTCACCGCACTTACAGGCGGCAAGGTGCAGTATGAAACCGCGCCTGTGTGCGGGCATGTACTGCATGTCGAGCTAGCCTTCCGGACCGAGAATAAGGTCGATTGACGCCTGCCCCGCAATCCGCGACAAGGTAAGCCCACCGACGTGAATACGGGTCCACGAACCTGGATCAGTGTGCCAAACGCGGCTGTCCCGCATTGCGGGAGCCACGGCTCGAACATGTCTTTCGATGTGGGCCGCAGCTCCATGTAAATCTCGAGGCCGCGATAGCTCACGGTTCTCTGCATGACGCACTCTCCTTTGCCTCCGCGGCTGCGCGCTCGATAACCCTTTACAGACGCTGCACAGCCGCCGCGTAGGACTTCGCCGCTTCCTTCAGTTGCCCGGCCGCGGCCTGTACGGGCACCGGCAGCTCGTTCAGCGCGAGCAGGGTGTCCGCACCGTCGAGCCGCCTGCAAAGCTCAATGACGAGATCCATTACACTGGCGTCACCTACCCGCCGGCGATTGCTTTGTCTGGAGCTCACCACGGAGCAGTCGACGAGGCGATTGATCCTGCGGAAGTAAGCCTGCGCAGCTATGCGATGCCTCGCATACAGCGAGGCAACATTTGTCTTTGAAAGACAGTCTTTAACCACCCCGGCATTCATGTCGAAATGAAGCTGCAGCGCGTCGGCGGCGTCCGCCCGATGAAAACATGCCACCTGATCAAGCAGCGTCTCGCTGTCCCGGTCGATGAGATCGATCCAGACCTCACCGTCTTCGGGGATCTGGCCGGCACGATAAATCACCCGCCCGTCCTCGTTTGCGCAGGCGAGCATCCGGTGTCCGTCAACGTCATCAACCGGCATCTCGAACACCTCCACCAGTTCTCCGCTCACTGCGACCTGCATGACCAATAAAGCCATCTCTGCTCCTCGATGGGAATGACGGGAATACCGCTGCGCAGATCAGGCGATCCGACCTGGCGATATGAGCGCATGCGAGGGAGATGAGGCGTGAGCCTCACATCCTCGCGTTGTTCAGTACGACGTTTCACGACAATCTAGTTGACGTGGGTACCGGGTCTTCGTCATTCGGACACTGAAACTCCGGCGATACGGCGACACGCATACGACAGGGACCAGATTCTGATCGGACCGGCGAGCGCCAGGCCAGGCAGCGCCGCTCATGCGGTGCACGCCATGCCGGCTTAACCGCGGCTATCGACCCAGCCGCGTGCCCATACTGCAGCGTGCCCCAAGGCCTGCATTTCGCTATCAAAATAGTCGAGCGCATCAAACTGGTAAGAAACCGGCTCAGCACTGAGGGCGTCACCTTTGGTGAGCAGCAGATTTGCAGCAAACCAGCCGTCAGGTAAGCGGTGAGCGGACGGCGAGACTGAATAACCGTTGTAATGGTGGATGTGTTTATTCTTTTGCATAAGCGATAACCGACCGCACGACATCAGATCGTACAGGCTGTATAAATTGAAAAACGGGGCGAGACGGATCGTGTCGAAAGAAAAATGACGCGCACGTTGAAACGCGGCGATCAGATCGGGAGCGCAGGGGCTCCGCGAGGATGCTGGTCAGGCTGACAAAGCTAAGGGCCGGCAGGCCGGCCCCTGAAATACGTTACTGCGGCGAGATATTCGCGGCCTGCATACCCTTCGGCCCGCGCTTGGTCTCGTAGCTCACCTTCTGGTTTTCGGCGAGCGTCTTGAAGCCATCGCCCCGAACTTCCGAGAAGTGAGCGAACAGATCGTCGCCGCCAGCGTCCGGAGTAATGAAGCCAAAGCCTTTGCTATCGTTGAACCACTTGACAGTACCGGTATCCATGAGAATACCCTGAAATAAAAATAACAGATCCGGTGCGGAGCGACAAAAATTTCAAGACGGGCCGCTTTATGGTGCGGCGGTCGGTCTCGATCTTCCCAGTCGGCGAGGAGCAGACAACCCTAATGCATTCTTGCGCAGCGGAAACGCGCTCCTTGAAGCCCCAGGCTTCAAGGAACGCTACCGGCGGGGATCGTGCAGCAACCTCCACGCCGGCAGCGGTTCATACGCCCTCAATGCGTAGTGATGACATGAATCCCGCCATTCGGGAAAGCCGCGACCCCTGGCTGGAAGGGCACGTACACCTGACCCGAGGCGCCATCCACCGCGACCGAATGTACACCGTTGCCGACCGCCAGCTTGTCGATGATAGTGCGCGTCGACGCGTCGACTGTGCCGAGTATCGGCGTGAAGCCGGAGGCGGCCGCGATGCCGGTCGCGGTCTCATGACGAGCCGGGAGAAAATAGCGGTTCGACACCGCGTCGTACGCGACCTGATCGACTCCGCCGAATGGAATGTTCGCAAGCGTGGCGCCCGTCGTCCGATCGAGGATCAACGTGATAAGCGGCTTGCCGGCGGCCGGATCGCAGCCCACCAGCATGTCGTTGTTCGGACCGAGTTCGAGTCCCGTTGGCCCGCATGCGCCAAGCGGGAACACTTTGCTCACCGCCGGTACGCCTGCGACCACCGTATTCGCGGCAATCACGTTCACCTCACCTGCCGGATTGGTCGGCGTGCCGTCGTTGTTGACGATGAAGCTCTTCGACTTGGAGTCGTACACGCAGGCCTCGAGGCCGGACGACGTAGTGAACCTATACGTCGCGACGATCGAGTTCGTCTTCGTCGAAATGAAAGTCGCAATCGGAGGCGTCTCCCCCGGACTCGAAAACATCACCAGGTTATCGTCCGGGTCGTAGCAGCCTTCGTCGACGCGATGCGGGGCCGTGTTGAGTGGCGGGACTGCGATGGTGCTGACGACTTTCTGCTGGGCGACGTCTATGACCTTGATCGAGTTGACATCGCCGGCATAGAGGGTGTTCGTGCCGGGGATGCCGACGAGTCCGTCAGGGCCGGCAACATCGGTGTTCGCATTAAAGCCGGTGAAGGCGGTGGGGCCACTGCCCTTGATCTGCGCGATGAGCGTGTTGCTCTTCGTGTCGACCACGTCGACCGCCGCGTTGTTCCGGTCAGCAAGGTAGTACTTGCCGCTATCGGCGTAGCTGATGTCGAAACTGAACGGCGGGCTGGCCGAATTGGGTACCGCGATGGCAGTCTTGATGGTCGGCGAAGTGGAGGTGTTGTCCGAGCTTCCACCGCACGCGGTGAGCAGAACAGATGCGCCAAGCGTTAACGCGAACCAAAGCTGTCCTTTCATTGTCGTCTCCGGAATAGGTCCGCATGTTCGGCCAGGAACGTGGACCAGTTTTAGTTGCAAGGTTGCGAGACCGCGCCACGAATGGACGTGGCCTCCACAAGCACAATAAGACGAGCAATGCGTAAAGTCGAAGACGTAATCTTGCTACGGCGAAAAAAGTGTGCCGTTTGACGTGCCAAGCGGACTATTTCATTGCCATTCAAACAGTTATGCAATTACCTTCGAATTAGTAGGCTCAGACGATACTTTTTATTTGCAATCCGGCATGTCCGCTGCCTGCCTAAGCCGACGGCTGCGCGTCGCAAGGCGAATGTCTATACAGGGTGGGGCTCCGTCAGCCCGCTCTTCAATGTCATCGCCGGAAAGCGACCAGGGAATCTCGCGGCCCAGGGGGCGGACAGTCGTCAGCGCGTACTTCCGACCCGGTGCAGACAGTCATCATCCCGCGAACTGTGGGGCGCGTCTCGGAATGCAGCGGACATTCGCAAGATGAGATCGTCGGCGAATTCCCGCCCGAAGTTCGATTGGGTCGCCCGAGCACAGTGGGCCGGCATCTCCGCTGCGCTATCGACGAGTATCAACCAGATGTCGCTATAGCTACCCGAAAATTTTTCGATAGACGTGGCCGCGCGATGTTCGTCGGCATACGCGGACCGACGAGGAAACTCTAGTAAGCCGTCAGTGAAAGTTCGCGATGAAACTGCGTAGTAACAGTCGTATGTGAAAGTAAGTACGAAAAAATACGGCGCACGCATTGGGCTATGTTATCTCTTCATGCGACTAGCCAAATTTCTTACAAAATAATGAATAACTTCGATTCGTCTATCGAAACATATCTTTCCAACGTACACTTCGGTCATTTCGCGACCCAATCCATAGAATCCATCGCCGACCTTTACACCTTCAAAGGCCTCGTACTCATTCCCGTGCTGTGGTGGATGTGGTTTCAGCAGGACGAGAGGCGCGAATGGCGCCGAGAAATGGTTCTCGCGACGCTTCTCAGTGGCGTCGTGGCGCTCTTCGTCGGAAGACTGCTGACTCACTGGTTGCCGTTCAGAGTGCGCCCTATCTATAGCGCTGAACTGCATCTGCACTTCGCAGGTAGCGCTATCAAGGACGCCCTCCTATCCAGTTGGAGTTCCTTCCCAAGCGATCACGCGATGCTATGGATGGGGGTCGCCACCGGGATCCTCCTCGTGTGGCGGGGCATCGGTGTGCTGGCGATTACCTACACCGTGCTGTTCATTTGCGTTCCGCGCGCCTACCTGGGCTTTCACTACCCAACCGATTTGCTGGTGGGCGCCGCCTTGGGAATCGGAATCGTCTATGTCATGACGCGAGATGCGATCCGCGTGCGCTACGCAACTCCGGCGCTGCGATGGATCGAACGCTACCCGGGGCCGTCAGCGATGCTGGCCTTTATTCTGTGCCTCGAACTCGTTACGCAGTTCGACGAACTGCGCAAGCTGGCGAGCGCTGTGCTCAAACATCTATGAACCACGCATTGCCGTGCGGCGCTGGGAGCGTGTTCGGCGGCGCCGCCGCCCGGGCGAGTGATTCTATTGAAGCCAAGGTTCATCGACGCGACCCGCGGCGTTGTGATCGAAACGGCCGCTCAGCAAGCCGAGCAGTCGCGCGAATGTCCATGTTAGGCCTCTACACGCGTTCAGGGCTCGTACTGATCCCCTGACGGGCGGCCAATGCAACGCTGCTGCGCATGGCGTGGAACAACTGGGCAAAAAGTAGACAGGCTTGAACCCTGTTCTCCGCCGCATCTGACGATCCGGTGTGCTTTAACTAGCGCCTACGGCATAACGACATGCCTGATTCAGTGTGTCGGGCTAATTCCGTCTCTGGACCGACCAGAATGGGGGATGTCAGCAAGAACATCAGGTGATGCCATCAGTGACTTTCAGGCTGATAGCCATCCCAATCCAACGCTGAGGTCAAACGCCGGATAGTGAGACGGCCCATTGGCGAACCAAGCAACATCTCCAACGCATGAAATGCGTCCGCTTTGTCAATGTGCAGTTATTTTCGGTGTGCACGGGCGCGCCGCCCGACGCTCGCTGCCAGGCGCGACACGCGGTTGGCGAGCAGGCAATAAAGCGCAGCGACTGGATGTCCGTTGAGACCACGTTGGGTCGACAAGGGAAGTTCGTGTCGAGTTCGGGCAAGTAGCTCATGGGCGCCAGGCAAACTTCCGGGTTTGGCCACATCCCGCCTTTCACGTGCGCCGTCGGTCGGACGTTCAGGGATCGGTTCTGCAGGATACAGCGGACGTTGCACTGATGATGCTCTTCTACTTGTCCGCTGTTGCCGCTCTGACCACACTGGAGCATGTGCGCTGGGGCTATTCCGGCCGCTAAGGTCGCGCGACCGACTTTCATTGCTAGAAGCGGTAAAGCACGGAGGCCATGCCGTTAAGGTCGAACCGGCGCTCGGTAATTGGACTGCCTGCGGCGTAACGCTCGAGGCGTCCCACAGCGGCCTCGATGCTGGCCGACCAGTGCGGACTGATTTTGTAACTCGCGTTCACGTTGAAGTGAATATCGCGCAAGCCGGAACCGGTATCGTAGCGCGGCAATCCTGATGCCGCGCTTTCCTGCGACGTAATGCCGAATAAGGTCTGCGTATACGTCGCGTTGGCCCAAGTGAGGCCCGGACCCACCGAAATGAGCCACTTACCGATCGGCGCCGATACAAATAAATCGGCCGTCGCCGTCAGACCTTGTCCTGTTCCCGCGATGTCCTGATAGGCCGCCACCGCTCCGGTGAACGCCCACACCGTGTAATCGCCGAAGAGCCGCAGCTTCGGTCCATAGTGCACATCGGGCAAGCCCTTCAGCCGCGCATCATCCGACGACGATCGCGACTGGAAGTCGAAGCTGACCGACATACCGAGGTGATAGTTCTCTCCCTGCAACACGTTGACGCCGAGCACATCGGGACCCTGTGAGAAAACACGGTCCTTCCATGAAATGTCCTGAACGGGGAACGGAAGCACCTGAAGCTGCGAGGAGCCAGGGTACTTGGGGAATACATACATGCCCGGCCCGACCGAGATCTTCCAATCGCTGTCGGCGTGCGGTTCATCGGCGTATGCGACGCCCATTGTGCAACACGCGCTTGCCGCTGCGAGCGCCAGGCACCGACGTCCAAAAGAGGTGATGTCGAGCCTCATGCTTTCCTCGCCACGGCGGCCAACTGTCTCAGGCGCCGCGCGAGCGCCCTTGATATGACTGGCGTTGAATTGTTGCAGGACGCCGACGCCGCAGCACTTTCGCGCAGGAAAAGCGCGCATTCCCGCGCGACGACCTCGCGTTCGTTGTCGGATGTGATCATGTGGTACGAGTCGTCGAGCCAGATAGTGCGAAGAAACGACGCCCCGACGTTCGCTACGACGTAGCGCGCGTTATGCGGACTGGACGTCTCATCGTCAATCGCGTGAATGATGAGGCAGTCGGCGCTTATGCTCTTCAGCTTCCTGCGTACCGAATTTGCAAGCCGGCTCGCTTCGTGAAGCGCTGGCATCGCAATGGACGCGGGCCCGACTTCACTGATTCCGTCCCTCTGCATCACGCGTGCAATCTTCGAGCGCAACGCCTCGTTGCGCAGGCCATAGGGTTCGTGCTCCCGATAACGGTAACGCGAGCGCAATGGTGTGTAATAGGCGTAGTTGAGCAGAAATCGATAACAGGGTATCGCCCAGCCGTCATAGCTGAGTGTGATCGACAACAGCACCAACGCGCGCGCGCTCGGGCGCTGTTGAGCGACGGCGGCGGCCAGCGTCGCGCCCATGGACAGGCCACACACCGAAACATGCCGGTGTCGCGCTGCGAGCGTATCAAATTCGGCGACGGCTGCGCTGATCCACTGCTCCATTGGTACGTGTCCGGTGCCGGCGCTGTAGCCACGAAGTTCTGGCGTGTGAGTCACGAAGCCTTCCTCGACGAGCGCGCGCGAGAGGAACCGCAATTCCGCCGGAGAACTTGAAAGGCCGTGCAAAATGAGTACCGCGTGATCGCAGCCCGGAGCAGCCGGAAATTGAGAGGTGTTCATGGTCAGTCCTCCGCCCGAAGGATCAGAAATTCGCCAGACGGGGTAATGAAGCGTTCGCACACACATTCGACTGAGCGCCAACCGTGCCCACTCGATAGAAAACGCATGCGGTAGTGACCAGGCACCAGGCGGTTGTTCAGACGCGCGAGATCGTCCTGATGCACTTGCGAATGCCTGGCGCCGTAAGCGATACCCGTAGTAAACGATTCGTCGTCGATGACTCTCGCAGCCGAAGAGGTCGCCGCCGTCGCGACGAAGCTTCCGGGCGGCGCGCTCGTTGCCGGATCGAGCGCCTTGATGAGAATGAGCGATCGGTTGTGCTGCGCGATGTGATGCAGCATGCGATGCATTTCATCCGTAGCGCGACGCGCGAGCAGGCGCTCGTTATCGCCACGCAGCAGCATTTCATATCGCGAGTGCGCCACCGATGCCAGCAGTTCGGCGCGATACTGCGCGCGTCTCAAGCGCTCGACCAGGGTGATGACAACAATCGTAATGATCGTGTACGAGAGCAGCAGTCGGATATCCGACGCATCGATGATGTCGATGCGTCCGTAGGGCGGGACGAACAGGTAATCCGCGAGACACAGTCCCGCCAGCATCACGCCGAGTGCGGGTGCGAGGCCGCAGTAATACTCTACGAGCACGGCGGCGATAAGGAAGGCAGTGCCCGGCATGATCGGGCCGAGCAGCGGGTGAAGTATCGATCGGATGGCGGCGGCGGTAAAAAGTGCTGCCGCCGCTATGATCCACCGCTTGCGGCCGCGCGTAGCCCACCGTCGAGAATTCTTGACTTTCATTCGTTTTACACGACGAGGTGTATACAACCTTAAAACGGTGATTGTGCCAGACACTTTAATGACGGTACCCCCTATTCAGGCGAGGTTTGGACAGGACGGACCTTCCGTAAGCGAAATGTGAGCAAACGCGGCATGGAGATTGGCGCACCGAGCCGGCAGATTGTCCTCATACTGGCGCCGAAGTTAATGAAGTCCACCGCGCGAGACACGGCGTGCGCTTGCTTAACTACACCTTATGCTTCGCTCTCGCCGCCTACCTAAGTGCGGCGCTGGCGTTGTATTTGATGCAGGACCGCATACTGCTTCCATCCACGCCCGACACAGCCGATCTGCGCACGGTCACGGACCCGGGCAACGACATTGACGTGTGGAAAGCGCAAAGCGTGTACGCGGGTTATGTCGTCACACCAACGGAGCGCGAACCCCGCGGCACGTTTATCGTCTATCACGGCAACGAGGAGTCGGCGGAGGCCAAGTTGCCGCTCGCCCATGTATTCGTGCGCGCCGGATATCGCGTCATCATTGTCGAGTATCCGGGGCACGGCAAGCGACGAGGCAAGCGCACCATGAAGGCGGCGGCCGTTGCATCGCGTGACGCCTTGTCGGCCGTGCTCTCGCAATGGCGCGGCCCGGTCTATCTGGTGGGCGAATCGCTTGGCGCGGGCATGGCATCGCAAGTGGTCAAAGGCAACGAGTCGGCGATCGCCGGCGTCGTGCTTATTACGCCGTGGGACTCGCTTGCCGATGTGGCCGCTGAGAAGTATCCGATTTTCCCGGTGCGGTGGCTGCTGCATGACAGCTTTGATTCAGTCGCCGCCGTATCGCGTTACGACGGGCCGCTGGTCATCGTCGGCGCGCGGCGGGACGAGTTGATTCCAGTCACGCATGCACGACGTTTCGCGAGCGAACATGGTCGCGCCCGGCTCATGCTGTTGCCCAACGCCGATCACGACGGTTGGTTCGGCGTCATGACGCCGCAGGACTGGGGACGCATTCTGCAATGGCTTAATGCCGTATGACGCGAAACCCAGCCGGAAAGCCGGTACCTTGCGAGGCTTCCGCTGTTGGAGTTCGCTAATTCTGCTAGCGCTGTCCATTCGAGCGCTAATGCTGTCCATTAATTCGGCTAGCGCGGCTTTACCATCGAAACCCGACCGCATCGTCCGAAGCGACTGACTAGACCCAGCGTGACACTCCGCTTGCCGGCATCCACAAGAAATGTTGAAGGGCGCCCACGCAACACCCATAGTGCCATATTACAAGGCGTATTTTATCTGCGCACCGAGACGGGCACCGTCTGGGGATCAAAGAATTTACCTCCGGTATTGCGCATATTTTGCAGCTTCTTAGCATATTCCTATGCACTCCTCTGCATCTGTGCCAGCCGAATTAAAGGGCATGTCGAACGCGCTAGCAAAGGCTAGTATGACCTGCCTGAGGTGAAGGCTGACCTGCCGTGTAGGATATGACGCGGGTTTGTTGAGATGCCGATAAACTCGTCGCCGTTTCGGATAGCAAGCTCCGCTGCATCGTTCAGGATTGTCGAAATGGCGCCCGTCAGACCACCGCTCAATTCCAGCACGTACTGGACGATTTCGCGTCGTGAGACGTAAAGCGAAGTAAATTCATCACCAAAAACGAAGTAAATCTATGGTCCGCCCCAGATTTGCAACTCCCAGCTTGAGGTCAGGTTGGCTTGCTCAAATCTATACGGCGTCGTTGGTTAGGGCTGAGCCCCGCGCCATGATGAAGTTCGCGCCTGCAGCTCCCATAAAGTCGCGCGGCTTTCTAAGCCTCATTACTTCCCGGGTTTTTCCGCAGGCCGGTGTGCCGTTCCGGTCATCAGTGTCAGGCGTCGCAAAAGCCGAGGTGTTGATGGGTCTCCTAGAAAGGTTCAGGCCGGCAAGGCCACAGGTCCTGCGTTAAAGCTCGTGTGTCGGGCGACTATCGCCCATGCGATTCGGGCCAGCTTGTTGGCCACCGCGCACGCCACGACGTTCGAATGACGCCGGCTGGCCAGCACGCGGGCCCATTCCGCGAGGGGCCCGGTTCGCCTGTCCAGAAAGCGCATGTATGCCCGGGCGCACTGCACAAGAAGACTTCGGATATGGCTATCGCCACGTCGACTGATCCCGAGAAGGTTGGATTTTCCGCCGGTACTGTACTGACGGGGCACAAGACCAAGCGAAGTTGCAAAGTCTCGACCGCATCTGAACTGTGTGCCGTCGCCGATCTCAGAGGCAAGCATACTCGCAGTGATTGGTCCGATCCCCGGAATGCCCATCAGTCTCTGCCCCGCGTCGTCATCAGCAAGCTG
>NZ_BAYE01000047.1 GCF_000685095.1 Paraburkholderia caledonica NBRC 102488
AAATTATGTTATGTCAAATCAACCGGATAGGTGGCCGGCTCACACAGGCAGCCACATGGAACGAGCTGTCTTCCGGCGCCACAGGTGTCCCTGTTGTTCAATTGCCGGGACGCCGATACCGCAACTCCCTCTGGCTGCGAATGGCGGCCACCAGTACAACGTCCAGCTCAGCCACAAAACGATACAGCGCAAGATACCCATGCGCTCCATTCGAAATGACCAGCTCGCGCACAGCGCCGGGGCGACTCACAGGCCGTCCAATTTGAGGACTCGTCTGAAGGATGTCTAGCGCGCGAACAATATCGTCAATGTGTTTTGCGGCGCTCGCGGGATTGTGTTCAAACAGGAAGTTAAAGATCCGGTCAAAATCATCGCGAACTTCAGGCGCCAGAACTATTCGCGCCATCGCTTGACCTTTGGTGTTTCCGGATCGCGCCCTGCGGCCCGCTGGCCCAGATAGTCGCGCATGTCGGCCCACTCAATCCCGAGGCCGTTCTCCAGCATGTTTGCGAGGCGATCGTTACCTTCAGTGAGGAACTCCCGACGCAGTTCTTCGCTGGCGACCCTCTCGGCAATCGCCTCCAGCATGAAGCTGTGGGCTGTAGTTCCCGATTCTTCAGCAAGTCTTGAGATCCGGTCGCGGAGTTCGGGCGGAAGGCGGAGCGTCGTGGTAGACATAGAGACCTCTCGTGTGTCACATCTGTGCTACATCATACCCTCTCAAGTTTGCGAGTGCATGCAGTCATCCGAACCCAAGCGGGTAAACTACAGTGAAAACGTCAAATCGCGAACTTGGCTACTCTTCAGCCCGTTGGTCCTCACACACCTGCCGCTCGCGCAGCGCGCCGCAGCAACCGCATATCGGTCAGCCACTCCTCACGCGCCCCGATTTCAACATGAGCAAAATCGGGATGATCGGAATTGAGCAAATAGCTGGCTTCAGCACGAACTACTGCACTGGGAACGGCCAGCACGGCAGTGGTGCGCCTCTGCGACCACGTCGTCCCGACCTGCTGCAGTTCAGCGCGCGCGGAAATGTCCCGCCAGTCGGCAGGCAAACTGGCTGGATCGATCCGTTCCACGATAGTTTCGGGGAATCTGGCTGGAATCATCACATAATGCGCACGCAACGGCGAATCCTGGACCAGCATCTCCAGAAGCGCCAGCGATTGCGTTTACGCCGTGTACACCATCGCGACGCCTTTGGGATTCCACCTGCCACCGTAGAGTCGTGCGCCCTCTCCCGAGAAAGCGGTATCCGCATACCGCTGGGTGACCACCCGCCACACGGTGAGCATCACGCAAAGACGCCATGCTCGATGCGCCCCAGCGTGTCCATCACACTATCGGCGCCAATGTCAGTATCCACGAGGCTGAGGGGCGTCGCGCCCTCCAGCGCAGCGATCGGAGTCTTAAGCCACGCGAGTGCCGGGTCAAGAGCCTCGAAAACCTCCGCGGCGCGCGCGACCACGCGCGCAAGCCGCAGCAGCTTTGCTGACTCTTCACGACTCAAGACACCTTCGCGCTTGCGACGTGCCAGAGTCCGCTCAGGAATATCGAGTGCCTGCGCCAACTCCGCTTGCGATAATCCGATCGATCTGAGCATCGCGTCGAGCGCCTGGGACGAAATCCCATGGCGGACCACGTCCACCCACTCAAGACCCGACCGGGGCGCGCGTGGGAAGACAGTGCGGCCTTCGAGCAGTGAGTCGGCTGACACCCTTCCGATAAGATTCACGAGTTTACCTTCTGCCATTTGTCATTGATTTTTACACCAAAATGGCAGAATCCCATCGGCCGCTGTCCTATCCGATGCGCTGGCACGACGAAGCCGGCCGCCCGAAAAGGATATAGTGAACATCCGTGTTGCTACCGCTTCCGGGAGGTGCAACCTTATTTATGCCGAAGCCAAACGCGGTGAACAGGTTGCCCGGGTCCGAATCTGTCAGTGGCGCCTGCCGAATAGTTACGTAGTCACCGTATCGGTCCGTACCCACATCGCTACCGGTCGTGATGTATGCAACGTAATCTCCCCAGAAACCGACCACATGATTCTCGTAGTTGCCGTTGCCGCCGTACTCAAATGAAATCCCGATTTCCCCGGTACAAAAGTTCGTCGACAACGCCGGATAACCGAATGCGTAGCTGTTATTCCAGATTTGCACCTGCTGGATCTTATTGAAATTATTGCTCCGGTCGAGCGCCACCATTTCCACGTGAGGCTGACTGAAGTTATTGCCAGTCCCTGCGGTCCACGCAAACCATATCTGATTTCCTGAACGCGTTGCGCCGATGATGCCGTTTCTCGGGAAGGAGTTTCCGTTCGGACCATTGAAGTTCTTCGCGAGCCAGTCTCTGCCATCCGGTGTCGTAGAGGTTGGCGCGTTGTTCGCCCAGCTGGAAATGCCGACATCTCGCCAGAAATACGTGTTCGAGCCTTCTGCCAATGAGAAAACCCGCAATGTGGCGTTGCCGTTGTGACCCGCCCAGAACACTTCCCCACCTGTGTTCTGTGTGATGTGATCACCCCATGTAATCGACTGAGGCCCGTTCGAAGGATTAGTGAAATCGAGCGTGATGGTCCCTCCTGCCTGAATTCCAGTCAAGGACGTTCGAACGACCTGAAATCCGGTGGTGCAGCCGGTGGGACAACCATTGCCGTCACCCGCGTCCCAACTGATATACAGCGAGTTGTTCCCTACGGACAGATCGGGATAGTCGAAGCCGGTGCCGGCGGGCTGACCAAAGAGCTGCGGTGTCAGGTTCCAATAGGTCCAGGCCGTACCACCGCTGCCTTTGATGTCTGCGGGACTTGCCATCGCCAGCCGGTAACCGGTGCCCTGAAGCAGCCACACGAACCGGTCGATGCTCGGCACGTACTGGACAATCTGATCACAGCAAAATCCGACCGCGTCGTTGGGAAATATCTTCGTTGGATCCAATTGAGTAAACGTATTGCCACCGTCGGTCGAGTAAGCAGCGAGCCAGTTTGCTGTGGCGAAGACAACTCCCCCGCCGGATGCACCGCTCGGCTCGGCGCAAACCGCGGCGGAATCGCCGCTGCAGTTGACGCCGGCGGACGTCGCATTCAACCCGTTGTTTGCTTTGAACGTAATCGCTGGTGGATCGCCAAAAGGAGCAGGCATTGCCCCTGTACTGGTGGGTGTTGGCACGCCCGATACAAACGGTGTCGTCGGTACGGGAGGCGCTGCCTGATTGACGTCGTTATCGAAATGAGGCGGCTGATGGGGAAACCTCCCGCCCTTTACGGTAGAACTTGGAATCTGAATGGTTCCTACGTTGGCCTGGCCCGGAGCATCAGGTGGCAAAACAATGACCTGCTTCACGGAAAAGTCGCGCCGTTCCGCTTCGTGGTGCTTGTCTTTATCCTTAAGTTCGTGTTTCTCTTCATGCGCGCGCATATCACGAGAGAACGGACTATTTCGTACACTCGCGCTGTCTTCCTCATTGTCCTTTTTTTGTAATTCGTAAGTGCCGCGCACAATGAGGGCGTACTCTTTTCCTGCAATCAATTGACCACGGCTGAAACTGGCCTCAACGATTGCGCCTCTCCCGGCTCTTATATTGCCAATGCGCAGTGGAAGCGGACTTAGCAGGGCGGCAGCGTTGAGATGGATCGTATCTATCCTGACGTCGATTACATCTTTTCCACTCGTGTTCACAAGCTCAGCGGCAACCTGAACCGTGTTTGGCTGTCCGAGTGCCGCTCCCGGCGAACCCAACTCAAAGACACGTTTCAACTGTTCTGCAGTAGAGTCGACGACAGCAACAACGAGAAATGACATCAACAAAACTTTCAGCCACGACAAGGCTTTGATGGAGTGTCTCACGTTCATGTCTGCCTCCGCTTCTATCCGGCGTCGACGACGCTGCCGGTGACGACCCCACTGTGTGCTAGCAAAAAGGTGAACGACTGCAATCAGGCCGGTACACGAAATTCGTCCGGCCAATGTAGCGAGACAACGCGTGAAATTTTGGACTGTCTACCGTCCGCAGAAAACAACGGGGAGCACGGGTCGGGCAGGAATGGAATTTTGTGAATATTGTCCAACGGGTGCGTAGAACCATGATAGTTCGCAGCGGTTCGATTTCAAGTCTCATCCTACCTTTTTGCCCAAACCGTCTGACGTTGACCGTGTAGATGTCTGATGAAAACGACATCATGCTTTCCCAATCCTATCGACTTAAGCCGGCAGAGGCTTGTAAACACGGGGCTAAGCGGACTTCTAGCGGCAAGCGTCAGTTCAGTATAGATATGTCGACCGATCGCGTATCCGACGACCATGCGGCTGCACGCATCGAGTATGGCCGCAAGAAACGCAACGCCCGACGCTAGCGCCACGTAGGTGATGTCCGCAACCCAGACCCTGTCCGGCGAGTGCGGGATGCTGTTTCGATACAGATTTAAGAAGACGGGGCAATTGTGTCGACTGTCCGCGGTGCGCACGAACCGGCGACGACGTATTGCGCCGAGGTCATACTGGGCGCATCACTCGAGCAGTCCGCTTGTGATTGACGGCAATGCCGCGGGCAGCGAGGTCTCGTGTCACGCGCGTTCGGCGACGCCAAGGTGCTGGAGATCGTCGAGGGGACCTCGGAAATCCAAAGAACGATCGCGGCCGCGCATCGACCAGTGTGAGCAGTCGAGAATGAAACCATTCGCGATGGAGGTGGAAGTCGACAACCTACCGGGCGCCCAAAAGGATTAACGTACCCGATCGCGCAATTGTATTCGACGAAACTTCGCGTTTCGATGAAGGGATCTGGTGCAAATAGGTGGCAGATCCGAGATCTGCTCAATAACTAAGGAAGTCTTATTTATTGAGCAGGACGGCACTCCAGACAGATGGTGCAGCGGTATCCTTGAGCCCGAGAGCACAGAGGGCGAACTGGCCCTTGCGAATACGATGCATCAACTCGATGCCTGAAATCGTGATCGCGGCACTCCTGAACCGTTTGAAGCCGAGCATCACGTTTGTTCTGGACTTGATGTTCCGATGGTCCTGTTCGATCAGGTTGTTCAGGTACTTCGAGGTTCTGACCTTCGTGTCTTCAGGCAGAAGACCATCGGCCTTCATCTCTCTCACCGCGCGGTGCGAGGCCGCATAGCCATCGAGCGTGATGGTCTCCGGCGACTGGCCCTGATGCCTGATGGCCTTGCTGAAGAAAGCCTTGGCCGCAGCCACGTCGCGCCTCGCCCTGAGCACGAAGTCCACCGTCTGGCTAGCCCGATCCACCGCCCGGTACAGATAGATCCATCTGCCGCGAATCTTCAGATAGGTCTCATCGACGCGCCACGAGCGACCCGCAGGTGCCGCAAAGCGGTTCCAGCGTTCGACGAACTCCGGGGTGAATCGCTTGACCCAGCGCATGATCGTCGTGTGGGCCACCGACAGACCGCGCTCGACCATCATTTCAGCGAGATCTCGAAAGCTAAGCTTGTAACGCAGGTACCAACGCACACAGAGGACAATAACTTCGCGATCAAGGTGGCGCCCCTTGAACAATCTGTCGATGTCTCTCAGCTTACGCATCGGCTCGCGCCCATCAAAAAATCGAGCGTAACAGATCGACGCATCCGATTTGCACCACAACCTGGCTGACTTGGTGCCAACCAAATCACATTGCGGGCACCAAAGTGGACGACGTATTGAATGGGCGTGGCAACAGCGGGCCGTACAAGCGGCCGAACTTCCCGATGGAGTTCAAGCGACAACTGGCAGAGCAGTCCTTCGAAGCCGGTGCGTCGGCTGCGTTGGTCGCCCGCCAGAGCGACATCAACCCCAATCTGCTGTTCAAGTGGCGCCGTCAATATCTCCAGGGTGCTTATGGTTTGCCGGCGGTGCAAGCAAACGCGGCGCCTGTATCGCAGCAGGGAACGCAAACACTGTCGTTGCGCGTGACGGTTATCGATGATGTTGCGAAGCCGCATTCTGTACCATCGGCACTGACCGCTACGCCCGATGGTGGGGTCTGCGAGTCGAGTTCGACGCGTCGGGCCAGGTACGTCATGATGGGGCAACTGAAAAGCGGACAGGACAAGCTCTTCTACTCGTTCAACCTCGACAACCACGTCCCGCAATCGCACCTGTTGAGAGGCATCGACCCCTTCCTTGATCTACAAGATCTACGCCAGCACCTTGCACCGTTCTACAGGCCGATGGGTCGTCCATCGACTGACCCGGACCTCATGGGTCCGCATGTTGAACCTAGGTTATTGCTTGATGGATCTGAAGCAGTTCTGGAGCGGGTATTTTTCGCACTCGAACGCACAACTGGTTGAATTTGGCGCGCCGGCGCTCCTTGAGCTGTTGTCCTGGTAAGGGGACGCGAAGAGAATCAATCGGCACACTTGATGCACACAACGACAATCGCCACATGCCAGTTGCGGTGGCCCCGCTCGCTGGTTGCGCAATGAAACCCGCCATCGTCAAGAATGCAGCACCTCCCCACGACGGCCCGGTCGTCCGGTTACGACTCGCTCCCAGGCCATAGGCACGGTTTTGGTTGGCCAGGCGACGGCGCTAAACTATGTGAGCGCCCGTCGCGAAGAGGCCGATCATCGCTCATCGCCTGGATGACGGCCTAGCCGCGGCAACTCATGCGAAATACGTCGATTTGAACCGGGTCGTACGCGCGACGGGATCGCCGCAAATGCGGCTTCACGGGCGTCGATGTGGTTTCGCGTCTCCGTATCACCGTGACGCGATCCTGTTCGACTGGTGCTGAAGTCCGTAGATTCAGCTGCTGATGTCCGTTAAAGCGCGAATCGTGGGAGCCGTTAAAAAGGCTGAGCGATGGGAGTGCGGTGAAGCGGGCTGAGGTCATGCAGTTTCACAGGCGCCAGCAGCGAAGTCCAGGATCCCCAAGCTGGCAAACGTCAAACACTTGTTATCGAACTCGAGAACGATCGTGCATCGGATGGTGCCGCAGCACCAGCGGAACTAGCAGAATTAGTGCACCCACTAGCAGAAATGGCGAACTTCAATAACTACACGCGGAGGTACGCGAACCGTCGCGGCGAAAAGCTTGTTAGCGCCGTGCGTGTCCGTCATGTCAGCCTTTGCATCACGCCGGCAGTGCGAACACGTGAAGCGACCGCTCCTTCGCCCACGCCGGGCTGTTCTTCTCCGCCTTGTCGGACACCATTACGAGTCGGTCGTCGCTCAGCCACGATACGCCCTCCACGTTGCCGTACACGACCCGATCCTGAGCATCGCGCGGGAACCGATAAATCGTCCCGCCGTCCTCCACGGCGAACCCCTTCGCCGCAAGCTTCCCAATCCAGAGTGCCGAGGACGACTGCGACACCACGGCGATGCGATCGCCCGAGACGGCCACGCTCGCGTAGTCGACAAAATGGACGTCCTTCGGCAGCCGGATCACATCCACGTGTGTCCAGTGATGCGGCCCCCGCTGGAAGATGTGAATCCGCCCTCCGCCCGGACGTCGCCCCTCCGCACCCCCACGGCAGTGATTTCCCTCGCACAGGCCGAGGAGAAACGGCTCGCCGTCGCGCACAAGGCAACTGAGCCCTTCGAGGCCCTTGTTCTGCGTTTCGAGAATCAGGTCCAGAAACGCCCGGCCGAGCGGAGTGCCGTGGGGCGCGTACTCGAGCACTTCCGAAAGAAGCTGACCGTGATGCCGCACGGCTTCGACGAGCACGAAGAAGTGGCCGCTGACCGGATCGAACGCGATGTCCTCCCGGTCCTGCGCATGGCCGCCCACGCTCGCGTCGAGCATCCGGTTGCGCAGCGAGCGTCCGGACCAGTCCTCAATGCGGGCGATCGCCGAGGAGTCGTCGAAGATCAGATAGCAGGCGCCGTCGTGGACGCACACGCCGCTAGGTTCCAGCGACGATGCGCGAACATCGTCGCCATCAGGACGGTCGAGCAGATCGGCAACCTTCGCCTCGACGATGAGTTCAAGGGGTTCGGTAGAGCGGTGTACGCTGGTCATGGTGCGGGCGGAAGTGGTTCCATGACGGCCGGGAACGTCGGGCCGCTGCCTCCCCTCGCCGATCCTGCCGCCCTCAGCTTGGCGACTTGCGCCTTCGCGCTGTCGAACCGCATCCGCACGTAGTGGATGATGCCCGCCACATGGGTATCACCGTGTCGCAACTCATATTGCTGATCGGCGGCCAGATAGACCTCGTGGTTCGTGAACTGCCGCCCGGTGAACGGCGGACCATCGGGCGTCGTGGATTCGAGGTAGGCGGCCTGCGCGACACGCGGCCATAGCGGCGCACCTGCGCTTCCGCGCATGCGGGCGTCGATCGCGTCGGGCGTGAACTCGGTGGCCAGCAGTTGCTCGATGGCGTCGAGGTAGTAGCTGCGAAACTCGGTGTTGGAGACCAGATTCTGGACGAGCGGAATGCGCGAGCGGGCGTCGGGATGGCCGCCCTTCGCGCAGTAGCGCGCCGTGTTGGACGGCCAGTCGAGGATGTCGGTGTACTGCCACTCAGTGTCGAAGTAGTCGATGCCGAAGCTGTTGTCGTAGTCCCAGGGAATGAAGGTGAAATACGGCTTGTCCATGAAGCCATCTGCCTTGCCGTCGAGGCCCGAATTGTAGAGGTAGTAGTTGGCGGGCGTGGCGAAGTAGTTGTCCCAGCTTCCGATGAGCAGGTTCACGGCAGCCCAGCGCAGGAACGCGCGCACATTGAAGATTCCTTCTACCGATTTGCGGAATGCGTCGGTGTCGAATCGTTTGTCGCCGCCCGGCAGGCCGACGCCGTTGATCACCCGCACGAACTGAGCGAGATCGTCGAAGGTGTTCGCCGCCGGATCGTCGCTGTTGCCCTTCAGACGATACGTGAGGTTGTCGGGATCTTTGCCCGCATACTGCCGCCCGCTATCATCACCGCCCTCCCCGATACGCTGCTCCAGCGTCGCGCAGCCGATGTCGCCACAGTACGCCTTGTAGAGGTTGCCCTTGTGGTTGGCACCGAAGTGGTCTTGTAGGAACGGCTTGTCGACTTGCTCAATGAGCGAAAAGAGACCGAAGTAGAAGTCGTCGAACCCGAGCTTCGCGTAGGTGTGCTGAGACGCGGGCACGCCGGCGCGGGCGAACAAGCCCCACGCCAGTGCCTCGCGCATCTGCGACGGGTCGTTGTACATCGCCTTTAGGTTGAAGCGGTGCATGCCGAGCAGAGCGTCGTGGCCCGGGTCATCGGACTCCATCTCGACCTTCCAGGACCGCTTCGGCGCACGCAGCGTGCGATTGCCGCTGTTCATCAGCGAGAACGAAGCGGTGGAGAACAGCACGCCGCCGCTGCCCGGAGGTGGAATATGGCGGGCGTCGTGCGGATCAGTGCGCCAGACGGATAAACGTGCGCCCTGCGGCGCCGTCATCGGCTTTTCCGGCGTGAAACGATCGTGCGGCCAGCCGGTGACGTGCACGAGGTACATCGGCTCCGAGAAAACGTGCGGCTTGTCGAGCGCCGCCGCCTCGTAGTGCGTGATGGCGTCACCGGCCGCGGTCGAGCGGCCCGCGCCGTCGACCAGCGGCAGATCGTCGCCCGGCGCGCCAGCCTGATTGCGCAAGAGATCGAACAAGGCCGACAGCTCGGCCTTTCTGGTGAGGACGCCATCGCTCGGCCCCTGCGTGCGGTTTACTTGTTCGGCGAGCTCGCGCGCAGTGCCGACCGGGAGATCGCCGATCACGACGGCCCGGTCCTTGAACCGTGCCAGGAAGGCCGCCTTGTTCATGCTCTCCTCCGGTGCGTCGCCCGCGGTGCCTTCGATGACGAGCCGTAATCGTCACCCTGAAAACGGGCGAACGTAGCAAGCGTCGGACTATAGAAGGCGTTCGAATAGCGGTAGCGGAGCTCACCGAGCAAGCCGGCGAAGACCCGCGAGAGTCTTGTATAGGTACGAAACCCTTCCGCACCGGCAAATCCACTCAGCAGTACTTGCCACGACGTGCCAAGCGGCACGAGAAACACCTTGTTCACCGTCCCGGCCAATGACTCGTCCGAGAGCTTGTCAACGGAATCGCGCGCGCGACTCACATTGTCGTCGTAGGTAAGCCCTGCGTTGATGGTTAGGTTGAGTGGCTCCAGCGAACGCTGATCTTGGCTCGCAGCACCCGCCGGGGAGCCACCCGCATTCGTGGCCAACGCAGTGTCGGCCATCGCCGAGACGGGCAGCAGCAACGCGAGCAGCCCGCCATGCGAGCGCAGCAGTTGCGACCTTCGCTGACATGGGCGTTCGTCACGACGAGGGCCGGGCGAACGTTCGGGACGCGTGATCCAGAAGGCAAGGCTCATGGCACTCCCGCTAAAATGCGTTGGCACGAAGTGAAGCGTGGAAATGGCCTCTAATTCTCATGCATGATCGCTGCATTTACAGTAGTCGCTCGGATATGAAGTTGCAGGAGTTTTTTATCTCCCGCGTTCATCCGTAATGCCAATAACCGGAATCGGAACGGACCCCAACCACCACGCCCTAAAAGCCTGGTTCTCTTTAGTAATCGCTTCAATGCTGCAGGTTAGAAATTTACGCTGGCGACGGGGTATGGAACGAACATGCCGCCACCTGCGAACAGCGTTGATACTTTGCTTCCGTCGAAGCTCGCGTCGACGATGATCTTCTCTAGTCAACACACGAGTGGAGCAGCCGACTCTGGAACAATAGCGTGTCCGTCAGCATCCCGTCGTCTCCGTAACGTAGCGTAAGGCGACGCTGAACGGCTGTGGTGCAAACTGAATAGGCGGGCGAGAAACCGCCCATGTTTCGGAGACCTCAACGACCTGAAAGAACCGCCATCCAAATCGAGGGCGAAGTGGTATCTTTGAGATGCATGCTGGTGAGATCAAACTGGCCTTTGCGAATGCGATGCATCAGTTCGATGCCGGAGAGGGTAACGGCGGCGCTATGGAACCGCTTGAACCCGAGCATCACGTTCACCCGCGATTTGATGTGGCGGTGATCCTGCTCAATGAGGTTATTCAGGTACTTCGAGGATCGCAATTTCGTTCGCCTGGGTAGCG
>NZ_BAYE01000046.1 GCF_000685095.1 Paraburkholderia caledonica NBRC 102488
CACCCATTTTTGCGTATTTCGCAAGACAGTTGCGGGACGAAGATTAATGGAAAGTGAACTATGAAGCGTGCGCCCCTGCCACGAGGCCGTGAGCTACAAGTTGCGTTCATCCTTGCCAAGGCAAAAGCTGCCTGCCATGCGATTGTGGAAATGTCGCGCGATGGCAATACGATGCTCCTTGCGCATCGCTGGTTTCGTCGAAAAGGCTGGAGGAGATTGACTCGCGTAAAGCTCGCCGCATTGCGCACAGCGATACGGCGCGGCCACATGTCTCGCGTTGAGGACAGGGTGTTTCCCGCCCGCAACGATGGCATTGCGTCTCTAGGTTTCGTCGGTGAGCGGGCCAACGGTTTTCGCTGAACATCCGGTACGTCACGCTCTGATGACCGAGTAATAGCATTGCCTGCAATACCGGAAAACCGGGTGATGCCTTCCCTTCCGGCCGGCATCAAGGAGTGAAGCGCGCAATACCTTGCCAGGCAATAGCAGCGTGCGCCTCAGATGCTTCGCATCGACGGCATCGCGCATTGGCTCAACGCCTTCGTATGGGTCGATGTCAGCGCCCATCAGCCGCACCAGCGCGTGCCCAGGAAGTCCGTTCGCACGCGCGAACTTCCACAGGATCGATACGATCGATTCGCCCGGCAACAGCCACCGCGCATCGAATATGAAGCCCAGCGCCGGGGTCAGCCGTCGTTCATCGAGGCTGAGTATCGGCAAGCGCGGGGCAATCAGCGCGGGCGCGCCTCCTTACGGCCTACCTTTTGATTTCAATGCAATTTGCGACGGTAGGTTGGTCTTGGCTTGATGCGGGTTTGCGAGCCGGCCCTGTTAAATTAGCTCACCAAATCAGGCACTTCCTGTCTGGTCGTTTTCGCTTTTTGATTTCCCGGCCGAAGTGGTCGCGCGGCGGAGTGCCAATCGCCCTGCGCGCATCGGGCGGAATTCGAGTAGCGGCACGCCGATGGAGATCACCGCGGGTCAAGCTAGCCGTCGCTGCTTCGCATTCAGGTTGGCGACGCTCGGCAGCAAACGATGCGCATAGCGTGCGATCGGGAAATCGAACGTTCCGCGCAGGTTGATGCCTTCGAGATGCGTCGGCGCGATGTGCCGCAAATCCGCCGCCTGAACGGCCTCTCCACTCATCGACTCTATCTGGTCGACCGCACGCTGCATGTGGATCGTGTTCCACGCCATCACGGCATTGGTGCGCAGCGCCAGCGCCGAGGACACCGCCGAGAGCGAGTCATGGTGCCTGGCCAGTTGCAGCGGAATCTTGCCGATGTGGATCGCCCGCTGAACTGTATGCACCGCCTCCCCGCGATTGAGCACATGCTGCAATTCGGCGCGAAACGCCGGATTGGTGAGGTAGTCGATCAGGTAAATCGTCCGGAACAGACGCCCGATAGGGACACCGCCATCGTATACCGGCTGTCCGCGTGCGGCTGAACCGATGCGGCGCCTCCGGCATATCGACCGGCCTCCGCCCGCCAAGAGAGCCTTTCTTCGACGTCGCGGCTTACAACTATCACTGCGCTATCAGTCCGGCAGCGGCGCAGCCCTAAGTCGGCGAACATTCTCGTCAATCCATACCCGACAGTGAACGTCCTTGCTATTCGCGTCTCGCGGATCAATGCGAACATGAAGAATCGCCGCAGGACCCCGAATCCCGCATACATTGCCATCGAACCTTTCGCTGACCACACCAGTCAGCCCGATGTCTTTATCATCTGAGCGAAAAGGTTCGCGAGAGAACCAGTAGGCAACGAACACAGTCTTCTTTGACTTCGGTGGCAAATCAAACTTTTCGACACACCGGGGACCTGTCGATCCGTCCGCCTGCGGTGCGTTCATCACATAAGCGGCGCAATCTTTCAGGTGTGCATCTGACCGATTGCGGACGATGACTGCGACGTTGTAGCCCCGAACCTGATGATGCGAAGCGACATCGGGCGACCGTACATCGTCTGTCACCTTGACGGCGAGCGGTGCGATACGGCTGTGCGCTTTGAACAGCGCCGCCAACAGGTGCACCGCAGACCCGATTATCCAACAAGCCGCAGCAATGGCAACGTCGTTGGTGATCTGACTCGGAATCGCGGCAATGAGTGTTTTTGGCAGCACGTAGCCAAGTAGCGCAGCACTCAGCAGCGTGGGCCATCGCAGTGCCTTATCAGCAGCATCGCTCATTGCATAGCGGAACCGCTGCCGTAGAAACCGCTTGTTCTTGGGCCTGTTCATGGTCGCCGCGCTGTGCGGGCGCCTGGCGTCGCCACGAATTCGGTGGTGCCGATAAGGGCACGCGAAAAGGCTGCATCTGGAAAGAACATTGCCGCATCCCCGCAGTCTAGTTTGTTATATAATTTATCACAATAAGTCGAAACACGATCCACAACATTCTCCGGCGATCACCGCTCGCTGGCGCTGGCTGTCGCATTTGGGCAGTCGCCCTTAACGGTGAAGCCGGTCAGTCACAGTGAGCCGTACGACGATTGGCGATGAATCATTGCACCGGCCTGTGAAGCCACGTTGGGAATGATGCTCAGGGACGGGCCCGATGCCTTGCCGCCGCCGCTGCGACCGTCATTGGACACTTGTCTCGCAGAGGCGCTTGTAAGCTTTCGTATGCCCTGGCGGGTACGGGCCGGAGGGGCCGGCGCATCCGTCATCGCCACCCTCTAAACGCTTTGAACCACAGCCGGAAGTTCTCGGCGGATTGTTTGTTGGGGTCACAGATGCACGTTGAGTCCGCACGAGCTAGCCACGTTGATGCTCGTAAAAGAAGCACGGTATGAAGTTGAAATAAACCGGGACGAGCGTCACGCGCTGCTGATACGCCACCTGGTAATCGTCGACCTGCTGACATCTGGCACGCGGCGACTACGGATCACGCAGCATGGTGGACTTGCCCGTGTACTTCCAGACCTCGCCTCACAACTGAGTCGATCAATCGGTCTTGCGCCTGAACTCGCTTGGCGAGCGATATTTCAATGCGCTGTGAGGGTGCTGCTCGGCATAGTGCTCGAATGCGACGGCGAGGTTGCGTGCTGCGACCGCAGCGTCAGGCTTGGACACGAATGCCACGCAGTCACGCTTCATCGTCTTCACGAAGCTCTGCCATGGCGTTACGTTGTGGACTGCACACCGGTGTGGTCAATGGCTTCTGGCCAATTCCAGACGCGAAGGTTCCGGTCCTCTCCGCCGTGTAGCCCGAACCATTGTCCCGTCAGCCATTCGATTTTCATTAACCGCTTCGCACTGCTTATGCCGTCCAGCGACCAGCCGTCCGAGTGTCTAACATAGGCCACCGACAAATCGACCGTCTTACTGAGCCTTAGCGCGCCGACAGATTGCTATAGGCGCTGTTTAACGCCAACCGAATACTGAACATGCCATTCGACATAAGGGAATCGCCCGGCTGTTTTGGCAACAAGGCCAGAATCCCCTTCATCGCATACAGCATGATTAGCGCACCGGTCAGATCGCCCACGAACATCATGATGAAGCTTTCGCCAATGTTCTCCGTGTTGCCTTGCAACGCGAACCAGATGTGGTGCAGAAACGGGTTCGCCACCGAGTACGCAACGGCCAGTATTAGCAGTCGCTTCGGCGTAAGATTTGTCAGCGACGCCTTCAGGTCGTAGCGCTCCAGTGCAAGCCTATAAACAAGATAGGGAGCGAGCGAACCCAGAATGGCTCCCGCGATTGCGCGGACCGGGTCGTGCGGAAACCAATAGATAAAGTCCATCAGCAGACCGCCAACCAGCAGGCCAACGAACCCATCAAACCCGACCAGCAACGTACCGAGAAGCCGAACGCCGGAGGGCAAGAAAATCCAGTTTATGCCTCGAACGAAAGACGTGTGGGAGAACACCGCCTGGTTGATCCACAGCGAAACCAGGAACGCGAAAAGCGTCCCAGAGATCGACCAGAAATGCAAACGTAAGCTAGACATTGCGGTAAACTGCCCTTCCATGTTTATTATCGAGCGAATCATAACGCGCCTGCATGCCGTCCCGCGAGCGCCTGCCTTCAACAGCCTATCTCAACAGTGCGTAAGCGATGACACGTCCTGCTGATATCTACCTGCGATTCCTGCAGCTGACCGAGGCCCTGCGCGGTCTGCCTGCGCTTCCTGCGCTTGATCCGCTCGAAGAGAAAATCCTCGAATTCGTCGCGCGCACGGAGCAAAGAAACGATCGTCTTTCGGTTCGGGACATGATGGCCCACAGCGAACTTGGCTCGCCCGCGACTCTTCACGCACGCATCACGTCGATGCGTGAGAAAGGCTGGCTCACACTGAGCGACACCGAAGACGCACGCCGCAAACAAATCGAACTCACGCCTGCCGCGCTGAAACATTTCGACAAGCTTGCCGAAGCTTTTGCGAAAGCCGCAAAAGGTGCCTGACCTTTCCCAATTTGCCCGTTAAACCGGCAATTCCAATGCCGACAGCGCACGCGGCCTGATGTCCCGCCTTCCCGAAGGCGGGTGGCGCAGATTGACGATGCCAGGCGCTTGCACCTGCCAGATCACGAGGCTCTCTATGGTGAACCTTTACGGGAGCCCGGCCCGGCGGCTCAACGCATATGTGCCGGCATCCAGCACCAGCAGCAGCCCGCATATTTCTGCAGAGGAGCCGGGCAAGATGCCGTCGTTCGTATTCGCGCGAAGTTGCGCAAGCGCTTGGCGCGCTTCCTGGCAGCGCATGGCATGTCGAATACATCGTGGCATTGTCTCGGACGCCGTGTCATCAACTGCCGTTCTTCGCAGCGATCTGCGGACTGCCCTGCCTCCATACGGAGACGGACAGGATGACAACCGGCACTAGGAATGCAAAGGTGGCGGCCTCGATACTGCTTGTAGTGCCGGGCATTGCCATCGACAGCGCCGCGACCACAATTGGCCCCCCCGCCAAGGTGCCAAACACACTGGCCCACCACAATTTTCGGTCGCGTTCTCTTACTGCAACAATCGCGGCTAATGAAACGCCAAAGACGATAAAGCCCGGAAGTGCATCCATCATCGGCCTCCACACGGTTGTCGCTGTGGACTAATTCTAGGTATAAGGGGTGGTCGGGGAAGCCCCAGGAGCCTGTAATTGGCAAGGAAGTGTGCGGAAGCCCACATAGGCCAACAGAGGTCGAACCCGGCCAACGCAACCGGGGCATGGATCGGTAAAAAGATATGCTGCGGGTAGGTTGGGCCGAACTCGACTATCACATCACGTTTTTCAGTGTCCTCCTTGCTGCGTCCCTCGCAGCACGACCTGCTGCTGCGCGCGTTGGTCGGCGAAGCCCGCGCCGCATACTTTCCGACAGTCGGTTTCAACGCGTCCGAATCGCGCGCCCAGTCGCCTTCAGGCCCGATCACTAGGAGCTATAATCTCTTCTTCAACGCATCGTGGGAGCCCGATTTTTGGGGAAGAGTGAGCCGTACGATTGCGGGGCAACAGGCGGGGCAGCAAGCCGCCGCTGCCGATCTCGCCGACGCGCGGGTCGACGCAAGCACCGCTGGCGCAGACCTACTTCCAGCTTCGCGCCTTCGATGCTTCGCAGACGTTGCTCGATAATACCGTCGTCGCCTCAGCAGTCGCTCCAACTCACGCAAAACCGGTATGCGCAGGGTCTCGTCGCGCGGTCCGATGTAATTCAGGCGCAAACGCAATTGCAGTCGGCACAGGCGGCCGCCATCGACAACGGGGTAGCACGCGCGCAATTCGAACATGCGATTGCGGTGCTGGTCGGCCAGCCGGCGTCGATATTCTCGATTCCCCGGTCGCCGCTCAACGCGACGCCGCCCGCCGTGCCCGTGGAAATGCCGTCCGCCATTCTTGAGCGGCGTCCGGATATCGCGTCGGCCGAGCGCCGAGCCGCCGCCGCGAACGAGCAGATCGGCGTAGCAATCGCGGCGTTTTTCCGACACTGACTGTGTCGGCCACGGGGGGCTTTCGGAGTTCGCTGATATCCGAGTTGGTGCGCGCCCCGTCGCGCTTCTGGATCCTGGGTCCCGATCTTGCCGCCAACCTCTTCGATGGAGGCTTGCGCCGCGCCCAGACCGAAGCGGCCCGGGCGGCCTATGACCAGACGGTCGCCACGTACCGGCTGACCTGCTGGCGGCATTCCAGGACGTGGAAGACAATCTCGCTTCGCTGCGCATTCTCGAGCAGGAGACCGTGGTCCAGCAGCAAGCCGTGGAGTCGGCGCGACGGGCGCTGGCCATTGTGAACAATCAATACAAGGCAGGCACGGTCGGCTACGTGAACGTGCTGGTCGCGCAAACCTCCGCTTTCACGGCGGAGCAAAGGCTCTCGGCTCTCGCCGGGCAACGCATGGTGTCGTCGGTGGGACTGGTGAAGGCGCTCGGAGGCGGCTGGAATGCAATGCAGGTGAATCGTGAAAGTGATGCCATGACGATCCCACATGTGGTGGATCGCTGAGCAACGCAAGTGCAGGCGACCAGACGCGACAACTCTCGCTCGACCTGGGTTTCATGCCGGTTGTTTCGCACAGCCGCAGCATTGTTGGCTAAGCCAGGTTGAACTGCACGGCGAGCAGGAGAAATACACCAAGCACCGCGCGATAGACAATAAACGGCCATGTGGAGAACTTCTCGAGAAGCTTCATGAGTCCCCAGATTGCAACAAATGCCGATGCGCTTGCGACTACCAGTCCGAAAAGCAGTAACGACCACGCTTCAAGCGGAATGCGCGCATGAAAGAGTACCCAAAGCTCTTTCAGCCCGGCCAGCGCAATGGCGGGAAGACCAAGCAGAAAAGAGAAGCGCGCGGCCTCCTCACGCTTGAAGTTAAGAAAGAGCGCCGCTGTCAGGGTCGATCCAGAACGCGACACGCCCGGGATCAGGGCACCCATCTGCGCGAGTCCCACAATGAGTGCGTCGCGCAAACGCATCTCGTTGACGGTGCGGCGATGACTACAGGTGAGTTCTGCGATGGCTAGCAGAACGGCCATCACAATGCAGGAGCCCCCGATCACTGACAGACTTCTCAGCGGAGTGCCGCACGCATTAAGCGTAGACGACAGGGCCAGGCCAGCGATGCCGATGGGCACCGTCGCGAGCACGATTGCTATCGCCAGGCGAAATGAGACATCCTGATACGTGCGCCGCTGGAGGGCAGTGACGCTTCCCACGACAACGCCGCGCACGTCGCGCCAGAAATAACTTACCACCGCTGCCAACGCAGCCAACTGCATTGCCGCGGAAAAGGCCGACCCGGGGTCCGGCCAGCCGAGCATGGCCGGAACGATGCGCATGTGCGCCGTCGATGAGATGGGCAACAACTCAGTGATGCCTTGAACAACGCCTAACAATCCGATCTGCAGATAGGTCAGTGAGGCGAAGCCGATATCCAGGCCGCCAGAACAAGCATTTGCCAAAACGTTTTCCTTTTTGGGTAAACGGGTGTGGAGGATTGAGCAGTGCAAGATTCTGTCGGGACTCTTCAGGTGAACTTTACCATCCGTAAGCGTTCGGCATGCGACACTCCGTGGACAGCACGACGACGTTGCCCGCCCTGCTTCCATCCCTAACGCAGGTCGTGCTGTGGATCGCCAGGCTCGGCGGTTATCTCGCGCGCAGGCATAATCGTCCACGCGGCCCCACAACTATTGTGGCGCGGCTTTCTCGCTCGGCACGAAATTACGGAGATGACCCGCATCTTTTCAGACAAAACCAGTGACTCCATTGATGGTAAAGACCAGTTTGAGCTTTACCGAATCAACACCGCCGAAAGTAGGGTTTTATGTGACCTTAAGAGATACTTAAGAGGTCTCAAAAAGCTAGCAAATTTACTTCTCAAGTCTTACACGCCGGGGCCGATAGACTGAACGCAGTACAAATGTTTTTCTATCGGGAGATTCAGATGTCCATCCAGTCAGTCGGTCAAGGTGCGGTACAGGCGTCGGCTTCGTCCGTCACATCGAACTCGGGTTCTGCGTCGACGCCGCCGGTATCGCGCGCCAGCGCCACCGGTTCGTCGGCTACGGGCTCGAGCACCAGCGCATCCGCGTCGTCGTATACGGTCAACATCAGCAGCGCCGCGCATGCATTGATGGCAGAAGCCAGCGAAACCTCGGTACAGACCGCGCAGGAAGCCGGAAAGGGCGATCAGCAGGCGCAACGCCTGCTCGCGAAGGAGGTCGCTGCCAAGGCGGCTTGAGCCGCCCCGGAGGTTCAGTTCTAAGGACTCACCTGCCGCGCGGAATCCGCGGCGGGTCTTCGATCCGCAACGTGTGAGAGCCTGTTGGCCTTCTACGACTTCCCGGTCGAGAACTGGCAGCATTTGCGGGATTTGCCCGCTGCCGCGACCTTCCGTACGTGCCCCGCCTTCGGCGACGCTAAGCGAGAAACCTAGCGGCGACGTACAGTTCGCGAAAAACCTGCGTATCGGGAATGACGCCGGAGGATTCTGCTCAGCTGCGGCCGGTTGCTCAGTCGCCAGGGCCGCAGCGGTCGTCATCGGCGCTAGCCATGCCGACGCTGCGATGGTCGTCGCGAAAACGCCTAGGCAGATGTCCATGCACGAAAGGAATGGCCATGCGACACCCGATCAAACCCTCGGGCCCGCGTGAGTTCCACCGCAATATGAGTTCGCGGAGCGAAGTTCGCGGCCAGCATTCACGATCTAGCCGCGACAGGGTGCAGCATTCATCCCCTAAAACAATTCGCAATCGAACCAGGTACTTCGCGTTGGGGCATGAGCGGCGTCACCCTTACCGCGCCGCTATCGATGACTTAAGTCTGAACGGTCAGACTGCCGCCTGTACCCCGAACTCTTCTGGAGGGCACTGGCATGCTCACTCTTTACGACCGACGGGCTGCGAGCTGGCTGAACAAGGTCCCGGACATCACGCTCGCATTCTGGATCATCAAGATCATGTCGGCGACGGTCGGCGAGATGCTGCTCGACCTCGGCCTGCCCGGCCAGGACGGGCACGAAGTGCTGGCCGGCATCCGCGCGCAGGACGGCACAGTGCCACTCATCGTCGTTACTGCGCGCGATGAACTCGACGATCGTCTCCGTGGCCTCGACGGCGGTGCAGACGACTACGTGCTGAAGCCGTTCGAGATGGGAGCTGCTTGAGCGGATGCGCGTCGCGATCCGACGTCAAGCGGGCTCCGCTGTACCCGTGCTTGGCAACGGCGTCGTGTCGCTGGATCCGGTGGCGCGGGAAGCGACGGTCGGTCACGACGCGCCGATCCAACTGTCGAACCGCGAATTCTCACTGCTGCGCGCGCTACTCGTGCGGCGTGGCGCGATTCTGTCGCGGCGCGAGCTCGAAGACCGTCTGTACGGCTGGGGCGAGGAAGTCGAAAGCAATGCCGTCTAATTCCTGATCCATTCACTGCGCCGCAAGCTCGGCAGCGGCGTGATCAAGAACGTTGCGCCTGCTGCCGATGGCGTCAAATCGGTCGGGCCATGCGACCGCCGAGCCCATCCGGCGATGCATCGACCTCCAACAATGGATATCCTGAGCGAATGAGGCAGCGCTTGTTCCGACATGTAATGGAGTGCACCCCATTACATGTCTTATGGGAAGTATTGTCTAACGGGGAGTGGGCGTGTAGAGCGAGCGCGAATCGGGGAATCCGCGCTCGATCAACTCTCCATTAAAGCTTCGCCCTGAGCATGGCGGTCACCTTGTCGGACGGCCGAAACGAGCCCCGGCGCAGCTGCGGTGGAACGATTGCGTTGAGTGTTTCGAGTTTCTCGGTAGGATTGGCGCGAGTGTAGATTTCGGTTGTAGCTAAATCACTGTGTCCGAGCCACAGCGACACTTTCCGGATATCGTTCGTGGACTGCAGTACGATCATTGCGCAGGTATGCCTCAAGACGTGCGGTGACACACGTTTACGTAATAACGAAGGGCACTTCTGACTCGCCGCCTCGGCATGATGTTTGAGGACATAGGCGAACCCCCAGCGACTCATCGCTTCACCACGAGCATTGGCGAACAATTCCGGTACGGCGACAACTCCCCGTACCGTTATCCATGCACGCAATGCGTTGGCGGTGGATTTCCACAGGGGCAGCGAACGCTCTCGCCGGCCCTTGCCGTGAACGCGGATGCTCATCGACGGCAGTACAACATCTGCTGTCTGTAATCCCGTCAGCTCTGAGACACGCAGGCCACCGCAGATGGCAAGATGCAGCATTGCGCGATCCCGGATTCCCTCACGTGTTGCCGGATCGGGGGCATCGAGGAGAGCCCGAACCTCATTTTCAACTAGATAAGGCACGAGGCAGGAATCAGTCTTCTTGTACGGAATGCCGAGTACACGCCGGACCTGCTTGAGCATCGCGGGCTCGCGATGCTCAAGGAAGTGGAAGAAGGATCTGATAGCAGCCAGTCGAACGTTGCGAGTCTCCGGTGAGTTGTGACGTGCATCTTCAAGATATTCCAGGAACGCGCTGATCATCCCGGCGTCGAGCTGCTCCAGCGCAAGCGACGAGGGGGTAACCTTGAGCCGTTTGGCGGCGAACTCAAACAGGAGCTGGAAACTGCATGCATAGGAATCACACGTGTGTTGGCTGGCGCTTCTCTGATGCGCAAGGTTCTCGCGAAGGAACACAGCAACGTGGGGTGCGAGCGGTGTCATTTTTGATCTCCGGTTAGGAAACCCTCTGCGGCGACCGCGATGTCGCGCAGGAGCTCCGGAGTGGCCTCAAGATACCAGTAGGTCGACTTGATGTTGACGTGCCCCGGATACGTTGCAAGCGCCAGCATGTGCTGTCCAACACGGTCCCGCCCCTCTGGACTCGCCTCCAGCACGTGGACAGCGAACGAGTGCCTTAGCTCATGGATTCGGGGACGGTGGCCATCATGGGTATGGCCGATGCCGGCAATCTTCAGCAGTTTCTGGAACATCCAGTAGGCGACTGTGTATCTGACCGGGTGGCCATCGTCATCGACGAACGCGTGGTCGTCACACGAACGGACCTGCCGACGCAGTGTTAGATACTTTTGCAATCCCGCTGCCGTTGTGTCGTGCAGAGGAACCAGGCGGGTCTTCTGGAATTTGCTCTTTCGAATGATGAGTCCGTCCGGCGTAACGTCGGCAATACGGAGGTCCAGGGCCTCCGAGACGCGCAGGCCAGTGGCCGACAGGAGAGCAATCAATGCCGCATATGTGTGTGGTTTCAGCGCGCCGGCGGGCCCCAGTTTCAGCGCTGCGTCGATCAGGCGCTCGACGTCCGTGCAAGAGTAAATGTACGGAACCCGACGTGTCTTTCGGTAGGCAAAGTACCGTGCCGGTGGTACTTCATGGTCCTGATCTTCGATGTGCAGATACCGGGCGAGCCGGCATACGGTCTTCAGCCGCGCATCACGCTGAGCTACTGAGCCAGCATCCGCCGCCCAGTCAATCGCGGTCTGCGCGTGGATGTGCGTCTCGCCGCGATCGACAGCAAAGTGCGCAAAGCTGCGCGGCAGGTAGCCCGCGTTCTGCAGTTTGAAGCCGGCGGCATGACGCGCGGCAATATAGGACTCCACGGCTGGGATCATTTCATCACCTCCGGCCAAGGCTGTGCGATTCGCTTGAGTAATACGACGTCAACCTTGACGTAATAGGCTGTCGTGTCGATGCCGCGATGCCTCAGGACCATGCCGATCTGCTCGAGCGGAAGACCGTGACGCAACATCTCAGTTGCCGCTGTGTGTCGCAGCAGATGTGCACCCTTCGTGAGTGAGCTTACCTTGGCCCGTTTGAGGGCGCGTTTCACTACCGACGAAATTCCATCGCCCGAAGCGAACGGTTTGAACGGAGCAATGTTGCGTACGAAGACGCGGTCGCATCCTGTAACCCGAGGCCGGGATTCGAGATAGTGCAGGAGTGCCTCACCGGCGTCCTGCGGCAGTGGGAGTCGAACTTCATAACGACCCTTTCCCGAGACGCGCAGCGTCCCGGTTTCCCATTCGATGTCTTTCATGCGAAGGTTCGCCAGATCGCCCGCGCGCACCCCGGTCGCACGAGCAACAGGATAATCGCGCGGTCGCGAAGGCCTCGAAGTGAATCGCCATTGCATGCGTCTATCAGACGGTTGACCGCGTCAGCGGTCAGATACCGTGGGAGCGTCGCCAGACGCCAATGCGCTAGCGCCGGAACCGCTTGATCGAGACCGGCGCGACACAGGCCCTGAACACCCAGATAACGCAGGAAGGCCCGCGTGCTGGTGACCCGCTTCTCGGCGGTACTGATGCCGCAGTTGCGAGCACTGTCCAGCAGGAACGTGCGCACGCGCTTTGGATCCCACTCGCTCACATCATGACCAAGCACTTCCAGCATTACCGAGGCATCGCGACAGTAGAGCCGAAGGGTCGATGCCTTCGCGCCCCGATGCTTTTGCATCCATCGCCGGAAAACGCTCACGATGGCAGGTTCACCAATCTCGGCATTTGAAGGATTGTCGCTTTCACAGACACGAATCCCAATCAGGTATTCCCGAAAGCGCTTCGCTCCGAAGTAAACATGGTGATTTGCCTTACCGC
The DNA here is from genome assembly GCF_000685095.1 of Paraburkholderia caledonica NBRC 102488. Taxonomy (GTDB): domain Bacteria; phylum Pseudomonadota; class Gammaproteobacteria; order Burkholderiales; family Burkholderiaceae; genus Paraburkholderia; species Paraburkholderia caledonica. Next base: position 12,510 of record NZ_BAYE01000046.1, read on the forward strand.
CCTTTGCATCCGGACAGGAGCACGTTGGAAGATGTCGTCGGAAGACTTCCAACGTCTGCGGACCCACGTCGGTCAAAGTCCCACCATTCATTCGCATGAAGCGGCCCAGATGATCGCCGGCCCGTATGTAACGCACGGCGCTGGCCGCAGAGTATCCCTCCTGTTCGAGCGTATCAGCGAAGCTGTCCATGAAGGCGCCGGCCGGTCCTGTGCGCAGGCGATTCAACGTTTTGGGTGCTACCAGGTATCTGTCTAGCATCACATCCTCCTGTGATGATTGCCCGTGAAAGCCAGACCACGATAGCAAGGGAGGAGCGCGTTTTTATGGGGAGTCGGAATGCGTCTCGGAGGGTGCAGGTTAGAAGCGTTCGGTCGGCATCGCACCGAACCTCCCCCGGCGTCAGACTAGTTGTCGCTTCTGAACTTTTTTATCAAGAAGAGTCAGAGGTGCAGGTTGAAGGCGAAACAAACGTATTCTGTTGAGTTCAAGGAGCAGGCGCTGTCGAAGGTCCTGCAGCGCGGGAGCCGGACAGTTGGAGCGGTGGCTGACGAATTGAACGTGAACGTATTGACATTGAGGAAATGGATGAGAGGCGCCGCCGCCGCGAACCGGAGCTCGAGCTCCGC
>NZ_BAYE01000045.1 GCF_000685095.1 Paraburkholderia caledonica NBRC 102488
GAATGCGCCGTTCGAAAGCGGCCGTCCCAGTCGCTCAACGAGGGGCGGCCTCGGATGGAGCCGATCAACGCCGTTACCGTCCATCTTCGCGAAACATGATGCCATTGTGGACCTCCCTGTGCGGGGCCATCAGCACGTCTACATTTGTCGCCGAGTTCCTTTTATGTAAACGATGCGCTCGCTATGCTGGGCACCCTTCTGGGCCGTGCTCGCCGCCGGGCGGCAAACACGCGTCACCAAATACCTCGCCCCATTCACCGAAGCTGCGGTCGGAAGTCAGGGCGATGGCGCACTTCTCGTGACACGCATTGACGAGCTGGAAGAACAGATTGCCGGCGTTCGAGCCGATCGACACCTACCAATCTCATCAACCATCAGCGAGCTGCTGCGCGCGAGGAATCGTACAAGTTGCGTGAGATACCTGTTCAGCAAGGGATACGTTTTTGGGGGCAAGCTTACGGGTGGGCACGCGACGCTAATTGCGAGGGCCTCGACGTGTTTTTGGATCGACCCATGTCTCCCGGAGGGGCGTCGCGTCGTACACTGTCAAACACTAGATAAAAGGAGGCCATCATGAGCAAAGCCCATGACGCCAAGAAGACGGAAAAGAAAGTCGCCACCAGAACGCCCAAGGAGAAGAAGGACATGAAGAAGCTGAAGAAGGAGGCTTCGAAGCGTCAGTGATCTCGCAATGTCACGGGGCGCCGCTGGATTCGACTTCGGGACAGCGGCGCTCTTGTCAGTGTAGTAGCAACGGTTCCGCCTGATAAAACCTTCAAATGAGGGGTTCGGTCGCGCCGACTCGCGAAAGAGCACGCCCCATCTTCGGGATGAAGTCCGCGGCATCTCGCTATCGGCTGGTGCGCGCGAACAGCACCCAGCAGCCAGCGTCGATCAGCGCGTGTCCGATGGCCGATCCCAGATGACTCTTGGCGGCGCCAGGCGGCCCCAACAGGAGAATCGTGGCGCCTTTCTCCAGCCGGGATTCCCCGGTTGCCAGCGCATGTCAGCGTCGGATAGATATTCCTCATTTGCAGGTGCGCCGCATAAATAGCTGATTCGCTACTACAATAAACAGATGCCGCACGACTCCGGGCGTTTATGGAACACGACACGGTCGCGTCTGCAAACATCGATATCCAAGCCGATAGTCAGGCCGACTCGTGGTTTGCGAAGCTCGGACCAGGACTCATAACCGGCGCGGCGGACGACGATCCGAGCGGTATCGCCACCTATTCGCAGGCGGGTGCGCAATTCGGCTTCAACATGCTCTGGACCGTCCTGCTGACGTATCCGCTGATGGTCGCCATTCAGGTAGTGAGCGCAAGAATTGGGCGGGTAAGCGGTCATGGTCTCGCGACGAATCTTCGGCGCCATTACCCGCGATGGCTGCTGTACGGCACCGTCATCCTCCTGCTGGTGGCGAACACGATCAACCTTGCAGCCGACCTGACGGCCATGGGTGCGGCCGTCAATCTGCTCGTCGGCGGCCCCACGCGCGCTTACACGGTCGGACTGGGTTTGTTTTCGCTGGCGTTGCAGGTGTTCGTGCCGTACCGCGGGTATGTTCGCGTGCTCAAGTGGCTCACCCTGACACTGTTCGCGTACGTCGGCGTCGTTTTCGCGGTCCAGATCCCGTGGGCGACTGTGGCGCTGCGGACGGTACTTCCGCACGGCTCGTGGAGCGCCGGCTACATCACGACGGTGGTCGCCGTGTTCGGCACCACGATCAGCCCGTACCTGTTCTTCTGGCAGGCGTCGCAGGAGGTCGAGGAACTGCATGCCAAGAAAGGACAGCAGGCGTTGACTAAAATGCCGTCACAGGGTCCGGCAAACCTGAGCCGAATCCGCCTGGATACGTCGATCGGGATGGCGTTCTCCAATCTCATTGCGTTTTTCATCATTCTCACCACCGCGGTCACACTGCATGCCCATCACATCAACGACATCCAGACTTCGGCGCAGGCCGCCTCCGCGCTGAAACCGATCGCCGGCCAGTTCGCGTTCCTGCTCTTCAGCCTCGGCATCATCGGCACGGGGCTGCTCGCGCTGCCCGTGCTGGCCGGCTCGGCCGCCTATGCGATGGCCGGCACTTTCCGGTGGAAAAACAGCCTCGCGCTCGAACCGCAGCTGGCGAAACGGTTCTACGCGGTTATCGTGCTCGCGACGGTCGTGGGCCTTGCGCTCGATTTCACGTCGATCGACCCGATCAGGGCGCTGTTCTGGAGCGCCGTCATCAATGGCGTCACATCGGTGCCGATCATGATACTGATGATGCTGATGGCGTCGAACCCGAAGGTCATGGGCACCTTCGTGACGCCCGTGCCGCTGCGGATGCTGGGATGGCTTTCAACCGCGGTGATGGCCGCCGTGGTGATCGCGATGTTCGTTTTCATCTGAGAAGTGACTCAGATCGGTACGCGGTAGCCGTAGAATTCGTGATCCTCGTTGTAGCCGCCTTGTCCCGCGCCGAGATCGGCGAAATCGTGCACGAACTCGATGGCCGCAACCCACTTGACCATCTTGAAGCCGAGTTCGTTCTCGCATCGCAGCCGCAACGGCGCGCCATGCAGCACGCTGAGCGGCGCGCCGTTCATCTCATAGGCGAGCATCGTCAATTCGTGCCGCATGTTGGCGATGCTGTGGACGTCGTAGTAGCGTCCGCCATCGCCACCATCGGCCAGTGAATAGAACACCGCGAAGCGGGCGTCGGCCATCGGTTTCACCAGATCGAGGAGATGACGCATCGGAACGCCGCCCCACCTGGCGACGCCGGACCATCCCTGAATGCAGAAATGCGTGGTGATCTGTTCCTGCTTCGGCATCGCTTTCAGCTCGGCGTATGTGAGCTCTGCCGGCTTTTCGACCAGCCCATCGATTCTCAGCCGGTAATGCGCAAAGCCATCTTTCACGAGCTGATCGAACCCGGACGATGCCGGCATCGTCCCGTTGGGCCAGAAGTACGGCGAGATGTCCTGTTCGGTGAGCTGGCTCGTCGGGTCCCACCACTGCGTCACGCTATTGAATGGCCGGGCCAGGAATGCTCCGATCCGCTGAACAAGACGCGCATGACGAAGCGTGAACGGCGACGCCAGCCACCAGGTGACGGCCACGAGGGCCATGGCCGGGACGAAGACCAGCACGCCGCTCCAGGAGTCGCCGTTCACGCCCGCGAACATCATGTTCAGGTTCACCCGGGCTCCGGTGATGAACACCAGCGTCACGTGCGCTAGGATGTAGAACAGGAACCAGCACAGCGCGACGAAATGAATCGAGCGCGCGCGCTGCCGGTTCAACGCCCGGCCGACCCAGCCGAGCCGGTTGGAAATCGCCGGGCTCTGCATGAAGCCGGTCAGGATGGAGGTGGGCGCCGCGATGAACACGGTAATGAAATAGGTAATTTGTTGCAGGCTGTTGTAGCGCAGCCAGCTGTGATCGGCGGGGAACGTGAGCGACAGATACTGCAGGGCGGTCGAGGCCGCGTTGGGAATCACTTTCCATGTCGTTGGCACCAGCCGCAGCCACTGGCCTGTCGTGAACAGCAGCGCGTAAAAGACGATGCCGTTGATCATCCACAGCAGCGTGATCGAAAAATGCCACCATCGCGCAAGGCCGATGGAGTGACGGATTCCAGGAATGCCGAGCCACCCGGGGAGCGTGACCGAATCGTCCTTGGCGGTCCACACGCGGCCGGCGGGCACCGCCTCCTGGAAGCGAAACCATTCCGTGCCGGGCGTGCAGTCGCGTTTCCAGTACAGCCGCGGGTGGTCGGCGAGAATCTGAAGTCCCGCGCGAATGATGAACGCCATGAAAAACAGGTTCAGGAAATGCTGCAGCCTCAGCCACGCCGGGAATCCCGTGACGACCGCCACCGCGGATGGCGGGATGCCCGGGTAGCGCACGAGGAATTCCTGCACCGCCGGGACTTGCCGGAGTGCTTGCGCGATGGCTACGCCGACAACCAGCAATACGAAAGCAATCGGCAGCGTCCACAGCACGTTGACCCAGCGCTGACCGATCCGGATTCTGGGCACAACGCCTGCCTGCGGCGGTAGCCAGTGATTCAGGCGAACCCGGTCGTCCGCGGGGCTTAGACTTACCTCCACCGGATCATGCGGAAGTGCCGGGCGAATGTGTGCCATCCTTGTCTCCTCCTTGCAGTCCCGCAAGGTCGTGCCTGGGCCACGCATCTAGCGCGCCATCGAGTCGATGAGGACGTGAAAAATTCGCTCAACGACCGGACGAGCGCCTGGAACGCGCCCGCAATGCGTTGATTTCATCGAGCAGGTCGAGGGCGAGCGCAATGCCCGGTGCGTTGATCTCCAGATCCTGTGCGAGCCGCCGGGCGGTTCGCACGCGGCGCAGTGCGGCACCGCTGAAGCGCCATTCGCGCGGCGTGGTGCCTTGCGGCTCGACTGCGCCTTCTGCGATCCATAACGTCAGTTGTTCTTCCGACGCGCCGCTTGCCCGGCACAATTCGACGAGCGTGAACTCGACGTCTTCCTCGACAATCTCACCTTTCACAAAGAGCGTCACCGATTCTTTCATGGTCGACCACCCGTAAAATGCGCGCGCGGATCGAAGTGGAAGGCGTGCCGCATCGTTTCGTAGGCCGCCCGCGCGCTGTCACTGTCGGCCGGCGGCAGCACGATCGTCAATATGACGTACAGGTCGCCCGGCGTCTTCCCCGGAATCCCCTTGCCCTTTAGCCGCAGTCGCCGGCCGCTGGCCGATCCAGCTGGCACGGTCAGCTCCACCGAGCCATCAGGAGTAGCAACGGTGACCTGGGCACCGAGCGCGGCCTCCCAGGGCGCCACCGGTAGATCGAGCGAAACATCGCGTCCGTCGACACGAAAACGCGGATCCTCGCGAAAGGAGATTTCCAGATACAGGTCACCGGCCGGTCCGTGTCCCAGGCCGGCGCCGCCCTGACCGGCAAGGCGCAGGTGCTGCCCTGCCCGCACGCCCCTGGGAATGGTAACGTTCAGCGTACGCAGTTGCAGGATGACCTGACCGTGTGCATCGAGGACCGGCATTTGCAGCGAAACGGAACGCTGCGCGCCGTAATAGGCGTCCACCAGATCGATCACGACTCTGGCGTGATGATCCTGTCCGGGGATCGGACGTCGCGCGCCACGATAGGCATCCTCGAGATCGTCCGCGGTCGCGGCGCCGCGATCGGGTGCCGCGCCATGTCTTTCCGTTTGCCGCGAACGTCCGCCTGTGTGCGCACCGCCGAACATCGCTTCAAAGAATTCACTGAAATCCGCATGGACGCTGGGCCCGTTGCCTGCGCCGCTGAATTCGAAGCCCTCGTCCCAGTCGGGCGGCGGCTGAAAATCCTGGCCGTTGTGCCACTCGCGGCCCAAACGGTCATAGGCTGCGCGTTTCTCCGTGTCCTTGAGGACCTGATAGGCCTCGCCCAGTTCCTTGAAACGGTCCTCCCCATCGGCCTGCTGGCTGACGTCCGGATGATATTTGCGCGCGAGCTTGCGATAGGCGCGCCGGACCTCGTCCTGCGTTGCGGTGCGTGGCACTCCTAGAACCGCGTAGTAGTCCTTGTATTTCATTCCAGAGTCCGCCTGATTCGAGCAGTGCAGCCCTTTCGTATTCCGTCGGCCTCTTGCGCCACCTGCCGTGCTTCCTTCAGCTCACCATACGGGGTTTCCGTGCGTAAGGGAATCATCCGTTCAAGTTGCGTCAGGTCTATTTCGCATCGGTAGCGCGGCATCAGGAGCATTGCAACGGTGATTCGGTGTCACCGAACAGCGCTGTGTCGGCCGGGCTACACGTCTACGCGCTATGGTACAGGGTGTGAGGGCCCCGACCTTGTCACACGAGCCATCGATGGCTTCACCCGCGTGGCTTCACGTCGAAATCCATTCGGCCTCGCCTGGATGGCGGTATGGAACCGCACCCGTTCTTGTCATATCTGCGCCAGCAGACCTGACATCAGAGCCCCTTTATGATTCTTCTACCGGGACGATGCACGCGCTACCGGAAAAAAACCGGCGCTTCGCCGATTCTTCCACGTTCAGGGTCGCATAAAGCCGCTTCCAGCACCCAGCAATTTCCTTGCGTGCCTGACCCATTGCTTCGGCCGTCGGTACTGAGTCCCGTCGACGACCCGCTTTTGATCTTCGGGGGCCACCGGCATGCCATCATCCGTCGCATTCGCTGCGGCTTCTCTCTGCTTCCTGCTTTCTGCCAGTTCTTCGGCATTTACCTGGTCATCAATCATGATGCACTCCTGCTGTGGAAAAACTGGTTCGCCAAAAGGCAGTTGGCGTCGCCCCCGATAGCGGGACGACGCGCCACATCGTAAGACCGGGTCTCAAATACCGACGCGCTCGTGGCGCGGGACGTTAAGCGGTCCGCGAATACCGCGGGAAAAAACCAGCATCTAGGACAATTGCCGTTCGCCCCGGTTTCCAAGTTCGTGTACAGCAGGCAGCGTAAAGAACGTAGAGCGCGTCGAGTGTGGCTCTGTTGTTGCAGCATCTACTCTCTGCAGCAGCCTCTCAGGCAGACTGAACTGAACGCTCACGGCTTCCGAGGTAACCGGCGCAAGATTGATCTCCATGAAGATCCAGATTCCTTGCTCATAGTCCATGTCGAGCGGTTGCAATTCCGATGTACTGCAGGTGAGAGCGGGTATGAGTTGCTCGCTGCGGTCATACATCAGTTCGACAACCTCCTGTGCGTTGCGTTTCAGTTCATCGAACAAATGGCCACGCGCAACTGCTCGGGGAAGATCCGGAAAACTTGAACGAAAGCCGGCAGGTCCATCACGGTGCACATAAAGCGGATATTGCATGACCCGCTCCCCTCAGTTGCGGGCTGACTCGCATTCGTTCGGTATGTCATAGTTCGGTCGCCTTGTCCTTGCCATCGATGATGTCTGTGCCGTATTGCATCGCGACGTCGATGGCGGCGCCCACGGTGGCGGGACTTACCCCATCGAACAACGTTGCATAGCGCCGGGCCTTGACCTCGCTGGAGGGAGTGGTGTCGATTCGCACGACGGATGAGAACTGGCGCGGACCTTTTGCATACGGGTCACGGTGCAGCGGGAATACCTGGTGAGAGTACGCACGTAGCTCGTACCCTCTGTATTCGATGGTGGGGATGGTCGTGATGGCGCGCTCCTTAAGCGATACTGACCGTCATGAACCCATGCCTGTCCGGATGCGAAAACGGGCGGTCAGGTCATCTGGATCTTTGCACCATGCGCTCAATGCCATCGAAAAGCAAACTAAATGGTGACGTGGTGAACCTGACAGCTTGCGTCGTGCTGGCATCGCAAAGACGACCTGCTGATGCACGTGGTTTTGGTGCTGCACGCGAGCCGCACACCACAATCGCCTACGCAATGTATCCGGATCACACACACACCGGAGGTGGAGGCGTTAGTCGTGCAGCCAGCCCGAGCGAAGCCGCTCATCGCGAGGGCGGCGCTCGCGGTACGGCCATTCTGCGACCTTCGACTTGCTTGCGGGAACGGGCGCGGACCGTGGCGTCGATTAACGGCCCGTCCGAAAGCCCGCGACGTGGTGTTTGAACCGCGCAGTAACGCGGCTGTGGCAGAGACAGGCGAAGACCTGGATAACCAATAGAACGCCAACCGGACGCAGACTCCGGCCAACCGCCGCCAGCGGCTCGCGCGAGCTTGTCGCGAAAGCCCGCAGCATGCTGGTTTTCCCGTCAGTCATCCGGGCCGGTTTCTGGATCGGCGGCCAGTACTGCGAAGGCGCACCGCGCGTAGGGGCGAGACGGCCGGCTACTCCCGCACGGCTGGCCACCCCGCCAGTCGGTCGCGCTGATCACAAAGCTTGCTCGGTGACGGGGGCGAACGTGCAGCCGTGCCGTACAGGCCGGCCAGCTTCTGGCGACATCTTCCGGCCGGTTTGCGCCCAGCTGCCTGACAGGAAGTTCAGACGGTGATCCATTTCTCACCGATTCGGCAGCGCTGCCACGAGAAAAGGCGCGGCGTTTGCTCGGAATGCTCATCGGGAACACAGGGGTCAAAAAACATGAAAACGACGTCGAATGCGCGAGAGATCGTGGTGGTGGCGGCGTCGCTTGGCGGTCTGCAAGCACTCAGAAAAATCCTGTCCTCGTTGCCGACCGAGCTTCCCGCAAGCGTCCTCGTTGTCCTGCATATCGGGGCGTGGCCCAGCCTGCTACCCGAAATTCTTCAGGCTGACTGCCCGCTGCCGGTCATGCATGCACAGGACGGCCAGCCCATCGCCCAGGCAACGGTCTATGTGGCGCCGTCCGACCGGCACATGCTGATGCGCAACGGCGTGATCGTTCTGTCGACCGGCCCCAAGGAAAAATTTGCGCGTCCGGCCGCTGACCCCCTGTTCCGTTCCGCAGCAGTCGAGTATGGCTCCCGTGCGATCGGCGTTATCCTGACCGGAAAACTTGACGATGGCGCAGCGGGACTGAAGGCTGTCGACGCGTGCGGTGGTTTTACGATCGTCCAGGATCCGTCGTCCTGCCTCGCCGCGGATATGCCGAAGGCGGCCCTCCGGGCAGTTTCACCGGACAGGGTTGTGCCGCTCGAAGGCATCGCCGCAGCCATCGTCAGCGCGCTGACAGACGATTCGCGTAAAGGAGTCAGCATGGACGAACGCGAGCAGATTGCGCTGGAAACGAAAATCGCCTTAACGGGAAGATGATCGCCCGGCGACCTCGAGCAGCTCGGTCATCGGTTGGGCTTGACGTGCCCTGACTGTGGCGGCGTCGTGTGGCGCATCGGGGATGACCTGCCGCTCGGGTACCGTTGCCATACCGGGCATGCATTTTCAGCGCTGTTGCTCGGGCGCGAACAGCGCAGCGGGGCTGAAAATGCGTTCTGGTCGCGGTACGACGCCTGCAGAAGAGGTTGCTGCTGGCAGAAGAACCGCTCCTCGCTGACGAATGCCGCGGGCAGCCCCGGAGTGTCCGGATTGCGCGTGCAACAACGCCGTTTGCAGGCGGCGATCGAGGGTAACCAGGCGACTGGCGCACGACCCGGGAACAGCGACGCCGGAAATACCGGCAGTACCATCCGAAATGGGTCACATGTTAGGTCTGCGTCGACAGAGGGGAGGCTTCCATGCAGCGAATGATCACATACCGCGGCTTCGAGATTCACGTCGAATTGACTCCGGCTGCAGAGGAAACGTTTGACGTGACTTTTCTGATCAAAGGCGGCACCAACCTCGAAGTGCTCGGCGCGCGGGGAGGCCGCGTAAGGTTGCGCAACGGCCCTTTTACCGAACGATGGGCCTACCTGGTGGCCGAAATTGCAGGTCAAGCGGCAATCGACGTGTTACTCGGGCCAGTCGAGTGATTCCGCTTTTGTTTCCGACTCCATATCGGCAAAAAAGGTGCGAGGTCGACGTCGACCAGCGCTATCCTATACCCTGACCAAGCCGGGTTTGGTTGAAGTCACACAGGTCATCGGGAAGCGTCTGCATCCGGGCATGGGTCCGGACAACACGACGGTCTGCGACGACACATAGGAGCCCAAAAGATATCTTCCGACGATTTCCTGGCGCGTATGACCCCTGACGTCTGCCACGAGAAGCTCAAAAGACTACCCGCCGCACATTCTCCGGGGCCTGGTTGTAACTGGTCATGGGGTTTGCCTGGCAGCGGCCTGCTCGCCGATTCGTCAGGGCGAGCTGGCGCGTCCGCATGCTCGGATCGCGTCGGCCGGTTTCGGCCTCTGCCTGGCTAACAGATCCGGGGGTTAGCTATGGGGCCCCTCATCAAACGACAAACACAGGAAGACAGTCATGAGCGAACGACTGGTTGACGTCATAGATAGTAGCGGCACCGTGCTGCACACGTACCCGATTACGCTGGGCGAGTCGGGCAATGTCCCCGACGACGCCGAATACCAGGCCAAGGCGCTGGAAGCGGCAGCTCACAGCCGGCTTGTCCCGGACGCTGAGCTCCGCACCCTGACGGCCATGATGCACACGGGTCGGGGCGGTCAGATGGCTCCCTACGGGGATGACCTTGAGAAAAATTCAGAAACGAAACTGGGTTTGGACCAGGCTGTTCGGGAACGCGCCTATCTGCTCTGGGAGAAAGAGGGATGTCCTGATGGGCGTGCAGAGGAGTACTGGCATCGCGCTCTCGACCAGCATCTTCGGGAGCGGGCCTACGTTCTGTGGCAGCAGGAAGGAAGTCCCGAAGGGCGACAGGACGAATATTGGCGTCGGCTTGTCGATTTCCAGGCTCAGTGATTCTTGCCGGGCCCGGAATGTCCGGTGCGTATAGGATGGCAACGGCAAGCATTGGCGACATCATCCTCGATCAGGCCGACCTGATCGAGCGGATCGACTTCCGCTTCGCCGAACCACTGATATCCGAATTTGCGATACGCTTCCGTTCAGGAGCCTGAAGCGGTCTGCACGTATTTGCGCCGACGGTCCGTCTGATGCCTGAGATGCCTGATACCAAAAGCATTGACAGACTGACTCCGGCACTATATTGTGAACCTCGAAATATTCAAGAAGCTCGATTGCTGATCACCATTTTCCGCCTCATCTGTGCGGTACTCGCTGTCCTCTCTTCTTCCTTGAAGTTTTTGTCGCTCCGCACCGGAGCTGTTATTTTTATTTCAGGGAATTCTCATGGATACCGGTACTGTTAAGTGGTTCAACGATAGCAAGGGCTTTGGCTTCATTACTCCTGACGCTGGCGGCGATGATCTCTTCGCTCACTTCTCGGAAGTTCGGGGCGAGGGCTTCAAGACGCTCGCAGAGAACCAGAAGGTGAGCTACGAGACGAAGCGCGGCCCGAAGGGTATGCAAGCCGCGAATATCTCGCCGCAGTAACGTATTCCAGGGGCCGGTCTACCGGCCCTTTGCCTGTTAGCCTGACTAGCATCCTTGCGGAGCGTGCGCTCCCGATCTGATCGCCATGTTTCAACGTGCGCATCATTTGTCTTCCGACGCGATCCGTCTCGCCCCATTTTCAATTTATTTCGCTTATACGGCATGGATGTCGTGCGGTCGGTTATCGCTTATGTAAAACAATAAACATATTCACCATTACAACGGTTATTAGTCTCCCCATTCGCTCACCGGTTACCGAACGGCTGGGTTGCCGCCAACCTGCTGCTCACCAGAGATGGCGTCCGGAGTGCTGAGCCGGTCTCCTACAAGTTTGATGCGCTCGCCTATTTCGATAGCGAAACACAGGCTGTGGGGCACGCCGTAACATGGGCGCGTGGCTCAATTGATAGCCGCGGTGAAGTCGGCGATACCCCTGCGTAGCAGCGGCAGGATGGGCGGCGTCGAGGATCGACCGGGCGCTGGTACAGGGCCCGCCCTGATCGCCATGATACACAGCAATATCACCTGCTTCCGGATGAAGCGGTGTCATTCTGGCGACCGCCTCGCCGCCTCGCCGCCGCGCGCGGGAGCCGTCGCTGACGGATGCGCAGGATACGTCTCACGGCACACAATGCCTGTTGCACCCGCGTCAATCATTGCCGTTAAATCCGTCACACAACGTCGGCAGGAAGCGCCTCAAGAGTGCGCGGGTTCGCGCCCATCAGAACGTCACTCAACCGGATCACGGGATCCGGTCGCCTGATCGACACAACGCTATTCCCGTCAATCGCATCATAAGGAGCAGAGATGGCGTTATTGGTCATGCAGGTCGCAGTAAGCGGGGAACTGGTCGAGGTTTTTGAAATGACGGTCGATGATGTCGACGGCCACCGGATGCTCGCCGCTGCCAATGGAGACGAACGGGTGATTCATCCTTCGGGACAGGCACCCGAAGACGGTGAGGTCTGGATCGATCTGATCGATGGGGATGGCGAGACGCTGTTCGACCAGGTGGCGTGTTTTCACCGGGCGGATGCCTCCGACGCGCTGCAGATTCACTTCGACATGAATGTCGATGTCGTTAAAGATTGCCTGTCAAAGTCGAATGTTGCTTCGCTCCATGCAAGGCACCGCTTGGCGGCCCAGGCCTACTTCCGCCAGATAGATCGTCTTGTGGATTGCTCGCCGGTGAGTTCCAGGCGGAGCAATCGCCGGCGTGTCGGCGACGCGACTGTCATGGAACTTGCGATAGAGCTGCGCAGGCGGCTGGAGGGTGTTGTGACCCAACTTGCCCTTAGCGAGTTGCCCACCCATGTGCAGGCTGCGGCGCAAGAACTGAAGGATGCGACGAAGAGCTACGTGGGTGCGATTCAGCGCCTGTAAAGCAGCGGCCGAAACTCGAATGTGAAGGAACCGTATGCAAAGAATGCTGAAGTACGCCGGTTTGAGATTTGCGTTGACCTCGTGGCCAGGTCTGAAGACAGGTTTGACGCGTGGCTTCGCATTGAAGGACCGCCTGACGCCCCGGCAGTGGCGAAGCCAGGGCGGCGCATCAAGGTTCGCGGTGGCACGCTCTGCCATCGCTGGGCTTATTTCGTTGCGCAGATCGCTGGCCTGGCGGCAATCGATGTGATTCTCGGTCCTGGCGAATTGTTTGACGCGCTAACCCGTGACGAGTGAACCTGCATTACCCGCGTTGCCGCCTGCGGTTGAAAGAAGTACTGGATACCTACCTGACAGGAAACAAGTTTTATGGACGAACGCAAGCGCGACAGTATGATTGCCTACCTCCGCCACCGCATGGAGGCCTTCGGAATCACCCCGGACGATCTGGCCGCGACATTGGCACCTGAGCCGGCAGCGGGCCGTTACCGCAGCGCGCATGGCGAGTGCTGGAGTGGCGAAGGTGCGATGCCGCAATGGCTGAAGCAGGCGATCAGTGCGGGCCAGTCCATAGGGCACTTCGAGCTGTCATCAGGTGTAGTTTCCGGATCGTCCTTGCAGGCACGCGCGGTTGCAGGTGCAGACTGGAAAAACGATCCGTTCGCGGGCAGTCCGCTCGCGCGATCGAGCTCCCGTTAGATCCGTTGCTAAGCGGCTCAACTGCCGCTCAAAAAATCCGTGCCGCCGGACGAAGTGTCTCGGTGAGAACGGACATAGGGTCTTCCAAGATGAATGGCACTCAGTATCTCGACCGTTTGTTCTTTTCGAAAGCGACCGTTAGCAAAAAACCGATTTCCTTCATAATCGAATGCCCGCTTCGGCCGACGACGGGATATGCACGATCGGCGGAGAATGTCCGTTATCTGTGGGCGCATTG
>NZ_BAYE01000044.1 GCF_000685095.1 Paraburkholderia caledonica NBRC 102488
ACGATCGAGACGATCGATAGGTGCAGCATTGTAGCCAGATGGATAATTGCTTTGGTTTGCATGAATGGCATCGCGCGACGAACTACAGGATCTCATCGTAACGATAACGCAAGGTACCTGGGCGCCCAAGCGGAATGGCCGCTTTCGGGAATATCGAGGGACCGTTACGGGTCGGAAGTACACGCTGACGACTGTCCGCTCCCGGGCCGCGAGATTCCACTGGCCGCTTTCCGGCGATGAAATTGAAGAACGGGCTGACGCAGCCCGACCGAGGCCGTGTGAAAACGCGAAAGTACTCGGTCTTCGGGTGTCGCTTGACCCTTCCCGGGTGGCTACCAAGCCAATACAGCGCGATCTGAAGGGTCGATTTTTCAGGAGGCCGCATGAAGCCCGCGTTTTCACACGGCCTTATATGGACACCGCCCGGTTTGCCAAGCTGATCTTGATGTGATGTTTTAACGAGGTATCGGCTGCAGACTTATATTCGGCTTTGCGCAAGCCGAAGCCGCGAGCCCTGATGGAATGCGCCAGGAACGTCCTCATCTCGGCCGCGTGCTTCAGGCACAAGGGCGTGTTCAGGTTTGCGTTCCTGCGGTCCGACCTGTTTTGCCATCACTGAGAATCAACCACAGCAACCTACCAGTTCCTCAAGGTTTCAAAGTCTTATGCTGCTAAGCAGGTCTCACACTGACGTGATTCGTCTGGTAACTGCTCTCGTGGGCCAGTATGGCCCATGCAGTTCGTGCCATCTTGTTCGCCAGGGCTACGGCTACCACGTTGACAGGTCGCCGCTCCTGCATTCCTTTCTGCCAAGCTGTTGGCGCCTTCGTGTGGCACAGGACGGAGCGCGCTCCGTGGATCAACAGCGTGCGCAGATAAGGATCGCCTCGCTTTGAGATGGAACCCAACCGAACCTTGCCCCCAGTACCGCTTTGCCGTGGAACAAGACCGAGGAACGCAGCAAACTCACGTCCTGACTTGAATGTCCTCGCGTCTCCGATTGTTGCTACCAGGGCCGTGGCCGTAAGCCTGCCGATGCCCGGAACTTCGGAGATTGCGCGACATGCCACTTCCTGTTTCTGCCAGGCGCCAATCCGCTTCTCAAGTTGCTCGATATCTTCTTCAAGAGCATTGATACGTCGTAGCTGGTCTTGGAGATTATGGATGATCGCCCCTGGGAGGGTATCTTCCAGCTCCGCCATGCGCTCTCGGACCTCGGCTAGCCCTGCCAATCGTCCGGCTCGAAACGTCACCCCGAATTCATAGAGAAATCCTCGGAGCTGGTTCACCTGCATTGTTCGAAACTTGATGAGCAGCGAGCGCATTCGATGCAAGCTGAGCATCGCTTGTTGATCCTCCGTCTTGGCTGCAACCGTCCGCATTCCAGGTTGCTGCACAGCGGTCCAGATCGCTTTTGCATCCGCCGCGTCGGTCTTGTTCGTTTGAACAAATGGCCGGATAAACTGCGCATGTAGCAACACGACCTCGTGTCCCAGCGCCTGAATTTTACGGGCCCACCAATGAGCGCTCCCACAGGCTTCGAGAGCGACCCGCCCGGCAGGACGCTGAGCCAGAAATGCGATCAGGTCGTCACGGCTAAACCGCCGGTTCGCGATCTCGCCGGTTTGGGCGTCGACCCAGTACAACTGGAACACCCGCTTTGCAACATCCAGTCCGTATGTCGTAGCATTCATCTGGGGCCTCCGTTCCTCAAGTGGTTGTGTCGCAACTCCACTTTGGCACATTGATGCCGTTCGGTTCTCGGGGCCCTCTATCGCGCCCGATTCCCCGCAGGGAGGGCGGTGTCCATTCCATCTCGACCCCAAACGGTCAGTCGGCATCCTCACGCCGAACGTCCGTTTTCGACTTTTCAGCGCGCCTGCCCTTTACGCGCTCTCACCCGCTTCGCTCCGAAGATCCTGGGCGATAAATTCGACGAACGCGCGAATGCGATTTGACATCTGATGTCGTGGCGAATACACCGCGAAAATATCGGCGTTCGGCGTCTCGTGGTCGGGCAGCACGAGAACCAGTGAGCCATCGGACAGATACTGCTTGATGTCCCACTCGGCCCGCATAAGGATGCCGTGTCCTTCAAGCGCCCATTTCACGGCAATCTCGCCATCGTTCGTTGTTAGCGTGCCATTGATCCGCACAGCTTCCGTTTTACGAGACGCTCCTCTGCCCGAAGTCAGACGCCACACGCCGTAGGCTTCGTCGCCCTGGCGAATGCCAATGCAGTTGTGTCTTGTCAGGTCGTGCGCCGTAATCGGCATGCCGCGCGCCGTGATATAGGAAGGCGCGGCACACAGCAGCCGTCGGTTTTCCGCGAGACGACGCGCAACCACCCGGGTATCGGGCGGCTCGCCGAACCGGATACAGACGTCGAAGGTGTCGTCCGTCAGCGGCGGTGGCGTGACCGACAACTGAAGCTGCACCGACACTTGGGGATATTTGGCTACGAAACGCGAAATGGCGGGTGCGACATGACTGCGCCCGAAGCCGAGCGTCGCGTTGACCCGCAACAATCCCTTCGGACTTTTCTTCGCCGTTCCAAGCAGTTCGGCCAGTTCGTCAATCTCGTCGAGGATTCGGCGTGCGTGCTCGAGGTACAACTCGCCCTCCGGCGTGAGCATCATCCGGCGCGTCGTACGGTTGATCAGCGCCACCCCCGCGCGGCTCTCCATCTGCGTCAGGCGCTTGCTGATAGCTGCCGGGGTCAGCCCTAATTCCCTTGCCGCCGCGCTCAGGCTGCCGGATGTCGCAAGCATCGAGAAAAAGCTGAGGTCGGACGGCTGGACGGTGTCGCGCACGGTCCACCTATGAATTGTAGTTAAAGATGCTTTGAGTTTAGCACCGGTTTTTGCTTCCGGAGAGGGCTAAAGTTCACTCACACCGACAACACCTGAAGGACGGAGACATGAAAACCTATCGCATCGCAACCATCCCCGGCGACGGCATCGGCAAAGAAGTGGTACCCGCCGGAGCGCAAGTTCTTGAAGCACTCGCAAAGACCACGAAGTCGTTCGCATTGGAATTCGAAAACTTCGATTGGGGCGGCGATTACTACCGCCAACATGGCGTCATGATGCCGGCGGATGGGCTCGATGCCATCCGTAACAAGGACGCGATTTTGTTTGGCTCGGCCGGCGACCCGGACATTCCCGATCACATCACGTTATGGGGCCTGCGCCTGAAAATCTGCCAGGGCTTCGACCAGTACGCGAACGTGCGTCCGACCCGCATCCTGCCCGGCATCGATGGACCGCTCAAGCGCTGCAAGCCGGAAGACCTGAACTGGGTCATCGTTCGGGAAAACTCAGAAGGCGAATATTCTGGTGTGGGCGGCCGCGTCCATCAGGGACACCCGATCGAAGCCGCGACGGACGTGTCGATCCTGACGCGCGCAGGGGTCGAACGCATCATGCGTTTCGCGTTCCGCCTTGCGCAATCCCGTCCGCGCAAGCTGCTGACCGTAATCACCAAGAGCAACGCGCAGCGTCACGCCATGGTGATGTGGGACGAGATCGCTCTCGAAGTCTCGAAGGAATTCGCGGACGTCAAGTGGGACAAGGAACTGGTCGACGCATCGACCGCCCGGATGATCAACCGCCCGGAGACGCTCGACACGATCGTCGCGACCAACCTGCACGCCGACATTCTTAGCGACCTCGCGGCCGCCCTCGCCGGCAGCCTCGGCATCGCGCCGACGGGCAACATTGATCCGGAGCGTCGCTATCCGTCGATGTTCGAGCCAATCCACGGTTCCGCGTTCGACATCATGGGCAAGGGCCTCGCCAATCCGGTCGGCACCTTCTGGTCGGTCGTCATGCTGCTCGAACACCTGGGAGAAGCCGATGCGGCCAAACGCGTGATGCAGGCCGTCGAAGCGGTGACTGCCGATACGTCGCTTCATACCCGAGACCTCGGCGGCACCGCAACAACCGCTCAGGTAACGGCGGCTGTTTGCGCGCTCATCGAGAAAGCCGCGGTGCCTGCTGCCCACGCGGCATAAGCCTCATTAGCGACTCCAAGGAGCTTGGTACGCGGCCCGCGATTCGCGCGGCCGTGGCCGGGCTCGTCCTGAGCGCGGCGAATATAAGGCAGGAGACACGATGTTCACTTCCTTCAAACAATTTCCGTCCCTTTCTTTGCGAGTACAGGGATGAAGACCACCGCTCAATTCAAGCTGCCGGTTGGTGACGCTACGCATAGCGGACTCGACGTCGAGCGGCTTTTGCAGAACATGTTCGAAGCCGCGATCGCGACGGCACAGCCATCGCTCCGTGTGCCCGACTTCCTGCCTAAGCCGCCACGTGGCCGCACAATCGTCATCGGTGCCGGCAAAGCATCGGCGGCGATGGCTCGAGCAGTGGAAGATCACTGGACGGGCCGGCTAGAAGGCCTCGTCGTCACCCGCTATGGATACGCGGTGCCGTGCGAACGCATCGAGATCGTCGAAGCTGCGCACCCCGTTCCCGACGAGAGTGGTTGGAAGGCAGCCGAACGCATGCTGGAGCTCGTATCGGGACTATCTGCCGACGACCTGGTCATTTGCCTGATCTCCGGTGGCGGCTCGTCGTTGCTGCCGCTTCCGGCCGAAGGGCTGACCCTGCAGGACAAACAGGAGATCAACCAGGCGTTGCTTGCCAGCGGCGCGACGATTGCCGAAATGAATTGCGTGCGCCGGCACCTGTCGGCAATCAAGGGCGGCCGTCTCGCGGCGGCCTGCTATCCAGCGCGCGTCGTCAATCTAATCATCTCCGACGTGCCGGCCGACGCCACCTGCGACATCGCTTCGGGCCCGACCGTCCCCGACACGACGACGTGCTCCGATGCGCTTGCGGTTCTGCGACGCTATGAAATCTGCGCTTCGCCCGCTGTGATCGCACTGCTCGAAAGCGGTGGCACCGAGACGCTGAAGCCGGACGATCCGCGGCTGCCTCAGATAGAAACGCATCTGATCGCGACGCCCCAACTCGCGCTCGAAGCGGCCGCGGAGCAGTCGCGCGCGGCCGGCATCGATGTTCACATTCTCAGCGACGCCATCGAAGGCGAAGCCCGCGACGTAGGCGCCGTGATGGCGGGCATCGCCAGACAGGTGAACCGCCGGGGCCAACCTTTCCGCGCACCTTGCATCCTGCTCTCCGGCGGCGAAACGACCGTCACCATTCGCGGCAATGGCCGCGGGGGGCGCAACGTCGAATTCCTGTTGTCACTGTGCGTGGCGCTGAACGGCGAGCCCGGCGTGTTCGCCATCGCTGGCGACACCGACGGCGTCGACGGTCAGGAAGAAATCGCGGGCGCATTGCTGCGGCCGGACACACTGAAACGGGCGCGCGAACGCGGCATCCGTCCATCCGAGCGCCTCTCAAACAACGACGCGCACGGCTTTTTCCAGGCGCTGGGCGACTCGGTCATCACCGGGCCGACGCTGACCAACGTCAACGATTTTCGTGCCATCTTCATTGCCGCTCAGCACGGCGATCTTTCAGGGAGTCGATAAAGATGCGCCGCAACCGTAACGCAAAAATCGTCGCGACATTGGGCCCGGCAAGCACCAGCCGCGAAACCATCGAAGCGCTGTTCAACTCGGGCGCCGATGTCTTCCGGCTGAACTTCAGCCACGGCACCCACGACGATCACCAACGACGCCTTGACGTCATCCGTTCGGTCGAAAAGGACGCGGGCCGTCCGATTGGCGTCCTGCTCGACCTGCAGGGCCCGAAGCTTCGGATCGGCACGTTCGCGAACGGCCCGATTGCTCTGGAGAAAGGCGCTGCGTTTCGACTCGACCTCGACGCACAGAGGCCCGGCGACAACGCACGGGTCTCGCTGCCGCACCCGGAAATCTTCGCGGCCCTCAAGCCGCAGACGAACCTGTTGCTCGACGACGGCCGTGTGCAGTTGCGAATCGAACGCTGCGGCGCAGACTTCGCTGAAACAACGGTCGTCGTCGGGGGGACGCTTTCAGAGCGTAAGGGAGTGAACGTTCCGGACGTCGTGTTACCGCTGTCCGCCATGACGGAAAAGGACCGCCGCGATCTGGAGTTCGGCATGACGCTGGGCATCGACTGGCTTGCGCTGTCGTTCGTACAGCGTGTCGAGGACATCGTCGAGGTCCGCCAGGTCGTCGGCGATCGCGTCGGCATCGTGGCGAAGCTCGAGAAGCCGGCGGCGATAGGCAGCCTCGACGCCATCGTCGATGAAGCGGACGCCGTGATGGTCGCGCGTGGCGATCTGGGCGTCGAGATGCCTGCCGAACAGGTGCCGGCGATCCAGAAGCGCATCGTTCGCGCGTGCCGCAAGGCCGGCAAGCCGGTCATCGTTGCAACGCAGATGCTCGAATCGATGGTCGGAGCGCCGGTGCCGACACGTGCCGAAGCATCCGATGTCGCCACTGCCATTTACGACGGCGCCGACGCTGTCATGCTCTCCGCCGAATCCGCAAGCGGCAAATATCCCGTCGAAGCCGTACGAATGATGGACCTCATCATCTTGCAAACCGAACGCGACCCCTACTACAGGGAAGTGATCGCCGCGTCGCATGCGGCGCCTCGCGCTAACACGTCGGATGCCATCGGCTACGCGATGCGGCACGTCACCGGGCTGCTGAACGCGGTTGCGACAGTTGCTTACACGAGTTCCGGCTATTCCGCGCTGCGCATGGCGCGTGAACGGCCTTGCGCACCGATCGTCGGCATGACGCCGCAGACAGGCACAGCACGTCGCCTCGCGCTGGTGTGGGGCGTGCACCCGGTGCTGTGCAAGGAGGTCGTCGATGCACTCGAAGTGAGCGACCTTGCCTGCGAAACCGTGCGCACCGAAGGGTTCGGCAATCCAGGACAGACCGTCGTCATCTCGGCCGGCATGCCGTTCGGCACGCCCGGTACCACGAACTTGCTTCGCGTCGCGCAGATCCCATGACGCATCGCATGACTTTTATCCGAAACGTTTGAACGACACGTGCGCCTGACAGGACAAGAGCCGCATCAGACGGTTGCCGCACGCGCCGCACCCCCTAACTCGTTTCTGTAAAGAGCACTGCTCAAGCCTCCAAGGAGGAGACAATGATTTCCCATCTCGAAAGCCGGGTTTCCCGGAAACTCATGCTGCGGATCATTCCGTTTGTCATGCTGCTGTATTTCGTGAGTTTTCTCGACCGTGTCAACGTGGGCTTCGCCGCCCTGTCAATGAACAAGGCCATCGGTCTTTCGCCGACGGCCTTCGGTCTCGGCGGCGGACTGTTCTTCATTGGCTACTTCCTGTTCGAAGTGCCGTCGAACCTAATTCTTCACAAGGTCGGCGCGCGTCGCTGGATTGCCCGCGTGATGGTGTCATGGGGGATCGTCTCGGCGGCTTCTGCATTCGTCGTCGGTCCGAACAGCTTCTACGCATTGCGCTTTATTCTGGGCGTCGCCGAAGCAGGCTTCTTCCCTGGCATCATCCTGTATCTCAGCCTCTGGTTCCCATCGCGTCAGCGTGCGGTTGCCGCGGCATGGTTCATGGCCGCCGCGCCGATCTCGACAGCGATTGGCTCGCCGCTTTCCGGCGCGATCATGAAGCTGCCTCCGATCGCTGGACTGGCTGACTGGCAGATGCTTTATATTCTGGAAGCGGTGCCCGCCATCATCCTCGGTTTCTTCGTCCTCAAGTACCTCACGGATACACCAGCGAAAGCGCAGTGGCTTGAGCCCGAAGAGCGCGAATGGCTGATCTCGAAGCTGAAAATGGAAGCGGACGCGAAACAGTCCCATGCCGGCCATACCGCAGGTGCGCTCAGCGCCTTGCGAGATCCGCGAGTTCTGGCGCTCGCATTGATCTACTTCGGCACGTCGGCCGGGCTGTACACACTCGGCCTTTGGGCACCGCTGATCATCCGCCAATACGGGTTCGGGTCGTTCGAGACAGGGCTGCTGGCGGGCGTACCAAGCATCCTCGCGGTGATTGCAATGATCTTGTGGGCAAAGCACTCGGACCGCACTGAAGAACGCACGTGGCACGTGGTCGTCCCCTGTGTCATAGCATGCCTCGGTTTCGTCTTTGCCGGCAACGCCACCACCGCATTGATGATCATCCTGGCGCTGGTGATTGTGAACATCGGAATCAGCGCGGCCAAAGCGCCGTTGTGGGCGATGCCCAGCATGTTCCTCTCAGGTGCCGGTGCCGCTGCGGGCATCGCGATGATCAACTCGGTCGGCAATCTGGGAGGCTTCGTCGGTCCCTTCGCAATCGGCTGGCTCAAGAATGTGACTGGCGGTTACTCCGCAGGGTTGTATGTGGTCGGTGCGACGCTGGCGGTGTCTGCGGTTGTCACGTTGATGCTGAGCCGGCAATCGAAGCAGGCACCGGTCGCGGCCGGGGAACGACACGGCCACTGAGCTTGTACGGCTCATTGCCTAGCGGACCATTGCGGAGATGGGTGCGCATACCTGATGTGTCGTAAGCGGCCGTTCGACGCATTGCCGACGGCCGTCTCTTTTTGGCCGATTGGGTGAGGTCGCCAACGGCCGCTTACTGGCATTCCAGTATGCAAACTTGAAATTGGCTGACCGACCGGTTTGGAGCAAGTTGTCTGACCGGAGTGGGTCGGGCAGCGTCAGCCCGCTCTTCAGTTTCATCGCCGGAAAGCGGCCAGTGGAATCTCGCGGCCCGGGAGCGGACAGTCGTCAGCGCGTACTTCCGACCCTTTGTTGCCGTTCGAAACCGAGCCACGTCGATGGCTGCTTTCGGGCAGGTAGCGGACTTCGGGGTTGAGTGTCGACCGACCGATCACGCCAACTCATCCAGCCGCATATCGCGCGGGCCGACTCGGATGGAGTTTGAGCGACTGGCTTCCGACTGAAATTTGACGCTGGTCGTCGATGTCCCGACAATCGAACACGCCCACAGTGGCGCCCATAACTGATCGGTGCGTTTAATCAGTCGCGCAGTCGCAACGCTTCGAGCACTATCGAGAACGCCGGCGACGGCTGCCGCCTGCTCGGATAGTAAAGATGATATCCGCCGAACCTTGGGCACCACTCCTCCAGCACCCGAATCAATTTGCCTGAATCGATATGCGGCATCAGCTCATCTTCTGGCAGCAGCGCTAGGCCTAAACCGGCGAGAGCCGCGTCAATCTGAGGCTGCGTGGTATTGAAGACCAACTGGCCGTCGACGCGCACGTTTAACTTTCGCCCGCGACGCTCGAAATCCCAAACGTAGAGCCCCCCAGAGGTCTGCATGCGCTGATTGATGCAGTTATGGTGCATCAGATCCTGCGGCGTCCTCGGCATAGGTCGATTCGCAAAATAGGCTGGAGAGCCGACGACTGCCATGCGCAAGGCAGGACCGATAGGCATAGCGATCATGTCCTTATCGATCGTGCTACCTAGACGTACGCCCGCATCGAACCGGTCGGCCACTATGTCCCGAAAGCCATAGTTGACGTCAAACTCGAGCTTGACGTCCGGGTACTCATGCACCAGCGACGTGAGTTTGGGCAGAAGAATGCTGTGCAGCATGTAGTCTCCGCAGGTGATGCGAACCGTGCCCGCAGGCTTCTCGCGCAGTTCTGTAAGCGCATCGAGTTCTGCATCAATCTCGTCCAGGCGATGACCAACCGTCTGCAGTAGCCGCTCGCCTGCCGGCGTCGGCGAAACGCTGCGTGTAGTTCGCGTGAGAAGCCGGATCTGCAAACTCTCTTCCAATGCACGAATGGTCTGACTCAGCGCCGACTGCGTCACGCCTAAAGTTGCGGCGGCACGTGTAAAGCTGCCTTCCCGGGCTATTGTCACGAGCGCAAAAAGGTCGTTCAGGTTGCGTCTTGTCACGCCTTCATCCTCATCATTGATTAGCGGCTCTAATAAGAGTAATCAGTCTCGATTAGCTAGTCAAATGCACGCCGGCGCAAGAGAATGATGACTTCGAGCCCGCGCATTGATTTGTGCCATGGGCATGTGATGGCTGGGCCATTTCATCGTCGCGTGGAGTGCGTACCCCGGCTACCGCGCACGCTTTCCCCTTATGCCATGTCAATAGAGCTATCTGATACTCCTGCGCGCCGTATCCATGCGCGGCAGACGTCTCCAACGCAGCGTGCTTACTGGAGCGGCGTGTTTGCCATGACGCTTTGCGTCTTCGCCTTGATCGCGTCCGAGTTCATGCCGGTCAGCCTGCTCACACCGATGGCGACAGACTTCCACGTCACCGAGGGTCTCGCTGGGCGCGGGATCGCAATATCCGGCGCACTCGCCGTCTTGACAAGCCTTTTCATCTACCGGGTCGCTGGCAGTATGAATCGCAAGACGCTATTGCTTGCGCTGACTATCGTGATGGCCGTTTCAGGTGCGGTCATCGCCATCGCGCCCAACTATGCAATCTATATGGTGGGGCGCGCGTTGATCGGGGTGGTGGTTGGCGGCTTCTGGTCGATGTCGGCCGCAACCGCCATGCGGCTCGTACCCGCTGCCGACGTCCCCCGCGCCCTCGCCGTTTTCAACGGAGGCAACGCGTTGGCGACGGTCGTCGCTGCGCCGCTCGGCAGCTATCTGGGCTCGGTCATCGGTTGGCGCGGGGCGTTCTTTTGTCTCGTGCCCGTTGCGCTAGTCGCGCTCGCCTGGCAATGGAAAAGCTTGCCCGCGATGCCTGTCGATGCACAACGGTTGCGGCCGGTTAGCGTCTTCTCGCTCTTCCGCCGCCGCATCGTGACGCTCGGCATGGTCGCCGCAGGCCTTTTCTTCATGGGGCAGTTTGCGCTCTTCACCTATGTACGGCCGTTCCTCGAAACGGTAACGCGCGTCGACGTCTCGACGCTCTCGCTGATCCTGTTGGTGATCGGCGTCATGGGTTTCATCGGCACTGCAGTCATCGGTGCGGTACTCAAGAGGAGCTTCTACCCAACGCTCGTCGCGATTCCTTTGCTCATGGCAGCGATTGCGGCCGCACTGATGGTCGCAGGCGGGCGCACCGCGGTGGTGGGCATCCTGCTTGGATCGTGGGGCTTACTTGCGACCGCTGCACCGGTCGGCTGGTGGGGCTGGATTGCCAGAACGTTTCCTGATAACGCCGAAGCCGGTGGCGGACTGCTGGTCGCCATCGTGCAACTGGCTATTGCGTCGGGTTCGACGGGAGGAGGCCTGCTTTTTGACAGCTTCGGTTACCGCGGGACCTTTCTCGCGAGTGCAGTGCTGTTGGTGATTGCGGCCGTCGCCACTCACCTGACGTCTCTCTGCGACACTCCCAAGGCCTATCCGCGACACAAGCGACAGTAGCAGTAGCTGCTGTTGACGCCGTGCTTCGTCCGCGTACTTTATTCTCAAGAGCATTCACGATGACCGACGCGTCTTCAGATGGGAAAGCTGCAGGCAAAAAATTCGCCGAGGCATTCGAAGGACCGCGCATGAGTCGGCGCGTTGTCCTGAAGCTGGCAGGCTCCGGCGCTGCGCTGGGCGTCGTGCCGCTTGCGGGCCACGCCGCGACAGCCGGGAACGCCGCGCACAGCACTGGCGGCATGACTGCGACAGTCCGGCTCAACGTGAATAGAACCGCGCATGCGCTGTGGCTTGACACCCGCACGACACTGCTCGATGCATTGCGTGAGCATCTGCATCTCACCGGGACGAAAAAGGGATGCGATCACGGGCAATGTGGCGCGTGTACGGTCATCGTCGATGGCCGGCGAATCAACTCATGCCTGTCGCTGTGCGTGATGCACGAAGGCAGTGACGTCAGGACGATCGAAGGCCTCGGTACGCGAGCGCGCCTCCATCCGATGCAGGCCGCATTCATCAGGCACGACGGCTTTCAGTGTGGATATTGCACGCCGGGACAAATCTGCTCGGCAGTCGCGGTGCTCGACGAAATCAAGGCAGGCATACCGAGTCATGTGACGGACGATCTCACGGCTGCACCACGCGCGACCAACCTGGAAATGCGCGAGCGCATGAGCGGTAACATCTGCCGCTGCGGCGCCTATTCGAACATTGCGGAAGCGATGGCGGAAATCGCCGGGAGTCAGACATGAGACCGTTCACCTACGAACGCGCGACATCGATAACAGCGGCGGCTGCAGCGGCGGCTCGCACGCCGCGCGCGAAGTTCATCGCAGGCGGAACGAATCTGCTCGATCTGATGAAACTGCAGATCGAGACGCCTGTGCACCTCATCGATATCAACGGCCTCGGACTCGATGGTATCGAACGCACTCCCGACGGCGGTCTTGCCATTGGCGCACTGGTTCGTAACACCGACCTCGCCGCCGATGCCACCGTGCGGCGCGATTATCCGTTGCTGTCGCGCTCGCTGCTGGCTGGCGCGTCGGGCCAGCTGCGCAACAAGGCGACGACGGCCGGCAACCTGCTTCAGCGTACGCGCTGCCCCTACTTCTACGATACGAACCTGCCGTGCAACAAGCGCAGTCCAGGCAGCGGATGCGCAGCGATGCAAGGGTTTAGCCGATCGCTCGCGGTGATCGGCGGCAGCGATGCGTGCATCGCGACGCATCCGAGCGATATGGCTGTCGCGATGCGCGTGCTCGATGCGACGATCTCGACCATCAACCCCGACGGCCAGACGCGCACAATTCCGATCGCGGATTTTCATCGCTTGCCCGGCAACAGGCCGGATATCGAGAATGCGTTGCATGCCGGCGAACTCATTACCGACGTGACGCTGCCTCCACCTGTCGGTGGCGTGCAGACTTATCACAAGGTGCGTGACCGTGCGTCGTTCGCTTTCGGACTGGTTTCCGTCGCAGCCATCGTGCAGCCCGATGGCTGCGGCCGCGTGGGTGTAGGCGGTATCGCGCCGAAGCCCTGGCGAGTAGACGCGGCCGATTCGGCGATGCCGCTTGGCGCCGAAGCCGTTGCATCGCGCTTGCTCGACGGTGCAAAGCCGACGACCGACAACGCATTCAAACTGACGCTGGTCGAGCGGACGCTGGACGTCGTCATTACCGAAGCAAGGAGGCGAGCATGAAGTTTGACAGGCCCGCGGCGACCAATCCAATCGACCAGATGATGACAATAGGCCAGCCCGCGGATCGTATCGACGGGCGCCATAAAGTGACCGGAACGGCGACCTACGCCTACGAGTGGCACGATGAATCCCGCGAACCCGCGTATGGCTTCGTCGTCGGTTCGGCTATTGCGCGCGGCCGGATAAGGTCGATGGACGTGCGTGCGGCCAGACGCTCTCCGGGAGTTCTAGCAATCGTCACGGCGGACAATGCCGGGCCGCTCGACAAGGGTGACTTCAACACGGTGAAGCTGCTGGGAGGGCCGAAAATCGACCACTATCATCAGGCGATTGCATTGGTAATCGCCGACACCTTCGAGCAGGCGCGCGATGCGGCACAAAAGCTGAAGGTCGATTATGTGCGGGAAGACGGACGCTTCGATCTCGCCGTCGCCAAAGAGTCGGCGCAGATGGCGAAGAGCGGTTACTGGGGCAAGCCGGCCACCGCGGTGGGCGATTTCGATGCCGCGTTCGCAGCCGCGCCCGTGCGCCTGGACGCGACGTACACCACGCCCGACCAGAGTCACGCGATGATGGAACCGCACGCGTCGATGGCCGTATGGAGCGGCGACAAGCTCACGGTGTGGACGTCCAATCAGATGATCGCCAGGGGCGCAGGCGATGTAGCGAAGACCCTGAAGATCAAGCGCGAAAACGTCCGCCTCATCTCGCCGTTCGTCGGCGGCGGCTTTGGCGGCAAGCTCTTCGTGCGTGCCGACGCGATCCTGGCTGCGCTGGGAGCCCGCGCGGCCCAGCGTCCGGTCAAGGTCTCGCTGACGCGCCCGCTCATGTTCAACAACACGACGCATCGTCCGGCGACCATTCAGCGCATCCGCATCGGCGCGACGCACGAGGGCAGGATCACCGCGATAGGCCATGAAAGCTGGTCGGGCGATCAGCCGAACGGACAGCCGGAGACCGCCGTCGGGCAGACGCGGCTCATCTACGCGGGTGCGAATCGCATGACCGCCATGCGGCTGGCAACGCTCGACTTGCCAGAGGGCAACGCCATGCGCGCCCCAGGCGAAGCGCCGGGACTGATGGCGCTCGAAGTCGCCATCGACGAGATCGCCGAGAGGCTGCAGATGGACCCTATCGAGTTTCGTGCCGTCAACGACACCCGGGTCGATCCCGAACAGCCGAATCGTCCGTTCTCTCAACGCCAACTCGTCCAATGTTTCCGGACCGGTGCGACACGTTTTGATTGGGAGAAGCGCAACCCGCGACCCGCACAGCACCGCGATGGGCGCTGGCTGGTCGGAATGGGCACTGCGGCGGCCTTTCGCAACAACATCGTCATGCCATCGGGCGCCCGCGTGCGGCTCGACAAACGCGGGTTCGTCACGATCGAAACCGACATGACTGACATCGGAACAGGAAGCTACACGGTCATCGCGCAGACAGCAGCCGAAATGCTTGGGCTCCCACTCGACAAGATTGCCGTGCGTCTCGGCGACTCGACGTTTCCGGTCTCGTCGGGGTCCGGCGGTCAATGGGGCGCGAATAGCTCGACCGCCGGCGTGTATGCGGCCTGCGTTGCGCTGCGAAATGCGGCTGCGAGCAAGCTGGGCCTGGCGCCCGACGATGCGGTCTTCGCGGACGGACATGTGCGCGTGGGTAGTCGAAGCGTCCCCCTATCCGAGGCGGCGGCAACCGAAGACCTGATCGCTGAAGACAAGATGGAGTACGGGGACCTCGACAAGCGCTTCCAGCAGTCCACCTTCGGCGCACATTTTGTAGAAGTAGGCGTCGATGCCGCGACATGCGAGATCCGCGTGCGACGGATGCTTGCCGTGTGTGCCGCTGGACGTATCCTGAATCCGAAAACAGCACGCAGCCAGGTGATCGGGGCGATGACGATGGGCGTCGGGGCCGCACTGATGGAGGAGCTTGTCGTCGACAAGCGTTACGGTTTCTTTGTGAACCATGACCTCGCAAGCTACGAGGTTCCGGTTCACGCAGATATTCCTCATCAGGAAGTGATTTTTCTCGACGAGACCGATCCTACTTCGTCGCCCATGAAAGCCAAGGGCGTCGGCGAACTCGGGCTCTGCGGCGTCGGCGCGGCCATCGCGAATGCACTCTATAACGCCACGGGCGTGCGAGTGCGAAACTATCCGATCACTCTCGACAAACTGCTGGCGGGCCTGGCATGAGTCAATCACGGCACCCTTCGGGACTCGACTCTGCAATTGCCGGTGCGCTGTGCGCACTCGCATTGGCGACGGCAAACCACGCAGCGGCTGACGATTGGTCTTCAACTAACTCGAACCCTGCACTCAAGGGACATACGATGAACATAGCCATCAAGTTCGCAGACAAGACCGTGATCGCGAAACTCGACGACAATCCGACCAGCCGCGACCTGATGGCTCAACTGCCCTTGAAACTGAGCTTCGAGGATTACCACGCCACGGAGAAGATCGCTTACCTGCCGCGAAAGCTTTCGGTGACCAATGCACCGGATGGATTCGATCCGTCAGTCGGAACGATTGCTTACTACGCGCCGTGGGGCAACATCGCGGTGTTCTATCGGGACTTCGGTTATTCGAAGTCGCTGATCAACCTGGGAACCGTTGTTTCAGGAGTCGACGCGCTTCGGCAAACGTCTGCGTTTGAGGCCACCATCGAGCGGGCCAGTGAATGACCTCCGATGTCGACGGCGCCCTTGCATAGATAGAGGGGCGCAGTAGCCCGGCTTCCGAGCGAGCGCCGGTAGACGCCTCCCAAATGGCTAGGAGGCGGCAATAGACGCTTCTCCCTCGGGAGTTCCCTGCCAACACGTGCACCTCGAGCCATAGCGCTTTGCAGTGCAGCGCCTGAATGACTGGTCCGCTTTCCGACATACAACGGTCGACCGAGCGACATCTGTCACCATCCGACGAACGGCCGGAAATGGCCGCA
>NZ_BAYE01000043.1 GCF_000685095.1 Paraburkholderia caledonica NBRC 102488
AACGCCAGATAGTTCTCGTTAATCTGTAGTTTCGGGGTTGGCGGTGTCGTCAACCCCAAATGGTTTAGGGGTATAGCTCAACTGGCAGAGCGTCGGTCTCCAAAACCGAAGGTTGGGGGTTCGATTCCCTCTGCCCCTGCCAACTCTCGCGTCAACTGTGGCGCTTCGTTAAGGTGTTATGGCGAATCCTTCCGTCGAAACTGTAAATACATCCGGCGACAAGCTGATGCTCGTCGCGGGCGTATTGCTGGTCTTGGCCGGGTTCGTGGGGTTCTTCTGGCTCAATGGTCAGGAATGGTACGTCCGCGGAGCCGCTTTGGCTGTTGGTGCAATCGCGGGTGTTGCAGTCGGTCTTCTCTCCGCGCCTGGCAAGGGTTTCATCGCTTTCGCCAAAGACTCGTACAAGGAAGTCCGCAAGGTCGTCTGGCCGACTCGCAAAGAGGCAACTCAGACGACGTTGGTAGTTTTTGGCTTCGTGTTCGTGATGGCCATCTTTCTGTGGGTTAGTGATAAATCCATCGAATGGGCGATTTTCTCGGTGATTCTGGGTTGGAAATGATATGAGCGATACTCCGGCATCTCCGAGCGGCAAACGTTGGTACGTCGTGCACGCCTACTCCGGTATGGAGAAGAGCGTGCAGCGTGCGCTTCAGGAGCGCATTGAGCGCGCCGGCATGCAAGACCAGTTTGGTCAAATCCTCGTCCCGACCGAAGAGGTGGTCGAGGTAAAGGGCGGTCACAAATCTGTGACTGAGCGTCGTTTCTTCCCCGGTTACGTACTGGTTGAGATGGAAATGACGGATGAGACGTGGCACCTTGTGAAGAACACGGCGAAGGTCACGGGCTTCGTAGGCGGTGCGCGTAATCGGCCGAGTCCGATTTCTCCGCGTGAAGTCGAGAAGATCATGTCGCAGATGCAGGAGGGTGTGGAGAAACCGCGTCCGAAGACCCTGTTTGAAGTAGGCGAGATGGTTCGGGTGAAGGACGGTCCTTTCACCGATTTCAACGGCAGCGTCGAAGAAGTGAATTACGAAAAGTCGCGCGTCCGTGTTTCCGTTACAATCTTCGGCCGCGCTACGCCGGTCGAGCTGGAATTCGGCCAAGTCGAGAAGTTGTAATCCAGATTCTACGCAGCGCGCCGGTCGGCGCGTTTCGTATTTCGCGCTTACGGTCCGCGTAATGGCTGTTGAGGAGCGCAAGTAGCCGGGTTCCCGGCGAACGCGCGCTACTACTCACTGAACGTTCGCTTGCAAGGTGACGTTCCAAAGAGGTTTTCAACATGGCAAAGAAAATCATCGGCTTTATCAAGCTGCAGATTCCTGCAGGTAAAGCCAACCCGTCGCCGCCGGTCGGTCCGGCACTGGGCCAGCGCGGCCTGAACATCATGGAGTTCTGCAAGGCGTTTAACGCGCAGACTCAAGCGCTGGAACCGGGTCTGCCGATTCCGGTCGTGATCACCGCGTTTGCTGATAAGAGCTTCACGTTTGTCCTGAAGACGCCGCCGGCAACGGTTCTGATCAAGAAGGCAGCGAAGATCGACAAGGGTTCGAGCAAGCCGCACACCGACAAGGTCGGCAAGATCACCCGCGCTCAAGCTGAAGACATCGCCAAGACCAAGATGCCCGATCTGACCGCGGCTGATCTGGACGCAGCGGTTCGTACGATCGCTGGTAGCGCCCGCTCGATGGGCATCACCGTGGAGGGCGTGTAAATGGCTAAGCTTTCTAAGCGTCTGCAGGCTTTTGCAGCAAAGGTTGACCGTCAGAAGCTGTACCCGATCGACGACGCGCTGTCGCTGGTTAAGGAGTGCGCAAGCGCGAAGTTCGACGAGTCGATCGACGTGGCAGTGCAACTCGGCATCGATGCGAAGAAGTCGGATCAAGTGGTCCGCGGTTCGGTCGTTCTGCCGGCAGGTACGGGCAAGTCGGTTCGCGTCGCCGTGTTCGCACAGGGCGAAAAGGCTGAACAGGCTCGCGCAGCCGGCGCTGAAGTCGTCGGCATGGAAGACCTGGCTGAGCAGGTGAAAGCTGGCAACCTGGACTTCGACATCGTGATCGCTTCGCCGGACACGATGCGCGTGGTCGGTACGCTCGGTCAGATCCTCGGCCCGCGCGGCCTGATGCCGAACCCGAAGGTCGGCACGGTCACGCCGGACGTCGCAACGGCCGTGAAGAATGCCAAGGCTGGCCAGGTTCAATTCCGTGTCGACAAGGCCGGTATTATCCACGCCACCATCGGTCGTGCTTCGTTCGAACCGACGGCTCTGCGTAGCAATCTGAGCGCTCTCATCGACGCGCTGCAGAAGGCTAAGCCGGCGACGAGCAAGGGTGTTTACCTGCGTAAGGTCGCACTGTCGAGCACGATGGGCGTCGGCGTTCGCGTCGATCAGACGTCGCTCGCTGCACAATAAGTAATTCATCGCCTCGACGAAAGTCGGGGCGTTTATGGGCTTTGGGCGGTTGCGAGATGTCAGTAGTTGGCATCGCGCAACCGGTTGTCAAAGACCGTTGGCGGGCACGCAGCAGGTAGGCGGACTCTTAATGTAAGGCCAACGCAGATGGCGAACCCGAAAAGGTTTTGTAGTGATGAAGCCGTTAGACGCTTGCAGCAGTGCGGGTGTCGGGCGGTCGAAATACTCCTGACTGGTCGGACGCCGTTATTGAACGCGGTACACAAGGCGCACGCCGCGTGTATCGAATCTGGAGGTTAACCGTGCCACTCAACAAAGAAAGCAAGCAGGCCGTCGTCGCTGAGGTTGCCGCGCAAGTCGCGAAAGCCCAGACCGTGGTTCTGGCTGAGTATCGTGGGATCACGGTTGGCGATCTGACCAAGCTGCGCGCGAAAGCGCGTGAGCAACAGGTGTATCTTCGCGTGTTGAAAAACACGCTGGCGCGTCGCGCTGTCGAAGGTACCCCGTTCGCTCCGCTGGCAGAGCAGATGACTGGCCCCCTGATCTACGGCATCTCTGAAGATGCAATTGCTGCTGCTAAGGTCGTCAATGACTTCAGCAAGAGCAATGATAAGTTGGTCATCAAGGCTGGCGCCTACGAAGGCAACGTGATGGACAAGGCGGGCGTGCAAGCGCTGGCCAACATCCCGAGCCGCGAGGAGCTGCTCTCCAAGCTGTTGTTCGTTATGCAAGCACCTGTTTCTGGCTTCGCGCGCGCTTTGGCCGCGCTGGCAGAAAAGAAACAAGGCGAAGAATCCGCTGCGTAATGCACTTCAGCCGAGCGTAATTGATCGCTAGCTGTATCCGAATTCAATTTAGGAGTATTTCAAATGGCAATCGCAAAAGAAGACATCCTCGAAGCCGTAGGCTCGATGTCGGTTCTGGAACTGAACGAGCTGGTTAAGGCGTTCGAAGAAAAGTTTGGCGTGTCGGCAGCTGCTGTTGCAGTGGCAGGCCCCGCAGGTGCAGGCGGCGGCGCTGCTGCAGCTGAAGAGCAAACCGAATTCACGGTGAACCTGGTTGAAGTTGGCGCGAACAAGGTTTCCGTGATTAAGGCAGTTCGTGAACTGACGGGTCTCGGCCTGAAGGAAGCGAAGGATCTGGTCGACGGTGCACCGAAGCCTGTGAAGGAATCGGTACCGAAGGCTGCTGCTGAAGAAGCGAAGAAGAAGCTGGAAGAAGCCGGCGCGAAGGCTGAAATCAAGTAAGTTTCAGCGCGCTGTGCGAAGGCTGGCGGTTTTCCACCGCCGGCCTTTTTGTGCTTTGTGGGGGACGCGTTTTTGCATCGTTGTTTAGCAACAATGCGACTCCCAGAAGCCAAAGAAAACCGCCTATCGGCAACATTGACCGGCGCTTCTCTTTGTCTTCTGAAGCGACTGCAGAAGGCAAGTTTGGTCGGGTAGCGGTTAAGGTTCCATGCGACAGGCATCCGCTGCCGTCAGCCAGCGGTTGGTAGAGGCCAACCACCAAGCTTCTAGGCTCGTTCAAGCCATCGGACGGCCATCGGGTCTCAGTCGGTGAACACTCGGGTTGTCTCATCAAGGTATCCTGCCTCGACAACAATGCCCGCCGTGATTCGGAGATCGTATGCAATATTCCTTCACCGAGAAGAAGCGTATTCGCAAGAGTTTTGCGAAGCGCCCCATCGTTCACCAAGTACCTTTCCTGCTGGCTACCCAGCTTGAATCATTCAGCACGTTTCTGCAAGCAGACACGTCCTCCACGCAACGCAAGCCGGAAGGCCTGCAAGCCGCGTTCACATCCGTTTTCCCGATCGTTTCGCACAACGGGTTCGCACGTCTCGAGTTCGTCAGCTACATGCTGTCGCCGCCGGCATTCAACATCAAGGAATGTCAGCAACGCGGTTTGACGTACTGCTCCGCCCTGCGCGCTAAAGTGCGCCTGGTGCTGCTCGACAAGGAATCGCCGAGCAAGCCGGTCGTCAAGGAAGTGAAGGAACAGGAAGTGTACATGGGCGAAATTCCGCTCATGACGCCGACGGGTTCGTTCGTCATCAACGGCACGGAGCGTGTGATCGTTTCGCAGCTGCACCGTTCGCCTGGCGTGTTCTTCGAACACGACAAGGGCAAGACGCACAGCTCCGGCAAGCTCCTGTTTTCGGCACGTATCATTCCTTACCGCGGTTCGTGGCTCGATTTCGAGTTCGACCCGAAGGATGTGCTGTACTTCCGCGTCGACCGTCGCCGCAAGATGCCGGTCACGATCCTGCTGAAGGCAATCGGCCTCACGCCGGAACAGATCCTCGCAAACTTCTTCGTGTTCGATAACTTCACGCTGATGCCGGAAGGCGCGCAGATGGAGTTCGTGCCGGAGCGTCTGCGTGGCGAAGTCGCGCGTTTCGACATCACGGACCGTGATGGCAACGTGATTGTCCAGAAGGACAAGCGGATCAACGCGAAGCACATTCGCGATCTGGACAACGCGAAGACCAAGTTCATCTCGGTCCCCGAAGACTATCTGCTCGGCCGCGTGCTGGCGAAAAACGTCGTCGACGGCGACACCGGTGAAGTCATCGCCAACGCGAATGACGAAATCACCGAGACTGTCCTCGAGAAGCTGCGCGAGTCGAAGATCAAAGAGATCCAGACGCTCTACACGAACGATCTGGATCAGGGTCCGTACATCTCGTCGACGCTGCGTATCGACGAAACCGCGGACAAGATGGCCGCTCGCATCGCGATCTACCGCATGATGCGCCCGGGCGAACCGCCGACCGAAGAAGCGGTCGAGGCACTGTTCAACCGCCTGTTCTATAGCGAAGACGCATACGACCTGTCCAAGGTGGGCCGTATGAAGTTCAATCGTCGCGTGGGCCGCGACGAGATCATCGGACCGATGACGCTGCAAGACGACGACATCCTCGCCACGATCAAGATTCTGGTCGAACTGCGTAACGGTAAGGGTGAAGTCGACGACATCGACCACTTGGGCAATCGCCGTGTGCGTTGCGTCGGCGAACTGGCAGAAAACCAGTTCCGCGCCGGCCTCGTGCGTGTCGAACGTGCTGTGAAGGAACGCCTCGGCCAGGCCGAAAGCGAAAACCTGATGCCGCACGACCTGATCAACTCGAAGCCGATTTCGTCGGCGATCCGCGAGTTCTTCGGTTCGTCGCAGCTATCGCAGTTCATGGACCAGACGAATCCGCTGTCGGAAATCACCCACAAGCGTCGTGTCTCGGCACTTGGCCCGGGCGGTTTGACGCGTGAGCGCGCAGGCTTTGAAGTCCGCGACGTCCACCCGACGCACTATGGTCGTGTTTGCCCGATCGAAACGCCTGAAGGTCCGAACATCGGCCTGATCAACTCGCTCGCTCTGTACGCGCACCTGAACGAATACGGCTTCCTCGAAACGCCGTATCGCAAGGTCGTGGACGGCAAGGTGACCGACCAGATCGATTACCTGTCGGCGATCGAAGAAGGTCGTTACGTGATCGCTCAGGCGAACGCGGCAGTGGCTGAAGACGGCACGCTGACCGACGAACTCGTGTCGTCGCGTGAAGCAGGCGAAACGCTGATGGTGACGCCGGACCGCATCCAGTATATGGACGTTGCGCCGTCGCAGATCGTGTCGGTGGCGGCATCGCTGATTCCGTTCCTCGAGCACGACGACGCGAACCGCGCGTTGATGGGCTCGAACATGCAGCGTCAGGCTGTGCCGTGTCTGCGTCCGGAAAAGGCGGTGGTCGGTACGGGTATCGAACGCACGGTGGCGGTCGACTCGGGTACAACGGTTCAGGCATTCCGCGGCGGTGTGGTCGATTACGTCGACGCGGGCCGTATGGTGATTCGCGTGAACGACGATGAAGCCGTTGCTGGCGACGTCGGCGTGGACATCTACAACCTGATCAAGTACACGCGTTCGAACCAGAACACGAACATCAACCAGCGCCCGATCGTGAAGGTCGGCGATATCGTGTCGCGTGGCGACGTGCTGGCTGACGGTGCATCGACCGATCTGGGTGAACTGGCTCTTGGCCAGAACATGCTGGTCGCGTTCATGCCGTGGAACGGCTACAACTTCGAAGACTCGATTCTGAT
Source organism: Paraburkholderia caledonica NBRC 102488 (assembly GCF_000685095.1). Classification (GTDB taxonomy): domain Bacteria; phylum Pseudomonadota; class Gammaproteobacteria; order Burkholderiales; family Burkholderiaceae; genus Paraburkholderia; species Paraburkholderia caledonica. The sequence continues at coordinate 6,508 of NZ_BAYE01000043.1, forward strand.
CTCGGAGAAGGTGGTTGCCGACGACCGTTACACGTCGATCCACATCGAAGAACTGAACGTCGTGGCTCGCGACACGAAGCTCGGACCGGAAGAAATCACGCGCGACATCTCGAACCTGGCTGAAGTGCAACTCGGCCGTCTCGACGAGTCGGGCATCGTCTACATCGGCGCGGAAGTCGAAGCAGGCGACGTGCTGGTCGGCAAGGTCACGCCGAAGGGCGAAACCCAGCTGACGCCGGAAGAAAAGCTCCTGCGCGCGATCTTCGGTGAAAAGGCTTCGGACGTGAAGGACACGTCGCTGCGCGTGCCGTCGGGTATGAGCGGTACGGTGATCGACGTCCAGGTGTTCACGCGCGAAGGCATTCAGCGCGACAAGCGTGCGCAACAGATCATCGACGATGAACTGAAGCGTTATCGCCTCGACTTGAACGACCAGTTGCGCATCGTGGAAGGCGACGCGTTCCAGCGTCTCGCACGTATGCTCGACGGCAAGGTCGCGAACGGCGGTCCGAAGAAGCTGGCAAAGGGCACGAAGATCGAACAGGCTTACCTGCAAGATCTGGATCATTACCACTGGTTCGACATCCGCCTCGCGGACGAAGAAGCAGCGGCACAGCTCGAAGCCATCAAGGACTCGATCGAACAGAAGCGTCACCAGTTCGATCTGGCGTTCGAAGAGAAGCGCAAGAAGCTCACGCAAGGCGACGAACTGCCGCCGGGCGTGTTGAAGATGGTCAAGGTGTACCTGGCAGTGAAGCGCCGCCTGCAGCCTGGCGACAAGATGGCCGGCCGTCACGGTAACAAGGGTGTCGTGTCGAAGATCGTGCCGATCGAAGACATGCCGTACATGGCCGACGGCCGTCCGGCTGACGTCGTTCTGAACCCGCTCGGCGTGCCGTCGCGGATGAACGTCGGTCAGGTTCTCGAAGTGCATCTGGGTTGGGCCGCGAAGGGTCTCGGCTGGCGTATCGGCGAAATGCTGCAGCGTCAGGCGAAGATCGCTGAACTGCGCGAATTCCTGACCAAGATCTACAACGAGTCGGGCCGCGCCGAAGAGCTGGACAGCTTCACCGACGACGAAATCGTGGAACTGGCGAAGAACCTGCGCGAAGGCGTGCCGTTCGCAACGCCGGTGTTCGACGGTGCGACGGAAGAAGAAATGTCGCGCGCGCTGGATCTGGCATTCCCGGACGACATCGCGAAGAACCTCGGCATGACGCCGTCGAAAAATCAGGTTCGTCTGTACGACGGCCGCACCGGCGAAATGTTCGAACGTACGGTGACGGTCGGCTACATGCACTACCTGAAACTGCACCACTTGGTCGACGACAAGATGCACGCGCGTTCCACGGGCCCGTACTCGCTCGTGACGCAGCAGCCGTTGGGCGGTAAGGCGCAGTTCGGTGGCCAGCGTTTCGGTGAAATGGAAGTGTGGGCGCTCGAAGCGTACGGCGCATCGTACGTGCTGCAGGAAATGCTGACGGTGAAGTCGGACGACGTGACAGGCCGGACCAAGGTGTACGAGAACCTGGTCAAGGGCGATCACGTGATCGATGCAGGCATGCCGGAATCCTTCAACGTGTTGGTGAAGGAAATCCGCTCGCTCGGTATCGACATCGACCTCGACCGCAACTAATCGGACTACTGGAGAGAAGCGATGAAAGCTTTGCTCGATCTATTCAAGCAAGTCCAACAACCTGAAGTTTTTGACGCGATCAAGATCGGTCTGGCCTCGCCGGACAAGATCCGTTCGTGGTCGTTCGGTGAAGTGAAGAAGCCGGAAACCATCAACTACCGGACGTTCAAGCCGGAACGCGATGGTTTGTTCTGCGCGAAAATTTTCGGGCCGATCAAAGACTACGAATGCCTTTGCGGCAAGTACAAGCGCCTGAAGCACCGTGGCGTGATCTGCGAGAAATGCGGCGTCGAAGTGACGCTGGCGAAGGTGCGGCGCGAACGGATGGGCCACATTGAACTGGCCTCGCCGGTTGCGCACATCTGGTTCCTGAAGTCGCTGCCGTCGCGTCTGGGCATGGTGCTCGACATGACGCTGCGCGACATCGAACGCGTGCTGTACTTCGAAGCATATGTGGTGATCGATCCGGGCATGACGCCGCTGAAAGCGCGGCAGATCATGACCGAAGAGGATTATTACAACAAGGTCGAAGAGTACGGTGACGAGTTCCGTGCCGAGATGGGCGCGGAAGGCGTTCGCGAACTGCTGCGCGCGATCAACATCGACGAACAGGTCGAAATGCTCCGTACCGAACTCAAGAACACGGGTTCGGAAGCGAAGATCAAGAAGTACGCGAAGCGCCTGAAGGTGCTCGAGGCTTTCCAGCGTTCGGGCATCAAGCCTGACTGGATGGTGCTCGAAGTGCTGCCGGTGCTGCCGCCGGAACTGCGTCCGCTGGTGCCGCTGGATGGTGGCCGCTTCGCGACGTCGGACCTGAACGACCTGTATCGCCGTGTGATCAACCGTAACAACCGGTTGAAGCGTCTGCTCGAACTGAAGGCGCCTGAAATCATCGTCCGCAACGAAAAGCGGATGCTGCAGGAAGCCGTCGATTCGCTGCTCGACAACGGTCGTCGCGGTAAGGCAATGACCGGCGCGAACAAGCGTCCGCTGAAGTCGCTCGCTGACATGATCAAGGGTAAGGGCGGTCGTTTCCGTCAGAACTTGCTCGGTAAGCGCGTTGACTATTCGGGCCGTTCGGTGATCGTGGTCGGCCCGACGCTGAAGCTGCACCAGTGCGGTCTGCCGAAGCTGATGGCGCTCGAACTGTTCAAGCCGTTCATCTTCAACAAGCTCGAAGTGATGGGTGTTGCTACCACCATCAAGGCTGCGAAGAAGGAAGTCGAGAACCAGACGCCGGTGGTGTGGGACATTCTCGAAGAAGTCATTCGCGAACATCCGGTCATGCTGAACCGTGCGCCTACGCTGCACCGTCTTGGCATTCAGGCTTTCGAGCCGGTGCTGATCGAAGGCAAGGCAATCCAGCTGCACCCGCTCGTTTGCGCGGCGTTCAACGCCGACTTCGACGGTGACCAGATGGCTGTTCACGTGCCGCTGTCGCTCGAAGCGCAGATGGAAGCGCGCACGCTGATGCTGGCGTCGAACAACGTCCTGTTCCCGGCTAACGGCGATCCGTCGATCGTGCCGTCGCAGGATATCGTGCTCGGTCTGTACTACGCGACCCGTGAAGCTGTGAACGCAAAGGGCGAAGGCCTGACGTTCACCGGCGTTTCGGAAGCACTGCGTGCATACGAGAACAAGGAAGTCGAGCTCGCCTCGCGCGTCAACGTGCGGATCACCGAAATGGTCCACAACGAAGACAAGTCGGAAGGTGCGCCGGCGTTCGTGCCGAAGATCTCGCTGTACGCGACGACCGTCGGCCGTGCAATTCTGTCGGAAATTCTGCCGCCGGGCCTGCCGTTCTCGGTGCTGAACAAGCCGCTGAAGAAGAAGGAAATCTCGCGTCTGATCAACACCGCGTTCCGCAAGTGCGGTCTGCGTGAAACGGTGATTTTCGCCGACCAGTTGATGCAGTCGGGTTTCCGTCTGGCCACGCGCGCTGGTATCTCGATCTGCGTCGACGACATGCTCGTGCCGCCGCAGAAGGAAACCATCGTTGGCGACGCCGCGAAGAAGGTGAAGGAATACGACCGTCAGTACATGTCGGGTCTCGTCACGTCGCAAGAGCGCTACAACAACGTGGTCGACATCTGGTCGGCAACGTCGGAAGCGGTCGGCAAGGCGATGATGGAACAACTGTCGACGGAACCGGTGGTGGATCGCGACGGCAACGAAACGCGTCAGGAATCGTTCAACTCGATTTACATGATGGCGGACTCGGGCGCTCGTGGTTCCGCAGTTCAGATTCGTCAGCTGGCCGGTATGCGCGGCCTGATGGCGAAGCCGGACGGCTCGATCATCGAGACGCCGATTACGGCGAACTTCCGTGAAGGTCTGAACGTGTTGCAGTACTTCATCTCGACCCACGGCGCACGTAAGGGTCTGGCTGATACGGCACTGAAGACGGCAAACTCCGGTTACCTGACGCGACGTCTCGTCGACGTGACGCAGGATCTGGTGGTGGTCGAGGACGATTGCGGTACGTCCAACGGCGTTGCGATGAAGGCGTTGGTCGAAGGCGGTGAAGTCGTCGAAGCACTGCGTGATCGTATCCTTGGTCGCGTGGCGGTGGCTGACGTCGTCAATCCGGAATCGCAGGAAACGCTGTACGAAGCGGGCAGCCTGCTCGACGAAGATGCGGTCGAAGAAATCGAGCGCCTCGGCATCGACGAAGTGCGCGTGCGTACGCCGCTGACGTGCGAAACACGTTACGGTCTGTGCGCAGCTTGCTACGGCCGCGACCTGGGCCGCGGCTCGCTCGTGAATGTCGGTGAGGCAGTCGGTGTGATCGCCGCTCAGTCGATCGGTGAGCCGGGCACGCAGCTGACCATGCGTACGTTCCACATCGGTGGTGCGGCGTCGCGTGCGGCAGTGGCTTCGTCGGTTGAAGCCAAGTCGAACGGTACGGTGCGCTTCACGTCGACGATGCGTTACGTCACTAACGCGAAGGGCGAACAGATCGTCATTTCGCGTTCGGGCGAAGCGATGATCACCGACGACCACGGTCGCGAGCGCGAACGTCACAAGGTACCGTACGGCGCGACGCTGTTGCAGCTGGACGGCGCGCAGATCAAGGCCGGCACGCAACTGGCGACGTGGGACCCGATGACGCGTCCGATCATCACCGAGTACGGTGGTACGGTGAAGTTCGAGAACGTCGAAGAAGGCGTGACCGTTGCGAAGCAGATCGACGACGTGACGGGTCTTTCGACTCTCGTCGTGATCGACGTGAAGCGTCGCGGTTCGCAAGCTTCGAAGACGGTGCGTCCGCAGGTCAAGCTGCTCGACGCGAACGGCGAGGAAGTGAAGATCCCCAACACCGAGCACTCGGTGCAGATCGGCTTCCAGGTCGGCGCTCTGATCACCGTGAAGGACGGTCAGCAAGTGCAGGTCGGTGAAGTGCTCGCACGTATCCCGACTGAATCGCAAAAGACGCGTGACATTACCGGCGGTCTGCCGCGTGTGGCGGAACTGTTCGAAGCACGTTCGCCGAAGGACGCAGGTATCCTGGCGGAAGTCACGGGTACGACGTCGTTCGGTAAGGACACGAAGGGCAAGCAGCGTCTCGTTATCACGGACCTCGAGGGCAACCAGCACGAGTTCCTGATCGCGAAGGAAAAGCAGGTTCTGGTTCACGATGGTCAGGTCGTCAACAAGGGCGAAATGATCGTGGACGGACCGGCGGATCCGCACGACATCCTGCGTTTGCAGGGCGTCGAAGCGCTGTCGCGCTACATCGTGGACGAAGTGCAGGACGTGTACCGTCTGCAAGGCGTGAAGATCAACGACAAGCACATTGAAGTGATTGTTCGTCAGATGCTGCGCCGCGTGCAGATTACGGACAACGGCGATACGCGTTTCATCCCGGGCGAACAGGTCGAGCGGTCGGACATGCTCGACGAGAACGACCGTATGATCGCGGAAGACAAGCGTCCGGCAACGTACGAGAACGTGTTGCTCGGTATCACGAAGGCGTCGCTGTCGACCGACTCGTTCATCTCTGCGGCATCGTTCCAGGAAACGACCCGCGTGCTGACCGAAGCGGCGATTATGGGCAAGCGCGACGATCTGCGTGGCCTGAAGGAAAACGTGATCGTCGGCCGTCTGATTCCGGCCGGTACGGGTCTCGCGTTCCACAAGGCACGCAAGAGCAAGGAACTGTCCGACCGCGAGCGTTTCGATCAGATCGCAGCGGAAGAGTCGTTCGAATTCGGTACGCCGGAAACCCCGGCCGCCGAACAGCAGCACTCAGGCGAATAAGTCCCGCGGCGTAAGCCGCTTGGGGCTCTAGCCAGCGAAGCCGCTCAGTTTCGACTGAGCGGCTTTTTTTTGCGCCGCATTTTTACGCGTTCTTGTCCATTCGCAGGCCAGATGGCTAACGTTGTTGCAAAGCGCGGGCGCAGCGCGAATGCGTTGGTAAAATTCGTGTCACTCGCTTTACGCTGCTTCTCTCAAATTCATGTCCCGTCCGCTCGAAATCCTCAACGAAGTTTTTGGCTACCCCGCGTTCAGAGGACAGCAAGGCGAAATTGTCGAACACGTCGCTGGCGGCGGCGATTGTCTGGTACTGATGCCAACGGGCGGCGGGAAATCGCTGTGTTATCAGATCCCGTCGCTGGTGCGCCGCGAAGGCGGCTTCGGCACGGGTATCGTGGTCTCGCCGTTGATCGCGCTGATGCAGGATCAGGTCGCCGCGCTAACGGAAGTCGGCGTGCGCGCCGCTTACCTGAACTCGACGCTTTCGAGCGCCGAAGCAATGGCCACCGAGCGTGCGCTGCGTGACGGCGACATCGATCTGCTCTACGTGGCGCCCGAACGTTTGATGACGCCGCGATTCCAGGAGTTGCTGGAGCGCACCCGCATCGGACTTTTCGCGATCGACGAAGCGCATTGCGTCTCGCAATGGGGGCACGATTTCCGGCCCGAATATATCCAACTGTCGGTGCTGCACGAGCGCTTCCCGAATGTGCCGCGCATTGCGCTGACCGCGACCGCGGACGCCATCACGCGAGACGAAATCATTCACCGTCTCGCACTCGACGACGCGCGCATTTTCGTTTCGAGTTTCGACCGGCCCAATATCCGTTATCGCATCGTCGAAAAGGACAACGCGCGCACGCAGTTGCTCGACTTTATTCGCGCCGAACACACGCGGGCGGACGGTACGACTGACGCTGGGGTAGTCTATTGCCTGTCGCGGCGCAAAGTCGAAGAGACGGCCGAATGGCTCAAAGAAAAGGGTATGCGCGCGTTGCCATACCACGCGGGCATGGAATTCGAGACGCGCCAGAAGCACCAAGAGATGTTTCAGCGCGAGGAAGGCATTGTGATGTGCGCGACGATCGCGTTCGGCATGGGCATCGACAAGCCGGACGTGCGTTTCGTCGCTCACCTCGATTTGCCGAAGAGTGTCGAAGGGTATTACCAGGAAACCGGTCGCGCCGGCCGCGATGGCATGCCGGCCAATGCATGGATGGCCTACGGTCTGGGCGACGTCGTCCAGCAGCGCAAGATGATCGACGAGTCTGACGCAGACGACGCACACAAGCGCGTCCAGACCGGCAAGCTGGATGCGCTTCTTGGTCTGTGCGAAGCGGCGACGTGCCGGCGCGTGCGCCTTCTCGCGTATTTCGGCGAATCGAGCAAACCTTGCGGTAATTGCGACAACTGCCTTGAGCCACCCGACACGTGCGACGCGACGCGCGAGTCGCAGATGGCACTGTCGTGCGTGTTTCGCGCGCAGCGGGCGAGCGGTTTCCACTTCGGCGCGGGCCATCTCATCGACATCCTGCGCGGCAATCGCAGCGAGAAGATCCTGCAGCGCGGGCACGAAAAACTAACCACATTCGGCATTGGCGCGGCCCTCGGCGAACCGGAGTGGCGCGCGGTGTTTCGCCAGCTCGTGGCGTTCGGTTATCTCACGGTCGATCACGAAGGATTCGGCTCGCTCGTTCTCACCGAGGCTAGCAAGCCCGTTTTAAAGGGCGAGCAAAACGTCACGATGCGCCGTTATGTGAAGCCCACGCGTACCCGCCAGTCGTCTGGTCGAACCAGCGAACGAGCGGACCCGACGATCGGCATGGGACCGCGGGAGCGCGCCCGCTGGGATCGGCTACGCGCATGGCGCACGGAAACCGCGAAGAGCGACGGCGTACCCGCCTACGTGATCTTCCACGACGCGACGCTTGCGGAGATCGCTCGAAACGGTCCCGATTCCATTGAGGATCTGCGCGGCATTCCGGGCATGGGCGCGCGCAAGCTCGATCGTTTCGGGGACGAACTGCTCGAAGTCGTTGCCGCTGATTAAGTCGAGTGCCGTCGCCGGCCAACGTGCGCAGGTCTGCGAAACATTGCAACCTATTGACTCGCTTAGCCTTTTCGGAATATTATGCTAGGTTCCGGTCTTTGGGATGCTCGCGCGCGGACTCCATCCACGTGCCTGCAGTCGAAGCCGGAAGTTCGATGCGCAATCGTTTCTGCTTTGCCCGGAAACAGATGCGTCGATTTTGTTCAATTTCAGGAATAGACAATGCCAACCATCAATCAACTGGTTCGCAAAGGCCGCGCGTCGGAAACGACGAAAAGCAAGAGCCCGGCCTTGCAGGACTGCCCCCAGCGTCGCGGCGTGTGCACCCGTGTGTACACCACGACGCCGAAGAAGCCGAACTCGGCACTGCGTAAAGTTGCGAAGGTGCGCCTCACTAACGGTTTCGAGGTTATTTCGTACATCGGTGGTGAAGGCCACAACCTGCAGGAACACTCGGTCGTGCTGATTCGCGGCGGCCGTGTGAAGGACTTGCCGGGTGTGCGTTACCACATGGTTCGCGGCTCGCTGGATACCCAGGGCGTCAAGGATCGTAAGCAGGCTCGCTCGAAGTACGGTGCGAAGCGTGCCAAGGCCGGCAAGTAATCATCAGCCGGTCCGTAGTTCAGGTCGCCTGCAAAGGCGGTAATAGCGGTGGTGCCGGAATCGCCGGTGCTGTCGAGTAAGTGGTCACCCGACCAGGCTGGTAAGTCGTTAGAGATGAATCGGGTTAGTTGGTGGCCGCGGGGCTAAAACAGCTCCAACTGAAAAGTGAAAGGAAGAAACATGCCGCGTCGTCGCGAAGTCCCCAAGCGGGAAGTGTTGCCGGATCCGAAGTTCGGTAACGTTGATGTAGCTAAGTTCATGAACGTGCTGATGCTCTCCGGCAAGAAGTCGGTTGCCGAGCGCATTGTGTACGGCGCTTTCGAACAGATCCAGACCAAGGGTGGCAAGGACCCGCTGGAAGTGTTCACGGTAGCGCTCAACAACGTCAAGCCGGTGGTCGAAGTCAAGAGCCGCCGCGTTGGTGGTGCGAACTATCAGGTTCCGGTCGAAGTGCGCCCGTCGCGTCGTATGGCATTGGCGATGCGTTGGCTGCGTGAAGCCGCGAAGAAGCGCAGCGAGAAGTCGATGGCCCTGCGTCTGGCAGGTGAGCTTTCCGAAGCGGCCGAAGGCCGTGGCGGCGCAATGAAGAAGCGCGACGAAGTTCACCGGATGGCAGAAGCCAACAAGGCGTTCTCGCATTTCCGTTTCTAAGCTTCCCGAATCCGGGTTTAGCAGACAAAAACGGAAAGAAATTCCGGGCGGGTGCGCTTACAAAGCGCCTCGCCCGTTTGTGTTACAGCGCGATGGGTATTTTCTCGCATCGCGTCATCCCCATAGAGGATCAAAGTGGCTCGCAAGACACCTATCGAGCGCTACCGTAACATCGGTATTAGCGCTCACATCGACGCCGGCAAGACGACGACGACCGAGCGCATCCTGTTCTATACCGGCGTGAACCACAAGATTGGTGAAGTTCACGACGGCGCTGCCACCATGGACTGGATGGAGCAGGAGCAGGAACGCGGCATCACGATTACGTCGGCTGCTACGACGGCGTTCTGGAAAGGCATGGCCGGCGACCGCGCTGAGCACCGCATCAACATCATCGACACCCCGGGCCACGTCGACTTCACGATCGAAGTTGAGCGCTCCATGCGCGTGCTCGACGGCGCGTGCATGGTGTACTGCGCTGTGGGCGGCGTGCAGCCCCAGTCGGAAACCGTCTGGCGTCAGGCTAACAAGTACAAGGTTCCGCGTCTCGCGTTCATCAACAAGATGGACCGTACCGGCGCGAACTTCTTCAAGGTTTACGACCAGCTGAAGCTGCGTCTGAAGGCAAACCCGGTTCCGGTCGTGGTGCCTATCGGCGCGGAAGAAAACTTCACGGGTGTCGTCGACCTGATGAAGATGAAAGCGATCATTTGGGACGACGCGTCCCAAGGCACCAAGTTCTCGTACGAAGAAATTCCGGCCGAACTCGCCGACACGTGCAATGAATGGCGTGAAAAGATGGTCGAAGCGGCGGCTGAATCGAGCGAAGATCTGATGAACAAGTACCTCGAGTCGGGCGAACTGACGGAAGAGGAAATCATCAAGGGTCTGCGCGACCGTACGATCGCTTGCGAAATCCAGCCGATGCTGTGCGGCACCGCGTTCAAGAACAAGGGCGTGCAACGCATGCTGGACGCCGTGCTCGATTTCCTGCCGTCGCCGATCGACATCCCGCCGGTCACTGGCGAGCTGGAAAACGGTGAGCAAGGCGAGCGCCGCGCTGCCGACGACGAGAAGTTCTCGGCTCTGGCATTCAAGATCATGACCGACCCGTTCGTCGGCCAGTTAATCTTCTTCCGCGTGTACTCGGGCGTCGTCAATTCGGGCGACACCGTGCTGAACGCGACCAAAGACAAGAAGGAACGTCTGGGTCGTATTCTGCAGATGCACGCGAACCAGCGCGAGGAAATCAAGGAAGTTCGCGCAGGCGACATTGCAGCTGCAGTCGGCCTGAAAGACGCGACGACCGGCGACACGCTGTGCGATCCGCAAAGCCCGATCGTGCTCGAGCGCATGATTTTCCCGGAGCCGGTGATTTCGCAGGCTGTTGAGCCGAAGACGAAGCCCGACCAGGAAAAAATGGGTCTGGCGCTGAACCGTCTGGCACAGGAAGATCCGTCGTTCCGCGTTCAAACGGACGAAGAGTCGGGCCAAACGATTATTTCGGGCATGGGCGAGCTCCACCTGGAAATTCTCGTCGACCGTATGAAGCGCGAATTCGGCGTGGAAGCGACCGTCGGCAAGCCGCAGGTTGCTTACCGTGAAACGATTCGTGGCAAGGCGGAAGACGTTGACGGCAAGTTCGTGAAGCAGTCGGGTGGTCGCGGCCAGTACGGTCACGCGGTCATCACGCTCGAGCCGAATGAGCAAGGCAAGGGTTACGAGTTCCTCGACGAGATCAAGGGCGGTGTGATTCCGCGCGAATACATCCCGGCGGTGGACAAGGGTATCCAGGAAACGCTGAAGGCAGGCGTGCTGGCGGGCTTCCCGGTTGTCGACGTCAAGGTTCACCTGACGTTCGGTTCGTACCACGACGTTGACTCGAACGAAAATGCGTTCCGCATGGCCGGCTCGATGGCGTTCAAGGAAGCAATGCGCAAGGCTCAACCGGTCATCCTCGAACCGATGATGGCCGTGGAAGTCGAAACGCCGGAAGACTACATGGGCAACGTGATGGGCGACCTGTCGGGCCGTCGCGGTATCGTTCAGGGTATGGACGATATGGTCGGCGGCGGCAAGATTGTTCGCGCCGAAGTGCCGCTGTCCGAAATGTTCGGCTACTCGACGTCGCTGCGTTCGCTGACCCAAGGTCGCGCAACGTATACGATGGAGTTCAAGCACTACTCCGAAGCACCGCGTAACGTGTCAGAAGCGATCATCAACGCGAAGTCGAAGTAATTGCGCGGCAAGTCATTCAACGATTAACTTTTTGAAAGAAGAGAAACATGGCTAAAGGTAAATTCGAA
>NZ_BAYE01000042.1 GCF_000685095.1 Paraburkholderia caledonica NBRC 102488
ACTGGCCACGGAAGTTCGCGCGGCGCATGCGGGCGTCGAGCTTTCGATGATCGCGCCGTGCGATCTCGTCCTGGATGAGCAACGTCAGGAAATCGGTATAGGCGAGCTTACGGTCGATGGCTTCACGGCTGCGCTTCGAGCGTGTCGAGGATGCCGGACAGTCGCAATTGCTTAAGGGAAGACGTGAGTTCGGGAATTGGATTCATGTTCAATGGATAAGCAGAGTCTGGGTATCGCGGCAGAAGCGGCCGCCGTGGGTGTAGGTGGTCGCGCCCGATTCAACAGGTTCGGTCGACAGCCAGGTCTGGTCGAGGCCTTTCTGCAGGATCAGCTTGACGGCTTTGTAGCTTGGCGTGCCGAAGTGATTCGCGCGACGGCAGGCGGCCTCCAGGCGAGATGCGCCGAACTGCTGGGCGAAGCGCAGCACGCCCTGTACGGCGCGCAGCTTGATGAGAACCTGATCTCCGAAGAGCGCGTGAACAAGCGCGTAGCAGGACGGTCCGATACGTTGCGCTTCTCTCAGGCACCATTGGGTGTCGTGCATTTGCCAGGCCTGTGCTGCTGGCGGCATGTGATCGGCCACCGTGCTACGCGTACCTGGCGCAGTCTGGCGGACATGCGATGCTGACAGTTCGTGCTCGTAGTAAACCTGCACCATTGTGGCGGTTGCCTTGAGCCACAGCTCTTTACCGGCAAGCCGAAACGGCACGGAATAGTAGGCGCGCTCGAATTGCACATGGGCGTCGCGATGGACCTTCACGCGCGCCCAGGTTGCCAGCTCGGGCGGCACATCGGGAAGCGGCTGCAACAGCGCCTGTTCAACGTCTTCGAAACGCTTGAGCGGCACCTCGCGCGTCGTGCCATGCGTCCGGGTGCTGGCCTCTTGCATCACCCAGGCTTGCGCTTGCCGGTTGGCGTCGTCAAGATCACGAAATTCGCGAAGAGGAAGGAAGCTCGACTTCACGTATTTGACGCCCGATTCGACGATTCCTTTTTTAGCCGGGTCCCTCGGCGGACACGGATCGATCTTGAACGAATACCCTTCGGCGCATTGCGCATAGGCCCGCTGGACTTCGGGTTCGTAGATACAGGCCTTGACGATGGCACACTTGGGGTTATCGATGGTGACGCGGCCCACTACGCCATTGAACCATTCGAAGGCGTGACGATGACATAGCAACCATGTGTCGACGCTTTGGTCGCGGACAAACTCGACGTATTGATGCCGCGACCAGCACAAGGTCATCACGAAGAACCACGTCTTGTGGACCTCGCCCGTGTGCGCGTCCGTGATGGTCGGACCTGCGCCGAAATCAACCTGCGCGGCTTCTGCAGGTTTGAACTCCAGCCGCATCGGTACATCCGGCGTGAGCTCCGCCTTCAATTGCTGAAGTAGCCTGTAGACGGATGAGTAGCTTCCCTCGTAGCCGTGGTTGCGCACCAGCGCGCTGTGAATCGTCGTGCCGGGCACGCCCGCGTCGTGCCACTGCGCAATCTGCTCGCGCCACGGCTCGGCCGACGAGATACAGCTCGCAGGCAGGAACTCCCTTCGGCTGAACGCTGAAGCAAGCTGCGCGTCATCCGGCAGAGCGTTGTCCGGAGAAAGCCACCCCCGCTCGGTTGCGATCTCCCGTACGGCTGCCAGCTTCTTACGGCCCATGATCTTCGAGCGGTCGATATCCCGGTCGGAGTCACCCTGGCGCATTCGCACCAGAACCTGTCGATATTGGTACATCTCGAACTTCCTCTTCAAGCCACCCTCCGGAGCAAATGCGTGCCATGAGGGTAGCGGTTGGCGAAGTTCGAGCGCCCGACTCAGACGCCAGTGGCGCCTTTATGGCGAAAATCTACTGGCGCCTATACGCCGAAAGACTTGTGGCGCCTAAACGCCGAAAAGTCCTCGACGCCTTTATGCCGAAAACGGTTTGGCTCCTTAACGGCGAAAGTTCACAGTTCTTAAATAGCATTCAGCCATTAGCTATCGGTCCTGGAAGTTCGTATTTTGTCGAACGTGACCGCCGATTTCGGGAGCGTGACCGATTCGGCGGGGTTGGGCGTTGCGCGGTGTTGATTGTAGATTTTCTTGTTATTTCTGGTCGAGTTCGGGCTCCGGGACGCTGGGTTTTGGGGATGACTTTCTGAGGTGTTGACGGCGGCGTAAATCCGCACATAAATGGCGGCGCAAGGTTGACCAGGACCGTCAACAATGAAGCGCCGTTGACGGCCTCTCTCGGGATGGACAGCCCCTATCAGAATGGGTCGCCGATGTCGTTGAGGCGAGGATCGCCTGGAGGGGAACGCTGTTCGCGCAGCAGGTCATGCAGGGCGAGGTCATAGTGCATGCAGATCCGCGCACGCAGATCCTCGATGAGTTCGACGACGGCGAGTGCCTGTTCCGGCGACCAGTTGTCCGGTATCAGGAAGTCGAGCCCGCGGGCAATGCCCGAAGGCAGGTTTGCCAGGCGCTTCATGATTTCTTCTCCGCACGCGCGCTACTGCGTCTGCTGGCGCGCTGTTCGGCCCTCTCGCGCGCTTCCTTGACCCGGTAGGACTCGCCCTCGATGGCAATGACTTCGGCGCGATGTACCAGCCGGTCAACGAGCGAGACGACACACGCGGCGTTCGGGAACACCTCGTGCCATTCGGAGAACGGTCTGTTGGTTGTGACCACGGTACTTGCCGAGCCGTACCTGCGGCTGACCAGTTCGAACAGCAGATCGGCGTGGCGGTTTGAGTACGAGAGGTAACCGACCTCATCAATGACCAGGACGTCGGGGGATGCATAGCGGCGCAGGCGCCGGCGCAGCGCCGAATCGCTGTCCAGTGCGGCCTGTTCCCCGAGCATCTGGCCGGCGGTCGTGAACAGCGCGGTGTGACCGTGCACGAGCGCCTGATAGGCGAGATTGAGCGCCAGGGTCGACTTGCCGACCCCATTCGGGCCGATCATCACGACGTTGGCGGTATCCCTGACGAACCCGAGCGACATCAGCTCTTCAACGGCCAGCCGGTCGCAGCGCGTGGGCCAGCTCCAGTCGAAGTCGCACAGCGGCTTGAAGTTGCCCAGGCGTGCATCGCGGATACTGTGGCGCGACAGTCTGGATGAGAGGCGCGCGACAAACAGGATGAGAATGTCGCGGCGAGGTTGATGATGCCGTTGTTGATTGACGCTGACAAGCGGTTAAAGTTGATTGACGCGCGTTCGTTGATTGACGCTGGGCAATGTCGGATTAGTGTGTGCGTCAGGCGACGCGTGTCATGATTCGTTCTCCGGAGTCGCAGGCATGCCGACATTGTTCGGCGTGGCATAGCGCGCAGGGCGTCCTGGCCCCTGCTGTTTGCGCTGCATGGCGGTGCGCCGCCGGTAGCTTTCGACATTCATCTCGAAGATGGTCGAATGATGGACCAGCCGGTCGACTGCGGCCAGCGTCATGGCGGGGTCGGGGAAGACCTTGTTCCAGTCACTAAACGGCTGGTTGGCGGTTAGAAGAAGGGATCGGCATTCGTATCGGGCGCTGATCAGCTCGAATAACACGGAGGTTTCGGCCTGGTCCTTGGTGACGTATGCAAAGTCGTCGAGAATGAGCAGGTCGAAGCGGTTCAGACGGTTGATGGCGGCTTCGAGCGCGAGCTCGCGACGTGCAACCTGGAGCCGCTGCACAAGGTCGGAGGTGCGGGTGAACAGGACCTTCCAGCCTTTGTCCAGCAGGCTCAGTCCGATGGCCGACGACAGGTGCGACTTGCCGCCGCCAGGCGTCCCGACCATGATCAGGTTGGCGCCGTTGCGCAGCCATCCATCGCCGGCACACAGTGCCGAGACCTGTGCTTTAGAGATCATTGGCACTGCATCGAAATCGAAGGTCTCCAGCGTCTTGCCCGGTAGCAGCCGGGCCTCCTTCAGATGGCGTTCAATACGACGCCTATCGCGTTCGGCAATCTCGTGTTCGGCCAGCGCCATGATCAGGCGTGCCGCGGGCCAGCCCTCCTTGTCGGCGCGCTCGGCGAAGGCTGGCCAGATCTGTTTGACAGCGGGTAGCCGCAAATCGTTAAGCAGCAGCGACAGGCGGGTAGCATCGAAATCGTGGCTCATGCTGTCATCTCCTGACTCAGGGTAAGCAGGGCTTCGTAGTCGCGCAACGAAGTCAGTTGTACGTGCACTTGTGGGACAGCTGCCGGATCCGGAGCAAAACGCGAGCGCAGTTCGTCCAGATCGGGTAGTCGACCATCGGCCAGGTTCTGTTCCAGCGCATGGGCCAGCTCGGCCTTGCAGGCGCGCTCGTGAGCCAGGCTCAGCAACTCGACCGTGGTCTTGCACGCCGCGCGCGAGGACAGTTGCTCGCACAGGCGATCGAAGGTCAGCCGATAGGCCTCGCGCGGGAACAGCTGGTCGCGGTACACAAGGTTGAGCAGCGCCATCGGCTTGCGGCGCAGCGCGTGAATGACATGCCGGTAGTCAATGACGTGGCCATGCTTGCCGCTGGTGCCTGGGCGGCCACGCCGCAACGTCTAAGGGCCGTGCCACCCAAGAATAGTTCCAGCCGGTCGTCGTACAGCCGCACCCGCAACCGGTGGCCGATCAGCCGCGACGGAACGGAATAGAAGACCTTGCGCAATACGAAACCGCCGGTGGAGGTGATGTAGACACGCGTTTCCTCGTAATCGCTGGTGCGCGTGTTGGGCAGAAGCTGAAGGAACGGCACTTCCGCCTTGATGCGCTTGCCATTACGCGCGTTGATGCGGCTGACGATCTCGTCGATGAAGCCGCGATAGGCGGCAAGGTCGATGAACTCGACGCTGCCGCGCAGCAGCAGCGCGTCGCGGATCGCACTCTTGAGGTGACCATGAGGACTCTCAATGGCGCCGTTCTCGTGTGCGATTCCACGGTTGTTGCGCGTGGGCTGCATGCCGTAGTGAGCACATAGGGCTTCGTAACGCGTGGTCAGATCGTCGCGCGCATCGCGATCCAGATTGCGAAACGCCGCCGACAGACTGTCGCTGCGATGCTCGAGCGGTGCCGCGCCGAGTGCCCAGAGCGCGTTCTGAAGCCCTTCGGCGAGGGCAACATAACTCTCGCCACCGAGAATGACGTGAGCGTGTTCAAAGCCCGAGCAGGCCAGACGGAAGTGATACAGGCGATGGTCCAGCGCGGCGCCGGCCACGGTGACGCCGAGAGCCTGCATCTCGGTGAAATCGGACAGCCCGAGCCGACCGGGCTGATGTACCTGACGAAACATGACCTCGCGTTCCTCGCCATGCAGTGCCCGCCAGACGCGGATGCGCCGCTCCAGTGTGCGGCGCACGTCACGTGAGAGCTGCGGATGGCGCCGAAGCATCTCTTCCAACACCGCAACGGGCCGGATGCCTGGAGCGGAGGTCAGTAGTGGAACAATCTCCGCGTCGAAAATCCCGGCCAACGGATCCGCGCGCCGGCGCTCGCGTGGCGCCTTCTTCTGCGATGGCAACCGTGGATCCTCTTCGATGCGGTAGGCGGTGGCGACGCTAAACCCGGCCCGGGCAGCCGCCTCGGGTGGCGCTTCCTTGAGTCTGTGCTTCATGTAGAGCCTCATCTGGTGGTCGTTGACGTGGCGTCCGGGCACGGCGCACCTCCCATGGCATGGAAGGTTTGTTCATACCCGATCTACCGCGACCACCAAAAAAGCTCCCGGTGAAGGTCGCCTTCTGGCGCGGCATGGCGGCAGCGGTTCCGGGCTACGCCCGTTCCCGCTGCCGCCATGCCCGTTCTCTCATCCTGACTGACGCGCTCCTCTCATCTTGATTGACGCGCGGCACGGATACGTCGCTCCAGCGAACGGCGGGCGCGCTCATCCTCTTCCCACTGCAACAGCGGTGCGACCCACTGTTCGGCGGCCACATCGGACCAATGTGCGAGCAGTCCGTACAGACGCAGGGCGTTCGCGCGCCCCTGGAGGTTCTCAGGCGCGTTCATCGGCGTCTCCCGCAAGCTGGTCGTAGATGTCGAGCCGGTGTGGTGTCACCAGCGTGTCCTTGTTGCGCACGTGTTCGGGCAGGATGAGGGTGACGGGCGGCGGTGCCTGCCGTGCTTCGCGTCGGCGCTCAAGCGCCAGACGTACCGGATTGGGATGAGGCGCCGCGCCGCTGGCAAGGGTTTCCTCGATCGCGGCCTGCAGTTCGGCGGGGCCATAGCGGTCGAGCAGTCGCAGTAGGTGCGTGGTGATATTGCCCAGGTTGCCGCCACGCTCAGCGGCGTGCAGCATCAGGGTTCGGCTGGCCGGCGCGGCTCGGGCCAGATGATCAAGACCGCGATGGTGACGGGCTTCGCGCTTCCTTGCGACGAGCGCATCGATGTGCGCGGCAATCTCGATCTTCGCGCCGCGATCGTAACTGCGTTCATGGGTGGCGAGCAGATCGGCGCCGTCGAGAATGCGCACGCGCCGGGGATCAGCGCATACCGTGAGCGTGCGTCGCACATGGGTGTACGGGATCGTATAGTCGTTCAGGTCGAAGCGCACGTAGGGCGTCTTGCCGACCTTCACGGCGAGAAGCAGCTCACACGGGTATGGATTCTCCGGCAACGCGAGCAGGCTGGGCTGTTCGCGCCCGAAGGCCTCGCGCACGGTGATCGTGGGTTCTTCGCGGCAGGGCCGCTCGGCAGCGGGACCCGCGCACCAGTGTGCAGCTTGCGCATTGAGATCGTCGAGGTCCGTGAATCTGCGAGCGGCAAAGAAGCTCTCACGTACGAAGCGGATTGCCCGTTCAACTCGCCCCTTCTCGTTGCCCCGTGCGACGGCCACCGGACGGGGCTCATAACGGTGATGCGCGGCGAACGCGAGCAACGTCGGGTGGAAGCGGATCGCATCGCCCTGACGCTCGAGCACGGCGCTACGCAGGTTATCGTAAAGCAGAACCCTGGGTACTCCGGACCACGCTTCGAAGGCGCCGGCATGGCCCGCCAGGAAGCTGTCCATGCGGGCATCAAGGAAGAAGCGCAGATAGATCTGCCGTGACCACGACAGCACCATCACGAAGGCCATCAACGGTCGTCGCGCCCGACCGATCTGCAGGTGACCGAAGCTGGCCCAGTCGACCTGCGCCTGTTCCCCGGGCAGCGTGCGCAGGCGCAGGTAAGCCTCAGGTACCGGGCGTGGCCGGTGCAGTGACATCAGGTGCCGGAAATGGTGATGACTGCCCCGGTAGCCACGCTCATACACCATCGCATACAGGCGGCTGGCCGTGAGCGAGGGAAACTTCTTCAGCGTCTCATGGATGAACGGCAGATACGCGTCGGTCTGCGAGGCTCGCTGAACGGCACCAATCCTGGGCAGACCAGCCTGGGCCAGCACGCGCTGGACGGTGCCGCGGTGCACGCGGAACTGGCGCGCGATGGTGCCGCAACGCCACTTCTCCACGTGGTAATAGCGCAGGATCTGCGCCTCGAGTTCAGCTCCAATGGTCATGGGTCGTTTCCTGTTCTGTCAGTAGCAGTACGAACATCACGGAAGACCCGACGGCGCAGTAGCCCGATGGATGCGTAGCAGGCCCGAACAGATGCGGCGACAGAAGCTGCAAGGCGTCGATCCGGGCGCGGCGACAGTGGATGTCGATGCGGTGGCCGTCGTCGTCGAAGTCAGTGGCAGTAGAGCATCGGCGACGGGTGTCGGGGAACGCTGATGCGTCACTTTATTGAGGCGCTGACGATAACGTCGCATCCGTTCGGCATGCGCAAAGCGGCCACGGCGACTGAGCTGATAGCGTTGGCCAGCCTCGCGCAGGCGGGCGCGGCGTGAGGCCTGTGAGCAGTCGCCACCGCAGTAAACCTGGCCGCGATCGCAACGGCGGCACACGACGACCTGCGCCCGGCAGCGGGCGCACAGAAAGAGGCGGCCAGTGGCCGGCATCGGCAATCCCCGTCAATGCCGAAGCGGTATCGACGAGGCGGATCAGCCGTGCCATACTGGCCCGGCACCCGTACCCCGTTGTGCGCGTGTGGGGCTCGACACTGGAATGAACTTGGCGGTTAGGACCGGTGTCGGGCCTGCTTCTTCGGCGGTCAGTTGTAGTCGTTCTTCTACCGCATCCCGATTCCCGCGCCACCCCCTTGGCGAACCGCACATCCCCGGTGCGTCTGCGCTCGCCCTACGGGCTCCCTCCGACGCACCGGAAGCTGTGCCTCACGCGTTCCAGGGTCGCCGGCTGAACAGCCATAGCGTCGCGTTGCTGTGCTACGCCGCCATCTAATGTCGGATTCCGCCCGCCGTTCACATGAGGGATTCACCGGCGAGCGTGATCCAGTGATAAACCTGCATGAGACGGTCGAGCATTGCGTCGGCGTTGGTCTCGTCGCCGATCCATCCATGCCAGTGCTCAATCGGTAACTGGCTGGTGATGATGGCCGCCTTCCCCGCGAGCGGTCATCGATCATCTCGAGCAGATCGTTTCGGACCATCGCGTCGAGGGGAACCATTCCCCAATCATCGAGTCATATTGCGCGTAACGTATCCGTCAGCGCATCCCGTCTTGAATGCACGCGAGCGCGGTGCGAAGGTGATGCCATCGTAACGACGGAGCAATGCGATGGACGACGCAACGGGAGAGGCCGTACCGACGGGCGCGCGCCGCCCCCGGCAAGGCGAAGCATTCTGGCGCGAGATGGTCATCGCGTGGACCACAAGCGGACTGGGACTTCGACGTTTCTGTCGTGAGCAGGGGCTCGCCGTCAGTACCTTCGGCCTGTGGCGCAGGAAGCTCTCAAGCGAGCCAGGTGCAGAGGCGCACCCGCTCGCGGTCACACCAGACGCGGCATTTATCGTTTCCCATCCGGACGCCGCGCCAGCCACTCCTGCTCCACCGTCGACGGCGGACGCTTTGTCGTCTTCGCGTGATCGGGTGACGTTGTCACTCGCCGGTGTTCGCATCGAGCTGACCGGTGCTCATGCCGAGCGCATCCTGCGTTTCGTGCTCGGACAGCTCGGCGGTAGCCGGTGCTGATCGCAGCCGATGTCCGTGCGTATATCTGCCGTGAGCCGGTCGACATGCGCAAATCCATCGACGGCCTGTCGTATCTGGTCGAACCACTGCTTGCCCAGAACCGTGTCTCGGGCAATCTGTTCGTGTTCGTCGGGCGGGACCGCTTGAAAGTCAAATGCCTATACTGGGATCGCACCGGCTGCGCGCTCTGGTACAAGCGCCTTGATCGGGGCCGCTTTCCATCACCGTTGGCGCTCGCGCAACGCGGCTTCACGCTCACCGAACTCAACGCCTGGCTCGAAGGCATTGAGATCCGGGCGCCCCGGCGGTCGGTCAAATTCCTCCGGGTATGGTCACTTCAAACTCCCCCACCTGACGACCGTCGGCTGAGCCACTAAAGCCGCCGGGAGAGGTGTTGCAGGACGTCTATCTTCGTCTCCTTCGAACAAGAAGGAGTTCAGGGGGTGAACGTCTTGAAGCCGCACCTGCAAAGCACCGTATTCACATTACTCGAGCGCAACAAGAGCCAGCGCCAGATCCAGCGGCTCACGGGCATCGACCGCAAGACGATTCGTCGCTATCAGGCGATGTTCGAGTCGGAGAAGTCCGGTTCGGCAAACTCCCCCATGGTGACCACCGGCTCTGAAACGGCCGTCACGCAAACTCCCCCACCGCCGCGACCACCGGCTACCGACGGTTCCAGCAAGACCACAACGTTCAATTTCGCCCGCTCCGCAAGCGAACCGCATCGCGAGTGGATCGAACAGCAGGTCCGCCTGAGGCGCAACGCGCAGGCGATCTATCAGGATCTGGTCGATCAGTTCGCATTCACCGCGAGCTACGAGAGCGTCAAGCGTTTCGTGCGCGCCTTGCGCCACATTGATCCCGAGCAGTTCGACTGTCTCGCGTTCGCCCCCGGCGAAGAAGCTCAAGTTGATTATGGCGAAGGTGCACTGACCCGCGATCCGAAGACCGGCCGCTACCGACGCCCGCGGTTGTTCGTGATGACCCTGCGGTACTCGCGGCGCAGTTTCCGGCGCGTGGTCTGGAAGTCCAGCAAGCAGGTCTGGGCCCAGCTTCACGAAGAAGCCTTTCGTTACTTTGGGGGAGCGGTCAGCTACGTTGTGCTCGACAACCTCCGGGAGGGCGTCATCACGCCCGGCCTGTACGAACCCGAGATCAACCGGCTCTACGAGGCGATGCTTGAGCACTACGGTGTCGTCGCCGATCCGGCACGTGTGCGGGACCCGAATCGAAAGGGGACCGTCGAGAACGCGATTCAACATACGCAGGGCACCGCGCTTGCCGGCCGCCGTTTCGAGTCGCTCGAAGCCCAGAACGAATTCCTGATGCACTGGGAGGCAAACTGGGCGGCCAAACGCATCCATGGCAGCACCCGGCGACAGGTCGAGGCCATGTTCCAGGAGGAGAGGCCGCATCTGCGGCCGTTGCCGACCACCGGCTGTCGCTACTTCACGGAGGTCGTGCGTACCGTCTGGGACGACACCACTGTCAACATCGATCGCAGCAACTATGCGGCACGACCTGCACCGATCGGCAGTCTCGTTTCAGTGCGCATATACGATTCCACCATCGAGATTCGCGATCGCCGTACGCAGGCGTTGTTGCGCACCCATCCTCGCGCCCTGCAGGCCGGTTCGCTTGAATTGCCCGAAGACGAACGCCCGTTCAATCCGTCCCGCCAGAGCGCCTTCCTGCTCGCGAGCGCCGGCGACATCGGGCCACAAACAAAGGCGCTGTGCCAGCACATGTTCGATAGCGAAGGTCGCGTCGGCCATCGCGCCATGTGGGGCATCGTTGGTCTGGCGAAGAAGTATCCCGCCCGGCTCGTCGAGCAGGCCTGCGATCACGCGTTGCGTCATCACGTCTACCGCTACAAACAGGTGCGCGCGATCGTCGAACGGCTGTTCGAACAGGCACTCGAGCGTCTCGATCAGGCACCGCAGCTAGAGCTACCTCTTACGCAGGATCACCCGCTGATCCGTCCTGCCGCCGAGTACGGCGAACTCTTTACCCTCGGTGCGCAGCACGGCGCCGAACCTCAACCTCCAACTGGAGAAACACAAGCATGACCATGACGTTACCGGAAATCGAACGGGCTCTCGGACAGCTCCGCCTGTCTGGCGTGCGCGACACACTCGAAACGCGCGTGTTGCAGGCCCAGGGCTCCCAGCAGCCGTTCCTTGAAACCTTCGCACTGATCCTGCAGGACGAACTGGATCGCCGCCAGTCCCGGCTCATCGAACGCCGCTACAAGCTCTCCGGCCTGGAAGAGAAACTCACGCTCGCCGAATTCGACTGGGCCTTCAATCCCAAATTGCCTCGCCAGGCCTGCTTCCAGCTGCACACGCTGAAGTTCATCGCCGCCGGCGACAACGCGCTGATCATCGGTAAACCAGGCACCGGCAAATCGCACGTTGCGAAGGCCGTCGCCTACCAGGCCGTCCTGCAAGGCCACAAGGTGCAGTATCTTGAGACCGACGACTTCTTTAACCGTTACGCGCTGAGCCCGACTGCCCAGCGCGAAGCCCGGCTGCGAGCCATCCTCGAGAGCGATCTGCTCGTGCTGGATGACCTGTTCCTGTCGCGTACGATCCCCGACGCCGCTGGCGCACTGCTGCAAACGCTGATCCATCAACGCTACAAACTGCATCGAAGCGTTGTCGTCACGTCCAACCGCGTTGTGCAGGATTGGGGCGCATACCTGGGCGACAACACGATGAGCACCACGATCCTCGACCGGCTCATGCATCACTGCCACCTGCTTGAATTCGACGGCCGCAGCTACCGCCTCAAGGAAGCCGCTGAAACGCTTGCACGGAAATCGAAAACCAGCTAAATAACCCTTAGTCCTGCTTCACAGGGTGGGGGAATTTGCGCGACCATAAGTGGGGGAGTTTCAACTGACCGTCCGGGCCGGGCGCGGGAGCCGCATCGCGCCATCGCGGTGACGGCGCGTGAGCTGAACACGCTGTCGCCTGCGCAGATACAACGCTCCCCGATCTTGTAAACGTAGCGCGAGTTGGCATCATGATAGCCATGCCGCCCACCGCTATCGCTGTCGCGGAATTGCCGGTCGAGCCCGACGCGCTGCAAGCCTTCGCGCTCGAACAGAACCGGCTGGCATGCGTGCTGTGGGAGCAGCTGGAAGCGCTGCAGAGAGGTGGCTTCGAGAATTCGGACAGTTCGTTGAGTGGAAAGGCTGGGGCGTGAGTCGGCCATAATGGCCGGCAACAAGGAACCAGAAGATGACGAAATGAAACCGACGGACCCACTCACCGGCGTTCAAGGCAAAGGTGGCCCTGGCGGCGCTCAAGGGCGACAAGACGCTGGCGGAGTTGGCCCAGCAATTTGATGTCCATCCGAACCAGATCACGGACTGGAAGAAGCAACTGCAGGAGCGTGTTGCCGATGTGTTCGAAGGGGGCAGCGCGGCGCCGTCGGCGCCGCCAGTCGACGTGAAGGTGCTGCACGCGAAGATCGGGCAATTGACGTTGGAGAATGATTTTTCATATGGCCTTTTTTTGCAAGCAGGACGAGCGTAGCTCTCGCTGCCGCGATCCCGAACGTCAACGTATCCGACCTGATTGGTAACGCGGCACACGGGCTGTTTATCGACGATGGATCAAGCTCATATCCGCGGGCTGGTTACCGCATTTCATCTTTCCGTCACGGGGCTGCCTCGCTCTTAACCACGGAGATCACGCAGTCGCGTGCTCACAAAAAAATCTCGAGGGTTCCCCACATCGCGCCCGGTGCCGCGTTACCGATCAGGTGGAAGATAGAGGGTTTGCGATAGCAGCTCCGTACTGAATAAGTCGATGAGAATTTGCTGAGGTGTTCAGGCTGGCTGCAATCGTGTTCCGATATCCCAGATAAATCCGCATAGTTCACGCGCGATTGCCGCACACGTCTTGTTCTGATGGAGACCTCGTGCGCGAAACCGACGAAATCTGTGACAGAGCCGAACCTGTGCTTTCCAGGCGATATCGATGATAGGTCGAGGTTGTCCTTCGAGCCGAGGCTGTAGCGATTCGCCGATTCTCGCGGGCAACCGATAATTCCACGCTGCTTCGACAAGTATCCTGCGCACGTGCGTGTTGCCCGTCTTCGTCAGACCGCCGCGCTGCTTTGTGTTCCCGCTGGAGTGTTCCGACGGTACAAGTCCCAGGTAGCTCATGAACTCGCGTGGATGCGGGAAGCGTCGCAAATCGCCAAGTTCAGCGACAATAGTTAGTGCGGAGATCAAGTCAATACTGCGCAGGGTCATCAGGCCTTTGACCTTTGGCAACCAACGCCAGGTTTCGGCATGAGCGCGTAGCGACTGCGTGAGGCGCTCGACGAGTTCCGTGGCAAACCGTACCGCCATCCGGTACTCGGTGAAGACGATATGCTGGGCGGAATTCTCGAATTTGATCTTTGAAAGAAAGAGCTCGTGTTTCGGCCCCCAGCGGCTACCGGTATAGGCGTGACCATGGCGAAGCAGGAAGGACTTGAGCCGCTGCCGCACCCTGCGCAAATCATTCACGGCATCCTCACGGGCACGAACCAGGTCCCGGATGGCTTCATCCTGCGGTTCGGGAACGGTAACTGGAACAAGTTCGCCAGCCCGATGCAGCCTCGCTAACAGTAGTGCGTCGCGACGATCTGTCTTGATTCTGTCAGCCGGTCCGCGGGCGACCCTCGATGGAGCAACCACTTCACAGTGATAGCCTTGCTCGCGCAGTGCCCGGACGAGTCCATAGCCGCAAGGGCCTGCTTCATGGCAAACGCTGATCTCAGATGGTGCGGCAAGCTTCGAAAGCGCTTTGGTTAGCGAAATGACGCTGTAGCGGGTCGTCCCGACGAACTGAGGGTCGTTCCGTGAATGCGCCGTGGCGAATGCGATTGCAATCGTGTCCTTGTGCACGTCGAGCCCGACGTAATGCTTGACCTTGTCCATGACTGTCTCCGCCGTTCAGTGAAGGTCGTCCGATTATCGGATGAACTCAACGCCGCACTCCCTGAAGGCCATCATGTCTTATATAGCGCGCTCAGCAAGGCGGGACTGCTGGGCGCAAGGCGATGATCGATCGTGATCACGCTCTGCCGGTGACACAGCAGGCCCGGCTGGTAGGCATCAGCCGGTCGAGTGCCTATTACCAATCGCGTGGGGTCAGCGAAGTGGACCTGAAATTGATGCGCCGGATTGACGAGCTTCACCTCGAGCATCCATTTGCAGGGGCACGAATGCTGGCACGGCTGCTGCGTCGCGAAGGCATCAAGGTCGGGCGCAGACACGTCAGCAGCTTGATGAAACGCATGGGCGTCGAGGCGTTGTATCGCAAGCCGAACACGAGCCGCAAGCATGCAGCCCACAGGATCTGGCCGTACCTGCTGCGCAACCGGAAGATCGACCGGGCCAATCAGGTCTGGGCGCTCGATACGAGCTATATCCCAATGGCGCGCGGCTTCGTCTATCTGACGGCCGTCGTGGATTGGGCGAGCCGTCGGGTGCTGGCACACCGGGTGGCGATCACGCTGGAGAGCTGCCATGCCGTCGAGGCGCTCGAGGAAGCGTTTGCGAAATACGGCCTGCCTGAGATCGTCAACACGGATCAAGGCAGCCAGTTCACCGCAACCGAATTCACCGACGCGGTGCTCAGCCGGAACGTTCTTCTGTCCATGGATGGAAAGGGCGCCTGGCGTGACAACGTGTTCGTCGAACGGGTGTGGCGCAGCGTCAAATATGAAGAGGTCTATCTGAAAGCCTACGACTCGGTCAGCCACGCCCGTCGCTCAATCGGCAATTACCTGAACTGGTATAACCAGAACCGGCCTCATTCCAGGCTGGCCGATCAGACACCGGATGAAGCATACTTCGCGACGCTGCCAGCGATAAAATCGGCAGCTTGATTGCCTCAGCAACTCCACTTAAAAACTCGCTGATCCTGCCCGAACGAACGAGGCCACCTCTCATCGTGGTGGCGCTGCTGCAATGCCATGTCCAGCGCTCGCAGCATCAGTTCGGTATACAGATGATTGGACATCGCCCAGCCAACGATGCGCCGGCTGAACACGTCGAGCACCACGGCCAGATACGGAAAGCCCTCGTCAGTCGGGATGTCGGTGGCATCTGCAACCCACAGCACGTTCATCGCATCAGCGCTGAAGTGCCGGCGTACCAGGTCGGGTGCGCGCCGTGCCCCCGCACGTTGCCGCGCGGTTCGTGGCCAGCGCCGCCGGCTGGCCCCACACAACCCTGCCATGCGCATGAGCCGCGCCACCCGCTTGCGTCCCACGTGCATGCCTTCGCGTGCGAGCTGCGCGTGGATACGTGGCGCGCCATACGTTCCGCGCGAGCTCGCATGCAGCGTCCGGATGCGCGCCAGCAGCAGCGCATCGCTGGATGCTTGCTGCGATGGCTCGCGTACCAGCCACGCGTAGAAACCGCTCGTCGAGACCCCGAGCAGCCGTGCCATCCTGGCAATGGGCCAGCGGGCCCGGTTCGCTTTCATGAGTCCGTACCCTTCGGTGGCACGGCTCCCGTCTCTCTCGCGAACCAGGCCGCAGCCTGCGAGAGAATGTCGCGCTCCATTTTTAACTGGCGATTCGCGCAGACGCGTCAGTTCCGGCCGTTCAGCCGTGGTCAGCCCGTCATGCCGTACGCCAGCATCACGCTCAGCCTGCGCGCACCAGTTGACGATGGTCTGTGCCGTCGGTTCGAACTCCAGCGCGAGCTCCTGCGGTGTCCGCCCGGCCTTGACCAATTCCACGATATGCGCCCGGAACTCCGCCGGGTACGGTGTACGAGTCTTGCCCATTTCGACACCTCCTCTTCAAAAAGAATAGGTGTCCGTTTTCACGGGTCAACTTCACTTCACAGGTTTTTGCTAATCTGACTAGCTATGCAGTCCTCTCCCGGTTTGCACTGGTGCCCCTTGATTTGTGACGAGGAGAAACACGCAAGAAAGGGTATTCGATAAGTCGGTACGTAAGTGCAGCGATGGCGATCGTGAGCAACACGACCAGGGTACCGACCAGGTAATACGCCGGTTTAGACATGGCGGCGAGGCTAACGTAGTGGTTAACCAGTCGGGATAAAAGGTAAAGCACCTGGTTATGAAGCAGATAGACGCTGTAGCTCAATAGGCCGAGTAAGCGCGCTGGGCGCCAGGTAAGCAACCCAAACATGGAATTTCCGCTCGCGATCACCACGAAGGTTGGAAGCAGCAGTCCAGCGCCGATCGCGCTATAGACGATAGGCTGCAATAAAAGTGCGGCCGCTGCGCAGGCGATCGCAAAGGCTGCCCATACCCAGCCGGTCGCAACAACGCGTGCAATACGAGTTCGAGTTAGCATCGCCGCGAGACAACCCGACAAGAAGAACCATTCCAGTTTTGTGTCTGAATAGAACCAGATGCACAAAGCTGCCACCGCTGCGAAAAACCACTGCGTCCGCGGTCTCGCGAAAATCGCAAGGAGCGGAAACATAAGATAGAATTTCCACTCATAGACGAGCGACCAGAAAACCGTGTTTACAAGGTAACTTTGACGAAATCCGTTGATATCAGGCGCACCAGGAACGGTGAAAAGTATCCACGACAGGATTTGCTGCGCCAGGTCGCGGGTCGATACCATCAGCCGGAAATGCGTTAACGCTGTGACGGTACATATCAGCAATGTCACACAAAACAGGTACATTGGTACCATCCGGCGCAAGCGCGATACATAGAATATAAACGCATCAACGTGCCCATGCTCGCTAGTCGCCCGGTTCCAAAACAGATAGGCCGTGATCATGAAGAAGAACGCCACGGAGCCATGCCCGAGAAAGGTATTCAAACGGGAAGGCGTCAACTCCCAAACTCCACTTTGGTAGTACTGGTAGTTAATCATGACGTGATGGAACACCACTCCGAGAGCGAGATACCCGCGTAGCCCATCGATTGAGTGGAACCTTTTTGCGAGGATTTCCTCGTCGACAAGTGCACGATAAAAGCGAGAATGTCGAGCAATTACGGTCGCGAACCCGCATGCGAGAAGACCGATGATGATCACCGGGAAAGCGGGGTGGATGGCTGTTGCAGACATGCAGGAAGCGCCAAGGAAAACTGGGATTATAGCGGAGGCTTTTTTGCAGACCGGTCACGTATTCCCGGCTCGTCAGGCAGGATCTTCGTACACATGTAGATGCCTAGGGACATTACAAAATTCACGCTGCCGGTCCCCTGCGTCGCTGGGACCGAATCGCTCCACGTTAGAACAGAGCAGGTGGATCAGTAATTTCCTACCGTTGCCACGGACTGGCGCCGAGCGGCGATTACGTGCTGACCGTCGAAGACACTGATCCAAGCCTTGGCGTTACGAGAGTTCCTCGTCTGCTTGGCCGTGACTTTGGGCGAGGTCGCCAACTGATCAGGCAGCGCGATGCCGCACTGCATTTCTCTTGGCCGCGCAGACGCGCGTCCGACCTGTTTGGTCCAAGCCTCAGTCGGCTGTGAAAGTGGACGGCCAGCTGCCTTGGAACTTGAGTCCCGCGTCGGTATTTGATCTGAGGAAGACTGCCGGCGCCGGTGCTGAGACAAATGGCTACCTGTGTTGCAGCCGCAGAGCTTTTTCGGTAGCCAGAAAGCATGCGATCGAGGACCTTCGAGCGGGCTGTGCGTCCAATGTTCAGACAAACACTATTGCCAGCCGAGCCTTTGACGACGCAAAGCGGTGGCGCTTCCTCGGAGGTGTCGGCATAATGCCATTGTGCGAGAAGATGGGGGCTATATCGTTTCGACAGTACCACCAAAACACATATCTTGCCGTAGCACAAGCGCCAGTTTTTACAATTAATTGCTTGCCGCCGGGCCATGCAGATAAAGATTTAACGTTTCCGAGGTGTCGTAAATATGATCCGATTGAAGTCGTCGCGACTATCGTTAGGCGCTTTCGCATTCGATGTGTGTGCGGTGGCCGCAACATGGCTGGCGGCGTATGCGATTCGTTTCAACGGAGCAGTGCCGGCGGAGTACTGGCGGGGTGGTATGCATGCGTTGCTGTGGGTCGAGGTGACGTACGCGGCGATGTTCCGGATCTTCGGCCTGTACCGCGGCATGTGGGTATTCGCAAGTCTGCCCGATCTGGTTCGAATCTCGAAAGCGGTGGTGTCTGGCGCGCTCGTCGTGATGATTGGCGCCGTCATGCTGCAGCCGTCGCCGATACTTCCGCGTTCCGTGCTGGTGGTTTCACCTCTACTGTTGTTTCTTGTAATGGGCGGATCGCGCGCGCTGTATCGCTCGGCCAAAGAGTTCTATCTTTATGGTGGCTTGATCGCACAGGGCAAACCAGTCATCGTCCTGGGCGCCGGTTCGGCAGGCGCGAGTTTAGCCCGTGAGTTGTCGCGCTCGAGCGAATGGCGCCTCGTTGGACTCCTCGACGACGATCCTGCTAAACAGGGGCGGGAAGTCTACGGTTACAAGGTTCTCGGCTCGATCAGCGATCTGCCGCGCCTCGCCGGCGAGTTGAAGACGGAGTACGCAATCATCGCGATTCCTTCCGCGTCGGTGGAAGCGCAGCGCCAGGTGACCACGTTATGTGTGCGGGCCGGTGTGCAGGCCATGGTCTTGCCCGCGCTGACGGCGCTTACGCAGGACCAAGGATTCCTGTCGCAGGTGCGCCAGATCGATCTCGAGGACCTGCTAGGCCGCGACCCTGTCAGGATTGACACACCGCACGTCGAAGCACTGTTGCGAGGCCGGGTGGTGATGGTCACGGGCGCCGGCGGTTCGATCGGCTCCGAGCTATGTCGACAGATTTTGCGGTTTGAACCCTCGCAGTTGATCGCCTTCGACCTGTCCGAGTACGCCATGTACCGGCTCACGGAAGAGCTGAACGAACATTTTCCGAACCTTTCCGTGATACCGGTGATTGGTGACGCCAAGGACTCGTTGTTGCTCGACGCGGTAATGTCACGCCATAGCCCGCACATTCTCTTTCACGCGGCGGCATACAAGCATGTGCCGCTAATGGAGGAAACGAACGCGTGGCAGGCAATGCGCAACAATGTGCTCGGCACTTACCGTGTTGCGCGTTCTGCAATACGTCATGACGTAAGGCATTTTGTGCTGATCTCGACCGACAAGGCGGTCAATCCTACCAATGTGATGGGCGCAAGCAAGCGGCTCGCGGAAATGGCTTGTCAGTCGTTGCAGCAGTCGAGCCCGCGCACTCAATTTGAGACCGTAAGATTCGGCAACGTGCTGGGCAGCGCCGGCAGCGTGATTCCCAAGTTCCAGCAACAGATTGCGAAAGGCGGCCCCGTCACGGTCACGCACCCGGAAATCACGCGCTTCTTCATGACCATTCCGGAGGCTTCCCAACTCGTGCTGCAAGCTTCGAGCATGGGACGCGGCGGCGAGATTTTCATCCTCGAAATGGGCCAGCCAGTAAAGATTGCAGAACTTGCGCGGGACCTGATCCGTCTGCACGGCTTTAGCGACGAGCAGATTCGCGTCGTGTTCACCGGTCTGCGCCCCGGTGAGAAACTATATGAAGAGTTGCTCGCCGATGATGAAACCACAACTCGCACCGAACATCCAAAGTTGCGCATCGCACAGGCACGCGAGGTGCCGGACCACCTGCTCGACGAGTTACTGCCGTGGCTGACGCAACATCGCGTATTGGCCGACGACGAAGTGCGCCGCGACCTGCGGCGCTGGGTGCCGGAGTATCAGCCGGCTACCACGGCGAAGCTGCAAAGCGTTTCTTCGATCAGCCGAGTCCAGGTATCCGGATGACCCCCCACGGGCTGAGCGCCGCGGCCGCGCCCACAAGACTTTAAAGCGCCCATCTCCTCGAAGTGTCCGCTCGCGTCGTACCGTGGCAGCCTTTGCTGCCATCGCTATTTGTTGGTCCTGCATACCAGCTTCCCTTATGCCCGCTGCACGAGAGTACTCGTTCCGTTGCGCACCGGATTGGTCGCGAAGGGTCCAAGCCTCGCGGGTGAGCTATCTCTGGGGGCGACGATCGAAAAGACATGCGACGTGTGTCGCACAATTCGCGCATGAGGACACATGACATGAACCGGGGCGGCGCGCGGCGGATGTATCCGCGTCACCCGTCCAGGTAGCAAGGAAACAGACTATGCAAATAGCGATAAGCGGAGCAAACGGGTTTGTCGGCAAGGTGCTCAGTTCAATGCTGTGCGACGCGGGGCACGATGTGATCGCGCTCGTGCGGCGCCGCGGCAAGTGCGACACCCGAGATACTCACATGCGCGAATGCGTGATCCCCGATGACAACTTCGCGAGCATTGCCGCTGGGCAGCCGGCACTGCCCCATTGCGATGTTTTCGTCCATCTGGCGGCCCGCGTTCACATGATGCAGGACGAGGCCGCCGATCCGCTCGCGGCCTACCGTGCGGCGAATGTCGACGGGGCGCTCAGCGCGGCAGCGGCAGCGCGGCGCGCGGGCGCGCGCCGGATCGTATTCGTTAGCAGCGTAAAGGCGCTCGGAGAAAGCGAGCCGGGCCGTCCCTGGCGCGAAGACGACGTGCCGGCGCCCGCCGACCCTTATGGTATTTCCAAGCACGAGGCTGAGCAGGCGCTGCTGGCGTTCGGACGCGCCAACGGCATCGAGATCGTCGTCATCCGGCCCCCACTCGTCTACGGACCCGGCGTGCGGGCCAATTTTCGCGGACTGATGCGCGCAGTGGATCGCGGCATTCCGCTGCCGCTCGGAGCCGTCGACGCGCGCCGCAGTATGGTGTACGTCGGCAATCTGGCCGACGCGATTCGTCTTGTTGCTACACGGCTGGCGCCGGTCGAAGGCATCTTTCACGTGACGGATGGCGACGACCTCACGGTCGCCGGCATGGTCGAGGCAATTGGCCACGCGCTGGGGCGGCCCGCTCGCCTGCTACCGGTGCCTCTCGCGTGGCTGCACGGCATCGGCAGACTGACGGGGAAGACTGCGCAGGTTGGCCGGTTGACGAGTTCGCTGCGGGTCGACAGCGGTCGGTTGCGCAGTGAACTTGGCTGGACGCCACCGTGGTCCGTCTCGCAGGGACTCGCAGAAACAGCACGTGCTTTCAAGGCGGCTCGCTGATACCGGCGTGCGGGACTTTCTATCAGGTCAACCACCAGATGCTCGACGACTTCCTTCGCCGGCAACTCAAAAATCCGAGCGTTCGGACGAAATTTACGTAAGCCCAACATATATGCCGATCAATCCATTTCCGTTCATCCTCACCGCCATCCTTGCCGCCGTGCTCAGTCTGGCGATCCTGCTCATCCTGTTGCGTACGGGCTGGGCGTGGAGTATTGCCGTCGACATCCCGAATCAGCGCTCGCTGCACGAACGGCCTGTGCCTCGCGTGGGCGGCTGGGGTGTGCTGCCGTCCGCGCTGCTAATGTTCGCGTTATTCGCGCCGCCTTTGTGCGGCATCGCATTGGGCGCAGTCGTGCTGGGCATTGTGTCGCAGATCGACGATAGACGCGGCCTGTCTGCGCGCGTGCGGTTCACTGCGCACGTCGTCGTGGTCGCGGCAGCGGTGGCCATCAGCGCAGTCGATGTTGCCTGGTGGTTCGCGATACTCGTCGGCGTTGCGATAGTATGGCTCGTTAACCTTTACAACTTCATGGATGGTTCGAACGGTCTCGCCGGTGGGACGGCGGTGTTCGGCTTTGGTACATACGCGATTGCGGCCGGGGAGTCGCAGCCCGCTCTGGCGCTTGCTGCTGCCGCTGTGGCGGGCGCGGCCCTCGGGTTTCTCTTTTTGAACTTTCCTAAAGCGAAGATTTTTCTAGGTGATGCTGGCTCTATTCCGCTTGGCTTCCTCGCTGGCGCGTTAGGCTTCTGGGGCTGGCAGCACGGCGCATGGCCGTTGTGGTTCCCAGCGCTTGTGTTCGCACCGTTCATCGCCGATTCCACCGTGACGCTGTTGCGCCGGCTCGCGCGAGGCGAGAAGTTCTGGGAGGCGCATCGGGAGCACTACTACCAGCGGCTTGTGCAAATGATTGGCGGCCACGTTTATGTCGCTCTGATTTACTACGGGCTAATGGCGGTTGGTGGCGTCGTTGCGCTGCTCGGCTTGCAGGCGCCGGCTGCACTTCAATTGGCAATATTCGTGATCTGGTATGTGGTGTTGGCGGTGATCGGTCTGGAGATCGACCGACGCTGGCGGCGATTCAGGAAGGCCTGAGACGGGCAATCGACAAACCGTTTCAACAACGGGTCTCTGATCATCTCAACTCATGCGCTTCGGGTGGGTTACCCAAGTCCGCATCATCCATTGTGTGGAAGATGCGAATCGCCTCCATGCGGTGGCTCAGGGCAGGCGTTATCGGCATGCAGAGCACCGATATGGCGAGGTCGTTTTCGAATCTCTTCCGAGCTGAAGAGATGGCGGTGGCAGGTTCGCACTCATTGTTGTACTGCTCAAGTCATGCCTTCAGATCGGTTTGCATGCCGTTGCGCTTAAGGTAGGTGGCAAACTGATGCAGATGGAAGCGGTATTGGATAATGGTACGCGGACGATGCCCCTTCTCCTCAGCAAGAAACGCTATAGCAGTTCTGCGAGCACTATAGGCGTTCACGAAACGCCTGAAGCGCTCGATGCGTCAGATTCACCGCGCCGGCGAGAAGCTGTTTGTCGACTCCGCCGGCCCTACGTTGCCGCTGACGACTGGATGCCGCGCACACATCTTCGTGGCGGCAATAGGCGCATCGAGTTACATGTTCGCATGCGCGACACCAGCCGAAACGATGGAGGACTGGCTGGGCGGGATTGCTCGCGCGCTGACCTTCTATGGTGGTGTGCTAGACGGCGTCAAGCAGCACGACCGGGAGGTGTCAGGAATTTCGTGTGCTGAGGTCGATTAAAAGATCTCAGCTCATGGCGGAGGTGAATCGCTCGCCGAACAGAATGGCGAACTGATTGACAGCTTGCCGCCAGGTGATAGGCGGCATCTTCCAGTCCTTTTCGATGTTACGCAAGGCCAGATACAGCAGTTTGCTGGCGGCTTCGTCGCTCGGGAAGTGGCCGCGATTCTTGACGATTTTGCGCAACTGCATGTGCATGCTCTCGATGGCGTTGGTCGTATAAACGATTCGACGCACCTCGGGGGATAGGCGAAGAAGGGAATCACCTGTTCCCATTGGCGTTGCCACATGGCCGCGACGGTAGGGAATTTGCGGCCCCATTCGCTTTGCGCAAAGGCGTCGAGTGCCGCTGCTGCAGCCTCGGCCGAGGCTGCCTGATAGACCGGCTTGAGCGCGGCAGCCAGCGGCTTGCGGTCCTTCCAGCTCGCCAGATTCAGCGAATTGCGGATCAGATGCACGATGCAGGTCTGAATCTGGGCGGCCGGATAGACCGCCTCGATCGCTTCCGGGAAGCCGCGCAGACCGTCAACCACCGCGATCAGAATGTCGTGCAGGCCGCGGGTTTTCAGTTCGTTGAAGACCTTCAGCCAGAACTTCGCGCCTTCGGTCTGCTCGATCCACAAACCCAGCACTTCCTTGCGGCCGTCGGCGCGGATGCCCAGCGCGAGATACACCGCCTTGTTCCTGACCGTGCCTTCGTCGCGGATCTTCAGCGGAAGTGCGTCGAAATACACGATCGGATACATGGCCTCCAGCGGGCGTTGCTGCCACTGTTCGACCTCGGCCAGCACCTCATCGGTGACAGTCGAAATCAGATCGGGCGACACCTGCAGGCCATACAGTTCCAGCAAATGGCCCTGGATCTCGCGCACGCTCATGCCGCGCGCGTACATGCTGATGACGTGATCGTCGAAGCCCGGCAGCCGGCGTTGATACTTGCCGACCAGTTGCGGCTCGAACGTTGCCTGCCGATCGCGTGGAATATCCAGCTTCAGTTCGCCGTTGGGCGTCAGAACCGTCTTGGAGCTGGTGCCGTTGCGGTGGTTGCCGGTCTTACCTTGCCCGGCCTCGTCCTCAAGGTGATGCGTGAGCTCCGCCGCCAGCATGCGCTCAGCCAGTTGCTTCTTCAGTTGCCCGGCCAGTCCTGATTCGCCGAGAACCGACTCCGCATCCTTGTTTTGAATCTGCGCCAGCAGTTGATCGATCAGTTCATCGGGAAACAGCTTCGGCGCCTTCGGGTTCTTGATCTTCTTAGTCACAGTTGCTTCGGTCATAGGACGTTGTTTCCGTTATCGTCTCATGACCTCGGCACACTAAAATTCTGACAGGCTCCGGATCAAGGGCTCGCTTGGCTATCTCAGCCCCATCGAGTACCGTGAAAGCCTCGGGCTAACGACGTAAATCAGTCCAGAAAAATGTCCGCATCCCCGGTGGGTTAAGACTGCGTGAAAATCAACACGTCCACGGCCCATTCATTCGCGACTTTCTCGACAAACACTCGGCCAGCGACGGAAGCTTATTGCCAGATGCATTTGAAGCGGTAACGATTTGGAATCATCTTCTTGCCCGCAGCCAAGGCCGATCCAGAGTACACGCTGGGGTATAACTAGCGACTACGGTTTTGCGAGGGTCTACTCCTGTTGTCCGCAGCAGCCTGTCGGCGTCCACACCCTACGTGCCGCGAGCGGCTCGCCACGTTTTTCCGATGCATCTCTAGCCGCTTACGCAGTCGAGCGGCCCCACGCTGCTCTTCGCGGGATTTCAGCATACCCGGCTCTGGACACTCCTCGCCGCGTTCGCACCTTGGTGCTGCCTTGACTTTTCATTGACGTCGGCAAGATGGGATCACCTCAGCCGATCGCATTGAAACATGGACTCTTTGACGAAGCGTTATTTCAAATCCAATAAAAATCAAGGACTACAGAGGAACGACGCGCCGGAAACTTCTTGTCGCAAACTACCCGCAAGGCTGGCCGACTCAGAAATCGCTCATCTCGAAACCGTCGCGTCTTACTTGTTGAACACTGAATATCGAGAGCTGCCCGATTCTTTCGGGTCTGCATATTGGATTGCTCGCGCCGTATCGATCGGGGAGCAGTTCGAGCTTGTTTTACCTCAACGGCAACGGCTAACCGCGTTGCTCGCGATGTTTAAGAGTTTAGCGCAATCGAGTCGGCATGCACCTGAAGAAGTGCGGTGGCGTGCGGCCAGTGATGCTGGCTGACCGGGATTTGCGTTTGTTGACTGCGGTGATTCGATCGTCGCAGACAACCTGACGCAATGCCGATCACGCTGAGGCGGTGGGACTCTGCCTGCCTACGTCGTGACCACGTTGTCAACGGCACTCTAGAATTGGTAGACGGTGTATCAATTTACAGGTGCCGATGACAACGTAGTTGGCGATCTTGGCGCGGAGAAGGAGGACGCTGTCAAGCAGCACCAGTCTTTGCTGCAAAAGACGATCGAGGCGTGATAAATAATCCTGAATAATATTATCCCGTGAGGCGAAATGAGTAGGCATCGTAATTGATGATCTGCACCGCTCGCGAAACAGGCGCGCGAAAGACCTAACTCCTCTTTCTTGCGCCTTGAAGTAACCCGCTGCAGCCGTTAGTCCCAGAGCCACGGCGCCTCGCGAGTTCATGCAGACGTAGGCACAAGTTTCCTTCCCGCGAGCAGGGCGTCGCCCAGCAGAAGGAAGCCCTTCGCATTTGCGTGTGAGGGCGCGTCCAGCACGTCGATGCGTACCCGGGGAAAGGCGGCGCGCACCGCTGTCTCGTAGAGGCCTGCTCCGCCTCCTGTCATTACGATTGACCTCAACCTCGAAGGAGAGGGAGTGCGATCACGGATTATTTTCAACGCAGCGTTCACTACGGTTCGTGAGCTTTCAACCAACGGAGCGAGGTCGATGCCCTTACCGTAGTGCAGAAGTGGCCTCTTATCGCTAAGGCATCTGCCAATGCGTTCCATATTGTCTACAGGGCAGCGCTCCTGGTTCGCGATCAACGATCCAATGGTTCTATAGACCTGCCATGCACCGCCCCGGACGTGGCCCGAACATTGGTCGATTATCATATGATCACAATACAGCAGCCAGCTAGTCTCGGAGTAGCCTACATCGATGAAGAGATGGCCGTGCTCCGGGTCAAAGCGGCCATCGCCGGAATTGGAGAAGGTTCCGAGCGATCCGAGCAGCGGGGGAACGACCTTTACCGAGCGTACGTGGATCGGACCTTGGCCAAAATCGAGAGCGCCTGTAAATGCATCGCGAAGATATCTAAAGTATTCCGCGGTGAAGTGGTACGGGAGGCCAAGCACCATGCATTCGATGTCGGTTACACCGGCGCGATATAGTGCTCCGCCGAGCAGCGCGGTGAACATGGGCGTCAAGCAGAAACTGTCAAATAACGTTCGCGTTAGGCTTGAACACGCTGACAACGACTCTACTTCGGGGCCGACTGCATAATGAGAGCCTTGCACCTCTATTAAAACAACGTTCAACCCGTCGGCCACGCGTTCTCTGGTTCGCGGTAACTCAAGATCATGTACAAGAGGCGCGAGCGACGGGAAGCTCACGGTAGAAATATCGGATCCTGTACGCAGCGCGCCTTTGGTGTGGCCGTAACCGATGTCGACGCCAAACGCTGATACTTTCATTAACCCTCCTCTTTAAGGGGAAAATCCTGCTGATTTTGGAGGCTAAGTTGCACGGTGCTTCCCGGCCCGTTCACCCGCTACCGTTGCCTGCCGTGCGTCGAAGTCAACCGTCTGTGTTCAATCAACTGTATCCGATCGGTCAGCCTGCCCTGCAGGCAAATGGCGACATATTCGG
Source organism: Paraburkholderia caledonica NBRC 102488 (assembly GCF_000685095.1). Classification (GTDB taxonomy): domain Bacteria; phylum Pseudomonadota; class Gammaproteobacteria; order Burkholderiales; family Burkholderiaceae; genus Paraburkholderia; species Paraburkholderia caledonica. Next base: position 26,648 of record NZ_BAYE01000042.1, read on the forward strand.
CGTAGCTTTCAAGCAGAGCGGGGGTTTAAATGCGGGCGCCTTCCAGTTGTGTTCGTTCAATGAAGAGTTGACCAACGGTTTCAAATCGACGGCGCTCCTTCGTTGTCTTTCGGCTGCGTACACGGCAAACCGGGTGTGAACTTTCGCCGTTGAGGAGCCAAAACCGTTTTCGGCATAAAGGCGCCAGGGACTTTTCGGCGTTTATGGGTTGACTCCCCGCACGAAGAACGGCCCGGCGCTGGCCGGCTACGGAGCTGTCACAATAGCCAATGCGCTCAAGAAGAGCGCGACTGACCCCCGGCGTCAGACTAGTTGTCGCTTCTGAACTTTTTTATCAAGAAGAATCAGAGGTGCAGGTTGAAGGCGAAACAAACGTATTCTGTTGAGTTCAAGGAGCAGGCGCTGTCGAAGGTCCTGCAGCGCGGGAGCCGGACAGTTGGAGCGGTGGCTGACGAATTGAACGTGAACGTATTGACATTGAGGAAATGGATGAGAGGCGCCGCCGCCGCGAACCGGAGCTCGAGCTCCAT
>NZ_BAYE01000041.1 GCF_000685095.1 Paraburkholderia caledonica NBRC 102488
GGCGATGCATCGCGGCACCCAAGAGCAGCCGACGGTGCAGCAGAGTACCCCAAGTCCCTCCCCATCTGGAGGGGAACGAGCGGACGCAGGTTGGCGCGCACGGCTGAAAGCGTTCTGGCAATGGCTGACTCGCTGACCTCTTGGGGACGAAGCGTAAACTAGCGACGGGACAACTGACAGTGATGGCGAAAAATTGCCATTTTCCGAAGCCTGTTCACGTCCGTGCGTATGTCCGCTTCCGTCAAGGCCGCTTGAGACGGTTTGAGAACATTGCCGGTCGTGGCCGTCCGCTTAACAGCGGAGTTGTTTAGAAAAGCTGGAGTACATATTGCCCCAGCTTGTTTTCCACATCGCAATACGGAAGTAGGGAAGATAATCCATGAGCACAAGCAACACGACGTTCAAATGCGTGGCCAGAAGGATGGAAGGGGGACACGGCCATGAGCACATTACCTTTCTGTGGTGGATTAAAGTAGTTGACGGCAAGGAAACCACGGAGCAGGGCCACTCAACCCGAGAACAAATGGTGGCATTCATCGAAGCCCAAGGTAACAACTCGGTTTGGTGCCCTGACCGGAATCCGAACGTCACGGGAGCCTGGGTGCACACGCATAGCAATGGGCGGATTAAATACGTCCAGACAGTTGCGGACAGCCGTAAGACCGATAATCTGCTTTCGCTTCCACTTCGATAGTTAGGCCCGCGGTCTGGGTGACATTAGCAGCGCCGGCATCTTGCCCACCACGCCCGTACCGCCTTGACTTAATCGAGCGTGCGGCACAGTGAAAATGCCTTGCTCATCGCGAGCGCGTGATCGGCGAAGCGCTTCTTGCCATCCCTCTCGCCAAGCACGAAGTTTGCCGCGTCGCTCCTATGCGGGGGAGTACCATTTTCATTACGCTCTACAACGGCCACGCCGAGTCGACATGCGCTGATGGCTTTCTGCCTGCGAAAGTTATTCAGCAGCTTCGTTGCCAGTAACAGAAGTAATGAGGCGCACGCTCAGGATGCAGAAGTCCCTGTGGAGCGCCTCATCGGACACAGCACATGGCTCCCGTGTTGACGTAATAGAAGTGATCTCCGCTATACAGGTGCGGCCGGTATACCTCGACATCGAAAACTCGTACTCCCGCAGTTCAAGCAGATCCCCGACCTGAAAATCGCGATCATTTCGGCGCAATTCGTGGGTCCGCGTACCGAGTCGAATAGCATCAAAGAAACGAGGCCAACTCTTAAGGACGTGTGTTGTTGTCGACATCAGTCTTCCTGAACGACGAATTCGGAGTAATCAAAATTCAGTTGAAACGGACCGGCTGTGACGGGAGGCTCCACCGTACCAACCTCCTCAAGGACCTCACGGGCGGCGGCGTCGAAGGGGTCGCGCTCGATAGATGAAGTCTCCACCTGGCTGGAGGATCGGACAGGTGGCGCCAAGTTGCTTAAACGTTCAAGCGGCGTTTTTCCGAGTGCCTGAAGACCATCCAAGAAGCCCTTCGCCATCCACACGATGCCCTTAAGGCTTCCATCATCTATAAAAAAATCGTCCGCTTCGCTATCGATATAGATCACGCCTGCGACCGCGCTTGGGGGGCTGTGTAGCCCGGGATCCGTGGGCTCGAGAATTGGAATCGCAATGACGAATCTGACCTTCGTCGACATCAAGCGTGTTGACTCCCTTAGCCGTCTTGACGGCGAAGACATATAGGCGTGGAGCTTCCCAGGGTCAACAGACGGCAAGGAGCGGATAACTCGCCTAGTATAAAACGCTAAGCCAATGGTCCCCATATGGATGGGGAAGGTTCTTCCAATCCCAGACTCGTCTTTCCTCTCTAAGGCGACACCCTGATAGTTACACGCTTGCTGTAAAACTTCCTGGCCGCCAAACGACGCGACTCGATGCAATGTCACTCGTAGCCGCCGGCTTGGGTTGTGCCCGTGACGCAACGCGCCCGCAAGACTCGCGCAAAATGCCGTTGCCATAAGAGCGGTTGGGCCCGGCAAGTATTCCTTTTTCCAAGCGGATTTGGTGCCTTCGGGCAGCCGCTTGGCGTCGTCAGCCCGACCCGGAAAGCCGAAATAGCCTCCGGTCCAATTTGGTATGTGCGGTTGAAGGAAATACCCTCCATCATGCTTCGCCTGCATTTGTTCTATTACGTCATACAGGTGCGGTGACAAGACGCTTTTCAGAACTTCGTCTCGCCGGGTCCCATGACGACGCACCACACGTTCTTCGCTGACCTCGTTCTCGTTCTCGAGGCAATCGGTGCCGCGCGATGACGGGAAGAAGCCGCCGCATTTATACAGGAGGTACACAAGCACCCGGTTTTGGAATGAGATTCTTCGGGTCGCCGGGTCAAAAAGCTCGGAGAATTTCTTTACCTGCAAGCTTAAAATTACCTCTGTGTCTCGCCTCAATCGCTGCGACATGCGCGCGCGCACCGCCTCAAACGCGACTCGGTGGCTAGAACTGACAGTTTCGAGCGCATCGAATAAGCCCTGTTTGGCATCGGGGCCAGTATGCTCGCTCTGAACTCTTCTGAGTTCATCGATCAACGCACGCTCGCCAGAAAAGAGCTCGCCCAAGATGCGATCCTGGCGAAACTGGGAAACACGGAGGCGCAACAGATCCATCATGGCGCCATCGCCTTGCCCAGAAACGACAAATGTATGTCGTTGGCTATCTAGACTGGGTTGAGCGTAAGTCTCGTTTCGCCAGTAGGACTGTGGCGTGTCACGCTTGGTACCAAAACCAACGGCGAGAATGACGATGTCGAATGACTCCGAGCTGCCAGTGTTGACCGATTGATGCCTAGGGTCGCCGTGTCTCGAGTCAGGAGCGTAGGCCGCAATGCCATCTTGCGGATCGCGTTGCTCGCCGACCCATTCAATGCGTAGGCCGTCCCTGTCGCTACCGATTTCATGCACTTGGACGTGCCGCGCATTGCAGTACAAACGCAGCTTACGCTTCGACTGCTCATGCCAGTCGTGATATGCCTTTTTCCACTCACCGAGGATCTGAACGACCACATCGGAGGCGCGCGCCGCAGTCCAGTTAAGCACTGGGAGCAGAGCTGCACCCGATAGGCTGCCAACTGCAGGCCAATCGTAGATGTGTGGATGCAGCCATCGCGAATCACTGCCTTGCTGTAGCGGTAGCAACGTATCGCGCTGCTCAAAAATAGTTATGTCCGCTTCAACATCCTTTCGAAGAAGACCTGCAGCAGCAGTAAGGCCAGCGAAGCCGCCGCCGATGATGGCAATTCGTTCCGCACGTGGCTTCGCCAAATCCTTGCGTGGTGCGACTCGCGAGAGGACCGTACGCTCTTCAATAAGAGACCATATTAAATTCAACGCCCTCGCCTGCTGGTCCAACACCGTCACGCCCGCATCGAACGTACCGAGAACATAAATCTGGTGACCCGGAACCTTGTAGCGCGCAAGCAACTCTTTGGAAGTAGAATTTTTAACGCTCACCGGTCCTCCCGCGAAGCCAGTGTTCAAACAAATTCCGAATGTTCACAAGGTCTGCGTCGTCTCCCACGCGCATTACCTTTGCACTGGGTAGTTGCTGTACAAGCTCGTCCAGGCGATCGGCTGCATCGCTTATTTCAGCTGTTGAAATATTTTCGCCCGCTCGATTGCGCAGTCGGAGTCGCTCCGCGATCGTGCGCTCTGGCGGCCGCAAATGGATGTATCCAAGCGGAGGCCCGACCGACTTCAACAACGCGCCGTGCACCGTTCGGTAAGCGTCAAGGTCATCGTCATTTAGACGCATTGATGCCCAGAGGTCATCAGACGCAAATGACCAATCGCATAAGGCGACGCCATTGTACGAAGCCGAAGGGCACGATGCTGCCAAATAGTGGTGCTGTAGCAAGAACGACAAGTCGTACGCCAAAAAGCCCGTGGCAGCGTTTGCCCCAGGAGTATTCCAGTAGACGTTATGCTCGTGCCGCTCTAGCATCAGCGGCTCACGGCCATTAGATAAGTGCTGTGCGAGGGTCGTCTTTCCGGAACCGAACACGCCCAGAATTTCGATTCGCGAGCACAGCATCGCTTGCCTCTGCGGATGTCGCAGCAGTGTCACCATTTGAGATCGAACCTTCTAGGCTGCATGCGCAGTTAGTTGCGGGTGCGTTTAAGTTGACGCCGTCGCGACAATCAGCCCGCTGTTGAAGGCCGCCTTAGTGGCTGACTGACGCTATGTGCCATGGTACCAAATACATCACCAACCCCAAGGCGGTGCCGAGATGATCCGGCGGGTTTTCCAATGGCACCCAGCTCAAACCGCGCGTTTTCAATGGGCCGCCTGATGATTTACCGTCGAGACGCCGCGAGCCTATAGTTTCACTGTCGGTTGCTCGAGCAAACGGTTGACTCTGTGGATCTAGGCCGCGACTTCGTTGCGCGGCGGCGCCGAACGATTGATTTGTCTGGCGATGAGGCCGTCCGCCGCGGCGCGGACGTAGGATGCCTCGAGGATAGTCCGGATATGGTGTGTTAATTCCGCTTCGATGAACGGCCCTCAGTGAAGCGGAATACAAGCGGGAGCCGTTCAGCACCAGCGTCGACAGCCCTAACCTTCAAGCGTCCGAAGTTGTCCGGTCGTATCCCATCCAATTGACGAAAAGTCGGAAGCGGGACAAAGAGAACGTCCAGCGCGGCTGGCTCGAGAATATGCCGCAATCGACTTCGCTCGCCATCGCGTCAAGAAAGTGTTTGAGAGCCGAGTTGACGACGACAGCAGCCCGGCGACGACTGCTGATGACGCTGCGCTACCAATCTAACATTCTTGCCTTGGCCCATATAAGCAGCTCAATTTCTTCTGAATTCGGATCCATCAAGTCGGCGGTGGCGCCTGCCGAACCAGTCGCACTGTTCACGCCCCAGATTCTCTGATGGGTCACAGTCGTCGAAACAACTGGTCAGCAGGCTGAGGCGGTCGCTGGCCCGCAACCGCATCGCACGGCTCACAGACAAACCCGAGGCGAACCCCGCGCTGGCCGACGCCAGCGCCCTGCCTTCTCTTGCCTGCAAGATCCCGGGTCGCCGGCGACGACCGGAAAGCGCCATGCAGCAAAATCGCCACATCTGATAACTGGAGTAATGACGAGTGGGATTCCCCAAATTCGACCGCCTAAGCTGGTGACGGCAGAGCGAATCAGCATGGCCTGACGTTCGACGGCAGGCACCCAAGATGCTTAGCGCGATTGCCTAAATGGCCCTACAATTCGCCGCCTCGCCGTCATGAAAACAGCGGCAAGGATTCGACGATGGGAATGTGCCGACGTCGCGGCGATGCAGGCCGATTGACCCCCCAGCAGGTTTCGGGCTGGCTGCACCGAGGCGATAGTTCAGATCCAACAGCGCCCTGCATACTGATGGGCGCGCAGGCATCTGCATGAGCGCTAGGTCGAGCCGGTCCAGCAGTTCAACCAACCCGGCCTCCGCTACGCTGTCTCGTGCCCGCTCCCGCTGCTGCATAAGTTCTCTCCGCCGATTGCTCAGACGACGCCTCACTGGGTCGACATCACCGACAATCGTCAGTCAGCGACATCTGGCGTCTCAAAGATATTCGAGGCGTTTCGCCGAATGGGCGCCCTGCCCAGCGGGTTGTGACACATCGATATGAAAGCCCGCCCCCACACCGACCTTGACCGTGCCGCCCACCAACTATCCAGCGGGCTCGACGCCGGACTCGCCGAAAGCCGCAGCCTCTTGGAGACCCCTCTCACGCTGCGTTCGCCAGCATCGACTGACGGCAGCTCACTGCAGCACATCGGCATGCGTACTGGGCCTGGACCTCTTCATCCAGCGGGCCGTCGGTGGCCAGCAGATATTCAATAATCAGTTCTTCGCCCGGCTCAATGGCGCGCAGCGTGTGGATAAAAATCCGTCCTCATCCGATCCGCAGCGAATCGCAGGGCCTGCAGTATGTCGCGGCATCTCGCACTGACCCTACCGGGCCGGCTAGCCGGGGTTCAGGCGCTGCCCGATCACGCCGCGCCATCGGCAGACATCCGGGCGACGGCGTGCGTCCGGTCTCAGGCGCCGTTCACGGCATCCTTGAACGCCTTGCCCGCCGTGAACTTCACTGTCTTCGCAGCCGCGATCTGGATTTCGGCGCCGGTCGCCGGATTGCGGCCGACCCGCGCGGCGCGCGCGCCCGTCGAAAACGAGCCGAAGCCGATCAACTGAACCGCGTCCCCTTTCGTGACCGCCTTCGTCACTGCCCCGATGAAGGCGTCGATCGCCTCCGACGCGGCCGCCTTGCTCTGTCCCGTTGCGGCGGCGACGGCGTCCACCAGTTCCTGCTTGTTCACGTTTCGTCCTTTTCTGGGTTTGCGATGCCGCCACCCTACCCCATCGGTCCATCGGCGTGCAACCCGGACGGCATCCGGCTCCGTCCGGGTGCGAACGCGGCCTGACGTCGCGGCGGCCGATGGTGGCCGCCAAGATGCCCAAGGGCGGGATTGCCGTGCACCAGTGTTGATAACTGCTATTACCATTACTGCGTTTAATGGCCAGAATCCCGGGTTCTCGTACTCAACCTCAGGCCCGGCCGGCCGTTCCGCAAACTCTTTTCAACGCTTTTCGTCCCTGCTCATGGCCAACCGTTCTCTGCCCCTCACGATGTCCCGCGCCTATACCCGCACCGACTTCACAACGCTGCGGGCGTTCGTTCAGCGTCGTGCAATGAAGCGAAAGTAGATGCGTTTTGGAAGTAAGAGTAGAAGCAGGCAGGCTGGGCGCAAGTGGTCCCCGTCGCCCACCCAGACGGTCGTCATCTCCGTTCCGTTCGAACCCTATTCACCGCCGCGTGCGCAGAGCCCCGGCAACTTTACGCCCGATCCGTCATCGCTACGTTGCGGCCCTGTCGGTGGAACCGCTCTGTTCGTTTTTCTTTCCCGCCGCTCATTGCGCCGGGCTTCCGCCCGCTTCATGACTTCTTCCAGAGATTTCACGTGTTCAGGCGTAGCACGACCAAAGCGCCTGCTATAACAGTGCGCGATAAATTCTGCGAGGGGGCGCTTCCACGGCTCCTGCTGCCCGTTAGCCAGGGATCCGAATTTTCGGGAATTCAATCCCAGTTCGCACGCCATCTGGATATGAGCACGGCTCAATCTGAAACGCTACCTCGCTCCAAACCACGGTTGAAGTTTCGATGGTATCGGCATCAGTGTTCAACTCTGCGCCAGCTTTCGGCGGTCAACCGCTCCACCGCCACGTAATAACGCGCCCGTGAAGTCGCAGCATCGTCGTTCTGATCTGTCCTCAAAATATCAAACAGATGCTCTGCGACGATTGAGCCGATCGCGTGAACCGCGTCGTGTCGCGTAAGCCCTTCTTTCCCGAGGCGATCCATCGCCCGGACCACGGGCTCAAGGTTCAGGGCGATCTGGTTTTCGACGATCGCGTGTAGTGCAGCGTGTGCCGTGACGTTGGGAAGCTCGATCCGGGCGACCCGGTGATACGTTTCTACGAGAGCAATTCGCTCCTGTTCGTCGAGTTCGACCATGATCCAGGTTCGGGCGCGCACCCGGGGTTGTACTCTTCCATGATGCAAGTCCTGTGCTGACTTCTGCCTGTCGTAAAACTGCCATTTCCAGCCGCTTTGCGCTTGAGCCCCGTCACCGGCGGCGAAACGGGCGCCGTCCCACACGACCGGGAGCGACCCGTTGATGACAACATGCCGCGAGCCGGGCCGTGCAGAAACCGTCCATCCCGTCGCTGGATGCATCGCGCACGCTATGCCGCCCAATGAAACGCCAGCACCGTGGCGACGAACGAATGCCCCGGAATGGCCGCAAACCGCTCCCGCAGACGCCTGTTGAGCTCGTCACGTTCCATGCCGGAAGCAAGGGCCGCCTCCGCCAGCGCGCCGTAAGCATCCAGCACGTCGCGCTACCCGTGATTTCGTAACCGAAGCCTGCAGCCATCCAGTGCAGCGCTGCCGTGCCACAGGCCACCGCGAATGCAGGTTTTCGCTGCGCGAAATCGCGTGCTGCTCGCGTCAGGGTTCGCGGGTCGGTGGCGCCGCGCATCGCGAGCGACGCCGCCAGATCGAGCAGGCCGGCGTCCTTCGCGGCGGCGAACCATTTCCCCTCAGCGCCGGGACTGCTCGCGACCAGGTCGCGAAGAATGCTGTCGGAACTCCTGTCCGGATATTTTTTTGCGATGGCACGGAATGTCGCGAGATGCGTGGTGGCCTGATTGGCCTCGATTGCGTAACGCCGATAGGCCTCGTCCATCATGCCCGACGACAGAAGGATCGCTTCGCATTTGCGGGCGATGGCGGCAGTGGGCGCATTCAGCCCCCTCGACGCTTCCGCGTAACGCAGTGCTTCAGCCGGACGATTTAATGCGATCAGTGCGTCCACCCCGTACTGGCGAAACCCCCACCAGTTCAGGCGCGCGCCATTCACGAGGGCGAGCAGTTCCTCATGGCGCCCGGCGGCATTCAGCGCGCTGAGGCAGGCGGTGGTACCCGCGAAATGCTCGCCCAGACCTTCAGCGCCCATCACGCGCGCTGTTATCGGCAACAGCCGGTCTGCCCATGCGCACGCGATGGCGGGCGAGGCGCATAGGTCACCCCAGCGATCGCCCAGCTGTTCGATATACGGCATCGGGTCATCCTGGAGCGCGTCGAACAGCCGATCCAGCCATCGCATCCGGACCGGAGCGGGCACGTCCACCCCGGCAATGACCGGCACAAGCGCGTCGATTGCGCGATTCACGGCGGTGCCAATTGCCCCCGACGAGCTGTCTACGTGTTCAAGCGCCGGCGAAAGCTTTTCGAGCAAAGCGACCGCGCCGTCAGCAGCGAGAACAGGATCGGCACGGGCGATCTGCCGGATCTCCGCCAGCGCTTCTTTCAGCCGCTGGATCGGCAACGCGGATTTCCAGCCGAAGGCGCCACGCCGGAACCGCGTGGCGAAAGTCCATTTGTGAGAGGTTGTGCGTGTCATGCTCCGGGGTGCCAGCTCAGCGCGTCTTCATATAGGCGGCGTACAGCGCCGTGTTGAGCACCTGCAGTTCGCGCCGGGTTCCAGCAGTTCGTGACGCCGGCCCTGACGCTCCAGGCTGAGTAACTGGAGCATCACCTTCGCCGCCCGCTCGGGCGCATTGCGTCGCGAAGGCTCTGCCTGTTTGAACAGCGGCGCGAGGCCAGCCTTTTCCGTGAGTACCCACGCCGGAAACCATGCAGGATCGTCAATGTCGCCGGCGCCGTCAAACGACGTATCGAAGGCGCGCCGCAACGTCTTGACGCACGCGTCGCCAAGCCGGCTCAAAAGCTGGTCGAACCGGGATGGCGAAAGCCACGCAAGTTCCACCAGCAATGGCCAGGCCGCGTTCAGGCCATCGAGTCGGTAACGTGCCTCCGTCATCCAGCAAAGCGGCGCTGGAATCCGTCGCCACGACGCGATGCGCGATATCGCATCGGACGCCTCGGCCCACCGCGCAGCAAGCAGGAAGAGCGGCGCCGCATGCGAATCCGCGTGGTCCGCACGGAAAGGCAGCGCAGCGGCGCGTCCGGCCAGTTCTGCCCAGAGCGGTGCGAGCCAGGTGGCCCCGCTCTGCCTCGGAAACACATGCGCGACTGCGGGCTGGACTTCGTGAGATAGCGCCTGGCGAGCCTGCAGGGCGGCTTCGTGACGGTCAAACGGTACCGTCGATCGACCCTTGAGGGCATTGACGATCGAACCGAAATACACCGGGGCGAAATCGTCCGCATACTCGTCCGCAAGGGCCTGCAGCGCACGCCGCGCGCCCGCGGCATCGTACCGCTGCAACGCTGACAGGACGTCATTGCGCAGCATCACGTCGCGGCTGTCGTTGAAAATGTCGAGCTGCATCCGTTGGGTTCGGAACAGTGGCTCGTCAGGCTGACGAGATTAATCCATTTGACCGTGCTTCTCAATTTTCTGCGGTGCTCATCGACTGACTCGACGATTGCGCGCCGACCGCTCGCGTCGGCGACCACACGCACTGTGTCATGCTCTGGTTCGCATCCTGTACGGTTCGCCGAATCGCTAACGAGATGCATTTCCGCACTCAGGTTGCCATGGTAACAAGCAGTCCGTCTCTGGATGGTTGTTGATGATTAGCCGGGCGTGACGCAATCGTGAAGCTACGCCCTGTCACGACAGTTGGCCGTCTGAACCGTCAGCGCCCTCTTCCGACCGATGTTGGGCCTCCCATGCACGTCGAGTTCTGGCCAGTTCGTCGGCGAGAAGTTTTTCATCCGGCAGGACCATATGGTACTCAGCCGCCAGCACTTTGTTTGGCAACCCTTCCAACGCATAACGCGCCACCGCGGCATTCGTTCGCGCACACAGGATCAGCCCGACGGGCGGGTTCTCTCCTGGCAGGGTCCAGTGCTCGCGCGCGTAATTACAGTACATGTGCATCTGACCCACGTCGGCGTGATTGAGCTCGGTGAGCTTGAGATCGACAATAACAAGACATCGCAGACGCCGATGAAAGAACAGAAGATCTACCCGGAACCAACTTTCACCGATCCGAAGGCGACGCTGGCGGCCGACGAACGTAAAATCGCCACCCAGCTCAAGAAGAAAGTCTTCGAGCCGATGGACCAATGCCTCCTCCAGTTGACTTTCTGAATATTCGTCCTTGAGATCCAGGAACTCAAGGACATAAGGATCCTTGATTGCCTCCTCTGCGGTCACGAGGTCGCCCGGTTCCGCCTTGCCCGCCTTCTTTAGCATCGCCGGCCTGTTCTTCGACAGCATCGCACGGGTGTGAAACTGGCTGCTGATCTGCCGATCCAGTTGTCGCACGCTCCAGCCGCCACGAAGCGCTTCAGCTTCGTAAAACGCTCTTTCTTCAACTGACCGGGTTCGCCGCATGAGGTGGATGTAATGCGTCCAGGACAGCTGGAATGTTGTCGCGAGCTGGTCGAGATCGAAATTCCGAATCGGCGATTCGGAATTTCCTGGATGGCCTGTGGGCGTAGATTTCCGAATCAGTGATCCGGAAATCGCGGCTGGCGGGTAGGTCTGGTAGAACATCCTCATCAGCTCCAGATTGTCCACCCCAAACCCCCGCCCGAAGCGGGCTGTCAGGTCGACCGACAGCCGCTCTAAAAGGGCCTGACCGTAGGTGGCACGGCCCTCGCCGCCCTGGCTGAATTCGACAATACGGCGACCAATCTCCCAGTAGGTCGCCGTCATCAGTGCGTTGACACTTCGGGCCGCAGCGCGACGACCGTGTTCCAGAAGCGCAACGATATCGCCGTGTATGCCGCTGTAATCGGCGCCGCTTAATGCGATATCAGTCATTGGTACTGTCAGCAGGGTAGTTTCAGCGTTAATAAGTTCACGGTGGACATCGACTACCATGGTGTTGCTATCCACAGCACTCAGTCCATCGGAAATCCAGGTTGGCAAGCGATCGGCTCGAAATCGCCCGTTGGGCACTTGGCGCCACGTTGCCGATCTTTCCGATCCACATGTGGCAGGGCCGCCATTGCGACCAGCACCGGGCTGCGGTTGACGGGTCGACGCATGCTAAACGCTCGCCGTGGCCAGCATCGAACCGGTACACCGTTTCGTCCCACAGTGGCAGGCATAGTCGGCGGCCAACTCGGGCGTGACCGCTTCATCGATCGTGAGTCCATAGGCGATACAAAGCTCATCGCCCGGTTTCACCGCTCTGATCGTCTCGATGAAAACCCGGCCCCGCTCGTCCTCGACCGCCTCGCAGTTCGGCTGGCAGGAGTGGTTCAGCCAGCGGGCGCTGTTGCCGCCGACGCTGCCGTCGATCACGCGCCCGTCAGCCAGTCCGAAAATGAACGTGTGGCCCCGCAGTCCGGACCGCCGGTGCCTGGCCGATGCCCGTCGCCACGATGTCACCTCACCGCGATATTCGAAGATTCGCTGGCCGGCCGGAATCGCCTGCAGCGCGAAGACGCCTCGCCCATGAACCGATGATTTCCTGACCGTCACGCGCCGCACTTCCGACTCCTGATCCGTTAAAGGTTGCGAGCATAGCGAGCCGCGTGCTGCGCGGCAACCGGGACGGTCGTGTCAGAACAACCGGGTCTGCCTGGGGTCGCGTGGCGGGGGGCGGGATACGTCAGTGCGGCAGGCCGGTCGGCGCTTACCGCTCCTGGCTCCGACCCGCTGCAGCCGCGCCAGCATCAGGCATTCGCCTGCGCCATCGTTGAAGCGCAGCTCGAACACGCCGGTTTCGCCGGACGGACATGGCGCCGTTGCGCGGAACGATAGGCGCAAGCCTCGCCGTTTCGCCCGGGCAATCATCTGCGTGCGGCTCATGCCTGACCAGCAATCCGCCATGAAGAGCGTCACTATCGCGGGCAGGGACTCATGCGCGACGCCCTGTGGAAGCGTCAGTCCGGCGAGCAGGTAGAGATCAGCCATGCAGCCCATTTCCCTGGTGGCAAGTACCTTTGCGTTTATACCGCTTTTTTGCGACGCGTTGCTGGTTTGGCAGTCGGCACGGCGCGGGACGAACGGGTAGAACGCGATGTCTTCGGGACTGCAGCAGGGATACCCGACTGCCTGGCTTCCCGCGCACGCGTTTCCGCTTCCCGCAGCGTCATCATCTCCGCCTGCAATCGCAGGTTCTCCGCCTGAACAGCATCCAGCCGCCCCTGCAACACGCCCGCCTGATGACGCGCGTCGCCCAGTTGCGCCTGCATGGTTTCCAATGCACGGCGGTGCTCGTCGTCCTTCCGGTCCGCCCGGCGTGTGGCGTCGTCGAGCTCCTTCTGCAGCTTCGTTGCGGTATTTCGCTCGCGGTCAATCTCCAGCAGGGCGCGCTTCTCGGTCGCGCGGAGCCGATCTTCCGCGCGCTCAGCCGCTTCACGCTGCTTCTCCAGATCGCTCGAAAACCCTTCCCTCACTTCCACCAGCTCGCGATCCCGCGCAGCCAGCGCCGACCTGGTCCGCTCAACTTCTGCCTCCAGCGCCTGCCGCTGCGCGTGACCTTCCGCCTGTGCCTTTTCGAGCTCCCGAACCTCGACCTGCGCGGCCAGCAGGGCGGCGGTGCGCTGCTCCAGCGCCGTCTCTACGCGACCCAGTTCGTCGCGGGCGGCGATGACCGACTGCTGCGCGTCGGCCCGCTGCGCCTCGACCTCGGTGCACAGCGTGTCGAGCGCGGCTTCGGCCGACGCAGTGGCGCGCGTCCAGAGGGTCGCGACCAGTTCACCGGCGGCCGCACCGAGATCGGCAGGCAGGTCCGGGTGCTCGATACGCACCCGGCTCTTCTCGCGCAGCTCCGTCCAGAACTCGCCGAGCACCTGAGTCGGCGTACTCATGCTGCCCCGCCTCACCAGCTGGTACAGCCGGTTCGCGGTCGGCGTGATGCCATGGCGGAAGAACAGCAGCGCGCAGACCTCACGGTATAGCTCGCGCGTTTTGGGGAATTCCGCCTTCAGGCGCTCGAGCTCGGCGGCCAGCGCTGCGTCGGGGGACAGGACGTCACTCATGAGAATTTCCACCGGTGAATCTGTGTGGATATTACTACGTAAACCGTCTCATCCCTAACGCACGGCTCGCTCAATTTTGACATTAATCCTATAATGTTGAATTTATGCAGCCGGTTGCGCATATCACTACGCCCAGACCAGCAGCCCGGGCCGCCCCCCGCCTCCCGATCATGACCACGACCTTGCCCACCCCGCGCCCGATCGATGCGCTTGACCTGTCGCCCGACCTCGATGGCCGTCACGGCACGAACCGCGCCAACGGACGCATGCAGGTCGCCGCTGACACCGATCTCGACGCGCTTCGCGCGTGGCTCGCCCGCTTTGCCGACACGAAAACCACGTTTGACAACTACCGCAAGGAAGCCGAACGGCTGCTGCTGTGGTCGGTCCTGCAGATGGGCAAACCGCTCTCCTCGCTCACGCACGAGGACCTGCTGATCTACCAGCACTTTCTCGCCGATCCCCAGCCCGCCGCACGGTGGACCGCTGACGGCGGGCGCAAGCATCCCCGCCACGATCCGCGCTGGCGGCCGTTCTACGGCCCGCTGTCCGCAGCGAGCCAGCGCCAGGCCATGGTGATCCTCAACGTCATGTTCGCGTGGCTCGTGCAGGCCGGCTATCTGGCCGGCAATCCGCTGTCGCTCTCGCGTCAGCGCGCCAGACGGGCCCGGCCGCGCATCGTCCGGTATCTGCCGCCCGAGCTGTGGCTCGAGGTCAAGACGTACATCCAGGGCATGCCGACGCAGACCGGTCGCGAGCGCGAACACCACGCACGCGTGCGCTGGCTCTTTACCCTGCTTTATCTGGGCGGTCTGCGGATTACCGAGGTGGGTGAGAACACCATGGGCCGCTTTTTCCGGCGCGCTGACGAAAACGGCACGGAACGCTGGTGGCTTGAAGTGATGGGCAAAGGTGGCAAGGAGCGCCTGGTACCCGCCACCGCGGAAATGATGACGGAACTTGGCACCTACCGGCGGGTACGCGGACTGCCCGCCCTGCCCTCGCCCGGCGAGGACACTCCACTCGTGCTGCCAATTGGCCAGTCGCTCAAACCACTCACGCGCGCAGCTCTGCACCGGATCGTGAAGGATGTTTTTAGCGGTGCTGCCCAATCCCTGCGCGCCCGCGGTGAAGACCATGCGCAGCGCGCGGACCGCCTGGAACAAGCATCGGCACACTGGCTGCGGCACAGTGCAGGATCCCACATGGCTGACCAGCTGGTCGATCTGCGACTCGTGCGGGACAACCTAGGGCATACGTCACTGACGACCACCAGTCTGTATCTTCACGTCGACGACGATCGACGGCATCGCGAGACCGACGAGAAGCACCGCATTAGCTGGTGACAGAAAGCCGCCAGGCCCTGGCGCCTTATCTGGAAATCGTCGGCTGCGAGCCTCACCGGTTCGCTGCCACGCCGGCTTGTCTTGCGGCAACCGCGATAATGCGGCGCCATCCATCAGCGAAACGCCTTGAGCACCGGGCCACGTCAGCGTCAGCCGGCAACCTGAGTCGCGCTTCGAGCGCCTGTCGTGTAATCGACAGCCGGTCCTGTTTTGGAGCCCGGTCAGGTGAAACAAAACCTCATGCCGCTCTACCGCGGCGTAGATTGCGCCCGCGCCTGCGTTGGCTGGAGGCCGGGTCTGCCGTTGAGGGAGACGCAGATGTGCCAGACGGTTAGTCGCATGTTCGCAATCGACACGGATTTCCAGAGTGAGCCTTAACGACAGACAACTTTCAGAACCATGCAAAGACGCGGTCACCTGACACAAAGTGCCGCTGTCGAAGACGGCGCTTGCCCCCTATCCGGTATCGTTGCGGGGTCATTCAGATTTGCGTTTGCGCTAGGTGATCGGCGGAACTTCGACCCACAAGGGACGGTCGATTTACCTCAGAACGGACGCTCAACGGGCACTCCACCAGAGCAGCTATGCTGGAATCTCAGTCCGTAGCAACGACGTCCGGCTTCACGGTTTTTACGCGCTGCATCTCAGGAGACAGTCGAGGAAATCCAAAGCGGACAACCGTGGATCAGCCGACATCCGATCCACTTATGCCACAACTGCCGCGAAATCTAGAGCTGACGGCAAAGGCTGGTCCGCCGCGCCATGGCAAAGTATCCGGTGAAAAACCATGCTTAAACGCGACGTACAAGCGGTCTTGGATTCTTACTATGCAGATGCGCTTGCCGTGGCAAAGCCCGGCTTTATTCAACATTTTCGCGAGCTGTCGGCGCCGTTTCTCCTTAGCGTATCTCAGGCTTACCTCGATGCGCCCGTCCGCGTGATGTTCATCGGGAAGGAAACTAACGGTTGGTGTGGCAAGCTAGGAGCCTTCTACGAACGTTCTGACAGGATCGAGATCGCGAAAGCTCGCTACGAGAGTCAACACTCCCGTGGTACAGGTCGTAGTGAGTTGTTGCGGCAGTGGAAGCGGTTCGCTAATGCGTTCGCACGAGGCGATCGAGCGGCTGTTTGCTGGAACAATCTAATGAAGATGGACTGGTACCGCCCGAAGCGCGGCTTTTCTCGAACCTCGATTGATCATTCCGCGCATTTATTCAATTACTCGGTGGCGGCCGTCCAGTTTGAGATCGAGCTGCTTAAGCCAGATCTAATCATCTTCGGTACCGGCCACGCGTACGATTGTGCTCTGAAAGCTGTCCTGCCGACCCGTCAGAATGTGAAGGTTGAGCCAAAGGCGCTGTGGCACTTCCAGTCAAATGGCATCGAGTGTTTTAGGACATTTCATCCAGGTGCGCGGGATAAGCACGCCCCAAGACCAATCAAAGAGTACTACCAGGAGGTAATCGACACCGCGTCGAAGGCGTTTGCTGTGCGCCTATCGATGCCGAATGCTTCGCCATAGGCTGCCGTTGTCTCAACGTTCTTCCGCACGGTCGTACAGCGTACTGATGCTGTGTTGACGAGCCGGAACGCGGCCCATCCGTTACGCCTCATGCTCACGCGTCGTCTAGTCGCTTGAACAGCTCTTTGTGCTGAGAGTAGATAACGGCAAGTCGAGACCCGTAGCCACCTTCCAAATATCCTTTCGTTCCCGCTGGCTTGCGGGCCGCCCGGCACTCTACTTGTCGTCTTTGGACGAGTTTTATCCGTACACGCTGCTTCATGACTTGTCCGATGTAGTGGGAATCGGCCGGTCGATTGTGCGCGATTCACGGCCCCGTGTCGAATAACCGTTCTTGGCCGACTGGTGCCCGATGCGGTCAACTGAAGCCGTTTGGGGAGCGTGCCTCTCGGCACCGAAGCACTCAGCTATCTGCGCTCAATTCGAGCAGCGGATTGACTATTTTCAGGACGTCTGCAACGCCTACAACTCTCGAACCCTCAACTACTTCAACGCGTCGACCGAGCCAAAACGTGTGTGGGTATGCTCCAGGCGATAATAGCCAAACCTCCGCCTCACATTGCTGCCCGGTGCAGACGCCAGTGGCGTCCACGAATTCGTGGTGTGCAGATGACCAGTAGTCAGTGCGCACCTTGTAGATCGGACGATAGCCTGAAACGACCTCCTTCAACGAACCGTCTGATCGATGCTCTGTTAGGGAGAAGTTCACAATCAGGTCGGGCGGACGAGGTGGGCGGGACATAAACTGATTCGCAGTAGCGGGGGTGTTGAAACGGCGATTGTCATCGATTTAGCTCGCCGCGTCGAACGTCCCTTCCTGGCGGGTGAGGGCCCTGCATACGCGGAACATGCTGCGAGTGGCGGCACGCGTTCCGGGCTTGATGCTTGGTACCGAGGGCAGCGGTCGTTCGGATCGCGTATTCAACCGAAAGTGTAAAGGACCTCGAATCTCTCACACACGAGAGGCATCGATTTATCAACCGTCCGGCCAATTCGCTTGCACTCGTCGGTGAAGAATCTCCAGTGCTCTGTTTGCCAATGCGATAACGAGCGGTCACCTTCGCCTTCGCTAGCTGCGAAATCGGCGGTCACAGCGTCAAACGGCACGATCTCCACCTCCGTGGCTCGTCGAACAAACGTTGGCTGACCATGCCAGTCAAGCACGATCTCCATATCCCCGACCGCAGGAAGTGTCGTACCGTCGAAACCCCAAGACCAAACCAAGCTGCAAGTACCGCGCTTTACGCCAGTCAGGATGAGTTTGATCAGCGATTCTGAAAGCGCCTCTGAATCTCCGAAACTGCCGATTCCGACGTTACCTTTCGGTAGATGTACGCCTCGCTCGGCCAACTCAGCGATTAACTCATCTACATTCTTGTCCATGCGACAGAGTCCTGTTCATTGCGCCCGCTATATCGGGGCACCTAGCCGCCGATTGTCAACCATCTATCCGGTGCTGTCGAACGTCTCAAAGTGACCGATCAGCGAACGCGGCCATTGATACCATTGGATGTCGCACGATAAGCGGGCGCTAAGGGCGTTTCCGTTGCCTCACCAAATCCATTGGCGGCCATATCCGCCGAAGTCTGAACCCGCTTTCCCATCTCGAACGCACGAATCTCATAGCCAAGTTCCTGGTACAAATCGACGGCCTGTTCGTTGAACTCCCAAACGGCCAGTCTCATGTCGGCGGCACCGCGCTTCCGCGCCCACTCTTCTGCGAGCTTCATGAGAGCGCTGCCGACCCCGCGCCCCCTCATTTGTTCCGAGACAGCGACGGAGCCGATGCGACCAACGACCATCGGCTGCAACATTGGGCTTATCGGCTTCACCATCTGAACCGTAATGAAGCCGACCGCTTTGCTGCCAAGCTCGGCAAGAAACGTCGCTCGATCTTCTTCCTGAAGGCTAGAAAGCCAGTGTGGTTTGTCCCGACCGAACTCCGTAGTGGCATTCGCATAAATGTCGGGGCGCGCCAGGTGGTGGACCGCGTTCAAGATTTGACCCAGTTCGCAGATTGTCAAAATGTCGTCGATAGTTGCGCGTCGATAGCTTATCGGGTCGGTCATCTTCAGCTCTTGATGGTGGAGAAATAAAAAAAGGCGCCTTAGGCGCCTTGGTCGTTTGCACACGGAGTTGGACCAGTGAGGTCGAATCGATGCTATGGACGTAACGAACCACGGCGCAATGGCTTGCGACCGTGATAATGATGAGATTGGCTCGGGACGTTACGGAGTTCCATGCGGCCTATATTGGCACATTAAATTTAATTTGTGAACCGATCGACGTGTCTTGGCGGCCAAGGCTCACTCTCGGGGAGCGGAACAAGCGCCGCACACTCTCATAGATTGTTAGCGATCTGGGCACTAAGGTCGAGTGTCTCCAACTGGCCGACTGTACGCATTCGTCGCCTTCGCCGAACCCGTGCCAACGGCGAACGCGCCGAACCGACCCAAAGCGGCCAGGCTGAGGCGTCCGATCACGGACGTTCGGAACGTTGACTACTGCAACGCCCAACGCCAGTTTCCCGCATAGTCACGCTCCACAGTTTCAAGCGACTGAAAACTGAACATGAGACGTTGGACAATTGCATCTGGGCACTCGCGCGCCCGGAACACCGCCTTCAATTCCTTAAGGAGCGTTTCGTCTCCTCTCAGTAGGTCGCGCTCCGCATCTGTCTTTGTTTCGAAAAGGAACCATGGCCGCGTTGGCTCAAGGTCGAGCGCAGTTACAATACAATCCGCTACGTAACGCCGAGCAAGTGACCGCATTTCAGTTTCGGCATGTATCGCTATGAGGCGAAAACTCGTTGTCATTGGCATGTACCGATCAATGGTGGCATTTCGGCGACATGAGCGCGCGATTAACCAATAATTGTGCGCCGTCAGGCCATTGATCTGGATTAGCGTTAATGTAAGCTCGGACTGCTCGCAGTTCGTCGTTCGTTGAACGCAGCCCAGATTCGTCACAGACGAGCCCCAGTGTCCGTCCATACTCTGCGCTTCCGTGAACATAGCCAGTGACGTACGTCGCCAGTTGGGTCGCAGAGGATGCTTTACCGCCTAGCGCTTGATCCAGACCGCGCATCAGTTCGTCGACGGTAAGGGCAAAACAGCCCTGCGTTACAGTCAGTGCCATGGCAAAAACGCATACCGATTTTCTATACACCCCGACATCCCTCTTCAAATCAAGTCAGACGCCTGTCAATCGCTAATGAATTTTCGATCGGCAAGGCATTGATCGTCGACGATCCGGGCGCCAATGCCCGACGATCGAAATTGGTCGTCCGCTGCCCGTTGCATCAGTCGTGATAGGCGAGTGCGACCAGAGCACGTCCGTGCTCGCGCGTACGACGCCAGTTCACAAAAGCGCATGCGTCTTGCAAGCCCGCGAATTGGTCCGGACAGCGTTTTCTGAAACTGTCGACACCGCCAAGTAATATCGTGAGCGTGCATTCTGGGCTCACGTGCACCTGTGTCATTGCAGCTTCGGGCTCGTCGAGGTAACCCAAACAGTCAATTAGCGCATCCAAGTTATTGCCGTAAAACGGCGGGAAACCAAAGATTCGCGAGAAGACCCGATGAAGCGAGGGCCAGTCTGTAATTTCGGCCGTGTCTACGAACACCGTCGTCATCGCTGTTTTCCGAATTGTGCAGGCGCCTATTTTGCATTTGAAGCCCAGCCCACAACGCAAGACCGGGCGTAGTCGATTGTTGACGATTCAGATGCTCGTGTCGAGTGACCGTTTGTGGCCGACTATCGCCGGATGGGGCTGGTAATCGTCGGCCGTAGCAACCTACGCTCCGTCGGTCAGATGCTTCGTCATAGGCACGCAAGCCAATTCCAGTCCACGCGAGCTACGGTAGGTCGATACCGAGTCTCCCGCCCAACCACAACGGCGATAGAACGCTGCCGCGTTTAGCGTTGCATCGAGACGCATTGCAGTAACGCCATGAACGCTGGCCAACGCCTCGAGAAATTGCAGCATCTTGCGTCCAATGCCAAGTCCCATATGAGATGGCCGCACAAAGATTGCGTCGATTTGCCCGTTTGCGACCGTAAGCATTCCCGTGCCAACGACTAGTTCCTCATCGATGGCAACGTAAAAGTCGTTTTCGACAACGCTGGCCCATTTATCGGTGAGCGTGCCATCGACCCATTCAGAAAGGGCTGCCTCGGGATAATACTCGGCGCACGCGGCATGCACCGAGGTTTTGCGGATATCCCAAGCGTCGCAGACGTCATGGCAATTCGCTTTTCATATCGTCACCATGCCACGCTCCTCGGCTCGAACAAACAAGTCGACTCGCGGGCATAGCCCGGATAGACGGCAACACGTTTCTTGTAATGCATGCAATCACTCCTATCTGCGCCAATGCAATTCGGAGCGACTAAAAAGACTCGGCCCCGTCATGACTGGCGGGGCCGTTGAGGAAGTCTATATGTGATGTATGAACGTCACGATTCCCACGACTCGCCGTCGGCAGTCATGGCGCACATCATGGATTTGAGAGTGTCGGAGTTCATGCAGACATATTGCCTCTCTAAGGGATTGCAGTCAACGGGGACCGACGATTGTCACCAATGTAAGCGGTCGACGCGAATGTCTCAAAATG
This sequence comes from Paraburkholderia caledonica NBRC 102488, assembly GCF_000685095.1. Taxonomy (GTDB): domain Bacteria; phylum Pseudomonadota; class Gammaproteobacteria; order Burkholderiales; family Burkholderiaceae; genus Paraburkholderia; species Paraburkholderia caledonica. The sequence goes on from NZ_BAYE01000041.1 coordinate 20,959, forward strand.
GCCGACTGTACGCATTCGTCGCCTTCGCCGAACCCGTGCCAACGGCGAACGCGCCGAACCGACCCACAGGGGACGGTCAGCTTTCCAAGAAGCGGACATTCAAACAAACGAAGCCCGTAGAAGATTGCCGCTTGTCTGATCTTCAAAAATTGACTTGGTGGTTGAGGATTGTATATTGGCCACCAGACTAGGGAGCTCGCACGATGACAACAGCTGCAAGTCCTATCGATCCAATCACCGGTGTCCTTGAAGCTTTCAAATCCCACAATGTCGTCGCGATTTGCGACGGCGGCCACGGATGTGAACAAGCTTATGCATTTCGGGTTTCGCTGATCCGTGACGCCCGATTTGCTCACGTGGTGAACGATATCGTGGTTGAAAGTGGCAATTCTCTTTATCAGGAGATGATGGACCAGTTTGTTGCAGGGGACGACGTCCCTGAAGATAAGCTCCGCCAAGCATGGCAAAACACGACACAACCCCACGACGTGTGGGATCGTCCTGTCTTTGAGGGGCTTTTCCGTGAAGTCCGCGAAGTGAATGCCTCACTCCCGAAAGATCGTCAGATTCGTATTTTGTTGGGCGATCCGCCGATCGATTGGTCGAAAATCAGCAGCGCCGAGGAGCTCGTTGAAGCCTGGAATGCCGTGGGCGACCGCGACAGCTGCCCGGTACGAATTATCCAACGTGAGGTGCTGGCCAAACAGCGCCGCGCCTTGGTCATCTACGGCGGCATGCATTTGTTGCGTAAGAACCTCTACTGGCAAGCGAAAAACCAAGGGCTAGTGAACCACCAATTCAACCCACTGCCCGATGGCATCGTTTCGTTGCTGCAAAGCAAGGGCGTCGAAGTCTATTCCGTTTGGGTTCCAGTATTTGTTGATCCGGCAACCCTACAGGCCGACGTCACCTCTTGGCCTACTCCCAGCCTTGCGCACATTCGCGGCACCCCGCTCGGGGAGGCGAGCTTTCGCTCATATTATCCGCACGCCATGTTTACCAAGCATGACGACGTCATCGTAGAAATTTATGTCGATCCTATCCGCTCTCCTGTGATGCAGGAGCAGTTCGACGCCATCCTTTATCTTGGACCGCCTCCCGCGTTGACCTGGAGTCAACTCTCTCCGGCATTGTCCTCTGATCCGGAATACATCAAGATGCGCTCGCAGAGGCTCGCATGGGCCGGGATGGGCGACGGTGGCTGACGGGTCGACGTCTGTCGGGTTGGATTCCAGCCGAATTCCATCGAGCTACTCGTCGGTGCGCTGCGACCGAGAGGGGCACTTTGTCGACGACGTGGGTGACAGTGTAAATTGGCCGCATCGTGTCCGTCAGACAGCGAAAGCTCCAAACCGACCCAAAGCCGTCCTTAGAACGACGAAGCGGACGCTCACCAATGATGTTTGCTGGAGGACTTTCCTTTTTCAGCGCGAACAGACAGTAACGGCTTGTACAAAAGCGTCTTGTTGGGCGGGATTCTGAAAAAAGGCTTCGAGACTCGCGTGTTCATCGTTCGCGACTTGCTGAAGACAAAGGTTATTGTTTGCGCGGATGCTTTCCGGCGCATAGGCGACAGCCGTGAGGAACAATGCAATCGCCGCTACCGCAATGGCGATGCCCGCGGCCCATCGCACTCCAGGCCCCGATCTCCACGATTGTCGCTGCAAACTTCGCGGGACGGTCGTTCTTTGTGTCGATACGTTTCTCATTGGCCTTCCGATTTAATTAGCAAGACAATCATTTGAGACAAGAAACCGGGCCTCAAGAAAGCGCCTTCCTGATGCCGTGCATGCTGGAGACAGCCGATTCGAACAGTTCCGGCCCAACTTTCGCACGCAGGGCTCTCGCGATCGCCGCACTAGCATCGTTAATTGGTTGGTCGAGCGCCCTTCCGGCACGGGTTGGGTAGACGCACCATTCCCTACCATCCGATTCAGCCTGGCGGCGTTCGACCAATCGTTTTTCAGAAAGATTGTCGATAAGTCGGGTGGCGGTGGGGCGAGCAATGCCTAATGTGTCCGCAACCTGACTACTCAGGCACCCGGGAGATGCAAGCACTACGCGCAGCACAAATCCCTGTGCCGGAGTCAGCCCGAATGGCGCGTAAACAGCTGCCCATTCACGCTCAGCGAGGCGCGCGAGTGCCGAAGAATTGAAGTAGAGGCAATGATCGAACATGGGTTCATTAAATCGCAATATGATTAGCAAGCCAACTAAAATTTAACAAGCTCTCGCGGGATAGTTACGTTGCGATTTGACCGTTAGCCCAACGGCCGCTTTCGGGCACGATGCTGATCGGCTGCTCCTGGCCGGACAGCGTCCGATTGCCGCCCGGCTGGGATGCTCACACTTCGGTTTGTTCAGCCATCTCAAGCGCATCGTCGACCTCAATGCCGAGATACCGGACTGTACTTTCCAGCTTCGTATGGCCGAGCAGGAGCTGCACCGCCCGAAGATTCTTTGTGCGGCGGTAAATCAGCGATGCTTTCGTTCGGCGCATCGTATGCGTGCCGTAGGCCGTGTCATCGAGCCCGATCGCTTTTATCCAACGATGCACGATCCTCGCGTACTGACGAGTTGAAAGATGAGGTGACGCGTGAATCCGGCCAGGGAACAGAAAATCTGAGGGAGACAGCCCAGCTACCCTGATCCAGTTTTCCACGCTTTCCCGCGTTTGCTCGGTGATCTCGAATTGCACCGGCCGCTGCGTCTTCTGCTGCATGACAGTCGCGCGGGGCGCTACACGAGTGCCCATGCAGACATCGCGTACCCGCAGCTTCGTCAGGTCGCACGCTCGCAGCTTGCTGTCTATTGCCAGATTGAACATCGCCAGATCACGGGTCTTTCCGCCCAGCTGAAGACGGATTCGAATGGCCCAAATTTCCTTGAGCTTCAGCGGTGATTTTTGCCCGGTCAGCTTGCCCTTGTTCCACGGGACATGAGGCAAGCTCGTGCTGATGATCGCTTCCATGACAAACTCCTTTCAGATGAAGGGAGAGTCAGTCTGCGCCAAATCCCGATGGGCGATGCCCGACCCATTGTCGACTTTCGATGCAGCGCGACCTGGACGTCCGCTGCCAAGGGTCAACAGCCGTTCCCATAAACAGATTCGGGGTTGTTTGTCGCCGCCTCGACGCCTGAAAGAAAGGAGGTAATGGGCATAAGGCCCGGACCGTGATTGGTCCAGGATTTATGCCGTCTCGCGACCGCTCAGTAGCCAGTCTCTCGAAGGTGCACCACAAGCGTTCGCGAGTACCACTCAGGAGGGACCCCTTGTCCAGCACCTTGGGCGGCGAGAAACTTGTGCTGGTATCTTTGACTCAGATCCCGGGCCAGAGCCTCGGACTTCGCTTTGTTTGCCGGATCATAGTAGAGCACCATGCTCCGGGCAGCGAAGCCCTTCCATGGGCCACTATCACGTGCTGGAGTGTGAAAGTTGCCGCTATAGTCTGGTTTACTAGATGCCTCGGGAGGAGCACTGCATCCGTAGACCTGGTACAAATCGCTCTCTATTTGTTCGCGAGTTCGTTCCGCCCATTCGCTTCCATACGACGCCGTTTGACAGCTAAAGCCATTGAAGGACGTCTTGTTTAGATGCACGTATTCTGGAGGCGGCTGTTGTCGTTTCGGAGTTCCGTCAGTCGGCTTCTGAGTTCCACTACTCGGTTGAGCTTTGTTCGGGGTCGCGGGGGGGGGCGCCCATAATCTTGTCGGCGTAGTACTTGCAATTGGCGGCGAGCTCGGGATTGAGTTTCTTTTGCAGCTCGCGAGTAGCGCTACTCACATTGGCTTGCGCGTATCCTACCTCGCCTGCGCCTTTCAGAATGACACCCGAGCCGCTGCCCTTCACTTTGATGTTTGTGGTCTTCGAATTCGCGTCACCGCTACTTTCGGTTACCTCTACGACGGCGCCACCACTTACATTAAGGCAGTAAAGGTAATTGAACAGAGGCTCGGGGATGCATGGTTCGCTTTCCTTTAGACGCTTTTGCCCGCCGGTACATTCCTGAGCGGCGGTGGCCAACTCCGTTAAAAGCAAGAGGGCCGAAAGCAATAATACTTGGCGCTTTTCCATGTAACTTCTCGCTTATTCAGAATGTGTTTAACGAATAGTCGGCCCAGCCTCACTCATTCTGGCGCAGCCCTAATTCTAGACCGTAGCTACAGCGTGATCGCGCCGTTTTAAAGCGAGCGTGGGGTTCGATAGGACGATCTGCGGCGGCGGTTTCTGGGCAAGCTGCGGCGTCTGTCCCTGGCGACGGAAAAGTGTTGAAGTGCTATGCACCCTCAGGTGGCGCGCCAGTTGGAAGACTTTTGTCCGCTTTCGCCGCGAAGGCGCAATGCGAATGTCGCACCGAGCCCGGGAGCGAACGTCCCATGTTGGCCGATCTCGGAAATCGAGGCTGCGCTGCGTCGATCGCTTGCCGCACCGCCAAGTCGAACTTGCGCAGGCGACCCGAAGCGGACTTCGGCATTGTCTGGAATCAAGGGCCGCTTTCGAGGCACTACCACCCTTCGATTGTCGGTTCGCACCGTGCTTTCGGACCACTTGCCCGTTTTGAATACGCAAATAAGCTTTTGAGCGACTGGAGATGTAGTCTGCCTTCGGCTCGAATCGCGTGCTCAGCCTGGCGTCACTCCTTCAGACGCCTGAAGTGCGCCGCGAGCGAGCCGGCTACGGGCATATTGCTCCATGCTGAGTTTTCTAGCATCCCCAATCGCGCTTCACGTTGACGATGTCATGGTCGGGATGGCTTCAACATTCGGGTCAGCACGTGCGCGACCGGCCTCGAAAAAGCTGCGGGACCACCCTTAGTCGGACGACTGCGCCCTAGCCGGCGCTCGATGGGTCGATCAAAGGCTTCGCGACACAACCAAAAAATGCATACGGGAATTACTATTCCGTATAACCACACCCCCAACTTTTACAGAACAACCTTGCTTTTGCCGCGCGGTCATATAATTTGTTATAACGCAGCGCATCCGTCACGTATTCCGCTTCTGGTAAGGTAAGGGAGCATTGAAATGCCATTTACTGGGCCAATTCTTGGTGTAGTTTCTACACATCGTAGAGTAGATGTAACCATTCGCGACGATTCTTTCGAGGGCCACGTTCTTTTTTTATATTATGGCATCGTGACTTTATTCGCTGCCTCGACCTCTGATACCCGTGCCGACGCTACTCTCAATTTTGTTGTTCCCGACTCAGACTTCTCTGACTTCGGCTCAAAAATCCCCCCCATCGATTCCATTGGTTTGACGGTGACCCCGACTAACTTCAACACTCAAGGAGGGCTTTCGGTCATTGCGGTAACCAATCCGCAGATGAGCTTGGAAAACCCACCACCAGGACCAGGGAACCTTATGGCGAGCGCCGACGTTGTCGTGCAGAAGGCGGAATTATTCGAGGTCCAATATCAATTTTCGGTGGACGCATTTCTCCCGCCCCGCTCCTGAAATTAGCAGGAGCGGTTCAGTGTGGAACGAGTGATTTTTGATGGATGTCCACTCGATGACTTTTGAATCAAGTTACTGATGCTTTCCTCGTCAACGGCGAGATCGATTATTGTGCGGCGGAGGAGATGTCTGTGAGTGAGCCCATCCAGTGGCCGTGACTTCTCTCGTCATCAAAATCTCGGCTCTCCCTGTAATCGACCATACATAACGCTTTGACTCGGTGTCCCGGAGACTGTTCTGCCATAGGACTCTGGGACCGGGAAGCGGTGGCCTGCCTATCCGGTGGTTATTATACCGCCATCTCATTACTGAAATCCTGTATTCAAATGCCTCGTGCGATCTCATCAACGCGTGCGCTGATTGCTTTTAAGCGTACCTTATCCGACTCTGGAATCAACTCGGTGGTATAGGGGTCCTGATTCAATACTTCTGACGGTAGGGTGATTGTCTCACGATCTTCACCTCTATCCGGATAGCGTTGATATCCACCGGGAGAATGATCTGCTTACCGCTCTCTTCACGGGGTGAACCGCGGTGCGCGATAGAAAATTCACGGGAACTATCGGAAGCCCTCTCCGGACCCGGCAAGGAAACGATGATGGTCGTGCCTTAAAAAGGAAAATTCATGCGTCACCCCCATCAATCCGTACTCGACCGTTAGGTGGTTGATCTGGAAGCGGTGCAGTGATTCAAGGTTTATCGTCTTGGATTCGTTCATATCTTGTTATACGCAATTCAATCAGAGGATTAGCGTCATTCCTCAATGTCGAACTAACTTATGGCGCTGTTTCGATTCGTACTATCGTGGCGCAAAGCGCCCTAGGTGAGGGGACGCGGTGCAATCAAGTGCGTCGGGGTTTCTCAGCTTTCATCGCTGGCCCGGAAAGCTTTTCAACTGGCGGCCTGACAGGCAGGGAGAGTACGTGAGAAACTTGAACGCGTCTTCGTATGTGGCATTTTCTCGCAGTCCATTGCGCTGGCTCGCTGCAATCGATCGACCGCTAGTTTAGGTAAACCGCCTCTTGACTGTCCAAGCGGCGAGTGCGCCGAACGTCTCTTAGTGGCCGAT
>NZ_BAYE01000040.1 GCF_000685095.1 Paraburkholderia caledonica NBRC 102488
ACACCGGAAGCTTGCCTTCTAAACGCGGCGGCGCTCAACGCTTAACTCGGCGCACGTTCGTAACAGTTACGCTGGGTTACATTTTCCTCGGAAAAACCGCTAGGCGAAAAAATGCCGGTCGCGGGGACCGGCTGAATGACTCTGCCAATTTTTACGAGGCCGTGGCAGAACCTGAGAGACCGCAACGAGGATAGCGGCACCCGCCACGCCGCAAACGGTTGATCAGAGGCCGGAAGCGGCGTCTTTTCTGACCGCCGGTGACGGCCAAGCGCCGCACAAGGCTCCCGGCTGTGTCGATCTAGCGGGCGGGGGCGGCCATCAACCAGCAGACAACGTCGGCCGGCGGGACAGGTGGGAGTGCGCAAACCGGCCCACCGTGTTCCCGTCCACGAGATCAACCGATGAAGCGCCCACTGTGAAAGGGTTACGTTGGCTCCTGGATCGGTGACTCCGTCGGCAGGTTTGCCCGGATGTCGGGAGGCGGGTAACCAGCCAAAGCGCTCCCGTCGCCTCACACTTCGATCTCCTTGAGCAGCCGTGTCATCGTTGCCGCATTGCGCTGCGCGACGTCGCGATAGCAGTTGTTGAACAGGACGTGCGTACGCCCTACACGCCGTGCGATTTGCGCGATCGATGGCGCAAGCTCGCGCAATTCCGGATCACTGTATTCGTAGTTAAACCGCTCGGCTGCCGACTCGGCGCCACTCCAAGTCGACGCGTTGCGGCCATGCAGTCGCACAATCGCCAGCTCAGGCGACGTCGCCTCCCACACAGAGTGCGCGCGCTTTGCCACACCTTCCGGCGCGTCGACGATGACGTGCACGATCCCGCGCTCCCGCTCCATTGCCAGCGTCGACTCACGGTGCTTCTCGCCAAACCAGCTTTCGTGCCGGAATTCGAATGCCGTCAAAAAGGGATGCATGCGCTCAGCACAGTGTTCAACGTGCGCCCTGGCTTTCGGCACCGCAGTCACCCAGTGAGGAAACTGGAAAAGCACTGAGCCAAGCTTGCCGGCCGCGTGTAGTGGCTGCAGCGCCTCGAAGAAGCGCGCCCACAATTCATCGAGCACCGCCGGCGGAATGTCCCTGTAGTAAAGGTTCTTCTTGCCGGTGACTGGTAGATCTGCCTGCAGATCCTTCGGGAAAAATCGCGGCTCCGTCTGGTGGCCGGTGAACAGCCGGAAAGCCTTCACGTCAAAGACGAAGCCCGCAGGCGTGCGCTCGACCCATAGCGCGCTGTTCGTGGCGCTCGGCATCGCGTAATAAGACGAATCGACTTCAACGAGCGGGAAAACGCTCGCGTAGTACCGCAGGCGCGCCTCAGCGCTAGTGCAGCCGGGAGGGTAGAAGGCTCCGGACTCAATCAGCGTCTTGTCAGTCCAGGAAGCGGTGCCCACCAGAATCGACATGCCAGTCTCCGTTGAGATCGGAGCGACCATTCTGCCACGGTCGTGCCTGCACTAAATGCAGATCGCCGGGAGCCGTTTGCACGTCGCCTCCTCCGGCCGCCAGGGGACCCATTGCCGCTCGCGGTGCGTTACGGCTTTTTGCCCCACCATGAACGTTTTCCGGTTTCCGGGGGCGTCGTACCCGGTCCAGAGGACGACCCAGATGCGTCATGATCGCTTTCAGTAGTGAGCGCAAGATGGCTCTTAAGGAACGGCGAACGGCCGGCAAGAATGAGCAGGATCATGCCGCCCAGCCGACGTGCGAAATCATCATCGAGCCGGTTATCAAAGTCTTCGAGCGGCACATCGACGCTGGTGCTTTTCTCGATGGCTGCCGCCACCAGATCCTGCGGAACATGATGATACGAAATGGTCTTTGCGTCCTCATCGAATAGCGTGATCACGCACGTCTTGCGCTTGGCTTCCATTAGTAACCCCTGCACTGTTGATAACGCTCAAACGCCCGCTGCGAGCAGGCCAGAAAATACGCGGGATTTTTATACATGGCTCTGGCAGCATTGCATGTTTCCATGTCGAGTTCGTACTGCGCATGGCACTCGGCCTCGTCGTCTTCGCTCACGCCTCGCGCGGCCAGTTCCATCACATCCCCGCTATTCGCCGCGTTGCTGGCAAAGGCGAGCGGCGGCGACTGCTTCAGCCCGCTCCCCGCTGACCCAGAGATTGCGCTTGGCGTCGGGGTCGAAGCTTCAGGGTTAGGCGCATACACATGGGCCGTGGCCCGCTGCACGACTGGGTCTGCCGGCGAGCCGTCCATCGACATTGACATTGTGCTTTGCGAAGCGATGAGCCGCGGCAATGGATTGCATCGGCAAAGACAGAGATCATCACTTAGTGCGGTTTGTCTGCCATCGGGACCTGCCTTTGGCCAGCGGGGGCCATCACACAGAATCTTGCCAGTGCTGTGGCATGCAGGGCAGCTCACCGCGTCGCCTTCAAACGCGAGAGGCAAGCCATCACAGTGCATGACGGCCGAGCCTTCGGTTACCGTGCCGCCCGCGGTGGTGCTGTCGCCTTTACGTATGTAGTAACGCTTGACCATGCGCGCCTCATTTTCATCGGACGAAAGCGCATGGTACGACCGGAATCGGCATCCGCAAAGGGGAACTCCAACCGGGTTCCCGGTTAGGCCCCTAGGGACCGTCAGCACATTCATGCCCATCATCCGGGCCGCGGCCGCTGACATTCGGTCTGAAACCAGTAGTCGATGAGGCGCTGTGCCGCTTGCAGGTCATCGGGGGAGTACGGATCGTCATGCCATGGCGACGGAGCATAGCCCGCTTTCATGAGCGCGGCCGGTTCACTCTGGTGCTGCGCCATGGTCGGGGGCGCATTCGACTTCGGCGCCGAGAGTTCACGGCATTCTGTCGCGTTAGATAAGGGCGGTTATACGGCATGCCGCGGGCCGCGCAGCCGAGCAGATAGGTCGAAGCGAACATTGCCGCCACGACTGTGCATCGTCTGGTCATATCGCCGCCCTCCCGGCACCGCGAACCTGGCCCCGGGCCTGGACAGATCAACGGCCTGCCCGGCTGCACCGTTCCCTCGACGCAGGCCTCCGGGCGTTCCACGGCGTCGCTATTTGTCGCCGCTGCCAAGCTCGCTGTGCTTGTGCGAATGCGTCGCGCCGTGGACCAGTTCATAGTGCGCGCCCTTGCCCGAGCGGGTCGGCGGAAAATGCTCGCCTTCGACGCACGTCACCTCGAATTCCGGCCCGTCGCCGCCCTCCTTCACTACTTTGTAGATCCCGGACGTCTTAACGATCTCGCCTGGCTTATGCTGGTCTGCCATTTCTGCCTCTCCTTTTGATGGATTCATTTGTCCTGTCAAGCAAGTGGCGCGCCCGTCTTCCACAGGGATGCCATCTGCTGAATGTGGCCACTTGCCGGCCCACAAACGAGTGCTAATCTGTTTGCATCGCCCCGGCGCGCTCAAGCGCCGCCTTTTCTTCTGTTCATCAGGAGACGCCCATGGCTGCCCGTTCAATTGCATCGCTCTCGCTTTCTTTTGGACTGGTGTCCATCCCTGTGCGGTTGTATTCGGCGACCTCAGCGTCCGAGACAGTCAGCTTCAATCTGCTCGCTCCGGACGGCTCCCGCGTCCAGCAGCAATACGTGTCGAAAGCCACGGGAAAGGTCGTCGAGCGCGTCGAAATGCAGAAAGGCTATGAGTTCGAGAAAGACAAGTTCGTCGTATTCACGAAGGAGGAACTGAAGGCGCTCGAGGAAAGCCCCAGTCACATCGTTGAGATTCTGGCATTTCTGCCTGACCGGTCCATCGACCCCATCTACTACGACAAGGCGTACTTCGTCGCGCCCGACAAACGGGGTGGCAAGCCGTACTGCCTGCTCAAGAAGGCCCTTTTGGCGAGCAAGCGATGTGCACTTGCGTCATGGAACTGGAAGGCCAAGACCCATATGGTGCAGGTGCGGGCAACCGACGACGGACTCATCCTTCAGCAACTGCTGTGGGGCGATGCTGTTCGCTCACTAAAAGACCTGGACATCGAGGACGCGCCTGTCACCGAAAATGAATTGCAGCTTGCCCTCAAGATCATCGAGCAGGGCGAAACCGAGCGCTATGAGCCGGAGAAATACGAGGATAAGGAAAAGAAGCGCGTGCTCGAAGCGATCGACGCGAAGATCGAGGGAAAGCAGGTTGTGACGCCGCAGGAAGATGCGGCCGCCGACAGCGGCCAGGTGATCGACCTGATGGAAGCGTTGCGCGCAAGCCTTGCAAGAAACGCAAAGCGCACAGCATCGCCTTCGCGTGCGAAGTCACCGGCCGCTGTCGCCGAGCTCCCCGCGAAGCCACGCAAGACGGTGAAACGGGCAGAAAAAATTGAAGAGCCCGTGGCCGCGCCCACTAAAACGCGGGCACGGCGGTGACGGGCCGCTCGACCGTGCACACCTTTTCGCTACGGGAAGTGCAATCGCTTCTCGGGGTCTCGCGCCGCGCCCTGCGAACCCTGGTCGACGCCGGCTTTGTGCAGCCGTCGCACGGCGCGCGTAACGATCTGCGCTTCACCTTCCGTGATGTGGTGCTGCTGCGCACGGCGTTGAAATTGCGCGGTTCGCGGATACCGCCTCGACGAATTCTCAAGGCGCTCTCACGTATCAGGGATCAGTTGCCTGATGCCGCGCCCCTAACGGGCGTGCGCATTACGGCAGTCGGCGACGCGGTGGCCGTGGCGACCGGAGACGCGCAGTGGGATGCCGTCTCTGGCCAGCTGCTTCTGGACTTCGAAATCGCGGAAGTGAAAGGCGACGTGACGTTTCTCGACAATGCGCCGGCCAGCGTGAGTGCACGGAGGAAACAGGCCGAAGACTGGTATTCGCTTGCCGAGCAGTTGCAGGCGACCGACGCAGTCGGCGCAGAGGCCGCGTACCGCAAGGCGATTGAGATTTCGCCGGAGCCTGACTTCCACGCCTACAACAACCTTGGCGCCCTGCTTGCGAGCGATCGCGATCGCTGCGCACACGCTCTCGAAGTGTTCGATGAAGCGCTGCAACATTTCCAGGACGCCGAACTACTGCACGCAAATCGCGCGGTGCTCCTGGAAGAAGCCGGCCGCCTTGAAGAGGCCGCCGCCAGCTACCTGCACTGCGTTGAGATCAACGGAAAGAACGACCAGGCGGCACTGAACCACGCTGTATTGCTTGAGCAGCTAGGAAGAGTTGACGAGGCTATGGCGGCCTACGCGCGCTGCCTCGAAATCAACCCGGCCAACGAGGAAGCCTTGCGCCACCTCACGCGACTCCACGAGCAGAACGGCGATTCGCAGGCCGTTATCCGTCATCTAAGCGCATGGCGACGCTTCAACGGCTGACAAACCGCGGACACGCCGCCGCACCGATGCCACCGCGTCGGGCAATAATCGGCCAAAAGCGGCCGGTCGACACCAGTTCCCAGATCGCCGACAATCACTCAAGCTGTTCATCTCGTTGGCTTGCACCGAGCCGCAAAAATTAACAATCACCCAGGATGGCGCCATGTCCGAGGCTCCGCTTCGCTTATATGCCGATGCACAGTTCGCAAGCCCATACGCGATGTCCGTGTTCGTCGCTCTTCAGGAGAAGCAACTGAAATTTGAGCTGTTCGCGGTTGATCTTGGAACCGGCGCTAACCACGAAGAGCGCTACGCTGTCGAATCGTTGACTCAGCGCGTACCTACGTTGGCACACGGCGATTTCTCGCTATCCGAGTCAACGGCAATCACCGAGTACCTGGACGAGACATTCCCTGAAACGCTGATTTATCCCCGTGACCGAAATCTTCGTGCGAGAGCGCGCCAACTTCAGGCGTGGCTTAGAAGCGACCTGATGCCCATTCGTCAGGAGCGCTCTACGGAGCTAGTGTTTTATAAGAAGGAGGCTCCGGCGCTTTCAGCCGCAGCGGAAATGGCAGTGCAAAAGCTGTACTCTGCAGTCGGCCAGCTTCTCTCGCAAGATGCATCGAATCTCTTTGGTGAGTGGTGTATTGCCGACACGGATCTCGCGGTGATGCTGAATCGCCTTGTCATGAATGGCGACAACGTTCCTGCGAAATTTGCGTCGTACGCGACGCGCCAATGGGAACGAGAGTCCGTGCAGCAGTGGGCCAAGCTAAGCAGACCGCCGCTCTGACCACCGATACGAGCGGCGTTGCTCGGCGCGGGACGGGAGTCGGCAACAAGCGGTCCCTTGTCGTGGTGTCCGGATAACAGCCGTTCGGCGGTGCAATGACACAGACAAAAATCACGAGCCGTCATAAGGGGACGAGGGTATGATCCCACTTTAAATCCGCTCGACTTCGGCATGCTCGCGCTCAAACTAACGCTTGTCCCGCTGTTCTTGCTTGTCGTTTCAATGTCGGGTAAATGGTGGGGGCCATCGATTGCTGGCTGGTTGGCTGGTTTGCCCGTGGTAGCCGGTCCGATTCTGTTCATTCTTGTGCTCGCGCATGGCCCGCTCTTCGGGGCACGTGCTGCCACGCTTTCCCTTTCCGCGATCCTCGCGTCAGAAGCATTCAACTTTGGGTATGCATGGACCTGCCGCTCACGTCCGTGGCCGGTTGCGCTGGCTGCTGGGCTCGGTGCATGGTTTATATCCGCGTGCGGCCTTTCCATATTGCCCACTTCACCGCTATCGGCCGCAGCCGCCGCCCTTGCCGCTGTCTGTTTCGGTCAGTCCTTCTTGCCGCGCAGTCCGGTGGTCCCCGCTGGCGGACCGCTTACGCGCTCCGAGCTGGTTGGCCGAATGGTTGCGGGCGCGGTGTTGACACTACTTGTCACCTCGTTATCTGGATGGGCAGGCCCCGCATGGAGCGGTCTTTTGGCGGTATTTCCGCTGCTCGGAATTGTTTTGTCGGTGTCGTCTCACCGCGTACACGGATCGGCCTTTGTTATCTCGTTGCTTCGGGGTATGGTGCTTGGCCGGTTTTCGTTTGCCGCATTTTGTTTGCTACTCTCCTTCTCGCTGCCTCAGCAGGCTCCACTCTTGGCCTTCGCGGAGGCGGCGGCCCTCGCGATGCTTGTGCAGTGGGGCACCAAGCGGCTAGCAACAACGCGGACCGCCAACCGTGCCGAGCCGACCATCGCTGCAACGGACTGACTGCTTCAACGACATTTATCTCGTCCAGTGCCTGCTGAATGTCCGCTTTCGAACTGCGCGACTGTCCCTTGTGGGTCGATGACAGCCGGTCGACGTGGAAATGCGCGGCGGTCGGTGTCGCCGCATACTAGCTTGTAACGAACGTGGCCATGGCCGCCTCGCCATTCACTCAATCTATGCTCACTGCCCGCCGCATAGCGGCAGTGATGCCCTGCCGGGTTTGCCAGTAGCCGTGCCATGGGTCAACCGTGAGCGACCGCTGACGCTCGAGAGCCTTGCTCATCGTCCATTCATCGCCGCGCGTCACGTCCTTCAATTCGTCCCACGAGACCGGCATTGATACGCCCATACCTGACCGGGACCGCACGGAGAAGGCGGCGACCGTGCTCGCACCGCGACTGTTGCGCAGGTAGTCGATAAAGATCTTGCCTACGCGGTTTTTCGGCCCGAGCACTGCCGAAAATCGTTGCGGCACGACCGTGGCCATGTGCTTCGCAACCGCGTGCGCGAAGGCCTTGGTCTCACTCCATCCCTGCCGGCGCGTCAGGGGCACAACGACGTGAAAGCCCTTGCCGCCACTGGTCTTTGGAAAAGAGCGCAGGCCGATCTCGTCAAGCACGACCTTCAGAAGCTCGGCAGCTTCCAGCATCGCGGTCCACGGCAGCGCCGGGTCCGGGTCAAGATCGAAGATGATGCGATCCGGGTGCTCGAGGTCGGGCGCGACGGCGTTCCACGTGTGCAACTCAATAACGGACATCTGCGCGAGCCCCACCAGCGCTTCGGGCGTGTTAGCAACGAGCAACGGAGGATGACGCGGATGCAGTTCAGTGGGCAACTCCTCAATCCCAGGAATGGCCGCCCGCTCGCTATGTTTCTGAAAAAACAGCTCGCCCTTGATACCGTCTGGTGCTCTCACGAGCGCAAGCGGCCGGTTATGCAGCTGAGGCAACGCCCACTCGGCGATCGCGGCGTAATACTCCGCCAGCTCTTTTTTCGTGTGACCAGTGACTTCGTCCAGTACACGTTGCGGATTTGTTATGCGGATAGTGCCGATTTTGAGGCCGCCCTTAGGTCCCGGCACTTCGCGCGTCGAACCTGTGTCCGCTTCGACGGGTTCGTCGTACTCCACGGCTACCATCGGCTCTTCGCTAACCGCGGACGCGGGCTTGTCGTCGCGTACGGCATGGAAGATGGGATGACGCACCTCGCCTCCCGGCGTCCATTCCAAAAACGAGCATTCAACGACGACCGAGGGATCAAGCCACAGGTAGTCGCGTTCCTTCTCAGGCTTCGGCGGGTTGTAGAAGGCTGTGGAGTCGCGGAGTACGGACTCCGCTCTCTTCAGAAAAGCGGAGCCAGCGCGCGACGAAAAGTAAGGTCTGACGCTGCCGGCGTAGCGCAACGCGCCATCCTTCTCGTACACGCCGAGCAGCAGCGAATGCACGCCAGAGCGCGCGCCCTTCACCCGCGTGAAACCGCCGACGACAAATTCCTGTCGAAGGTGGCATTTGAGTTTGATCCAGTCTGGCGACCGCCCCGAGCGGTACGGCGCGTCGCCGCGCTTGCCAATGATGCCTTCAAGCTTCATTTTGCACGCCGACGCGACGAGCGACACGGGGTCCTGCGGAAAGTCCTCGGAGAATCGGATGACGTCGGATGATTGTTCCGCCATCAGGTCCCTCAACAGCGCTCTGCGCGCTCGCAGCGGCTGCTCGCGAAGGTCTGTTCCGTTCAGCCAGAGAATGTCGAACACGAACATGACGATCTCGGCCGTGCTGCGCCGGTCGAAGGCATTTTGCAACGCGTTGAAGTCTGGCTGACCGCTTGAATCGAGCACGACGGCCTCGCCGTCGAGCCACGCGTCATCGACCTGCAGCGCAGAGCAGGCATCCGCGAGACGCGGCATCCGCTCAGTCCAGTCATGACCATTGCGGGTGAAGATCGTCGCGACGCCGCCCTCGATGCGGGTCATTACGCGATAACCGTCGAATTTGATCTCGTAGGACCAGTCGCCTCCCTTCGGCGGACGGTCCACCAGTGTCGCCAGTTGCGGTTGTATCAGCGCCGGCAAGCCCGTCTCACCGCGCGCTTGCGGTGGAACGACGACCGTATTCGGACGCCCCCGGCCCCAGCGCCCCATCTCACACACCGGCCTCGTGCGGCGGCGCATCCATCAGCCACCGTTTCACCTCCGGACGGCTGCTGAATACCGGATTCGCCACCCAACTTTCGAACGCCGGGCGCCAGTCCTCCCAGACATAATCGTCCATGTTGAACTCCTCGTCGACGGTGCCTGTTCCCCGCTCACACAGGAAGGCGAAGGCCACGGAATAGCCATTCCAATACGCCACCATGCAGTCGTTCAGGTTCGCAACTGTGCCTTGTGGCAGATCGCGGAGCATCATTGAAAGCTGGCGTACAAAGTCGTGATGATTCATAGGGCTCCTCCTTCCCTTCGCCCGTTCGAGGCATAAACGCGCGCGTTGCGCGCCCATTGGGTGACACAGCAGTTTCCATACCGGCGTTTCCGCGCGCCCGACAGGATTCAGTTTTCTGCTGTTCCGCCGATAACTAGTGAGCCGCAATCCGCTTCCTGACCACCGCATGCCAGCATGCTGTGATCGAAGGGGCGAACTTGACAACCCGTTCCCGCCAGTACGATGGAATGACATCCATCGAGGAATTTATGACGCGACGCGACCGCAATCAATCACGAAGCATGAGCACGCATCCGACAACCGCAGCAGGAAAAGCCCTGATATTCGCCGCTTTCCTAGCTGTCAGTCTCAGGCGTCTTGCGACGTGACGGAGCGACGGACGTCATCAAGCCGATATTGCCATCGTTGCCGCCGACGACGGAGATGCCGCGGTGGCGATGTTCTCCGGGACAGCGCGGAGACAATACCCCGGCTACACGCTGATCGCAACGCTCGCTTCGCCGGTGCCCGCAGCAGACACGTGCGAGAACAGCATCTAAGATTCAGACGTAAAACATCAATGCCCGTATCGAAAAAGCGCAGGAAGCTGCACAACGCGAGCGCCGAGCAGGCCACGAAGAAGCGACTGCTGACCTCACCGCTTGCACGCGTTGAGGCGGACCGCATAGTCCTGCAAATCCGCGTTGGCGTGGAAGCGATCCGCTCTGGCCACCGCGACGAGACCGCGTTGCTCAACCTCCAGTCAGTGATCCTGCTCACCGAAATGCTGACGGCCGAAGGGCGAGGCGCCTTGTCGTTGGACGTGATCCGCGATACTGGCCGGCGCATCGTTCGTTTACTGGAAGAAGGCAATGATACTGAGCCTTGGACAGTGCCTGCCGCGTTTAGCGACGCCCTCACAGCCATCGTCAACGAGTACGACCGGATGATGCATCAGGTGCCGTTGCAGGCCGTGCTGGCCGCCAGCGGCAAGCTGGAGCGTCTTGAGGCAGAAGACCCGCAGTATTTCCGTTGCGTGCGCGACAGCAACGGCGCGCCTGGCTGACTGAGGCGCATTGCACGACCGAATTGTGGCGAGCGTTCGCCACAATTGCCAGCAAGTCGCTGGCAGTTTTTTACCCTAACCGCTGAAGGATTCAAAATGCGTTTGTTGCTTGCTCTTGTCTTCCCCTGGCTGCAGTTTTTCACCATCGGCCGACCCTTCGCGGGAATCATCTGCCTGCTGCTGCAGATCACACTGATTGGCTGGATTCCGGCTGCAATCTGGTCGGTCTATGCGCTAAGCCAGTACAAAACGGACCGGAAGATCGAACGCGCGCTGGGAAGTCGCGGATGATCGGTGCCATTCGCGGCCCCATGCGCCGGGTCGCGAGGTGATTGTCGATGGCCAGGCGTATCCGCCTGGTACGGAAACGGAAGCAGGAATGTCTACGGTTTTGGTATTGGATCAAACCGGCGTGGCGGCGTCGAACTGCTCGCCTGAACGTGCAAAGGCTCTAATCGGAAAGGGTGCGGCCGAACTGGTCCACATGACACCGATGACGATCAGGCTCACGCGGCCACTGGGAAACGGAGCTCCATCGTCTGCACGCAGACCGCGAGACGTCACTAATCCCAGTCAGAAGAAGCGGTCATCGCGTCTAAGGAGCTTGCGCGCCCGGGACGGGAGTAACTGCTTTTACTGTGGTGCCGCGCTGGAGAATGAAGACGTCACGCTCGAACACCTGCTATCAGAGAAAGACGGAGGCTCGTCGCGGCTCGCCAACCTGGCGTTGGCCCACAAAAAATGCAACGAACTCGCTGCAGATCTTCCGGTCGTCGAGAAGGTCCTGCTTCGTGAACGTCTGCGTGCCGCGAGAACCGCGGCGCCACCACACCGCGCCGGCTAACCACGGTGGGTGGTTGCGGCGAGCATCGTCCCGCGACATCGACGGTGACCACATCGGCACTCGTATTGCTCCCGCACGGCTGCCGAGAGGCGGCCCTCTACCGAGAGCCCATATGTGATGAAAAGCTCCTCGCCCGGCCCGATGTCCGAGACCGCATGGATGTGTACCCTTCCATTTGACTCCACAGCCTCGCAATTGGCTACGCACGCGTGGTTCAGCCAGCGCGCGCTGTTGCCGCCAAGAGAACCGTCGATGACACGTCCATCAGATAGTCCGAAAAGGAAGGTGTGCCCCTCCTTGCCGAAACGACGATTGCGGGTTATCGCCTGCTTCCAGCTCATGACCGTGCCGGCGTACTCGAGAATGAGCTCGCCCGCCTGGATGGGACGTAGTGCAAAGACGCCGCGACCGTGAACGCCCGAGCGGCGGACAGCAATTCTTTTCATCAGTACCTGTTGCAGTGAATGTCGAGCGTGCGCTCATTGGTGTGGAACCGGATGCCAACTTGACAGCAGCGGGAGCCTGGTAGAATCGTCCATCATAACCAACGAAACTTCAACGAAATGGAACGCTATAGGGACCTGCTTGCGCAAAAGGAGCAGTTGGAGAAGCTGATCGCCGAAGCGCATAAGAAAGAGGCCGGTGCGGCGCTCGAACGAGTGCGCGAGGCCGTCGCGGAGTTCGGCTTCACGCCGGAAGACGTCTTTGGGAAGCGTCGCGGCAACACCCGTCGGGCGGCGGCGCCGAAGTATCGCAATCCCGAGACCGGCGAGACCTGGAGCGGGCGCGGCCGCGCACCACGCTGGATCAAGGATCAGGACCTCGAACGCTTCCGCATCAAAGAATGAGTGGCGCGCAGCACGACGTTGTCAAGGCCCGGATCTACCTCGCCGGGTTTGACGTTTTCCGCGTCGATGCGCTCGACTATGGTCGCTCGCTCCGGCGGATGTGCGCCGACGCCGGATTCGAGGGCCTCTACCCGCTCGATGCACTGGCGCCGGCGGACCTGTCACCGCAGGAAAAAGCTGCGTGGATCTATCGCTGCAATCTGGCAGCGATCCGCCGCGCGGACATTGTCATGGCCAACGTGGCAGATTTTCGCGGCGCGGGCGAGCCTGATAGCGGCACCGCTTTCGAGATCGGGTTTGCGGTTGCGCTCGGGAAGCCCGTCTGGGCTTATCGGGAGGATCTCGCCGCGTTGCGCGAGCGCGTGCCACGCAGCGCGACACATCTCGGCGATGTCTGCGAACGCGGCTATCTGGTTGAGGATTTCGGGCTTCCCCTTAACCTGATGCTCGCGTGCGCCGCAAAGATCGTTCAGGGCGGTCCGCTTGCATGCCTGCGTGCTATCTCTGTCGCCTATGAGGGTGGCACGACAGCCCCCTCTTCCTGGAGGCAAGATGGCGGATCGGAGATCCGCCAGGTGCAGGGTTGACGCCACTTCAGTATATAAGGTGCTAAACGCCATGAACGAGTCGCATCTGTGGACAGCCGAGCCGCACACCGCCTATCTGCATTGGCAGACAACAGAGGCGGCCGGCGCGGACCGCCGCCGGTTCTCCCAACGCTCGATCGTGCAACACAAGGCCATGTTCGACCGGTTCCTGCGCCATCTGCTCACCCGAGGGGTGACACTCGCGACGTTCGGGCCCGAGCACCTTGATTCATTCTTTGACGATGTCGAAAACCGCTGTGCGCCAGGGACGACCACGCGCCTGCGTTACGTCAAGCTGATCGACCGGCTGTGCCGCCATCTGGTCGACGTCGGCCTGCGTCACAGTAATCCGGCGGCAACCTTCGCGCTGTCGGCCGCCTGGCCCGAGGACGAGCCTGAACCGCTCTTTCTCGATACCGACGCGGACACCGCCCTCCAAGGCTATGTCCAACCCGACGCCGGCGACGATGCCCGCCTGTGCCGCAACCGCGCGGTCGTTGCGCTGCTGCTGGGGGCGGGCCTCACTGCGGCCGAACTTCGCGGCGCGCGATGGCGTGACGTGGTCATCGAAGGGATAAGGCCGCAGGTGTCCGTGCCGAAGCGAGGCGCACGCCTCGAGAGGACTGTGCCGCTTCCCGCCTTCTCGACGCCTGCGCTCGCGGCATGGCAACGGATTCATCCGTCGCCCGACGGCGCGCTTCTTTTCCCCGCGCCGCGCACAGACGACAAGCCGATCAACGATGTGCTCCTCGGTGTGATCGTCCGCGAAGCATTGGACGCGATCGGCTTTGCTGCGCCGGACATGAGCCCGCGCGTGTTGCGCAACACCTTCGCGCGTCGGCAACTGCTGTCTGGTCGCACTAACGAGCAGACGAGCGCAATGCTGGGTCTGGCCAGTCATCGCACCGTTATCCGCATCCGCGACACCATCAGCGCCCAGACGACTTGACTTCGCTTCCCACTCCGTAGGCTGGTCTTGCCGGTTCGTTTGCGCCGGCACAACCTTTGTTCGGAGTGCTACATGCCATACAAAACATCATTCATGGACATGGCCTATCCCGATGAAACGGGCCGGCCGTGCGCCCTCCAGTTCCGCATTGCGCTTACGGCAACAACTGAGCGCCTGGCGATTGTCCATCTGCTTGAGACGAAGGCCGAGTACCAGGGTCCGATGGAGTCATCCATCGTCCGCGACCAGATCCTGAATCGCATTCTGGATATTCATCTGCGCGGTGTTCCGCTGAACGCCATCCGGCTCGTCGTCGAGAGCGGCGGAGAGTCGTCGCTGTTTCCAATCGATTTCGACGTAGGGGACTACATCAAGCGTGGCAATCCATACGAGGCGACGCATGTCACAACGGGCCGCGGTCTGTTTCGGGAACGTGTCGCGATCCGGTCTGAGTCGGTTGTCGCCGGACGAACCCGCGTACAGACCAGCCACGCCGAGCCTGTTGCCGTGCCGCGCGAAATAGCCAACGCGCTGCGCTAGGCGTGTGACGCGGTCGGCCCGCTCACAAGCCCAAAAGGCGGTGGTGTTACGCCGTCTTTCGACTGCGCGTGCACCTGCGCGACCGGTCAGAATGTCCTGGAGTTCGTGTATCCCGCGACCCGCATCACAGCCCTTCGCTGCCCACATCATTCGAGAGCGCATGAAAACAATCAAGCCGACGAAAGAACAGCTCGACACGCTCGAGACGGTCGCCTCCGGCGCTACGGTAAAAGTGAAGGCGTACGCCGGCGCCGGCAAGACCTCGACGCTCGGGATGATCGCCGAACGGTTCAGCACGAAGCGTGGCCAGTACCTCGCCTTCAATAAGGACATTGCGGCCGAAGCAAAGCGGAAGTTTCCGCGCAACGTCATGTGTCAGACGGTGCATTCGGTCGCCTTCCGGGCCACCGACAAGGCGCTGACCGCGCGGCTGAATCTCCCAAAGGAGCCGCCTCACCTTCTGGCCGCCAGGTACGGGCTCGGCCCCGTCCGCGTTCCGACGATTATTGGCAAAAACGTCGAGCTTTCCGCCTTCCAGGTCGGCCGCCTCGTTGCAGATGGCGCTGCACGCTTTTGCCGGTCTGCTCAGGACGAGCCAGAAGCGTGGCACATTCCAGTCGACGAGATGGTCACCGAACAGTCGGCCGACGAGTTGCGCGCGATGCTTTTGCCCTTTGTGGTACGACACTGGAACGAGAGCATTGACCCGCAGGGAAAGACCGCCATCACCCCGGACACGTATCTGAAGACGTGGGAGCGGTCGCGGCCGCAGATCGGCGCCGATTTCATCCTGTTCGATGAGGCGCAGGACAGCGACGGTCTGATGCTGTCGGTACTGCGTCGCCAGCAGCACGCGCAGGTCATCTACGTGGGCGATCCCTATCAGCAGATCTACGAGTGGCGCGGCGCGGTCAACGCGATGGATCTGATCAAGGCCCGGGAGTGCGCGCTCACCGAGTCGTTTCGCTTCGGACCGCACTTTGCCGCGCTTGCGTCGCGGGTTTTGACCTTGCTGGGCGAGCGGGTACCGCTTCGCGGCCAGCCCCACATATCGTCTGCATTCTTCGAGGACTATGACCCTGCCCGTAGCTTCGACGCCATCCTCTGCCGCAAGAACGTGACCGTCATCGGAACCCTGGCAAACGGGCTGCAGAGTGGGCATAAGGTCGCGGTGCGCGCGAACATTGAAGAGATCCTCGCATTTGCTGACGGCGCGGACCGCCTGATGCGGGGTCAACGCACCTACAGCCCGGCGTCGCTCGCGCTGTTTGAGACGTGGCGCGACGTGCAGGACTATGCGTCGAGCTACGCCGGGCGCGATCTGTTGCCAATCGTTCAGATCATCGACCGTGAGGGAACCGCCTTTCTGCGCGACATGCTGTCACGCGTGAGCCCCGAAGCGGAGGCCGACTACGTTGTGTCGACTATCCACCGCGCAAAAGGCCTTGAATGGAATCGTGTGAAGGTCTGCGGCGATTTCCGTTTCAAGACGGACGATGATGGACGCACTACGCTTACCGACGAGGAGAAGCGCCTGCTGTATGTGGGCCTTACACGCGCCCGGAATGAAATGGACGTGTCCGAGTTGCGCAACGATCTGCTTAAAGTTTTCCAGGATGCGGCCGAAAGCTGATAAGGCTGTCCATACAATGCAAGGAGCAAAGATGAATGAGGTTACGGGACGGGTCGGAAGCACCGGGGAACACGACGCTGCGCTGGACGACACACCAGATACGCTCACGGTTTTCGATCATCTGCGGCTCACCTTCGGCGCCAGGCGCCATCACACAGAAGCAGGAAGGGCCATTGTCCTTCTCGTTGAGCGTTACGAGGCAGTTTGCGTCGCGAGGGACGGAGACACGCCCGCCATACGGAAGCAGGCGCGAGGTTCCGTCTACCAGTTCATAGCGAAGAAAACAAACCTGTCTTGCGACACCATTAAGCTCTATGCCCGATGCTACGAGAAATTTGGCGATAGTGGGGACGCCGTCGAATATCTAACGCTAAGTGATATGCAACTGCTGTTGCCGGAAAGCGTGGACGATGACCTCATCGCACACATCGTCGAAGCGAGGAAATTCGATCCCGACCTACGTCGGGAAGAAATCAAGAAGATGATGCGTGAATACCGCGCGGGCGTTGTTTGACTGTGGGCAGGTCTTGATGCTCAAGGTTTCTCACGACGTCGATCCGGACGAACCGGGGCGATAAACGGCGGTTTTTGAAGCTCGACGCCCTCTGGCCAGACGTGCACCACTATATCTCCTAGAATTACCGCTTATTGCAGATCGCCGAACGAGATGGCAGGCCAACCGAAAGATCAATCCACCGGGCACTCTGGACGCTCCGTTAGCCCCCAAGTTGTCTTCGATGCGCACGAGCCAATCACGCGCGGCAGAGCGCGGGAGTACGGCGACACAGAAAATCCCGCCCTTACCGCCTTCGTCGGTAGCCTCTGGGCGGAGCTCCATTCAACTGACGGGACCCCGGTGCCGCGCTGCCCGCATTGCAGTGGCGCCCGTGGCCGCCTGCACCAGCGGGCGAATGAGTATCATGCAGTGCCGTATTTTCGGTGCGTCGATTGCCGTCGTTTGTACACACGACTGACGGGCAGCCCCATTGCCCGCCTCCGGTTCGCGAAGAAAATGCCCGAGTTCTTCCGGCTTCTGTCCCAGCCGGTGCCGCTCGAGGAGGTCTCACGGCGTCTGGGCGTCGAATACGGCGCCGTCTCGAACTGGTTGATGCGCTTCCGGCAACTGATTGCGCTACACGATCCCGACGGCCATTGGACGCCGCTTGTCAGGCTCGGCCTGAAATACCGCCCGCACGGTGCCTGCCCGCGATGCGGTCACGAGGGGCAGTTAGGCAATGGCGGCTTCAGCGTTGATAACCGCCGACGGGTGAAATGTCCATCATGCGGTCATCTTTGGCCGCTCAACGTAAGCTCTAACGCCAGCGCCGTCCCGGTTATGGTCGTCAATGATCTGGCGCTGAACGCGGCGGAGCGCCGCCGGCGCGCTGGACTGGAAGCGCCAGATCTCCCACGTGTCGAAGCGGGCTCCGTCATGACGGAGCCGCGGGTCAATCCAGCCGTGGTGGCCGCGCCGCTGCTCTCTCCGCTGGACGCCGGGCGGTTCGATTTCGCCGGGCCGCTGCGATACAACAGTCCCCTGCCGCGCAGGTGGGCCGAGGACGAAGAACTGACGAACTTTCTGCGGACCCACGTCGATGAAGTGCTCTCAGACAGTGTGGAACCCCCGCCCTGCCCGCATTGCGGCAGCCACATTACGAGACTAGCTTCTGCCAGGCGCGCAGACTCGCCTTTGCCGCAATTCCAGTGTCGCGCCTGCGCGCGTCTGTATTCGCGTGCGACCCGAACGCCATTGGCCAAGATGTTGCGCAAAGACATCGCTTACGGGATTCTTCCGCTTCTGTCTCAGCATCGGCCGCTCGCAGATGCCGCCGATCGACTGGGCACAACGCCGGAGATCGTTAAGGCATGGGTCAGGCGGTTTCGCGAATGGTTATTGGTACTCGATCCTGCGGGTAACTACGAAAATCGCGTACGACTTGGTCTCAAAGCACCGTGGCCGATGATGGACTGCCCGCACTGCCTGCAGCGGGTCGAAGCACGGCCCCACGGTTTCAAGAGGACCAGGAAACGTACGGCAGCGGAAATAAAACGGCGGTTGTTCCGCTGTACCGGATGCAACGGCTTCTTCGATGTCAGCGTCGAAGTTCTTTGAGCGGCCAATCGCTCGCGCGATCAGGCTGGTCGACCGCGGTTACGCTAACGCCAATTGCAGAAAAAAAAGCCCGGGGTTCCAGAGGAACCCACGGGCTGGTCAAGATACTATCGGCGCCTAGCTGTTAAACGTGAGGCGAAACTGATCGCCGATCTGAGGAGCGACCCGGCGCGACGCACTGCTCATCCAACGATCCATCTCCGCCGCTCGGTGAGCAATCGTATTCGGCGTCCCCGCCTGCCGTGCTTTTACACGTGCAGCAAAGTCCGGTGCCATGGAATCCACACTTGCCACCCATTCATACATCTTGACGCGCTCGAGGGCCTGCCCTTTTACGCCGAAGAGATGAAGTTTCGATCCGGGTGGCAGGTGCCCTTCCAGTCCTTCCAGGATGGCGAAGAGCCCATGCCGGGTATCCGTCAGGTGTCGTCGGCAGACCGACCCGAGCCCGATCAGAGCCGGCGCCGCGATCCACGGAGCCCACCGCTCCCACACCTGCAGCAGCAGGTCGATGCTCCGTCGATAGTCGTCAACTTTCCAACCCTGTGCAACGGGTACAGGAATCCGGACAGTGTTCTGCACAACTTCGGCGCTGCAACCTGCCGCAAGCTGATCCTGCCAGGCGTAAACCACCCGCAGCATGGCCTCGAGCAACGTCGCCGTTGCATTCACGCGATAGTCGACCGCCTCCTGATCTGCAGCGAGTTCCGGTTCACAGCACATGTCCGGCTGGGCGACCCAGGATGCCCCGGAACAGGATGCCAGTTCGACGTACTGCTCCATGGTCCAGGGATAGACGCCCGCGATTCCGCTTTGGCCGCCCTTTGACTGGAAAAGCTTCATCGCCGAAAAGCCCGCGCTATCGAGAGCAAAGTCAATCTCCGTCAGATCGGTCGCCCGCGGGATACGGAAGCGGCCGGTCTTACGGTCCCAGAAGGCGGACGCCGACACCATCGCCGCATAACCTTCATTGAAAGCGTGGAATGCAAGCCGCCCGCCACTATGAGGGATGCCGACCCGAACAAGCAGCCCGTCGTCAACATGAGCGTTTTTCTGCAGCACCGGCATGCCGGGGACGCGTGGTCCTATCGTCATTTGCCACTCCAATAAAAGATGCGGAGCAGCCCCTCCCGGGCGTGCCCCGCGAGGGATAGAGAAAAACTTAAACGGCTAGGATGATTCCGCGACCTGGACATGCTTCATCCAGGTAACGCCTGACGGAAGACGCCTGATAAGCTCAAGCAGACCTGAGTCGTCGTGGCTCTGCGCCTCGATGAATCTGTCGTTAAGAATCGCGGCCTGGAGGTAAAAGAGAAATGCGAGCGCTCCGTTGCCATGCTCTTCGGCTACGCCGGCGAGAGTCTCAACTTCATCCAGAAGCTCACGGACGAAATTTGAAGAGAGGCTCGCGCGATGCATCGTGACGATTGCCGCCACCGCCAGATCCGCGGCGGCGCCCGGGTTGCTTTCCGGAATGTCATCGGTTGCGATCGCGCCAGAATCGGCGAGACAGCGCATCACGTCGTCGAAAAAATCAGTGCAAGAGTAAGTCATTGGCCTGCTCCACAAGAGGATTGCCGGCGCAGGTGCTCCCGTCCGGGGGCCTGCCCCGGCGGGTGAGTAAAAAGATGCGTCAGAGGTCAGGTCGACACACAGTCGCCGCGACGAGAGGCGCCTTGCGTGCCGGTCGACACGGCCACTTTCAGTCGCCGATCGAATGGCGACGGGCTCGCGCGAGATGCGCGTGTCGCTTTGCCTGTCGTGGTGGACAAAGCGGCCGCGGACTGCTGCTCCCAGAGCAGGCATGCGACGGCAAGCAATGCGCCCAGTGCCGCCGCGGTTGTGATCTGCTTTTTCATGAAGACTCTCCATGCGAAAGGCCCCGACACTCTTTCGAGGTCGAGGCCTTGCGGATCAGGAACAGGTTTTAGGGTGCGCAACGGGGAAGACCAGCACGCGACCGTCGTTGCAGATGATGAAGTCGCCCGGCTCGCCTCGCGGCTGCTGGATGACGATCGTTGAGACGTGCCTTGAAGGCACCGGCTCGGCCTGTGGTTGAATCGTGCAGGCGCACAGCGATGAACTGCCCGCTGCAATGAGCAGCATGATCAGGTTTTGCATGGACTTAACTCAGCTTGAAGAGGCGAGCCGCTTACGCGGCCCGCGATTCGAGAGGGATGCTGGCGTGGTGCGTTACCCACTTGCCGCCGACGAGGGCGTCACGCAGGAGCGTGCCGTTCAGGACGTAGGTGTGGACTGTGCCCGTGCGCAGCGTGGCAGGACGAACTGAAACGGTGACCGCTCCGGTTCGTGCATACATGTCGTGCTTCGATTTCATTGCGTTCCTCGTTGAAAAAAAGCGAAGGAACGCCCCTGTGGGGAGCGTCCCCACAGGGTTGAAAGTAAAGAAGGTTTTCAGGCGGCAAGCGCCTCGACATTGATAACGGCGTCCGCTTCGGCAACCAGGTCCGGCGTTTGTGAGATGAAAAACTCCCGCTCGTAGCCGCCCTGCCGCAAAACTTCGCGCTTCATGCGCATGAACTGCAGCTTGCGCTGCGGATCAAGCGGGCCATCGGACTCGTCGCTGAACAGCGTCTGATATGGCTGACCGGCGTTACTGGCCAGATACAGCGCAATGCCACGGGTCAGACATTCGTTGATCCAGACCTTCTGGCCACCCGACATCACCGTCACCGCCTTGGTGCTGTCGATATCGGCGTCATGCACGAGGATTTCAAATCCCTCGCGCAGTTCGCCACTTGCCAATGCGCGTTGAGTCTGGATCTCGACCGTGAAGCGCATGCCGTAACAGGCAAGCAACAGGTCGTTCACCATCTTCGTCAGCGCCGGGCCCGCATCGTCGATCGTCAGCGCAATCACACCTTCGTTGCCAAGACCCTTCGCGAGCAGCTTCCAGCTGGCGATCTCGTCCGAGATGCGGTTCGCACGCGACTGCGTCGCGTCGAATCCCGCAAGCTCGTTTGCGATCGCCTGCCGCTCGACCTCACGTGTCGCCTGTGAACGGATCAGCGATTCGATCCGCGCATCGGCTGCAGTGATGCCGTCACGACATTGCGTCAGTTGCCGGTCCAGATCAGCAATTGCAGCGCTCACGTCTTCGGCACCGAGCCGTGCAACTTCTGCGTCGAGCTCCCTCGCCTGCAGCGACAGGCTTTCCTGCTGTACCTGTCGTCGCTCGCGAACAGCCTTCGCCTCGGCTTCCACGGCGGCCAGTTCTTCACTGGCCTTGCGAACGCCTTCGGTTGCTGCATCAAGTAACGGCTTGCGTGCCGCAAGATCGATAGCCATTTGCAGATCACGCCGCGAAGCGGCAATCTCTGCCGACAGCGTCTTCAGTTCGGCGCGCCGCGTAGCAAGCTGCTGCACTTCGGGCGTCAAACGATCCACTGCTTCGCGGCTCGTGCGAAACGCGACACGAAGGTTGTTGAGCGAAATGCGCTGCTCGGGAACCTTCGCATTGGCTTCACGCGCCTGGGCAAGCAGAGGGCACGTGTTATGCATCGCGTGACCCGCACAGGGAACGGCAGCGATCACGCTAGCCTGCTGTTCCAGAGACTTGAGCAACGACGCCTTCGACTCACCCTCGGACATGAGCCCGTTGATGCGTGAAGTGGCCGCGGTCAATTCAAGCTGCTTGGCCTCCAGTGCCGCGATGGCCTGCTGCATTGGCTCGACACGCGCTTCAAGGGCCGCCAGGCGTGCCTGGGCACCGTCGCGCGCAGCGCTAGCACCCAGGATGGAATCGCGCTGCCCAATCACCGCGTTGTGACCGGCAATCGACTCGCGCAAGGCAGACAGGCGCTGCGCAAAGCGGCGATCGTCAGCCGCGCTGTCGTTCGCCAGCGCCTGCAACGACGAAGCGATCTGACTGCGTCGTCCGGCCAGTTCCCGCAACCGCGCTTGCGCATCCACGTTCGCAGTCTGTTTTGCAACCAGAACTGCGCGCTGATCACTCAGCCTGACTGCGCTCGCATTGAGTGCCTCCCGGCTCTCCCGAGCCGCGACGAGTGACTGGACATCTGAAGCGATGGCCTGATCAATCTGCACAACACGGTCGCGCTTCGCCCCGAGTGCACCAAGCTGCTGGTGCGTCGCATCGAGCGCACGGGCGAGAACCTTCACGACGTCGCCGGCTTTCGCCGCCAGCGTGCGCAGATGGTCGATATGCAGAAGCTCCGCGAGCAGTGCCTTGATTTCGCTCGCACCATAGGACGCGAGCGGCCGACGGTTCTGCGCAGAGAAGACGCTGGTGAAAAATGACTCCAGCGAGCCGCATACCGACTCGACGCACGCATCGTAGGTTTCGGCTTTCCCGTCTGACACAGTGCCGTTTCCGGTCTGCATCGGTTGCCATGTGCCGCTCGCGTCGCACCATGCAAGGAAATACTCAGCCTTGCCAGTTTTCCCCGGTTTGCGGAATGCAAACGATGAGCGGTAACGGACGCCGCCGTGCTCCCATTCAAACTCCTTGAGCGCGTGCGTCCCGTACAGGTGGTCCCAGTACGAGAATCCGTCAACAGACAGCTTGGACGCGTGCGACGGCATGATCCGGTACGGATGCAGGTTATCCATGATCGTGGATTTCCCCGCGCCGTTCGGACCCGTCAACGCGATAAGGCCAGTCGGCAGCGACGTGAGATCCAGCGAGACGCTCTCGCGTTTCATGCCGTCGCGCACACCGATGAAACCCGTCAGGGTCAGCTTTAGTGGGCGCATGAGGCGGCCTCCGGATGCGGGGCATCGAAGAGGTAGTCCGACGGCAGCCACGGCACATCGTCGTCATTGGCGTACATGGTGCCGACGACAGGATCTGCCGCAGAATGCGACGCGGCCGACGCCTGTGCTGCAGCCGCCCTTTCAGCGGCCAGCTGCCCCGCGGCAAGCTTCTCTGCCGCTTTCGCTTCAAGCGCGCCTGAGACAGCTTCCTCAACGAGGTCGCAGGCCTGCGCGTAATCAGCGCTTGCCTGCCGCAACAACGCATCCCAGTTGTCGCAACCGGTCAGCACACGGAGTTCGCGGGAACCCCACTGATTTGCGTAACCGCTCTGGAATGACCAGAGCAGGTTCTGCATCTGCACATCCGGCACCAGCGCCAGATCTGCACTCGCCGAATCGATGCGTTCTGCGAGTACCAGCAAACGACCTTTCTGGGCGATCACCGCGCCGCGGTTCTCTCCGAAAGGTTGATGGAAAATGCCTGCGCTGAATCCAGCGTGGGCCGTGAGGGCCTTCTGGATCTCGCGAGGCGTACGTGCTGCAGAGAAGTGCCGGACCCATCGGGTGCCGGCGGGATAAAGACCAAACATGAGGACACTCCGGAAAAAACGGCGGAGTGCATCCCCTGGGGGAATGATTCCCCGCCAAGGTTAGAAAGAAAATGGATGCAGCGAACTGCGATCGATGCGTCAGAGACGCGGGTAAATCTGGTTCCGGTAACACGCGAACGGCGTGCTACCGGGACACGACTCGTGTCCCGCGCGGAAGCGCCTTACAGGCCGCTCCCGCTCCATGGCGGCTATGCCGCAAAGAGATCGTCATTAAGCCAGTCCAGCGTTGAAGGCTCAGCGCCAGCAGGCGCCAGCGGCACTGCGGAAGCTGCCGGCGGGACTGCCGCGATGGCACCGACCGCTGGATGCGGCAGCACGGTTGCAAGAGTCTGCGGACCAGACCGCTCATCCGGCTGTGAGTCGATGCGCGCCAGAACATCTGATGCGATCGCCTCCACCTCGGCCGAGATCAGCAACTGCAAACGCTCCTGAAGCGGACCGACATCAACGACAGTCAGTTCGGCCCAGCGTGCGAGCTTTCCTTCAACCGTCGTCTCGAGACTGATGCCCTCGGCACGACTGCGCACGACCGGAAGGACACGCGATTCGACCTTGAGGCCCGCAGCGCCGGAAAACAGCGCCTTGATGGCTTCGCGATCGACGGCCTGCCGATGCTCCTCGTCGACCTGCCAGCGCACACGCACGAACTTGTCGGTGGCGTCAGCGGCGATTTCGGCAAGGCGCGCCAAGTCGGGCGGCCCGTCGAAATCGATACAGACCATCTGACGCGATGGCGTCGCGATGAGCGTTGCGCTCGCCAAACCGGGTTGCACGTCCCACGCGAGATAGCCCTTCTCGCCCTCTTCGCCGTAATGAAACCGGCCGATGGAGCCGGGATACGCTACCAGTCTTCCCTCGCGCGCCCACTGCTGCGCCTTGTGGATATGGCCGAGCATGAACCCATCGCATTCGGCTTCGAAGAGCGCCGTGAGCGAGAATTCGTGATCGAAGCCCGCCATCACCACACCATGCTCCGTCGTGCAGCCATTGACGGTGCCGTGCGAGACACCGACCGTCGGGATACCCGCTGCGCGAAGCTGCGTGTTCACGCGGCCTGCCGCCGCCAGATATGCGGCAAGCACATCGCCCAGTTCCGTACCGGCCGCGAGCGCGCCAACGCTCGCGGCGAGTTGGCCCTTGTTGACCGTCGGAAGGCACGTGAACACGACTTCGGGCTTCACGCCGATGAACTGCCTCAACTCGTCATCCGAAAAGACCGGACCTGTCGAGGCCCAGAAGCGGCCATCGATGAGCGCGACCTGTGAGACGCGATCGGCGATGTGCACGTCATGCGCTCTGCCCATCAACGCGAAATTGTCGAGGGTGCCCGGAGGCTCGTGCGAGAAGGTGCCCTGCAGCATCAGCACGGGCATCGCGTTAGCGAGCCTATGCACCTGGGTAGCAAGCGCAAGCAGTGACGGCGCATGTGCATCAAGCCGGTGGTCGGTCGAGTCACCGGAAATGACACCCACCTGTGCGCCGCTGGCGATTGCGTCGCCGACAGCGAAACTGAAGCAGCGGTCGGACTCGGCCAGATTGTCCGGCGCGTAATGCAGGTCAGAAAAATGAGCGAGTTTCAAATTCGCCTCCGTAAAAAACACAAAGACCGCCCGAAGGCAGCCTAATGGATGAACACCCGCGAGGGTGCGAAGAAAGGAAGATCAGTTCATAGCAAGCGCATCGCGAACCCGCATCAGCGTGATGCCGAGCAGGTTCTGTCCGCGCCATTGCGACCGGTCAGTCAGCCGTGGGTCGCGCTCGCCAAGGCCAATGCCCCAGATGAGATCGTAGGGACTGGCTTCGACCAGTTCGGTCGGTGCCGTGGCGAGCAGGATGGACCTGAGCCCCGGGTTCTCCGCGAACTTCTCGCGACATCCCACGAAGACAATTGACTCGCGCTTCGCTACCCATATTTGCTGATCAAAGCCGGCAACCTTGCGGCCTATCATCTTCTGGGTCATCGGATCGCGAGTGGCGAGAATCCTTGCAGCGGACTTCTCGTCGCTGAAAAGCTTCGCCTTGGTGAACATCATGAACTGCTCAACACTCGAAAATGCAACGTCGTGATAGGTAAAGCGGCAGGGATGCCAGTTGCTGAACACATCGTCCGCGCCAAAAAACGCGGTGAAATTGCCGATCTTGCGCACAGGACGACTCCTTGAAAACCAGACAGAAAATGGGCCGCCGAGGCGGGCTCTTTTCGATGCGCAATTGCGCGGTCGAAAGCATTCGAGCAAACGCGGGCTTGCCGAAATGTTCTCGCAATCGAAACGGAAGGAAACCAGCCCCGAAGGGCTGGCAAGGATTGAAGAAACGTCCGGTCAGTCGAGAAACGTCGGCTGTCTGGCCGCGCCGATCTCGCGATCAAACGCTTCACGGTCGGTCAGTGCCTGCACGAGTCGCTCGTTCATCTGGTCGACGTCCTGCTCGCGCTCGGTCCAGCCGCGCCCGAACTTCGTGTGGGCGTAGATGCGGAAGTCCTGTTTGCGATCGTCCGCGCTCAGGCCAAGCCGTTGCAGCAGGTCGGACATCCGGTCGCGCTTATCTGCAAGCGTTTCCATGGATCCGGCAGTCGCCGGCTGTGCGGCAAGCACGTGTTGCAGCAATGGACCGGTGGTAGCCGCAGTGCCGGCACCTGCCGTCGAAGCGGTGGTGACGGTCGCCGCCGCGGCTTCGTTTGCCGTCGGAGCTTCAGTTCCAACAGCTACCGTCGTGCCGACACCTGTGCCCGCCTCCGGGTCGACGGACGCGTCCATCACGACACCTTCAGCAACCGCGTTACCGATCGCTGCATCGACCTCGCCGCCGAGCCGCACGACATTGCCGCCCGCTTCGATCAGCGCGACCGCCTGGCTCGCCGCTTCCAGCGCGGAAGGCGCATCGTCGGCAGCGTCGAGCAACGCACCGATATCGATGTCTGCATCGAGCACCGTGAGCATCTGGCTGACCCGCACTGCCTCGCCGTTCTCATTGATACGCGTGATTTCGAACTCACGTTTGGTGACCCAGAAGCGTGTGCCGGTCAGTTTGCCCCGTGCAAGCTGCACGGTCTGCATCGCCGAGTAGGCCTTCTGCAGAACGTAGATCGAGTTCGTCGGCAATTCAATCAGGCCGAGCCCCTTGATGTCCGGCACCGCGAACACGAAACTCGCCGACAGGTTGCAGTGTCGCGCCTGATACTGCGGGCACTGTTCCGGATCGCAGATGCCGTCCGGAATCGCCTCATCCTGACGACGGATGACGGTGCGTCCGCCGAAGTGCCGGACCGCACGTTGCGCACGCGGATCGCGATCGATCCTTGCATATGTCATGCAATAGCGGATTCCATCGCGCTCGTACTGAGAGAAGAACTTCCGACCATTTGTGCCGTATACGGTCATCTGGTTCGGCAGGTTCTGCATCCAGTCGTTGAACGCGAACAGTACGGGAAACCGGTAGAGCTTCACGCCGTCACCGCGGTCCTCGCCGTAGAGCCGGAGGATTTCGTCGGCCACGTCCGGAATATTGAAGTCCGAGCGGCGGCAGGTGAAATACGCGGTGTTCTTCGGCACAAGCGGGTTTTTCAGATTGCACTTCGATTCGATCACTCTCGCGATCGCATCGAACGGATGGCCTTGAGCGACCATGTCGTTATAGATGCCGATCGCCTGGGCGTTGCCTCGCGCCTTTGCAGTGAGCACCTTGATGCCTGGGCGGATATGCCCGATAACGGGCGGCCGCAACGCGCGTTCCTCAACGACGCTGCGAGCAGGGCCATTGACGAGATTGACTACGGCATTCATGAGAGTTTTCTCGCTAGAAAAAAGATGGCCGTGGTGCGCAACTCGCTGGCTGACTGCTCCAGTTCGTGTGCTGCCGCGTCTCCGCGGCGCTCGGCTATGTGGGAAAGAAAAACGCGTCGATCCGGATCGCTGTACTTCGCGACCTGGGCGACCTCGCAACGCGCCCGCCATGCTGGCGATGCGGTATCTACAGTGGCGCGCTCCTCGGCAATCGTGTGGTTGATCGCTTCGGCAATACGCTCATCAAGACGGTCTGGAAGCAAGGAAGACCTCCTAGGGGACAGGACAACAGGACGAAAAAAAACGCGTCCCTCGGAGTGAGGAACGCGTTTCGGGATTCGATGAAAAATGACCTGAGCGCCACAACCTGTT
>NZ_BAYE01000039.1 GCF_000685095.1 Paraburkholderia caledonica NBRC 102488
CATCCATAAGTAACGCCGGCGACGGATCGCTAGCGGAGTCGTCTTGACCTCGACCCGGCAGCCTTCGCCGTGCGGCACACTGATGCAGCCGAGAGGGCAGCTGCGGGTGTCTGGACCGGTAACTGGCTGCGCATGCTGCCCGTACTTATAGCCGCACGCGGCCTCGTCAAACCTTCGATGCTCGGTGCGATTGAGCGGTTTGTCGCATCGCCCCAATCGCTGATGACCATTGTTCGCCCGATAACGCGGCCTGTGAAGGTTTCTTCGGACGGCTCAAGACGGAGTGGTTCTATCACCGGGACTGGCGAGCTACACGATCATTGAACGATTCATCGGGGTGCTCGATCCTGTGTGCAGAGGAGAGCGCGGCGGAAGTGCACTAGGCGCTCGCCGACCTCCCTAACAGGATTCTCGCGGCGGAATCCGTCGGCCCGCCTAGCCTATTCATGAAACAGATACAGAATGGAAAGCATCCAGAAAAATTTGTGTTTTTAATCTGAAAGACTATAAATCAACCACAGTTGGTGCACTTGAATTAAATGGAAGTTTATTTTTTGATCTCGCTTGCTATTCGTCAATGCGTCGGATTAAGACCATTAATTGACTAAGGGCTTTGATCATGTCCCGACGACGGTCTGAACCGCGCGCCTGCTTCGATAATTAGTGCGGAATTCACGAAGAACTCGCTCCGGAGGCGCCGCGATGCGATTCGATTGCAATGACGTTGAGAAGATTCTTGGTGTCTCTACATTCGCGATTGCTACGGCAATCGCGCCATGCACAGGAGGCGCTCAAACAATACCGAAGCAGGGAGTCATCGATGCAACTTACACCGCTGCAGGTACCGACGTACGAGAGATCGGGATCGGGGACGATGCGGTGTATCTATACGAGTCTACCCTCTTGATGACAAACAACAGTAAGACGCCTTTGCTTCAGAATATCACCGCGCACTGTGTTGAGGCTGGCTTCACTGCCGGAGCAGGAAATGGCTACTGCGTGTATTCGGACAAAGACGGCGACAAGTTCGTTGAGGCCTTTACTCACCCCCATGGCTCAACGTCGGGAAAGGGAACGTTAGTCTCGGGGACCGGCAAATACAAGGGTGTCCAGGGACAATTCGACTGGCAGGTTGTTCAGGCCCTGCCGGCCGAAAAGGGTTCGTTCCATTACATTGGCAAGAAGACCGGCCGCTATCGTCTGCCTTAACAAGCGCGCCGGTCACACCCGGTGCAACGCACAAACGGTACGCAGCATTCCTGAAGTCCAGCTCGAGGATAAATGCAGGCCGGAGTCGTTGGGCGATCCGTATTGAACAAAAAATTCGAAGACTCTCGACGGCGTTGTCAGGTTATCAGGTCGGTCACGTAAGATTCATCAGTTGCGCTGTGCGCTGGTATTTGCGCTTTCAGTTGAGCTTGCGCGACATCGAAGAACTGCTTTTCGAGCGCGGCGCGGTTGTGACCTACGAGACCGTCCGATGCTGGTGCGACAAATTCGGCGAGGCCTTTGCTCATCGGGCGAAAGCGGCGCGCCGCAAGCCGGGTAGCACATGGCATCTTGACGAGATGTTCGTCACGCTGCGGGGCGAACCGTTCCTGCTGTGGCGTGCGGTCGACGAGCATGGCGCCGAACTCGACATCTTGCTTCAAAAGCGGCGCGATAAAGATGCGGCCAAACGTTTCTTCAAGCGTGTGATGCGATCGAACCCGGTGCCGCGCAAGATCGTCACCGATCAGTTACGCAGCTATCCGGCAGCAAAAGCTGAGATCCCGAAACTTGCGAACGTGAAGCACGTGTTCGTCAAAGCGGCGGCCCGACTGAACAACCGTGCGGAGAATAGCCACCAACCGACGCGCGAACGCGAGCGTCGCATGCGCGGCTTTCGTGACCTCAAACGCACACAGAAATTTCTCTCGTGCTTCGGGCCGATACGGCAACATTTCGCGCTCAAGCGGCATCTGTTGCGCGCTTCACTCTATCGCAAGCAACTCGCAGTTCAGTTCGTGGCATGGCGTGAATTTGCCGAACACGCCCAAAATCCGTCGACCTCTTTCTGATAGTCGTCACGCCCGCCGTCGTGCCGTCTCACGCTCGGCAAGTTGACAACGCCGGCAAAACGCCTGTACGAGCCGGGCGACAAGCGTGGCGGACGCGCGTTGCGTGCAGCGGACCGGTACAGCAGGTAAGCGTACCGCAACGGATCGCCTTGACCGGCGAACTTCCCCGCTCGACCCAGAACGAACTCTCAGAAGCGCTGAAATACGTACGAGCACTTCCGTTTGGAAATCGTGTTTCCGAATACTTGCGTGAATTTTTTCCCGTGCGACTAGAAGAGCTGGTCAGCCTGCACCGGTCTTCCCCGGCATCTATTGCAGGGTCCGACAATGCGGAATCATTGAATGAGACGAACGTGCTGTTGGTGCACGCTTGCCCTTCAGACTACGCAGCGAAAGTCCTCGCATTTGCCGGAAATACGATTGGAGACCAACGCGCAAGCTGGTCGACGACGCCGGACCGCTTCAGTGACGAACAGGCTGCCCACGACTCCGCCCCGAGCTTGTTACTGCTACCGCTTGAGCATGCCGTCGCAAACCTCCCATTGGAGACGAACCAGTTCCCGCATCCGAGGACTCCACCGCCTTGTGTTCTGGCGGGAATTGACGTGTGCGACGACTGCATCGCGTTGTACGCCTTAGCAAGCAACCCGTCGGCAACCCGTCGACGCTCATCGGCGAGGGCATTCCGATGCGCGTCGCACCGCGGCTACACACTACTGACTTCGAGCGGCCGGATCGCGTGACATTCCTTCAAACGGTTGAAATTAATACCGTGCCTCTTGGTAAAAACACAGTAATACCGCCTCATAACGCTCCATGCTGTCTGCCACCTTCCCGCGCCGCACACCGTGGCGCCGTGCCATGGCCCAGCCACTTCTCGCGAAATTCCGATGGGCGGTCAGAAGTGCGTTTCATCGATCACATAAGGCGCGGCACACCAATTGCATCACACCGTGATACATTTATCCAACACCCGACGCGATTCATTGCCGTCTCGCTGGAGCAAGCCATGTCCACCACCGTTGCCGACTTCCTCATCGACCGTCTCTCTGCCTGGGGCGTGCGCCGCATCTACGGCTATCCGGGCGATGGCATCAACGGCATATTAGGCGCGCTCAATCGCGCCAACGGCAAGATCGAATTCATCCAGACGCGGCACGAGGAGATGGCCGCGTTCATGGCTTCCGCACACGCCAAGTTCACTGGCGAACTGGGCGTCTGCCTCGCGACTTCGGGCCCGGGTGCTGCGCATCTGTTGACCGGTCTTTATGACGCGCGCCTCGACCACATGCCCGTGCTTGCCATTGCCGGGCAACAGGCGCGCGCATCGCTTGGCGGCCACTATCAACAGGAAGTCAATCTCGAAGCGATGTTCAAAGACGTCGCGGGCGCGTTCGTGCAGCAGGCAAGCGTGCCGTCGCAGATTCGTCATCTGGTCGACCGCGCCGTTCGGACCGCGCTCGGCGAGCGCAAGGTCACGGCACTCGTGTTGCCGAACGACCTTCAGGAACTGAAGTACGAGCCTCCGCCACGCAAGCACGGCACTTTGCATTCGGGCGTCGGTTACAGCGATCCGAAGATTGTGCCCTATGCCGACGACCTCAAACGCGCCGCCGATGTCCTCAACGCGGGCAAGAAAGTGGCGATTCTCGTCGGTGCAGGCGCGCTGCACGCGACAGACGAAGTCATCGCCGTAGCTGAAAAACTCGGCGCGGGCGTAGCGAAGGCGCTGCTCGGCAAGGCTGCCTTGCCCGACGACCTGCCTTTCGTGACCGGCTCCATTGGTTTGCTTGGCACCGAACCGAGCTACAAGCTGATGACCG
This sequence comes from Paraburkholderia caledonica NBRC 102488, assembly GCF_000685095.1. Taxonomy (GTDB): domain Bacteria; phylum Pseudomonadota; class Gammaproteobacteria; order Burkholderiales; family Burkholderiaceae; genus Paraburkholderia; species Paraburkholderia caledonica. The sequence goes on from NZ_BAYE01000039.1 coordinate 3,884, forward strand.
AATGCGACACCTTGCTGATGATCGGCTCGGGCTTTCCGTATTCCGAGTTCCTGCCCAAAGAAGGCGCGGCACGCGGCGTGCAGATCGACATCAAGCCCGACATGCTTTCAATTCGTTATCCGATGGAAGTCAATCTTGTCGGCGACAGCGCCGAGACCTTGCGCGCGCTGATTCCGTTACTGGAGAGAAGGACAGAAAGCGAATGGCGCAAGGACATCGAAGGCTGGATGCAAGACTGGTGGAAGAAGCTCGAAAAGCGCGCGCTGGAGTCGGGCACGAGCGGCGTGAATCCGCAGCGCACGGTGTGGGAGCTGTCGTCGCGCGTGCCGCCCAATGCGATCGTGACCAGCGACTCAGGGTCCTGCGCGAACTGGTACGCGCGCGATCTGAAGATCAAGCGCGGCATGATGTGCTCGCTTTCGGGCGGGCTCGCGTCGATGGGCGCAGCGGTGCCGTACGCCATTGCCGCGAAGTTCGCGCATCCCGAGCGGCCCGTCATCGCGCTCGTCGGCGACGGCGCGATGCAGATGAACAATATGGCCGAACTCATCACGGTATCGAAGTACTGGAAGCAATGGGCCGATCCGCGCTGGATCTGTATGGTGCTCAATAACGAGGACCTGAACCAGGTTACGTGGGAGCAGCGGGTGATGAATGGAGACCCCAAGTTCGAAGCGTCGCAGGACATTCCGTCTGTGCCTTATCAGCGCTTCGCCGAGTTGATCGGCTTGCGCGGTATCTATGTCGACGACGCCGCGCGCATGGCTGCGGCCTGGGACGAAGCGCTGGCGTCCGATCGTCCGGTGGTCATCGAAGTCAAGGCCGATCCCAACGTGCCGCCACTGCCGCCGCACATCACGCTCCAACAGGCGAAAGCGTTCGCCACAACGCTGTTCGAAGGCGATCCTGACGAGGCGAACGTGATCATCGATACCGCGAAGCAGGTACTCGGCGCTGTGCTGCCGGGTCATAACGACAAATAGTCGAGCACGCGCCATGCACCTGACCCACCGCGAAGCGCCGGTCGAATCCATCCGGGCCCGCGCCTACACCATTCCCACCGATCGCCCGGAAGCGGACGGCACCTACGCATGGCAGTTCACGACGCTCGTCGTGGCGGAGGTCACGGCAGCGGGCAAGACCGGGATCGGCTATACATACAACGACGCTTTCACCGCGCAATTTATTGAGGCCACGCTCGCTTCGGCCATCGTGGGCGAGGATGCGTGGAATGTCGACGCACTGTGGCTGCGCATGCAGCAGCGCGTGCGCAACATCGGCCGTTCGGGGATTGCCGCTACCGCCATATCGGCGCTCGACTGCGCGCTGTGGGACGTCAAGGCGCGGCTGCTCGACATGCCGCTCGCGCGGTTGCTCGGCGCGGCGCGCAGCCACGTTCCGCTCTATGGCAGCGGCGGCTTCACCACTTACACGGACGACGAAGTACGCGATCAGCTCGACCGCTGGGTGCATGAAGACGGATGCCGCTGGGTCAAGATAAAGATTGGCACCGAGCCGGTGCGCGACCCGCATCGCGTGGAAGTTGCTCGCGACGCCATTGGCGCCCAAGCCGGTCTATTCGTCGATGCAAATGGCGCGCTGGATCGCAAGCAGGCACTGTTCTACGCGCAGGAGTTCGCGCAATACGGCGTGGAATGGTTCGAAGAGCCCGTTTCATCGGATGACGTGGCCGGCCTCGCATTGCTGCGCAATGCATTGCCCGCGGGCATGGAACTGGCCGCCGGGGAATATGGCTACACGCTTGACGATTTTCGCGTGCTGCTTGCCAATGAAGCCATCGATGTCTTGCAGGCGGACGTCACCCGCTGCGGCGGCATCACCGGCTTCCTGCGCGTGGCCGCGCTCTGCGATGCCTTTCATGTGCCGCTCTCGGCGCATTGCGCACCCGCGCTGCATCTTCATGTCGCGTGCGCGGCGCCGCGGCTGCGGCATCAGGAATGGTTTCACGATCACGTACGCATCGAATCAATGCTCTTCGAAGGCGCACCACGTGCGCGCAACGGCGCCATTGCGCCGGACTGGTCGCGGCCCGGCTGCGGGCTCGACTTCAAACATGCGGATGGGCACCGGTATGCGGTTTGAGACTCGCGGTACGAGACACGAAAAATGACGCAAACAAGATCGATCGACATCGCTATTGGTTGCGGCCTCGCCGCTGCCACTTTTGCGCTCCTGCGCCTTGGCGGACGCGAGACGCCGGCCTCGCCGGCACGGGCGCACATCGACACGGCGCGCACCTTCAACCGCAGTTCGGCGCTGCTTGCGCTGTCCGTGCTGACGGACAGTGCGATGGAGCACTATCGCGGCTCGTTCGACAATCCTGCGATGTACACGCCGCTCGCCGTCTCCACGCTGTCGCTTCTCGCGGGTTTGCACGGCGGCACGGACCGCGAGCCGGCGCGGCATCCGGTGCGGGATTCGATTTACCTGAGCGCGGCGCTCGCGGGCGTTGCGGGCACGGGTTTCCATCTGTACAACATCACAAAGCGCCCCGGCGGATGGAGCTGGCACAACCTCTTCTATGCGGCACCGATCGGCGCGCCAATGGCGCTGCTGCTCTCGGGCGCGCTGGGTGCGGTGTCCGAACGGCTGCGAGACGAGCCGGCGCACGAGCCGCGTCTCTTTGGCATGCCCGCAGGTCAGGCGCTCGCGCTGCTCACAAGCGCCGGGCTGGTCGGCACGATCGGCGAGGTCGCGCTGATGCACTTCAGGGGTTCGTTCCAGAACCCGGTCATGTATGCGCCCATCGTGATCCCGCCGGTCGCCTCGGCGCTGCTCATCAACGCAGCGCTTGCAGAGCCCCGCGATCACTGGTTCACGCGGCTATGGCTGCGTGTCACGACGGCGCTCGGCTTTATCGGCGTGGGCTTTCATGCACGCGGCGTCGCGCGCGCTCGCGGCGGCTGGCGCAACTGGAGTCAGAATCTCTTCAACGGCCCGCCCCTGCCCGCGCCCCCGAGCTTTTCGGCGCTTGCGCTCGCGGCCCTCGGCGCCCTTCGTCTTCGGGAGACAGAAAAGAAATGACTGGACTGCCCCGCTATCCCGGCTATGACGTGACGGCGAAACGCGATACGCCCTCATGGGACGACGTGACGCGCACCGTGATCGATGAGCGTCTGGCGACGCCGCACGAGCCGCATTTCTTCGATGCCGTCGAATGGCAGGCGCTCTGTGCGCTCTGCGCGTGCATCGTGCCGCAAGACCGGGAGCGCCCAGTGGTTCCCATCGCCGCGCTCGTCGATGCACGGCTCGCAGACAACGTCGGCGACGGTTATCGCGACGCGCGTCTGCCGCCCATGCGCGACGCGTGGCGCATTGGTCTTCGCGCGCTCGATGCGGAAAGCCGGAGTCGCCACGAACTGCCGTTCGCCAGCATCGCCGATGAAGCTCGCCACGCGCTGCTCACCGACATGCAGGAGGGCAGGCTCGACGGCCCAGAATGGCGCGGCATGCCGGGTGCGGTCTTCTTTGCGAAGCGCGTGCTGCATGACATCTGCGGAATGTATTACGCGCATCCTCATGCATGGAGCGAGATCGGTTTCGGCGGACCCGCCAATCCGCGCGGTTACGTCCGCATGGTGGCCAACCGGCGCGATCCCTGGGAAGCAGCGGAGGCAAAGCCGGGCCGCGAAGACCAGGCATACAAGGAGAATCGCCGTGTCCGCTGACGCCCCGCACGATGCGCAATTCGTCCCGCGCGGCAAGAACGGACGCGCGCCCGACGTCTTTCGCCCTGGTGCATGGATTCCGATGCGCGAGTATCCGCAGGATGAACCGGTCGATTTCGCGATCGTCGGCACCGGCGCGGGCGGCGGCACCCTTGCCTGCCGTCTCGCGGAAAAAGGCTTCAAGGTGGTCGCGTTCGACGCGGGCGCATGGTGGCGCCCGCTCGAAGAGTTCGCATCGGACGAAACGCATCAGGGCAAGCTCTTCTGGACGGACGAGCGCATCTGCGACGGCGACAACCCGCTTCACCTCGGTAACAACAACAGCGGCAAAGCGGTGGGCGGCAGCACCGTCCACTTCGCGATGGTCTCGTTGCGCTTCCGGCCCGAGTGGTTCAAGTCGCGTTCGCTGCTCGGCTACGGCGCGGACTGGCCGCTCGACTGGCGCGAAATGTGGCGCTACTACGGCGAAGTCGAGGAGGCGCTGAAGATCGCGGGCCCGGTGAATTATCCGTGGGGGCCGAAGCGGCCGCGCTACCCGTATCGCGCGCATGAATTGAATGCGTCCGCGCTCGTGCTGGCGCGCGGCTGCGAGGCGCTGGGCATCGACTGGTCGCCCACGCCGCTCGCGACCGTCTCAGCGCCGCGCGGCGGCGCCCATCCGTGCGTCTACCGCGGCTTCTGCGTGGCGGGCTGCGCCACCAACGCGAAACAGAGCGCGCTTGTCACGTGGATACCGCGGGCCGTCCGCGCCGGCGCCGAGATTCGCGATCTCGCGATGGTCGGCCGCATCGCCATGGGCGACGACGGGCGCGCGAGCGGCGTCGAATACATGCGCGAGGGCCGCTGGCAGTTCCAGCGGGCGCGCAATGTCGTGGTCGCGGGATATGCAATCGAAACGCCGCGCCTGTTGTTGATGTCCGCGACCGAGCGCTTCCCGGATGGCCTTGCCAACAGTTCCGGCCTCGTTGGCAAGAATCTGATGGTGCAGTTGAATCAGGCAGTCTGGGGCACGATGGACGAGGAAATCCGGTGGTACAAGGGGCCGCCTTCGCTATCTCTCACTGAGCACTGGAATTACGAGGATAAGGGCAAGGACTTCTTCGGCGGCTATTGCTACATGAGTCAAGGACCGTTGCCGGTCGCGTGGGTATCGACACAGAACGGCCGAGGTCTGTGGGGCCAGCAGTTGCAGGACGAGATGCGGAAGTACAACCATCAGGCGGGGCTGAAGATAGTCGGCGAAGCCATGCCGCAGGAGCGCAACCGCGTGACACTCGCCGACGAGAAGGATCAGTACGGTTTGCCCGTTGCGCGAGTGACCTATTCGCTGTGCGACAACGACAAGCGACTGGTCAGGCATTCGCTCGATTTCATGAGCCTCGCGCTCGAAGCGGCCGGCGCGCGCGACGTCTGGCGCGAAACCGACGACACATGCCACCTGAACGGCACGGCCCGCATGGGCGACGATCCGGCGACCAGCGTGGTCAATGCCGACTGCCGCAGCTGGGACATCGACAACCTATGGATCTGCGACGGCTCCGTGTTTCCGACCGTTGGCGGCGTGAATCCGTCGCTGACCATACAGGCAATCGCCATGCGCACGGCCGACAGGATCGAAGCGCTTGCGGCGCGAGGAGACCTCTGATGCGAACAACCGTTACTGGACGCAAGGTAGCCGTCATCACCGGTGCCGGTGCGGGCGTGGGACGCGCGGCCGCAGATGAGTTTGCGCGCCACGGTTATGACGTCGCGCTGCTGTCGCGCGACGAAGCCCGGCTCACGCGGGCTGCCGCTCAAATCGAAGCGGGCTTCGGCGTGCGCGCACTTGCCCTTCCCACCGACGTCGCCGACGCGAGCGCCGTGGGCGCAGCGGCATCGCGCGTGGAAGAGACGCTCGGTCCGATCGACGTCTGGGTCAACGTTGCGATGGCGACCGCGTTCGCGCCAGTCTCTGCCCTTGAGCCCGACGAGATCGAGCGGGGCACGAAAGTCACCTATCTCGGCCAGGTCCACGGAACGATGTCGGCGCTTTCGCGCATGCGCACACGCAACCGCGGAACGATCGTCAACGTCGGCTCCGCGCTCGGCTACCGCTCGGTGCCGCTGCAATCGGTCTATTGCGGCGCCAAGTTCGCGATTCGCGGTTTCACGGATTCTCTGCGCTCTGAGATCATTCACGACGGTTTGAAGGTCCATCTGACGATGGTCGATCTACCCGCCGTCAACACACCGCAGTTCGACTGGGCCCGCAACAAGATGGGCAAGCGCGCCCGGCCCGTGGCGCCGGTCTTTCAACCGGAGGTCGCCGCGCGGGCCATCTTTTTCGCGGCGACTCACCGTCGTCGCGAAGTGTGGGTGGGATTCTCGACCGTGAAGGCGATACTGGCCAACCGCGTTGCGCCCGCGCTCATCGACCGCTACCTCGCGAAGTCGGGCTATACCGGTCAGTTGACAAATGAACCCCTCGAAAGCGGCGCTGCCGGCAATCTGTTCGAGCCGGTACAAGGCGACTACGCGGCGCACGGCAGGTTCGACGGCGAAGCGACGCAGCACTCATGGGAGATGTTCACCGATCGTCATCGGACCTTCTTCTGGGTACTCGCGGGCGCGGGCGCACTGAGCCTGCTTTGCGCCGTGGCGAGGCGGCGGAGCTGAGCCATGAGCCGCCCGATCGAGGACTATGCGCTGCTCGGCGACGGCGAAACGGCGGCGCTCCTCAGCAGTGACGGTTCGATAGACTGGCTGTGCTGGCCTCGTTTCGATGACGATGCGTGTTTCGCCGCGCTTCTCGGCACTGCCGATAACGGCCACTGGATGCTGTCGCCGGTCGCCCCCGTCAGAGGTCACGCGCGGCGTTATCAGCCCGACACGCTGATCATGGAGACCGACTTCGAAGTCCAGGACGGCGCCGTTCGCGTGACTGACTTCATGCCGGTCGGCGACGGTCCGAGTTCGGTGGTCCGCATCGTTACAGGATTACACGGCGTCGTCGAAATGGACTCGGCATTGCGGTTGCGCTTCAACTACGGCGAGCTGGCGCCGTTGCTCGAACACCGCGACGGCGGGGTCGAGGCGCGCATCGGACCGGACTGCGTCGTACTTCGGACAGACGCACACATCGAGTTGGCGGCCCGCACTATTCGCTCGCGCTTCACAGTCAAGGCAGGCGATTGCGTGAGCTTCACGATGACCTGCAAGCGCGCACACGACGCGCCGCCGCAACCGCTCGATGTCCAGCACGCGCTCGATGAAACGCAGCGCTTCTGGCGTAACTGGATCGCCACGTTCGACGACAGCCGGACGGCCTGGCCGCAGGCGGTTCGTCGCTCACTGTTGACGCTGAAAGCGCTAATGCATCGCCGTACCGGCGCGATCGTCGCCGCGCCGACGACCTCGCTGCCCGAAGCGCCAGGCGGCGAATTGAACTGGGACTATCGCTATGCGTGGTTGCGCGACACGAGCTTCGCCATGGTCGCCCTGCTCAATGCGGGGTTTCATGGGGAAGCCCGTGCATGGCGTGACTGGCTACTACGCACCATTTCGATCGAGCCTGAAAGAAGCAGGATCATGTATCGCGTGGATGGCGGGCGTCATCTCCGCGAGTGGACCGTGGACTGGCTGCCCGGTCATCGCTACGCCAAGCCGGTTCGGATCGGCAATGCCGCGGCTCATCAGCATCAACTGGATGTGCTGGGAGAAGTGATCGACTGCCTCGACGTCGCACGACGGGGCGGACTCGACCCCGCGCCCCACGAGGACCTGATCGAGACGCGCATTGTCGAACACCTGGAGAAAGTGTGGCGCCTCCCGGGCGCCGGAATCTGGGAAGCGCGAGCAACGCCGCGCCACTACACATACTCGCGCATTATGGTCTGGGTGGCGCTCGACCGTTTCGTCAACCGCCGTCAGTCGGGCAGCACGGGGACCGCGATTATCCAACGGCTCTCCGTGCTGCGCGATCGCATTCGTCAGGAAGCACTTCGCGAAGGCTGGAACGAAGGGCTCGGCACCTTCACGCAGTACTACGGTGGCGAAGAACTCGACGCCAGTCTGCTGCTGATGCCGCTGGTGGGTTTCATTTCCGCCGACGACCCGCGCATGGCTTCGACCATCGAAAACATTCGACGTCAGTTGAGCGAAGACGGACTCATACGACGCCACGAACGCAATGCTTCCGGCCCGAGCGAAGGGACGTTTCTTGCTTGCTCCTGCTGGATGGCGGATTGCCTGAACCTGCAAGGACGCACACTGGAAGCGCGGCAACATTTCGAGCGAGTGCTGGCCACGGCCAACGATGTGGGATTGCTCTCCGAGCAATACAACGTCCAGCGCCGCGAACTCGCTGGCAATTTCCCCCAGGCGCTCAGTCATCTCGCGCTCATCAACACGGCCTTGGGGTTGAGCGGGCCGACATTGCAAAGAGGTGGCGGGTAGACGATTGCCGCGATGACGTTGTCAGGCGCTGGCCCAGCGGTGTCGCGAACACGACGCCTTCAGATCGAACCGGCGTTGGTGAACCACTGCCCATCGATCAAGCCATTGTTTCCGCGTTCACGCTTACGGGCACGATGCGCGCGTCGATCAATCTGGACGACCCGATTCTCGCCAGCAAAAATCCGCAAACCGGCGCGCCTTTCGGCGTCGCGGTCGATCTCGCGCGATGGTCTGCGAAAACGCTGAGTGTAGAACTGCAACTCGTGGTCTTCGACAAGGCCGGCAAATCGGTGCAGGCGGTAAGCGAGGAGCGCGCCGATTTCGGCTCCTTCGTCGCCGATCCGTTGCGCGGCGAGAAGATTGCGCTTACCGCGCCGTATATGCTGAACGGAAGATCCTATCTATTGCGGGACGACTCGACAGTCAGAACAAGTGAGGACGTCGATCAGACGCACAACCGCGTCGCGGTCGGCCGGGGCAGCGCGTATGACCTCTTTCTCACGCCCGAGTTGAAGGCGCCGCAGATCGCTCGCGCGCCTAGCTCACCGAACGTCATGCAGACGTTCCTTGACAGAACCTGGAAGTCGTAGCGGGCGTGAAGCACCAACTGGAAAAAGATACGCACAAAACGCCGGGCCTTCGCCTGCTCCATCAACGCTTCATGGCGGCCGAAGCAGGCGCACGCAAGTGCGCAGAAGCTGCTTATTGAGAATCTTTTGTTTAAGGTTTCGCTGATGCACCACCCTTGCATTCCGGCACAGTGCTCGAACGTTGCATCTGGCGAGTGAATTCGTCCGGGTCATACTGTGTACAGAGACTATCGGCGACCGCAGGCAAGCCTTATCCCGCCCTGCCCGAGGCCGTTCACCGTTGAGGGATCGTTCCCCCACTTTTCGTCCGCTTCCATTGGTTTTGCGTCGAGGTTTCCCCAACGACGAAACGGACGCGGGGCCTTCCGCTTTTCAATGCTTCCTGACGGACGTCGCCGCGGGTTGCAGCAACGAGCGATATTGGGTCGGCGTAATCCCCACCGTCGTCTTGAATTGACGCGTGAATGCACTGTGATCGGTGTAGCCGCAACGCGTCGCAATGTCGGTGATGTTAAGGTTACCCGCGAGCAATTGCGAAGCTGCATCCAGCCGCGTTTTCAGCAGCATCTGTCGAGGCGTAAGGTGAAAGACTCTGAAGAAATAGCGCTCGACCTGCGCAACTGACATGTCGATAAGTGCTGCAAGATCCGCTAACTTCAGCGGATGCGCGTAATGATCCTGAATGTGCTTTACTGCAATCGCAACACGTTGATACGAGGGATGTGTACTTGCAGCCGCTCGAAGATCGCGCGAGATACCTGCGACGCCCAGGACGCGTCCCTTTATATCGCGCAGCGGTACTTTCGAGGTAAGGCACCAACCGGGCTGGCGACCTGGATAGAGATGCAGTTCAAGTTGATCGACCAGCCGGTTGTTATCTCGCACAACCGCCTTGTCCTGTTCCATATAGATGCGGCCAAAGCGCGAAGGGAATGCTTCTGCTGCTGTCTTCCCCAGCAGTGACCGCCGGTCCTTGTAACCGCAGCGGGCCGCGAGGGTCGCATTGACGATCACATACCGTGCCTCGTGATCCTTTACGAAAAAGACCACATCGGGCATGGCATCGAAGAGCGGCACGAGCAGCGCGTAATGCGCCACCATCTGCTGCAGGGTCGTGTTTCCAGTGACAGCGGAAAGGAGCAGTTGGTTCATGGCTAAGTGTTGCGAATCTGGATTGGCTTGATTATGCCGACGCCCCAGTCGCTCGAACGCTCGCGGTTCCCGGCGTTCAGACCGGCGTCTGGAAGCTCATTAAGGTGCTCACGCGTGCAGGCGAGAACGGCGGACGCTGCCCATAGCGCGACCAGCCGAGGCAAAACGCTGCTGCTTCCCCGCAAATCTTGCCTTGGCAAGGCCCCATGCCGCAGCGTGTGTGCAACTTGGCATCACGCCAGCCGCGATGCTGCGCGACGTCACCAAAGCTGACGTCCTCACAGCGGCACATCACAGTGTCTGCCGTGGCGAGTCCGCGGAGTTGCGGATCGAGGGCGAAGGCCGTATGCATTTTCGCTGCAAAGCGGCGGTAGCGTTCGCGCTCCGCAAAGAGAGCACGGGCATCGGCTACGTTGCCAATCGCAGCAAGCGCGGCGATACGCCCTTCGACAGCAGACAGTTCCATGCCGCCGACGCCCGTACATTCTCCGGCCGCATAGATGCCCGGCTGGGTGGTTGCCTGAAAGTCATCGACGACGATGGCGAGCACGCCGTCCGTTTCGGCGACATCGCAACCAAGCGCCGTGCCCGGGATCGTGTTGGGGACGAGACCATACGCGCAGGCGAGCCTGTCGCAGTCGATCTGCGTTTGCCTCGTACCCTGCTGCACCACGACCTGCGTGATCTTCTGATCGCCGTGTGCGGCGCTCACCGAGGCGCCGCGCAGATATGGCGTCGCGCGCAAAGCGAACCGCATGCGCGCCGCCTGTGCGAGTTTCGCTGGCGTGCCCACGAGCGACATTGCGAATTGCCGCACTGCATGCGTCGGCGCCTGCTCGACAATCGCCGCAACGTGCGCGCCCTGTTCGCGCGCGGTCACGGCCGCCGCCCACAATAACGGGCCTGTCCCTGCGATAACGATGCGCTCGCCACGCACCGGCATGCCGCCCTTCACCAGCGCCTGCAAACCGCCCGCCCCTGTCACGCCAGGGAGTGTCCATCCCGGGTAGGGCAGAAAACGCTCGCGCGCGCCGGTTGCGATGATGAGCTTGTCGTAACCGATCGCATAGCCGCGTGTAACATCCTCCACGAGCAACTCGTGTTCACGAAGCGCCTGCACGACGCGCGTACCGCGCAAACGCGCGACGTTCGCGGCTTGCGCCACCGCATCGATTGCTTCGCGTCCGCGCCCTTGCGGTCGATGATGCGGTCCTTGTCGCCAGATCTGACCGCCAGGCAGTGCGTTATCGTCGACGATGCCAACTGTAGCACCTGCTTGCGCAGCGACACTTGCAGCATGCAGTCCCGCAGGCCCCGCACCAATGATCAGGATATCGAAATTCATGATGCAGACCTTGCTGTCCTGATGTTCATGCCGTCGGTGCAGAGCGTCTGACAGGCGAGCCGATGGCGCACGCCGTCGATCGTCACGCGGCATTCTTGGCACACGCCCATTCCGCACAGCGGCCCGCGTTGCGCGCCGCTCACGGATTCGCGCGTCACCACGTCCGCACCGCCCGTTACGAGCGCGATAGCCGCTACGACCGAACTGCCGCGCTCGACCTGCGCGTTGCGTCCGTCCACGCTAATCGTCACGGGGTCACGCATGACTGACTCCCACGTTTTCGAAGCGTGCAGGCAGGTACGGCGCAGCGTCGATTGGCAGCACGTCGCCCAGATCGAGCATCTGCGCGGCGATCAGTTTGGCCGTAGCGAGTGCCGTCGTGACGCCGAGGCCCTCGTGACCCGTCGCGAGCCACGTAGAACGGTGACAGGAGTCGTCCCCGAACGGTGCTGCGGGCCCGATCAACGGCAAGCCGTCACTCGTGGCCGGACGAAAGCCGGTCCAGGCCCGAATCGCGTTGAGCGTCGGCAATGCCGGCAGATACTCCGCGGCGCGGCGTAGCATGCGTGCGAGAACGTCTGGTTCGATAGCCGGATCGACAGTGTCGAATTGCCGCGACGATCCGATCAGGATCTGACCGGTTGGACGCGGCTGCACGTTGAACGCCACCGACGTACCGCTCGCGTTGTGTGCGCTCTTGATATAGCCGAGTTCAAGTATTTGATGACGGATCGTGCCCGGATAACGATCGGTGATCAGCAAATGCCCTTTTTTCGCCTGCATCGGTAGCCCGGGCAGCAGATCGGACGCTTGCAGACCGTTGGCCACTAGCACGGCGCCCGCTGCGATCGCTTCACCGCTCTCGAGCACGACGCCCTCGCGTTTCACGCGCGCAACCTGCGTATCGAGCCTGCACGTCATGCGTCCTTTCACTGGCTGCGCGAGCAGCCATGCGGCAGCGGCAGGCGCGTACACCACGGCGTCGTCGGGGAGCATCACGCCGCCACGCAAGCCTTCGCGCAGTTCGGGTTCCGCTTCGCGCATCTGCTGTGCGTCCAGCAACGAGCAGTCGACGCCGGCCTGCACAAGTGCCTGCTGGCGCGTCTGCGCGAGTTCGTATTCCTCGTCGTCTACGGCGACCCAAAGCGTGCCGCATCGCACGAACGCCTCGCGCGCACTCAGACGCGGCGCGAGCTCGAGCCACAGATCGCGCGACCACGCAGACAACGCGAATTCGGCAGGTGAGTCGTCCATCAGCACGAGGTGGCCCATACCCGCTGCCGTCACTCCGCCGCCCACGCCCGCGCGATCGAGGACGAGCACGTCAGCGCCCTGCTCCGCCAGTTCGTGTGCACAAGCCGCGCCGACGATGCCCGCGCCGACCACCACGACGTCGGGACTCGACTGACCCGGCCGAATCACGCGCGAATGCCCCATGCGAAAGGATCGTCCGCGGAGAAAATCAGCTTTGCCTCCGCGCTCACGTGCGCCGTGCCGCGAATGCTGGGACGCACGTAGTGGCGGCTGGCATTGTCCACGTCATTACTCGTGTCTTCATGAGGCTCGTAGCTCGCTTCGAATATGCTGCCGATGATGCTTTCCTGCCGCCAGGTCGCGCCGGGTGCGAGGTGACCGTCGGCGGCGAGGCACGCGATCTTTGCACTCGTGCCGGTGCCGCATGGCGAACGGTCGTAAGCCTTGCCGGGACACAACACGAAGTTTCGGCTATCGACACCGGGCGTGGTCGAATCCGCAAACAATTCGATGTGGTCGATGAGCGCACCGCCTTCGCCAGTGATGCCGTTGGCTCCGAGCGCGGCGCGAATTGCCCAAGTGACATTCGTGAGCGATTCGACGTTTGCAAATTCGAGCGTCTGGCCGTGATCGGCGACGAGGAAGAACCAGTTGCCACCCCATGCGATGTCGCCATGCACGCGGCCGAGTCCCGGCACGTCGAGCTGCACTTCCGTGCGATAGCGATACGCGGGCACGTTACGGACGCTCACGCTGCCGTCGCCGTGCAAATCGGCTTCGACTACCCCCACGGGCGTTTCGATGCGATGTACGCCCGGCTTGATGCGACCCATGTGCGCGAGCGACACGATGAGGCCGATCGTGCCGTGTCCACACATGCCGAGAAAACCGACGTTGTTGAAGAAAATCACGCCCGCCGAGCACCTCGTATCATGCGGTTCGCAAAGCAGCGCGCCGACCATGACGTCGGAGCCGCGCGGTTCGTTGACCACGCCCGCACGCACGTGATCGAAATCGCGGCGAAATATGTCGAGCCGCTCAGCGATCTGGCCACGGCCCAGATCAGGGCCGCCTTCAACGACGAGCCGTGTAGGCTCGCCGCCGGTGTGGGAGTCGATAACGGTAATGGAGTTCATGTCCACCATCCTACGCATCGGCCGCAAGGCCGTCTTGTTCGAACGCCGCTATGGCAGTGACGATTTGGGCACAGCAAAGGGAAGTGCGCCACGACACCGGGACGCACCGGTAAGCACTGCCAGTACTCAACCACGCGAGCTATGCGAGAGTAGAAACTTGCGAGGGAATCTCAACGGGCATCGTCGCGGTATCTGGAGGCAAATCGCTCACGTGTTTCGCGCTTCCGGTGACGTGAGCAGTCTGCGCGGGCGGTGTCTGAGCGCACCGCCCATCTTCGATGGTGACTTACTTCGTACCCACCGTTTGCAGCGGCTTCCATGTGCCATTGACGACCTTGTACACCGTCACGCCGCCGTACTTGAGGTCGCCGTACTGGTCGTAAGAGAGTTCACTTGTCGTGACGCCCTTCATATTCGTGGCCTTCAGCGCGCTCAGGAACACATGCGGATCGGTCGAGTCCGCTTTCTTCATTGCATTGAACACGGCCATTGTGCCGTCGTAGGCATAGGGTGCGTACAGTTCGACCGGCTGGTTGAAGCGCTTCTGGTAACGCTCGGCAAACGCCTTGCCGCCCGGCATCTGCGAGAGGGGGCTGCCCTCGGACGCGGCCAACGTGCCTTCGGACGCCTCGCCTGCAATCTTGATCAGGTTATCCGACTGGAGCATGTCCGGACCTAGCAGAGTCGACTTGATTGCGAGCGAGCGCATCTGCTTCAGCATCGGCGCAGCCTGAGTGTCGGCGCCGCCGTAGAACACCGCGTCGACATTCGCCTGCTTGATCTTGGTGAGAATCGCGCGGAAGTCCACGGCCTTGTCGTTCGTGTATTCCTCGGCGACCACCGTCGCGCCCGCCGCCTTCGCGGCCTTGGCGAACTCTTCGGCCACGCCTTGTCCGTAGGCGGTGCGATCGTCGACGATCGCGAGGCGCTTGAACTTGAGCCCCTTCACAGCGAAGTCACCGAGCACGGCGCCGAGTTGCGTATCGGAAGTCAGCAGGCGGAACGTGGTGGGCAGCCCGAGGCGCGTGTAGCTGGGGGCAGTGGCCATGGCAACTTGCGGCGTGCCCGCTTTCGCGTAGATCGGCGCGGCCGGAATGCTGGTGCCCGAGTTGTAGTGGCCAATCACGGCGACCACGCCGTCGTCCACGAGTTTTTGTGCAACCGTCGTGCCAGTGCGAGGATCGGCCTGATCGTCCTGGGCGTCCAGTACGAAATGCACAGGCTTGCCCCCGATAACCGGATTCGTCCCGTTCATATCCTCGATGGCGAGCTGCACCCCGCTGCGGAAATCCGCGCCATAGTGGGCTTGACCGCCGGTGAGGGGCGCAGCGAAGCCGATCTTGACATCGACCGGCGTTGCGGCATAGGAGCATGGTGCGCCTGCCAGGGCGAGGCCCATGACGATTGCGCTGGAGATGACGGTCCTATGGAA
Organism: Paraburkholderia caledonica NBRC 102488; assembly: GCF_000685095.1. GTDB lineage: Bacteria > Pseudomonadota > Gammaproteobacteria > Burkholderiales > Burkholderiaceae > Paraburkholderia > Paraburkholderia caledonica. The sequence goes on from NZ_BAYE01000039.1 coordinate 18,916, forward strand.
TTGCATTGTTCTTGTGCTCCTCGTTTAGTGGATTACCGCGGTACCCGCGCCCGCACTTGTGTGGCAGGCACATGCCTGTCGCCTTCCGGTCCAACCGGTGGATGGCTTGAGCAATATAAGAGTCCAAAAATCGCGGAGTCTTGAGGGAAATCGACAGCAACCAGGCAGAAATCTGCATAGTCGTCGGCGCCCTCGCGCGTCGCTCTAACCGGAGCAGGCGCGGCTGTCTCTAAGGGTTTTCTCTCGCGGCTTCCAATGAAAAAAGCGCCCACGTGGGGCGCTTTCCGATGTTGCATGCACTGCAGTTGCTCAAGTCTCAAGCATTCACTTCCTTCGACCACTCCGCATACCAGTTGCGGAACAACTCGTACTGCGTCTGCGCGTAACGACGCTGCGCCTCGCTCAGCGCATCGGTTTCGTAGAAATGCAGCGAATATTCCGTGTCACCGTTGAGCACCATCAGGTACTTGTAGTAAAGCACCAGGTCGGTTCCTTCATCGAACGACGACAGCACAGCCAGCGCCGATTCCAGTTCCCGCGCCTGACGGCGCGCGGTGACATCGCCCTTCGCCGCCTTGCGGCACAGCTCGACCAGTTGAAGGACTTCGCGCGGCAATGCGTTGCCAATGCCGGTAATAGCGCCCGTGGCGCCGCAGTTGACGAAGCCATGGAAGACCTGCGTGTCAACGCCCGCCATGAGCGTCACAGTGTCGTCCTGGCTCGTGATGTGCTCGGCTGCGTAACGCATGTCGGCAGCACCGCCAAACTCCTTGAAGCCGATCAGGTTCGGATACCTGCCGCGCAGTTCGAAGAACAGGTCCGCACGCGTAGCGAAACCATAGTACGGGCTGTTATAGATGACGGCGGGTAGTGCCGGAGCCGCTTCGAGAATCGCGGCGAAGTGCGCTTTCTGCGCGGCGGCCGACGCCCCGCGAGACAGCACGCGCGGGATAACCATCAAGCCGCTCGCCCCTACTTTTGCGGCGTGCGCAGCATGAGAAATCGCTTCTTTCGAGTTGACCGCGCCCGTGCCAACGATGGTGGGGATGCCGGCGGCCACGAGCCGCGCGACACCTTCCTGACGTTGGGCTTCGGTCAGTAGCGGCCAGTCGCCCATCGAACCGCAGTAAACGACGGCGGACATGCCGAGATCAACCAGTTCGCGTGCTTTGGCGACGAGTGCGTCGTAATCTGGCAGGCGGTCGGCGGTGCACGGGGTCATGAGGGCCGGAATCGTGCCAGTGAAGATGTTGTTGCTCATGCTGTTTCCTTTTAATTTGGAAGGTTCGCCAGCCGCTTTTCGGGTTCGGTTTACGAGGCTTGTTCAAGCTCAGCAAGCGCCCACATAAGTCGATGCACCCAACAAGGGACGGCTCGCACTACGCGCCGGTATGGGAGGCGGTCGTAGTGACGGTATTTATGCGAAGCATTTTAGGCAGCGCTTTTCTGACCGTCTTGTCTCCGTAGCCCATTGACGACGACGATTTCTGCATAGGGTCGCGTTTGGGAAAGCCATGCACATGATAGGAGGCACAGCGGAAGCACGCACGAGCACCGCGCGAGCTGATCACCGACAAGCTCAGGAGCCACGCGGCAGCCAACAGACCGGGCGGAGAACCCGTACCGGCGGACATACACATTCGCGAACAGCGGTGAAGCCACTGATCCCTGTGGTGTACCGGTCTCACTGACGCTAATCTCTCCGTTTTCAAGAACACCCGCCTTGAGCCACTTGCGCACAAGGCGGATGATGCGCTGGTCGCCGATCCGGTGCTCAATGAAACGGACTAGCCAACTCTGGCTAACCGAGTCGAAGAAGCTCCGAAGATCCGCGTCCAGAATCCAGTTCACCGGGGTGTGGGTGATGGCCGTCGCCAACGCATCCAGCGCATCGTGTTGACTACGCCCGGGCCGGAACCCGTACGAGAAACCAAGAAAGTCTTCCTCGTATATCGCGTTCAGCACTTCCACCACCGCACGCTGGACGATCTTGTCTTCCAGCGCGGCAATCCCCAGCGGGCGCTGTCTGCCGTCCGGCTTCGGTATGTACTGTCGCCGAACAGGCAGTGCCCGGTACGCTCCGCTCTGTACCTGCGCGAACAGGCGCTGGAGATGCTCTTCCAGTCCTGCCTCGTAGTACCGCCACGTCAGGCCATCCACTCCGGGAGCCGCATTGCGTTTGAGCGCAAGGAATGCCATCCGAAGTCGGTCGACTGTCACGTGGTGTAGAAGCGCGGTGAACCGCTCCTTCTTCCGCTGTCTTGCAGCTTGCCGTACACGTTCCAGCCCCTGTGGCACGGTTGCCCGGTACTGCGCCCGGTGCGTGCGTGGCTGACCCGTGTTCCCTTGGTCCCCGCCCTTGGCTCCGCCCACTCCGCAGTTGGTTCCCCAGCCTTGTTCGCAGGCTTCATCGCTACTACGGCGGAGTCTGACTTCTCCCGTCCGTTCATCATCGGCTACGGCTCCTCGCCTTCCCGATGCGGACCTGTCCATCCTGCGACAGGCCAGACTGGAGATCTCCCGGTTCCCGAACAAGGAGCGTGCGCACATGCCAGGTTCTACGACCACGCCGGGTCATCCGGGCGCTCGCGATCGCGCGCTCAGGCGTTTTGCCTTCCGCTACACAGACAGCGTCGGCACCCGGAATCAGTTTTCTATTGTGGCTCAATGGCTGGCCTGCACGTACCCCTGCCGACGTAGACCGCTGTGTTTGCATAACGCCATGGCTCGCCCTCGTGACACAAGTTGCGCATCGTGCGCTTTATCGCGGCTTTGGAACAGTATGTATGGAATCCGAATCATCCGATATTCCGCTCCGTCCAGATGGTTCGTCAAGAACTAGGGTAATTACTTAGCTGCGCTGCAAAAATACGTAACATTTTGCGGTTAGAATGAAACCTCTAATCCCACTATATGTAGCTTCATACGTATATTCGTCGTTGAAGATCCCCAGAGGGCCGCATGTGGACAAATTGCTTGTGATCGTCTTTTGCCGTCCGGCCGGGAGCCCACGTTAGAAATTCGGGGGTTTCGCCTATATGGCGAGCCCGTAGATTCGCGATGCAGTTGGCTTCGAAGAATTTAGTAATACTAATGACGAGCGTGGCTGCTCACTTTCACTTCGGCGAAGCTTGGCGATCCGGTGCGTCTGTTGGGGAATTGTTTCACATCAATCAGGGAAGGCAATGAACGCATTTTCGTGTGAAGAACTGATGCAATGCTATAGATCGAATGTCTTCACCTCCTTTTCGTTGGCCATCGAGGCGTTTGAAGGGGTACAGAAACTGGCCGGCCTGAATCTGCACGCGGGACGCTCCGTTCTATCCGAAGGTACCGCGCGTCTTCAGGACATCAATCCCGACGCGGCGGGCGCCGGGTGGCTGGCTTCACCGTTGCGCCTGGCCCAGTCCGCTGTAGCAAAGACGTTGTCGTACCAGCAGCATGTCCATGACATTGTGGTCACGACCCACTCCGCCTCGGCAAAGATCATCGACGTGTATTGCGACCAGTTCAGCCGCGATCCACTGGCCCGCATCGGTAACTGGGCAAAGCATGCGCCGGCGGGGTCAGAGACGCCTGCTGCCGTCACCATGAAATCAGCGTTGTCGACGGCCAGCGACACGGCGGAAACGGTGCGCAAGTCGGTTCAGAGCGTCGTAGAAGTCGCCCAGGCCAATGTTTCCGCGATGCTCACCGGTGCCAGCGAAAACGCTGCGTCGCAGTCTAACGAGCGCGCCAGGAAGACGTAGAGCAAGTGGGAGCCTCCCTTCACCTATAGAGCAGTGCGCCGTCGCGGCTGGTTGTCGCTCGCAGGCGCACCAGACTCCATTCGCGCAATACCACAAACCTAGAAAAACCCGCGCAGTTCAATCAGTGCCGAAGCCGTTCCTCCTCAACGCTGGAGGCGGCCCGGCTTTGTGGGAGCGCGATGGCGGGTTTTGCGAGGCAGCCATTGGGTATTCAAGGGCCTCGCAGTTATTACGATCACGGATGGAAATGATGACGAAACGAATCGCTGTAGTTACGGGCGGGATGGGCGGCCTCGGAGAAGCGATCAGCACGAAACTGTATGACGCGGGTTATGCAGTTGTAGTCACGCACTCGCCGAACAACATCGGCGCAGCCGAATGGCTAGCGGCCATGGAAATCCGGGACCGTAGCTTCCGCGCGTACCCAGTTGACGTCGCCGACTATGACTCATGCCAGCACTGTGCGGCCAGGATCCAGGTTGAAGTCGGTCCGGTTGATATTCTGGTGAATAACGCCGGGATCACGCAGGACATGACACTTAGGAAGATGGGCAAGGTCAACTGGGACGCGGTCATTCGCACCAATCTGGACTCGGTGTTCAACATGACCAGGCCGCTCTGCGAAGACATGACCGAACGCGGCTGGGGGCGCATCGTCAATATCTCGTCCGTAAACGGTTCCAGGGGTTCGGTTGGCCAGACCAACTACGCCGCGGCCAAGGCTGGCATGCACGGCTTCACCAAATCACTGGCGCTGGAAGTGGCGCGCAAGGGGGTCACCGTCAATACGATTTCACCGGGCTACCTTGCGACGAAGATGGTCACGGCAATTTCGCAGGAGATACTCGATACGAAGGTACTACCGCATATCCCGATGGGGCGTCTGGGCAAGCCCGAAGAGGTGGCGGCGCTCGTGCTTTACCTGTGCTCGGACGATGCTGCCTTTGTGACCGGTTCCAATATTGCGATCAATGGTGGCCAGCATATGCAGTAACTCGACACGCGCGCCCGGCCGGTTCATGCCGGCACCGCACAAACTGGCGGGAGCCATTCACATAACACCCTTGCGCTCAAAGGAATGTCATGAGTGAAACCTGGATGGGCCTGATCATCGGAGGCTCGGCCCTCGGTATCGCGATGCTCATGGTGATCGGTCACTATCGCCGTGAGCGAAGACGGGCAAGACTGCTACGACACCTGAATCGCCATGAATGGTGGCATCAACCACGCGGGCGAATGTGATCGCGCCACTCGTGTGGATAACAGACAAAACGACAGGGGTTGAAGGATGTCGCCGGAAATTGCCAGCCTAGCAACGGGCACAGGCCATCAGATTACGGTTCGTACGAGGAGCGGCGGCATGCTGGTCGCTGCGGTCTGGCAGGTGCTGACGCCGGTCGCGCATGACGTCGAGCGCGTCCAGATTGCGGCCCGCAGCGAACGTGGCTTTGAGGACATGACCATCTCATTTACCGAAACGTTCGCTGGGTCGCTCAATGACGTTCTCAGAGAGTTCGAGAAAATGCCGTGGGTGGCCACCGTCGAGCTTTGCTAACCATTGCCGATGCTGCGCTCGTGCGATGGATCACTCGACGCGTCGCCTTCAGTGCGTGGTCGCTCTCCGGCCGGCCACGCCGCATCAGACTTACCCAGAAGCAGGCTCACCGAAGCCTGGCGTCCGGAGCGGATTGAATCGGTCACCAAGGGAGAGAAGTGGATGAAAACAACGACAGAAAAGGGCCTCGGAGATCGGGCGAGCCCTTATACGCCCCAAACAGCCGAGGACGCGCTTGCCCATCTTGAACGGATTCTGTCAGGGGATGGCGTAGATTCAGTGTTCAGCCGGACCTACTGGCGCGGACGAGTTCAGCAGGTAAGCGCTACGAGAGGGCTGACCCCGCAGCAGCGGGCAAGGCTTGGGAGGCTGCTTGAGTCTCTTCTTTCCCGGGTTGGAGACGAAGAACGCTCGTAGACCCATACCTTGATGGACGCGAATCCCGGTCGGGAAGTTTCGCTGGTCGAGGCTCGCCACTTGGGGGATGCATAGCGCTCGTTGAGGCGTTCACGCGAAGCCGGCAGCTGGCTCCTCGTGCGTCAAGCACTCTGGCACCATTGGCGTTGAAGTAACGGTAAACCGCCCACCGCAAGCGCACTTGCCCGTGTAGGGAGACAGTTTGAAGCGCAATCCTATGAAGTGACGACGTCGCAATCAGCGATAGCCCGAACGCAGCACACGCTTGAAGAAGCGTTTGGCCGCGGTTTTGTCGCGCCGCTTTTGCAGTAGGACGTCGAACTCGGCGCCATGCTCGAAAACCGCCCACCATAGCACATACGGTTCTCCACGACGCGTAACGAACATTTCGTCGAGATGCGATGTACTACCCGGCTTGCGTCGCGCCGCTTTGCGCGATGAGCAAAGCCCTTAGCAAACTCGACACAACAGCATTGGATGGTCTCGTATGTAACGATCACGCCGCGCTCGAACAGCAGCTCTTGAATGTCGCGCAGGCTCGACTCAAAGCGGAAATACCATCGAACCGCGCAGCTGCTGTTGATGTTCGTAAATTTTGCTAGCCGTGCCCACGGTATTTGATAGCGAGAAAAGGGCTGCCCCCCCATCCGATAGGGCCGTACAGCCGGATTGATGGTTTTGTCACCTGTTGCGTTTCAACGACGGGTGAACGACGGAATGTCCGTAAATTTTGCTAGCGCGTTCAACGTGTTCTTTAATTTCGCTAATGCCGCTGCCGAGCGACGCAGGACGGTTAGCCTAAAGAAGCAGCACCCGCAGATACCGAGAGCCATTGTCTCAATCTTCGGAAGAGCCCGTCTCGGTGGACGAGTGAGAAAACGTCATACAGCACGGCGCTATTGCGATTACTTCGCGGCCCCACAGTCCTCGGGCGGATGTCCGCTATACCGTTATCGCACTGGGCACAGTCATTCGTGACGGGCAATGAGTCCGTGTCCCGGTGGAAAGGCGCGCTAGCAAAATTAAAGGACAATATTAGCGCTGCCGTGGAGACGGCTAGCAGAATTAATGAACGCCAACAATTGGATGCGGGACTGCACGGATGCCGGTCGCGGCATGCTCGTTGCGCAGAAGCCGGAGACGCGATCCTGGGAGCGCTAATCCGCGTAGACCAAGATATCGAGCGCTTACAGGCTGCCGCAGCGAGCTCGTCTTCTCCTGAAGCGGATCCGCTTGCGCCGGTGGCAACTACTGGAGAAGTCATGGACCGCCCTTTCAAGAAAATTCCTGCAACCGCGAAAACAATCGGAGCTCTCGCGGCGGCCGCGACCGCCGCCGCCGTCGGTGCACTGTGGGTTCGACAACGTGCCCGCAAAGCCGAACGCGATAATCCGCCAGCCGGCCGTTTCATCAAAGTCGGCGCCGTGCCGCTTCACTACATCGAAAAGGGCAAAGGGCCGGCCGTCGTGCTTCTGCATGGAAACGCCGTAATGCTGCAAGACTTCATCGCCAGCGGGTTGGTCGACCGATTAGCTGAGCGACACCGCGTGATTGCTTTTGACCGTCCGGGATACGGACACAGCGGGCGGCCACGCGACCGGCTGTGGACCGCACAGACGCAAGGCGCGGTCATACAACAGGCGCTCACGCAGATCGGCGTAACGCAACCAGTCGTACTCGGGCATTCCTGGGGCACCCTGGTCGCGCTAAGCATGGCGGTCGGCGACGCCGCAGACCTGCGCGGCCTCGTGCTGGTCTCCGGTTATTACTATCCGACCGCCCGCGCTGATGTAGCGCTAGCTGCGCCAGCAGCGCTTCCCATCCTCGGCGACGTTCTGCGGTATACGGTTTCGCCGTTGAGCGGTCGCCTCTTGTTCAAGCGCACAGTGCGAACAATGTTCGCCCCGGCGCCAGTTCCAGATGACTTCTTCGAATCCGTCGCTCGTGAGATGGTGCTCCGTCCGGCGCAAATCAGAGCCGAGGCCGAGGATGCCGCGTTCATGATTCCGGCCGCCGCACACTTACGCGCCCGTTATTCGGACCTCAAGATGCCGGTCAGCATCTTTGCGGGGGCGGACGACAAGGTCATCGACCCTGAAGCGAATTCTGTCCGACTGCATCGAGCGATCCCTCAAAGCACGCTGCTCGTTGCACGCGGGGCGGGCCACATGGTGCACTATGCGATCCCAGCTGAAATCGCCGATGCGATTGAACGCATGAGCGTAGGTCCAGACCACGAGCTCCGGCGATAGCGATGCCGCCGTCGGCGACACGTCGGGGACAGCTGAAAAGCTGCCGGTCACGCCGGCGCAGGCATAGGTCGCAATCGCGCTTGCTCAGGATTCTTTGTTCTCGTTTTTATTGACGACGAGACGAGGCGGAAGCGGGTAAGACGTTGTTATAGCTGGTAGGGGTGGAGGTGAACGCTGGGACGATGGGCAACGCAAAACCGGGCGCAGATTATCGCCTAGCGGTGGCTCGGCCTTGCGAGCGGGCTTCCGGCGAAGGGATCATCCTTCCAGTCCGCGTCGCTCTGCGTGGCCGGTTGTGCGAGCGCCCCCCGCGGAAGTTCGAAGTGTCCGATGGACTGTCCCGCGCCAATGGCCTGTTTCAGCCATTGAGGCGTCTCGCCTTCACCGCTCCAGGTATCACCAACCGCGCTACCCTAGCGACCGATATCCGATCCCGCAGGCCTGATCGTTAGGAAGGACGCGAGGTCCCCGCACACACGGTTGTACAAAACGGGATGGCTCGACGTTGGAGCGTGGCCGTCATCGTGGACCCGGTGCGCTTCGGCCAACTGCCATCGCCTTAGGTGCCCGCCGCGCTGTGCGCGGCACTCGGGCAGGGCGGCGTTTCTGGCGCGCGAGTCGCCCTTCAGGTGTTTACGAAGGCATTCAGAGCTGAAGACTTCAAAAACTCGTGGCCATCCCAGGTTCGCTGCCAGTCGCTTCCCAATGAGCGCACCAGATTTGCGTCGGCCAGCAGGCTCAACTGATACCATACCCCTCGGTTTTCGAAACATCGAACTCGTCCTTGAGCGCGCCCTCAAGGTCGAATTCACTGAGGTGCGGGGCCTTGTTTTCCCCGAGGGTCTTCAGTATGGCGATCGCTAGATTCATATTGCGTTTCACGATCTCATCGTCTCGTAGATAGGATCACTTCTCAGGATGACGCGACGGCGCAACGTCCACGCAAGCGCTCCGGGAGCGGTGTGCTGCACACCTGTTGCACTTCCTCAAGTTCCGCGGATCAAAGAAGCACACACAGTGTCTGGAATCGTCGTAGGTGCGACTGGGATTAGGAAAGTTGAGTGTCACGTCACTTGTCGCCATCTAACCCTCCTGATAGATATAACGCCACTTATCACGTTGACATTGATGCGGGCGTTGCTGCTATCGATGCAACTCCGAATACCGCACAGGCTTCTGCCACGAGCCGAACGCGCCGATTGACTCTCGGCACCGGTCGTGCGCATCGTTCGGGATTCAACGTCTGGATCCCTTCATACCTCCGGTTCCATGGCCGCATTGCGCTCCTCGTTTGCCCCAATGGGGTCCATGGTCTCGTCGATGGAGGGTGTGGCGCGCTCGGTGGCCGATCTGGTTCCGTCAACGGAGGTCCCCGGTCTTCCATCTTCGTCGCGCGGGGGCTCCAGCATATTTTTAAGCATCGCCCGTCAACTCTGGCGTCAAGGGAAGACCGCGAAAAGTGTATTGGGCGGCGGCGTCGGCCGTGATACGGCTCCGAGACTTGTCCTGTTGAAGTGAAGGCTGTCGCAAAAGATGCCGGCGGCGCCTCACCTCAACGCGTAGTCAGAAGACAAATAGGTCTACCATTGGCTGTTACACGCTGACTGGAACCGCATCGTTGACCGCGCCGTCAATGGTTACGGTGCATCCAACCCATGTGATGTGCATCGAGCCACCGAACCAACTCGTCACCCTTGTGATCGCGCATGTAACGTTGCGCCAGAACGAACGCGACGACCAATAGGACCGCCAGACCGACCACAAAGCTGATCATGGACTGAGTCATTGCAGCCTCCTTGCTAGGTCGTGCCCACCTTTACATTGTAGGCGATGCGCTCACGGATACCGGTATCCGCCCGGTTTCTGTCCCTCAGGAACAAATCAGCAATTCCCTGGCCAGGCGGTCGAATGGAGGCCGTCCGCTCCGCTTTGGTTCCGGCCAATTTCTTTTACGCCAGATAAAAAAACGGCCGACTATCGCCGAAAGAGTTAAGCGTTTCCATATCAATCTCTTGAATGAACGGAGATCGATTGTGCGCGTGGGCCGGCCCCTGCGAAAACCGGACACGAGATAACGCTTAAACTTTGAGGTAGTCTTCCGCCTATGTTTAAGCCTAGCTCCAATGTAGAACCCGTTGAGGTTCTGACCCAGCCGGAACAGCGCCGGCGCCGCTCCGTCGAGGAGAAACTCGCGATAGTGCGCGAAACCTTCGAACCCGGAGCGACCGTTTCCGCGGTAGCACGTCGCCATCAGGTGAATGCGAACCAGGTGTTTGCCTGGCGCAAGCTGTATCAGGATGGAAGCCTCTCTGCCGTGAGTGCCGGCGAACAGGTGGTGCGAGCCTCCGACCTTGTCGAGGCAATGAAGCAGATTCGCGAACTCCAGCGACTGCTGGGCAAGAAGACGATGGAAGTGGAAATCCTTCGCGAAGCAGTGGAGTACTGCCGGGCAAAAAAATTGATTGCGCGCTCACCATTGCTGCCGGGAGACGACCGATGAAGACGGTCTGTGAAGTCCTGGGTGTGTCGCGCTCTAATCTTGCGGTCAAATCGAAGCGCCCCACTGAGTGGGTCGACCGGCGCAAGACGCCAGCCCTGGATGACGGGCCACTGGCCACTGAGCTTCGGGGGCTGGTTGCCGACGTGCCCACCTACGGCTACCGGCGTGTTTGGGCATTGCTGCGGCGAAGCCGGGGCGCGCAGGCCCAACCTCGCGTTAATGCAAAACGGGTTTATCGGGTCATGCGTACCAACGGCCTGCGACTCGAGCGTCGGCCTCGTCATGCCCAGTCCGTGCGTCGGCACGACGGCAAGATTGCAGTGGACCGGAGCAATGCGCGCTGGTGCTCGGACGGCTTCGAATTCCGTTGTGACGATGGCGCGCCATTGCGCGTCGTCTTTGCATTGGACTGCTGCGACCGTGAGGCCATGAGCTGGGTGGCGAGCACGGGCGGCTACACTGGCGATATGGTGCGTGACGTGATGCTTCAGGCCGTCGAGAACCGCTTCCACGGGGCGCTGAAAACCGACGGCGAAATCGAGTGGCTCAGCGACAACGGTTCCTGCTACATTGCCGACGAGACGCTGACATTCTCACGGGCAATCGGCCTGAAGCCGGTCACGACGCCCGTCAGAAGCCCCCAGAGCAAGGAGTAGGTTTCACATTGCACCTTGTCCGGGAGTTGGAGCGGCAACGAAGATTGGCCGCGTTGCTTTGCGTCCACCAATACCTCTGACGAGCACGACATTGCCCAGAGGTTCGTATAGGCACCGGTGATCATGCCCGTAAACGTGCCGTCGTAGAAGCCCTTGCCGTCCCCATTGGTGGATCGTGGTTTGGCTAACCTTGAGCTGCGTGGCGAGTTCGGCGCCGGTGAGCAGACCGCGCGAACGCAGTCGCTCAAATCGACTCGGCAGCCCATAGACGTCTTCAATGAGCAGTCTTAGCATACGCTTGCGCTCGACCGATTCGATACGTCTGTCGTTCCACACAACGGCGAAGTCATCCGCGAGATCCCGAATGCGCGCGCGAGCCTGGTCGCCAAGCAGATCCTGATCCGATCGGCGTTGGCGTTCGTGATCCTGTTGTAGTACGTCCAGTCGACGAAGGCGATCATTCCAGTCCGCTTCAAGCGCATCAGCAACCATCCGGTTTGCTGGATCAACATTCATGTAGCGACGGCGGGCGAGTTCGGCTTCGTAACGCGCGCGCTCCAGTTGCTTCAGGCGCATGGAGTTGGCCTGTTCAATACGTCCGGCGATCTCGTCCTCGACCGCGAGCGCCACTTCGATGGCTGCCGGCCCAACCGTCTGAAGCAGTAATGCGCTGATGGCATCATCAATTGCGCGTCCACGTACCGACTGGCACGGTTTGCCAGCGTCATGGGCAGCGACGTCATGACATACGTAGTACGGTTCAAGCCTGCCGCTTACCTTCTGGTAGCGCACGCGCATGCGATTTCCGCACAACCCGCAAATGACTCGCCCTTGTAGCAGTCCATCGCCTTCGCGAGGAACGGTACCTCGTGCGAGCGAACCGAATCCGTTTGCGCTTTGCCTGAGCGTAACGTGATTGCGCTCGAATTCGTCCCAGTCGATATAGCCGACGTGGGCGCCGCGGATGAGCACCTGCCAGTCGGATTGCGCGACCTTTAACTGCGTGCTCGTCAGGTCAGCCTTGCGTCCAATGCGTGTCCGTCCATACACAAAGGCCCCAGCGTATCGGGGATTGTGCAGAATCTGCAGAACACGCGATGTGTTTAGCCCGCCCCACTGCACTTCGCCTTTGCCGATGCCGCGGCGGATACGCCGCGGGAAGACCCAGCCTTCGCGACGGAACCGGCGTACAACCATGCTCGCCGAGTGCGTTTGCCGGTAAGTATCGAACAGCAGTCGCAGGCTCGCGTGGATTTGCTGGTCAGGGTCAAGTACAACCGATCCATTTGGATGGTAGGCCAGTCCGATGGGCAGCGGGAGTTCGAGCTCGCCACGTCGCGCCTTGTTGCGCATCCCACCCTGCAGCCGCGCGTTCAGAACGTGCAACTCAGCCTCGCTCATGGTTCCCTTCAGACCGAGCAGCAGGCGGTCGTTGAAGTAAGCCGGATCATAGACGCCGTCTTCGTCAAGAATCAGGGTGTGGGTCAACGCGGCAAGTTCGATGAGCCGATGCCAGTCTGCGTTGTTGCGCGCGAGACGTGACACCTCCAGTCCGAGTACGATGCCGGCGTGACCGATGGCGACCTCCGATACCAGTTGCTGGAAACCGTCCCGGTGTTCTGCGCTTGCGCCGGACAGACCAAGGTCGCTGTCGATAACGTGCACGCGTTCGATGGGCCAGCCCAGCGATACGGCACGCTCGCGTAATGCGTACTGGCGTTTCGTACTCTCGGTGTTCTCGAAGACCTGGCGCAGTGACGATTGCCGTACGTAAAGGAAGGCATCACGCCGCAAGTGGTCGGGCGTGACTTTCTGATACAGCTCAGTAGACATGGGCGAGCTCCGAATGGGTGCGCAGAACGAGATTGGCCAACAGACGTACCAATTCGTCGCTGGCGGGGAGTGCGCCCACGCATTTCTCTCTGCGAGATGCGGGAGCGTCGCTGGCCGCAGGGGCCGTCATCTCAAGCATGGAAAGCCAATGCAGCATGCCGTGATAACGAATCGCCGCCACACCCTCGGGGCACGGGGCACCTTCTATTACCGCGTCGCGTAGTGCCTCGTAGGCAGCAGTCAAGGCTTGCTCGAGGGGATGGGCGGCGACGGATGGCTCTACGGTTTTTTTTTGCGCGCAATCGCGCGTTCGATGCTGCGGGGGTGGACCGAGATGCCAAGCTCGGATTCCAGTTGCTCGGCTAGTGCGCGGGCGTGAATGGAGCCGTCGCCTTCGAGATGTCGTTCGACGAAGGCCATTGCCTCGAGATTGAGTTTGTGTGCGCCCTTGGGTCCACGCGGTTTCGGCATGAGTCCGGCCAGCCCATCGCGCGCAAATGCTGCCTCGGCCTGATAAAAAGTCGGGCGGGACACGCCGAACAGCTCTGCAGCGTCGGCCTTCTTGGCGCCATCGACGCTGACGTGGCGCAGCATCTCGTACTTGACCTGGATCAGATCGCGGGCATCGAAGAAATCGTTCGATTGAAACCAGGGAGCCCGCACCCGCTCGGGATGAGGGTTCAGCACGCCGAGGCGCCTGAGGCGGTCCTGCTTCGAATCGAGCTTGGTCAAGGTCGCTGCGCCGGCTTGAGACGTGTAATTTAAAATATGCCGCTAATACTGCAATGTCAAGGCCAGACCAGACACAGCAGCGTAACCATTCCAGCGACACAGCCATATGACCGTCACGATCGTCAAATGTCTGCGCGACTGTCACGGCGTTATTTAGCTTACACAGACGGCGTAATTTACTTGACACGACCGAGGACCTCCGGCCTCAGGTCGTCGATCAGCGCGCGCAGCCTTCGAAGGTCCTCGGCACGAAACTCGGAGCGTCCCGCTGCGGTCTGAGCGAACGCGTCCGGTTCGTCCACATCAGTCCATGACGCCAGCATCGATACCAGCCGGCCAAGTTCGTCATAGAACATGACACGATCCTCGCCCCAGTTCTGGCGGCGAGTAGCCAGCTGGATTCGGGTACCGCGCAGGGGATGAAATGGATGGGTGATCTCGACCGTTACGGTCGCGCAACCGTCATCACGACAAGCAGTTGCTGACTTACGATAACGGGATGGCCGAGAGTTTCGTCAAAACGATGAAGCGTGATTATGTTTCGTGGATGCCCAAGCCAGACGCCAGGACGGCGTTGCAAAACCTGGCCATCGCGTTCGACCACTACAACGAATCGCATCCACACAGCGCCTTGAAATACCGCTCGCCACGCGAGTTTCGCCAACAAGCAAATTCACTAACCTAAGCGTGACCCTGTGTCCGGTCATGCAGGGGCCAGTCCAGCGCGCCAGCAGCGGTCGCTGTTGGCCTCCCGCTCCAGTCGTTTGGCGAGTTTTTGCAAACGTCACTACGCCGTTGGCGC
>NZ_BAYE01000038.1 GCF_000685095.1 Paraburkholderia caledonica NBRC 102488
CAGTCAGTCACCCTGTCCGGCCCTTCTGATAAAGCGATCACCGAAGATTCGCTTTGAAGAACTGGAGCGTCATTTGGTCGAAGTGGGCATGGAAGGCGGACCTGTCAAACCCGGTGGCATCGACACACACTTCAGGCGCGATCTGCTTCAATTGGATGGAGCACGGGGCGAGAAAAGCGAAGTGTCCTGCTTGCGGGACAAAATGGAACTCTGGCCGTTTGGGAAGTGCATCGGCAAGCGCCGGGATGGTCCCGGGCAGCACTCCGTCGCCTCCAAATTGCGAGGCCCAGAGCTGAATGGGCGCTGTCACATTTTCAAGCTCGCGTGCTCGCGGAAACTCGTTAAGTGGATCTGCCAGCACATAGGCTTTAATGCGGTCGTCGCGCACTAGGGTCATGGGCGTCCGTTCAAGCTTGATCTCATGACAGATCGGAAGGTTCGGGTCCGTGCAGGGCACGTTTGCATTGGCGAAGTCAGGGCTGCCGCCGGCTAAGACAAGCCCGGTATAGCCGCCGCGCGAAAAGCCGAAGAACCCTATCCTGGTAGCGTCGATTTTCGCCGCGTCTGGAGCATCGTCGAGCATAAAATCGACGAGGCGTTTGATGTCCGTAGGCCGCTCAACGAACTCGGATATTTCGGCTGCACGGCTCATGTCAGAGAACGTATCGCCTGGATGGTTAATCGCCGCCACAACGAAGCCAGCATCCGCCAGGAACTCGGCAAGGTCGTGATGCCCCAGGTACGATCCGCCGTGCCCGTGAGAGACAACGACGAGAGGTAACATGTGCCCAGCGGTAGGACAGTCTCGACGCCCTCGCAAGACGTACGGACCGACCGTCAAATCCTCTGCCGAATCGGTGCAGGGTGTCCACACAATGGCCTTCAGGGCTGGGGCCGAGCCATCGCCGGGAATAGTCAGAAATTTGATTCCTGCGGCATGCGAGAGCGCCACGAACGAACAGAGGACCACAACCGCAAGAAGCGTCCGCATATGTCTTCCGCCTGATAGGGAGGTTGCGATAACGACTCTGCTTCGAGCGCGGCCAGGCATGGAGGCCCCGAGACAGACGGTTGCCACTATAGATTGTCGGTGGACTTCTGGCATCGCCGTCGACCGACAGCTTGGCGCGGAACAGCGTCCGACGCCGGCGGCCGCACCACGCCACACTGACACGTCCCTTGGCACCGACTGAAGGAACGGCAATTTCAATCATTGTCGACGCCGCAGCGAGCATTCTGCATGTGACAGGCTAGCGCTTGATGATCTTAGCTGGCTTTTTAGGCCACCAGCATAGGCAACCGTCGCAATCGAGAGACTGCCGATCTAGGCGCGCTATTCGTGAAGCTATCCCATCGGCTTCGCACTGTCAGATTGTCACCAATCTAGCCACCGGTGTCGAACGGCCGGTTATGGCCGAGCCCGGAAGACCAAGCTCCACGGGTGCATCAGCGGCCTCGGCCCACGCCGAACTTCCGTATCCGACCCGAGGGGACGTCGGCGCCGCTCCAAGGCGGCCGTTCGCAAACGAATGCACAACGGGGTTAGGCGCCCTAAAAACGGCCGTCAATAGCGACTCATGTTGAGTTCAACCGCATTCAGCGAGGAGTCTTTGCAAAATAAAGCAAAGATATTGCTAACGAGTTTGCGTGGAAACACTTCGCTCTTCATCATGTCTTTTAACGAGACCTCATTGAACTCTCGCTCGCCGCTAAAGCCAGTCGCAACGAAGGAAGTGACCGGTTGATCGCAGTAAATCTGTACGATTCCTTGAAACCCGCCGTCTTTGCCATCCTCGAAGAGTCCCAGAACCATCACTTCAGGCTTCTGAGTGCTCATGTTGATTTTTTCAACTCGAATCGGATAAGCGGTCCAATCAGGGTTCTGTCGCAGTAAGGCGGTCCGCTATGATGTACGGAACGACATGAACGACTGAACCCTTGATGAAGACGCTAAATCCGGCCGTGGCCCGAGTGCTCAAACGCCTGCATTATCCGCTCGAGGTGATACTGACTTGCGTGCGCTGGTACGTGGCCTATCCGCTGAGCCTGCGGCACCTCGAAGAAATGATGGCTGAGCGTGACGTTTCGGTCGATCATTCGACTGTGCATCGCTGGGCCCTCAAGCTGTTGCCCGCGCTGGAGAAAGCGTTTCGCCGCCACAAACGCGCCGTCGGTAAGAGCTGGCGCGTCGATGAGACCTACATTAAGGTCAAAGGCCAATGGAAATACCTGTATCGCGCCGTCGACAAGGCCGGCAACACCATCGATTTTCTGTTGCGTGCCCATCGGGACAAGGCTGCGGCGCGACAGTATTTCGAAAAATCGATTGCTCAGAATGGCGAACCCGAGACGGTGACGATCGACAAAAGTGGCGCCAATCTGGCTGCACTGGAATCCATCAACGTCGAGCGCGAAACGCCCATTAAGATCCGCCAGACGAAGTACTTGAACAACATCATCGAGCAGGATCACCGCGCGATCAAGCGGCGCACCCGACCCATGCTCGGGTTCAAGAATTTCAGGTGCGCCCGCATCCTGCTCGGTGGCATCGAGGTGGCGCACATGATTGCCAAGGGGCAGATGAAAGACAACGGTGCCCGACAAACTCCTGCCGGGCAATTCTATTCGTTGGCGGTATAAGTAGTCCTCTATATCAGAATTTCCTCGCCTTGGAATTGTTATCGCGACAGAACCTTGCGCACAGCGATACGGCGATCCCACCAGTCTCGCGTTGAGGATGTAGGGTGTTTCCCGCCCGCAACGATGGCATTGCGTCTCGAGCTTTCGTTGGTGAGCGGGACAACGGTTTTCGCTGAACATCTGGTACGTCACGCTGTGATGACCGAGTAATACGCATTGCCTGCAATACCGGAAAACCGGGTGATGCCTTCCCCTCCGGCCGGCATCAAGGAGTGAAGCGCGCAATACCTTGCCAGGCAATAGCAGCGTGCGCCTCAGATGCTTCACATCGACGGCATCGCGCATTGGCTCAACGCCTTCGTACGGGTCGATGTCAGCGCCCATCAGCCGCACCAGCGCGTGCCCAGGAAGTCCGTTCGCACGCGCGAACTTCCACAGGATCGATACGATCGACTCGCCCGGCAACAGCCACCGCGCATCGAATATGAAGCCCAGTGCCGGGGTCAGCCGTCGTTCATCGAGGCTGAGTATCGGGAAGCGCGGGACAATCAGCGCGGGCGCCTCTTTACGCGTGGACAAGCACGCGACCGGTTGCATGGCGCGACTGAACATAGCCGGAGTGCCGCACAGCGTGGGCCCATAACGAGGCGTCCGGACAATACCCCGGAGCATCCCTGAGTTCGCTATCCTTGAGCACGATCTCGACGGCCCGCGCGAACGATTCCATCGGGATTTCGAGACGGCCAGGCAGGGTCGCCTTGTGATGCGCGACCTCGAAAGCATCCCACATTACGGCCGCATCGCTGACAAGTCGATAACCAGCCTCGAACGACTGTGGCAGGTAATACCTCGTGAAGCTCCATTGCGTGCCCTCGGGATAAGCTGTCTGGTCGTACCCGTTCAGACACGTGGCAACATCTTCGGCGTTGCGGATACCATGGAAAGCGAGTTCTTCGACCATCACGCGCGCGACGATCTGCGTCTTCCCGGCGATCTGCAGCGCGCTCTTCTGAGCGAGCAACTCCTGCTGACCAACGAGGAACGTGAACAGCTTGATCTGCTGGCGGTCGAGTGCATCGTGAACATCCCTCAGCCACTCATATTCGTTTTCGTTGTAGCGCTGAGCCTCATCGCAAAAGAGCAGAACCGTCCCGCTGCCAGCGCGCGCAGCCGCTTCCCGGATCCGCAACGACAGTCGCATGCGTTTCGCGCGGTTGGTGCCCGCGTTCGGATCATGATCGCCAACAGCTTCCAGCAGGTTTGAAAAGAACGGCCCTTCTGCGTGCCGCGGCTTGTGCTCGCACCGCGCGTGATAGCTCGTCACTTTGGGATATTCCCTGGTGTGGCGCGACAATCCGGATGAGAGACGCGCGACAATCAAGTTGAGAATGGCGGCAGAAACGATGATGCCGATGTTGATTGACGCTGGCAAGCGTTTATTGATTGACGCGCGGCGTTGATTGACGCGGGCGTGTGGGTGTCGCGCGACAATCAAGCTGAAGCGCCAGTCAATGAGGATTGCTGTGTAATGGTGACGCCGCAGTTATTCTGGCTGCGCGACAATCAGGATGAGAATGTGGTGGCGTGGAAGGTGTTGCCGGGTTGATTGACGCCGGCTAGCTTTGCCTGCGAGCCGCGCGTCAATCAGGATGAGAACAGCGGATCATTCGGTCATTCGGTGAGGTCGATGCCGTGTTGACCCTCCTGTGTCGGTGGCACCCCAACGTTCTTTGGTGTCGCTCTACTGGCCGGGCGCCCTGGCCCCTGCTGCTTGCGCTGCAAGGCAGTACGGCGACGGTAGCTTTCGACGTTCAGCTCAAGGATGGTCGAGTGGTGGACCAGCCGGTCGACGGCGGCCACCGTCATGGCCCGGTCGGGGAAAACCTTGTCCCATTCGCCAAACGGCTGGTTGGCCGTTATGCAAAGGGAACGGCGCTCATACCTGGCGCTGATGAGTTCGAACAGCACCGACGTCTCTGCCTGATCTTTGCTGACATAGGCGAAATCGTCCAGGATGACCAGGTCGAAGCGATCCAGCCGGTTGATGGCGGACTCCAGCGCGAGCTCGCGGCGCGCGACCTGCAACCGTTGCACGAGGTCGGTAGTGCGACCGAAGAAGACCTTCCAGCCCTTCTCCAGCAGGCTTAGTCCGATCGCTGACGACAAGTGCGATTTGCCCCCTCCGCTCGGCCCTAGAAGAATCAGGTTGGTGCCGTTACGCAACCAGCCGTCGCCCGCGCAAAGCGCCGAGACGTGCGCGCGCGACACCATTGGCACCGCGTCGAAATCGAAGTTCTCCAGTGTCTTGCCCGGTAGCAGCTTCGCGTCCCTGAGGTGACGTTCGACTCGGCGTCGATCGCGCTCGGCGATCTCGTGTTCGACCAGCGCCATCAGCAGGCGCGCTGCCGGCCAGCCTTCCGTGTCGGAGCGCTCGGCAAAGCTGGACCAGATATGCTTGATGGCGGGCAGCCGCAAATCGTTGAGCAGCAGCGACAGGCGGGTGGCGTCGATGTCGAGACTCATGCCGTCACCTCCGTTGCCATATCGTCAAGCAGGGCTTCATAGTCGCTCAGCGGCGCGAGCTGGACGTTCACCTCCGGCATGCTGTTCCTGCGCTTCGCTTCCAAACGCAAACACAGTGCGTCCAGGTCGGGTAACTGTTCATCGTCCAGGCACTGCTGCAGCTCCTGGGCCAGTTGCGCTTCGCAGTTGTGCTCGTGGGCCAAGCTGAGCAGTTCAACCATGGTCCTGCATGCCTGGCGCTGCGGCAGTTGCTCAAGCAGGCGTTCGAAGGTCAGTCGATACGCCTCGCGCGGAAAGATTTGATCGCGGTAGACCAGATTGAGCAGCGCCATGGGCTTTCGGCGCAGCGCGTGAATGACGTGCCGGTAATTGATGACGTGGCCGTGCTTGCCATTGGGACCCGCGCGGCCGCGCTGCAGTGTCATCAGGGCCGTGCCGCCCAAAAACAGTTCCAGCCGGTCGTCGTACAGCCGTACGCGCAGATGATGGCCGATCAACCGTGACGGGACGGTATAGAACACCTTGCGCAGGACGAAGCCGCAGGTGGTCGTGACGTACACGCGCGTTTCCTCGTAGTCGCACGTACGCTGGACCGGAAGCGGCTGAAGCAGTGCCCGCTCGAGTTCAATGCGTTTGCCATTACGCGCGTTGATTCGACCGACGATCTCGTCGATGAAGCGGCGATAAGAACCGAGATTGTCGAAGTCGTGACTGCCGCGCAGAAGCAACGCATCACGCACTGCGCTCTTGAGGTGGCCATGAGGGCTCTCGATGGAGCCGTTCTCGTGGGCAACGCCACGGTTGTTGCGTGTGGGCTGCATGCCGTAGTGGGCGCAGAGCGCATCGTAACGCGTGGTCAGATCCTTGCACGCGTCGGCATCGAGATTGCGGAACGCCGCCGACAGGCTGTCGCTGCGGTGCTCGCGCGGCGCGCCCCCGAGTGCCCAGATGGCGTTCTGCAGCCCTTCAGCCAGCGCGACATAGCTCTCGCCGCCGAGAATGACGTGAGCGTGCTCAAAGCCCGAGCAGGCTAGCCGGAAGTGATAAAGGCGGTGGTCAAGCGTGACACCCGCCACGGTGATGCCCAAGCTGTCCATCTCGGTGAAGTCGGACAACCCGAGACGACCGGTTCGTGTACCTGACGGAACATAACGTCATGCTCCTCGCCATGGAGTGCGCGCCAGTCGCGAATACGGCGCTCCAATGTGCGGCGTACGTTGCCCGGAAGTTCGGGATGGCGCCGAAGCATCTCGTCCAGTACGGCTATCGGCCGGATGCCGGGAGCGGACTGGAGCAGCGGCACGATCTCGGTGTCAAAGATGGCCGCCAGGGGATCGGGACGCCGACGCGCACGTGGCGCCTTCTTCTGCGATGGCAGTCGCCGGTCCTGATCGACGCGATAACCCGTGGCGGTGCTGAGCCCGGCGCGCGCAGCCGCTTGAGCTGGTCCTTCCTTGAGTCTGTACTTCATGTAGAGCCTCATCTGATGGTCGTTGATGTGTCGGCCGGGCAACTCAGCCTCCCTTCGCTACATGGAAGAGCTGTTCATACCCGATTTACTGCGACCACCGACAAGGCACCCCGGCAGCGGGGCGGACTCCTCGGCGCGGCGTTGCGGCAGCGGTTCCGGGCTACGCCCTCCACCGCTGCCGCAACACCAGTACTCTCATCCTGATTGACGCGCTGCTCTCATCTTGTTTGACGCGCGGCACCCTGGCAAGCAGCAGGCGCACGTATTCTATCGAACGCGTCTTGCCGATCCTCGGAGCACCGTAAATGAGCGCGCCCGTCACACGGTAGCGAAGACAGCTCACTACGAGTTCGAAGAATGATTCGATAGCCGGTGTGGCAATGCGGTAGTTTCCGGTGACGAGCGGGTGCAGCGACGGATCGACTGGGCGCGAGACCTGGAGTGACATGCCTCCCTCCTGTGAGTACCACCTGTCAGAACCACCTGTTAGAAGACCTGCCCCGTCCCGATACCAAGCGTGCGCGGACGAACCAGCTCGACAGGTGCTGTATCGGCGACCACGTCGGTCCCCTCCGCTGCTTTCGCTGGCGGCGTCTCTGGAAATGCGTCTGGTGCTCCCGGGCCTGGCGGTGTTCTGGCCGTTCGTGCGTTTGTGAGAAGGCGCAGCGTCCGCGCTGCATCTGAGGCCGCCCTACGAGACCTGCTTGCTGCCGCGACCTTGGTCCGTACGTAGGCGTCAATCGGATTTTCAGCCGGCACGTGGCCCGAGCCCCTGCTGCTTCTAGCCTTCAGTATTTCCCTGCGCAAGGTCAGGTTGTGCGGCATCACACGCCACGCACCTCGCGCATCAAGGACACCGACCTCGCTGCCATCAGCGAGGAACGCACGTACGCAGGCAGATCGTCAGCATTGATGTAGACGCGGAGCGATTGGCCAATCAGCTGGGCGCTGCTGGCAAGGACCACGTTGGTATAGCGCACGCCGAACAGGTTAATGTGAGGACGGACACCGAGCGCAAGATAGCCGCGCACCCGGCAGTGCCGCGCCGATTGCATTAGGCATAACGTACGTCGGCGCACCTCGGGCAACCAGGCCAGCAGTTGCCCCCTTCCACGAACAAAGAACTCCATCGCTTCGAGCGGCGTCGCGCCATTCAGCCCGCCGTGGGGCGTGCCGTGATAGCTTGCAACCGAATAAGTGATCAATTCGTCGAGCTCATCGAGCGACACATACAGGCGGAGATTACCTTTCGGGTCGGCCACCGCGCGGCGCAGGTCACGAGGATGGGAGCCCGTGTAGCCTGGGAGGCGTGAGGACAGCCTGCTGGCGATTGTGCCAAAGAAGCGCTCGACATACGTGCGCTCGTCCGGACTGTGCTTCGGTCCTGCACTGACGACGCAGCCAACGAACTCGCAGAGTGCAGCCAGTGTTTCACCAGCGAGGTTCGCCTTCGCATTGTCGAGTCGGATGCACTCCCAGCTGACGTAGGCAAGTTCGGGTAGGCGCTGTGACGCGAAACCATCCTGCGGCTTGCAGGCAAGTCCGGGGATGGTGAAGGCGTGCACTGGCCGGGGTTCGAGCGCGTTCTCGATCGTTTTGATCACATCGTAACGACTGTATTCGCGGGTCAGTGCCAGGTGATGACCGAGCACCACGCGCGTGCATACGTCGATGATCACTAGCAGCCACACCCGCTCGATTTCAAACTCGTGCTCGAATCCGAGCGGATCACGAATGACAACCTTCAGCCGCACATCAAGCCGGTGACCATCCAATTCGACGACCTGATACGGCCGCGTCGCCGCGAGAGCGGGTACATCGTCCACACGGGGTAGTCCCTTCAGGTGCGAGGCACCGGCAGCACTCGCTACCATGTTAAAGCCGCGCAAAGGCTCTGCCTTCACCCGCGACGACAGCGACCGTATCGCGCGCCCCGCGGTATTGAACGGATAATCGGCGACCGTCAAGCCCAGTTGCCGGCACTCCTGCAAAAATCTTTCGTGCAAGGCCCGCAAACCGTGCAGCCGGATCCGGATGCCGTCGTTCGAAGGTATTTGCTTGAGGGTCACGCGGCGCTGTCTGATCTGCAGCACGAGCCACGCAGCGAGTCGCGGATACCGCTCGAACAGCAGCGAAAGCGCACCGACAGCACCGCCCCTTTCGCTATGCAAGGTAACGGGCAGCAGGCGAGTATATTCCGTCACGCGGGCATGAACGACAAGCGCACGAAAGCCGTATATCCGCCCGTCGGCATGCAGCGAGAGCGCCCTGTCGAGAAGCCGGTAGAGCTGTCTGCGGTTGACTCCAGTTGCGGCCTCAATACTGCCGACAGGCTCATCTTTGGCATAACGCTCAATGGCGTCGATATGCCTCTGGACGCGACTGCGCCCGGCGGCGTCGAGTTCTGTCCAGGCGATTGTCGGCCACGAGGCGAGATCCAGCGTCTGAAATTCGGGTCTGCGGCGGCTCATGATGTGGCCTGTATCGCAACGAAGCGCGTCAGAAACGTCAGGCTTTCAGTGTGTAACTCCAGCGCCTGGATGCGACCGCGATGCAGCAGTTCGAAAACGGCCGCCCGGACGAGTGATGGATCGCCCGTGGAGAATTCCCGCTCTATGGTCATCAGCGATTGGGGCGACGCGACAAACCGCTCGATCTCGCCGAGCATCGAAGGCTTGACGAGGCCCCGAGCGGCTACAAGTACGGGCAGCACGCGCTGCCAGTTACCGGTCCAGACACGCGCAGCTGCCCTTTCGGTTGCATCAATGTGCCGCACGACGAAGGTTTCCGGGTCGAGGTCAAGACGACTCCGCGGGCGGTCCGTCTCCGGTGTTACTTCCGATAGTACTACCAGGCATTCATGGTCATTAAACTTTGCCCAGAAATCGACGACGCAGCGTTGCCCGTCGACTGCCATGAAGCCAGGCCGTTCACCCAATGTCTTTGCCGCAGGATCCGCTTCGAGCATCAGCCATGCTTCGAAAGCGCTCCGCCTGTATAGGGTCAGACGTCGCCCCAGTTTCGGACTGAAGACGTCATAACGGTGCGCGCCGCGAGGACGCGGCAGTGTGAGTGGCTCGAAGCTTCGCAAAACGTCCACCATGTGTACCACCTGCCGGAGGATTTCATGGTCTAGGACGAACGTGAGTTGACAATTTTAATTCGCGCCAACGCGGAGTGACGACTTTACTTCGCCAGTTAACGAAGCAATGTTGTCAATTCAATTGCTAAACCGTCGCCCCCGCGAGCACAGTCCAGTGACAACTTTCCTTCGTTTTACGCCCGGGTTCGCGGACCCAGATGCCCGAATGGCACTTATCGGGGCAGCCAGTTTCTGAAATTCACAACATGATGTCGCCGCACCTCTGTTGCATGCCGCCGGCGGCATCACTGGCTTGCCCCGGCACATTGAGGTAGGAAGTACGGCGGCTTGACTAGCACTGAGCACCGAGCCCTGCGCCTGCCGCGTTCGGTACGCGCAGGGGGAAGGACCGCGCGATGCAAGCGCACAGGAACCGGCCCCTCCAGAAAAACTGGAGACTCCGTCCGTCTCGGGTTCACAAAATGCGTTTGTCCGCATCGATGTTCATAATGTGCCAAGGTCTGCCAGAGGGTGCAGACCGCCCCGCCACGGCGACGTCAGGAAATGCTGGACAAGTCCACCGTCCACTTCGGCAAGCGTAGCCGGATTCCAGCGGGGCTGCTTGTCTTTGTCGACCATTAGAGCGCGGACACCTTCAAGAAAATCGCCTTCACTTATTGTTCGAAACACAACTCCCAGTTCCATCCGAAAACATTCGGCAAGCGTCAATCCGCGCCCCCGGAGAAGCGCCCGACACGTTACTTCAAGCATGCATGGGGAGTGACCTGTAAGTGCAGCAAGCGTCTCTGTCGACCAGTCCGTCAACGTGTCCTTCCGCAAGCTATCGACGATAGACTGGATCCCGCCCGTCGTGCCGAAGTGTTGTCTGATCTGCGCGCGGTGTACCTCAAGCGGCGAATCCGCCGCTACAGCGGTGGGTGCCGCAAACGCGCGGCGCAGTGACTCGATCGCGCTCTCAGACGGACCCCAGCTCAGTGCCTCAAGTCGTGACATGAAGTCGCGAAGCCAAGCCGATGGCACACAAATGTCTGCGAGCTCGTAAGCGACGGCGTCCGCGCCAGAGAGCGTTGTACCGGTGAGACCAGCGTAGAGCTCGACATCTAGCGGCATCTTACCCATAAAATATGTCGCCCCGACGTCGGGCAGCATCCCGATGCGCGTTTCAGGCATCGCCATTCGGGTCCGTTCGGTAACGACACGGAGTGCCGCGCCTTGGGCGAGTCCCATGCCGCCTCCCATCACGATTCCGTCCATGAACGCAATCACCGGCTTCTCAAAATGATGGATCGCGTAGTCCAGGCGGTATTCATCAATGAAAAACTGAAGCCACGTCGATTCGGTCACAGCTTCGCTCGGAACGGAATCGTAGATCGCGCGGACGTCGCCCCCCGCGCAAAAGGCCTTTTCACCGGCACCGCGGAGAACGATGGCTGCTACAGCGTCTTCTTTGCGGCAAAATTCGAATACCTGCGTCAGTCGCACAATCATTTCATGCGAAAGCGCGTTCAGCGCTCGCGGCCGGTTGAGAGTGACGATACCTACTCGATTGACTATCTCGAAGCCGACCTCCGGCTCCTGTTGAATATCGCTTTTTTTACTCACTCGGTTCTCCAGACTTCGTTGCACATGGCAACCACCATCGCAAACTGCTCGCGACAAATGGTCAGTTCGGAAGGTCGGCGATGCGTCCACGATTGCGGCCGCCGGTTTGCGGAAACCGCAAGAGCCCTCGGCTACGGAATCATTGGTCCAGGGGCGCTTGAATCGGACTGGGTCTGTGGCCCAAGAAATAGCACCGCCATCAATGGTTCGAAGTGCCCACGCCCTTTTTCTTCTGCACTGCTCGTGCTGGCAGGCCGAACCGCCCCGCGGGTTCGTGATTCAGAAACGATAGACACGCCTCAGGTGCCGACCTGTCAAGAACGTACCGCTGCCCTATGACATATGGAATGATGGTCAGGCTATGAACACCATCCCACGGCAGGTGGTTTTACCCGGCGAAGCGCGGCTCCGGGAGACCCCTTACGCCAAGCCCGGTAATGGCGAAGAGTCCACCTTTCTCGCGCTCCTTTTGCGGAATGCCCCACATCGGCCGTCCCATCGACGTGACATACAGGGTGTCAAGATCGGGACCGCCAAACATGACGCTCGTCAGATTACGCACCGGCACCGGCACTATTCGATCGAGCGTTCCATCCGGCGCGTAACGCAGGATACGGCCACCGAACACGAGCGCCGACCAGATAAAGCCTTCAGAGTCGACCGTTGCACCGTCGAAAGTGCCGGCCATATCGCGCGCTGAAGCAAAGACGCGCCGGTTCGACACCGCGCCCGTCTCGATGTCGTAGTCGTACGCATACATCTGCCTGTCGTAAGTATCGGTGAAATAGAGTGTCCGGTTATCCGGACTCCAGCACGGTCCGTTTGAGCAGCTAATGCCGCCATCGAGTCGCGTGACTTTGCCATTTGTGTCGAGCCGATAAAGGGCGCCGCTTCGCGTGGAACGTTGACCGCGGTCAGCCTCATAGCGATCGAAGTCGTACGCCATCGTTCCCGCAATGAAACGGCCTTTCCGATCGACCTTTCCGTCGTTAAAGCGCGTCTCGGGATCATCACTTTCCGGGTCAGCGATGAGTTGGACAGTTTGCTTCTCGAAATCGTAGAAGTTCAGGCCGTTCGCGAGCGCAACCACTGCGCCTCCCTGCTCACGCAGCGCCATCGAGCCGATATGGTGCGGCACGAAAAATCGCTCGACTTCGCTGCCATCTGCCCGACAGCGGTAGATCTCCGCCGCCGTACTATCAATCCAGTACAGCCGCTCTTCCCTCACGTCCCAAAGTGGGCCCTCGCCGAGATGATTATTGGCATCGACCAGTAAGCGAGTTTCAATCATCATTGTCTCCGTGTGTCGTTCATCAACGGTTATGCATTCCTGCGGTACTTCATCCAGAGCCAGGGGCAACGTGTCAAGCCGACATCGCTCGCGTCCACCTGTCTCAACTAGTTCACAGCGTTACCAATGCGTCAGCACGGCGCGCGAGGCTTGCCACGCTTCGGAAGCACTCTGTCAATGTCACGCTTTTTTGTCGCGCAACGTGATAACCGCGGCCAGAACGACCATGCCGTTAATGATGTCGCGTACTGCCGGCGGCACGGTCGTTCCCGCGAGCAGCGTGCCAAGCGCCGTGAGCAGCAGCGCCCCGCCGAACACACCGAGGTAATGCCCTCGCCCGCCCGTAATTAGCGCACCGCCCACGACCACGACCGCGATAGACGGAAGCAGATAGGGATCTCCCATTCCAAGAAATGCCTGACTGCTGAAGCCGGCCAGCAACACCCCAACGATCGCAGAACACAGGCCCGAGAGGCAGTACACCGCTATCAGCGTTGCGCCAACCCGTACACCGGCAAGCTTCGCCGCGATCTGCGAGTTGCCGACCGCGTAGACGCGCCGACCGAACGGCGTTCGATGCAACAGCAACAACGCCACCGCAAGAAAGAGCGGCACGCTCCAGGCAGCGAGAGACAGCGGCCCGAAGTGGCCGTTTGTGAATTCGCTGATTGCGGAAGGTGCCCATCCTTGCGGCGAACCGTTGCAGTAGATCAGCGTAAGTCCTTGCAGCAAACCGTTCGCGGCAAGCGTGACGACAATCGGCGGTAATCCGAGCACGACGACACCAATGCCGTTAAAGAGGCCGACCAGCAGCCCAACGCCAAGTACAAGGGGCACGGCCCAGGCGGCCGCACCATTCGAGCCGAACGTGAGGCCGGTGAGCAGTACGCCCGACAGCGTGATCAACCACGGCATCGACAGGTCAAGTCCTCCTGTCAGAATCACGGCACCCTGACCGAGACCGAGGATCCCAAGGAACAGCGTGAGGGTCAGTAGACTGCTATAGAAATTGGCACTCGCCAGCACCGAAGGACCATAGACAATGCCGGTAATTGCAATCACTACAACGAAGAGCGCATATGCCGGTACGACGTATTTGACCCATTCGCGATTGCGCTCAATCCAGTCGCTAATCAAACGCCCCCTCAGCTCCTTGTTTTCGACCGGCTGGAAGTTCGTCACCTCGAATTTCACGCGCCGCGCGTCACCATCATCTTTTACACGGGTGCCGGTTCGCACAGCTTTCATCCATTGCAAAGCGTATCGTGTGCAATGATGCGCAGCGGAATCCTTCCCGATCGACGAGCCCAGCACGGCCAGAATCAGAATCGCGGCTTCAGCAATCGTGGTGAAGAACGCCGACACGTTCAGCACCAGCAAGATATTGACGGTAATCATCAGCGTCATCGCGGCAAAGACCGTACCAACACACCCGCCGCGCCCACCACCAAGCCAGGTGCCGCCGAGGACCACTGCCGTGAACATCGACAGCAGCAGTGGCCGTCCGACGAGCGGATCGGCTGATCCGGTCTGCGCTGAAACGTAAAGCCCCGCAGCGGCGTAGAACATGCCCGCGAGCGCATACGTAGCGATTCGGTATTTAGTAAGCGGCATGCCGTTCGCATATGCGCCGTCCGGATCACTGCCAAGCGCGTAAAGGCCAACGCCAAAGCGTGTACGCTTCAAAAAGGACCATACGAGAAGCGCGAACACGAGCACAGCCGCCGACATCGGGATTTTGTCTGCAATCAAATCCGACGTGATGAAACCACCGAACTGGTCACCGATGGTGCCGCCGGGCTTATCCTGAATGAGCAGCGTGAGTCCCTGCACCATAAACATGGTGGCAAGCGTAACCACAATCGATTGCAGCCGGAACCACGCGATCAAAGCGCCGTTGACCAGGCCGATGCCACCGCCGATCGCAAGAATGAGAGCGACGCCGCCCCATTGCTCGATAGGTGTGCCTTGCACGAAGCGCACGGCCAGTACGTTAGAGAGCGAAATGACCGCCGACGCTGATAGGTCAAATCCGCCGGAAAGCACTACGATTGTCTGGCCGATCGCCGCCAGCGCCAGCGTCGTGCTGCTCGAAATGACCGACCCAACGTCATAAAGACCGACGGGTGTTGCAGAAAGCGACATCCACGCGATGAGCATCGCGAGCAGAGCGCCGACGGCGATGATCAATCCCCGGTAGTGATCCACCCTTGCCCCAAACCCTAACCGGACGCCGGGACGGACAATTTCGCTGTCGGGCGAAGCAATTGCGTTGTTCATAGGAACCTCTAATTGGTTGATGCGTTTGATTCAGACTTCAGCTCGCCAGCATCTTGCGCATGACCTCTTCTTCGGTCAGCGCGTCGCCTTCGAGCTCGGCGACATTGCGCCCGCGATACATCACCGAGACGCGGTCACAGACATTAACCAGCTCGGGAACATCGGTGGAATAGAACAACACCGAGCCGCCCGCCGCAGCAAACGCGCGCATAAGTACAAAGATCTGGTGCTTGGTGCCAACGTCGATACCGCGTGTCGGATCAAACATCAGCCATACACGGCTTTGCGTGAGGAGCCACTTCGCCATCGCGATCTTCTGCTGGTTGCCACCGGAGAAAGAAAGGCACGCCTTGTATAGTGCCCTCGGATTCACCTCCATCTCCGCGAGCGAGCGTTTGATCGCGGCCTGTTCGCGCTTACGGTCGATCAGTCCAAAACGTGTGAAACGCTTGATGACAGGAAGCGAGACGTTCGTTCCGCCCGGAAGGCGCAGAAAGAGTCCTTCCGTTTTGCGGTCTTCTGGTAGAAATGCGGTGGCGACGCCAGCCCTTAAAGAGTCCGCGGTCGAGGTCAGCGTCACCGGTTTGCCATCTATCAGAATCTGCCCTTCGTCTATGAATTCAGCGCCAAAGAGCGCCTCGAACAACTCGCGCTGGCCCATTCCCTGCAACGCCGCGATGCCACGCACTTCGCCTGCTTTTAGCGTCAGGTTGAAATCAGTAACGAGGCCATCTACCTTGATGCCGCGCGCCTCGATCGCCGGGATCGGACTACGCACGGGCGCCGGCACCTTCGGCGGATATTTGGCCTCCAACGAACGTCCAATCACAAGGCGTATCACTTCGTCGTCGGAGATGTCATGAGTATCGAACGCTCCGACGTCTTTGCCGTTGCGATACACCGTCAGGCTATCGCAGAACTCACGCACTTCCTGCATGCGGTGCGAGATGAATACGAACGTCACGCCCTTTGCCTTCATCTCGTCGATACGTCGCGAAAGCCACGCGACGTCGCGGCCCGAGAGCGCAGAGGTAGGCTCGTCAAGCAGGAGCACTTGAGGCCCCCGCACGATCGCCTTCGCAATTTCGATCTTCTGACGAACAGGCAAGGCGAGATCGCGGATGTATGCGCTCGGGCGCACATCATTCAGTTCCAGGCGCTCGAGCCATTCGGAGACGAGCCGTTGAGACTCCCGGCGCTTGATGCGCCCGGTCCAGTCGGTCGGTTCGTATGACATCAGCAGGTTCTGCGCGACCGTCAGGTCACGCACAAGCGTCATCTCCTGAAACGCAGTTTGCACACCTGCGCGATGGGCGTCCTTCGGTCCGTGCATCGTCACCTCCTGTCCCATCACGGAGATGCTGCCTGCATCCGGCCGCATAAGTCCCGACAGCAGCTTTACTGTGGTCGACTTACCCGCGCCGTTCTCGCCAAGAAGCGCGTGAACAGCACCGCGCTTCACATGGAAGGACGCTTTGTCGAGTGCGACGGTCGCGCCGAACCGCTTCGTGACATTCGACAGATCGATTGCCCTTTCGCTCGTCATTGCATTTCTCCTTTAACCGCGAGTCACTCGCCCTTGCCGCTAAGCGCCGCGTTGAAGCCGACCTCGCGCGTCTCGTCAGAGAAGATGTCCGCGAACCAGCCTGGTGGCACCTTGTCTGGCATGAACGCCGAGCAGCCGCCCTTGAGTTCATCGATGGATCCGGTCTTGCACAGCTTCGAATCGGCGGTTGTAACGAGCGGCAACTTGAGCGTCACGTGAGCGGGAAAATCCTTGCCTTCGAGCTTGCCTACAGCCAGCTTCAGTGCAAGCGCGCCTGAGTACGGCGGCGATCCGTAAGAGATCGAGCGGTAGCCGATCGAGCGGTACGTGCCTTCGCCTTTTACGGTTCCCGGGGGCAACATCTGTACGCGATGGCCGTTCGACGATTCACCCGCGCACGGCTTGATCTTGTCGTCGGCGACGCCGGCTTCGAGCTGCATGGACGCTGCCGTAAAGCAGCCCACCTGCATCCAAAGCCCGTCGATCTTGTCCCAGCTGTTGGTAGCGAGGATCTTGGACAGTTCTGTCTTGGCCGTTGCCTGGCTCCACATGCCCGTGCCTTCTGCAACGGTCTTGATGCCCGGGTACTTCGCAAACACTTCCTTCGCGGCCTCAGTGCGCGCGCGGTCCACTGATGTCCCAGGCACACCGTTTACCAACACGATGTTACCTTTGCCGTTGATAGTCTTGGCCAGCCATTCCGCCGTCACTGTGCCCGCCTGCTTCTGGTCTATAGTCACACTGTGTGCGCAGGGCTCGGTCACTTCCGCGTCGTAGGCGACTACGACGACACCTTTCGAGCAGGCGTTCTTGATAGCGCGGTTTAAGGCAGTCGGGGAGATCGGGTACACCACGATCGCTTTGGCCCCCGCCTGGACCATCGAATTGATCTGCTGGATCTGCTTTTGAGCGTCGGTGCCGGCGACCTGAACCTCGAGGTCAACTTTGTCCCTTAGCGAAGGCGTCGCGGCCATCGCCTTAACCATGTTCGCCGCCTCGGTTTGCCAGTCGTTGCCGACATAGCTCATCGACAAAAAAACCTTGTACTTGTCGGCCGCCGACGCGTTGCCCGACAGGGTCAGCGTCCCAAGAACCGCGGTGCCAAGCACAAGGCGACCCGCGTGACGTATTGTGTTCTTCAATGCTTTCATGTCTTCCTCCTATCCTGCTTCTGGTTGGGTTTCTAGCTTTCAATATGTGGCAGTCGAGCACTTGCGGGTAATTCGATGCCGGCGCTTCCAGGCACCACGTTAGGGTCATGCCCGGGTATAACGAAGTCCGCGATCTGCCGGATGCGCTTGAGAGATTGCAGTTCGGCGAAGGTCTCGTGAACGATGCCGACAGGGGCGAGATCGACGATGTTCTCCACGCAGTTAGCGCAGTCGCCGGCAATCATCACGACGCCATCTTTGGTATTGACCGCGACCGACTGATGACCAGGGGTATGGCCCGGTGTTGGCACGACACGCACTCCGGGAACGATGTCGGCTATACCGTTCACGAAGTGCCAGCGAAAATATGCAAGTGGCTCGCGGCCAATCAGAAATTCCTGGTAGTACGTGGCCTGTGTTGGCAGAGGCCTACCCGCGTACTCCCACTCGGTCGCCTGAATGACGAAGCGCGCATTTCGAAAGAGCGTATTGCCACCGGAGTGGTCGTAGTGCAGATGCGTGTTTATGACAACATCGACATCGTCCGCGCTCCAGCCTACGTATTCTTTCAGCGCGCGTTCGAGCCGCTCTTCGGGAGCCTGCTCACATGGACAGACGAAATTGGACACCCAGCCAGGATCATGAATACCCGTATCAACGATGATCTTCTTCGCAGCTCCCACGATCGCCGTTGACCAGACGGGGACCTTTATCTGTTGGCCAAAGTAGCGGCCATAGATCTGCGAGGAGCGATCGACGGTGAGCCAGCCCGTCGGCATCGCGACAACCTTCAGGGTGTTCAAGGCCGCCTCCGATGTCAGAAGTTGGTTTCGCTTGCGCCTTTGAGGGCGAGCATCCTGCGTGCTTCGGCAGGTGTCGCGATGTCGAGCGAGAGCCCTTCGATGATCTGGCGCATCTTCACCACCTGTGCCGCGCTCGACTCGGCGAGCTTGCCCGGCTCGATCCACAGCGAGTCTTCCAGTCCGACCCGCACGTTTGAGCCTTGCGCGATGCCCAGCGTGCCCATCGGGAACTGGTTGCGTCCGGCACCCAGAATCGACCACACGTAGTCGTTGCCAAAGAGGCGGTCCGCAGTACGCTTCATGTGCGCGAGGTCTTCGGCGTGTGCACCAATGCCACCGAGCAGGCCGAACACGCTCTGCACGAAGAACGGTCCCTCGACGAGGCCCCGATCGACGAAGTGCGCGAGGTTGTAAAGGTGCGAGATGTCGTAGCACTCGAATTCGAAGCGCGTGCCGTTTGCAGCGCACGACGTCAGGATGTATTCGATGTCGGAGAACGTGTTCCTGAACACCAGGTCGCGGCTGTTTTCCAGGTGCTGACGCTCCCAGTCGTGCCTGAACTCCTTGAAACGTCCGAGCATCGGATACAGGCCGAAGTTCATCGAGCCCATGTTCAGCGACGCAACCTCGGGCTTGAAATGGTGCGCGGGCTTCAGACGCTCCTCGACTGTCATATGAGGGCTGCCGCCGCTCGTGATGTTGATCACTGCATCGGTTTCCGCCTTGATACGGGGCAGGAATTCCTGAAACAGCGCGGGCTCCTGCGACGGACGACCGTCTTTGGGGTCACGCGCGTGCAGGTGCAGGATTGCCGCGCCCGCCTTTGCTGCGGCGAGTGCTGCATCGCCGATCTCCTGTGCCGTCACCGGCAGGTACGGTGACATCGACGGGGTATGGATCGCGCCAGTGGGCGCACACGTGATGATGACCTTGCGTTTCGTTGCCATTTAAACCTCTTGCAATCGCTGCGTCTAAATCGGGCTCAAAGTACTTCGACATTTCCGCAAACCGAAATCGCCTGCCCTGAAATACCGCTGCCGCCTGGCGAACAAAGGAACAGCGCGGTAGCGGCAACCTCCTCAGGAGTCGTCATCCGGCGCAGTGAAATCTTCTCGAGATACTGTTTCTCCATCTGTTCATATGAGATCCCGAGTTGTCGCGCACGCGCCTCAATTACTCGCTCGATTCGGGGTCCTTTAACAATGCCAGGCTGAATCGCGTTCACACGGATGCCGACGGGCCCGAGTTCGATAGCAAGGCTTTTTGTTAACCCAACAACCGCCCACTTTGTGGCGGAGTACGGTGTTCTATAGGCGTAGCCCAAGCGCCCGGCAACCGAAGACAGAGCGATGATGGCACCGCCGTTGGGCGCACCGCGCAGGAGCGGCACCGCGCGGCGGGCGAAATAGAATTGCGCGTTGAGGTTCACGTCGACGGTTTGCTTCCACTCGTCCATCTCGAGATCGTCGATACCGCCCGTGGGACCTGCAATACCGGCGTTGTTGACCAGAACATCGAGGCCACCGAGTTTGTTCTGTACATCAGTGAAGACACGTTCGACTGCAGTTACGTCCGATACGTCGGCGAACGTCGCCGTGATTGTGTTTGATTCCCCGTTATTCTCGGCCTCAACTAGCGCATCGATAGCCTCCTGGCTCGCATCGCAGACATGAACGCGGGAACCGGCATCGACAAACGCGCGTGCGATTACGAGCCCAATGCCTGACGCTCCACCAGTTACGAGCACGCGCAAGCCGGCATGGGGCGTCAACATCCGTAGAACTGTCATGTTTGTCTCCGTTATCGTTTGACTTCGGTACTCAATCCCAGGCGTACGTAGCCCTCAAACCAGGCGACCCTTGAGGTCATGCTGCACGCCGGACGCCGTCAGTTCGTCACGATGAGGGCGACGGCGTGATGCGTGATCACCTCTTGCGGCTCAGTCAAGTTGAAGAAACCGCTCTTCGGTCGAAGTTCACTATCGGCAAGTAGACAGATCCTGTCTTTGAGATTTGTGACTTGTGATCACATGTTGTGTAGAGTTTGTATCCCCTGTATTGACGAGTCAACAGCTTTCTGATTGGGATAAACGCTAGGTAGTTTCTACTAAGACGCCCTCTTAAGAGGGCATAGCGCGACGACTATATTTGGGGTCAAGCCAAGATGCGCGCATAAGTGCGGGAAAGCATAAGCGCGAACGTTGGTCATCCCCTATTTGACTTCTATGGTCGTGGTCTACATTGGCAGCCGGCCAGCCGTGCGGTAGTCAACGCTGCCGCAGACCTTGTTTGTTGCGGTGAAATGCGCAAAGGACACTGACATGCCGCGATAGCCAATGTTGTCTTACGCCGTTTCCGCTTGCGCCGACACTTCAGCTTCTCTGGCTAACAATCGCGCCTTAACGTCGTCCGCAGCGTCGCCAAGATCGCGCTCGATTCCAGCTCTTGCGGCCTCCCTGTCGCCTCGCCTCAAGGCATCGAGAATCTGTCGGTGTGCCTCCATGGAATGCGCAATGTGGGCGAGGTCCGGCGCGACCAGATTCAGGAACGGTCCAATCCGCATCCACAGATTCTGGATGATTCCCATCATCACTTCGCTACACCCGTGCGAATAAATTGCCTGGTGGAACTCGAAGTTCCCGCGAAGGTAGCCTGCTACATCGCCCGCCTTGGCCCGAGCCTCCATCCGGTCGAACACCCGCTGCAAGGCGGTGAGATCAGCTTTGGTCATGCGGGTCGCCGCCCGCATCGCGATACACCCCTCGAGAGCGATTCTCCCATCGCGAAGTTCGTCCAGAATCTCGAGCGTCATTGGGGGCACCATCAACCCACGGCCCGGCCCGTCAACGAGCGCGCCTTCCGCCTGCAAACGGGTCAGTGCTCCACGGACGGGCATCGTCGAAGAACCAACCGCCTCCGCGACGCCGCGGAGCGTCAGCGTCTGACCCGGCGCGAACCGCCCCGTCATGATTGCCTCGCGCAGCTGCGAATACACGCGTTCGGCCATTGTCGCGCGCGAGACGAGCTCAAGCGCTGGTAAGTCCTGTGACCCGAAACGAGGGGCGGCCATGGTTGCCTCCGAGAAAAGCGAAAGTGATTTGTGATCATGATACTCACAACTCCGTTTCGTGCAACTCGCCGCGCGACCCGTCCGCAACACGGGTATACCTCACCATTCCTTACCTTGACGCAGGCAAAACGCTCGCATAACCTGCGCTTGTGATCACACATCACTCATCAAATTCGACGAGCCGGCCAACCCGCGTTCGCTGAGGGATCGTGGTTGATATTAGGGCGATGGTTCGTTGCAATGCCCGGTGGTCGCCAACACAAACCGAAATTGGAGACATGCATGCAATCTGACAACGCCGGTTCGCCAGCCGTCGCACCTGCAGATACTTCGTCGCTAAATCGGCGAATCTTCTGGAAACTGATGCCGCTGCTCATCCTTGTGTACACGATCAGCTTCCTTGATCGCACGAATATTGCACTGGCGAAACATTCCATGAGCATTGATCTCGGGCTTTCAGCGGCCACTTATGGTCTGGGCGCCGGCCTGTTTTTTCTCTCATATGCTTCGCTGGAAATACCCAGCAATCTGCTGTTGCACCGCGTCGGCGCCCGTTTCTGGATCACGCGCATCATGATCACCTGGGGTGCGCTGTCCTCCGCGATGGCTTTCGTGCAGGGGCCAACCTCGTTCTACCTGTTGCGCCTTCTGCTCGGTGCGGCCGAAGCCGGCCTGTTCCCAGGCGTCATCCTGTACCTGACCTATTGGTTCGACCGTAAGGATTGCGCGCGTGCAACCGGCTATTTCCTGCTGGGTGTCTGCATCGCCAACGTCATTGGGGGGCCAATCGGCGGGGCCCTGCTTGAACTTGATGGTGTCTTCGGCTTGCACGGGTGGCAATGGCTTTTCTTCCTGGAAGGCCTGCCCGCCATTCTCCTTGCGTTTGTCGTTTGGAGAAAGCTTCCGGATCGGCCGAGTGCCGCGCCCTGGCTGTCGAAAGAAGACGCCCGTGATCTTGAACTTCGCCTTTACCAACGTGAGCAGCACTCGGCACACGCATTCAAAGACTGCCTGCGCGATGGCCAGATCTGGCTTGCAATCTTCGTGTACTTCTGCCATCAGATCACCATCTACGCCGTCATCTTTTTCTTGCCCGGCATCATCGGAGCCTCGGGGCACTTCTCGCCATTCCTTATTGGCGTCCTCTCGGCCGCACCGTGGCTTGCCGCTTCAATTGGCGCGGCGACACTGCCAAGTTTGGCCAAGACGTCCACCCAAAGCCGGAGCCTGCTTATTGTGGGCCTCCTTATTATGGCTTCCGGGCTCGTGGTCGCGGTGTATGCGCCGCCCGCATTGGGATTGCTCGCCATGTGCGTATCCGCGCTCATGTTCTTCGGCGTACAGTCCGTGCTCTTTAGCTTCCCTAGCTCACGCCTCAGCGGAACCGCCCGGGCGGGAGGGCTGGGACTGCTGAACGCATGCGGCGTCCTCGGCGGGTTCGTTGGCCCCACTGTGATGGGGATTGTAGAGCAGACCACAGGGAAGGCGTTGAACGGACTGTTGCTCATGGCAGGCGCCCTCCTGATTGCCGCGGCCTGTTCTGTTCGACTGCGCCATGGCTCTGAACGAAAACCCCTCGAGGCTGAACAGGGACCGCTCAACCCCGCAGCTGATGCCGCATCGGGTCTCTCCCCGACGACGGATCGCTAGACCACGTCGCACAACGCATCAATGCTAAAGCGTTGTGTCGCCCGAAATCAGGCTAACCGCACCCACGATATCCGAGACAGAGATATGAATTCGACCTCCTTAACCATCACGTTAAATGACAACGACGATGTTGCGATTGCCCGGAGTGCACTCACCGCCGGCACCGTCATCGAGGAACTGGGAGGACTAGTCCTTCGCGACGACATACCTGCGGCTCACAAAGTCGCTTTGCGTCATATTCAGCCGGGTAGCGCCGTGCGCCGATACGGGCAAATCATCGGGTTCGCTACGAAGGAAATTGCACCTGGCGATCATGTTCATATTCAAAACATGGCCATGGGCGAATTCGCCCGGGACTATGCATTCGGCACCGATGCAAAGCCTACCGAAGCGGCAGCATCGCAGGTTACCTTCCAGGGATTCCGTCGTTCCGATGGTCGGGTTGCGACACGTAACTACATTGGCGTAATCAGCACTGTCAATTGCTCCGCAACGGTTACGAAGCTGGTCACACAGCATTTTTCAACCCCCGGAGCTCTCGCGGCCTACCCAAATGTCGACGGCATTGTGCCGATAACGCACAGCTTTGGATGTTGCATTGATCACAACGGCGAAGGTATTCAACAGTTGCGCCGCACCATTGGCGGCTATGCCAAGCATCCGAATTTTGCGGGAGTTCTCATCATCGGACTTGGCTGCGAAGCGAACCAGATGGGGGCAATGTTCATCGCTGAAGGTATGCAGCCGGGCCCACTCATGGTGCCGCTCGTCATGCAGGAGCAAGGCGGAACTCAGAAGACCGTTGACGCAGCAATTGCAGCCGTACAAAAAATGCTACCCGTCGCTAACCAGTCGGTACGCGAGCCTCTGCCGATCTCACACCTGAGCATCGCGCTTCAATGCGGCGGATCTGATGGTTACTCGGGAATTACCGCAAACCCCGCTTTGGGGGCAGCGGTCGATCTTCTGGTGAAGCATGGCGGGACCGCCATCCTGACCGAAACTCCAGAAATCTACGGTGCCGAGCATCTATTGACTCGACGCGCGATCAGTCCCGAAGTCGGTGAGAAGATTGTGGAGCGAATCCACTGGTGGGAGCAGTACGCCGACCGGGAGAAAGGCAGCATTGACAACAATCCGACACCCGGCAACAAGGCCGGCGGTCTGACGACAATCCTTGAAAAGTCGCTGGGTGCCGTTGCAAAAAGCGGCTCGTCCCCGCTTATGGGCGTCTATCGCTACGCCGAGCCAGTAGACGTTAAAGGGCTCGTCTTTATGGACGCTCCCGGATACGACCCGATGGGTGCGACAGGCCAGATTGCCAGCGGGGCAAATCTCGTGGTCTTCACTACCGGACGTGGGTCCTGTTTTGGCGCCAAGCCCGCACCCTCGATCAAAGTCGCCACAAACACCAGCATGTACAGGCGCATGGTCGATGACATGGACATCAACTGCGGCGAAATCATGGACGGCACGGCAACGGTCGAACAAAAAGGAGAAGAAATCTTCAGGATGATAATTGAAGTCGCGTCCGGCAAGGAGAGCAAAAGCGAGGCTCTGGGCGTCGGCAACGAGGAATTCGTGCCGTGGATGATTGGGGCGCAAATGTAGTCGGCGAAGAAACACCCGGCCAATTCCCGCTTCCCCCGCGCGATTCCATCGTGCAGAACTAGCCGGAAACCGTTGATGTAGTCAAGAACGTGAAACTCAAGAGGTTTAAATGGCAACGAAACGCAAGGTCATCATCACGTGTGCGCCCACTGGCGCGATCCATACCCCGTCGATGTCACCGTACCTGCCGGTGACGGCACAGGAGATCGGCGATGCAGCACTCGCCGCAGCAGAGGCGGGCGCGGCAATCCTGCACCTGCACGCGCGTGACCCCAAAGACGGTCGTCCGTCGCAGGAGCCCGCGCTGTTTCAGGAATTCCTGCCCCGTATCAAGGCGGAAACCGATGCAGTGATCAACATCACGAGCGGCGGCAGCCCTCATATGACAGTCGAGGAGCGTCTGAAGCCCGCGCACCATTTCAAGCCCGAGGTTGCGTCGCTGAACATGGGCTCGATGAACTTCGGCCTGTATCCGATGCTCGGACGTTTCAAGGAGTTCAGGCACGACTGGGAGCGTCAGCACCTGGAAAACAGCCGCGACCTGGTGTTCAGGAACACGTTCTCCGACATCGAATACATCCTGACTTCGTGCGCTGCAAACGGCACGCGCTTCGAATTCGAGTGCTACGACATCTCGCACCTTTACAACCTCGCGCACTTCGTCGATCGGGGTCTCGTCAAGGGACCGTTCTTCGTGCAGAGCGTGTTCGGCCTGCTCGGTGGCATTGGTGCACACGCCGAAGACCTCGCGCACATGAAGCGTACTGCGGACCGCCTCTTTGGCAACGACTACGTGTGGTCGATTCTGGGTGCCGGACGCAACCAGTTCCCGATGGGCACGTTGGGCATCGCGCAAGGCTCAAACGTGCGGGTCGGACTGGAAGATTCGCTGTGGATTGAGCCGGGCAAGCTCGCCGAGTCGAGCGCGGCACAGGTGGTGAAGATGCGCCAGATCATCGAAGGGCTCTCGCTCGACATCGCGACACCCGCCGAAGCACGCCAGATGCTCGCCCTCAAGGGCGCAAGCGAAACCAACTTCTGACATCGGAGGCGGACTGCCCCGCCTCTCCCCGCAACACTGGGCACAACGAACTGATTGGATGTATCAGGAATATCTGGAGATTGTTATGCCGACTGAAACCGTAGCAATTATTGGCTCTGGCCGAATTGGCCGTGGCTGGGCAATTGTGTTCGCACGCGCGGGATTTAACGTGAATGTCCACGATGCCAACAGCGAAATGCTCGCCGGCGCTATCTCAGCAATCCGCGACAGCGTCGCGGACTTGAACGGCTACGGGCTAATTGACGAACCCGTTGACACAATTGTCGCTCGCGTCAAAGCGTGCCCGGATCTCGCCGAAGCGGTACGAGATGTTGTTCTTGTGCAGGAGAACATCGGCGAAGTGGCCGATGCAAAGCGAACTTTGTTCGCTGACCTCGATCGACTGACGCGACCGGACACTTTGCTGGCAAGCTCTACCTCCGGGCTGCCCACGTCCTCGTTCACAGAAGGCCTTGAAGGGCAAGCACGGTGCCTCGTTGGCCATCCGGTCAACCCGCCCTCGCTAGTCCCGCTCGTTGAGTTGTCTGGCGCGCCGTGGACATCGCCGGAGTCCATTGCCAAAGCGCGCGAAATTTATGCGCGTGCAGGCCAAAAGCCTGTCACCGTGAATTTTGAGATTTCCGGATTTCTCCTGAACCGCATCCAGGGCGCGGTTCTCGACGAAGCAATGAGTCTCTATGAACAAGGCTATGCTAGCGCGGCGGATCTTGACACGGTGATGTCCGACGGACTCGCTATGCGTTGGTCGTTCATGGGCCCCTTCGAAACCATTGACCTGAACGCACCCGGTGGTCTTGCCGACTACGCAGATCGCTACGGCGGCACATATCAAACCATTGCTTCGGAGCGTCAGCCTTTTACGTGGGGCCCCGAGACGATCAAGAAGCTCCACGACGAGCGCCGCGCAATCCTTTCTAAAGATGAAATCGAAGCTCGCAGCCGTTGGCGCGATCGCCGGCTAATGGCGTTGCTCGCTCACCGACGCTCGCTGAAATCCGAGGAAAGCTAAAGTAAGGCGCGCAGCCCGGCCGCGTAGGCCGGGCTGCTTCGCCACTGGGCTTCGCCCGCTTGGCCAGGTGGGGGCGAGCCGAAATGCGCTGGAGGCCTCGAATCACTGCGCGCAATTCCGAAGTCGTTGCTCGATGAGGCTCAGGCGCCGACTGCCTGATGGTGAAGCCGGCCGACGCATACCTTGATACCATCCGAGACGTTCGCGAGGCCAGCCGGTTACCGCTTGGCGCCTATCAGGTGAGCGGTGAATAGGCAATGATCAACCTTGCGGCGGCCGGCGCAATCGACGAACGCCGGGTCAGCCGTCAGACTGTCGACGCAATCAAACGTGCAGGTGCGGACCTGATTTTGAGTGCACACCGCACGTGATTGGCCAGAACCCACATACGAACTTCACATCCGTGCGTAGTCTGCGCCACCACCCCCTTCGGGCGCGACCCACTCGATGTCTGTGTCGGATCCTTGATGTCGCACGTCTTGCAGTGCAAGCAATTCTGCACGTTGATCTGCAGGCGCTCGCCGCCCTCGGCGTCGTCAAAAAGGAACTCGTAGACGCCCGCTGGACAATAGCGCGCCTCGGGGCCTGCGTACTGAACGAGATTGACGGTTGGAGTCCCTTGTCTACAGTACATCACGCTACACCGATGGTGTGTCGCGCATCATTGAAGTAGTTCTTACAAACTCGACCACCGTTGTTGCTCAACCATCGAATTTCTCAAAAACGGCCGGTTACAGCCTGTTCGAGGTCTTTGTGGTGCAACACCCGTTACAACCCGCGAGAGTTTGTCGACTCTGCGTATCCATCTGGTGCCGGCGGTTTCTGAGCCGAAGGTTCGCACGGCGCCTGTCTGGGTGGATAGTCAGGGTGAGGCAGTGGACATGGCCCGCGGCTCGTCGTTCGTTGTGCTGACGCAATCTCGCAAATTGGCGCCCTCGCGGGGGCACCGGAACCGCCCAGCTGCGGTCAGAACCCCTGTTGGGCGAGGTCCATGGCAAAGTAAGTGAATATCACGTCGGCGCCCGCGCGCTTGATTGCACCAATACTCTCCCGAACTACTCGAGGCTCATCTATTGCACCGGCCGCCGATGCAAACTTAATCATCGCGTATTCGCCGCTGACCTGGTAGGCACCGAGCGGCAAGCGCGTCGCTTCGCGGATGTCCCGAATGATGTCGAGGTACGCCCCAGCAGGCTTCACCATCAGCGCGTCGGCCCCCTGCCGCTCGTCTTCAAGGGACTCGAGAACAGCTTCTCGCCGGTTCATCGGGTTCATCTGGTATGCCTTGCGGTCACCCTGCAACTCGCTCTCAGCTGCCTCCCTGAACGGGCCGTAAAGGGCCGACGCAAACTTTGTCGAATAGGAGAATACCGGCGTGTCCGTCAAACCGTTCGCGTCAAGCGCCGCTCTTATTGCGGCAACCTGGCCGTCCATCGCCGTCGACGGCGCGATGACGTCGGCACCCGCCTGAGCCGCAATGACGGCCTGTTTTCCGAGATTTGCCAGCGTCAAGTCGTTCGCGACTATACCGTCATGCAGGACACCGCAGTGTCCATGTGTCGTGTACTCGCAAAAGCATGTGTCCGACATGACGACCATCTCCGGCGCCGTCGCCTTGATTCGCGACGTCATGCGAGCAACGAGTCCGTCCTGCTGCCAGGTGTCGGTGCCGACGTCGTCCTTATGGCGGGAAATACCGAACGTCATGACAGACCTGATTCCCGCCCGCGCATATCGCTCGATTTCACGTTCGAGCCTGCTTTCCGGGATTCTGAAAACGCCCGGCATGCTTTTAATGGGCACGAAATCGGTGGCGCTTTCGTCAACGAAGATCGGCAAGACAAGGTCATTCCGGGAGAGTTCTGCTTCGGTGAAGAGCTGCCGAAGCGCCGACGACCGGCGCAGCCGGCGATGTCTTGAGAATGCGGGAATATTCATATCTAGACCTTCAGGTTCAGGGCGATTTAATCTGGAATGACGTTAGACGGGTGGCTTAGCGACACGCGGAGTTTCCCGCCAGTTGTGCAGACACCTTTCTATCCCGTCCAGCGCCTCTGCAGCAGTCCATCTCAGATTCTCCTGCTCGGGGTCCTCACTTGGATCAGTCGGTCCGATCAATTGTTCTACGCTCGCACGCAGATGGGCTGCAGCATCATCCCGGACGTCAGCAAACGGGGCCATGCGCAGAGCGGATTCGAGGGTGGTGGTCAATCCGCAAGGTAATCCCTTGATTCTGGACAGATCGCGAAGCCGGATAAGTTCGATGCCAATATCCATGGCCAACACGCATTTCCGCAATGAATCCTGGCCAGTCAAAGAGTGCTTTTCGCGCATCTCAACCGTAATGACGCTGACCAGATCGCATATGCGCGCTTCCCAGCATTGCCTGTCGGTGCATAGGCGACCGTTCGAAATGGACGTCAGCATCGCCAACAGGCGGCCCGGCACGTGTCGGACGCGCCAACTTGCGAGGTCGGGCGGAACGGCAAAGGCCGCGTAAGAAATAGCCATCCCAAGCACGACGCCCATGCCTTGCTCAATCGCCGTAGGCAGGCTCACTAGCGACCCCGTCGTGCCGAGCAGCAACGCGGTGAGGTTGGTGTTGAAGTCCATGGCTGGCGTGAAGCGTTTGGATAATGCAATGCCCCCCAGGAACGTCATGGACATCAGAAACGGCACTACAGATGTCGGCCGCATCCAACCTATGCTGACTGCGGCGTTCCAAAGAACAAATGCTGTCGCCATGCACAGGATGCCCATCGCGAAGCGCTGCATGGCGATGTCTGGCCGTATCACCGTTCCAAAGAGCAAACACGCTATCGGCGTGAACACGAATGAATAAGTCCCGCCCGGCCAATCGAGTTTGAGCCACAAGAAGCCCATAACGATGGTGCAAACAGCAGTTCTCAACCCGGCACTCAAGGACACTTGCCAGTCATGATGGGTCGGCAATGTTGCAAGCGTCCCGGCTACGTTCGCACCGTCGGCATTCAATCGCGAACTCACCGAGACGCGGCGCAGCAGTGCTGCGATATCCCCACAACGCCCAGCCATTGAGACGACAGCCAGTCTCGTGTTTGGATCAACAATGTCCCTACTGTCGCGCAGAAGGCGATGCGATAGCTGCTCAAGGCGAGCGACCGGGACCGTATCAACATCGCGGCGAAGC
Source organism: Paraburkholderia caledonica NBRC 102488 (assembly GCF_000685095.1). GTDB lineage: Bacteria > Pseudomonadota > Gammaproteobacteria > Burkholderiales > Burkholderiaceae > Paraburkholderia > Paraburkholderia caledonica. The sequence goes on from NZ_BAYE01000038.1 coordinate 29,982, forward strand.
GCAGCCGATGCTTCCTCAAGGATATCGGCAACCTCGCCATGCGTATCGTCAGCAGAGTCTGTTTTCACTCGTGCCAATGCGCGCACTGAGGAAAGGAGGGATATTTGAGCGCACACGAATTCCCGTACTACAGGCAATCTGCGTCGGAATTTCTTTGACTCGAAGGCCGCCTGAACGAAGGTGTTCTCAAATTCACTGAGACCCGCCCAAAGCTGATGATTGAGCGATGCCTCTCCGTCGCTGTGACCGGCGAGGCGGAGGATATCACTGGCCCACTTTGTCGCATTTGCCGCCCAGTCTCCTGCTTGCTCCAGCAGCGACTCTGGCCGCATTTTCGGAGCGAACGCCCATGTAAGCAGCGTGCTGCAGGCCAGCCCTATCAATACCAGCGCAACCCGCTCGAGAGCTAATCCAGTCACGAGGTCTTCGGGCGCCTCGAGACCGACGGTACAGATGATCGAGCAGGTGTAACCAGACAATTGTGCCGCGTACGCCCGAAACCGCCGGTATCTGCAAGCCGCGAAGCCGCATGCGCCCGCCCATACGGCCATCAGGAAAATGAGAAGCTCGGGAGCAGACGTCAGATGCAGAAAGCAGAACGCTATGGCGGCGCCGATTGCGGTTCCCGCTGCGCGATAGCCTGCTTTCTGAAAGACTATCCCGCGCCCGGGAAGCGCCATCACCCATGCCGTCACCCCGGCCCAGTAAAAGTCCCGGAAGTGGAAAAGCTGTCCGAGCCACAAGGCGAGAAGAGCGGCCAGCGTGACGCGGAACGCAAACAGCAGCGAGCGCGGCTCCATGCGAAATGCCTGCACGACGTCTTGATAACGGTAGCCGCCAGGCGTCGCTCGGCGGATGTCAAAGTGCATGGTGTGCAGCGATGGAGTTGGCGATAGACAATGCTAACACATTTGAAGCGCTTCATAACATGCGGGAACACGTGCTTGTTCCGCTTTTGGTCCATGAGAAACCTGTGCTTCTGCATGCAGCAGGCTTCAAGACGAACGGGGACGGTACTTTTAAATGAAGCGCTTCATAACGCAGCGCCTCGTTCACTCTCGAGTGCGCGGTAATGGATCGTGCAGAATTTCCGGCCCCCCGGTGGGTGTATACCCTGGGGGTAATTGCAATCAGTCGGGTGCACAGTCATAATTGAAGCGCTTCATATACGCTCTACCCCAAATTATGCACACTCAGTGGTGGGACTTAGCTTTTTGTTGAAGCGTTTCAAATTGCGCATCACGGTCGCTAGCTCACCTCTTAACCGAATCGGAGCTTCTGATGTCCTCAGTTCTTGAACGAAAGCCAGACGAGCTGGCAGTGCCATATCAACTCCCGCAGGTACCCTTCATGTCGCCAGACATCGTCCACCTCGGAGTGCTCGACAAGTGGCTGGAGGACGACAAACTCTGGGTTCCGATGACCCAGACGGTGTCGTTCAAGCCGCTCCTGCTGTGCGCGAGCCAAGGTTATTACGTGAACCTGCTTCGTGTCCGCCAGTCGGGCGTGCTGTCGCGCCACCGTCATACGGGGCCGGTTCACGCCATCGTCCTTAAGGGCCGCTGGTACTACCTCGAGCACGAATGGGTCGCGGAGGAAGGCTCATACGCGCACGAACCCGCTGGCGAGACACACACCCTGTTCGTGCCGGAAGGCGTCGATGAAATGATTACCTGGTTCCACGTGACGGGCGGTTACACGTACGTTGATCCCCAGGGTGTAGCGGTCGGCTACGAAGATGTATTCACGAAGATCGAAGCGGCGCGGAAGTTTTACGAAGAATCAGGCCTGGGCGCCGACTACGTGAAGCAGTTCATCCGCTAGGCAACGGAGGCCCAGAAGGGATACGGCCGGCCGGGGCGCCGGCGTGTCCTCACGCGGTCTTGCGACGGGTCTTCCTGACAGGCGCGGCGCCCTTCGCTGCTGTCGGAACATCACCGAGACTCTCCCGGATGACGATCGTGCATTCGACCGAGAGCTTCTCCATGTTGGGGCGCTTTTCTGCCAGCTCAACGATACGACGGGCGGCGAGAATACCAATTTCTTTCGTTGGAACGCGAATCGTCGTAAGCGGCGGGTCCATCAGTTCAGCGAGTTCAATATCGTCCATGCCTGTGATGGACATATCCTCTGGCACACGAATTCCGTGAACCTTGCACTCGTGCAGCGCGCCGATTGCCTGCAGGTCTGTATGGCAAATCAGGGCGGTCGGCCGTTCCTCCAATCCAACGATCTTGCGGACGGCGTCCCGGCCTCCCTGAATCGAAAAAGGTGTCTCGAAAACGAGGTCGCTCGACAACAGGAGCCCCTTTTCCTTCATTGCGTCCGCAGTGCCGTCAACCCGTTGGCGTGCGCGCTGGTTATGCGCCATATAGCCGCAAACAACGGCTATGCGCTTGTGACCCCGCGCGAGCACTTCCCGGGTCATGTCGTAGGTCGCCCGCCAGTTGTCGAAGCCAATGCATTCGCCGTAGCGGGGCTCATCGAGCTGCCAGGTCAGCACGAGAGGGATGCGCCGCTGACGCATCAGATCGAACACGCGGTCTTCGTGCGCGGTGCCGACCAGGACCACACCGTCTACACCCCGCTCAACTACCGCTCGCACGACATCGTATTCGCGCTCGGGAATGTACTCGTGGATGGCGAGAACCACCTGATAGTTCATCGCCCAGAGGGTCTGCTGCAAGGTATGGAGCGATTCGACGAACGCCGGGTTGTACATCGTCGGATAGATAGCACCGATAGTCCGCGTTCGCTTCGACGCGAGCGCGCGAGCAGCCCCATTGCTAACGTAGCCGAGCTGCTCCACTGCGCGCTTCACCTGCGCGAGCGTCTTTGGCTTGACCTGGTCAGGGACGGAAAGTGCGCGCGACGCGCTGCCGAGCGACACGCCGGCGAGCTTCGCAACGTCTTCCAAGGTTGGGCGGGGTGGGTCGAGATTAGTCATAGAAGACATTATGGCAAAACGCGGCATGCCGCGCCCTCCGTGCTGCGCTTCGGGTATACACCCGTGTTGACAAAAACGTCACCGGATAAAATACTTGAAGCGCTTCACTTTTACTTTCGATTGAGCCTACCGATTCAATATAGCACCACCACGAGGCAATTTGTCGGCCCTTCAGATTGAAACGCTTTAATTGATGGCGACGGGAACTGGACGCATTGCGCCCTCATGCAGCACGAACGGCGGAGGCCAACGCCGAGCGGATGCGGCAGGGCCTCACATCAGGAGTAGCAACAAAATGAGACACCAGAATCGGGTTGTGGTGGTAACCGGCGCCGTCGGCGGCATCGGCTCGGCAATCGTCGAGCGATATATTCGTGAAGGCGCCAGCGTTGGCGTGGTCGACTTCAACGAGAAGGTCGGCGCACAAAGAGTGAGCGAGTGGGCCGCAAAGGGAGCGAAGGTTCATTTCGTCGCCGCGGACGTCGGCAAATACGAGGATTGCGAGCGGGCGGTCGAATCCGTGGCGTCGAGGCTTGGCGACGTTGACACGCTCGTTCTGAACGCCGGCATCTCGCCGAAGCACGAAGGTCAACCGAAGCGCATCTTCGAAATGGATCGCGCAGAGTGGGCACAGGTCGTCGATGTGAACCTGAATAGCGCCTTCCACTTCTGCCGGATTGCCTCGCCCTCGATGGTAAAACGCGGCTTCGGCCGCATCGTCACGATGTCTTCGGTCGCCGGCAAGGCGTACCTCGACATTGTGGGCGCGCACTACAGCACTACTAAGGGTGCGCTCATCGCCTTCACGCGCCACCTTGCTGGCGAACTGGGCCCTCATGGCATCACGGTCAACGGTCTCGCCCCCGGCCGAATAGACACACCGCTGCTGAAGACGGTTTCCGGTGATGCGAACGCTGCCGTGGTTGCGGTCACGCCGCTGCGACGGCTTGGGACAACCGATGAAGTCGCCTCCGTATGCGCGTTCCTGACTTCTGCCGACTCCAGTTTTGTGACCGGTCAAATCATCGATGTAGCGGGCGGATGGCTGATGACCTGAGCCCAGGCCATACGCGAATAGAGTCAGGAGACGAATATGTTACGCACAATGGGATTCCCTGGTCAGTACGTCCAGGGTCCAAAAGCTCTGCTCGAGCTGGGCTCACTACTCAAGAAGATGGGCTTCAGGCGCCCTCTGACGGTTTGCGATGCGGTTGTCGGCGAAAAAGTATGGCCGCTCGTATCCTCAGCGATGTCGGAGTCCGGCCTTGCTCCGGCGCGAATCGTTTTCCCGGGCGAATGCACGAAGGCTGCAATTAACCAACTTTCGGAAGAGGCAAAAAGACATCAGCCGGACGTCATCATCGGGCTCGGTGGCGGCAAGACCATTGACTCATCGAAGGGAGTGGCCGCGAATCTCGACGTCAATGTCGTGATTTGCCCAACGATCGCGTCCAACGACGCGCCGACCAGTCGCCTGATTGTGCTCTATGACGAGACGCATCGCGTCGCCGCCGTAGAGTACCTGAAGAGCAATCCTTGCGCCGTGGTCGTCGACACCGAGATTATCGTTCAGGCTCCCGCCCGGTTCTTCGCCGCTGGCATCGGCGACGCGGTGAGCAAGAAGTTCGAAGCGAACCAGTGCAATCGCGCACACGGATATAACTCGTTCGGTACGCCCCCGCTCGAGACGGCGCTGCTTCTCGCGAACGCGACGTACACCACACTCGTCAATCATGGTCCGGCTGCATACGCCTCCGTCGTGAATGGCCAACTCGATGACGAAGTCGAGCGGGTGATCGAAGCGACCGTGCTGCTCAGTGGCGTTGGCTTTGAAAGCGGCGGACTCTCACTCGCTCACGCCCTCATCCGGGGACTTACTTCAGTTCCCACGATGGCCGCCATGCTCCACGGAGAGCTGGTCGCGTTCGGCACCCTTGTTCAGGCCGTCATCGAGGAGCGAAACGAGGCGGAAGTGTCTGAGCTGCTAGGTCTGCTGCTGGCGGTGAAGCTTCCCGTCACATTCAGGCAGTTGGGGCAGCCGCAATCTCTAACGCCGGATGAAATGTCGACCGTAGTGAACGCCACGCTCGCGGCGGCGTACAGCAAGAACATGAACCCGCCGCTCACTGCCGAGCGCCTCGCAAACGCGTTGCTGGCCGCGGACAAAATCGGCGCGGCTGCCGTCTAGATCCACCTACCCCGAGGGCATTGCCCTGCCGAACACATCGTCAGAACTTCAAGGAGACAGATATGGAATCCAGAAACGTGCCTTATATCGGTGAACTGTTGAAAGAGTCGCCAAAGAACTGGGGGAAGTGGGGACCAACCGACGAAGTGGGCTCACTGAACTACCTCGGCGCGGCAGAGATTCTCAAGGGTATTGCTACCGTCAAGCAGGGCAAGACTTTCACTCTGCAAGTCAAGATGGGCGACCCCAATGGCGACCCAGTGTGGCCAGGGCGGCAAGGTGCGAAGCGAATGAGCGTGATGGACCGGGGGCATTACAACTGCGGCAAGGGCCCGGTTTTCCCTGGCTCATACCAATACGCCGACGACGTGATGTTCATGTATTTGCAGGGCTCGACACAGTACGACGCGCTCGGCCACGTCTGGTACGACGATCAGATCTGGAATGGGTACGACGCTGACACGACCATCGGCGGTCTCGCGAAGGCAAGCGTGTGTCCGATCGGCGAACGCGGCGTTGTTGGACGCGGGATTCTCATCGATATGGCGCGCTACCGCAAAAAAGACGTGCTCGATCCGGGCGAAACGTTCACGCACGTCGACTTGATGGCTGCGGCAAAAGCCCAAGGTGTGACGATCGAGAAGCGCGACATCCTCATTATCCGCACGGGATGGATCGGATCGTTCTACAAGAAAAGCCACGATGAGTTTTACGCTAACTTCAAGGAACCCGGTCTCACCTACAGTCCTGAACTGGTCCACTGGTTTCAGGAGATGGAAATTCCAAATCTCGTCACCGACACAATTGCCAACGAGGTGACGTCAGATCCAGTGTCCGGCGTCGACTTGCCATTGCATAACGCATTGATGCGAAACCTCGGGATCACGCTGACTGAAATAGCGCAGTTGGACCCCCTCGCCGACGACTGCGCGGCAGACGGCCAATACACCTTTCTCTATACGGCCGCCCCGCTTAAAGTTGTTGGCGGTACCGGTGCACCGGTTAATCCCATCGTGCTGAAGTAACGTGAACAGCAGCGAGGAAAGGCGCGCTCTCTGAGAGAGTGTGCTTTTTTTTGGCTACGGAGTTTGTCAGCGCTACCGTCGTCGTCTAGCAGATAGCGGGATGTCGGCGCGCCAGCTGCCGGCCCGGCGGGCACGCGTACCGTCCGATGAACAAACATGCTCAAGCCAGACGACGATCATCGAATGAACCGAGGATGACGTGTACTGCGACTCCGAGCGTTTTTGTTGTTCGTCCGCATCTGCCCGGATGTCGGGCGCGTTTCAATGCAGCTTTCCGGAAGGCTGCGGGGATTCGCCGCGGCCAGTGAACAAACATAACAGCGCATGCCGAAATATCCCTCGTGCCCGGAAACGTTAAGGCGATCGCTTTGGCAGCATCCGCCTTGTGCCTGAACGGTCCCCTGCTGCAGGGCCGCGACTTAGCGCATAAGCGGTTTTCAGATTGGGGCAGTGCGGTCGGCGAGCGCAAGTCTGGATGTGTGGCGCCGGCTCGATGCGCGTCGAGCCAAAGCGGTCTGCGAGGCATCTAGCTACGTCAAGGCCGCCGCCCCCTCCGCGACGAAAGTCGATGTGTCACCTGCCCCCATCGTTCGGCGTGCATTTTTCGACGATGTTTTTCCGCGACCCAGGCTCGCGACGCTGCAAGAGGACGTGCGGCCAGTCACCGGCGCCGACGCTGCAGCGACGAGGGGGCAGGCGCGTTACATTGCGCCAGAAGGGGAGCCTTATGCTCAATGACCGAGGTACGCGCGGCGTACGTGCGGGCTGTCTAGCAACTCTGCGCCCGTTCCTGTCAACGCGATGGAGCCGTTTTCGAGAACATATCCGCGGTCCGCAATCTTCAGTGTGTCGAAGACGTTCTGCTCAACCAGAAGGACGGTGATTCCGCTCGCTGCGACAGAACGAACGACATCGAACATCTGCTGTACAAGAAGCGGCGACAGCCCGAGCGAAGGCTCATCGAAAATCAGCAGTCGGGGCGCCGACATCATTCCGCGAGCAATCGCAACCATCTGTTTGTT
>NZ_BAYE01000037.1 GCF_000685095.1 Paraburkholderia caledonica NBRC 102488
CACCACACAGTGCAGCGATGCCAACCAACTGAGGTCAGTTAGCTCCGTCGGGTAGTCTGGCCAGACCGAGCCCAACCAGCGCGGAGCTCGCCCCGCAAATGCCGACGAGCTTTCCCACGAACAGACCTGCAGCGATCCCAAGCGGCAGCGGCTCGGCCAGCGCCGCGAGTGTCACGCCATCGAACGAGACGCCGGCATTGGCAAAAGCAAAGATCGGCAAAACGGCGAAGGCCACCCAAGGGTGGAGTCCATGTTCCATCTGGTGAAGCGGAACGTGGCCTTGCGCATCCTTCGTCCTCAACGGCACGGCGAAAGCGAGCGCAACGCCTGCGAGCGTCGCGTGAACGCCGGACTTCAGCACGCATACCCACAAGATCACGCCGACAATAACGTAAGGTGCAATTCGTGTGATTTTTAGCAGGTTCAAGGCAATCAGCACTGTAATTGCCGCGGCCGCGAAAAGTAGCATCGGGACTGAAACATCGGCTGTGTAAAACAGCGCAATGATCACGATCGCGCCCAGATCGTCGGCAATCGCCACTGCGGTGAGGAATATCTTCAACGATTGTGGCACCCGGTTGCCGAGCAGCGAAAGAATGCCGAGCGCAAATGCAATGTCTGTGGCCGTTGGAATGGCCCAGCCATTCAGGGCCTCGCCATGCTCACGGTTGATCAGAAAGTAGATGAGTGCAGGCACTGCCATTCCGCCGACTCCGGCGACGACAGGCAGCACGATCTGTGCGGGAGTGGAAAGCTCTCCTTCAATGACCTCGCGCTTCACCTCCAGTCCAATCAGAAGAAAGAAAATGGCCATCAACCCGTCGTTGATCCACAGTAGCAGCGGCTTCGCGATGATTAGCGATCCAAAGCGCACCTCCACCGGGATTCTCAGCAGATCGTCGTAAGCGTGTCGGAGCGGTGAGTTGCTGCAGATCAACGCGAGAACTGCGGCTGCCATGAGCAGCAGTCCGCCCGCCGATTCCAGTTTGAGGAACGTGGAGATTCCATCGGCCGTCTTGCGCAATGCATTGTCGATCACGATGCCCATCCGTTGCCAGCGAATCAACTCGTGAAGGTATCGGGTATCCCGGTCGACATCAATGGCATGGGACTGCCCACGACTGCTTCTGGAACGACCCAAAAGGGATGGTATTTTGAACGAAGCTCGCAGGCTATTGGACTTTAGCCCTATATAGGGAGGCATCTCACCGCCCCGTCCGGAGCAGCGCAAATCATCAATACCGGACGGCGATGGCTGTGTATTATCAGCGCATAGTCGACGCTTTCAGCGCGGTCGTCACGCTGCTCCCGGTGGTTGGCCCGACCCTCCGCGAGCAGCATGACTCGCTTAATTCTGCAAGAGCCATAACGATCATGCAAAACGCACATGTGCTGTTGCCCGACGCGCTGGTCGTGCTCGCGATCGTGATCGCCTCCCGGTTGGGAGACTTCTGCTCCGAGGCGATGAACCGGCGTCTCACCTACCTCATCGCGCTCCTGTCGTCGATTGCCGCGTGCATGGGGTTCGCGATCGTATCGTTCGATTCGCATCGGTATTATTTCTTCTCGCGGATGATCGTGGTCGATCCGTTCGCCAGCGTGATGAAGGCGACCGTGTCGCTCGGTTTCGCCGTCTCGCTCGTCTATTCGCGTAGATATCTCGAAGATCGTGACATGTTCCGCGACCACGTGTTCCTTCTCGGGATGTTCTCGCTGCTCGGCCAACTGATTATGATTTCGGGCAACCACTTCCTGATGCTGTACCTCGGTCTCGAATTGATGTCGCTGTCGCTCTACGCCATGGTCGCGTTGCGCCGCGACGTCGCACAATCGAGCGAAGCGGCGATGAAGTACTACGTGCTTGGCGCACTGGCTACGGGTTTCCTCCTGTACGGCATCTCGATGCTCTACGGCGCGACGGGCTCGCTAGAACTGAACGAGGTACTTAAGGTGGTGGGTTCGAGCCGCGCCAACGATCCCTTGTTGCTGTTTGGAGTGATTTTCATCGTCGCAGGTGTGGCATTCAAGATGGGCGCGGTGCCGTTTCATATTTGGGTGCCGGACGTGTATCAGGGGGCGCCGACCGCAATGACGCTCTTCGTCGGAGGCGGTCCCAAGGTCGCGGCGTTCGCGTGGGGCATGCGCTTCCTCGTGATGGGTCTGTTGCCGCTCGCAGCAGGCTGGCAGGCGATGCTCGTAATTAAGGAATCCGACATAAAGCAAAAAGTCCCGCCCCGGATGGCGTTTTCGTTCACCTCAAAAGATTGGCACCGCCCGAATATCGAAATAAATGACCTTCGTCAATCTCGCTTGCCGCCGCCTGTGGCTCGCGGACCTCTCGCGTCGATCGGCAGCTACATTAGCCGAATTAGAGAACACGCCCCCGTCAGCGCACGGAACGGTCAAGCGAGTGCGCTTTCATCGCTATTCAATTCGGCGCTGCACTAGGGGCCTGCAGGAAAGGTCACAAAATCGCCTCAAGCGCTGGCTGGGGAACAACTTTCTGCAAAGCCCTTTGAAGAAAACTTGTTCCCGACATGTCTGCCAGCCGCAATTCGAATGGCCACGCCGGGAACAAAATTATGCGAACCAACGCGACCCATTCCTCTAGGCGACTTGTCATTCGGATCGCGACGTCGTCGGATAGCGTCGCGATTCCGTCCCACGCTTCCTGCGAGGTCATTACGGCTCTCGCCCATGGATCACCGTTTTATCCGGGCATGGTCCGGCATATCTGTCGATTAACACCGGTCTTAGAACGCGGTTCCCGTGGCCATCTCGAAGATGAAGTCCTTGAGCAGGACCTTGGCTTCGTCGGTGCGCGCGCCGAACTCGGCACCGACCAGCACGCCGTCTTTTTTGCGCTTGACGTTTCTTGCGACGCAATTCCATAGGACAGCGTGCGTCTTGCCATCTGTCGGCAAACGCAATGCGAGCTTGAAGTGCTCGCCGGGCATCAGTGCCGCATCGCGCATAGACAATTGAAGACCATCGATGCTGACGTTGACCACAGTCGCATCGTATCCCGCGGCGGCGACATCGTTGCGAATGACGCGTGCGGCCACCCTGGTCTCGACGCGTCGATGGCGCCTTACCCTGTGTTTGACCAACTTCTCGGGATGCGCGAGCACTACAAGATCGGTAGGAGCCGCGTGACGTGCGGTCACCCGTGTGCCGAACGTGTACACGTCCCGTCCGAATATCATCCTTGCCTGGACGATGGCCCCGGGTTGCAGCAGTTCATCACCCGTTGGCGCTGTCACGATCAGCGCACTCCCTTTGACGGTGCCGACATACGCAGTTTGCACCGAGCGTCTGTCCACGCCCTCCACTGTGAGTTGCAAGCAATCCAGTGCCCGGGGCAGTGCGGGAAAGTCCATGGTGATTGCAGTAGCGGCGCTCGATGCTGGACGATGGTTCGCGCTCGAAATCAGTATGCTGCCGGCGGAACCGCTCCCGTTTCGTGGCCCGGCCCTGCTGTCGTCGCGATATGCACCGACATCGAAAAGGCGCTCAAGCTGCGCCTCGGAACTAATGCAGCAGCCCCGGTTCAGAAGCAGTCTGCCATTAGCCGTGTAAATCGAAAATCTGATGGGTGCACCCAGTTGGACGTCCCCTCTGCAGACTTGGACAAAGGCCATGGTGATCGACGGTATGAGTTGGACAGTTGGACTTCGCGCCGTTGCTTCGCGGCGGCTCGAATCATCGCGAGTCACCCGACTGTATCGCGGCAGTCGAATCACAAACGTGCGCCAACGCTCTTCCGTCACTCTAATCCCACGGACCCCGCGCCTGTATCTGAAGACGATGCGCTCGTCCGCCCGCAATGATGTTTGCGGGCTTGATTGAAGTTGGCACTTCGGCAGCGAGTCGCGCTCGGCTTTATCCGCGATCGCTCACGGGCCATTCGGCGCCCCTGCTACACCCGTGATTGACATAAAGCCCGTCTCCACGGGCGGCCTCCTTTTGGCGGCCGCTTTCAGCGCGGCGGTGACCTTGGAAGAAACTAACGGAAGGGCACGAGTGGGGTCGCGTGCTGCCGAAGGCAGCCGCGTAAGAGCGAAGCATATTTACCAATCGCATGAGTCGGCACGCGGCCATGAAGGGGCACTTCGGGGCCTGTGCCGACGTTCATCGTTTCAAATCAAGTCGCCGTAGAAACCCGGTGCTAGCGGCTCTTGCCGACCCGGTTGATGTCCATCGTGTGGCCTGCATGTCGATGCATGCTCGCTGTTCTGGCCGTAAAGACCCATCTCTTTGACCTGTCCCATTCCTGACAGCTCCTGTCCAAGGCTCTCCTGAATCTGCGACAACACCTCCGCGATCAAAGCATGTTTCCGCCGGAACGCGGCTCGCCTGTTAGAAGGCACTTGGCCAATCGCCCGATGGTGCAGGATGCGAGGGAGGATGAAACGATCATCAGACTCCACGCCACCGATTTCACGCCAGAAAGCGTCGTAGTCAGCGTGAAACCCCTTGTCCCGAGCGTGTGACACGTGCGAGCTTTTCGCGACAGCTGCGAGCACCGGGATGTTCAGCAAACGACACAACTCGCAAAGCGCCTCCATTACCGCCGCTTTGGGACGAAGACCATGACATGCTTTCGTCGCGTCACGTACACGTTCCCGATCAATTCCGGCTGGCCCCTGTAGGCCACCAATCAAAAGCACCCACGAGCGCGTCTCCGCCGAGTACTCGATGCTTACCGTGGCCCACGCAAGATCGACCCCGGTCTGCCGGTCCGTCCACGCCACTGTCAGCAGGCCTTCACGCCAGCACCGCGTGGGTTCGCGCAAAACGATGTCGTATTGAAGCGTGGACGACAGCGAGACCGATTCGCCAAGCAGATAGATGCGGGCCGTGAGCGCATCGCCCAGCATTTGCTCCATCGCCGCATAGTGTCCGCAAATCAGCGCGGCCCGACTGAGGGCGGGCATGTCCGCCCGCCCGAAACGATGGAATGGTTTTTCTACGAAGCGCCGGTTGTGGACGGCGAGATCGGTCAATAGGGATTGCCTGCTCAACGCCTGAAACCAAAACCACGCCGCGCGTGGATAGATCCCGGAATACAACAAAATCCGAAACCCTCGGAAAAGGGACTTTGGACTCGTCCCGAAAACGGCTTTTCGAAGTAGCGTGTACGTGTTTGAAAACGTCGCCATCGAATCGGCCCAACAGCGGGACGGCGCTGCGATGTCAGCGGCAAGTGCCGTATAAGCCCAAGGCTCGGTCCCGCGTGGCGCCCAGCGAACGGCATTTTTTAACTTCATATTTTTCGCGCCCCGTTGCGACCGCCGACGACGGTCGGCTGCTCGGCGCAGATTGTAACGTCAAAAGATTACGATTTATTACAGGGGCCGCTTTTGGAGGTTCCAATAGGAGCCGGAGTACAGACTGGATACATCGCCGACAGGTCTACGGCGGACATAGTTGACGGTTTCGGCCAATCGAACGCCGGATCCCTCCATGCCCTCGAACGTAAAAGACACCATGAGCGAGAGCGCCGCTATTTGATGCCGATTGCCATCGAGTCCGGGCCAACAAGCCGCTCCACACGCACCCGCGTAAAGCCCGCCTCGCGCATCCATTCGATGCATTGCGCGCCTGTGTAGTCGAAGCCGCCGGGAGTTTCGATCAGCATGTTCAGACTCATTTGCACGCAAAAAGCGTTGTCCCGGCGCTCGTCGTCGATCATCGCGTCATAGACGATGAGGGAGCCACCATCCGACAGCGAGTCGTGGCACTTGCGCAGCAAGGCGCGCTTCTGGTTAAGATTCCAATCGTGAAGGACGTGGCCCATCACCAGCACGTCGGCTGTTGGGCACCGATCGTCGAAGAAGTTGCCTGCGTAGAAGTGCAGTCGATCCTCCAATCCGTGCGATGCGACATATTCCTCAAAGACGGGCCGCACTGGGGGCAAGTCGAAGCCGCCGCCTGACAGATGTGGATGCGCGAGCGCGACCTGCACCGGCAGTGCGCCCTGTGCCGCGCCGATGTCAATGAACGTACGGTAGTTCTGCCACGGAAACTGCTGCACGATCGCGCGGGCAGCCCCGAGACTGACGCCGCTCATCGCGTGCAGGAACGTCCGCAGTCGTGCTTCGTCGCTATAAATTGCCTCAAAGACGTTCCCGCCCTGCCTGGACTCGTTTTGTGGCATGCCGTTGCGCAACGCTTCTGTGAGCGAGCCCCAGAACGGATACAGCCGTGAGTTCGCCATTTCGAGCAGCCCGCCGACATAGCTCGGCTTCTCCTTGTCGAGGAAGAGATCGGCGTCTCGCGTGTTGCTGTAGACGCCGTCAGTGCGGTTCAGGAGCTTGAGCGCGACAAGTGCGTCCAGGAAATCGGGCGCCGATGGCGGATGCAGCCCCAACGCCCCAGTGAATTGCGAGGCCTCTTGAGGGCCGCGTGAGATGGCTGAACAATTGCATCTCCACAGCCGAGAGCAAGGTCTTTGATGCCCAGAACCCCATCGCCACCTGCAGGATTTGTTCGGGCGAAGGCTCCGCTTCTGTCGCGTCATCGGCGCGCGGCGCCTCTTGTTGCGTGGCTGATACTGATGCCATCGATGCCTCCTATACGGGCTGCGGCCATGGCGCACCCGCAGGCTTTGCAATCAAAAACTCAGGCGGGCGCCCTCTTCCTGCCCTTTTATTTTTCCGCACTGCGCTCGCTTGCATAAGCCAGATCGGTGCTCTAACTTTGGTCGATCGTCTCGCCAGAAGCATTGAACGGAAAGCAAAACGCACGACACCCCATCGTCTTCGACCAACTCACAGCAGCGGCCGGGATTTTCTTCCGCGGTGCGGCGTCGGGTCCCTGCGCGACGCTCATGGACTTCTGACATGACCCTATCCAGTCGAACCCGGAATGTGCTGACCAGACCGCCGGCCCCCCGCCTGTCGGCGCTCGGTCACATACAGATCGCGTCGCTGTGGTTTGCGCTCTTTACCCAATGGATGACGGTCATTCCGGTGCTCGTGCCGGCACAGGTTGCCGAAATGCTCGGACGCGATGCCGCGCTAAAGGAAGGCGTGGCCGGCTCCGTCATTGCGTCAGGCGCACTCATTGCGATGGTCGTGGCGCCACTGGCCGGAGCGCTTTCAGACCGCTGCTCTGCAAAACATGGACGTCGGCGACCGTTTCTCGTCGCCGGCGTGTTCGGCACCTCGGTCGCACTGGTATGGCTTGGGTCATTCAACGGCGCGGGGAATATATGGCTGTATACACTCGCATTCCTGCATCTCCAGTTCTGGTGGAACTGGGCGGCAGGTCCGTACGCCGGGCTTGTGCCTGATGTCGTGCCGAAACAGGAAGCCAACCGCGCGAGCGCGTGGCTCAACCTGATGACCATCCTCGGCACCATCACTGGCAACGTGGTGCTCGTTGCGCTCTATTCTCCGCGTCACCTGTATCCCACGGTTGCCACGTTCATTGCGATCATGTTGCTCTGCCTTTGGCTGACTATTCGCGGCTCGCGCGAGCCGACCCCCGCTGGATCCCGCGAACGGTTCGAGCTGTTCGCGTTCATCCGCTCGTTCTATCTCGACCCACGCCTCCACCGAAACTTCTACTGGGTGCTGGTGACTCGCCTGTTCGGTAACATGGGTGTCTGGTCGATCTTCACCTTCATGTTGTACTACCTGCAGGACGTGATCGGCATTCGCCATCCGACCAGTCTCCTGAACGGGCTGCTCGGTGTCGGCGTGGTGCTAGCGATCCCGGCCAGCCTGCTGGGCGCACGGCTCGCCGACCACCACGGCGTCGTTCCCGTCGTCCGCCTGACAAGCTGGATCATGGCCGGGGCTGCAATCGGCTTTGTCCTCCTGGCGTTGCGTCCGAACCTGTTGCTGGTGATCACGGTCGGGCTGGTTTTCTGCGCGGCTTACGGCACCTATCAAGCCGTCGATTGGGCACTCGCGCTGCAAGTCTTGCCGGACAATGCGTCCAGCGGCAAGGACATGGGCATCTGGCAAGTGTCGATGGTGTTACCGCAGATCCTCGGCCCTGCTGCTACCGGGTGGATGCTGTCATGGGTCAAGGCGTTTGCCGGTACCGGACCCGCCTACGTCGCCGCGTTCGTCGCCGCCGCAGTGTGGTTCGTGCTCGCGGCGTGGCTTGTCTCACGCGTCAGCATTGCTTCGCCGCAACAAGTATCCACCGGCCTCGCCGGGCGATCATGATATGCGGCCCGCCTCGCCCATTGCGCTCTCATCCCGGGCCCTCACCAGTAGGCAATGGCGCGGCCGCTGGAGGTCGACGTTCACGCAGAATGTGACCAAGCGCGGCGTGGCCGATTGTTCGGCCGGAGCGGCTATCCGCATCCGATCGAGTCCCGTGCTCAACGAATGGCCTGTTGCGACCGATTGAGCCGCACAGGAGAACCCTATTTGAAAACCGGCGAACAGGCGCGCGGTGATAAGCCGCGTGCGATGATGACTCGCCAACAGAATCGTCGGGTTCTTCTCCCGTTCGGTCCGACCTCGTCTTGCTATCGCGTCGAGCAGTAGTTGAGTCTCAGGCTAACCGGGTCATGCTGTAACGGGTGGTAACGGCGGAGGTAGCGGATGGCGTTGCCACGCATCGGCATCGTAACGTTCGTTTTTTGCGAGCATCGCCCACAACATCCGGGCGTACTTGTTGGCAATCGCAATCAGCGTCTTGTGATAGCCCTTGCGATCGTGGAGCTGTCTGATCCACCGTTGTAGCCGGCTTGCGTGCGTGGGGTCCGCACGCAACGCCGACTGCAACGCACTTCGGGCGCCCTGAACAAGCAGCGTGCGCAGATAGACGTTGCCGCGCAGGATGATACGTCCAAGCCGCGTCCTGCCGCCTGATCTGTGCTGTCGTGGCGTCAGGCCTAGCCAGGCACCGAACTGTCGGCCGTTCCTGAAGACCTTCGTATCGGGCACCGTAGCGACCACGGCACTCGAGGTCAACGGACCGACGCCGAGCAGTTCGCTGCGCGTCTTTCGACGTCACTGCATCTGGCGTGCGTGGCGATCTGCTGGTCACAGCGGGCGAGCCGCAGGTTCAACGCGACCAGTTGTTCACGCACTTCGAGCAACATGGCACGCACCGGGTCAGGCAGCCCGGCATCTTCGATCAGTACGGGCAACGCGCTGAGCAAGCGGTCTGCCGAACGCAATCACCACCCCGAATTCGGCCAGCAGTCCGCGCGTGCGGTTCAGCAGTGCAGTCCGTTCCTCCTGTTATCCCTGACGGACGCTATGCCACGTCAGAATGGCCTGCTGCTCGACAGATTTGATCCCCACAAAGCGCATCGTTGGCTGGCGGGCCGCAACAGCGATCGCCTCGGCATCGGCTGCATCGTTCTTGCCTCGCGGCCTGAACGGTTTGACGAACTCGGCGGGAATGAGCCGGGCGGTATGACCGCGCGCGGCAAACCAGCGAGCCCAGTGGTGAGAAGAACCGCAGGCTTCCATTGCGAGCGGCATTGGGGCAACTGTTCGGCCCATCGCATGAACGCCTCGCGTCGCAGCACGCGTCGCTGCAACACGGCACCGGCAGTATCAAGCACGCAGACCGCGAATATGTCCTTTGCCAGGTCGATGCCGACTGTAGTAAGCTGGCCCATGACTTCCCCCTCCTGTTCCGATTGATGGATGGCACCTCAATCATGGCACTTGATGCCTGCGACTTCAGCGTCGCACCGTGACCGGGAAGTCCCTCACATTTGAAAAAGTCGCCGCAGATGCGGAATGTTGGTTATCCTGGGAGACATCAAGCGACGGGAGCGAATCGTCATGATGGGTCGACTGGATAGCGGACAGGACAAGCTCTTCTACTCGTTCAACCTCGACAACCATGTCCCGCAATCGCACCTGTTGAGAGGTATCGATCGCTTCCTCGATCGGCGAGATCTGCGCCAGCACCTCGCGCCGTTCTACAGCCCAAGGGGCCGTCCATCGATTGACCCGGAGCTCATGATTCGCATGTCGATCGTGGGCTACTGCTTTGGCATCCGGTCCGAGCGACGCCTATGCGAAGAGGTGCATCTTAACCTCGCATACCGGTGGTTCTGCCGCTTGGGTCTGGAGGATGCCGTACCAGAGCATTCGACGTTCTCAAAGAACCGTCACGGGCGCTTCCGCGATAGCGATCTGCTACGTCACGTATCGAATCAGTGCTGAGTCGCTGCATGGCGGAGGGCCTCGTCAAGGGAGAGGGATTCGCCATTGACGCAAGCATCATCAAGGCGGACGCGAGTCCTGCGCACGGAGTACCGGGAACAGAGCCTATCAACTGGGGTCGTGTCGAGGGGCGCAGCCGCGCTGTGCGGGAATATCTTGATGCACTGGAACAAGCCAATCCGGTGGCAGCAGATACGTCCGAGCCAGCCGACTCTCCACCCCCTAAGAAGATATCACTGACCGATCCTTCTGCACGATGGACGGCAGCTCCGGGTGGTCCCGCGTTCCTTGCCTACTCGACAAATTACCTGATTGATCTGCAGGCAGGCATCATTGTCGATGTTGAAGCGACGCCGGCGAACCGGTCACAAGAGGTCGACTCAACCAGGACAATGATCGATCGCGTCGAACATCAACGGAACCTGAAGCCTCGCAGACTGGTAGGTGACACCGCATACGGCACAGCGGCGCTGCTCGGCTGGATGGTTGGTGAGAAACAGATTGAACCACACGTCTCGGTCTGGGATAAAACAACGCGGAAGGACAATACGTTCTCCCGCAGCGAATTTATCTGGAACGAGCAGGCCAACGAGTATCGATGCCCTGCGGGGAACGCGCTACGCAGCGACTGGCGTCCATTCAGAAATCCCCGCACACACGTCACGAAAGCCGACACCATCGTCTACCGATCGAGCCAGATGGGGGATCAGTACGAGCCCTGAACGCGTGTAGAGGCCTAACATGGACATTCGCGCGACTGCTCCGCTTGCTGAGCGGCCGTTTCGATCACAACGCCGCGGGTCGCGTCGATGAACCTTGGCTTCAATAGAATCACTCGCCCGGGCGGCGGCGCCGCCGAACACGCTCCCAACGCCGCACGGCAATGCGTGGTTCATAGATGTTTGAGCACACCGCTCGCCAGCTTGCGCAGTTCGTCGAACTGCGTAACGAGTTCGAGGCACAGAATAAAGGCCAGCATCGCTGACGGCCCCGGGTAGCGTTCGATCCATCGCAGCGCCGGAGTTGCGTAGCGCACGCGGATCGCATCTCGCGTCATGACATAGGCGATTCCGATTCCCAAGGCGGCGCCCACCAGCAAATCGGTTGGGTAGTGAAAGCCCAGGTAGGCGCGCGGAACGCAAATGAACAGCACGGTATAGGTAATCGCCAGCACACCGATGCCCCGCCACACGAGAAGGACACCGGTGGCGACTCCCATCCATAGCATCGCGTGATCGCTTGGGAAGGAACTCCACTTGACAGGAGGGCGTCCTTGATAGCGCTACCTGCAAAGTGCAGATGCAGTTCAGCGCTATAGATAGGGCGCACTCTGAACGGCAACCAGCGTAGTACGCAATAAACTTGTCAATTTTGCGACATCAAAATAATCAATTCACGGGGCGGCTCCGCGTTTAATGCCGCGAAGACTTGCCGGACAACGATTTCGGGGTCGCGAATTAAACATGTCAACTGTTTCGCGGCATTGCGAGCAAAATCAACATCGCGTGAGACGCCGCCGCTGATCCCGTTGCCCACCAGTTGATTTGTTCTATCACAGGCACAAGCCGGCCCATGAACGGACAGCCGCTGGGTGCCTCGACGCGACGATCAGGCGTCAGTTGCGCCTCGCAATCAGCCATTCATTGCTTCATGAGCAGGAAGTCCAACGATTCAAAGTCAAGAACGAGCCATCAGCATGGGACCTACCACGGTGGATGGACCGTCGCGCGGCATCAGCGGCGCTCTGGCGGTATGCGAGCGCGCCAGCGGAGCGCATGTCGACTGGCCTGACTCCAACCTGCCGACGGCTCAAATAGCCTGCTTCTTCATGAGCAACTTTAGTAGCACGGGCAGCAACAGTAACACGAGCGGCAACTGGACAATCAGGCCGGAAATAATCGCGATGGCAAGCGGCTGCTGCATGGCCGATCCCTGACCTAGCGCGAAAGCGAGCGGCAGCAATGCGAGGATTGCGGCGATCGTGGTCATTGCAATGGGCCGCAGGCGATTGCGCCCCGCCGCAGTCAGCGCATCCTCGAACGGCATCTCTTCGTCGCGGGTGAGCCCTTGCAGTTCCGACACGTAGAAGATCGCCACTTCCGTCACGATGCCGATAATCATCGTCATACCCATCATCGCGGAAATATTCAGTTCGATGCCAGTGACCCATAAGCCGATGAACACCGCGCCCGCCGCGAGCAAGGGCATAGCCATAACTGCCAGCGCTACCCGGAAACGCTCGTAAAGAAATAGCAGCAGACCGAACACCAGCGCCACCGCCGCGCCGAACACGGTCAGCAATCCTTTGAAGGCAATCTGCTGTTGCTGATACAGGCCGCCCAGTTCGTAATACACACTGGCCGGCAACAGGCTTTTATCGCCGAGCACCTTCTGCACGTCGGTGATCGTTGAGCCCAGATCACGGCCGTCGATGCGCGCAGTCACCGCGACCATTCGCTTAAGATTGTCCCGGCTTATTTCGGGCTGTCCTGTCACGGTGATCTGATCGGCAACGCGATTCAGCGCAAAAAGATGTCCGTCCGGCGCGCGGATCTGTAGCTGGCCCAACTGTGTGTCGGTCAATGCTGCGGCTCCGGTCACGCGCACACGCACGCCGACCGTTTTCGGTCCGTTCTGAAACTGTGTGGCCACGTTGCCTTCGACCATATCGGAGACGGTCTGTGCTATCGACTGCGGGTCCATGCCTTCAGCAGCGGCGGCTTCGGGCCGGATATGCAATTCCAGCGCGTCGCCCGCCGGATTGATGCCGTCATTCACGTCGACCACGCCCTGAATCTTCGCAATGCGGGCGGCCACCCTGCGTGCGGTCGTATCAAGCGTCTTCTGGTCATCGGAATAGATCTTGATCTGGATGGGTTGCGGGACCGCGGTCAGGTCGCCAATCAGGTCTTCCATGAGTTGCGCGAGTTCGATATTGACGCCCGGCACCTGGGCTTCGACTTTCGAGCGGATTTCTTCCATCACGGTCTCGATCGGCTCGCGCTTGCCCGACTTCAGTCGCACAAAGAAGTCTCCCTTGTTGGGCTCGTTCAGATCGCCGCCGAGACCTGCGCCCGTGCGCCGCGAATAGGTCGCGACGTTCGGGTTCGCCTGGATGACGCCTTCGATCTGTTTCATTAGCCGGTCCGTTTCGCTGACTGAAGTGCCGGGCTCTGTGTGGTAGTCGAGCACGAAGCCGCCTTCGTCCATGCTCGGCATGAAGCCGCTGCCAACGCGCGTGAAGGCGAAGGCCGCCACTACGATGAGCGGCAAAAGACCCAGCAACACGAGAACCGGCCGGGCGGTGACGCGCTCGACGAGAACAGCGTAGCGCCGGTTCATCCACGCGGCGAAGCGTGTTTCGTGATGCTCTTCGGCGTCTTTCGGCTTGAGCCAGCGATCGCATAGAATCGGCACGGCGAGCCACGTGACGAGAAAGGAAATGAAGAGCGCGCTTGCCATTGTTATCGACAGTGCCTTGAAGAAGGCGCCGGTGACACCGGAGAGGAATGCAAGCGGCACGAAAATGATCAGCGTCGCCGCCGACGACCCGGCAAGCGGCCGCGTAAATTCGAGCGCCGCGGCCATCACGCGACCGTGAAAGGCGCGGGCGCCGCCCTCGCGCATACGCCGCGCGATATGCTCGATCATCACGATCGCGTCGTCGATCACGAGGCCGACCGCGGCGGCCATGCCACCGAGCGTCATGATGTTGAATCCCATGCCAAACACGTCGAGCAGCAGGATGGTCGCTGCCATCACGACCGGCACGAGCGCGACAGCGATGGCGGTGATCTTCCAGTTACGCAGGAAGAAAAAAAGCGTCAACGCCGCCAGCACCACGCCGATCATGATCGCGTCGCGCACGCTGGTCGCCGAGGCGATTACCAGTTCGCTCTGATCGTACCAGTTCGCCAGACGCACGCCTCGGGGCATCTGACGCTGGAAGTCGGCGAGCTTCGCGCGAATCGCTTTGGCCATGGACACGCTGTTCGCGCCGGGCTGCTGATAGACGTTGATGAGAACCGCGTCCTGGCCGTCGGCGGTCACGCGCATCCATTGTGGTACCGCGCCCTGACGGACCGTCGCGATATCGCCGAGGCGTATCTGCGTAGCACCGTTTGACGATACGACGACATTGCGCAGTTCCTCGAGCTGCGTGATCGTGGTGTCGGCAATCACGAGATACAGCTTGTAGTGATCCTCAAGCCGGCCGTTCGCCATCAGCACATTGCTCGCGCCGATGGCCTTCGACACATCGGCGAGCGAGAGTTTGTACGCGGCGAGCCGGACGGGATCGATCGCGACTTCCAGTTCGTCCTGGGCGCCGCCTGTCACGTCCACGCGCGCGACGCCCACTACAGATGAAAGCAGCGGCCGCATCTGGAACTGCGCGAGATCGCGCAACGCTGAGAGCGACTGATCTTTCGACGTCAGGCTGTAGGCCAGCACCGGAAACACCGTGGGGTCCATGCGGCGCACCTGCATCGAGGTGCCCTGCGGTAGCTTGGCGAGAATTTCGCTGATGGCCGATTGGGCTTGCAACGTCGCTTGCGCCATGTCGGTGCCCCAGTTGAAGTTGAGCGAAATTTCCGCCGAGCCCCGACTGGTTTTTGATTCGACGTCGAGCACATTCGGCACGCGGCGCAGTGCTTCCTCAACGGGCATGGTGACCAGCGCGGCCATCTGCTCCGCGGGGCGGTCACCTGCATCGAGAGAAACCACCGCGCGCGGGAACGCGACGTTGGGGAACAGCGAGATCGGCAGCCGGAACGCGCTCAGTATGCCGGCGATTGCCAGCAAGGCGATCACGAACAGCAGCGAACGCCGGTGCATCTGCATCCATTGGCCAAAATTCATCGCGGCGCGCCTCCACTGCCTCGCACCGCCATGCCGTCCTCCAGCTCATAGTTGCCGCTGACCACGAGAGCCTGCGTCTGGTTGAGCGCGCCGTCTACACCGTAACGGTCGCCGTTCTCGACCTCGATCGCCACGGCGACGCGCCGGGCCTTGTTTTGCGCGTCGACCTGGAAGACGTACGCGCCCTTGTCGCCCTTGAGCACCGCCGCGCGCGGCACGATCCAGCGAACGCCGTTTCTCGTGGCGATGTCGGCGTTCACGCGCGTGCCCGGAATGAAAGCGCTCTGTCCGAGCGGCACGTTCGCACCCACATCGACAAGCTGGCTCTGCGGATCGATTGAGGCGCCGACCAGCACGACGCGGCCATCTATCGCTTTTTTGGCGAGCGTGGCCGACAGCCCGTGCAGCGTCACCGTGTCGCCGGGGTGGACCTGCGCCGCATCGGACGGTTCCACGCCGAGTGTCACGTTGGAGCGCATATCGTTGCCGGCGCCGCCGGTCAGTTGGAGTATCGCCGCGCCCGCCTGGACCTGGTCTCCCTGCGCCACCGATAGCTGAAGGACCACGCCGTCGAACGGCGCGGTCACGATCTTGTTGCCGCTTGCGACGCCGCTCTGGTTTTGCGCGGCGAGTGTCTGCCGCGCGTCATCCGCTGACTTGCGGGCGGCCGCTAGCTGCGACTGCGTCGCGAGTCCCTTGTCGAACAGCGATTGCGTGCGCGCGAGTTCGCCTTGTGCGAGCGTGACGGCGCTCTTCGCCTGGGTCGCGGCGAGGACGGCGGCCGGATCGGCCTGCACGGCGACGAGCGGCGTGCCGCGCGTCACGGTCTGTCCCGGCTGCACACGGATCTGCACGACACGCGCAATGTACGGCAGATTGATCGTGGTGACGTTGGAGGCGGAAGCCGCGACGATGCCGTAGGCGCGCACGGGTTGTGCGATGGCCCCACGCTGAGGGCGCACCGTCTGCACTGATACCGCGGGCTTGTCGGGTGAAGAGTCCGCTGCTGCAGAATCGGCCGCGCCGGATGAGTGACAGGCGGAAGACGTGAAGACAGCGCCGGCGGCTATCGTCAGCAGCGCAATATGCACTCGCCGCGTCGCAAATAGTCTATTTCGCATGAGTTTCGATGAAGTTGTGAGCAGAGAAGAACGCGTCGGGAATCGCGCTGCCCAGCAGCGCTTGCAGCGCGACGCGCTGCTCTGCAAGCGACTCGCGCAATGTCGCGACGTCGATGCGTTTGGTGAGCGCTGCACTTTGTGCGTCGGTATAAGAGCCGAGCGTGAGGTCGTGTTCCGCGTAAGCCGCGGCCGCATGCCTGGCCGCGAGATCGACGTCGGGCAACGCAGACTCGGTCTGCTGCAACTGGCGCGAGAGGATCGCGTTGTCGGCGCGCATGTGCGCTACCTCGGCGTGCGCCTCGTTCAGGCGCATTTGATATTCGTCCCGCAGACGCTGGCGGGTGGCTTTTTCTATCGCCACGTTGCCCTGGTTCCGGTTGAAGATCGGCAAACTGAGGTTGATCTGGAACCCGCTGGTATAGATGTTCGACGTGTCGCGCGCTCGCACGAAGCCCACGGACAGGCTCGGGAACTGGCTCAGAATCGCCGCGCGATATTTCTGTTCCTGCGCTTCATAGCCGGCTTGCAACGCGATCAGATCGGGGCGGCGCTGTGCAAGTGTCGCAAGCGCGGCGTCGAGCGTTGCATCCTGGAGCGGAGCGGTTTCGCCGGTGTCGGCGAGTCGCAGTTGTACGTCGGGCGCGAGTCCTAGCAGCGTGTTCAGATCGCGGTGCGTTTGTTCTGCGGCGCGTTCAGCGTCGGTGTACTGCTTGCGGGCGTCGCTATAGGCGGTCAGCGCGGCGGTGAGTGTGTCGTCGGTGAGGTTGCCATCGCGGCGCGCTTCGGCCATACGCGCGTAGCGTTTAAGCGAGAGATCGCGTTGTTGCCGCAAGAGCGGCAGTCTGTCCTGCTGAAAGCGCGTCTTGATGAACAGCTGCCGGGCTTGAGCGACGATCTGCCATTCCTGCCACAGCAGGCCGAGATCGGTTTTGGCGACCGTTGCATCGGCGGATTGCCTGTTCGCGCTGCGAAGCACGATCGCCATCACGTCGATGCTCAGGCCATAACTGAAGGCGCGTGTCGTGCCCACGGCCCCTGGATAGTCGCTGGACACGCTCAGTTGGGGATCGGGCAGTAAACCCGCCGAATACGCTTGGGCGCGGGCGATGCCGAGATCGTCGCGCGAGAGCTTGAGGTCAGGATTGTTAGCCACCGCGAGCATAGCGACTTCGTCGATGTCGAGTCCGTCGGACGGATCGAAGCGATGCGCGGCCAGCTCGGGTAGCGGCATGGTCGAAGGATCGATCTGGAGACGCTCGAGCGTCCTTTCAGGTGTGGCCGTTGCCTGAGGTAGGAGCGGCTCCCGGTGGTACCAGGTGCAGCCGCTGATCAGCACTATGCTGATCGGTATCAGGGCGTGGTGTTTCACGGGCGAGCGGGCGGTCAGACGGTCTGTCGGCCTGGCGCGACACCTCGTGATTAAACAGCCAACTGCTGTCTGCACCGCTGAAGCTGCAGCCGCTGCGATCCTGCATACGGTCAAAATCGGCTCCCAAAAGAAGATGTACGGCACCGCGATGGGATGTCAAAAACGGCACGTCATTGTGCCAAATGCGTCCTTAAGAAAACCTTAACGCCCCTCTGCGCCTGTCAGGACGGCTTTTCGGCTCGGGGTACCATGGCGTTGCTCCTGACGTGCGCCTTCATCCGCTGCTCCATGTACCTGTGAATTTGAGCGGCAAACTAACGGCTGCTTGTGCCTTGGTTCGTCAGGCGCGTCGTTCCAGGCAGCCTTGATCGAATCGCTGGAAGAACCCGGAAGCTACATAAGCATCCGCTAAGGTTCGATGCGTAGTCTGGGCCTGTGCGTCGCGATATGTCCTGTCGTTGCAGTCTAAGGTCGGACTCGGAAGAACCCGGCGCGCGCAATTCACGAATCCAGCTACCCGGAAGGAGTTCATCATGAAAAGTCGTCTGTTCTCGATTAGCCTGATTGCTATCGCCACGGCCCTGCCAGCTGCGAGTTTTGCGCAGCCCGCAAAGGGTCCACTCACCCGTGCCGACGTGCGAGCGCAAAGCGCAGAGGCGGCGCAAGACCATCGCATGCAGTCGAAAGTGCACTACCCGGATGTACAGCAAGCCGCGAACCAGAATCAATCCGCGGACACAGGTGGCTACGGTCAGCAAACTGGTGGGTCGTCGGAATCGCGGATGCGGCCTTCACGGAATGCCGTCAGATCCAGCGCGGTTGACGGAGTCTTCATTCATCACTGATAGGCGAGCTGCTCGGTTCAAGCCAGCTCAGCCGGTGCACATATCGATGAGCGGCGCGTTGGCCGCCAGTGCTTGCGGAAGCTCTGATCGTTATGTGCCTCGAACGAGTCGAATGCCGGCGCGATTGGTCACCCGCAAACTGCATACGCTCGTTCACGCGGTGTACCTCCTGCGGGGGACCAACTGTACGATAAGAGAAACCGCCACGTGTTGGGGACGTCCAGAACTGTCGTCCGCAGAGGGCTGCCTGAGTACAGAAAGCAAGGGACTCTTGTGCCCCTCGTAACGACGCGCTCAGTCGCGTTTGCCGCGCGCACCGGTGAGCTTTGAAAAACCAAGGCGTGGGGCACACTGTGGTGGTCTTGCTCCTGCCCGTGGATCGACGGTGGCTCTCGCCGAGGGAAGCGTAAGCGAAACAAGCTGCCGCGATTGAGAATGGCGGGAAAAGCCAGGAGATACAGCACCATGCGATTGTTGTTAGTGGAAGACGATGAAATGATCGGCGAGCCGGTGGTGGAGTTCATGCGGCGGGCCGGTTACGCGATCGACTGGGCCCGTGATGGACGTGAGGCCGCGCTCTCACTGGATCACGATGTCTATGATGTCGTCCTGCTCGACCTGGGGCTACCGAAGGCGGACGGCGTTGACGTTCTCAGCCGCTACCGTCGCCGTGGCGGAAGCGCGCCGGTGATCATCCTGACAGCCCGCGATGCGGTTGAAAACCGAATCGCGGGTCTCGATGCCGGTGCGGATGACTATCTCGTCAAGCCATTTGACCTCGATGAACTGGCTGCACGCGTGCGCGCGATGCTACGCCGTCGCACCGGACAAACGAACCCGCTATACACGCACGGTGATCTTACCCTGAACCCGGTCAGTCACGAGGCCTCCTTGAGGGGCGAACCGCTGTCGCTGCTACCACGGGAATTCAGCCTGTTACAGGCGCTTATCGAAGAACCGAAGCGAGTATTCAGGCGTTCGGAGCTCGAAGAGAAACTGTATGGTTGGGGCGAAGAGGTGGGCAGCAACACAATCGAAGTCCACGTATCCAATCTGCGGCGCAAGTTAGGCGCCGACCATATTGTGACCGTGCGCGGTGTCGGCTATCGGCTCAAGAGGGGCGAATGACGTCAATTCGCCGCTGGCTGCTTGGCTGGTTAATCGCTGGACTTGGCGCTGCCGCATTGACCGCCGGTTATGGCATCTTCCTTACGGCGCGATCAGAGGCAAGCGAACTGTTTGACTACGAACTGCGCACGGTGGCGCTTTCCCTGCCGGCCACAATCACCGACAGCAAATCGCTTACGCACCGCAGCCCCGACTTCGAGGGCCTCGCGGAAGACAGACTTGTCATACAGATCTGGGGCAACGCTGAGACGCCGCTTTACATGTCGCTGGGCGGCATTGATCTTCCCCGGTTTCCCGCCGGCATTCGCACCATCGAGCACCAGGAGGTTCACTGGCGCCTGTTCGGCTCGCAGCAGGGCGATCGTTTCGTCCAGATCGCGCAGCCTGTATCGGTGCGCAACGATCTCGCACTGCGCCTGGCGCTACGTACGTTGTGGCCGTTGGCGCTGTTCTTTCCGGCGATCATACTGATTGTGCTTCTGGTTGTGCGCCGCGGGCTATTACCGCTCGAAAGGATTTCAAACGCGCTCGCGACCCGCTCATTGGACTCGCTTGCTCCATTGCGTCTGGCCGGGCGCATTCCGGTCGAGCTCAAGCCGCTTGTCGCTGCGCTGAACGATCTGCTGAAACGCCTGGATATCGCATCCCAGTCGCAGCGCACGTTCGTGGCGGATGCCGCTCACGAACTTCGATCGCCGCTAGCGGCGTTAAAGCTTCAGATACAGGCCGCTAAGCGTGATCGCTCAGTAGCCAGTTCCAGGACGTTCGACCGGATCGAGGGAAGGCTCGACAGGATGATCCACCTGGTGCAGCAGCTCCTGACTCTTGCGCGCGAAGATGCGCCCCGCACTGAGCAGCTGAGAGTGGTCAGCCTGCGGCGATTGGCGGAGCGTGCAGTCGCAGATGCTTCCGTACTCGCCGAGGCCAGGAAAATCGATCTCGGACTGGAGTGCGACGACGCTTCGTCTGCACATGACCTCTACAACGCACATGCAGAAGCCGGCGGTCTCGAAGTCCTGCTCAACAACCTGATCGACAACGCTATCCGGTATACACCGGAACTTGGCAAGGTCGACGTGATACTCGCCCGAAACGGAGCTGAAGTGAGCGTATCGGTCGTCGATAGCGGCCCTGGCATTCCTGAGGCGGAACTCGAACGGGTCTTCGACCGCTTCTATCGCAGCATCGGCAGCAAGGAGCAAGGCAGCGGTTTGGGACTAGCAATCGCGTCGCGGATCGCAGAGCGGCAAGACGCCACGCTCAGCCTGGAAAACAATAACGGGCGGCCGGGACTGAGTGTTGTTTTAAAAGGCCTGCGCAGCGCTTAGAGGAGCTAGACGAATCCAAGGCAAATACGTCCATATCAGTGAGCCGATTATCGGCGTGCGTTGACGCCAGGCAGCGTACATGTCCTGCTCGGCCTCGGCCACCATGACGAACAGGGGTACGGTCGGGAAATTCCTTGAACAGGAGGCGGTGCACACCGTGAATCGACGCCGTATCGTAGAGACTACCTTCGGGTGCTGACTGAAAGTCTGCGAATGTGCTCGGCCTGCTGATATCGCGTCCCATCGCGTCCAGGTTACGGAGCCGGTGCATGACCATAATGCCGTTCCAGCCGATCAGGGACACGGCAAGATGCGCGCCGCGTCACAACCCGGCGAACACGTTGTGGAAATACTCCGGATTCCATCGCCATCAGCGCGATGCCGACAAACGAGCCGTCCAGATGGGAATGGCGCCGTCCGAGCCAGGTTTGCCGAAGACTTACTTCGAGCGCCCACCGCCACTGAGCTTCCGTACTGCATCGCTCTGAGCGACGGTTGGTCACCGTCGAGTACCGATCAGCCGACAAAGGCCTTCGCCGGTCGAGGCGCAGGCAAGCGACTTCTCCCTGGACCGCCCTCGACCTAGGCCTAATAGCGCGATCCCCCGCCGGGAGAGACATTTTTCTTCCGTCGAAAGCCGGATTGCCAGCAAATCGCTGCTGGTCTATAACTGTATCGGCGCCCTGAAAGACGGAGGCTCCAAAACCTTTGCATTGGGAGGCTGGCGATCAGGCCAGGACTAAGCGCACCCAGCCCTGTTCTAATCGGGGCTGCTGAATGACGGAGCTCATCATGGAATGCGGGTGCCGCAGGTCGATCATCGATGCAACACCGGATTTCTCCCTTGGCAAATACTTCGCGCATGCGCGGCTGGTCCGCGCGTCGCTTGACGATGATGCCGACGTCGAGATGCGCATCGAGCGTGGTATTGGCTGGTTCGACACTGAGAACGAGGCGATTGAAGCTGCCCAGCAATGGGCGTTCGGTTGGATTGGCCGGCGTGACGGCAGCGTTGTTGGCAATGCGGGCGACCCACCGGTGCCGGGAAGGGACGCCTCTGCCGGGACCTACTAGAAAGCAGCAGCCATTGCTGCAGCCAGCACAGACCGCGCATTGAGACGCTGGCTTAATACGGCGGCTATGCACAATCCACGCGGTCGCAAGAGTTTCGCAGCAGCGGTTCGCCTTACTGAATCGCGTTCCACCGAGGCACGATGAGCCGGGGCAATGAATATTGGACGGATCGGCCTGACGGACAAACAGAGAAGCTACGCGGGGAGAAACGATTGAAGAACACTGGAATACAGTGCGCCAACGAAAAAGACGTTCAACGTTCGACATCGCCGCGGCCGGCATCGCCTCGCAAGCGACGCATCGCCATCCTGCTCGTTGACGGGTGCGATCTCGTCGGTGCGAACGTCATTGCCGAGGCATTCACTCTGGCTTCCCGGCTCACATGCCCTGACGATAGTCTGCGCGCGTATGATGTGACCTTCCTGTCCGAGCGCGGGGGGTAGTCCGGGTGGCGTCATCCCTGCAGGTCTGTACCGAAGCGTTCGAGATGCACAAGGACGTTGGCTTCGACGCGCTCTTCGTTGCGGCTCCGGATCAGTACGTCGATTCGCTAAGTCTGGAGCCGTTGGCGCAGCGCCTGTGCCACGGCCGAGTGAATGCGACGCAGATCATATATCTCTGCAAGCATCCGTCACCACCTGATGGTAGACCCGTCACCTTGCGGCCTGATGTCGACAGTCCAAGATCGAAAGCATTCGACGATGCGTTGGGCGCCGCCGTCGCCGTCATCCGGCGCGATCGGGGTGACATGCTGGCCCAACGCGTTGCCCAGGAACTGTCGATCGTCTCCCGGACTGTGGTCAGTCTCGCCCTCGAGGAGACTTGCACCGGGCCAGGCGGCAGGGTACGCATCGCCGCGACTGGTTGCAGGACAATTGTCATCGTCCGATCTCTGCGGGCGATGCCGCCGCCGCTGCTGCAATGAACGGACGCAACTTCGCTCGCCACTTCGGGCGCGAACTGGGTGTTTCACCGTCGGACTATCTCGTTGACCTCAGGCTGCAAATTGCCCGCCGGTTGCTTGTCGAAACCGATCTCACGGTCGACAAGATCGCCGAACTCTCCGGCATGAGCAGCGGTGTTCATCTCGCCCGAACGTTCCGGACACAGATGAAAATCCTGCCGTCCGAATACCGTGCGTTTCATAGCGACGGCAAATCCAGACGCAAGGGCACGGCCGCCGCCCCAGATCTGGCGCTCCTGAACGACACACGTACTGGCGCGCCAGACTGAATGCTCTGTCGGTGCCGCCGCAGGCATTACAAAGCGCGGGGAAGGCGTTCGGGTGCGGATGCACAGCGGTTGGTTGGATATCATCCGCAGCGCGGCGAACCGCCGCAGACGGGAGGAAGGTATCGGCCAGAGGACCTGACTGCCGGAAGGTCTGGCTGAGCGAACCAGGGGCTCGTTCAGTCATCGTCGCCTGAAAAGATATGGCGCCCGTCAAAAAGCCGCAAGTGAGGGCAGTCTGGAAAGTGCTCCGGCATCGGGCGGCTACCTTGGGCGCAAGTCACCGGCGATTCGATCGTGCCTGTTCCGCTCGCTGTTAGTTCATGCCGAGCCCCATCCCCAAAGGCGGCATTTCTCGCCGAGGCGCGCCACTCTTCGGCGATCCTCGGCCACTCCTCGCGCTCGCGGCTGCCTGCCAGTTGCCGGGCTGCCAATTGTGCACATTTCTGGGCCTCGCGGCGGAATTTGTCGTTTTCCATCACCGCTCCGAACGCAAGCGATTTAGGTATAGCCCGGTTCGCGTATCATAGCAGCGTCGGCCGGAATCGCTATTGTTCGCCGCGGAACACCGCCTGCCACCATGACGCCGCTTTGCCGCGCCCAGACCGCTAACCCGCTGCTCAACCAGTTGTGCTACGGCAGCAAGGCGGTAGCATTGTCATTGATCGGCCAGCATGACGGCAGATATCTGCTTGCAGCCGGAGACGACATGGACACGTAGGCCCGGCTCAAACCTGTGCCGGATTGCGCCGGTCCGTCGCAACGACGGTCGGCGACTCGGCAAGCGGCAGAAAGAGTCGTGTTCCGCCGTGTCGAGTGCCGTCCCGAATGCGACGGGTCTATTGGTATCGCTTTTCCATCGCCTGGCGCGAGCCTCTTGACGCCCCTGCTGGGCAGCTCGATCGCCGTCAGTCAGTACGCGCATGTT
Organism: Paraburkholderia caledonica NBRC 102488; assembly: GCF_000685095.1. Taxonomy (GTDB): domain Bacteria; phylum Pseudomonadota; class Gammaproteobacteria; order Burkholderiales; family Burkholderiaceae; genus Paraburkholderia; species Paraburkholderia caledonica. The sequence goes on from NZ_BAYE01000037.1 coordinate 24,038, forward strand.
GCCTCTTGCAAACCACGCCCGTGACTATCCGACACGCTCTCAAGTTGATCGCTTATGCAAGCGTTCGTCTGGACCCGACTGTGAGGCCAAGTTCGATTTCGGCAGAAATGCTGCGCTTGAGCAGGGGGCGTGACTCTGCGGACGGGTTTACGACATAGACACGGGTAACGTCGATGCACGGCGCATGCAGGGCCGGTTCAGGGACGCAGCCAGCCTAGGGCGATCGGCCACGCGAACAGCTTACGATATAGCACAACCGCCACATGCATCACCATCGTCCCGCCGAGACGCCAGAGTGGCGCAACCGACGCACAGGCCGCAAAGGCAACGGCGACGGCTCCGACCATGTCGAGCGGGAAATGCACCCCGACGAACACACGCGCCCACGCAACCGCAAATCCGCCCAGTAGAGTCAGCAACCCAAGCCGACGCGCCTGCCCCGACAGCAACGTCAAGGCGATACACCAGAGGATCGTCACATGGTCGCTCGGAAAAGACGAGTCGCGGGCGTGCTGCAGGAACGTATGACCGAGCCCGATCATGATCGGTCGTGGATGCGGCCATGCTAAGCCGATCAACTGGTTGATGCCCAAGGCGAGCATCGCCACCACGCATGCCCGGACCGCAAGGTCGCGCTGCTTTTCGTTGCCCCATAACCATAAGCCCATGAGCAGCAGCGGAACCATGTAGATCCCGCCGTCTGCGATCAGCACGGCTGTCTGGATCTGCCATGTCGGTGTCGCCGGCGTCGCGTTAATGTTGAGAAACAGCGCCTGGTTGAATGCTTCGAGTGTATTCATTGCACACAGATCTCTACAGGTTTGTCAGCGACGATCGGCCCGCGACCGCAGCGCCAGGCAGCTGAGACACAACGGTATGTCGAGGAGCGCCGCGCCTACGCAAAGATCAGTCGTGCGTCGGAGCGGTCTCGCAGCGAGTAACGACGGCCCCGCGCCGGCTGCCTGCACACGCCGCTTGCGGGATCAAGGCGCCGGACGCAACGCCAGTAACGCTGGCGGCGACGCCTAGGCCGCCAGCCAGAACAATCGGTGCCCTGCGTGGAACCCGTCTCCTCCCTCAGACGACGACGCCAATGCACACTGAAACGGCAGAACGCTCACCCAGTCTTGATGCCCTATTTGCCGTCCGGTGCCGAGGACATTGGTGCCAGTCAGGTTGCCAACCAGTGAACGATCGGCAAGCAGTTCACAAACGAGGACAGCACCGGGCGTTGATTCGCCCTGCCTGACTCTTCTATATGGTGAACAAACCGCCTTCACCACCGCGTCGATCCTGGTGGCCGCGGGAATCGGCCGTAGCTCACCTGCCGCACCGCTGAATTGCCCGATCACCTGTCCGAAGCGCCGGGAACTTACCGCCTTCGATCCATAGCGCGCACCCGTGCAGTCCAGCAAGAAGAGCGTCACGTCCGTTGTGCAATCGACGCCGGCCTCCTTCTGCACAGACGCGTACGGGTCTTCGTGCAAATGTGAATGAATCCCCTCCAATCCACGCCAAAGATCCAGCATCCGCGAAACCCGAAGCTTGGTGCTCGATGCGATCGCCAGCCACACCTCGGCTGGTGCGGCGGTGAATGATATTGCGGCTGCAACGACGGCGAACCAGGGTCGCACAGGCGTGCGTCGCTGGTACATAGAGCGCCCAGCCTTAACCTGATGGTTACCCTGTCCTGCCGCACATTGCATTGCGTCACGACAGTTGCCAGTCCGGCGCTTCGACGGATGCTGTTCCCGAGCAAAGCGGCACACCAACAACACAGATCGCCGATTCGGTCCGAGGTTCAACGGCCATCCGATGGCTCCACGACCTCCATCGCACGCAGCGACCTTGCGTGCGCCGTCAATTGCGGACTTTCAACAGGAACACGCGTGCCGCGCCAGGTCACATGCGTGCCGAAAGCGGCAACGATCCATTGAAACAACAGCAGCACGTCGCGCAGCGGCAAGAGCGGCAAATCGATCCAGAACTCACGCGCGAACGACTCGGGTGCCACACCTGGCAACGCGCTTCTCAGGGCAAGCTGATGGCGTGCGGCGCGCGCATGCAGCAGCAAACGCGCAGCGACGCCGACGGATGTACTGACTGCTCCTACAACCGCAGGACAGCAATGCGTCATGCCGCTCCCGCCGGTCGCGAAAACAGCAGTGAGACATCCGCCGGCCATCAGCCAGGGCGTCGGAAACGTGATGAAAAGAAAGGCGAAGCCAAGCGGGTTCACCGAACGGATCGTGCGTAGCCACCGCGTTTCGCGTTCGCATAGCGCGGCGAACGTGGGCTCAGTCACGTCGGTGGCCACCATCACCCGCGAGAGCACCGTTTGCAGTCCGAGCGCACGGGCGTGTTCGGCGAGCCAGTAATCATCGGCCAGACAGTTCTTCAGGGCCTCGAAGCCACCAATGCGGTCAAGCGTCGTCCGCCGCAACGCGAGCGTTGCCCCGAAGCCGAAGCGGCGCGACCCGGTCATATACGCGACCCGTACCGAAGGCGCGAACCATTCGTTGACGAAAAGCGCGCCCACGCGCGACCAGAAACCGCCCACAGCTCGCGCGACATAAAGACACGTGAGCACGCCGACGCGCGGGTCGGCGAGCGGCGCGACCACACCGTCGAGATAATCTGCCTCGACGGCAATGTCGCTATCTGCGATCACAATCACGTCATGGCGCGCGTGCGCCGCCATATTGATCAGATTGCTGACTTTACGATTGCTCCCATGCATCCGCGTATCGATGACAAGTTCGATGTCGCGCGACGGATACGCGGCCTGCAAACGGCGCACGACGGGAATCGAGGGATCGTCTGGGGAAGACACGCCGAGGACCAGCTGAAAATTCCTGTAACGCTGCTCACAAAAGCTTCGCAGGTTTTCATGCAGGCGCGGCTCTGCGCCGCACAGTGGCTTGAGCACACTCACGCCGCTGTGCGGGAAAGGATAGAACGAATGCGAGCCGGGCGTGTCGAGGTGAGCGCCGCTTACCATGCTGCCGGACGCGGGAGCGGCAGCGGCTTGCGCCAGACGGTCCAAACAGAAGATCAAGCTGCGGCGCTGTCTGAGGAAGGGCATTGCGGCGGCGGCCGTCATTGCATACAGCGACGCGCCGACGCACCCGGCGAGCAGAATCCATTTGCATACTGTCAATGCGTGTGCAGCCATTCAGGATTCCTTCAGTATCAGCTCAGCACGAACGGTTTGCCCGTGAGACGAAGATGAAGGATGACAAGCCAGAGTCGCGGGCAACCAGGTACGACCTCGATTCGCCGTACGTTAGCATCCGCAGCGCTCGCATAGCGCCCTTCAACGGCGCGCTGAAAAGCACCCCGCGCCAACCGATGCGCGACGATTACGCCGCCCGCCATCATTCCCAGCGAAGCCAGCCGGAAAGCGCCGGAGCCGAAAACATGCTGCGCGGCCGGCAACAGCACTACCGTCACGCAGGCGAAGACTTCGGCGACGACAGCCGTCAGCGAAGCCACCATCAGGTGGGCCCGCAGCATGTCGACGGTGATTCGCTTCATGGCTTTGCCTCATACCCTGAGAAACGATTGCGCGCTTTGCGTACAGTTCTCTCGCGCTGCTCGAGTCGAGTCACAGCTCAACACAAAAGGCCAATGTGCCAGCCGATCATTCCATCAATGAACCTACGATCGCGCTTCGAGAGACCAGCAACAGAAGGCGACGCCGAGTGCCAATGTGGCTAATGCGGCGGTATGCTTCGTGCAAATAGTACGGAGCAAAGCTGAAGAAAGCCTTAAGCAAGAGCAATGCGCACGGACCGCTCCCCACGCGTTGCCGGGAGGTTTCGGGAGGGACGCTGCGGTGACCGAGTCGTCGATGTCCGGCTCAATGACGACAAGGGCGCCGCCATTTTGTGCGCCACTTCATCGAGGCCGTCAATCATGCAGTGTCATTAGCATCCCAACGCTCAGGTGCCCACGAAGGCCACCTTCTTTGCACAGCGGGAGTGTGCCCAGCCAGAGACACTGGTCATCTGTGCGATCCCGCTCCTGATCAGCGTCGGCTGATGCGCGGCAACAAGCACACCCGCAAGCCGATGTTCGTAGTAATCCCCTCGGCGTTGCTGGCTTGGGTTCGCGAGTGAACCTATGGCCGGGCTAAGTCGGCTTGTTCAGACTCATTGGAAACCTCTTTTAAACGCAGGAGAACACCATTGAACACATTGCCCGTGACCGGATCAGTCGACTGGCACAGCAAAGTCCCGGAAATCACGCTGTCGTTCTGGATGGTCAATATCATGTCGACCACAGTGGGCGAGACAGGGGCTGATTTCCTGGCGGTCAATGTGGGCTGGGGCCAAGGCGTCACCAGCTCCGTCATGGCCACGTTGCTGGTGACCGCTCTCGTCACTCAGTTGCGCACCCGTCGCTATACCCCCTGGATTTACTGGCTCACTGTAGTCCTGGTTAGCGTCGTCGGCACCCAGATCACTGACCTGCTGACCGATGGCCTTGGCGTTAGCCTGTACATCAGCACGTCAGTGTTTGCAGTTGCACTCGCTGCGATTTTCTTCGTCTGGTACCGCGTCGAACGCACCCTGTCCATCCACGACATAGTGACGCGCAACCGCGAGCTATTCTATTGGGCGGCCATCCTCTGCACGTTCGCGCTCGGAACCGCAGCCGGGGATCTGGCGACCGAGGCCCTGGGCTTGGGCTTCGTCTGGGGCGCGGTCGTTTTCGGTGCGTTGATCGGCGCCACTTGCGCCATCTGGCGCATGGGTGGCCATGCCGTGCTGACGTTCTGGATCGCCTACATCCTGAGCCGTCCTTTCGGGGCTGCGCTGGGCGACCTGTTGACGCAAGCCAGAACCTACGGCGGTCTGGGGATGAGTTCAGGTGCCGCTATACAACCATCTCCTCGGTGTATTTTTTTCGAGCGCCGTACCGGCCGCTTTCAGCCGCGCTAATCGACATTGTGATCGCGAGCATCAGTGCTGCGGTATAAACGGAGATGGTGTTGGTCAGCGCTAACCGGACAGTGGTATTTCTGAACATGGTAGTCGTCCACCACCCGCGGAACAGAAAAAAGCGGCGAACGGATTGAACCGTCGCCGCAGGCTGGAGCACATTTCGTCGATGAATCGGCCAGAAACAGAGGCCCAGAGGGATCAGAAGCGGGTGCGCACGCCCGTCGTGAGTTCGAGCTGGTTGGTCGCACCGAACGTCGAGCCCACGGTGTAGCCGCCATGCAGCCTCATGTAATCGCCGGCCAAATACACTTCGGTGCGCTTGGACAGGTGATAGAACACCGAACCGTACAGCGTTTCCTTGAAGCCGTTATGGAGGCCGGACGCCGGATCGAACGCGCCAATGTTCGCGTTCGGGATATCGCCATCGCCGTTGTACGCGGCGTTCTTCACGCGCATCTGCTGATAGCCGAGCTGGTAGTCGAGCGGACCCTTCGGCGACACCTTGAGTGACACGGTCCACGCATTATCCTGACGCTGACCGAGCGAACCCTGATTGCCGAGGTACCGGAAGTAGCCCGCATTGGCGCGCAGAATGCCGAAGTTATAGTTGCCCCCCACCGACCACGTCTGGTTTGTAAAGCCAACGCGATTTACGTGACTATAGAAGCCCGACACGTCGAAGACGCCACCGTTATACCCGAGTGCTGCCTGGTAATTGGCGTTGGAGCCGAAACTCGTTGAGTTGCCAAATGCGTAGCCTGCGCTGGCGAAGATGCCGTTGCTGAACAGCTTCTTCCACGCTACGCCATTGTTATAGCGCGTGCCGGTCGCGCTGGCCGCGTAAAAAATCATCTGCTTGAAATTGTTCGAGTTCGTCCAGCCACCCTCTTCCGTAGTCAATCGAGCACTGCCATACGGGTCGCCATAGATAGCGGCTGCGTCGCGGGCAATAGTATTCTGAAAGCCAGCGGTGATCTTGCCGAACGTGTCGTTCTCGACGCCGATCCATGCGTCACGGTCGAAGATCTGGCCTGGATCTTCCATCTGCCCGTTGGCGACGACGAATTCGCTCTCGAGACGGAAAATGATTTTCGTGCCGCCACCGATGTCCTCGGCGCCTTTCAGACCCCAGCGGCTGCCGCTAAACCACGGTTCGCCGTCATTGCCCATGCCGATGACGTGGTTGCCGTTGGCGTCCGCGTGGGTCCGGTACGTCGGAAAGCTCAGGTCCATCAGTCCGTAAAGCTGGACACTCGACTGTGCGTGTGCACCGGTCGCCTGGCAAACACCGGCCGCGACTGCCAGCGTCAGGTATCTCTTCTTCAAGTCTGTCTCCTCGAGTTGTTGCGTTGAAAATCTGCTGGTTCGCTTTTGCATCGGCGGCGTTGTTGATCGCGCTTCATCGCGTTTGGCCTTGCTTGATCTTGCATAGACGTCCGTCACACCATCGTCGAATCGTAGATACCTGAATCCTTCACGCACCTTTCCTGTACCATCTGTACAACTAAGTAGATCTACCGATTCGCCCCGCGTGGACGCTGTTCGGATTGAAGTTACTCGATAGCTTGTGGCCGCAGAATGTAGCCGAGGCCACGCAACGTTGTGATTTGCGCGCTGCAGTTGGCGAGATGCTTGCGTAAGCGGTGAATATAGATGTCTATCGCGTCCGCACTCGGTTCGTCATCGAGACAAAAAACGCTTTCCATCAGGGCGGATTTCGATACCGTCTTACCCTTTCGCAACATCAGTGTTTCAAGGATCGTATGTTCACGGCGCCGCAGCGCGAGCCGATCGTCGTTGTGGAAGAACTCACGGGTGTCGCATATGTAGTGCAGATCGCCACACGTGAGGCATGACGTCATGTCGCCCGATTGCCGGCGAATGAGCGCTTTTATGCGTGCGACCAGTTCGCGCGCATCGAAGGGCTTGACCACGTAATCGTCGGCACCGGTACTGAAACAATCCACCTTGTCGTCTGTGGATCCATGCGCCGTCAGCATGATGACCGGCACTCTGTCGCCGCGGCGTCGCAGTCGCGCGAGCACCTCCTTGCCGTCCATCCGCGGCAGCCGAAGGTCGAGCACCACGACGTCGTAGCGTTGCGTTGTCAGCACCATGTCCGCGCACTCGCCGTCCGGCACGCTGTCCACCGCGAAGTTCTCGAGGCGCAGCAGATGCGCGATCCAATGTGCAAGCTCAGCGTTGTCTTCGACCAGTAAAAGCTTCATCGGACCTCCCCTCAATCACGCCACTTCGGCAGACGAACGATCACCCTGAGGCCCGTGTGCCCGTCAACCGCTTTCAATTCGACACTGCCACCATGCGAGTGCGCGACTTCGCGCACGATCGGCAGTCCAAGGCCCGTTCCTTCCGCATCAGTCGTCCCGCGATAGAAGCGCTCGAATACATGGACGCGCGACTCCGGCGCAATGCCAGGTCCGTTGTCGACGACCTGCAGCAGGACGTCGTTCGCCTGTTCCTCGCAGGTTGCAGTTACTCGACCGCCCGGCTGGGTATACCGGATCGCGTTATCGACGAGATTGGTCACTAGAGCGATAAGCAGCATCGTGCTGCCGGCAACGAACGTTGTTCCGTTCAACTCCGCGCCAATATCGATTCCCCGCCGCTGCGCTGCGTCCACGAGCTCCTCCAGTACGCATGAAACGACAGCGGCGAGGTCGACCTTGGCAGGCGTGCGCTCGCGCGACGAAGACTCGGCCTGTGCAAGCAACAGCAGCTGATTGGTCATTTCAGTCATCTTCACAGTGCTGCGACGTATGCCCGCGAGGGCATCACCCAGCATTGGTCCGCAGTTCTCGCATGGACGCGCGCATTGAACCTGCGCCCCGAGCAACGCGAGTGGCGTGCGTAACTGATGCGCGGCGTCGGCGATGAACTTGCGCTGCGTCGTAGCGTGCACCTTGAGCCGCGCAATGCATTGATTGATCGCGTCGGCGACCGGGCAGAGCTCCGATGGCAGGCGCTCGATGTTCACAGGCTCGAGCTGTAGAGCGTCGCGGTCAGCGACGTCACCCTTCAGCCTGACGAGCGGACGCAACTCGAAAGTCAGCCCGATCAGCACAAGCGCAATCACGAGCGCGAGCATGCATCCCTCGCGCAGCAACTGGGGACGCCAGAGGTTGGCCAGCATCGCCCGATAAGAGGCCTGAGTTTTGCCCACGACTATCGTGACCGGCTCGATTGCACCCGAGTCGTATAGCTCACGCTCATAAGCCACGACACGAACACGGTTACCGTCCAGCACGGTGTCGTAGAACACGGGCCCCTGCGTTCCCGGAGCAGGCAGCGCGAGATCGGGGTTACCGCCCAACAATCGGTCGCGTCCCTTCACGACCCGGTAGAACACCTGGTCCTGATAGGGCGACTCAAATATCTCCAGCGCCGCCGGCGGAATCCTCGCGATCAGCGCGCCCTCCTCCCAATCGACGTCTTCGCCGATGATCCGCGCGGACGCAAATAAAGCGTTGTCCTGTAAAAGCCCGGCGGTCTCGCAAGCCGCGTCATACGACATCACGCCGGTCACTAACATAAACGCCGCGACCGGAACCAGCAGCCACGCAAGCAGCCGTGCGCGCAGGCTTCGCATCATGGTCGACTACCCTCCGCAAAAGCCGCGTGTGAAGCAACTTCAATTAAGGTTCTTGATTCCCGGATGCAGTTCGTCATAGGCCCTCGATATCACGCGGCGCTTCATTTGATAAGAGCGCATCCGCGCGCGGCGGGCGCATCGCTGCAAGCACGATTCCTTACGCACGATGCCAGTTCCATCGCGTGCACCGCGCCGGGCATTTTCTGGTCCCGCTGTTATGCCAAGCCAAATGCAAGCTGAAGCGAAGGTGACCGGATGTGAAACGTTATCTAATCGACAGCTTCACCTTTCTTTTAACAAGGCCGCTTGGCAATTTTCAGTTGCATTCGCCGCGTGGACTGACGGCGCGATTATGAGACGACAAATCCTTCTCTCCGCTTTCATGGCAATTGATTTTCTTAGGGGAAATCCATGATCGTAATGCCGCAACTTGCAAAAAGCTTGTCGTGATGGGACGAACGTCGATAGCGGGTCTCGTGCGATTCGCGGGCGCCGTTCGCACGTCAGGAAAGAGCTATTGGCTTCGCGGCAAGAAGCTCTCGCTTGCGCCGCCGCGCCACCGAACCCGTCATTGTGGGTTTCCTTGCGCCTTTGCGCCGCGGTTTCTCGGGTTCGACTACCGTACCAATGGCACCGCATGGGTCGCGAGTCCACACTTGCGAGGTATGCCGTGAAGCACCAGTTGTCGCTCGCCGATCTCCTTCCGGAACCGACGTCGTTGAACCTCCGGACGCTCCCGAACCCTGCATGTCAATGCCACTATGGTGACTGGCAAACGCGTGTCGGTCAGAAGGCGTCTTGCTAGCAGCAACCTTTGCGTCTGAGCGAATTCGATCATCGACACGCCGTACTCGGCATCGAAAATCGGGCGGAGGTGCCGGTCAATAACGCTATGCTCGCCGCAAGCTCTGCGAGACTTGCGGTGTTTAGAAAACCCTCTTTATCAGTGCCGCGCCCGCTTGCACAAATTGGGCCGACGCATCTAGCAGTCCATTTCCGAGTGCCCAACTCTGAGCGGCAGCGCAGACAGGGGGCCAAACCCGGCTTTCCCGGCCGCTGCCATGTTAGGGAAAAATGCGCACTTCTGCCGCTTTGGCGTTCCGAGGCCCTTGCCGCAGGTTTGCAGAACGCGTTATGGCAGGGCAGGCGGCTGTCCACGCGAACACCGCTCAGCACGAGCAATCAATATACCGCGGGCATACCCTCTGGACGATGTTTGAAGCGTCGATGAACCCAATAATACTGGGCGGGGATTTTCAGTACTTGGGCCTCGAGAAACTCATTCATGCAGCGTGCGTCATTTGTGTCGCTTTCCGATGGGAAATCGCTGAGCGGCGCAAAGACGCTCAACCTATACCCTTTGAAATTCGGAAGTACTTCCGTGACGAACGGCACAACGCGTGCGTGACCCATTTTCGCAAGTCGCGAAACTGAAGTCAGCGTGCATGCGGGGACGCCGAAAAAAGGTACAAAAACAGAATTTTCAATGCCGTGGTCCATGTCCGCAGCGAGCATGACCGGCTTGCCCTCGTGGAGGAGTCGGACGATCTTCCTGGCGCTTGTCGATCGTTCGATCATCTCTGCGCCGAATCGGCCCCGCTGACGTCTGGCCAGATCGCAAAGGCGCCTGTTCGACATATGCGTGTACAAGGAAGCGGCCGGCATCTTCAGTGAGTAAAGCAGGCACCCGATCTCGACGCCCACGAAATGAAACCCCATAAAGATCGTGGGCGGAGCATTTCTGTCTTCGAGATCAATCGCGCTTTCGATCTGGACGAGATTTCTGATCCTTTGAGCGCTACCAAACCATTGAACGCCTCGTTCGAGATAACTGCGTACGACATGCCGAAAATGTTCTCTCGCAAGCTCATCGTACTCGCGTTCCGACTTTTCGGGAAAGCAGAGGTGCAAGTTGACAAGGACGATATGTTTGCGGCGACTGGGAAGCGCATACAGGGTCGCACCGACTGCGCTGCCAACCCTCGCGACCAATGGATACGGAAGTATCGAGAGCGTGCGAAGTAAAGCTACGACGAGCAGATGACCCAGTTGTCCCAAGACCATCTCCTATGTAGTTACCGTCATCCTATCTGATGCGTCCACTCGTAAATCGCAAATGTTGACCAGGAAAACTACCAAGGCACCGACGCAGTCTTGCCCCCGTTTAAGCAGAGTGTCGACAGGTGTAAATTCCGGCTCCGCTTCATGGGCCGGCCACTGTATGCAAGCGGATGGCCGATCCCCAACTCGAAAGCTGCCGCTTCGCAGGTGAATCGGTGAACGGCAGCGGCGGGTCCGGCTACGGTCCTCATCGCGATGCGCGGTTTCAAAGTCTTGGCGCGCGCCGGTATTGGGCGGAGTTCGGCCAGAACGGTCCTTCGCACTCTGTTGGCAAACGTCTGCTGACGAGCGACGCACCGTCTTTGCAAAGCGAGGGCGAGTTGATTCGAGGACGAGCCACAAGGCCGATGATGATCCCAATTCGGGCGATCGGCTCGCGTGCTTCTCCACAAGGCAGGGCTTGTGTCATCACGGCCAGCCCTCTGGTTGCCGGTGTTTATGGCCAGCCAGTATGTAGAGGCATTATCCCCGATATGGCGGGTTGTTCCCGGATGGTGTCCGCTACGGTTGACGTAAAAAATTGCCGCAGCAATCCTGCGCACTGCCGTTAACCCGGTAGTAAGGCGCCAGGCCGTGAGGTGCAGGAAGGCCTGCCACGGCCCCGCGCGCCGCTCTCTCAGGCTCTGACCGCCGTTTTCCCGTTGGGATGTCAGGGCTTTTGCGCCAGCCTCATGGGCCGGCTTTTTTCATCCGTCAGCGAAACGTCTGGCAGCGCGGGCACGCGTGGTGCACGACACAGTGCACTGGAGGTCGTTCGATGCTGCTTTCAGAATTATTTCACCGGGCGCCCCGGCGATGGACCCTGCGTCGGGTCCCGCTTGACGGCGCCCCGTTGCGCATCCTGGTTGTCGACGACAACCAGAATGCGGCGCTTGCCATGGCCGCCTACCTGTCGCTGGAAAATATCGAGGCCAGGGCGGTTTTCGGCGGAGTGGAGGCGATTGACACGGGACGCGAGTGGGCGCCCCACGTGATCCTGATGGACATCTGGATGCCGGATTGCAACGGCTTCGAGGCGGCCCGCGCGCTGCGGCAGGACCCGCGTACCGGCGCCATCGCACTTATTGCCCATACTGCGCTGGACGAGGCTGAGGTGCACCGCAAGGTCACCGGAGACGAATTCGACGGCTATGCGCAGAAAGGCTGGCCGCCCGGCCAGCTGCTCACGCTGATCACCGCGCTCGTCGGATAACTGTCTGCCGCGGCAGGCTCACCGTGAAGACAGTCTCCTGGTCCTCCGACCGCACCTCGATCGTGCCGCCGTGCGCCGCGGCGATCTCGCGGGCGATATACAGTCCGAGCCCGAGATTGCCGTTCCCGGCGCCGGCCTCCGGGCCGCGCTGGAGCGGATCGAAGATCCTTGGCAGCAGCGCCGGCTCGATGGCAGGACCTGCATTTCTGACCTCGAACCGGACCCGCGTCTCGTCGCCTGTCATCACCACTCGCACCGGCATGTCCGGCGCGCCATACCGGACCGCATTCACAACGAGGTTGGCCAGCACCTGCTGCAGGCGTGGACCGTCCCACACCCCCGGCAGGCTGACGGGTGCTTCCAGCATGATGCGGCGGCCGGGATAAGCCGCACGCAGCTGGTCCGTCTCATCGGCAAACACCGCCACAAGGTCGACCTCGGCTGGCACGCAGCTGATTCCCAGACCCAGTTCGGTCCGGTTGAAATCGCACAGATCGTCGAGCAGCTTCTGCATCCGGGCAGCGGTCCGGATCAGACGGTTCGCGGCTGCCGATACACCGTCGCCGGCATTCATGCGTGCAAGCAGCGAAGCCGTCGCATGGATGGTCTGCAGCGGGCTGCGCATGTCATGGCCAAGCATCCCGAGGAACAGGTTGCGCTCCCGCTCGACTTCAGCGCTGAAAGAGCGGACCGATTCCGCAATCGCCTGGTCGATCGCTTCATTGAAACGGATGATGTCATCGACATGGAGCGCTTCAGGCGCACAACCATCCCTCCACAACTGCAGCACACTGGCGCGCAGCGCACGGTATTCGGCAATCAGCTGGATGATGTCAAACCCGCTTCGCGCGCGCAGAATGGCGTGCGTTTGTGCTGCGGTGTGCGGGGCACCGGCCACCTGCGGGGCACGTCCGCATGCTTTCTGCGATTGCGCTTCGGTCGTTTGCGACGTCGACAGGTCCGCCGCCATCGCTTCAAGCAGCGGCCGGGCATGGTCACGCAACGCGAGTGAATCCATGCTTGCCGCCGCGGGCAGCAGGGTCACGGCGAACGCCTCCCATTGCGCCACAATGCGCTCCATATCACGCAGGATGAAATCAGCCAGTCGCATGTCGTTCCTTGGAGAAGCAGAATGCCCTTGGGTTTGCCGGTTGCGGTTCGTGCCGCTCAAATGCATCGTCCTGCGGCTGGTGGAACGCCCAGTAGGAACAGCTACCGCAGACTTGTCCGTCCCAAATTTTCCGCCCCGAAGACGGAGATTCTATCAACGCGGCCGCACTGACCATCGCCCTGTAAACCAGAACGGCGCAGATTAACGCCTAGCGGTGGCTCGACCGTGCGAGCGGGCTTCCGGCGAAAGGATCGTTTTTCCAGTCCGCATCGCTCGGCGTTGCCGGTTGCGCGGGTGCTCCCCACGGAAGTTCGAAGTGCCCGATGGACTGTCCCGCGCTGATGGCCGAGATGGAATGGACACCGCCCTCCCTGCGTCGAGCTTGCGCCAATCGAACGTCGCGGCCGCAAGAAGCCCCTCAGGGCCTCAGCCGGTAGCCAACTTCATCGCCTTCATCATTCCGGCAACCCCCAGTATATTGAGTACGCGCTTGAGGTTGTAGGCCAGCACCTGAAGCTCATTTCGGTGCTCACCCGTCCCAGCGTCCGGGTCAGGAAGTGGGTTGCCCCCAATCCAATGCTTCAGCGTGCCGAAGACATGCTCAACGGTGCTTCTGCGGATGGTCATTGCCTCAGGCTTCCGGTCGAGTCGACGCTGCATAACTTCCAGTACATGTTCGTGCTCCCATCGTCGGATGCGGCGATAGTCGCTGGGCGAACATCGCTCCTTGAGATGGCAACGCGGGCATGCGCTGGGCCAGTACACCCGCAGATTCATGTCTTTCTCAACGGTCTTGAATCGAAGAATTGCGCGCTCACCGGCGGGGCATCGATACTCATCGCTTCTTGCAACGTAGATGAAGTCGCGTTTGGTGAAGAGCCCTTTCTTCCTTGACGCTGAGGTGAGCGGTTTCGGGACATACGCCGTGATCCCGCCATTTCGCAAGCGCGGATGTCCGGACCGCTGAAGTATCCCCGGTCAGCCAGCACTTTCAGCTTTGGCTTGCCCATCGCGTTCTTTGCCGACAGAGCCATCTTGCTGAGTTGACCATGATCGCCTCCGATTTTCGTCACCTCGTGTTCGACAATAAGATGATGCTTCGTATCAACTGCTGTCTGGACGTTGTAGCCGACCGTTCCGGTTCTCTTGCCACCGCTGGTCATGGAGCGGGAATCCGGGTCAGTGAGCGACAACTGTCCGTCCGGTTCATTCTTCAACTGATGTTTGATCTGCTCGAGCTCACGCATCCGCTGACGCAGGAGCGCGATCTTCTCGTACAGGCGCACGGTCTTCACATCGAAACCTGTCGGACTGGTCCGGTCTGCAGTTTCAATCATGTCGAGGTATCGCTGGACGCTTTCCTCGATCTGCTGCTGGCGTTTGTCGATTTTGCCCGCAGTGAAGTTTCTGTCGCGGCTGTTCGCAGCCTTGAACTTGCTGCCGTCGATGGCGACCATGTCGCTGGATAGCAGCTTCAGTCCTCGACACAGTTCGACGAAGCGACGGCATACGTTGCGAATGGCCGGGCCATTGTCGCGGCGAAAGTCGGCGATCGTCTTGAAGTCTGGTGCCAGACGTCCTGTCAGCCACATCAGCTCGACATTGCGTTGGCATTCGCGCTCAAGACGCCGGCCTGAGGGTACCCGGTTCAGATACCCGTAGATATAGATTTTGAGCATCACGCCAGGGTGGTAGGACGGGCGGCCGGTGATTGCGGGCGTGGTGCCGTTGAAGCCGAGCGTTGTGAGGTCCAGTTCGTCCACGAACACGTCGACGATTCTGACCGGGTTGTCCTGGCCGATGTAGTCATCGACGCATCCGGGAAGTAGTGCGACCTGCTTGCGGTCATCGCCTTCAACGAATCGCTTCATGAGTCACCCGGTCTCAATGAGTTGATTCAGTTTAGGCGATGAGTGCGTTTTCACACAGG
>NZ_BAYE01000036.1 GCF_000685095.1 Paraburkholderia caledonica NBRC 102488
AGACGCAAGACGTCCGGAAGACTGGTCGCTGGAAGAGCGTCTGATGGCCTTGCAGGAGAGTCACGAGCTGGTGGGCGAAGCATTGAACGGCTGGTGTCGGGAGCGCGGCCTGTTTGCGCATCATCTCGTTCAATGGCGAGCAGACTTCTGTGCTGCCAGTGGAACCGGCAGCCGGCGCGAGAACGCGCAGGAGGTACGGGATCTGAAACAGGCTAATGTCCAGCTGCAGCGCGAGTTGAAACGCAAGGAGAAGGCGCTGGCTGAAGCTGCAGCGCTACTGGTGCTGCAAAAAAGTACCGCGCGCTGTTCGAGGGCGAGGCCGAATGACGGCCCCTGAAGAGCGCAAGGAATTGATCAGCCTGATCAGCGAGGCGACCCTGGCCGGGGCTCGCCAGGCACACGCGTGCAACATTCTGGGGCTCAGTGCCCGGACCGTTCAACGCTGGCAACGCGGCGAACCTGACGCGGTGGACGGGCGCTCGTTACGGCACCATGAGCCGCGCCATAAGCTTTCTGCCGACGAACGCGCCGAGCTGCTGGCGGTCGCGAACTCGCCCGAATTCGGTCATCTGCCGCCAAGCCCGATCGTACCGCGACTGGCAGACCAGCAACGCTATATCGCCTCCGAATCGACGTTCTACCGGGTACTGAAGGCCGAGAAGCAACTCGCCCACCGGCGCAGCGAACGGCCGGCCCACGCTCGCAGCAAACCCCGTTCGGTTTGTGCCGACGCGCCGAACCAGTTGTTTTCCTGGGACATCACATATTTGCCGACGACGATCCGCGGACAGTATTTTTATCTGTACCTGTTTCTGGATGTATTTAGTCGCAAGATCGTCGGCTGGCAGGTCTACGCCGAGGAACGCAGCGCGCTGGCCAGCGAAGTCCTCCGGGACCTTTGCGCACGCGAAGCGATACAGCCCGATCAGGTGATTCTGCATTCGGATAACGGCGGCCCGATGAAAGGCGCGACGATGCTCGCCACCCTCCAGGCGCTGGGTGTCATGCCGTCGTTGAGTCGTCCGGGTGTAAGCAACGGCAACCCTTATTCCGAGTCGCTGTTCAAGACCCTGAAGTACCGCCCCGCTTACCCACTCAAGGCGTTCGACACCCTGTTTGCCGCACGCGCCTGGGTGGGCGCACTGGTGCGCTGGTACAACCACGAACATCGTCACAGTGCGATCCGGTTCGTGACGCCAGCGCAACGCCATGCGAATCTCGATCAGGACATCCTGGACCGACGCGCGGCGCTCTACGAGAGCGCCCGGCAGCGCAATCCGCTACGATGGAAACGCCGCAAGCGCAACTGGCAGCGTGTAGATGCAGTGCATCTGAACCCGGATCACATTGACAACCAGGGTGCCGCCCCACAACGCCCTAACCAGGAGAGAAAGGCCGCCTGAAATTTATTCGTTGAGGCGACAACTAGCTTGAAACTTTCCGACCTGGTCTCGTACTCCCCGTTAGACAATACTTCCCATAAGCAACGAAGTGTCGAGGAAGACTCCATGCTGAAAACAGTTCAGACGAAACACCTTGTAATCGCCTATGACGAGCAAGGCAGCTCGTCGGGATGGCCGGTGGTACTGCTCCATGGCTTTCCCTACGATATCCACGCCTACGACGACGTCGGTCAACGCCTAATAGCTGAGGGCGCTCGCGTCATAACGCCCTATCTGCGCGGTTATGGCGCGACTCGGTTCCAGTCACCGACAACCATTCGCTCCGGCCAGCAGGCGGCGATGGGAGCGGACTTGCTTGCTTTGCTCGACGCCCTGACGCGTAATCGTCGGCACGTTAATTGAAGGCAAAGAGGCTAGGCGGCGCTCCATCTCTTCGAACTCAGGGTCACCGGCGACCAGGCCGAACCGATGCCGGTACGAATGAATGACGACCTCAATGAAGTCGGGGTTGTCGAACGCGGCTGCGGTCCTGGCAAATGTTGCGTCATCGAAGCGCCAGGATGGCGACCCCAGCGACCACAGCAGGCGGCATAACTCGCGGCGATTCTCTGTCAGCCCAGCTCGTCCCCGTTCGCCATGAAAATAATATTGATACCAGAGGCGCCGCTCTTCCTCGGGGTCTGCGGGTTTCATAGCAGCGGCTATGTTCTGGATGGCATAACCATTCGCTGATACCAAGCCTACGGCTCTTTCCGGATAGAGCGCAGCGACGACACACGCTGCTCTTCCGCCCCAGTCGTATCCGGCGAGCACTGCCCGGTCCATCGCCTGAAGGCGATGCCGACGGCGTGACGCAGCTCGGCGCGGGACGCGACGCAATGAGGCGGTTCACCGGCCGTCACGAGAAGCGTGTGGTGCATGGCGCAGGACATAACCTGCCGCAGGAGGCACCTGAGGAGTTCTTCCGTGCCGTTGCTGACGTTAATGCATGGGCTAGCTGACGGAAGCGCCCTCGGTAGCGCACGCCAAGGCGCTTGAGTGACCGTTTTCGCGACGGCGCATCGCTGTAGTTGCGAGCCGCGGCGGTGGGAGTCATACCGCCAAGCATGCAAGGCAGAAAAAGGGCCGCCCTAAGCCAAGGTGAGCACTACACCGTTAATAAGGATACGCATTACCACAACGCTCCCCTCAATGTTCTCGACGTGCTAGCGCTGAAGCGATTCACCGGAGGCTGGGGCGTCGGCGTCATCCCCGGCTGGGTCCAGCAATTAGGGAAGGACACCGGAGGGCTGGCCAACGTCACCGGCGGAGCAAGCGGTCACGCTGTCGGTATCGGCCCGATGGCGACGTGGTCGGGCAAGGTGAGCAAGACGCCGGTTAGCGCATCGCTGCGCTGGGTTAATGAATTCGCCGTCAGCAACCGCCCGAAAGGCAATGCCGTTGAACTCGCGGTTAGTGCGACCTTCCAGTAATCGGAGAGCCCTATGATACCCATCGTTATCGGGCGCAGCATTGGTCCAGCGTCGCAAGCGGGTACCGCCTAGTTGCAATAGTGTTGTCGTCAATGGCGTCGCTTGCCAGCAGTGCGGGCCGAATTGGTATCAACCCCAATTCATAGGCGCTCAAGTGCAGTACGTCGTTGTCACGCCGCCTCGATAAGCGCTACGTCGCCCTGCTTCGCCTGGGCTAGCTATGGCCGATTAGTCACAACCCGACGGATGTGGTTGACAATCCGGCGGCGTGGCATAGTGCTGGCATTTCAATGGGAGAAGCGACAAATGACGACACTGGAATCCTTGCAAGCAAAAATTCAAAGACTGCAGGCGCAAGCGGATGCGCTGCTCGCGAAAAAGTCGAGTGCTGTTATCGATAAGATTAAAAACTTGATGGCGGAGCACGGTCTAACGACTGCCGACATCGATGCGCACACTGGTGGCAAAAAGCGTGGACCCAAGCCGGGCGCCAAGGCTGCGAAGAACGCGGTCCAAGCAACGGGTAAGACTAAGGGCAAGTTGTCCCCCAAGTACATCAACCCCAAAACCGGAGAGACGTGGAGTGGTCATGCTCGGCCGCCGGCGTGGATTGCTAACGTCAAGGACCGCAGTAAATTCTTGATTGCCGGTGGTGCGCAAGCGACGGTGGCGGTGTCGAAGGGGACTGCGGGCAAAGCCAAGGCTGTCGTCAAGAAGACGGCGTCGAAGAGTGCAAGCCGAACAAAAGTCGTTGGCAACTATGTGCGCGGGCCGCAGCCGGCGCTCTATCGTGACCCCAAGACTGGCGCGACCTGGAGCGGACGTGCACGGCCGCCGGCTTGGATTGCTAACGTCAAGGACCGCAGCAAATTTTTGATTGAGGGTGCGGCCGCGGCGGGCAAACAGCCGGTACAAAAGGCTGCTGCCAAGAAAGCCACGGCGGCGAAGAAAACTGCTGCCAAGAAGGCCGCGACAAAGACGGCGGTAGCGAAGAAGGCAACGGCGAAAAAAATGGTTGTTGCCGGAAAGGTGCGCGCCACGACAAACGTCGCGGCCGCGCCCGAAGCTGCGGCTGCTTAAGCGACCGTGAAAGCGAGCGCACAGAGCTCGCTTTTCGCCGCGTCGGCGCGCGCGATTGACGTGGCTTACCTCGAGCGGGTCCGCAATACGTCCAGACGGGCGGCACATTCTGCGTTCGAACCACCGCGCTTGTAGGCCTGTGCCGCCTTTGTGCTGTCGGGGACGACGTCGCCGGGAGCACTTCTGTCCCAGTACCCCTCCCAGTGCAAACCAAGGTTGTACGCGGCCGACCGGTATCCAAGCTCCAGTGCCGTGGAATACATGTCCTTGGCCATATCGAGGTCGGCGTCCATGCCGCGACCAAGCCGCGCACTGTCCGCAAGAGCTGCTGCCGCCATGCCGCGCAGCGGGTCGCTCGCCGTATAGTCCTTAAGCACATCGCCCAGAATGACGTGCCCTCCCTCGTAGTCCGCAGGCCCGCCGCTCTCCGTGACAAGAGACAGCGCAAGCGCGACCCGGAGGGATGGATGCCGGTCGGGGCCAACCCGTTCGAGCAGTCGCCGGCCGAGGTAAGGTGCGCCCGACAGCGGGCTTGTGAGCAGGCCATTCGCAATAGCCGCGATGGATTCAAGTGAAAGAAATCCAACCTTGTTTGCCGACACAATGTGCCGGAAGAACTTTTCCACGTCGAGCGCCGGGTCGGCCTGGCGAAGTTGTGCCCACTCACGTTCAATTTGGCCCAACCAGCTGGAATCTACAGACATCAGATTTGGCGTCCTGTGGTGAGTGATGAGAACGATGATACCTCGCCGCTGCTGTTGCCTGACGGCCCGGCATGGCGAGGCCCTGTTCCCCAAAGCGTGGGTTCATAGGCCCGTCGTGTTCTGAGAGGGCGGTTAGTTATGTGCGGTTCAGGCGACGTCACGGTGCGTGATGCAAAGGACGATTGCTCAGGTTTGGCGAATGCTGCCGCCATTAACCTAGTTGCGTGAGTTGGTGGCCCGCGCCCGGTCTTTGATTGCCGACCACTAGCCGACGTTTGGAGCGCGAAACTCTACTGGCTCGCTGCGCTGCTTGGAGACGATAGCTCGCTGGCACTAAAGCAGCGCCAATGTATCTGCGCCTCGATTCGGAGCGACGTGGACTGGTCGTTGCACATCAGTCCCGGACCTGGACTTATAGGTCGGCAAGCGCGTCTCATTCTTTCCAACGCGCGCAATGTTGACGTGGTTGATGACGGTGGTCGTGCTGGGACTCTCCGGCTGCGGCTACAACGCTATCGAGACTAAGGACGAACAGGTGAGGGCGAGCTGGTCTGAGGTATTGGACCAGTATCAGCGTCGCGCGGACCTCATCCCCAACCTCGTGAATACAGTCAAAGGCTATGCGAGCCAGGAAAAAGAAGTGCTTATGCGTGTGACGGAAGCCCGCGCGAGACTGGGTTCGGTGCAGGCAAGCCCGGAGCTTATCAACGACCCGCAAGCATTTGCGAAATTTGAAGCGGCGCAAGCCCAGTTGACGAGTTCGCTATCACGGCTGCTGGTCGTGTCCGAGAATTATCCGCAATTGAAGTCAGACGCAAATTTCCGCGACCTGCAGGCGCAGCTCGAAGGGACCGAGAGTCGCATTGCAGTTGCCAGAAACCGGTACATCAAGGCTGTTCAGGACTACAACACTACAGTGCGGTCGTTCCCGGCGAATCTCACAGCCAGCGTGTTCGGATATAAGGAGAAACCGAACTTCTCTGTGTCGAACGAAGCAGACATTTCCCGTCCTCCGCAGGTCAATTTCGATACAGCGCCGACGCCCGGCGAGTGGAGCGACCAATTGAACATCCT
The DNA here is from genome assembly GCF_000685095.1 of Paraburkholderia caledonica NBRC 102488. Lineage (GTDB taxonomy): Bacteria > Pseudomonadota > Gammaproteobacteria > Burkholderiales > Burkholderiaceae > Paraburkholderia > Paraburkholderia caledonica. Next base: position 5,734 of record NZ_BAYE01000036.1, read on the forward strand.
GAAGGCAGCGAGGGTTCGCCGACTGCCTCGATCAATTCCCGTCTTGTTGTCATGCTGAGCCGCCTCGTCATAAGTCGCCCCGCTAGCCGTCTGACAGGTAGCAAAATACTTGAGGCAACGAGCCTAGCTCGGTAACAAAAAACCTGAGTCAATGCGCACATCAACGACGATCACGGACTCCTTGCGGAGATACTGCCCTCTGCGATTCTGCCAACGTGGCCCGAAGCTGGTCCGACGCTCCGATGTTATTGGGCGAATCGGAGGCGAGGAATTCCTGTGGTGATGCGTCTGACAACAGCAGCAGAGGCACTGCGGGTGGTTGAATGAATGCGGCGTGCGGCGCTGAGCCGAAATATGCTAAGCGTTGCGAGCAAAGAGATGGGGTATTCCGTATCGGCTGGCATTGCGCACGTGTCTCGCGGGGGATAGGTTGGACGAGACGTTCTATCGCTCCGGCCGTGCGCTCTACAAAGCTAAACGCCTCGGCCGGAATCGGGTCGGTCGAACTATAGTCCGAGCCTAACCGTCTTGGGGCGCACGCTCCTCGACGCGGTATTCACGAGGCGCATCCGCCACATAACGGCATTGATACGCGCCGCATTGGATGTCTTCACCGGCGATGCGGACGTGGTCGGCGCGTCGGAGGGTGGGAAACACGCGCCGTCAGGCGTTTGCCTTTTTCTTCCCCGCCCTGTGTGAGGGCACGCAAACACATGGTCACGTTGCCGCATTGCCGCATTGCCGCATTTCTGTTGGGCGCATTCAGCAGAGCAGGTACCTGGCGCGGTCCTTTAAAACCAAAATACGGTCGCAAGCGCCTATGATTGTTGTTGGGTCCATCGAATCCGGACCTTGCCAAAGCGGAACGCATTCCTGAAAACCCTTACTCAGCTTATGACCATCCCGAAGCCGGACAGCATCCGCGACACCCATCGCCAGTCGCTCATAACTTCAGAACTGTATTCGAGGGTAAGTCGGCATGCGGATTATGAAGCAGAGGCAAAGGTGTTGGGCCAACTCGCCCATGCACTGGCCACGTCGGACACAGAGATGTTTGATACGCTTGCACGCGAAGCTGCGCGGCTGTGTCGTGCGGACAGCGCAGGCATCAGCGTACTCGAGTCCCCGCCCGACCGGCCTGCCAGCTTCCGGTGGGCGGCTCTCGCGGGGCAGGCTGTGCCCTTTCTCAACACTCACCGGCCCTTCGACGACAGCCTGTGCGGCGTTACGCTGGCAATGGGCAAACCAGAGCTCTTCGGAACGCCACAGCGCTTCTTTCCATCCATCGAGATGCTGTCCCCGCCCGTGGTCGAGGCGTTGCTCGTGCCAATTCCTGTCCGGGACGACGCGTGGGGCGCAATCTGGGTGATGTCGCAACGTCCTGAAGTTCGCTTCGATGCCGAGGACCTGCGATTGCTCACCAGCCTCGCAGATTTCACCGGCGCGACGATGCATGTGGCGCGCATGAAGGCGCTAGCCGAAAGTCGGGCCATTCAGGCCGAAACTGCCCAGTCTGCCCTGCGCGAAGCGGAGGCTCGTAAGGACGAATTCATAGCGACACTAAGCCACGAGTTGCGCAGCCCAATTGCCCCCATCGACAGCGCCATCAAATGTCTGGGACGTCTGGAACTCCAATCACAACAGGCGGAGCAGGCGCTCGGTATTGCCGAACGTCAGCTCCACAGGTTGCAGCGCCTTGTCGACGACCTGTTCGACGCGTCCAGAATCCGGCAGGGCAAGGTCACGGTCAGGCCAGAGAACAGCCTCCTGGCAGACATTCTGAATGATGCAATTGCCGCTGTCCGGCCGCAAATGGAGGCGCGCAAGCACATGCTTAAAGTCACCGCGCCGGCTGATGCGGTGCTGGTTTACGTCGATTCCGGCCGTATTACCCAAGTGCTTGTCAACGTATTGAGCAACGCTGCGAAGTACTCACCAGATGGCAGCCAAATAACTTTGACTGCGGCTGTCGACGTTCCGGCGGCCCCCTCCGGGACGTCGACTGAGCCAACCTTGTTGATAACCGTCGTCGACGAAGGCTATGGGATATCCGCGCCGGCGTTGCCTCACATCTTTGACATATTCTCCCAGCGCGGTAGCCGCTCTCCTTCGACGGAAGCCGGCCTCGGAATCGGGCTCGCCCTGGTGAAATATCTGGTAGAGGCGCACGGCGGCACCGTCGCGGTCCGAAGCGGCGAGTCGTCCTCGGGAACGACGGTGACCATTCGTCTGCCGTTGTCGCGCGGCCCCGACTCGTCTGGTACGCAGCCTCATGGGATGGCACCTTGCCCGGCGCCCTGCCGCGTCCTCGTGGTGGATGACGACAGGGATACGGTTGACTCGCTGGCGCTTCTGCTTGAGCTTGATGCACATATTGTCCAGACCGCGACGAGCGCGGATGAGGCACTTGCCGCCCTTGATGGATTTACTCCCGACGTAGCATTCATCGACGTCAATATGCCCTATGTGGATGGATTTGCTTTGGCGGCAGAGCTACGAACTCGGCCAGCCCTTAAACATCTGAAGCTCGTCGCATTGACGGGAGACGTGTCGGAGAACGACCGCGTGGCAGCGCTTGCAGCTGGCTTTGACCGTCACATGGCAAAACCCGTCGATATGCAAGCACTTACTTCTATCCTCGCGAGCGTGGGGAAACGCCCCTGAAGACACAGGACTTCGGCTCGTAGTGAGCGACAGCTCGCGCGGGAACCATCGTGACCAAACGGGGTAAGAGAAGAGGAAGTGAGCTGCGGCCGACCCGACCGGGTACCGGCGTCTATGCGGTGGCGATTCGTCAGGTTTGGGCATAGGCATCCTGCCGACGTTGCCGTGTCAGTAAGTGCGCAACTCTCAGCCAGGTAATGCTTGGGCCCCGCAGCAGGCTCCCGTCGGGCACAGCGGTTGCGCCACATATGTAATGCTGCGACACGTGGCGTGCAATGTCTACCATACTCCTTGTAGACGATGACCTTGAAAACCGATGGGCTCTACAATTGGCCCTGGAAAGCGGCGGCCATCACGTAGTGCTCGCCGAGAATGGATACGACGCATTGCGGAAGGCCGCCCGTCATATTCCACAACTTGTTATCACTGACTGGCAAATGCCTGAAATGGACGGCGCAGAGCTATGCCGCCGTCTCAAGTACCAGCCGGCCTTCGCCGGCATACCGGTCGTCATGTTGTCCGCAATGCCGGAACCACCGGATGAACCACGCTGCTGGGCTGCTTTCCTTCGCAAGCCGGCTCCGATAGACCTGCTGATGCACACAGTCGATTTGTTTATTGCACAACGGCTGACTACGACGCGTACCTGAACTGTTAGTAAAGAGCAAAGCGCGTCTCGTCGGCGCCCCGTCGATTCCCATTGCGAAGTTACGTCTTCCGTTCGCCAATATCGCGTGCCGAGCTGTCTGACGCTGTCCCAGACAATCAGATTGACCTGCTGTCTCCACGGCTCCCGCGCCGGCTCATTGATGCCAAACGTCAGCAGGGCGACAGAAAGGCCCACGAATTGGGGTATGGCGGACCTGGCCGCGTGCGGTTTGCGCGACCTCTCCATTTTCGAAACAACAGCTTTCCCACTTGGAAGCGTCAATGAGGCGTTATCAACACTCGGCGGCCGTAACGGTGGCTTCACCAGTTTCGTCGCTAAGCCGCAGCAGTGATTTCCCACGTTACAGCGAATCCCGGCCCCTTGTGTGATGGGTAGGCATCTTCGTCGGACAGCCATGAGCCGGTCCCAACGCAGCTGGAATTCAGCCGCAGGCCGTCCACGCCTCGTCCGCGCTCGGTGCATATATACGTAGCATCCAGCGCTTCGCATCGAGGACTCCGATTCATCCATTGGGGGTCATGGCTTTTGCGCAACAGGAAACTTCCATGTGCCATCGAACACCGGCTTGGAAGGACCGCAAATCCTCGCGATGAAGTCATAGGGACCTCTCGGGGCAGGCAGCCAGTCTGACTCCTTATGCTTGCCCGGAGAATCATGCTGGACGTAGATGTCGAGCGAACCATCTACAGCGCATTTCAAGCCTTTGGTACGGCGTCGGCCGCTGTCGGCGACAACAAAGCCGGTCGTCGGTGGTGTGCCGACGCACGCCCTGCCGGGGCCGTCCATCTGTCAGTTTCTGGCCGACGCGGGGCGCTCCAGGTATGTGCCGTCGACTTGAGGCGCTGCGCTGCGGCGCGGCTACCGTTTGCCAGAAATTGACGGCGTCTGCCGTGATGACGAAACGGGTTCCATGCGAGAGCCCCAAGCCCAGGCCCAAATTTTGCTGTCGCCTGAAAGGCTTCCAATGTCCCGTCTTGAGTCGACTCGTCCAGCACCGCCTTTAGTACGGTGGCGTAAGCAACGGTCATAGCGGCGAGGTCGTGCCCGGCCTCGCTCGGTCAATCTCCTATCAGAAAGTCATGAGCTATCGGCCGACTCCAAAACTCCCTCATCAACAACCCCCGACTGAGTGCGGAGAAGACGCAAGAGAGCGACTTGTGTCAGCTATCGAGGCAGCAGAAATTGGCACTTTTTCCTGCCCGTTTCCCTTGCATGAAATCGTCTGGAACGACAAGTGCAAGGAGCACTTCTGGCTGCGTCATGACGCCGAGGTGGACTTCGACCTGTTCTATGCACGGTTGCATCCCGACGACCGGGAACGAACGCGCAGGGAAATCCTGGCTGCAGTGTTCGCGAATGTGCCATACGACGTTGAGTACCGAACTCTCTCACCGACCGGGGATATGCGCTGGATTCGCGCCAAGGGACGCACCACGTTCGACGCGAGTGGTAAGCCGACGCGCTTTGACGGTATTACCATCGATATTTCCGCGCAGAAACAGCTTCAGGCGCAGCGTGACCGCCTGCTTGAACGAGAGCGCCTGCAGAAGGAAATGGCGCAGAACGCAAGCGACACGAAAGATACCTTCATCGCCTCTGTCTCACATGAACTGCGCGCCCCCCTTACCGCGGTGCTGGCGTGGGTCGACCTCCTGGAGCGTCGAGGTAGTGATGAAGAGTTTGTAAAACACGGCGTGAGCGTCATCCGTCGCAATATTGCTGCGCAAACCCGACTCGTCGATGACCTCCTGGACGTTAGCCGGATTACCGCAGGCAAGCTGGCCGTCAGGAAGGCCCCTATTAACCTTGCGGATGCAATCCACGCGGAACTCGATACCCTGAGACCTCTAGCCGAGAAAAAGACCGTGACCATCACGGACCACCTCCGCGTTGGCTCATTGGTTCCCGGAGACGCTACGCGACTTCGTCAGGTCTTCGCTAACCTCTTGAGCAACGCGCTCAAGTACACGCCGGGCGGCGGCAATATCACCGTCAAACTGCGGGAGGTCGATGGCTATGCCGACGTGTCGCTCACGGACACAGGAGAGGGAATACCAAAGAACCTCCTCAATACGATTTTCGAACCGTTTGCGCAGGTCGACAGCAGTACCACTAGGAAGCACGGCGGTTTAGGACTAGGGTTGGCCATCGCGCGAAGCATCGTCGCCATGCATAACGGCAGTGTGACGGCTTTCAGCGACGGTGTTGGGAGAGGAGCGACATTCACCGTTCGACTGCCCTTGCAAACGGGCCGCCTCGCCACCGCTGCTGCTCCTGCATCTAGCCATGACGGAAGCGAAGCGCGACCGCCAGTTGCAGGAATGTCTGTACTTGTGGTCGATGACGACGAAGATACGCGGGACGCATTCGCCATGCTGTTTGAACACGAGCAGGTGGTGGCGTATCGGGCGAACTCTGCTGCGGAGGCGCGCCAAATCCTCTCGGAGCGCGCGGTCGATGTGATTTTCTCCGACATCAGCATGCCAGGCGAGGACGGTCATCAATTCATGGTGGGTCTGCGTGCAAGTGGCAATCGGACGCCGGCAATTGCGGTCACTGCTTTCGTCCGGGATGAAGACGGCGAACGCGCACGCGCTGCGGGCTTCGACGAGCACCTTGGCAAACCGGTAGCTCCGCAAAGGCTGGTGGAGTTGCTGGCAAAACATCGGCATTAGCTGCTGATGTTAGCCAAAAGACATGGGGTCATCAAATGGACAGCACTAGTGAGACGACCGGCGACGGCCTCACCGCGCAACGGGAAGGGCGACATGAAAGCGACGCCACATTCAGGCTCCTTGTCGATTCTGTTAGCGAGTATGCGATTTTCCGTCTTAGCGAAACGGGGATGGTGATGACATGGAACCGGGGCGCGCAGCGGCTGAAAGGATATGTTGCCGGCGAGGTAATAGGTCGCCATTTCTCGCTCTTCTATCCGCCTGACCAGGTTGCAGCAGGACATCCAGAAGAGGTTTTGCAAAACGCTCTTGCAGCCGGCGAATACTCGGAGGAAGGATGGCGCGTTCGCAAGGACGGCTCGCTGTTCTGGGCAAGCATTGTCATCGCCGCCATCCGCGACCCAAATGGCAGTTTGTCGGGGTTTGCGAAAGTCGTACGCGACATGACGGAGCGCCGAAGGCTTGAGGAACTGGAAGCAACTACGCGTCGCATGAATGAGTTCCTTGCAATGCTAGGCCACGAGCTTCGGAATCCCCTTGCGCCAATCAGAAATGCCGTTGGCGTCCTTCATCGTCACGAGGCACCAACCCCGCAAGTCGTGCAGACGACGCGTGACCTTATTGACAGGCAACTGACGCAGATGACCCGGCTTGTCGACGACCTGCTGGACGCCGGACGGATAACTACGGGGAAGGTGCAAGTATCCAGTTCGCCAATCGTAATGCAGGAAGTTGTTCAGCGTGCAGTAGAGGGCGTACAGCCAAAAGCCGACGGCAAGTCCCAGACGCTCTATGTTCAAATGCCTTCTGAACCGCTGATGGTCCATGGAGATATGACCCGGCTCGTTCAGGTGCTCCAGAACCTGCTCGACAATGCGTCGAAGTTCACGCCGGCAGGCGGGCTCATCAGCGTAGACCTTGTGCGGGTTCAACGGCTCATTGCGCTGCGGGTAAAGGACACTGGCCGAGGCATCAACCCCGATGCGCTCGACCGGGTATTCGACCTCTTCGCGCAGGAAAAGGACCCCGCGTCCGCAAGGGATGAAGGTGGCTTGGGCATCGGGCTCACGCTTGCTCGCTCTCTCGTTGAACTTCACGGCGGGCGCATTGAAGTCGCGAGCGCTGGCAGAAGAAACGGCGCCACTTTTACTATCTGGCTTCCGGCGTTGGACCAGGTCGCGGAGGCGCCCGAGACCAACAGTCCTCCAACGTCGGCGGCCCGAACGGTCCTGAAGGTGCTCGTAATCGACGACAACGAAGACTCTGCTGACAGTATGGCCATGCTTACGGAAGCAGGAGGCCATCTGGTACGCAAGGCCTATGGTGCCGCGGAAGGCATCTCGGTCGCTGCGGAGTTCTGTCCCGACCTGATACTCCTCGACCTTTCCATGCCGCTAATGAGCGGATATGAAGCCATCCCCCTCATCCGGGCCGCCGTGCGCAACCCCGCCCTCGTCGTGGCCGCCATGACCGGGTTCGGGCTTGAGGAGGACCGGCTACGCACGAGGGAGGCCGGGTTTGACGCGCATCTTACAAAACCTGTCGCTTTGGAAGAACTTGAACGCGTCGTCGACCTTGCCGAGATGAGGCGCAAAGAGCATGCGGGTTGAGGGACCTGTCTCGGTGATTGGCACGCCTACGGACTACCTCGGACCCGAAGGCTGACGGGTCAAGAAAGGCCGACGCTTGCGTCGTCCGCGCCGGCTGCGCATGCGCGAGATGCGTATTTCGGACGAAGGTGACCGGCCGTTTCGGGATCGTGACCGGCGATTTCGGCAACGTGACCGGCCGTTTCGGGAACGTGACCGAATGGACCGGACGACAGGACTGGCGTTGCGCATGACATCAACCACGCGAGCTATGCTTGCCGGCTTTTGCCGGAGAGAGCATGCCCGCGCACCGGATGAATATGCGCATGATCAAGGACGTTTTACGACTTAAGTTCGACGGCGGTTTCTCGCATGATCGAATCGCCGCGTCGCTTGGCATTTCCAAGGGCGTGGTCACGAAGTACGTCGGACTGGCGAGTGCCGCCGGGCTGGATTGGGCGAGCGCCTGTGATATGGACGAAGGCGAGCTCGAGCGACGGCTTCTTGGCAAGCCCACCGGACCAGCAGCCTATGCCCAGCCCGATTACGGTCGCATTCATCAAGAGCTGCGCCGCAAGGGTGTGACGCTGACGTTGTTGTGGGAGGAATATCAAGCGGAGTTCGCGAATCGGAAGACCTACCGCTATACACAGTTCTGCGAGCACTATAAGGCGTTCACGAAACGGCTGAAGCGCTCGATGCGGCAGATCCACCGTGCTGGCGAGAAGCTATTCGTCGACTTCGCCGGTCCCACATTGCCGTTGACCACAGGGCGCCGCGCGCACATCTTCGTGGCCGCCATGGGCGCATCGAGCTATACATTCGCATGCGCCACGCCGGCCGAGACGATGGAGGACTGGCTGAGTGGTATCGCCCGCGCGCTGACCTTCTACGGCGGCGTCCCACAACTGATCGTGCCGGACAACCCGCGCGCGATGATTGCCGATCCCGATCGCTATGAACCTCGCGCGGGCGACACCGTGCTGGACTTCGCGCGTCACTACGGCACCTCATTTCTGCCTGCACGCGTTTATCGCCCGCAGGATAAGCCGAAGGTTGAAGTGGCGGTTCAGGTGGTCGAACGTTGGATCATGGCACGCCTGCGTCATCGCCAGTTCGAGTCGGTCCAGTCGGTGGACGACGCGATCCGCCCGCTACTGAAGAACTTGAACGAGCGCCCGTTTCAGAAGCTGCCGGGATGCCGCGCCAGCGCGTTCACCGAACTGGACGCGCCGGCCTTGCAGCCGCTGCCGGCGCAGCCGTATGAACTCGCGCGGTTCAAAGCGGTGACGGTCCACATCGACTACCAATCGAGATCGATAAACATCGCTACAGCGTTCCGCACGCGCTCGTTGGACTCAAGCTCGATGCGCGCATCACAGCGGGTGCCATCGAGTTGTTGCATCGCGGTCGCCGTGTGGCCAGCCATGCCCGCAACGATCGCGTGGGAGGCTACACCACCGTCGTCGAGCACATGCCGGCGGCACACCGCGCCCATCTCGAATGGACTCCGCAGCGGCTTATCCACTGCGGTCAGCAGATTGGCGGCGCCACCGGCGCTCTCGTCGCGCGGCTTTTGCAGGAACAGCGACATCCTGAGCACGGCTATCGGGCGTGCCTTGGGTTGCTCTCGCTCTCACGTCGCTATGGTCGCGACCGTCTCGAAGCGGCGTGTGCGTTGGCGCTCGAACTGGGTGTGCATCGTTACCGCCACGTGCGCGACATCCTGGTCAACAACCGCGACCGCGCGGCTGCGACCACGCCTGTCGAATGGGTCAGTCCGAGTCACGCGCATGTACGCGGCCCCAGCTACTACCAATAAAGAGAACCCGCCATGATGATGCAACAAACCTTGAGCCAACTACGCGCCCTGAAGCTGGATGGGTTCGCTGACGGATTAGAAGAGCAACTAACGCAGCCCGGAACGGCGGCCCTAAGCTTCGAGGAACGCCTGTCGTTGCTGGTCGACCGGGAAGCAAGTTGGCGCGATGATCGTCGCCGCACCCGACTGCTCAAGCAAGCACGCCTGAAGTATCCGCAGGCCGTCATCGAAGATCTCGACACTCGCGCTGGTCGAGGCGTGGACCCACGTTCGCTCACGAGCCTAGCTCTCGGCGACTGGGTCGAGTCGGGATACAGCCTGCTCATTAGCGGCCCAACCGGCGCGGGTAAATCATGGCTCGCTTGCGCCCTCGCGCAGTATGCCTGCCGACGCGGGCACTCCGCGTTGTACCTACGCGTTCCGCGCCTCGGCGAGGAACTGCGCGTCCTCCACGGCAACGGCGGCTTCACCAAATGGTTGCTGCAGGTTGCTCGCGTTGATGTTCTCCTGCTGGACGATTGGGGAATGGCTCCGCTCGACGCGATCGTTCGAAACGATTTGCTCGAGATGATTGATGACCGATCTGCCGGCAAAGCCACGATCGTGACCAGCCAGCTACCAATTGAACACTGGCATGGCTGGATAGGCGACGAGACCATCGCCGACGCAATGCTTGATCGCCTCATGCAGCGTCATCACCGCATCAAACTGACGGGTGAATCGCTGAGAAAAGCATCTCCGAAGCCCAGCGTGCTGGAACCAGAACTCGACCAAAACTAGCGAGGAAATCTACAATCGACACCGCGCAACGCCCGACCTTGCCGAATCGGTCACGTTCCCGAAATCGGCGGTCACGTTCGCCGAAATACGCACGCGAGAGGCCCAGGCAGCAAAGCTAATTGCGAAAACACTAGCGACCCATGTTCTCGGGTCGGTATGAAAGCAACGCTGGAACGTTCACGTCCTCATCTATTTCGGGCCAGAGTATCTGCTCATGGTCTAGCGAGATGGCAAAGTGTTCACGCTCGGCTGCTGTGGCTGCCTGCAGCACGGGAAACCAGTCCAGTGGGAATTGAACCGCGGGACCCTCGGACATGTCGAGAAACAGGTGCACGCTGTCAAAATGCACGTCCACCGCAGTGCGCTCCATGGTCGCCTCCTCAATCAGAATCATCTTAAAGATAGGTCGCGGCAAAGCTGCGCTCAAGAGTGCACGTAGTTCGAGAATCCAGCCAGAATGCTCAATGTGCAACGGCAGCCGGACGTTCCCATGCAGGTGAGTCAAGTCTTATCCACTTGCGTCGCGGACAACATAGGGCGCATCCGCAAAGTCAGCACATGGGGACTATATGGTGGAGCGTCAGTCGGTCGCATTTGCACACCTCGCGTCAGTGAAGGCGCACCGTCTGGCCGGTCCACGGGGGAAACGCTGCTCGCCGCTCTACGTCTACCTATGCGCGGAGATGACAGGGCAATTCACCAGCGGGCGTTACATCAGTCATTGTTGACTTGTCCATCACAAACGCTAACAGACCTGCAGCTCGAGACTGGTCGCAGCGGCCACACGGCCGACCATGAAGTCAGAAGTCTGGTCGGCTCCGCATGCACCAGGCGCAGGGCGCGCGAGCCGTCGGTGAATGTCAAGCATTCGACTTCAACGCGGCTCCATTCGGCTGCAGCATTTTTGAAACCGGCGCGCGTTGCTTCGAACGACAGTCCCCCTTCGCGGAGTAACTGCAAATGCGATGTCCGATTGTCCGATTCTCCGCCTGAGCGCTGCCAGCGGTTCATTAAGGTGACTGCAATTTCGGCGTCGTGCGTCATTCCGGCGCTCCAATGAGTGCGGCGTTGCTAGTTAAGACATCGTAGCAAATTTTTGTGCGCCGCAACATTTGACCCTGTTTGCGTTTCCGGGACAGGCGCATAAGACACTGCCTGCCGGCAATAGGCAAAAACCATCGCTGCAGCCGCCGCCGATGGTGCTGCGGCAATGTTCGACTGAATTGACCGACCTCATCTCAACTATCGCGCTTCAAAACGCCTGTGCATGACCAGTTCAGCGCTTCTTCTTCCCACGGACCCTTCGATAGTTTGTAGTTATTCCCAAGCTCTTGTTTCGACGGATAACGAACACGCTGAGTGAAAAAACGACAAGGACGAGCGCTATCAGTCCGGCGGTCGGCCCCATTGCGCGCGCAGCTTCGTCCTTCCTGGATGCCGGGAGAGTGACTTGTGGTGGGCGGGCATGACTCGCGGCACGTTTCGGCAGAGCAGCGCGGGCCTCACTGTCTGGACGCAGGAGAAATGCTTCAGACGTTGGCAATGCCACCGGTGCAGAAAGAGGGTTCGCGTCCAAACGAGGAACGCCTGCATCAGACGTAAACCCGGCGGGCGCGAAGTCCGGTACGGAAGCTTTGCCCGGAGTCCGCGCGAATGTGAATCTCGCTTCGATGAAATGCGTCATCGTTGCCCATTGCGAAAGCACGCGGTCAGCGCAACGAGCGTCGATGCAAGCGTTCTGAAACTGCTCAAATCGGGTCAGTTGTCTCGATGGTTGCTTTCCGCTGCTCGGCATCACCTGTTTTCTAGCGACGATATCGTCGTACTCGTCGGTGACGATGGTGTGGTCAAAGATGACGCGCTGGACTCGTGGGCGGCCCGCCGGGCGTTCGATGTCACTGGCCCACGCTCCGGTCGAATCGAGGGTTGCAAGATAAAGAAACAGTCCCAGGCACAGCCTCGAACGCACCAACCCTCCTCCTGAGCCGACCGCCGTGGGCATCCTTTCAAGTTCCGTCGTGATAGTCGCTGTGGTGATAGTAGACCACGCCGTGCGTGGTCCCGACGCGCCCATATTTCCTCCGTATAGAAACGTCGGTAGCCCACCACTCACTTTGCGCGAGTTCGTGCTCGCTTCCGGACGCCGGGCAGAGGAGCAGGCACCGGTTTGTGTGGCGCCTTCGGTACTGCATCTGGCAAATTTCCGCATTCCGCGAAACGCTGGAGCAGCCTCGCCGCGGCCGACCTGCCGCGCTGCTCCAGTCTTCCACGGAGTGCGAGCGCAAATTCCGTAAGGTCGTCGCGTCCGTGCAACGCCTGGAAGTCCTGAATGGTTTCTGCGACCGCCGCCAGCGTGGTGTGCTCGTGCATGGTGCTCGCGATATGCGAGGTGGCTCTCGCCAGTTCCATCTCGTAGACCTTCAGACGTGCTGTCTCCTCGAAGACATTGTTTCCTTTTGCTGGCTTCGTCACATCGAATAACCCCCGCTGTGCGAAAAAACAGCTTTCCCCATGAGACAAAACGCGCAGCGGCATGATGGTGACCGCGATGCCGAGCGGCCCGCCAACGTCAGAACGTATAGGCAAGAGAGAGAACTGCATGCCCCCGATTGCCATGAAGTGCGAATCAGGAGGCCCGGGGCTGCCCAGTGCAAAGCCAGTGAACGTCGAGTTGGAGGACCGTGGCAAGGCGCGTGCAGGCGTTCAGCGGCGGCACAGTGGTTCCGCCGCGCCAATACTCCACCTCATATTCACTGACACCGAGCCAGTTAGCTGCGCGTGCCGAACTGATGCCAGCCCGCTTCAATGCCCGGTCCAGGCGTGCGGCCAAGGCGCGTCTGAGGCGGTCGTTCCCAGCACTACGCTCGAGATGACCGAGGCTCTCGGAATGAGGACTCATCATGTGATAGCTCTCTCAGATATATGTTCTTATGCAATTCGCTACAGCTCTTCCTGCTGCGCGCCGCAGGCTACATGCTCCTCATGACGCTTTCGTGATGCCATGCATAACCCGCCCCGGCACGCTCGATGCATTCTGCCTGCTTGCGAGTTGTGAGTCCGTCCACCTGACCGCATGTACAGCGCGTACAGTAGCGTGGTGACCATAGCAGTCAAGCATAAAGCCAGAGTGACTGCCACGTCCACATTGCCCCCGACGACCAGCACGTCCATCGGGGCTCTCCTCGATTTTCGAAAAGCGGTTTTACAACCTTTCTTATTATTTATTCTCCTAACTATTATTACTTAGTATCCTAAATCGTTTCGCCGCGCCCTACCAGTTCTGTAGCCAGACAATATCCGCCAATCGTTGCTCGCGGCTGCGCATGACGCTTGTCTGAAGGTAGACGATAATCAGCATCATTTCGCTTAAATCGGGCTATTTTTGCCCCCCGGCACTGCGGCATTCACTGCGTCGAATGATTCGTGAGCAGCTCGCGCCTTAACCCGGGGCTAGCGCTCGACGACGTCAGATATGGTGCACGATGTCAGCGTTGCGGGCATCATCGCCGCAGCAGCCCAACGGGGTTCCGGGCGGGGAAGTGATTTCTGGGTTAGTCACCTGGCGGTGGAAACGATGGCTCTGACCGTATCAGTCACAGCGGCGCAACCGCGCTAGGGGCCCATGAAATGGAGACGCCAGGCGCGTGACCGACGCCGAATGTGAGCTCCGCAGCCAGAAGCCGATGATGTCTATTGCCTGCGCGATAGGGAGTGAGGCCACGCGGCGGCACGTCCAGCGCGACTGAAGTAAAAACTTGGGGCTTTAGGGCTCCGCTGCTTCCATTAGTCACTGGTTTGCAAAGACTCGTCGACGTGCAATGGAACTGAAACAGGTCACGGCACGGTTTGACGCTGCCGCGCGTTGGCGAGCTGCGTCGGGCTCACCCACGGCCTCAGCTGTCGGGGTACTGGTGAACACGAGCGCATCTCGGTTAGCGTTCAATGCGAACGCCCGTGACCGCCGCCACCGCCCCAGTATTGGCCGCCGCCGCCCGTACCGCGCCCTGGGTATCCGTGCCCACCCCAACTGCCATGACCGCCCCAACCGCCCCGATATCCATGCCCCCAATAGCCGTGGTGCCCCCAGTAGCCGTACCGGCCACCGCCATAACAGCATCCGCCCCAGTAGCCGAAGCTCAGTAACACCGATGGTCCCCACCACGCAGGCCAGCCGTAGTACGGATACGCGACGGGGTAATACGCAGGCACGACGAAGACGGGCGCGACTGGTGCGATATAGGTGTTCGTCGATGCAGTTACATCTGACGCAGCCGCACCGGTCGCGGCTGCGTCGGTCATCGAGAAAGGATATTGCTGCTGCGGCGCTGCCGCCGGCACTTCGCCGTAAGGAACGTAGCCGTAGGGCACGTAGTAGTAGCAACCGGACAAAGCTGCGCACAGGACCACCACCGCAACGACGCCGCCTGCACGCGACGTTGCATCCAGCGTTTTCATAACCAGCTCCGGGGTCCGACGCGACGCAACCTGCGCCGCGCCTTCAATACAGTCAGCGTAGCATGCAGGATTCCTAGCGTCGCGAGGTTCATGGGCATCAGGCTGAGGCCGCCGGAAATGATCTCGAGACGACGGCTATTCATCAGTAGTCGTCGGGGCGCGGGCTCGCTTCGGAGAGTTCCAATGAATCAGATAACGGAAAGCGCGGGCTCGCCTTAAGCCCGCGCGGTTTGCGACGGGTCATGAAAAGGTCGCTGTTTTCGGGCAGCTTGCCACTTACTCCTGACGACGGCAGACGTTTCGGTAAGACGAGAAGCGCCAGCGGCCTGAGGCGCCTCTGACGGCCATCGCGACAAAGTCATACAGCGCCTTGGACCCCGTCGTGCAACGAGGCCGCCCATGGCCACAATCGGGAGCCTAGGCGCGGATTCAACAGCTACCGACGACGCCCTAACATGAGCGAAACGCACCCATGCTTCTTCCTCAGACGTATCGATGGTGGCGCCGTTCCAGTCAAAGTCGCTGCGTTCCCGGACAGCTGTGGCCCGGTCGCCGAAGGTCCAATGTGTGGAACGGTTCACTAATCCGGAATGTCCCCTCGCGACGCCGTACCGCAGTACCATGGTCGGCGCACTAATGAACGACTTCCGGGAGCCCCTCACCTTGGCGGTCGAACAAAACAGTGAGTCCGATGTACCGCTGCCGTCGCGCAACTTTGACGTAATGCGGCGCGTGCTCGCCGTCGTCCTGGTTTTATCGGTCTTGCTTCCTCTTGGCGCTGTCGTGAGCTATGGATACTTCGACTATCAGCGGCGTATCGCCGACGCAAGCGACATAGTGGACCGCCTGACCAGGGTTGCCCAGGAGCACGCGCTGAAGATTGTCGATATGAATAACGAAATCGAAACGCGCATCCTCGGGCTTCTCGGTAATGACGACGATGTAGGAGTCAGCGAGCGTGAGGGTGGCATACGCGCGAGGCTCAGCACTATTGCGGCGGACTATCCGCAACTTGCTGCGATATCTGTGTTTGGTAACAACGGCGACTTGCTGGCAAGCAGCCGTTTCTTTCCAGCGCCGCGGGTTTCGGTTGCCGGACGCGAAGACTTTCGAGCCGCAATTGCGTCAGCGCCGGCTCCCTATTTTTCGCGCCCCCTATCCGGCAAGGTTATGCAGTCGGACGTTTTCACGATGAACATGGCCCGGGTCGGCAGGGACGGAGATTTCCTGGGCGTGGTCTCCATCGCCCTTAAGCGGCAGTATTTCGGCGAGTTTTACGCGGAGCTCACTAACAGCAAACCGGCATTCCTCGTTGGACTGTACCGCCAGGATGGGACTATCCTGGTCAGACTCCCGGACAAGGACATCATGACCAATCCGGCGGCCAATATTCCCTTTACTACTGCGCTTGGGCAAGCGGTGCCAGTTGGCCGGGTCGATATTGTTTCTACGGTTGATGGGATTGAGCGAATACTGTCGTTTCGGCGCGTTGGGCGTTATCCATTGTATGTTGCCTGCGGCTACGCTACGGCAGCAATACATGACCAATGGCGCAGACATGTCATTGTCGTGGTCATGCTCACGCTTGTGCCGTGCATCGGACTCTGGGCGCTAATCTTTTTCTCGCTTCGTCAGTTGCGAGCTGAGGAAGCTGCATGGAATCACTGGAAAAACGAGTGGGTACGGCGTGCATCCGCCGAAGCGTCAAGCCGCCAGCTTCGGCGCATGGGCGCGCTCGGAAATCTGGTCGCGCGGGTTGCTCACGACTTCAACAATCTGCTGATGGTCGTGGCAGCGAATATGGAGCTGGCAACGCGCAAGAACTATACGAACGTTGAAAGAGAAGTCACCGCCGTCAAGCGAGCCACAGTCGGCGCGGAAGCGCTTTCGCGCAAACTCATGAGCGTCGCACGCAAGCAACCGCTGAAACATGAAGTCGTTGACCTTGCCGCATGGTTTGGGAGTGCCAGTGACATCATAGGCACAGCGCTAACAGAAAGAATCGATTTCTATCTGGACGTTGCGCCGGACGCATGGCCCGTTAAGGTAGACATCACCGAATTGGAGTCGGCGATTCTGAATGTCGCCGTCAACGCCAGAGATGCGATGCCCGACGGCGGGCTCTTCTCGGTGCGGTGCGCCAACGTCCGAACAGCACAACCGGGAGATGGAACACCCGGCGGAGAGCGATCCTATTCTGCGCTATTCGCTTGTTCCCGGCTTGCGCGGCGGCAATGGCACGGCTTGTGCCGCCGCCCCTGCCGCCGGATATCGGATGGATCGATCCACGCCAAGGGCTGGAGGATGTGCTGCCTCTGGACACCGGGGTGACCCTGCCATATTAAATAAAAGCGCGATTCCAGTATTTAATTAACTCTTGGGCGAATCGCCCTAGACTTTGATGACTTTCTCTAAAAGCGGGACTTGCAATCAGTGCAAGAACAAGCAACAAGGAGGTAGGCCATCATGAAGTCGCTCATCCATGCAGTCATTGCCGCTGCGGTCTTCGCCGCTCCGGCTGTATCGTTCGCTCAGCAATCGGACCCTCCGGTAACAACCCGTGCGCAAGTGCGCGCTGAACTTATTCAACTTGAAAACGCCGGCTACCACCCTGCCGTCGCTAATGACGCTACATATCCGACCGAAATTCAGGCTGCCGAAGCGCGTGTCGCTGCGCAAAACGGCACGGCAAGCGGCTATGGCGGAAGGATTAGCGGTTCGGTGGCATCGGGCGCTCCGGTAATGGTCCGTCCCTCTACCGATGACGGCATGAAGTCGCTTTACTTTGGCAATTAAGCAGTTGCCTCGGCAATGAGCTACCCCGGCGCTAGTTCGACTGTTTCGGGAATTGCTGGCGTGCGTGTACGCCGTGTGTCTGCCGGACTGAACAAGGGCGAAGCCCGCAACTCGCTGGCACGGGCGGTGTTCTTCTATCGGTTGGGCGAGATACGGGATCGTTCTTACGAAAACCAGCGATACCGGGCCAGTGGCCTGGACCTTGTGGTAGCTGCGATCATGCTGTGGAACACCGTGTATCTGGAGCGGGCAATTGCCGCCTCACGTCAGCAGCGGGAGATCGACGAAAGCCTTATCCCGCACATCGCGCCACTGGGCTGGAATCACATCAACTTGACGGGCGACTACGTGTGGCACGCCAACAAACGCGTCGCCAAAGGCCGATTCAGGCCGTTGCGCGCCGCGAAAACGACCAACGCGAAGGCTTAGTCGGGTAGCAGCAACGCATCGCTGCGTCGCCGCCCCCTTCTTCTATGAGCAGTAATTTGTCAAGGCCGCTTACGAATCGTCGATCAATTTCCTCCGCATCTCCTTGCTAGAGCGTATGGCTGGGTCAAGGGCAGGCGAAGCCTGGCGTAGCGAACCCTTGACGCTGGGTAGAGGCGATATGCTGGCGTATGTTGGTGAGCGCGCGGTATTGCGCACACCAACATACAGGCGCGTTCCACGTCACCCAGTAACTGTCACTGCCGCAATCGAATCTACGTCCCTGCCTGAAGCCGGCCGTGGCGCTCGTGAGATGATCCAACGTCTCACAACCTTCTATCCGCTGGCAGTTCGCCAGCCCCATCCTGCATGCGCGCTGCGCCGGATCGTGTCCGGGTGACATGCCCCATCTAAGAATCGGTTGCGTCGGCAACCCAGGGGGCGGACGGGCATGTCCACTTCAACCATGGGAACAGTAAGTGATCGGATTGTCGCGGCATCACTATCGCCATGCAATACGATCTCAAACTGGTTTCATCTGTGCGCCATCAGGAATAACGCCGTCCTTCAGGTAGCGCCATAATGCGATCACCAGTCGCCGTGCGACTGCGACGATGGCGATCCGCCGCGCCCGGCGGTTAGGCCCCGTGCCCTGGGTGCGCTGATTGAACCACCTCGTCAGCGCACTACCGGGCTGATAGCGCAACCACTGCCAGGCCGTCTCGATAAGCTGCGTGCGCACCCATCGGTTGCCCTGTTTGCTTATCCCCTGGTCCACGTGGCTCTCGCCGCTGTCGTACGGTTGTGGCACCAGCCCGACGCATGCACCGACCTGCCGCCGGTTATTGAAATCGCGCCAGAAGAGTTCGAGCGCCAGACGTGATGCGCCGATTTGACCAATGCCTCTGAGCTGCGTGAGGTGATTGATGCGCTCACGCACTGGCACTGGCAAGCGCTCCTGCAAGGTCCCCTCCAGCGCGGCCAGTTGACGCTCGGCCAGCACGAGCCGTTCTGTCTCGCGTAGTAGCCGCTCGCGCAGTTCCGCCGGTAGGGCCGCGCCGTCGTGACAGGTGATCTCACCGCGTTCGAGCCGGTCAGCGAACCCCTTATGGTCGACTTCGTCCCAGCAGCCAAGAGTTACCAGCAGTTTTCTCATACGGTCGCGATGCTGCAGCACTTCCTTTTGCAGCTGACCTCGATCACGCATGAGATGACGCGAGGCCTCGTCCTGTGGCGACGGTACGCGAACCACGTGCATGCGATCGCGTTCGCCATGCAGCCAGGCGCGCAGGTTGATCACCAGCTTGATCGCATCAAGCCGGTCAGTCTTCGCGCGTCGCTTGTAACGTTCGACCGGAATACTCGCTGGATCGATCACATAACAGTCGACGCTTCGCGCTCGCAATGCGCGGTAGATCCAGAACCCGTCCTGGCCAGCTTCGTAGCTCACAACAACCACGCACGTCTGCTGGCAGCGACCATTTCTCCTTTTGTCGCTCAATCAGGTCCAGCATCGCCTGCAGGCGCGCCTGGGCCTGTGGCTGCTCCACCGTATGTACCGCCGGTTTCTCCCGGCGCCCGTCGTGCAGCGCGACCTTCCACTTCCCGACGGCCAGTTCGAGCGACACCGCCAGTATGACGTCTTCTGCATGGGGTTCGGTAACGTGATTTGCGTCCATGATGCCCTCCATTGAGCAAGTCTTGGCTCCGTCAATCTTACGACTCGGGCCTTGACGACTCTCACGCTACATAGGATCTAAGAACGGAGCGTGCGAGTTTCCCCGGACTCCGCTCAAGCCGTTCAAAGCCCCTGATGCGGAGCCGGTTTCGTCACGGATAGCCCAAGACTGTGAATTTTCGCGTGGCAGCTCGGGTGAACCATGATCAGGTTTCTCGACGCATTCCCTCCGCCGTCAACACGACGGACGATGTGGTGAACGTGCCAGCCTGTGTCCTTGGTGATGCGTTGGTCGCAGACACAGCAGATGCCCGTTGAGCAAGCCAAAGCCGAATCAACTTCTTCCGACCTTTGAGCGAGTTGAACATCTTGAAACCTTGACGATCTTCGAGGTAACCTTCCCAGGCCGGGTCGAAGGGATTCGCCTCTGCTTTTATTTTGATGTACCGCCGGATGGGTACCTCTGCCGCATAGCGAAGCGTCGTCACGATTGGCTTGCCATCTGGCCAATACTCACCCGTTTGCGCAGCAAAGATCCAATCCCGTGTTCCAATGCATCGAAAGTAACGATGTTTGATCCATCGACGTCCCTTGTTGGGATGCCGGCGACAGCACCATTGCCACAACGCACGCCATATCTCTGAATCGACGCGCGCGAAGACTCTCTTGGAGACAACATGTCGACGATAGTCCGCCCACCCTTTGATCACCGGGTTTAGCAGGCCAATCAGGTTCTGTTGCTTGGCCGTCCGGTTTTCATTGATGGTCGAGCGAATTTTTCTCAGAAACGCCTGAACGTTCTTCTTTGATGGCTTGATGAGCAGCTTGCCACGATACTTCCGAACGTTCTGCCCAGAAAGTCGAACCCCTCCGAGATATGTGTGACCTTCGTCTTCTCTGGCGAGAGCGACAACCCGCGCTCCTGCATGAAACGTTCAATAATAGGTCTGACTTCCCCGTTCCAGAACCTCTTTCGACGGACCAGTAACGACAAAGTCATCTGCATAACGAACGAAATTGATTTTTGAGCTGACTTGCCTTCCGTCGATCCACTTTGGTGGCCCAAAGGCAACCGCCAGATGACGCTGCAAGCCATCCAATACCCAATTCGCGATCGCAGGCGAGATAATTCCGCCTTGCGGTACACCCATCTGTGTTGGGAACCACTGTCGATCTTTGAGATACCCCGCCTGTAGCCATTTCTGAAGCATTTCTCTGTCCGTCGGGACGTGAGCAATGATCCAGTCATGCGAAAGTTTGTCGAAACAGGCCTGAATGTCGCCTTCTAGAATCCACTGCGCAGCGCGTTTGGTCGCAAGTGCAATGAAGCATTGCTCGATCGCGTCGGCGGTGCATCTTTCCGGGCGAAACCGATAAGAGTGTGGGTCCGCACTCGTTTCCGATACAGGCTCCATGGCGAGCAAATACAGCGCTTGCATCGCTCTGTCGCTCATACAGGGAATTCCGAGTGCTCTTGTCCGACCGTTGCTTTTGGGAATTAGAATTCTACGCAACGGCCGCGGCCGGTAACCACGACGATGCAGCATTTCGATGGCGTGGTATTTGGCGTCCGGGGAGGACCATGTAACCTTATCGACCCCGGGTGTTTTCCTGCCTCGGTTCTCCGTCACCCGTTTGACGGCGAGAGCTTTGCCGCTGAACGAGTGGGTCAGCAGCCATTGCAGGGCTTTCACCCTGTTCCAGCGGCCTTCCTTTGTAGCCTTGACGATTCTAGCCTGAAGCCTCCCGACTTCCCGGTAACATCTCGCCCAGTTGATAGCGTGCCAATGTCCCGCGTCGCCGGAGAGTGCACCAGCGCGTTCTGCATACGCCGTCATTTGCTTTCCCTCCTGTAAAAGTTCACCAAACAATCTTGTCAAGAATGACCCGATCGAAGTCTGCCCGCTTTCGCGTGGGGTGATATCGCCTTGCAGCCCAACCCCTATCCACCCCATTACAGGGCGGCGTTCGCTTTCTCGACCATCCTTTACCCGCATCCTCATCAGCGTTCCTTGCGGTTCGCCTGCCACGAGGACGAAGATTCGGGCTTACCGTGTTCCACGCCAGTTACACGAACAGCTTAGGTCCCGCCTTTCCTCCGGTGACTTCCTGTCCCTGTGCCCGCAGTACGCATG
Source organism: Paraburkholderia caledonica NBRC 102488 (assembly GCF_000685095.1). Classification (GTDB taxonomy): domain Bacteria; phylum Pseudomonadota; class Gammaproteobacteria; order Burkholderiales; family Burkholderiaceae; genus Paraburkholderia; species Paraburkholderia caledonica. Next base: position 27,424 of record NZ_BAYE01000036.1, read on the forward strand.
GAGCAACCTGTCACATACCTTTTGGTCCAAGCCTGCCAGCATCTTTGGCTTGTTCTTTTTTAACGAGGGTTACGGCGATTCACTTGTGTTCACCATCCTGTCCAGCCTAGCGTCCTTGCCGCCTGATGCTGGCAGCAGTTGAGCCCGCCTCGCGGCATGCTCTTCTCATGCGAGGGACTTCATTGTTCCGAGGGCTCCGAACCCGGCCGTTACCAGCCACGCTCGCCCCGGTAGGCTATCGTCGAGGGAACAACGAGTCTCACTATCCCTTGCGGGTTGAGACAATAACTGGCGCGACTTCACGTCGCACACGTACGAAAAAATCCCTTTCTTGAGGGCACCCCGACTTGTGACGTCTATCCGTAAGAGATCAGCTTCGCGGTGATAGGCGGCAAAAATGTCGGCCGGCGGAATCGTAGGCGCCCTCTGCCAGCGTTGGCCCTACTTCCCGCCCGAGAGAAGGTCGCCGAGGGACCAGCGAGCGGCGCGGAGATAAACACAACACGGCCGACGCCCGGGTCTGTGGCTCAATGATCGAGAAATTGCCGTAGCTTGTCGGCGCGACTCGGGTGCATCAGTTTTCGCATCGCCTTGCTTTCGATCTGCCGGATCCGTTCGCGCGTCACGTCGAACTGTTTGCCCAACTCCTCGAGCGTATAGTCCGACACGGTATCGATCCCAAAACGCATCCGCAGCACCTTCGCCTCACGCGGCGACAGCGCATCGAGGGCGTCATCGATCGCGGCGCGCAGGTTCGCGCGCACGGCCGCGTCCGCGGGTGATGCCGCCATTGGATCTTCGATCATATCGCCAAGCGTCGCGTCGGCATCCTCGCCCACCGGCGTTTCGAGCGACACGGGTTGCCTGGCGACCTTCAACATGCTGCGAACCTTCTCTTCCGGCAGTTCCATGCGCTGTGCCAGCGCCGCAGGATGAGCCTCGCGTCCGGTCTGCTGCAGGATCTCGCGCGAAATCCGGTTGAGCTTGTTGATCGACTCGATCATATGCACAGGCACCCGAATCGTGCGCGCCTGATCCGCAAGCGAGCGCGTGACGGCCTGCCGCACCCACCACGTTGCGTAGGTCGAAAACTTCCAGCCGCGTCGATATTCGAATTTGTCGACGGCTTTCATCAGGCCGATGTTGCCTTCCTGAATCAGATCGAGAAAATGCATGCCGCGGTTGACGTACTTCTTCGCGATGGAGATCACGAGGCGCAGGTTGGCCTCGATCAACTCGCGCTTCGCCTGCCGCATTTTCGACTCGGCCGCCATCATCTGCCGGTTGATCTTCTTCAACTGTTGCAGCGGCAGTATCGCGTCCGCTTCAATATCGATCAGCTTTTGCTGTTCGGCCTGAATGGCGGGCAGACTGCGTTCGAGCGCGGCTCCATACTCGCGCGACGCCGCTGCCGCCCGTTTGGTCCAGCCGGGATCGGTCTCGTGCCCCTGAAACGACTCGATGAACTTCTCGCGCGGCATCGCGCACCGGTCAACGGCAATCTGTAAAATGCGCCGCTCGACCGCGCGCACCTGCGCAACCTGTTGCTGGACATGGGCACACAGCCGATCGATGGCTCGTACTGTGAAGCGAATTGGCGCCAGCTCGCGCTGGATTGCTTCGCATATGCGTGCGAAGGCAACCTGCCCCTTGCCTTGCGCGGCGTCCCCGCGCGGAATCTGATCGAACAGCTCGCGCACTCTAGCAAATATCCCGAGGCAGTCGCTCGTGAGCTGTTTCAGACGCGCTTCGTTCGCCTTCGCCGGGTTGCCCTCCTCGATCTCGCTGTCGTCAGCGTCCTGCCCGTCGTTGTCATCGGCGGTGTCCGCGTCGATAGCCGCTGTATCAGCGGAGTCCGACACCGACGGCCCGCCCGCCACGGAGTCTTCATTGAGACCGTCGACCAGTTCGTCGATGCGCAGTTGATCGGCTTCGATCTGCTCCGCACTCGCAAGGATCGCGGAGACAGTCGCCGGGCAGGCCGCAATCGCCTGGATCATTTCGTGAAGGCCGTCTTCGATGCGCTTTGCGATCTCAACCTCGCCCGCGCGAGTCAACAATTCGGTCGCACCCATTTCACGCATGTACATCCGCACGGGATCGGTCGTGCGCCCGAATTCGGAATCCACGGTGGAAAGCGCAACTTCCGCTTCCTCAACCGCCTGGTCATCCGACACGGCTGCCGGCGCAGCATCGTTCAGGAACAGCGTCTCAGCGTCGGGCGCCTGCTCGTAGACCGCTACACCCATGTCATTGAACGTGCCGACAATGGTTTCGATGGCCGCGGTCTGCGCGAAATTGTCCGGCAAGTGATCGTTGATTTCGGCGTGAGTCAGGTAGCCGCGCTCCTTCCCCAACTGAATGAGTGCGCGCATCTGACGCTGCCGTTCTTCGTCCTGCAACACGGTGGACACTGCGTCGATCGACAGCAAGGCTGCGGTCGCCCTGCCCTTCACTGCGCGCCGGCCCGCAGGGTTCGGCGCGGGTGCGACGGTGGTTGGCCCTGCATCTTCCCGATCAAAACGTGCCATACATTCTCCTTGACAGGCTTGCCCGGCGATAGCGAGATCAGCGGCTACCCGACTGCGGCCGGCGAGCCACGACATTGACGGCTGCAGGCGAGCACGAGCTGCAGATCGCAACGAGCAACGGACGCGGCCTGCTTGCGTGCGCGGGCCGATTAGAATCGCGCGAGAAAACAACTCACGGAAACCTCAGCCTGACATTCTAACATTGATTGCTGCACTGCACCAATCAGCCCATCGCCCCACCGACGGCTGCCCGCACCCTAAACGGCTTGTCGGCGTTCGCCGCTGGTACACCCGCCGTGCGGTCCGGGGGAGGCGTGCCGGACGGATCCTTGCGTCTGCAATGCGGTTGCACTTCGGGTGCTTTGGCGGAGCCGCGACCCCCGGTCGGTCTCACCGCCAGGCCCCGCTACTCCGTGGGGCGCTCCCGTGCCTCGAGCTCGGACCATACCCACATATGGCACCCACGCCCGCGATCGCTGGCCCCCTTCGGCGCCCGGGAATCTGTCAGATCGCGGCGAGCGACTGTCTGGCGGCGGCATTGGCGCCGACTGTGCTGCGCGACGCCCATCCGCGCCCTGCCCCGCGCCTGACACACTGCCGACAACTACGGTTTCGTCGCGGTGTGTCAGCGCTGCCAAGCCGCTATGAATGCTATTGCCGCGTCCCCCGATGTGTCCAACAGCTACGGTGCGCGCCGTAGACATGTCCTCAAACGAAGGGGTAGAAAGTTGTGGCTGTCCGCCCCTTCATTTCTGGACAAGTGGGCCGGTCTCTAATGAAGGGCATGAAAGTTGTGGCTTTCATACCCTTCATTTCTGGACATTGACCGGAGGGGGGCGTCAATGTCGCCAGTTTGCGGCTGCTTGATCGAGCGCAGCGACCAGCAGCGCCTCGGCCGCTCTGCGTCGCACTGGGGTCACCAGCGCGCCGGAGCCAGTCCCGATGGTCCGCCCGATCATGCTCAGATGGGTGGGCTGCGCAAAGCGTTCTGCTTACTGGCCATCCGGTCGCGGCTCACGGTAGCGCGCGCATGTAATTCGAATGAATTACAATAGGGGGTCTAGGGCTACGCAAAGGAGTAATCGTTATGGCTGCGACTGCATTGGTGCAAACACGCATCGACCCCGCGCTGAAAGAGCGCGCGGCTGCGGTGCTCGACAACATGGGACTGACTGTCTCGGATGCGGTGCGAATCCTGCTGACGCGCGTGGCCAACGAAGGTGCGTTGCCGTTCGCCTTCGCGACGGACCCGGCCGTGCATGACGCCTGGTTCCGTGCGAAGGTGCAGGAAGCATTGAACGACCCGCGGCCTGCTACCGCGGGGGATGAAGTCGAAGCTCATTTTGCGAAGCGGCGCGCTGCGGCCCTCCGGAAAGCCGGCGAGGGTGACGCGTGAGGCTTGAATGGGCTGCTTTCGCAGTAGAGGATCGCGACGCTATTTTTGATTACATCGAACAGGACAGTCCGTACGCGGCCGTCGTCGTCGATGATCGGATTCGTGTGCAGGTCAGGCAGCTACTGCAGTTTCCAGAGACTGGCCGCCCTGGGCGCATCGAAGGTACTCGCGAACTGGTTATAAGCCGGACACCATATATAGCCGCCTATCGGATCACGGGAGAAACCGTGCGCATCCTGCGGGTGTTGCACGGCGCGCAGTTATGGCCTGATGAGATGTTGGATTAGCCATGGACGCAGGGTGCAAGCCGGCGGACATTCGAGAGAAATCACAGGCTCCTTTGCGTGATGGCAAATTTCAGAAAAACGAGGCCCGAATTTGGCAACGTCGAGGCCTACGCCAGACGTCACCGACGCATCGTGCCCGTTCTAGGGACGACGATACAGCTTTCGCTTCAGCAAGCCGAACGGGCGACCCCGTTGGGTTCATTGAAGCGGCTGGTCGATGGAAGCGCGTTCAATATGGAACTGCTCAGTACCGTCGTGCCTTCGTTGCGCGGGCTTGTCTGGGAGTTTCGAAAGTCGGTTGTGGCAGCGGGCTACGAACTTATCACCATCGCAGACGACATTGAAGTGGTCCTCTTAACCGCAGAAGAGCCCGGTTCGACTTTTGAACTGGAGGGGCGCTTGAGGGGAATCGCTGCCCGAATCGTTGTCGCACTCGAGTACGGCATCTCCCTATGCGACATCACGGTTGTGGCCGAGTCATCGTCCTGACCTCGGGCCGCCCGGCGCGCTGTCGCGGCGCGCGGCAGGCCATACTGCCAGCCTATTGCAGTTAAGCGCGATGCTCCCAGCCGCGACGGATGACCACGGGCGCAAGATGGACGGCGGCGGAGCAGGGCGGACGCGACGGGCTGCTCAGGGTTCAGGGGCGCCTGAAGGTCTGAGCGATTGTTCGTCGCCGACGCGTCTCGATGATCGGGCAGCGTCCGGGCGTGGCAGTAACTGACGGATGGGACCGCCGCCGCCATGCCGGCCGGCAGACGATGCTCACCGACAACTGACAGAGTGCGCGGCGGGTTTTGCATCACCGCACTGCATGGCGACGAGCAGCGTCTGAGGGAGAGGGGCCGAGTTCGAGGCCATCATGCCCGCGCGTGTCATCAACCGGCTCGGAGGTCCTATTTCAGCACGTCCGACTCTTCGTAGCAACGCATTGCCGCTTGCAGGGGCGTGGCGCCCATCCAGTGTTGCCCGTCGTCGGATTTGATACCGCCGCGGGTTACCTTGCCCACACAAGCGATAAATTGTTGTCCTAACTCTGCATCGGCAATTTCGCCAACGACGATTCCCAGTTGTTTCAGGTCATCCAAGGTCATTTTCATTCCTTCTGTGCGGGCTACGCCGAGATCCGCTCGCCATCTTGCCGCGTCGGACGCGCTGCGTCCAAGGGGCACTGGTGGACACTGTATATTTATACAGCATATTACAGCGTCAGGCCGCAGCGACCGGCGAGATGCCGCCCTCCGGTGCGTCGGCCCGCCGTGGGTGGGCGCCGGCGTCGCTCCTTCTCATGACGCTCCGTCGCCTTCGCCCGCGGCCTCTCAACAGGGGTAGGGAACCGTTACAGCGAACCTTCGCGGTCAGCTTTTTTCGCCCGTGAATTTCCGAGGACACGAACCGGTGCGGGCCGCGCGCGCGTGGTTTGGGTCTGATGGCCTCAAACTTCCTCTGAACAAGCGGAGCATGCGCGCGTATTCCGAGACGCCGTATCCCTCAAGCTTGGTGTGTTTGTGCCGTTAGTTCATGTGGCGGGAGATTGTGAATTGACCGGTGTGGCTAGATGGACTAATATGGGCTTAGTCCACTAGGAGCAGCTATGCAGACCGTCAATATCCATGAAGCGAAAACGCAGTTTTCACGGCTGGTCGATGCCGCAGCCAGCGGCGAGGAAATCGTCATCGCCAAGGCTGGCAAGCCGGCCGCCCGACTGGTACCGATGGAAAGGGCGAAGGTCACGCGGCGTTTCGGCGGCCTCAAGGGCAAGGTCCGTATTGCGGACGACTTCGATGCACCGCTCCCCGATGATGTGATCGCAACATTCGAGGGTCGTTGATGCGCCTGCTTCTCGATACACACGTTTTCCTCTGGTCGGTCATGGATGACCGCAAGCTGACCAAAGCTGCGCGCAAGCTGATTCTGGAGGCTGATGAAGTGTATGTAAGCAGCGCGAGCGTCTGGGAGGCTTCGATTAAGGTCGGCCTCGGCAAACTTGAGGCCGACGTCGATATGCTCGTCACGGAAATTGAGGCCAGCGGCTTCATTGAACTGCCAGTGCGGGCCGTTCACGCTGCGCTGGTTCGCAATCTGCCCGACATTCACCGCGATCCGTTTGACCGCCTTCTGGTTGCGCAGGCAACGTCAGAGCCGTTGCGGTTGGTGACTTCGGACGGCCATCTGGCGAAGTACACCGACCTTGTTATCACAGTGTAGGAAAAGCGCTCGCGCCTGTCGCGCGGGCCACACAGGAAAACACTCATGCAGATCACGATCGACCTGGCCGGCGCGTCGGCCGAACAGAAAGCCCGTTTTCAGGGCGAGGCGTTCACTCAAACCATTGCCGCAGTGCGCGATGCCGTAGGCGACGCGTCGGCCACAGTCGAAGTGCATGGAGCAACGCCCTACGTTTCGTACACCGCTGCGGTCCAGAACATTGCGGACCTCGAGCGCGGCATCGCAGACGCCAAGAGCGCGAAGTAGGCCACGGAAAGCAAAATGGCAACTCAAGACACACGTAGCAGCGACCGCGGGACTGTCGACCAGATGTCGCAAGCACGGACGATCTGCGGAAACAATCCTTTCTTGCTGGCTGAGCTGGAAGAGTTCTTGAATCGACAACCGTCACGCGCGCAGATGCACGAGTTCATTGAAGGTCTGCGCAATCCTGACCGGCAGAAAGAGCGCTTCGATGCCAACATTTTGCGGGTTTGCAAGTTGGTCGGGATTGACGATCCCACGCCAAGCGAGAAGCTGCTCGCTCTCCAGGTTGGACTGCAACAAGAGCAAAACGCCGCGCTGGCAGTAATCGCGAGCCGTCTCGGCTCTCAGAACAAGGGTGCAGACTCTCGACAGAGCCCGTCCGTTTTCGGGCCGCTGTTGACCGGTATGTTGCTCGGCGCAGTTGTTTCGCATTGACGTCGGAAAAGCGCTCGCGCCGGTCGCGCGGGCCAAACAGGAAAACAAGGCGATGACTTTGGCTACGTTGATTATTGCGGTTGCAACGCTGCTTACGTTACTGGCTGCGGTGAGCGTAGCGCTAGTGAATCGTTGGTACGGGGAGCATTTTTCCTCAGCTGTGGAGTGCCGAAAGGTCACGGAAGCGGACGGCCAAGAGCACGATCACTATTCATTCACGGCTTCGCGCTCGAATACGTTCATCGGCCACACCGTGGGCCGAGCTTATATCGCATTCGCGGCAGTTCGCTATGACCGCTTGATGCGCAAGCGTCCGCCGGCCACCGCTATATAGGAAAGCTTTATGCGATTCATCCCCACGGTCTACTCGCAAACGGGCGGCTCCCTCCCGCGCAGCAACGAGCGCGCGAAAGCTGACTTCGTCAGACAGCACGTTCGGCACGGGTGGACTGAAAGCGATGCCGTCGCACGTTATGAACTGTGGGTTGCGGAGGCCATTGATAGCAATCCAGATATGGACGTCAACACTCATCAACAACTGGCTGACCAGGCGATCACGCGGGCGCGTAACACGTCGCGTCCTCAGGACTAGGAAAAGCCGCGAGCGCGGCGCAACGGTACAAAGGGCGAAGAATGATGTGGTAGTCCGGTTTTCTGTTCCGTCATGACATTTTCTGGAAACGTATTGGTACACTTCCGGCGACGACGGGGAACGAATGCATGACGACATCAGGCGAACTGTTTGAGCAGGAATTCGAGACGTGGACGCCGGCCCAGGCGAAAGCTTTCTTTCGGGCCGGGATTGTGGACGACTTCTTCGCGACAGATATCGGTGGCGACCTGTGGGTGCTCACGCTGATTGTCATCAGTCGTCGGGGGCGGCAAATGCAGGTTCAGTTGCGCACGGCTCGGGAGCTCGATGTGCGCAAGGTGCGTCAGTTCAAGACGCTCGACGCCGCTGTCAGAGCCGCCGGTGAGATCGGCTTTGATGTGCGCACTATCGGCATGGCGAGGCCCGCACAACGTGCTGCCCAACGTTCAGGCAAGGCTACGCGCGTCGCACACGAGCAGCGGAGCATGTTACCGGGCGCGGACTAACGCCTGAGAACGTGGCTGCCCTTCTATTCCATCATCGAAATTAGGCATGAAGCTGTCAAACATTTACCGTACGACCGCAGTACTCTTGAGCGTCACCCTCGTCGCCTGTAGCAGCAAGTTGGACGCAACAAAAGAAAACTATGCCGCGGCTGTGCAACGGCACCTCGATAGCACAGACGCTGTGTGTGTCGTTAGCGCGGCCCCAGCGCCGTTCCAATATGCGAACGTTCGTGTATATGAGCAGCAGCAGGCAGACCAGCTTGTGAAAGTCGGCTTGCTGACGAAGGAGCCCACGACCGTGCGCGATTTCGGACAGACGCTGCCCGGCGCCCAATACACGCTCACCGACGCCGGCAAGAAAGCGTCCAGGGGCGTGGCGCCAGGTTTGGGGAACCGCTTCTGCGGCGGCAAGGCGAAACTGGTCGACATTGAGGCACCTTCCCTGGGCGCGAAAAGAGACGTCGGCGACAGGATATATGTTCATTATGTAGCCGAACTCGTTGAGCGACCTGCATGGGATGACGAATCGGTTCTCGTCGGTCACATCGAGCTCGCCACAACAGCCAACAATCAGTTCAAGGGCGAGACCTACCTCATGCTAACCAGCGACGGCTGGAAAGTGGCCCCGAAGTAGGACCGGTCGCAATGCTCCGTTCGTGAAAGCGTTAGGAACAGGGATGAAACGAAGTGCCGACAACAAGAAGGTCGTCGCGGCCCGCGTCGACCCGCAGATCGAGCAGAGACTTCGGCTGCTGGCAGAAACGACGGGCCGTAAGCAGTCGTTTTTCCTGCAGCAGATCATCGAGCGTGGCATCGACGCGATGGAGGAAACGTGGCTGCCGCCGGCGACGCTCGCGAAGATCCGTACGGGCGATTTTCCGGGGTTGCAGGAGCCGGGTTTGACGCCGGATCTCTTTGAGGAATAACGCGTACGAGGTCGAGTTTGACCATAAGGCCAATGCACACCGTCGGGCTCAGTTCGGCCAGCAGCCGCCGGTCGAGGTGTCTATCCAATTTGCATGGCCGAGCTCTCGTCCGCCCCCGCGCAATGGCCGGTTTTGGGCGAGCGAATTGACAGCGGTATTGCCTCAAGGCGGCCACTTTCGGTCAATCGACACGTCTGCCTAGATCGTCGACAATCGCCGTTTAGAGAACCGAAACTCATCCAACGTCGATCGACGTTCCGAGAGCCGAAGGTTATGCTGAGTACGCCGCGGCCTTCTGACGAAGGCAAAAGGCAGTTGCGATGTCGTCAATCTGCGAATCGAGATCCCAATTGGGATTCTGCACAGGCGAGCCAGACGCTTCCGTCGTCCCTGCGACGAGCGATGTGGCTCGCTCCTGGAGCGAATTAATTAATTGCCGCTTACCAGATCCTTTGTCCGCTGGGCAATCGCCGACAGGCCTTTTTCCACGATCTCCTGCCAGTCGCTTGAAACCACAACTTGCTTGGATTCGCTAACGTGAGTCTTGACGGCCTGAGAACCATGAAGAGCACCGACATCGCCTGACAACTTCAGTTCTGACTTCTGGTTAGTTTTAACTGACCAGAAGCCGGGCTGGAACCAAGCCCAGAAAGCGACTATTTGTGCATTGACCGGAGAGGCGGCGGCAAAGTTGGGATCCCCTTGCTTCACGACGATGTAGCCTGCCTCCTGAAAGCCTTTAGCCAATGCACTTTCAACGAGCCCGGAGACCGTCTTGCCTTCAGGGAGCACCACATCGCCGAGTGCCTTGCCATAAGTGTTTCTCTTTCGACCGATCGCGCGAGCTTTCGACGCATCGCTAGAATCTTCATCGGGATCGAGCGACGCCATATCGGCGCTCGGGGGCTTGACGGTGAAAGTGCGTTTGTCCTCCACTGAATCGATTCGCACATACTTCCCCGTCGCAGGATTAGTGCCTTGCGGCGCCGAGACGTCGACAGTTGTGCGACCCACCACGCATCCGGTGAGAACGGACGCCGCGAGGCTATAGATAGCAATTCGACTCAACAGCATGCTTGTTTCCCCTGGTTAGTTTTTCTATTTGCCAAGCCAAACATTTGGCGCTGCCCGCGCCAAAGTGAATGTGCTCAAGCTGCTCTTGCGGGATCCGGAGCGTAGCCGGGATGATCGCCGCCTATATTTAACGGCCGGAACCGGGAAATCTGAAGTACCGTTCAGGGTTGGTTACCGTCGACCGTGTCGGGCAGTGACCCGCCAATGCGCGTCGTTCGACGCTCCGCCAGTCTGGTTCGGCCCGCATCCCTAAGCGGTCACTCACGGATCGACGCCGGCCCAATCAAAGCAGATGGCGGATCTTACAAACACTCACTCGGCACGAGGAAAAATGTCGCTGACGCGACCGGCGTCGCTTCTCGTGGCTATGCGACCGACCATCTGCGGATAGCGAAGTGATTGAGCGGGCGAGTGCAGCACGGCGAATTCGCCGGCTCGCCGTCCCGACTCTGCTACAAGCATTCCTGCATCCCTGCGCTTGCTCAGGTAATGGGCACGGACTCTCCTTCGGCGAAGAACCACGCCGCCATCGTCCGTGCCAGTTCGAGCACGACCTCCGCGTCTGTCCGGCCGGAGGACGCGCGCACGTGGAACGAATGATCTGCGTCGTCCACTACCTGCAGCGTGGCGCGTGGCCCCAGCGTTTCGACGACCGACCTCAGCAGGTGAAGCTCGGCCAGCTTGTCGCGCGTGCCCTGCAGGAAGAGCATCGGCACCGTGACGTCCGCCAGATGCCGTGCCCGCTCCACGCCGGGCGCGCCGGCCGGGTGCAGCGGGAACGCGACGAAAGCGAGGCCACGCACGCCGTCGAGTGGGGAGATGGCTTGGGCCTGGGACGTCATGCGGCCGCCGTACGACCTGCCGCCGGCGAAGAGCGGCAGGGCTGGCAGCTGCCGGCGGCCCTCTGCGACGGCTGCCCGCACGGCAGCATGTGCCACGGCCGGCGAGTCCACCCGCTTGAAGCCGCGCTCCATGTACGGAAACTGGTAGCGCAATGTGGCGACATGCCGACGTGCTGCATGCCCGCCCCGGCACCGTGCGCGAAGATATAAAGGGCTCGCGCGTCCTCCGGCACTCGGAGGAGCGCAGAGACCTTAGTGCCGTCGGGCAGTGCCATGGAAAGCGATTCTGGGTCGTCCATCGTATTCAGGTCATGTCGTTGAGGCCTTAGCGCTGATTCTGCATCAATGAGGCATCGAGGAGCGTTTGTGGCGGCCTCCGGCAAGGCATTACGCAGGCGGAGTTTGCCGGCCGATCCATGGAGCGCGCGCCCATCGTAAACGGCGCCGCAGTCGTGATGCGTCGGTTGACGACCACGCGTCAAAGGAAGTTCTCGAAGGGCAGTTCATTTATCTGGCTCTCCCGGAAGCGTATGTCCGGCTGCAGAAAGTTCTGGGTTCGGCCAGGAGCCGCCGGTCGAGGCGTCTATCCACTTTGCATGCCCGAGCTCTCGTCCGTCCCTCCGCAATGGCCGGTTTCCGGCGAGCAAATTAGCAGTGGTGTTGCCTCAAGGCGGCCAATTCCGGACGTCCGACGTTCCTGCTGAATCGGTGACAATCCACTGTCGCGGCGCGGCCGGCGACATAGAGGATGAAAATGTTGCGTGTCGACAATAACATCGTCAACTAGCAGTCCCGGCGGGATCCAACATCACCGCTGCTTGTGAGGCAAGGGTTAACACTCCAACTCCGACGGCATCCCGTCGACCGACCTTCCCCAATTGACGGAGTTAACCCTGAATTAGTCAATAGCGAAGTCATTTGCTATTGACAACTTCTCGCGGCGCAGCGACCATGGACTCTCCCCACCGCGAATTGCCTCGCGGCTCGCCGGTCTGGCACCGTCGTCTGGCCGCCTTTTTCGAAAGCTCGCACCACCCTTCCATTGTTCATCGGTGTTGGCGTGAGTCGTCGAACTGCGGGGTCCGAATAATGTTCACGTAAAGAAGGAATACACAGCTGGTCTACACATAGGACGACTAACGAATCGGCTATGGTAATAGCGAACTACGTAGCCAGGCTTCGAATCACAACTAGACGGAGACAGATATGCGACCAAAAACGATAGGTAACCAGCTGAAGGGCATTGCCCTTGCGATCGGAACCACCATCGTTCTATTTCACTTGAGCGGCTGCGGCGGTAGCGGCAGCTCGCTACAAGCGACAACGCCGCCACCTGCTGGATCGGGCGGACCCACCGTTGCCGAATTAACCACCAAGTGCGAGTCTCTGAGAGGACAAGTGATTGCCGGCGTGACGGTGACTGCAACCAGTCGGGTGGCGCCGATCTCAGGCGTTAGCACTGCAGGCATTTGCAAGGTCTCTGGTACGCGGGCGCCGTTCCTCGACATTGAGGTTGATGTGCCCGACAACTGGTCGGGAAGGTACTTCCAGAACGGCGGTGGCGGTTTCGACGGAACGATCTACACCGCGTACACGTTTGACACATCCAATACCATCACCGCGATTAATCCAGCCATCACAAAGTACGGTGCCGTCTACGCTGCTTCGAATGGTGGGAATCGGGCTGCAGTGCCGGCCGAGGCTGCACCGGCCGTTTGGCTGACTGGAACAACACAAGCTCAGGCATCGATCACCGACTACGCATACCTGTCTATCGGGACGACAACAACGTTTGCGAAAGCCGTTATTAACGCGTTCTACGGAAAAGCGCCAACGAAGTCGTACTTTAACGGGTGCTCAAACGGTGGCCGTGAAGGCTATATTGCGGCTCAACGGTGGCCGGATCAATTTGACGGTATCGTGGCGGGATGCGAAACCGAAGACATGGCCGGACAAACAGCGAAATGGCTTCAGATCGGTGGAACGGCTGGTACTACTGCGGCGCTGACCAACGCCCAATACACAGCTTCCTATCAAGCTGCGGTAGCGGCATGCGACTCTTCAGACGGGCTTGCCGACGGCTATCTGACGAATGCAGCAGCTTGCCACTTCAGTCCGGCGCTACTGCAATGTGGGTTGTCTACTGCCAACCCGAATCCCGCCCTCTGCCTGTCTGCGGCACAGGTGACCACGTTGCAGAAGTATTTGTCGCCAATGGCGCTCTCCGACGGCACCGTCATCTATAGCGGATTCAACTGGTCAGACTACTCAGCGTTTGGAGGGGCCTTCGGGTCGCTTGGCGGTGTCTATGCGTTCCTGGCGACAGGCGACCAGTCCTGGCTCACGCCCGCGAGGCAGGCAGCCTTTAACCCCGACACCGATTACGGCATTATCGGCCTGGGCCTGAAGCAAATCGGCATCGACAACGACGTGCAATCGATCGCACAGTTCGTTGCTTCGGGGAAGAAGCTGATCTCGTGGCACGACATTGGCGATAACCTGCTGTCGCCAAACGAGCATGTGAGAAATGACGCGAGGATGACTGCAATCGCTCGAACGATGGGATTGTCCGATCCGACGACTAATACCAGGCTTTTCCTGGTACCTTCGAACACGCATGGCGCTGGGCAAGACGTCACGCAGATCGATTGGCCGGGCGCAATTATCAAGTGGGTAGAACAAGGGGACGCGCCCACGCAACTGACTTACACTTTCCGAACGAGCGCAACTGCTTCACGCAGTCTGCCTGTCTGCCTTTATCCCAGGGCACCGCATTACAATGGCAGCGGCGACATAACTTCCGCGACTAACTACACTTGCACATGAGCTTAACGCTTCAATAAGGACAACTAGCAAGAACAGTTGTGCAAACATGGAAGGCCCGCGATCAGGGGCCTTCTTCTCGTCTTAGCCGTTACCTCCGGCACGTTTGCGCCTCATCTCGGCCCACTCGATTAACGCTTGCATCGACGGCCCGAGCGCATATCCCATATCGCAAAGTTCGTACTCTACCTTCGGCGGCACTTGCGGATACACCGTTCGCCGCACGATGCCGTCTCTCTCGAGCTGCTTGAGCTGCTGAATCAGCATTTTCTGGTTGATGCCGTCAATCAGCTTCTCCAGATCGGAGAATCGCAGCGGGCCTCTTGCGGCAAACAGTTGACAAATGATGACGATCTTCCACTTGCCCTCCAGAACCCGGAGGGCCTCTGTCGTCGCCTCGGCCCATTCAATCCGCTTTTTGGGATCTTCGCAGTTCCATTCACGCTCTTGAGACACAAACACCTCGGTATGCTACTTACTTTTTAGTCGGTACTTACCATTACAACACAAGCCAGCTAAAGTGGGTGCCGCGTGCAATATTGAGGACACAGCTATGAAAATCGGGATCGTCGGAACAGGAAACATTGGCGCGTCTCTCGCCCGCAAGTTAAGCGCGGCAGGCCATGAAGTGCGCGTCGCGAACTCTCGTGGCGTGGATGGCGTTCTGGAGTTCGCCGACGAGATCGGCGCGCAAGCCGTGGATGTTCGCGGCGCCGTCGATGGCGCAGAAGTCATCATCCTTTCGATTCCGCTGCCCGCCATACAGGCGCTTCCTGCGGACCTGTTCGATTCGGTAGCGGCTGACGCGATCGTCGTCGACACCGGCAACTACTACCCGGACATGCGCGACCCGCACATTCCAGAAATCGACGAAGGAATGCCCGAAAGCGTCTGGGTATCCAGACAGACCGGGCACCCTGTCATCAAGGCATTCAACAACGTGCTGGCCTACACGCTCGCAGAGCTGGGCCAGCCGGAGGGGACGCCTGGCCGCCTCGCCGTCGCGGTGGCGGGGGATGACCTGCGCTCCAAGGAAATCGTGATGAAGCTTGTGAATCAGATGGGCTTCGATCCGGTCGATGCGGGCTCGCTCGCAGAATCCTGGCGCCAGCAGCCATCAACCCCCGCGTATTGCTGCGACTACGATGCGGATGCCACACGCAAGGCGCTGGCTGCGGCCGCTCCTGGGATTGCGCCCACGATACGCGACCGGCTGCCGGAGGTTTTCGCCAGCCTAGGCCCCAGTCCCAGCCACGCCGATGTTGTCGCTATGAACCGTGCAACCAACATCGTTGTAGGCAAACACGCGTCCTGAGCGGGCTACTTGTCATAGAGCACATTACTGGCGAAGGGTTGCGGAAACACGGCGAGCAAAAAGATCGTCGGCGTGCATGTCGCGGATCGCTATGGTTGCAGCCCGTGGACGCTTATGTGTTCGCTGCTGAACGTCCACGCATCCCTGAAATCGAGCATGGCGCGA
>NZ_BAYE01000035.1 GCF_000685095.1 Paraburkholderia caledonica NBRC 102488
AGGTTCTCAAAGAAGCCCATTCCCCATTGAGTGGGCGTGCTGGTCCACGTGACTTCGAGCCCACTGGTAATGGTGTCGGCGCCCTTGCCAGTGCCAAACGTGCTTTGCCATCCGAGGCCCTGGTTTTCAAGGCCAGCCGCCTCCGGCTCCGGTCCCACGTTGTCGGCGGGGCCCGCGCCGTGGGTCTTGCCAAAGGTGTGGCCACCCGCGATCAAGGCAACCGTTTCTTCGTCGTTCATCGCCATGCGGGCGAACGTCTCACGAATGTCGTGCGCGGCCGCAAGTGGATCGGGATTGCCGTCGGGGCCTTCAGGGTTCACATAAATGAGGCCCATCTGCACTGCCGCGAGCGGGTTTTCAAGATTGCGGCCCGCATCCGCGCGGCTTTGCTCGACTCCGTGCAGTTCTTCATCGGCGACGATCACGCCTCCCCCGCCGTCTGCCGCCGCCTTTCCATAGCGAACATCGCCGCCCAACCAGGTCTTTTCGTTGCCCCAATACACGTCCTGATCGGGTTCCCATGTATCCTCCCGGCCACCGGCGAAACCCAGGGTTCTGAAGCCCATGCTTTCGAGTGCGACGTTGCCCGCGAGGACAAGCAGATCGGCCCACGAGATCTTCTGACCATACTTCTGCTTGACTGGCCACAGGAGTCGACGCGCCTTGTCGAGGCTCACGTTGTCGGGCCAGCTGTTGAGCGGCGCAAAACGCTGCTGCCCTCGTCCTGCGCCGCCGCGTCCGTCACCCGTACGGTAAGTGCCGGCGCTATGCCAGGCCATGCGAACGAAAAGCGGACCGTAGTGACCGAAGTCGGCAGGCCACCAGTCCTTCGAGTCAGTCATGGCGGCGGCCAGGTCCTTCTTGAGCGCAGAGAGGTCAAGCGTATTGAATGCTTGCGCATAGTCGAATTGCGAATCGAGCGGGTTCGACTTACTGGAGTGCTGGCTCAGCAGGTCGAGTCTCAGCGCTTTAGGCCACCAGTCACCGTTGGTGGTGCCGCCGCCGGCCGCGTGATTGAATGGGCACTTCGAGGTATCAGACATCAGGTTGGTCCTGTTTTTTAAGCTGTTTTCGGTGCTCGCTCTTGCTGCCCCGACACACTTTGCCGGGCTTGCAAGGGAGATAAAGATTGCGAAAAGGCATTCTTACTGCATCGAACCCCGCGGGACGTTGGCAGCAGTTGCGCCCGCAATACCGCGTGACACCGGCAGTGCGGTTTCCACGTCGCCGAGCGAGGCCGAGCGGCGCCGCCAGGAAGGTGGATGCCGCTTTAGTGCCCTTCGCTTCCGAGGATCAACCGGTTTGAGACCTCTCTCACCCCCGGAACTTGCCGCGCCCGCTGTTGCGCGAGGTCGATCTGCGATACCTCGGGCACCGTCCCCGCCAGTGTTACCGTCCCGGACTTCGCCAGGACAGACACGTGCGCCGTGTCAATATCACCTGCCTTGACCAGCGACTTCCGCACGCTTGCGGCAAGATGGCGGTTCTCAACGCGCATTGCCTTTTTTTGCGCGGCGCGCTGCGCCTTTGCAGGGTCTTTCGGCGGCGCCACATAAGGCTGAACAGGCGGCAGATATGCGATATCCGCCTCGTCGGCCAATGCAACCCCAGCGCCACTGACCAGCACGAGAAGCGCCATGCAGGCGACGCGCGGGAACGCTGCTTTCATTTTTTTCAAGTGAATCTCCTGATTTGTTGGCAGACACCAGGTCCACCGCCATTCAAATTACCTTCAGCTCTCTCTGGAGGACTAAATGCGCTCGCCTTGTCGCCGCCGCACTCAGCGTGCTCGTATGCGACTTCACTCGCCAGAATCATTGCGTGACCGTTTGCGACGGTGTGATGGCGCGCCCGCGGCTTATAAACGATGTCACCCCGCCGGATGATTTCACCGCCCAAAGCACAGACACCACGAGCGCGCGCCCTGCAGCGTATCCATGTCTGATCGCTATAGTGGCAGCGGGTCGCATCCTGCCAGAGGACAATGATCGTGTTGGCGCTCAGGCGCTCCAGTACGCGGATGCGCGCGTGTTGCGACGACGCATCTTTCTTTTCCGCTTCTTCGCGAAATATCTGCCCGGAAAGTCCCAACAGATTTCGCATCACGTGGTCCCAGATGGTCGATGACGCTTGTACGTGGCTCGTGTCCAGCAGAAGGCCGCTATCGTGCAAGATGGTCCTCCGAAAGAGAGAAAAACTTCGCGCATCCAGCTAACTCTGGCTGCGCGGAAGAATTGCCGCGTGTCGGTGTATTGCTCGAAACCGACGGTTCTCGCGGATCTGCACCGCACCGCTGCAACGCGGCGCGCGCCTCGCCGGATCTAGCCCTGCAGGAATTCCAGCAGGTCGGCGTTGACCTTGTCGGCAAGCGTGGTGCACATGCCGTGCGGTGCGCCGGCATAGACCTTCAACGTCGCGTTCTTAATGAGCTTGGCCGACAGCCGAGCCGAGCCGCCGATGGGCACGATCTGGTCGTCGTCGCCGTGAAGAATCAGTGTAGGCACATCGATCTTCATCAGGTCGGCGGTGTAGTCCACCTCGGAAAACTGCTTGATGCATTCGTACTGGCCTTTGATCGAGCCGAGCATGCCTTCGCGCCAGAACTCGTCGATGTTGCCTTGCGAGACTTTCGCGTCCGGACGGTTATAGCCGTAGAAAGGCACCGCGAGGTCTTTGTAGAATTGCGAGCGGTTCGCCGCCACGTTGGCGCGAATGCCGTCAAACACGGACATCGGCAAGCCGTTCGGATGCGCCTCTGTCTTGACCATGATGGGCGGCACAGCGCCGATCAGCACGGCCTTCGCTACCCGCGAACTGCCGTGGCGGCCAATATAGTGAGCGACTTCGCCGCCACCTGTCGAATGGCCGACGAGCGTGGCTTCCTTCAGATCCAGCGCGTTGATCACGGCGGCCAGGTCGTCGGCGTAGGTGTCCATATCGTTGCCATGCGACGGCTGCTCCGAGCGGCCGTGGCCACGCCGGTCGTGGGCGATGACGCGGTAGCCCTTCTGCACGAGAAACATCATTTGCGGGTCCCATGCGTCGGCGTCGAGCGGCCAGCCATGCGAGAACACGACCGGCTTACCCGTGCCCCAGTCCTTGAAGAAAATGCGCGTGCCGTCTTTCGTGGTGACCGTGTTCATGGTGTGCCGCTCTCCGCGCTGTGAATGAGATGAGTTGCCCGCGTGGCTGCCGCCGCCACCGGATGCCGCTGCGAACGCGACGCCAGGCGCCGCGATCGCGGCAACGGCCGCGCTTGCGCCCGCGGTGAGTAGCTGGCGGCGATTTGCCGATGGCGCTGTCGTCGGCGTTTTCAATGAGTGAGCCAAAAGTTTTCTCCGTGCTTGTGACATTGCTGTGCATGCGTGGGAAGCATGGCGCCACATCGCCCCTATCCCCCGCATCGCATGGTTCCGAATGCTGCGGACGCGAATATCAGCTGTAGTTCAGATTGCTTGATTGTTGTTAAGGACGGTTTCGTCGTGCGAATGCCTCGTACAATCGCTGAATGACAGCAAGATTCCTCCGGGCCGTGATTCGGATTACTAAATTATAAAACTGCTCATTTGTTGCACTCGCAATACCATTTCTGTCAGTTGTCTGTTTGTAGCGGCGGGAAAGTCAATGCCATCTCGTGCAGTGAGGCATCCAGATTTTTCCGGTTATCGCGGGTTTCTATGACTTGGTCTGGTTTTTGGGACCAGGCTCCAACGGTGCCGCACGGCGGCGAGCACGGCGTGAACGATTCGAATCTCCGTGTAATAAAAAGGTTGGGCGAGAAGGATTGCCATGAACCACCTTCTCAGATACGCCATTGAAAGCCTAGCCCGATGCGCCAGGGGCTTCATCGTTACCCGCCACGAGTAAAACACGAGATACGCTGCCTTTGAGTCTGTGAGGCAGCGCGGCCTGATATTCGTCGCTGGCGTACCAGGCCCTCGCGGCCGTCATAGTAGGAAAGGACAGAATCGCTACACCCTCGGCCGACGCCCCTTCGAGCGCTTCGTGCTCACCATAGAAGGCTATAGGAGTCACGGGATGCACGTGTCGCGCGAGGGGCGCCAATTCGCGATAGCGGCCGAGAGACTTTCCATCAAGCGTCTGTTCGCGCACGATGACGACGTACGCCGTCATTTCCCGGCTCCCAAGGCATCGATCAGGGTACGTGCGGTTGCAGGAGACGATCCTGGGTTCTGCCCGGTGATAAGCAAACCGTCCTCGACGACATAGGAACCCCAATCTGGACCGCGCGAATACACGCCGCCTTTCGCCCTCAGCTCATCTTCGACGAGAAATGGCACGACATTCGTCAACCCAACGGCGTCCTCCTCGGAATTGGCAAAACCGGTGACTTTCTTTCCATCGACGAGCGGCCGACCTGACGGTGCGCACACATGACGCAGGACGCCAGGCGCGTGACAGACGAGAGCGACGGGCTTGTTTGACACGATGAAGCTCTCGATCAGACGGATGGAATGCGGGTCCTCAGCCAGATCCCATAGCGGACCATGCCCCCCCGGATAAAAGACGGCGTCGTAGTCTGCCTCGACCACATCGGACAGCTTCAGCGTTGCCGAAAGTGCGGCCATTGCTTTTTCATCCGCTTCGAACCGGCGTGTGCTGTCGGTCTGATTCGCCAATTCATTGCTTTTCGGGTCAAGCGGTGGTCGGCCACCTTTTGGCGAAGCCAGCGTAATGGCCGCGCCTGCTTCCTCGAACGTATAGAACGGGGCAGCCAACTCCTCCAGCCAGAAGCCCGTCTTACGACCAGTGTCGCCCAACTGGTCGTGCGACGTCAGTACTATCAGGATCTTCATTGCTTTACCCTCATGTTGCATCATCAAGATAAAAATACGGCTCGCCTTTGAGACTGGCCGCGTCGTCGCAACCTCAACGAGCGCACTGTAGCCCTTCCTAGACCGGTCGTCTAGTAAAAATTAAAATACACAATCGATTGACCACCAGGCAGCTAGTGAGTGCGACTCATAGGATAACGAGTTGCATCAAGTCGGCACGTAGAGCGTGTATAGTTCAACCCGTGGCCCCAAGGCGCCACGCTTGCGAAACGCCGACCATTGATGCCGGGTCGGCTCGGCGTGTTTGCTGCCGACAAACGCTAAGGCGTTACTAGCCGACCGGTCTACTCGAAATGAAAGCTCTTTGGTCCATCTGCGTATTGCTTGGGACCAACCGTGCCGTCGAATGACGACGCCAACCACTCGAAGGACAATGATCATGAAAGTACTGATGGTTCTCACCTCGCACGACCAACTTGGAAATACAGGTCGCAAGACCGGATTCTGGCTCGAAGAGCTGGCAGCGCCCTACTACATGTTCAAGGACGCCGGTGCGCACATCGTCCTGGCCTCGCCGAAGGGTGGCTTGCCGCCTCTCGACCCAAAAAGCAACGAGCCCGCGAATCAGACAGACCTCACCCGTCGTTTCGAAGGCGACGCCGATTCAATGGCGCAGCTTGCGAGCACGGCACGACTCGATAGCGTGTCGTCCGACGATTTCGATGCCGTCTTCTACCCCGGTGGTCACGGCCCGCTTTGGGACCTGGCCGAAGATGCAACGTCGATCAGACTGATCCAGTCGTTCATCGCCGCCCGGAAGCCGGCAGCCCTTGTCTGCCATGCGCCAGGCGTATTGCGGCACGTCGTGACGCCGCAAGGAAAGCCTATCGTCGAAGGCAAGGAAGTAACGGGATTTGCCAACTCGGAAGAAGAGGCCGTCGGGCTCACCCAGGTTGTGCCGTTCCTCGTCGAAGACGTGCTTGAGGCCAACGGTGGCATTTATTCGAAAGTAGCCGACTGGTCCCCTTATGTCGTCACCGACGGCCTGCTGATCACGGGCCAGAACCCGGCCTCCTCCGGGCCTGCCGCTGCCCGTCTGCTTCAGCATCCGGCTCTTGTTACGGCTGCTGCCCCGAAAGCTTAAGCGCAAGGCATGTCGCAACGATCGGCGCGACGAGTCGAAGCACAAATACATTTATGAGGTATGGCATGAACCACAGCAAACTCTTCGAGCGCGTGACGCTCGGCACACATGTCCTCAAAAACCGGATCGTCCTGCCGCCGCTCACGCGGCAGCGAAGTAGCCCCGATGGCGATGCCGCAACGGACCTGATGGCGACTTACTACAGCCAACGCGCTAGCGCGGGGCTCATCGTCAGCGAAGGCACGCAAATCGAACCTCGCGGACAAGGCTATGCATGGACCCCGGGGATCTACAGCGACGCCCAGATCTCTGGCTGGCGCAAGGTCACTCAGGCAGTACACGCGGCGGGCGGCGTGATGTTTGCGCAGTTATGGCACGTCGGCCGGGTGTCGCATACGGCGCTTCAACCTCATGGCGGCTCACCGGTTGCCCCTTCGGCAATCCGTGCGGAGAAAGTCAAAGCTTTCATCGCCACCGGGCCCGAAACCGGCACCCTGATAGAACCGTCTGATCCTAGAGCGCTTAGCCCGACCGAGATAGAAGAACTGGTCAGGATGTACGCGCAGGCCGCAAGGAATGCGTTGAGCGCGGGCTTCGACGGCGTCGAGATTCATGCGGCGAACGGTTACCTCATCAACCAGTTCATCTCCGCGCACGCCAATCACCGTGACGACCAGTACGGCGGCTCGCTGACCAACCGTCTGCGCTTTCTCCGCGAGGTCGTGCATGCGGTCATGGAGGTGGTGGGTCCCGGTCGCCTTGGCGTGCGCTTCACGCCGCTTTTTACAGGCACCGATCAGGACCGCGTGTACATCGGCCTGGTCGAAGAAGACCCGCATGGCACATATCTCGAAGCAATCAGGATTCTGGAGGCCGAGGGCGTTGCGTATCTCTCCATTGCAGAAGCCGATTGGGACAACGCTCCGGAGTTGCCCGACAGCTTTCGCCGTGACGTTCGAAGCGCCTTTAGTGGCCGCATTGTCTACGCTGGCTGTTACACCGCGGAACGCGGCACCCGTCTGATTGACGCGGGTCTAGCCGACCTCATTGCGTTCGGCCGGCCGTTCATTGCCAATCCGGACCTTCCCGAACGTCTCGCGAATGGCTGGCCATTGAACCCATTGGACGGCGCGGCCCTGTATGGCGGCGGGGCACGCGGCTTCACCGACTATCCCATGTACGTCGAATCACGTCAGGACCACACTACAGAGGCCACAGCATGAGAACCAACATCGAGAATAAGGTCGTTTTGATCACCGGAGCGAGCAGCGGCATCGGTGCCGTTACGGCGCGCTATCTCGCGGCTCGCGGCGCACGGGTAGCAGTCGCCGCCCGCCGGACAGATCTACTCCAGACAGTCGTCGCCGACATCCTCGCTTCTGGAGGGGCGGCCAGATCGTATGCACTGGACGTCACGGACAAAGCGAACATGGAAGCGGTCGTCGCCGCCACCGTCGGAGACTTCGGTCGCATCGACGTGATCGTGAACAACGCCGGGTTAATGCCGATCCGGCCGATGATCGAGGTGAACACGGATGAATGGGACGCGATGATCGACGTCAACATCAAGGGCACCTTGTATGGCATCGCTGCCGTGCTGCCGCGCTTCACCGCGCAAGGTAGCGGACACGTCATCAACATCAGCTCCGTTGCGGGAATCAAGGTTTTTGCGCCGGGCGGGACGGTATATTCAGGAACCAAGTTCGCGGTGAGAGCAATTTCCGAAGGGCTTAGGCAAGAGGTGGGCGCAGCGATCCGCGTTACATCGATCGAACCGGGAGCCGTCGAGAGCGAACTGAAGCACAGCACCTCGGGAACCGCGAAAGACACCGTACTGGACTTCTACAAGCTGGCGATTCCGACAGAATCCGTCGCGCGAGCAATTGCTTTCGCGATCGAGCAACCCGACGATGTAGACATCAATGAAATCGTCTTACGGCCTACGCGTCAGGAGTTCTGACGCAAGCTCGCGATATTGCTTCGGCGATGGATCTGACCTCTCCTACAGGTAACGAACGAGAGCGCGGACCTTCGGCCAACGGACGCACTCTTGCGGGTAGAGCGCGTTCAATTCCTGCGGGGGCCCCGCCCATCGCGGCAGCGCGCGGAATAAGCGGCCTGCCTTGACTTCGGCTTCCATGCTCATGTCCATCGCAAGCATGACACCTTGGCCCGCGCACGCCGCCTCGAGAACCAACGCCGGATCGCTTCCTGCAATCACCGGATCGATCCTGTAACGCTGCGGCTTGCCCCCGCCTAATCAGGGGCCAGCTGTAGCCGCCTTCGGCGCGCGCGCTTGATGAGGTGGGACAGCCGCGTTGTTACGCGCACGTCTTTGTCCGTCTTCTGAGCGACCGTTCCGCATGTCCACGATTCGTCCGGCAAGCGGCAATCTGGGGTGACAACATGCCAGACTTCAAACCGGGTCGCTAGCGAATTGCAGACTGCACGAAAAGGCTTGATGGAAAGCGCCAGCAGAAGTTCTTCCGTGTCCCAAAGGCGAGCGCTACCGAAATCAACGATTAGGCAACTGCCGTTGATCGGCAACGCCGATCAGACATCGATTATCGATGAATCCGTCCGGCGGACCAACGAAATATGTCAACATACAGCCGGTACAGAACGGGGACATCGTCATGGAGCAGCTATCAACATTGGCACGCGCAGCACAGGACCGGCGCCAACCGGCATCGATCCTCGTGGCCGACGCGCTGCGCGAAGCGATCTTTGGGCGCCTGCTCAAGCAGGGCGAGCCGCTCCGCCAAGACGCGCTCGCCAAGCAGTTCGCCGTCAGTCAGGTGACTGTACGCGAAGCATTGCGCCTCCTTGGCGAGGAAGGTCTGGTCGAAATCGCTCCTCGGCGCGGCGCTATCGTCGCATGTCTATCAGAAGACGACGTGCGGGAAATCGTCGAATTACGCATCACACTGGAATCGATCCTGATCGCGGCGGCAATCCGCCGCCTGACCGATACGGATCTTGAAGAAGCTGAACGGATAATTATGCGACTGGACAAGGCGAGGACCCTTAATGAGCAGCTTCAGCTCAATCTGAGTTTTCACAGCCTCCTTTATTCGCGGGCCGTGCGGCCCCGCACGCTGGCAATGCTGGAGAAATTGCGGCTTGCTCTGGAGCCCTATCTGCGAATGCTTTGGATGCGTTCCGGATACAAGTCAAATTCGCAAGCCGATCATCGGGAAATCGTCGCGCTGTGCCGTGCAAAAAATGTTCGGGGCGCGCAAAAGACTCTGGCGTCGCATATCTCGGCGACCGGCGATGCTATCGTCGCGCTACTGCAGACCTAAGCGAGGTCAGGTCAATTGTCATCGAGCCCCGCGAATAATTTCGTCGCACAACCCTGAATCGACGTTCCCGCCGGACGCAACCAAAGCGGCGACTTTCCCTCGCAAAGCAGTGGGGTCCGACAGGATCGCCGCCACAGCGACAGCGCCGCCCGGCTCGACAACAACGCGAAACTCTTCAAACAGCAATTGCATTGCCTTGAGTACGTGCGCGTCATCGGACACAAGCCCTCGGGCAACACCTCCGCGGTTGATTTCGAAGGGCAATCCGGCAGGCGTCGGCGCAAGCAGTGCATCACAGATCGATGTTTTGCCCGTTGGATTGAGCTCCCTGTTACCCGAGGTCAATGAGCGTCTGGTGTCGTCGAAATCGATCGGCTCGGCGACCCAGACCTCCGACGAAGAGCACACTAAGTCTCGAGCAAGACACGTCCCCGCTGCCAACCCGCCACCGCCGCAGGGAACCACGAGCGCGTCCACGCGACGGGAGCCGAGTTCGATGAGGATTTCAAGCGCTACTGTGCCCTGCCCTGCAATGACGTGACGGTGGTCTCCTGGCGGAATCGTCACATAACGCCCCGTGCGACCGATTTTCTCAGCAATTTCTTCCCGGCGCTCCCGCGTGCGATCGTACTGCACGATTCTTGCGCCCTGCTGCCGGGCTTTTTCAATTTTGATGGAAGGTGCATCCGTTGGCATGACCACGGTTGCCTGTGTGCCAAGCATCATTGCCACCGTCGCTATCGCCTGTCCATGATTGCCTGTCGAATAGGCCAGAACCCCGTCCGGGAATTCGGCCATGTCGAGCCGCGACACGCAATTAAACGCACCTCTGAATTTAAAAGCCCCGGTCCGCTGCAAGCTCTCGAGCTTCACATAGATATCACCGTCACAGAGCGCGCTGAGCCGTTCCGATCGAAGTAAGGGTGTTGGCCTCGCTATACCTCGAAGACGGTCAGCTGCGGCTTGGACTTCGGAGGGGCTCGGCAGTTGAAGATCGAGCATTGCCTTTGATGTGAGGTAGTCACTACATGTCTTTAGCCAGATGCAGGCTGTCGTCGGGCTTACGAAATCGCGAGTTGAGCCCGCAAAGCGAGCGCGAAGTCATGCATCGTGTCGAATTCCGCATCAGGCCGTGCACCGACAGCGTCCTCCGAGCGTGAGCCCAGGCTGCGTCCGGGCCGGCGAATCCAGGCGCATTTCAGATCGAGGACGTTCGCGGGAATCACATCTGCACGCAGACTTTGCCCCACGTGCAGAACCCGATGCGGCGAAATCTTCAGATCACAAAATGCCTTCAAACCCGAATGGAAGTGAGCATGATCCGGTTTGTACGCACCCACGCTTTGTGCCGTAACAACCACGTCAGGATTGAAGCGCAGCTTGCGCACCGAGTAGCTCAACGAGTCGTTGTCGATGTTGCTCAGCAAACCTATCTTCACATGCGAATGGAGATAAGCGAGCGACTCGACGGCATCGTCGAACGCCGGCCAGAGCATGACCGCCCGACTGAACATCTCGCGCTCGCGATCATTCGCCGGAATCCGGTAGCGTTCGCAGAACTGGTTGTACGCCTCGCGCAGCACATCGGGGTACAAAAGTGCCGGCCGGATACGCTGCAATCTGGCTCTCGCCCGGTCGAACTCAAGCAGTAACTCGTCACGGGAGAGTTCGACCTGATGCTGGTCCGCAACGCTCTGGAACATCGCAATGATCGACGGCTCCCAATCGATCAACGTGCCATAGACATCGAAGGTGATTGCGTCAAACCGCGTAAGGTCAAGCGTCACGATTCGCTCCTTTTTATCGATAATCGATAACGTACCTATTCGTGATCGGTTCGTCAACGACCAGTTGAGGGCTGGCTCAACCGGAGATCGTGACCGCCAGGGAAAGAAGCGCTGTGTCGCTGCCGCGGGGACCGATTAATGAAAAGCCCAGCGGGATTCCCTGAATCTGCATGATCGGCATGGACACCTGCGGGCGACCCGACAGGCCCGAAACACACAGCAACCGGATGGCTTCGAACCGGTAGGCGTCCAGTTCGCTGTCGGTCACGCTAATCAATGGAGCGACGTCCGGCATGGAAGGCACGGCAATCACCGTGTTGTCATCTAGAAGGTTGGCCAGGCCATTGCCAAATTTCGCTCTGGTTTCCGACGCGGTTTCATATTGCGCGCTCGTCACGCCGCGCGACCAATCAAACCGATCCCGTACCGTCTCTCCTAGCTGGAAATGATGCTCATCCAAAAGGTGCCCTAAGCCTCTCCATGCTTCAAATCCCTGGATATGACGAAACGCATCGCACAGTGCATCGACGGAATGAGTCGAGATTCTTTTGCGGTAAACGTTGGCTCCAAGTCGGGCTGCGACCCTAGCAAGCGTGTCGAAGAACACAGCCGCAGTATGCGGCCGCAATTCGGATTCGAACTCGAGCGGAACGACGATATCCCGAGGCGTCGAAAGAGTGGACGAGTCAGCGCCTAGGAGCGTGCCGCCGACAAGACTCAACGTCTTTGCGTCACGTGCGAACCAACCGCATGCGTCAAGGCTCGGAGATAAAGGCATGCATCCCTCCAGACTCACGCCGCCATGGGTGGGACGCAGCCCATAAAGTCCGCAGTGGCTCGATGGCGCACGGACCGAGCCACCGGTGTCCGTGCCGATGGCGAAACTGCAGAGCCGATTGGAAACGGCTGATGCCGACCCGGAACTGGATCCCCCACAAACTCGGTCCGGAGCCGCACCGTTGACAGGAATTCCAAAATGGACGTTCTTTCCGGTCATCGAAAAAGCAAGCTCGTCGGTATGTGTCTTCCCGACGAAACGCGCACCGGCGTTCAACAGCATGTTGACCGCGGTTGCATTGACGCCTTTTACACCCGACAACGCGAGCATGTGGGGATTGCCACATCCCGTGGGATAGCCTTCTACGTCGAAAAGATCCTTCACACCGAAGGACAGGCCGGACAGCGGCCCATCTGGCGCATGGCGTACCTTGGCATCCGGATAGGGAACGAAGCAACGATAGAATGAACGGGGCTGAGCAGTATCTGGCATGGCATCCTGGGCTGAGATGGTGTTCGGTCAACCTACGGGATTTAGAGAACTCGCGTGGCGCTCGCTTGGTGGGGCGTTACAGCGCCGCCGGCGCGCGTCATCAAACACTTTGCCTTTGTCGAGAAGGAGACGCCCCCCTGCCAACATGGCGCGCGAACTTGATCTCGTGCGGAGACGATGATCATCGACGCGGCTCCGAGCGCGATTTGCCTGAGCACCTGAAGAACCTCGTACTGGTGTTCCGGATCGAGCGCCGATTCCGACTCGTCGAAGAGGCACCAGCCGATGCTTCACGGCTAGCGTTAGCGTGATTTGAACCCTTCTTTGAGGCAATTTGGAGGCGAGTGCCATGCAACTGATGCAAGGTGGAACAGAGCTACCGCGAACCTCACTCGCACCACGCGATAGTTGATCGTCATTATTTCGTGTCCGGTGCGGATGAACTCTCCGTCGCCATCAGATGAGCAGTGACCAGCGGCGACGGTTGTCGCTTCCGACTAAATCAACGCTGCCACTGGATAGCGCCGCCATTCCGGCTCGGCATGGCGCCGGCCGTGGGTGAACAGAAACCAGAGCACGGCTTGTTGGTCGGACAGCTGTGCCGGATGCGCCGCCTTCCAGTCGTCGAATGTCTGGCGCAGCGCCGGCTCGTCGGCCAACATCTGCAAGGCCGTGTCCTCGAAGACATACGCCGAGATGTGGTCCTGCTTCCGCTCCAGCACGCTGTTGAAAAACCCCCAGCGAAAGAAGCTGTCGTGCGCTTCGGGTTCCAGCGTCTCCACCGCGTAGCGGGCCTGGGGCTGGTCGAGAGACACCAGCATGTCGCCCGCGCGCGCCCGGATGGCCTCGCAGTGCGTGCTCAGCAGCACGTGGTCATGAAACATGTGGCCTTCATAGGCTGTCGCGCGGGTCCCAACCTCCACCACCCGGTACACTCGAGCCGCATCGAACACTCGGTCGGCGTCCAGGGGCCGCAGTGCGACACCGTTCCACTTCAGCCGCTTGATCACGTCTCGCCAGGCCTGGGGAACAAGGTAGGCTTTCGGGGCCGTTACCACCCGTTCCTCGACGCAGCGGTCAAAGTGGACGATGTCCTTCTCCCACGGCTGTCTGCGGTCATATGCGATCCGTTGATAGTCACCCAGCCGACTTGGTGTGCGCACCGCCGAGTAGCCCTGAAAGCGAAGGCGCGCCGGGCGTGCGTGGTCGTTGCGCCATCGCAGCGGCCACTGCGTGCGGCGTTCGGCGTCGGCCCGCAAGTCGCGCCGCAGTTGCTGGATGCGCGCCGCGTTCGCTACGCTGAAGTCCAGCACCACCTCGAGCAGCGTGCGCATCGCGGCCACACGGTCGGCGAAAGGCTTGAGCATGTGTGTCTCGGGCATGAAGCCAATAGTGTGGTGCAGCGCGGCGTAGCCAGTGGAGAAGCGCGGCAGATCGAGAAAATCTTCGATGCCGTCGTCGGGCGTCTCGGCCAGCAGATTGACGTAGGGGCAGGTCGGCCAGCCCCGCCGCTGCATCTCGCCATAGATCGCGGGCAGCATGCGCTCACGCAGGAAGTTTCCCAAGTCGCCGCCCAGCTTGTCGGGCTGGGTCGGGATCAGGGTCATGGCATAGACGTGGTCGGCACCGTTGGCGGTGTGTGTGTCGACCATCACATCCGGATTCCAGGCAGTGAAGAAGCGGTTGAACATCTGGGCGGCCAGGCTGTCGCATTTGATGAAGTCGCGGTTCAGGTCGAGGTTGAGACCATTGCCCCGAAATCCGAATGATTCGGGGCCTAGCTGGTTGACACGCGAGGTGGATTGGCGGTTCACGCAGCCATCGACGTTGTAGACCGGGATGAAAAGGAACACCGTTTTACCCAGCGCCGCCAGCCGTTCGGGTTCGAGGCAGAAGTCGCGCACTAGCGCCATACAGGCGTCGATGCCCTCGGGCTCGCCGGCATGGATGCCGTTATTGTTGAAGAATATTGGACGCCCCTGATCGCGCAAGGTCTCGCGGTCGAACACGCCGTCGGACGTCACCAACCCGGCGTGCATCGGAAGGCCGGTGTCAGACGTGCCTACCCGCCACCATCGCAGCACACCCGGGAATCGCCCGGCCAGCCGCTCGTAGAAGGCGATGCATTCGGCCCACGTGGTGGTCTGGTTGCCATTGCCGAGTTCGAAGGGTGTGGGATAGGCAACGGCGGTCGGGGACGTCATGCGCGATTCCTTTTTCTGTTGGTGGTACGTTGCCACTGCCAAGTTCGAAGGGCGTGGGAAAGGCAAGGCTGGTCGATCATGAACAGCCAGGCGAGCGGCCGCGTGCCCCCTCCCCATAAGATGCGCTGATCGAACCGCATCCCCGGACACGCAGGGCCATAGGCTGTTCTTGGACGCGACCTGGTCCGCAACGCTCCGAAACATCGATATGGCGGGCGCCATGTCGATCAATGTACCGTTCACATCAAACCTGAGAACATCAGACTGGATAGGACCAAGCAGTATGCCGTCACCATTTTATCGATAATCGATAAAATAGAGCGGACGTTTGCGTATGTCAAGAATGTGCGGGGACTCTTTAGGTACGTTATGCCCGGCAATCAACAATACGTGTTGGAGATCGTTAATTTTGCTAGCGGTGTCCACTTGATCGTTAATGCTGTCCACTAATTCTGCTAACGCAGGCGGTCGGTGGCCCGAAAACAAGCATTTTTCTCGGTAGCGCCTGATCGTCCGAAGCGCGGCGTCGAAGTGATTTGATAGCCGGAACACGGACGCCGGCACCGTTTCAAGGGGCCTGTGGTGCACGCTACAGAATTCGGCTGTCGGATCAAGCCACTCACGTTTCCAGCGTGGCGCTGACACGTCCGCTTCATTTAGCACGAGGCATCTAAAGCAGTACGGCATGCAGCGACGGTCATCGAGCCATGCTGTTGGCGTCTGTGTGTGGCTCAACCTGCCGCCATCAAGACGCGCGAGCGTCGCGAATCGCCCTAGTGCTGATCGCGAAATTGTCGGGAAAAGGTATCCATCCCGCCGTAGAGCGTATTAAATTCTATGGTCCCTCCCATTTTTGCAACCACGATTTTCGATGTCATTGCAGGCTCGCTTAAATCTATCCGGCGTCGATTGTGGGGATCATGCCCCGCGCCACGATGAGGTTCGCGCCTGAAGGTCCTAAAAACTGTCTCGGCTTGGGAAAGCCTATTTAATACCCAGGTTGTCCTTCAGGCCGATGTGCCGTTCATGTCATCAAATTTCAGTCGTCGCAAAACCAGTTGGGTGATTCGCCAGAAGTTGAGCCGCGCAGTCAGTCCGCAGCGACCGTCAATCCCGCACAGTACGCGGTGCCGTGGGCTGCCATTGACCACGCAGTTCGAGCCAGCTTGTTAGCCAGCGCGCACGCTACAACGTTTGAATGTCGTCGGGTGAGCATGGCACGAACCCAGTCCGCGAGTTGGCCTGTCCGTCCCTCAAGCCGCAGCATGTAGGCTCGAGCGCACGTGACGAGCAGCCGCCGAATATTCTTGTCGCCACGTCGGCTGATACCAAGCAACGTCGCCTTCCCACCGGTACTGTACTGCCTGGGAACGAGACCGACCGACGCTGCAAAGTCGCGACCGCACCTATACTGCTTGCCGTCTCCCATTTCTGCGGCCAGAACACTGGCGGTGATGGGGCCGATGCCCGGGATCGTCAGCAGGCGCTGGCCGAGCTCGTCGTCTGCGAGCTGGGCGTTAATCTCTTTCTCAATATGGCCAACTTCGCTGTCGAGGTACTTATAGTGCTCGTGCAGACGCTGAAGGATCGCGATCAGGCGCGGTGGCAGTGAATGCTCAGAGAGGAAGGCCGGAAGACGGGCAACGGAAGCCTTTCCAACTGGCAAGCTAACGCCGAATTCCAGCAATAAGCCGTGCATCTGGTTGATGGTTCTCGTGCGATCCCGCACGAATGACTCCCGTAGGCGATGTAGGGCGGAGAGCGTCTGCTGTGATTCGGTTTTCGCGGTGACAAACCGCATGGTAGGCCGGGAGGCAGCTTCGCAGATAGCCTCGGCGTCTACAAAGTCATTCTTGTTGCTCTTTACGAACGGACGTACAAACTGCGGTGAGATCAATTTGACCTCATGTCCGAACGTCGTCAGCAGGCGAGCCATGTGATGGGCGCCGGCACAAGCCTCCATTACAACCGTGCATGCATGAAAAGTCGCGAAGAACTCGACCAGTTGCCTGCGCCCGAGCTTCTTGCGAAATACCGCTTTGCCCCCTCTGTCCTGACCGTGAAGGTGGAAGGTGTTCTTTCCCAAATCGATGCCAACTATCGTGACGTCTTGCATGACAGTCTCCAATCCGGAATTGACGCCGTAAGCGTAGCGCACTCGGCGAGGGCGGGAGGGACCATCCCATTACTGTAACGTTGCGGCAATAAGTTCATCAATCCGTGACGTCCGGACGTGCCGAGGAGCTACAAGCCTTGCTGCGCATGACTTGGACAAGCCGAATTAATTGTGTCAACGACGAGGCCAAGGCACTGACTCATCCGGACGCATCGGGCAGTAGTCGCCGCCACAAACCGTCATTCGATGCCGTGCCTATGAAGACATCCGACCGTCTCATTGATCACTGAAAACCGGCCCTTTTTGGCACAGATCAAAATGCGTCGAGGATCACTTAGAGGCCGCCTTCTCCTCTGCAGCAGTTCGTCCGACGGCCGCCTCCGGGAGTGGCGAGTGATCCACGACTTATTGGTCCGATCATGTCGCGCAGGAACGGACCGATCTGGCATTCAGGAGTGCCGGCACTTGTTCCTCCTCAGCCTGCAGCACTTGCTGATCGTAGATCAGCTGTGCAGTCTCGATTTCATGCAAATGTTTGATTGACCAGTCGTATACCGCGCCGAACGGAACCTGGAGCGTGCGGCCAAGATCGGTGATCGAGTATTGGACCGCGACGGGTGACGTGTTGAGCACCTGCCGCGAGATCAGACCGTTGCGCTCGAGACGCCGCAGCGCCTGGGTCAGCGCCTTGTGCGTAACCCCTTCCAGCCTGCGCTTCAGTTCATTAAAGCGCGTCGGCTTCTGCGTCAGCATCGTAAGAATCATTACCGACCATTTGTTCGCGACCTGATCGAAAAACGATCGAGCGGCGCAGTCCGCGAAGAACACATCGTCAACCTCGGGAGCCATGCCGATATCCTCCTGTATATCTACGCACCTCAAGGTGCGTAATTGACCGTAGATATCCAATGTATAACATAGCGTCAACACAATTGTTGGGCATCTGACAAGCAGGCCCGCGCGTTAC
Source organism: Paraburkholderia caledonica NBRC 102488 (assembly GCF_000685095.1). Lineage (GTDB taxonomy): Bacteria > Pseudomonadota > Gammaproteobacteria > Burkholderiales > Burkholderiaceae > Paraburkholderia > Paraburkholderia caledonica. The sequence goes on from NZ_BAYE01000035.1 coordinate 17,590, forward strand.
GCACAGCCGTCGATCAATCTGCATCGAAAGTCTTATCTCGTCATTTAGGAAACCATATGAACTCGTCAAAGTCGAGGGTGTCGCGCCGCGACATCCTGAAGATTGCTGGCGCGGCGGCGGTAGCCGCGACCGTGGGCGAACGTGAAGCCATCGCCGCATCGCCGACGCATGCCGCGCTGTTCGCAACGGAAATGGGTACGGGCACCAACGTAATGTTTATTCACGGCTGGACTTGCGATTCCCACGACTGGAGCTGGCAATTGCCATTCTTCGAAAGCCGCTACCGTGTCGTCGCGCTCGATCTGCGCGGACATGGCAGGTCGCAGCTGCTGCCGCCCGGCGCCTATACGCCCGCCGACTATGTCGCGGACATCGAGTCGTTCATCGCGACGAAGTACCCTGGCGAGGAATTCATCCTCGTCGGACATTCGATGGGCGGGCAGATCGCGGCCCGGCTTGCCGCGAAGCGTCCGGATCTGGTCAGCGCGGTCGTGTCCGTCGACGGCGCGCTCGGCTTTTCCGGCCCCGCCGTTCAGCTGTTCGCGAAGACCACGCACGGTCTGCAAACGGCTGATCCCGCCACCGTCGTCCCGGCGTTGTTCCAGCTCGTCTATGACCGCAACACCGATCCGGCGTTCAAGCGTTGGCACGCGCGGCGTGTACAGGGAATGCCCGAGCATGTCGTGCGCGAGTCGTTCGGCCCACTGTTCTTCGGTGCAGACCAGGTCGGCGTTGGCGAAGCGAGCGCGGCGTTGTGCAAGCGCCTGAGCGTCCCGTTTTATCACCTGTGCCGTGATCCCGAGCAGGCTACGCGCATGCGCCCGTGGTTCTCGCATCCGAAGTCAAAGGTGGATGTATGGACCAACACCGGTCACTGGATCATGCAAGACCGCAGCGACGACGTGAACGCCGCGATTAGCGCGTGGATCGACACCCTGTAGCCGATCGCTTCGTTAACCCAACGCGAGAGAAACCGATGGCCGACCTTGACATTCTCTTCAGCCCGTATCATCTGAACGGCCTGACCGTGCCGAATCGCGTGATCATGGCGCCGATGACGCGCTCTTTCTCGCCGGGCGGCATACCCGGCGCCGACGTTGCAGCGTATTACCGCCGACGCGCAGAGCACGGCGTCGGCCTCATCATCACGGAGGGAACCGGCGTCGGCCGCCCGGCCGCGCTCGACGATCCGGACGTCCCGCGCTTCTATGGCGAGGCGGTGCTCGCCGGGTGGAAGAAGGTTGTCGACGATGTACATGCCGCTGGCGGGCGTATCGCGCCGCAGCTGTGGCACGTCGGCCAGAAGCGCTCGAATACACGGATCGAAAGGTCATTGTCGGCGAGATACGAAAGCCCATCGGGTCTTTCGATGACCGCGGAGCGCGTCGGCCAGCCGATGAGCGAGTCCGACGTCGCCGACACGGTCGGCGCGTTCGCGCAAGCCGCCGCCGATGCCGAACGCCTAGGTTTCGACGGCGTCGAACTCCACGGCGGCCACAACTACCTGATCAATCAGTTCTTCTCCGAGGATCTAAATCAGCGTGGCGACCAGTATGGTGGGAAAACGCTGCTCGATCGTTCGCGATTCGCAGTCGAGATCCTCGAAGCCATCAGGTCCGTTGTGGCCCCCGGATTTCCGGTGATCCTGCGCCTGTCGCAGTGGAAGCCAAAGGACTTTTGCGCGCGGCTCGCTGGCACGCCTCAAGTGCTCGAAGCATGGCTCGGCCTGCTCGCTGACGCCGGCGCCGACGCGTTCCATCTATCGCAACCCGCGTACTGGCAGCCTGCCTTTCCCGAAGTCGATCCGCATCTGAACCTGGCGGGATGGGCGAAGAAAGTAACCGGCGTCACGGCCATTACGGTGGGCTCGGTCGGGCTCGGTAGCGATGTGTATGACTCGTTCGCGGGCAACGGTGCGCGCACCGCCTCGCTGGACGATCTGCTCACGCGGCTCGCGCGCGGCGAATTTGATCTCGTCGCGGTCGGTCGCGCGTTGCTGCAGGACCCAGGGTGGCTCGAGAAGATCCGGCAAGGGCGCGTCGACGATATCGAGGACTTCAGTCCTACCGCATTTTCGACCTTACGCTGATTGGGTGGCCTGGCGCCCAGAACACCCGCTCGCTCGGGTCCGTCACAGTTCAGGGAAGCGCTTTGGGTTGGGCCGAGGTCTGGCCCGTGCTCCCGACTGCGCTGGCGTTTACCGGAAATCAACACCTGCTCTCCGATGCAGAAAGGCGTCTCCAGCCTGATGTATGCGACCGCTGCAACACTTCCCTACCGGACACCTACTTCACTTCGCTCAGAAGGCGGCAGTGCGTCGTGTTCGGCCGGCCGGCCTTCCTTGGCTGCGCCGGCTCGTTGCGCAATTTGCATGAGGCGCTGGGCGGCCAGTTAGAGACTTTCGTTTGGCTTGTCGCCGGGACACTCAAAAGACGGCCGCAATCAGAAAGCGGACGGCCGCCGGAAGCCCCTGCGAGGAATTCCGCGTCGCGCAAGAAGCGCTCTTAGCGTTTGCTCTGGTGTCGGAGATGCCGGTCCGAGAAAGTTGAAAATGTTGACGGGATGTTGAACGGCCGAACGGCGTCGCGAATGGTCCGTTACAGCAGGTCATAACAATCTCAGGCGGGATCTGCGGCGGACGCCGCCGCACTAACGCAGCGCATCGACGCGTTCACCAATCGAGAATCAGATCTGAATTCCGCCAGCTACTTCGATCCGCTGTGCGTTGACCCAGCCGAACTCGTCCGAGAGAAGTGCCACGATCACCGGCCCGACATCGGTCGGCAAGCCTACGCGCCCAAGCGCGGTGTGGTCTGCGACGGCTTTGTTGACCTGTGGATTGTCACGCACTATGCCGCCACTGAAATCCGTCGCCACTGCACCCGGCGCCACGACGTTCACCGTGATTCGGCGCGGCCCCAGTTCGAGCGCCATGTAACGCGTCAGTGCTTCGACGGCCGCTTTCATCGGGCCGTAGATGGCACGCCCCGGAAACGCGAAGCGTGCGAGGCCCGACGAGATATTAACGATGCGTCCCCCGTCGCGGATCAGCGGCAGAAGCTTTTGCGTTAGCAGGAACGGCGCCTTGAAATGAACCGCGAACTGCGCGTCCAACTCTGCTTCGGTGCCGGCCTCGAAGCTTGACCCGGAAGACGTGCCGGCATTGTTCACCAGATAATCGAAGCGCTTTTCACCCCAGCTATCGAGTGCTTCACTCACTCGCATGACGAAAGCGTCGAACGTGGCTGCGTTCTCTACGCTCAACTGCAGCGCAATCGCCTTCGCGCCCGCCTCGACGACGAGTGCACGGACCTTATCGGCTTCGACCTGATTGGCGTTGTACGTGAAAATTGAGTTGACGCCGCAAGCGGCAAGTCTCAGTACCGTATCGCGGCCAATGCCTCGGCTTCCACCGGTAATGATCGCAATCTTCGGACCGGTGCGTTCAGTGCTGGTCGTTGTCATCTGATACCCTCTTGTTGGCTTGGTTAGCTTTGATTCTCCGCCCGCGTCGTCGCCGCGTGAATGCCCGAACCTGCCCGGTTATTGCCTGATTCTGCTCCACTGTTCTATGATGGGCCGACCCCATTCTTAGCGCATCGATCAGCCATGCCAAGCCGATTGGCCACCGCCTTGCTTCGCTATACCGACAGGTGTCCGGGCGAGAGTCCGTACGCGACACCGCTCGAGGGCGTCTTCATTCTTCGCTCAGATCAGCCAAGACCGCCGACGCTGCGCTCGGCGAGTCCCGCCTTGTGCATCGTCGCTCAGGGCGCAAAGTGGGCAAGCTTCGGCGGCGCACAGTTGGAATATCGGGCCGGGCAGGCGCTTGTGATCGGAGTTCAAACGCCGTCGAGGGGGCAAGTGTTCGAGGCGAGCCCCGCCAAACCTTGCTTGGTTCTTCTTTTGCAACTGGATCTCGCGACGATCCGCACGGTGGCCAATGAGATGGGGTCCGCCCCAGTGCCGTCGGGCGATGCAAGCCGCGGAGTTTTCGTCGCCAACTTCGACGGACCTTTGGCGGACTGCGCACTGCGTCTCGTGCGTCTGCTCGATACGCCCGATGCCGCCGCCATCCTGCAGCCGATGATCATGCGCGAGGTCGGTTACTGGCTGCTCGCGGGACCAAACGGCGCCGAAGTGGCGAAGCTCGCGTCAATCCAGAGCCCTACGCACAGGCTCGCGCACGCGGTCGATAACCTGAGGGCAAATTATGCGCGACCCGTGCGAGTGGAAGACCTCGCTAAGCTGGCGCAGCTCAGCGAGTCGGCGTTTCATCGGCAATTCAAAGCCCTGACCGGCCTGCCGCCTTTGCAGTACCAGAAGCAATTGCGCTTGCTGGAAGCACGCAGACTGCTGCTGTCGCAGTCCATGAGTGTACAAACCGCTGCATTTGAAGTCGGCTACGAAAGTCCGTCGCAGTTCAGCCGCGAATACGCGCGGATGTTCGGCGCTCCGCCAAAAAAGGAGTTAGCACATATGAAAACGATCGGCGAGGCCGCGTAGGTTCCGAGCCGTGACAGATGACATTAATTCGATCGGCCAGCCCTTTTTCACGAGGATGGGCACAGCCTCCGCACCATAGAAACCGACGCCGTAGATCATGATATTGGGCTTGAAACCGGTACGGTCTTGGCCGTTGCTATCGCGGACGACGCTCATGAACGGACCTTGTCAAATAAACTGAATCGCGACGATAGCACGCCTCAAGCTAACGAACACGCGCCGTCATGGCAGGTGCGTCACTCTCATCCCAGCCGTTTATCGCTCATCTCAATCATCGTCGTTGGGATTGACGGGCGGTCGTTTAAGCAAATGATGTGGCAGGACCGAACGACAGTGGTACCTCGTCTACGGTCTGATGCGCCAGGCAGTAGTCGGCCCAGGAGCCGCCGGTCGAGGTCGCCCCCTTTTTGCATTAGCCAAGGAATCGTCCGCGCTCGCTCAATTGCTGGCCTCCCGCGAGCGAATTGCCGGTGGCGCTGCCTCACTCGGCGAGAAACTGCCGTTCGCCACTGTGCGAGCAAGGTCAGTCTAACGTCGCCTGCACCCAGTTATCTGGCCATCGTTCGCTCGGAACCGACCGGCACTGATGTCACAGCCTCCAAAATCCCGCCAGTCGAGTAAAGCGCCCTGTCCCATCGAATCGGGCGTAGCTGTGGGCGGTCAGGAATTCCGTGCCATCCTTGCTGAACATCGTCCACTCGGCGAGCAGTTGCCCGTGCTGTTCCAGAACGGAATTGGCGCGGAAATAAGCTCCTGGAAACTTCCCTTGAAAGTCCTCGATATGGTTCAGGAGATTTTCGATTCCCTGCCCCTCGATATTTGGGCTTGTAAAAATAACTTCCTCGGCCACACTCGAACGAATCAATCGCTCACGGTCGGCGTGAGCGATGTCAGCCCAGGCGTCCTGGTAGACGGTAAAAAGATCCCGCGGGTTTGAGTCTGTCATAGCTGTCCTTTAAGTATTGCCTGAATTCGTGGAACCACTCGGACCACAGGCAGAACGATAAGCCGCTGTGAGCGAACGGGATATAATGAAAAGACCAAACTTCTTTACCATCTGTCCAAACTGCGTGGATCCTTTTCTTGACCTGATTCGGTTGCTTCGGCCGCAGGCGACTCTTTGGGCCCGCATCGACGCATCAGGACGCTGGGGCGTTTCGTTTCGTCAAAGAGACGACGTCCTGTTCTGTTGGGTACAGCGCGGAGAGTGCCTGCTTCTACGGCCAGGAATGCCACCGCTTCGTTTGAAAGAGGCGGATTTCGCGCTCATCCGAACGTCAACGACTTTCGCACTGGTTTCTGACCCGGGTGTAGAACCTCGAGACAGCGAAGAGATCGCGGCCAACGCAGGCCACACCGACATGACGCTCGGTGACGGCACGGGTACCTCCATGACGCTCCGCGGAGGCCGTTTTGTTTTCGGGATGGCGAACGAGGAAATGCTGCTCGATTTACTGCCACAGGTGGTGTGCGTATCGTCGAACGATCCCGGCTCAAGCCAATTGCGCGCGTTGCTCGCGATGAACGAACGCGAAGCAAAGTCTCCCGGGCCGGGTAGCGAGTTCGTCACCAAGCGTCTAATGGAGTTGATCTTCGTGGAAATATTGCGTAGTGAGGCGCTTCGGCTGAACCCCATGCAGACGGGCTTGCTTGCAGGAATGGCTGACCCCGTAGTTGCGCGTGCCTTGACGATCCTACACGGTCAAGTGGCCGAGGCGTGGACCGTCGCTTCGCTCGCGCGCCTTTGCGGTATATCGCGCTCTGGTCTCAGCCATCGGTTCAGTCAAACCGTGGGCTTAGGGCCTATCGAGTACTTGCAGCGTTGGCGTATCGCGATCGCTAAAGACGAACTGCTTAAGGGCACGCGGAACATGAGCCAGATCGCGTTTGAGATAGGTTTTCAGTCGCCGAGTGCCTTTAGTACTGCCTTCAGCCGCTCGGTCGGCTGCTCACCTAGCCGCTACGCTAGTCAGGCGTCACGCCGACTCTTCACCGCGTAAAGCCAGTGATCCGGGCGGACATCCTTCGGCGTCCATTGAGGCCGAACTCCCGCCTTCCAGTGCAGCCAGGCGAACGTCCGTTGTAACGTGAAACCTGCCGTACAAGTCTTGTCGTATCGACGATTGAATCCGCCGTCGAGTTGCGTCTGTCGGCTCTTCAAACTCATCGCCGGAAAGCGGCCAGTGGGATTTCGCTGCCCGGAAATGGCCAGTCGCCAGTGCGTCCTACGGTAGAGTCGAGATGTGGCGCGGTGGCAGTAGGTTCGGTTTGTCTGTTGCCGCCCCTTTCGTCTGGCGGTGCCCGAGTAACCTCGCCCTAACTCCGTTTCCACACCCCGCTCATCGAACCGGACATGCAGATCTCCCGCATCCGGCTCTCGGACAGGACATCACGCCTTCACACACGGCAGGTTCACAACCATGGACCAGTCAGACGCACGAGACCGAAGTGCCCGTAAAGGTGCTGGGATGGATAAGTCCCGCCCCTGCGACGTCGAACCTTGTACTTGTTGCGTAACCACCGGCGCAACCGCGCAGCAGTGTAGCTATCGAGCGCGCGATACGCGCGTCTGTCCGAGCCTACCTTGAAGTAGTTCGCCCAGCCGCGTAGCGTACGGTTCAACCTGCCCACCAGCTCCGTGGTCTCTTGCCACACCGTCTTGAGGGCGGTCATCGCATGAAGCTTTTCGACCATGCGCCGGATACTCTTCTTCGACGGACGCATGCCCATACGGGCCTTGCCAGTCGTCGCTGAGTACAGCCGCCCAAACGTATAACCCAGGAAGTCGAATTCGCCTTCCGGCACCTTGCAGATTCGCGTCTTCTCCTCGTTGACCGTCAGTTTCAGCTTGTCCATGATCTCGCGCATTCGTGACAAGGCTTCCTCAGCCTTCCCTTTCTTGCACAGGATCACCAGATCGTCCGCGTAGGTCACAATGCGACTGCCAAGACTGCGCTGAAGTCCGAGCTTCTTCCATGCCAGCACAAACCGGCGCATATAAATATTCGCCAGCAGTGGTGAGATGGGTGAGCCTTGCGGAATGCCACGTCTGCTGTCTTTGGCCTCCGTCGTACGTTTCTTCCGGCCTCGGGTATCGGTTTCTTCCACGGAGCATTCCAGCCACATCCGGATCAGATGCAGCACGCGCCGATCAACGATGCGTCGCGCAAGCGACAGCATCAGTTCGGCGTGTGGAATACTCCCGAAGTAGTCCGCAAGGTCGGCATCAACAACGTCCGTTTGCCCTCGATGCAGCCGTTCCTCCACCTCGATCACCGCTTGCTGGGCGTTTCGCCCCGGGCGGTAAGCGTACTGCTCTGATGGAAGGTCCGCTTCGAAGATCGGTTCGAGCACCAGCATCGCTGCTGTCATGCACACCCGATCAAGCAAGGTCGAGATGCCCAGTGGCCTCAGCTTGCCATTGGCCTTCGGGATGAACACTCTTCTGATAGGGTCCGGGCGGTAACTCTCCTGCCTGAGCGCAAGCGCCAGTTCGCCGAGCCACCTCTGCACCCCGTACGCTTCGACCGCCGCGAAGTCTTGCCGATCGACACCCGGCGCGCCCCTGTTCGAGCGACACTGGGCGTACGCATGCGCCAGCACATCCTCACGGTAGATCTTGTCGTACAGAGCGTAGAAGCGGTACCCGGCTTCTGCCTTCGCTTTCGCGTGTAACGCCGTCTGCAGCTTCTGAACACTGATCGGAGTTGATAGGTTGCCCAATCTCCAGGTCCCTTACTACGTGTTGCGTTGGTCTTGAACTGAGGCCCCTTCCCTCCACCGGCATTACCCGGCTTCAGCAGTACTACGGGCCTCTCCGTCATCCCAAGGCGCCCGGCCTGTCCCTCGCGGGCGTCCGGTTGGTCATCCCTGACCACGCCGAGGGACTTCCCGTGTTGCGTACGCTTTCCTTGTGTACATGCTGTCGCCACTACCCCGGCGCAGCGACTGGGCGTCCAGCCTGCTCATTCGCCCAGTCGTATCAGCCTTCCCCGATAGGGTTGTCGGGTCGGCCTGCGCATCGACCTTTTCGAGGTTTGCTCGGCGTTCACTCGCGTTACGGCCTGCACACTCGCGCTGTCACCAATTTGTGACACGCATCACCGAAGGCTTCAGCCACTTCGTTGCCTCCATAGCTGCTCCGGTTGCTTCCGGCTGGAGCATTTGCCGGGCGGGGCTTGCACCCGCTGGAAAGCGCCACCTTTTCACGGCGCACACCCGGAGCGGTCTTTCGGACGAGGGCTGCAGCAACGGCAGCTTTGCGAGCCGCTGCGGACATCGGCGCGAGCCTTCAACATACACATGACACAGCAGTGCGCACTGGGGCGGCGCCATAATACTCCGTCGATGCCGATTAACTTCTTCAGGCGCTGCGCAGCCCTGTCAAAGCCACGCTAAGCCCCGGCCGGTGGTTGTTGTTCTTCAGGCAAAGCGTGGCGTTATGCCGATCGGCAATGCGCGCCGCAATTGCCAGTCCCAGACCGCTGCCTTGCTCCTTTGTCCCTGCGCTGCGATAGAAGCGGTCGCAAACCCGATCCAGTTCGTGCTCGCAAATTCCGGGACCGCTATCGACAACCGTAACGCTGACCTCGGATCCGTTGCGCGAAAGTATTACGTCGACCTTCCCGTGTTCCGGCGCGTACCGGATAGCATTGTCGATCACGTTGTTCAACAGAACCTCGATACCGGCGACTTCTGCGTAGATGTTATATGGATCGTCAGCCATCAAAGGGTCGGCGAAGTCCAGGCCCAGATCTATCTTCCTCGCTTCGGCAAGAAACGAAGCGTCCCCTACGGCACGCTCCGCGAGTCCCCGTAAACTGACGACTTCAAACTGATCAGCGCGGCGCGCGTCTTCGCGTGCAAGAATCAGCAACTGGTGCACGAGGTGAATCATCCTGTCGAGTCGTCCCTTGATGCGCTCGAACGTCCCTGAACTAGTCAGCGAGCCATCACGCTCGGCCGCGTGGACCTGAAGCTTCAGCGCAGCCAGCGGCGAACGAAGTTCATGCGCGGCATCTGCAACGAAGGTGCGTTGTGCACGTGATGCAATGTCGAGCCGGTTCAGCAGATCATTCAACGCATTGACGAGCGGCTCCAGTTCGACCGGACTACGCCTGTCCAGACGCAAAGGAGCAAGTGAATTCAATGAGCGCGCCGCGAGCGCGTGAGAGATTCGTTCAAGCGGTGACAGGTGTTCACTGGCGTGTATTCGGCTCACAGCAGGGCGATCGGTAGCGGTCTCACGAATAACGGGAACGAGTGCCGCCAGTCTCGCGAACGCGGATCGTGGTGGCTGACGCAACATCTTCAAGCAGAAGGAACCTTATTGAATTGGCAGCCACCGGGGCCTGCCAACTCAGCGACTTTGGCTCCCGGGACCACTTCCTCGACAGGCGCCGCATTTCGCGCTGCCTGACTTTGGTGATGTGTCAAGCGGCCTTGTCCCCGGTTCGCTGGCCCGGTGCCAACTCGCACGCAGTAATCTCGTTCATGGCGACGGTACCTTGATCGGCCACATTATGGCTTCATGGATCGCGCTGAGCGCTCCGATAGGAGCGATGCGGCATTTCCCTTCACCGCCGTGCTGAGCGCTGCGCGGCAGTGCGAGAAGCCGTGCCACCGCCGGCAACCGCTCCGCGTTCACAGCAGGCACCGATCCCTGTCCGCATTAGATGCGAAGATACCGGCCGCACACAGACGCAACAGGACTTAGATAACTTGGACAGATGTGTCTTTTCGTGGCAATGCAGCACTGTGACTGCCGTAATTCAGTGCGGCTCGATCACGGACGGCCAATATTGACGGATTGGCATCAAGCCGGAACACCGCCACCGCGTCGCGCAAGACGGCCGCCTGTTCTTCCAGCGACTTCGCCGCCGCAGCCGCTTCCTCGACGAGCGCCGCGTTGTGCTGCGTGACTTCGTCGATCTGCGAGACGGCCTTGTTGACCTGCTCGATGCCGTCGCTCTGCTCCAGCGCGGCAGCCTCAATTTCTCCCATGATGCCGGTCACGCGCTCGACCGACTGCATTGCCTCGTTCATCGTGCGGCTCGCCTCGGCCACGAGTGACGCGCCCTGCTCGACCTGAGCCGCCGAATCGCCGATCAGTTCCTTGATCTCCTTCGCCGCCGCGCCCGAGCGCTGCGCGAGGCTGCGCACTTCCGACGCCACGACCGCGAACCCGCGCCCCTGCTCGCCGGCACGCGCCGCTTCCACGGCCGCGTTCAACGCGAGAATGTTGGTCTGAAACGCAATGCCCTCGATCATGCCGATGATCTCTGACACTTTGCGCGATGACTCGCTGATGCCGTCCATCGTCTCCGTGACACGCGACACCACCTTGCCGCCGCGCGTGACCGTGTCGAGTGCGCCGTGCGCGAGCCGGTTGGCTTGCTTGGCGTTGTCCGCGTTCTGCTTCACCGTTGCCGACAATTGCTCCATGCTCGCGGCCGTCTGCTGAAGCGCCGCAGCTTGCTGCTCGGTGCGCGCGGACAGGTCTGCGTTGCCCGACGCAATTTCATTTGCGCCCTGCGTAATGGCCGTCGTACTGCCGCGCACTTGCGACACCGTGTCGACGAGACCGTCGCGCATCTTCGTCAGCGCGCTCAGCAACTGGCCCATTTCATTGCGCGACTGGCTCTTGATCGCCACGGTTAGATCGCCTGCGGCCATCCGCTCGAAGTGCTTGACGGTGGCATTAACCGGCTTGATGAGCGCCGCCGACAACGCGACGCGCGCCGCCACGCCAATCACGATGGCGAGTGCGCCGATTGCGGCGAACAGCAGCGTCGCAATCTGAAAGCGTTGAGCGGCGGTCCCGGCCTGGCGGTGCTGATTTTCGGTCTGCGCATGTTCGAGCGCGTCGATCGCCTTCGAATACGCGGCGTAGAACCCATTTGCCGTCTCGCCCTGAATGTTGCGGAACGTATTGAAGTCGAAGTCGGTGAGCGCTTTGAACTCCGGTTCGATTGCCTTATCGACCAGCGCGTTACGGGCCTGCTCGACGTTCTGCGCGAGCTTCTGCTCCGCGTCGCTCGAAAACGGTCCCGCCATGTAATTGCGAAAGTCCTTGTTCGATTCGACCAGCACCTTGTGCGCGGCGGGCAGCAGGTCGTCGGTTTGCTTGCCGACGCTGAAGAGCGTTTGATAAGAGCCCAGCGCGAGTTGCACCTGCAGCAGCTTCTCCGAGCTTGCCTTCAGATGCGAGAGCGCCGCTGCGCTGCGCTGCGTCTCGTCGAGGCTATTGTTGGCAAGCTTCAGTGCGCCATATCCAACGCCGATTACGGTCAGCAGGAAGGCAACGAATACGCTGATCACCAGCGTCAGGCCGCCACGAATTGTGATGTTATTTAGCATTGGGTCTCCGGAACCGTCTTGTCGATCCGCGGCGAGTGTCTATCCCTGCATTGCGCACACGTCGCCGCATCCAGGTTAACGACGCGGCGCGACCTTCGCTACATAGGTGAAATCCATGACTGGCGCGGGTTTGCACGCGTTTTGCGCCTCACTATCTGGGATCGGTTGCGGCTCTCGGGAGCCCGGCGCTTTTCCGGGCGTCTCGCGTTTCGTTTGTATAATTCGGCGTCTTCGCTCAGGCCCACTTTCATGCTTAGTTTTGCGCTCGGCTTTATCGTTTCACTGCTGATCACGCTGTTGATCGTGCGCTATGCGCATCTGCATGAAAAATTTTCGACCGACACCGATCTGGCCGGCGTACAGAAATTTCATGTGCGCCCGGTGCCGCGCATCGGCGGAACGGGCATTCTCGTCGGGCTGATCGTTTCGGCCGTGCAACTGCGCTATGCCTATCCGGCAGTATCGGGCGGCATCCTCGGGCTCATCGCGTGCGGCATGCCCGCCTTCGGCTCAGGTCTCATCGAGGATTTGACCAAACGTGTGTCGCCGCTCGCGCGCCTCGTCTGCACGATGGCGGCAGCGGCGCTTGCCTATTTTCTGCTGGACATTGCAGTCACGCGCATCAGCGTGCCGCCGCTCGACTTCCTGCTCTCGTATGCGGTGATCTCGTGCGCGGTCACGGTGCTCGCGGTGGCGGCGCTTGCGAACGCGATCAATATCATCGACGGCTTCAACGGCCTTGCGTCGATGGTGGCGTTCATGATGTTTGCGTCGCTCGCTTATGTCGCTTTTCAGGTGCACGATCCGATCGTGCTGTCGGCGTCGTTCATGATGATGGGCGCGGTGCTCGGCTTCTTCATCTGGAACTTCCCGGCCGGGCTGATTTTTCTCGGCGACGGCGGCGCGTACTTCATCGGCTTCATGCTTGCCGAACTGTCGATCATGCTGGTCATGCGCAATCGCGACGTGTCCGCGTGGTATCCGGTACTGCTCTTCATGTACCCGATCTTCGAGACGTGTTTCTCGATTTATCGAAAGAAGTTTATTCGCGGCATGTCGCCGGGCATTCCTGATGGCGTGCATCTGCACATGCTGGTCTATAAGCGGCTGATGCGTTGGGCGGTCGGCGCGCGCACCGCACGCGAGTTGACGCGGCGCAACTCGCTGACGTCGCCTTACTTGTGGTTGTTATGCCTGATTGCGGTCGTGCCGGCCACGTTGTTCTGGCGACATACGCTGCATCTTTTCTGCTTTGTGGTGCTGTTCGCGGCGACTTATGTGTGGCTCTATGTGAGCATCGTGCGCTTCAAGTCGCCCCGGTGGATGGTGGTGAGGAAAGGGAAGCGGTGAGCCGGGTCCAGCCCCGTCACATCGGTGGTACAGCCGGGGTACGTTCGGGCGCGCTCCTACCCCGGTCAATCCCCGAAGCTGAAGTTCGGCGCGCTTTCTCCTTATAACGGGTTGAAAGTCAGACAAACAACCGTGGGTGTTTGAACACAAAAAGGAAGTTGGCGCAACAACTTCCTAACCATCATCGTCAGAGCCAAAAGTCGTGGCTTTAAGGAGAACGGAAGCGTCCAACGCATTTCGCTAACCCTCGTACTAAACAGTCAACAAAAACAGTGATCCTGTGACGCTGGACCGGTAACGCATTCCTACGCCTGCCCGCAGTCATCAATCGTCGGCAACGGGATGTACCGGTCGATGTCATCCTGCACCGCCTTCCGAAAGAGAGTCAGTCGCGCCCTTGTCCGCGCGGTCCCGCTTGCGAACCGCCCTGGTGACCTTGCTCTCGCCCGGATACACTCCCGCCGTCCCAACCTTGAATACGCGCGAAATCAGCTTCCACACCGACGTTCGGGATGCTCATCAACGCTTCGGCGAATGTCTTGCGCTGAGACGCGCTCAATGCTTTTGCCAAGATCTCGCGGTGCTCGGCTTCTGCGCTGCGCCCACGCGCTGCGGCTCGCTGCCTCAAGCTCTGGACAAGTTGATCGTCTACATTTCTCAACAGCAGATTCGCCATGAATCACCCCACACTTCGTCGGTCTTCGCAATAAGATCTTGCGTGTGAAGTCCACGCAGTGATAGCAGGGCCGGCCGGCGCGCGATCAATTGCACTCCGACTGCGCGAGTGCCAGTCGAGCGGCTGCGCTTGAGCGACCAGCAGTCTACGCTTCGTCCTTGTCAAGATGACGCCGCTCACGATCATCGCTAGCATCTAGCTTATACGTCAATGATAAGGCAAAGCCATGCACCACTTACCGAGCTCACACACGACCTAGAGAAGATGCATTCTTGAACTGCTGAGATGCGAATAGCATTCGAGCAAGGTCGTTACCTTCAGCACTTTCTGTCAGCCTCTTTAGCACCTGCTGCATTGCCTGCTCGAACTGACGGCGATACATGTACAGAAAGCTTGCGTGGTTGCACTCGATGATAAGTCGGTTTCTGCCACGGCCCTTCCTGATACGAATACGACTAAGGTCAGCTGGTTGCACGTTCGCGCCGACAAGCGCGCGAATTAGATGGTCGCTTGAAGCTTCTCGCATGTGCGAGGTAAGGCGCGTCAGGCGCTGCACGAGCATTTCCCGCCCCCACTGCTTTTCAAGCGCCAGAAACTTGCGGCCGCTGGTGAAACTGACCTCAATTAGGCCCGGAGCGCAAGGCATCTTAAGCATGAGCGCTTCGATGCAAACTGCGTCGCGAACGATTTTTCGAGAAATCTTTAGCTCCCGGGCGCAGCCACTGTAATTGGTCCATCTACCTTCGAGGACGCCGATATGATACCGATCCGAAAGATTTCGCGGCGACGCGGGCGCGCCCTCCGGAACGGCGTTCTTGGCGGTTTTCTTTCCCCTGAGAGCGCGCGTAGTCGCAGCCAGATTTCCTTTCAACGTCGCCAGGGCCACCCTTGTCGAGAACTTGTTGCCAGCGGTCAGATGTGGCTTGGCCCGCTGCGTCACGGCTTCTAGACCATCCTTTGCGATGGTTTCGCTAATCACCCGCACTGCATACGGCGTTATCGCACCGGGAGACTCAAACAGATCTACGATTTCTGCCGGCAGTGCGTCAAGCCGAAGTGCTAACGACAGCTCCGCCGCGCTGATTCCGAGCGCCTCAAGGGCGCCTTTCTGCGTGGTCCACTCACCTCGAGCGAGCCCGTCCTTGTACAGGTGCACAATCAGAAAGCACTTGCGGACTGCTTTCATTATCCGGATCAACTCATTGTCATGCGGCATAACATCTGTCTCGAATGAATAGTGTCGCGAGCCTGATCGTCTGCGAGCCTATACGATACGCGGGTTCGGCGGAATCGGGGGGCCTTCTGTGAACGTAACAGCTTCATAGACAACCACCCGTGCGCGCTCCAGGCAGCTCGCCGCGCGAAGGACCGAGAACCCGCCCGCGGGCGATCCCAAGGAGGACGTTCGATAGAGCCGCAAGTGTCAGATCCTTCTCGCGTCGTTGTCTCATCTTCCAACAAATAGCCTCTTTCGCCGGGACCAAACGGTATGCGCGGCGCGCCGCTCGCCTGGCACGAAGGTGACCTGTCTTTTCTGACGGGAGAAGGTTGTTTGCCTGTCGATATGCGTTGAACTGCCGCTTATCACAACTGGGGTCCACCAAGGTGGCGCAACAGGGGAGCGTGGCGCGACAACGCAAGCGACCTGCGCGCGAAAAATCCAGCCATGCGGGCGCGGCGTTGGTGCGTTTCCGCCCCTTCTGCACCGCGGCCAGCGCAGGCGATTCCGACGTTCAGCAGCGTTCCCAGCTCAAGGACGGAGCGTCAAACTCGACCTGCCGTTGCAAGAATCGTGGTAGCGCTAACGCTCTCGCCCGAATCGTCCGGCCGTCTTCGCGTGCGAAGTTGACCCATTCCTGCCACGCAGTTCGCCACATCGCTCCGCGCTCAGCCGATATCCAGAAAACATCGATTACGCGTTACGGGTCCTAACGTTGCGGCCGATGTTCCGTAACCTCATGATCTCTCAAGCAAAATGAAGTGATTTGCGAAATCCGAAAAGCAAGCCAATCAGCCAGAATTCGCAAATTTCAACCGGACATCTGCTGGCAGGCGTCGCTCACGCGTCGTTATGTACCTGAGGACACCCGAGAAGCCCCGATACCTCTATGCCTTCGGCACCTCATTTCGCAGTAACTAGTGCTCCTGTTGTAGCCAGCCCCCCGACCAAACTCCCTTTTTGGCGTCATCACACGACAATGTTGACGTGTGCCGGTGCTGCACGACAATCGCCGGCTACAGGGAGTGAACCTCCGGGCAAGATGGTCAGCCCGGGCGGAAGCTGCGTTTCGGGCGATCGACCTTCGCGCAGGACCTCACAGATCGAATGCGTGGTTGTCCCTAAAGCGCGCGCGGCCCTCCGCAGACTGCCGCGCTGTTCGGTCAGAACCTCCAAGACTTTTTCGCGCGTGAGTATAGGGATGGCAGGCCGCACATAGCCAACTACATGCGTACAACGACGACTGTCGTTCTCGCGCGGCGAGGCCCGTGTCCTTATCCAAGCGTTAAGCAAGCTAATGAGCTGCCGCTTGCGGATCCACAGCAGACACTGGCACCAGTGCTCGCACCGCTCGGCACGCTCTCCGGGCGTCATGTGCTGCGCGGACCACCGGTCTATAAGAAGTTGCAGATGCTTGCCCCTGAAGTCCCACGGACTATGCAGGGCGTAGCCGCTACTATGCAGTGCCTCAAACCCTTCAGCTATTTCAGCGATCCGTCGGCATTGCGCTTCCGGTGACACTCTTTCCTTTATCCGGGTGCGGTAATCGTAGGTTGTGGTGATCCTGCCGCTGGCGAGCCCGCGCAAGTCCCGCCGGAACTGTTCGGGCAAGCCGCTGCAGGCGATAACGTACCGGTAGTCATAGTGGATTGTCATGCTCTTTCCTTGTAATGAACCAGTCATGCGCCCGGTGTTCGCGGGCAAGGACGAACGTGCGACACGGAGGCGAACGCGAAGACGACTCGTTGAGTCGGATCGGCGGAACGAGGTCGAGGAATTCATCGGATGTCACGAACCGTGGCTGCATCACGCGGCACAGTCCGGGGACTGGTAGCAGGCGCTACTGGAGCACAGGAACCGGGGTTGCACAGCTTTTTCGTAAACCGGTACTTGCCATTCGCGTCATTTGGCAGCCGTTCGCGTTTGACCCGAACCGTTAGCGCGCTCAGTTGCCTATGATGGAAACCCGCCGCTAAAAGCGTCAACCTCATACAGGTAAGCTCCAGCAGCAGTTCTTCCACATCGGTGTACTCCTGCGCTCGCGACGCAATGAAGCGTCTGACCAGCTCTACGTCAACGTCTTGCAGCCGCGCGAGACATGTCGAACCCGCAGGCAAAAATCCTTCGAACGCGCTCCACACGGCACTCGCAATCGAGCGCATGAATTCATTCAATCCGATTTCTTCAGCTCGACGTTTTGCCTGACTAGCCAGCACACCTTCAGACATGGAAATTCCTCACGGTTGCAAATCTTGTTCTGCGGTTGAGGTCGGTAACGGTGCACCTGCCGTGGACCATAAATTATCCGTCCGGCCAATCGGATAGCCGCTCAACGCGCCGTGTCGATGCTTCGCCAGTAAACGCGCCTGGGCACGTGGCAACGGTGAGGGCTTGCGCCGACGTTCCGCCTCGATGTGATGCCCTGATACGTGGTTTTCAAACCTGTCCCTGATGGGTTGACAGTAGTGCGCCAGGATCATCTGCACGCGTGTGGGCCCATGCCCGAGTGACTCGCTCAGTTCAACGAGAACCTCATAGGGAGCCATTCCCGCCTCAAGCATCTCCAATGCACTCTTGAGCGCATAGGTGTAGCGAAGCGAATGAAAGCTGAGTGTTCCCGTCATGCCCGCGCGACGAAGCAAGGCTGTCATCCGGTTCATCGACGACTTGAGCGTCTTCTGTCGTCCTGTGACCAGTTTAAGGTCGTGCTCGAGACTATAGGCGAGAGCTGCACGAACGGCTCTGGTCGTTCGCTCGCGTTCGCTCGCGATGATCCGCACTTGCCGTGGCCTTGCGTTTTTCGAGCCCCGCATGAGGGCAAGTGTCGCGTCACCGCGCGATAGGCCATCAAGCCACATCTGCAGATCCGGTGCGCACATAAGCGCCTCCTTTCGCCGCAGGCCGAGATGAAGGGCCAGCGAGATCATGTGCACCAATCCCGTATCCAACCTTCTCGCCCGCGCGAGCAGTTCGTCAACTTCCGCGGCTGTCATTGCCCGCTTCGCTCCTATCCTGACCCGTCGACCGAGTTCGAGCCTTTCATTACTGCAGATCTCGTCTATGTCGCGACCCGCATGGCGAGACGTCACACGGATGGCCGAAAAAATATTGGCGAGCGTGCCCGCTGCTTTGCCTTGGGCAATGTTGTATTGCGCATAGGCGTGAATTACCCATGGAGGAATCTCAGTGATGGATTTACGCATCTCGCCCACCTGCCGGGCGAAGCGCAATAGCCCTGTCGTATCCAGCCGCCTGTTCTGCTGTGTTGCGAAGCTGCCCCCCGCTTTTCTGCTGCTTACCGCTGCATCGTGTACCGCTTTTGACATCATGCTCATCGTCAGACTCCTCGGTGTACGCGCATACCAACCCCTGATCGCGTGCGCGTGACGCGAACAGGTCCCCGGAATGACGGTTCTTGTCCGGCACGTCGCCTCTGATGGGACTGCCTGAAATGACTGCGCTGGACCGGGGTGAGCCACGCGCATAGGTCGACTTTTGGTTCGCAGTGAGGGCCGGTAATGCGTTGAGCTGTGGGATCCGTGACGGATGGGCCTTCTTTGCGAGGTAACGGAAGTGGATGGCGACTGCCGCCTTGGTGGCGCGTCTGAGGAGGCAACAGGTGGCCCGTGTGTCTGTGCTGCAGGGAGACACGAGTACGGCGACCAGCGTGGAAGAGCGGGATCGCATTAGCCGCGCTTACGTCGCCATATTGCTGCAGGCGGCCGCAAGGCATTTTTGAGGGGAGCCGGTGTCGGGGATGCCACACTGCAGATGAGCCACCACGATGCAGAACATCGCAGCCACCGGTTGCCAGAGCGCTTGCCCCGATATCAGAACATCGTCTGGCGTTGGTTGCGCCCTGTCTAGCGCGCCTGAGAATAGCGCGCCAGGTCGGAATCACACACAAGGGGAACATTGTCTAATGGTGTGGCTCCCGAAGGAGCCGGCACCACAGACTTTCCTCCGACAGTTACCGCTTACTGGCATCGGACATAAGGCGTTGCACCGCTTGGGCGGCGGCGCAACGCATGCTCAAAGGCAACGGGCAGCGAAGCAACGATGCCCGACTAAAAAGAGCGCGATCGACAATACACCCAGACAAATAGGTTCAAGTAGAGAATGCCAGTTGAAAGCGTGCGTGGTGGCTACCTCAAAACACGCTGCAATGAGCGCCATCGCGCTAAGCATATGAGCGAAGCGCCCGTTGAGCCGCTGTTGTGCGGGCGAAGGTGAAAAGAGCTGCATAGCGCCAGCAGAGAAGCCGCGGCGGCGCGGCGTACTGAAGTCAACGAAGTGCCCTCGCCCTGATTCATGTTTCACCAGGTACCGCGTGCCGCCGCAATCGACGACAAACGATTTCATCTGATCGCAACCATCCAGGACCTCCATAAGGGATGCAAGCCGCGGCGGCAAGGTTACTTGCGCTGAATCGACGTCAAGCAACACGCGGTCGGCCAATACGGTGCCACCCTCATAAGAGACTTCAACATTTACAAGTTTCATGACAGCTCCATTAAGGAAAAAGGTGGTCAAGGGGAATCTCCGGCACAACATTGATCGCCCAATGGACAGGTTCCGTTCGGCTACGTTGTAAAAGGAGATAAGGTCAGCCCCGGCGGCGACGAATGCCGGGCTGATCGTCCAGGCGAAAAACCAGAATTGGCAGGCGGGCTGCCGCAACTGGCATCGTGGATAGAGAAAAAGGAAGTTCGAAGGAATCTTTCGATTCGTCTTGTCGATGCGTTGAAAACGCGGGGGATGAAGTGACTATAGCGGTCGGCAAGGGCATGGTGGCGGCGAAAGATCACAAAAAGCGGGGGTCTTTCGCTGCAGCTTTTTTCTCGGCAGTCGAGCCCGGCACCTGCGGGCGGCAGGGCGAGCCATCACATGAGCGTTCGAGAGCATTCTCTAGCGCTCACGCGCACTCGCAGAACAGCACCGACATGGCTGATGCACTCTCTCATGTCGACGGCAGCGTTGTGACCCCGTCTTTTCCCCCATGTCTATCCGGCTTATCGGCAGTTTCCGTTGATAGAGCTGTGAACGACTCGCGCACTTCCGTTTCGTTATTCCTCAATAGCACGCTCGCTTCGCCGGTTCACACGCGGACGAGGGTCGTAGCGTGTAACGCGTTACGGGTCTAACCGCCGAATGATCTCGGTTACGGTATGTCTCTCAAGGTGTCTGCTTACCGCCACCTTTCGCCTTCCCGCCACTTTTGCTTAGCCAGGATTGACGGCATTGTGGGCAGCGTTGGAATCGGGGCGAAGCCTCTGATTGGCAATGGGTGCAGCGCTGGTTAACGGCACGATCTCGACCGTACGATGTACCGTTGCAGCGCTCGATGTTGCTCTGGGTGGCATCGCTGTTCCATCCGGGCCGCCACGGAGGCGGCGCCAATGGAGGCGCAGCGACACAAGAGACGTCGAACAGCATGTTGCGCGATCTCCCCTCGCTTTGCATTCCTGTAAGGCTTCTCTCGTCGCGCCCCGGAGAGGAAGGGCTGCGATGCAAGCGACTTGCAGGCGACGGATCGGCTTTGAGGATGATCGCGCTTACTGCCTGCGCTGGCGTTCGAAGCCCATACCGGTCACAGCATCATTCCTGTTCAGCTGCACGGGCGTCCCGGATGCGTTGCCGATGCTCAGCGAAAGCCTCGGCTCGCGTATCAGCATGCCGAAGTACCGCGTCCGCGATCTTTTGCACAGGCAGTAGAGCGATTCCCGTCCGCGCAAACTGCTGCTGGCGTATCCTCAAGTGCCGATAAAGTTCGCCGCGCTCAAGCAGTGCCGTTGGAAGCATAGGGGCCAGCGTGGTCGCGTCATTGGAAAACACGCCAAGTCCTTCAACGAGCCAGAGCCTCGGAGGGATCAAGCTTTTGAGAAATCGAACCTTTCGCCCATTTTGCTTCATTGGGGAAGTGCGAAAGTGCCGCTGCCCGTCAGGCGTCGAAAGGATCAACGTTGCATCGGTTTCACCACGCGTAACCGCGCCACCCCAGTGCTTCGTCTCAATCACGAAGATGCCGAACGGGGTGATCGCCAGGTGATCAATCTCGACGGTTGGAAACGCACTATCGGGCGCGTGAACAAGAATGAGGCCATTGAAGATCAGCCAGTCATCGCCACACAGGCGCACGAGGTGTCGCTGAAGATCAGCAGATACGAGTTGTTCCCCTTCCTCGCCGCGCCCTGCACGATCCATCCATCGCGCCCCTGAAAGAGCCTTCTCGCTGGACAGCTCTTCATTGTGGCCCTGGTACGCCCACAGCAATGTGGCGCCAAACGCGAGCAGTTCTATAAGCATTTCGGCTTCTCCTTTCGTTAGATGGGTGAAACCAGCGTACCGGGCTCTAGCCGAAGTCAAGGATCGTCAGAAAAACGCTGGCCGCAGCGGCAAGCTGCTTCAAACTGGACGCACTTACAGCTTTATCGCTCACATACTGGGTCGCACTTAAACGACGTTGAGCAGGTGGCCAAGAGCACGACGGTCTTGTGTCCCACCAGCGAGCGACGACATGGTGACGAGCAGCGCGGTTCGCGACGACTGAAGTCGCAAATCCCGCCACCAAGAGGTCCACGTTGCGAAACCGGTAGAAAAGACGAACTACAGCCGAGAAGGTTCTCGATCGAGGGGAGCCGCCTCCACGCATCGACACACCTATCGTTCCAGTAGCCGCAGCTCGACGGACCCAAGGTAGTCGGACCGCCGTACCGCTTGACGCGCCGACGTCGCGACGGGCGCTACCCCTGCAACAGACGGTTGGGCGGGTCAGCGGGTCGAGATTCACGAAGAATGCGACGCAGTGCGTCGCCGAAGCAACAGGGGTAGCCGGGCAAGAATGGCGAACGCCTATCTGTGGACAAATTTCGCGCCCTCTCCCAAGGTTACCAATCGTTGAGTCCGCAAACGGTCCGTGAAGCCATGGCAACAGCTGAAAGGAACACGGTGGGCACGACGGATAGTCGGAAGGCGGCGGCTGCCGTGTCCAGACGGCACCGGTTGCGACCCCAGCACAGGCGAAGGCAATGAGCATCGAGCGGTTGCTCTCGACCTTCAGCCGCGTGCTCGCCTCGTAAATGACTTTCGATGGATCTTCCTCGGCATACATGCCGGGGGCCGTGGATAGCGCGGCCTGCCGCTTGTTCCTGAAAATGCACATGGCAACCCTTGATGAATGGGTACCATTGAAACGATCTCTAACAAGGGTTTTGAGGGAAAAGGCACATAGATTTGAGCGCCTTTGTGGTCACGACAGTTCGCAGTTCCGTCGCCGGCTTCGAAAACTTTAACCATGGTTAGGCATCTCCGCCGTAAAGAGGATCGAAATCGGCACCCTTCCGGCGTTCCGTTGAGCGTGCTGCGGTGTATCGTTTACGGTCTGTTCCGAATTTTTTTACAAATTTACATTCCTGGAACAAAATAGCTTGCTTTTTTCCTGTTTGAAAACAGTCGGTTGCGCGGGCGACGCGAGCAAAAAAATTAACCATGGTTAAAAAGCCGTGAACTGCGGCGGATAACGCGCGGTGCAACGGCGCAGTAGCGGTTGCAGACGCGGAAGCGATTGGCCGGGTTCTAAAGCAACCGTAGGGGTGCACCTTTCGGTTTCTAGGTGGAGACCTTCGACGGTGGCTTGCTGGCTGTGCTTCTCCCAACGATTTTATTGAGACGTTTCAATGACGGAAAAAGTCGTCGACGATGCATTGAGGCTAGCAGCGATTTATAAGGCCGGCGTGGGAACGCAATGGAACACATATCGTCAGGCAGCAGCCAAGCTGTCCAGGTTGTTCGAGACGAACCTGGCGCCACCGAGGATCGCCGAGGCTCTGGCCGTCTCGCGGTTGCCTAGGGTGCTTACAGGACTGTTCGACAAAGCCGGCTTGAGCAGTGGAAACGCGCGCGCGCTCCTAAGACTGGCAAGTCAGCGTGGAGAAAGCCTGCTCGCTGCAAGCGCCGCAGAGATTGACACAACTGGAATGGACGCGAGGGATATTTTGCGTGCCTTGCGATCGGGCGGCGAAGTAAGCTCACGAGCGGCCCCTCCGGGATTGAACGCGCCGCTCGCCATTGCAGCGTATTACCTAAAAGGCAAATTCCCGAGCAAAGGCGTCGCGGCGGCACATATGGGCATACCGCAATCCCGGCTTAGCGAGGCAATCACCATTGAGAAGGCGTTGCCAGCTGAGGTGAAAATGCTTTTTCCGGGTGACAATCTAACTTTCGCGGCCGGCAAGGAAATAGTGAGGCTGATAGCGCTGCGGGGGGTGAATAATGTTCGCGCGCTCGCAGCCGAGGCGGGCCGCTCGCCGCGTAGGCCGTCACCCCAACTGATCCTGAACCGCCTTGCGGGTATCGATATACCCGGCGTCAACGTGAGGGTTAGGAAAGCGCCAGGAAAGAATGCAAAGCGCCGCCTGATCGTTGAATTGCACCTTCAAGAGTCGGACGCTAACAGCGTAGAGGCGCTCGAGTTCATGATTGAAATGCTGAAGACCAGGTTTGGCATTGAGTGAAGGCCAACCGTTAGGCTTTTTTTGGCTACAGTCAGAACACTCCGACACGCGCCGGCGTCCACGCACCACCCTCACCTCATCCTTTACGGAAACGAGAACACTCTTGTCGGCCAGCCGCTGGAAATAAGGGAATCAGCTCGGCGATGAAATTCCCGACGACGCGATCGCCGTGGTCCTTGTACATCGGCACCGGCCACGTTTGCGATTTCGCGGGCATGCGCATCCAGATCGAGTGACCGTCGTCAAACATGACCTCGGGCTTGAATTCGGCGCTGCCGTCGACCGAGTAGTCCCGTTGCGCTTGTCGGGCGCACCCGGGCCATCGGCGCTCGCGGATAGTGAACCCGTACTGTCTGATAGGAGAGCCCACCGGCAGGCGACGCGCACTTCAGTGGTTGCCCGCGTCTGTCCGCGCCGTTGGCGACGGTCTCAGCAAGTGAACATCGACGAGGGCAAGTATCAACCTTGGCCCCAGTCCGGGCTGTGCGACTGCAGATGCGCCGCGATCCTTCGAGGATCGAGATACCGAGAGTGGCTGCAACGAAAGCGGTTTAGGCGCGTGCGCATGAAATGACGTAACTCACCGCCTTGAAGCATGTTTTCCGGCAACGTTGGATCGCGAGCGCAGTCGGAGTCGGCGAAGACGGCGATGCTTTCGACCGGACACAGGAACTGTCCGAGTACCCCTCGCAAATGGCGTAATACGGGCTTTGCTCTGCGCAATGGAGAGGTTTGAACGCAGACCACACCGGGCCTCTCATGCAGAAGGAGCTCCTCCTCGTTTGCAGAGCGCGCGACTTTGCCGATCCACTCGTACTGATCGATGGCAAACACGCCAAATGCCGATATAGCCAGGCAGTCTACCCAGGTCACCGGGTTGCGCGTGTCAGGGGCATGCTCCAGTAGCACTCCGAGGCGAACGACGCATGCATCCCCGGTCATCCCATCCAGTAGCGATCGGATACGGTTTGTTAATGGCAAACACACGCGACGGCGCTTTTCCTTCCACGGAGCTTGATCGGCGTCCCACCCTTCAGCGGCCGCACTGGGATCCTTCCACAACGCGTTGGCAGAGGTTGCGTTATTACCGGCCAGAGGATGCAGCGACTTTATCCGTTTCATATGTTCTCCGTTGATTGACTGAAGGGGTGATAGACGGCAGCGTGAGTTCGCCCCGCTCGTCTCGCCTCAGAACGCAGCGCAGCTTTCGGTGGCGCCACATTTCGCAGCGGGGCAAACACGTCGCTGAGCAGCGACGACTCTGGATAGCTTCAGCGTGCCATGCGTGGCGGAATGTCAAGGCAACGTCGAACGACCGAGGCAGCGCGCCCATGCATCCAGCGAAGAAATTCCTTCGATGCGTAACCCGTTGCCTCTGCTCTTCAACGCAACAAAACGTGAATGCGCGCGCGTTTGGATGTTCGCTGCTTCCGCCGAAAGCCAGGCGAAATTAGTGATCATTCGCTTCCCTATTAACCTCATCAGATCTGTACAGTTGGTCGGTCAAGCAGTGTTGTCTTCGCCGCGGCCAACGGCCTGCGACCGCCTTGGCTCAACGTGATACAGCCGCGCAGGCAACGCTGGCCACAGCAGTGCTCTGAACAGGCTGCTGCGGGACGATAGTCTCGGCACGCCGAGCAGTTTGAACCAACAGGAGAATGTGAATGAAGGTATCGGGCATCTGCCGTCGACATCGGTTACGGCCACGCCAAACGAGCCGTTTTCGTTAGTCGATAACTCACCCTGAGCCGATGCGGAGGCTGTGTCGCGGCAGATTGCCCCCTCTCAGGCGCGAAGGACGACTGACTGAAAATTGCCGCCGGAAGCAGGGACTCGGTGGCCGCGACGGCCCCATATGATGGCGGGCACTGATGTGCTCCCCGACACACGGACGAGGTGAAGATGTCTACAATTCTTGATGTGCGCGAAGCCTTGGACAATTACCGGCTGCCCGCTGACTTCAAGGCGGTGCTCGAAGAGCTGCTCGAGCGTAATGTGGACCGTGCGAATAGCGCGGCAACGGGGAGCCCGAAAACGCTCTCGATGCAGACGCAGAAGTGCCGAACGATGACGCTCGGCAAGTCATTTGAGGAACTGCGACAAAACGGCTTCGCCTTGCAGTCTCCATACTCACTGAAGCACAAGCACGTCCAGTTCCTAGTGAACTTTTGGTTACGTAGGAAGCTGACGCTGCAAGACGTCGGAGCGCCCTCTAGCCATGTCGATCTGCTTTTTCGGATGGTGTGAGAATATCACTGACGGAACACCCGGCACTGCTTGAGAGATGCACAGGTCAAGTCAAATAAAGCGTGTCTTCCGAATCCAATCCGCACTTCGCCGACATGCTCCCTCACGAATATTTCCCGCTCGGCACGGTGCTTCATTTGCCAGTCGCTCCCGCTTCGGGCGTGGTGGAGGAAAAGGCGAAGTGAGCTCAGTTGTCCGGAAACCCGTTCGCGATTGCTTCACGAACCCGCTCTTCGGCGTCTTTGAACGCTCTCTCGGGATCTCCGAAGACATCCCCCCGCTCGATTTGATACGTGACGAAGTTTTTATACACAGGTGCGCCGTCAAGCCTCATGATCATTGCTCGGGCGTAATAGCAGCCGCTTGGACCAGGAGCTCCACGTCGCTTTTCGAGTTCAGCGTCAATAGCAATCTTATACGGTGGGACTTTAACCTCCTTATGCAAGGCAGTCATGTCCGTCTCCATCGTGAGTTACGAGGAATCGTAGCGTGAGCACGATCTCAGCATTTGCGGCCTATATCGCTATCGCCGCATCTCCTGACTCATCCGATGATGCTTAGAAGTTCAGGCAAGGTCATGTCGCCGAAATGCTCTTCCAGCACGAGGAACAGCGCCGCGTCGTATGCGACGCAGTGCCTGTTTTTAAATATGTCGAACTCTCCGAACTGCGCAACCACGCTGACTTCGGCTGCAGCGCAGGCGGATTCGAAGATTGCTTTTGCTTGCGCGACGGTGAGGTTTAGGTCCATGTGGTCAATGCCACTGAAAAAGGCCCCGAACCTCAACGAGGACGGGGCAAGAGCAATCCGAGAGATCTCACCGTACGGAAACATGAAGCGATGAGAACTTCAATAACGGCCGGCCCGCCAGGAACTTTAGTAGAAGCTTTGATTGAAGCAGCAGCAAAACGAATGATTGAAACCACGCGCAAACACTGGGTGTAAATTGCAAATCCGTCTCGACGAATGGCTCAAGCGTGAGTTTGATCCGCCGCCCGCTATCCGCACTGCTCGCCTGTGGGTCAATGCCGGAAAGATCTATCCAGCGCCGGTCAAAGTTGGCCTGTCGTATCACGTCGACCAAAACGCGGTCTTTAATGACGGTACCGCACGCCTGTCCCTCGCACAAAGGGTTTTACAGAAATATGGCCGCACGTCCTAGAATCCGCCGTCGCGCTAACTGGCCCGACAATCTCCACGAGCCGCGCCTTGGCTATTACACGTGGCGCGACCCTATCAGCAAAGAGACGCACATCCTCGGACGCATGCCGCTTGCCCAAGCGATACATGAAGCGCTGGAGGCTAATCTCGCGCTTCTCAGCCTAAAGCCGACGACGACGCTCGCCGAGCGGCTCAACATGCCGAAGGAAACCGTCGCCGCCCTGTTGCTCAAGATGCCGGCCTGGAGAGCGAAGCCTGAGACGATTCGCCATCGCAAGTATGTCGACAACGCAATCCGCGACGAAATCGGCACGATCAGATGCGCTGAACTCACTACGAAGCATATCGCCGAGATGCTCGAAAAGATCGAGGCGGGGCGGCCAGGAAGTTCGTACACTCAAGGAAATGATCGCACTACGTGCGCTTGGTCACACCGTTGAACTCGTATGTTCCGACAATGCAATGCTGGGGATCCGTTCTCAAGCGGAAGGCTTTACAGTGCATCACGCGCCCATACACGGGGGCGCCGATGTGCGTTCCATGCTGAGAATCCGCACGCTTCTCGAACAACATAACTTCGATGTGCTGATTACGCATAGCGGCCATGACACCTTGGTCGCAGGCGCGGCCGGACGTCTTGCGGGAACGCCGTTCATCGTGCGAACGCGGCATCTGGCGTTGCCCATCACATCGCTGGTTACGTACAACTGGATTCCCCATCACGTTGTGGCGGTGAGTCACTACGTGCGCAACTATCTGATTTCCGCCGGCGTGCAGGAAAGTCGCGTCGATACAATTTATGATGGCATTGTTAAGCCGGAGCCGCTGACGCTTTCGACTCTCCGCGACGAACTCGGACTCGATTCAGACACAGTCATCGCTGGAGTGGTTGCGATGCTCCGCGAAAAAAAAGGTCACGAGGACCTGATCGCGGCCGTAAGACCGATGATGATTGATCGACCGCATTTTCACGTCGTAATCGCTGGCGAGGGCGGTGAACTTGCCAAACTGAAGGCGATGATCGACGGCTTTGGTTTGTCAGAACGGATTCATTTGCTGGGCTTCCGCAAGGACATCAACAACGTGTTGCGTGGCTGTGATCTGTTCGTGCTCCCGACTCACCAGGAAGCGCTAGGCCAAGCGATTATCGAAGCGATGGCGATGGGTCTGCCCGTGGTTGGCACCGACGTCGACGGGGTTCCCGAGTTGATCGACTCGGGCGTGAACGGCTTGCTCGTGCCCCCGCGCAACATTGACGCGTTGCGCGCCGCGCTCACGCGTCTGGTCGACGACGCACCATTGCGCGCGCGCTTTGGACTGTCTGGTCGTATCAAGACCGACAACAACTTCACGGTAGAAGGTATGGCGAGAGAGACAATCGATCTATACCTGCGCGGCATCGATCGCCAGCGTCACGTATTCCGCCGGCGAGGAGCATCGGGATGACCCGGCATGCCAAAGGAGTGCCCGTGCTGATGTACCACCATATCAGCACGTCGCCGGGGATGATCACGGTGTCGCCCGATAACTTCGCTGCGCAAATGGCGTATCTGGCAGACGCGGAGTACAGGACGATCGGCAGCACGCAACTAGCCGCCTATCTGGCGGGAGAGGGTTGCCGGAGAAATCGGTCATGCTGACATTCGACGACGGCTATCTCGACAACTGGGTTCATGCGTATCCCGTGCTTCAAGCACACGGTTTGACCGCTTTGTGCTTTCTTGTGACGAGCTGGATCGGCGAAGGGCCGGCGCGTGCCCATGCGGGCGCTGGCGGCACGTTGCCTCCACTACTCAACCATCGAGCCGGTGAAGTCGCGATTGAAAACGGTGAAGCTGATCGCGCGATTCTCCGATGGTCTGAAATCGACGCGATGCGCGATGCGGGAACCTTCGAATTTCACAGCCATACCCATAGTCATGTGAGATGGGATCAAGTGTCATTCAATGCAGACGAGAAGTGCGCGGGACTCGAGCGCGATCTCCACGATGCCCGCACGACCTTGGAAACACGGCTCGGAGCCATTTCCGATCACTTGTGCTGGCCCCAAGGCTATTACGACGATGACTATCGACGTGTCGCCTATCAGGCAGGATTCCGGCATTTCTACACATGCGAGAAGGGGTCCAATTACCCTGGAAACGATGGCAGCGCAGTTCGCTCGATTACTCGGTTAGAAGTGCGCGACCGTTCAGCATCATGGCTCGCCTCGCGGCTGTGGATTCACACCCGTCCCGCAATCAGCCGGGCATACCTCAGGATCAAACGGTGATGCACCGACAATCTCGCGATTACTTGCCGTCTGCGAGTGGCCTGAGCCGCGAAAACGATATATCGCACTGAATAGCGCCAACAAGCGGGACCTCAATCCGTAAGCCTGCAGAATCCGTTGCATGCATGGCCGTAGGGCCTTCGTCAGGCGAAGGGTTTTGAACAAACGTTGAACAAGGCTTGCTGGGTAAGGTCTTGCGGGCGACGGGGAAATGTCGATACCAAAGCGCTACTCACGCATATGACAGATGCGATTGCTGACCCGTACGCACGTTCGCGTGGCCTTGAACCTCTGAAGGTGAGGATCAGCAGAAGGTGACCAGGGTGACGGCACCGGTATCCGGCATATGGATCGTCGTGCACAAGGCGGATTCAACCGGTCGTCGCAACACCGGATTGTTGAACAGATTTTAGATATTCGTCCAGCGCTTCGGCAGGAGTCTTCCACCCAAGCGTTTTCCGGGGCCTGGTATTCAGTGCATTGGCAACGGCCTGGATCTCTCGACCACTCCACCGGGCTAGGTCAGTGCCCTTTGGAAAGTACTGTCGTAAAGGGCCATTCGTGTTTTCGTTCGTGCCGCGCCGCCATGGACTGTGCAGGTCGGCGAAGAATACCTTTACCCCGGACTCGACGGTAAAGCGGGCGTGATCGGATAATTCCTTGCCACGATCCCAAGTCAATGACCGCCACAACTGGACAGGCATGTCAGCGGAAAGTTTCAAGCTAGTTGTCGCCTCAACGAATAAATTTCAGGCGGCCTTTCTCTCCTGGTTAGGGCGTTGTGGGGCGGCACCCTGGTTGTCAATGTGATCCGGGTTCAGATGCACTGCATCTACACGCTGCCAGTTGCGCTTGCGGCGTTTCCATCGTAGCGGATTGCGCTGCCGGGCGCTCTCGTAGAGCGCCGCGCGTCGGTCCAGGATGTCCTGATCGAGATTCGCATGGCGTTGCGCTGGCGTCACGAACCGGATCGCACTGTGACGATGTTCGTGGTTGTACCAGCGCACCAGTGCGCCCACCCAGGCGCGTGCGGCAAACAGGGTGTCGAACGCCTTGAGTGGGTAAGCGGGGCGGTACTTCAGGGTCTTGAACAGCGACTCGGAATAAGGGTTGTCGTTGCTTACACCCGGACGACTCAACGACGGCATGACACCCAGCGCCTGGAGGGTGGCGAGCATCGTCGCGCCTTTCATCGGGCCGCCGTTATCCGAATGCAGAATCACCTGATCGGGCC
>NZ_BAYE01000034.1 GCF_000685095.1 Paraburkholderia caledonica NBRC 102488
CCGCAGTTCAAAGACGCCGTAAACGGCAAGTAGGAGCGCCGTACAAGCAGAATCGGA
Organism: Paraburkholderia caledonica NBRC 102488; assembly: GCF_000685095.1. Taxonomy (GTDB): domain Bacteria; phylum Pseudomonadota; class Gammaproteobacteria; order Burkholderiales; family Burkholderiaceae; genus Paraburkholderia; species Paraburkholderia caledonica. The sequence goes on from NZ_BAYE01000034.1 coordinate 58, forward strand.
AAAAGCCGGCCGCGCCGGCACACAGGAAAACGGGGCTAAAAATATGCGCCAATCATGGCAGTGCGAATAGCATGGCACGCGTGGCAAATGGCTGGAGAAGTGCTTTCCGCAACTCAGCGGCGCAGAGATCATGCAGCACGCATTGGCCCGAACCTGTGGCTTCTGCGCTGCTCATGTATCGGCTCCAGCATCCGGCGAAGAAGCGACCCACGAGGTAGACGCCATCGATGTCGGTCAGGCATAGGAAAGCTATGACAACGATTCGCAAACAAGCTGCGCGCGCATCATTTGCAAGTCATCGTCGGTCGGCCGCAAAGGCGCGGCTCCGTGTGGCTCTGTCGATGGACACAGGTGAGCTTCCCTCCGTCAAGATTCTTGCGTCGCAGGCACAGGCCTATCGGCCTCATGTCGTGGAAGCGATGCAGGATTTGAGCGTGCTGCAATCGCAGTACGCGCGCGACTCGAAGTAACCACGGAAAAGCCGGTGATGAAATATACGATGATTGCCGTTATCTCTGTGGCTGCTGTCATGCCATTCAGCGCTTTTGCGCATAGCATCGGATGGTATGCAGCTAATTTGCCGGAAGCGCGGGCAACCAATAAGCGGTGCACGGAACAGCTGAAAGAAGCTGGGACACTTTCAAAGGTCGAGATGGAAGAATGCCAACGAGCTAGCACGGCCCTCGTTCACGCGACGAATTTTGCTCCAAGTAGGCCTGTGTCGTATTAAATCGGAAAACGGTCGGGAGAGACACGCGGATATGATTAACTCCACGCTTTCGTCCTTGTCTGAAGAAGATCTCCAGCGGCTCTGCGAAGATCGTGCGGTTGAGTCACAGACTCTAGACTTCAAGCGAACCATACCAGGCAAAGACGATCGCAGCAAAAGCGAGTTTCTTAAAGACGTATGCGCGTTCGCAAACGGAAATGGCGGCGACTTGCTTTACGGCATCGACGAGTCTGGTGGAGTAGCTTCGAGCATAGTTCCAGTTACGAATGAATCGTTGGACGATCTACAGCGCAGGCTGTCGCAGGTGCTGGACGCCGGCGTCGAGCCTCGCCTCGTCAGCGTCCAAATGCGGGGGATTTCAGTGAGCGGTGGTTATGTCCTCGCGGTTCGCGTTTCAGCATCGTTCAATGGCCCGCATCGATACATCCTCAACGGACATAGCAAATTTGTCATGCGAACAGGTACACACACTTCTGAACTCTCGTATGATCAACTGAGAAGCGCGTTCGATAAGAATGCGTCATTGGCGGGGCAAGCGAAGCTATTTGTGGAAGAGCGGGTCGCGGCAATCCGGGAGGGGCACGCAATTCGGCCACTGATATCCGGCCCGCAAAGCTTACTGCATGTGATTCCGGTGGGGAGGGGTATTGACGCTTCCGCCGTGGACGTTGCGAGCTTGCACGACGGAAAGTATGCGGAATACATTCTTCCGGGGTGGACTGGTGCATCGCGTTCATTAAACCTTGAAGGCCTTGTCGTCCACCCACCCGCCGATGCAGATGGTCATTATGCATATCTGCAGGTGTTCCGTTCCGGTGCAATCGAAGCGGTGACGTTCACCGGACACTCATTTGCCGACCGCAAGATCATCCCGTCAACAACGGCGTCGAATTTCTTTCGCGATGCCCTGAAAATCGCTTTCACGAGCTTCCGAACGCAGGGAATATCCGGTCCCGCTGTTATAGCGGGTGCGCTCGTGGGCGTCGACGGATACGAGCTGGGCGTCGATAGTCGGTGGCGGATTCAACCGGTGGATGCAACACACTAGAATCTGCGTGAGCAGTGGAGGTGTTGCAATGAAGCAGAGACCGAGGATCTAATATTCTGAGAGTCAGAAGGCACTGATGTGGGACCGCTGGCGCAAAGGCGAAACGATTCATCAGATTGCCAGACTGTTTGATCGGGGCCACTCTTCGATACAGCGGATACTCGCGGAGGCCGGCGGCATCGAACCACCGCAAAGGCACCGCGCACCGCAGGCACTGACGCTTGAGGAACGCGAGGAAATTTCCCGCTGCGTGGTAGCCCGATTGTCGATGCGATCTATTGCAGCCAGGCTGGGACGTGCTCCTTCCACGATCAGCCGCGAGCTGCTGCGTAACGGAGGCGTGCAAGGTTATCGAGCGAGTCAGGCGGACGCGCTCGCCTGGGATCGGGCACGTCGCCCGAAGGTTTGCAAATTGGTGAGAAACCAGACGCTGGCGCGAGTCGTCGCTGCGAAGCTGAAGCTGCAGTGGTCTCCTGAGCAGATTTCTGGTTGGCTCAGGCATGTATATGCCGTCAACAAGGACCATCTGGTGTCACACGAGACGATTTATCGGAGCCTTTATATTCAAGCTCGCGGCGCCCTGAAAAAGGAATTGCTTGAACACTTGCGACGGCGGATTCAACCGGTCCTCGCAACACCTGCATTGTTGAACAGATTTTAAGTAGTCGTCCAGGGCTTCCGCAGGCGTCTTCCATCCAAGAGTTTTACGCGGCCTTGAGTTCAACGTATTAGCAACGGCCCGGATCTCCCGGGCACTCCAACGCGACAGGTCTGTGCCTTTTGGAAAGTACTGTCGTAGAAGGCCGTTAGTGTTTTCATTCGTACCACGCTGCCACGGGCTTTGCGGGTCGGCGAAGAATACTTTCACGCCAGACTCGATAGTGAAGCGGGCGTGATCGGAAAGCTCCTTGCCGCGATCCCATGTCAATGACCGCCATAACTCGGCAGGCAAGTCAGTCACGGTCTTCTTGAGTGCGTTGGCCATCGTGACGGCCCCATAGCCGGCCAGCGCAGGCCCGTTTTTCGTGCGCGGAATCAACCCGTAGCCTTTCTCTCGAGGTAAATGCACGAGCATCGTGAAACGGCTTGATCTTTCCACTAGCGTACCGATCGCGGATCGATTCAGGCCAATGAGGAGGTCGCCTTCCCAATGGCCCGGCACCGCACGATCTTCCGCCTCTGCAGGCCGACTGGAAATCATCACCTGCTCACTGACATGCGCCCACGCCTTGGCACGCGCTCTCGCTCGAGGAACGCGCAACGCGCGCCCGGTGCGCAGGCAGCCCACCAGCTCGCGCTTGAGTGCGCCGCGCCTTTGAATATAAAGCGCTTGATAAATGGCTTCGTGGGAAACGCGCATCGATTTATCATCCGGGAAATCTACCTGTAACCGATTGGCAATTTGCTCAGGCGACCAGCCATTGACCCACGTTCGATCGCGGCGATGGGGCTTATTTCGACCCTTGAACGGTGCCTGCCTCGGCCCAGCAATTGCACGGCCATCAGCGTCATGAACTTTGCCTTCCAGACGCTCCTGTACATATTGACGCAGTCGTTCATTAGTCGCCAGCTTCGCTGGCTTCGGTCGCTGAGCGAATCGATCCGCCTTCCACTGCGCGACAGAGGCTCGATATTCGAGATACCCACTGCGCGTTGCAGCATTGCGCGTGAGTTCTCGCGAAACGGTTGATGGACTGCGTTCGATACGCCGAGCGATTTCACGCACTCCGAGGCCTTGGACAGAGAGCAATGCTATCTCTTCTCGCTCAAGGAACGACAAGTATCGACCAGCGATAGGTTTGGACATGAATAGTGGCATGCCGCCACGATAGCGGAACCAGCGCGAGCCCACTGCTTGAGATGCGCCTACCGCCTCCGCTGCCTTCTCGCTTGTAATGCCAGTCGCGATCTGTCTCCAAAAGCGACGCTCGACCTCGTTTCCAAGTGATGGCGCGCCCGGCGAATACATCGCTGCTCGACCGGTGCACCGATACACCTGCTTTGCACTTCACACCATGCAACACCTCCTCGATTGCAGGTGTTGCGAGGACCGGTTGAATCCGCCCAATACGTCAGCATTCGCTATAGCGAACGGCTGGCCGAAGCGGGCATCGAACCGTCGGTCGGCAGCCGGGGCGACAGCTATGACAACGCCCTGGCTGAAACGATCAACGGCTTGTACAAGGCTGAAACTGATTCATCGCCGCGCCTGGAAAACGAGGGAATCCGTTGAACTGGCAACGCTGGAGTGGGTGGCCTGGTTCAATCATCATCGATTGATGGAACCCCTCGGCTATATCCCGCCCGCCGAAGCTGAGGCAAACTACTATCGGCAACTTGAAACAGCTGCCGCTGAACCCGCATTAACTTAAACCAACCAGCCTCCACGATTCCCGGGGCGGTTCAGCTCTCAGAGAGCGAAGGCGCCGCTCCAACGACGCCGCGAGGAGGGAGGCGAGAGTCCCTTAGTGGCCGCTTACTTCTTGGCGCATCAGACCATAGGCGACCCAGGTTGTGTAGAAACGCGGCGCGGGCGCCCCGACGATTTTCCCAACGAGCCATTACGGCCGTCGTCGGCCTCGTTGAGCCGGTCTGACGGTTATCGGGTCTTTGATGACGTTGAGAGAAGCAGAGGTGCCTGGGCGCCTTGATGCGCGCCGGCACAGCGGACCTGATGCAAGTCGGTCCTCAGGCCGCATCTTTTGCATCATCGATCCAGTGCCGAGGATCGCCATGACGCGCCTGGTTGTACGCCAGCACATGAAGGCTCATATCAGTGCTGACATGCTCGCGGGTTTTCATCAGGAAGTGCGCCGCGCCCATCCAGAACTTCAGCGTACCAAATGGATGCTCGACGGTCTGACGGCGTATGCGCATCATGTCCGGCTTCTGGTCGAGCCGTTGCTGCATCGCTTCAACGACGGCCTCATGCTCCCAGCGCTTTAAGCGGCAGGTCGCCCAGGTGGCCGACCCAGGCTGCGCTGAAGCAACGGAGCTGATCGCCCGCACGAGGCGCATCCTGACGCAGAAGCCGAATGCCAGGAACAAGCTTTATGCGTTGCATGCACCGGAAGTCGAGTGTCTGGCCAAGGGCAAGGCGTTACCGAAGGTGCCCGCGTGCTGGGTGTCAGCCGGCAGGCGCTGACGAACCTGATCACCGGCAAGGCCGGCATTTCCCCTGAAATGGCGCTACGGCTCGATCTGGCCTTCGGTGGCGGTGCAGAAACACTCGCCTGAGAGAGGGCGTGGGTGCGGACCGGCAAGGTATCAGGCGCCCCGCTGGCTGTAGCGGAGCTCTTCACTGTGCTCAAGCACATCGAGCACTTGGTCGCTTCAAGAGGCTGATGGAACTTGTTGTGGCTCGGTCACGTTATCGGCTCTGACACTGCTCCGCGGCCCGCCGTATCCGAGACTAACCAGACGCAAATGCGCGAGATAGAGCTGTTCAAGGCGCGTGAACGATCCGGCGTCCATCGTAATGGACCCTGCACTGTCGATAATGATCACGATCTGCAACTGAATGTCCTTGACCGGCGCGTTCTTGGTGAACTCTTCCGCAGTGCACGCTTTGGCGATTGCCGCTTCGATCAATGCGTCGACCTGGGCCGAGAAGCGATGCAGCCGCTCTCTTGACGTCGGGCTCAACATGTCGGATTCCAAACGCATCCGCGAAATCAGGCTCCACGGGCCGTTAGCCTCGCCGGTAGGATTGAGCGCGAGATAGCGCGACCGGTTGAACTCCATTGTCGCAAGAACCTTATTTGTGTAGTAATCATCCGAGCTCCAGATCTCTGTCAAAACGTCTACTACTGAGTCGGCATAGTCGCAAATGATCTCCTCGACCAGCTGGTCCTTGGTGCCGAAGTGGTAATGGATATTGGCGCGGGTCATTTGCAGCGCCTCCGAAATGTCGGAGAACCGCAGTCCTCGGTACCCTTGGCGTATCAAAAAACGCGTCGCCAGTTCCTTGATTTCGCTTTTCAATGAGACTCTCTGCCGCAGCATTGGTAGGTGACTCGAGTTTAGCAGGTGAAGCTGTCGGCTCATCGCATCGCTCAACTCGTTTGACTTTCACAACAACGAAACTTACCATGAAGTCAGTATAAATTCAGGAGACGGCGCCAGAGGCGCTCCGTATAGGCGAATGATTTCCGATGACCGCACCCTTTTGACCATCCCTCATCTGGCCGAGAAGCAGTGGCGCGAGGCGGGCGACCGCGTTTTCGTTGAGGAGGTCGGCGACGAGCCCGGCCCGGCACGAGCCAAGTCCTCCCGGATCGAAACCTACACTGAATTCCTCGGGCGCTCATCAGCGTTGGCGCACCATTTGACCTCGCTGGGGGTTGGGCCAGGCGCTTACGTCGCGATCTTGCTGCCCAATAGCGTGGAGGCGTTACATGCGTGGATGGCAATTGCGTTGGCGGGGGCCGTCGAAGTGCCGTTGCGCCCGATGGTCGGCGGAGAAGTTCTACGTCATGCGCTGGCGCTGACGCGCCCTAGTGTTGTGATTGCCGACTCTCGCTCGGCCGATGCGCTCGCCGACGTCCTTGATAGCCTGCCAGTGATCCACGATGTCGTGTGGGTTGATTTCGACGCCTTTTCCGCGGTCAAGGCGAGCCGTTTCTCCCGGTTACGAAACCACTCCTACGCCGACATAGTCGCCGTTCCGCGAACCCTGCCTGCCGTCGTGTGCAAGCCATCGAGCCCCGCATCTGTGATGCTCACCTCCGGCACGTCTGGGCCGTCGAAGGGCGTGCTCTTGCCGCATGCTCAAGTCTGCCTGATTGCTCGGGTATGCGGGCAAGCGACGCAAGCGCGCGCGGCTGACGTGTTCTACTGCGTGCATCCGCTCAATCACATTGCCGGGAAGTTCATGGGCGTGTTGTCGACCTTTGCAACCGGCGGAAAAGTGATCCTGGACACCCGCTTTGACGCGCGGCATTGGCTCACGCGCATCCGCCGGTACGGCGCTACGGTCAGCATTGCGCATGGGCCGATGTTACAGATGCTTGCGGCTACGCCATCCTCTGCGGAGGACAGCGCTCACGGCTTATGGCGCCTTATGTGCAGTCCGATGCCCCGCCACCTGACGCAACGGCTCGAATCGCGCTTCGGTTTTCGCCGCATCGAGATGTGGGGTATGACCGAAACAGGCTGCGTGACATGGACCAACCTTGACGAGCCACATCCGCTGGGTTCGGCGGGCAAGGTGCTCTCGGAGTGGTACGAGTTACAGATTGCTGACCCTGAGACTGACGAGTGCCTGCCGGTCGGCGGAGTGGGCGAAATCATGGTCCGTCCTCGCTATCCGTTCACGATGATGCAGGGGTACGTGGCAATGCCTGAAAAAACGGTCGAGGCGTGGCGCAACAGCTGGTTTCACAGCGGGGATGCCGGCTACTTCGACAGCGAAGGTAATCTCTATTTTGTGGAGCGTTTGAAGGATCGCATCCGCAGCCGATCGGAGAACATCTCGTCGTACGACATCGAGATGGCGGCGGGGACCGTGCCGGGCGTTATTGACGCGGCGGCAGTGGGAGTGCCGTCCGAGTTCGACGGCGACGACGACATAAAGCTTTTCGTCACCCTGCAACCCGGCGCGGTGCTGGACGGGGAAGCCTTGCTGCGTCACTTGGCAGGCAAGCTACCTCACTTCATGCTGCCGCGCTTTATCGAATTCATTACGTCGATTCCACGCACGCCGACACAGAAAGTCAAAAAGAGCGCACTCAGAAGCCGCGCGCGTTCGGATGCTGCCTGGGATAGGAAGGCAGCTGGCATCCGGCTGCGCGATCTATACGACACCCAATCCGACGTCGCACCGAACTGACCTGCGCTTAACGAGAAATTCGTGAACTGGGCCGCGAACTGCTCTTAACGGGACGAGCGATCGATACCTGTCGATCCGGCACGGGAATGATGACGTCCTATTTGGTTGCATTTGGTCGCTCCAGGCGACGCGCCGCCCCAAATCTGCCCAAAGTTTTTCTGCGACAAAGATTGCAATCGTGCCGACGACTTACTACCATGTCAGTCAGTCGCAGTACTCGGACATGTTGTCTATCGCTGCGGCAACGGACGCGAACGGTGAGCCATCGCGAAAAAGGAGACACGAGTGCAACATGACAGTGGGCGGCCGTTCGGGCCGCGGGTGATTACCGCTTCGCAAGCGGCTGATCTGATTGACGACGGTGACTGTGTCTATTTCGGCGGGTCGGGTGGCGGGCATGGCGTCGCGGAGGGCGTTATCGAGGCACTGCGTGACAGGTTCGAGCGCACCGGCAACCCGGTTGATTTGACGGCGGCAAGCACGGTGTCGATCGGCGACTGGCAGGACACTGGCTTCAATCATCTTGCTGCGCGCGGTTTGCTGCGCCGGGTCATCAACGGCGGGATGAACAATTGCCCAAAGCTGGCGCCTGCGGCGATCGCCGGCGAACTCGAGTGTTATACGCTGCCGCAGGGGGTGCTGGCCCAGATGGCGCGCGAGCGTGCCGCCGGCCGCCCGGGCGTTCTGACGAAGGTGGGCATCGGCACGTTCGTCGATCCGCGCCAGTCGGGCGGGCGCCAAGGCGCGGGCGACATGCTGGATGATCTCGTCGATCTCGTCGACGTACGCGGCGACGAATATTTGCTGTACCGCGCGTTTCCGGTCGACGTCGCCGTGCTACGCGGCACGACTGCCGATGAAAACGGCCACATAACCATGGAAGAAGAAGCGTTCCTCGGCGAGAATCTTGCCCTCGCAATGGGCGCGAAGCGTAACGGCGGGGTAGTCATCGTGCAGGTCCGACAAATGGCGGCCGCCGGATCCCTTCATCCGCGGTCTGTCGAGATCCCCGCGCACCTGGTCGACTATCTCGTAGTCGCGCCCGAGCAGCGCCAAACCTATAACGCGCGATACGAGCCTGCGTTCGCCGGCCATCTCAGGGTGCCGGAGTCGGGTTTCGACCCGCTGCCGTTCGACATTCGCAAGGTCATCGCGCGTCGGGCGGCAATGGAACTGTATCCCCGCGCAATCGTCAATCTCGGCTTCGGCATGTCCAACGGTATCTCCGCGGTTGCGGCCGAAGAGGGCATCTACCGTGACATCACGTTGACCGTGGAGCAGGGCGTGATCGGTGGCGTGCCGGCCGGCGGTAAGAATCATGGCGCCGGTGTCAATTTCGACATGCTCGCGCGTCATCCAGACCAGTTCGATTTCTACGACGGCGGCGGTCTTGATCAGGCCTTCCTGTCGTTTGCCGAAGTCGACCGGCACGGCAACGTCAACGTCAGCCGCTACGGCGACATGATCAACGGACCGGGCGGCTTCATTAACATTAGCCAGGGCGCGAAGCGGGTCGCGTTCCTCGGCACGCTGACGACTGGCGGGCTGTCGGTGCATCCGGACGGCGAGGGAGCACTCAGGATCGAGGCTGAGGGTCGCACTCGCAAGTGGGTGAAGGACGTCGGCCAGATCACGTTCAACGGCCGGCTAGCAGTCGAGCGCGGACAGCTCGTGCGCTATATCACTGATCGCGCAGTATTCGAATTGGATCGCGACGGCCTTGTGCTCGTCGAGATCGCACCCGGAATCGATCTGCGCCGCGATGTGCTTGAGCAAATCGAGTTTGACGTACGCGTCTCGCCCGAGTTGCGCACGATGGATGCCCGACTGTACCGGCAGGCGCCGCTAGGCTGGAAAACCGAATTCGATGCCCGTCGGCAAGGCAGTCAAACTTTAAAGGGGAACAGCCCATGAGTGGAAACGTCCGTCTGTCCATCGAAGAGGGCATCGCGATCATCACGCTTGATGCGCCGCCCTTCAACCTGATCAGTCGTGAAATGACCGCCGCGCTCGACGATGTACTTGGTCAGTGCGACGAGAACGCGGCCGTGCGCGTGCTCATTTTGAGAGGCGCGGGCGAGCGCGCATTCTGCGGAGGCTCGGACATCAAGGAGTTTACCGCAATGATGAAACCGCGGGCGGTCATCGAGCACAAACTGCGGTATGAAAACCTGGTTTATTCGAAGCTTGCCGACTTCCGCGCGCCGACGATCGCCGCGGTGGATGGCCTCGCGCTTGGTGGAGGACTCGAACTGGCGGCGTGCTGCGATTTCATTATTGCAGCCGAAGGGGTGCCCCTCGGACTGCCCGAAACGCGGCTCGGCATTTTTCCGGGTAGCGGTGGCACGGTGCGCGTCACACGGCGCATCGGTCCCTCGCGTGCCAAGCAGATGATTTTCCTCGGCGACGTAGTGCCCACGGATACGGCGCTTGCATGGGGACTCGTCGATTGGGTCGTGCCTAAAGAGGAGGTCCAAGCCGAAAGCCGCAGGCTCGCCGTGCGTCTTGCCGATGCATCAGCAAGCGGGTTGTCGCTCGCTAAGCGGGCGATTGCCGACACGCTCGATCATCCGGAGGCCGTGGCGTTGAACGACGTGCTCGATCTGATGGACCGCGCATTCTGCTCGGCGGATGCGAAAGAGGGCGTGAGTGCGTTCATCGCAAAACGCAAGCCGAGTTTCAGATAGCGGCAGGCTCGACGGCGCCCATAGATTCGCCTTAAGTACACCGGGAAAGAGACCCGGGTTCGCACCACAGATTGAACGCACGGCCTATTGGAATTCATATAACAAGGAGACAGGCATGGACATAAATAAGGACTACCAAGATACGAAGTCGAAGAGTCGGATCTTGCTTGCAAGCTGGATTGGCAGCGTGATCGAGTGGTACGACTACTCACTCTACGGCACGGCCGCCGCGCTGGTGTTCGCCCATCTGTTTTTTCCGAACGTGAGCGGAGTGGTGGGAACGGTTGCGACGTTCGGCACTTTTGCGGTGGGATTCGTCGCACGTCCGCTTGGTGGAATCGTCGCCGGCCACTTTGGCGACAAGATAGGGCGCAAGGCAACGCTCGTGCTGACGCTGATGACGATGGGCATCGCCACGGCACTAATCGGCTGCCTGCCGACATACGCGCAGGCTGGCATCTGGGCGCCCGTCCTGCTAGTGTTGCTGCGGCTCGTGCAGGGCTTCGCTGTCGGTGGCGAGTGGGGCGGTGCCGCCCTAATGGCAGTCGAGAGTGCGCCGTCCGGGAAAGCGGGCTTCTTCGGCGCGTTCCCACAGACGGGCGTCTCTGCGGGGATGGTGCTCGGAACCGGCGCCTTCGCGCTGATCTCGTCGGTGATGTCCAACGAGACCTTCCTGTCGGTCGGTTGGCGCATTCCATTTCTGATCAGCATTGTGCTCGCCGCGCTCGGACTCTATGTGCGTTTCAAAATAGGTGAATCGCCAGTGTTCGAAGAAATTCGTCGCACTAAGAAGCAGTTGCGCAATCCGCTGGGCGAAGCGCTGCGTTGTCACTGGAAGGAAGTCTTGCTAGCCATCGGCTCGCGCTGCGCCGAAGCGGGGAACTACTACATTTACACGGTGTTTGTGCTCTCCTACGTCGCGCAGCACACGAGCATCACGCGCAGTGCGGCGCTACTGTGCGTGATGCTCGCGGGTGTCGTTAATGTCTTGTTAATTCCGCTCTCGGGCGCCGTTTCCGATCGCATTGGCAGACGCCCGGTGATTATCACCGGCGCGCTATTTCTTACGATGATGGCGTATCCGTTTTTCCTCATGGCCGGAAGCGGCTCAGTGATGTACCTAGGACTCGGCCTTGTGCTTACTCTCGGCCTCGGTCATGCCATCGTGTACGGCCCCATCGCCGCGTACTACTGCGAATTGTTCCCGGCAACGATGCGCTACAGCGGAATGTCGATCGCTTATCAGGTCGTGTCGATCGTGCTCGGCGGCTTTACGCCGTTGTTCGCAAGCATGCTGCTGGTCTGGTCCAACGGCGCGATCCTGTCGGTTGTCGCCCTCGTGGCGATTACGTCCTTTATCGCCGCGTTGACCATGATGTTCAGCCGCGAGACCGCGCCGCACCTAGACAGCCGCGCAGAGCGAGAAACCGTTCGGCGCATCTAGTTCATTAGGGCCCTCCGTCCGCACGTCGGTTAGCGCGTGACTGGGAGTCGAAGAGAGGCAATTTATGGCAAGTTGGACACCTCGAGAGATTGTGACAGACGTGCTCGTTGTCGGCAGCGGCGGGGCCGCCCTGCGGGCGGTTCTCGACGCGCGCGAAGCGGGCGCGGACGTCCTGGTCGTGATCAAGGGACAGTTTGGCAAAAGCGGTGCGACCTTCCATAGCGTGGCAGAAGTGGGCGCGTTCAACGTCCCCGACGGCGCCGGTGATCCGCACGATAACCCTGACGTCTTTTACGGCGACATGATGACTGCGGCACAAGAGATGGCGGACGCGCGACTCTGCCGCATTCTTGCCGACGAGGCGCAGGGCGCGCTCGCAGAGCTTGAACAGGCAGGCGTCAATTTCGAACGCGAGGACGGGCGGTATCTCGTGTTTCGAGCGTGCTTCTCATCGCGGCCGCGTTCTCATGTGTTACTCAATCATTTTAAGCCCATCGTCGCAGCGCTGGGCGCCCAGGCTTCACGGCAAGGTGTACGCGTGCTCGACCGGACAATGGTCGTCAATCTCATCGTGCGCGGCGGGCAATGCCACGGCGTCTACGCGATTGACGCCGACGGCAGCCCCGTCGTAATACGCGCGAAATCGACGATACTGACGACGGGCGGCGCAAGCCAGTTGTTCGGCAAGAACCTGTACCCGTCCGATATCACCGGCGACGGTTATGCGATGGCTTATCGCGGGGGCGCGTGGCTAACCAATATGGAGTTCATGCAGGCGGGCGTGAGCGTCATTTCGCCTTTCATCAATCTGTTCGGCAACTATCTGTGGGATGCGCGCCCGAATCTGACAGACCGGGACGGGCGCCCTTTTGTCGACGACTATCTGCCCGGCGGCCTGACGCTCGAGGAGGTGCTGTGCGCGAAGGAACGCCATTTCCCGTTCAGTTCCAGCGACGTGTCACGCTACATTGAGATATCGATCCAGAAGACGATCAACGAAGGACGTGGCACGGCGGAAGGGGGCGTCTACATGGATTTCGCGGGGCGCGATTTTGAGCGCATCCTTGCGAATCCGGCCACGAGCATCGCTAAAATGTGGCCGCATACCTATACCTGGTACAAGGAACGCGGCGTCGATTTGTACCACGACAAGATCCAGATCGCGTGCTCGGGGCATGCGGTCAATGGCGGGCTGTATATCGACGAGGATGCTCAGTCAAACATCGCAGGCCTTTTCGCCGCGGGCGAGGTCGCGGCGGGACCGCACGGGGCCGACCGGCTTGGCGGCAACATGGCACTCACCTGCCAGGTGTTCGGCCGCCGCGCGGGCAGGGCCGCCGCGCGGCGCGCAAAGTCGGTCGATCACGCGCGTATTGACTGCGTTGAGGAGGAGTTTCGCTCATATGTTGAGCGTTTCAGCGGCCACGGCACGCAGTCGCTCAGTGTGTTACGCGCGGCCCTGCAGCGAGCTGCGGACCGATCACTCTTGGTTGTGCGCAACGAAACGGGCCTGCGACGGTTCCTAGACGTTTGCGCGCAGACGGTCGACGCACTGGAAAACGACACGCGCATCGAAACCGCGGATGATCGCATTCTTGCCCTCGAACTCGCTAATCTTGCCGAGGTCGGCGCGCTGATGGCGACGGCCGCGCGCGAGCGCAAGGAGAGCCGCGGCGGCCATTACCGAGAGGATTATCCGGAACCTGATACGCGTCAAGCGACCAACGTAATCCTTGATCGAGCCGATCCACTGGGTTGCCGGCGCGCGCGCCTGCGCGACCTAGGCAACCCCAGAAAACTGGTTGGTACGGATACCATAATATAAGTCTGGCTACCCGAGCAACTTGCAAGGTGTGTTCCCAATGATTCCGACCATCCTTGATGGAATGCGTGGCGGCGCGCTCGAATTGAAGCATGGATGCGGTATTCCGGGCTCGCAGCGCGCCTCACGACTGTCGCGTTGCGCGTGCGATGGCAACGCTAATCCGGACTACGGCTCGTGGTACTTTAAATCAAACTTAAACCGTTACTGGCGGGGCCTGACGATGCACTCTACTAGCTATCATTGCCTTCCCGATGATCTCGACCGTGCGCTGATGATTGGACGGGTGTGGCGGCCGGAACCGGTCGGCGCCCCGTCCGTTGTCGTGGTGCGCGGCGGCGAGCTGTTCTGGGAAGGCCTTTTCAATTATTTCTTGCATTTTATCCAGCGGCGCCGCCTGATCGGCGCGTTCGTCGTGCCGGAGACGCACGACAAGCTCGACAACAAGCCGATGCGCGACCCGCACTGATCGCGCGACAGGCCGACTTGCGTCGCGCCGTTCGCTGCCCGCAGCGACGCGCGCTAGCCGGCGGAAGGCCGGCGCCAGCGAAGCGGCTCACGCCTCGTTGCCGTTGGCCGGATCGGGGTCCGCGATCTCGATGCCCTTTGTGACGCGACGGATCTGGTCGGCGATGATGTCGATGAGCTCGGTCGTGGCGGGACCGATCGGCCGCTTCGGATGGCTCACGCAAACGATGTGACGCACGATTCGCGGCGCCGAGATCGGAGTCGCGCGCAGCAGGCCGTCGTCGACCTTCCGCTGCACGACACGCGCGGCATGATCGTCGCGATGCTGCTTTGTTCGACAAATTGCACGATCGTGGTCAGCAGGTCGATCTCGAATTGCGGCTTGATCACGATGTCGGCATTCAGCAGCGCGGCGTCGAGTATGCCGCGCAGGCCGTTGCGGCGCGTCGACAGGACGAGGTCGAACTCCGTCAGCGCGGATGCGGTCATGGTGTCGGGCAGCGCAGGGCCGTGTTTCGCGCTCGTGACGAGCACCATTTCTTCGGCTACTAGTGGAGACGTATCGAGCGACAGGCGCCCGCGGGGCCGGTTGATGATGGCCGCGTCGAGCCGGCCCGCTTCCGCCGCGTCGATCAGTTGCGCGCTGAAACCGTCGGCCACGGACACCTCGACATGCGGATAGAGCGCGTTGAATAACGCGATCCATTCCGGCAGGACGCTCTCCGCTTCCGACGCCACCATCCCGAGCGAGATACGCCCGGCCACGATCACGTCGTGCCGGCTGAGCTGCTCGCGTGCATGGTCGATGTCGCGCATGATCGGCATGTAGAGGCGGTACATCTGCCGTGCGGCGTCGGTCGGCGTCATGCCATGCGGGCCGCGCTCGAAGAGCTGGCTGTTCAGTTCCGTTTCCAGCTTCGCAATCTGCATGCTGAGCGCGGGCTGCACGATATTGAGCCGCTTGGCGGCGCGTGTTACGGAGCCATCATCGAACAGCGCGATGAAATACTGAATCTGCTTTAGATCCGTGAGCGGGGAGGCGAGGGAGCGTTGGCCAGACATCAAGTGTAACGACATCGACGTGTGTGGCCACGGCGAACCCGATTTCATCTTGAAGGAAGCACACCAGGTCCGCGCGTTGCCTGAGCGTTTTCGGCTGTCAGTCGTTTGGCGGGTAGCGCAGATGGATTCGGCGCGTCAGCACAACGCGACCGACCGCCGTCGACCGACCGTCACCCACGCTCTCGCGGAAACTTTCTTCCCGCGCTCAGCGCTGATTTACGCCTCGCTTACCTGCCCCACGGCGTGGGCAAGCGCCCGCCGTTTTTCAAGTGCCTCGTATAGAGCGCGCACGCCGAATCGCCAGGGCTCGATCCCGGTTGACGACTGCACGGTATTGACAAGCGCGCCGAGCGCCGGCGTTGCAATCGTCACCTTGTCTCCAAGGTGATGCGTGAAGCCACTGCCCGGCGCATGCCGGTCTTTGATCGGAGAGAACATCGTGCCGAGGAACAGCATGAAGCCGTCGGGATACTGGTGATGCGGCCCGGCAGTCTGGGCGACGAGTTCCTCTGGGTCACGGCTGATCTCGCGCATGTGGCTCACGCCTTCGAGAATGAATTCGTCGTCCGCGCCTTCTATCCTGAGCGACACGCTGGCAGCCCGCACCGAGTCCATCGTAAAGCGATCATCGAACAACCGGATAAACGGACCGATTGCGCATGAGCCGTTGTTGTCTTTCGCTTTGCCGAGCAGCAACGCACTGCGGCCCTCGATGTCGCGCAGATTGACGTCGTTGCCAAGGGTTGCACCGACGATCGTTCCGCGGCTGTTTACCGCCAGAACGATTTCCGGCTCGGGATTGTTCCAGTGGGAGGCCGGGTGAAGCCCGACGTCCGCGCCGTAGCCGACTGCCGACATCGGCTGAGACTTGGTGAACACCTCTGCGTCAGGCCCCATGCCGACCTCCATATATTGCGACCATGCGCCGCGCCGTTCCAGTTCCCGCTTCAGACTGTCGGCAGCCGGCGTGCCGGGGCGAATCTTGGAGAGATCAGTGCCGATCAGTTGCGCGATCGTCGCGCGCACCGTGTCGGCTTGCGTCGCGTCGCCCGCAGCCTGTTCTTCAATGACCCGTTCGAACAGGCTCACGGCAAAGGTCACACCGCATGCCTTGATAGCCTGAAGATCGCATGGCGCGAGTAATGCCTGGCCGATGTTCTCGACGGGACCGAGCGCCTCGCCCTCGACGTGACGCGCAAACTCCAACAGGTCCACGCGCTCGAACAGATCGGAGGCTGTCGGCGCCGATGCCGTGATGTCGAAGACCTGACCGGTACGAACAACGACGACCGACGGCCCGTCTATTGGCGCGTTTCGCCAGATGCGTCCGACCAGCAGGGCATCGGGCAGGTCAGCAGGTACAAAATGCGGAAGATCGTTCGATATCATGGACGGACTGGCTAGCGAGAGTTGGGAACCGCGAGGGAGGGTCGCTTCAGGCGAGCGATACGCGTTGCGTGCCGGGCCGAAGCTTGCCTGGCAACATCACGCGACTCAGCGCTTCGGCGAAGAAGAAATCGCCGAACATGGTCGCGCCGTCGACGCCTTCATTGTGCGGCTTCGAATAGCAGGAATTCCTCAGCAGTCCGCGCTGCGCAGGTTCGGAGGCAAACTCGTCACGACACAGAGCCTCGAGCATCGCAAGTCCGTGTTCGCGCCAGGGAACCGCACCGGCAGGATCGGGATGCAGACGGCCCATCTCGATCAGCGCTGAGGCCATCACCGCAGCTGCGGCCGTGTCCTTGATTTCCGCGTCCGCGCCAATGGCGTCGAAATCCCACGGGGGCACCAGACGTCCATCGAGCCGGCGCAGATAGTACACCGCCAGCCGCTCTGCAAGATCCAGCCAGACGCGCTTGCCGGTTTCACGCGCCGTGTTCACGTAGCCATAGACGGCCCACGCCTGGCCCCGACTCCACGCCGATTCGTCGAATGCGCCCTGAAACGTGTAGCCGCGCCGGCCCACACCGGTTATCACGTCGTACTCGACCGCGTGGTAAGTCGAATCGTCGGGGCGTATAAACGCCTTCGCGGTCATGACGGAGTGCGCTTCGGCGGCGAGGCGATAACTGCCGTCTCCGGAATGGTTCGCCGCCCAGTAAAGCAACGATAGATTAGCCATCGTGTCGATAGCCGAGGCGCTGCGTCCGCGCGGATCGTCAAGCGGGCCCCAGGAAGCTAGATAGGCGCCGCTGTGCGTGGTGACAAGACGGGCGCGCAATTTGTCCGCGGCTTCCATTGCGATTTGCGCGTACCACGGGTCGCGGGTGATGTCATAACCGGGGACGGCGCTGCTGTCGAAGATGAAGCCGATGTCGTGCGTGTTAGGGTCCTGCGCGCGCTGTGCGACGAGGCGCATGCGCTCGCGGGCCCACGAGAGGTATTTGTCCTGGCCGGTGTGCAAATACGACGTCAGCAGAAGTCCGACCCAGAACCCGCAAAACCAGTTGCCGTGGCTCCACGCTGAACCGCTGTAGCCCGCGGACAGCGACGCCGGAAGCAGCACCCACTTTCCATCGGGCGCAGTGATCTGAGGGAATTCGACGCCGAGCGTCGGCTCGTCCTCTGCAACTTTGGCCGCCATGCGGTCGAGGATACTGGTGAAGAGGGCGGACCGTTCAGAGGACAACCCTTGATCTTGGTACGAAGCATTCACGCCTTGCTCTCCTGATGACTTTCACGTTTCCCGAGTGACGGGGACACACAAATTCTAGGAGTGCGGCGGTTCCGGCAGTTAGGACGAAGTGCGGCTAATGTTGGACTTTTCTACTCCCACCGGACGTCTGTCGTGCCACTGCTTCAGATGCTGAGTTTTTCCAGGCTGCGGCGGAAGTCGATTGGCGAGCGGCCCGTATGCTTGCGAAAACATCGGCTGAAGTAAGCCGGGTCGTCGAAGGCAAGCTGTGTTGCGATCTCCGCCACATTGACTTCGGAATGCAGCAACAGACGCTTCGCTTCCAGCATCACGCGTTCACGAATCAGCTTGGCCGCGGTGCTGCCGAGCGCCTGGCGCGTTGCATCGTTCAGCGCGCGTTCCGTGACGTTCAACAGGAATGCGTAGCGGGCGACGTCGTGGATCGTGGTGAAATGTTTTTCCAGCAGGCTCTTGAAGCGTCGCGACAACAGCACGCTACGCGACGAATTGACCTCAGTGACGGCGTCGCCACCGAGGCGCGCGGACTTGATTAGGAGAACCCGCAGATATGACCAAATCACGTCCTCGTAGCCTGCCTCTTCACCCTGATATTCCGCGTTGATTCCATCCAGCACACGGCGAAGGTCCCGAGCCTGTGCATCGCTCATATAAACCGTGTTCGGAATTCGCTCGAAATCGTAGACGGGAATCTCGGTCTGCGAATGTCGGTTCTGCACCTTGAACGCGAAAAATTCGGACGAGAAACTGATCGCGTGCCCGATGGCGTCTTCGGACAACGCGAAATCGTGGATCTGGCCGGGCGCCATGAAAAACAGCGTATTGGGCCGCACCTCATAGCGAATCGAGTCGATGATGTGGTGACCGCTGCCCGACTCGACCCAGACGATGTGATAGAACTCGTGTCGATGAGGATACGGTAACGTCGATTTCATATCTTCGAGAGGCGCGAGATGAAAATCGATCGACTTGATTCGCGACCCATACTCGTAGTGGGCGATCTTGAAGACCGGCAATTCACAACCACAACCGCTAGGCATCTGATTTGTCTCCTGCATCCAGCGCACTTATGAGCTCGCTTAGCCAGTTGACTCCCCAGTTAAGTCGAGCGTGCTGTTTCTCCTTCGCCGTTCGGCATCGAAAGTATAAATGCAACTAGCAAAGCGGCGTGACGGCTGTTGTCGAAACCCGCACGGGTTCGTCCTCGCGTGTGGATTTTCAGCTCAGTCTGTGTCAGCTCATTGGAAGCGCAATTCCTTCAGCGCCGACAGTCCTGTCAGCACCGGTTTGCCGTCCTGATTGCGAACCATCGTGTCCATAACGAGGATGCGCTTGGCGGGTTTCTTCTCGACTACGGTCACCTGGATTTTGATCGTATCGTCGATAAAGACGGGCCCGAGAAAGCGCAACTCCTGTCCGACGTAGACGAAGCCGGGACCGGTCAACCCGGTGTGCGTCGTCGACACCAATGCCGCGGTCAGCAGGCCGTGCGCCACGCGCTGGCCGAATGGCGTGTGGGCCGCGAAGTGCTGATCCATGTGCAGCGGATTCAGGTCGCCCGACAGATGGCCGAAAGCGTTCACGTCACTTTCCGCAATGGTACGCACGAGGATCTGGCAGCGGCCAATCGCGATATCGTCAAAGCGCAACATCTCCTGGCTCTGATTCAGATGAGTGTTCATGCGGTTCTCCGCTCGGTCAGCGCTGTGCCGGCTTCGACCAGCGTATCGATTTCGTGCGGCTCGTAGCCCAGTTCGGCAAGCACCTCGCGGGTGTGCTCGCCTTGGCGCGGCGGCTGACGGGTGAGCGGTGGTGCCGCGCCGTCGTATCGAACCGGATGCGCGAGCAAACGAATCGGCCCGGCCTGCGGATGCTCGACCTCCATGATGATGCGGTTGTGCGCCACTTGCGGGTCGGCCTCGACGCGATCGTAATCGTTCACGGGCGCGTACCAGATGTCGTGCTCGTCGAAGGTCGTCATCCAGTCGGCCGTCGTGCGCGTGGTCAGCGCGTCGTACACGATGCGGTTCAATTCGTCGCGGCGGCGCACATTGTCCTTTGGGTGCGAAAACTCGGCGAGCATGGGCTGAGACAAGGCCGCTGCGAGCTTCCCGGTGGGTGTCAGCGAAACGGCGATCCAGCCGTCGAGAGTCCGGTAAATCCCGTAGGGTGCCGGATGGAACCGGCTGCCGGTCGGCGGGTTTGTGCGCGGCCAGAGTGGCCCCTTGTTCAGGTAGTAGGTGAACGGCTCAATCTGAAGATCGAGCGCCGCGTTGAGCAGATTGCTTTCGACCAACGTGCCTTTGCCGGTCCGTTCACGCGCCTGCAAGGCCGCGACGACGCCGAAGGCTGCCAACGCCGCCGCGTGCTGGTCGACGATCGCGGATCCGACTGGCGTGGGCGGGGAATCTGCTTCGCCGGAGAGCATCGTCATGCCGCTGATGGCCTGCAGCAGCAGGTCCTGCCCTGGCCGCTTGAGATAGGGTCCCGATGACCCGTAGCCGGTGCACGAACAGTACACGAGCCGCGGATTGATCTCGCGGACATCGTCGTAACCGAAGCCCATGCGCTGCAGGACGCCCGGGCGGTAGTTTTCGATCAGGACATCGGCTTCCTTGATCAGCCGCCAGACGACCTCTCGCGCGCGCTCGTCGCGCAGATCCAGCGAGATGCTGCGCTGATTGCGATTGCCGAGCAGGAAGAACATGCTCACCCCTTCGACATACGCATCGAAGCCGGTCCAACTGCGCTCGAACGCGCCGCCCGGCGGTTCGATCTTGATCACATCCGCACCGACGTCGGCTAACATCTGCACGGCGGCGGGGCCCTGCAAGAAGTGAGTAAAACTCAATACCTTGATGCCTTCCAGCATGACTTGTCTCCTGAGCGCGTGTTCGTATCTGTTTGACTGAGGGCTCAGGCAAGCAGGTTTCGCGAAATGATCATTCTTTGAATCTCCGAGGTCCCCTCGACGATCTCCAGCACCTTGGCGTCGCCGAATGCGCGCGACACCGGGTACTCGCTCATCACGCCGTACCCGCCATGTATTTGCAACGCCTGATGCGCCGCCTCCATCGCGCGCTCGGTGGCGAACAGCTTGGCCATCGACGCCTGCTGATCGAAGCGAACGCCCGCATCTTTCTGCGCGGCGGCATCGTAGAGCATCAGCCGCGCGGCGTGCGCGTGGGCCGCCATGTCGGCGATCTTGAACTGCAGCGCCTGGAACTCGGCGATCGGCTTGCCGAATGCGCGCCGCTCCTTCATGTACGCGATCGACCGATCCAGTGACCCCTGAAGGATGCCTAGCGCGAGCGCGCCGATCAGGATTCGGCCCGTGCTGATCTGGGCGAGCGTCTGTCGCAAGCCCGCACCGCGTTCGCCGAGCAGGTTGGCGGCCGGGATCGCGCAGCGCTCGAAGTACAACTCGTAGGTGCTCGATGCGCGCCAACCGATCTTGCGCAGCTTGCGCCCGTAGCTGAACCCGGGGGTGCCGTTGGGCACGATGAAGTTGGAAATTTCCTTGCGGCCGTCAGGGCGCGTACCCGTTACCGCGGCGATGACGACCGGTCCGGTCACTTCCGTGCCGGAGTTGCTAATGAAGGTCTTTGATCCATCGATGATCCATCGGTCGCCTTCCAGGGTAGCGCGCGTCGCGATGTTGGCCGCGTCGGAGCCCGCATTGGGCTCCGACAATCCGATCGCGCCGACTTTGCGGCCGTCGAGGATAGGGCGCAAATAGCGGTCCTTCTGCTCATCGGTGCCATAGTTAGAGAGCAGACTCGCGACCGTCGAATTGGCCATGAGCGAGTTGGAGATTGCGCAATCCACCCGTGCGAGTTCTTCCAGCACGATCACATAGGAAAGCCATTCGCCACCGCCGCCACCCCAACTCTCCGGATAGGGCAGGCCGGCGAAGCCGAGCTCGCCGGCACGCTTCCAAATGTCGTAAGGAAAGGCTTCCGCTTCCCAAAGCCCCTCCGAGACAGGAGCGATTTCGTTTTCCGCGAAACGGCGCACGGCGTCACGTATCGCGGTGTGTTGTTCGTTTAACCAATGCGGCATGTTCGACTCTGTGAAAAGCGGGAGAGGTTAAAGGTAGCGCTGTGTTACAGCACCTTCAGATAGGTATCGCCAGATGCAACCACCGTGCCGTCCTGGCGCGTGACCTCTGCGCTGAACACGCATACGTTACGATCGTCGTCCTTCTCGCGCAGCGTGAGCCGGGCAGTGACCGTGTCGCCGATAAATACGGGCGCGTTGAACGTGATGTCATAGCGATAAGAAACCGCACCGGGGCTCGGCGCCCTTTGCGCCATATAGCCCATCACAGTCGATAAGAAGCCGACCG
Organism: Paraburkholderia caledonica NBRC 102488; assembly: GCF_000685095.1. GTDB lineage: Bacteria > Pseudomonadota > Gammaproteobacteria > Burkholderiales > Burkholderiaceae > Paraburkholderia > Paraburkholderia caledonica. The sequence goes on from NZ_BAYE01000034.1 coordinate 22,150, forward strand.
ACAAACATCCTTGCGCGATGCGCTTCTCGAAGCGCGTGGTTTTGGCGAATTCCTCGTTCAAATGCACGGCATAGAAATCGCCGACGATCCCGGCGAAGCCATAGATATCGAATTCGGTTACGGTCTTGGCAAAATCGGCAGTGTCGCCGACCACGTAACAATCCATGTGCGGGCGTTTGGCCATGGTGGTCCTGACAGTGAGAGTGGGTTGAGGAGCCGCCCCGTTCCTTGTTGATTGGGGCCTGCGGGCATGGCTCAAATTTAATCAGTGCGGGTTGCTGACCGTTAGGACGGTTTGGGGGAATGCTTGTACTTTTTTGAACGCACACGCGCAGTGATTTCAGTCTTCGCCCGATCCGCAAGGCGCCCGCGGATAGCCTCCGCTCAGCCCTTTGTCAGTATCGCCAAGGGTCTTCCCCCCGTGCGCCGGATAAATCGCCAGACAGTCCGGGAAACGCTTGCTATCGAAGACGGCGTAAAAAAGTACAAGAAATCGGGCGACCGGTCCTAACGCCCGCTGCGTGCACTCGCGAATACTTAAAGCGCCTGCAGACGGATCGGCCTGATGCGGCGCGAAAATTACATTCCAGTACGGAAGGAGACGAAATGAAGTCATTGTTTATCGCGCGCCGCGCAGGACGCGCCGTGATGGTAGGTACGCTGCTCGCAGCAGGCGTCGTCATCGCAAGCGTTGCCCGTGCCGACGAGCCGATCGTCATGAAGCTCGGCCACACCCTCGCTCCGGACAACCACTATCAGCTGACGGCCCAGGTGTTCGCGAAGGAGGTCGCGCAGCGAACCCACGGCAAGGTCAAGATCGAGATCTTCCCGCAGTCACAGCTCGGCGGCGAAGTGCAGATGGCGCAAGCGCTGCGCACCGGCACCCAGGAGCTCATGATTTCCGCCCAGGCGCCGATCGGAAACACGATCAAGCAGTGGCAGATCTTCGATACGCCTTATCTCTTCAGCAGCATCGACGACGCCAACCGGGTTCTGCAAGGACCGGTCGGCCGCAAGTTCCTCGACATGATGCCGGCGGTCAATGTGATCGGCCTGACGTGGCTGTCGGTGGGCGAACGCAATCTCTTCACGGCGAAAAAGCCGGTTGGCTCGCTCGGTGACATGAAGGATATGAAAGTGCGAGTGATGCAGAGCCCCGGCTATATCGCGGGCTATAAGGCTCTGGGCGCAAACCCGACGCCGCTGCCTTATAACCAGTTATTTCTGGCGCTTTCGCAAGGTCTGGTCGACGGCGGCGATACCTCCCCGGAACAGTTCATCCAGGACAAATTTTCCGATGTCGCCAAGCATTACTACCTGACCCACGTGAACTACTTGCCTGTCGTGCTGGCAATGAGCAAGAGCGCCTGGACGCGTCTTTCGCCTGACGAGCAGAAGGCGTTCAAGGCCGCTGCCGCCGTCGCCGCGGACTACGACGTGAAGGAATACAAGCACGAATACGACGACGCGCTCGCCACGATGAAGAAGAACGGAACCCAGGTGAGCGGGATCAACACTGCGCCTTGGGTCGCCGCGACCGAAAAGGCGCGCCAGAGCCTGTTCAGCGACATTCCCGATGGCCAGGCGCTTTATCAGGAAATCGAGGCGGCCGACAAGCCCGCGGTCGCTTCGAAATGAAGGGAGAGTGCGATGGAAAAGCTTGCCCGTAATCTGCTGTTGATCGACGATCTGGTCCTGAAGATCACGCTGTTCCTATGCGGTGGACTGCTTCTCACGATGGTGCTCGTCGCCGGCCTCGGGGTGGTCTTTCGCTTCATCCTGCACAACTCGCTGTCGTGGTCCGACGAGCTCGCGGCTTATCTGTTCGTGTGGCTCACGTGTCTCGGTGCGGCGGCGGGCGCCAAGCTGCGGGTTCATCCGGAAGTGAGGGTACTGGCCGATCGTTGCCCGCCCGCCTTCGCGCAGATACTGGCGGACCTGACCGACTGTGTCGTCCTCGGGCTCGGCGTGGTGTTCGTCATGTATGGCGGCGACATGCTGGAGCTGATGGGCACCGAAACGGCGACCTCTCTGCCGATCTCGATGGTGTACCCATATCTTTCGATTCCCGTCTGCGGCGCGCTGCTGGCCTTTCATTCCGCGGTGCGAATCGCGGTTTCCCATCTCGCGCCCGGCGCGCAAACGAGGCCCTCTCTGTTGCAGGGCGTCTCTGAACATATCTGAGGTGAATCAACATGTGGGCACTCGCTCTAGGCGCCGGATTTCTCGGCTTGGGTGTACCGGTGGCCATTTGCATCGGCATTGCCGCGACGATTGCATTGACGCTGAATGGAACCCCGCTACTGGTCATTCCGCAGCAGCTGTTTGCGAACCTGAACAATGTCAGCCTGCTGGCCATCCCGTTCTTCATGTTGACAGGCGCCATCATGGATGCGGGCGGCGTCTCGCGCCGGATCATCGACTTTTCGCAGGCGCTTGTCGGGTTTATGCGCGGCGGCATCGGGCAGGTGACGATCGTTGCCAGCATGTTCTTCGCCGACCTCTCCGGTTCGGCGACTGCGGACACCGCGGCGATCGGCTCTGTCATGATTCCGGGGATGGTCAAGCAGGGCTATTCACGCGCGTTCGCAGTGGCGTTGCAGTCGGCAGCGGGCTCGCTCGGACTACTGTCGCCCGTGTCGATGAGCATGCTGGTGTATGCGTACACCGCCAATGTCTCGGTCGGAACGATGTTTGTCGCGGGCATCGTGCCGATGCTGCTGGTGGTCGTTTCCTTCATGCTCGTGAACTACCTGACTGCCGTGCGCCAGAACTACACGGCGGTCGAAGCGTTTTCCGCCGCACGGCTGTGGGCCACTTTCAGACAGGCGATTCTGGCACTGCTGACTCCTGTGATCATTCTGGGCGGCATTCTCGGCGGCGTCTTCACGCCAGTTGAGGCAGGCGTCGTCGCGGCGGTCTACGTGACGCTGGTGAGCGCCTTCGTCTTCAAGTCGCTCAAGCTGTCGCACTTCAGGGAAATTCTCACGCGCACGGCCATCAATACCACGCGAGTATCGTTTCTTCTCGGGCTCGCGTTCGTGCTCGGCCGCTATCTGATCGAGGCGCAAATCCCGTTGCACGTCGCCAACAGCTTCCTGGCCGTGACGACGAGTGCGTTCGTGTTGCTGATCCTGATCAATCTCTTCCTTCTGGCAGCTCACACGGTGCTGGAAACGATCTCGAGTATCGCGGTGGTGATCCCTGTGTTTCTGCCGCTCGTCGTGCAGATGCATATCGACCCAGTGGTGTTCGGCGTCATCGTACTGATCAACTCGGCCATCGGCATCAACCTGCCACCGATCGGCTTTTGCCTCTTTACGGCTGCATCGATCGGCGGCGTGTCCGTCGAAAAAGCGACTCGGGCGATCCTGCCGTTCATCTTCGCGCTGGCGATCGACCTGCTGCTGATCATTGTCTTCCCGCATATCCCACGCTTCCTGCCGAACCTGCTGGCAATCAAATAACACGAGGACGATGGGCCGCCGGCTGCACGCGCCTGGCCCAATCTCAAGGACTCCGTGCGGCGACTGTTCGCACGCAACGAAGCGATCGAATTACCGAGAGGCTCATCATGAACACGGCTCACACCGAAAAACGAAGCGGCGCGGCGCCGGTCCCGCTGGGGGTATGCGAGGACCTGCAGTACCTTAAGCTGGAAAAACCCGCCGAGCTCGTCTGGTTGATCACGTTGAATCATCACGACAAGCGCAATGCGCTGTCTGTGGCGCTGCTGGCGGAACTGGCGCGCGTGCTCGCGGCAGCCGAAGTCAGCGACGACGTTAGGGCTGTCGTGCTCACCGGCGGTGAGCGCTTCTTCAGCGCGGGGGCCGATATTGCCGACATGGCGGCGCGTGGGGTCGCAGCGTATGCGGACCCGGTGCGCCTCGCGAGCTGGAAGGCGATCGAAATGTTTCCGAAGCCGCTGATCGCGGCAGTCAACGGTTTCGCCATCGGCGGTGGCCACGAGCTGGTGATGCTGGCCGATATCGTCGTCGCGGCGGACGACGCGGCCTTCTCGCAGCGAGAAATCGTGATCGGCGCGCTCCCGGGCGATGGCGCCACGCAGCGCCTGCCGCGGGTGCTCGGCAAGCCACTGGCGATGAAACTTGTGCTTACCGGCGAGCCGCTGACGGCAGCCGAGGCCGAGCGCCACGGACTGGTGACCGAGGTCGTCACGCCGGCTCGCAGCATCGCGCGTGCTATCGAGATCGCATCGCTGATCGCCGCCCGCGCGCCGCTCGCGGTCCGACTGGCCAAGCGCGCGGTGCTCGATTCGTTCGAGACCAGCCTTCAAGGAGGCCTGGAGCGCGAGCATCAGGTCAATCTCGACGTGTTCAAGACCGAGGATCGCGCCGAAGGCCACCGCGCATTCGTTGAAAAGCGGCCGCCGCACTTCAAGGGCCGCTGATCGCTGGTGCGTCGCACATGCGTCTTTTATTGGCCATTGGCAACGCTTGCCTTCAGTTCTGACCGGCAACGAGGCAGTATCCATGCCGCGGCCTTTCGAGTATTCAGGGCGACGCGGAGTTCGGCAGGGCCCCGGTGCACCCTCGCCAGATAGCCGGACTCACGACCTAACGGAGATTGCATGAACGGGCTGAACCGTATCCGCATTCTCAGCTTCAATCATTTTCTGATGGGACCGTTAGGCGTGCAGCACGTCGCCGATTGCGGGGCCGAAGTCATGTCGATCGAACCAGTTGACGGCGCATTCGAGCGGTTTGTCGCATCGCCCCAATCGCTGATGATGACAGAGCGTGAATTCTCCTACCGGCGATCCCGCACTCGTCCGGGCGGCCGTTTTCGATCTGCTGCATCGCGGTCGCATCCGGTCGCTCGAGTTACGCACTGAAAGCCTGACGTTGCTAACGCGCTTCGTTGCGATACAGGCCGCATCATGAGCCGCCGCAGACCCGAATTTCAGACGCTGGATGAGACATGGCCGGGATTCGTGAAAAATCCGCCACATCTCGGTCTAAACTGCTGATTTGAATACGAAATCAATCGTCGGGTCGAGAAAGCGTCGCGTACGCCGCTTGCGTTCGCGTGTTGACTGGTGACGATTATTCTCAGCACGGTTGTACGGAAGATTCGAGGCGCAGCGCTATCGCGCCAGCGGCCTGAATCTAGTGAGCGCCGCGATTGTGGGGTGGGTTACCGTCTATATCGAGCGGGCCGTCCTTCCGCGCGACAATCAAGATACGGCGCAACAGTCGCGGAACCTCCAGCCGGTCCCGGTGCGCCATACTGCAACTACCTGCAACTGATCGATGGACCAGAATGGAACCTGATCCGTGTGTGGTTTATGGATAAGGGCGTCATCATGCGAACTCCGGCCGGGTGTCAGGATCGTTCTTGCCTCGGGATACCCGCTTCCTGCCCTGAGGGCCGAACACGGTCATCTCGACGACTTCACATTTATCCATAAGCCCTACCGGCTGGCCGACCTGGTCCGCACGCTGGGCATGGCCACGTAGCCCCCGGCGGCGCTTCCGGTTCGCTGACACCGCCCGTGCTGCTGATGGTCGGGCGTCCGGATGGCAGGGACAGAATCCGCATCGCCGATCCGATTGGCTGTTCTTGATGGCGATGCGTTCGCTAGGCGCACGGTGAGCGGGGGTCTGCCTTGATAGAATTCCATCCTCGGGCGGGTAAGTCCGTGAGCGCTGTCCCCGCTTGTGGCTGCACCAGCCACAGACCGATCATTCCAGCGGGACCTACCACACCCGGCAAATCCCAAGAGCATTTTGGATCTTCCAAGGAAAGGCATGCGACTGTCTGATTTTATCCTGCGCGATATGGCCGACATCCTGACTCAGTGGGAGGCGTTCGCCGTGACCTTACTGCCGGCGGCGGCAAGCATGGATTCCAGCGCGGACCGGAGACCGGCGCAGCGCAGGATGGCAGCCTCGGTCTCGGACTGTACATTTCCCGGGAGATCGCCGCAGCTCACGGCGGCACGATCGAGGTGCGATCGGACGAACAGGAGACTGTCTTCACGGTGAGCCTGCCGCGGCAGGCAGTTGCCCGACGAGAGCGGTGATGAGCGTGAGTCGCTGCCGGGGCCAGCCTTTCCGTGCATAGCCGTCGAATTGGTCTGACCCACGCGGGACACGATCCGGTGCAGATCCGCAGACCTCATTTATCGTCGTCCAGGCAAGGGCGCTCGTAGCGGTGTTCCCGGACAGGCAGTCCGTTCAGTTCGTTGGCCTTGGGTCAAGCTCGGTGACACCATCATTGTAGGGAAGCGGTGCCCATTGGTATGCGCCATGAACCTTCCTGACATGACCCAACCCCGGGGAAGGAGATGTGATCGGAGGCAACCGCAATCCCGCTAATTGCTGCTTCGCGGAGCAACTTCTCGCGGCTCATCACCGCCTGCGCCGGGACGACGTCATACGCTACCGATACATCGGGATGTTCGAACTGCACTTCCGACGAATGGATCGTATCCCCCCAAAACAACATCTTATGTCCGTCGCTTTCGACGTAGTAGACGGTGTGGCCCGGCGTGTGGCCTGAGGAGGCGACCCCTTTGATTCCTGGCAAGATCTCGCCATCAGACGTCAGGTAGTGAACGCGGTTTGCGTCGACGTAGGGGCCAACAGTTGCCCTGGATTGCTCGACTGTGCGACGGTCATCTGGTGCTTCAAGTCTGTTGCCTTTGTCGAGCCAGTAATCGACGTCTTTCTTCGAGACATACACGGTCGCGTTCGGAAAAACCATTCGGCCGCCTACCGTCAGCCCGCCGGAGTGATCGCCATGGATGTGAGTCAGAAGGATTGTATCGATTTGATCCGGGCTGAAACCCGCCGCCTTCATGCTGGAAACAAGTTTGCCGCTATCCGGACCGAAGAGTTCGCCGGCGCCCGTATCGATGAGCACCAGGTGGCTGCCCGTGTTGACTAGGTATGCATTGACCGAGATAGGAATCGGTTCCTGCTCATCGTAGCTCGCGATGATGGATTGGACTTCCTTTTTTTGCTCAGGATGTCGCCGAAGTCACGCGGTGCGACACCGTCTGACAGCGCGGTTACCTGGAACCGGCCAAGGGTGCCTCGATAGAAAGACGGTGCCTGAGAGAGCGCACTGTCGCCTCCATAAGCGCCCACCGCCGTAGCAAGTGCCGCGAAGCTTAAGCCGAGAAGATTCGATAGGGTCTTCAAGAGTTTCATGGTTCGACTCCAGAGTAGCCTGTGAATGCCGGGGTCTCCGGCGGCGGACTTTCCCGCGCCGATTCCGCTAGTGCTGTGTTGAGGCCGCCGGGTGCGGTCAAGCGGTTCGTCGTCTGAGAACACGGCCTGCTCGCTGCCCCGTGTGGGCGCCGCCTGCGAACGTGACCTCGCCGTTGACGATAACGGTCTCGATGCCCGCGGACGCTTGCGCAGGATCTTCGTAGGTTGCCCGGTCACCGACCGTGGCCGCGTCGAACACGACGAGGTCGGCGTAGTTGCCGAGTTCGACCGTACCGCGCCGCTGGATGCCAAAGGTTCTCGCCGTGAGGCCCGTCATTTTCCATACGGCCGTTTCTAGCGGAAAGAGGCTGAGTTCCCGGCAATAACGGCCGAGCACACGCGAAAATGTGCCCCATAGGCGCGGGTGCGGCTTTTCACTACTCGGCAGACCGTCCGAGCCGATCATTGTTTGCTCGAACGCCAATATGCGTTGGACGTCCGACTCATCCATGCTGAAATAGATCGCGCTTGCGGGCTGCAAGCGCTTGGACGCTTCCGCAAGTGAGACGCCCCATAATGCTGCGATATCCGCAAGTTCACGGCCGACCAACTCGGGGTGGGCTCCGCTCGATGCAATCCGCACGCGGCCCCGCAGACGCGTTTCGTCCTGATGAAGCATCGTCGAGCTCGCGTCGTAAGGGTAACAGTCGAGACCGACGCATTGGCATCTCATCGCAGCCTCGATCATCGGCAGCGTAACGAGCGACTTGCCAAAGTTCTGCTCGCGCGCCAACTTGTGATGCGAGATGATGACGGGGATGCCAAGCGTCCGCCCAATTCGCAGCGTTTCCTCAATCGATTCGACACACCGGTCGGCTTCATCCCGCATATGCGTCACGTAGATGCCACCTTTCTCGGCGAGCGGCTTGCAGACGCTGACGATTTCATCCGTCGTAGCGGCTGCTGCGGGCGGATAGTACGTCCCAGTGGATAGCCCGACCGCACCGGCATCCATCGCTTCCGCCAATAGAGCCCGCATCGCCTGCACCTCGTCCGCGCGCGCCTCGCGATCGAGGGCATCCATCGTCGACACGCGCAACGTCGTATGTCCGACCATCGGTATGACGTTGACCGAGGCGGGTGACTGCTCGAGCGCCGTCAGATAGCTGTCGAAGCGGGCAAAGGTGGCGGCTTCGTGAAACTCACGGCTTGCAATCAGGCTGAGCGGCATCGGACGTTTCGCCCCGCTGGTCAATGGGGCCGTGCTGACGCCGCAGTTGCCCGTGACGACGCTTGTCACGCCTTGCGAGATTTTTGGCATCATCTGCGGATCCAGCAGCAGGGCGGCGTCATCGTGACTGTGCGAATCGATGAATCCAGGGGCGACGATCTTTCCCAACGCATCGATAACCCGCTCGGCGGACAGATGCGACGCATCGCCGATAAAGACCACCTCGCCGCCCGCTATTCCGACGTCCGAATCGTATCGAGGCCGTTTTGTTCCATCGATCAGCGTTCCACCGCGGATCAAGGTATCGAGCTTGAAATCTTTTCGCTGGGTCATGCGATTCACTTCCACGAGTGGGGGAAGGCGCTTCGGGCCTTCGTCGGTGTTAAATATTGCCGGAGATGGAAACGTCGTCTAGTGAATTTACGTAGGTTGGCCATAACCGAAGTTTATGGGCACCGTCGCGTCTGCGCGCTTTGTCTTGCGTGGCGTAGAGTTGACGGCCAGACCAATCCGACTGATAAGGAAAACAGCGTGAGGCTACGTCATATCGAGGTCTTCAGCGCGATCATTTCAACCGGCTCCGCGGCGGGTGCAGCCAAACTGCTGCATATATCGCAGCCTGCCATCAGCAAGGTACTCAAGCACGCCGAGCAGTCGCTCGGATTTGCGCTGTTCATACGGGACAAGGGAAAACTGGTGCCCACGCCGGAGGCATTGAGGCTCAGAGAAGAGCTCGGCCCGCTTGAAGACCAGTTGCGGCGCATTCGACGGTTATCGGCAACGTTGGCTCACGGCGCTGTCCGCCCGTTGGCCGTCGCGGTCACGCCGGCGATCGCCTACACCGTGTTGCCGCAGGCGGTCGCCGCGTGGTGCGAAGCGTTCCCGGACGCAAACTGTGAGCTCGCCGTCGCGCATACACGCGAAATCGAGCAGGCACTGCTGCTCGGCGAAGCGGAATTGGGGCTGACCATGCGACCGATCTCGCACCCCAACCTGATCGCGACGCCCATTCTGGATTGCCGCTTGTGCGCGATTGCGCCCGCGGGCTGGTGGCCGGAGGAATTGCTGACCTACCCCGTTCAGCCCAGTGAGCTCGCCAACACGCAACTGATCTCGATCGATGCGGACGACTACCTGGGCGCCTTGCTCGCAAGCTGGGTGGCCGACACACCGGGTGTCGTGTCGCGGGTCTCCGTCCAGACCTATCCGCTTGCGCATGCGCTCGTCGAAAACCGCGTCGGGGTCGCGCTCGTCGATTCACTAACCGCCCGATCGACAGGCAAGCGGTACAGCGTACAGACGAGGCCGGTCGCATCGGATCAGACCCTGCACGTCTATGCCGTCACTGAGCGCTCGCGGCCGCCGCTCAAGCTCGGCGAGCGCCTTTTGCAATCCCTGCGCGAAGCCGCCGGGTAACCAGCAGGGAGCCGCGGTCGAATGCATTGGCCAGACGCCTATAACCTCGGTTTATCGCCGCGGGCTGTTTCGATATTGGACGAGATCAGCAAGGCAATCAACAATGCGTGAATAGACTTTTAACGGACACGCAAATGCACGTGATGGTGTTGGGCGGCGGAGTGACCGGCCTGGCGACGGCATGGTACCTGGCCTGTGACGGCCATGAAGTCACGGTGGTGGAACGCAATGCCGAGGTCGCGCTAGAAAGCAGCTACGCGAATGGCGGACAGCTTTCGTACAGCTACGTGGCCCCGCTCGCTGGCCCCGGTGTGCTTTCGAAATTGCCGCAGTGGCTAACGCAACCGCACTCTCCGGTGCAATTCCGTCCACGTGCCGATCCCGACCAATGGCGATGGCTACTGAAATTCGTCCTGGCTTGCACCCGCGCACAGAGCGAACTGGCGACGCGCCGCCTCGTGGCGCTGTCATTCCTCAGCCGTGACCTTATGCGGGACCTGCTGAACCGCGAGCCGACGCTGTCTTTCGATTACGCGAAAACGGGCAAGTTAGTCGTGTACCGCAACGAAGATAGCTTCGCATCGGCTCGCCGTTTGCTGCACTTTCAACGATCTCTCGGGTGCGAGCAACACGTGCTGACGGCTCGCGAATGCACGGCAGCCGAGCCTTCGCTCGACGGGTTGGGGTTGAATCTCGCGGGCGGCATTTTGACGCCGAGCGAGGAGACGGCCGATTGCTACAAGTTTTGTGTTGGCCTCGCCGCCAAGCTCAGGTCGAGGAAGGTTCGCTTGCTGCTCGGCACGGAAGTCACCTCGTTGCGCGCCGACCGCGGACGCCGAGCGCATCGCATCACGGTTCATGCCAACGGTTGGGAGATCGCTGCCGATCAGGTCGTCGTCTGTGCGGGCGCCGCCAGCCCGGATTTGCTTAGACCGCTTGGCATCAGAATTCCGCTTTATCCGCTCAAGGGATATAGCCTGACAGCCCAGATTCGCGCACGCGATGCGGCCCCGCACATGAGCGTCACCGATTTCGATCGGAAGATAGTTTACGCGCGGCTGGGCGATCGACTTCGAATCGCAGGCATGGCTGACATCGCCGGGCGCGATGCGAAGCCCGATCCCTCACGGATCGAATCATTGCGTAGCGAAGCCGCACGCGCATTTCCGCTGGCTGGCGACTATGCGCAAGCGCAGGCGTGGTGCGGATTGCGGCCGGCAACGCCCACGAGCACACCGGTCATTGGCGCGACACGATTCGCCAATCTCTGGCTCAACCTCGGGCAAGGCGCGCTCGGCTTCACGCTTGCCTTGGGAAGTGGTTTGCTCATTAGCGAGCTCGTTACGGGACGCAGGCCGTCCGTTCCACTCGACGGTTTCGCGTTGCCATCGTAGGCACGGGCGCAGGATAAAAGTGCTGCGTTCGCGCCGCGATCGCGAACAGGGAATGAACTGGTATGACGATCGACCATACAGCAGACCATGGCTTCAAACCAGAGACCAGCTACGACGCGAGCGAAAAGTCGGTGCAGCAGCTGCATCGCGCACTGGCTTCTGGCCAGCTCACGGCTGTCGAACTCGTGCAGAGTTACATCGACCGGATCGAAGCGTTCGATCGGGCCGGTCCCAGACTGAACTCGATCGTTGCAATCAACCCGTCCGCCTTGCGCGAAGCGGTGGCGCTCGACGCCGAGCGGTGCGCGAAGGGCATGCGCGGCTTCCTTCATGGTATTCCGGTACTCGTCAAAGACAATATCGACGTCGCGGGCCTGCCGACGTCCGGCGGCTCGCTCGCGTTTGCCAACCTCTACCCGCAGACCGACGCGTTTCTCGTTCAGAAACTAAGGGCGGCAGGTGCCATTGTGTTAGGCAAGACAACGATGCACGAACTCGCCGCGGGGGTAACCAATGTCTCGTCTTTGACCGGCTTTACACGCAACCCGTACGACCTGCGTCGGGTGCCCGGCGGCTCAAGTGGCGGCACGGCCGCGGCCATTGCGGCGAGCTTCGCCGCCGTGGGCATCGGCAGCGATACCTGTGGCTCGCTGCGCGTGCCGGCGTCGTGTCAATCCCTCTATACGCTGCGCTTGTCGCGCGGACTCGCAAGCCGGTCAGGCATGATGCCGCTGTCGACGACACAGGACATCCCCGGGCCGCTCGCTCGAACCGTCGATGATCTCGCCATCGCGCTAGACGCGATCGTGGGTGCGGATCCCGCGGATGCTTCGACGGTCGGCACGGGAGCCGATATCCCCCGCTCTTATCTGGCTGGAATTCGCGCCGATGCATTGGCCGGACTCAGGATTGGAGTAGTGGCGCAGTTGTTCGGCAGCGCCGCCGATGAAGAAGATGTGTCGGCGCTGAGCCGCCACGCGTTGGAAGTGATGCAGCGGCTAGGAGCGCAACTGGTCGACATTGACATCCCCGAGCTCGAACAGGTGATGCGGGCGAGCAACGTGATCGCGCACGAGTTCCGGTTTGCGTTGGCTGACTACCTGAGCCGTTATCCTGCTTCGGCGATACGCTCACTGAGCGATGCGATTGCTGCTGGTTTGCACCACGAGCAGCTCGAATTCGTGCTCAGGGCGAGAGATGCGATCCAGCACCGCGACAGCGAAGCGTACCGGCAGGCCATTGCGCAACAAGCGAAACTGCGCGACATGGTCGAAACGTGCATGGGGCGACACGCTGTCCAGGTGCTCGCCTATCCTGCGCTGCGCCGCAAGCCGACGATGATCGGGGAAATCCTGCCCGCCGCGAATAGCCAGCTTGCACCGGGCACGGGGCTCCCCGCCATCGTCATGCCGGCCGGCTGGACGAGCGACGGCCTGCCTGTTGGCATCGAGCTGATGGGTGCGCGCTATCGCGAGCAGGACCTGCTCAGCTATGCGAGCCAGTGGGAAGCCCAGGCATGGACGCGCGCTGCGCCAGCTTCCACGCCGTCCATTGGCGCGCTGTCGTCAACCGGCCGTACGATCCGTGCACGCGTTTGCTTTCGCGCGCAAAGCGGCGATCAAGACCGCGTGTGCGTGGACTATGCGCTGGACGTGCTGACGGCAGAACTGCGGTACGAGGCGTCCGTGGGGGCGAACGTCGTCGATCGATTGATAGCGGTCACCGTCCATGCGGCACGCGATCAGTCGACCGGTCCGGTCTTCGCCAACCTGGTCGCGAGAGGTGAACGACAGCGAACCGACACGCTTCCGCTCGCGCCTCACCAACTCGCGCGATGGGTAAGAGGCGATGTTGTGTTCCGGCTCACCACGACGAATAGCACCGAGGATGCAGTGGCGGTATGTTCCGACACGACCGCCAGCGTGCGGCGTTAGCCGGGCGTCGTTCCCTGAACCATAACGTGCGTTTATAGGCGGGTGGCATATCGTCAATTGCATTGACATATTGACCGTCGCACATTGAAGCCTTGTGGTCTTTCGGGCCGATTCGGCTGGTTGACAGAGCGAGAACGTTATATGGAGACATCAAGAATGGGTTCAAAGAACTGGCGCAAAGTGGCGCTCATCGCAGTCATTTTCGTCGCCTGGGTGGTCGCGTACGCCGACAGGATCGTGATGAGCACGGCAGTGATTCCGATCGCGCAGGAGTTTCGACTCAACGACCAGGAGCGCGGCTATGTGCTGGGCGCTTTTTACTTTACGTATGCGTTCATGCAGCTTGGCGGAGGTTGGCTGGCCGATCGCCACGGCGCGAAGCGTGTACTCACCGCATGTATCGTGATGTGGTCCGTCTTCACCGCACTCACCGGGATGTCGTGGTCGTTCACATCGCTTCTCGTCATCCGCCTACTCTTCGGAATCGGTGAAGGCGGTTTCGCTCCGGCGAACGCGGTGGCAATCGCCGAGAACTTTGAGAAGCGCGAACGTGGCCGCGTGCAATCGCTGATGTCGAGCACGGTATTCCTGGGCAACGCAGCCGGATCCATCTTTGTCGCCACCGTTATTGCAGCTTACGGCTGGCGATGGACGTTTCCTGCGCTGGGCGTATGCGGTGTGTTGGTCGCCGCCGCATTCGTCTTTATGCTTGAGCCGCGCAAGCGCATGCACGTTGAACGCGACAGCAGCGGCACCCAGAACCGCGCCCAGTACATGCAGTTGCTGCGTAATCCGCTGACCTGGCGCGTGGGCCTCATCTGGTTCTGCAGCAGCACGTTATTCCTCGGGCTTCAATCGTGGATGCCATCGTATCTGCTCAAGGTACGAGGCATCGATATCCAGCACATCGGCGTTGCGTCGATGATCCCCTATATCGTGGCATTCTTCGGAACCAACGCCGTCGGCCACGTGATCGACAAGGCGGGCGCTCAGCGATCAAGGCCGCTGATGGCATGCGGCGCGCTGCTTTGCGCACTATTCCTGATCCTGATGATGACAACGTCGTCACTGCCGCTGCTCGTGCTGTACTGGACGCTGTGTATCGGCGCCTTCACGATGGTGTACGCAACCGTTTTCACCGTTCCGCTCAAATATTTCCCGAACGAGCACGTCGGCAGCGCAACGGGTCTGATCAACTTTGGCGGTCAAATGGCCGGATTCATCGCCCCGGTGATAATGGGTCATCTGATAGGAGCCTTCAACGGCTCGTACGTGGGGGCCTTCCTTTACCTCGTGCTGTCAGCGGCGATAGCGAGCGCCATTGCGTGCACGTTGAAGACGCCAGGGGCTAATGAGGAGCCGGCGCCAGCAGCCTTGGCCAACCCGTGATTCCCGACGCGTAGGTCATGCTCCGCTTCACGGCAAGTCCTGCTATGCGGCGCGGAACTCCTCCGATTAAAGCTGACGAAGGGGCTCCCGCCGCATGGCAAACCGAAACCGCGAGAAAGCAACATCGCGGCGAGTCCACATACGTCGAGAGACTGTTCGGCGTGCCACGGTTCGGGCGCGGGATAGTGGGCTGCGATTTGCACGTTTCGCGATGCCGTTTCGTGCCGCAAAGACATCACTTGCACCGCCCGGAAGCATTGCCAGCGCCCGACTTGCATCGGCGTTTTCATCAATAATGAGGATGTGGATCGGTAGGGTCGGGGCCATAGCCCGCTGTCACTCACCCTGTTGCCCGACGGCGGGCCCGGGGCCGAGTGGCAGATCCACAATCAGTTCACTGCCGTCGTTGGTGGCTCGGATTGAGCCACCGTGGAGTTCGACCAGTCTCTGAACGACGGACAACCCGACAGCCAGGCCACTTTCGCACGGACGGTCGGCCGCAGTTGCCTGGACCAGCATGTCAAAAAGATTCGGGTGCGTTGAAGATCGAATACCTGCCCCATGGGCAGTGACGCTGAGCAGGAGTCGCTGGGCCATCCTGGTTCCTACCAGGTGTATGGCCCCGCCCGGGGCCGTGGACTTCGCGGCGTTTGTTACCATATGTTCGATAACCTGCGACAGGCGCGCCGGGTCCGCATCCAGCCAGAGGGGTTGTGCCGGCAAGGATACGGAAAACGTATGACCGTGTTCATCGACGACGGGCGCGGAAAGTTCGACGACATGGCGGATAATCGTTTCGATTGGAACCCTCTGCCGCTCCAACTCGAGGGTTCCGTTTGTTATCCGCGAAATATCGAGCATGTCGTTCACAAGACGCATCATCGCGCGACTCTGCCGCTTTACGACCGCGGCGGCCCACTCCTTCTGGGAAGGTGCGACCGTCTCCGAGACGAGCAGATTGCCGGCGGAGACCAGCTCCACAAGGGGATTGCGCAACTCATGGCCGAGCGTGGCCAGAAACTCGTTCTTTCGCCGCTCAGCGACCGCAACCTGTTCCGCGTGCTCGCGAAGATGGGCATTGCTCACACTGCGATTGACGAGGTCGCGCTCAGTCGATGCGACCGCAAAGGCCTTGCCCCTGCCGTCAGACAGGACAAACAGCGTCAGCCAGATATCGAGGACCCGTCCATCTTTCGTAACGCGTTGCGTCTCATAGGAATGCGCCGCCTCATCGTGTTCGGCATGCCGGATAAAGTCGAGGTGATCCTGCCTCGCGCCAGCTGGTACCAGATCGGAGACGGTCATGCGTAAGGCTTCCGCTTCGCTGTAGCCATACATTCCGCTTGCGGCCCTGTTCCAGGCAAGAAAGCGGCCTTTGCGGTCGAATAACGTCACCGCGTCGTTCGAATCCTTAACCACCGCGGCCAGCCGTCGGGCGCGTTCGTCAGGCACTTTGACGTGGGTGATATTGGTCCACGTCACCACGACGCCTGCGGTTGTCGTTCCGCGAATCGCAATATAGGGCGTAACGCGGCGCACATACCATTCGGCGGTCGCGGTCGCGGTTTCGATTTCATTCTCTGACTGCTGTTGCACGCCTGCAAGTATCCGGTCGACCTCTGCTGGCAAGTTTTCGCCGAGCAGGTTCCCGACAATCTCCACTATCCTGCGTCCGATGTCAGACGGCGCAAGACCTAGAAGCCTCGCCGCGCTAGGCGTAAACCGCCTGACAAGACCGTCCCTGTCGAGAAGCAGCGTCGCGATCTCGATGCAAGCAAACAGATTTGTGAGGTCTGCGTTGACCGCCTCGGTCTGACGGACCTTTTGCTCAAGCTGGGAATTGGCGTTATTGAGCTGCTCATTGACGGCCTGCAGCTCCTCTTTCGACGTTTCGAGTTCTTCGTTCGCGGAACGCAATTCTTCATTCATCGAGAGGATTTCTTCGTTTGACACCCGCAATTCGCTATTGCTCTCTTCCAGCTCCGCAATCGTGCTACCGAGTTCCATCTGCGTTGTACGAAGCTCGTTCTCGAGGTGCCAGAGGTCGGAGTCCGCACCGGAAGGAACCTGGGCCACAGGCCGCTCAACTGTCGGCAGCCAGGCAAAAAGAACAAGCAATGCTTTGCCGGCATGCGTCGTGTTGAACGGCTGCGTCACCGTGATTTTCACAGCGCCCGCTGCCCAGTCCGCAACGACCTGGCTGACCGGCGAGCCGGTCTGATGCTGGGTTGCCCGGCGCAATGCGATGCGCAGTTTAAGCGCAGCCCTTCGCGCGCCATATCGAGAATGTTGCTTGTTGGCTCATCTGCCGGTTGCGTCAAATATTCATCCGTCGCGCCGCTCAGGTAGAGTACCTGGTGCGCAGAATTGGTCAGTACCGATGCGGCATGATGCACTTCGAGTAGCGTGGCGTTCACGAGCTCGGCGTAGCCTTTGTTACGGGTGCCGACGCGGCTCGCGGGCGGCGACTCCTCGCGTGTAGCTTTTGTGGAAAACCGGTAGCCAGCGGGTGCCCGGGTCAGAACCGGGGTGCGCCGATAGATGCGCCAGGCTCGCGAAACCTGCTCGAACTGCGTAGAGTCGGGATCGGTACTCTCCGAGCGGCCAAGAAAAAGGAAGCGCTTCGGATTAAGCGCGAAGTGAAATAATTCAAACACCCGCTGCTGGGCGTCAGGCTCCAGATAGATCAGCAGGTTCCGGCAACTGACCAGATCGACACGTGAGAAAGCGGGATCAGCGATCAGATTTTGCGGCGTGAACAGTATAGTTTCGCGAAGTTCCTGCCTGATCTGGTATCCATCATTGTGCGCCTGGAAGAATTGCGCAAGCCGCGCTTCGCCAACCGCTGAGCCAGCACTGGCTTGATACACGCCCTGCCGCGCCCGACGCAGCGCCAAGCGAGCGGCTGCAAGTACACATCCCTCGTATCAACGTGTTGCGATTGCAGTAAAGCACATTCAGGATCATTACGCGCATCCGCTGAAGTTAGCGGATCTTGCAGCACTTATCGACATGTCAGTTGCGCAGGTCGAGCGCTGTTTCTTCAGAGTCTTTCACCTTACGCCTCGACAGATGCTGCTGAAAACGCGGCTGGATGCAGCTTCGCAATTGCTCGCGGGTGACCTTAACATCACCGACATTGCGACGCGTTGCGGCTACACCGATCACAGTGCATTCACGCGTCAATTCAAGCCGACGGTGGGGATTACGCCGACCCAATATCGCTCGTTGCTGCAACCCGCGACGACGTCCGTCAGGAAGCATTGAAAAGCGGAAGGCCCAGCGTCCGTTCCGTCGTTGACACAAAATCAATGGAAGCGGACGAAAAGTGGGGGAACGATCCTTCAACGGTGAACGGCCTCGGGCAGGGCGGGATAAGGCTTGCCTGCGGTCGCCGATAGTCTCTGTACACAGTATGACCCGGACGAATCCACTCGCCAGATGCAACGTTCGAGCGCTGTGCCGAAATGCAAGGGTGGTGCATCACCGAAACCTTAAACAAAAGATTGTCAATAAGCAGCTTCTGCGCACTTGCGTGCGCGTGCTTCGGCCGACCATGAAGCGTTGATGGAGCAGGCGAAGGCCCGGCGTTTTGTGCGTATCTTTTTCCAGTTGGTGCTTCACGTCCGCTGCGACTTCCAGGTTCTGTTCAAGGAACGTCTGCGCGACGTTCGGTGAGCTAGGCGCGCGAGCGATCTGCGGCGCCTTCAACTCCGGCGTGAGAAAGAGGTCATACGCGCTGCCCCGGCCGACCGCGACGCGGTTGTGCGTCTGATCGACGTCCTCACTTGTTCTGACGGTTCTGTCGCTGTAAGGAAAGCGGGTCAAGCAAAGGTGATATGCGAAGGATAGCTTACGAAACCAACGAGTAAAATTGCTGGGCGGCAGACAGCGAAGTTCTGCCCGAACATTTCACCTGTCCTTTCTTGATCATGTGCATCAATTCGATGCCACTCGGAATGACCCGCGCGCAGTTGAAATCCTTGAACCCGAGCATCGGTCGGGTTCGGCGTTTGATCGCTCGATGGTCCTGCTCCACGATGTTGTTCAAATACTTGATCTGACGAACCTTGATGGGCGTCTCGCGCTCGGCGTTCACCGCGTTAAGCGCGGCCAGATTGGCGCCGCTCTTGTCGATGGTTACGGTCTTGGGCGAGCCGTTCTGACCGATTGCCTTTTCGAAGAAGCGCCGCGCAGCAGCCTTGTCCCGCCTGGCTCTGAACACAAAATCGATGGTATTGCCTGCCTTATCCACTGCCCGGTAAAGATACTTCCACGATCCCTTGACCTTGATATAGGTTTCGTCAAACCGCCAGCTCTTGCCGACCGGACGCTTGAGCTTATGAAATGTTTTTTCGAACAGTGGCACCATCTTGATCACCCAGCGATGCACCGTCGAATGATCGACACAAATGTCGCGCTCGGCCATCATTTCCTCGAGATTGCGAAGACTCAGCGAGTAGGCAACGTACCATCGCACGCACAGCAGGATCACATCAAGCGGATAGTGTAATCGCTTCAGAACCTTGGCGATGTCCGGAGCAAGCGTCGATCGTGGCGTCATTGTCTTCTTCATCGTGTGGCCAGAGCGTTTTCGTCCGCCTCGAATTTTACCTCGCCCGCGTTAATGCGACATGTATGGACTCGACGCCTTTTGCAAGCTTCTTTTCGCGATGTCAAAACGGTCGGCACGCATGTATCCGGCTTGCCCGATGGGCGATTCCCGAAGCACGCCCGCAGCCTTGATGCGATCCGCGCACCCCGTCCTTAACAGAACCGCGGCTTGCCGCGAACGACAGCCGTCGCAATAAACAGGTTTCGGAGTGCAGGTTCAACCAGTTTCGTCATCGTTTTGCAGAAGCTTCGCAAACCAGAGTGAGGGAGAGCGCGTGTAAATCTGGAGTTAGCCAGCTATGCTGGCGATACCTCGGCCAACGTAGCTGGCATCGCTGCTGAGTAGTGCCTGAATAACTCGCGCGTTATGATTGGCCAGTGCAACCGCGGTGCAGTTATATCCTCGTCGCGCTATGAGCTGCTGCAGCCACACGCTGTGCATGTCGGTCCTGGACTTCACGAATCGCAGCACCGCTCGCGCGCCTTGAATGAGCAAAGTGCGCAGGTTCGTGGTTGGCAAAGCCCGACAGTGACCGAGCACCTTCGAGTGCGTCAAAGCGACGGGGAACCGACCAGCGAAACCCATCAGGGACAGCGGCGCAGCCGCAGCGAAAGTCCGAATGTACGGTTGCAATCTACCTTCCAGTCATCGCGTACTGAAAGCCTGGCAAAACCGGGGGCGTCCATGTACGGTCACTGAGCCGAGCTCATATTTTGCGAACCGAAGCGCCAGCGAGCTGCCGTTGGCGATCTCACCCTATCGGCCAATAAGCGTCATACGTCGCGGCTGCAGTACCGCCATCTATGCGACTGCAGCGCGTTCGAGATCGGTCGTTGGGCCGCTGCTCGCCAAAGAGGGGCCGCCGCACCGGAAGAAGGTGGTCGACACATCTCGCCTTTGTCCTCTCGAAGGGGAAGTCAGCGACGCCGTTGGCGCTGATCGATAGCTTCGTTTTTTTGCTGAGATCTGCCCGTCTACTTGTCGGTCGCTTGCCCTACCAGCCGAATCGTCGCCTTGAAGCACTGACAGCCGTGCAGTTACTTATGGCGTTCATGGAGAGCTTGGATTCTGGTTTCGATCTCATCCGTCCTTCGATGGTTTCGCTCGGGTTTGCCCCTATCTCGCCATAAACAAATGGAATTGCTTTGCGAGGAATATTGATTGGATTTCCAACGGACGCGGGCATATCGTCGCTCAATCCAATGCTGTAATGCGCACGTTTGCATCGGATACTGGCCCTCGCCGATAGAACAAAATATCTAGGAGACTTACCCATGGAGCAATCCTCTACGGCGCCGCGTGTGCCGGAGTCGGGCAGCAGTAACGCTCAGAACATCGCTTCCAACGACCAGGCTTCCCCACGGGTGCGGCGAATTCAGCGGACCGCGCTTGCTCTGCTTCTCCTGAGCGGGGTCATCAATTACATCGACCGCGCGACGTTGTCTATCGCGAATCCGCTGATCCGGCACGATCTCGGACTCTCCGTCGCGGAAATGGGCCTGTTGCTGTCGGCGTTTCTATGGGCTTACGCATTCGCGCAACTGCCCGCGGGCGCGTTGGTCGATCGCTTCGGCGCGCGCGTCATGCTGTCCGTCAGCCTGGCGACGTGGTCGGTGGCCCAAGCGTTCGGCGGTGTGGTGAGCAACTTCGGCCAGTTCTTCGCTGCTCGCATGGTGCTGGGAATAGGCGAGGCGCCGCAGTTTCCGACGGCCGCCAAAGTCGTTCGCGATTGGTTCGGCAAAAAAGAGCGCGGCGCCGCGACCGGCATCTGGAACAGTTCGTCGACGCTTGGTACTGCAATATCAGCGCCTTTGCTGACGGTCTTAATGTTGACTGTGGGATGGCGATGGATGTTCGGCGTCATGGGAATCGCCGGCCTCCTCGTGGCGCTCGGCTTTTTTATCCTGCATCGCGACCCGCATCAGGTCGAGTTGACGCAACGGGAGCGCGCGTATCTGTCGGACGTCGATGGGGAGGCGCAGAGCCGTCCGACATGGCGCGAGTGGCGCCGTCTGTTCGAGTTCAGCACCACGTGGGGCATGTTGCTCGGATTCTTCGGCACGATCTACGTCTTGTGGCTTTACAACGCGTGGTTGCCGTCTTACCTGCAAATGGAACTTCACCTGACTATTGCGAAGTCGGGATGGGTGGCCGCGGTTCCCTATCTCTTTGGCGTGGTGGGCAGTCTCTCTGGCGGAAAGATTTGCGACGTGCTCGCACGGCGAGGCGTGTCGGCGATCAACAGCCGAAAATATCCCATGGCGGCTTCGCTTTTCGGGGTCGCCGTGTTCACGGTACTGACCGGCCTCACGCACAATGTGACGTTGGCGGTCGTCTTCATTTCGATCTCGATGTTGCTGCTGTACGTTTCGAGCAGCGCGGCCTGGGCGACCGCGTCCGTTGCCGCGCCCGCCAATTGCACCGCTTCCATCGGCTCCATGCAAAATTTCGGCGGCTACTTCGGCGGCGCGCTGGCACCGGTGGTCACGGGCTTCATCGTGCAGCAGACCCACTCGTTCCAGCCCGCGCTGTTCGTCGGAGCGGCCGTTGCCGCTGTCGCGGTGATCGGCTACTGGTTGCTCGTGCGCGGCCCGATTCCGCCGGCCGCGCTCACCCGCGACGTGTAACAGCAAAACAATGCTGCCGCGGCGAGAGTCTGGGCTCTCGCTCCTGCTGTCAGCCGGGTAGTGCGGAAGGCAGCGGGATGCCATAGCGCCGCGCGCAGGCTTCAAGTGCCGGCGCGATTGTCGAGTGCAGAGCGACTCCATCGCGCAGTTGCTCGCGCTTGAGGCTCAGTCCGCGATCGCCCGGCATGCGCACGCCCGCGGTTCCTGGACGTGGCGGATTATCGCGGCATGCATCGCCGAGCCAGTCCATCTGCCGCAGGAACGCCGCGGGACCGCCAAAAGCCGCCGGATCGTAGAGCGAAAGAAACACTGTAGCGCCCCATCCATCGGCAGGATCGGCCCGGCCGTGGCCTGCCAGCCCCCCCGTCAACGCCTCGATCAGCAACGCCAGCCCGAAGCCTTTATGTCCCCCCGTCATGCCCCCGATCGGCAGGATGGATCCCGGGGGATCCGTGCAGAGCACGCCGGGATCGCCGCTGGGCTGCCCATCCGCATCGAGGAAGCACGCTTCGTCGAAGTGTTGTCCCGCTTTGTGTCGGCGCGCGGTCATCCCCTGCGTCACCGTTGATGAAGAGATATCGATCAAAAACGGTGTGCCCGAAGTCGGAATGCCCGCCGCGATTGGATTCGGTGTAAATACGGACCGCGTGCCGCCGTGAGGGGCCACGCTTTGCCCCGCCGGGTCGGAACTGCTGAGCAAGATCATGAATCCGTCGGCAGTGGCTCTTTCGAGATAACTGGCAAGGCAGGCGATGTGGTGGCTGCGCCGAATCACCAATGTCGCCGTGCCGTACTTCTTCGCGCGCGGTGCCAGTGTTTCGATCCCGCTGAGAACCAGCCAGGGGCCAGGAAGACGCCGACCATCCCACAACACACTGCCGCCCCGGTCTGATACCACCTCCGGCTCGCCGGAGCAGGTCATCGCGCCGTTTTCGATCTCACCGATATAGGCGGGCAGCAACGCGAGGCCGTGCGTGTCGTGTCCCATCAGGTCGCCGTCGAGGAGCGTGCGAGCGATTGCAAGCGCTTTGACGTCCTCCATTCCAACCCTGACCAGTAGACGCTGTGCGAAGGCTTGCAGTTCATCGGCGGAGTATCGGATCTGTGTATCCATGGGTGTGCGTCAGTGAGGAATTCTGTTGGAAGACAGTCGGGCCGGCAATGCCCGACGCGCTTTGGATTGTCGTTTGAACTTGCGATAACCGTCCAATCGCGAATTGAGTAAAATCAATTCCATCTGGTTATAAATCGGATCGTGTTTACCCTATGTCGCAAGATTCCAGCCTCTCCATCACGCAGGTGCTGACCAAGCTGCGTTTTAGGCATCTCCAGCTGCTTGAACTGCTCGGTCGTACCCGCAACCTTCGTATCGCGGCTGAGCAGATGCACATCACTCAGCCGGCCGCCACGAAGATCCTGAGCGACTTGGAGGCGATGTTAGGCGCGCCGCTGTTCGAACGGCTACCGCGCGAAATGCGGCCGACGGATCTCGGTACGCTGTCGCTGCGCTACGCCAGCACGACACTGTCCAATCTGGGCAAGTTTTCGAGCGAGTTCGCGACATTAAAAGATGGCGGCTATGGTCATCTCACGGTCGGCTTCATTCCGGCTTCCGCCGCGCAACTCGTCACCGCGGCTATCAAGGAGATCCAGCGCCGGCGCCCGAGACTCATCATCAAACTGGTCGAGCAAAGCAGTGATCAGCTCGCGACGTGGCTTGAGGCAAGGCGGCTCGATGTGATGATTGGGCGCCCGACCGAGCCACGACACGAGGCGCTTTTCGATGTGGTCGATTTATTACCGGAGCCGGCGCGTGTGGTCGTCGGAAAGCATCATCCGTTGCTGAAGCAACGACGCATAGAGATCGCCGAACTGGGCGAGTGGCCGTGGATCTTGTATCCGCAAGGCACCGCCATGCGGCAGCTGTTCGAAGAGACGTTCGCGGCGGCTGGCATGGTTGCGCCGATGGGCATCGTGGAAACGCCGTCGATTTTTACGACGTTAGAGTTGCTGCAGGCAACCGACATGATGTCCCTTCAACCGAGAGCAGCGATGGACAAGTACGTCACGCATGGCCTTCTAGGCTATCTGGACGTGCCGATACGGCGGACATTGTCGAACTACAGTGTCATTACACGGAAAGACGAAGCTGCTTCGCAGGCGATGAACGAATTCGTTGCCATCCTCCAGGTAATCGCCGCGCAATACTAGGTCAGTCGACGTGACCGTTGTGAGAGCACGATTCCCGGTTCCGCAAGCAGGGGCAGCGTCGGCATGCTCTTTATGTGCTCGCTGCTGAAGTCGGCGATTACGGTCTCGGCATCTGGCTGCCGGGTACCAAACGCAGTCCGGCTTTGACGCTCGCGAGGTCGGCGACAGGGACCGCTGCATCGATTTTCGGCGTACCGATAGGCACTAAACCTTCGGGCATTTCGCGGACGCACGGGCTGAAAGCCCATCCCTCGTCATGTACGAGGCGGGCGCGTTCATCAATCGATTCAACGACCGTTGTGCAATCGACGGCTGCCATTAAGCGCGGCCGGCACGAACGGCTTAGGCGGGGTCGGGCTGAGACCATCCGCGCTTCAAACTCATCGCCGCAAACCGGTCATTGGTATTTCGCCTCCCGAAAGCGGCCGGTCGTCAACGCGCACTTCCGACCCGTGCCCGCCCCTCAGCTAGTTTCTGCGAACGTCACCAACGTGCTGGTTGAATCCGCCGCTCGAAAGCGGCCACTCGCTGTGCGGTCGGCGTCTCTGGAAGCAGTCTTGAGCGTTCGCTCTCGCTCATACTGACGAAGGATCAGGTCGTAGACAGTCGCCGCCCATGTAGATCCATACGCGGCTCTCGGTGGCTGTTGTGTGTGTGTCCGAAAGACATCAGTGCTTTATGTCGCCAAATAACGCGACTAACGGTCTGGCGCAATTTACTCGCCGACAACCTCGAAAAAAAGCCGTCTATAAACACGTGGGCCGCTGATGCTATCAGGAGCAGGGGAACTGGCCTGCAATCCATCGTCGGGCGAAATCCGGTGGCTAGATTAAAGATGCTCAGGAGCGCGAAGAGGCGGGGAGGGTGCACGTGTTTCGTCGCGACGGGAGCCGAGGCTCTCCGCCACATAGTCTGGCTGGCCACAATCTGTTCCCGCAACGTCGGCATCTGTGTCTTCTGGACCAACCCATTCGGGAGTCCCCGTCGCCAGAACCCGCCGACCAAGACGCGCCAGTTGCCGATGAATCGGGCGTCGGCAAGCGAGCGGTACTTCAAATCACGTTGCACTAGTTGCCTGTCGTCGCGGTTATGTAAACGCACGACGTGTCATCGAATCGAAGCGTGTCACCTATCTGGGCTGGTTTCTGCAGCGTGCCATTTACGGCGCTGGTCCTGAAGAACGTTCACGTCATGGAAAGTTCTTGATCGGGCGCCCGCCGTCTCGCCGGACGGACGCGCCGTCGTTTTCATGCCGTTGATTCGCGGCCGTGAGGTCGAAGGTGCGATTGCGCGTGACGCACTCGAAGATCATTTCTGGTTACCGCGTAGCGCCGACCCGGCCCCTACGCTCAAAGCATTTGAAAACGGTCGCAACCGCATCGTTGCAATTGCACAAAGAAAATTACTGGCGCGACCTGCTGAGCCGCTGTGGCTGACCGCGAACGACTTTGTGGCC
Source organism: Paraburkholderia caledonica NBRC 102488 (assembly GCF_000685095.1). Taxonomy (GTDB): domain Bacteria; phylum Pseudomonadota; class Gammaproteobacteria; order Burkholderiales; family Burkholderiaceae; genus Paraburkholderia; species Paraburkholderia caledonica. The sequence goes on from NZ_BAYE01000034.1 coordinate 47,601, forward strand.
AGGTAGCTGGCGACTGTCTCGCGGTTAGTTGAGAGGAGGGCCGGCCGCTGACAATTCGGACGTGCCTGGGTCAGGAAGATCGGGCCGTAATTCCGCCTCAATCTGGTCAATGGTAGGCAAATCCGTCTCCAGTGATTCCGGTACTCCGCGCATGCACTGGTACTCGGTGACACCCATTGGCTTGGCTACGCCGCGCAACGCATATTCCGCCACCAGCCGGTTCTTTTCCTTGCACAGCAGCAAGCCGATGGTCAGTTGGTCCTCCTGTGCCTTCACCTGCGCGTCGATCGCCGAAAGGTAGAGGTTCAGCTGGCCGGCGTACTCCGGTTTGAACGGCGTCGTTTTCAGTTCGACAACGACGTAGCAACGCAGCTTGAGGTGGTAGAAAAGTAGATCGATAAAAAACTCGTCACCGCCTACCTCCAGCCGGTACTGACGCCCTACGAAAGCGAACCCTGCGCCCAGTTCGAGCAGGAAACGCGTGACGTGCTGGTTAGCGCACGCTCGATGTCACGCTCCTGTGCGCTTTCGGTCAGGCCAAGGAAGTCAAAGATATAAGGAATCCTTCAGCACGTCGCGTGCGAGACCCAACTGCGCCGGAGGCAGCCGGTCGGCAAAATTCGTCACGGCCTTGCCGGTACGGACGTGGGCGGCGGTCTCGATCTGCACGGTAAGCACACTGCGTGACCAGCCGTGCTCGAGCGATTTTCCCGCATACCAAAGCCGCTGCGCTGAGTCGTCCAGCTTGTCCAGCAGCGTCACGACGTGCGACCACGGTAATTGTGCAACGGGTTGTTGCACAATTTCCAGCTGCGGAAAGGCTTGCGCGAGGGCACGCATGTACTTGAGGTTCCGCGGCGAGAAGCCGCGCATGTCCGGAAACGTCACTTGAGATCGCGCGCGAGCCGGTCGACAACGCCCGCGCCCCAGCCCTGTTTTGCTGCCTGTCAAGAATGTCGCGCCCGATCCGCCAGTACAGTGCAACCAGTTCGCGATTCGCGCTGTCGAGCGCGCGTTGCCGCGCGCTCGAGGCGCTGCTTGAGCTCGGCGAACACGACATTTCAATTTGGCGGAAACACGACATCTGAACTTTGGACTAACACAAA
>NZ_BAYE01000033.1 GCF_000685095.1 Paraburkholderia caledonica NBRC 102488
CAACAGTTCTTGATAAAACCTGAATCGTGATCCTGAGTCGAATACGGACGTGCGGATTGGGGCTGACTGCCGAAGTCCGCTCCGGCAAGTGCTGCCGACACCCGGTCGCCGACTGAACCGGCCGCTGCCTGCTGCGCGGCTGCCTGTTGTGCTGCGACCTGGGCCGGCGTCAGTATTCCCGCGATCTGGTTCGGCGGCGTTGGCGCTGTGTCCTTGACCTTCAGGCCCGGCTTGAAAATCGGCGATGCGAAGATAGCGTCTGTATCCGACTCAGCCTTAATTTGCCGCGACTGCTGATCGTTAATGAAGCCGTCGGCTGTGAGGGCCGGCGCAGCGTTCGTCGCATTCGGTGTTGCTCCCGTGGACGGCGCGCGCGCGGCGGCTGCCGCACGTGCCTCGGACGCAGCGGCCTTACGCGCCGATTGCATCTGGTCTTCAATTGTCTTGTCGAGATCCTGCGGATTGTTCGACTTGTCGACGACCTCGGCGGCCTTGGCTTTCTTCCGGAGCGCCGCTTCTTCGTCGACCTTCGCGCTCTCCTTGACCTGGTAGTAGAAGCCGAGCCCCGCAATCACAATAGCCGCGACCCCGCCCACCGCAAATAGCGCATTGCGAGGCGATTTACCCTCGAAGAGGCTTGCGCGCTGACTGTTCGGTTGGCCGTTCCGTTGGTTCATGGTCGTCCTCAGAATCCAAAGAGGCCCGGACGGCGACGCGTGATGGTCACTTCCTCGTTCGGTGCACGCAACACGATCTCGTTGGCAATCTCCTGCACAACGATGTACTGGCCACGGCGGATGAAGTTGGGGCTGACGTAGTCGCCATGGTCTTTCACGACGGGGACGGCAAAAGGCGCGTCGGCGGGCAAACGCAGCCATACCGCCTTGCCATCATCGAAGACGGTTTCAGGCTTGAAGGAAGCAGAGCCAGATACCTTGTAGTCAAAGTTCAGCTTGTCCGGCGAGACGCCGATTGGGCCGGAGTCCGTCTGCGTACCGGTGTCATCCCCTTGCCCGCCACGAGCGCCGCCGCTCGCCTGCTCCCGCGCCCGAACCTTAGCCATGACGGAGCCGGGATAGTTGAAACGCACCGTCTGATAAAACAGCCCACCCATCGGCGACGACACCAGCGTCATGTCGTATTCGCGCAGATTTGTCGTTAGATGCAACGTGTTGACGAGGCCCGGCTTAACCGGCTTGACGAAAACGTGGTTTTCGCCGTCCGTGTCGATAACCCACTGCACCGAATCGCCCATCGCAGGGTCGGTCGACAGGTGTTCTCCCCTCGCCAGCTCGATCGTCGTGTTCTTGAGCGGCGCAGTCATGACCCGGTAGATCTGGTCGCGGCTATAGGGAAACACGACCATCCGGGCATCGCCCGGCATGGTGATCGGGTCGGAACCGGCGTTATATGGATTCACCGGGCTCATCGGATCGCTCATTGCAGTGGCGATATCGAATGATGCGGCCGAACTGGGAGCGGCTTTCTTCGCGGCATACACAGACGGTGATACAGCTGCCGCGCATGCCAGAGCCACGCACCACGAAGCGAGCGAGCGGGAGACGATCATCATTGGGTCTTCTGGATCGAGAACAACGGATAGAACATTCCGAACGGGTTAGGCCCAAGAGCGTCTTCGGAGGTCGGCGGGATGATCTGGTAGCGGACCGTCAGGGCGTATTTCTGGACCACAGGTCGATCAGTGGGCGACTGCGTCGTACTGGTCGTGAACTCGACCACGCCCGTGGAGTCTTCAAGCAGCGCGACGTTGGTGACGCGCACTTCACGGACCAGCTTCGGGTTCAACGTAATGGCCTGAAAAGGCGCGTCGCTCTTGATCCAGTCGCCAAACTGATTGCGCGCGTTGCCGACCATCATGGCCTTGACGCCATTGATGTTCTTGGCCATCCGCGAAGTCTGGATGTTGTCGGTGAGAACCGGCTCAATCGTCCACCAGCGCTCCACGGATTCTCGCAGCGAAGTGCGTATTGCCTGGTCGTCCGGCTTATAGGCAGCCAACTGCGTGACAACCGCGTGGCCGTTGGCGTCGGACGAGACGCCGTATGCCTTGACGACGGAGGGGGGCGGATTGCGCGAATACACCGCTCCCGCTGCGATAACAGCGAGGATGAAGCAGAACGTCTTCCAATGATTTGCTTCAGTGCGCAGACGCGCGCCCATATCGAAGATGATCTTTTCAGGGTCGTCTTCTGAGTAACCGCCGGGCGCGGTTGAGAGAGCTATCTGCTTTTTGCTGCGGAATAAACGCATGACGGTCGATCCATTTGGGCCGACTCAATTGAATCAGCCTTGAGGAGAAGCGAGTCATGCAAAAGAGAGGCGATTTGCGACCGCTTTTCAGCGAGAGCATCGCCGCTTAGCCGGCTCAAGGTCCTAACCCGAAATGAAGCGCAAAAGCAGGTAGCTTTCGGTGTATTCGCCTTCCCAAAAACCGGTAGAGTCGTCCTACGCGCGTTTCACGCGTTCCACAGTAGCGACCGCAGCTTGCGGGGCTTCTTTGACCGCCCTCTTCCGAGTTTTCCTCTTTATCGTCCGGGACTTAGCTGCCCCTCGCAAGGCTGTGCGTACGGGAGCTCAAAAGAAAAGAGACCTGATCCGGCTCAAGGTCCTTTTACTGAAGTCGCAAGAAAAAAGCGGTTGCCGCGGAAACCACGTCCGATTATTACAGGATTCCAATCGATGTTTACGCTCGAAGAAACTCGTATCGATGACCGTGAAGCTGCAGCGAGACTTCATGAGAAACTACGCGAACAAAGAGCGCCGCTCCTCGCAATGGGTAAGTTCTATTTGTCGGTACTATCGCGAGGTCTCTGGCCGAGCCAACGAGCCATAGCAGCCGATCTTGATGTCTCGTTATCACAAATGTCTCGGATGGTTGCTGCAGCCAGACTGCCCGAAGCGGTGCTTCGTCTTTTTATTGGCCGGCCTCTCTCATTCCGGCACGCAGACACCCTTCGAAGGTTATCTGCACAGCTAGGGGAGACTGAGATGGTCCGTCGAAGCCGGTATGTCTCTGATGACTGTTCGTTGGAAGACGTTTTCTGCGTGCTGACCACGGGCCATCAAAAAGAGCAGAAGGGCGTGAGGTTGAGCCTCGTGCACGGACAAAAATATCTTCGTCTTGACGTGCCGGACTTCGACCAAGTGGCACCCCGCATAGCTCAACTGGAGCAGATCCTCAACCTTTTGCTCGCGACGCGTAATGGCAAGGGCTGGATCGGAGGCTTTGAAAGAACAAGGAAAAGCCGTGGTTGATTATTGGCTTCATCGTTGCGGGCACCGCGCACGCTAATCGGCCGCCATCTTGGCCCGAAGCCAAGCGGTGTACGCGGTTCTCTCCAATGCATTTTTGAACGTCCCGATGTCCTGCTGATACGTGTTGCCCTTTCCTCCTTGGGCCATGTATTCGGCAGCGAACTGCTGCTTTTCAGCCAAAGACAGAGCTTTGATCTTCTCCGACGTGCGTCGTGCTCTTTCGTCTGCCGATGTCTGATCGCCAGTGCCAGGTGCCGGTGCGAGAACCTCTTTCAGATGGTTTCGGAGAGGTTGAATATTCGAGCCCGGGGGTACGGCTAAAATCTTGGACTGGTTTACGCCGCAATTCCAAGACTCTGCCGGTATACCATGGGGCTGAGAGAGCCGAGCCAGACCTTGATCCGCGTTGCGTTGTACCACCGGATGTAAGATTCAAGGACCTCGACGAATTGATCAACGGTTGTAGCCCGCCAGTCACGAGGATAGAACATTTCCGTCTTGAGTCGCCCGAAGAAGCCTTCACAGGCTGCGTTATCGGGCGAGCATCCTTTGCGTGACATTGAGCGCACGAGCCTGGCATCGCGCATCGCGGAGGCACAGATGGGCATACCGCAATCCCGGCTTCGCGAGGCTCTTACCATTGATAAGGTGTTGCCCGCGGAGGTGAAACTGCTTTTCCCGGGTGACAGCCTGACTTTCGCGACCGCGAAAGAAATAATGAGGCTGATCGCGTTGCGAGGCCCAGAAAATGTTTGCGCGCTCGCCTCCGAGATCCGCCGTTCGGCGAGTAGGCCATTATCCCAAATGATACTGAACCGCCTTGCGGGTTTAGAGATGCCCGGCGCCGACGTTAGGGTCAGGAAAGCACCGAGAAGGAATTCAAAACGTCGCGTGATCGTTGAATTGCATCTTCTAAAGTCGGACGCTAAGAGCGTACCGGCGCTCGAGTTCATGATTGCGAGCTGAAGACAAGGCTTGGTGCTGAGCCAAGGCCAACCCTTTGACCTTTGTCGCCACGGTTAGAACGCCTCGAATATGTACTGGCGTACGCGGGGCCGTCACTTCATGGGAGCGCCGCGGCATGCCGCTTGAGCACCGCGTTGCAGTTGAAGCCGCGATGGGCATCGGGATCGCTGAAAAAGGATGCGAGGGGGATGCGGCGTGAACTGCGTGAAGCCGCTGCGCCACTCCCTCCCAAGTCCGAGGAATTTTTCCAGCAGAAACAGTCGGAGAGCCGACCTACCGACAGAAGCCGTCGGTGCCCAACTTCGTTAGGTCAATCTCCCGACGCCGCGATTTTGCGCGTAGCCATGACGTTTATGCTGTCCGCTCCAATACGTTCTTGAAGATTCCCATCTTGGGCTGGTAAGTGTTTCCCTTTCCTTCTTCGGCCATGTATTGGCCGACAAACTGTTGCTTCTCGGCCAGCGTCAACGATTTCATTTTCGCGGTCGTTTGACGTGAACGCTCTTCTCTTCTGCAGAGGTATCGTCATCGAGAGCCGTGGGACGGACTTGGTTTCCGAAATCGCCAGGAGATTGGGCTGACCGCTAATAAGCGCTTCCACGAGTAGGATCGTGCTATCTGTCACGACCAGACACCACGTCAACGGCGAATGGGGTTCGCATCAGCAAGCTAAAGGGCTGTTAACTCTCAGGCTATGCACCCCCGAAAATTGCGAATTCGAGCACTGCGGTGCACGCATAACAGCCGCAATTTTGCTCTTGCCGTGCAGCACGTACATGGAAAGTTAGGCAAGCGACGTATGACCTCTAAGTCGGCGTCAAACAAAGCGGTGAAACCAGCCGCAGGTTTTGCAGTATCAGCCGTCGTCGGAACGACTGTCCTACGCTGACAAGCCGTTCCCCTGAGAGCAGATCCACGCTCGGGTTAGCGCCCCTTGCCGTTCCGCGATCTATTGAATACATAGCCGGCGAATCCGTCCTTGAGATCCGGGTATTTCGCTATCATTGCATCCGACAAGTCCACACTGGGATCGAGGCCTAACCGCCGCAACGTCAGTTTTCCCGCCGGCGTCCCTTTATAGGTTCGTCGCCAGTCTTCCTGCTGCTTAATCGTCGCCCCTTCGTATGCTGCCCAACCGAGGCGGACTTCCTCGACCATTCGGTCTTGTGCGTGCACTTCTTGCGCAGCGATCCGCAAAGCCATACGTGTTTGGACCTGCTGCTTCTCTTGCAACTCGCGTTTCTCTGTCTGTGCAAGATTCTCTTGGATGTGCACCATCTGGCGTTCAGCGTCGGAAACAATCCACTGCTCTTTCAGAGCCTTCATGAAGAACCCGGCAGGGCTCTTCGAGATGTTGCCCAGCTTTAGGCTAAAACGCGTGCGCTCAATTGCCTGCTCCAGGCGTTCGTCGGTGTATTTGTCTCGATCTGCCGCGATCTGATTCAGCTGCGCGCTCGACAGTCCGAGTTCCTGCTTCAACGTCCTATATAGGGCTTGCGCCTGTTCATGCGTGTGCAAGACCCGCTCTGCCAACTCCTTGCGCTCAATGCGAAAGCGCAGGCGTCCGATCTTTCGGGAGCCGGGCTCATTGCGCGTCTCATAGGAAATGTTCAGGTCCGAAACTTCGTTGATTTGCTCCACGGCCGGCGCCAACCAGTCCCGCTTGAAATATTTGAACTCGTACGCCTTGGCGCCCATTGCTCCTTGCCACGAGCGAAGCTCCTCTAACTCGAGCCAATCGGTTATCCCATCATCCGCGTACGGCAACAGGTGATCGTACATCACTCGCGCGTAGCTGAGCGTGAACAGCGATGTTATACGCAGGCTTAGCCAGTGCGACTTCCCTGGCCCGCGTATTATCCCTATGAGGTCAGGCGGGACTCTGAACTGGAAGCGTCCGCCCTGATAAGAGATTCGACCGATTAACTGCACTGAGCCAAATGGCTTGCTTCCGTCGGCCTCTGGTGCAGTGGTGGCTTGTATCAACGCTCTTTGCGCTTCAGTGATAACTTGCTCAAGGTGCGCGTTGTTACGGCTTGAGTACCGCATGAGCCACTTAAAGTAGTCCAATTCAACGTCATACAGATCCCGGGGCTGCTCTTCCTGTGCGACGATGAAGTAGGCCGCGTCAATTAAGCGCCGAGCCGCCACCCCAAGATCGATGATGCGTATGAGAACGTTCTTTCGAGCAAATCCAACGTCTGAGCGGGCGGCGTCGAGCGGCAAGTCCTCAGCGCTTGCATCGTCGAATAAGGCCAGTGCTAGTTGCCTAGACGTGGCCACTTGCCCTGCAATCGCCATTCGGCCTCCCGGTCGTTGTTCTCTTGTTGCCACGGAACGGTACGGTACCGACACCAAGGTGCGGTGTCAACACAGATGACCTCACCTTGCGGCATCTGAAATCACAGTAAGCCTCACCTTAAATAAATCTGCGCTCAAAGTACCTCACCTTGCTGCGCTGGCGAACCTCACCTTCGCGCCCAAGCCGTCTCACCTTTCCCGCCAATTGACCTCACCTGTCGGCTCAATCCACAGCACCTTCGGCACAGAACACCTCACCTCAGAAAGATAAGCTGTTGAATCTTAAGCCTTTGGTGTACCTGTTGGTGGTCGGTTGGTTTTCTTTTTTTCTAAAAATACAAACAACCGAGTGTGGAGGACCAAGACGTCGGACAGAATCACGAGGTGGCGGCCGAGATCACTTGCTGTCAAGCCGGGACCCCGTTCGACGATTGAAAGGCGACAGAGGCCCCTTTAAGAACAGCGAGACGTCAATAGCGCCTGTCCGAGCAGCTCGGGAAAGGTGAGGTGATTTGTGCAGCGGGGTGAAAAGACGCGCGCTCGGGGCCGTTTTGGCGTCAGTAAGGTGAGGTTTTTTGTGGTAGCTGATGGACTGAAATGCAATGCACCGAGCGGCTATGGTCGGAATTTTCGCGCCTAAATGAGCTAAGTGTCTGAAACTTATGGCCTTGCGGGTGCCGATTGCGTCCGCCTCGGCAAGGCGTTGGTGTAGCTATTCTTCGGTGTCGCAGGTATTCTACGGTTCGGCGCTATTTGATTATCAAACCGTATAAACATCCGGTGAGCGTGCAGAAAACACCTCACCGTCAAATTTAAAAAAGGAAACGCTAATGAACCTCAGCGAGTTGCCTGGCATTGACCGAAGCGTCAAGCTCTCTCACCTTGGAGAGTTCGCTGAACGCCTGTCGGTCATGACGAATGAACTGCGCGATCAGATACTAGCGCCGCGTCCGCGAAAGACACCTCCCTCATTTACTATCGGCGAGCTGTCGGAGCTGTGCGGGATCGATCGCCAGAAGATTAACTATCTGGCGACGAAAGAAGGTGGCGATCTACCGCCCGGCGAAACGCCTGGGACCGGTCGAGCACGAATATTTTCGCTGAAGGACGTACGCAAATGGGTTCAGCAGGTATCTGACATCTACCAAACTCCTTTGGTTACCGGCACGCGCGAGCACCAGGGACGTGTTTTGATAACGGCCAACTTCAAGGGCGGTTCCTGTAAGACAACAACGACCATGTGTATCGGACAGGGCCTCAGTCTACGTGGTCGGAAAGTACTGGTGATCGACCTCGACCCGCAGGCGTCACTCTCAGAACTGTGTGGTCTATACGCGGAAAAAGATGTGACTTGGGAAGACACTGTGCTGCCATACATCTATGACCCAAATATCGAAGGCGGGCTGGGTGCCAAGGTGCAAAGCACGTATTGGGACGGACTCGACGTTATCCCGGCACATAACTATTTGCACGACGCGGAGTTCCATCTTCCCACGGCACAAAAGACTAGCCCGGGTTTCGAATTCTGGTCTGTTCTTCGGAAGGGTATCGAGCCTCTGCGATCCCACTACGACTACATCATCTTGGACACGGCACCCTCTCTTTCGTACATGACGCTCAATGGCTTAATGGCGGCGGATTCGATGGTGATGCCTTTGGTGCCAGAAAGCTTGGACTTTATTTCGTCAGTATCTTTTTGGTCGCTGTTTGCCGAGGTCGCCAACGGCTTTGTTGAGCATGAGGTCGACAAGACCTATGACTTCATTTCGGTGCTTCTATCGCGTGTGGATTATGGCACGACGTCCTCCGCGCCGGTGGTGCGTTCGTGGGCGCAACGTGCATACGGGGATTGGCTACACACTACGGAGGTTCCGGCTAGTTCGGTGATGAGTAACGGTGCGCTGGCGTTTTCCACCGTGTTCGACTTGTCGCGAGCCGATTCCGTTGCCAAGACCTTGGCGCGTGTTAAGTCACCGCTCATGGAGTACTGCAAATGGATCGACGACCAATACGTTGCGCAATGGAGGGCCGGGCAATGAGCAACTTACGTGACCGCATGATGAGCAAGACAGCAGAGGTCCGAGCAGCGAAAGACATTAAGATTGAGCAACAGGACAAGCCGTCTAGCCCGCGCACGGCGCCCGGAATGGCCGGCGCGTTAGCTGCCGCACAGCAGCGCATCGTCGAACTAGAGAAATCAGGTGCGTCTTCTGAACTCCCAGTTGGCGATATTGTGCCGAACCCTTGGCAGCCTAGACAGGTCTTCAACGAAGCAAAGCTTACGCAGCTTGCGGAATCAATACGAGAGGCAGGGCTTGTCCAGCCCATTGTGGTTCGACGTGCTACGAACGGCTACCAGATCGTGGCTGGCGAGCGACGTTGGCGAGCGCACAAGATGATCGGCAAGCAGTCGATCAAGGTTGTCATCATCGACCTCTCCGACGAAGAGATGGCGATGCTGGCTCTGGTCGAAAATGTCGCGCGGGAGGATCTGTCCGACTATGAAGTGGCGCGTTCCATTCGGCGGGCGGAAACCGAGTTTCCGAACCGGAAGCGTATGGCGGAGGCGCTGGGGATGTCTCGGTCCGAGTTGTATCGGTTCCTTGCTTTCGGCGAGTTGCCGGATTTCATCACCCAGGATCTAGACGTTCAGCCACGACTGATGGGGGCGCACGCAGCCGAAGGCGTCGTATCGGCACTGCGTAACAAAAACGGTCGTGCGTTCGAGATCGCGCGGACCCTTTGGAAGAAAGTTGTGAGCGGCGAGCTCGACCAGACCAAGCTTGCACGGTCGATCAAAGCACAGATAGACGGGGACGGTAGACCGTCCGTCGGAGTGACTGATAGAACCATCGAGAAGATTTTTTCAGGGAAGAATCAAGCGGGGTCCATTACCAAAGATGCGGTTGGGTTTACCGTCAAAATCAAGGCGGGCATGATGTCGACTGATAAGGAGCGGAAGATTCGGGCGCTTATCTCGGAACTTTTCTCGAATGCTCAAGGCGGTCTTGAGTGACTGCCGCTGCGTCCGCTGGAGGTACCGAGCGCGCGAAGGCTCCGTCCATCGCGCCGCGCGCGGCCCAATGCTTACAGACGTGTCCCCAGTGGGGACACGTCGGCCGTACGTGAGGCAGCTAACTAGCGACCAGAAAAAAAGCTTGCCCCGGCTGTCGCAATCGTTGGCACTTTTTGCAGGGCTATGGCAGTCGAGCCGTCGTGCGGCGCCGGATTTGCAGTGCATGCGACGCAGGCCGGCGTTGTCGCCAAAAAGGCGCTCGTGTCCCCAGTGGGGACACGGCCTCGCCGGCAATTGGCTGGAAGCTCTCGGTGGGATTGCGTCAGAGGCGGCTCGTTCCCGTCGGTGCACGCGCACATCCTCCTCACAGCTGCGGTGTCCGACGTATCGCAGGCAGGCCGCCTATTTCGTAACAGATGCGAAGTCCGCGCGCGCTCGATAAGATGAGCCGACTAGATGAGGGACAGAAAACCTCCAGATCGTTTTATCCCCGCAAACAGAAAGTGCGGACGACCTGTCGCCGACTGCAGTCTATCCCTATTCTCCGCACCAAGCTCGGCGTTCATCGAGAGCCGGGCCGACGCTACGTGCAAGCGTTGGCACCGCCAGCTGCGGCCGCGCGCCGTTTAGCGAAGGAAACTTACCCCCGGCGCCGGATCCGCCTTTCGATTCGCGCGCCCCTAGTTGCCGTGTATTGCCTATCCAGACCGGTCCGAAGTCACCGCAAGTTCGGCTCCTCCCTCTCCGCTTCCTTCCTCCGCCTCTGTCTATCGCGCTATTGGTCAGCCCGTTTGGCAGCGGAGTGCGGCGCGCAACGAGGTTTCATTCGCGCGGCTTTCCGGTCGCGGATCCGTGCCTTCACCGAAACAAGGTCCGCGCGTGCTGGCGGCGTTCGCGCCACGTTAAAGTTGAGTTGAACGGTCTTGGCCTTGAGGCAAAGCTCTCGCTATTACCGCCACCCACTGCGCCGGGAAGCGCGTCAGTGGTATGCGCACCCGTAATTGCCGCAGCATCGACACGGATAACGGTACGGGGCTTTGTTAAGGCGGCCGTCTCTGGCCGACGGCGAGCGTCACCAGCGCTTCTGCGCGTCAGTTCGGTCTTGGTCGGTTTTGCGGCGTGGGCAACAATTACGATGGTTCTGAGCAAGAACGGACGCCGATCTGGGTACTGCTCGACGACACCGCCCGTATAAGCGGCGATGTTCAAGTAGATACTTGCCAGCCGCAGTGCCTTCGCGCGAGCGGGGCACTGCGTTCGTCGCCCTTGGGGTGCAGCGGTCGGATGCCGTAACGTTCTGCCTGAGTGCAACGATAGCGCTGACTTCCTAAATGTTCAGTAACAGTCCCGCGCGGTGCAGTGCGGCCCACGCAACGGCCACTGCAACTGCTATACGCGTTGGCGCCGGAAAGGCTGGAGGCTGGAAACGACGTCGCGACGACCGACACATTGCGAGTAACCTGTGCTGGACGTGCAGGAGCGTTTGGGTGCGACGCTTGACTCTTCCTGACCCGCTAGGTGGGCGCGCCAGCTAACGGCCCAGTGTCACCCCCGCAGACGATCGAAATTCACATATCCCGGGAGCTAGTACCGCGGTGCCGATCTCCCCGGGCAGAACAGGAGGGTGGACTGTACCGGCCTGCAAGCTGGCGGCTTGGGCACAAAGCTTCGCAGCGAAGATATGACTGAGGTCTCCTCCGCAAAGCGATCCGCCTGGCTAGCGCCAGTCGGCGGGGCGTCGGGCACGTTAGCTGACGCCATAGCAGACAGCGACCAGTGGTGCCGTCGCGAGGCCCGCCGGGCAGTGGCGAACGACGGGCCGCCAACCTACCGCTCTCGCACGGCAGTGTTGCGAATGTCGCCCGGCCTCAAGCTTGCCGCCGCAGCGTCTACCAGACGTACTCATTCGACGCGACAGCGGAACATCGGAGACGCGGATTAGGCTGCCGTGCGCGTTCGCGAGTTTGTTACGCCCGCAGATTTGGCCGCACGGCGACTGCCGCGCTGTGAGGTCGCACACAGTCATCCCGACTGGCACCCACGACGCGTCGTCCCACTCACCGATGACGCATCGAAGGCTTCGGCGCGGGGGATCCGCCCGGAGCCGATAAAAATGCATCAAATCCCGTTGCTCGTTGCGTCCGGAGGTTGTCTGTCACATCGCTGCAGTCAGAAAGGGGAGCCGATGGCGCCCCAGCCACCACAATGATCGCGTGCTGGCGCCGAAGCTGACCCATGCCAAGAAGAAATGATGGCATGTTCGAGCGCCCGTCAAGCCGAGGGGCGACGGATGCGTCCGAAGTTATCTAGGACGACTAATGAATGCGTCATGAAGGGAATCGCAGTGGAATCGCCCGTGAAACAACGCGGCAGTGCTTGGGCTTTTTGCCAAGTCCTTGTTCGGGCAGAACTATTTACCTTCGCTCGTACAATGTTTCACGGCAAATTGATCGGTCTGGGAGCTGGTGACGTGCAATTTGAGCGCAGATACGGGGCGCTGCAGCGATTCCAGCTCATCGGCCGCTCCGTTTGTAATGTTTGATACGTTTTTAGTGTATCTTTTACGTAAAACGCGGCAACATTCGCGCTTGGGCACTGCGCGACCGCCTTATCAAACATTTGGCGCTGCAGCGCCGGTTCTTAGAGCTAACTAGCGCTGTACTCATTCGGCAACCGGACGGCGGCTTGGATGATGCCCAAGGTGCCCGGACGGTTCACAGCTTCAGCGAGAGACCAACTTGGGACTCAGCGCACAGAGAACCGGAGGAGGCTGCCGACAATAATAAAAACGTGTCGCTTACCGTGCCGGAGGAGCAGGGCAAATTTTTGGTGAAGCCTTTTACCAAACGCAACTAACGGTCAGTTCGCTTCGAGTCCCCGCAGCCAATCAACCGCATGCTTGCAACGGTGGGGACATGTGAGAGATGTTCTTCGATGAACCGGTATGGAGCCGAACACGTATTAAATCTGTCCCTATTGCGTCATTAAATCTGTCACCTCGCGTCAGCGCCCTAGAAGTGCAACTAACCGTCATTCGCGCCAAACCCCTTCCACTGGCTTCGCCATAAACCGTTCGTCAAAAGAGAGGGCGGTCTGCACCCCGCGGACGGCACCGAAACGCGGCGATTACCCGTTCGACCCACCCGAGGCATCCCTGCCGAGTCGCAGACGCATCCGATCCTGGATCGCGAGACGGTCCTGCCGTCGCATCGCCGGCGTCGTCGAACGGACCGGAGGAGCCCATAGCAGAAGTGGGAACGACACCAGACGCAGCGGAATGGCGCTTCGATCACGCTGCTGTTGATAATGAACGGACTCTGCCGTCGGCACTGCAGACATGCGTCCGAAGTTCTTGCCGATGGGCCGCACAGCGATGTTCCTCTGCAAGCTGATGCAGCACGCTATGGTAGCCGTGAGCCGCGCATTGCCGGCAATACCTGAAAGCCGCGTGGTACCGATCGCCCGACGTCCTGCCGAGCAACGATGTGCGCAACATGTTCACAGGTAGTCCCAGCAGTCGGCGAAGTTGATTGGGGTCGAGCGCGCTTCGCAGCGGGATCATCCCTTCACGGGGATCAGCGTCGGGACACATCGTGCGCATCAGCACATCGCCAGGCAGTGCGTTGGCGCAGGCGAATTTCCACAGAATCGAGACGAGGGATTCGCCTGGCAAGAGCCAATGAGGGTTGAACCCGCGGCCCGGCGTCCGCCCGTGCTGCCATTCGTCAAATGTCAGAATAGGGAAGCGCACTGCCTCGAGCACTTCGCAGCTAGGCTGTTGCGAGCACGCGTCCGGTTGCATGGCGGGACTGGATATAGCCGCAATGATGAACAGCGTGGGTCCACAAAGCTGGCTCGGGGCTGTAACCCGGCGCATCCTTGATCTCGCTTTCCTTGAGGACGATCTCGACGGCGCGGACGAACGACTCCATCGGCAAATCGAGGTTGCCGGGCAAGCTCGCTTTATGATGTGCAGCCTCGAACGTCTGCCATAACTGGCGGGCGTCACTCACCAGGCGATAGCCGGCGTCAAACGCCTCCGGTACGTAAAAGCGTGTGAAGCTCCAGGGTGTGCCCTCCGGGTAGGCCGTCTGATCGTAACCATTCAGGCACGTGGCGACATCCTGGGCATTCCGGATACCGTAAAACGCGAGTTCGTCGACCATGAGGCGCGCAACGATCTGCGTCTTGCCTGCAAGCTGCAATGCGGTCTTCTGCGCAAGCAGTTCCTCCTGGCCGACGAGAAACGTGAAGAGCTTGATCTGTTGGCGATCAAGGACGTCATGCACGTCTCGCAGCCACTCGTATTCGTTTTCGTTGAACCGCTGGGCTTCGTCACAGAACAGGATCACAGCGTTACTTCCTGAGCGCGCGGCCGCCTCGCGAATTCGCAATGACAGGCGCGAGCGTTTGGCCGAACTGGTGCCGGCGTTCGGTGCATGATCGCCCACCGCCTCCAGCAAGTTTGCGAAGAAGGGCCCTTCTGCATGCCATGGTTTGTGCTCGCACTGGGCATGGTAGGTGGTGATCTTCGGGTACTCGCGGGCGAGGAGCAGCCGCACGTACTCGATGGCGCGGGTTTTACCAACCCGCGGTGGCCCATAGATGAGCGCGCCCATGATGCGGTAGCGCAGGCAGCGCGTGGCGAGTTCATAGAACACCTCGATCGCTGGTGTGGCAAGACGATAGTTGCCGGTAACGAGAGGGTGCAGGGATGGATCGACCGGACGCGGAATCTTAAGCGACATGACTCACCTCGCAAGTTGAACATCAGAGTTAAAACACCTGGCCGGTGCCGATCGAGAGCTTGCGCGGTCGTACCGCCACGCGCGATGACAGCTCGACGATCGTGGCCATTTGAGCTTCCATCGTTGGCGCCGTGTCCGGTGTGGCGGAATCTGTCCCGGACGGGCGGGGCGGACCGACCGGCGTGCGTACGGTCGGCGCCGATGCGAGCAATTGCTTCGCGTGGGCCAGCTCTGTCGCCGCCTTGCGGGTCTTCTTTGCCTGCCTCATCTTCTCGTCGACGTAGGCTTCAATCGGATTGGGAGCGAGGTTGGCGTTGCGTCGCCGCCGGCCCGGTTGCCGGAGAATCTGTTGTCGCAGCTTGAGGTTGTGAGGCACAACCCGCCACGCGCCTTGCGCCTCGAGTACGCCGAGTTCCATGCCGTCGGCCAGGAACGCGCGCACGGAGCACAGATCGTCGGCGTTCATGTAGATCAGTAGATGCTGCCCGATCAGGTGAGTACTGGTCGCGAGCACACGGTTGGGGTAGCGCACGCCAAAAAGGTTGATGTGCGGACGCACCCCCTGATTGAGGTAGACACGCACGCGACACTGCCGTGCCGATTGCATCAGGCAGAGCGTCCTGCGCTTATCCTCTGCTAACCAGACCAGCATGGCTTGCCTGCCGCGCACGAAGTACTCCATAGCTTCCAGTGGCGTGGCGTTGTTGAGCCCGCGGTGCGGTGTGCCGTTGTAGCCTGAGATGGCGAACTCGACCAGTTCCACCAGTTCATCAAGTGACACATAGAGACGCAAATCTCCCTTGGGATCCGCGAGCGACCGGCGAAGGTCGCGAATGTGCGAACCGGTGTATCCCGGCAAACGTGAAGACAGTCGACTGGCGATCGTGCCGAAGAATCGCTCGATGTAGGGGCGTTCGTCGGGGCTGTGTTTCGGACCGGCGTCAGCCCAGGCAGCCGACGAATTCGCACAATGCCGTCAACGTCTCGTTAGCGAGATTCGCTTTTGCGTTGTCGAGCTTGATCCACTCCCAGGTCACATAGGCCAGTTCGGGCATCTGGCCTGAGGGGAAACCGTCGTGCGGTCCGTACGCCAGGCCTGGTATCGTGAACGTGCGCGGGCAATGGGGCGTGAGGGCGTTCTCGATGGTCTTGATGACGTCGTAGCGGCTGAATTCTTTGGCTAAAGCGATGTGGTATCCGATCACGGCACGCGTGCAAACGTCGATGATCACCAGCAGCCATACTCTTTCCATCTCGAATTCATGCGCGAAGCCGAGTGGATCGTGCACGACCACCTTGAGACGGACGTCCAGCCGGTGGCCATCGAACTCGACGACCTGATATGGCCGGACCGCCGCGGGTGGACCGGAGTCGTCAACACGCGGCAGGCCTTTGAGATGCGTGGCGCCCGCAGAACGGGCAGCCGAGCCGAAGCTTCGCAGCATCTCCGCCTTCACCCGTCGCGAAAGTGAGCGGATCGCATGGTCTGCCGTGTTCAGCGGGTAGTCGGCCGCCGTCAACCCGACCGACCGGCATTGACGCAGAAAATTGTCGTGCAGCGATTCCAGACCGCGCAGCCGCGTGCGCAGGTGCCCATCAGTATGGATCTGTTCAAGCCATACCTTGCGTTGCTTCACCTGAAGCAACAGCCAGCCTGTCAGCGTCGGATAGCGTTCGAGCAATTGCGCGAACGCACCGGCCGCCCCACGCCCTACCGCGCTCGCCCCGGACCCGCACATCTTGTACTCGTCCATACTCGGCGACGCGCACGTAGTGGATGAGTGCCCGGAAGCCGAAAGGGCGGCCGTCAGGATGAACTGTCTGGGCACGTTCAAGCCAGCGGTACAACTGGCGACGATTGAAGTGTGTCGATTTCTCAATGGCCCTGATGGGCTCACCAGCGATATAGCGCAATATGGCCTGCCGGCGCGCCTCGAACTTGCAGCGGGCTGGTTCGTCGAATCCGGTATAGGCGACAGTGGGCCATGCGTTCAGATCAATCGCCTGTAACTCCGGCTTGCGGCGGCTCATTATGTCGCCTCC
This sequence comes from Paraburkholderia caledonica NBRC 102488, assembly GCF_000685095.1. GTDB lineage: Bacteria > Pseudomonadota > Gammaproteobacteria > Burkholderiales > Burkholderiaceae > Paraburkholderia > Paraburkholderia caledonica. The sequence goes on from NZ_BAYE01000033.1 coordinate 16,351, forward strand.
GCAGCGGTGAAAGTAGTAAGTAGCGACAAAGGTTGCGTGTGAAGCTCCGGAGCGTTGACGCGGCCCATGTGCAGAAGGCCGAACGGGGAAGCGCGAACGATCACCGGGTCGCCGGTCAGGAACTCGCGCTCGATATCGAGCAGTCGCCGGGGTTCGTCCAGGAACTGCATGATGGCTGGTGGTAACGTCGCCGGCACGAGGCCCCGGTTCCCAACAAGGTAGGGCAGGATGCGCTGCCAGTTATCCGTCCACGCACGTGCCGCGGCGAGCTCAGCAGATGTGACAAACCGGATATCTGCGGTGCAAGTGTCAAGCTCCGCCCGTGACGCGTCTACGAATGCCCCAAGCAATCCGCTTAGTACAACCAACTCATCGCGATCAACGTAGCGCACCCAGAAATCGGCAAGGTGACGGTCTTCGTTGATCAGCACATAGGCCGGCCGCTCGCAGAAGGTGATCACCTTCGGGTTCGCTTCGAGCAGTAACCATTGCTCAAGCAACGCACGACGGTAGAACATGACGCGGCGCGCGAGCTTGGGGCTGAAGGCTTCGAACCGGTGTGCACCGCGTGGACGGGCAAGTGCGATCGGCCAGGTTACGTGAAGGGTATCGGCCATGAGCTCAGCCTCCTACAGTCGGGATTCGAAGTGTAGGAGGCGAGTTGGCAAATTTAATACGGACATATGCGAGTTGACACTTTCATGCCGATTCGAAGGGAAATAAAAATGTCAACTCGCGGACGTTCTGGCCCGCGGTTACTGGCGAGGGCCGGTGACAGATTTATTACGTCCTACGCCAGTCACTATGCGTCGGTTTGCCACCGCGACCGCGGCGGCGCAGTCCGGGGGGCGCGGGACGCATTGCCAACCGAAAATGCGCCGGAGCTCCTGGCGTCCCAGGTAAAAACCGGCGACGAAATATTGACGGATGCCGTCGCGTGTTACAAGGCGATCAAACGATATGTCATGCATCGCATCGGAAACAGACATCGCGCCTGCCTCGTCACAGCGGCCCGTCATCTAGTGTGGCGGCTCGATGCACGCACAACGACACCTTCCTGTCCGGTAGCACAGGCAGTGCTCCGGTGGCGGTCCAAATGGGAGGGCGTAACTGTACCTTCTCATCTGCAGGTCAAAGGCGAGCATGGATTCCTCGGCGTCCTTGTCTGGCTCTCGCTATTCGCGCCGGTTGGCTTGGCCAAGTGGAGCAGGGCGACCGACCTCTGGGTGATTCTGCACATTTTGGCTCAGGCGTGTCTTGACAGCTTTGCCTGCTATCTGAACGAGGCCGCAGACGCGGTATCCATGTCGGGACCAGTATGGATGCCGTTTCCCGTGTTGGACTTTCCGGAGTGTGAATGGGTGGTGCTAGGCGGAGATCCCGAGGGGAACCGGCTCCGGCTTGTGATTGCCCCGGCTCCCGTCAGTCTGACTACAAAAACAGGAGAACTACAGGTCGGTGAGAGACATTACCAGCAACATTCGACTATTCTGAACCAGGATTCAGCTCCGAACGAATGGCCGGCCGTGCCAGGGGGGCGCATGCGCGCAGCGAATTTCAACAGCGCCCGTAAATCGACTGACCCGTTGTCCGTGGATCGCAAAGGGAGCATCGGTGCGACGGCGATGGCCCTTGCGGTCTTCGCAGCATCGGATGAGGAATAGTGATCCTTGCCATGCAAGGCTGATTGCGACACCATCGCCACGGCGTACATAGCGGACTATGGATGCCACGCGAAGTGCGGCGCAACAGCTCCGGCATCAGGCGAGGAGGGCGATTAGGTCTGATGGGTGAGACTGCAGGGAAACGCTGACCAGCTTTTTAGGGCGACGCGTGGAAGAAGTCGTCATCGACTTAGCTGAGTCCATCGAATAGTTTCCGACGTGCGTGCAAGTCGCTACTCGGGGCTTTTTAACGCCCATCGACCCGGCAATGTCAAGATGAACCCAGATACGCCCTCATGAAGTCGGACCGCCTGCGCTGTTCACGCAAAAAGGCCGGTACTTCGATATGCCTGGACCGTAGCGTCGAAGACCGATACGTCGCCGCGTCCGCGAGCGACCAGTTGAGCGCCTTCAATAGCCGCGAAAATTGCAAGTGCGTGGCGCTTAATAGACTCGGGATCCCTTCCGTCTTCCCTGAAAGACAAAACCTTACAAAGCCAGTCGACGTTTACCTCGGTGAAGCGATCGACTTCTACCCGAACTTCGGCGGGAAGGTCATGGTGCTCTGCCGCCATGATGCCGCAAAGACACATTCGATTGTCTTCCACGAGTGCTGAACGGAAGACGCTCGCATAGCGCTTCAGCGTTTGCTGCTCGTTATCAAAGCTTTCCAGTAGGTCATGCAGCAATGTGACCGCTGCCTCGGTGTACTGGCGCGCTAAAGCCGCGCCTAGATCACCCTTTGTAGGATAGTGGTGATGGACGCCTGCGCTCTTTATTCCCACCTCTTTGGCGATATCCCGGAAACTCAGTGCGTTGTATCCACGCGCCTGAACCATGCGTCGAGCGGCGGCAAGGATGCGCTGTTTGGTGTCCGTTGTCATTTGAAAACTATAACACGCTACCTATCGATACGTAAGTGTTGACACCGCCATCACGCTTAGATAAAGTGCGTTCACTTACCTATCGATAGGTAATGACTCCTTTTGAGACCGACCATGAAAATTTTCGACATTCCCGGCTTTCCTAACCCGCTTCGCATTCGGATCGTGCTGGCGGAGAAAGGTCTCGCGTCCCAGGTTGAGTTCATCAAAGTCGATCTGCCGGCTGCGGAACACAAGCAAGTCGCCTTCCTCGGGATCAACCCCACCGGGACCGTGCCTGTTTTGCAGTTGGATGACGGAACGTACATTGCGGAGTGCACCGCCATTACTGAATATCTTGACAATCTCGACGGCAAGCCGGTGCTGACGGGCAAGTCGCCCAAAGAAAAGGCGTTGGTTCATATGATGCAGAAGCGCGCAGAGTCAGAACTGGTCGATGCGGTAGGGATCTACTTTCACCATGCGACACCCGGTCTTGGACCGGCGCTTCAAGCGTACAAGAGCCCTGAGTGGGAGGGCCGCCGAGAATGGGGTGAACGCTCCCGCGACAAGGCTGTTGCGGGGATGCGCTACTTTGACAAGGTCCTCGCGGCGCAACCGTACGTTGCGGGCGAATCCTTCTCAATGGCGGATATCACCGTTTGGGCGGGGCTTCTCTTCGCTGGCTTTGCAAACATTCCGATCCCCGAGGATTGCACCGCGCTACTCAATTGGCGGCAAAGGGTTGACGAGCGGTCTTCCGTCAAGAATCCCGCGTAAGGAGCGTTCGTCCCAAAACCATGCCAGCTTTGGGAGCGCAGTACGGAACATTTTTAATTTGTTGAATTCAGGAGTACTGAAGTGCAAAAAACGATGCATATCTCGACAGTCAAAGCGGGGATGCTAGCACTTGCTATAGCCGCCGCTTTCACGACTACGCCATCTAATGCAGCAGGGGAAGGACAGAACCTGCGCGCCGTCTACGCGCATCAGACAGCGCCGACGAGCTTTATTGATGCAAATGGTACGAAGCTCGCCTATCGTCGTTTCGGAAAACCCGGCGGTGTGCCGCTGGTCTTGTTCCAGCATTTTGTGGGCAACATGGACAATTGGGACCCGGCGGTCGTTGACGGTTTTGCTAAAAACCGAGAGGTGATTCTGTTCGACAACGCTGGCGTCGCCAGTTCGGAGGGGGAAGTTCCCAAGACCGTTGAGGGGATGGCAGGGCACGCCATCGACTTGCTCAATGCACTTAACATCAAAAGGGCTGATCTTCTCGGATTCTCTCTAGGAAGTCTGGTCGCACAGGAAGTTGCCGTTGAGCGCCCTGAAGTTGTTCGACATCTGGTATTGGTTGGGAGTGGACCCCGCGGCGGGGCTGGAATGGCCACGCTTACGCCAGAGTTCCAGGAAATGATCAAGAAGGACAGCGGAAACAACGATCAACTGCTGCTGGACGTGTTCTTCACGCAATCAGACGCGAGCCGCGCTGCGGGACATGAATTCCTCAATCGCCTTCATGCTCGCTCGAGAGATCGTGACCCGGACGTGAATGATAAGGTCGCACCGGCCCAGGTAGCGGCGTTCGCGGCATGGGGCGCGCCTCGCGCTGATGCGGATACATACCTGAAAAACATCAAGCAGCCCGTGCTCATCGTTGGCGGCAATCACGACATCGTTCACTATCCGGTAAATTCGTTTACCTTGGAGGAGAAGCTGCCGAACGCTCAGTTGATTCTGTACCCTGACTCGAGCCATGGGGCGCAGTATCAGTACCCGAAGCGCTTTGTGGCCGACGTCACGGCCTTTCTCAATCGCGAAGACTAAATCTTTATGCAACAGCCGATGCGGGCCTCTGTTCATCGTCTCATAGCTGGTAGCAACGGAGAAGCCTCGCCGCGATGAGAGAGGAGTTTGTCATCTCTCATGCGCGCGGGATCCGTGGTCGTAGGCGGTACGTAAATGCCCTCTGCTGCGACTCCGAAAGCCGGTTGGCTACGCAACGAGCCAGCGCAGCCGCACTTAACTTCAACTGTCGATCATTTTTGGGAGGAAACCAGATGCGCAGCGTGGGAACCATGGTCAGCTTTTGCCGTCCGGACGGTCAAGCCATTGAGGGCTATCTTGCTAATCCGGCGAAGTTGGAAGGCGCACCGGCAATCGTTGTGATCCAGGAGTGGTGGGGGCTGAACTCTCAGATCCGGGGCGTGGCGGACCGTCTGTCTCACGCGGGCTACATCGCGCTGGTGCCCGACCTGTATAGAGGAAAGTCTACAGTCGAGGAGGAAGAGGCTCACCACTACATGGGTAGTCTCGACTTTGCCGATGCGATCTCTCAGGACGTTCGCGGCGCGGTTCAATACCTGAGTACGTACACGCGAAATATCGGTGTAACCGGGTTTTGCATGGGTGGCGCATTGACGGTTCTTGCCCTCAGCGCTGTCCCCGAATTTACGGCTGGCGTTATTTGGTACGGATTCCCGCCACTGAATCGTTTGGACGCCTCTAGCATCAAAGCGCCGATTCAGGCGCACTGGGCCACTCAGGACGCATTCTTTCCTGCCGCGAGTGTCGATGTGCTCGAGGGGAAGTTTACCCGCGGTGGGGTCTCGGCGGAATTCCATCGCTATCTTGCACATCATGCCTTTGCCAATGAAACCGCCGTAGGCGATGGGCGCATACCAGGTACGCAATACGATCCGGTCTGGGCGCAACTCGCGTGGGACCGCACACTGACCTTTTTTGGCCGCACGCTTTGGAAGGAGCCAGTCGCGGTGAGACGTACGTCATGAGCAATTGCGGTATTTCATGGCGCGATGCGGCACAGCGGCGAAAGGGCGCAACGCCGAGGCCATCGCCGAATACCGGCTGGCTGTGCTGCACGCCGTGGACGACGTGGAGAACGCGTTCATGGTGCTGTCGCAATCACAACTGAGGGCGTCGGAACTCGAAGCACTGGCGGGGTGCCTCCAGCGTGCCCGTGATCTGTCGGAAAATGCATATGAATCGGGCGCGATCACGCTCACCGACGTGCTCGACGCGGATCATTCCCCGCTCCATCGGTGCAGTTTGTGTCGCAAAGCTAGCGACGCGTTCTCGGGCCAGCACTCGGGCTGGTATACCAGAAGATCTGGTGACGCGCTTTGACTTGACACACGAAGCGCACGACCGATGGGCCGAGCATTCGCAACAGCGCTTTACCGCGGCGCAGGCCAATCGCCTCTTCGACAAAGAGGTCGTTGCGTTGCAGATTCCTTCGCGTTCGGGTGCGACGGAACGATCACCGCTGGCAACGCGCTAGGACTCATAGCAGTGGCGCGGCAATGATCGTGGCCTCACGGTCGTTCGCCGACGAACGCTGGCTGGATGCGCTGGTGCGTATTGCTGCCTTCGTCGTGGCCGCTGTAGCGCCTGAGATGTTCGGCATCGGACGGTACCGGCCGTCAGGCAGGCTGTCGAACGCGCGGGCTGGTCGTTGCACGAATTGGACAGGGTCGAAATCAACGGGGCCCTCGCGGCCGAGCCTCTTGCAGTGATGAAAGAGCTCGACTTGCCCGCAGATATCGTCAACGTCGATGGCGGTGCGATCGCGCACGGTCACCCTGTCGGTGCAACAGGCGCCGTATTGGTTACGAGGCTCGCGCACTCGATGCGCCGCGATGCATTGCGGCGTGGTCTCGTCACGTTATGCATAGGCGGCGGTCAAGGCATTGCGCTCGCGCTTGAGGCCGTTTGACGACGTGCTTCATTCGTTGCGCCGTTCTGCCGGCAGCGACCATCGAGACGTGGTGATCGTCTACCGGTTCGAGAGGCGCGACTGCCGTGACCGAACTTACGGCGCGTTTTTTCACCCGGCCCGGGGTCGCCGACCGCCTCAATATGAGCATCGCCCTCCAATTCCGTCTCCGCTGCGCCGCAATCATTGCTGGAAGCGCCGCTGACCGACGACCGGCCGCATGAACAAGATCGAGCTGGGGCAAGCGAAGCTCACAACGGTGATTGACTTCGAGGATGTCTGCGATGACGCGAGGACGGGCGCCAGCATACTTGTCAGCGATGAGCAGACGTGCACGGTGATAGATGTGGGAGCTGTGAGCTCGCCCCAAGACGCTAACAGCTCTGGCAACGCGTAGATTTGTGTCGGGCCATCAACCGGCATCGTCTTATCCCGGTTGCTCAGGAGTTGCAGGTCGACGTCCGTTTCTTTTTTATCAGTTCGTTCGCCTTCCTCAGGATGTCGTGCCGCAACTGCCGGATGCCGCGTCGAAGCGATTCGACGTGCTGTTCCAGTTCCGCACCCTCATGGTCTGGTGCTGGCTTCTTTTGGCGATTCGTGGGTGCTGCGACTTCACGACTGAGTAGCTGGTTATCTGTCGCGCGAATATCATATGCCTGAGCCGAAAGTGAGTAGCACGGACTGCGCTCAAGCAATGCACCTGTTTGGTAAGTGGCTCGTCGCAACCGTCGTAGGCGGTGACCGCAATACGGAGCAAAGTGATGCCTACCATTCTGGGTTTGATGGAAAAGGCTCCGAGACTATCGCCATTGCCAGTTCCGGGCGGTGGCCGTCAGCCACGCAGTTCAGGGGCGGTCCTGGCTCCCATTCTGACCTTGAGACACGTATTCGCCAGGGCAAACGCCCGCGTGAACAATCGCGCCGAAAGCAGTGAGCAACGCACGCGTGAGCGCATGCCGCTTCCGGTCTGGCTCTGGCTTGAATCAGCAGCACCTAACGCTCAAGCGCCACATTCTACGGACCTCGCTTACCGCAGGCGGCTCGCCGCACGTTCAGCAAGTGGCGCCGATGCGGTGACTACCACCCGCCTCTCCGCCTGGTCACGTCGCCACCTACGCAAGGTGACAGCGCCCTCAAGAGCAGCCTTTCGCCTATTCGGTTTGGCGGGCATTCTTCCAGTATGCCGAAGCTACATCCTCGCCCGCCTTCAGAAACCGATCAATCGCTGACTTGTGCATGCCTCCGTTTGGGTCTTGGGTGTAGGAATGCATCAGTGTATTGAACAACTCGTTCCCCGCACGGATGCTGTCGTTGACGCCGTCCACGTATTCCGAAACGGTCAGTTGACTATCGCCGGATGAGTCAAACGCTTTGAAAAGCTTGTCGGCGGCGTCTATCGCGAGACCAGCGCGTTTCATTTGCGTTTCAAACTCGCTTTTGGAAAGCTGTCTATCACCGCTTGAGTCGCCTTGCACGAACATCTGAGGGGCCCAGGCGACAGCCAGAGGTGTCGCAGTCAAAGAATCCGGCTTTTTCGTCCCATCGCTAAGAGTGACGACAACTGATTGACGTGTGCTCTTGTCGGCAAGTTCAGCCGCATCGGGCGACTCCATCGGAGCGCGTGGGCTTCGCTTGGCCTCCGAGTTCGTCTGCAAGAGGATTGTTAGTGAGCTTCTGACGGAATCGATTGACATACCTAAAGTCCCTATAAGCGTTTATCCGGAATGGCCGAGACGTTCATCGACCGCGCGCAATACACCATTGCTTAAAGAGCAAGTGTCGTAGTGCCTGAACAGCCGTCTGCCGAGCGCGGACGACACCTACAATTTGGATTACGGTAAAACTCCAAAAAGATTTAGCCTTTTCGGTCCTTGATCTATTGTTTTTCTCGGCCATACCTTTAGCTTCAAGGTTTGGCAAAATCGACAGTGTCGCGTCTCGAATAGAAAATCGCTAAACCGATAAAATGAAGAGTGGAGGGGAACTGATGCCACCGTTGCTGCGGCCGCCAAACCCCCGCCGCGACAGCTGTTTCAGACGCAAGCCAGCAGGCGATGACGCTCTGCTGACTGGCATCGCGTTGGTGCTGCAGTTCGGTATCCGGTGGGAAATGCTCGCGCAGGAAACTGGCTGCGGCTCCGGCGTGGGCCGCCGCAGCCGGTTGCGCGGCTGGCAGAGAAGACGTCGTTGAATCTTCCTGAATTTTTGCTGGAGGATCAGATCAAAAAGCAGGGCAACTCTCACCCAGAGGGCTTGACTCGCCTCAAAGCATCACCTCCTCACCAAAAGAGCAAAGCATCAGGCTCGTGCTGACCGCCATTCCTCTCTTGCTAGAAACCCCGCACAAAGCGAAGAATCTCGAGGTTATGCTTTTCCCTGTTGTCGGCATGTTCATCCTGCTGGTCATCTACGTCGCTGCTGCTCGTGCCATTTTTTTTAGGGGAAGCGCTGATCGATGAGGTTTGTTGCGTCGCTGGTTGGCTGGATGTGGTTGCCATGCAAGCGGAAAGTAGCAATGACGACAGAAGCATCGTACCTACCGCGATTATTTTGCGTGTGATCATTTTTCAGGTTGTCAGGGAAATGATATCTCTGCTCGCACTGCGTGAGCCTCTTGCGCAAGAGGGCGGGCGCGGCGAGCGTCACTCCGCCGCGCTGATGCTTTCTCGACCGGTCAGAGCACGCCAGTGGCTCGTGCCGCGTCGAGAATTACCGCGGCTACCGCGGCAGGTTGAGACATCAGTGCTATATGGCTCGCGCCAGCAATCGACGTAATCTTCGCGCCGATCTGTTTTGCCTCGGCCTGCTGGAGCGCTGATGGAATGATCTGGTCCTGGTCGCCATAAACCCACCACGACGGTTTGGACTTCCAGGCGGCCTGAGACACCTTATCGGTAAGGCAGCGCGCATTGAGCGGTCCCTGAGCGGTGGCGAGCACACTGGATGTGTCTTTCGGAAGATCCGGTGCGAAACTGCTCAGGTAGGTGTCAGTGTTCAGCGTAAGGAATCCAGCTTCGTCGGGTACCAGACCTGCCTGCCAGGCGGGCTTCGGGAATGGGCTCGTCAGATCGGAGATCGACTGGTTGTCTCCGGGCGCGAATGCTGACACATAAACGAGACCTGCAACCTTGTTAATGCTGCCGGCTTGCGTAATGACGGCGCCTCCGTAGGAATGTCCGACCAGAAGGACGGGCCCCTGCTGGGCATCGATGGCACGGGTGACGGTTGCGGCATCGTCGGCTAACGATGTTCGAGGAAGCTGAACAGTGACTACTTTCAGACCACGCGCCTGCAATACGCGCGTGACTGATGACCAGCTAGACCCGTCGGCCCACGCCCCGTGTACCAGTACGACCGTGCCGGTGGTGCTCGCTGAAGAGCTGCCGCATGCCGCAACGGATGCAAGGGTGACGAGACCGAGCGATACGACAAGAGCGGCAAAGAGCCGCGGAATGTAAGACTTCATGATGGGAACGTTAGGACGCGAAGTGAGATTTGAATATCGCGCCCGTCTAGCGACAGAAAGTATCAGGGCGAGCGCGACGCCAACGCGAACGTTAACCGGCCTCAGGGTCGCTGCCTATTGCATGTCGTCCGGTTTCAATGACATTGCGTCCGAAAGATAAGAGAGAAGATTTCCATGGTCGATACGACTGTATGCACCGGCCTGTTGCAATGTCGGCCGGCGAGGCGTGGGGTGCGGAAAAGTTGGCCGATGTCTGGAGGCGGCCCCGCACAAAAGCACGCATCTGGCAGCATCGTGTGCCGCTATACGAAGCATTGACAAATGTGTAATAGCACATCAGAATAAGAGACATGAAATCCCTCACTGGTCCCGATCTGTGTCACTGTCTGGCTGCGCGTCGCGCTGCGAGGTATATGTCGCGTATTTACGATAGCCACCTGTCAGGCGTGGGCATCTCGATCTCGCAATTTTCGATACTTGCGCTCGTTGAAGAGCATCCAGGAATCGCGGTTGCCGATCTGGCGGACCTGATGGTCATGGAGCGGACGACGTTAGTACGTGCACTCAGACCCCTGAGGGACGCAAGGTGGTTGACGAGCGATGCGGAAGGTCCGAAAGGGGCACTGACGTTCACGCTGTCCGCTGCGGGCAAGGCGAAGCTGGCGGAAGCTGAGCCGTGCTGGCGCGCAGCGCAGGCGGAGTTCGAAGCCGGCGTCGGTCGCAAAGAAGCGACTGCACTGCGAGCAGGTCTGTTGACCGTCGTTTTTGCGACCTGAAAATTTTTTGGATGTAGATGTGCAATTGCACATATTGAATTGCCTCATTTCGATAGACATTCTCTTTCAAGGATCTTGCATGTCAGCCTTTCCTTCCGTCCCACATACGAGCACGGTCAGCGCCGAAGACCGTGCCAGCGCCGTCGATTTCGTCAATCGCGTCAACTGGTTCTTCGAGACATGGGACGTCGAAGCCATGATCGAGGCGTTCCTGCCCGACGCCGTGGCGTACCACTTTCACGGAACGATTAGTGGACACACCGAAATCCGACGCTTCTTCGAGCATGATTATCCGTATCTGATACCTGGCGTGGGCCGTCATGCCACAAACCATATCGTCGATGAGGACGAAGACGGCGTGGTTGTGCGATATCAAAATCTGCTGATCCGCTATGCCTCGCCCGAGGATGCGTCGAAACTGGGTGCGGGTCAGGTGATGCACAGCGATGCCGGACTGCCCGCGATCTGGCTGTATTCGCCGATGCGTGACCGTCTGCGCAAGACGGCGACGGGGTGGAGGATCTATGAGCGTTATATCGGTGGTTCGACCACCAGTCGTGTCCTCACGCCAGCCGACACGTCGGCAGTTTCGGTGGCGCCGTATCTCCCGAAACTTCAAGGAGTGTAATCGTGCGATATCGTCTCTTCGGCAAGCATACGGGCCTGCGCGTGTCTGAGCTGGTTCTTGGTACAGCCAATTTCGGCGGCAGGTGGGGGTACGGATCAGATCTCGACGCCGCGCGCGAGATCGTCGACCGATATGCGGACGCGGGTGGTAACTTTCTGGATTGCGCCGACGTGTATCAGTTCGGCGAATCCGAGGAGTTTCTCGGTAAGCTCCTCTCGGGCCGTCGCGATAACTTCGTGATTGCCACCAAGTACACTCAGGCTGCGGCGCCCAACGCGGGCGCTTTGGCGACGGGCAATAGCCGCCTCGCGATGCGCCTGTCTGTTGAGGCGAGCCTCAAGCGTCTCAAGACCGATCGCATCGACCTCTACTGGGTGCACTTTGACGATGGCATCACGCCAACGGACGAGATCATGCGAGGCCTCGACGACCTGGTGCGCAGCGGCAAGGTGCTCTATATCGGACTGTCTGACTTCCCTGCGTGGCGCGTCGCGCGGGCGGCAACCATCGCCGAATTGCGTGGCTGGGCGCGAGTCGCCGGCTTGCAGTTCGAGCACAGCCTGGTCGAGCGTACAGCCGAGCACGAACTGATGCCGGCAGGCAAGGCCCTTGGACTGGGGATGGTGGCATGGTCGCCGCTCGGTGGTGGACTGCTTTCGGGCAAGTACCGTCGGGGCGAGAAAGGCCGCCTTGAAGCACTGGGCGGTGCGGTATTCCAGCAGGAAAATTCCGGCCAGCGTACGGCGATCGTCGATGCCACCCTTGCGGTTGCGACCGAGCTTGGGGTCACGCCATCCGAGGTGGCAGTAGCGTGGGTCTTGCTAAAGGGTTCGCTGCCGATCATTGGACCTCGGACGAGCGAACAGTTATCGGCATACCTTGGCGCTGCAAAGCTCACGCTTGCGCAGCATCACGTCGAGCGGCTGGATGATGCCAGTGCATTGGCTCCGATCTTTCCGCAGTCGATGATTGACGCGCCTGCGTACCGGCAAGCTGCGGCCGGCGGCCAGTACGAGCGCATCGTCATGCCCGAAACTCCGGCTCCCTGACAATGTCCGCCGACGTTACCCTGTATGGCGCGAAGACGGGTAACTGTCTTCGTGTGGCGATTGCGCTGCAGGAACTCGCGATCGCCCACCAGGTCGTGAAGCTCGACCTTCGGGCGGGCGAGCAGCGCACACCAGATTTTCTTTCACTGAATCCGAGTGGAAAAGTGCCGGTGCTGCGAGTTCGCTCGTCGGCGGCGCCTCCGCTTGTCCTCGCGCAGTCCAATGCGATTCTTCTTTACCTTGCGCGACGAGCGGGAGGCAGGTTGTTACCGCCCGAAACGGATGCATCGGCGCCGCTTGCACTCGAGCGATTCTTCTTTTTCGTGACTGACGTGATTGCGCCCAGCCACGCGGCCTTCTTTCTGAAGAACAAAGGGTGCAAGGAGGGACAAGGGTTGATGGAACGGCGCAGCCTTGAGATGCTCCTTGCAAGCGAGAGGTTTCTGCAAAACGCACCGTTCATGGCAGGGCAGTCATTCACGCTCGCAGACATCGCTGCTGTCAGCATAGTGGCCGCGCAGTCGCCGTCGATCGACTGGGCGCGGTATCCGCAACTTCAGCGATGGTTCGCTGCCGTGATGGCGAGGTCCAGCGTAGAGCGTGGCATGATCGCTTTCGACTGAAGCTCAGCGTGACGGCATGCCCTGATCCGGATCTGCACCATGACGTATGGCACCGGGCGAATATCCGAAATGTGCCTTGAAGGCCCGCGAGAACGAGGAGTCCGACTGGTAACCGGCGACAGACGCTGCCTCGCTGATTCGCACACGACCGTTGCGCAGTAGGTCGGCGGCAAGGCTCAGGCGCCACCGTGCGAGATACCTGAGCGGCGGCTCGCCGACAATCTCCGTGAAACGGTCCGCAAAGTGCGACCGGGACATGGTCGCAATCTTCGCAAGCGCACCCAGTTTCCATTCACGCGCGGGATCCTCATGCATGGCCGCCAGTGCACGCCCAAGTCGTGCGTCGCCAAGGCCTCTGAGCCACCCGCTATGTGTGGGACTCTTCGCCACCCACTCGCGCAAGCTCCGTATCACCAGCAGATCGATCAGGCGCGAGATCATGAGCGCAGCGCCTGGCGACGGCTCGCTCGCTTCCAGCCGCACGAACCGCAGGATCGCGTGTTGCCATTCCGGTGTACCCGATGCGTCGGCCCGGAGATGAATGACATCCGGGAGACCCGCGATCAATGAGCCGGCGGATGCGGATTCGAATACGAACGAGCCCGTCAGGACGCGAAAGGGCTTTTCGGCGAAGCTGCGACATTCATCGGGTCGCGAGGGTGATCCGGGCAGAGAGTCACGCGCATGGATTGCGGAGAGAACATGCGCACATCCCTTAGGTAGCAAAACAAGATCACCGGCGACTAACGTGGTCGTATCGATAGCGATCGCGTCGAGCCGGAAGGCGCCGTCCTGAATAAAGTGAAAGCGGGCGCGTCCAGCATCAAAGGGCTTGCGTTGCGCCTCGACCGTCTCGTATATCTCGATTGATTCGCCTCGTAGCCGTATCAGATCCAGAACGTCGGAAAGCACATCTTGCCGGGACAGCCTGTGTGCACGCGATTCGCGCTCATGAATGGATCGCCTCATCGCGTCGTCGCCGATCATGTCTTGCGCCTCAAAAAAAAGCGCACTTCAGGGAACGTGCGCCGCGACAAAAGAAGGACCGGTATGGAGGAGCGCTCCTTCATGCCGCAAAAAGAACAAACGCAATCACCTGCCATGGCACGCGAAAGCGATTCCACGCGCACAGTAGTTAAAAGCGTGCACAGCATAGCGGATCCAGTTGTTCGCATAAATCCGTCGATGATGAATACACATGCTGCCAGGCGCGAACAATCGGGCGAAGCGTTGCTGGTTCTGAGATGCATCGGTTGAGGGCCGGTAGAGCTACTGGTTAGCGCCTTGAAAAGTCTTGACGTATTAGATTTCACATGTAATCTAACGCCAGTTAGAAGTTGTGCGAAAGCTAAATAGCCGCGTTGCCCAGTCCGCGCAATCAGTTGGTGCGCCGATTGGTCGAGACGCCGTTTCGCGACGAGGCGAACGACAACACTTTTCGAGGTGATCGAAGTTGGATACGAAAACAAGGCTGGAAGACGGCAGAACAGTTCGTCGTGCGCGATATGGCACTGTGGGCCGACGCGCCAGAACCTGGGCTGCCGCAGCCGCTGTGATCATGGCAAGCGGGGGCGCGTGTTTTCTCTACTCGCATGATGGCGGTGATAGCGTCGCCAATGCCCGACCCGTGCCGCCCCATGAGGTAACGATCAGCCGGCCGCTGGTACGCGATCTTGACACCCGACTTGGATTTCTTGGCCAGTTCTCGGCCGTCGATCAGGTAGAACTGCGCGCACAGGTAGGCGGTACGCTCACAGGTGTTCACTTCAGGGACGGCGACATCGTTCACAAGGGCGATCTGCTGTTCACCATCGATCCCGTGCCGTATGAGATTCGGCTCGCGCAGGCGACTGCCTTGCGACGGACCGCTGAGGCGCGCCTCGTTCTGGCAAAGCAGGAGTTGGCGCGCGCACGGGAGCTTGAGCGCAATGATGCTGGCACGACGCAGAACGTCGAGCAGCGCACGTCCGAACTGAATGCTGCGCAAGCCGCACTCGACGACGCTGCGGCGCAGATCCGCGACGCCCGCTTCGATCTGGATCGCTGCCGCATCACGGCGCCGTTTACGGGCCGCATTGGCAGGCATCTTGTTTCCACCGGTAACCTTATTGCAGGCAGCCGTGGTGCAACGAGTCCGACGACATTGCTCGCGACGCTCGTCTCGCTCGATCCGGTCTACCTCGACTTCGATATGAGCGAGGCGGACTTCCAGTCGTTTTCGCAGTATCGCGGCGACGCCAAAGGGCCGATTGCAAATCGCGTCGAACTGGCGGCGGGCAATTCGACGACCTACACACGGCAAGGCACGCTTGATTTCATCGACAACGTACTGGACCGTTCCAGCGGCACGATCCACGCCCGAGCGACGGTGTCCAATGCCGACCTGCGCTTTACACCTGGCGAGTTCTCGCGCGTGCGTCTCGCGGTGGCGCATCCCGCACCGACGCTGCTCGTGCCGGACGCATCCGTTTTACCCGACCAGTCCGAGTACCTCGTGATGACGGTTAGCACCGACGGAACGGTTGTGGCAAAGCATGTCGAGGTCGGCGAGATACGCGGGGGATTGCGCGTGATCCGCTCGGGCCTGTCTCGGGACGATCGCGTGATCGTCGACGGTTTGCCCTTTGCGGCGCCCGGAACGAAAGTGGCGACGCGCGATGGTGCGATCCGCTATGAGCCTAAACAGAACTAGCGGACAGTGAAGCCATGCGTATTGCCCATTTCTTTATCGACAGGCCGCGCTTCGCGACGGTGGTCAGTGCCTTTCTGACGCTAATTGGCCTGGGCGCGATGTTCGTGCTTCCCGTCGCACAGTACCCGGAGATCGTTCCACCGACTGTGCAGGTGACGACATCCTATCCGGGTGCGTCGGCCGAAACGATTGCGCGAACAGTGGCCACGCCGCTGGAGCAGCAGATCAACGGCGTCGAGAACATGCTCTACATGAGCAGCCAGTCCACGGGAGACGGCCGGTTGACGGTCACGGTTACGTTTCGTATCGGCACCGACCTGAACGTCGCGCAGATGCTCACACAGAATCGGGTTCAGGATGCACTACCGCGCCTGCCGGAAGACGTCCGGCGCCTTGGCGTTCAGGTGAGGAAGTCCACACCTAGCATTTTGCTGGCTGTTCACCTGTACTCACCTGACAGAACGCGCGACACACTTTATCTCTCGAACTACGCGACGTTGCACGTGAAGGACACGCTAGCGCGTCTGCAAGGCGTCGGCGACGTGCAGTTCCAGGGTGCCCGTGAGTACGCAATGCGTATCTGGATCGACCCCGACAAGGTCGCAGCCAACAATCTGAACGCGAGTGAAGTGCTCACAGCACTACGCGCACAGAACCTGCAGGTATCGGCTGGTGTCCTGAACCAGCCGCCCACGGCGGGCAGCGACGCGTACCAGATAAACGTAGAAGCGCTCGGCCGGCTGTCCACGCCACAGCAATTTTCCGACGTCGTCGTCAAGTCCGACGCACAGGGTCGCGTGACGCGGATACGCGATATTGGCCGGGTCGAAGTCGGCGCCGCAGACTACGGCTCAACCGCCTTCATGGACCGTGACAACGCTTCGACGTTGCTCATCTACGCGGAGCCCGGTGCGAACTCGCTTGCAGTCGAGCAGCAGGTTTTGTCCGCGATGCGCGGGCTAAAGAATGAGTTCCCCGCAGGAATGGACTACAAGATCATCTACGACCCGACCATCTTTATCGGCAAATCGGTCGACGAGGTGATTGTCACCATATTCGTCGCAATCCTGCTGGTTGTTGGCGTCGTCTTTCTTTTCCTGCAGAACTGGAGGGCCACGATTATCCCCGTCGTTGCAATTCCGGTCTCCCTGCTTGGGTCGTTCATCGTACTCGCCACGTTCGGAATATCGCTAAACAACCTGTCTTTGTTTGGCCTCGTGCTGGCGGTCGGCATTGTCGTTGATGATGCAATCGTTGTAGTCGAGAACGTCGAGCGCAACATGCGCTCTGGCATGTCGCCGGTCGAGGCGGCCCACCGGACGATGGACGAGGTGGGCGGGGCACTGCTGTCGATTGCGTTAACGCTATGTGCGGTCTTCATCCCGTCCGCCTTCCTTAGCGGGATTTCGGGGCTGTTCTTTCGCCAGTTTGCGGTGACGATCGCAGCATCGACTGTCATATCCTGCTTTGTGTCGCTTACTCTGAGTCCCGCCCTCTGCGCGGTGCTCTTCAAGTCGCATGAGCCGCATATCGCGTCGCGCGGGGGCCTCGCGCAGCGTCTGCTACATGCGGGCTTTGATCGCTTTAACAGGGGCTTTGACAGACTGTCGTTCGGGTACGGAAACGTCACACGTCGTATCGTTCGTGGACTCACCGTCGTTCTCGCAATATACGTTGTGCTGATTGGCATTACGGGTCTTGAGTTCTCGCGTACGCCAACCGGCTTTATTCCGGAGCAGGATCAGGGCTATCTGATTACCGTGGTTCAACTTCCGCCGGGCGCGGCACTCGACCGTACAGAGAAAGTGGTCCGAAATGCCATTGACATTATCCTGACGACGCGCGGAATTGAACACGTTGCCCCGTTCGTTGGGCTTGACGCAACAACGTTGACCGTGGCGTCGAACTCGGGAACGATTTTTTCGGGGTTGCCGTCGCTGTACAACCACGAGATTCCGGGAGTGACGGCGAACACGGTACTGGCCGACCTGCGCAAACGCCTTTCCGTCATCAAGGACGCTTATGTGCTGACCATTCCGCCGCCCCCTGTGCAGGGTCTTGGCAATTCGGGCGGGTTCAAGATGATGCTGGAGGACCGCGCGGGACTTGGGTCGGAGGCGCTTGTGCATGCGGCGAATGCCCTTGTTGCTGCGGCCAACAGGGATCCCAGTTTTGCCGGAGTCTTCACCCTGTTCAATGCGGGGTCGCCATCGGTTTTCGCGAATATTGATCGTGTAAAGGCCGAAAAGGTCGGGCTCACACCCACGGATGTGTTTTCCGCACTGCAGGTCTATCTGGGTTCACAGTACGTGAACGACTTCAACTACCTTGGCAGAACTTATCAGGTCATTGTTCAGGCTGACGGGCAATTCCGGCATACGCCTCAGGACATCACCCGTCTAAAAGCGCGAAACCAGTTCGGTGAGATGGTGCCGATCGGCACAGTGGCGCAAATGGAGAACCGTACGATTCCCTATCGTGTGCCTCGCTACAACTTGTATCCTGCCGCGGAAGTTCAGGGCGTCGCAGCGCCCGGCATCGCCACCGGTACAGCACTCCATCGCATGGAAGAGCTTGCCCATCAGGTGCTGCCGCAGGGTATCAGCTTCGAATGGACGGACCTGGCTTACCAGCAGCAGCAACACGGCACGCCGACGCTCCTGGTATTCGGAGCAGCTGCGCTGTTCGTGTTTCTCGTTCTCGTCGCGCAGTATGAGAGCTGGAAGCTACCGCTTGCGATCGTCCTGATCGTACCGATGTGTATTCTCGCGTCGGTCACTGGCCTGATCGCTCGCGGCATGCCCATCGATATCCTGGCGCAGATCGGCTTCGTCGTTCTCGTCGGACTGGCTGCGAAGAATGCCATCCTGATAGTCGAATTTGCGCGTCAGAAGGAGGACGAGGGGACCGCACCGGTTGACGCCGCGGTGCACGCTGCACGCACACGCCTGCGTCCTATCCTGATGACGTCTTTTGCCTTCATCCTCGGAGTGGCGCCGCTCGCGGTCGCCACAGGAGCAGGCGCTGAAATGCGCCAGTCGCTGGGAACGGCGGTGCTGTTCGGCATGCTGGGTGTGACTTGCTTCGGACTTCTGTTCACTCCTGCCTTCTATGTTTTCATCCGCAAATTTGGCCGTAAGGAGCGCACATGATCTTCACTACTGCCGTTGCTCGCAGACTAATGTGTGTTTCAGGTTCGCATAGTGAAGCTGGGAATCTTCGACACGAGCCGCATGACGGCGCCCCATATCTGCCCGAGATCAGCGGAGCGAAAACGGCGTGCCGGCGGCAGGCGGCTGAAGACAGACGTCACACGGTCATGCGCCGGCCTTCAACGAGCCTGCTCCGTGTTATATGCGTGGGCGTAGCAATCGCGATGGGCCTGGGGGCTTGTGCGGTGGGGCCGGATTATGCGGCGCCCACTACGCAGCTTGTGCCGTTCCATAACCGGGTTGAGACAAGCACCCAGCAAGCGGCCAGGCCCTCTCCGCACCTCGACACCTGGTGGACCGGATTTGATGATCCAATGCTCGTAACCGTCGTTCAGCGTGCTCTTGCGCAGAACCTGGACCTTGCGGCGGCGTTTGCCCGCGTTCAGCAGGCGCGGGCGGTCGCAGCGGGGGCGGGCGCGCAGCTTCTGCCAACGCTCGATTTCGACGCGACGGGCACCGCCGAGCATCAGAGCCTGTTAAGTCCGGTCGGCACCATCGCGAAAACGTTTCCTGGCTACAGTCGCGACCAGCGCGAATACAACGTTGGGGCTACCGCGAGCTGGGAAATCGATCTGGCCGGCGGACTGCGCCGCAGCGCCGCTGCGGCGCGTGACGAAGTACAGGCGGCCGAGGCTGAGCAACTCGGCACGCGGATTACGGTGGCCGCCGACGCCGCCGATGCGTACCTGCAGGTCAGAGGGTTCCAGACGCGGCTTGCGGTGGCGCAGGATCAGATTGACACCGACGGACGCCTTCTTGAGCTTGTCCGGGTGCGGCGTCGCGCGGGCGCGGCGGACGAGAGGGAGATTGCCCAGGCCGAGGCGCTGCTAAAACAGGCAAGGTCCACTGTACCTATCCTGCGCACGTCGCTTGAGGCGCAACTAAACCGCCTGGATGTGCTGATGGGTGCCCAACCGGGTACGTACGCGCATGAACTGTCCGTCTCCTCCACCATCCCCGCGATCCCGAAGATTGACGATAACGACCAGCCACTGGACGTCTTGAGGCGTAGACCTGACATCATCGCGGCGGAGCGGCGAGTGGCCGCTTCAAGTGAGCGGATCGGCGCGGCAATCTCGGGCTATTACCCGAAGATCTCCCTGTCTGGCGCGCTTGGCTTCGACAGCGTGAGCACCAATCACCTCTTCACCGCAGCAGCGTTTCAGCCGGTCGGTACGGGAGCGCTTCGGTGGCGTCTGTTTGACTTCGGGAAGGTGGATGCGGAGGTCAAGCAGGCGCGAGGCGCGAACGCAGAGGCGCTTGCACTGTATCGCCAGGCGGTGCTCAAGGCCGCTGAGGATGTTGAGAACGCGTTCACAGCGCTTTCCCAGACAGAGGCTCGACGGCAGGAGTTGCAGGGTGAAGTGGCATCACTGACGCGCGCCCGCGACTTGTCCGAACGCGCCTACAGAGCAGGGGCCATAACCCTCACAGATGTGCTGGACGCGGACCGTCAACTCCTCGTCGCGCGTGACGATCTGGACAGCTCACGCGCGGACGCGGCGCGCGCCGCGGTCGGGGCATTTCGTGCGCTGGGCGGCGGCTGGGACATCTCCCCCGACGCCCGGGTGGCAACCAATAGTTCGCCAGCGGCCGTTCCGGTCAGATGAGAGGTTTGGCCGTTGCGTTGTGTCCTCCGTGACCAGGGTGGTTGTCTGATTACGGCGTCGAGTCGCCGAAAAGAGCGGTTTCTGCAACGGCCTGCGTGTACATCGGTTGAAACAGTTCGCGGTTGCTACGTGCTTATGGCGGTTCTCGACGGCACACGGCAGGAAATGAGACGATATGGACCGGTTTCAGTCAATGCAGGTGTTTGCCAAGGTGGTTGAGCTGAACAGCTTTTCCCGTGCGGCGGACGCGCTTCGTCTTCCGCGTTCGACGGTGTCAGTTATCGTCCGCAAGCTGGAAGCACACCTTCGGGCCCGTCTGATGCAGCGAACGACGCGACGCTTAAACCTTACGCCGGAGGGGGCGGAATACTACCGGCATTGCATACGGATTCTGGCTGAGATCAGTGAGTCGGAAGAGATGCTGGCTAGCGCTCAGCACGGACCGCGAGGTCGGCTTTCCGTGCAGATGTCGATGGCGCTTGGAAGAATTGTCGTCTTGCCAGCCATCGACGACTTTCACAAGCGGTTCCCTGATCTCGAGCTGATGATCGGACTGGATGATGAACCCGTTCACCCGAGCCATGAGAACCTCGACTGTACAATCCGTATGGGGGAACCTGAAGACCCAGGCGTCATCCAGCGCCGACTGTGTGATCTGGAGATAGTGACTGCTGGCAGCCCCGACTATCTTCTCCGTTACGGCGAACCTCAACGCATGGAGGATCTCCAGCAACATCTTGCAGTGCAATGCCTCTCACACGCTACCGGAAAAGTCGCGAACTTCATGTTTGACATCAACGATGATGCGGTCGAGGTCGGCGTGCCGGCTGTGCTTTCAATCAGCGACGCGGAGGCCTGTGCGATATGCAGTGCTCGTGGCATGGGGTTGATTCAGGCTCCGCGGTTCATACTTGCGCCGTACCTGAACTCAGGCACACTCGTCGAAGTGCTGTCTCAGTGGCAGCCAAGGCCGATGCGGGTTGCAGCCGTATTTCCACACCGCCGGCAGGTTGCACTTAAAGCACGAGTCTTTGTGGAGTGGGCGGCGGAGCTATTCGAAAAAAGTCCCTTATTTCTGGATAACCCTGATTTTGGGGATCCGTCTTCAAGTGGCTATCGCGTCGACACAGACGCGCCCTTGATTAACTGAGGGCGAGCGGCTAGCGGAGAACGGGGTGCCCCGCGCTGGGTGGTGGATCCGTAGGGCGCGACACTTCATATCACTCCCTACGCAATGAGTGCGTCTCCGACTTGTAGCAGCGAGCCAGATGTTATATCAAATCTAAATTCACGAAAGATCATCGAGGTCATGAGAAAATCCAGACAGGAGGCGGCCGAGACCCGCCAGCGCATCATCGAGGCGGCGTCCAGCCGGTTTCGGGAAAACGGCATAGACGGGACTGCCGTCGCCGATCTTATGTCACAGGCGGGCCTGACGCACGGCGGATTCTACAAACATTTCACTTCGAAGGAACATGTAGTACTGGAGTCGCTACAACTCGCCGCCGGTTCGCTGCGCGAATCGATGGAAGCGTCGCTGTCGCGTTCGACCGACGTTCGGGGTCTGAATGTCGCGATCAACGACTATCTTTCTCTGGAGCATCGGGACGATCCTGGCAGCGGCTGTCCCTTCGTCGCACTCGCAAGCGAGTTGGCACGCTCCAGCGACGAAGTGCGCGACGCGGCCACGGAGGGCATCGTGAACCTTATTAACCTGATCGCAAGCCGTCTCACCGAACTGCCACCCGCGGCGGCGAGGAAGAAGGCGCTTGTCATGCTATCAACCATGATGGGCGCACTTACCATGGCGCGTATGGTGAACGACGAGCAACTGTCGTCATCTATCCTCCGAGAGGCCAAAAAAGCGCTGCTGGCATGAGCATTTCGTGGCACCAGGCATGTTTATGACAGGCGGCGGGCAACTTCATCGACAACGACGACTTGGATCGGCGGCAACTTGCGGCTATATCGCGCGTTCGGACTGAACCGGGGCGGGTCAGGGCGACGGCACTGGCAAGATGATTTCCGACGCGATTTTCCATTGACCATCCAGATTCAGCCATTGAATGATCATGATAAATGGACGCGGAGATGGATCCTGGCCGCCGTAGTTGACGGCGATTTTCATCGGCGCATACGTCTGTGCGACTGTTGAAGAAATGCCCACGACTTTTAGCTTTGGCCAGTCGGGAAACAGGGTGAGGGTGCCCGCAGCGTATATGTCCTGAAGCTTGTGAGCCACTGATTCAGATCCCCAAAAACCCGCCCAGCTTCCTTCCGCCGGATCGACGCTTTTGGCGACCAGCAGCGCTGATGGCGAGTCCCAGAACATCTTCTCTATGGCCGTAGCGTCGTGCCGGTTTGCCGCCAACGTCAATTGCCTGAAGCGGTTCTTCACATCTTCAAGCGATCCATCGGGTAATGGGTGCGCAGAGCTAAGATTCAGAGGAGCCGCATCCGTTTCCGCGCCCTGCGTCGCACCTGCAGACATTAACGTACCAACGAGCGCGGCGGCGACGACGTAATTTTTTTTCATAAATAAGCTTGGAATTGCGATCTTTCAGGGAGAACGTTCAACAGGCGGGGCCATGAGTTGACCTGCGCGAACGCCTTGGAGCAGCGCCACTGATCAGTACGTCGGATCGAGGACGATGACGCCTTGGACCTCGCGGCGTTCGAGCATGGCATGCGCATCGGCCGCGCGGCTGAGCGGGAACGTAGCGGCGACCCAGGGTCGAATCAGTCCTTGTCCAATGCCGTCTTTCAGGAAGCGCAGACCACGCTGGATAAGATCTGGGCGCTGAAAAAATGAGGGCAGATAGACTCCGGTCAGCGTTTGCGCTTTTGCCATCAACCGACGCGGCGCGACAGGTTCGCCGGGGCCGCGCGTCGAACCGATTACAACACATCGGCCGAGCATGCCAAGGCAGGCGAAGTTCTCTTCGAAGACGTCGCCTCCGATTGTTTCGAGGATGACGTCGACGCCTTTCCCGTCAGTGAGGCTCAAGACCGATTCCGGCCAGTGCGGCGAGTCATACGCAATCGCATGGTCGGCGCCACGGCTCAGGACGAAGGCTCGGCGGCTGTCTGAACTCGCAGTCCCGATTACCGTTGCGGCACCGAGTACTTTCGCAATCTGGACGGCGAGGTTGCCGACGCCGCCGGCTGCGCCATGAACCAGCACGCTTTCGCCCGGGCGCAGCACGGTGCAAACCTGAAGAGCGAGAAATGCAGTCACGCCCTGACAAGCCACGCTCGCCATGACGACATCATCGGTATCGTCTTCGAGTTCAACGAGCATGTCAGCGCGAGCCACTGCACGTTGCGCGTAAGCGCCCTTCGACATCAGGGCCATCACCTTGCGTCCAACCAGGTGAGCGTGCGCCTCCGTGCCGGTATTGAGCACACGGCCGACCACTTGGAGCCCGCCGACTTGAGGTAGCGTCACGCCGCCGACCTGCGTCTCCGCCCGGTTATAGACACCCAAGCGCTCCCGGATATCCGGAAAATTAACACCGATAGCAGTGGTTTCGATCAGCACTTCGCCCGCTCGCGGCTCGGGGTCGGGCAATCCGACGTATTCGAGGACTTCGGGGCCCCCGAATGTTCGATACTGAATGGCTTTCATTGAGAATTTCCTCTTTGATTGGGATCATGCCTCGCCTGGGCGAGAGCGGATCTGGTCCGACTTCGCGCAGATGGCAATGCCGAGTTGCCCTGACAGGGCGATGACGACCAGTGCCGTAGATAACAGCGGCAACTGAGTAAGACGAATGCCCGCGGCAAGGGCGAGCCCGCCCAGCGCAGCGCCAGCAGCGCTACCGAGATAGTGCGCGGAGCTCTGTAATGCGACGACGATGCTTGCTTTATCCGGATGCAAAGTCAGCAATCTGTGTTGTTGGGGCGCCTGCGAGGACCACGCCGCGGCGCCCCAGAGACCAAACAGGGCAAGAGCCGCTGCGGGATACGGCAGCGCTGGTCCCAAGGTCCCGAAAACTGCGACCATCAGAATCTGTACGAGGGACATCACCCATTCCGGGCGGCTGGTGGCGTCGATCAGCGCACCACAGAAGTAGATGCCGAGAACCCCGCCTACACTCCAGGCCCACAGATAGGGCAACGGATCAGTGATGCCGCCGCTCGCGCGCAGCAGCGGTGCCACGAAGGTGTACAGCCCGATTGATGCCGCAGATGTGACGAATGAAACAGCAATGATTGCAGCGACACGTAGATCGACCAGTACTGCAACGCGTTGGCGAAGCGAAGGTGGTGTCGAAGCGGCGATTTCCGGCATCCGCGATACGACGCCCGTCAATGCGATTCCACCTAGCGCCACTATCAGCCACATCGCGCTTCTCCAGCCGAAACCGTGAGCGACAATGAGACCGCACGGTACGCCGACGGCGGTGCCTAGCGCGAGGCCGCCAACAACGAGACCGAGTGCGCGGCCTCGTCGTTCCTGAGAAACCATGCTTGCAGCAGCACTGAAGGCGCTGGGACCATATAGGCCTGCGCCGACTCCTGCCACCGCGCGCGACAGGAGCAGAACGGGGAAGCTAGTTGCGAGCGCGCTAAGCGTGTTCGCGAGCGTGAAAAGGACCAGCGCTGCGCCCAGCACGCGCCGCACGGGTTTGCCTGCCGTCAGCGCGCCAAACACCGGCGCTGCAACGGCATAACACGCAGTGAAGATTGTGACTGTTTGACCTGCCACGGAGGCAGAGACCGCGAAGGTATTGGCGATGCCGGGCAGCAAGCCCGCCATGATGTACGCGTCGATGCCAAGCGCAAACGTGCCGAGGCATAAGGGAAGAATCCTGATCAACCTGGCTCCTCGGAAATCGTTAGCTTCCATCGCTATCAATGGATGCCGCGAGATGCGGCGTATGCACCGGCGCCGGCATCACGATAAGATGTCAAGCGTCATGAAAAATAGCACTGGTACCGGAAGCCGGGAACCCGGAAAGCATTCACATCGCTTGTGAGAATTTGCACCAATGTTCGACTGGAATGACATGAGACATTTCATCGCCCTGGCGGAGGCTGGCACTCTGTCGGGTGCGGCGCGCAAGCTGCAGGTGGATCACGCGACGGTTGCGCGGCGTATCGCAGCGCTGGAGCACGCTCTGGGAGAAACGTTGGTGGACCGTCTCGCGAGACGTTGGCGGCTAACCGATGCGGGCCTTGACGTTGCGCGCGTCGCCGAAGGCATGCAGGCGCAGGCTCATGCATTGGAAAGGGCAGTACGAAGCCGTAAGACGGGAGCGCGGGCGAGAGTCACGGTCAGTGCACCGCCTGCTTTCGCGAGCGTCTTCCTCGCGCCGCGTTTTGCCGAACTTGCTTCACGGCATCCCGAAATTGAACTGACGCTCCTGGGCACTCAGCCGATGATCTCGCTGAGTCGTCAGGAGGCGGATATTGCCGTTCGCCTGACTCAACCTACCGAACCAAGCTATGTTTCCCGGAGGATCGGAAGCGTGACGTATGGGCTGTATGCAGCGCAAGGCTACATCAGCCGGCCATCCGGCGAATGGCAGTTCATTGCTTATCACGCGGCACTCGATCACGTACCGGAGCAAGTATGGCTACTTGACTTCGCGGATGGCCGCCGGATCGGGTTCAGGAGTAACGATCTGGTGAGCCAGCTTGCCGCGGCGCGTGAAGGTCTGGGGATTGCCGCATTGCCTGATTTTTTTGCGGCGGACGATAAACGCGTGATCGCGCTGCCTGTGGACGCAGACAAACTGTCGCGTGACATTTATCTTATCGCCCACGTGGACATGCGACGGCAGGCGGCCGTGCGCCTTGTAATTGATTTCATTGCGGAAAAATTCGTCAATGACTTTGACAATGGCGAGCAGTAAAACGAATAGTTCGCTGCCACCCGCAATAAAGACTCCTTGCGAAAAGCAGCAGGTCATTCGGCCGCAAGTCAGACGGCGAGGTAGCGGCTATCCGGGAATCTCTGACGGATAGCAGACGCGGTATCTATCCGCCTCATGCCGAAGCACAATGAGCAAGCGCATTGAATTGACCAGCCGCGAAGCCAGCCTATCCCGGTCAATGAGAGTAGAGAGAGGTAGCGTCTGGATGATCGAAGGCCGATGTTAAACGATGAAATCGACCACCCCACCGTCGACTCTGAGCGCAGCACCGGTCGTCGCTGATGCCTGCTTCGAGGCGACATAGACCACCATGTTCGCGACCTCTTCTACTGTTGCGGGTCGCTGGATGATGGAGGTTGGTCGATGGGTTTTCACGAAGTCAATACTGACTTGCTCAAAGGACCTGTCGGCCGTGATTTGGTCCTTAAGCATTTCGCCCGCTCCCTCAGTAAAAGTCGGCCCGGGCAGGACGGAATTCACTGTCACGCCTGTGCCTGCCATACGCTTCGCGAGGCCACGAGCGAGCGCCACGTCCGCCGTTTTGCTAATGCCATAGTGAATCATTTCGACCGGGACGTTGAATGCGGATTCCGAACCTAGGAAGACGAAACGACCCCACGCCTTTTCTGCCATCCTTGGCAAATATGCACGGGCGAGTCGCATACCCGCCATGACGTTTGTCTGCCAGTGACGATCCCAGATCTCGTCATCGGTATCAAAAAAATCCTGAGGTTGAAAAATCCCCAGGTTGCTTACGACGATGTCTGGTTCGACCTCGGCTTCGATCAGGCCATGACAACCATCGGCGGTGGCGAGATCGAAGGCATGACCCCGCGCGCGGCCCCCAAGGCGCGCAATGGCCGCATCGACCTTCTGTCTGGTGCGACCGTTTACGACAACGTCGGCCCCGGCGTTATGAAGCGCGCGGGCGATAGCAAAACCAATGCCTTCTGTTGAACCCGTGACGAGGGCGATTTTGCCCGTGAGATCTACATTCACTTCGTTTCTCCTATGGGTAATATTTGGTGCTGCAATTCTGGCGTTAGATGCAGGCCGTTGCGCCGACCGAGCGTTCAGATTCCGATACCGGCTTCGAATTGGTTGCGGTGCTTGGAAACGAATGCCTGAACGGTCATGGGTGGTTTCCCTGTAAGTCTCGCAATAACATCGTCTTCGCCGGAAAAAATTCCGTCCTTGTAGTCAAGGGCGATGGCACAGAAGTGTTGAACTAGAAATTCCGGCAGGCCCGCATTCTCCAGGCGCTCGCGATATTGTGGGATGGTCGATGGCTGATAGATAATCTTGTGACCCAGGACCTCGCTTACCGCTGCGGCGATTCCGGACTGATCCAGCTCGACTGGTCCATGGAGGTTGTAGGTTTTTCCGGCGTGTCCATCCGGGGCAGCGAGTATTGTCGCGATCAGGCGCGCCTGGTCCTCCGCTGCAATCGGCGCATGGCGACCCGTTCCATACGGCAGGTCGATGATGCCTTGTTCGATAATCGCTGCGCGTGAGTGTGGATATAACAGCCATTGCGAGAAGAAGGTGGGACGAAGATGTGTGGTGGGAACACCCGACCGGTCAAAGATGCGCTCGGCAATCCAGTGATCGCGTGCCGCGTGGCTTTTTGAATCCTCTCGCGCAGAGATCTGCGACATATTGACGATGAGCTTCAGGTTTGCCCGCCTGGCCGCGTCGGCAAAATAGGCCGTTGCTGGAATGATCCCTGGACGAACCGGATAGCAGAAGTACGCTGCACTGACGTCGGCCAGCGCCCGGATTGCATCGTCATGGACCAGGAGATCGCCGACAACCACCTGGGCGCCCATGATCCGCAACGCTTCTGCGCGACTATCGTCCCTATGGACCAGGGCTCGAACAGCAAGCTTTTGGTCAAGAAGACACTGGACCGTGTAGCGGCCTGTTTCACCGGTGGCTCCAGATACCAGTACGAGATCTGTGCTCATGACTTTCCTACTCTCTCAGGTTGTATGGATGGGCGAAATGACAGGGATTCCTTGTGGAACGCCCGTCCACTTTGTTGATATGTGTAATTGCACATAAAAGAGCGAATCATTGCTGTCAGAGATTCAATTTAAGGACCCCGTGCCGGGACCGACTGTCCGATGGCGCTGGACGTTTTGCTCAAACGATATTCACGAATGCTTGTCGTGCCGAGCTTCTTTTGCACAATGAACAAATGCCGGACAGGACTGCGGCTTCGAAGGGTTGCGAGGACGACAAGGTGCTGGCTGCGGGAGATGTGCATGTCGAGTACTTTATATGTGCAATTGCACATACGTCAATGTTAATCAACCATTCCTGTGGCGACGAGGGATGAAATGCAGCCGCCTACGACGCCAGGACTCCTCAGGTTTGTTCGAGGTGAAAAGCCGTGATGCCCCGCAGTTGCGGGGATGAGTTCGACGCGCGCCTCTCCGTGTCGCTCGAAGCAGCGTGTTCCGTTGCCACACAAGCCGGAAGGTCACGGTGGGCGAGCCGCGCGCTAGTGGATGAAAGGCTTTTTTAGGTAGCAGCGACGCGGCCCCGTCTCCGGTTTCACTTGCGAAACGCTATCACTTCCTCTTCATCGGAGGGCCGAGCATTTCTTCAGGGCGATGCGTGGAAAAATGCCGTAGACTTCGGTGAATTCTCGAACAGGTTCTGAAATGTGACCGCCAACCCAGACACCCTCTCATGAAATCCGACCGCTTGCTGCTGATCATCTACATCCTGTCAGCGGCATACGGAATGTTCCGGATCATCCCAAGCTACCTGTCTGGTCACCATTCGCTCTCGGCGATTCATATGAGACGTCCACATATCGGTCGTCGACAAAGGGGGATCCAGGTGTCAAAGCAATCTTCGTTACTTTTATCAAAGCCGTACCTCCCGCATCGATCTGGACCACTGTATGGAACTTACCAGTATCAACGACATAGTTGCGTTCGTCGCTGTTGTTGAGAGCGGCAATTTCACATCTGCAGCGAAAAAACTAGGCCTTACGCGCTCCGCTGTAGGCAAACGCATACTCAACCTGGAACACCGCCTCGCGGCACGCTTGTTTCACCGAACAACGCGCAGTCTAAGGCTGACTGATGATGGCCAGGTACTGTACGCGCGCAGTTCGCAGATCCTTGTTGACCTCGAGGAGACTGAGAGCGCCATGGCTCACCGCAGCGGCGAACCGCGCGGACGGTTGACGGTGAGCGTACCGGTCACGCTGGGACGTCGTCACGTGTTGCCGGTACTGGAGCGCCTTCTCGAGAAGTGGCCTGAGCTGAGTGCCACTGTCAGTTTCTCGGATCGGTTCGTGGACTTGATCGAAGACGGTTTTGACATTGCTGTTCGTACGGGTAACCCGCGGGACGATACCCGACTGATGGCAAGGAGCGTGGCGCGGCAACGCGTTTTGGCATGCGCCTCACCCGGCTACGTCACGCGTAAAGGCGCGCCCCAACGGCCAGAAGAACTCGACGGGCACGACTGCCTGTTCTTCCTGAGCGAAGGGCGCCCGCGCCCTTGGTCCTTTAATGTCGACGGACACTCCCAGCAGTTCACGGGAGGTGCGCGCCTGTTAATGGACGATGGGGAGGCCCTGCAGGCTGCCGCGCTGTCTGGTTTTGGCATCGCCTATTTGCCCACTTACCTGACCAGCGAAGATCTGCGTGCGGGCCGCCTGGTCCCGTTGCTGGAGTCGTATGCGTTTGACGGTGAGCCCATTCGGGTCGTTTACCCAAGCAAGCGATATCTGTCGCCCAAGGTCCGTTCTTTTATAGACTTGCTGGTCGACTCCTGGGGTGATGAACCGCCGTGGGAGCGTGGAGACTGATACACGAACACGTGACTTCATCCCGGCGTCGGAAAACAGAAACAGTGGCGGCGCACTCCGATCGAGGTCCCTGGGCAGCTCTGTTTGTCGGCTAGACAGCGCAGCGAGCGACGTCTCCGCTCAGGGAACTGACGTTTCGCGATCATGCGTTTCGTGCGCCACGCGGGGCTCACGGTCGCAGAAGGGCAACTACGCGTTCAAAGTGAAATGCCCACCGATACCGGTAAGCATTTCGTCATTCCACTAGCTCGCGCTTTGTGCAGCCGCAAGCTGCGTTTTTAGGAACCGCACTGAGCTTTCCAATGCCTGGCGGCCTTCGGGCAACATCGTCGCGTAGAAATGCCAGGCGTGGAACATGCCTGGCCAGACTTCCAGGTCAACCCGCACACGATTGTCACCAAGATGGGTGGCCAGGCGCATTGCATCGCTGAGCATCAGTTCGTTCTCGCCGATCTGTACCTGGATCGGCGGCAATCCTGTGACATCCGCGAACACCGGTGAAGCCAGCGGATGGTTGGGCAACGCCTGACCGAGAAACGCCCGCGCCAGCATATCGAGGCCGGCCTTGGTATTGAGCGGGTCGAGGCCTTCGCGATTGGTCATCGAGATCCCGGTGTGCTCGAGATTGGCCCACGGCGAGATGGCCGTCCCTCCTGCTGGTAGCGGCAAGCCCGCATTTCTGGCAGCAACCATGATTGAAACGACCATCGCGCCACCGGCGGATTCCCCGGCAAATACGATTCGGTGGGCGGGGATGCCTTGATCGAGTAGCCCCTTGTATGCGCTCAGCGTGTCGTCGATCGGCACCGGGAAAACGTGTTCTGGAGCAAGACGGTAATCGGGCATGTAGACCTTTGCGCCGAGCAGTTTGGCGTAGTTGCCGCCGATGCCATGGTAACCGCCCGGCTCGCCGACAATATACGCGCCTCCGTGAATGTAGAACAGAACAGCATCAGTGGTCAGGCTATCCGGAGTGATCAGCGTGGCCGGCACGCCAGCCAGTTCGCACGTTTCGAAACGGACGCCGTCCGGCGCAGGTTGTTTCGCCAGCATCGCGGTATAAGCCGAGCGAATCTCGGTCATCGAGATATCGCTATTTTCGCCCTTCAATATGGGGCCGAGATTCTCCAGACTCCTGGCCCAGTCTTTCACGCCGCGCGCAACTTGTTCGTTCATGATTTCGTCCTTCAATGGTTAGCAATGCCCAGAGACCTGGGTAAACATTTCGCGTAAGGAATGTTATTGGATGTATTGGGGAATTTGTTTCGCAACACTGCGGATGACTTTTGCAGTTTCGCGCTGGACCGCAAGTAGGAGAACGCTCCGAGCTTCACAACCGAAACGCCGGGCGGCTTGTCCCATTCCGCGCTAAGCCGCCGGCGTCACTGCCGCGTCGCCGCTTATTTGCCAGACGCAGACACTTTTGTTAGCTTGTAGGCATCGGCGCGTTGCGTACATTTCTGACAGTTGATGCCAGGCTCGCCCGGAGCAGCGACGACTGCGTCCGCTGGCAGCGGTTGAATAGTTGCACCTGCCGTCGCCTCGCCATTCAAGGCCGAGCGAAGAGAAAGTTCCGGAAGCAGGCGAGGATTGAACACCTCGGTCACGAATGAATCAGGGACCTTGCCGGGAGGGAATGCGTTGCAGCCGTTCTCGAGCTTATCGCCCGTGCACAGCTTGACCTGTTCGGCGGGAACCCAGGGCAGGGGGTATTCGATGTTGTGGATTTCGAGCTTTCTCTTGCCCAGAAGCACTTCCATCATCAGCTTGAAAGTGAACGCCGCGGTTGCGGGAGGAGAGCCGGAGGACACGCCTTGCAGCCCCTTGCTACGCATGTCTCCGCTGCCAAGAGCCAGCCGAAAGCCGTTGGAATTCTCTCCGGTAACGGGAACGAGCTTCTTGCCTGACGCCTGCAGTGCCTTGATCGCACCGTCTTCGCCTGCTTCGGCCCAGATGCCGTCGACGTCCGGGTGTGCCGCGAGCGCCTTCGCGGTTTCCTGCTGGGTCGTACGGTCGTCCCAATAGCCGTAGTACTCGGCGACGACGTGAATGCCCGGATATTTTTTGAAGACGCTCATCGCACCGTCGTAGTGGCGCTTGTCAACCGAATTGCCCGGAACACCGCGGCTCATGAAGATGTTGCCTTTTCCATGCAGCGCATTCGCCAGCTGCTGCGCGGTGTTCTCGCCAAAGCCAGCAGTGATGTAGCTCACGTTATAGGCACACGGTTCGGTCACAGTCGCGTCGTACATGAAGAACAGCGTTCCCTTCTCGCAACCTCGCTTGATGACGCGGTTGAGCGCCGTCGGCGAAATGGGGAAGCTGATCACTCCATCTGCGTTGGCTGCGATCATGCTCTCATAGGCGGAAATCTGCGCCTGAACGTCCGTTCCAGAAATCACCTCCCTCAGTTCCACTAACTTGTCGTAGGGAGGCGTCTTCGCCACCGCCTTCACGACGTTGGCGGCTTCTGATTGCCATGCGTTTCCGCTATAACTGAGGCTCAGATAGATCAGGTATTTGTCCTTGGTCGGCTTCGCTTGCGCGTTAGCAGTTCCGATCCCGCAGTATCCGGCTGCGGCTATAGCGGCGGCGAACGTGCCCACGCGAGCCCATTGGGCAACAGACTTCAGGGTTTCCATGATGCGTCTCCTTGGCAGAACGCCAATTTTTGAAATCACTTCTGGTTTGCAGAAATCAGACGTTCCGTCCCGGGCCGGTTCGTTAGATTCACGTATTGATTCTTGAAATACAGTTCGTTGTACTACGCGATGTAGATCGATATGTCGTGTCGATCGATGCGGGTCCCGCTCAGCTAAGCACGTCGTCTAGCCGTCGACCGGATCCAGTCCAATGCGCCATCGTGCTGGAGCAGAATGGCGGCGAGAATCAGTCCGCCTGAAATCATGGTTCTCCAACCCTGAGCCAATCCGAGCGATGTAATGACCATGTCGAATATCGTCAGAAGGATGGCCCCACCGATTGTCCCGACGAAGGTCCCTCTGCCGCCAAGAATCGATGAGCCCCCAATGACAACCGCCGCAACTGACGGGAGAAGGTACGATTCGCCCATCCGCAGGGTCGCGCCGTTCGAATAGCCGACAAGCATCATCCCCGCAAAACCGGCGAACGCGGACGAAAGCGCATAAGTGCAGACGGTAATAACGTTAGTCCGCATGCCAGCAATCTTCGCAGCTGCGGCGTTACTGCCCATTGCGTAGAGCCGCTGACCGAACGAGGTGCGAGATTGCACGAATACCGCGGTCGCGCAAAAGAGAACCACGAACAGGTTGACCATAGGCACACCGCCGACACGGCCTGTCATCAGCCGGGAGAGCGAATTCGGAGCGGAACCGCTCAAGGTGCCACCGGTCGCTCCAAGGCAGATGCTGTAGACGATGATGCCCGATGCCAGGGTCATGATGAACGGTGGGATTCTGAGTAGCGTCACGCCCAATCCGTTCAGGACTCCAATCGAGGCGCACACAACCAGAACGGCCGGAATCTGCCACCAAAACCCAGCCGGGGAGAGCGTGCTCATCCATGCCGCCGCCAGGATCCCGCCGACTGTAACGACCGAGGGAATGGAAAGATCAAGTCCTCCAATAAGAACGGTCAAGCCCTGGCCGTACGATATGACGATCAGGAACGAGGCAAGCGTCAGAATCGTTTGCAGCTGATGGACGCTGCCAAACTCCGGATTGATGAACTTCGAAAAGAACAACGCGAGGACACAGACCACATAGACGCCGATGGTGCCGACTGTGTCGCGTTGAAGCCGCACCGCTCCACGCTTGTCTTCGCCCCGGACGAACCGGGTGCCGGCCTTGACCGGCTCATCTCTCAGATTAAGCATGTTGGCGATTCCTCCGTGCAAGGTAGGTAATGACGTTAACCAGAATGACGGCGACAATCATGACGAACCCTTGAAACAGTCCAATATAGAAGGACTGAACGCCAGAAGAGAACAGTACTTTTTGTAGCAGCATCAGGGTCGCGGCTCCAATCATGCTGCCGTACAGACCGCCTTGACCGCCCGTGAAGGCTGTCCCACCGAGGGCGACAGAAGCGAAGACAAGCAGCAACAGAGTCGACCCAGCGTTCGGGTCCCCCGAGGCAGTCTGCGCGGACAACATGAAGCCGGCGAGACCATACAGAGACCCCGCCATAACGAAGGCGATGCACTTCGTCCGTTTGACGTTGATGCCCGAGAGCGCGGCGGCCGTCTGGTCCTTGCCTACTGCGTAAAGTGCCACGCCTGTATTAGTCCGCCGAAAGACGGCCCATAGCAGGGCGACCGCGATGGCAACCAGCCCGGACACAGGGACTACGCCCCATAGACTGTTAGTCAGCGTGTCGCTAATCCACTCGGAAACGCTGCCTCCAGGGGCATCGAGTATCACCAATGCCAGGCCTTTGGTGAGAATCATCATCGCGAGCGTGACTGCAATAGACTGAAGTCCTCCGTATGCCACGAAGAATCCGTTGCAGAGTCCGACTACTGCTCCGATGGCGATTGCAATTACCGCGCTCGTCAGAGCGCCGCTTGCTCCGTCCATTGGGTGAGTAGCCAGCACTACGTTCACCAGCGAGAGAACGCCCGCTACCGAAAGGTCAAAGCCACCCAGCAGAATTACAAACGTCGCTCCTGCCGCGGCGATGGCAAGCGGAATTGAGTTGTTCACCAGGTCCGCAAAAGCGGATGCCGAGAGCGCGCCAGCTTCCACTCGGGAGTAGACCACGTAGAGCATCACGTAGAGGATGACGACGGTGGTCAACCCGTCCGTCAGCAGTCCGCGAGCCGACGGGGTCCGGGTTCTGGTAGCGGTGTTCATGCTGCTCTCCCGGTGTTGCTACGATCGAGATGTCCCGTGGCAGCTGCAACGATACGGCGCTCTTCTATTTCCTCGCCTTCCAGTTGCGCGACAATGCGGCCGTCATAAACCACCAGACATTGGTCACACAACTGGACGATCTCCGACAGTTCCGACGAGTAAAGGAGGACGGCACCGCCGGCGGCGGCATACCGCTGAATAGCTTCGTAGATAGCCTGCTTCGTGCCGACATCGACTCCACGAGTTGGATCAAACAGCAATAGGGCTCGGGCGCCGGTGCTAAGTACTCGTGCGAGTAGCGCCTTTTGCTGGTTTCCGCCCGACAGCTCGCCGATCTGAAAGTTAAAGTAGCGGTCGGCGAGGTCTACTTCCCGCGCCACGCTCTTCATTAACTTCAGTCCTCGTGCGCGTCGTATTACACCGAGCGTGGAGACCTTGCCTAATGCCCCCAAGGTGACGTTTTTCTGAACGGATAGCGTCGGAAAGATGCCGTGCGTTTTGCGCTCCTCCGGCAACAGGCAGACTTCAATGCCGGCTTTTAGCGCTTGCGACGGCGACTTTATTCGAACCGTTTCTCCGTCGATCCTGATAGTCCCACTCTCAATTGCAGTCAAACCGAATAGCGCGTGAAAGAGGTCGCCTTGCCCCTGACCGTCAAGACCCGCGACGCCAACGATGCCTCCCACGGCCACCTCGAACGATGCTGCCTTGATTGCACCGGCATGAAGGTCGGTCACTTTGAGGCGCGACTTGGTTACCCGATTGATTCGTGACCTGTCCCGCGAGAATGTCGCGAGGCTGGAACCGACCATCATTTCAAAGATGGCCGCATCGTCCGTCTGCCGAAGATCGGTAGTCGCGATGCTGCGGCCGCTCCTGAGCACGGTGCCGCGCGCACACAGCTCACGGATCTCGTTCAGCCGGTGAGAGATGTACAGGACGGACGTGCCGCGCGCCGTCTCGGCGCGAATAAGCGCGAATAACCAATCGGTGGACGACAGCACGGCAGTAGGTTCGTCGAGGATGAGCAGCTTCGGTCCCTTGCTCATCGCCCGGACGATTTCGAGTCGCTGGCGGTCGGCAAGCGAAAGCTGCGATACCTGCGCACGAGGATGAAGCTGCAGCCCGTATCGATCAAGCGTAGCCGCAGCGCAATCTTCGTTGTCTCGACGCGAAATCAGCCGCGACCGTCCTTTTTCAAGCCGAGGGAGCGCGAGATTTTCCGCGACCGTCAGGTTGGGCAGAAGGCTCAACTCCTGGAACGCGGTAGCAACGCCCTGAGCCCGAGCGTGCAGAATCGACTGCGGCTTGTATGGCAAGCCAACGAGCGCGGCGGTCCCTGAATCCGGCGTCACCACCCCGCTCAGTATTTTGACGAGCGTCGACTTGCCTGCTCCATTCTCGCCAAGAATGGCGTGTACCTCGCCCGGCAGAATAGTAAGGTCGACGCCTCCGAGTGCGACGGTCGGCCCGTATGACTTCTGCAGACCCGTCACGCTCAGCGTAGGAACCACCGATGCGGCATCCGTCACTGCTGTCTCCTTAATTTATAAAGCCGAAACCGATGCGCCAGGCTGCTGTCCAGCCGCCATCCGCTTTCCGCGAATACATCGAGCCGCGATCACTTCCGAAACGCAGGCAGATTCAGATGCATTGAGTTGAGGAAATCGCCTGCGCAGCGACGTCGCCGATGTGGACGTCCGTGTCTCCGGTTGCGAACCGACGAAAAAGGGGCAACGGAGCGTCCCGTGCACACATAACCCGTCACCGGCGCTCCGCCAGACGCTCCTATCGGCTGGCTTTTCCGAAACCAGCCTCATGCAGGAAGCTGCGAACGGTGTCGCAGAATTCCAGCGGATTCTCGGTCATCGGATAATGACCCGTGCCGGCCAGCACTGCGATCTTGCTGCCGGGAATGCGCGAAGCCGCTTCCTCGACCTTTTCCTGATAGACAAGCCAGTCAGCGTCGCCGCGAAGCAGCATGACGGGCGCCTTGATCTTGCCTACCTCCGAGCGCTTATCGAAGTTCGCGTAACCAGTCAGATCGCCGCGCATGACTTCCGGCGTCGTGCGTGAAATCTGCCACACGACTTCTCTCGCCCGGTCAGGCGGAGTGCGATAGCCGGTCATCGAGCGCGACCACGCGCCGATGATTTCGGTGCCGTTCATGAGGAGCATATCGAGGAAGAACTCAGAGACAGTCGGCGTGTAATCGGCGCCCTCGGCCGAGATGATCGCGGAGTACGCCTCGGGACGACGTGACCCAAGTTCCAGCACCAGATTGCCGCCCATCGAACAGCCCATGATCGCGGGCTTTTCCAGGCCGAGAATGTCCATCAGGTGTTCGTTGAATTCCGCATGACGCGTCAGGCTATGAAACGGACCGTCTGCGGGCAACTCCGTCTTCGAGTGGCCGGGAGCATCGACTGCGATGACCCGGAACTCGTCGGATAGTCCGTCGAGTACATGCCGGTACATAAGCGTGTCTTGCGAGGCCGCGTGGAAGCACACAATCGGATGCCCTTCGCCTGCTTCCTCGTAGTAGACGCGGATGCCATCGACCATGACATAGTGGCCGGTCGTTTCCTTGCCTGACGGTCGCGGACCCGGCGAAAACGGGATTTTTTCGATTTGACCCGACTTGCCGACACGCTTCATCGCATCGAACGCACGCGCCATTACGTCGACGTATTGCCACGCCGCGACGGTATTGCCTTCGAGCGTCAGCCTGCCCATTCCAGGCGAAAGCGCCTCAAACCAGTCGATCTTGCCGTCGACGACGCGCTGCCATTCTTCGTCTGGTCCCGCGACGACGATGTCTGCGCCCAAGGGGGTGCCATCCGGGAAAACAGCAACGACTTTGCCGGCCAGTACGGCGAGGGTAGAGTAGCCGCTGTCATGTTTGAACTGGATGCGACCGTCGAAGTATCGCGCTGCGCGCGTCCAGTCCTCGTCGCCGTTAAGTTCGGTAGCGAAATCGTTCCACCACTTGGTGTCAGAAAGCTTTGACATGATGCATCTCCTGATTTTAGGGTGTCCTGTGAGAGACAGTTTTCTTCACGACAGGGAAGGGTCTCCGGAGCGCCTGCCACAACCTGCGCTGATATCGATGACCGACGACCGCCTCCCGATCGCTGCTTTAAAGAATCGAGGGTTTATCTAATGAACTGCTTGACGTAATCCGCGCCCAGGCCGATCTCTTCATAGTAGCTGCGCGCCGCTTCGATCTTCGTGAAAACGTCTTCATAGCCGACAGCCACGCCTTGCGGATCAACGTAGGTATAGCCTCCCGTCACGTGAAACCAGGTGATCATCTCTTCGACGTCTTCGGGAACGAAAAGCGTGTGCGTTTCACCTGCCGGTTCGTGCGCGTAGGAGTTCAGTTCTGCGACCCAGTCATGCTCCAGGTAATACCAACGCCCCTTGAGCACCATCGCATGGACAGGACCGGTGTGCCGGTGACGCGACAGCACGCCCGACTGCCGGACGCGAAGGAGATTCACGTAGTAGCCCTGGCTCGCGCAAAGAAGCAGCGGCTTGAACGACACCGTGCTTGTCATTGGCACCCACAGTTTGTCGTCCTCGAGCCATTTATCGAGAACTCCGAGATGCACAATGTCCGGGGACATGAATGCTGGTTGCGGAAGTTGATAGGGAACCGCAGCTTCATCGCCGCGCTTTTCCGATACGGTGGACATGCTCTGCTCCTTTAACTCTTCATACGTTGAAGTTGCTACGCTCACGCCGGTCCGCGCGTCGCGAGCGCCGGGGACTTTTTGATGGAGCGTCGTGCGCTTCGGGGGTTATTGACCGCATTGACTGCGTTGCTACTGGACATTGCAGACGGTCTTCGACACCAGAGCGCGATCGTGCTTGCGAAACCAGCCGGTCGTCTCACGGGTAAAAAACGCCGTCAGGAAAAACGCGATCACCATCAGTCCTGCGATGAAATACAGCGCATTGTTGTAGCCGCCCGCGTGCCCGAAGCCACCACCTGCACCGATCAATGCGCCGATCACGAACGGACCGAAGCCACCCAGGTAGATACCAACGTTAATAATCGAACCCGCGATCCCCGTGGTGCCTGGCTTGGTCGAATCGAACGCAATCGCATAAACGAGAGTGTATGGAGCGTTCAGTGCAAACCCTGCAAAGAGCTGGATCGCGACGAGGGTCCCCAGGCTCATGTACGAATACTTGAACAGCAGCATGCCGACCGCCAGCCAGATGAAGACGATCATCAGGCACAGCTTTCTGCCAAGACGATCCGAAATCCACCCCCAAACAATCTGGCCGACGCCCCCGGTTATGGTGAACAGCACGCTGTATGCGGCGGCTTCGGCGAAGTTGTAGTGCGCGACGAACGCAAGGTACTGGGGTAG
Organism: Paraburkholderia caledonica NBRC 102488; assembly: GCF_000685095.1. GTDB lineage: Bacteria > Pseudomonadota > Gammaproteobacteria > Burkholderiales > Burkholderiaceae > Paraburkholderia > Paraburkholderia caledonica. The sequence continues at coordinate 55,601 of NZ_BAYE01000033.1, forward strand.
CCAGAAACTGATGCCGAAATAGCCCACGATGGCAAGCAGCGAGACCAGTGCAATGACCGAGATATTCGGATTTTTCATTGCGACGCCAAACGATCCCTTGGGTGCACCGGCGCCGTGCTCGAGGTCGGGGGACAAGGGTGGTGTTTCACCAGCCGCAGTGACGTGGGCGTGGAACCTGTCGTAGCGTTTTTCGCTGCAATACCACCAGTACAAGGCGAACACGATGACCATCGGGATCGGAAAGAGCAGGAACGCGATGCGCCAGTTTTCCGGGCCGTAGATGCTCAACAGCGCGCTAATTGCAAAGCCGCCGATCAGCGTGCCCCACGGATAGCCCGTGTGATGAATACCGAGTGCAAGACCGCGGCGCTCCTTGGACCACCATTCGGCGAGTGAGGTCACTTCGATAGATTCGCCCGCTCCACCAAAGGCGTGAGAAAGCACCTGCAGCGCGACCAGCACGCCAATCGACGCAGTCAGGAGATTCAAGCCGGTCAGACAGGTGAACAGTGTGTAGCCGATAACGATCGGCAGATGGCGATACTTCCTCCGCCAGCCATGGCCGCCCTTATCGGCCCAGATCATGGTCGGGATGGCGATCAACGCTGTCGACATCGTGATGATCGTCGCGTACAGACCTATGGTTGCTGCGCTTGTGCCAAACTCCTTGGTGATGGATGGCAAGACGACAAACAGCATCTGACGCGAGTTGGCATCCATCGCGTACACCAGCCACAACAACAACAGCGCCATCCATGATTCGGGAGCCACCATCCGTCTTTTCGGTGGCGCGGCGAGTCGGCCCGACCCGACGCCTTTATCTACTGTCTCCATTGCATCCTCCATATCTTCGACCTTGGCGCCGCATGTCGCCCGGTTACAAAAGCAGGTGCCTTGCTATTGATGAAGCGCTTCATAAAAGCGACGTATGTCCGCGCCTTGACGGAGGTGTCATACGTCTCTCTTTGAAGCGCTTCAAGTTTGGTCGCTGAACTAGGAATCTGCAAAGGGGGTTTTCCCTAGCGATGACTGCCCGATGACTTCTCTTTGGTAGGTGTATACGCCGGGGTTGACTCGGTCAACCGGCAGTGTCAGTCTGAAAGCGCTTCAAAAGACGGTGACGTTGACGGTCGGCGCCTTTAAAAATATTTGCGCATGGGAGCGCCAGAGCTTGAATGTGAAGCGATTCAATCCGGTCGGCGCAACGTGGCCGTTGGCCGCCGGGCCGGCTAATAGCGCTGACGGCTTCCGTCCGAGGAAAGTCGTCGGAGCAGGGCGGGGTACCTCCCCGCCTTACCTAACAGTTCATCTGAAGGAGCGCGACATGTCGGAAATTACGAGGTCTCAAGGGAAGAACATGGAAGTGAACGGCACGACCCTATGGGTCGAGGACACCGGCGAAACGGACCTTCCAGTCGTACTGTGCCTGCACTCGTGCTTTCTGGACGGAACAATGTTCGACGGCCTTGTTCAGGCGGCTGCGGGCAAATTCCGGGTTGTCCGTCCGGATTTCAGAGGGCAGGGCAAAAGTGCCCTCGACGCTGTCGATATCATCACCATGGACAAGTGCGCCGATGACATGGAGGCATTGATCGACAGGATGGGCCTTAAATCGATCAACGTCATGGCGCAGTCCATGGGCGGAGACGTGGCCTTTCGACTCATTGCTCGCCGGCAGGAGCTCTTCCGGTCCCTGGTCGTCGCGGGCTCCTCGGCTTGCGGCGAGCCCCCGGAGCAGGGCGCACGATTCGCGCAATGGGTCGTCGATGCGGGCGAAAAGGGATTTACAGGCGAAATTCTCGACATGACCATGGAAGTGATGTTCGGCAAGACTACCCGCCACGATCCGGAAAAGCAGGAAATGGTGGCCTACTGGCGAGACCGCATCGCGGCGTTGCCAAAATCGCTGCGTCCGGCGATGAAGGGCGTCATGCATCGTGAGAGTTCGGTACACCTGTTGCCGTCCATCAGGATTCCGGTGCTGATCATCAATGGCGAAGAAGACATGCCGAGGCCACCTGCATGGTCCGACGAAATGAAGCGCGAGCTGCCGAGCGCCAAGCTGATGCGGCTCAGCAAGATCGGTCACAGCCCGACCCTCGAGGCGCCCGAGCAGGTTATTCCTGCAATCATCAACTTCTACCTGGATCCGCGCGTCTGACGACGCGGTGCGCGGCGGCTTTGATGGCCGGCGTGGGTTTGCACGCGGTAATCCCGGTCGTCTACGCAAGCCGCCTGGCGCGGTTTCCCTACGGGCTGCTGCGGTCACTTTGTGCTGACTGGCTCTTCCAAAGCCGCCTCCGCAAACCCTGAATGACGCCGCCGACAGGCCTCGGCGGCTGGCCACGCATAGCGATGCGCGTGCGTTATATGAAACGCTTCATAAGAAGCTTTTCACCATGCACCGGGAGATCTGCTCGAACGAAGATCGGTGTTTACACGTAGTGCTCGCTACGAAGCGCGAAAACGCTTTTTAAGTGCGCTTCATTTCTATAGTATGACATCTCGACAACGGCAGTCGCACATGAGTCCGTGCCAGATTTGAAGGGTTTCATAGACATCACACGGTTCGCCATCATCGGGAAGCCGGATGCGCTCGTGTGCGATGCTTCTTGCGGAACGGCCTCCAGCCGGTTGCAGTCCGTGGCTCAATGCTTTCAAATATGAAGCGCTTCACATAAAGGAGACATACAATTGCGCTCAAGAATGAAAATCCTCATCTGCGCCGTCGGCGCCATCAGCGGCCTGCTGGCAGGTGGAACGCACGCGGCGGATCTGAAGATCGGAGCGATGTACCCATTCAGCGGCGGCCTTGCGCTGTTGGGCGACGAAAGCTTTCGAGGGGTCGAACTGGCCGTCGACGAGCGCAATGCCGCCGGCGGCATCAATGGCAGCAAGATCGTGCTGGTGAAGGCTGATGCCGTAGACGCAAACCAGGCGGTAGGCGAAGCGCGTCGGCTAACTTCGGTCGTGAACGTCACCGCCATTTTCGGCAGCTACTCATCCGCGGTGTCATCGGCTGCAACGCAGGTGACGGAACTTGCTGGCGTGCCGTACTTCGAGTTGGGCGCAGTTTCCGACAACATCACAGCGCGGGGCTTCAAGTATCTGTTCCGCAGCAATGCTACGGCCAGGAATTTCGCTGACCGTTCGGTCGAGGCGGTGGTCAAGGTAATTGCACCGGCGCTGAACGTCGACCCGAAGACCTTGAAGGTCGCAATTATTGCGGAGGACGGTCCATACGGAACGTTGGTCAGCGGCTACCAGAAGGAAGGCGCGAAGAAGGCCGGACTTAATGTAGTCGAAGTGCTGCCTTATTCGGCGAAGAGCGTTGACCTTTCGTCGTTGATTCTCCGACTCAAGGGCGCCGACGCCGATGTCGTCTTGCAGACCTCGTACCAGAACGATTCGATTCTCTTTTTCAGGCAATCCGCACAAGCAGGATATAAGCCCAAAGCGGTTATCGGGTCTGGCGGCGGATACTCGTTGAGCGATACCGCGAAATCGCTTGGCGCTCAGATCGAAGGGGCGTACGACGTCGATTTTCCGCAAGTTTCCATCAACCCGAAAGGCGCTCCAGGACTCGATGCATTTGCGTCCGCGTATAAGAAGAAGTTTGGCTCGGAGCCACGCTCGGGCCATAGTCTCGTGAACTACGTGGGTGCAAAGGCATTCCTCGATGTGCTGGCCAGTGCGCATTCAACGGACAAGGACAAGATTCGCGAGGCCGTGTTGGCCTACAGGAAAGCGACTGGAACGACGGCCGCAGGATGGGGCTTCCAGTTCGCCGACGACGGGCAGAACCAGCTCGCGACGACAAATCTCATGCAGTGGCAGCAGGGAAAACTTGTGACCGTCTATCCCGCGGACGTCGCAATCGCCAAGCCCATCACTCCCCGATAGTCGTCCATTCACCTTCAATAAA
>NZ_BAYE01000032.1 GCF_000685095.1 Paraburkholderia caledonica NBRC 102488
CAGCCAGGCAATCAAATCGTCGTCAATCGACGAAAATTGGCTCGAATCTATCCCCGGCTATTTCAGTAACTTCAGTAACCAGGCGACAATTAAGCCCTCTTTCGCGTCGCAAATTGATCCGGCAGCCCCGCGGTAAAACGGTCCAGCCGTTCGCTGACCTCGGTAACTGCCCAAAGCGGAGCGCGGTGCAATTGCTGGTCGTAGTTGGTAGCGATCTGTGCAAATATCGCGAATCCGTTTTCATCGAGCATCCATCTGCCGGTATCTCGTCCGGTGTCGAATACCTTGACTATCGTGCGCTCGGCCTCGCCGAGTTGCTCGCCAGTTGCGGAGCCGAAACCCGATTCGGCCAGAAAACCCGTCAGCAGCATTACTTGCGTCAGTGTCTGAGCATCACCTATCCCGCCGTCGCCTCGTCGCAACGCGTCGAGCGCCAAATGCACGCGCAACGCGAGCTCGTCGGCGGTTTGGCGTGCCATCGGAAGGAGCATCGCCTTGGCATGCCGGGCGCGTGCCGCGCCGGTGTTTCGGGAGAATGGAATAGGTTGTGCCATGAAGGTCCCATGAAGGTGCTGTGCAGATGCAATAACGGCGCGCCCGTCAAAAGGTTGAGCTTTCTTGCCGTCAGGGAGGTGTCAGGAATTTTGTGTGCTGAGGTCGGTTAAAAATCTCAGCTGATGGCGGCGGTGAATCGCTCGCCGAAGAGGATGGCGAACTGATTGACTGCTTGCCGCCAGGTGATAGGTGGCATCTTCCAATCCTTTTCGATGTTGCGCCAGGCCAGGTACAGCAGTTTGCTAGCGGCTTCGTCGCTCGGAAAGTGACCGCGGTTCTTGACGATCTTGCGCAACTGCATGTGCATGCTTTCGATCGCGTTGGTTGTGTATAGGATTTTGCGCACCTCCGGCGGATAGGCCAAGAACGGGATGACTTGCTCCTATTGGCTCTGCCACATGGCAGCCACCGTAGGCAGTTTCCTGCCCCATTCGCTTTGAGAGAAAGCTTGCAGCGCCGCCTCGGCGGCTTCGGCGGTGGCGGCCTGATAGATCGGCTTGAGCGCAGCCGCCAACGGCTTACCGTCCTTCCAGCTCGCCAGATTCAGCGAATTGCGGATCAGATGCACGATGCAGGTCTGGATCCGGGCAGCCGGATATCATTGGGCTGGTGGCGGGGGTGCCTGGAGGAGGCGGCGGCTGACGGCTGTCAATGCCGCGCCCGAGCCTGTCAGAATTTTAGTGTGCCGAGGTCATGAGACGATAACGGAATTACGTCCTATGACCGAAGCAACTGTGACCAGGAAGAGCAAGAGCCCGAAGGCGCCGAAGCTGTTCCCCCGATGAACTGATCGACCAACTACCGGGGCAGATCCAGAACAAGGATGCCGAGTCGGTTCTCGGCGAATCGGGCCTGGCCGGGCAACTGAAGAAGCAACGGGCTGAGCGCATGCTGGCAGCGGAGCTGACGCATCACCTGGAGAACGGGGCGGAGCAAGGCAAGGCGGGCAACCTCGGCCACCGACCTCGGCGACCAACCGTTACCACCAACCTGCACCACCACCAACCCCGCCGTCACACCCCGCCGTCACACCCCGTCACTCCCCGCCATCACCCCCATCGGCCTCCGCATCCACGGGACCAGCACTGCGCGCCCGCACCCGGCGGCGGATCTCCGAGTCGAGAATAAGTCGCCCGCGCAGCTTCCCCTTCATCCGTTTCACATATCGCGGCGCCTCGGTCATATGGACCGTCATCAGCTCGCGCACTTTGTCGACGTCACGCTCACGCGCCGCTTTTGTGATCGCCTTATGAATTTTGACGTTGGCCTGGCCGAACCGCTCGTGCTCTGCCTGCGGCGTATCGTTACGAAACTCGATGAGCTGCCGGATCATCTCGTTGATCAGCTCGCAACTGAAACGCAGGAACGGATTCGGGTTAGCCGCCGCGAGAATGTCGTGGAAGTTCACGTCCTCCTGGCGCTGCCGGACGATGTCCTGCCCGCCGTGCGCCGAAGCCGGCCGATCGCAGCAAGCAATGCTCGCCTCGAGCGCTTCGAAATCCTGCTCTGTCAGGTGCGGCACCGCGCCTGCCGCGAGTTCCGGCTCGAGCAGTTTGCGCACGGTGTAAATGTCGTCAATCGAAACGTCCTTGAAGAACAGATAGTTCTGCAGAAGCTGCAATGTCCGATCGAGCGGCACTTCCACCACCATGCCCCCGCCGGCAGGGCCGGTCGTCACCTTGATGAGCCCTTGAACTTCGAGCGACTTCAGCGCCTCGCGGATCGTGCTCTTACTTACCGAGAAGAGTTGCTGCAACTCGACCTCGCGTGGCAGGCGATCGCCCGGCTTCAGGTCCTTTTCCGTAATCAGTCGCTTGATTTCTTCCGCGACCAGATCGCCGCGTTTCTGCTGCTTGATCTCAATCGCTGCGCCAGCCTTGGTTCGATCCATGGCCATCTTCATGCTCCCATTTGTGTACCGCACCATCGGCGTTCCGCCGGCGCCCACTGCGGCGCAAGCAAAGCTGCGTCGTTGCCCGCCAGGAATTTTGCCTTATTGACACCGGAATTTATTGTACCTACGATCATATTCAACGTATTTATCATGATAAATAGAACAAAGCCGATGTGGTGGAAAGTTCACCGTGGCCAGCAAGCTTTCGCAGTCGTTCAGTGCGTGTCTCTTCCAAGGAGCGTCATTTTGAATCGCCGAAATATGTTGAAGCTGGCCGCGTTGTCGGCCGTTCCGGGCACGTTGGGGTCGCTCGTCGCGCGCAGCGCCTTCGCACAGGCAGGCAGCGTGCAGTTCGCTTGTCCGGTGCCGATGTCGGGTGCGTTCGCCGCCAACGGGAAGTATGCAGACCTCGGTATGAAGCTCGCCATCGAACAATATGGCAAGGTTCTCGGCGAACCGCTCGCCTATTCGGTGCTCGACACGGAAGGCAAGCCGGCAACAGCGGTGCGCCGCGTTCAGGAAATCGCGCAACAGAAGAATGCACGATTCTTTGCTGGCGGTATTTTGTCGTCCGAATCATTGGCGATGGGCAAGGAAGTCCAGAAAGCCGGCGGCGTCTTCATCACCACAGCGGGTGCGGACGAAATCACGGGGAAAGACTGCAACGATGCGACCTTCCGCTGGTCGGTGCCCACGTATGGCGCAATTGAACAGACCGTGCGTCCGCTAATTCAGATGATGCCGAAGGCCAAACGCTGGTACACGATCACGCCGCAATACGTGTTCGGCGACGGCCTGTTGTCCGCCGCAAAAGCCGTCTTCAAGGAGAAGGGCATCGAGCATGTAGGCAACAGTTATCACTCGCTGAACGAGAAAGAGTTCAGTGGTTATTTGACGAACGCAGTCGCCGCCAAGCCGGACGTGTTGCTCATCCTCAACTTCGGTTCGCAATCTTCCGACACGCTGCGCCAGGCGGTCAGCTTCGGCATGAAGAACAACTGCACGATTCTGCTCGCGTGGGCTTCCGGTCTCGAGCAGTTCGAATCGCTCGGTGCGGACTTGTGCGACGGCGTGTATTTCGGCGCACAGTATTGGCACGCAATCGACTCGCCGCTCAACCGCGATCTCGTCAAACGCACGCAGGCGGCCTTCAAGACGAATCCGAACTACAGCCTGGCGGGCTCGTACATCTGCACGAAGATTCTGCTGGACGGCATTGTGAAAGCCGGCAACGTCGATCCGAAGAAAGTGGTCGCCGCGCTCGAAGGCATGAAATACGATGGTTTGACAGGACCCGAAGAGGTTCGCAAAGGCGATCATCAGGTGCTGAAGAACTATTATCTGTTGAAGGGCAAGGCGAAGAGCAAGATGAAAAACGCCGACGACTACGCGGATATCGTCAGTTCAGGGCAATCGTTTCTGCCTCTCGACAAGACCGGTTGCAAGCTGGCGTGATTCGCGCGGGCGCCGCGGTGTCTCGCACACCGCAGCACATACACATGCGAGCGCATGTGAGCACGAAGCGTACGCACAAGCGCACGCACACGCAGTGAATTTCGCCAATTCCTCACACGGACGCCATGAACGTTTATCTCCTGCAGATCGTCAACGGCATCGGGGTCGGGATGCTGTATTTCCTGCTCGCGGTGGGCTTGTCGATCGTGTTCGGCCTCTTGCGCTTCGTGAACTTCGCGCACGGCGCCTTCTATCTGCTTGGCGCCTACTTCTGCTATCAGGCGATGCAGTGGTCGATGAGCTTCTGGACAGCACTGATCGTCGTGCCGATTGCGGTCGGCGCCTTGGCATGGGTCGTCGAAAAGCTGATTTTGCGGCACGTCTACGCGCAGCAGCACGAGTTCCATATTCTCGTGACCGTAGGCCTCGCGCTCGTCGTGCAGGAATGCGCGATCCTCGTGTGGGGGCCGCTCGGTGACAACGTGGCCGTTCCCGACATGCTGAACGGCGTGGTGATCTGGGGCAGTTTTGTTTATCCCAAGTACCGTCTGTTCGTGATCGGCTTCACTGCAGTGCTCGCGGCGTTGCTCTGGTGGGTGCTCGAGGGCACGCGTCTCGGCAGCGCGGTGCGCGCCGGCAGCGAATCGACGGAGATGGTATCGCTGCTCGGCATCAACGTGTTGCGGGTGTTCAGCCTCGTGTTCGCGCTCGGTGCCGCAACCGCCGCGCTCGCCGGCGTGCTCGCCGCGCCGATTCGCGGCGTCGATCCTTTTATGGGCATAGAGGCGCTCGGTGTTGCGTTCGTCGTCGTGGTGGTGGGTGGCATGGGCAATTTCCTCGGCGCGCTGGTCGGTGGCCTGCTGGTTGGCATCGTGCAAAGCGTCATGAGCACGCTGTGGCCCGAAGGCGCGCGCTTGATGATCTACGTCGCGATGGCGGCCGTCCTTCTGCTGCGGCCCAATGGCCTACTCGGGAGAGCCGCGTGATCGATACTTCCAAAGCCGCTGCAACGAAAGCAGTTTCGCGCGCATCGCAGCCCGTTCTGCGACACGCGCTGCATCGCTATCGGTTCCTGTTGCTCGCGCTGCTCGTCGTGTGCATCTTGCCCCTAACGTTGCGCTCCGGCTCGCTCGCGACAGAAGTGCTCGTGTTCGCGCTCGCCGCATTGGGCTGCAATCTTCTGCTCGGTCATACGGGACTGCTGTCCTTCGGGCAGGGCATTTTCTTCGGACTCGGCAGCTATAGCGCGGGGCTCGTGCTGACCAGGGCCGCGTTGCCGGTGCCCGTCGCGCTGCTGGCGGCAATCGCGATCGGCGCGATAGCGGCCGCATTGGTCGGATGGTTTTCGATCAGACAGCGCGGCACATACTTCGTGATGCTGACGCTTGCATTCGGACAACTGTTCTACTTCCTCGCCTACACCACGCCGGACCTGACCGGCGGCGACAACGGACTGCTCGACATTCCGCGACCGGCGCTCGGGTTGCCCGGCAAAGCGCTGATTCCGCTCGCTTCCCCGTGGCAGTACTACGGATTCGTCGCGGTACTTTTCCTCGTCGTGTTCTGGCTGTTGATGCGCGTCTCGCACTCGGTATTCGGCCGCACGCTGCTTGCGATCCGCGACAACGAAGCACGCGCCGCCGCCGTCGGCTACGACGTCAAGCGATTCAAGCTGATGGCGTTCGTCATCTCCGGTGCAGTAACCGGACTCGCGGGCGCACTGCATGCGTTGATGACCGGCATCGCGCCACTGTCCAACATCGATTACCACACGAGCGAGATGATCCTCGTGATGACCGTGATCGGCGGCACCGGCAACCTCTTCGCGTCCGTGCTGGGCGCCGCTTTCTATGTGCTGTTCGCCGACTGGCTCTCGACGTTGTGGCCGCGCTGGCTGCTGTTGCTCGGTATCGTGCTGATGGCGGTGAGCCTGTACATGCAGCGCGGCCTATGGGGACTCGGCGAGCGCATATGGCATGCCATGCGCCGCAATGACGGCGCCGATGCAAACGCAGCAGCCGACGACACCGCAAAGGAGCGCGCATGAGCGAGGCGATTCTGAACGCAAGCGGCCTCGTGAAACGCTACGGTAAATTCACGGCGCTCTCCGAGGTCAACCTGCGCATCATGCCGCGCACCGTGCACTCGGTAATCGGTCCGAACGGCGCGGGCAAGACCACGCTTTTCCATGTTCTGACCGGGACTCTGCCGATCACCGCGGGGACGATTGTCTTCGACGGACACGACGTGACGCACGAGCCCGATCACAAGCGTGTGCGTCGCGGCGTCGCGAGATCGTTTCAGGTGACGAGTCTGTTCGCCAATCTGAGCGTGCAGGAAAACTTGCGGCTCGCTGCGCAAGGTGTCGACTCCGTGCGTGCGCTCAATGCATGGACGCCGCCGCGCGGCGCACTGGCCCACACCGAAACCGTCGACGACATACTCGAACGCCTCGCGTTGCAGCGTTTCAGCAAAGTGTCAGCAGGCGCTCTGTCGCACGGTCAGCAGCGGCGGCTCGAAGTCGGCATGGCACTCGCGGCGCGTCCCAAGGCGATCTTTCTCGACGAGCCGACGTCGGGCATGGGTATCGACGATCTCGACGACATGAAGCAACTGATTCGCGGCCTGCGCGAGGACTACACCGTCGTCCTGATCGAGCACAACATGGGCATTGTGATGGACATCTCCGACACGATCACCGTCATGCAACAAGGGCGCGTGCTGGTGGAAGGGCGGCCCGATGAAATTCGCGGCGATGAGCGCGTGCGCAGCGCCTATCTCGGCAACATGATTACCGGAGGCCGCGCATGATTCTCGACGTGCAGCAGATTCACGGCTTCTACGGCAAAAGTCACATCCTGCAAGGCGTTTCGTTGCAGATCGCGGAAGGTGAGACGGTCACGCTGCTGGGCCGCAACGGCGCAGGAAAATCCACCACGCTCAAGGCGATCGCGGGCGTCGTCGCGCCGAAGAACGGCAGCGTGACGTTCAACGGCGCGACCATAAGCGGGCTGCAGCCGCATAAGATCGCCTCGCGTGGTGTGTGTTTCGTGCCCGAACACCGCGGTGTTTTCCGGTTGCTCACCGTGGAAGAAAACTTGCGGCTCGGCGCGCGCAAAGACTCGCCGTGGCAACTCGACGACATCTACCGCATTTTTCCGCGGCTGAAAGAGCGACGTGCGAACGGCGGCGGACAGCTGTCCGGTGGCGAACAGCAGATGCTAGCGGTTGGCCGTGCGCTGATGAATCATCCGCGCCTTCTGATGCTCGATGAACCGGTAGAAGGTCTCGCGCCGGTGATCGTCGAAGAAATCGTCGCGCAACTCAAGCTCATTCGCGAGGCAGGTGTGGCGATCTTGCTCGTTGAGCAGAACCTCGAAGTCTGCACGCAACTCGCGGATCGTCACTACATCATCGAACAGGGCGTGATCGTTTATTCGGGCGACAATGCGTCGTTCGCCGCCGACGACTCGATCAAGGACCGCTATCTGGGCGTCGGCGTTGTCTGAGTCAGCGCCGACTTCACTATAAGGAAGCACTGATGCAAGTTCATGAATCGCAACCTACGGAGGCAGTGAGTCGTTTGCGCGTCGATGGCGAGCGGCTTTGGAACAGTCTCATGCAGCTCGCGAAAATTGGAGCGACCGAGAAGGGCGGCGTCTGTCGGCTCGCGCTAACGGAACTGGATCGCATCGCGCGCGACCGGGTCGTTAGTTGGGCGAAGGAAATCGGCTGCACGGTTCGCATCGACGCGATCGGCAACATTTTTGTGCGCCGCGCCGGTTTGCGCGACGACCTGCCTCCGGTGATGACCGGCAGCCATATCGATACACAGCCGACCGGCGGCAAGTTCGACGGCAACTACGGCGTGCTCGCCGGCATCGAAGTGCTGCGCACGCTGGCCGGTGCGAACATTACAACGCTCGCGCCGATCGAAGTCGCGGTCTGGACCAACGAGGAAGGCTCGCGCTTCGTTCCTGTGATGATGGGCTCAGGCGTGTTTGCAGGCGCTTTCACGCTCGAACATGCGCTTGCTCAGCGGGATCGGGACGGCGTGTCCGTGCGCGACGCGCTGACCGCAATCGGCTACGTTAGCGAAGACACGAAGCCGCATACCGTTGGTGCGTATTTCGAAGCACACATCGAGCAAGGCCCGGTGCTGGAAGCAAACGATAAAACTATCGGCATCGTGCAAGGCGCACTCGGTCAACGCTGGTACGACGTGACCGTGCACGGCATGGAGGCGCACGCAGGGCCGACGCCGATGGAATTGCGCCGCGATGCGCTGCTCGTTGCCGCCGACCTCATTCACGCCGTGAACCGTATCGCGCTCGATCATGCGCCGCATGGGCGCGGCACCGTAGGCTGGGTCGATGTGCATCCGAACTCACGCAACGTGATTCCGGGCCGCGTCAAATTGACGGTCGATCTGCGCGCCGCCGACGACACCACGCTGACCGCAATGGACAGCGCGCTGCGCAGCGCCTGCACGGTCGCGAGCGAAAAAGCGGGCATCGCGGTTGATGTCGAGCCGGTCGTGTACTTCGCGCCGCAACCGTTCGCGACGGAACTGGTGGCCGCCGTCAAACACGGCGCGGAGATGCTGGGCCTCTCGTCAATGGACGTGATCAGCGGTGCCGGCCATGACGCCGTGTATCTTGCGCGCGTCGCGCCTGCTGCGATGATCTTCGTGCCCTGCAAGGACGGTATCAGCCACAACGAAATCGAGGACGCGCGCGCTGATCATCTGGAAGCCGGCTGCAACGTGTTGCTTCACGCAATGTTGAGAGCGGCGCAAATTGTCCAGACAGCGCCGATGTCGGAGGGTTCGAACGTATGAAAATCCTTATTGCGCGGATGAATCACGAGACCAACACGTTCTCGCCGGTGCCGACGCCGTTGTCCGCTTTCGGCCAGAACGGTGCGAACGCCGGCCCGAGCTTCAACGACGACGCGTTCAACGACAACAACGGCATGCAGACCGCAATGGCCGCATTCATCGACGCCGCTGCGCGCGAAGGCGCGCAGATCGTTACGCCGGTGTCGGCGGCGGCCAACCCGAGCGGGCCCGTCGAAGCGGCCGCATACGACGCAATCTGCGACGCAATTCTGGCAGCCGCGAGCGGATGCGATGCAGTGATGCTAGACCTGCACGGCGCAATGGTCGCGGAAAATTCGAATGACGGCGAGGGCGATCTCCTCGAACGCGTGCGCGCGGCATTGCCCAATGCCCCGATTGCCGTCGCGCTCGATCTGCACGGCAATGTCACGCAGAAAATGATCGACAACGCGGACGTAATCGTCAGCTTCAAGACCTATCCGCACGTCGATATGTATGAAACCGGCGCGCACGCCGCGCGTCTGCTGTTTGCTCTGATACATGGCGAGGCGAAGCCGGTCATCGCCTGGCGCCAGCCGCCGCTGCTCACGCACACGCTGCGCAGCGCAACCGCTGAGGGCGCGATGAAGCGTGCCGTCGACGCCGCGCGCGCCGCCGAGGCCGACGGCATGCTCGCGGTCTCGGTGTTGTCCGGCTTTTCGCTCGCGGATATCGCTGCGCCGTGTATCAGCGTCGTGGTTGTCGGCAATGGAGAGCGCGCGCAAGCGGAAGCAGTGGCCGAGCGAATCGCGCAACAAATCTGGAACGAGCGCGAGGAGTTCGTCTATCGCAGCGCGCCGCTCGCCGAATCGGTTGCCCAAGCCGCCGCTCTAGCGAAAGACGCCGACAAGCCGGTGCTGCTGCTGGATCATGGCGACAACTGCATGTCGGGCGGCACGTGCGACACGATGGATCTGCTCGAAGAAGCGCTCCGGCAGAATCTGGAAGGCATCGTCACTGGGCCGTTGTGCGATCCGCAGGCGGTGGCCGCATTGATGGCCGCGGGCGTCGGCAGCGCGGTGACCGTCACGATCGGCAACAAGGTTGGAAGCAGTGCGGTGACGCCGCGCGCGCCCGTCGCGATGACCGGTGTGGTGCGCGCCTTGACCGACGGCGAATATGTGATCAGCGGTCCGACTTACACCGGACAGCGAGCACACATGGGACGCGCCGCGGTTCTCGATACGGGCACGGTGAAACTGGTCGTGACCGAACACACGCATGAGCCGTGGGACCTCGGCGTGTTCGAAAGCGTTGGTATCGACCCGCGTCGCGCGCGCTTCCTGCTACTCAAATCGCGCATGTATTGCCGTCCGGTTTTCGTGCCGATCTCCGCCGGGCTCGTGGAATGCGATAGCCGGGGCGTGACGAGTTCGGACTACGGCCTGTTCGCTTTCCGGAATATCCGGCGCCCGGTCTTTCCGCTTGATGCAAATACCGAATGGAGCGCGTCGTAATGCGTGGCGCGAGCGTCGACAACAAGAATGCCGTCTGACTCTTGTACAGTTTCGACAGACTCTCTATAATTCGCGCCTCTACAGGCTCGTAGCTCAGTTGGTTAGAGCACCACCTTGACATGGTGGGGGTCGTTGGTTCGAATCCAATCGAGCCTACCAACGCATCAGTGAGGTGGACGAAAGCGGCTCCGCTTTCGTCCACTGTCCTGTCAAAACAGTCGCTGTAACTCCTCGCTTTCTTCTCTCCGCATTCAATACGTCGCGCGTTGCACGGCGGCCGTCGTTGCGGACGCATTCACGACAGACTCAACGTCGAATCCATAGAACGAACGAGCAGTGGTGCGCAAGATCGCGCCGAGAGCGGTCGAATCGAGACCGGCGTCAAGCAGCGTCGACAAGGTGTCGCCATAGCTCGTCACCGCTTCGTATTGCGTGTGCGGCCAGTCGCTGCCCCACATCAAACGGTCCGGGCCGAATTGCTCGATCAATTGCTGTGTTGCATCTGCAACGAACCGCGAATCCGGTGCGGTACAGCGATATGCGCCCGACAGCTTCACCCACACACGCCGCGTCTTGCCAAAGCCGAGCAGCGCTTGGAACCCCTGATCCTGCGTGCCCAAAGCCGGATCGGGCCGGCCGAAATGATCGACGACGACTCGCACGCCGCGCTCCAGAAGCTGGTCGATCAGCGGTGCCAGATCGGCTGCGTTTCTGTGCAACTCGACATGCCAATCCAGTCGCGCAACGTGGTCCAGCAACGACGTCCACGGTCGCGCGCGCAAATCCGGCAGCGTCTGCTCGATAAGGTTAAGGCGAACGCCCGTCACGCAACGCCTATGCAGATCGTCAAGATCATTCGCGCTTATGTCTGGGGCAACGACAGCAACGCCGCGCAGACGCTCGGTGTCCGCGGATAACGCTTGCAACAGATAACTATTGTCGGTGCCGAGAAAGCTCGGCTGCACGAGTACCGCATGCGTCATTCCATGCGCGTTCAGCAGCGGCAGATAGTCGTCGAGCGTTGCGTCGTAGGCGGGCGCGTAGCGGCGGTCGCCGGTCAACGGCAAGCCCTGCTCGAAAACGTGTGCGTGGGTGTCGACGCCAGCGTGTGCAAACGACGGTAAGGATGCGTGTGCGTTCATATTCAACTGCGCGGGGAGTTCAGGTTGAGGCGCGCTGCGTCGGCGGCATCGGCGGCATCTGCGGCCCGCTCCGGCGCGCTATCACGCAGACGCTTGCCGCGCGTTTCCGGAAGCAGCAGTACCGCGGTCATCGCAAGCCCGTAGGCAATGGCTGCGTCGATGCCGATGGCCGCGCCGAGCGACATCGAATGGCTCATGTAGCCGACCAGAACCGGAAAGCCTGCGGATGCAATGCGCCCGAAGTTGTAGCAGAAGCCGACGCCGGTGCCACGCATGTCGGCGGGATACAGTTCGTTGAAGAGCGGGCCGAGGCTCGCCGGAATGCCGGCGGCAAAGAGGCCGAGCGGGAAGCCAAGCACGAGCATCTGCATATTCGTCAACGGCAACATCACGTATGCGAGCACGGTGACGATGCAGCAGAAAGCGAATAACGCGATGTTGCGACGCCGGCCGATCCGGTCGAGCAGGTACGCGCTCAGCATGCAGCCGCACCAGAACGCGACGATTACGACAGCGAGGTAACCGCCGGTATTCAACACCGACAGATGCCGTTCCTTCGCGAGAAACGTGGGCAGCCACGTCATGATCGCGTAGTAGCCGCCGTGAGCGCCCGTGCCGAGCACCGCACCGATGATCGTGGTTCGAAGGACGCGAGGCTGAAACACTTGCAGGATCTGACCGAACGCTGAGACCTTGGGACCGACTCGCGCGCCGGCGGGCTCAATGCGCACCGGCTCTTTCAGATTGCGCCGCACAAATAGCACGAGGCCGGCGGGCAGCAGGCCGACTGCGAACATCACGCGCCAGGCGGTGTCGGCGGGAAGCCATGAGAATACGGCTGCGTAGACCAGCACCGCGGCGCCCCAACCCACGGCCCACGCGCTTTGCACCGCGCCCATTGCCTTGCCGCGATGTTCGGTGCGGATCGTCTCCGCCATGAGCACAGCACCGGCAGCCCATTCGCCGCCGAATCCAAAGCCTTGCAGCGCTTTAAGCAGCAACAGCTGCGGGAAATTCTGAGCGAATGCGCACAGGAAGGTGAAGCCGGCGAACCAGAGAATCGTCATCTGCAAGGTGCGCACTCGGCCGAAGCGGTCCGACAGCGCGCCAGCAATCCAGCCGCCTAGCGCCGACGAGACCAGGGTCACACCGCTGATCGCGCCCGCCTGCGTGTGGTCGATGCCATACGCCGCGATGATCGCTGGAATGGCAAGCGTGAACATCTGCACGTCGAGCGCGTCCAGACCCCATCCCGCGAAACACCCCCAGAAGGTGTTGCGCTCCACAGGCGTGCCCTGCCTGTACCAATTGAACATAGCCATCTCCGTCCGTTCGTCCTGCTGTTCCAGTGATTCATATATATGACTGTATGAATCTTGCGCCCATTCGGACTGCTGGTCATTGGGTAATAACCCTTGCTCGCTTTCGATCGATTCAATGCGGTACAGTAGTTACTCCTCTGCATAACTGTATGAATCCATGAATACGGCGTCTTTCGTGTCCAGGCCGGACGACCGGCTGCCCCGTTATCAGCAATTGCGCGACGACCTCGTGAGCCGCATTGCCGCCGGCGAATGGGCGCCCGAAGAGGCCATCGCTACCGAGGCGGAACTAGGCCAGTTCTACAACGTTTCGACCGGCACCGTGCGCAAGGCGATCGACCTGCTGGTCAGCGACGGCGTGCTTACCCGCACTCAAGGCAAAGGCACGTTCGTGCGGCGGCCGCGCTTCGATTCGTCGCTGTTCCGCTTCTTTCGTTTTGTCTCGCGCGACGGCCAGCCGGTGCGCCCCACCGCGCGCGTCCTGAGGCGCGAGGTGGTGAAGCCCAATGAAGAGATTCGCAACGCTCTGCGGATGAAGGCCTCGGAGAAGGCAATTCATCTGTCGCGCGTGCGAATGATCGAAGGGCAGGCGGTGTTGTCGGAGGAAATCTGGCTGCCGCGCGCCCGCTTCGAAGCGCTTGCCGCGTTGCCGCTCGACAAATTCGAAGACCTGCTGTACCCGCTCTACGAACGGCTCTGCAAGCAGATGGTGGCCTCGGCGACCGAAATACTCCGCGTAGAACAGGCTACCGCCGAAACCGCCTCACTGCTCGGCATGAAAACCGGCAGCCCGGTGATTCTGGTTCACCGCGTCGCCTCCGACTTCGCCGGCACGCCGTTCGAATGGCGCAGCACGCGCGGCGCGGCCGATACGTTCCAGTACCAGGTCGAAATTCGCTAGACCCGCGTTAGCCCGCCGGTTTCCGCCGAACACAGCTTCCCACTCAGGGTGGCGTTGCCCGTCATGCGGGTATCACCCCATGGCGTCCGGCTGAAATTCCTACAATCATATATATGACTGTATCAATTTTTATTTGCCGGGCAGTCGGGCAAGCGGAGAAACCATGTCCACACAACTAACATTCGAGCAGCAGGTCATGAAAAAGATGGCGTGGCGGTTAATGCCGCTGCTCATCGTCATGTTCCTGATTTCGTTCATCGACCGCCAGAACGTCGGCTTCGCCAAGCTGGAGATGGTGCACGACCTCGGCATGACCGAAGCGTCGTACGGATTGGGCGCGTCGCTGTTCTTCATCGGCTATCTGCTGTTCGAGGTGCCCAGCACGCTCGCGCTGCATCGCTTCGGCGCGCGTGCGTGGCTCGCCCGCATTATGATGACGTGGGGCATCGTCACGGTGCTGATGGCGTTTGCCCGTTCGCTGCCGGTGTTTTATTCGTTCCGCTTTGCGTTGGGCGTCGCTGAAGCCGGGTTCTATCCGGGCGTGATCTATTACCTCACGCAGTGGTTCCCGCAGAGCTATCGCACGAAAGTGCTTGGCTTCTTCACGCTCGGCAGTTCGCTCGCCAATATGCTCGGCTCGCTGATCGGCGGCCTGTTGCTCACGTTGGGCGGCACGTGGGGGTTTGCCGGCTGGCAGTGGGTGTTCATCGCGACCGGTCTGCCGGCCGTGGTGATCGCATTTGTCGCGCTGAAGTATCTGCCGAATTCGGTGAGCGACGCACCGTTCCTCTCGCAACAGGAAAAGGATGTGGTGCTCGCCGCGCTCAAGCGCGAAGCAGCGGAGGATGCCAAGGCGACGCATCCGTGGGCTGCGCTGCTCGATCCGAGGGTGCTGATGTTCGCGCTGACCTACATGCTGATGTCGACGTCGCTGTACGGCGTGACCTACTGGATGCCGACGCTGCTCAAGAGCGACGGTGTATCGTCGTCGCTCAATGGCGTGCTCAATATGATTCCGTGGGCGCTCGCCACGCTGCTGTTGCTCTGGCTTCCCGGCAAGCTCAAGCGTGAGCGCGTGGTCTTGAGGGCGATGAGCATTGTTGCAGCGGTTGGCGTGGTGGGCTTCTCGTCGAGCCTCGTGCTGCCCACCGCAACGCTGCGCTTTGCGGCGCTATGCGTGGGCGGGGCATGCATTCCGTTACTGTATCCGTGCTTCTGGTCGCTGCCGCCGCGCTTTTTCTCGGGCGCACGCGCCGCTGCGAGTGTCGCGGCGATCAATGCGATCGGCAATCTCGGCGGCTTCGCGGGGCAGAACCTGATGCCTTATGTCGGCAAAGCGGCGCATAGCCAGATTGCGCCGATGCTGGTGCCCACTGCATGTCTTCTGACGTTGGGAATTGGTACGGGCATCGCTGCTTTGGTCAGCGCCCGCCGTCGCACAACACTTGCAGCAGCAACGGTACGTTAGCGCGACTAGACGCAGTGTGACGCGGCCGTGTCTATGCAGGGCCGCTAGCACGCATTGTTAAGCCCGCCTCAAGGACGAAGCAGGTCGAAGCTCGCCAGCACGAGCACACCGGTCACCGCGATCAGCGCCACCGAATGCTGACCGAAGTAGAGAAGCGCCGCAGCCGACCACGACGCGAGCGTGAATACCGCGAGCTTTTTCATCGGAACCCCAGGGACGCGGCGAGCAGGCCGCTCACTATGCCGCAGACCACCACGGCCAACGCGACGACGGTCAGGACCCGCTTCGGAAACGAGCGACCCAGCATCGCCATAGACGGTACGCTGATTAGCGGCAGCGTCATCAGCAGCGCGCCCGCAGGCCCGGCTGCCATGCCGAAAGACAGCATCGCCTGAATGATCGGCACTTCGCCCGCCGTCGGAATCACGAACAGCGTGCCGGCGATGGACAGCGCGACGATCCACAGCACGCTGTTGTCGATGTCCGGACCAACGTGCGAAAAGAGCCACGCGCGTGCCGCGCCGAGAATCAGCACCAGCACGATGTATTCGGGCACGAGACGCAGCGTCATCGTGCCGAGTATTTTCACCCAGCGGGTGAATGCGGTGCCCGGTTCATCCGTCGTGACCAGTTGCGCGATGGCTTCGCGCGACGCCTCGGCTTCCTTCGGCGTCACCATGCGGTTCACGAGATAGCCGAGGCCGAACACCATCACCAGGCCGAGAGCGAGCCGCAAGCCCATCCACTGCCAGCCGAGCACGAAACCCATGAAGATCAGCGTGGCCGGATTGAGCGCTGTATTGCCGAGCCAGAATGCGATTGCCGCGCCGGGCGCCGCCTGCCGCGCGCGCAGTCCCGCCACCACCGGCGCTGCGCAGCAGGTGCACATCATGCCGGGCAACGACATCAGGCCGCCTTTCACGACGCTGCTGAAGTCGCTGCGACCGAGCGCGCGTGCGACCCATTGCGGCGGAATCAGCGCCTGCACCGCGGAGCCGAGCAACAGACCCAGCACCATTGCCTGCCAGATGGCCTTGCCGTAGGCAAGCGCGTAGTCGATCGCGGACTGCCACGACGCTGCGGGCGCGCTTGCCGACGTACCCATCAGGATCGACTTGCCGATCGAATGCTGGCTTGCGGCGACAAAGGCCCGGTTGTAATACGGAAACCACTTCACATAGAAGAGTCCGACGACGGCGATCGCGAGGAATACGATCCAGCCAAGCGCGACGCGGGGCTGCCGAAGGGTTGATTGCATGTTGTTCGTAACGTTAAGGTTGGGTCAGACTAGCGCGACTGAACGCTTATCGAGTTGCGCGAGGAGCGCTTTAGCCTGATCGACGACGTCTGCGTCGTTCGGCCGGAACCTGATTTTCAGCGCCTGCGGCAGTTGCGTGAAATGCTGATGGCTGCTGCGCGCGTATGCGGGATCGTAGTGCAGTTCAATCAACTCGTTCGCGAGTTCCGCGCGCCGGTTTTCGTCGACGAGTTTTTGCCAACCGGCGACGCGTTCGCGGCTATGCAAGCCGATCAAACGTTCCAGCTGCGCCTTCAACGACTCGCGATCGTCGAACAGTTGCGCGTAGTCGTGAAGCAGAAACGCCGAGCGGTCCTCGCGGCTCGCCGCCACTTCCACACAATCGCCGCGATGAAACGTGTCGAGCAGAGCGAGCGGCAGCGTGATTGCGCCGATGCGACGGCTCTCCGCTTCAACGAACACCGGGCGCGCGGGATCGAAGCTGCGCAGCGCGCTCACGAGCAAGGTGTCAAAGCCCTTTTGTGACGGCTGCGCGACGCCGGCCCATGCGCCGAGCAGCGAGCCGCGATGCGCGGCGAGCGCTTCGAGGTCCAGCGTCTGCGCACCTGCTTCGTGGAGCGCGGCGAGGAGCCGCGTCTTGCCGCTCCCGGTCGGACCCACCAGTGCGACGTAACGGAATTGGCTCGGCAGCGTGGTGAGCGCCTCGACGGTTGCGCGCCGATAAGTCTTGTACCCGCCGTCGAGTTGACGCGCGGGCCAGCCGATCATGTTGAAGAGCGTGGTGACGGAGCCCGAGCGTTTGCCGCCGCGCCAGCAATAAACCAGCGGCCGCCAGTTGCGCGGCCGGTCGGCGAACGTCGTTTCCAGATGAAGCGCGATGTTGCGGGCCACCAGCGCCGCGCCCACCTTCGTGGCTTCGAACGGCGACACCTGCTTGTACATCGTGCCGACCAGCACGCGTTCCTCGTTGCTGAGCACCGGCGCGTTCATTGCGCCCGGAATATGGTCCTCGGCAAACTCGAGAGGCGTGCGTACGTCGATGATTTCATCGAAATCACCTGCTTGATCGAGGCTGACGAGTAGGTTTTTCAAGGGCGTACGGAGGAAAAGCGGACGAAGCGGTGCCGGATAGACCGAAATTATCGCATGCGGCGCGATTGGCGGCAGGGCGCGGCTTTCTGCAACCTTTCACCGCGCCTTGTCAGCCGCCGCCTTCTTTCAGATCACTTCTACGCGCCCTTCGCCTGCAACCATTTCGCCGATCACGCGGGCGTCGCCGAAACCGTCGGCGTGAAAGAGCGCCAGCACGTCGTCCACAGCCTCGGGTGAACATGAAACCAGCAGGCCGCCCGAGGTTTGTGGGTCCGTGAGCAAGGTGCGCGCGCTCGGCTGCAAAGTCGCCGGTAACGAAATATCTTTACCGTAGGCATCCCAGTTGCGCCCGGAGGCGCCTGTGAAAACGCCGGCTTCGGCAAAGTCGACGACGCCCGGCAGCCACGGCAGGTCGGCGTAACGCACGCGCGCGGTGAGCTTAGAGCCGCGCGCCAGTTCCAGCGTATGGCCGAGCAGGCCGAAGCCCGTGATGTCGGTGAGCGCATGCACGCCGTCGAGCCCGGCGAGTTGCGCGCCCGGGCGGTTCAGCTTGGTCGTCGCGCCGATCATGGCGGCGTAGCCGTTCGCGTCGAGCCGGTCTTTCTTCAGCGCGGCGGAAAGCACGCCGACGCCGAGCGGTTTGCCGAGAATCAGCACGTCGCCGGCCTGCGCGCCCGCGTTGCGCTTCACGCGCCGCGGATCGACCACACCGATTGCGACAAGGCCATAGATGGGCTCGACCGAATCGATCGAATGTCCGCCCGCGAGCGGAATGCCGGCGTCCGCGCACACCGACTCGCCGCCCTTGAGCACTGCCGCAATGACGTCGTGCGGCAACACGTTGATCGGCATTCCGACGATGGCGAGCGCCATCAGCGGTTTGCCGCCCATTGCATAGACATCGGAGAGCGCGTTCGTTGCGGCAATGCGGCCGAAGTCGAACGGATCGTCGACGATCGGCATGAAGAAGTCTGTGGTCGCGACGATCGCCTGCTCGTCGTTCAGCTTGTAGACGGCGGCGTCGTCGGCGGTATCGTTGCCGACCAGCAGGTCCGGGAAGAACGGCAGCGGCGCGCTGCGTTTGAGCAGGTCAGCGAGCAGGCCGGGGGCGATCTTGCAGCCGCACCCGCCGCCGTGCGACAGGCTGGTGAGGCGGGGCGAGGAGCTTGCTTGGGCTTGGCGGTCGATCATTGTGGCGCGAATTTGTGGCTTGAATGATCGCATTATGAGGGTTGTGGACTTCGTGCGCTTCGGAGTTCCCCGCAGCCGGACCGCAGCACCGGCGGCATTCAACGCAGGATTCAACGCAGGATGTCGGTCGCTTTTTGATTCCCGTCCACGCCTTCCACGAGAATTACCGGTCCGCGAGCATGCCGCATGCGCAACGGCAGGATGCGCCGATACGCGTCCGACGCATACCAGGCGCGCGCCGTCGGAAGGTCGGGAAACTCGATCGCGATCAGGTCGCCGTGCCACTCGCCTTCCACGACGTGCGGCCGTGCGCCGTGTACGATGAATCGGCCGCCGAATGGCGCAAGGGTTGCGTCGATACCCTCGAGGTATTCGACAATCTCAGCGCACATTTCAACGTCGTGCAAATGGGCAATCGCATACGCAGTCATGTTCACTCCTCCATGCATGAATAAACCGGAACTTGCATGCTGCGTATGATTGCCCTCGCCCGGAGGCGCGTCGATTACCTCGCAGGTAATGGAATCCGCAATGTGCGGACTTAACCGAGCCAGCCCTTGATCGACTCGATCATCGCGGCGGTTGAAATACCATAGCGGTCGTGCAGTGTCGGCAGTGCGCCCGCTGCAAGAAATGCATCGGGGAGCGCCACCTGCCTGAACGGGCACGACACTCCGGCGCGCATCAGTTCGCCCGCAATGGCCTCACCGAGACCGCCGATCGTCGTATGGTTTTCCGCCACCACGACGAGCCTGCCCGAACGCTTCGCTTCGCGCACGATCGTCTGCGTGTCGAGCGGCTTGATGGTCGGCACGTGCAGCACGCCCACGCCGATGTTGTCGCGCTCCAGCGCTTTCGCGACTTCCAGCGCGCGCATGGTCATGATGCCCGACGAGATGACGAGCACTTCCGCGCCGTCGCGCAGCATCTTTGCCTTGCCGAGTTCGAACGTGTAGTCGTATTCATCCAGCACCGCAGGCACGTTGCCGCGCAAAAGACGCGCATACACAGGGCCGTTGTGTGCGGCAATGGCGGGCACCATCTGTTCGATGTCGAGCGCATCGCATGGATCGATAACGGTCATGTTCGGCATCGCGCGCATCAACGCCAGGTCTTCCGCGGCCTGGTGGCTAGGACCGTAGCCAGTGGTCAGCCCGGGCAGCGCGCAGACGATCTTCACATCGAGGTTGTCTTCGGCAATGGCCTGGTGCATGAAGTCATACGCACGGCGCGTCGCGAACACCGCGTAGGTAGTCACGAACGGCTGTGCGCCTTCGTGCGCGAGGCCCGCCGCTGCGCCCATCAGCAATTGCTCGGCCATGCCCATCTGGTAGTAGCGCTCAGGGAATTCCTTCGCGAAGATATGCAGGTCCGTGTACTTGCCGAGATCGGCCGTCATGCCGACAACGTTGGTTTTCTGTCGAGCCAATTCGACGAGTGCGTGACCGAAAGGCGCCGAGCGCGTGAGCTGGCCTTCGCCCGCAATGGACGCGATCATCGCCGAGGTCTTCAGGCGCGGTTTGCTGATGGTTGCGTTGCTCATGCTTGTCTCCCTGCTTCCAGTGCTTCGAGCGCCAATTGCCATTCGTGCGCATCGACGCGGATAAAGTGGTTCTTCTCGCGCTCTTCGAGGAACGGCACGCCGCAACCCATGCGCGTATCGGCCACGATCATGCGCGGCTCCTTGCCGGGATGCTTGCGGGCCGCATCGAACGCGGCGGCCACGGCGCCGATATCGTTGCCGTCCACACGTTGCGTGAACCACCCGAATGCTTCGAGCTTCTCCACTAGCGGTTCGAACGCCATGATCTGTGTCGACGGCCCGTCGGCCTGCTGGTTGTTCACGTCTACAACGGCGATCAGGTTGTCGAGCTTCCAGTGGCTCGCGGACATGATGCCTTCCCAGATCGCGCCTTCGTCGAGTTCGCCGTCCGAGAACAGCGTGTACACGAACGACTTCGAGCCCTTGCGCTTGAGTCCGAGACACCGGCCGACCGCGATCGTCAGGCCGTGTCCGAGCGAGCCGCCGGACATCTCCATGCCGGGCGTGTAGCTCGCCATGCCGGACATGGGCAGACGGCTGTCGTCGCTGCCGTAGGTCTCCAGTTCTTCGGCGGGCAGAATGCCAGCTTCGAGCAGCGCCGCGTACAGCGCGATCGCATAGTGTCCGTTCGAGAGCAGGAAGCGGTCGCGCTCTTCCCACTCAGGATCTTCCGGGCGATAGCGCATTGCGCCGAAGTACGCGACTGCCAGTACATCGGCGATGTCGAGCGCTTGCCCGATATAACCCTGGCCCTGCACCTCGCCCATTAAGAGCGCGTTTCTGCGGATGCGGTAAGCGTGTTCGGCAAGAGATGCCGTCGACGCATTGGATGGACTGTTCATGTCGTCTCCTGAGATTTAAGCGGAATAGTTGGAAAAGGTCAGCGGTTCACGGATTTCGCGGGCACGAGGAAGACCAGGCATGCGCCGAGCGTCACCGCAACCGAGATGAAGATCAGTCCCGCTGTCGAGCGGCCTGTCATGTCGTTGAGCCAGCCCACGATGGCGGGCGAAAAGAAGCCCGCAAGATTGGCGAAGCAGTTCACAGCCGCGATGCCGGCTGCGGCAGACATGCCGCCGAGCAGCGCCGTGGGCAGCGACCAGAACTGCGACGACGACGCGAGGATGCCGGCAGCCGCAATGCTCAAACACACGATCGACGCCGGCACGCTGCCGAGCGTAGGCAGGACCGCAAAGCCGGCTGCCGCGATCAGCATCGGAATGGCCAGGTGAAGTCTGCGTTCGCGCCGGCGGTCTGCGCTCATGCCGATCAGCGGCAACGCGACGATCGCGCAGAGATAAGGAATCGCGGTGAACACGCCCACCCACAGCGGATCCGCGACACCTGATTTACGGATGATCGTCGGCAGCCAGAAAGTCAGCCCGTACTGACCGAGCACGACACAGAAATAGATCGCGGCCATCAGCCACAAGCGACGGTCGCCGATGAACGAGCGAATCGAAATATGGGTAGTGGTGTGCGCGTTATCGCCGGCGACATTGCGTGCCAGCAGATTCTTCTCCGACTCGGTGAGCCATTTCGCTTTGGCAATGCCGTCGTCGAGATACAGAAGAATCGCGACTCCAAGCACGAGCGACGGCAGAGCCTCGAGCATGAACAGCCACTTCCAGCCGGCCATATTCATCGCACCGTGGAGCGAATGCAGGATCCAGCCCGACAGCGGACCGCCGACTATGCCCGCGAGCGGAATCGCCATGAAAAACAGCGACAACGCCTTGGCCCTGCGCGCAGCGGGAAACCAGTACGTCAGATAAAGAATGACGCCGGGCGCAAAACCCGCTTCTGCAACGCCGAGCAGAAAGCGCAATACATAAAACGCGGTGGGCGACTTCACGAAGACGAACGACGCGGAAATCACCGCCCAGGTCAGCATGATTCGCGCGAGCCATTTGCGCGCGCCGACACGGTGAAGCACCAGATTGCTCGGCACCTCGAATAAAAAGTAACCGAGAAAGAAGATGCCCGCGCCCATGCCGTAGACGGTCTCGCTAAAGCGCAGATCGTTCAGCATCTGCAGCTTCGCAAAGCCGACGTTGACGCGATCCAGATACGCGCCGAGATAGCACAGCATCAGAAACGGAATCAGCCTGCGGCTTACCTTGGCGTAGGTGCGCGATTCGAAGCTCGTCGCATCAGAGTGTGCCAACACTTCGCCGTCGATAGCAGAAGCGGTGTATTTCGATTTCATGTTTGTCTCCTTCCATGGGCCCCGGGTTCGCCCGGGTGCCAGGAACACAGCGCCGCCTCGCGGGCGAGCGCTGTCGTCAATGAATGAGCATGCCGCCGTTGACGTCGAGCGTGACGCCCGTCAGATACGTCGAGAGATCGCTCACGAGAAAAAGGCACGCGTTCGCGACATCGGCGGCGTCGCCCAGTCTGCCGAGCGGAATGCCTTTGATGATGTCCACGCGCATTTCCGCAGTCAGCTTGTCGCCGGTGATGTCGGTCTGGATGAGCCCCGGCGTGATCGAGTTGACGCGGATGCTGTCGGGACCGAATTCGCGGGCCATCGCACGCGCGAGACCGAGCACACCGGCTTTCGCCGCGCTGTAATGCGGGCCGCCGAAAATGCCGCCGCCGCGTTGCGCCGACACAGACGACATGCACACGATGCTGCCGTGCTTCTGCTCCCTCATCGCAGGCAGTACGGCTTGCGACATGTAGAGCGTGCCGCGCAGATTCACATCGACGATTGCGTCGAAACCCTCGGCGCTAATGTCTAGGGTGCGGACTGGCTGCGTGATGCCGGCGTTGTTGACGAGGCCGTCTATGCGCCCATAACGTTCGAGCGTGGCGGTTGCGGCTTGCACGCATGCAGCTTTATTAGTGACGTCGCAAGCAAGGCCTAGATGTGCCGCGCCCAGATCGGCGGCGGCCGCTTTCGCGTCTTCTTCGCGCAGATCGAGAATCACGACGCGCGCACCCTGGGCGGCCAATGCCTTCGCCGTCGCCTTGCCGATTCCACGCGGGGAAGCCGCGCCCGTGACGATAACCACCTTGTTCTCGAGCAGCATCACTTGTCTCCTGAATGTTGATGTGATGGAGCCAGTGTCCGGCACGCTGCGCGTCGCATCAACGCAGTACGGCTCAACTATGCTTGAGAAATTTTCAGGTGTTCGGGAGGGCGGCCGCGACGCCCGCTGCGCGGGGGTTGGCGGCCTGCGAAGCAATCCGCCGAATGAGGAGGGTGCTGGAATACCCTGGTGTCGATATGCCGGCGTTTTTAAGCCGCGCGTTCTCTCTGACCGATTTCGCGGTCGATCCATGCGATGAATCGCGCGACCCGTGGCAGCTCCGCATTCTGCGGCGGACACACCAGATGATGCGCGCCGACCTCGACCGCATGCGAGTGATCGAACACCGGCACGAGCGCGCCTTCCTTGATCCGTACCGACGCGAGCATCAGACTTTCGAGCGCGATGCCGAGTCCGAGCGCCGCGGTTTCGAGCGACATGTACGAGCGGTCGAACGAGAAATCGAACGTCTTGTGCGCGGCCGAGACACCGGTACGCCCAAACCATTGCTTCCACTGAACAAGCGGCGTTTCGGAGTAGATCAGACGATGGGCGAGCAGATCTTCCGGCGTCTTCACCGGGTGGCTCTGCAAATAGGCCGGCGACGCAAGCGGCGCAATGAACTCGTTGCGCAGCGTCCGCACTTCGAGATCGCGCCAGTTCGCATAACCGTGACGAATGTCGATGTCGTAATAGCCGCTCGTGAACGCCACATCTTCATATGAGCATGCGAGGTTCAGCTGGATGTCCCCGTTCGCTTCCTGAAACGATGCGAGCCGCGGCAGCAACCACATCAGCCCGAAGCTGGGGCTCGAATGCACGCGCAGAATGTCGACCTCGGTGCGGCTCGATGCGCGCTCGGTCGCGCGGCTCAGGTCCGCAAGAGAACCCGTGACGTCCGACAGATAGCGCTCGCCGGTCGGCGTAAGCACGAGGCCCCGGCCTGAGCGGTAGAACAGCGTCTGGCCGATGATCGACTCCAGATTGCTGATCTGATGACTCACCGCCGAAGCGGTCAGCCCAAGCTCCTCCGACGCACGATTGACGCTCCCAGTTCGAGCCACGCTCTCAAAAGCGATGATGGCTTTGACGGGTGGTATGCGCATGGCGAAGTCTTCCCGGTGCGGTTGTGAAGTGTTCCGATGCTGGCCATACGAAGGCGAGCACAGTAGTACGGTAAGCCGTGAACGCTCTGGCGCAACGCAGCGAGCGCGCAAGACGCAGCCCCGATTATCCGTCAATTGTCGGTGACTGCTTTGCCGGTACGCGCTTTGCTGAATCGATGCAGGCGACGAAGCGGACCCCCGATCGCCGGCGGCAACGGCATGGAGGCGTGGCATGGGATGTGGCGCGAAAGGTGTCATGACGCTCGGGCAGGAAACAGACATTGCCGGCGAGGAAATGCTCAATATGCAGTACCTGGAAGCGAGCCCGGACGGCAAATACGTTTTGCTGGTCGAAACGGAGCGCTCCGAATGGGGCATTCAACAGCAGACCAGTTACCGGATGCCCGCGAAGCGTCTGATCGAGTTGATTCGAACACAAGGGGAGCGCATGGACGGCTAGCCCTTGCCGCGAACCCGTTTGAATGCGGCAGGCAGCGCATGCGGATCAGTTCAGCGTAGGGGCTGTGGTGCGCCGGCCGTGGCGCGCCAGCGTGTCGCGGTAGATGCCCGGCACTTGGGCAAGTTGCGCGGGTGTGCCTTCCTGAACGACGCGGCCGCGGTTCATCACGATGATCCGGTCGAACGACTGCAACGTCGACAGCCTATGCGCAATCGCAATCACCGTGCGATTTTGCATGAGACGTTCGAGCGCGGCCTGAATGACGATTTCCGAAGCGGTGTCGAGCGCCGAGGTTGCCTCGTCGAGCAGAAGTATCGGCGAGTCCTTCAGGATCGCGCGCGCAATTGCTATGCGCTGGCGCTGTCCGCCGGAGAGTTTCGCGCCGCGGTCGCCTGCTATTGCGTTCAAGCCGTCCGGCAATGCCCCGATGAAATCCATGCAGCTGGCGTCTTCGCATGCGCGCCTCACGTCGGCTTCGCTTGCATCCGGACAGCCATAGCGGATGTTGTCGAGCAACGAGCGATGAAGCAGCGTGACGTCTTGCGGCACCACCGAGATCGCCGCTTGCAGGCTTTCCAGCGTCACTTGCGAGATGTCCTGGCCGGAAATGCGTATGCATCCGGTGGCCGGCTCGTAGAAGTGCTGAAGCAGCGCGAGCACGGTCGATTTTCCTGCGCCGGACGGTCCAACCAGTCCCACGCGTTCCCCTGCCTGGATGTGCAGCGTCAACTCGTTCAATACCGGCCTGCGGCCCGGGTAAGCGAACGAGACGTTGTCGAAATCGACTGTCGCTTCACGCACCTCGAGCGGTATTGCTTTGGGCGGTTCCGGCATCGAATAGGGCGTCAGCAAAGTTTGCGATGCTTCCGCGAGGCGCGCCACGTGCTGCGTTAAATCGACGAATGCCACCGCCACGTCGCGCGAACCATGCAGAATCGAAAAGCCCAGAGAGCCGACGAGGACCACGTCGCCGGTGCTCGCTTTACCTTGCGTCCAAAGCCAGACGGTCCAGCCGAGCACGCCCGCCGACAGCACCACGGTGGCGAACGCATGCAGCAGGCGCAGCTTCTCCAGATACAGCAGACTGCGCTTGCGTGCAACGGCCTCGGCTTCGAGATGGCCGTCGAAGCGCCGTTGCTCCGCGTCGACTGCGCTGAAGGCACGCACGAGCCCCATGTTGCCGATTACGTCGACCAGTTCGCCGTCTACGGAAGCCGCCTGGCTTGCGAACGCCTCGTGCCGCGACGTGCCCTTGCGCGCGAGCCAGAACAGACACGCGGTGAGGGCTGCGGAAACGGCGACGAGCGCGACGCTCATGGGAACGCTCACGGTCGCCACCATCACGATCGCGCCGATCACGGTCAGCGTCGGCGGCAACGCGGTCCATGCCACCGTATTCTCGATGATGTACACCGCGTTCGCCGTGGCCGACACACGGCTCGACAGAACGCCCGGCTGTTTGTCCGCGAAAAACGAAGGCGCATGTCCCGTCAGATAATCGAACATGTCCTGGCGGATGTCGCCCGTCACCCGCACGAATGCGCGTGCCGCGACCCAGCCGGCGACGCGCCACATCAGGTTGTCCGCGAAAATGAGGCCGACGAGCACGGCAAACGCGTACATGACCGTCTGGGGATGCGCGCGTCCGCGCGGCAGCGCGTCGATCAGATTGCGGATACCGTATTGCGACGCGAGCGCGAAGCCGACTGCGGCCACGACGCTGACGAGCATGATGACGTGAGCCACTTTGTGGCGCGCGACATAGCGCCAGATGAGACGAACCGGCCGACCCGCATAGCGGGATAAAACGCGTGAGCGCCGCCGTCCGCGCACGCGGCTAGCGCGACTCCGATCGCTCCGATCGACGAGTTCCATGGTGCCTTCCCGAACTGGTGCGCCGGCAGGCGACAGGGGTGCCCTTCCAGGGAGGGAGGCGTGCCATGTGTCCGGCGAAGACGCTGCGCAAGGCCCATGCCTTGCGCAGTCCCGCCAGATTACCGCAGCTTACGTTGGCTCGTTGCCGCTTGCCCTGCGGGCGTCGAACTGTATGACGTGTTCTGCGAGCGAGCCGTTCCTTCGCTCGATGTAGACGGTGCCGCGATACGACACTTGCCAGCCGTCGCGCGCTGCAATCAACGGCATGTTTCCGCCGGCGCGGCTGTCTATGCCGCCCAGGCCCATTGCGGGCGCGGGAACGTTGTTCTCGAGCGTCGCGTTCGACGAAATGACGTTGTCGTGCCACGGCGACAGTCCTCGCTTTGCTTCAAGACCTTTGCCGTCGGTGTCGACGGTGTTATCGGTCGACGCCGTGTTGGCCGCGTCCACCGAGACCGTGCGGCTGCTCGCCCGGTGCACGGGGTCAGGCGAATCGGCGGTCAGCGCGTCGAGATCGATAGGCGGCAGATTCTGCGCGTTGTCGTTGCGCCGCGTCGGCTCGGCCGCGCCCGCGTTACTCGAGCTGCCAAACTCTTTCGCTTGCGTATGAGCGTCTGGAGAAGCCGTTCCGGCTGCAGGGGTATGCACCGGACTCTTTGCGGCCATTTCGTTCTGCTGTTTCTGCGTGGGATTGTCTTCCGCGTTTTGCATGTCGCTACTCCTGCCGTTGGGGACTCCGCGGTCGGGGGCGCGCAATGTCTGCCGCTCTTTCCGTTCCGCGAAGTCCGCTGCAACCCTCCTGTAAACGCATCGTATGAAAGGGTTACTTGAAGCGTTGAAAAAAATGACCGGCGTCGGTCTCGCGTATGACGTATGTCTCCGCGATGGCAGGCGCCTCGCTATACAGTCGCAGCGAACGTTCCCGGCAGGGGAGAAGCCCGATCATCGACACGAATCATGCGATCCGGAGCGCACACTCGGCGCTGCGCGCCCACGCCAAAGCGCGCCGGCAAATAACGTTATCGAAATCGATTCATTCCCATGCCTCGCGCGGCTCGGTACGCTCACGTATCGACCTGACGTGAGGGCTTATGGCTCATTCCGCTCCAACCTCGTTTTCAACGCGACGGCGCATGCTGAAACTGCTGGGTGCCGTGCCCGCCCTCGCGGCGACCGGCGCTTTGCATTCGCAACATGCGCTGGCTGCGGATGTTGCATCGACCACGCTCGTACTCGGTGACCAGGCCGGCGGCACGCGCGCGCTCGTCGAGGCGGCCAAAGTGCTCGACGGTGCGCCATACGCTTTTCGCTGGGCGAATTTTCAGGGGGCTGCGCCGCTGTTCGAAGCGCAACGCGCTGGCGCCGTCGATCTCGCGCCGGCAGGCGATTTGCCGGTACTCGCAGCGGCGGTCGGCGATCCGACGCTGAAGATCGTCGCAACCCGCGTCGGCTCGGGCGCGCAACTCGGCATCCTTGTCCCGCCGAACTCCGCGATACGCAAGGTTGCCGATCTGAAAGGGCGCACCGTGTTTGTGTCGTCGGCACGCGGCAGCATTTCGCAATTCCAGTTGTATGGCGCGCTCGCCGAAGCGGGTTTATCGAAAGACGACGTGACGGTGCGCTTCATCTTGCCCGTCGATGCATTTGCGGCGTTCGCTTCCGGATCCATCGAAGTGTGGGCGACATTCGATCCGTACTACGGCATTGCCGTGCAACGCGGCGCCCGCATTTTGCGCGACGGCACTGGCATCAATAGCGGGCTAGGCTTTATTACTGCGTCAGGGGCGTCGCTTGCGGACGCGGGCAAACGCGCGGCTATCGCCGACGTGCTGTTGAGGCTGCAACGTGCCGGTGACTGGGCGTTGGCAAACCCCGATGCGTACGCGCAAATCTATGCAACGTTGACGCGCTCTCCGCTCGATGCCGCGAAAACGATCACGCGGCGCGCGTCGCTCAAACAGCATTTCGTCAACGATAAGGATATTGCCGCGCTTCAGAAAGTGGCCGACAGTGCGAATCGCGACGCGATTTTGCCGCGCCGCGTGGACGTTCGCGCGATATCGGAGACACAGATCGCTCGACTGGCGAGCAGTTAGGGCATCACTGCGTTAGGGCTTTAGGGGTTTAAGGAAGCAATGGCACGTCTTCAATCAAATCTGCTTTCACCGCGCGAATTCTGCGATCGACAAAATAGCCGCCGCCTTCGGTGTAGTGCAGATAGAGACGTCCGCATAAGACGCACTTCCACACTGCACAGCGGTTGTACGGAAAATAGCGCGGCGCAATGGGCGCTTCGGCCGACCAATAGGTTGTCTTGTCCGGCAAGTACTCGCTGAAAGTCGGCTCGGCATAGTCTTGCGGCAGCAGCGTGCCGATTTCCTCGAACTGCGTTTCGTCGAGAGAAAGCGGTTGCGACTGCCAGCCGTCGAGCGGCGTTTTCATGCACGCGCATGGCCCGGCGGCGCGTGCCTCTGCGGCACGCGCCAGTTCAACAAGCATTTCAGCGTTCAGATATTGCGCCATGAGGCTCACGTTCAGGGGTTCATCATCCTGTCGCGTTGAGGTGCAACCCACGAGCGGTCGAAGTTGCCTTCGGCAATCGACTTCAAGGCTGCCATCTCTTTCGCTTGTTGTCGGCGCGCGCCTTCGATAACAGCTTCGGCGTCGGCGGGCGCGATCGCGAGCAGGCCGTCTTCATCGCCGACAATGATATCGCCTGGATGGACCACCATGCCGCCGACGGTGACAGGCACGTTGATTTCGCCAGGTCCGTTCTTGTACGGACCACGATGCGTGACGCCGCGTGCATACACCGGAAAGTCGCGCTGACCTAGCGCGCCGACGTCGCGTATCGCACCGTCTATCACGAGTCCCTCCACGCCCAGACTCTCAGCGAAGCTCGCCATGATCTCGCCCATCAGCGCTTGCGTCAGGTCGCCGGCGCCGTCGATCACCAGCACGTCGCCGGGTCTGCAGAAATCGAACGCCCGATGAATCGCCAGGTTGTCGCCAGGCCGGGTATGCACCGTGACCGCGGTGCCCGCAAGCGGCTTCGGCCGATGATACGGTCGCAATCCGAGCATGCCACTCGCGCGTGCCATGTTGTCGCTGAGAAGGGACACCGCAAGTTCACGCAATGCACCGAGAGTCGCCGCTCCAGCCTGGGGTGCCGACTCATACTCCCGCCATCCGATTGGGTTCATACAATAGCTCCTTGCGCCGCGAGTTGCCGGTCGAGCTGACGCGAAAGCCGCGGATACACGGCACGCGCGTTGTCCTCATATATACGTTGGCGATCCGCGTCGCTAAGCCATTCGATTGCATCGATATAGCGGCGCGTATCGTCGTAATGGTGTCCGGTCTCCGGATCGATGCCTTGCACCGCGCCTATCGTTTCCGATGCAAACAGGATGTTTTCAACGGGAATTACTTTCGCGAGCAACTCAGCGCCCGGTTGGTGATAGACACAGGTATCGAAGAACACGTTCTTTAGCAGGTAATCACGCAGCAGTGGACGCTTCATGTCCTGCGCGAGACCGCGATAACGTCCCCAGTGATAAGGCACTGCGCCGCCGCCATGCGGAATGATGAAACGCAGCGTGGGGAAGTCCGCGAACAGGTCGCCAGTGAGCAGCTGCATGAATGCGGACGTGTCGCCGTTGATGTAATGCGCGCCGGTTGCATGGAAGTTGGGGTTGCACGACGACGACACGTGGATCATCGCGGGCACGTCTAGTTCGACCATCGTTTCATAGAGCGGATACCACGAGCGATCCGTGAGCGGCAGACCCGACCAGTGTCCGCCGGATGGATCGGGATTCAGATTGCAGCCGATAAAACCGAGTTCTTCGACACAGCGCCGCAATTCGTCGATACAGTTCGCGGGCGGCACTCCTGGCGCTTGCGGCAACTGGCATACGCCCACGAAGTTGCGCGGAAACAGCGAACACACGCGATGCACGAGGTCGTTGCACTCGCGTGACCAGTGCGCGTTTGCTTGCGCGGTGGCGAGATGGTGGCCCATGCCCGCAGCACGTGGCGAAAATATCGTGAGGTCGGTGCCGCGTTCCCGCTGAATGCGCAACTGGCCCGTTTCGATGCTCTCGCGGATTTCATCGTCGCTGATGCTTGGGCGCGCGGGCGGCGTGTGGCCGTGCTTTAACGCGGCAATCTGCTGCGTGCGCCAGGCTTCGTGCTGCGGCGGCGAGGTCGTGTAATGCCCGTGACAATCGATGATCATGGTTTGCAATGCCTTTGCTTGTGGTGGCGATGTCCGTTACGAACGCGGCGCGGCGTCGCCTGTGACGAGCGATTGTGTTTCTTCTTCCGATGCCGTGACGCGCATCACCAGTGCGATGACCGTCGCCACGAGCAGGAACGCTGCGATCGTCAGCAACGCGAGCTTGAAGTTGCCGGTTGCGCTGCGCACGAGACCGATACTCCATGGTCCGACCAGGCCGCCGAACTGCGCAATGGTGTTGATGAGCGCGATGGTCGCAGCGCCTGCCGCACCGGTTCTGAACGACGATGCAAGGCTCCAGAACAGTGGATTGCCCGCATAGATAAACAGGCCGGTCACGCACAACAGCACGTAGGCGATCACCGGATTCGGCGCATACGCGCTGCCGGCGATGGCAAGCGCACTCATCCCGTACACGAAAGCAAGGTGCTTCTTCCGGTCGCCGGTGCGGTCCGAGCTGCGGCTGATCAGAAATGTGCCGAGCACGCCAAGTAAAGGCGGCGCGGCGGACAGAAAGCCGACTTCGAGATTAGTAAGGTGTCCAAGGCTTTTGACGATCTGCGGCAACCACAGGAACAATCCATAAATGCCCACCAGTGCGCAGCCGAACAGGCAAGCCAGACTCCACACACGAATGTCGCCCGCCACGCGCAGAAGCGGAAAGTGCGTGTTGCCGCCCAAGGCCTCTCGTTCTGCGGCGAGCGTGGATTCGAGCCAGCGCTTTTCGTCGGCGGAGAGCCACTCGGCGTCGGCCGGGCGCTCGGTCATGATGCGCAGGGTGACGAGACCGAGCAGCATTGCCGGCACGCCTTCGAGAATGAACATCCACTGCCAGCCGTGCAAACCGAGAATGCCGTCCGCGTAGGTCATGAGCGCCGTGGAAATAGGTCCGCCCAGCACTGCCGAAAACGACCCGGCGATGATGTAGCCGCCCACCGCTCGCGCCCGGTAGCGCACCGGAAACCACTTCGTCAGATACACCGCGACGCCCGGCAAAAAGCCTGCTTCCATGACGCCGAGCAAAAAGCGCAGCACGTAGAAGCTCGTGTCGTTGAACACGAACGCAGTCACCGCGGCCACGGCGCCCCACGTCAGAAGAATGCGTGCGATCCAGCGCCGTGCGCCGACGCGATGCAACAGCAGGTTGCTTGGCACTTCCAGCAACATGTAGCCGACAAAGAAAATGCTGCCGGCGAAACCGAACACAGCGGGACTGAAGCCCAACTGCTTGTTCATGTCGAGTGCGGCGAAACCGATGTTGATGCGGTCGAGGTAATTAAAGAACATCATGGCGAAAAGCAGGGGCATCAGACGCCCATATACCTTTCGCATGGTTGCGGCTTCGTCAATCGGGTTCATGCTGTCTCCTACCTTGCGGCGACGGCGAGTGCGCCGTCCCTGCGTTCTTGTCATATGTGCAAGCAATGATAAGAACGGGCGGGTGAGCAGTCCAAGACCGGTTGCTTATGCTTCTATAGGATTTTGCTTATAGTGCGGAGTTCTCAAGGGGCGGCGGAAGGCAGGCGAGGAATGCACGCAAGTGCGGCGACGCGTCGTCCGAGCGGAAAGTCGCGGCAAGCGTCGAACGATATCTGGACGCCGGCCCTGTCAGGTGGCGATAGACAACGTCGCTGCGGCCCAGACGCGCTACCGACTCGCCAATGAACGTGACACCCAGCCCAGCGGCCACGAGCGCGATAGCGGTTTGAATCTCATACGCCTGATGAGCGACGAACGGCGTCAGACCGGCATCGCGATACAACGATAGAACCGAGCGCTTGAATTGCGCATTCTGATGCTTCGGGTAAAGGATCAAAGGCGTATCGGCGAGATCTGCGATCTTCACGCTCTTGTGGGCGGCGAGCGGATGGCCCGGCTCCAACACGGCCACCACCCGTTCGCGCAGCAGCGGGTACGACGTGCATCCTTCGATTGCCAGCGGCTGACGGCCAATGCCGATGTGAATCCGCATGTCGCGAAGCGCATCGGTCTGTTCTTCAGTGAGCATTTCGAAGAGCTTCAGTTCCACCTGCGGATACGCTTGGTGAAACGCTTTGAGCGCGGGCGGCAGAATGCTGTACATCGCCGAGCGAGTGAAGCCAACGCTGAGCCAGCCGCGCCGGCCTATGCCGATTTCCTGCGTCGCGAGGCTCGCCTGCTCCAGAGCACCGAGTATCTGGCGAGCCTCCGTACATAAGTAGAGTCCCGCTTCGGTCAGCGTGAGCGGACGTCGAGCGCGGTCGACCAGTTGGGTGCCGAGCCGTTCTTCGAGCGAGCGGATCTGTTGGCTCAGCGCGGGCTGCGCAATGTGAAGCCGTTCAGCAGCACGGCTGAAATTAAGCTCCTCGGCGAGAATCACGAAGCACTGTAGAGCCCTAAGATTCATAGCGGTTCTGTTTGACGTCGGTACGCGCAGAATACCCTACACTGTCGCCTACGATCCGCGAAAATGAGGAGCGCAATCAATGCGACTGACTGACTTCGACACGTTGACGTTCGATTGCTACGGCACGCTAATCGACTGGGAAACAGGCATTTTCGAAGGCTTGCGGCCGCTTCTCGAACGCGTCGAGCAAATGCTGACGCGCGACCAGGTACTCGAAGCACACGCGCGACACGAGTCGTCGCAGCAAAAGTACACGCCTTACCGGCGATACCAGGAGTTGTTGCCGATCGTCTATAAGCGCCTCGCTGAAGAATGGCGCGTGCCGTACACGTTCGACGACTGCATGGCTTATGGCAGATCAATTGAGAACTGGCCGGCATTCGACGATTCAGCCGCGGCGTTGCAGTACCTGAAGCAGCACTACAAGCTGGTCATTCTTTCGAACGTGGACAATGAGAGCTTCAGCTATAGCAACGCAAAGCTGCAGGTCGAATTCGACGCAATCTTCACCGCCGAAGATATCGGTTCATATAAGCCGTCGCCGCGCAATTTCGAGTACATGCTGGAGAAGCTGGGCGAACGCGGCGTCTCCAAGGACAAGATTCTTCACACGGCGGAAAGTCTCTTTCACGATCACAAGCCGGCGAATGAGTTCGGACTTGCGTCGTGCTGGATCTATCGCCGGCATGCCAAAGAGGGCTTTGGCGCGACGATGGACCCGGGCTCCCAGCCGAAGATCGACTTTCGCTTTAACAGCATGGCCGAACTGGTGGAAGCCCATCGCAACGCTTTGGTTTAACGCGAACCGATTGCTTACTGGTCGAAGCCGCCCTGGCACAGGTACTTGATCGACAGATAATCGTCGAGTCCGTACTTCGAGCCTTCGCGGCCATAGCCCGATTCTTTCACGCCTCCAAACGGCGCCGCTTCGCTCGACACCGCGCCTTCGTTGATACCGATTACGCCTGCTTCCAGTCGAGCGGCGACACGGTCGATACGCCGCACATCCTGCGTAAAGAAGTAAGCGGCGAGGCCGAACGGCGTGTCGTTCGCGAGACGCACCGCTTCGCCTTCGTCGCTGAAGCGGAACAGCGGCGCAACTGGTCCGAAGGTTTCTTCGCAGCACACCAGCATGCCGTCTTTCGCGTCGGTCAGCACAGTCGGCGCATAGTAGTTCGGGCCCAGCTCCGTTAGGCGTTTGCCGCCGGTCAACACTTTCGCGCCTTGTTTTACGGCGTCTTCCACATGACGCGCGATCTTGTCGATTGCGCGTTCGTTGATCATCGGGCCGATCTGCGCGCTCGCGTCCGTTGCAGGTGCAACCTTCAGGGCCGCCACGCGTTTCGCGAGCAGATCGGCGAAACGCTCATAGACCCCGGCTTGCACATACACGCGATTCGGGCACACGCAGGTTTGCCCGCCATTGCGGAACTTCGCTGCGATCAGACCGGTGACGGCGGCGTCGAGGTCGGCGTCGTCGAATACGATGAAAGGCGCATTGCCGCCCAATTCGAGCGAGAGCTTTTTCAACGTGGCGGCGGACTCGCGCGCAAGATGCTTGCCGACCGGCGTCGAACCGGTGAACGTGATTTTGCGGACGCGAGCATCCGCGAGCCAATCGGCCACCGCTTCGATGCCCTGGTCGCGCGAAGCGGACAGCATGTTCAGCACACCGTCGGGCACGCCGGCTTCCTGTGCGAGGGCAGCGAGTGCCAGTGCGGTGAGCGGCGTGTCTTCGGCGGGCTTGGCGACCACCGTGCAACCAGCCGCGAGGGCCGGCGCGATCTTGCGGGCGATCATTGCGAGCGGGAAATTCCACGGCGTGATCGCGGCCACGATGCCGATGGCTTCCTTCACTGCGCTCATGCGTTTGCCGCGCTGCTGTTGCGGAATGATATCGCCGTAGATGCGCGTCGCCTCGTCTGCGAACCACGCGACGTATGACGCGCCATACGCGACTTCGCCGCGGCTTTCCGCCAGAGGCTTGCCTTGTTCCGTCGACATCAGCTTGGCGAGGTCTTCGGTGTTCTCAACGATGAGCGCGTGCCAGCGGCGCAGAATCTCAGCACGTTCGCGCGGCAGCTTACCGCGCCATGCGGGCAACGCGCTGGCCGCAGCGTCGGTGGCGGCGCGTGCGTCTGCGGCACTGCTGTTCGCCACTTCGACGATGGTGTCGCCGGTCGCGGGATTAGTGACGGGAAAGCGCGCGCCGTCCGCGGCGGCGATCCATTTTCCGCCGATGAAATTCAGCGGGCGAATCAGTTCATTGCGCGTCAATGCGAGAGACATTGCGTTGCTCCTTGGATTGCCATTTTCACAGTTTCGGGCGTACGGTTTCTGTAAGCGCGCAGCGGGTGTAGAGCGGCGCGAATCTCGTTCCATAAGCCGATGCTACGCGCGTCCGGCAATCAATGAATCGCCTCAAAAAGCGGCCCGCGGTGTGCGCATTGTTTTTTTCGGGCGCCTACAGCATATTCTGCTGATTGCACTGGGGAGTTGGCGCCTACGACACGGACTGCCGACGCGCGCACGACAAGTTCCGGCGACCGCCCGGGCAGCATTGACGGTCGCAGGCGTTAGCGCGCTAACGCCTGCTCGTTGCGCGCCGTCGCGCAGTCGGACGTGAACGCCATGCTGGCCTGATCCGGCGTCATGCGCGGCGCGTTCGGCGCATAGATTTTCTCGATGATGGCAGCAAACGTCTGGCGGTCTGCATCGTCGCGATAGTACTTTGCGGCCTGATCGAGCGCCTGCGCTTTGGTCTTCTTGTGCGCGCGCCACGAAGCGACCTGGCCGGCGATGTCGCCAATCGCAAAGCACTGATTGCTGACCGTTTGTGCTACGGCCTGGACGGCCGTTTGAGCAAGGCATCCCGCAAGCAATGCCGATATCACCACGCGTTTCATGACGACGAATCCTGTTGGGCGCA
The DNA here is from genome assembly GCF_000685095.1 of Paraburkholderia caledonica NBRC 102488. Taxonomy (GTDB): domain Bacteria; phylum Pseudomonadota; class Gammaproteobacteria; order Burkholderiales; family Burkholderiaceae; genus Paraburkholderia; species Paraburkholderia caledonica. The sequence continues at coordinate 36,189 of NZ_BAYE01000032.1, forward strand.
AAGGCCGCAGTTTACGCGGTAGCGAAGCCTTGCTGCCCGCGTCGATTCGTCGCTGTGGGCGTTTACTTCTTGTCGGGCTCGGCTTCGGTGTCGGTGCCTGTTTTGCCGTTGCTCCTGTTGGTGACCGCGCCCGTTTCGTCGAGCTCGTCATCCAGGTCGTCGTCGTTTTCTCCGGCCGGTGGATCGAATTGCGCCGCCATGCCGATAACTGGAACATGGCGAACGGGCAGCGAATAGGCAAGAGAGCCGGCAAGAGAGCCGGCAAGAGAATCGAGGTGCATGTCGTGTGCTCCAAAAAATGGTCAGCATCACTTGAGCAATCCCCGAACCCGGCAGCGCAGGTTGCGGCTTCAAATGAAAAAGCCGCCTCGAAAGGCGGCTTGTCTGGATCAGCAACGCACTTCCGTGCGATGCGCTCAGTGTCCGAACGACTCCGCTTTAGGCACCGATGCATTCGCCACATGCGGCCGCGCCGCCTGCTTGATCAGCAGCGCGATGCATGCGATCACGCCGGCTACGGCGATCGTTGCGAAGATGCCGGCGAACGTGAAGTGACGGCGCGCGAGTTCCGCCACGAGGAACGAACCGGCAATGCCGCCGAAGCGTCCAATGCCAAGCATCCACGCGACGCCCGTGCCGCGGCCTTGCGTCGGGTAGAAAGCGGCAGCGAGTGCGGGCATCGACGATTGCGCGGTATTCATCAGCACCCCTGCAACGAACACGATAAACACGAGCGCGCCGACATTGCCCACCGCCTGGCCGATGAAATACACGCTCACGGCGGTCAACGCATAGCAGGCCGCGATGATGCGGTTCGCGTTGAAGCGATCCATCAGCACGCCGCACACAACCGCGCCTACGCCGCCGAGCGGGAATAGCGCGGAAATCAGCGTCGCGCGTTGCGGCGTGAGGCCGGCGTCCTTCAGCAGAATCGGCATCCAGTTGATCGACGCGTAAAAGATTACGAGGCCCATGAAGTACGTGATCCACAGCATCAGCGAGCCGACGATGTACGCGCGCGACAGCACTACACCCGCGCCCTTGCCGCCCGTTTGCGGCGCGGTCTCCGTCATCATGAACGAGTCCGCCTGCGCGGCTTCGCTCGAAATGCGCGACAGAGCGGCGCGAATGCGCGCAACCGGCTGATTGTTGGCGACCATGTAGCGAACCGACTCCGGCATCTTGATCACCAGCAGGACGAGCAGGAGAAGCGGGGCGATACCGCCGAGCATCAGCACGCTGCGCCAGCCGAAATGCGGAATCATCCACGCGGCGAGGAAGCCGCCGAATGCCGCGCCGAGCGGGAAGCCACAAAACATCAGATTGATCACGGTCGCGCGGCGGCTGTCCGGGCAGTACTCGCCCATCATCGTGACGGCGTTCGGCATGGCCGCGCCGAGGCCGACGCCGGTGATGAAGCGCAGCACCGTCAGATATTCGATGCTCGTCGAAAACGCCGAACCGAGGCAGGCGGCGCCGAACAGCAGCACCGACCCCAGCAGCATTCCCCGCCGTCCGAGCCGGTCGGACAACGGCCCCGACACCAGCGCGCCGCATGCAAGGCCGAACAGCGCCGCGCTCAGTACGGGTGCGAGCGCCGGTTTCGCAATGCCCCATTCCGCGAGTAGCGACGGCGCAATGAAACCGATGGCGGCCGTGTCGAAACCGTCCAGCAGGACGATCACGAAACACATGAAAAAGACCAGCCACTGGAACGGTGAAAATGGATGTTCGTTGAGGAAGGTCTGAACGTTCACCGCGTTGCTGCGATTCATGATGCGTCTCCTGACTGCAAAAAGGCTCGTCGCAGCGAGCCTTGTCTTACCTTACGATCGCGCGCCGTTTGGCGGCGCGCAATGCCTGCGCCTGCGACTCTGCCGGCTTCATCCATGCATGGTATGCGGACAGGGTTGCCGTCGCTATCAATTTATTTGTTCGTATATAGAACTACGATTCTTTCTGCGAACAAGCGCCACTGTAAGTAATTTGATAACGGCAGGTCAACGCGGGATTACCCGACACTGTGGCCGGGCACGTCGAAAGGAAGGGCGGTGAGGAAGCAGAGAATAGCGCGGGGGCCGCGGCGCGTGTGAGCGCGACGGGGTAGCAACTGGAAGAGTCGATCAGAGGATCACGTAGACCTTGCGCATAGTCTCGTCCACTTCCCAAAGACCTTCGGTATTAGCTTCGAAAAACAGCGTGTCGCCGCTTGCGAAGTGGACCGTCTCCTCGTTGTCGGGCGTAAAGCGCCCATGCCCGGCGATGATGTGCATTACTTCGGCCTGCTTGACCGAGCGGCGGTAAGTGCCGGCCGAGCATTCGAAGATGCCCGTGTCGATGGTTTCCGTTCCTTTGATCACCCGTTGCACGCCCGAGACGCGGATCGGCGTGGTGCCGGGCAGTCCAGCCGTGCCCCAGTCCTCCAGATCCTGCAGATTCACGCTTTGTTTGATTTGTTGAACCTTCATGGCTTAGTTGCCTTATATAAATGCACGCGCCCGCTCACTGGCCGCTGGTTGAAGTGTTGGCAATGGTCTGTTCGATCTTGCCGAGGCGCACGACCGTCACGCCGGGGCGCAGTTGGCGCAGCGAAGGCATGACGAGCATGCAGTTGTCGTAAGGCGTGGTGACGGCTTCGCCGTTGGACCAGCCGATGACAGCGCCGGCTTCAGGGAAGATTTCGAGTCCGGTGTACGGCCCGGCGAAACGAAAGTCCATGCTCGTTGCGACGACCGGTTCCGTTACGCGCACGATGTGCTGCACAGGCGGCAACGGCGCGAGCCAGTCGGGCGGCAGATCGCTCTCGTCGACCACACCGGCGAGCAGCAGGAAACGCGCAGTCGTGTCGCGCGCCACTGCCACGGCAGTCTGTTCCCAGTGCTGCCCGCATTCGATCAGCAGCGCGTTCTTCGGGCTGGCTGCATCGCCAAAGCCTTCATAGTCGCGCATGCGGCGGCCTTCCGGATGGCCTTCGTCACAAATCACGGTGGCCGGTGTGCCGAGTCGCGTGGCGAGATCGATGCCTTTTTGCAGCGGCCCGGCCACGATCAGCGGCTTGCTCTTCTCGTGCATCGAGTGCAGGTCGAGCAACAGGTCGACGCTGTCGATAACCGGCCGCATCGCCCGGGCGCGCGTTAGTTCGCTGGAGGTTCGCGACACATCGTCGAGGATGGCGGCGGTCCAGACGCGGTTGAAATCCTGATCGACGAACCGGGCGGCGTCCGGCTTCGCGGGATCGAAGCTCAGGTAAGCCGCGACGTTCGCGAACGCGAGCGTGAGGCGCCCGCGGCGCGGGCGCAACGCGCGGCGCAGCAGGTCGTCTACGACAATCGCGCCGCACACTTCGTTGCCGTGCGTGAGCGCGTTGATCATGACGTGCGGGCCGGGCACGCCGGAGTCGAACGTATGAACGTATGCAATGCCCGACGGCGATTGTTCGTGTGCCGAGATGTCGGGGAACTCGACCTCGATGGGATAGGTTTCCATGCTCATGCGAGAGTGTCCTGGCGAAAAGATTAGTGAGCTTCAGCCGAGTTTCGCGGCAATGGCCTGACCGACTTCGGTGGTGTTCGCCTTACCGCCAAGGTCGCCGGTATGCGGGCCTTCAACCAGTGTCGCTTCGATCGCAGCCAGAATCGCGTCGTGCGCCTCACGCTCCTTGCCCTCGTGATTGCCGAGGAAGTCGAGCATCATCGCGGCGGACCAGATCATCGCGATCGGATTGGCGATGTTCTTGCCGGCGATGTCCGGCGCCGAGCCATGCACCGGCTCGAACAGCGAAGGAAACTTGCGGTCCGGATTCAGATTGCCCGACGGCGCGAGCCCAATCGTGCCGGTGCATGCGGGACCGAGATCGGACAGGATGTCGCCGAACAGATTGGTGGCCACCACCACGTCGAAGCGATCCGGGTTCAACACGAAGCGCGCGCAGAGAATGTCGATGTGCTGCTTGTCCCACGTAACGTCCGGGTACTGCGCCGCAATGCCGGCCGCGCATTTGTCCCACCACGGCATGCTGATCGCGATACCGTTGCTCTTTGTCGCGACGGTGATCTTCTTGCGCTCGCGGCGTTGCGCGAGATCGAACGCGAACTTCAACACGCGTTCGCTGCCGTGCCGCGTGAATACCGATTCCTGCAGTACGAACTCGCGCTCCGTGCCTTCGAACATCACGCCGCCTACCGACGAATACTCGCCTTCGGTGTTTTCACGCACGATCCAGAAATCGATGTCGCCGGCCTTGCGCCCCGCGAGCGGCGACGGCACGCCGGCGAAAAGACGCGCCGGGCGCAGGTTGATGTACTGGTCGAATTCGCGGCGGAACTTGAGCAGCGAGCCCCACAGCGAAATATGGTCGGGCACCGTGTCGGGCCAACCCACCGCGCCGAACAGAATCGCGTCCGCCGATTGCAGTTGCGCCTTCCAGTCGTCGGGCATCATCTGGCCGTGCTTGGCGTAGTAGTCGCAGCTCGCCCATTCGATGTGCTGATACTCGAGTTCGATGCCAAAGCGCGCTTTCACCGTGTCGAGCACGCGAAGCGCTTCGGGCATGACTTCGACGCCGATGCCGTCGCCGGGAATGACAGCGATCCGATATTTTTTCGACATGTTGTGCTCCTCCATTAGGGCTAGTACTGATTCGATAACGGTTATTCTATTCCTGCAGTTTGGCTCTAAAATGATCGCTTTAGTTAAGCCACTGTGCACGAATCGTGTACAAACCTCTACGCCAGTGAGCGACCTATGAACGCCGCCCCGTCACCCGATCTCGGCGATTTGCGCGTGTTTTGCGAAGTCGCGCGCAAAGCCAGTTTCAGCGCGGCGGCGGAGGCGTTGTCCGTGTCCGCAGCTTATGTGAGCAAGCGGATCAATGTGCTGGAGACTACGCTCGGCACGCGTTTGTTGCACCGGTCCACGCGGCGCGTGGCGATCACGGAAGCCGGCGAGCGTGTCTATACGTGGGCCGAGAAAATTCTCGACGACGTCGATCAGCTGGTGGAAGACGTTTCGACCACGCGCCGTATTCCTGGCGGCAAGTTGCGTATTTCGAGCAGCTTCGGTTTCGGCCGGCGCTTCGTTGCACCCGCGCTTGCGGGGTTTTCCGAGCGTTATCCGCAGTTGAGCGTGCGCCTCGACCTGTTCGACCGGCTCGTCGATGTGGCCGGCGAGGGCTTCGATCTGGACATTCGTATTGGCGACGACATCGCGCCGCATCTGATCGCGCGGCGGCTTGCGTCCAATCATCGCGTGCTATGCGCGTCGCCCGACTACCTCGCGCGGCAGGGCGCGCCGCGTCAGCTAGCCGATCTGTCGTCGCATGCGTGTCTCGCGATCAAGGAGCGCGATCATCCGTTCGGATTGTGGCGCTTGACCGTGCGCGGCGAAGCGGTGTCGATCAAGGTCACGGGACCGTTGTCGACCAATCATGGCGAGGTGGCGGTGCAATGGGCGCTGGCCGGACGAGGCATCGTGCTGCGTTCGATGTGGGACGTGCGGCCGCTGCTGGAAAGCGGGCAGTTGCAGCAGGTGTTGCCGGAGGTGACGCAGCCTGCGAACTTGTGGGCGGTGTATCCGGCGCGGCTCGCGCAGTCGGCGAAAGTGCGGGTCTGCGTGGACTTCCTCAGCGAGGAGTTCGCCCAGTGGAGCCCGCCGGATCACAGCGCCTGACTTTGCCTAATGATGATTCTGCGAGAACAACGTTTCGAGCGGATAGTGGCTCTTCACGAACGGCGACTTGATGATCACGTAGCTGAAGTACTTCTCGATGCCGATGTCGCGTTCCAGTAAGCCTTCAATAATGCTTTGGTAATGGCTCACGCTGCGCGTGACGAACTTGAGCAGGTAATCGTAGCCGCCGCTTGCGAGATGGCACTCCACGATCTCATCGACGTCGCGAATCGCATTCACGAACTTGGTGAAGTCTTCACGCCGGTGATCGGCGAGCGTGACTTCGGTGAAAACGATCTGCACGTCGCCCAGCTTTTCGAGCTGGATTTGCGCACCATAGCCGATGATGTAGCCGGCTTTCTCCAGGCGCTTGACGCGAATCAGGCAGGGGCTGGGCGAAAGGCCAACCGCATCGGCAAGCTCGACGTTGGTTATGCGGCCTTTCTTCTGCAACTGCGAAAGTATGCGCAGGTCAATACGGTCCAGCTTGCAATCGCTGCTCATCGTAACGTTGTAGCTCCGGCGGTTGGGGTAAAGGGGCTTAAGGCGCCCTCTACTCTAGCATGCAGCGGCAGTACTTTTGACCTGGTTGTTAGCCGCGTTTTTGCCGCTTAGCGCGGCCCGGACGTCGGGTTGCGCGAGCACGTCGTCCAGGGTTTTTTCGAGCCGCTCGAACATCATGTCGAAGTCCGATTCGGTGTACGAGAGCGCCGGTGCAAAGCCGAGAATGTTGTCGCCGAACGCGCGGAAAATCAGGCGGTTTTCATACGCCGCGGCGGCAATGCGCTCCGACAGCTTGAGTGCCGGGTCGAATTGCGCCTTGCTGTCCTTGTCGGTGACGAGTTCGAGCGCGCCGAGCAAGCCGCGGTGACGCGAGTCGCCCACCAGAGGATGCTCGAGCAACGCGTCGAGACCGCGCGCAAAACGCGGTGCGCGCGCTGCGCCGTTCGCAAGCAGCCCGCCCTCGTGATAAAGCCGCAGCACTTCGAGACCGATTGCCGCGCTGACCGGATGCGCGGAATACGTGTGACCGTGGCCGACAATCGCTTCGGCGTCGCCATCGGCAATGCCTTGATAGATTTCGTCAGACATCAGCACGGCGCCCATCGGCGCGTAACCGGCGGTCAAACCCTTCGCGACGGTCATCAGGTCCGGCTCGACGTTCTCGCCCTGGCATGCGAAGAGCGGCCCCGTGCGGCCGAAGCCCGTGATCACTTCATCCGCCAGGAACAGAATGCCCAACTTGCGGCAGCTTTCGCGCATCGCCTTCAGCCAGCCGACCGGCGGCACGATCACGCCACCCGAGCCTTGAATCGGCTCGCAGAAGAACGCGGCGACATTGTCCGCGCCGAGTTCCACGACCTTCGCTTCGAGCGCGGCGACCGAGGCGGCGATCAGCGCGGCGTCGTCGGCGAAATTGCTGCGATATGCATACGGTGACGGCAGGTGATGCTGGTTCGGCAACGGCAGATCGAAATTGCGGTGGAACGCGGGCAATGCAGTGAGCCCGGCGCCCATGCTGGACGACCCGTGATAGCCGCGTTGCAACGCGATGATGTGCTTCTTCGACGGGCGGCCCGTCGCGTTGAAGTAATGCGTGATGAAGCGGATTGCCGAGTCGACCGCGTCCGAGCCGCCGAGTGTGAAGTACACATGTTGCAGCGACGCCGGTGCCACGCTCGCCAGTTTCTGCGCGAGTTCGATGGCAGGCTCAGAGCCGAAATGGAAATAGCTGGTCGCGTAGGGCAGCTTTTTCATTTGCGCGGTGGCGGCTTCGACAATGCTCTGCTGGCCGTAGCCCACGTTCACGCACCACAAGCCGGAGAAGGCGTCGAGCAGTTCATTTCCGGCCGCGTCGCGCAGAAACGCGCCGCTGGCGGATTCGAGAACCGTGACGCCGCGAGCTTCGTGCGCACGATAGTTGATGACAGGGTGAATCAGATGCTGGCGGTCGGCTTCAATGAGCGATTGAATCGGCATGGTGGGTTCTCGTCGCGGGAAAGGGCTGTTGACGGTTCCATACTACTGATCCGGGGCGATTGCCCGCTTGCCTAAACAATTGCCTGAAAAGCGCGCGCGCCGCGTTTTGATGCATGCCCTTAGCATTTTGTGCTGCGGACGTTGAAAAGTGCCGTTGGGCATGTATTCGATGACATGTGTGCCGCTTAATAGCCGCGCGTACGGTCGATCTGACCGAGCATCGGCAGACCTTCGCGATGACGGCGCAGGTTGTCGAGCACCACGTCGACGGCGGTATCGGGCCGCGTGGCGCTGGCGATATGCGGCGTGATCCGCACGCGTGGATGCGTCCACAACGGATGGCCGGCCGGCAAAGGCTCGGGATCCGTCACGTCGAGAATCGCGTTGAGGAGTTGGCCGCTGTCGAGTGCTGCGAGCAAATCGGGCTGGTTCAGTTGCGGGCCGCGCCCGGTTTGAATCAGCGATGCGCCGCGCGGCAGCCTGGCAAACAGGCTCGCGTCGAGCAGCCCGCGCGTGGCGGACGTGAGCGGCAACAGGCAAACGAGTATGTCGGTGCGCGCGAGGAACGCGTCGAGCGAGCCTTCGCCCGCATAACATTCGACGCCTTCAATCTCACGCGACGAGCGGCTCCAGCCCGCGCACGCAAAACCAAAAAGCCGCAGCCGTTCCAGAACCGCGGTGCCGAGCACGCCCAGTCCGAGTACGCCGATGCGCCGTTGCGCAGCCGGCTTCAGCGGCAATTCGCGCCACACTTGCTGTTGTTGCTGAAGACCGTAGTCGAACAGATCGCGATGAATCGTCAGCGCGGCCTGTGCGACGTATTCCACCATTCCTTCCACGATCCCCGGTTCGATCATCCGCACGACCGGCACATGCGCCGGCACGCCCGACAGATCGAATTGATCGATACCCGCGCCCACTGAAAACACGACTTCCAGATTGGGAAACGTGAGCGTGGGATTGGCAGGCGGCTGCCAGGCGGCGAGATAGCGAATCGCAGCCGGATCGCCGTGATCGGGCCAGATATGAAACGGTAGGTCGGGCGCCTTTTCGGCGAAGAGTTTCGCCCATTGCGCCCCGCGCGCCGGGTCTGCTTTATAGAGGAAGGCCATGACGGGTCAGAAAATTGCCTGATTGACGATGCCGTACTGCACGCAACCTGTCGCCTTGGCCGCCACGCTTTCCGGCGCTGCGTTGCGCACCATTCTGACGACGGTGTCCACGCGCGGCAGGCCAAGCTGTTCCAGCCATTCGGTCAGACCGCTATCGCCCGGAGTATCGACGCGCACGAACACGCCCTCATTGAGCGCGAGCCAGTGGCTGATGAGCGCCTTCGCGCGGCTCGCATCGCCGGAAAGAGGCGCGACCACCGGGCCGATCGCAAAGCCGCGTCCGAAGCGGCGAAAGAGCGCGAAGCCGACGAGTTCGCCGTCGCGGTCGAGCGCAATGCCGTCGGCGTTCTCGAGCAGCGCGGGCAGGACCTCGCTGCGATCGAGGCCGCTTGCCTGCGAAGCCAGTTCCACGAGCCGCGCGGTGTCGCTTGAACCTAACGGACGCAGACGCTCGCCGGGCGGCAACGACACGAGCGGCGGCTGAAATGCCGCGCCCTGATGCTGGTCGAGCGTGCCGGCCGCGCGGAAGCCGAGCTTTTCGTAAAGCGGCTGACCGGCGGGGGTTGCGTGCAGGAACGTGATCCGGCCGCCGAGCTCTTCGAGCAGAAGCTCCATCAGCTTTCTGCCGATGCCGCGTCCTTGCTGCGCCGGCGACACGATCACCATGCCGAGCGACGCACGGTCCGCTCCGTACTTCCAGCAGAGCGCCGTGCCGATCACGCCGCTCGCGTCTTCCGCGACGAAACCCACGCCGAGTTGCACGACGAATCTCCAGTCATCCGCGCGATGCGGCCATTTGAGTGCGACCGTCAACGCATGAGCGGCGTCTATGTCGTCGAGGGTAAAGCGTCTATAGGTAATCGAATCGGGCACGCCGCACTCCCTGAATGGCTAAAGGCTTACGCGTCACTTTGTCATCCGGGGCGCGGTGTGACTAGGACGATCTTTCTATGTAACGCGCTTCAGAGGGCCGCATTGCAATTCGATGCAAAACACCAGGTCTGGACATGCATTACAGGCGGGTTCTGCTGCGCGGCGAATTTTGTCGGCGACATATGCCGGGCGCGCGGCTCTACGATTTTGTCATTGCGATGACCTGCTACCAACGCATCGCAGGCGTTTTTATCCAGTCAACACTCAGGACCCTTTCTCATGGACAGCTTCAATCCGGACGATGTCGCCATTCGCAGCGGCCATTTCATCGGCGGCGAGTACGTGGAAGGCGGGCAGCACGGCGCGCGCCGCATGGACGTAGTGCGGCCGTCGGACGGCGTGGTCTACGCGAGCGTGCCGGTGGCCGATGCGGACATGGTGGACCGCGCGGTAGAGAACGCGTGGCAGGCGTTTCGCACCAGCGGCTGGGCGCGCATGGCGCCGCGTGAGCGCGCGAAAATCATGCGCCGTTTTGCCGATCTGGTCGAAGCCGACGCGCCCGCGCTTGGCCGCCTTGAAGCGCTCGGCTCGACCCGTCCGGTCGCGCAAGCTGTGTCGTGGGACGTGCCCTTCACCGCGGAAGGCATCCGCTTTTACGCGGAGTTCGCCGACAAGCTTGGCGGCGATGTCGCGGCTACCGACCACGATCATCTCGGCATGACGATCGCCGAGCCATACGGCGTGATCGGCGCAATCGCGCCGTGGAATTTCCCGCTCGTGATGGCTTCGTGGAAGATCGCGCCAGCGCTTGCCGCGGGTAATGCCGTCGTGTTGAAACCATCGGAAATGACACCGTTCTCGGTGCTGCGCCTCGCCGAGCTGGCCGTGCAGGCGGGCGTGCCGGCGGGCATGTTCAATGTGGTGCAGGGCGACGGACGCACGACCGGCGACGAGCTGGTGCGTCATCCGAAAATCAGCAAGGTCACGTTCACCGGCTCGACTCGCACTGGCGCGTCGATCATGTCGGCGTGCGCGATGAGCGGCACTAAGCCCGTCACCCTCGAACTGGGCGGCAAGAGTCCGCAAATCGTATTCGCCGATGCGCCGCGCCTTGACGACGTGGCACGCCGTATCGCCGGCGCGATTACCGGCAACGCGGGGCAGGTGTGCGTGGCCGGTTCGCGGCTGCTCGTCGAGCGCAGCCTCGCCGAACCGCTTGCCGAGCGTATCGGCAAAATCTTCGCCGAATTGAAACCGGGTGCGACCTGGGCCGCGGGCACGACGCTCTCGCCGATCATCTCCGAGCCGCAGGCGGCGCGCATTGAAAGCATCGTGGGCCGCACGGTCGACGCGGGCGCAACGCTGCGCTACGGCGGCGTGCGTGCCCAGGCTGGCGGCGCGTCTTCCGGCGCGTTCTACACGCCGACCTTGCTGACCGATGTCACCGCCAGCTCCGATGCCGTGCGCGAAGAAGTATTCGGCCCGGTGCTCACGCTGCAAACCTTCGACACCGAAGAAGAAGCGCTCGCGCTCGCGCAGCATCCGGAATACGGGCTCGCGGCCGGCGTGCATACCGCCGACCTCGGCCGGGCGCTGCGTTTCGTGCGCGGGCTCGAAGCGGGCACCGTGTGGGTTAACCGGTATGGCCGCACGTCCGACTTCATGATCCCGACGGGCGGCTACAAGCGTTCGGGCATCGGCAAGGATCTGGGACGCCAGGCTTACGAGGCCAACCTGCGCTTCAAGAGCGTGCTGATCGATCTGCGGCAATGACGGGCGCCGGCGTGCACGCTCGGCCCACGCGAGCCAAGCCTGGCAAGGCTTCCAGCCGGTAACCGCAGACTGTGCTGCGCAACGGCCTCAAAACGAATGGTTTGTGTCACAAGCAGCGCGCGAATCAGGAACATCTATGTTTTTGCGCTGATTAAATCTTTTACAGGAATGAGCTTTCCCTGTTTTCGCCAATGAGCTCGACGCGAGTTCACTATCACGATAGGACTGCACCATGATCGAATTCGAACCGAAATACATTACCTTCGACTGCTACGGCACGCTGACCAAATTCCGCATGGCCGACATGACCCGCGAGCTGTACGGCCACATTCTGAAGGCCGACGACCTCGAAAAGCTGGTCGCGTTCTACGCCGGCTATCGCCGCGACGAAGTGCTGGGCGCATGGAAGCCGTATCGCGATGTCGTGGTGAATGCGCTGCGCCGTGCGTGCGCGCGCATGAATGTCGAATTCAATGAAGCCGGTGCGCAGAAGATCTATGAAGCAGTGCCGACGTGGGGTCCGCATCCGGACGTGCCCGAAGGTCTGTCACGCCTTGCAAAGAAGTACAAGCTCGTGATTCTGTCGAACGCGTCGAATGACCAGATCCAGAGCAACGTCGACAAGCTCGGCGCGCCGTTCCATGCAGTGTTCACGGCAGAGCAGGCGCAATCGTACAAGCCGCGCATGCAAGGCTTCGAGTACATGTTCGACAAGCTCAACTGCAATCCGGAAGACGTGTTGCACGTGTCGTCTAGCCTGCGCTACGACCTCATGACCGTGCACGACATGGGCGTCAAGCATAAGGCGTTCATCAACCGTGGTCATGAACCGTCGACGCCGTACTACCAGTACTACGAAGTCGACGGCATTCCGGGGCTGGCCGCCGAACTCGGCCTGTAAGCATCTGCCGAACAAGGGACACACCGGATGAAGCTCGAATCCTATTGGCTCGACACCGCGCCGCCGTTCGCCACGGCGTGCGAAGGCCCGGTCGACGGCCTCGCCGACGTGGTGGTGATCGGCGCGGGTTTCACCGGCTTGTCGGCGGCGCTGGCGCTGGGTAAGCGCGGCGCGTCGGTAACGGTGGTGGACGCTGGGCGCATTGGCGGCGGTGCATCCGGCCGCAACGGCGGACAGGTGAATACGGGCGTCGCGCAAGACTTCGTCGCGCTCGCCGCGCAACTCGGTATCGAGCGCGCCAGCGCGTGTTACCGCGCCTTTGCCGATGCCGTCGACACGGTGGAGCGTTTGATCCGCGAAGAGCAGATCGACTGCGACTACTTGGCGACCGGCAAGCTGAAGCTTGCGTCGAAGCCGCATCATCTCGCGCATCTGGAGAAGACCGCCGATCTGATTCGCCGCACGGTAGATACCGACATTGAACTGATCGACGTAGACCGTATTCGCAGCGAGGTTCAGTCCGACAGCTTTCATGGCGGATTGCTGCAGCGTCACGGCGGTCAGATGCATATGGGCAAGTTCACGGTCGGGCTCGCCGAGGCTGCGGTTCGTCGCGGTGCGAAGCTGTATGAAAACGCGGCGGTCACGTCGATTGTGAAAGACGGCGGCGCTCATCGCGTCGTCACCACGCGCGGCGAAGTGCGCGCGAAGCAGGTGTTGATCGCAACCGGCCCGTCGCGCCATGGACCGTTCGGCTGGTATCGGCGGCGTCTTGCTCCGGTCGGGTCGTTCATCGTGGTCACCGAGCCTTTGCCGCCCGAACTGTTGGCGAAGGTGTTGCCGAACCGGCGCGCTTATACGACCACGCGCCTGATGCACAACTACTTCCGCGTGACGCCCGACTCGCGTCTGCTGTTCGGCGGACGCGCGCGTTTCACGGCGTCGGAACGTCCGTCCGATGCGAAGAGCGGGCGCATCCTGCAACAAGGTATGGCCGCGATGTTTCCGATGCTGTCGAGTGCGCGCATCGACTATTGCTGGGGCGGTCTGGTGGACATCAGCGCCGACCGTCTCCCGCACGCCGGGCAACACGACGGCATTTATTTTTCGATGGGTTACAGCGGCCACGGCACGCAGATGTCCACACACATGGGGCAGGTGATGGCGGACGTTATGGACGGCCGCGAAGACCGCAACCCGTGGGGCGAGTCGGAATGGGCCGCGATACCGGGCCACACCGGCAAGCCCTGGTTCCTGCCGCTCGTGGGGACGTACTACCGTATCAAAGACATCTTTTATTGAAGTCCTGTTCTTGTGTTTGTTATTGAGCCCCACGCAGTCATCACAACTGCCCACCCTTGCGGAGAAGTTCGATGGATAAGGAAAACTCGAAACATGGCGCTTATGACCTCGGTAACGGGTTGGAGCAATTGACAGCCCGGGGCGCCTCGCGACGCGATGTGCTGCGCGCGATGGCCGCGGCCGGGATGATGTCGATGACGGGCGCCGGGCTGCTGAGCGCAAGCGGCGCTGCACTCGCGCAGGCGGCGCCCAGGCAGGGCGGCAAGATTCGCGTGGCGACACAGTCGGCGTCCGCGGCTGACACGCTCGACCCCGCGAAGGGGGCGCTCGCCACCGACTACGTTCGTTGCAACATGTTCTACAACGGCTTGACCGAACTCGACTCGCATCTCGGCGCGAAGATGGCACTCGCCACGTCGCTCGATACGAAAGACGCGACCGTGTGGGTCGTCAAGCTGCGCAGCGGCGTGCAGTTTCACGACGGCAAGTCGCTCGCGCCCGCCGACGTCGTTTATTCGATCATGCGCCATAAGGACCCGGCGACAGCGTCGAAGGCCAAGACGCTCGCCGATCAGATCAAGGAAGTGAAGGCCACGGGTCCGGACGAAGTGACGATCACCCTCGAAGGCGCGAACGCCGACTTGCCGGTGATCCTCGCGACGTCCCACTTCCTCATCATCAAGGACGGCACCAAGGACTTCAAGACGGCTGTCGGCACCGGTCCGTTCAAGGTCAAGGAATTCTCGCCGGGCGTTCGCACCGTCGGCGTGAAGAACGAGAAATACTGGAAGCCGGGCCTGCCACATCTTGACGAGGTCGAGCTGATTGGCATCGGCGACGAATCGGCACGCGTGAACGCGCTGCTTTCCGGCGACGTGCAGTTGATCAACGCGGTCAGCCCGCGCTCGGCGCCGCGCATCAAGAGCACGGGCGGCTTCTCCGTGCTCGAAACGAAAACCGGCCAGTACACGGACCTGATCGTTCGCGACGAAGGCGGCATTACCGGCACCGACGATTTTCGGCGAGGCATGATGTACCTGCAGGATCGTGAGCAGATTCGCCGCGCGATCTTTCAGGGCTACGGCGCGATCGGCAACGACCAGCCGATCGATCCGACCAACAAGTACTACCTGGCCGGTTTGCCGCAACGCAAATTCGATCTGGACAAGGCGAAGTATCACTTCCAGAAGGCGAAGGTCGGCAGCACGCCGATCCAGATTTTCGCTTCGCCGGCGGCTGAAGGTTCGGTCGAAATGGCAATGTTGCTTCAGCAGGTCGGGCCGCAAGCGGGCTTGAACCTGCAGGTAACGCGCGTGCCGGCGGACGGCTACTGGTCGAATCACTGGATGAAGCATCCGCTCGGGTACGGGTCCGTCAACGCGCGCCCGAGCGCCGATGTGCTGCTCACGCAGTTCTTCAAGTCGGATGCGCCATGGAACGAGGCGAACTGGAAGAGTGCGAAGTTCGACCAGTTGCTGGTTGCGGCGCGTGGTGAACCGGACGACGCCAAGCGCAAGCAGATCTACGGCGACATCCAGGTGCTCGTGCATGAAAACGGCGGCATCGGCATTCCGCTGTTCCAGAGTTCGCTCGACGCCTATACGAGCAAGCTCAAGGGCCTCGGCTCGATTCCGCTTGCAGGGCTGATGGGTTTTGCATTTGCTGAAAACGTCTGGCTAGAGGCGTAATGTAAAGGCGTTCCGGTTCGATGAACCGGAACGCCGTTTCCCCCGCGATACGCAATACGCGCAATGCGCGTCATACGCGCCAAACGTGCACCGGCTAGCCGTTGCGACGCGGCGCGCATGCTGCAAAAAAGGAGGCGACTTTCAATGAAAGCACACGCGCAACGACTCATTGCCGCGCGCCTCGGCCTCGCGCTGCTCACGCTCCTGCTGGTCTCGGCAATCGTGTTCGGCGTCACGGGGCTGCTTCCCGGCGACGCCGCGCAACAGGCGCTCGGCCAGGCGGCCACGCCGGAGGCCGTCGCCGCCCTGCGGCATCAGTTCGGGCTCGATCAGCCCGCGCTGCAACGCTACTTCGAGTGGCTCCTTCATATCGTGACCGGCAACTTCGGCACGTCGTTGTCGAACAATCTGCCCGTTAGCCAGTTGATCGCGACGCGCCTGCCGAACTCGCTCGTGCTCGCCGGCTTGACCGCGGTGGTGTCGGTGCCGGTCGCGCTGGTAATCGGCATCGCGTCGGCGATGTTTCGCGGCTCGCTGCTCGACCGTGCGCTCAATGTGCTGACGCTGTCGACTGTGGCCGTTCCCGAGTTTCTCGTCGCGACGGTCGCGGTGCTGATTTTCGCCGTGAAGCTGCGCTGGCTGCCCGCGCTGTCGTACCTGTCCGAGGTGAATTCGTTCGGCGCGCTGCTGCGCATCTACGCGATGCCGGTCATGACGCTGTGCTGCGTGATTGTCGCGCAGATGGCACGCATGACGCGCGCCGCGGTGCTCGATCAGCTCAACTCGTCGTATGTGGAAATGGCGTTGCTCAAGGGCGCGTCGCCGGGCCGCGTGGTGTTGCGGCATGTGCTGCCGAACACCATTGGGCCGATTGCCAATGCGGTTGCGCTGAGCCTTTCGTATCTGTTCGGCGGCGTGGTGATCGTCGAGTCGATCTTCAATTATCCGGGCCTTGCGAGCCTGATGGTCGACGCCGTGACGAATCGCGACATGCCGCTCGTGCAAGGCTGCGTGATGGTGTTTTGCGCCGCGTATCTGGCGCTCGTGCTGATCGCGGATCTGTGTCAGATCGTATCCAACCCGAGGCTGCGTCGATGATGAGCCGACCCAACAATCCCCACGTTCCTCACGCCGGCACCGAGCTACACGACGTCAGCCGCGATGAACCCGTCGCCGGGACGCCACCCGTCGAAGTGGCGGGCACGAAGCACAACGTGTTGCAACGCCTCGTGCAGCGCTTTTCGGTGCTCGGCCTGCTTGGCCTGCTCATGGTCCTGTTCTGGCTGCTGGTCGCTTTCGTCGGACCGCTGGTCGCGCCATACAAAGGCGGCGCGCTGACGTCGACGGAAATCTTCGGCCGCTATAGCGCAGCCTATCCGCTCGGCACGGATTATCTCGGCCGCGACATGCTGAGCCGCATCCTGTACGGCGCGCGCTATACGGTGGGCCTCGCGCTCGCGGCCGCGTTGCTCGCGAGCGTAATCGGCACGTTCTTCGGTCTGCTCGCGGCAGTGTCGGGCAAATGGCTGGATGAAGTGCTGAGCCGCCTGTTCGATGCGCTGATTTCGATTCCGAGCAAGGTGCTCGCGCTCGTCGTGATCGCGGCGTTCGGATCGTCGATCACGATGCTCACCACGGTTGCCGCGCTCGCATACATTCCAGGCGCGTTTCGAATCTCGCGTTCGCTCGCGTTGAACCTGATGGGCCTGGAATACGTGCAGGTGGCCCGCGCGCGGGGCGAAGGCCTGCTGTATATCGCGCGCGTCGAGGTGCTGCCGAACATGATCCATCCGATGCTCGCGGATTTCGGGCTGCGCTTCGTGTTCATCGTGCTGCTGTTGAGCGGCCTGAGCTTCCTCGGCCTCGGCGTGCAGCCGCCTAACGCGGACTGGGGTTCGCTCGTGCGCGAGAACATCGGCGGCTTGTCGGAAGGCGCGCCCGCAGTGCTGATGCCGGCGGTGGCGATTGCCACGCTAACCATCGGCATGAATCTGCTGATCGACAACTTGCGGCGTCGCAGCCGTAGCCACGGAGACGCATGATGGCCGACCGGCACATGATTGAAGTGAAGGGGCTGCGTGTCGTCGCGGGCGCGGCGCACGGGCCGATGACGGAGATCGTCAAAGGCGTCGACTTTTCGGTGGCGAAGGGCGAGGTGCTCGCGCTGATCGGCGAGTCCGGCTCGGGTAAGACGACCATTGCGCTGTCGCTGCTCGGCTATGCTCGCGCGGGCTGCTCGATCAGCGGCGGCTCGGTGCGGATCGGCGACGTCGACGTGCTGTCGCTCGACGCCCGGGGACGCCGCGCGTTGCGCGCGCGCACCGTCGCGTATGTCGCGCAGAGCGCGGCGGCCGGCTTCAATCCGGCGCGCACGATCATGGATCAGGTCACCGAGCCTGCGCTGCTGCATCAGTTGATGACCAAAGACGCCGCGCGCACCAAGGCAATCGGGCTCTTTCGCGCGCTCGCATTGCCTGCGCCGGAGACCATCGGCGAACGCTATCCGCATCAGGTGTCCGGCGGGCAATTGCAGCGCTTGATGGCCGCGATGGCGTTGATTACCGATCCGGCGGTCGTCGTGTTCGACGAACCGACTACCGCGCTCGACGTCACTACGCAAATCGAAGTGCTCGCCGCCTTCAAGAAAGTGGTGCGCGAACTCGGCACGACTGCTGTGTATGTGTCGCACGATCTTGCCGTGGTCGCGCAGATGGCCGATCGCATCGTCGTGCTGAATGGTGGTGCGGTCAAGGAGAACGGCGCGGTCGCCCAGGTGCTCGACGCGCCCGTCGACGCCTATACGCGCCAGTTGCTCGCCGCGACGCGCCGCCCCGAAGCGTCATTCGACACACCGCCAGAAGAAGCAAAGCGCGTCGCGCCGCTGCTGGAAATCCGCGGACTGTCTGCGGGTTATGGCCGCATCGACCGTTCCGGCGTGCCCGCCGTGCGGGTGCTCGACGACGTGAGTCTTACCATTGCCCGCGGTAGCGCGCTGGGTGTGATCGGCGAGTCCGGCTCGGGCAAGACGACGCTCGCGCGCGTGGTCGCGGGTCTCGTCGACCGCGCACGCGGCGACGTGCTGTTCAATGGCGAGCCGTTGCCGGCGCAACTGTCGCGGCGCACCCCCGAGCAGTACCGGCAAATCCAGATCGTGTTCCAGAACGCGGACACCGCGCTGAATCCGAGCCATTCGATTGCGGACATCCTGGGCCGGCCGCTCGCGTTCTATCACCATCTGCGTGGCGCTGCTGCAAAAAAACGCATGCTCGCGCTGCTCGATCTGGTGAAGCTGCCGGCTTCCATCGCGACTCGCACGCCTGCCGGTTTGTCCGGCGGCCAGAAGCAGCGCGTCAATCTGGCGCGCGCGCTCGCCGCCGATCCCGCGTTGATTCTCTGCGACGAAGTGACCTCCGCGCTCGACACGGTGGTCGGCGCGGCGATTCTCGATCTGCTCGCCGAATTGCGGCGCGAGCTTGGCGTGTCCTACATGTTCATCAGCCACGACATTTCCACCGTGCGCGCGATTTGCGACGAAGTGATCGTGTTGTACGCGGGCCAGCGCGTCGAAGCAGGACAGCGCGACGTGCTCGCCGCGCCGCCGTATCACCCGTACACGGAGTTGCTCGTGGATTCGGTGCCCGAACTGAGGCCCGGCTGGCTCGACGCGCGCCGTCACGTGGCTGCTTGCGCATTGCCCGCGATGGGCGAGAGCGCCGACGTGCCCGAACTCTGTTCGTTCCGGTCACGCTGCCCCGTGCGAATCGACGGTATGTGCAATATGACCGCGCCGTCACTCAAGAAACTTCCTTCCGGCGCAGAGATTCTTTGCCACCATTCGGCGGCCGAGCTAAGCCGTTTGCAAACCCTGGAGACGATCCCGGCATGAAGCAGCGATTTGTGCGGCTCGCGGAAACCGGTCGCAAGACCTTCCCGATTACCGTCGACGGTGTGCTACGCGAAGCCGCCGAAGGCGACACGCTGATGGTCGCGTTGCTCACGAGCGGAAGCACGTTGCGCGATTCCGAATTCGGCGATGGCCGCCGCGCCGGCTTCTGTCTGATGGGCGCGTGTCAGGACTGCTGGGTGTGGACCGCGCAAGGCGAGCGTGTGCGCGCATGCAGCACGCCGGCGGCGCCCGGCATGTCGATCGTGACGAAACTCGCCGAAGCCGGGGAGGGCGTATGGCCCCGCGTGTGATCGTTATCGGCGCGGGACCGGCGGGGGTGCGTGCCGCTGAGGCGCTTGTCGAAGCCGGGCTGCGTCCAACCGTTATCGACGAAGGCCGGCGCGACGGCGGACAGATATACCGGCGTCAGCCGGAAGGCTTCTCCCGCAGCTATGACACGCTTTATGGCACGGAGGCGGAGCGCGCCGCTTCGTTGCACCAGAGCTTCGATTCGCTGAGGAGCAGGCTCGACTATCTGTCTGAAACGCTCGTATGGAATATCTCGGCGAATGCGGTGCACACAGTGAGCGGCACACGTTACGGCACGCTGCCATTCGACGCGCTGATCATTTGCAGCGGCGCGACCGATCGGCTCATGCCCGTCAAAGGCTGGCATCAGGCGGGCACATATAGCCTTGGCGGCGCGCAGGTCGCGCTGAAATCGCAAGGCTGCGCAATCGGCTCGCGCATCGTCATGATGGGCAGCGGGCCTCTGCTGTATCTCGTGTCTGCGCAATATGTGAAGGCGGGTGCGCAGATCGCGGCAGTGCTCGACACGTCGACCTTCATGCAGCGCATCGCCGCGTTGCCGCGCTTGCTCGCGATTCCCGCCGCGCTCAAGAAGGGCATTGCGTTGACGCGCGTGTTGTCGAAAGCGCGCGTGCCGGTTTTTCGCGGCGTGCAGCCTCTGGAGATCAAAGGTTCCCCGCAAACGGGCGTGAGCGCTGTGGAAGCGGCGCTGCCGGGCGGCAAGCGGATCGAGTTCGCGTGCGATGCGGTCGCGCTCGGCTATCACTTGCGCCCGGAAACACAACTCGCGGATCTGGCCGGTTGCCGCTTCGTCTTCGACGACGAAGCGCAGCAGTGGCTCGCGCAAGTGGACAACGACGGCCGCAGTAGCGTCAAGGGTGTCTATCTCGCGGGCGATGGCGCGCGCGTGCGCGGCGCGGACGCAGCGGAACGTTCCGGCCGCCTCGCGGCGCTCGCCGTCATGTACGACCACGGCATGCAGACGGGAGGCAGGAAAGACATGGAAGGCTTGCGCGCTGAACTGGCGCGCTTCTCACGCTTTGCCGCGGGCTTGCGCGAAGCGTTTCCGTGGCCGGCGAAGTTTGCTGCAACGCTGCCGGACGAGACCATTGTTTGCCGCTGCGAAGCGATTACTGCGGGCGAGTTGCGTCGCGTCGTATGCGAGGCGGGCGCGCGGGAGGCCAATCGCGCAAAGGCGTTTTCGCGCGTCGGCATGGGGCGCTGCCAGGGGCGCTATTGCGCTCACGCGGGCGCGGAGATCATTGCGGCGGCCGCTTGCGTGCCATTGTCGTCGGTGGGACGGTTGCGCGGCCAGGCGCCGGTCAAGCCGCTGCCTGTCGCACTCACCGAGGAGGTGACGCAATGAGCGCGGCCATTCGCAACGAAGCGGACGTCATCGTGATCGGCGGCGGCATCATGGGCACCACGACGACGTTCTTCCTGAGCCGGCGCAATCGCTCGGTGATTCTGCTGGAACGCGGTCTGACGGGGCAGCAGGCGAGCGGTGTGAACTTTGGCGGCATTCGGCGCCAAGGCCGCGCATTGCCGCAACTGGCGATGGCCAACCGCGCGTTGCGTACCTGGCAGCGCTCGGTTGAATTGCTCGGCGACGATGTCGAGTATCTGCCGGTCGGCCATACGCGCGTGTGCTATCACCAGAAAGGTGTCGAGAATTTCGATCAGTACGCGATCGACGCGCGCGCTCACGGGCTGGAGCTCGAAGTGCTGCACGGCGAAGCGATGTTCCGGCGCTTTCCGTTTCTTGGACGCGAAGTGCTGGCTGCGTCCATCTCGCCGCTCGACGGCCATGCGAATCCGCGACTGGCCGCACCCGCATTCGGACGCGCGGCGGCGCGGCTCGGCGCGCAGGTGATCGAGAACACGGAGATCGTGCGCGTCGAAAAAGATGGCGACCGCTTTCGAGTGGAAAGCGCGCAGGGCGACGTATACCGCGCCGCGCAACTGGTCATTTGTGCGGGCGCCTGGGCGACGCGTCTTACCGAACAGTTCGGCGAGGGTGCCCCGCTTACGGTGAGCGGCCCGCAAATGTGCGTGACGGAGCCGGTGCCCTACGTGTTCAAATCGTCGATGGGCGTGTTCACGTCCATCAAGCAGGAAGGCATCTACTTCCGGCAGATTCCGCGCGGCAATATCATCGTTGGCGGCGGTCCTGCCGGGCCGGCCGATCCGGTGACGAGCCGCGCGTCGGTCCTGCCTCAGAACACGGTGCGTCAGCTCGCGCAGATGCGGCGGCTCGTCCCCGCGCTCGCGCCGTTGCATGTGATTCGTGTGTGGAGCGGCGTCGAAAGTTATCTGCCTGACGGCGAACCGGTGATCGGTCCGAGTAGCAAGGTCGACGGTCTTTTCTATGCATTCGGCTTCAACGGCGCCGGGTTTCAGATTGGCCCGGGTGTCGGCGAGACGATGGCGGAACTTGTCGATACGGGCAGCACGCCGATTCCACTGGACAAGTTCGCCATTCAGCGTTTCGCAAAAGAACCGGCGCCTCGCTCGAGCATCGTGACGTCATGAAACAGTCCATCAGCCTCAATGCCGCGCGGGCCTTCATCGAAGCTCATTTCAACGAGCCGGTGACGCTCGCGCAACTCGCGGCACTGTCCGCGCTCAGCGTGTCGCGCTTCGCGACGGTGTTCCGGCAGCAATACGGTTCTTCGCCGTATCGCTATCTGTGCGGCGTGCGGATTCAGCGTGCCCAGACGATGCTGCTTGAAGGCGTGCCTGGCTCGGTGGTCGCCACCGAGGTCGGTTTCTTCGACCAAAGCCATTTTGGCCGACACTTCAAACGATGCTGCGGCATGACGCCCAGCATGTTCATTCAACGCGCGACGGCCAATACTGGCAGTGCGGGCAAGCAGTGCAACGTGAGCGCGAAAGCTAGCGCGGTGCGTTCAGCTTCCGCCATAAGGTCGTCTTGCTGATGCCGAGCGCGTCGCAAACGGCGTCGCGGTCGCCGTCGTGCGCGGCAAGGGCGGCACGAATCTCGTCGGCTTCCACATGACGGCTGCGTTCGCGCAACGTGAGCGCGGCTTTCTTTGAGCGCGTGTGGTGCGGCTCTACAACCTCGGGCGCGATGGTGCGCAGCATGTCGCGTGTAATGAGCGGTTGCGCAATTGTGCCGTTCCCGCCCGGCTTGGTGTGTGCGCCGGCGTCCGCGTGCAGGTCCACGTGCGTCTCAGTCTCCATCTCGGCAAGCTCGACCGCGATGCGCTCGACAACATTCTGCAATTCCCGCACATTGCCGGGCCACGCGTAGCGCTGTAACGGCTCCGCGAGCGCGGCAAGAACGCGTTCAGCAGCGGCGGCGTCGGGCAGACGCGCGGCGAGCCTCGGCTCACGCGCTGCGGCTTGCAATAACAACTCGACGGCGAGCGGAATCAGGTCCGTTGGACGCTCGCGTAGCGGCGGCAGCGCGATGCTGAGAATGTTGAGCCGGTAATACAGATCGGCGCGGAAAGTGCCGGCTTCGATGCCCGCGGTCAACGCACGGTGCGTCGCCGCGACGACACGAATGTCGACGCGCGTAGGCTCCGTCGAACCGAGCCGCACGACTTCCCGCTCCTGCAGCACGCGCAGCAAGCGGCTTTGCAACGAGAGCGGCATTTCCCCGATTTCATCGAGAAACAGCGTGCCGCGATGCGCGACTTCAATCAGCCCCGCCTTGCCGCCTTTGCGCGCGCCGGTGAACGCGCCTTCCTCGTAGCCGAACAGTTCGCTTTCCAGCAAGGCCTCGGGAAAGGCGCCGCAATTAATGGCGACGAACGCGAAGTCGCGCCGCGCGCTCAGGTGATGCATGCTTTGCGCGACCATCTCCTTGCCGGTGCCGCTCTCGCCGAGAATCAACACGGTGGCGTCCGATCTTGCGTAACGCTGCACGAGCGCGCGCACCCGTTGCATGGATGCCGACGCGCCGATCATGTCTTCGAGCCGATATCGCGCGCTGAACTGCTGCACACGCTGACGCGAGCGCAATGTGCGGTCGAGCCGCTCGACCGCGCGCGATTCCTGGAACGTCAGCACCGTGCCCGCCGCCGCTCCGCTCGTTGCAAGCGGCCCGCGATGCACGACATAGCTCGCGCCGCGTACCGTGCAGAACGCGTCGCCGTCCGAATCGGGCAGGCTGCCGGCGAGATCCGGCGCAAGGTCGAGGAACGCGCGGCCCACTGCATTTGCCGGGTCGATGCCGAGCACGGCGGCAAGACGCTGGTTCATCGCTTCTACGCGGCCTTGCGAGTCGAGCGCGACGACGCCGTCGCGCAAATGTTGCAGCAGATTGTCGAGCCGTTGACGGCGGATCGTTTCGCGCCGCGTGGCTTGCGCGACTTCGAGCGCCGTGTCGAAACCCGCGCGCACCGACGCGCGTGAGTAGAGAAACACAGCGCCCATGCCGGCGTTCGCGGCCAGGTCGGTTACGAGGCCTGGGCCGACCACCACGTCCACGCCCCGATCGCGTAGATCGAGCACGACGCTCTCCGCGTCTTGCGCCGACTGATGCGAGGCGAACGTCACGTCGAGCCCGAATGCGGCGACGAAGCGGCGAACCTCGTCGGGCGTATTGCCGTGCGTGACCAAGGCGACTTTCGAGCCGTCGCGGCGAGCGCGCGCGAGCGCGTGCATCACGTCGAAGCCCGTTGGCGTGATCATCACGACCGGCACGGCGACGCGTGTTTTCAGATATGCGCCGTTCGAGCCGCCCGCGATGACGACATCAGGACGCGACGCGCCGGCAGCCTCGATTTCGCGAACGGCGTCTTCGAAACCTTGCGCAACGATGCGCAGGTCGGCGCGCTCCACATATTCGCCGGCGATGTCGAAAAACAGGTCGCGCAGGCGGCTGATGCTGAGCGCCCAGATGCGCGGGCGCTGGACGGTGTCGAAGGGGGCTGTGCTCACGGCAGTGGCGCGGGTGCGCTCCCGATTGGCTAGATGCGGACATTATGCTCGCATCCATTTCAAAAATGAAACTCGCCTATTTCATGAGTGAAATCGCAGGCATTTCGCAGAAGGCGGGATTTCCGCCGAAACAGGCACTTAGCGCCCGCTGCGGCACGTGGCCCGATCTTTGCATTTAGCGACCCGTTCAAAAACGTAGCATCGCAACTGGAGACAGACTGATGAGCGAAGCAGACAACAGCACGCCGAACGCGGGCGCATTCAAACCGAAGAAATCCGTCGCGCTGTCCGGCGTGACCGCGGGCAACACGGCACTCTGCACGGTCGGCAAGACCGGCAACGATCTGCATTACCGCGGCTACGACATTCTCGACATCGCGGGCAATTGCGAGTTCGAAGAGATCGCC
>NZ_BAYE01000031.1 GCF_000685095.1 Paraburkholderia caledonica NBRC 102488
CGGATGAGCGGTTTTTTTTGAAACGAAAACCGGCCGCAGCCGCTATCGCAATCAGTCCTCGAGCAACGACAGATCGCGCACCGCGCCTTTGTCGGCCGACATGACCAGCTTCGCGTAGGCCTTCAGCGCCGCCGACACCTTGCGCGGACGCGGCTTGGCGGGTTTCCAGCCCTTCGCGTTCTGCTCGTCGCGGCGGCTCGCCAGTTCGGCGTCCGACAGCAGCACGTTGATCGTGCGGTTCGGAATGTCGATGCGGATCTTGTCGCCGTCGCGCACGAGGCCGATCGCGCCGCCCGCTGCCGCCTCCGGCGAGCAATGGCCGATCGACAGGCCAGAAGTGCCGCCGGAGAAGCGGCCGTCCGTCAGCAGCGCGCACGCTTTGCCTAGACCCTGCGACTTGATGTAGCTCGTCGGATAAAGCATTTCCTGCATGCCCGGGCCGCCTTTCGGACCTTCGTAGCGCACGATCACCACGTCGCCCGCCTTGACCTTGCCCGCGAGGATATTTTCCACCGCTTCGTCCTGCGATTCGGTGACGTGAGCCGTACCCTCGAACACCAGAATGCTTTCGTCGACGCCGGCGGTCTTCACCACGCAGCCGTCGAGCGCGATGTTGCCCGTCAGCACCGCGAGGCCGCCTTCCTTCGAGAACGCATGCTCGTAAGAGCGGATGCAACCTTCGGCACGGTCGAGATCCAGACTGGG
This sequence comes from Paraburkholderia caledonica NBRC 102488, assembly GCF_000685095.1. Classification (GTDB taxonomy): domain Bacteria; phylum Pseudomonadota; class Gammaproteobacteria; order Burkholderiales; family Burkholderiaceae; genus Paraburkholderia; species Paraburkholderia caledonica. The sequence continues at coordinate 706 of NZ_BAYE01000031.1, forward strand.
CCAGCGCGTGTTCTGGCTGAACGCTACCTGCGTCGGAACGCCGGCCGGGCCCGCCATGTAGAAGGTCCGGACGGCCTCGTCCCCGGTGCGCACGATATCCCACTGATCCAGCGCGTCTTTCAGCGTGGGCGCGTGCACCGTGGGCACGTCCGTGTGCAGCTTGCCGGCCCGGTCCAGCTCGCCGAGAATCGCCATGATGCCGCCTGCGCGGTGCACGTCCTCAATGTGGTACTTGTTCGTATTGGGCGCCACCTTGCACAGTTGCGGCACGATGCGCGACAGACGGTCGATATCCGTCATCGTGAAGTCGATCTCGGCTTCGCGCGCAATTGCCAGCAGGTGCAAGATCGTGTTGGTGGAACCGCCCATCGCGATATCGAGCGTCATCGCGTTTTCGAACGCCTTGAAGCCGACCGCACGGGGCAACACGCTCGCCTCTTCCTGCTCGTAGTACTGGCGGGCCAGTTCCACGATGCGGCGGCCAGCGCGCCTGAAGAGCTGCTCGCGGTCCGCGTGTGTCGCGACCACGGTGCCGTTGCCGGGCAACGACAAGCCGAGCGCCTCGGTCAGGCAGTTCATCGAGTTAGCCGTGAACATACCCGAGCACGAGCCGCAGGTCGGGCATGCGGAGCGTTCGACTTCCGCCACGTCGGCGTCGGAATAGGCTTTGTCGGCGGCGATCACCATCGCGTCCACGAGGTCGAGCTTCTTGAATTCGATCGTGCCGGTCTTCGGATTGGCGAGGCGCGTCTTGCCGGCTTCCATCGGGCCGCCGGACACGAAGATCACGGGAATGTTCAGGCGCATGGCGGCCATCAGCATGCCGGGCGTGATCTTGTCGCAGTTCGAGATGCACACCATCGCGTCGGCACAGTGCGCATTGACCATATATTCGACCGAATCCGCGATGATGTCGCGGCTCGGCAGCGAATACAGCATGCCGTCGTGGCCCATCGCAATGCCGTCATCGACGGCGATGGTGTTGAATTCCTTGGCTACGCCGCCTGCGGCTTCGATCTCGCGTGCGACGAGCTGGCCGAGGTCTTTCAGGTGCACGTGTCCGGGCACGAACTGGGTGAACGAATTGACCACCGCAATAATCGGCTTCGAGAAGTCTTCGTCTTTCATGCCGGTGGCGCGCCACAAGGAGCGCGCCCCAGCCATGTTGCGACCGGCGGTGGAGGTTTTGGAACGGTATGCGGGCATCGTGGTGGTTGAATGAATATCGCTTGAAAGAAGCGGGCCAAGGGAGTGAAGGCCCCTCGAGCGCCCGTGCGAACAACCTTTTGAGCCGCGCCCCGGGCAAAGCGCGCAATTATCCCACAGGCCCCGGCAGCGTGCGGCTCACGCGTGCGGCCTTGCGGTCATCGCACTGAAAATCGCCGTGATGCGGGAAAGGCGGTTCAGAAAGAAAAGCGGCGCACGAAGGCGCCGCTTTGCGTTGCTACTGAAGCTGGAACGTCGCGCCTGCTCGTGGCGGACTTGTCGTCACTTACTTCGCGGTGACCGCACCATCGGTCTGGGACCAACGCGGCTCCGCCGTCCGGTCCGCGCTTTTCGCGAGCAGACACACCACGGCGGCCGCGATAATGTCGAATACGGCCAGCACGACGAAGAGCGGACTGTAGCCGACCTGCGTGACGAGGACACCGAACAACGCGGTGAACGCCGCAGCGCCGAGATAGCCGGCCATGCCGCCCATGCCCGTTGCAGTAGCCACTTCGTTCTTGCCGAACATGTCGGACGTGATCGCATACAGCGCGCCGGACAAGGTCTGGTGCGCGAAGCCGCCGACGCACAGCAGGGCAACCGCCACGTACGGACTCGCGACGAGGCCCACACACGCCGGTCCGATCATGCACAGCGCGCCGACCACGAACACCATTTTGCGCGACGTGAACAGCGAGACTTTCGCGTACTTATGAAACAGCGGGCTCAGGTAGCCACCGAGCACACAGCCGATATCCGCTGCGAGAAACGGCATCCATGCATACAGCGCGATTTCCTTCAGATTCATGTGACGCTCGGTCATCATATACAGCGGGATCCACGCGTTGAATGTCTGCCATGCCGGTTCCGACAGAATGCGCGGAATGCCGATCGCCCAGAAGTCGCGGCTGCGCAGCATGGCCGACCAGCTGCGCTTGGGCGCGCCCGCGTCGCTGTGCTTTGCTTCCTGGCCGCTCAGGATGTAGTCGCGCTCACCGTCGCCGAGCAGTTTCTGATTGCGCGGATGCTTGTACAGCAGCATCCACACTGCGCTCCAGACAATGCCCGCTACACCGACGATCACGAACGCCAGTTGCCACTGGCCGTGCAGCAGCGCCCACACCACGAGCGGCGGCGCCAGCAACGCACCGATCGACGAACCGATGTTGAACCAGCCGATCGCAACCGAACGCTCCTTTGCCGGGAACCACTCACTGGTGGCCTTTACGCCGGCCGGAATGCCAGCCGCTTCGGCAATGCCGAGCAGGCCGCGGAAAAATGCAAGGCTGCGCCATCCGGTCGACCACGCCGCCGCCGCGCAGGCGAGGGACCACGCCAGCGCGAACGCGGCGAAGCCGATCTTTGTGCCGACCGTATCGAGCAGGAAACCCGCAACCGGCTGCATGAATGCATAGCAAAGTTGCCACGCGACGACCACGTGAGCGTATTGCTCGGTCGTGATGTGCAGATCTTTCATCAACGTCGGCGCGGCCACCGACAGCGTATTGCGCGCGAGATAGTTGATGATGAGCCCGGCCGCGACCAGACTGACCATCCACCAACGGATGCCCTTGATCTTCATTGCTGCGTCTCCTAATACTTGAGCTTTCAGGACGGCCGCGCGGCCGAAGCGGCTGCATCGCGCGCGCCGTTGTCCGCGTCGTCGCGCGAATAGTCGATGCCGACAAACCCGCCGCCCTGGAAGCGCTGACCCAATGCGTCGAGCGGATTCGGGCGCGCGAGAACCTCCTCGGCGTAGTCTTCGGCGTTCTGCTTCGGCGTGTAGCCGAGACGCTCGGCGCCGCTGTTGTCCCACCAGCTGCGGGTATTGGCCGATACGCCCCACACGGTGATGAAGCCCAGGTCTTCTGCTTCGATGCAGCGGTCGAGGAAATGCATCAGGTCCGCGTGACCGAACCAGGTGCTCAGGTGACGCGGCTCCGTCGGACGTTCGAGACAACTGCCGATGCGCACGCACACGCTTTCGATACCGTGCTTGTCCCAATACATGCGTGCGAGCGCTTCGCCCCACACCTTGCTCAGCCCATAGAAGCCGTCCGGGCGCAGTTCGCAATCGAGGCTCAGGCGCTCCGTCACCGGGTACATTCCGATCGCGTGATTCGAACTCGCGAACACGATCCGCTTGACGCCGTGTCGGCGCGCGCCCTCGTAGACCTCGACGAGACCGCGCAGATTGTTTTCGATGATCTCGGGCAGCGGACGCTCCACGCTCGTCCCGGCAAAGTGGATCAACACGTCGACGCCGTCGAGCAGCCGATCGACGACCGCCGGATCGCGCAGGTCGCCGTGCATCACATCCTCGCCTTCGACGAGAGGCGTCAGCGGCTTAGAGCCCGCCGCCGAACGCAACGGAGTGCCGCGCGCAATGAATGCGGCGCGCACGACCGAGCCAAGCTGGCCTCCGGCGCCACTCAGGGCAATCTTCTTCATAGGGGTTCCTTTACTGCACCGGCTTGCGAGCGGCGGGGATAAATCCACACCTCGGCTTGGGTGAGATCGGTTAGTGCTCGATCTAGTTGTACGATAACGTACTATCTCCGATGCGGAAGCGGAATTCAATTAGGCATTTACCCTGATAATAACGCTTCTTTGAAAGCTTTCTCTCAGACGAATTGCGCTGCAAAGCGCTTAATATTCGTGCGATGTCGTATAACCATCCATGAACCTCGTATCGGTCCTTAGCACCACGACATACCGCGCACCCACTCCAAGGGTCTTCGGCATCCGAAGCGCCTCGTCCGCAGGAGCACCGCCTTCGGACGGCTTGCTGCGACGCGGTCGATTGCCGCAGTTTCGCGTCACGCCTCTTAATCAGCGCAAAACTGGCAATAAGAAAAAGCTGATATGCGTCAATGGCTTGCAGCATAAGAATCGCCATAACCCACAAAACAACGCGGTTTTTTGACGCACGTCGCGGCGCAGCATAAATCGCGCGCTTCCCCTAATCTTCGGCCATCTGCGAAACGCAGTGCGCACCGACACCGGTCGACGCGCGTAGTCCGCCCACGCGGCATCACGCACTTCACGATCATGAACTCCGCAATATCGGCATTCGACCTCGCCCGCATCCAGTTTGCGTTCACCGTCTCTTTTCATATCGTCTTTCCGGCGCTGAGCATTGGCCTCGCTAGCTTTATCGCCGTGCTCGAATGGCGCTGGCTGAAAACCGGCAAGGCGTACTACAAGGACCTGTGCCTCTTCTGGTCGAAGATTTTCGCCGTCGCCTTCGGCATGGGCGTGGTGTCCGGCGTCGTGATGAGCTATCAGTTCGGCACCAACTGGTCGGGCTTTTCCAGTTTCGCCGGACCCGTCACCGGACCTCTGTTGATGTACGAGGTCATGACCGCGTTTTTCCTCGAAGCCGGCTTCCTCGGCATCATGTTGTTCGGCTGGCAGCGCGTGAGTCCGCGCGCGCACTTCGGCGCGACGCTGATGGTCGCCATCGGCACGCTGATCTCCACGTTCTGGATTCTCGCGTCGAATAGCTGGATGCAGACGCCGCAAGGATTCGAAGTCGTGAACGGCCGTGTGGTGCCGCTCGACTGGTTCAAGATCATCTTCAATCCGTCGTTCCCGTACCGGCTCGCACATATGGCGCTCGCGGCGTTTATCGTCGCCGGGCTCGTCGTGGCGGCGGTGGGCGCGTGGCATCTGCTGCGCGGACGGCGCGATCCGGCCGTCAAGAAGATGTTCTCGATGGCGCTGTGGCTGCTGCTGGTTCTCACGCCGATCCAGGCGTTCGTCGGCGATCAGCATGGCTTGAACACGCGCGAATATCAGCCGGCCAAGATCGCTGCAATCGAAGGTCTGTGGGACACCGAAAAAGGCGGCACCGCGCTGAACCTGTTCGGCATCCCCGATATGCAGGCGGAGACCACGCGCTATGCAGTGTCGATCCCACGCTTGGGCAGCCTGATTCTCACGCATAGCTGGGACGGCGAAATACGCGGCCTGAAGGAATTCCCGCCGCAAGACCGGCCGAACTCGACGGTGGTGTTCTGGAGTTTCCGGATCATGGCCGGGCTGGGCGTGCTGATGATCGTCATGTCGATCGCCGCGTGGGTGTTGCGCCGTCGCGGGCGCCTGTTCGAGTCGAAGTGGTTCCAGCGCGTCGCCGTGGCGATGGGTCCGAGCGGTTTCATCACGCTGCTGGCGGGCTGGGTCACGACTGAAGCCGGTCGTCAGCCATGGGTCGTCTATGGCGTGATGCGCACGTCGCAAGCCGTGTCGCCGCTCACCGCGCAACAGGTTGGCATTTCGCTGATGGCGTTCGTGGTCGTGTATTTCCTCGTATTCGGCACGGGCATCTATTACATGCTCAAGCTGATGCGCTCGGGCCCGGCGCTCCCTGGACATACGCCGCACGGCGTGTCTGGGCAAACGCCGAACCAGACCGCGCGCCGCCCTTTCTCCGCCGCCGATCAGATGATCGACGCCGCCTAACCCTGATCGCCTGCGAGTAACAAAATGGACGTAACCGTAGTGTGGGCCGCAATCATCGCGCTAGGCCTTTTCATGTATGTCGTGCTGGACGGCTTCGATCTGGGCATCGGCATCGTCTTTCCGTTCTTCCCCGAGGAGAACGAACGCGACCTGATGATGAACACCGTCGCGCCGGTCTGGGACGGTAACGAGACCTGGCTCGTGCTCGGCGGGGCCGCGCTCTTCGCCGTGTTCCCGATGGTGTATTCCACCGTATTGTCTGCGCTGTATTTGCCGCTCATCTTCATGCTCGTGTGCCTGATCTTTCGCGGCGTGTCCTTCGAGATTCGCGCAAAGGCGAATCGCACGAAGCATATGTGGGACCTCGCGTTCATCGGCGGGTCCGCGGGCGCGACGTTTTTTCAGGGCGTCGTGCTCGGGGCATTTCTGCAAGGCATTCCGGTGATCGACGGCGCGTATGCCGGCGACGCCTTCGGCTGGCTCACTCCGTTCAGCCTGTTGACCGGCCTCGGGCTCATCGTCACGTACGCATTGCTGGGCTGCTGCTGGCTCATCGCGAAAACGGAGGGCGACCTGCAGCGCCGCCTGCATCGCGTGGTGTGGCCGCTGACTGTGGTGCTGCTCGGCTTCATCGCGATGGTGAGCCTGTGGACGCCGCTGCAAGACCCGAACATCGCGCAACGCTGGTTCCACGACGGTCTCTTCTATCGGCTACTGCCTGTCCCCTTCATGGTCGCGGCCTGCGCGGTCCTGATGCGACGCGCGGTGCGGGAGCGGCATCACAACACGCCGTTCGTCCTCGCGTTACTGCTCGTGCTGCTCGGTTATGCCGGACTGCTGGTGAGCCTGTGGCCGTATGCGATACCGTCGAGCGTGACGCTGTGGGACGCGGCCGCGCCGCGCTCCAGCCAGACGTTCACGCTGGTCGGCGCAGCGGTGATTCTGCCGATCATCATCGCGTACACGACGATGGGTTACTGGGTATTTCGAGGCAAGGTGCGTCATGGCGACCAACATCACTATCACTAACTCCGCGCGCAAGCTGCCGGGCTGGCTCTGGTTCATTGCGCTGTGGTGCCTCGGCGTGGGCTCGGCCATGTCGCTCGGTTTCGCCTTCAAGCTTCTGATGAATGCGACGCTATTTGCCGTGAAATGACGGCTCGCCGCGCGAGCGCCCGTACGGTTTATCCGGCTCGCATAAGCTTTCGTATCGGACTGCCGCGGCTTCAAAAACGACGCGCACGGCTCGTCTACGTAGCAAGCCGGAACCAATGCGCGAGTGAGACCTGCACGGATCAGTCATAGATAAAAACGTGGCGCCGGCGATGCCACCAGCAGAGAATGACCGGGGCGGCAAGCCACAAGGCCCGCCGCCCCGCACCGATCGGCTTATGATTACGGGGTAGCCGGCAATGATGCGATTCACGACAACAGAAGTAAAACAAGACCCAGCAACAGCGGTAGTCCACAACGCGCAAGCCCGACTCGTGGAGACATCATGAAGTTTCTTGTGGCGGACGACCATGAATTGATCCGGCAAGGCGTCAAGGGCATGCTCCGCGGACTCGACGCCGACGCCCAGTTCGACGAAGCCGATACCTGGGAAACACTCGCCGCCGCGGCGCGGCCCGACGCCGATCACGATCTCGCGATCGTCGATTTGCATATGCCGGGCATGAGCGGCGCATCGTCGCTCGAAATATTGCTGAAGGCGAATCCGGCTCTCCCGGTAGTCGTACTTTCCGCCGAAGAGTCGCCGGACGAGATGCGTGCGGTGCTGGCAGCCGGCGCGCTCGGCTTCGTGCCCAAGCGGCAGCCCGCAAGCGTCATGTTGAAGGCCATCGAACTGGTGCTGTCGGGCGGCGCATATGTGCCGATGGAAGCGCTCAGCCTGCTTGGCTCACGCGACGCCCAATCCGCGGACTCATGCGCGGAGCGCGCCAGCGCTGGATCGTCGCAGCAGGCAGCGCCGGGCGGCGCCGGCCAGAGCACGGCGACGCTGACCGAACCGATCGCACAGTTGCAGGCGTTGCAGCCGCATCAGCAGCACTTGCTCGAGAACCTGTCGCCGCGTCAGCAGGAAATCATGCGGCTCGTGCATCGCGGCTGGACCAACAAGATGATTGCACGCGAACTCGGCGTGGCCGAGGGCACCGTCAAGGTGCATCTATCGGTGATTTTCCGGGCGCTCGGCGTGCACAACCGGTCGATGGCAATCGCGGTGATCAACGGCTGGCTCGAAGCTGGGAAAACGCTGTAGCGACGGTGGTCGGCAATGCGACGTGCTCGCGTTTGTGAACTGTCGCGGGCACGTCTTGAAGCAGATCTGCATTTGCTCGTGCTTGCGTGTGCTTGCCTCCGCCCATTCCCGACGCTAGCGCCGCGCTGCTGTGAAAACCCGCGACCTCCCTGCTATCACCGCCTACCCTTCCTGTTGCGATGCGCTCTGCGGACGATGCCGCACTTGGACGCCAACCCTGCCTTGCGGCATGATCGCCTGAGCGCCGCCATTCTCTTCGCTCAGCACGGTCCCTTCACTGCCTGCATCGGCGCTCTGGCCCGCAGGCAATTCCGAAGCGGCGCCCTGATGCCCCTTGTCGAGTTCCGCCTGTTGCCACAGCATTTCCAGCGTGCGCCGCAAACGCGCCGCCGTCACCGGCTTGTGCAAAACCGGAATGCCTTGCAAGGCGAGCGCAGCCAGTTCGGCCGACGCCATGTCGCCCGTAATCAGCAGCGTCACCACACCTTCGTGGCCTGCGTGCGCGAGCATGCTGCGCACTGCCGTGAGCGCCTGCGCGCCGGTCCTGTGATTGGCCAACTGATAGTCGCATAGCACCGCATCGGGCACGAAACCGTCCGCCAGCGCGGCCAGCGCAGCGGCTTCGTCGCGTGCGCCGCGCACCGTGCAGCCCCAGCGCCCGAGCAGCGCGGAAAGGCCTTCGAGAATCGACGGTTCGTCGTCGATGCACAGCACCTGCCGCCCTTGCGCCGACGGTCCGCGCGCCCCCGCTTCGTTCAGGCTCGCAACAATTGCGCTCGCGTCGCCCTCCTGCACCGGGAAGCGGAACACCGAACCGCGGCCCGGCGCCGAGCGCAACTGCAACTCGCCGCCCAGCATGCCGACCAGTCGCTTGACCGTCGGCAGCCCGAGGCCATGACCCTGGCGCGCGTCGCGCTGCGGGTTCGCGACCTGATAGAACTCCTCGAAAATGCGTTCATGCTCTTCAGCGGGAATACCGATGCCCGAATCGCGCACCTCGATATACCCGCCCGTGGTTCGCCCCGCGCGCCGGACACCGAGCCAGATCGCGCCTTCCTCGGTATAGCGCACGGCGTTCGACAGCAGATTGCTCAGCACGCGTTCGAGCAGCACCGGATCGTCGTGGACCACCATTGACGTCGGCGGGATTCGCAGTGCGAGCCCTTTCGCCGCCGCCTGCGGTCGATACTGGCTGCCGACGCGCTCGAACAACTCGGAGAGCCGGAAATGCAGACGGATCACCTGCGTGACACCGCTCTCGAGCCGCGCGAGATCGAGCACCTGGTTGAACAGCTGATTGAGTGCTTCGACGTTATAGACAATGTGCTCGGCGGTCTTCGCATGCTGCGCGGGCGTCGCCGCCGGATCGTTCAGCGACGCCGCGAGCAGGCCGATCGCGTGCAGCGGCTGACGCAGGTCGTGGCTCGCTGCAGCGAAAAAGCGCGTTTTCGCGAGACTGGCCTCTTCGGCGACATGCTTTTGCATCGCAAGCGATTCGGCGAGGTACTGCTGATCGACGCGCGCCTGCACCACCTGCTGGAAGAGCTTCCGGTAGCTCAGCGCATACACGTTGATCGCGCAAAAGAAGAACGCGAGCACGATGGCAAGAATCGTGCGGTCGAACGTATGCGTGCCGAAGTGCAGCAGGATCGACGGGAACAGCAGGAATGGAATGGCCGTGGAGAAATTGAGCATGTCGAAACCGTTCGACATGAACACGCCCGCTGCCAGCGTCACAAGCATCACAGTGTGCAAGAGCGGCAAATCGCTCTGCGGGCTCTGGAACGCGAACCAGATGGCGATTCCAGGCGCGCTGTAAAGCAGCACGCCGCGCACGGCATGCAGATTGATCCAGCCGCGCGGCGAAACGAGATGCGCATAACGCCGGTTGCAGATCCACAGCGCGAGGCCCGCACAATTGGCCGCTGCATAGAACCCGAAGCAGGCAATGAAAAGCGGCGGCGAGGGTATGGCGGGCCAGTAGAGGGCAACCAGCACCGCGATCGAAAACCAGTGCGAGAAGAACGCGATCGGATCTTGCGCGTACAGCACGCGCACCAGGTCTTCGTCGATTGCACGCTGGATCGGGTCAGCCCGCATCGCGCGGTCTCCTTGTGGGGCACGGCAAATTCGGTGAGGTGGCGCGAAAGCCCAGCGCTCGCATGAAGCGCGGCCCGGCGTGTTGCGCAAGAGCTTGCACGGTCTACGGCAATGCAGCGGCGAGGCGCAACCGCTTTCTCATCAGACGAATGAGGGGCGCCCTGTCAGATGGTTTACCTGGCAGTTTACCCATCAGCTACGACTTAATCCATATATGCGAAGCCGCCGCCGGCGACCATACTGCTTGCACAACATAGCGCGGCCCAACCGGTTCCATCGTCGATTCTTCGCCTGCAGTCGAGGCTCACCGCGCTTCTCGCCTTACCCTAATGGAGGCTTTCATGGGCGCAGTTCCGAGCCACGAGTTCGTCCGCAATCTCGACGATGCGATCCTGCCCGATCTATGGCGCCGCCGTACCCGACTGTCCGCCGACGAGATGGTGTCGATGGTCGAGCTGGTCAAGCGGGCCTTGCGCACGTATCACCCGCTGGAGTTGCAGGCGCTCGGCGAAGACAAGGAAGAACTGGTCGCACAGTTCATTTATTCCAAGGTGTTGCGCCTCGCGCCCGGCCACACGGAAACGCATGCCTGCGCGGACAGCGCGCCATCCAACGGCTACGCATTGTGCGCGTATTTTCGCCGCTATCTGATCGACTGCCTGCGCAGCGCCGGCCATCAACGCAACGTGTCGATGGAAACCGACGGCATGGCGCAGGAAATCGATCTGCACGCCCAGGCATTGGAAGACCCCGTGCAAAGCGTGCTGCTGCAATATGGTCTCAACGAGCAGTGGGTGCGGCTCGCAGCTCGCGCATTTATCGAACGCCTCGACGAGCCCGAGCGCATCGTGCTGGCCGGTAGCCTTGGCTGGTGCTCGGAAGGCAAAGGTGGTTTGTCTGCGGTTGCGGCCCAGCATCGTGTGCCCTCGTATCACTATCGCGCCGTCAAACTCGGCGTCACCATGAAAAAGACGGCCACCGCCGACGATTTTTCCAACACGAAGATCGGCCGCTGGCTCACGGACGTGCTGGGCATCGAAATAGACATCGACAATCGCGGCGCCATTCTGCTTGCGCTCAACCTGCTTGCGGCAGAATCGAGCGATAGCGAAATGAATGAAGTAGCCGCGTAACAGCGCAAATGGATCAGCGCCAGGCAGAAGGCAAAAAAAACCGGGGGCGGCACCAATGCCGCCTAGCGCATCGCGTCGATGCGCCTTTTTTTGTCATCCCGCACCGCCTACGATAAAAAAACCGCGAGAGCGCGCCGTCTAAGTTGCGCAGCTCGGATCCGTTTCCCAGCATCGATTCCTGACGAGGTGGTCCAGTATGAACCGCTTATCGAGCGCCATGACGGCGATGAAATCGCACTACGAAGTCGTCGTGATCGGTTCGGGTTACGGCGGCGCCATCGCCGCAAGCCGCATGGCGCGCGCGGGTCGCAGCGTGTGCGTGCTCGAGCGCGGGCGCGAATTCATGGCCGGCGAATTCCCGCGCACACCTTTTCAGGGCGCCGAGCAGGTGCAATACAACACGGCGCTCGCGCAAATCGGCTCGCCGCTCGCGCTGCTCGAAGTGCATGTGAACGACGACGTCAACGCCGTGGTCGGCTGCGGCCTCGGCGGTACTTCGCTGATCAACGCCAATGTCGCATTGAAGGCCGATCCGCGCCTGTGGGACGACCGGCGCTGGCCCGCCGCGTTGCGCGCCGATCAGGCCGGACGCGACAAAGGTTATCAGCGTGCGTGGGACATGCTCGAACCGTCGCCCGTCCCGGCGCGCTTCCGCAAATTGCCGAAACTGGTTGCGCTCGGAAAATCCGCCGAGGCGCTCGGCATGGCAGACCGCTTCAGCACGCCGCCTGTGACCGTTACGTTCGAGGACCGCACCAACGCGGCCGGCGTCCCGCAGAAAGCGTGCACTGGTTGCGGCGACTGCAACTCGGGCTGCAACTACGACGCCAAGAATTCCACGCACATGAACTATCTGCCCGATGCCGTCGCGCACGGCGCGCAGATTTTCACGGGAGCCGCGGTGCATTCGGTGGTGCGCAATGTGGACACGCAGAAGTGGCAAGTCGCCTACCAGCTCGTGCGTCTCGGCCGCGAGAGCTACGATGCGCCGGACCTCTTCGTCACCGCCGACATCGTGATCGTGTCGGCGGGAACAATCGGCTCGAGCGCGTTGCTCCTGCGTTCGCGCAACGAGGGCTTGAACGTATCCGGCATGCTCGGCCAGCGCTTCACGGGCAACGGCGACGTGCTCGCCTTCGCGTACAACACCGACGGCGTGATCAACGGCGTCGGCTGGGGCGCGCATGTCGATCGCGAAATACCTCCGGTCGGCCCGACTATCACTGGCCTGATCGATCATCGCAATACCGCGGACGTCAACGACGGCTTCGTGATCGAGGAAGGTTCGCTCGCCGGGCCGATCGGCGCGGCGCTCGTCGGCATGCTAGGCGCCGCTGCGCCGCTCTCGGGCGTGGATGTTTCGGGGTCGCGCACGATCGAACAGCAGTTTGCTTACGACGCACGGGTCGTCGAAGGGTTGCTGCACGGACCCTATCGCGGCGCGCTCAATCACACGCAAAGCTACCTCGTGATGGCGCACGACGACGAAAGCGGCCAGATCAGCGTGAATGAAAAGGGACGGCCGCGCATCGCATGGGAAAACGCGGGCAAGCAGCCCATTTTCGCAACCGTCGAGGACACACTAAAGAGAGCGACCGTTCCGCTCGGCGGCAAATACCTGCGCGATCCGATTTCGAACGACATTTTCGGCAACCGGACCGTGACCGTGCATCCGCTTGGCGGCTGCGCGATGGGCGAGGACGCGCAGCATGGCGTGGTCGATCATATGGGCCGCGTTTTCAGCGGCAAGACCGGCACCGACGTACACGAGGGCCTCTACGTGATGGACGGCGCGGTCATGCCCCTGTCGCTCGGTGTGAATCCGTTGTGGACGATCTCGGCGCTCGCCGAGCGCAATTGCGCGCTGCTGGCGGCATCGCGAGGCTGGACGATCGACTACGATTCGAAGGGCACCGCCGGCACGCCACCCGTGCAGAAGATCGGACTGCGTTTCACCGAAACAATGGTCGGCCACTACACGCCGACCGGCGCGAACGAGGCCGCCGCAAGCCCCATTGCTTTCACGCTCACGGTCGAATCCGACGACCTCGCCGATATGCTTGGCAATCCCGATCATATGGCGAGAACGGCCGGCACGCTGACCTGCCCTGCTCTGTCCGCACAGCCAATGACGATCACCGAGGGCACCTTCAATCTCTTCGTGGCCGACCCGGACGACGTTGACGAGCGCAACATGAACTATCGAATGACGCTCAATTCGGCGGAAGGCAAGACCTGGTATCTGAGCGGGCAAAAGATCATTACACGTACGTCGCCGCTCGAGTTGTGGGAGCAGACGAACACGCTGTATGCGCAGGTTCGCGATGCGCCGTCGATCGACGCGCCGCCTGTGGGCACCGCGAAGCTGGTCATCACGCCGGAAAACTTCCTGAAGCAGCAACGCACGCTCGAAGTCACCAATGCGCCCGATCTGACAACGCGTCTCGAATGGACGTTGAAGTTCGGCAAGTTCTTTGCTGGCGTGCTGTTCAGCGAATATGGCGGCGTTGCTGCGCCTTTACAGTACTACGACCCGAACGGGGCACCACGCCTGAAGCGTGCCCTTCGTGCGCCAGCGCCACAGGTGTTCTTCTTCGACACGCTGGACGGCACGCACCTGCGGCTCACGCGCTACGTCGATCCAGCGCGCAAGAACGCGCGCCCTGTGTTGCTGATTCACGGCTCAGGCGTGTCGAGCCGTATCTTCTCGACGGATCTGATCGGCACCAACCTCGTCGAATATCTGTGCGCCGCGGGCTACGACGTGTGGCTCGTGGATCTTCGCGTGAGCATCGAAATGCCGAGCGTGCTCGTGCCGACGAACGTCGATAAGGTCGCGCTCGAAGACATTCCCGCAGCCGTTGCAAAGATTCGCGAAGTGACGGGCGCAGCGGATATCCAGGCGCTAGGCCACTGCATGGGCGGCCTCGCGTTGAGCATGTCGCTGATGGCGGGACTCGAAGGCGTGCGCTCTGCGGTGATATCGCAGGTGGCCGCGCATCCGGTGCCAGGCCGGCTCGGCAGGATCAAGGCCGGCCTGCATATCCCCGACATCATGCAGCACCTTGGCGTGACCGACCTCACTGCCTACACAAAGGACGAAAGGTGGCCGCACAATCTGTTCGACGAAGCACTGCGGCTCTACCCGGTCGATCACGACGAGGGCTGCGGCAACCCGATCTGTCATCGCGCGACTTTCATGTACGGCCTGCTCTACGAACACGCACAGGTGAGCGAGACACTTCATTCGAATTTGCAGGAACTGCTCGGCGTACATGACGTCGGCGTGTTCAAGCATCTCGCCGCCATGGTGCGCGCGGGCAACGTCGTCAACGCCGACGGTGATGACGTCTATCTGAAAGGCGCGCGCGGCATGAAAGGGCTGGAAGGCATGCGGATTCCGATCGGTTTTATTCACGGCGACTGCAACGAAACGTATGTGCCGCAAAGCACCGCGCTCACCTACGAGATGCTCGTCAATGCGTTTCCCGAACAGCCTTATGAGCGGTATCTGATCCCGGGTTACGGACACATCGACTGCATCTTCGGCAAGAACGCGGCAGTCGATGTCTATCCGTCTATTGCGCGCTATCTGAACGCGCACTAAAGCCGTATTTCAGAACAGCTTGCCTGGATTGAGAATGCCGTTGGGGTCGAGCGCATGCTTGATTGCTGCCATGGCTGCGAGTTCGGCAGGCGAGCGCGAGATGGGCAGAAACTCGCGCTTGAGCAAACCGATTCCATGTTCAGCCGACACGGACCCATGCAGCGGCCCGAGCATTTCATAAACGAACGCGTACACGGCGTGATGATCGACGCCCGGGATCGAATGGCCGTCCACGGTGACATGCAAATTCGAGTCGCCGATGTGCCCGAAGAAATATGATTCGTTGCCGGGCCACCGTTCGTTCAGGGCCGAGCGGCAGCGTTCCACGAATTCGCCGATCACGCTGATCGGCAGACTCACGTCGAAATTGATCGCATCGAGCCGCACTGGAAATTCGGCGGTGCATTCGCGAATGGCCCATAGCGCACGCGCGTCTGCCACGGATTGCGCTATCACCGCATCGCGGATCGCGCCTTGCTCGAGCGCGTCGGTAAGCGCGGCGGAAAAGCGCTCGCCGTTGTCGCTTGCATCGAAACTCGCGTGTTCGATCAGCGCGTAGAGCGGATGCGATCCGTTGAACGGCGAACGCGCGCCCGTAAGCTCGACGCCGAATTCGTAGAAGTCCGGCCACATGATTTCGAATGCGCCGATGTCGTTGCCGAAACGCGTCGACAGACGCCGGAGCAGATTGACGGCCGCATCATAGCCATCGAGTGCGACGAGCGCCGTGTGACGTGCGGCGCGCTGCGGATGAAGCCGCAGCACCGCGCGCGTGATGATGCCGAGCGTGCCTTCCGAGCCGATGAACCAGTGCTTGAGGTCATAGCCGGTGTTGTTCTTGACCATCTTGCCAAGCGAGGTCAACACGTCGCCATTGGCGAGCACGACTTCGAGACCCAGCACCTGATCGCGCGCGGTCCCCGACTGGATCACGCGATTGCCGCCTGCATTGGTCGCGAGATTGCCGCCGATCTGGCATGAGCCGCGCGCGCCGAGATCGAGCGCGAGTTCAAAGCCCGCTTGCGCCGCCGCTTCCTGTGCGGTTTGCAAGGTCGTGCCGGCGCGCACCGTCAGCGTGGCCGAAGCCGCGTCGATTTCCTCGATGCCGGTCAAGCGTTCCAGCGACAACGCGATGTCGGTGGCGCGAGCAATCGCTCCGCCGGCGAGGCCCGTCATACCGCCCTGCGGCACCACTGGCTGACAGGCAGCATGGCAAATGGCGAGCGCACGCGAGACGTCCTCCGTGCTGCGCGGCAGCAGCAATGCGGCAGGCCGGGTCGGAGCGTGACGCGTCCAGTCGGTCAGCGCGCGTTCGCCGATCTCGTCGCCCACGCGCACCGCCTCATCGCCGAGCGCGGCACGCAGCGCGTCGAGCGTTGCGGCAAGCGGAGCCGTGAGGCCAGCCGTGCTGATCGGCGGGTTCGCGTTGCTGTTATCGGTCATGCAAGTGTTCCTTCGGTGACCTGTTTGCTTATGTCGTTTGAGCAGCGTGCTTCTTCCGATAGCCCATTGAATCGTTGATGCGCCCGAGAATATAGTCGCCCGCGGCCACCGGCTGATACTTTGGATGGTCCGCGCTCGCGCCCAGATCGCGCGGATCGACGATTGCGCCGTAGGTCGGATCGTAGAACGTCGCGATCGAATAACGCTCACGCCCAGACGCATTGATCACGCGATGAAGTGTCGAGCGAAACCGGTCGTCGGTCCAGCGAGCGAGAAGATCGCCGACGTTGACGACGAAGCTGCCCTCCACAGGCGGCGCATCGATCCACGTATCGTTGGCGATTTCACGCACCTGCAAGCCGCCCACCTGGTCCTGCCACAGCAGTGTGATGCAGCCGTAATCGGTATGCGGCGCGACACCGAATTGATCTTCGTCCGACTGAGGCGGCTGCGGCGGATAGTAGACCATCTGCGTGCGCTGCATCCGCTTCGTATAACGCGGCGCGAAAAAATGTTCGTCGACGCCAAGACTGACCGCCACCGCGCGCAGCAGATCGGCGCCGCATGCGCCCACCGCCTCGTAGTAGCCGTACAACGCGGGACGCAGCTCGGGCATGAACTCCGGCCAGTTGTTCGGTCCGCGTAGCGCCTGGCCCGCGAGCACATCCGGATCGTCTTCGGGCAATTCGAGTCCGATGCTGAAAAACTCTTTGTAATCGGGCCGTTTTGCCTGGTACATGGTCGCGTCGCCAAGCGCATTAAAACCGCGATGCCGATGGTTGACCGCCGCGCGCCGTTTGATCTCGGGTGCGAAGGCGAAGAACGTGCGCGCAGCCTGTGCCGCCGCGTCGATTGTCGCTTGCGGCACGCCGTGATTGACGATGTAGAAGAAGCCGATCGTCGTGCACGCTTCGCGAATTTCCTGCGCCACGCGCTGCAACGCATGCGGGTCGCCCGCGCGCACGCCGGCAAAGTCAATGAGTGGAATACGGGTCACAGGCATCGCGTTGCTCCGTAAGAGGACCGGCCGGACCGGCGGGTCGCCAGGTCATTGCAGTGGTATATACCGCCAAAAGCGTGCTCGCAAGTGAACGCGCGGCTCTTCCTATAAGGGCTTTTCTCTACTGGCGTGTTTATTTATTTCGCGCGAATACTGCGGTATATACTGCCTCGCATGACTTGCGCCGAACCGCTTTGTGCGGTCCTCGCTTTGCCAACCGGAGAATCTCATGAGCATCCTTTCAGGCTGGAAGTGTCGTTTGGTCATGCTGGCATTGTGCGCCGCAAGTGTTGCCGCTCATGCGGAAGACCAGCTCGCCAAAGTGAAGAAGGCCGGCGAGCTCGTGGTTGGCACCGAGATGCAGTTCGCGCCGTTCGACTTCCTCGAAAACGGTCAACAGGCCGGTTTCAACAAGGATCTGTTCGCCGAGGTTGGCAAGGAACTCGGCGTGAAGGTGCGCTTTATCGACTTGCCGTGGCCGAGCGTGCTGCCCGGCCTCGAAGCGGGCAAGTTCGATATGGTGGGCGGCCCGCTCACCGTCACCAAGGCGCGCATGGAACGCTACACATACACGCTGCCGGTTGCGGATGCCACCGACGCACTGCTCAAGCGCGCGAACGACACCGCCCTCAAACAATCGTCGGATATCGCGGGCAAGACCGTGGGCGCAGGCAAGGGTTCGGCTCAACTCGATCAGTTGAAGGCATATGTCGCCACGTTGCCGAAGCCGCCTGAAATCCGCGAATACGTCGACAACAACCAGGCGTATGCCGACCTCGCCGCCGGCCGCATTGCCGCGGTGGCGAATTCAATGACCAACATCGCCTACGTCGCCAAACAGCGTCCTGAAACCTTCGCAGTGGTGCAGCCGCCGTTCGGCGCGAAAGTGTACTTTGCGTACTGCCTGCGCAAAGACGCCGACAGCAAGCCGCTCGCAGACGCGTTCAATGCGGCGCTCGTGAAAATGCACAACGACGGACGGCTCGCGACTTTGCAGAAGAAGTGGTTCGGCGTTGCAATGGACGCCCCGACGACCATGCCCGCGCCGAACTATTGAGTTCGTTCCAGAAGCACATTGCACGCATAGTCAGCGCACGCTAGTGCCTATTTAATGCGTACCTAACGCACATTGGCGAGGTCGACGCCCATGTTCAGCACGACCGTCTTCGTTCAGGGCATGCCGCTCCTGCTGCACGCGGCGCTTGCCACCATCGGCGTTTCGCTGACGGGCCTTTTCATCGGCTTTTTCGTCGCGGTCGGCGTGTGCGCGGCGCGCCTGTCGCCGAATCGCGCCGCGCGCAGATTCGGCGGTGCGTATGTGTTTTTCTTTCGCGGCGTGCCGATGCTCGTGCAATTGCTGCTGGTGTATTACCTACTGCCGTTCGCCGGCATCAACGTATCGCCGCTCGTCGCCGCGATCAGCGCGGTATCGCTGTGCTCGGCCTCCTACATCGCCGAAATTCTGCGCGGCGGTTTTCTCAGCATTCCGCCGGGTCATATAGAAGCCGCACGCATGCTCGGCCTCTCGCCGTTCGACACGCTCCGGCGCATTCTCGTGCCCCAGGCGTTTCGCCTGACGCTACCGTCGCTCGTCAATGAAATGGTGCTGCTGATCAAGGCCTCGTCGCTGATTTCGGTTGTCGGCGTGGCGGAGTTGACCCGCACCGCGCAGAACATCGCCGCGAGTACTTACAGACCGCTCGAGGCGTATCTTGCCGCCGGGCTTATTTACTTCGTGATTTGCGGTGCGCTCGCGCTGATCGCGCATGCCGCCGAGTTCCGTCTGAAGCACGCCTGATCGGCCCGGAGCCTTCGCTATGCAACAGTTCGATCCCACCGTCATCACGCACAATCTTCAGCCGATCGCAGCGGGCCTCGCCACCACGCTCGGCACCTGGGCGGCGGGTGTCGTGATCGGCATGGTGATCGGCTTTCTGATCGCGGTGTTGCAGCTCTTTTGCGGACGCTGGGTACGCGGCCTGTTGCGCTTCTATATCGAGCTCTTTCGCGGCACGCCATTTCTCGTGCAACTGTTTTTGCTCTACTACGGCGGCCCGTCGTTCGGCCTCACGCTCGAACCGATGACAGCCGGAGTGCTCGGTCTCGGCCTCTATGGCAGTGCGTATTTCGCCGAAGCGTTTCGCTCCGGTTTTCAATCGGTGCCGCCCGGCCATCTAGAAGCGGCGTCGTGTCTCGGCCTGACGCGCACGCAGGCCGTGTGGCGCATTCAGATGCCGCAAATGCTGGTGCTGATCGTGCCCGCGCTCACCAATCTCATCATCGTGTTGAGCAAGGAGACCGCAGTGCTGTCCATCGTCACGGTCCCCGAGTTGACGTTCGTGCTGACCGGCATCGGCTCGGCAAGCTTCGCTTTCGTGGAAACGCTGCTCATGCTGTGCGTGTGCTATCTCGCGCTCGTCGAACTGACGTCGCGCGCGGGCATGTGGGCCGAAACCCGCGTCGCGCGTTTCATGGCATAAAAGGAATCGGATCACTTCATGAACGCTATTGCCGACATGCCCTCCTCCGCGTCCGCCGTTCACGCCCGACCTGGATCGCCGCTGATCCAGGTGCGCGATCTTCGCAAACGCTTCGGCGAAGTCGAAGTGCTGCGCGGCGTCGATCTCGAGATTGCCCGCTCCGAGGTGGTATGCATCATCGGGCCTTCCGGATCGGGCAAGAGCACACTGTTGCGCTGCCTCGCTGCGCTGGAAACATACGATCACGGCGACGTGCGCATCGAAGGCGAACTGCTTGGCTATAGCGAGCGCAACGGCAAGCGCGTGCGCGCGACGCAAAGCGAGATCGATCGCGTGCGGCGTAACGTCGGCATGGTATTCCAGCAATTCAATCTATGGCCGCACATGACGGCGCTCGGCAACGTCATGGAAGCGCTGCTGCGCGTGCGGCGGCTGCCGCACGCCGACGCGCGCCGCCGCGCGAACGCGATGCTGGAAACAGTGGGCCTCTCGAATAAGGGCGACGCGTACCCGGCCAAACTTTCGGGCGGCCAGCAGCAGCGCGTGGCGATTGCGCGAGCGCTCGCCATGGAGCCGCACATCATGCTGTTCGACGAACCCACCTCGGCGCTCGATCCCGAACTCGTCGGCGAGGTGCTGCAAGTGATGAAGCAACTCGCGCGAGACGGCATGACGATGGCCGTCGTCACTCACGAAATGGGCTTTGCCGCGCAGGTCGCGGACAAAGTCATGTTCATCGACCAGGGGCGCATTGCTGTTCAAGGTCGACCGCGCGAAGTTTTCCATGACGCCGGACAGCCCCGCTTGCGGCAGTTCCTGCAGAACTACTTCGACCGCAACGCTTTCTGGGCGCGCGGCCCAGACGACGCAGAGCCGCTATGAACGCGCGCCCTGCCCCAACCGCATTGCGCGGACAGTAACCAGGGGCTGCCGATGTCCTCCATGCTTCGCGGCAAGAGCCACAAAGCCCACGGCAAGCCGCCAGCCGCCGCGGCTCAAAGCACGCGCGACGCGACTGCGGCTACGAGCGCTGCAGGTGAAGCGCCGGCTGCACGCTACGAGCAGGTCAAGCAGCATATTCTTGGCATCATCGAATCGGGCGCGCGTCAGGCAGGCGAGCGTCTGCCCTCCGAACTGGACCTCGTTGCGACGCTGGGCGTTTCGCGCATGACCGTCAATCGCGCGCTGCGCGAACTGGCGCACGAAGGGCTGGTTACGCGTGTGTCGGGCGTCGGCACGTTCGTCGCGCAAGCAAGGCCGCAATCCACGCTCCTGATGATCGCGCATATCGGCGATGAGATTCGCTCACGCGGACACGAATACAGCTACCGTACCGTGCTTTTGCAGCGCGAGACTGCATCTGTCGTCGTATCGAATGCGTTAGGGCTCGCGCCGGCCGCTTCGGTTTTTCATGTTGTTTGCGTGCACCGCGAAAACGGCTTGCCGGTGCAACTGGAGGACCGCTACGTGAATCCGGCCATTGCGCCGGATTTTTTGCAGCAGGATTTCTCGGCGATCAGGCCGTCGGAATATCTGTTCGAAACGGTGCCTGCGCACGACGTCGAACACATTGTCGACGCGGGACTACCGACTCAGGCCGAAGCCGGACTACTCGAAATTCGCGCGGAAGAACCTTGTCTCACGCTCGTGCGCCGAACCTGGACGAGCGGTGTTGCGGTGACGTTCGCGCGGTTCGTACATCCCGGCTCGCGGTACCGGCTCGGCTGCCGCTTTTCGCCGGATATGTCGCAGCGGCAAGGCTGACGCGCCACGCGTCACAACCTGGTTTCGCGCCGCGCCGGTGCCGTGCTGGCCCGTCACACATTGCCCGCCAGATGAAAGCGCGACGCCGGATGCCACAACTGCACGGACGTCGCCACGTCTTCGCCGACCCATGTACGACGCCATAGCTGCAAGCACGGCTCGCCGATCTCCATTGACAGATGACGGCGCACATACGCGTCCGGCTTCTGCGCGTAGATGCGAAACTCCGCGCGTTGAATGGGTGCGAGGCGCACCATGTAATGATTCGGCGTCTCGATGGTGAAGTCCTGCTGCAGATACTCGGGAAACACCTTCGGGTTCACGTAGCGATCTTCGTACTGGATCGGCTCGCCCTCTTCGCTGTGCACGATGCACGAATGGAACGCCGGGCCGCTCGACAGGCCGAGCGCTTCGAGCGCCTGCGGGTCGTCGCTCGGTTCGAGCGTCAACACGCGGGCCGAATGACGATGACCTCGCGCGGTGATTTCATCGGCGATATTGCGGATTTCCAACACCGTCGATTCGTAGCGCTGCGGCGCGACGAACGTACCGGAACCCTGCACACGGGTCAGCACGCGCTCAGTGGTCAATTCGCGCAGCGCGCGCGAGACCGTCATGCGAGCGACGCCAAACTCCTTCACCAGTTCCGTTTCGGAGGGGATCAGCCCGCCCGGCTTCCAGTCGCCTTCGCTGATACGCCGGATCACATAGCGCTTGATCTGTTCATAGGCGGGCATTGCTTTCGCGGGCGTCTCCTTGCACGCGGCGCGGTCCACGTTGCCGCCATGTCCCGCGCTTATTTGCGGGGCCGCTTGTGCAACTGCTTGCGCGCTTTGTTGTGCCCGCTTTTGCTCATTTGTAGTTGTGTTCACTCCGACCTCGTGGGTGGGTTGCGGATCGCATTCGTTGTACCGCTTTTACGCCCCGCAGTAAGTCCCTTGGGGACACCTCGGTCGGTTCGCCGGCGGGTAAGCCCGCTCACCGGATATGTCTTTGTCAGGCCACGAGAGCGACGACCGGTGCGCCGCCTGCAATGGCGACATGGCCCGCTACATCCATCACGCCCGCGCTATCGCTCACACTATTTGCGGCGGCGGGCAAGTTACTCGCCGCTGCGAGTTTCCCGATAGACGCGTCCGCAACGACACTGAGATTGCGCTGCCTCAGCTTGTCAGGGCCAGGCAACGGCGGCGGCGCCTCGCCAGCGATCATCCGGAAGGCCACGCTCATGTCGTCCGCGAGCGGACGGTCGTCGCGATACGTCGGCACGATCTGCCGCACGCGTTGCCACAACGCCTGCGTATGCGGCGCCGGTGGGGCGTCGGTGGCTTGCAGGTCGTAAGCCTGCGCTGCGGCCAATAGCTCTATCGCGACGATGCGCCCCGCGTTGTCGATGATTTCCAGCGCCTTCAATGCGGCAGGCGTGGCGTGGCACAGGTGATCTTCCTGCAAGCCCGACGTGATGCCGCCGTCGAGACTCGCTGGCAGCGCGAGCCGCCGGTTCTGCGCAACCAGCGAGGCCGCCGTGTACTGCGCGATCATGAAGCCCGAGCAGGTGCCGCCAGGCTCCGCCAGAAACGCGGGCAAGCCGCTCACCAGCGGATTGACGAGACGATCGAGCCGCCGTTCGGCCATTGCGGCGACCTGCGCGATGGCGGTGGCGAGGCTGTCCATCGCAAGCGCAATGGAGGCGCCCACCGCATGCGCCTGCGAATAAACGCGCGGATCTTCCGGCGTGCCCGCGACGATCGGGTTGTCGGTGATCGACGCCAGTTCGCGATCGACCACGTCGGCGGTCGCGGCAAGCACGTCGCGCGCCGCGCCGTGCACGTGCGGAATGGTGCGCATGCTGAGCGGATCTTGCGTGCGCTGGCCGACCACGGCCGCGAGAATGCCGCTGTCGGCAAGCGCGGTGCGCATGCGCTCGCCTACCAGGTTCAGCCCCGGTGAAATGCGCAGCGCGAGCGAGTCTTCATCGAATGCTGCCAGTTGGCCGCGCAGATTCTCAAAGCTCATTGCGGCGACGACATCGGTCCAATCGAGCAGACGTACCGCGCGTGCAAGCGCCAATGCGGCAAGCCCGGTCACGCAAGGCGTACCGTTGATCAGGCTGAGGCCTTCTTTCGCTTCCAGCACGAGCGGTTCGCGGCCGAGCATGTGCAACGCGTCGCGGCCCTTCATACGCTCGCCGCGATATCGCACATGACCTTCGCCGATGCACACCAGGGCGATATGCGCCATATGGCTCAGATAACCGACCGATCCGAACGCCGGCACTTCGGGCAAGCAGTCGGCGTTGAGCAAGGCCACGAGTTGATCGGCGACCTCGATACGGATGCCCGAGTGCCCATGCGCGAAGTTGTTGACGGCGGCGGCCATGATCGCCCGCGTCTCGGCGACACCGAGCGGCGCGCCGACACCGACTGCGTGACTCATCAGAATGTTGCGCGACAGCGTGCGCTGTTCGGTGGGCGACACGATCACGTCGCACAACGCGCCCACGCCCGTATTGACGCCATACGCTCGAATGCCGCGCTCGACAATCTGTTGCACCAGTACATGCGCCGCCGCAATGCGCGCGCGGGCGTCGGCGGAAAGTTCGAGCGGCTCCCCGGCGGCGACAGCCGCCACCTGGGCCCAGTCGAGAGGACGATCGGAACGGATCACGGCCATGATGTTGCTCTGCTCAGTAGAGTGCGTGGCGATACGAATTAGTTGGTCGTGCGGTCCTGATGACTCGACACGAATTGACGGAAGCGCTCAGACTTGCACTCGACGAATACTTCGTCAGGCGTGCCGTCGGCTTCCACTTGGCCCTGATGCAGGAACATCACGCGATTCGACACGTGCCGCGCAAAACCCATTTCGTGCGTGACGACCAGCATCGTGCGCCCTTCTTCGGCAAGCGAGCGCATGACGCGCAGCACTTCGCCAACGAGTTCGGGATCGAGCGCCGACGTGGGTTCGTCGAACAGCATCACTTTGGGATGCATGGCAAGAGCGCGCGCAATCGCCACACGCTGCTGCTGGCCGCCCGACAGATGCGCCGGATAATGGCCGCGCTTTTCCGCGAGACCGACTTTCGCGAGCAGCGCCTCGGCTTCTTCCACCGACTCGGCGCGGCTGCGCTTTTGCACGCGCATCGGTCCTTCGATCAGGTTTTCGAGCACCGTCATATGCGACCAGAGATTGAAGTTCTGGAACACCATGCCGAGTTGCGAACGCACGCGGTCCACCTGGCGGCGGTCGCTCGGTTGCAGCTTGCCGTCGCCGCGGCGCTTCATTTTCAGTTCTTCTCCGGCGAGCGCGACGGAACCGTCGTCGGGTGTCTCCAGCAGATTCAGGCAGCGCAAGAAGGTGCTTTTGCCCGAGCCGCTCGCGCCGAGAATCGAGATCACGTCGCCTTGATGAGCGTCGAGCGAAATGCCTTTGAGCACGTGGTGGTCGCCGAACGATTTGTGAATGTTCTTGACCGACAGTGCAACGGGTGCCGTAGCGTTCATGGAATTCTCCAGGTTCATCCGGAATGGCCGGGCGCTCAAGGCGCGGCGCGGCGTGCTTCGGTAGTGGCGGACACTGGCCGGCTCGGTGCGGTCTGCCTGGGCGCCGCACGCAGATGCCGCGACAGGCGCGTTTCGAGCATGCCGAGCGCGCGCACGATAATGAAGTTCAGGAACAGATAGATCAGCGCGGCGCAGATAAACACTTCCGTCGTGCGATACGTTTGCTGAATGATCTGCTGCGCGACGCCGGTCACTTCCCACACGGTCACGAGACTCGCGAGCGCGGTGGATTTGACAAGCAGCACCGCTTCGGTCGAATAAGCGGGCAGACACTGGCGCAGTGCAATCGGGCCGATCACGCGGCGCAGCAGCCCGAAGCCCGACAGGCCGATCGAGTAACCCGCCTCGATCTGGCCGACCGGCACGGCCATCAGGCCACCGCGAATGATTTCGGCCGTATAACCGGCGGTACAGAGCGCGAGCGATAAAACGGCGCACATATACGGCTCGCGCAGCACCGGCCACATGAAGCTCTCGCGAATCACGCCGAACTGACCCATGCCGTAGTACACGAGGAACATCTGGATCAGTAGCGGCGAGCCGCGGAACACGAGGATATAAGCGCGCGCGAAACGGTTCGGCAGCCAGTGCGGCGACACGCGCATCGTGACGATCACGAGCGACAGCAGCCCCCCGAGAACGAGCGAACAGAAGAACAGGCCGAGCGTGGTCGGCACGGCGGCGAGCAGTTGCTTCACCGTATCGAGCAGAAAATCGAAGTCGAAGTTCATGATGCCGTCGCCGTCAGTTGCGCGCGAAGTTGCGCTTGAAGGACCGGCCCACGCGTGCCTCGGCGTGGTTGAAGACCCGGTTCGAGATGCTGGTCATCAGCAGATACAGCGCGCCGCCGACCACGAAGAACGTGAAGTATTGATGCGTAGAGCCCGCCGCCACCTGACTCGTGCGCAGCAGTTCGGCGAGACCCGTGACCGAGATCAGCGCGGAATCTTTCAGGCTCAGTTGCCATACGTTGCCGATGCCGGGCAAGGCGAAACGCAGCACTTGCGGAATCAGGATGCGGCGCGCCATGGTGAGGGTCGGCATGCCGATGGAGCGGGCCGCTTCAAGCTCGCCGCGCGATACCGCGAGCACCGCCGAGCGATACACTTCGGCCTGATACGCGCCCGAAATCATGCCGACAGCGAGCGCGCCGATCACGAACGGCGGCACGCCGACGAAGCCCTCGGCGCCGAACCATTGGCCCACGGTCGTCACGAGCGTCGAGCCGCCGAAGTAGAACAGATAGATGACAAGCAGTTCGGGCACGCCGCGAAACACCGTCGTGTAGATGTCGCCGATCACGCGCAGTGTGCGCAGGCGCGACAGCTTGGCCGCAGCGACCAGGGCGCCGAATACGGCCCCGACCGCGAGGGCCGCGAGCGTGAGCGCGACAGTCATCAACGCCGCGAGCAGCAGCACGCCGCCCCAACCTTCCGGCCCGAAGCCGAGCATCTGTATCAGAGCCATTCCCTACCTCCCGTCTTGACGGACGATGAAACAGCTGCACGCGCGAGCTCGCGCCCACGCATGCCGCATTCGTGCAACGCCCGGTGAATCAGGGCGTGACGTCGGTCTTGAACCACTTGGCGGAAAGCTTTTTGACGGTGCCGTCGGCGAGCGCCGCGCTGATCGCGGTGTCGAATTTCGCTTTCAGGTCGGCGTCCTGCTTGCGGAACGCGAGGCCTTCACCCGGACCCCAGATCGGACCGCCGATCTTCGGGCCGGCCATCACGATCGATGCGGTTTCCTTCTTGTCGATGTTCGCGGCGTAGTACGTCACGTCGTCGAACGACGCGTCGATACGCCCGTTCGCCAGATCGAGATCGCGCTCGGGCGACGTCTTGTAGACGCGGATCGTGGCGATGTCCTTGAAGCCGTCGTTGATGAACTTGGTATAGACGGTGCCGGACTGGATGCCGATGGTCCTACCCTTCAGCTGCTTGCGCAGCGCGTCGACGGTCGGCTGATCGGACTTGGGATCGCCCGTGAGCTTGACGACGCCCGCGCCCGCTGCGGCCTTGGGCAGCACCTTGGCGTCGGCCACCGCGAACGTGGCGGGCGTGGCCGCATACGGCTTCGAGAACGCGATGATCTTTTCGCGCTCCGGCGTGATCGAGATCGCATCCATCAATACGTCGAACTTGCCGGCTTGCAGACCCGGGATCATGCCGTCCCAGTCTTGCGCGACCAGATTGCATTGCAGCTTGATGCGCTCGCAGAGGTTCGCAACCAGTTCAGGTTCGAAACCGCCGAGTTTGCCGCCGGGCAAGGTCAGGTTCCACGGTGCATAGCCGCCCTCGAGCGCGATCGTCACCGTCTTCCATTCCTTCGCCTGCGCCGGTGCGCCCAAAATCGCCGCGGCGCCGAGCACGGCGCCGATCAATGCTTTTGCTGCCGTGGTGCGTTTCACTTTCACGTCGAAACTCCTTTGATTGAGGAAACCGTCGAACCGGAATGCGGACCGGCGTTTTGAGCGCCGCTCAATTTGTATAGACAAGTCTGCATGAGTCAAAAAGCCGTCGCAAGCGGATTCTTAGAAAAATCGCGCGATCATCGGGTAAGCCCCTACAAGGCGCGGTGGATCGGGGCTTTCACAGGGGATCGGCGACGAAGGCGTACACCTGCCGGGTCGCAATGGATGCGTCGGCATGGTGCATTTTGTCTAGACAGGTTCGAGGAATGCAACGCGAAGGTGCGCTGCGCGGATACGTCGGCCCGATGAAAGGACCGACGGCGCGGGCGAGGAATTACACCAAACCGGCCCGCGTGCGCACGCGGTCGAAAATCTCCGTCAGGTCGATGTCGCCGGTGTTCAGACCGAAGCGATCGTGCAGACAGGCCGCGAGTTCGTCAGCGCATGCGAGGCGCTGCTCGCGGACGATACTGCCGTCCGCGGCGCGCTCGGTCAGTTGATCGTTCAGCAGCGTGAGGCGGGTTTCGTCCAACACGCGGCACACGATGAGATTGTTCGCGAAGACCGCTTCGGGCGAGGTCGACGTGTACCAGTTCGAGGTTTCGTAATCGATCCACTCGACCGGATGCAAATTGAAGCGATAGACGCGCGACCACGTTTGATCGCGAGCCTGCACTTCGAGATACAGCGCGTCGTGCGAGGCGTCGGCGAGGCGGAAGACGCCCAGGTCCGTGCGTTGCGTAAGGCCCGGCGTCAACCGCACCGGCGATGTCAGCGTAACGCTGCCGAAACCGACGTCCGCGATCCATGCTTCGTTGTCCAGATCGATTCGCAGCACCATGTGCGTTCGAGGTGGAACCGCGTCGGGCTCCCGGCCCCACAGCACTCGCCCAAGCAACGGCGTGACCTGAAAGCCCAGTTCGATCAGTACGTTCGCGAGCAGCGCATTCTGCTCGAAGCAGTAGCCGCCCCGGTGATCGTCGACGAGTTTTCTTTCGACGGATTCCAGATCCACCTTCACTGGGCGACGCGTGAGCGGATTCAGGTTTTCGAACGGAATGGCTCGCGGATGCAACCGGTGAATTGCCTTCAGCACTTCGAGCGTCGGCGCACGCGGGCCCGTATAACCAATGCGCTCGAAGTAGTTGTCGAGATTGAGTGTGTGTGACATAGGCGTCGTCCGTCTGGTTCTAGTTGCGCTACTGCCCGCCTCCGAGCGCCGACTTCGCGATCGACGGCACGCTGATACCGTGGCTCGTTGCGAACTGTACCGCGGAACTGAGCGTCGACATCAGCGACTGCAACTGCCCAGGCGCCGATTGCGCGATATACGACGCGCTCTGCGCGGTCTGCGGATTCATGCCGGCCTGCAGCAGCGAAGCAGGATTCATCTGCCCGATGCTGCCGAGGCCCGACTGCAGGCTCGAATACTGACTGACGCCTTTACCGAGCGACGCAAGGCCGTCGGTGAACGCCTGCTTGTTCACCGGCGTTTGCGTTGCGTTGCCCGCTCCACCCGCACGGCTGGCAAATGCCTGCGTCAACGTTTGCGACAGCGACTGCTGCGTGCTGCCGACTTGCGTCAACTGGCTGACCGACGGCGTACCGCCGCTCAGCAAGCCGGCGGCCTGCTGCGCCTGCCCGGCCGCGCTCGACAGACCCATTGCGGACGCAAGCGACGACTGCCCGCTCAGCACCTGCTGATTCGCACCCACATAGGTTTGCAACAACTGCGATATGCCGCCAGACGATGCCGCGCCAGCATCCGCGGATGTGTCCCCGCCACCAATGCCGAACTGTTTCAGATTCAACTGTGCGTTCGAAACGCCGCTTGCGAAAAGACCGGCGCTCGCCAGCAACGAAATCAGAAGGACACGCTTCATATGTAACTCCTTGTAAGAGACTGCGGAAACTCGTGCGGTTCGACAAGCCGCACCGTTACGCGTTCGCACGAATTTTCGACGCGTGAGTCCCTGCATGCTGGCGCGAGTCGTTTGCATCTCGTTGACGCACCAGTACATGCCTCGGTACGATCACGCCCATTGTCCGGTTCGCGCGAACCGATGCCGGCCTGCGCCCGGTTAAATAGCTATTTAACGCCGCGGCGCGCGAAAGCAGTCGATAACAACATTAAAGGCATTTTGATGAAGCTCGCCCGATCCATTCGCCCCGTTGCATCCCTGCCTGTCCGCTTCGATTTTCTGTCATCTGGCGGCAAGGCGGCCGGGCGCAGCCGCACGCGTTCGTTTCGCCGCATCGCGTGGTGCACGGCGTTCGCATGGGCTTGCACTTCGGGTGTGGCAATGGCGCAGGGCGATGCCAACGCAGGCGCAAATGCCGACGCCGCGCGCGATGCAAGCAAAGCAAACGAAGCAGCAGGCGCGGATACGGGCAAAGCCGCAGCCAGCGAGACCGGCTTCTGGAACCGCGACCAGATGTTCGGCGACATGGGCGGCTTGCGCCCGTGGCTCGGCAAATATGGCGTGAGCTTCGCTCTCACTGAAACCAGCGAACTGCTTGGCAACCTGCGCGGCGGCCTCGCGCGCGGCGCCGCGTACGACGGCGTGACTACCGCGACTGTCCAACTGGATACCGACAAGGCGTTCGGCTTGCCGGGCGGCCAGTTCAACGTGAGCGCATTGCAGATTCACGGAGGCAACTTCAGCGGTGACAAACTCGGCACGCTGAATACGGCAAGCGGCATTGAAGCCGAAAACAGCACGCGCCTGTGGGAGCTGTGGTATCAGCAGTCGTTCCTGAACAAACGGATCGACGTGAAGGTCGGTCAGCAAAGTATCGACCAGGAGTTCATCTCCAGCACGTACTCCGCGCTTTTCATCAACACGATGTTCGGCTGGCCCGCGCTGCCCACTTACGACATGCCGTCGGGCGGGCCGGCGTATCCGCTGTCGGCGCTCGGCGTGCGCGTGCGCGGACAGATCACGCCTTCGTTGACGGCGCTCGCCGGTGTGTTCGACGGCGATCCGCTCGGCAACAATCCGAACAACCGGAGCGGGACTAATTTCAACCTGCATAACGGCACGCTGTTCATCGGCGAGTTGCAGTATGCGATCAATCAGCCGGCAGACAGCGACACGCCGCCTGCGGCGAGCACTGCCGGGGGCGGACTGCCGGGCACCTACAAGATCGGCGTCTGGTACAACAATGGCCATTTCGCAGATCAACGCTACGACAGCAACGGTGTGTCGCTTGCGAGTCCCGCGTCAACGGGCGTCGCGGCGAACCATCGCGGCGACTACAGCTTCTACGCGGTGGCCGATCAGATGATCTGGCGGCCCAACCCGAGCGAAGCGCGCAGCCTCGGCGTGTTCGCGCGCGTGATGGGCGCGCCGGGTGACCGCAATCTGGTGAGCGTCGCGGCCAATCTCGGCGTCGTGCTCAAAGCGCCGTTCGCCGGCCGCGACAATGACAGCGTGGGTCTCGCGCTCACGTACATCAAGATCGGCAGCCACGCACACGGAATCGATCAGGATAACCTGGCATTCAGCGGCGGACCGTACGGTGTTCGAACAAGTGAAACCGCGCTCGAAGCGACCTACCAGTACCAGATCGCCCCGTGGTGGATGCTACAGGCCGACGCGCAATACACCTTCAACGCGGGCGCCGGTCAGAATCCGAACGATCCGACGAAGCCGCTGCGCAACACGTTCGTCGTCGGCCTGCGCACCAACATCACGTTTTGATTCGCATCGCGCTGCGACCGAAAAGCGTGAAGTCGTCCGCACCGTTCACTGCGCGGCCGACGACCCGCGCGGCTGGTTGCGTAACGACAGATCCTGAACCATCTGCGCTGCCAGATAATCGCAGGTTGGCCTGTCTGACTTCGCGCTGCGCGCGACCACGATTTCCAGCGGCTCTATTTTCGGCAAGCCCTGTGCTTCGCCGAGAATAGCGAGGCGCGGCGGCACGCTGCAGCGCGTGAGCGCCACCACCGACAAACCGGCGTCCACCGTTGCGACGAGGCCCATCAAGCTCGCGCTGCTGAATGCCGCGCGATAGCGAATCCGCGAGCCGTCGAGCGCGGCCAGCGTATGCTGGCGCGCCACGCAGCCGGGCTCATACAGCCCGACGGGCAACGGCGACGCCGCCAGTACCGGCGTATCGACGCTCGCCCCTACCCACACCATCGGCTCGCTGCGAACGAATTCGCCGCGCAATTTGCGGTCGCGCGTGACAAAGGCGAGATCGATCTTGTTGTCGGCCAGCATCGGCGCGAGCGAAGTGCTCTGCGCGCAGACGATTTCGATTTCCACGTGCGGATAGAGATTCGAAAATCGCCGCAAGACCGGCGACAACAGCGACGACACGTAATCGTCCGGCGCGCCGAGCACCACGCGTCCGGTAACTTCGGGCCGAACGATAGCCGACCACGCTTCCTCGTGCAACGCCAGCACGCGCCTCGCGTATTCGAGCAGCGTATTGCCGGGCCGCGTGAGCGACAGGTTGCGCGTGTTGCGCGCGAACAGCGTGGTGCCGAGCATGGCTTCGAGGCGCTTGATCTGCATGCTGACCGCGGCCTGCGAGCGGTGAACGGTAGCCGACGCTTTCGTGAAACTGCCCGTATCCACGACCGCGACGAAAGTGCGCAACAGATCGGCGTCGAATTCGGGGTGCATGATTTATCAATCCCGCTTATGGAATTTCTCAATTTAATTCGTTTGTGATTGCCGCGCAACCGGCGCAATACTTGGCTGCATCACTTCACGGAGACGATCGGCATGACCCTCACCCAACGTCAACAGGGCGCCATCACGTTGGCCGGCGGAGGGCTGCTGATGGGCACGCTCGGCGTCTTTGTCGAGGAAGCGCGGCTCGGCGCGCTGACACTGGTGTTCTTTCGTTGCCTGTTTGGATTCCTCTCGCTGGCCGCCTACTGCGCGTGGAAGGGCTTCTTCACGCGCGCACATTTCACACGGCGTACGGTCGTACTCGCGCTGATCTCCGGCGTGCTGATGGTCACGCAATGGGTCGGTTTTTTCGATGCGATCCATCGCACCAGCATTGCGGTCGCGACCGTGGTGTTCCACGTGCAGCCGTTCTGGGTCGTGCTGATCGGCGCCGCGCTTTTCAACGAACGGCTGGGCGCGGATCGGCTTGGCTGGATCGCGACCGCGTTCGTCGGGCTCGTGCTCGCGTCGGGTGTGGCGGCCACGGAAAATCTGCAAGGCCATACGAGCTATCTGATCGGCATCGGCGAAGCATTGGCCGGCTCGGTGCTGTACGCGAGCGTCACGTTGATCGCCAAGGGACTCGGCGACCTGCGCCCGCACCTGCTGACACTCGCGCAATGCGCGGTAGGTGTGGTGTTCCTGCCGATCATCGCGCCGCTTATTGCGCCCTTTGACGCCGTGCATATCGGGGCAATGCAGTGGTTCTGGATCGTCGGCATGGGGGTGTTGCACACGGGGCTTTCGTATGTGCTGATCTACGGCGCGTTGCCCAAGCTCACCACGCCGATCATCGCGGTACTGCTGTTCATCTATCCGCTCACTGCGATTGCCGTCGATGCGATCGTGTACGACCGCGCGCTTTCGCTGCCGCAACTCGCGGGTATGGCGCTCATCGTGATTGCGAGTCTCGGGGTGAATCTCGGCTGGCCGCTCGTTTCGTTGCTGCTCCCACACCGGCGCGCGCGGCGTCATGCAGAGTGAGTTGCACGTTCAGGCTTGGTGGCAGATCAGTGCCGGCAAACGGTCGGCACCGCGCTGCGAAGCCCGTCAGATTTACTGCGGCAGCACTTCACCCTTCGTCTCCGGCGCGAACGGAATGACAAACAGACCGGCGACGAACACGAGCGCCGTCAGAGCCACCGGCACCCCGAGCGTGTGCATGTGAAGAACCGCCGCGCCAAGCAGAAAGTTCACGCCGGCGCCGACGAACCGTCCGAACGACGTACAGAACGCAAACGCCGTCGCACGCACGCGCGTTTCGAACTGCTCGGGCAGCCACAAGCTGAACAGCGCAAAGTTGCCGCCGAAGAAACCCAGCACGAACAGCCATGCGATGAACGGCGCGAGCCCGTTCGGCAAATAGAAGGCCCAGCCGAAACTGCCGGTGATCGCCACCGCCATTCCCGCGAAGTAAAACGCCAGCGTCTTGCGGCGCCCGAAGCGTTCAGCGAGCGGCGGCAGTGCGAGGCATCCGAGAATCGTGCCGATGGACAGCAAGCCCGTTGCGAGCGACGCCATTCTGATTGCATCGTTCTTCGCCATGCCGGCCTTGGACGCAAGCTGAATGACGGCCGACGGCTCATATACGGCTCCCGCCCACAAACCGATAATGGCAATCGTCAACAGAATGCATGCGACCCATGTGCGTCGCCGGTAGGCCGGTCCCAGAATCTCGCGCAGCGGTTTCGCGCGTTCGGCGTGCGCCTCGGCCTTCTGCCATTTCTCGGATTCCTTCACGCGCAACAAAATCAGAATCGCGACGACGACCGGCACGGCTCCCGTCAGGAACATCGCACGCCAGCCGAAGTGCACGCCAATCGTGTAGTTGAGCGCCGCCGCCAGGAAGAAGCCCGCGTAATACCCCGTTTGCAGATAGCCGGCGCCCATCTTGCGACGATCCTCCGGCCACGCTTCCGCCACGTAGGTGCCGGCCAGCGCCCATTCGCCGCCAATGCCGACGCCCGCAATGAAGCGATAGATTCCCAACTCCCATACGTTGTGAGAGGTCGCGGCAAGCCCCGTGAAAATCGCGAATGTGAAGATCGTGCCCGCCAGCACCTTGGTTCGGCCAAAGCGATCGGCGAGCGGTCCCCATATGAAGGACATGCCCCAGCCGACCAGGAACAGCGCAAACAGAATTGAACCGGCCAGCCCGATGTTGGCGGGCGTCGCCGCGTAGCCGGAGCGCGGCAATAGCTCGGTCAGCGCCGGCGTGAGCACGAGCGCGTAAATGAACGAGTCCATGCCGTCGAGCGTCCAGCCGGCCCAAGCGCCCCAAAAACCCGCGATCTGCGAGCGATTCAACGGCGTGCGGCGCCGTGCGGCCGACGTGCGGTCGGTGAGTGAACTCATCGTGCTCCTCCTGCCTGCTGTTACCTGCATATGAAAGGGAAACGACCGGACACGAGCGTCGTGAAGCCATGGTTGCCGTGCAAGCCCGCAGCACCCTGCGGGGCTCGGAGAGAAATTCCGGGTTTGCCCGCGTTTAATTCGCGTCGTTTTGTATATAATATTTGAACTATGAACGATGCAACAGATGGTTTTCCCCTGGATGCCCCCGTGCGCGCCCCGCTTCTTCCTGCAGCCGCGCCACGGGAGAGCACGTCCCGCGTAATCGCGGAGGCGTTGCGCGAGGCGATTATCGACGGCACGCTGGCGCCCGGCGCGCCGCTGCGCCAGGACGCGCTCGCCCGGCACTTTTCGGTTAGCGCGATCCCGGTGCGGGAGGCGTTGCGCCTGCTCGAGACCGAAGGCTGGGCGAAGGTCGCGATGCACAAAGGAGCGACCGTCGCGCCCTTGTCCGCAGATGAAGCGCGTGAGATCTACGAGATCCGCTCCGCGTTGGAGAGCCTTGCGATCGGGCTGGCAATACCCAAACACACGGCGGCCACGCTGCGCGAATGCGCGGCGCTGTGCCGCGCGGCGGAGCGCGAGCCGGACCCGTCGCTGTACGTGGCGCGCAATGCCGAGTTCCACATGAGCCTGTATGCGCCGGCCGCGCGTCCTCAACTCGAAGACCTGATCCGCGTGCTGCATCGGCGTGGCGAACGGTATTTGCGCCTGAAATTCGGGTTGCCTTCTTACAAGGGCGAATCCGACAATGAACACAGCGAATTGCTCGACGCCGTGCAACGGCGCGACGTGCCGGGCGCGCAAGCGCTCGTCGTTGCGCACCTGCTCGGCACGGGCGATCTGCTCCACCGTTTCCTGACCGAACGCGCGCAGGCGGAAGCCGCGCTCGCGAACCGGCCCAAGCCGCGCGGCAGACCCCCGCGCATCACCACCGGGAGCTGATTGAGCCGATGAACCCATCCGCCGAAGCGTCATCCGCCGCACGTTCATGGACCACGCGCCGCGACGAAAAGAACCGCCGCCTCGCCGCTATTGCGCCATGGCTCGAAGACGGCGTCCTGCCGCCCAACCGCATCGTCGATGCTCTCGAAACGCTGATCCAGCCAGGCGACCGGGTCGCGCTCGAGGGCGACAACCAGAAGCAGGCGGATTTTCTGTCGCGCTCGCTGGCGAAAGTCGATCCGCAGAAGCTTCACGACGTGCATCTGCTCATATCGAGCATCAGTCGCCCCGAGCATCTCGCGCTGTTCGAACGCGGCATCGCGCATAAAGTGGATTTTGCGTTTGCCGGGCCACAGAGCTTGCGCGTCGCGCAACTGCTCGAAGACGGGCAACTGGAAATCGGCGCGATCTACACGTACGTCGAACTTTACGCGCGCATGTTCGTGGACCTGACGCCGCACGTCGCGCTGCTTTGCGCAGAAAAGGCGGACCGTCACGGCAATCTCTACACGGGCCCGAACACCGAAGACACACCGACCATCGCGGAGGCCGCCGCGTTTCGTCATGGCATCGTAATCGTCCAGGTCAACGAGATCGTCGATGAACTGCCGCGTGTCGATATTCCAGGCTCGTGGGTCGACGTCGTCGTGCAAGCGGACCGGCCGTTCGCGGTGGAGCCGCTTTTTACGCGCGATCCGCGCCATATCGGCGATCTGCAGGTGCTGACCGCGATGATGGTGATACGCGGCATCTACGAACCGTACGGCGTGAGTTCTCTGAACCACGGCATTGGCTTCGACACCGCGGCGATCGAGTTGCTGCTCCCTACCTACGGCGAGTCGCTCGGCCTGAAGGGCAAGATCTGCCGCAACTGGACGCTCAATCCGCACCCCACGATGATCCCCGCGATCGAATCGGGCTGGGTCGAGAGCATCCATTGCTTCGGCAGCGAAGTCGGCATGGAGGCGTATATCGAGGCGCGTCCGGACGTGTTCTTCACCGGTAACGACGGCACGCTGCGCTCGAACCGCGTTCTGTGTCAACTGGCCGGGCAATACGGCGTCGACCTCTTCATCGGCTCGACGTTGCAGATCGACGCGGACGCCAATTCATCCACGGTGACGCGTGGACGTCTCGCCGGCTTCGGCGGAGCGCCGAACATGGGCCACGATCCGCGCGGCCGCCGTCATTCGAGCGAAGCGTGGCTCAAGCTCCTGAAGGATCAAGGGCCCGTGTCGCGTGGTCAGAAGCTCGTCGTGCAACTCGCGGAGACATACAAGAAAGGCGGCGAGCCGACTTTCGTCGACGAACTGGATGCCGTCGCCGTGGGTGCGAAAAACGGCATGCCGATCGCGCCGGTCATGATCTATGGCGACGACGTGAGCCATGTCGTCACCGAAGAAGGCATCGCGCATTTGCACAAGGCCGAAGGCATCGACGAACGGCGCGCCGCAATCGCCGCCGTGGCCGGCGTGACGCCGATCGGCTTGCGTGCGAAGCCCGAGAAAACCGCCGAACTGCGCCGGCGCGGCATCGTCGCGTATCCGGAAGATCTTGGCATTCGCCGCGGTGAAGCGAAGCGTTCGCTGCTGGCCGCACGCAGCATCGACGATCTGGTCACGTGGTCGGGCGGTTTGTATGCGCCGCCGGCTCGCTTCAGGAGCTGGTGATGAGAGCCGCTGCTGTCTTGTTCGAGCGCGATGAGCGGTCGTCCGCCCAGGCCGCACGGGCCGCACAAGGCGCGCAAGTCGGGCCCGCGCCGATGCCGGCCGCTCGCGTCAGCAAGCCTATCCAGAACCTGCTCACCGACGCGGAACTCGCGCATTACGCCGTGACCGCGCTAATCGACGAAGCCGAACTCACGCCGAAGCCCGCGCTCGTCGATCGGCGCGGCAGCGGCGCGCATCGTGACCTCGACCTCGCGATCATGCGGCGCTCGGCGCATGCGCTCGAACCGACGTTCGACGCGCTAGCGCGCACGGCGCGCCGCCGCGGCGAACCGTCGGCGCTATTGCGCACTGAACTCGCGCAGATCGGCCGCGCGGGCGAGCAGGACATGCTGCGCGCAACAGGCGGCAGCAACGCGCATCGCGGCGCAATCTGGATTGTCGGGCTGCTGGTCGCGGGCGCGTCGTTGCAGCAGACCGTGGGCCGCCTCGACGCATCGAACATCTGCCAACGCGCGGCGCAGATCGCCTGCTTCCCCGACCGCTTTGCCGCTGCGACCGACAGTCACGGAGAGCGCGTGCGGCAGCGCTATCAGGTCGGCGGCGCACGCCGCGAAGCGCAAGAAGGCTTTCCGCATGTGATCGGCACGGGCTTGCCCGCGTTGCTCGCGGCGCGCGAGCGCGGCATCGCCGAAGACGCCGCCCGCGTCGACGCCCTGCTCTCGATCATGGCTTCGCTCGACGACACCTGCCTGCTGCATCGCGCGGGTCTCGCCGGCTTGCATGCCGGACAACGCGGCGCGCAGCGCGTGGTGCAAGCCGGTGGCAGCTCGACACCGGAAGGCCAGATCGCGCTCGCCGCACTCGAACAGCAACTGCTGTCGCTCAACGCATCGCCCGGCGGCGCAGCCGACCTGCTCGCCGCCACCCTCTTTCTCGACATGCTGGCGCATCACGACGCCAGCGGGAGCTGAGCCACATGGAACATCTGACCTTCGACTATCCGGCGCAACGCGCCGTCACGACTCGCGCGCATGTCGGCGTGGTCGGCTCGGGCGATCTGGAAGTGCTGCTCGCCCCCGCCGATAACGCCAACGCGCTCACCGCGCATGTCGTCGTGCGCACGAGCGTGGACGGCTACAGTCACATCTGGAAGAGCGTGCTCGACCGCTTCTTCACTCGCTACGACGGCGCCGCGCAAATCGAAATCAACGACTTCGGTGCGACGCCTGGCGTCGTGGCGTTGCGGCTCGCCGAAGCCGTCGAGGCCGCCGAACAGGGAGACGACGCATGAGCACGCTTGCAAGCACGCATGCCGCGCCGCTGCTGCGCGACAGCTTTATCGAACTGCCCGCTCGCGAGCGTGCCCGCTCGCTGCTCGATCCGGGCACCTTCCGCGAATTGCTCGGCCCATTCGACAGGATCGAGTCGCCCTGGCTGCCGCTGCAAGGCGTCGTTTGCCAGGCGGACGACGGCTGCGTGATCGCGCGCGGCACGATCGACGGCGAGCCCGCTGTGATCGCCGCGATCGAATCGGCGTTTCAGGGCGGCAGCATCGGCGAAGTATCGGGCAGCAAGATCGCCGCTGCTCTCGAACTGGCGCTGCGCGATTGCGAGCGCGGCAAGATGGTGCGGCCGGTCGTGCTGTTCGAAACCGGCGGCGTGCGCCTTCAGGAAGCCAACCTGGGCCTCGCCGTGATCGCCGAGATGCAGGCAGCGATCGTTGCGCTGCGTCGTCATGTGCCGGTGGTCGGCGTGATCGCGGGCATGGTCGGCTGCTTCGGCGGCATGTCGCTCGCGGCTGCGCTGTGTTCGTACCTCGTCGTGACGAAGCAGGGCAGGCTCGGTATGAACGGGCCCGAGGTGATCGAACAGGAAGCCGGCATCGAAGAGCTGGATGCAAGCGACCGGCGCCGCGTGTGGCAACTGATCGGCGGAGAACAGCGTGCGGCGACGGCGCTCGCCGATAGCCTCGTCGACGACGACGCCGAGGCCGTGCGCGCCGCCGTGCGTTCAGCGTTCGCGCTCGGCGTGCCGGCTGCACACCGAAGCGAACAGGTCGACGTATTCTTGCAACGGCTTGCGCGGATCGATCCGGCCAGCGTGACGCCGGAAAGCATGCGCGAGGTTTATTCGACGAAGCAAAACGACAATCAGCCGCGCAAGGAGCAAGTATGAGCGACACCCAACTGAGCCGCGGCGCGCGCTGGTTCCACGCGCTCGCCGGCGATTCCGGCAACGCGGCGCCGGTGTGGAGCGGCGATGCGCCGCTTGGCGACGAGACCGCGCGCTTCATCACCGTCGTGCCCGATCCCGCCAACCGCTTTCCGCGCGCGACCGACAACGTGGTCGGTCTCGAACAAGGCTGGCAACTCGCACGAGCGGTCCGCGAGACGATCGCGGCCGATGCGGCGAGCAGCACGCGCCGCCCTATCGTCGCGATCGTCGATGTGAAAAGCCAGGCGTATGGCTATCGCGAGGAAATGCTCGGCATTCATCTCGCGTGTGCCGCCGCGGTCGACGCTTATGCGTCGGCTCGCGATGCGGGACATCCGGTCATCGCGCTGATCGTCGGACCGGCGATGTCGGGCGCATTCCTCGCACATGGCTACCAGGCGAATCGCATCGTCGCGCTCGATGCACCCGGCACGATGGTCCATGCGATGGGCAAGGAAGCCGCCGCGCGCGTCACCCGCCGCACGGTCGAAGCACTTGACGCACTCGGCGAAACCATTGTGCCGATGTCGTACTCGATGGCCTCGTTTGCGAAGCTCGGACTGCTCGATCAACTGATAGAAGGCATCGACGCGGATGCACCTGACGCCGCGCAAATCAAGCGCGTACGGCAGGTGTTGTGCGAACAGATCAGCAGCGCACGCACGGGCAGCCGCAACCTGTCGCGGCGGCTGGAATCGGCGGCCGCGCAGAAGAACCGCGCGGCGTCTATCGAAGTGCGCCGGCGGCTCGCTGAACAATGGGATGCCGTGTAATGCGTGTCTGTGCCGCGCCGCCCTTCACCGCGCAGTCCGCTGCGCCGTGCGCCGGGTCGTCTGATACACGTTGGCGGCCGCACGACCTGCTGCACTTGCGGCGTCTCGCTACGTTCGAAGGCGAACCCGCATGGGTCCGCGACGCTTTCGAGCGCGCGCCGTATGCGGTCGTGCGGCGTGCGCTTACCGCGCTGGGCGTCGTCGCAGTCGGCGTGCGCGGCGCGCAGCGCTCGCAGCGGTACGGCACGTGGGTTGCATCGGCGGAGATCGTCGAAGCAACAGCGCCCGAAGCACTCGTGCGGAGCGAACCGCTCGCGGGGCGCACCGCATTGCCCGCCTTTGTCGCGCTCGCCGCGTTGCAACGGGACTCGACCAGTGCATTGAATCGACTCGTGTGGGGCCCCACGGGAAGCGCGGGTTTCGAACTGGCAACGCGGAGAAACACGGTGTCGGAATCGAGCGACCTGGATCTTTTGATTCGGACACCCGAACGATTATCGCGCGATTGCGCCGCTGGCTTGCTGAAGCGGTTCGACGCGCTCTCGCGGCAAACCGGCATTCGCATCGACGCGCAACTGGAAACGCCGGCAGGCGGTGTCGCACTAGCCGAGTGGGCCGCGGGCAAAGCACGTGTGATGGCGCGCCACGCAAGCGGTCCGCAACTGCTTGCCGATCCGTGGGCCGCCGTCCAGCCGACTGACGTCTGATGCTCGCGCTGATCTTCCCGGGCCAAGGTTCGCAGACCGACGGCTTCCTGCATCGCCTACCGCCGCATCCCGCCGTGCATGCGACGCTCGACGAGGCTTCCAACGTACTCGGCATCGACGTCCTTTCGCTCGACACACCCGATGCATTGCGCTCGACCGTTGCCGTGCAGTGCGGCCTGACCGTGGCCGGGGTGGCTCTCTCCCGCGCGCTGGCCGATGAAGGGCTGACGCCCGAGATGAGCGCCGGGTTGTCGGTGGGCGCGTACCCGGCGGCGGTGAGCTGCGGCGCGCTCGCCTTCCACGACGCATTGACGATGGTCCACCGTCGCGCCGAATTGATGGAGGCCGCCTACCCATCGGGCTACGGTCTGGCGGCAGTGTCGGGGTTGACGGAGCACCAGCTCGCAACGCTCGCCGCCCAGCATGCCGACGCAGGCGAGCCGCCCGTCTACATCGGCAATGTGAACGCGCCGCGGCAGATCGTCATGGCGGGTGCGAACGCCGCGTTGGACAGCTTTCTCGCCCGCGCGTTGGCCGCGGGGGCGCGCAAGGCGACGCGCCTTGCGGTCAGCGTGCCTTCACATTGCGAATTGCTCGCGAACGCAAGCAACGAACTGTCGGCCTACGCGCGTACCCTTCACTTCAGCGCGCCGCAAAGCATCTACATCGGCAATCGCGGCGGGCGCCCCTTGTACACGGCCGACGCGATTCGCGACGACCTCGCGACCAACATGCGCTACACCGTGCGATGGTTCGACGCACTCACCGTCATGCAGGAAATGGGCATGCGCGTCGCGATAGAAGCGCCGCCCGGCCAGGTGTTGACGGACATCACGCGCGAACACTATCCCGACATCGCCGCGCTCGCGGCTAGCACGCTTCCGCTCGAACGCCTGACGGCGACAGCACAGCGGCGCCTCGAAACCAGATAGGCAAGCCGCGCTTCACTGGCGCTTCTCGATCAACTGCCGCCCCATCGCTTTCGCATACCCATCGCAGGCATTGCGCGCAACGCGCGCCGCTGCAAGCACGCCGACGTCGGCATCGTCGCGGTAGTACATCGCCACGTTGATCGGCGGCGGCAACGGACGCACCTGCAACTGCCCCAACTCTCCGCTCGTCAGATACGGCTCGACAAAAAGCGCGGGCACAGCCGCGATGCCAAAGCCGTCGCGCAATAGTTTGACGATGACCGCGACCGACGGCATGCACGTCACCTGCGTATCGGCGAGCGGTACGCCCGCGCGCGTGGCCAGCGTGTGTACGATAGTCTCCACCGCGATTTGCGGCGCCGTGCCGCGGCCGAACGTGAGAACCGGTTTGCGCAGCAGCGCCCCGACATGCTTCGCACGGCTCGCGGGAATCAGGTCGCTGCGCGCGATCCAGCGCACCGGATAACTTGCCAGCAATGCCGACACAATCGATGTCTCGCGCTCGCCCGCTTCTTCCACCTGGATCACGAGATCGAGTTCGCCGGCGCGCAGGCGAGGTCCGAGCACGGCGCTCGAATCGACGGTCAGGTCCACGACTATGCGGTGGTACTCCAGGTTCAGCATGCGGATGTAGTCGGGCAACCAGCTATGCACGACCGTCTCGATCACGCCGAGGCGCAGCCGGGTCGCCAACTGCGTTTCGTCCTGTGCGGCCAGTTGCAGCGAACGCGTGGCCTGCACCACCGAGCGCGCGTGCGCAAGCAGCCGCTCGCCATTTGCGGTGAGCTTGAATTCGGGCGCATCGCGTTCGATCAATTCGACGCCGAGTTCCGACTCCAGCGTCTTGATACGCAGTGAAATGGCGGCG
Organism: Paraburkholderia caledonica NBRC 102488; assembly: GCF_000685095.1. Taxonomy (GTDB): domain Bacteria; phylum Pseudomonadota; class Gammaproteobacteria; order Burkholderiales; family Burkholderiaceae; genus Paraburkholderia; species Paraburkholderia caledonica. Next base: position 43,291 of record NZ_BAYE01000031.1, read on the forward strand.
GGCGTTGCGTGCATCGCCGCCGCCGTCGCACGAAAACTACCGAGCCTGGCGAGCGTCAGGAATGTTTCGACGAAGCGGGTATTCATTGCATGTGGTCTCGCAAACGAGCGGATGAACAGGCGGCATGATCGCCGTAAAGCGGCACTTCCGCCGTTAAATTTAATTTAACGGAATGGAAGAAAAACTCGCTGGATGGATATTTTTGACGTTACTACTCTGGAACGCATCAGAAGGTCAGTCCGTTAAATCCGAAGCGAGCCGTTCATGTCATACACGCCATCCGAATTTCGTCAGCAGATACGCAGCGGCCGTCTGTCGGGCCCCACCGCAGGCTTTTGCGGCGACTACGCGCAAGCCAATCTCGCCATTCTTCCGCAGCAATACGCCGCCGATTTTCTGCGTTTCTGCACGCTCAATCCGAAGGCGTGTCCATTGCTTGGGATCGGCGAGACGGGCCAGTGGCGCGTGCCCTCGCTCGGCGCCGACCTCGATATTCGTAACGACATACCTGCGTTTTATGTGTATCGCCACGGCGAGCGTGCCGAAGAAGTGCGCAGCCTCAACGAACTCTGGCGCGACGACCTGGTGGTGTTCGCAATCGGCTGCTCGTTTTCGTTCGAAGAAATGCTGCGCCGCGAAGGCATTGGCCTGCGCCATATCGAACAGCAGGTCAATGTGCCCATGTATCGCACACGCGAACGCAACGTGCCCGCTGGCGTGTTCGGCGGCAACCGCGTCGTCTCGATGCGTCCACTGAAAGCCGCCGACGCAATCCGCGCGATTCAGATCACGAGCCGCTTTCCCGCAGTGCATGGCGCGCCCGTGCATATCGGCGACCCGTCGCTGATCGGCATTCGCGATCTCGGCCGGCCCGATTTCGGCGATGCAGTCGAAGTGCGCAGCGACGAACTGCCGGTGTTCTGGGCATGCGGCGTCACGCCACAAGCCGCCATCGAGAGCGCGCGCCTGCCGTTCGCGATCGCGCACAAGCCGGGACACATGCTCGTCACCGACATTCCCAACGCCTCGCTCGCCGTCATCTAGCGCGGCGCCATTTCATCCGCAAGCCGCGCGCAAGACGCGGCCCATAACGACGACCGGAGTTCAAGCATGGAAACCAAAGCGCAGTTGACCGCGGACGCCGAGCGCTACGACGGCTCCGTCGCAGCGAAAGGCCCATTTGCGTGGTATCGGCAGATCTCCGCTGCCGAGAAGCGCGCGTTCTGGAGTTGCAAGATCGGCTACGTGCTCGATGCAATGGACACGCAATTCCTGAGCTTCGTGATTCCGACGCTGATCGCGACGTGGGGCATCACGCGCGGCGATGCAGGACTGATCGGCACGGTCACGCTGCTGAGTTCGGCGGTCGGCGGCTGGGCGGCGGGCGTGCTGTCCGATCGCATCGGCCGCGTGAAGACCTTGCAGATCACGATTCTGTGGTTCGCGATTTTTACGCTGGCCTGCGCGCTTGCGCAGAACTTCTCGCAACTGCTGTGGGCGCGCGGATTGATGGGGCTGGGTTTCGGCGGCGAATGGACCGCGGGCGCCGTGCTGATCGGCGAGGTGATCCGCGCGCGCGACCGCGGCAAGGCGGTGGGACTCGTGCAGGCTGGTTGGGCGATCGGCTGGGGCGTGTCGACATTGCTCTTCATGGCCGTGTTTTCGCTCGTCCCCGCGGATTACGCGTGGCGTGTGCTGTTCGCAGTCGGCATTGCGCCGGCACCGTTCGTGATCTGGATCCGCCGCTTCGTCGAAGAGCCGGAGGTGCATCGGCGGCAGAAAGAAGCCCAGGATGCGGCTCAGGCGCGTCCTTCGATGCTCGACATTTTCCGCGGCGATATTGTCTGGACGACGCTGCGCGCATCCATTCTCGCGACCGGCGTGCAAGGCGGCTACTACGCGGTGACCACGTGGCTGCCGACGTATCTGAAAACCGAGCGGCACTTGAGCGTGATCGGCACCGGCAGTTATCTCGGCGTCGTGATCGTCGGATCGTATTGCGGCTATCTGACGGGCGCGTATGTCAGCGACCGTATTGGCCGCAAGCGCGCGTTCATCGCGTTCGCTGTCGCTTCATGCGCGATTGCGTCGATTTACACGCAGCTTCCGCTGGATAATCTGTCGATGCTCGTGCTCGGTTTCCCGCTTGGGTTTTGCGCGTCGGGTATTTTCTCGGGCATGGGCGCGTTTTTGACCGAGTTGTTTCCGACGAGGATTCGCGGTTCGGGCCAGGGGTTCTGCTACAACTTCGGACGAGCTATCGGCGCGACGTTTCCATTCCTGATCGGCTACGTGTCGCAGACGATGACGCTTGGACACGCGATCGGCGCATTCGCGGCGGCAGCCTACGGGATTGTGATTCTCGCCGCGCTTACGCTGCCGGAAACGCGAGGGCAGGCGCTGAGGGAGTGAGCGACGTGGCGGTGTGGCGCGTTTCGATGGGCCGCTGAGGTTGCTGTTCGAAGCCCGCGGCTCTCACCCGCCGCCGGCCACTGCTCATGCCTGCTCATGCCTGCTCGGGCGCGCGTCCTATCGCGTGCGAATCCGATGCGCTTGAAGGCTCGGTTTGCCCGCGCTCGCGTCCCGACGTGACGACCGCGCCGGTGCCGCCAGGTCGCCGCACCGACTTTGCATGCCGTTCGATCAGCCGTTGCAGCAGGCAGAAAGCGCAAAGCAGCGCGCCGATCACGATGCGGGTCCACCAGGAACTGAGTGTGCCGTCGAACGTAATCAACGTTTGAATCGTGCCGAGAATGCCGACGCCGAACAGCGAACCGACCACATAGCCGACACCGCCCGTCAGCAGCGTTCCGCCGATCACGGTTGCCGCGATGGCGTCGAGTTCCATCCCTTGCCCCTGCAGGCCGTAGCCGGACAACACGTAGAACGTGAAAACCGCCCCGCCGAGCGCCGAGCAGAAGCCGCTCAGCGCATACACGCCGATGCGCGTATGCGCGACCGGCAGCCCCATCAGCAAAGCGGAGCGCGCATTGCCGCCTACCGCGTACACGTTGCGGCCAAAACGCGTGAAGTGAGCGACGAAGATGGCAGCGAGCAGCGCGACGAACGCGATCAACACGTTCGCCGTCACAGAGCCGATGCCGATGTCGAGCCGGAATGCCGAGATGGCGTGGAAGGTCGGATCCGTAATCGTGATCGACTGCGTGGTGATCAGAAAACACAAGCCGCGCGCGAAGAACATGCCGGCGAGCGTCACGATAAACGCCTGCAGTCGAAAGAAATGAATGAGCGCGCCCTGCACGGCGCCGAATACGGTGCCCATCAGCAAAACGATCGGCACGATCACCCACACCGATAAGTGAAAGCGTTCGGACAATACGGCTTCAACGATGGTGGTGAGCGCAACCACGGAACCCACTGACAGGTCGATGCCGCCTGACACGATCACGAACGTCATGCCGATCGCAACGATCAGCAAAAAGGCGTTGTCGACGAGCAGATCGAGCAGCACTTGCCACGAGAAAAAGCCCGTGTACATCACGGAGCCGAAGCCGAACAGCGCACAGAACAGTAGGATCGTGACCGCGATGGGCAACGTGCGCGGATCGACAATATGAGCCCACGCAGAGAAGAATCGTCTCATCGTGCCACCCCGCGTTGCTTGATTATCTGCATGCCGACCGACATCGCGAGTGCGCGCGCGGCTGGCGACTGGATTACGCTAACCGTGAGCACTACCGCCGCCTTCACGACCAACGTAGCTTCGGGCGGCACACCGATCGAATACGTCGTGTAGGTCAGTGTCTGAATGATCAGTGCGCCGAGCACCGTGCCGGCGAAACTGAAGCGGCCGCCGAGCAGCGACGTGCCGCCGAGCGTGACGGCAAGAATAGCGTCGAGTTCCAGCAGAAGGCCAGCGTTGTTGCCGTCGGCGCTGCGCACGTTCGAGCTGATCAGGATGCCCGCCATCGCCGCGGTCAGTCCGGAGAAGCCGTACACCGCGAAAACGAGCGCTTTCGAGCGCAAGCCTACGAGGCGCGTCGCAACGGGATTCACACCGATCGCGCGGATAAAGAGCCCGAGCGCCGTTCCCTCGACGAGCGCCGCTGTCGCCAGCACGGCGATCGTCGCGATCCACACGGAGCACGGCACACCGAGCCAGTAGCCGCCGCCGACGAACAGATAGCCGGGCGCGCCGATCGGAATGATCTGCCCGGCCGTCAGCAACTGCGCGATGCCGCGACCCGCGACCATCAGAATCAACGTCGCGATGATCGGCTGCATGCCGACGAAGGACACGAGCAAGCCGTTCCACATGCCGCTCAACACACCGACGATCAACGCCGCAAGCAACGCCTGCGCGATCAGGCCGCCGGTCGGCACGGGTTGGGTCGCGAGTATCGTCGCCGCAGCGGCGCCGGCGATGGCGACGACCGCGCCCACCGAAATGTCGATACCGCGCGTCGCGATAACGAGCGTCATGCCGGTCGCGACCAGCACGAGCGGCGCAGCGCGATTCAACACGTCGATCGGCGCGCCGAACAGATGCCCATCGAGCATGCGCAGCGACAGGAAATGCGGATTGACCCAAAGGTTCAACGCACACAACAACGCCAACGTCACGCACGGCCAGATCAACGGACGCTCGACGCCGTCACGCGCGAGCCAGTTCGATAGCTTCATTCGCCGCTCCCCGCGATGAGTCGGTAGATATTGTCTTCATTCGACGCCTTGCCCTCGACTTCAGCGATCTTGCGGCGGTCGCGCAAGACGGCCACGCGATGACTGACGCGCAGCACTTCGCTGATCTCGGACGAAATGAACAGAATGCTCAGACCGTTTGCGCACAACGCAAGCAGACGGTCCATGATGTCGAACTTCGCGGCGACATCGATGCCGCGCGTGGGTTCGTCGAGAATCAGGAGTTTCGGATCGGTGGCGAGCCAGCGCGCAAGCAGCGCCTTCTGCTGATTGCCGCCCGACAGAAGCCCGATAGGCTGCTCAGCGTCCGAGGCCTTGATGCCGAGCCGTTCAATCCACAAGTCGGCCAGATCTCGCGCGCGTTGACGGCTGATCTTGCGCCACCATCCACGTCTTGCCTGCAATGCCAGCAGGATGTTCTCGCGAATCGACAGGTCCGCGACGATGCCCTCTTTCTTGCGGTCTTCCGCGCAATACGCAATGCCGTGGCGCACCGCATCGTGCGGCGAGCGCAGTCGTACAGGTTTGCCATCCACGAGCATCGTGCCGCTATCGGCGCGATCCGCGCCGAACAACAGCCGCGCCGTCTCGGTGCGGCCGGAACCGAGCAGTCCGGCGAGTCCGAGTATCTGACCGCGCTCGACATTCAGGTCGATCGGCTGCAAGGTGCCGCGCTTGCCCACGCCGCGCAATTCGATAAACGCCGACGCGGCGCGCTCGCCTCGTTCCGTTCCGTTGGGACCGGACGCTTCATGCGCGGCTTCGCGAAGTCGCTCGCTCATGCGCTCGTGACCGACCATCTTCGCGACCAGTTGATCGGCCGACAGATTCCGCGCGAGGTATTCGCCCTCGCGCTCGCCGTTGCGCATGACCGTAATGCGATCGGAAATGGCATACGTCTGCTCGATAAAGTGCGTGACGAACAGAATCGCGATTCCAGATTGCTTAAGATGCCGAAGTATTTTGAAGAGCTGTGCGACTTCGCTGTCGTCGAGACTCGACGTGGGCTCGTCGAGTATGAGCACGCGTGCATCGACGGAAAGCGCTCTGGCGATCGCCACCATCTGTTGCACTGCAATGGGATAGGCGTCCAGCGAGCGCGTCACGTCGAGCGAGATATCGAGGCGTGCCAGTGCGGCTTGCGCGCGGCGTTTGATGTCCGGCCAATCGATCGCGCCGAACCGCCGCGGCTGCCGGCCGGCGAAAATGTTTTCAGCAACCGACAGGTTCGGGCACAGATTGACTTCCTGATACAGCGTGCGCACGCCCGCCGCCTCGGCTTCCTGCGGCGAAGCGAAGGCCACGACTTCGCCCGCGAGCCTGATCGTCCCGGTGTCGGGTGCGATCACGCCCGTGAGCACATTGATCAGAGTAGACTTGCCGGCGCCGTTCTGCCCCATCAGCGTGTGAACTTCACCGGGGAACAGCCGGAAATCGACGCGTTGGAGCGCCTTGACGCCGGGGAACGTCTTGCTGACACCGGTGGTGGCAAGAATCGGCTCGCAGGGGTCCACGTCGCGGTCGACTGCAACGGCAGCTGCAACGGACGGGGGCGTTCTCGTGGCCGGCGGATTCGGTTCGGAAGCGGGATGCGTCATAGACCTCGCTCGAGCGGCGGTGCGTTGGTGTCGTGGTGCCCTGGCGCGTCGTGCCATTGTTGCCGTCGTTGCGGCAAGCCCCAGCATCGGGTGAAAAGAGACCGTCCGCTGCCCAAGCAATCGGACGGTCAGGCACCGCTGGAGAAACTTTTGAGGCTCGATTACAGCTTCCTCTGCTAGTGCCAGTGCTGGATTAACCGTTATGGCATACAGGCAAATAGCGAGGAAGACTGATTACTTTTCCTAGTACTTTCGCGTCGGCAACGTCTGCGCCGCAACGCTCATCGGGAAGACGGTTTCTTCGGTCAGGATGCGCTTCGGCAAAGGCTTGCCGGCCACCACATCCTTTACCGCCGACATTAGTTGCGGTCCGAGCAACGGGCTGCATTCCACGTCGACGTTCATCTTGCCCGCTGCCATTGCCTGGAAGCCGCCCTTGGTTGCATCGAACGAAACGACAATGACGTCCTTGCCTGGATGCATGCCAGCCTCTTCCATGGCCTGGATAGCGCCGAGCGCCATATCGTCGTTATGCGCATAAACTACATTTATTTTATTTCCATAAGTTTTTATAAACGCTTCCATGACCTGCTTGCCGCCGGCCAATGTGAAGTCGCCGCTTTGCGACGCGATAACCTTGAACTTGGGGTCGCTCTTGATCACTTCGATGAGGCCTGCGTGCCGGTCGTTCGCCGGCGCGGAGCCTACGGTTCCCTGCAATTCAGCGATGTTGACGGGACCTTGAGCATCTTTATAGTGGTCGGCGAGCCATTTCCCGCCGCGCCGGCCCTCCTCAAGGAAGTCAGAGCCGATCATCGTCACGTACAGCGAGGTGTCTTTGACGTCGATATTGCGGTCAGTGAGGATCACCGGAATCTTCGCGGCCTTAGCCTCGCGCAGCACCGGTTCCCAGCCCGATTCGACGACCGGCGAGAAAGCGATGACGTCGACTTTCTGCGCAATATACGAGCGGATCGCCTTGATCTGGTTTTCCTGCTTTTGCTGCGCGTCCGAGAACTTGAGTTTGATTTTGGCGTCGGCCGCCGCGGACTTCACCGACTCGGTGTTGGCGGTCCGCCATGCGCTTTCGGCACCGACCTGGGCGAAACCCAGCGTGATCTGTTTGTCCTGCGCATAGGCGCCGGGCGTTGCCAGCGTCAGCGTACCGAAACCCGCGCACAGCGCGAGCGCGCCCAACGCACGACATGCGGCGCGTCGTGTATTCGCCATGACTGTCTCCTGATCGTTGTTGTGTAGGCGACCCCGTCGAATCCGCGCGGCCCTGAGGCCTGCGCGATGCGTGGATCGTGATGTAGCGTAGTGTGCCGGGCCTTAACAGTCCAATCATATGATTCGCGTCGGCAATATCAATTTTGATATACGACGCGGGCTTAAGCTGGAGACGACGGGCGCGAAGCGGGCGGGCACGGATGCCGCTCATGGATCCGAGTGGCGGCAAAGTGGCCGGTGGTTTTTATGTGCTTACCTGATGGTGAGCCGCGCTGCGCTAACGCCCTTGCATCTGGAGCGGGAAGTCGAACCTGCGAGTAGGCGTTTATGCGCGCGACGACCGGCCCGCTTCCTCGCGGGGTGTGACCCATCGGAAGGTGAGGTTGATGCGCTCGCCTGCTACGCGCGGCTCTTTCGGCACCCTATGCCGCCATTCGGCCTGCGTCTCGCCCTTCATGACCAGCAAGCTGCCGCTTTTCAGCGAAAACGACTGAACGGTGCCGGTCTTGTTATGCCGCAGGTCGAACGTGCGCGTTGCGCCCAGGCTGACCGATGCGATCACCGGCTGTGGCCCGAGCTCGCGCTCGCGGTCTGCGTGCCATCCCATACTGTCTGTACCGCTGCGATAACGATTAAGCAGAACGCTATTGAACCGCGCATTGCTGGCCGCTTCGGCAGCGGCCTTCAGCTCCGCGACTGTGGGCGTCCACGGCTGCGGGAGATTGCGTATGCCGGAATAGACATACACCGCGTCGGGATCGCCCTGCCACGCGGTGAGCCGCGGCAGCGCGACGCGGCCGCCGGGCGTACCCATCGTATCCTGCCGCCATTCGACTTCGGCTAGAAGTTGCGCAAGGCACTGCTCGGCTCTGTCGGGCGCGAGCCAGTCGGGATACCAGGCGACGTCAGGCGTCGGAAGGTCATCGAATAGGTCCGTCATATGATTGCTTGAAACGGGCGGGAAGCGTGCGCAATGGAACGTTGACTATTATGGTGGCAAAGACTACCCGCCTGCTTTAGCGGCTTGCAGTTTCATTGGACTTAGCGGATGCCGCTATTGGCGCTTCTCATTTTCGCTGCGATCGCGGCACGAGCGCGTCCAGCACTTTCCGGCGCCACCTTCACTGGACCATTACGATGAAATTATCCGATCAGGCCTTCGACCAGTTGTTTCGGGAAGCCCGCACGTATAGTGCCTGGCAGCTGAAATCCGTCGACGACGCATTGCTCGAGCAACTTGTCGAGTTGACGCTGCTCGGCCCGACGTCGGCAAATTCCAGTCCAGGACGGTTCGTCTTCGTCAAAAGCCCGGCTGCCAAGGAGAAGCTGCGGCCAGCGTTGTCCCCCGGTAACGTGGACAAGACGATGGCGGCGCCGGTGACTGTCATTGTCGGGATGGATATGGCATTTTATGAGCATCTGCCGAAGCTTTTCCCACATGCCGATGCGCGCAGCTGGTTTGCCGGCAATGACACGGCTATTGCCGACACGGCGTTTCGCAACTCGACGCTGCAAGGCGGCTACCTGATTCTCGCCGCTCGCGCGCTTGGTCTCGACGCCGGCCCAATGTCGGGCTTTGACGCAATCAAAGTCGACGAGACCTTCTTCGCCGGCACGACGATCCGGTCGAACTTCCTGATCAATCTCGGCTACGGGGATGCGTCGAAACTGTTTCCGCGTAGCCCCCGCTTGAGCTTTGCCGAGGCCGCGAGGATAGTCTGACGCACGCCGTTTCAGGTGAAGATTGCGATGTAAAACACGACGACGCCTATCACCGCGCCGACGAAGCAGAAATTTTCCACAGTTTCGTCGCCATTGGAACGAAGCCAGGCGCCGACGACTCCGAACAGCCCCGCAATACCAAGCGCGACGCACAGCATTACGACACCGAATAGCGCGCTCTTGCCGACCTCGGAGAAGTCTATGTTGCGCACGCCGAGGTACAAACCCAACGCCATCAACGACAGGCCGACGAGAGGCAACATCACATGACTGCCCTCGTATCCCACGTGATGAGTACGGCGCGCAGGCCCCCCGTGGTGAAAACGATGGCCTGATCCGAGCAGCTTCATGATCGCCTCCTGCCTCGCCTTTGTGGCGATAACGCCGACTGAATTCGACCGCTGTCGTGTCGATAGACGTTGCAGCGATTCTTTCTGCCAGCCGGCTCACTTTCAGAATAGTGCACGCCCACGCTTAATTCAAAGCCCATTTAATTAGGGTTATCAGCGTGCTGACGCCTGGTCATAGTGGATGGCTTCAGGCAAATGCTTTGTCGACGTATTGCCCGCCTGCGCTATCGCTGCGCTGCAGCGAAGCGCTCGACTGCGCGCGCACACTCGCATATTTCGTGCGCCGGCACGCCGTTGCGCATGCCGGTAGAATGAGCCAGCCAGTCGGTTACATCGCCGCAATGACTGGCCAGCGCCGGCGCTTCACCCCTCCCGGCCCCTACCCGCCCTCACGTTCTCTATGCGCCGCTCATCGTTCCTTGTACGCCTGATCCTGATTGGCATCCTGCTGCACATTTACGTCGGCTTCCGTTTGCTCCCGGACATGCCGGTGGGCATGACCGTTCGCACGCTGGCAGGCTTGTGGCTCGTGCTGTCGGTCTTGCTCATTCCGCTCGGCATGCTTGCGCGCACGATTAAACGGCAACCGCTCGGCGATCGGCTCGCGTGGATCGGCTTGCTGGCAATGGGCTTCTTCTCTTCGCTGCTGGTTCTCACATTTGCGCGCGACCTGGTGCTGGCCTCACTAATGACCGTGGACGCGATCTGGCCAGGCACAATCGCTCTCGCCCGTTGGCGGACCGGCACCGCGGCTGCCGTGCCGTTGCTTGCAATACTGTCGACACTGGTCGGGCTCTTCAATGCTCGCCGCCGCGCCCGCGTCGTGACAATCGAGGTGCCCATCGAAGATCTGCCAGCCGCCCTCGATGGCTTCACGATTGTTCAGATCAGCGACATTCACGTGGGTCCGACTATCAAGCGCCGGTATGTGGAAGCTATCGTCGACGCGGTGAATCATCTGAAGCCTGACCTCATTGCCGTGACAGGCGACGTGGTGGACGGCACGGTCCCACAGCTGACTCATCACACGCAGCCGCTCTCGCGCTTGAGTGCACGTCACGGTGCGTTCCTGGTTACTGGCAATCACGAGTATTACGCGGGAGCCAACGCGTGGATCGACGAATTCCGGCGCCTCGGACTCAACGTGTTACTCAACGAACACGTGATCGTCGAGCATGACGGCGCGCGCGCCGTCATTGCCGGCGTAACCGATTATTCGGCTGGCCATCATGATCCGCTGCACCGCAGTGACCCGATGGCAGCGATCGCGGGTGCACCGGGCGATGTGCTGATCAAAGTGCTGCTTGCGCACCAGCCACGCTCTGCCGAAGCAGCCGCTGCAGCCGGCTTCACGCTGCAACTGTCGGGTCATACGCACGGCGGCCAGTTCTTCCCGTGGAACTTCTTCGTGCGGATTCAGCAACCGTTCACCGCTGGCCTCGCACGCCTGAACGGATTGTGGGTATACACGAGCCGCGGCACCGGTTACTGGGGACCGCCGAAGCGCCTTGGCGCGCCTTCTGAGATCACCCGGGTGCGCCTTGTGCCCGGCGAGCCAGACTAGTGCCGCTGAAAGCGGCGCTCGAAAGCACACGCTTTGTTCGCTCGACGCAGCAGGCAGGCAAATGAAAACGCTCGTTACTGCGCGGGCGCGACCGCGACACTGATTTGCGGCGCGAACGCCACCGACACTTGCATGCCCGGGGTTACGTTCGCCAGCTTTGCCGGATCGCGGCCCTGGAGATGGAAGACCGAGCCGTTGGCGTCTTTCAACGCCATCACGCCGGAAGCATGGTCGATTGCCTGCACTTGAGCGCTTACGTTCTGCTCGGGGTCGGTCTGTCCGAGTGACGCAGCGGCAGGAGCGATTGCGCCTTCGCCGTTCGCACCGTGCGTAACCCTGATCACAGCGGTACGCATCATACGGATATGGACCTTGCCGCCTTGGCTGATTCGCGCAAGGTCACGGGTATCCGTAATGTCGAACGACGCCTCACCGCCCTGCACGTCTCGCACAGTCACGGAATGCTTTGCGCGGTCGACAGATGTCACGACGCCTTCCGCCTGCAGGGTACTGCTTCCTTCAAACGGAGCAGGCAGACCTGCGGCGAAGGACGCGAACGGGGCAGCGGCAATCAACGCGCCCGCAATGATGCCAAGAGCTTTAGTTTTCATACATTCCTCGACGACATGAACGACAGAGAACGGCGGAGAACGGCGGAGAACCAACGCGGTTCAGCGAACTGGCCTTTTTTCCAGGCAGGCATAACGATCTTGCGATGCCCGGACAAATACGAAACGTGCGGATAGTGTGTTTATCCTGATGACCGCCGTCAACGTTTGGACTCCGTATTACTTTGTCGATCGGTCTGCGTTGATCGTCGAAATTTCCTGGTCGCTTTGGTGCGCGTGCATTGTCTACATCTGGCTTACAACAGTTTCAGACAATGTTAATTCCGCATCCTGAATATGGACTGCCCCACCGGCTTCGACTAAGCTTTGTCACCGCGTATTTTCCACATTCAACCATGGGGTCTCGATTATGGAACACGGCATCATTGCCTGGCTTGTCATCGGCGCGATCGCTGGCTGGCTGGCCGGCGTGCTCGTCAAAGGCGGCGGCTTCGGCCTTATCGTCGACATCATCGTCGGCATTGTGGGCGCGTTCATTGGCGGTTGGCTCGCCGGCGTGCTGCACATTTCGCTGGGTGGCGGCTGGATTGGCTCGATCATTACTGCTGTGATCGGCGCAGTCATCCTGCTGTTTATCATCCGCCTCGTTCGGCGCGGCGGCTAAACGTAGCGCTGTTGCACAATGCTGGCGTCGGGGGCAACATACCTGACGCCAGCATTGTCCTGGCTTAAGCAGCTGCCTGCGCTGCCGGCAACATCGACCCAGTGTCGCGTAGCCGCGCATGCCAGGCGAAAGCCTCTTCGAGCCGATGCGGTGTCTGGCCTCCAGCTCGCAACGCATCCCGGTAGTAGTCGCGAAGCAACTCGCGATATTGCGGATGCACGCAATTCTGAATAATGAGTGTGGCGCGTTCGCGCGGGGCGAGACCGCGCAAATCAGCCAAGCCCTGTTCGGTCACGACCACGTCCACGTCATGCTCGTTGTGGTCGCAGTGGGGAACCATCGGTACGACGCTGGAAACGCGGCCGCCCTTCGCCGTCGACTTCGTCGCGAAGATCGCACACGACGCATTGCGCGAAAAGTCGCCGGATCCGCCGATGCCGTTCATCATATGCGTGCCGCCCACATGCGTTGAATTCACGTTGCCGTAAATGTCGAATTCGAGTGCGGTGTTCAATGCGATTAGTCCGAGCCGCCGAATCACTTCGGGATGGTTGCTCACTTCTTGCGGGCGCAACACGAGGCGGCTGCGGTAACGTTCGAGCTCGCCGAACACCTGCGCCTGACGCGCGGCAGACAACGTGATCGACGCACCCGAGGCGAACGTAACCTTGCTCGCATCCAACAGGTCGAAGGTGGAATCCTGCAGCACCTCGGAATAAATTTCGAACGCATCGAAAGGCGCATCCACGAAGCCGGCCAATACAGCGTTCGCGATCGTGCCTATGCCCGCCTGCAGCGGTGGCAAACGTCGCGGCATACGTCCGTGCGCAACTTCATGCTGGAAAAATTCGATCAGATGACCCGCTATCAGACTCGTCTCCGTGTCTGCGGGCAGCACTGTAGAAGGGCTATCTGGCTTGTCGGTTATAACGATCGCCGCGATTCTGTCGGCTGGAATTTCGATCGCCGGCGTGCCGATGCGATCGCGCGGATGAACGAGCGGCAGCGGCTCGCGATTCGGCCGACGGCCTGGAATCCAGATGTCGTGCAGGCCCTCCAATGCAAGCGGTTGGGCCAGATTTATCTCAACAATGACCTTATCGGCGAGTATCGCAAAACTTGCAGAGTTGCCCACCGATGTGGTCGGCACTATGCCGCCGCTTTCCGTAATAGCTACAGCTTCGATGATCGCGACATCGAGTTTGCCGAGCTGGTTGGCGCGCAGCATTTCGACCGTCTCCGAGAGATGCTGGTCGACGAACATCACCTCGCCGCGGTTGATTGCGTCCCGCAGCGTCTTGTCGACCTGGAACGGCAACCGGCGCGCCAGCACATGAGCCTCGGTGAGCGTGCGGTCCACGTCATGGCCAAGCGATGCACCCGTCATTAAAGTGATTCGCAGCGGTTTGCCTTCGTGGCGAGCGCGCTCGGCCAATGCAAGCGGAACCGCTTTGGCGTCTCCCGCGCGCGTGAAGCCGCTCGCGCCCACGCGCATGCCATCCTGAATTGCAAGTGCTGCGTCGGCGGCGGATACAACTTTGTTGCGTAGCGAATCGCAGCGAATCCGGTCTTCGTACATGAAACGGGGTCCCTCCATGGTCAGCGATCGCTCTACCGGTGCGCGCGTCTGCGGTGCGCTTTGGTCGGCGGTCGGCTTGTCGCGGTGGCCGCGGCGTCAACACCCATTCGCCGCGACACGCTCTCGGACGCGGCGTAATGCCGCTCGATGCTCCTAGCTGCCGAAGTAGATGTTGCAGAAGCTCACAGGGCCGACGCACTCGTCGGCGTTGTTCGCAGGCGCGACAGCCGGCTTTGCCGGGGCAACGCCATCGTTGCGTTGGGCAATCGCCTGCGGCGCCTGCTGTTGCGGGGCGACCTGCGGCGTCTGAGCATGAGCGACAGCGGCAAACAAAGAGCAAGCGGTCAGGACAATCTTCGATTTCATTTCGTTCTCCAGGACTAACGGTTACTGCGAGACAGCGATGAAACTATATGACCGCTGTATGTGCGAATAAACGGGGCTGCACAGAAGTGACCTTTCCATCCGGCGGAAAGATCGCGTCGATGAAGACGCATACTTCCGTCAGCGCGATGCGAACGGCGCATCTTTGTCCAGCAAAGCTGTGCGGATGAAATGAAGGCAACTGAGAATGCGCTGCACGTCGTGACGTTCGCCGGGATCTGTGCGAACCGCAGCCAACAGGTCCTGAGCGATCCAGATAGCTGAGCGAACCGCTACGAAGGCGCCGTCCAAAGTTCGCGCGTCGGGCCGCTCGAACAGCTGCGCGAGACGATCGAGCACGGTTTCGACAGCCGGACGCCAACGCGGATCGAGCGGTTGCAGATATTGGGCACGCCTCGCTTCGTTGCGCAGATCGATTACGGCGTGGCCCACTTCGAGCGTCGCCAGCATCCAGCGCAACGCATGGCGGCGACGCCGCGACCGCCGCGTCAGCAGAAGACGTAATTGCGATGCGAGGTCGTGGGTGCTCGACTGAAAACGTTGGTTGAGTTCCGGCCGCTGGTCCTTGCATGCGAGTACGGCTTGCGCCCGCAGATCGCCCATGATTCGTTCGATGAGCCACCGCATATCGGCGGGAAAGACCGTGGCGAGAACAATGGCGGCCAGAAACATCGATGCTGTGAGGGCAACGCCGTTGTTGATGAGCAGGTCAGGCTCGAAGGCCACGACGTTATCCGGCCCAGCGAGTAGACAGAAGAACACTGAAAAGCCGACGCCGAGTCCCGCTGTCCGCTTTCGCGTCGCCAGATACGCACCTATTGCCAGCACGGGCGCAAGCATTACGCAGAGAAGTGGAAAGCCGTCGATGTTCGGGTACACATAGCAGGCGAATGCGTAACCAACCAGAGTCGCCAATGCGGAGCCGAGCGCCATCTGCACAGCCATGTTTGTAGGGTCCGGCGCGGTGGATGTCAGCGCGCAAGCAAGCGCTGCGCCGATCACAGCAAGGCCGCCGCTCGGCCAGCCGGTCCCAATCCAGAAGCAGGCGGCGATGCCCATCACCGTAACTGAGCGGATGAACGTGAAGGCAACCGCATAACCGTTCGTTATACTAACGTAGTAGTTTGCGCTGCGTTCTTGTGGGCGATCGTCGCGCCGGGCAAGCGCGCTGTAAGTGTCGGAGTACTTCGCGCATTCATCGACAAAGCGGTATAGCAGTTCTGCTGCTGTATCGAAATCCGCCAGCAATTCTGCCGACGCCTCGTGCAACTGTCCTCTTATCTGCCGGACATGCCGCGGAAGCGCCGTCTGAAATTGGCGTAGCCGGGCGCTGACATGCGATACATCGACAGATGCGTTCCGCTGCAATGTGAGCAATGCCGCCAGTTCATGAAGACAAGGGTCGATAGTGGCCATCGTTGCGGACGCGTTGCTGGCGTGAGAGCGCTTGAGCAACTGATGCAGCGCATGCAGACGCGCGCAGGCATGCATGAACTCGTTGTTCAGACGGCCGAGGCGATGACTACGCAAACGCATCGCCGGGTCTTCGAAGGCAGCGAAGATGCGTGTTGCTTCAAAGCCAACGATTTCGTCGACGAGAGCCGCGAAACGCCGCTCGAACGCGCTGCGGCTCATCTGGCGAGAAAGCACGTCGGCCGCGAACGCAGTAAAATTACGGTACCGGAGTTCCAGTGCCCGCAGTAGCGCAAGGCTCGAGCGCTGGGGCACGATCAACGCACTGACCGCGCTTGAGCACACGATCCCAACCGTCACTTCGGCTGCGCGCGTGAGCGCCGCGAGGAACAGATCGTGGGGTGCCGCGACGGTCGGGATGCCGATCAGCGCCGCTGTGTAACCCGCGAGAACAAAGCCGTACCATCTGAAATGCCGATACCGGACTGCCGCTGCAATACATGCGCTGACCCAGACGGTCATGCCGAGCATGTGCAACTCAGCCTGCTGGACGAACAACGCGCCGAGCGTCAGTGCTGCCATCGCGCCCACCGCCGTTCCGACAATCCGATAGAAGCTCTTCGCGAGCACCATCCCGCTGAACGGTTGCATGAGCACGAACACGCTGCTCATAGCAATACGCGGTTGGGGCAAATCCAGCACCATCGCTATGCCTAGTGCCAGCAATCCTGCAGTGACTGTCTTCAGTAGGTGCAGCCAGGCGAGTCCGTCTGTACTCGCCCAGTCGCGAACGCCTGGACTCAAACCTCGCAATACCGCGTGCCACTTTTCAATGGAATCCGAGGTTGGTCTGATCGCATGTTGGCGTTTCATTGGAAGGCAATGCGCCTGGGCTTGTCGCGGAAGAAAGCGCCGGTTCATGTGGACACCGGCGAGCAAGGCGCCGATTGTAAAAGCATGCGATGCCCGCATTAACAGGCCAGCCGCGGAACGTCCCTTCCAGAACAAACAACAATGAGCCGATCAGTCGAGCGGACAATACGGCTTCAGCTATGAAATAGAAGGATTGATGGATACGTTACAAAACATGCGCGTGTTCTCGCGCGTAGTGGAAGCCGGCAGTTTTACCGCTGCCGCGCAGTCCTTCAATTCGACGACTGGCGCGATGTCGCGCGCAGTGTCCGAACTCGAAGCACATCTGCGTACACGCTTGTTGAACCGTTCGACGCGTCGTCTCGCGCTGACTACCGCCGGTGAGCGCTACCTGAAGCGATGCCAGCAAATACTTGCCGACGTCGACACCGCCGAAGAAGAAGCCAGCGGCGCGCATGAGCGCCCGAGCGGCCCGCTTCGTATGCATAGCTTTGCAAGCATCGGACAACACTATGTGCTGCCCGCCATTGCACACTATCGCGCGCTTTATCCTGAAGTGACCGTGGAGTTGACGCTGTCGCAGCGCATGCCGGATCTTTTCGAAGGCAGCGCGGATGTCGCAGTGATTGGTGCTTCTGCGCTACCCGATTCCGACCTTGTTTCGTTCCCGCTTGGAACGACGTTCAGCATACTTTGCGCATCGCCCGCGTATGTTGAAGCACACGGTGCGCCCGAACGACCTGCCGATCTCGCGCATCACGAATGCCTGATCTTGCATACGCCTGCGTTTGCGCCGCACGAGTGGGTACTCGACGGCCCCAAGGGCAGCGAGATGATGGAAGTCAATGGTCCTGTGCAGGTGAATATTGCGGAGTCGCTAATCGTCGCGATCCAGGAAGGCATGGGAATTGGCATGGTGCCGCTTTACGCTGCCATCGCTGGATTGAGGGATGGCACATTGGTGCGGGTATTGCCGCACTACACGCTGCAGAAGATGAACGTTTATGCGCTGTATCCGTCCCGGAAGTTCATCGACGCGAAGACGAGGACATGGGTCGAGTTTTTGCGCACGCATTTGCCGAAAGTAATCGCGCGCGATGAGGCGTTGTTGGCCGACATGCGTCAAATGGATACCGCTGTGGGCGCACTGCCGGGAGTCGTTGCGGGATTGGCTGAAGGAATCACGAAGTAGTAAGCTAGCGACGGAAACGGCGCCGCTGTTTCGACTGCGGCGACGAAGCTGTGCGGGGTCGGCCGGCCAGAGTCCGGGTCGCGCAAA
>NZ_BAYE01000030.1 GCF_000685095.1 Paraburkholderia caledonica NBRC 102488
GAAATTGATGGATCGCGGCGCTCACCTCCAGTGCTTTACCGATCATTTACATGTGTGTGCCTGGCGGCCACTTTAACGATGAGTCGCGGCGCGGTTCCGCTTCGTTGCTATTTTATGAAGGCTTGAAAGGATTATCCGCGATGAGCACCGACTCAATGCTGACCAGCGCATTACAAGCTTGTAATCTTCGCGTTCTCAGCGCCATTGCTCGCTGCCGTCGATTCCGTCTTTGCACCCGCCGCTTACAAGGCTTTGACAGATCGGCACACTGCGGCGTCGTGAGCGGGCCGCACTGCATTGCGTGGGCGCACCGCCGCACAGGCCCATCTGCCGAACGCAACGTCCAGGAAAACGTCATCGAGATAGTCCGACTGGCCCTGCGGCGCTTCGATACTGGCTTGAGCAGGAAGTGCCTTCGCGATTCGGAGCTCACGCTGTAGTTGTCGATGTCCATCTGTGCTGGCTGTGATGGCATCGCGATAAGAATGGCTAACCCGCGGCCTCGACGCATCGTCGGGGCACTGGAGTGGCAGGCGGCCATTCACCCAGGCACGAATGGGCTGAGTTGAGCCGCCGCTGCAAACATCCGCGTGAATTGATCCAGCGCGGGCAGCGTGTCGCGTCCGCTGCGCGTGATACGGTAGAACGAAAATTCCACTTCTGGCCGGATCACGTCGATGCGCACCTTATAGTGTCGGCAGATGTGTTCGCAGAACGACGGCATGATCGCAACACCCAGCCCTTCGTGAGCCATCGCGACCGCGGTCTGCAAATGACCGACAACCGTACGCCGGCCCGCCGTCACTTCTTCTTTCGACAAAGACGCTTCTATCAGCCGCTGCAACGGGTTGTCCTTTGGCAGGGTGATGAGCGGCAACCCTTCGAGCGCGCGCCATTGCACTCCGTCGCGCGGTACCTTGCCGATGCCATGCGCGCCTTCCATGGGCGACGAGACCACGACGAGCCGCGTCGGAAAGATAGGCACGCGGTCTATCCCCGACAGCTGCGAGAAGAAGATGCCGTACGCCGCATCGAGATCGCCGTCCTCGACCATCTTTAGAAGCTCGCCGGGAGGACGGTCGACGAGTTCGATCTGTGCTTGCGGACTCGTCTCGGCGAAACGCGCAAGCACTTGCGGCATCAGACTCGCGGCGATCATCGGCGTGCAGCCGAGCAGCAGCGATGCCTGCTTCTGCCGGCCGAGCTCGTTGAGTTCGACAACGGATTTTTCAAGCGTGTCGACGATTTTCATCGCCGTTGGATAGAACAGGTGACCGGCCTCCGTGAGCGCAACCGTGCGTGTGGTGCGTTCGAACAGCCGGCAATCGAGCTGGGTCTCGAGCTCGCGGATGATCGCGCTCAGCGCCGCCTGACTCAGATGCAAGCTCTGCGCGGTCTTGGTGAAGCTCGACGCGTTCGCCACGCCGAGAAAGACCTTCAGTTGTTTCAGGGACAGATTCATGCGGCGGTCCTTTGGGAAGGCACGAGAGGGCTGCCGGGATTCTATCGCCGCGCACGCGTGTCCGCGACCGGGACAACACCCGATCGCCCCTTACATGTACATGACAATGCGACGGCGTCGTTGCGCCGCGCCTGTCATGCAAACGCGTATCGCCCTTCCTCGTCGCGGACGATGGCGCGCGTTACCGCCGTGTCTTCGAGCCAGCGCACGACCTCGCGGCCATCGCGCGTTCCTGTCGCGGACATGAGTTCGGTGAAACGCTTCGGACCGTGCTCGAGTGCGGCCTGCAGCGAATCGAAACGCGCGCCCGTCAGAGCGGGCGGCGTGGGAACGCGATGTTCGAGATCGCGCTGTTCGCCGGGGCGCAGCAGCGGCAGCGTCAGGTCGAAGCCGAGTTTGGCGGTGACCGTTGCGCCGGCGAGCGACGGGTCCAGCGGCATCGCGCGCATGCCGCTATGCATCACCATATCGCGGTCTGCCTGGAAGCGCGTGGCGAGCGCCCAGTCCATCTGCTCGTCCGAGAAGATATCGATGTCGGGGTCGACCACGAAGACATGCTTGACGTTGGCAAGCGACGCGAACACGGCCGCGATGGCGTTGCGCGCTTCGCCCGGCACACGCTGTTGCATCGCGATCCGCACGTTGAACATGCCGCCCGTCGCGGGACTCGCGTACACCGCCCTGATCTCGCGCACGGCCGTTTCCAGCGCGCGCCATACGGTGACTTCGGTGCGCAGCGCGGCCAGTTGCGCGGTATCGGTGCACGCCATCGTGCGGCCGCCAATCGTGCAGGTCTGGAACACAGCGTCTTTCCGATGCGTGATCGCAGTCAGATGAAACACCGGATTGGTCTTGATGCCGCCGTAATAGCCGAGGAATTCGCCATACGGTCCTTCGGGCTCCGCGTGGCCGCGTTCGTCGAGATAGCCTTCGAGAATGAACTCCGCGTCGGCAGGTACCAGCAGATCGCTGGTGATGCATTTGACGACGCCCATCGGCGCGCCGCGCAACGCGGCAACGAGTTCGAGTTCGTCGGCGGGAATGCGCATCGTTGCGCCCACGTGATCGATGGGGTGCGTGCCGACGGCGAAAGCGATCGGCAGCCGCTCGCCGCGCTTCGAATGCGCGATCGAGATCGCGCGCAGATCGGACGGCGCCACGAGATCGACTCCGGCGGTGCGGCGCCCGCGCAGCATCAGCCGGCGAATGCCGACGTTAGTCCAGCCAGTGTCGGGGTCGACCGCGAAGTCGATCGACGCCGAGATATACGGCGCGCCGTCCAGATCGTGTTGCAGGTGAACGGGCAGCGCCGTGAAATCGCAAGCGTCGCCGGTCAGCACCACTTGTTGAACGGGCGCCTGTTCGCGGCTCACTTCCACGAGCTTGCCCTTCGTGCGCAAACGGTCGCGCACGACTTCGAGCAACTGGTCGGGTGCCGTGCCGAACGCCTTGGCAAGGCGCGAGCGGCTCGCCGCCACGCTGCCCGCGAGCGACACGCTGCCGCCCGCCGGTTGCGCGAACCATACGGCGCGCGGATTGCCTTCCATGATGGCGGCGATATCGGCCAGATCGACGGGCTCACTGCGCCTCTCGAGTTCGGTTTCGTCGAGCGAGTCGAGAAAGCGGCGCAGCCGGAAACGCTCCAGGTCGGGCAGTTCCGCGCCTTGCGCGGTGGAAGCGATGGTGGTCTTCGGTCTCAATGTCGTGTCCTTGTGCGAGGGGCGGCGCGCGGCCCTCAGAAGCGGGCTGACAGCGCGGTGGCTGCAAGATGGGCGGCAAAGCCGCTCGAAGCCGCGGCGGGCATCTCCGGAGCGAGATGCAGGAACTGCTTGACCGCGCGCAGCGTGACGGCACTGCAGCCGAGCAGCGTTTCGGTCAGTGCCCCGGCTTCGGCGTCGAGCGAGGCAGACGCAACGACGCGGCTCACGAGCCCCGCCGCCAGCGCTTCCTGCGCGGAGAGCCGCGCGCGGCTCAGCACCATATGCGCAACTGTCTTGACTGGAACGCGTCCGATCAGCGCCGACATGACGAGCGTCGGCGGAATGTCGCGCTCCATCTCGGGGATCTGAAACACGGCGTCGTCGGCGGCAAGCGCGACATCGCAAACGCCCGCGAGCGCGCAGCCCACGCCGATCGCCTCGCCGCGCACGACGGACAGCACCGGCACACGCACCGCCTTCAGCGCATCGTAGAGCGCGAGCGGCGGCGCCGCGACGACGCGCCGCAGCGTTTCCGCCGACGGCTTGGCGCCTGCCGGCGGCATGGGCGACTGGCGTCCTTTGCAGAAGTCCTTGCCGCTCGTGACAATGCGCACGAGCTTCGTGTCGTCGTCGATCGTGGTAATGGCGGCGATGATCGCATCGCTCATCGCCTGGTCGATCAGGTTGCCGTTCTCAGGACGGTCGAGCACCACGTCGAGCAACGCGCCCTCACGGCGGATAGCCACGGATTCAGTTGACATGAGCGCCTCCTTGCGCGCGGTGTATGTATTCCCAGATCACCTTGGGCGTGGCCGGCATCGCCAGTTCGTCGCTGCCGTAGTCGCGCAGCGCGTCGGCCAGCGCGTTGAAGATGGTGGCCGTAGCCGGCGTGATGCCGCTTTCTCCACCGCCTTTCACGCGCAGCGGATTGCCCTGCGTCGGATCTTCCGTCAGTTCCACGTTGAGCGGCGGAATCACGCCGGCGCGCGGCACGCCGTAGTCCATGTAGGAGCCGGTCAACACCTGGCCTGTTTGGCGATCCATGTAAAAGCCTTCCGAGAGCGCCTGGCCGATTCCCTGCGCGAGGCCGCCATGCACCTGGCCTTCGACGATCAGCGGATTGATCGGCTGCCCCACGTCGTCCACCGACGTGTAGTTCACCAGCTCGACCGCGCCGGTATCGGGGTCCACTTCGAGCTCGCAGACGGCCGCGCCGGTCGGATGGGCGGGCACGCGCGCGCTGACTTCCGCGTGGGCGTGCAGCTTTTTCGCCGACGGGTCGCCTGGCAGGCCGTCTTTCGCCACATGCTGCGCGATCTCGGCAAGGCTCACTCGCCGGCCGCTGGCGGGCGCCGTGAATTGCGCGTCGGCGAATTCGACGCTGGCCGCGTCCACATCGAGCAAGGCCGCGGCGACGCGCTTGCCGGCCGCAATGATCTGTTGCGCGGTATCCACGAGCAGCATGCCGCCCAGCCGCATCGTGCGGTCCGAGTGACTGCCGCCGCCGACGCTCACGAACGCGGTATCGCCCGTGCGCAGCTTGACGGCTTCCAGCGGCACGCCGAGATGATGCGCAACCACCTGCGCGAAAGTGGTTTCGTGTCCCTGGCCTGTCGACTGGGTGCCCGACACGATATCGATGCCGCCGTCGGCGCGCACCGTCAATTCGATGCGCTCACGCGGCGCACCCACCGGCGATTCGATGTAGTTCGCAAGGCCGATGCCGCGCAGCCGGCCCTGCGCGCGCGACTGCTCCCGGCGCTCCCCGAAACTGTCCCATTGCGCGAGCGTCAGCGCGCGCGCCATGTTGCGCGCAAAATCGCCGCTGTCGTACGTGAGACCCATCGGGCTGCGATACGGAAGGCTGTCTCGCGGCACAAGATTGCGACGGCGAATTTCCGCGCGATCGATACCTAAGCCAACGGCCGCAAGATCTAGCATACGTTCGATCACATGCGTCGCTTCGGGCCGGCCCGCGCCGCGATAAGGCGCCGTGGGCACGGTGTTGGTCAGTACCGCGCTTACATGCACGGCGGCCACCGGCACGTCGTAGACGGTCGTCATGATGCGCGTGCCGTTCGACATCGGCACATACGAGACCGTGTGGGCGCCGACGTTGCCGATCCACTCGTTGTCGATGGCGAGAATGCGGCCGTCTTTGGAAAAACCGATCGTCGAGCGGATGATCGCGTCGCGCCCCTGGTAGTCCGATAGAAACGCTTCGCTGCGATCGCTCGTCCATTTGACCGGGCGTCCAATGCGGCGCGCGGCCCATACGACGGCAAGCTGTTCGACATAGATAAACGAGCGCGGCCCGAAGCCGCCGCCGGTATCTGGGCACACCACGCGCACGTTCGCCGGCGGCACTTTCAGCGCCGCGGCGAGGCAAAGCTGCTGGCGCACCGCGCCCTGACTGCCGGAGATCAGCGTGTAGACGCCGGTTGCCGCGTCGTAAGCGCCGATTGCGCTGCGCGGCTCCATCTGGCAATTGACGAGCCGGCTGTGATGAAACTCGCGGCGCACGACATGATCCGCTTTGGCGATGATCTCGCGCGCGGCGTCACGATCGCCGATCTGGGTCTGGAAGCACAGATTGCCCGGCGCGCCATCCCAGAGTTGCGGCGCACCGTCCCGCATCGCGTCGTTGCCGTTGATCACGGCGTCGAGCACGTCGTAGTCCACGTCGATCAGTTCGGTCGCGTTGCGCGCCTGCAGCGGCGTCTGCGCGATCACCATGGCGATCGCTTCGCCCACATGGCGCACCCGGTCGACCGGCAACGGGAGATGGGGCTGATCGAAAATGAAGCCGGTCAGCGAGGTGAGGAAAGCCTTCTTCGTCGCGTCGATGGCATCGACGGGATTCGGCACATGGTCGACGCCCCGGAAGCCGTCGTCGAGATAATCCTGGCCCACCAGTACCGCGATCACGCCCGGCGCTTCGCGGGCAGCGGCGATGTCGATCGAACGCAGCACGGCGTGCGCATGGGGGGAGCGCA
Organism: Paraburkholderia caledonica NBRC 102488; assembly: GCF_000685095.1. Taxonomy (GTDB): domain Bacteria; phylum Pseudomonadota; class Gammaproteobacteria; order Burkholderiales; family Burkholderiaceae; genus Paraburkholderia; species Paraburkholderia caledonica. The sequence continues at coordinate 6,159 of NZ_BAYE01000030.1, forward strand.
GAAACGCCGCATGCAGCTGTGCGTCGACGTGAACATCGTCTGTGTACTGGCCGTTGCCGGTGACGAAGCGCTGGTCTTCGACGCGAGGTATCGGTTTGCCGATCATGACGTGCGAGCCCCCGTCTTGGCGAACGGTGCATCCGGATACATCTCGCGAGCCGCGTGGCGAACCGCCTCGATGATGTTCACATAACCCGTGCAGCGGCAGATGTTGCCCTCCAGCGCATGAGCGATGTTCGCCTGATCGAGCGCCGGCTCTTCGCGCAGATAGAAAGCGCTCGCCATGATCATGCCCGGCGTGCAAAAGCCGCATTGCAGACCGTGGCATTGAACGAAAGCAGCCTGCACCGGGTGCAGCTTGCCGCCGCACCTTGCGTTGAGACCCTCGACGGTGACAACCTGGCCGCCGCTCGCCTGCGCTGCCAGCACGGTGCACGACTTGACGGCCTCACCGTCGAGAAGCACGGTGCACGCGCCGCACTGGCTCGTATCGCAACCGACGTGGGTGCCCGTGAGGCGCAACTGCTCGCGCAGGAACTCGACCAGCAGCGTGTTGTCGGGCACGTCGCGCGCGACATCCGCGCCGTTCACCTGCAATTGGACATCAACCATGATTCACCTGTGTTTCCGGTTCTTGCGCTCATTGCGCGGCCTGGCTCGCTGCGCTCAGCGTCGCGTTGAAGCGTTTGAAGAATTCGGCGGCGAGCTTGTTCGCCACGGAAGTGACAAGCCGCGAGCCGATCTGCGCAAGCTTGCCGCCGACCTGCGCGTCGGCCACGTAGGTCAGCAGCGTGCCGTCTTCGGCATCGGCGAGCGTCACGGTCGCGGTCATCTTGCCGAAGCCCGCGATACCGCCTTCGCCCTGGCCTACGATCCGGTAGCCGCTCGGCGCATCGCGATCCGACAGTTCGAGCGTGCCCTTGAAGCGCGCCTTGACAGGGCCGACCGACGCCACCACCACCGCCTTGTAGCGGTCTTCGCTTTCCGCCTCGAACGACTCGCAACCAGGAATGCATTCCTGCAGCACGGCTGCGTCGTTGAGTCCTTGCCAGACCTGTTCGCGCGATGCCGCGATGGTCTGCGATCCAGTAAATTCCATTCTTGTCTCCTCGATGAGCGCGCGCCTACGACGCAATCAGCGCCTGCAGCGCGCGGCGGGTATAGGTTTCGATCAGATGAGCGCGATACGGCGCGGACGCGTTGTCGTCGTCGGGGAGCGTATCGCGGTCGATGGCTGTCGACGCGAGCGCCGCGTGCGAAAGGTCCTGCTGCAACGCATTTTCCGCATCGAACCAGCGGAACACCGACGCGCCCGCGCCCGTCACGGCGACGCGGATTGCATCGTCGTACTGGGCGATGAACACACCGGCCACCGCGTACCCGGACGCGGGATGCCGGTACTTGGCGTAGGCCGCGCGCACCGGAATCGCAAATTCGATCGCGGTCACGAGTTCGTCCGCGTGCAGCGCGGTCTCGAATGTATCCACGAAGAATTCGTCGGCGGGAATGCGCCGTTGCGACGACGTGACGACGTGCGCGTTCAGACCCAGCACCGCGGCGGGGTAGTCGGCGGCAGGATCGTTGTTGGCGACCGAGCCGCCCATCGTGCCGCGGTTGCGCACCTGCGGATCGGCGATAACGCCAGCCAGGCTTGAAAGCGCCGGAATCGCGCCGCGCACGACGCTCGACGCCGCAACCTCGGCGTGTCTGGTCAGCGCGCCAATGCGTAGAACGCTGCCGCGCACTTCAATGCCACGGAGCGCGTCGATCCGCGTGAGATCGATCAGATGCGAGGGCGCGGCGAGGCGCTGCTTGAGGGTGGGAATCAGCGTCATGCCGCCAGACAGCGGCCGCGCTTCTTCATGCTCGCGCAGCCAGCCGACGGCTTCGTCAAGCGATGCGGCGCGCAGATAGGTGGTCTCGTACATGGTGTCTCCTGCATCGCGCGCGTTGTGTTGGCGCGCGTGCCTGACTGCTGAACGCGGTCCGTTAAGGCTCCGAGAGCCAGTTTTCGAGTGCGGTAGCCAGCGCCACCGGCACTTCGTTCATTGCGTAATGCCCTGCATTGGTCAATGTTTCCACGGTGGCATTCGGATACCAGGTCAGCCACGTGCGCGCCGTCAGCTCCGCCGTGATCGCCGGATCGTGTTCGCCCACGAAGAGTTTGACCGGCGTCGGATTGCCTTCCACTTGTGCGGCAAAGCCGCCGGTGGCCCAATGCGGAAGATAGGCCGCGAAAGCCTCGCGGCGCGATTCGCGCTCCGATTGCTGAGCGAGGTGCGCGCTCCATCGTGCGGCGAGCCGGCTGCCCGTCGAAAAATGGATGATGCCCGCGCGCTTCGCCACGTCGCCGATTGCGGCGGCAAACATCGCGAGACGGGTGTCGTCCATGCGCGAGCCGCACGCGGGAACGGCCGACACCCCCGCCATCTTCACGATGCGGCTGGGCGCCGCCAGCATTACCCGCTGCATCGCCATGCCGCCCATCGAGTGGCCGATCAGGCTGAAGCGCTGCCAGTCGAGATGGTCCGCGAGCGCAAGTACGTCGCTTGCCACTTCGTCGAAGGTGAATTCGCCGTCTTTGTCGCGCGAAAGGCCGTAGCCGCGATAGTCGAAGAACGCGTAGCTGAAGCGCTCAGGATCGAGTGCGGGCGTGAGCGCGTTCCAGTCGGCCGAACTGCCGAACCAGCCGTTCAGCGCGATGACTTTATGCGGACCGCCGCCGAACTGCGCGAAGCCGTTGAGCGTCATCATGGTTCAGTGTTCTCCGTGCGGCAGAGCATTCGGCGCCTGCGGATACGGCAGCGCCGGCGCGATGCGTGCGCGGCACTCGCCGAAGCCGATCGACACCGCGCCCGGCGCGCTCGCACGCGCACGCAGCACGATCTCGTCGCCGTCTTCCAGCGCGATGCGCGATTCGCCGCTGGGCAGCGCCAGCGGCTTCTTGCCCGCGTCGGTCAGTTCGGTCAGACAGGCGCGCGATTCATCGCTCGCACCGGAAATCGTGCCGCTGCCGAGCAGGTCGCCCGTGCGCAGGTTGCAGCCGTTGCTCGTGTGATGCGCGACCATCTGCGCAAACGTCCAGTAGAGATTGTCCAGATGCGTTTGCGTGATTCGCACGGGCTCGATGTGGTCGCGCCGCATCGCAGCCGTGGACAGTTGTGCGAACAACTGCAGGTCCAGACCGCCGCTTTGCTGGTCCTGCGCACCGTGAAGATGCGGCAGGATCGCCGGATCGTTGGCGGCGCGTGCGGGCGCCGCCTTGCGAAACGGTGCGAGCGCTTCGTCGGTGACGATCCAGGGCGAAATGCTCGAATGAAAGCTCTTTCCAAGGAACGGCCCAAGTACCTGCTCGAACCATTGGATGCTTTTCGCCGACCAGTCGTTGAGCAGACAGTAGCCGAAGATGTGCGCGCGGGCGTCGTCGATCGGAATGGCTTGTGTCAGCTGGTTGCCGCGGCCAATCACGGCAGCCAGCTCCAGTTCGAAGTCGAGCATCGGCGCGGGCCCGAAACACACGCGGCCTTCCGCGTCGCGATACTGGCCGTACGGGCGCCGCACTTCGCCGCCACTCACGCGCAGCGACGAAGCCCGGCCGTGGTACGCGATCGGCAGCGATTTGAACGCGGCCGGAAGCGGATCGGCGAGGCCCTTATAGCGGCCGTGGCGTTCGGTGTGATGAAGCGACGTCAGAAAATCGGTGTAGTCGCCGATCGTGCAAGGCAGTGTCAGTTGCACATCGTTCATGTGCGGCAGCACGGCGTCGATCGACGATTCGAGCCGCGAGCGTGCGGGCGTGTCGTGCGCGAGGAGCGCCGACAGTGCGCCGCGCAATGCGCTCACCTGGCGGGCGTCGAGCGCCATTAGCGCGTTCAGCGTATCGCCGCGAATCGACGCGCAGGCAAGCGCCGCGTCGCCTTCCAGTAGCGCCATGTCGTGCAGCGCGCGCAAATCGACGATGCGATCGCCGATTGCCACGCCGGTGCGCAATTCGCCGCCGCGCACGAATGCGCCGAACGGCAGGTTCTGAATGGGGAAATCCGCGTTGCCGGCGTTCGCCGATTCGATCCAGCTGCGCCGCGCCGGATCGTGCGTGGCATTGAGTGCGCTCATGCGGGACGTGTCTCCGATACTGCCTTGTTCTTTTCAGCGGTCCAGGCGTCGAGCACCGGCCGAGCCCGCATTCTATAACCCGCGAGTTCATCGGCGGGCGCGACAGGCACCGTCAGTTCGACACGCAAGCCGTTCGGGTCGAAAAAATAGATGGAGCGGACGAAGTGATGATTGGTGACGCCGAGCACCTCGATGCCGTTGCCGGTCAGCCGTGCTTTCATCGTTTCGAGCTGTTCGAGCGTTTCGAGGCGCAGCGCGATGTGATTGACCCACGCGGGCGTGTTCGGCGAGGCAAGCGCGGCCGTTCCGTCGCCGAGATCGAAAAAGGCGATGTTCGAGCCGTCCGCCATTTCGAAGAACAGATGCACGTAGGGACAATATTCGCCGGTGCTCGGCACGCGGTCCAGCCTGATGACGTGCACGAGCGGCAGACCGAGAATGTCTTCGTAGAAGCGACGCGTTTCCTCGGCGTCGCGGCAGCGCCACGCAAAATGATGCAGGCCGAGCACAGGCGCTGGAGGATTGAGATGGATGGACACAGTGTCTCCTGATATTGCTGGATCGTACGGGGCAGCGTCGCGCGCAAACCCGGTGCGGGTCAGACTTCGATCGCGTCGACGTTGTATTCGAACAGCCAGTTGTAGCGCTCCTTCACGCGCTCCTCGCTCCACTCGCGGTCCACATAGGCGGCCGCGCCTTCCGCATGGGCAAGCTGCGGATTGTGAAAGCGCGTCGCGTTGGCCGCCGAACCGCGCACGACTTTCGCGGTGCGTTCGAGCCGCAGCGCCTCATAGCGTTGCAGCGCCTGCGGCACGTCGTGCGTATAGCGTTCGAGGCAGCGCGCGAGCAGATAGCCGTCTTCGATCGCCATGCCGGCGCCTTGCGCGAGAAACGGCAACGTCGGATGGCAGGCATCGCCTAGCAGCGTCGCGTGCCCCTGGCTCCAGCGGGTCATCGGCTCGCGCACCATCAATGCCCATTTATACGGAATGTCGATCGCGGAAATCAGCGTGCGCACATCTTCGTGCCAGCCTTCGAAGTCGGCGAGGCATTCGTCGAGCGTGCCGCGTTCGGACCATGATTCGACCTGCCAGCCCGACTTCTCGATGGCGCCGACGAAGTTGACGAGACCGTTGCCGCGCAGCGGATAGTGAATGACGTGCGCGCCGGGGCCGACCCAGTTCGCGCCGTAAGGCGAACGCAGGTGTTCCGGCAGCTTGCTCGCGTCGATCACGCCGCGCCATGCCATCACGCCGGAAAACACGGGCTCGTCAGGCCCGAAGAGCGCGTGCCGCACGCGCGAATGCACGCCGTCCGCACCGATCAGCAGATCGCCTTCGCAGGTTTCGCCATTGACGGCCTGCACCAGCACCTTGCCGTTCTCTTGCGAGAAGCTCTCCACCTTATGGTTCAGGCGGATGGCGTCGGGTTTCATCGAGCGCACCACATCGGCGAGTTTCTGATGCAGGTCGGCGCGATGCAGTGTGAAGTAGGGATAGCCGTAGGTCTGCCGCGATTGCGCGCCGAGGTCGAACAGGCGCCATGTCTGGCCGGTGTTCCATAGACGCACGTGCTTGCCGAGCGGTTCGCACGCAAGGCCCTCCAGCGCATCGCCCACGCCGAGCTGAAACAGCACGCGGGTGGCGTTCGGGCTCAGTTGCACACCGGCGCCGATCTCCTTGAGCGCCTGCGCCTGCTCGAACACCGTGACATCGAAACCTTTCTTCAATAATGCGGCTGCGGCCGTCAATCCGCCGATACCGGCGCCTGCAATAACTATCTTCATTCGACGATTCGACCTCTTTCGTAATGAGCGCTTTTATCGATCCTGCTTATGAATTGATCGATAATATTTATAAGTAGTAAACGCGGTGAAATCGGGAATCACTTTAATTCAGCGGATCGCGCGAAAGAAGCAAATTAATCCGAATGGGTCATCACTGAAATTTGATAATCGGAACAGGCGCTGTGACAAGGGCCGGTTGCCCTGAACGGGAGAGCGGGCGGCGCGCCTACATGCCCCAGCGCTGCACCGTGGCGGCGTCCAGCCCGAACAGGTCGAGCACGCGGCCGAGCGTGTGATCGACCATGTCGGTCAGCGACTCGGGGTTCGCGTAGAACGCGGGCACGGGCGGATAGACGATGGCGCCGGACTCCGTTACCGCCGTCATGCTGCGCAGATGGCCGAGGTGCAGCGGTGTCTCGCGCACCATCAGCACGAGGCGGCGGCGCTCCTTCAACGTGACGTCCGCGGCGCGCGAAAGCAGGCCGCTCGTCATGCCCGTGGCGATTTCCGACAGGGTCTTGATCGAACAGGGCGCGACGATCATGCCCATTACCGGGAACGATCCGCTCGAGATCGACGCGCCGATATCGGTGTTGGAATGGCAGACGCTCGCCATCGCGCGGATGTCGGCGACGCTGAAGTCCGATTCGTGAGCGAGCGTCACCTGCGCCGAGCGGCTCATCACCAGGTGGGTTTCGATTTCGAGCTTGCGCAGCAGTTGCAGTAGCCGCACGCCGTATATCACGCCCGACGCGCCGCTGATTCCGACCACCATGCGCCGCGGCAGCATGCCTCTCATATCCATACGAGTCTCCAAACGCAGGTTCATAATCCCGACGCGGCGGATGGTAGCACCCGGTCCTGGCTAATAGAAGCGCGGGCGCCAATTAATCGTGCTTACCTGGTATTTTCACCAACCATTAAAAGCTTTGTTCGTTTTGTTCGATGAGTTGATAAATAATTCACGATTCAAAAGGCTAAATCCATTCGCTACACTCCCGGCAACATCTGGAAAGACGGCAGCGAACCGCGCAGCAGACCGGCGCCTGCCACCCACATGGGGATCGGTCAGCAGACATGCGGCCGGCGACGAAAAAGACATTGGAGACATGGGTTGAAAACGACGAGTCTGTTCTCAGGTGCGTGCGCATTGGTGCTGGGGTGCCCCGCGTTCGCGCAGTCATCGGTGACGCTCTACGGGAGCGTCGATGTGGGTGTCGATTTCGTGACGAACTCGCGCGGCGCGCATCTGTATCAGGAGTCGGCCGGCAAGCGCACGCCGGACCGTTTCGGCTTTCTCATCAAGGAAGACATTGGCGGCGGCAACACGGTTTTTGCGCGGCTGGAGTCGGGCTTTCTCACCAACACGGGCGCACAGATCAATCCGACCAGTTTCTTCAACCGGGACGCGTACGTGGGCATCACGAACAACCGCTTCGGCTCGCTGAGTCTCGGCCATATCCCCGACTACGTGTACGAGTACGTGGGCGCGTTGAACAATTCGGTGCCGGGTATCTCGTCGTATTACACCGTGGGCAATCTGGACGGCCTCGCGAACACGCGCGCGCTCGACAACTCGGTGAAGTACGAATCGATCGACTACCGCGGCTTCCAGGCCGGTGCGATGAACAGTTTCGGCAACCAGCCGAATTTCAGCGAAGGGCGTCAGTACAGCGTGGGTGCCCGCTACCAGAACGGCAGAGTCAAACTGGGCGCGGCGTATACCATGTCGCACAACCGCACGGCCGACCTGTTCGGTATCTTCGGCGTGACCTCGGTACTCGGTCAGCGGCTCAGGCAGGGCACCCTGTTCAACGCCGACCGTTACAGCACGATAGCGGTCGGCGGCTCGGTGGTCGTGGGCGACTTCATTCCGCACGCCACCTTTACGGACGTGAAGCTCGAAGATCCGCAGGGCTCGGTGACGGAGCGCAACTATCAGGTGGGCGTCAACATCGACCTGAGCGGCGGCAAGCGCTTCTATGTGATGGGGATTTCGTACAACCGCTCCATGTTCGAGGGGCTGACGTACAACCAGTACAACCTGTTTCTCACGCACTATCTGTCCAAGAGCACGCAGATCTACGCAGGCGTCGGCCTGCAACGGGCCTCGGGCACGAATGCGAAGGCAGAGCAGTTCGGCTATCAGCCGTCGAGTTCGAGTGCGCAAACGGTTGGACGTATCGGTATCAACCAGATGTTTTGACGCGACGCGGATGCCGTGTGCCGACAACGCGGCGGGCTTTGTTCACTAATTTCGATTTCATCATCGGGATTTTTTGATTCTGTCGCCCGCTGCCGGGCCGTATATTGAGGCTCCCGGCGCAGGCGCCAACGGGAAACAGAACGAAGCGGAGTGCGCGGCAATTGCGCGCCACCGCCTGATCGGCATATTGGGACGCACATGCAAGCAGAGCGCACATTCAACATATCGACACTCATCGAAGAGCAGAAGCCAGGACGTTTCGCGGTCGGCTTGCTGTTCTGGTGCTTTCTCATCATGCTGATGGACGGTTACGATCAGACGGCCGTGTCGTTCGCTGCGCCCGCCATCATCAAGGAGTGGCACGTGGCGCGCGGCGGCTTTGGACCAGTCTTCGGCGCGGGTCTGTTCGGCACGTTGCTCGGCTCGTTCATCTTCGGCTATTTCGGCGACCGCTTCGGCCGCAAGCGTGCGATCGTGTCGGGCAGTCTGTTTTTCGGTCTGCTGACGCTTCTGTCGGTGTGGGCGACTTCGCTGCACGAACTCATGCTGCTGCGTTTTATCGCCGGTCTCGGCATGGGCGGCGTAGTGCCGAATTCGGTTGCGCTCGTCGCCGAATACGCGCCGAAACGGTTGCGCGCCACATGGGTGACGCTGATGTTTTCGGGCTTTTCCATCGGCGCGGGGTCCGGGGGGGCTCGTTTCATCGGCGCTCATTCATCGCTATGGCTGGCCTGTGATGTTCGTCGTGGGCGGTATCGGCTCGCTCGCGGTCGCGTGCCTGCTGATCCTGACGCTGCCGGAATCCGCGAAGCTGCTGGTGGTGCGTCAGCGCAGTGTCGAAACGGTGCGCAAGCTCGTTGCGCGTCTGCGCCCCGAACTGGCGCTTCCCGCCGACGCGCAGTTCGTGCCCGGCGAAGTGCAGGAGAAGAAGCGCTTTGTGCTCAAGCTGATTTTCTCCGACGGCCTGCGCGCAATCACGCCGTTGCTGTGGATCGTATTCATCGTCAATTCAATGGCGCTGTACTTCTTGCAGAACTGGCTGCCCATTCTGATGGAAGGTGTCGGCATCAATCCGCAGAGCGCCGGTCTCATCACAACGATGTTCTCGGTGGGCGGCGTGCTCGGCGGACTGATTCTGTGCCGTTTTGTCGACCGTCACGGCGTGCTTGCGATCATCTCGTTGCCGGCGATCGGCTGCCCCGTGGTCGCCTTCCTCGGGCATGGCATGTCCGAGGCGTGGCTCATGTTCGCCGTGTTCGCGACGGGTTTCTGCGTCGTCGGCGCCCAGTACGGGCTGTACGCGGTGGCGGGGATGATTTACCCGACCTCGTTCCGCTCGGCGGGCGTGGGCAGTGCAATCTCCGTCGGCAAAATCGGCTCGGTATCGGGGCCTGTCATCGGCGGAATTCTGCTGTCCATGCATCTGCCGATCTCGCAGATGTTTTACGCGGCGTCCGGGCTCTTTCTCGTCGCCGCGATCTTCTCGACCGTGCTGGCGGTGTTGTACAAGGCGCGATTCGGCGAACAGCATAAACAGGACGACGCCCGCATCAAGGAGATGCGTTCCGCGCTGGGCGACTCCTGATCCGGACCAAACAGAAGCGTTCACACAATCATCCGGCCGGCGCCGCAAGCAGGCGAACCGGCGGCAGCCAGGGAAACCCTATGAGCCCGTACTTCGAACGTGCTTCTGGATGCGCGTCGCCGCGCGCCATGCGCCGCGCTGCTGGCAGATACACGCGATGACTGTGCTTCCCGAGAGCGCTTGCGCTGTTTCCCCGGCTATCGATATCACCGCGCTCATCGAGCGGCAGCAGTTGCGCGGTTTTTCACTGGGGCTGATTGCATGGTGCTTCGTGATCGTGCTCATCGATGGCTACGATCAGGTCGCCGCTGCCTATGCGGCGCCCACGCTCGTCCGCGCATGGCACGTCAAGGCCACCGAGTTCGGTCATGTGTTCGGCTACGGCCTCGTCGGCGTGCTTGTCGGTTCGTTGGTGCTGGGCTTTCTCGGCGATCGCATTGGAAGGCGCCTCACAATCATTTATGGCGTGTTGTGGTTCGGCATCCTGACGCTTGCGTGCAGCCGGGTGGCGTCGCTGGATCAATTGACCGTGCTGCGTTTTGTTGCGGGAATCGGCATGGGCGGGGTCGTGCCCAATACGGTCGCGCTGGTGTCGGAATATGCTCCGAAGGCACGCCGCGCGACATGGATCACGCTAATGTTCTCGGGCTTTTCGATCGGCGCCGGCGGCGGTGGCGCGATCGCTTCGTGGATGCTGCCGCGCTTCGGCTGGCCGGTTCTCTTCGAAGTGGGCGGCGTCGCGGCCATTGCGGTAGCCCTCGTGTCTTTCGCCGTGCTGCCCGAGTCTGTCCGTTTCCTGATCCTCAGCGGGCGGGCGCCGCGCGAAGTCGCCCGCATCGCTCGCCGTCTCGGTTCGGACAGGGTTTTCAACGACGCGGAAAGCCAGGCTGCGCGCTACATCGCTCAGGACGAAAAGCGCATCCGCGCGACACCGCTCGCGTTGTTCGGCAACGGTCTTGTCCGTGTGACGCCTTTGCTGTGGGCGCTCTTTGTCCTGAATTCGCTCGCACTGCATTTCCTGCAGAACTGGCTGCCCATTCTGTTCAGCATGAGCGCGCTGCCGGCGGCGCAGGCGGCGAAAGCCGCGATGATGTTTCCGGTTGGCGGGACGGTCGGTGCGCTCGCGCTGTGCCGATGCGTGGACCGTTTCGGCATAGCGGTGATTCTGTTGCTCGCCTTGGTCGGCCTTCCGGTTTGCATCTCGCTCGGCATGCCGATGCCCGCTCTTTGGCTCTACGGCGCGTCGTTCATGAGCGGGGTTTGCGTGATCGGCAGTCAGTTTGCGCTCTATGCGGTGGCCGGCATGGTGTATCCGACGATGTTGCGCTCGGCCGGAGTTGGCTCGGCTATCGGCATCGGCAAGCTTGGCTCGGTAATCGGTTCCGTGCTCGGAGGCGTCCTTCGGGCGATGCATTTGCCGATTGCCAATCTTTTCATGAACGTGTCGGGCGTTTTTATCTTTATTGCGCTGTTGTCGGTCTGGCTGGGCTGGAACCGGCGCCGCGCAGCAAGCCAGTCGATGGCGTAACTCAACGCGCGGCAGGGCACATGCAGGCACATGCAATGTTCGCAATGGCGTGTGCCATGCGCGAGTCGACGCGTCATAGCGTCCACGGCATTTATCCGATTTCAAAAGCAGAGGTTCGCATCATGCTGTCCCTTTCCACCGCCTCCACCGCCTCCACCGCCTCCACCGCCTCCACCGCCGACATAGCCGCACCGGTCTCCGAATCAGGCCCGGTTAGCAACGCCGATGCGTTCGGCGCGATAGATCGTGCGACCGCACCAGCCGGCGTGCGCAAGGCGATTTCGTTGCAGCAGCGCATTGCGTTGACGATGGCCTTGCTCGCCGCGCTGATGATCGCCATCGGCGTGCTAGGACTGGCGGGCGCATGGCGTGCGAACCAGGCGACGCGCGATACCTATGAGAACAAGCTGACGGCTGCGGTTCACATTGGTAACGCCGAACTGCTGATTGCGCGTACCCGCCTCGTGCTCGGCGGTGCAATGGCGACGACCGACACTGCGCGCGGGGGGGAGCAGATTCGCCATGCCGGCGACTTCCTCAAGCAGTCGGACGAACAGTGGCGCAGTTTCGTGAACGCGCCACACGATGCGGGCGAAGCGTCGCTTATCGACGCCGCGGGGCAGCGTCGCGACGCAATGCGTGTCGCGATGCGAGCGTTCCTCGACGCGCTGGAGTCAGGTGACCGGTCTACTGCGCAGCGGATCGGCGTATCGCAGTTGAGTACGCTGTTCAACGACATGAGCGGCGCGAACGACACGCTCAAACGCTCGCTTTATGCCAATGCGAAACGCAGCTACGACGACGCGGAACACTACTTCAAGCTTTTCTTTGCGGGATCGACGGCAATGCTTGCGTTCGGCATCGCCGCGGCGGCGTTCAGCTGGCTGGCGCTGCGCCGTGCGATCGTTGCACCGCTTCGCGACGCGCTTGCACATTTCGACGCCATTGCGGCCGGAGATCTGAGCCGTACGGTTGCCCGTCACCGCGCCGATGAAATGGGACAACTGCTCGACGGGCTGCATCAGATGCAGGCGCGGCTCGCGCAAACGGTAACGGCGGTGCGCGACAGTTGCGAATCGATCGGTACGGCCGTTGGTGAGATTGCTGCCGGCACGCTGGATCTGTCCGCGCGTACGGAAGAGCAGGCGGCGTCGCTCGAGCAGACCGCCGCGAGCATGAGCGGCCTGACGGAGACGGTGCGCCGCAATTCGACGCGGGCGCAGGAAGCATATCGTGTCGCGCAGGAGGCGGCCTCGGCCGCGAACGAGGGCAATCATGCCGTCGAGGAAGTGAGCAAGACCATGGCCCGCATCGACGCCAGTTCGAGGAAGATCGCGGACATTACGGGAATCATCAAGGGCATCGCGTTCCAGACCAATATTCTCGCCTTGAACGCCGCCGTCGAAGCGGCGCGGGCCGGCGTGCATGGACGGGGCTTTGCCGTGGTCGCGGCCGAGGTGCGTTCTCTCGCGCAGCATGCGTCGACGGCTGCGAAGGACATTGGCGTGCTGGTGGCGGATTCCGTCGGCGCGGCGGCGGACGGCTCGACGCTCGTGACACATGCGGAAGGCGCGATCCGGGCCGTGCTCGATGCAGCCGGACGCTTTCGCGAAGTGATGAGCGAGATGACTGCCGCGGCCGAGGAGCAGCGCGTCGGCATCGAGCAGGTCGACGCCGCACTGACCATGATGGATTCGATCACGCAGCAGAACGCGGCGCTCGTCGAGCAGGCGAGCGCATGCGCCCAGTTACTCGACGAGCAGTCCCGGCAGTTGAGCCGGCAAGTCGCTGTGTTTCGCATCGGCGCCGCATAGCGATGCCGGTGCGGTGCGGCCTTGCCTCAGCGCACGGCTCTTACGACTTATGACTTACGACTGTGACGACACCTGCTCGCGCCACCGATACGCCTGCTGCCATCCAAGCAAACGCTTGAGCTTCTCGTTACTCAGCAAGGTCTCGAATTCACCGAGCGGTTTTTTTACCGGCACATTCGGGTAGTAGGTCTTCAGCAGTTCTGCAACGGGGCGGTTAGAGGAGACGTCGTCGGCGGCGACATTCATCACCGTGTAGCCGAGCCCGTCTTTTTCAATGCCGAGACGGCAGGCCGCCGCGAGGTCGCGGCCGTCGATATAGCTCCATGCGATGCGCTTTCTCAATGCAGGGTTCTTCAGCCAGACAGAGAATTTCTGATAGTCCTCGGGATCGAGTACGTTGCCGATACGGGAGCAGTCCTTGTCGGCGGCCCGGTAAAGATGCCGCCATTCGCCCTTGACGCGAATGTACGTTTCGTCCACTCGCCAACTCGTTCTAAACCGCCCCAGGAATCGTGGAGGCTGGTTGGTTTAAGTCGATGCGGATTCAGCGGCGGCTGTTTCAAGTTGCTGATAGTAGTTTGCCTCAGCTTCGGCGGGCGGGATATAGCCAAGCGGTTCCATCAACCGATCATGATTGAACCAGGCCACCCACTCCAGCGTTGCCATTTCAACGGATTCCCCGTTTTCCAGGTGCGGCGATGAATCAGTTCATCCTTGTATAAGCCGTTGATCGTTTCAGCCAGGGCGTTGTCATAGCTGCCGCCCCGGCTGCCGACCGACGGTTCGATGCCCGCTTCGGCCAACCTTTCGCTGTAGCGAATGCTGACGTATTGGGACCCTCTGTCAGAATGGTATATCAAGGTTCCGTCGTCGCCCGGGCGCCGCGCGTAAAGCGCCTGTTCAAGTGCATCCAGAACGAAGTCCGTAGTCATCGAACTGCTGACTCGCCGGCCGACGATACGGCGAGCGAACACATCGATCACGAAGGCCACATACAGCCAGCCCTGCCACGTCGAAACGTAGGTGAGCGCGCCACCGCGATATGCTCCCGGTTCATCTGCTTCCAGACTTTATCCGCGCCGTAGACCTGCATGTTGGCCTGTCACACACGCTGGATCTCCGGCCGCAGCCGTTCATCGCGGATTGCGCGAACAGAGCGCCGCGACGGAACACGAAGCTGCGCGGCATGGCGCGGGTAGCTCGACGGGGCAATCCGCAAGACCTTGCAGATCGGCTCGACCCCGAAGGTGTCGCGATGCTGATCGATGAAGGCCTTCAGGACTTGAAACGGCGGTCGAGCTCCGCCTGGGCGAAAAACGCGCTCGCGACCTTGAGAATCTCGTTGGCACGACGCAACTCCTTAACTTCGCGGTCCAAGGGCTTGAGGCGTTCGCGCTCGTCTGTGGTCACGCCATCGCGCTCACCGTGGTCGACCTGGTCGCGCTTGACCCACTCGTGCAGTGTCTGCGGTGTGCAGCCAATCATCGGCGCAATCGATTCGACCGCCGCCCACATCGACGGATGTTCGCTACGCTGCTCGCGCACCAGGCGCACTGCGCGCCGTTCGGTGACAAATTCGCAGAAGGTGCCTGTGAGCGAGACGCGAGAATGAGCACGGAAGCAGCGGCCAAAGGCGCCGAACGGGAAGACGGCGTGGCGGCTGCTTCGGCAGGGCTTCGACGCTCGTGCTTCAACGGTGCCAAGCCGCAGCGCGCAGACGCCCTCCGGTTGCCATACAGTATCGGCCCACCGGGCGTAAGATAGGCAGACATTGTGGCGGAGGCCCCCTCATGTTCCATGATCCTGTTCAGCTTCGCGTTCATCGAATTGACATTGCTGGTGGTCGTACTGATTGTCGTCAGAGAAGCGCGCGCCCGGCGGCAGCGGCAGCGGGAAGGCAAACGCGCTCACGCGGGAACAAACATGGGTAGAGAGGCCTTGCGCCAGCTTCGTGAGTTGCGTTTGTATAACGGCTATACCGTGCCTATGCCATGCCTGTGCCACGCACGTAGGCCGTTCACGCAGCGCGCGTGGGATCGGTTCTCGACCGGGCCTGACCACAAGCGGCGGGCCGTTATATGGCTATTGAAAAGGGAGAGTTGTTCATGGCTACTGACAGGATGATGGCGCAGGTTTGTGAAAAGCAGGGCTTTTTCGCGGCTCTCGACCAGAGCGGCGGATCGACGCCCAGTGCATTGCGGTTGTACGGCGTTCCGGACACCGCATACAGCGACGACGCCGGCATGTTCAGACTGATTCACGAGATGCGGATGCGCATTATCACCGCGCCCGCGTTTACCGGCGACCGGATAATCGGCGCGATTCTATTCGAAGCCACCATAGACGGACAGGCCGGAGGCAAACCGGTGCCGGCCTTTCTGTGGGAAGAGCGCGGCGTCGTGCCGTTCCTGAAGGTCGACAAAGGTCTGCAGGCCGAAGCCGACGGCGTGCAACTGATGAAGCCGGTGCCTGGCCTCGACGCGGTGCTCGAGCGGGCGGCGAAGCTCGGAATTTTTGGCACCAAGATGCGTTCGGTCATCCACCAGAATTCGCCGACTGGCATTGCGGCGATCGTGAAGCAGCAATTCGAATTCGGCGCGCAGATCAACGCGCACCACCTGATGCCGATTCTCGAAGCCGAGGTGCTGATCAAGAGTCCCGACAAGGCGGGCGCCGAGGCCACGCTGCGCGCGGAACTGACCAAGGGTCTCGACGCGTTGCCGTCAGGCAGCCGCGTGATGCTCAAGCTGACGCTGCCTGAAGTAGCGGATTTTTATCGGCCGTTAATCGAGCATCCGCGGGTGGCGCGGGTTGTCGCGCTGTCGGGAGGCTATTCGCGAACGGACGCATGCGAACGGCTCGCTTCCAATCACGGGATGATTGCGAGCTTCTCGCGGGCGTTGATCAACGAACTCAGGAAGCCGATGAGCGACGGTGAATTCAACGCGGCGCTGGAGACGGCCGTCGAAGAAATCTATCGAGCTTCCGTCAACAAGGTTTGATGCGCGCGGAGCGAAGCCACAGCGAGCCGTCGGCGGGAACGGCTGCACGCGCCGCTGACCTCGGTCGGAATCCGTGGGAGCCAACGGCCATTTCTCGGGAAAAACCGGCACGTCGATTCTACGGCCGATCGGAGTGAACTTCAGCGTTCCGGACGACGTTCCGGCAGATCTGTTCAAGACGGACCCGGTCGGCCTGTTTCTCCAGCAAGGCGTCCCGACCCCGACACGGGCTTCGGACCGGTGTTGTGCGGAGGTCACGTAGGATGTCCGTTTGACACTTGTCGTCCCGGACGCATCTGAGTAACGATGCCAAAAGCCGGAGCTGCGAATGCCTCATCGTTAGGGTATGGCTCGCGGCGCGTCCGGGAAATCGCAGATGCTGGTTCATCGCGTCAATGCAAAGAGAGAGGCCGCCACAGATGAAGACTCGGTTTCTGTTGTACTTCTGTGTAGCGCTGTTCGCGTTGCAAGGTGCCGCCTATGCGCAAGTCGATTCCTCGGACCCGCAGATACTTATCAGGACTGCGACGCAGCAGATACTCGACGAGGTGCGTACCCGGGCGATCGATCCGAACGATATTCGCCGCATCATGGATATCGTCGACAGGGACATTCTTCCGTACACCGATTTTCGCCGCACAACGTCGCTCGCGATGGGCCGCCACTGGCAGTCGGCGACGCCGGCACAGCAGCGGCAGTTGATCGAACAGTTCAAGTTACTCCTGATTCACACGTACTCGGGCGCCATTGGCCAGCTGCGTGCCGATCAACAGATCAAATACCCGCCGTCGCGCATCGACCCGGCCGATTCGGACGTGGTGGTGCGCACCGTCGCGATTAGAGGTGGTGAGCCGGTGGAGATCGACTACCGGCTGTACAAGACGTCGCAAGGCTGGCGTTTATATGACATAAACGTGCTTGGCGTGTGGCTGGTCCAGACGTATCGACAGCAGTTCAGCGACGAGATCCGACAGAACGGCATCGACGGTCTGATCCGGTTGCTTATTGAACGCAACCAACACCTCGCTTCTGACAAACAGTGATGGGCCAGGATACGGGCTCTAAGTGAGCTGGGCCGATGCTCGCATCATGATGAGCCTATGCCGGTAAACTACGGTTTGCGTCAAGGTCTCCGATTGTGGGCACATGAAATCGGACGGCGCGACCTCGCTATGCGCGAGTGCATCAATCAGTGCGAGCGAACGTTCTCGATTTGGAAAGGCGACTTCGCCAAACGCGGATGCATAACATCGCGCGTGCGACTACACTGACGCACCGTACCGCCAGGAGTTGCATGAAGCTCTGCCGGCTCTGCGGCGCGTCCATGTTCCTGATCGACCTGTTCCGGCGCAGCCATACAGTTGGCGCACCCCCGGCATCCCGGAGCAATGCATGAAGACAAACGGCTCTATTTCCTGACCGCCCGCCGGCTCTGCGGCAATGAGCGCTAGGAGAAGACGCTTACCAGTCTGTTGAAAAGCGCTCCGTCCTGAAGAGCAAAGCAGTGTTCAACAGTTTTGCCATGCAATGTGGCGGTGAATTGCGGCTCGTCGAGTGGTTCTTGCACGCGCCTGCGCTGGCGTGGCGGTCCGGCGTCGTGCAGTGCTTTCACCATGCCGGCTCGTCGCAACGCTCCTCGTGGCATCACGCTTGGCACTGGGCCATGCGGGTCGGATCGGTGGCGACCATCGTCAGTTTGAGTTGCTGGTCAACGCGCTTGACGCCGCGATAGGCCGTCTGCCAAATGTGGCCAATGGTCTGTATGCAGCCAGAATGCTCCTCGATACGGGACATGCGCCGTCACATGCGAGCGGGCCATCGCTCACAAAGTCTCGGGTGTCGCAAGCCTCGCCAGCGCCTACTGTCTTTGCATAAGTTGAGCAGCTGCTATGCGTTCGCGCTCGGCGAAACCGTCTGCGTGATTGACCACGGCGCCGACGGCCAGCCCCGAGCGATTCTCAATCAGCATGTGCCCGTCATAGCACAGGATGGCTGAACTCTTTTTGCTCTTCTTGAACAGACGTGCATCCGGTGCGTATCGTTGCTGCGTCGCGTGCCGTCCCAGGCCGTGTCGGCATTGCGCCCGCCGCTCGGTGGCGGCTCATCGTCCAAGCTGTCCTTCGCACGGAAGCTCTTGTGACTCTGCCATGCCTGTATCAGCGCACGGTCGACTGAGCAATGCCCTCTGGACAGCAAGCCCGGAAGGGAAGCGACCAACAGAAGGGGACTAATCACAGCAAGCATAGACTGGGCGATGGCCGCGCCTATAATGTAGATGCAGCCTCACGACTTGTGGAAGCCGGCAGGGCAGTCGACAAGCTTAGGACAACGACTTTACCCGCCGTCGCTTCCACCTGCAAGCATCAGGCCGACGTCACAGTTGCGATCGACACCTGGTGCTTACCTGCGCCCGGCGGTTGCAACGGGCGTTTTCCCAAATCCAAAAGCGAACAGTCGCGAACGTTGGGCGGAGGATCGACCATGGTGGCTAACGAAATTTCCGGGGTAAGAATTCCCGATAGCAAATTAGCGCGAGAAGCAACGCAGTTCATTCGCGACACGGAGAGCGATTTTCTGTTCCAGCATTCCACGCGCGTCTATTTCCGGGGTGCGTTGACCGCGAAGCGGAAGGGGCTGCCGTACGATGCGGAACTGCTTTACGCGGCGGCGATGTTCCATGATGTCGGATTGACCCCAGCCTTCCGGCAGAGCCAGCTTCGCTTCGAGGTCGATGGTGCCAATGCAGCGCGGGATTTCCTGCGAAGCCATGGCATTGAGGAAGGCAATATCGAGAAGGTCTGGCTCGCGATCGCGCTGCACACCACACAGGGAATTTCCGCGCATCTGCATCCCGTCGCCGCGCTTACCGCAGAGGGAGTGATGATGGATCTGGTGGGTTTAGGCTATGATGAATTCACTGACGCGCAGTTGAGGGCGGTGACTGCAGCGTATCCTCATCCGCCGCACTTTGTGGAAGACGTACTCCAGTCGCTCTACGATGGTCTGAAGCACCGGCCACAGACAACCCAGGGGACCGGCCTTGCCGATGTCATCGCTGACAAGGATCCAGATTTTCGCCGGCGGAACTTTTGCGGCCTCATGCGGAGCTCGCCTTGGGCCGCCCGGGGTTGACGGGTCCGCACTCGCCTGACGAATGTACATGGCCTCGCCTCTGCTTGAGAGGGATGGGTGAGCCGTCGTGGCTCGCTGTGCGAAGAGAGTAGTCGCGGAAGTTATAGCTTGTAGGCGGATTCGACGGTTGCGTTAACTTCTTAACCATTGGCTTATTGGTCGCACCTGCGTGGAGTTCACATGCGGACCGAAAAAGCACCCTGTTACCTGGTGCTGGCGTGCAAAAAACGTGCACGCGCAAGTGCGATCTATGACCGTCTTGTTGCGTCCACTCCTCCGTTTCCCGTTCTGATCGGAGAGGCTTGAGTCGATGAAAATTCCAGAGTTGTAATGCGCTCTATTCGTGGTCCGCAGTGCTCATAAGGAGAGCTTGAAATGACAGCATCGATGCAGGCAGTTCAGATCGAGGAGTATGGCGGACCGGACGTGCTCAATCTGCGCCGGTTACCGATCCCAACGCCGATCGAAGGAGAGGTTGTCGTCAAGGTGATGGCAGCGGGCGTCGGTCCGTGGGATGGGTGGATTCGCGCGGGAAAGAGCGTTCTACCGCAACCACTGCCTCTAACGCCCGGTTCCGACATTGCCGGGGTCGTCGTTGAAGTTGGTCCCAATGTCAAGGAACTGGCGGTCGGGGACGAGATTTTCGGCGTGACCAACCGTCGCTTCACGGATGGTTATGCGCAGTATGCGAGAGCCAGGGTCGACATGCTCGCCGCGAAGCCCTCCAGCATGACTTTCAACGAAGCGGCATCGATGCCCGTCATCGCGGTAACCGCTTGGCAGATGCTTCACGAGTTCGCGAGCATAAAAGCAGGGCAGCGTGTTCTTATTCTCGGCGGTGCCGGCAACGTCGGAGCATACGCCGTACAACTCGCGCACCTGGCCGGCGCCGAGGTCGTTGCAACTGCGTCGGACGCCCAGGCTGACCATGTGCGGGCTTTGGGGGCGGACCTAATCATCGAGCGAAGCATGCGTCGCGTGGACCTGTATTCCGGCAGTTTCGACGCCGTCATCGACACTGTCGGCGGCGCAGCGCTCGAGCAGTCGTATGCGCTTGTGCTCCCGCGCGGGGTAGTCGTCTCCGCAGTGCAGAAGCCCGATAGTACGCGACTCCCCCAACATGTGCGCTCGGACTTTCTGTTGGTGGATGTCGGCACACGTATTTTGGAATCGCTCGTCCGTCTCGCGGCTGACGGTGATCTGAAGGTCCGGCTAGGCGATGTTCTGCCACTTGCCGACGCACGCCGGGCGCATCAAATGCTTGACGGTTCCAAGCATCAGCCCGGAAAAATCCTTCTTATTCCCTGATATAAAACAGCAGCGACATAAAACAGCAGCGACGGCACGGTCATGTAAAGCGGGCGCACTAGGACTCTTGTGGTGCGGCCTTCCATCGCATCACTTGAAGCGATTTGTGCTCGGTGCGCCGAACCAAACAGCCGGTCGAATGACCGGTGTGCCGATCATAGCGAATGACGGAAGCTGGGCCGGGAAGGCTCGATGCGATAGGAACGCGATGTCAAGCGTTGCTCGACGCCTGCGCATGTCTGCTCATTGTGATTGGGTGACAACGCGTGCGGGCAGGCGTTGGACAACGCTTCAGGGAAGGAACCGCGAAGTGTACCTGCTGCAAAGGTAGCGCGACGAAGCCGCGGCCAAACGCTTCTTCAAGCGCGTTCTTTGTTCGAACCAGGTTCCGCGCAAAATCTTCCCTGTCACTTGCGCAGCTATCCGGCGGCAAAAGTCGAGATCGCGGAACTTGCGAACGTGAAGCACGTGTTTGTCAAAGCGGCAGCCCGACTCAACGCCCGCGCAGAAAACGGTCATCAACCGACGCGCCAACGCGAGCGTCGCATGCGCAGCTTTCGCGACCCTAAACGCACACAGAAAATTCCTCGTGCTTCGGGCCAATCCTGCAACATTTCGCGCTTGATCCGTATCTGCCGCGCGCTCACACTATCGCAAACAACTGGCAGCGCGATTCGTCGCGTGGTGTGAAACCATCGAAGTCAACAAAATCCGTCCTGCGTTTCCGGGCCTCAGTCCCGACAGCTTGACCAACCCCGAAGCGGTGTTTCCAGACGATGCTTCTGACTGTAATATGTCTCACTCTGATATCTTGATGAAGCCTTCCAACGGCGCACAGCCGTGCCCGAAGTCGCGGGCGTCTTCCGCGCACATGGGTCCGTGTGGCGACAGACAGTACGACTGAGTCTGGGACAGCTGAAGGCCATGTCGGCGCTCGAACAGTGTTGCACCGCGGCGCAGGCTGGAGATGTGTTGTGTTGCTCCGGCTGCAAACAGATAGCGGTCGCCTGCAATTCCTTCCTTAACCGCCATTGCCGAAGTGCCAGGCGAGCGCGGCGCTCACGCATTATCCTTACGTGCACGGCATCGTTGCCGGCGGCGGCCTCTCGTCTGGGGGGAGAGCAGTGGGTTGCGTGCCGGCCCGGCTTCTTCCTGCCGGTACGCCCTGCGGTTCAACGATCCCGAACTCGCTGAGCGGGCCACGAATCTGATTCGCTTGCGCTGTGCGAGCTTTGACGAAACCTTGGCAAACGCTGAGTGGCGACAGGAGGGAGCAGATCGTCGCGCTGGTCCGGACCGCGATCGACGCGCTCGGTTTCGAGAACTGCGCGACGCACACCGAGATGAAGCTGATGGCGAACGGCGGCATTTCGTTCCTCGAAACTGCGGCTCGGATGGGCGGCGTCGCGATGATCAACCACGATGCTCCCGGCCAGAGGTACGTCGCCCGCTCGCGGAAATGAACAAATCGCGCGAACGATGCCGGCCCGGGCGCACGACACGCATCAGGCTATTGCGACCGAGTGGCTGCAGCGCGCGATCGTCGGAATGCGCGAGATGCATCAGCACGAGTACGTGCGTCGCCACGTCGCCGACAGGCTGTTTTAGCGCGCTCGGCCAACGCCCGGCACAGTGGTTCGTGGTGCAATTGACGACGGATTGCCGTGGCTCGCGTTCGACATGCCGCACGTCAAATTGCCCGGATCGCAGCAGACCGCGCTGCGACGATTGCGCGATGAAGTTGACCGAGATGACACAATCACCATCGGTCGGCACATCATGTATTTCGGCGATATCGTGCGACAGCACCATGATGCCCAGGGAATGCGAGATCAAGGAGTTGGGACTCAAGCGCGCAGAGCGAAGGGCCGATAACACCGTTATGAGGACGGCGCTATCGGCAATACTTTACTTGTCGCCGTTCGACGTGAACTCCACATCGCTAACCACGCCCTTGTCGTTGAAGGCGATAACAAGCTGTTTGTTATAGACCTTTAGGCTGAATGCCGAACCGGAAACTTGCGCATAGCTGTAGATCATCGCATCGTCATCCTTGTTCTTGATCAGGGGATAGATAGCTCGCCCGCTCGGCTTCCCCAACATCGCGATCACATCGTCCCGCGTCGTCTGGCCCTTGGCGATTAAACCCACTTTCGATTCGTCGAAGTCTGTGGAATCCGACTTGAATGAACTGACGAACTCTTCTCCGACAAGTGTGTTGTTGAACAGAGAGAAGTTCATAGCACGCGCAGGCGTCACCCCGCTTTTTACAGCTTCACGAGCCGTGTTAGCGTAAGCATATTTTTCGACCTTGATGATCTGTCCGTTTTTCAGGACCTCACCGTTCTGATATGGTTTTCCCATCATTGCCTCGACATCCGCAGCGGTTGACTTCCCGACATCCAGCCGTCCCGCTTCCGGACGAACAAAGTCGGTCCCGGCACAACCGGACAGGAATGCGACAACAAACAGGGTAACGACCAAGATCTTTTTGCTTTTCATGTGGTTCAAAGTTTGAAGCTGGTGATAGAGGAAACAACCTTCGAGAAACCAGCGGTAGCCGAAAGCAGGCCCGGCTAATGCCTGCGCTGGCAATGCCAGGTTGAGCGGCAGTGCCCGCTAGAATGGCGGGATGAAGAAGAGTAAATCGCCTTACTACGTGCCCACGCGCCGGCGTGAACGTCGGATGCAGGGTTTCCGCGATTTACGGCGCGCGCAGGCGTTTCTCTGGCGTTCTGGTCCGATCCGTCTGCACTTCGCCTTACCCCGGCACTGGATGAGGGCGGCCTGCCACCGTGCACAACTCAAGGCGCGTTTGCTCGAATGGCATGACTGGGCAGGCGTGCGATTTTCCCCTGCAAATTAATGAGGACACCTTACGTCATCGGAAACTCACAACCATTTTCCTCAACCTGGCAAAGCCGTCAAAAGCTCAAGGGTAACAAACCGACGCGCCGAAATTGCACCACAACCCCGGGCGTTGACAGCAATCAGCTTGAGTCTGCCTGTCCTCAATGGTCGCGTTGAGACCGGAATGCCCGGGCCAATCCCGGAATACTGGCTTCGGCGTAGGCCGTCACGGCGGTGACTGCCTGTGCGCGAATCGCTTCAGTGATGCAGCCGTCCTGATAGTAGCCGTGTTTCATACACGCGAATGCAATCTCCACGGCCAGCGTGGAGACATCTGGCGAGCGGGAGACTCTGATGCCCGGGACCTTTGATTCGGTCGCGGATCGCAGAACCGCGCCAATCGTCGCCATCATATTTTCCTGCGCGAGGTGCGCGGCATGACTGTATGGGCCACCCAGCACGAGAATGCTCGCCACGGGATGGCTGTCGTAATAATTCGCGGCCGCCTCGATCAGCGCACCGATCCATGCTGCGTATGAATCGGCGCCATGGCTGCACGCGCGCTCGGCAAGCAACTCTGTCAGCCGCGCAATATGAATCTCGGCAATTCTTGCCAGCAGCACATATTTTTCTGGGAAGAACTGGTAAAGGCTTGCGCGAGGTATGTCAGCCGCCTTGGCAACTTCCGGAATGGAAAGCCGCTCCGGACCCAACTCCTGGATCATGCGTTCCGCGATCGCCAACGCGGCTTCGACACGCTGCTGCGACCTTTGCTGGAGCGGCATGCGCGGGAGTGGGGAGGGGGGCGTCTCGTTTCCAGTCATTGTAGAAGCCGTCTTTGCTGGTTTCATATTTTTCAAAAGTCGGATCGCCTCGGGCGCTCGGCAAGATTGTACGCGCAATTCCTCCGAATGTTTTCACTCTGGAGAGCCGAAGCTCCTTACGCCGGCGCGCCAGGTGAAACCACCAATTTTCCCACCGGCGTGTCGAAGTTAAATTTCATACCCAACAAATGTCATGTTTTGAGAGACGGATGGCTCACCGGGCTACCTGATGACGATTTCTGATCGGACATCCCGGTGGCGCGTCGGCGCACGACTTGTTGGAAACGTGCGCTCATCGGCCGAACAGGAGATGGGGCTGACCCGGAACTTCGATGCTCAACGCGGGCTCATGACAAAATAAAGTAGTTGTACTGAAAGAAATGATCTTGGATAGAAGTCATGAATCGGATGAGTTAGTTTTTCTAACTAAATAGCGTTTCTGTATAGGCGGTCTGCATGCAGGCGCATACGAGACGAATCCGTGCGAGAAAGCCCGCCGCCGAAGGAAGATGATAAAGGAGCGATGCATGCGAAGGGTTAGTCAGGGTGTCGTGGGCGCCACATTGATTCTTGTTGCGGGGACCGCCGTGGCGGCAGGTTCGAGCGTGGTGTTCTACGGGGTGGCCGACACGTTTGTCCAGTACCTGAACAATGGTGGAACGCATTCGATTTCCCAAAGAAGCGGCGGGGCGTCGGGGTCCTCGTTCGGCTTGACGGGGTCCGAAGATCTGAGCGGCCGACTACAAGCGAAGTTCAACGTGGAGGGCGGATTCAACCTGAACAGCGGTACGCTGTTAGCGGACACCACAGCACTGTTTTATCGCCAGTCGTGGGTCGGTTTGATGCACGCGAAGTACGGCTCGCTCACGCTCGGACGTCAGTACGAACCCAGTTTCATCATTACGTACCCGGTCGATCCGTTTCATCTGAATGAAAACCTGTCGCTGGTCGCCGCGGACGTTCTGTCGGTGGACCGTGCAACCTTGTCCACACAATACGACGGCGGTCGCGCCAGCAATTCGATCATGTACCAGTCGCCGGAACTCTTCGGGGCGCGTTTTTACGGCATGTACGCTTTCTCGGCCACGGTGACCCAGCCCGTGCCCGTCACGACCGGCAATGTCCTCAATGTTGGCGCAAGCTACACGTCCGGTGGCTTCTATGCTGGCGTAGCGTATGTGAATCAGCATCCCGGACGGGCGACCATCACGGGACTTCCGGCGACGTTGGGGCTCATGCAGACCGAGCACTTCAACGGTGCCCTTGCCTACCGGATAGGCATTGTGAATCTGCAGTTCAGCTATTCATATGTCCGTCCGGACACCGCACCTGCCGGGTCGCTCGCCGCGCGGCTGGGTACCGCGCACGCCTACAACACCGCTCAGGTCGGCGCGACGATTCAGGCCACGTCGGCGGACACGATAGCGCTCGCGGCTTCGCAGCGCAACGTTCGTGGCGTGGATGACAACGCCCCCGCGTTCGAGATTGGCGTCGATCACCTTTTGTCCAAGCGCACGAGCGTCTACGCCCGTGCCGGATACATCAAGAACAACGGTGCTGCAACGATCAGCTGGCCCGGCATCACGGTGCAGGAGCATGGAACGAAGCAGGTGCTTGCCGCGATTGGTCTTGCGCACCGTTTCTAATCCGAAGTGCGGGTAAGGCCGTTTTGTACATTCAAAGTGGGGTGGAGCGATTCGCCCCGCTCGCGCTTGCCGATCGGGTATTTCATCTCGGCAAGCGCTTTGATACTTCCATTCTGTCTCTGCCGCCGCACTCTATGTCGCGGCGCCAAGATGCCTGCGCAGAAAGTCCAATTGAATAGCGAGGCTGGTCGCAAAAGCCTCTTCATCGGGTAGTTGAAGCTGAAAGTGATTTCCCTCGACCAGATGGAACGTGCAGTTCTTCATGCGCCCCGCCGCGCGCTTCGCCGCGCTCGCCGGAGTGATGGTGTCGTCGCGTCCGGCCACGATCAAGCTTGGAGCGGATACCTTGCTTGCGTGACGGATGGGGCTATATAGCGGTACCTCGAAAAACACGCGCGACAGCATGCGGTTTTCCCACTTTGCCCCGGGAGGAAGCAGCTTCGGATAGCCATGCGAGGCGTCGTCGCCGGTCAGTGCCGCAAGCTCCCCGGGGCGTCCTACTATTGGGCTGTAGTGAGGACGCCCCAGCATGTCGCCGAGCACATCGCGCAAGGCCGCGAGCGTCATGCGCAGCGAGATGCCGATGGGAATCTGCTTCATGCTGGCAATACCGCTCACATGCGGCACCTGGGCAATGACTGCGCGGACCTGGGGATCGAGCGCCGCAGTCTGGATGACGTGTCCGCCTGAAAACGATGTGCCCCACAGTACGAGCCGTTGCGTGTCGATCTGCACTAGCGTCCGCACGTGCGCGACGGCGCTCGCCCAGTCCTGCAGGTGCCTGCGTGGACTGACCCAATGCCGGGGTCTCCCGCTGCTGTCCCCGAAGTTCCGGTAGTCGAAGAGATAGGCCGCGTAGCCTTCGGCGACGAAGCGCTCGGCGAAGGCTGCGAGGCCCGCGGCACGTGGAGCGCCGAACCCGTGTGCCATCACGATTACCGGAGGCCGCGCGACCTTGGCCGGCAGCATCAGCGTACCGGCGCAACGTTCACCGTGGCTTTCGAAAGACGTGTCGATGCTGGTCATGCTGGAGTCCAGTAAAGGGGCGCCTTAAGCGACCGGATCGTTTGCGCTTGCCGCTACGTCCGCAGCAGTAGCGCCGACGTCCGCGGTCGTTCGGGCGGTTGCCGCGCGTGTGAACTCGAGGGCGCTATCGTCGATGGGTTGTTTTGTCAGCATTTCGCTATCTGAAGCGAAATCGTGCATGACACGCCACGGAAGCGCCTGGCCCTGGCGAGGCAGGCCGTCGCGCCCACGCTGGACGTAGCCAGACCGCAATGAATCCATCACGGTTTCGTCGAGCATCTCGCCGGCGGGGGCGCGTGGCGTCACCACTTCGTAGCCGTGACGGTCCATGTGATCGAGCAGACGGCAGATGTAGCCGGCCGCCAGATCGACCTTCAAGGTCCAGGGAGCATTGGTGTAGCCGAACAGGTTCGCCATATTGGGTACGTCCTGCATCAGCACGCTCTTGTACGTCATCAGGTCGCCCGCACGGCGTGGCTGTCCGTCCACCTGCACTTCGATGCCACCCAGCGACTGGAGTTGCAGCCCGGTGGCCGTCACGATGATGTCGGCCTCGAGTGTTCTGCCTGACTTGAGGCGAATGCCGGTTTCAGTGAATGTAACGATATGGTCCGTGATCACCGAAGCCTTGCCTTCGCGGATCACCTTGAACAGATCGCCATCGGGAACGGCGCATAGCCGCTCGTCCCACGGGTTGTATTCGGGCGCGAAGTGACGCATATGGGTCGCGTTTCCGAGTTGCTGCTCGACGTGGGACAGCAGCCACGAGCGGACCCGCTTCGGCCACCGTTTGGCGGCCTTGTAGATAAAGCGTTGCAGGTGGATGTTGCGCCATCGCGCCATCCGGTAGACCGAGCGCGCCGGCAGCAGTTTCTGCAGCACGGCGGAGATCTTGTCGTAGGCGGGCACGGAGAAGATATAGCTGGGCGATCGCTGCAGCATAGTCACGTGCGCGGCCTCGCCCGACATCGCGGGTACCAGCGTTACCGCGGTTGCGCCACTGCCGATCACGACGACGCGTTTGCCCCGATAGTCGAGGCGCTCGGGCCAGTGCTGCGGATGCACACGAGTACCCTTGAACCGCTCGAAGCCGGGAAAGTCGGGGAGATAGCCGTGATCGTAGTTGTAGTAGCCGGTGCAGGGGATCAGGAACCTCGCGGTGAGCGTAACGGTCTCGCCGCTCTGCTCCTTCAAGGCGGTAACGGACCAGCACTGCAGATCGCTCGACCACGACGCCCGCAGGATCTTGAGCCCGAACCGGATCCACCTGTCGACGCCGTATTCGCGCGCGGTGTCCACGATATAGCGGCGAATCGAGTCCCCGTCGGCGAGGACCTTCAGCTCGTGCCACGGCCGGAACTTGTAGCCGAAGCTGAACATATCGGAATCCGAACGGATGCCCGGATAGCGGAACAGGTCCCACGTCCCGCCGATAGCGCTGCGCCTTTCGATAATGCCGACGTGCTTGTCGGGACAGGCCTTCGCCAGATGGCACGCCATGCCGATTCCCGAAAGTCCGGCTCCGATGATCAAAACATCGTAATTCACCTTCATGCTACGTCTCCGATAGTTTCTGTTGGCGAGAGGACTGTAACTGTTGCTAGTGCGAAAATCTTGACATCACGGGACAGTCTTTTTACATTGCGAGTCATGGATGCTTTAGTGAGAGCCAGCGCGCTGCGAGGCTATCCAGCGCTCATGCAAACCTTAGGATTTGATCCGGCGAGGCAGTTGCGGCGTTATCACATCGACGCAGGCGCGCTGGGCCGTGACGACGCCATGGTGTCGTTGCGAGCGGTGATGCAGTTGCTGGATGCCAGTGCAACGCAGACGGCATGCTGCGACTTTGGTCTGCGCATGTCGCGGTATCACGATATCGACGTGCTGGGACCCCTTAGTGTTGCGCTGCGAAATGCGCCGACCGTCCGCGCCGCGATGGACTTTGCCGCGCGCCACACGTTCGTGCACAGTTCCGGGCTCGTCTATACGGTTCACGAACAAAGTTCCGTTGCGAAAGATGCGGTCGAAGCGTCCATCGAGATCAGGCTTTCGCATCGGTCCACCCAGCAGCCTACCCAGCGACAAACCATCGATCTCTGCCTCGCGGATATTCACAGCTTCACTCGTCTGCTTGCGGGTGACCGGTACGCCTTGCGCGCGGTGTCGCTTCCCCATACGCCGTTGGCGCCGCTTGGCGCGTATGAGGATTTCTTCGGCGCCAAAGTGCTAGTAGAACAGCCCAGGGCCAGTCTGCACCTGAGCCGAAGCACGCTTGCGGCCGATCTGCAAAGCGTCAACGTAACGCTGCGGCGCATCGCGGAGGACTACATCTTTCGCAATTTCAGCGGAACGCAGGGCAGCGTTGCCGACCGGGTCAGGCAGGTGCTCAAGCAGATGCTGGGCACCTCGGGGCATAGCAAGGAAAGCGTTGCCGATGTGCTGGCCATTCATCCCCGCACGATGCAACGCCACCTCGCCGCGGAGTCGACGAGCTTCGAGGCGGTACGTGACGATCTGCGCAAGGAGCTCGCTCTGCACTATCTGCGCGAGACAAAGCTCTCTCTCGGACAGGTCTCCATGCTGCTCGACTTTCCGGCGCAGTCTGCTCTATCGCGCGCCTGTCGTCAGTGGTACGGCGTTACCCCTATGGCCCTGCGAAAAGGCGAGGGCGCTCCCGAATGAAGAAGCGCAAACGCGCAATGAGCCGCGCAATCCACGCTACTGGATGCGCTGCATCGCTGGTGCTTTCCATTGGCCATCGAGCGCGGGCTTCTTCGGCCAGTACAGTCGCATGACCGAAAAGAACGGGCCATCAGGCGCTGGCAGCCAGTTGGACTCCCGCTCGACGCCAGGTGAGTCGTGCTGGACGTAGAGCGTGATACCGCCGTCCGCATCGCGTTTGAGTGTGGGCAAATTCGACGAATTGACCAGATAGCGATTCAATGGGTTGGCGTAAAAGAGGCTCGACGGCAGCTCGTAAAGGGTCAATGACCAGAACGCGTTGACGGGAGGCAGTTGCCCCGGCGCGAAGCGAATCGTGTGGCGCTGGCCGCCATTCAGCTTCTGGCCGTCGGCGTCGAGGAAGTAGGCGGGATATATCGCTTCCGCCTTGGAGTTGCCGTATGCCCAGTACCGCCGAAGACATGCGGGCCATGTAATTGGCATTCGTAAAGGCGCGGTCGCCGAAGCCGTCCGCGCTCGACAGCTTGCCCGTGTCGCGTTCTATTTTCTTGAAGTCGGCGAACTCGGCCCAGGCATCCGACGTGCCGTCCTGCAGCGCCTTGCGCATGTCAGGCGAGAGCGCGTCGGCGTCGAACGGCTTGCCGGGGACGATGCCGATCTTCGTGAAGCTTTCCATCAGCGCATTTTCGGAGGGATCGGTAGGACAGTACTGAAGCACGAAGTTCAGCACATTGAAGAAGCCTAATGAAGTGCGTTCCTCAGCGCTGGAGAGGAAGATATCGACCTGCGCCATTACCCGTTGTTCGTGTCCCAACATACGCGAATCAACGTGTTCATGTCGATGAACTGCGGCGAGTAATAGCGTCCTTTCTCCACCTTCGGGACCGTCAAAACGAGCGGTTCGGCGCGCACGTCCGCTCCCAGGAAGGAATAAGGCGTATCTGAACTGGGCGTCTGGACCGCTGTGTCCTGAGGCGTGAAAACGCGCGCGGTATTCGCGAGCGTATTCCATGGAGCCTTGAAATCAGGATTGTTTCGGTCGACAAAGTACGAGTACTGAATCCGATAGCTGTCGACGAGCGGAAACCCATAGATCGTGGCTTCTCTCGCAATTGCCCGTGCCTGTGTAGTAGACACCGCTTCGGCATAGCCTGCCGTGACCGTCAGAGAACTGAGCGGGAAGGCAAGAACGAATGCGCGAAACATCGCACGTCAGCGCACCTGATGGGCTCGAAAAGCCGGCGTCACGCATTTTCCGATATTGCTGGCAGCGAGATTCATTTGTTCTCCGGGGCACAAGGCGTCGCGCATTTCGCGAGGCGAATGCGCTGTTCAAGGTATCAGTGAAGCGCGGCGTGCGATTGCTGAGGCGGCGGGCTAGAAACTAAAGCGCACGCTCAGCAGCGGTCCCTCCTGACTTACGTCGTAGAGAAAGCCGCCGTTCCGGTGGCGGACGTCCAGATAGCGATATCCCGCGTACGCGCTAAGCCAGCTCTTGAACCGGTAGCCGATGCCGCCATAAATCTGCCATGTCCAGTCGGAAGAGATGCCGAAGCCTCCGACGTCTGCATAGCCATTGAAAAAGAAGCCGTTCGGCAAAGGAACATTGAGCCGGGCGCCAGCCACCGCCGTTGCCCACGTATCGCCGATACTGCTGCTGCGAGGAGGCAGGATGGCGCCACTCAGGTCGATCTGGTTGTCGACATGGAAGATGCGCGAGCCGACCAGCGCGTCGACCGAGACGGCTGGCGAATCGTAGACCCGATAAGCGCCTGCGATCGTACTGTTGAAATTCCATTGCCTCAAGGTGGCACTTCCATATAACGGACCGGGCGTCGAAGCGTCCGCCTTGATTGTCAGGTACTGCACGTCAGCGAGGAGGCCGAAGCGGCCGTTCCGGGCTTCGCCTGCGACGAACGCGGTGGGACCGTCCAGATGGTTGAAGATGTCCGAGAATCCCACATCGATCGACGAAGGGGGCAGGTTGCTATAGGCACCCACATCGCCTTTGATGCCTGCCATCCAGAAGTAAGGGGTTACGCTAAAGCGCCATCCGGGCACGTTTGAATCGTCCAGTGCCTGCGCCCAAGCATTGGGGACGCCGAGCATAGCGAGAAGGGCAACGAGCGTTCCGGTGGTTGTGAGCGTGCGTGACATCTGTAGCTCCGTAGATTGCCGCATCGGCGCCCCCGCCGGATCCGCGCATCACGTCGCAAAAAGCGGGAGAGTTCCGACGCGGCCCGGGAATTCATGGCTTGTATCTAGCTGACTGGCCGCGCTTCGGGAAACTTCCACTTTCCGTCGAGAATTTCCTTTTGCGGACGGTAAAGCCGAACCATGTAGTTCCATCCCTTCGTGACAGGCAGGCAGTTCGGCACCTTGCCGTCGCATCCGCCGAACACGATCGAGATGGAGCCGTCAGCATTCTTGCTGGCGGTGATGTTGTTGAGCGAATACGCGTTGTACGGATTCGGCTTGAAATAGCCATTCTCGTCGTAGACGCTGACTGACCAGAAGCCGTCGACCGGAACGTGCCCGACGTTCAGCCTGTAGATGGTATTGCCGTCGTTGCGAGCGGGTTCGACGTTGAGGTAGAGCGCCTGTTCGGGGGGATTGGCTCCCCAGCCGAGCGCGGCGCCGATCAGGAACCTCACCGGATCGACCTCCGTGCGCGCGCCATACATGCGCCGGGTATCGGGCAGTGTCGAGCCCAACGTGAGCAGGGCGTCACGCACCTTTTTCTGGCTGACGGGATCCCAATGGGGCACCTCGAATTCCCCAGGGCTCTTTTGCGCGACCTTGATCTGATCCTGCAGCTTGTGGGCCTCTTCGAAGTCCTTGGGGATTTTCGGGTTGACGAGCGTTCGCACCGCCGCCACGACGTACCGGGTGCCAATCGCCTTGCGCGTCAACGTATGACTACCGGCGCCATAGGAAACGCCGTGCGTGTACTGATCTTCGTCGATCACCTGTAGCGACATGAATCGCTTGCCCGCGTCGGGTAGCGTGATCGTCACGGGGCCCGCCTCCAGATCGAACACCGCCGACGAATAAAGCGTATCGCGATTCAGGCGAATGACGGTCTGCTTGTCGATTGGCGCGGGCTCGCGCGTGTGATTGAACTTGCCGAAGCCGCCAAGCTTGACCACCCCGCCGAAATACATGTCTGACTCGGCTCGCGCGAAATTGTCTGGCGTGACCGGCACGGTGGCTGTACTAGCAGGTGCGGAGGCAGGCGCCGATTGCGCCACGGACACCGCGGCAATCATGCAGGTGGAAAGAAAGGCGGTAGCCATTGCGCCGGCTTTTGTGAGAGTTTTCATGGCTGATTGACATCTGAATTGAAGGTTTATCGCGTCGAAGCACTTGTCACGGCGGGAACCTGGCCAGTAACGATGGCCCTGGCGGCACTCCGCTGCAAAGTCGCCTCCTGGGCGATCAAAGTCCGGCGCTCGCTGCGAGCAAACGCCAGTAAGCCACTGGAAAGAGGCGCTCCAGCCACGAGGCGACCATTGCGTCGAATCCCACCAAAACACGCGAACGATCCGCTTCGATCGCGCGCACGATAATGTTGGCCGCCTTCTCCGCCGGCATGCGCAGCAGCTTCTGCACTGCGTTGCGTCCCTCTTCCACCTCTTGCGCAGACGCGCTTTCCGGCACTCGCGCGTCGCGCGCAATGCGCGTATCCACGCCACCCGGATGCACGACCGTCACGCCGACTCGCGTTCCGGCAAGCTCGTGACGCAAGGCGTTGGAGAATCCTCGCACCGCGAACTTGCTCGCGCAATACGCGGTTTGTCCGGGCGGGGCGATGATTCCGAACATGCTCGAAACGTTGACGATGCGTGCTTCGTCGCTTGCACGAAGCAAGGGCAGAAACGCACGTGTCATCCGGACCAGTCCGTCGAAATTTACCGACATCAGCCAGTCGAAATCCGCCTCGTCGATCTGCTCGAACGTGCCGCCAAGCGCGACGCCTGCGTTGTTGATCAGCAGATCGACTCGACCATGCGCCTTCGCGATGGCCTTGGGCATTCCAGCGACCGCTTCGCGACTGGCTACGTCAAGAACGTGGCAACTCATATATGCGCCCAGGCCGGTGGTCATCGCGCTGGTTTCGCTCAGACGGGCCCCGTTGATGTCGGCCAGTGCCAGCGCGCAGCCGCGATTCGCCAATGCCAACGCAATCGCACGTCCGATACCGCTGCCAGCCCCTGTCACCACGGCTACACGTTGGTCAAGTTTCACAGTCCGACTTCCTGATTATGTGGCTGGGGAGCATTCGCCCGGGCCGAAACTGTGAGCCACGCCGGTGCGTTTCCTGGTTCCCGGCGGACCGAAATTTCGGAGAAATATCCAACTTTTGTTAGATTTCGCGTATTTTACTTTTGTCGAAAATTGCGAATATTGGAGTTTTCCCGATGCGGCGGCCCGTCAAGAATGTCGTCACGTTTGGCGGGATCCGATCTGATTGCGCAGGGTCCGGGTTCACGATCTGCCCGCAATCGACGGTCGCCACGAGGTAGTGGTGAAATCTCGGTAGGCGGGCGAGAAATCGCTCTTGCTTCGGAGACCTCAGCGACCTGAAAGAACCGTCATCCAAATCGAGGGCGAAGTGGTGTCTTTGAGGTGCATGCTGGTGAGATCGAACTGGCCTTTGCGAATGCGATGCATTAGTTCGACGCCGGAGAGGGTAACGGCGGCGCTGGTCCTGAAGAACGTTCAGGATTGCAGAATACGTTGTTGAGGCGACGCAGGCAGATGCTGAGGAAAGTAGGGATTTTCAAGGGCCGGACTACTCATTACGCTGCGGCATGTGCTCGTTCCCAAAAGAGCTCACCATAGAAAAAATCTCGGGTTCCGATGTGCAGCTGCGTCTGCACCCGTTACCGCATCCCAAGCCCAACGCCGTCTTCAACGCGCGGGGTGCTTCGAAAGTTTGCCAAACGAACGTTGCCACTTGGCTTGGCGATGGTGGGTAACGGTTAGGCTGGACCGTTGCGAAATAGACGACTGCGCTGCTTTCAAGTTCCGGTAGATCTATTGCTGATCGGCGCTGTACAAAGGAAAAGATTGAGAATCATATAGTCGAGGTACGTCATGGAAGTTCTTGATCGGGCGCCCGCCGTCTCGCCGGACGGACGCGCCGTCGTTTTCATGCCGTTGATTCGAACACTTCACTGCCGGTCATGAAGCTACTCTCGTCCGACGCCAGGAACAGCGCCACGGCAGCCGTTTCATCCGGATCAGCTATACGCCCGAGTGGCGTCTGAACTTTAAGTTCGCCGAGCATCGCATCGAGCTGAGCGCCGGAGACAAGACTCTCCATCAGGCCCGGCGTCGCCGTTGCACCGGGAGACAGTACGTTCACGCGGATTCCGGAGTCTTTCAGATCGAGCGCCCAGCTGCGTGCGAAATTGCGGAATGCCGCTTTCGTTGCGCTATATACCCGCTGAACGCCGGCGTCCCCTTCGAACCTGTCGTCGACCCGGTCAGGAAAATCGAGGCACCTGCGTTCATCAGCGGCAACGCCTTCTGGACCGTAAATAGCGTCCCTTTCACGTTGACGTTGAATGTAAGATCGAATTGCGCTTCCGTGATCGCTCCGAGCGGCGCAAGCGAGTCTAGTCCAGCGTTCGCGAACAGAACATCGAGACGCCCCTTCTCCGCCTGCACTGCGGCGACAATTCGGTCGAGATCATCGAGCTTCGACACGTCGGTCTGCCGTGGCAAGCGCTCGCCGCGTCATGCGAGTGGGGCACAGCACATGCCATGGACGTCGGTAACTCGATGGGGAACCGCAAGGCATCCACTAGATGAAATCCGCGCAGATGCCGTCGTGGTGCAGCGTTGAAGGAACACACCCCGCCAACCGACACGCATAGACATTAAATGTCAATGCCGGCGACATTCGTCGTCAGCATAGGAATCACCATAAGGTTCGATCACGGTCTTGAATCGATCTTTTGAGCAAGGAAGTCGCGTATCAGCGGCACCATCTCGTCCGCCTTGTCTTCCAGCGCGAAATGACCGGTGTCGAGCAGATGAGTCTCGACGTCCGGCAAATCTTCTTTGTACGGATACGCGCCGTCCGCCGGAAAGATCACATCGTTTTTGCCCCAGACGATCAGCATCGGCGGCTTAAATTCCCGGAAATACGCCTGCACCTTCGGGTAAAGAGGCAGATTGGTCCGGTAGTCATAGAACAGGTCGAGCTGGATGTCGTTGTTGCCGGGGCGATCGAGCAGCGCCTGGTCATGGACCCAGTTGTCCGGGGAAACACGGGTGCGGTCGGACACGCCATCGGTATATTGAAAGATGGTCGTCTCCAGCGTGAGCAGGGGCAGCAATGCTTTCCTGCTCGCGTCCGAACCGTCGGCCCAATACGCCTTGATCGGGTCCCAGAATGCCTTGAGGCCCTCGTCATAGGCATTTCCGTTCTGGACGATAAAACCTGCCACACGGTCCGGATGCTTCAGCGCAAGCCGCCAGCCCACGGGCGCGCCATAGTCCATCACATACATCGTGTACCGGCGCGCGCCGAGCTGATCGAGCAAGCCGTCCACCAGTTCGGCGTAGCGGTCGAACGTGTAGGCGAATTCGGCACGATCCGGCATGTCGCTCTGGCCATAGCCGGGGTAGTCCGGCGCAACCACGTGATAGCGGTCGGCGAGTGCAGGAATCAGGTTCCTGAACATATGCGACGAGGTCGGAAAACCATGCAATAGCAGCACAACGGGAGCGTCGAGCGGACCGGCCTGTCGGTAGAAGATCTTGCATCCATCCACAACTGCCGTTCGATGATAGGTGACGGGAACGGCAGGGCTGTTGCGCTCGGCAGCAGACGAAGTACTCGAAGCTGGACTGGCCATTGCGATGCTCCTGAATCGGATGGCCGGTCCGCGATCACCTTCTTTGCTCGAGGATATCGAGCCGCGGCTCAGCACTGTGTATAAGCTGCAAGAAATGCATGGGAAGCGAGGAATTTCGGATGCCGACAGAAAGATCAGGTCATTGCCGCGACGACGTCGTCGGTGGATACCACCGCGTGTGCGAGAAACGCATAGTTGATCATGGCGGCTTTATAGCCATCACCCCAGACGGGATGACGAGGCCCTGCGGTCGCATCGGCTACGACCGACACTTCGAAGCCCTGCTCGAGCAAGTCGCGCAAATGAGCCTCCACGCACATGTTGGCGAGCATACCGCCGAGCACCACTTTGCTCATGTGACGTTTGCGCAATTGCAGTACAAGGTCATTGGTTTGCGGGCCGAATACCTTGTGTGGACTCACGACGATGGTTTGGCCGTCATCAATGTAAGGTTTGAACTCCGCCAGCCAATCCGCGCCCGAACCTTCAAGTCCCTGGAGACTCAGAGGGCCTTCTCGCGCGAACGTACCGGTTGCGAACTCGTCCGCTTCGAGCGGACCGTTGAACTTCCATGCGAGGTCGGTCGGAAAGAAGTAGTGAGGAGATATGAACACATTGATCTTCGCGGCTTTTGCAGCCTTGAAGATCCTCAACATGTTTTCGACGGTTCTGTTTTCCATAACGCTAGCGCCGACCGCGACCCAGTTCTTGCCCCTCGGGCTCAGCACGTCGTTCTGCGGGTCGATGAAGACCACGGCTGTATCGGTTGGATCACAGTTCATGCCGAGTCCTATGGTAGAGAAACGGATGGCCGCCGAGCCTCCGCTTGCACAAAGTGTTAGGAAGGTTAGGTCAGTAGCTACCGTTTAGCAATGCGGAATTTTGACGCTATTTGATGATCACGACAGACGCAGTGCGCACACGCTGCAGGAAACATAAAAGGGCTTGGCGGCGTTCCTCATAAATCATGTATTAAGTGCCAAGTGAAGTTCTCGACCATGATCTTTCATGGACCATTCCCCTGGCGGTGACCGCGATCGTGTTTTCCTGTCGCGACGATTCCGCACCATCAATGTGCCATCGATATAGCCAATGTTGAATTGCCTTCTGGCACCTCTAGTTGCGTCGAATTATCCAATCAGTCAAACGCAGGCAGGCGCATTCTAAAATGCGCTGGTTCAACGTCCGTAGATGGCCGGAGCCGGGCCGACGCGAACCTCGCAGATCACTGATCGTAGTAGATATGCGAAAGGCATGGACCGGACCCACAGGGGACCTTCAGATTTGCCGAAAGCTGCCGTTCAAATAGCTTATAGGCGGCTCCGACGTATGAGATCGGTCGAGGCGAAAAATCAACACTCCGACTCGCTGCAGCGACTCAGAGTTGTCTTGGAGTGGGAATCCTCTTGAAAACAATCGTAAAGCGCTTCCTGTTAGCGCTGATCGTCCTGATGGCTTGCGTTCGCGGTGGAGTTGCGCTGGCAGAAACCCCATCTGGCCAGTCCTTTTCTCCTGATCCAAAAATCCAGAAAATTGCGGAAGCCTACTCGCAAGACGCCGTCGACTTCTCCGCGAAACAGTTCGGAATAAAACTCGACTGGTCGGACGCGAGTATTGCTAATGTCGAAAAGGCCTTGGCGCAAATGAGTTCATCCTACGTCAGCACGAGTCCCAAGCCAACGGACGAACATGTTATGTCATTTGCGAAAGCCTACGGAAGTTACGTCGGAGAGGTGTATCGCCGCAATCATGGTGGCGAATGGGGTATGGTCACCCTTGGCGGAAGCCGATTCCCGGGTCTGCGAACCACCTCAGGGTCCAGCTTCTGGCCATGGGCACGAGTATTCAATCGGATCACAAAGGGGGCGGAGGACAGCATCGCCGACTACTACGTGGCCCTGTTGAAAAGGTAGCGGACGGAGCATCCAGTCAACATGACCTTGAAGGTGTCGTCAAATTCAGGCCACGACGTCGAACGTCCAAAAGTGACCGGTCCCTGCCCGATGCGGTCGATAGAAATCGACCGCCGAAGCGGACATCGCTCGCAGCTAAATGCAGGCACAGTAGGACGGTTCTCGAAAAAGCGAAAACGCGCAGATTGATCTGCGCGCTTCGATGCATTGCAACTACAGAATACCTACGGTCTAAAGCGTGGACGTCAACAGTGGCCTGTAGAATTCACCCCCGGTGATTTACGAACCGAAGTAAATCTGCTTCATCCCGTCGTTTGCATCCGGACGAATTGAACCCTGGATTTTGTGGCCCAAGCGAGAAACATCGTGACGGAACGAACGCAGATGCTGATGGGTTCCCGACAGAGAATTGACCGGTGCGGCCGCCTCATTCGATTGAGCGAAAGACGATACAGCCGGAATAGCGAGAGCAGCGGCCACAACGAGCGATTGAACAAGTTTCATGATCCTTACCTCCAGGGCTTGATTTTCCGCAAACACCCGTTTGCGTTTCAGTGCTTTTAGTCTAGGCCGGAGGCGGCCTGTGATTAAGCTCTTGCAGAACAATTGAGAGTTGTCGAAATAGGGTACAAACCCTAGGTATTTCAAAGGTCCTCGGCGACAACGACCCGAAGGCCGCCGCTTGCCGGCGCAGGTGTCGACGTGCAGCTTCAGCCCCGGCGCTCCTCGGACGTCCGGGCGGCGGCGTGGGCGACCGACTCTTCATGGCCGCACGGAGCCGGGCGGCAACCGGCTCAGGTCGACCCCGTTGACGCCGTTGAAGCGGTTAAGACTCCAATGTCGCCTTTTGAATCCACCGCCGTCATTCCTTCGCCTCGATGCCGAACGTCGCGGAGCAACCCTCGTGGACGATATGCATGTCATGGCAAAATTCCACGCATGCCAGCGCCCCCATATCCCACAGGCCCCTCGGAATTCGCGCGCCTCAAACGTTGCGTGACAGCGAACGTCGAGGTTTTTCATGCCCGATTCAGCCGGCACCGATTTGCCTCGCACGCACACGATACATGGGCAATTGGTGCCGTACTGAGTGGGGCGAAGGACACGTCGCCGCGGGATGGCCAGACTGCGATCGTCGAAGCGGGCCAGATCTACGCGCTCGCACCGGGTGTCGCGCACGCGGGACGCGGCATGGACCAACAAGGCTGCGAGTATGTGATGCTCTACGTGCCCGACGTCGAGTGGCGTATGCGTTGCGCCATCCACCGTATTGCACCCGAGGCCATCGTCAAGCCTTTGACCCATCCGAAGTTGGTGGCGGAATTCGCTGCACTGACGCGGCGGCTCCACGCTGCATCCAACGAGGATCGTTCGTGTCATATCGAATGGTCGCTGTTTTGGGAGGGCGTGTGCGCGGCGGTGCAGCCAATCACTACACATACCGGTTCGCTTTCCTCGGCGACCGCGGAACCGTCGATTCAGAGAGTCTGCGAATATCTGCGCGCATCGTTGGATC
This sequence comes from Paraburkholderia caledonica NBRC 102488, assembly GCF_000685095.1. Lineage (GTDB taxonomy): Bacteria > Pseudomonadota > Gammaproteobacteria > Burkholderiales > Burkholderiaceae > Paraburkholderia > Paraburkholderia caledonica. The sequence continues at coordinate 45,962 of NZ_BAYE01000030.1, forward strand.
GCAACGTTTCGCTTGCCGAACTTGCTCGCGAAGCATCGCTGTCGGTGCCTGAGTTCTGTCGCCGCTTTTCGGCTGTGTACGGCCTCAGTCCGCATCGCTATCAACTCGTGCATCGTCTCTTACGGTGCAAGCGCCTTCTCCTCGACGCGATGCCGATTGCCGAAGTCGCCATGGCAACGGGGTTTGCCGACCAGAGCCACATGGGTCGGCACTTTCGCGCAATGTTTGGAATGACGCCCGGCGCAGTCGCCCGGCACGCCGACTCAAGAACGTTCTAGATGCCGCTGTGCCTGCGCAGCTAAGGTGTGGTGATCCTTTCCCTTAACCAAGACCAAGGTATTCATCATGTCCACCCGTCATTCTCACGCCCCTGTCGTGGTTTCGTTCACTGCTTCGCATCAGCAGGAAGCCGTCAATTTGATCCTGAATATCCAGAATGTGGAGGCGGGGTTGGATATATCGCTCGACGATCAACCGGACCTGGTCGACATCGAACGAAGTTACCTGTCGGCTGGCGGCGCTTTCTGGGTCGCGCTCGATGAGCAAGAGAAAGTCGTCGGCACCATCGGCTTAATGATTCAAACGCCGGAAGTGGCGGTGCTTAAGAAATTTTTCGTGGCCGTCGACTGGCGCGGCAAGGACAAGGATTGTGCGTCGCGACTGTATGAATCGCTGATCGCCTTCGCACGCTCGCGCGGGCTCACTACGATCGTCCTCGATACGCCCTCGAGTGCTGCCCGGTCGCACACATTTTACAGGCGCCATGGATTCGAGCAGATTTCCGGCAGCGAACTGCCCGTACAGTACGACTATCCGGACAGGGGCTCGCTACTGTTTCGATTGAGGCTGACTGAGTGATCGCATATGCATGACCTAGTCGCTTAATCGGACGTATTCGCGAAAGCGGTGACAGTCAATGCTTTCTCCTGAGCAGCGGCCACCCACGAACTGAACACAGCGGCTAGCTGAGCGTTCGCTAACCTCTTGTGGGCTGTAAGCTGACCTAGCGTATCGACTACATGGAGGGGCTGCTGAGGGTCCGGGCTGAGACCATCCGCGCTTCAAACTCATCGCCGCAAACCGGTCATTGGTATTTCGCCTCCCGGGAGCGGCCAGTCGGCAATGCGTACTCCCGCCCCACTTCGGTCAGATGACCTTCTCCAAACCGGTCAGTCAGCGGAATCAATTTTGCGGACCGGAATGCCATAAGCGGCCGTTGGCGACTTCACCCAATCGACCATATTCAGCCGTCGGCTCACGCGCGCGCACGACATTCAAACGGCGCTTCAACCGAGATACGGGACATTCGCGGTGTCTAACGCAGAGGTTTAGCCTTTCCGTGCACATTGCTCGCGCGAACAACGTCACGAACATCAGCCGCGCTGTCCAGCGGCCTCAATGATAAGTTGGGTGATCTCGTCGGGATGGGAAATCAGCGAGAGATGGCTTGACTTGACCTCGATGGTTTTGGCGCCCATGCGCTTGGCCATGAAACGTTCGAGATCGGGGTTGATCGTCCTGTCTTCCGTGGAAACCGCGTAGAAACTCGGCTTCGATCGCCAGGCGGCCTGCGTAGTCTTGCCCGCGAGCAGAGCCTTCTGGAAGGGCTCCTGCACCGCATAGAGAACCCTGGCCTTCGCTTTCGGAAGGTCGCCCGCGAAATCGCGCAGGAACGCTTCCTCGGTGAGACGTCCTTCGTCGCCGTCGAAGACAATCCCGGCGGAGGCCGGCGGTGTTGGATATGTCTTGGCCAATGCCGTGTAATCCTCGCCCGCATCCGGTGCCCGTGCAGCCACATAGACAAGGGCAGAAACATTTGGATGCGTACCGGCTTCTGTCACGATCATTCCGGAGAAAGAATGTCCGACCAGAACCGTCGGACCATCCTGCCGCTCCAGCACCCGCTGGGCTGAGGCAACCGCATCAGGTAACGTCGTCAAAGGGTTTTGGACAGCCGTGGCATTGAGCCCCGCTGCCTGCAGTCGCGCGATCACTTCCGACCAGCACGATCCGTCAGCGAACAATCCATGCACGAGGACGATATTGCGCGCCTTCATCGGAGCAGGCGTTGCTGCCGCGCCACGGGTAGAAATAAGCGAAGCGGCAGCGCCGGCGACGAGGGCGGCCGAGAAGTTACGTCTGTTCATCGTCATGATCCGTCTTCCTTCTTGTGTTGTCTGCTTGGTGAAATGTGGGCTAACGAAAGCACCTTATTCCGCTAGAGCTGAAGCGCATATCAGACGTGGCGATTGCGCGAATAAACAATACCTTCCGGTCTATTTTGCATAGCGCACGTTTCGTCCATTCTGGTACAAGAATGCTACTGATTGCGCGCCGTTCTGCCAAGTCAGCCCGCTTCTTGCTAAGTGAACGCTGCGTCAGGTGGTACTCCTACGGATGAGTCTGCCGCCCGTGGGCGGCGATTCAATGTGTGGCTGCGAAGTTCGTCAGCAACAAATATGCGGGCTTCACGTTCGAATGCATGTACGCGTTTAGTAACGCGGCCGGCGGCTTTGCGAACAATCGTCTTTATGGACTGGCCGGGCAGTACTCGAGCGGCGCCGTGACGGTGGCGGGCGCATATCTCCAGGTCAACGGCAACGCGACGACCAATGCCGGCGGCGCGGTTTCCGCGGCGGACACCAACTTCACCGCCACGCGCAACCAGATTTATGGCGGCGGCATCAACTACGCGTTGACGTCGGCGGCGACGGTTGGGTTTGTCTATACGCACACGAATCTGACCAATGCGACCGGCAGCGAGTACTTCGGCGATCTCGCCAACGCGGCCAATTCACTGAGGTTTAATAACTTCGAAGTGAACGCGAAATATCAGTTCACGCCGGCGTTCTATGCGGGCCTGATGTACACATACACGATGGCGCATTACGAGAGCAACGCGGGTCAGTCGCGGCCGCATTGGGGTAACTTTGGCGGAATGATCGACTACAACCTGACCAAGCGTACCGACGTCTACATGCAGGTCGCGTATCAGCGGGCGTCGCATACGGACAGCTTTGCGGCGCCGCTCGGACAGGCGGTGCTGGTCGGCACGGACGCGCCGTCGTCGAGTCTCAATCAGACCGCCGTGCTCGTGTCGTTCCGGCATCTCTTCTGATCAGGACTGGTATCGGACTTCAGGCGCCGAAGCGGGGCGGCGGATTGCGGATCGATAGGGGGCGACGCGCTCCCCGTCAGCATCCCGGCATGTCGTCGCACGCGGACACGGGTCGATTCATCGCACACCAGTGGAGGCGCAGTCCTTTCAATCGACGCGGTTATGGCAGAACAAAGAGACGATCCGATAAACAGTGCCGCTTTCGACGACGCTTCGACAGACGCTCATGCCAACGCCGATACGTTGCGTCCCGGTCCGCTTTCCGAGGCGGTGCTGGTAGGCGCGGCGAACGGCATGACGACAGACGAGGCCAGTTCCGTGCCGTCGACGTACGACTATACGGCGCTCGTCGGCTTGCTTGCGAGCTATGCGGTATTGATCGTCGGTAACGGTTTGCTCAGTACGTTGGTGCCGGTGCGAATGGTCGACTCGGGCGTGTCCATGATCGGTGTCGGCCTGGTGCAGTCGTGCTACTACATCGGCTTCGTTCTTGGCGCTGTGTCCAACCGCTCGCTGATCGAGCGGGTTGGGCAGCATCGAACCTTTGTTGCATACTCGGCGGGCGTCGCGGTGTTGGCGCTTGCGTTCGCGGCGTTCGAGTCGACGTGGGTCTTCGCCTTGTTGCGGCTGCTGGCGGGTTTCGCTTTCATGGGCATCTTCACGGCGGTGGAGAGCTGGCTGAACGGCGGCGTGCCCAATGCGCTTCGTGGCCGCATATTCGGTATCTATCTCAGCATCAACTATCTCGCGCAGGGAGCGGGGCAGTTCTTGCTGTCTTCAGGCGATTCCACGGGAGATCATCCGTTTCTCAGGGTCGCCGCATTCTTCTCTGCGTCGGTCATTCCCGTCACGCTGATGAACGGTTGGCCGGTGAGACTGTCCGACGAACGGCTCAAGCCGCAGCAGAGAGACGCGTGGCGCGCCACGGTCAACGAGATGCAACGGGCGGCGCCGCTTGCGGTGCCGGGCTGCATTCTCGCCGGCTTTCTCTACAGTTCGTTTTACGCGATGGTTCCGGTGTACCTCACCCGCATTGGATTTTCTGTCGAGAACCTGTCCGAATTCATGGGCGTTGCGCTGATCGGCGCGCTCGCGCTTCAGTGGCCGATGGGGAAATTCTCCGACCGTTTCGACCGTGCCCTGCTGGTCAGCAAGGTCGCCATGCTCTCGGCGGTGCTGAGCGGTTTGCTTATCGTCGTTCGCAACCACGTGTTAATCGGACTCATTCTGTTCCTCTACGTGGCAGTGTCGTTCACGTTGTATGGACTGATCGTGTCGCACGTGAACGACAGGACTTCGTCGGAGCGGAGAGTCGCGACCAGTGCGATGCTGCTGATACTGTTTTCGATCGGCGGCGTAAGCGGACCGCCGATCGCCTCGTTTGCAATGACGGTCCTGACGCCCGCGGGCCTGTTCGTGTTCGATTGCCTCACCTCGATCGCGCTGGCGTTCGCGGCGATTCGAGTGCGCGCGGCCGCGAAGGAAGTGGGGTGATTGTTTTGCGTGACGGCGGCACTGCGGAACCGCTTGAATCCGAGCATCACGTTCACGCGCGATTTGATGTGGCGGTGATCCTGCTCAATCAGGTTATTCAGGTACTTCGAGGAACGCAATTTCGTTCGCCTGGGTAGCGGCTCGTCGGTCTTCATCTCGCGGACCGCCCGATCAGATGCCGCGTAGCCGTCTAGCGTGATCGTCTCAGGAGCGCGTCCCTGAGTCCTGATTGCCTTCGCGAAGAACGCCTTTGCTGCCGCCGCGTCGCGCCTGGCGCTGAGGCGAAAATCGATCGTCTTTCCCGCTCGGTCAACGGCACGGTAGAGACAGGCCCATTTGCCCCGAATCTTCACGTAGGTCTCGTCGACCCTCCACGACTGACCGGCTGTCGTAGCCAACCGATTCCAGCGTTTGACGAACTCCGGCGTGTAGCGCTTCACCCAACGCGGGGTCGTAGTGTGGGCGAGGGACAGGCCGCGCTCAGCCATCATCTCGACAAGATCACGCAGGCTGAGCTTGTAGCGCAGATACCAACGCACGCAAAGGACGATGACTTCGCGGTCGAAATGACGCCCGTTGAACAACCATTCGAGATCTTTCAGCTTGCTCATTGGCTCATGGTCGTCAAAAGTTCAAGGGTAACAGACCGACGCGCCGGACTTGCACCACAACCGTAGCATCGCCCTGGGCCCGAGCGTGCAGAATCGACTGCGGCTTGTATGGCGAGCCAACGAGCGCGGCGGTCCCTGAGTCAGGCGCTACCACGCCGCTTAGTATTTTGACGAGCGTCGACTTGCCTGCGCCATTCTCGCCAAGAATGGCGTGTACCTCGCCTGGCAAAATAGTAAGATCGACGCCTCCGAGTGCGACGGTCGGCCCGTATGACTTCTGCAGACCCGTCACGCTCAGCGTAGGAACCACCGATGCGGCATCCGTCACTGCTGTCTCCTTAATTTATAAGGCCGAAACCGATGCGCCAGACTGCTGTCCAGCCGCCATCCGCTATCCGCGAGTACATCAAGCCGCGATCACTTCCCAAACGCAGGCAGATTCAGACGTGTTGAGTTGAGGAAATCGCCTGCGCAGCGACGTCGCCGATGAGCACGTCCGTGTCTCCGATTGCGAACCGACAAGAAAGGGGCGACGGAGCGTTCCGTGCGCACATAGCCCGTCACCGGCGCTCCGCCAAACGCTCCTATCGGCTGGCTTTTCCCAACCCAGCTTCATGCAGGAAGCTGCGAACGGTGTCGCAGAATTCCAGCGGATTCTCTGTCATCGGATAGTGACCCGTGCCGGCCAGCACTGCGATCTTGCTGCCGGGAATGCGCGAAGCCGCTTCCTCGACCTTTTCCTGATAGACAAGCCAGTCGGCGTCGCCACGAAGCAGCATCACGGGCGCCTTGATCTTGCCTACCTCCGAGCGCTTATCGAAATTCGCGTAACCAGTCAGATCGCCGCGCATCACTTCCGGGGTCGTGCGTGAGATCTGCCACACGACTTCTCTCGCACGGTCGGGCGGAGTGCGATAGCCGGTCATCGAGCGCGACCACGCGCCGATGATTTCGGTGCCGTTCATGAGGAGCATATCGAGGAAGAACTCAGAGACAGTCGGCGTGTAATCGGCGCCCTCGGCCGAGATGATCGCGGAATACGCCTCGGGACGACGCGACCCGAGTTCCAGCACAAGATTGCCGCCCATCGAACAGCCCATGATTGCTGGCTTTTGCAGACCGAGAACATCCATCAGGTGTTCGTTGAATTCCGCATGACGCGTCAGGCTATGAAACGGTCCGTCTGCAGGCAACTCCGTCTTCGAGTGGCCGGGGGCATCGACTGCAATCACCCGGAATTCGTCGGACAGTCCGTCGAGTACATGCCGGTACATAAGCGTGTCTTGCGAGGCGGCGTGGAAGCACACAATCGGATGCCCTTCGCCTGCTTCCTCATAGTAGACCCGGATGCCGTCGACCATGACATAGTGGCCGGTCGTTTCCTTGCCTGACGGTCGCGGACCCGGCGAAAAAGGGATCTTTTCGATTTCGCCCGACTTTCCGACACGCTTCATCGCATCGAACGCACGCGCCATTACGTCGACGTATTGCCACGCCGCGACGGTATTGCCTTCGAGCGTCAGCTTGCCCATTCCGGGCGACAGCGCCTCGAACCAGTCGATCTTGCCGTCGACGACGCGCTGCCATTCTTCATCCGGTCCCGCGACGACGATGTCTGCGCCCAGCGGGCTGCCCTCCGGGAAAACAGCAACGACTTTTCCGGCCAGTACGGCGAGCGTAGAGTAGCCGCTGTCATGTTTGAACTGGATGCGACCGTCGAAATATCGCGCTGCGCGCGTCCAGTCCTCGTCGCCGTTAAGTTCGGTAGCAAAATCGTTCCACCACTTCGTGTCAGAAAGCTTTGACATGATGCATCTCCTGATATTGGGTGTCCCGTGAGGGACTGTTTTCTTTAGGACAGGGAAGGGCTTGCGAACCGCCCCCAACAACCTGTGCTGATTAGAGAATCGAAGGCTTATCTAATGAACTGCTTGACGTAGTCCGCGCCCAGGCCGATCTCTTCATAGTAGCTGCGCGCCGCTTCGATCTTCGTGAAAACGTCTTCATAGCCGACAGCTACGCCCTGCGGATCAACGTACGTATAGCCGCCCGTCACGTGAAACCAGGTGATCATCTCTTCGACGTCTTCTGGCACGAAAAGCGTGTGCGTTTCGCCCGCCGGTTCGTGCGCATAGGAGTTCAGTTCTGCGACCCAGTCATGCTCCAGGTAATACCAACGTCCCTTCAGCACCATTGCATGGACCGGACCGGTGTGCCGGTGACGTGACAGCACGCCCGACTGCCGGACGCGGAGGAGATTCACGTAGTAGCCCTGGCTCGCGCAAAGAAGCAGCGGCTTGAACGACACCGTGCTTGTCATTGGCACCCACAGTTTGTCGTCCTCGAGCCATTTATCGAGAACGCCGAGATGCACAATGTCCGGGGACATGAATGCGGGTTGCGGAAGTTGATAGGGAACCGCAGCTTCATCGCCGCGCTTTTCCGATACGCTGGACATGCTGTACTCCTTTACTTTCAAACGTTGAAGTCGTAACGCTTATGCCGATTCCTGACAACGCGAGCGCCGGGGACTTTTCCGGTGGGCCGTCGTTCGTGTGTTTCGACGGCTATTGATCGAATTGACCGTCGTGCTACTCGACATTGCACACAGTCTTCGACACCAGAGCGCGATCGTGTTTGCGAAACCAGCCGGTCGTTTCTCGCGTAAAGAGCGCGGTCAGGAAGAACGCGATCACCATGAGCCCTGCGATGAAATAGAGCGCATTGTTGTAGCCGCCCGCGTGCCCGAAGCCACCGCCCGCGCCGATCAGTGCGCCGATCACGAACGGACCGAAGCCACCCAGGTAGATGCCCACGTTAATGATCGAACCCGCGATGCCAGTGGTGCCCGGCTTGGTCGAATCGAACGCAATCGCATAAACGAGCGTGTACGGAGCGTTGAGTGCGAACCCTGCAAAGAGCTGGATCGCGACCAGCGTACCCAGGCTCATGTAAGAGTACTTGAACAGCAGCATGCCGACCGCCAGCCAGATAAACACGATCATCAGGCACAGCTTTCTGCCAAGACGATCCGAAATCCAGCCCCAGACAATCTGGCCGACGCCCCCGGTGATCGTGAACAACACGCTGTACGCAGCGGCTTCGGCGAAGTTGTAGTGCGCGACGAACGCAAGGTACTGGGGCAGCCAGAAACTGATGCCGAAATAGCCCACGATGGCAAGCAGCGAGACCAGTGCAATGATCGAGATGTTCGGATTCTTCATCGCGACACCAAACGATCCCTTGGGAGCACCGGCGCCGTGTTCGAGGTCGGGGGACAAGGGTGGTGTTTCACCAGCCGCAGTGACGTGGGCGTGGAATCTGTCGTAGCGCTTTTCGCTGCAATACCACCAGTACAAGGCGAACACGATGACCATCGGGATCGGAAAAAGCAGGAACGCGATGCGCCAGTTTTCCGGGCCGTAGATGCTCAACAGCGCGCTAATTGCAAAGCCGCCGATCAGCGTGCCCCACGGATAGCCCGTGTGATGAATCCCGAGTGCAAGACCGCGGCGCTCCTTGGACCACCATTCGGCGAGTGAGGTCACTTCGATAGATTCGCCCGCTCCACCAAAGGCGTGAGAAAGCACCTGCAGCGCGACCAGCACGCCAATCGACGCAGTCAGGAGATTCAAGCCGGTCAGGCAGGTGAACAGTGTGTAGCCGATAACGATCGGCAGATGGCGATACTTCCTCCGCCAGCCATGGCCGCCCTTATCGGCCCAGATCATGGTCGGGATGGCGATCAACGCTGTCGACATTGTGATGATCGTCGCGTACAGACCGATGGTTGCTGCGCTCGTGCCAAATTCCTTGGTGATGGATGGCAGGACAACAAACAGCATCTGACGCGAGTTGGCATCCATCGCATACACCAGCCACAACAGCAACAGCGCCATCCATGACTCGGGGGCTACCATCCGTCTTTTCAGTGGCGCGGCGAGTCGCCCCGACCCGACGCCTTTATCTACTGTCTCCATTGCATCCTCCATTCCTTGACGTTGGCGCCGCGTGTCGCCCGGTTACAAAGCAATTGCCTTGCTATTGATGAAGCGCTTCAAAAAAGCGATGTAGGTCCGCGCCGGAGCAGAGGTGTCATACGTTGCTTGTTGAAGCGCTTCAAGTGTGGTCGTCAAACCCTGAATCTGCAAAGGGGGTTTTCCCTGGAGACGCCCGCTCGCAGGGCTTTTATCGGTAGGTGTATACGCCGGGATTGACTCGGTCAGTTCGTAGTGACAATCTGAAAGCGCTTCAAATGTTCGTCACGTTGATGATCGGCATCTTCGAAAACGCTCGAGCATCTGAGTGTGCGATGCTGAATATGAAGCGATTCAATCAAGTCGGCGCCGTGTCGCCGTTGGCCACTGGGCCGGCCAAACAACGACTGACGAGTTCCGTCACGAAAGTCGTCGGATCAGCGCGGGGTGCCGCAGCTTTACCTAACAATTCATCTGGAGGAGCACGACATGTCGCAGATTACGAGGTCTCAAGGCAAAAAGATGGAAGTGAACGGCACGACGCTATGGGTTGAGGACACCGGCGAAACAGACCTTCCGGTCGTGCTGTGCCTGCACTCCTGCTTCCTCGACGGAACAATGTTCGACGGCCTTGTTCAGGCGGCCGCGGGCAAATTCCGGGTTGTCCGTCCGGATTTCAGAGGACAGGGCAAAAGCGCGCTCGACGCCGTCGATATCATCACCATGGACAAGTGCGCCGATGACATGGAGGGATTGATCGACAGGATGGGCCTCAAATCGATCAACGTCATGGCGCAGTCCATGGGCGGAGACGTGGCCTTTCGACTCATTGCTCGCCGGCAGGAGCTCTTCCGGTCCCTGGTCGTCGCGGGCTCCTCGGCTTGCGGCGAGCCCCCGGAGCAGGGCGCACGATTCGCGCAATGGGTCGTCGATGCGGGCGAAAAGGGATTCACAGGCGAGATTCTCGACATGACGATGGAAGTAATGTTCGGCAAGACTACTCGCCACGACCCCGACAAGCAGGACATGGTGACCTACTGGCGAGACCGCATCGCGGCGTTGCCAAAATCGCTGCGCCCGGCGATGAAGGGCGTCATGCATCGTGAAAGCTCGGTACACCTGTTGCCGTCCATCAAGATTCCCGTGCTGGTCATCAATGGCGAAGAAGACATGCCGCGGCCGCCCGCATGGTCCGACGAAATGAAGCGTGAGCTGCCGAACGCGAAATTGATGCGGCTCGGCAAGATCGGTCACAGCCCGACCCTCGAGGCGCCGGAGACGGTTATTCCTGCAATCATCGACTTCTATCTCGACCCGCGCGTTTGACGACGCGGTGCGCGGCGGCTTTCATGGCCGGCGTGGGTTTGCACTCGGTAATCCCGGTCGCCTGCACAAGCCGCCATGCGCGGTTTCCCTGCGGGCTGCTGCGTTCACTGTGTGCTGACTGACTCTTCCAAAGCCGCCTCCGCAAACCCTGAATGACGCCGCCGACAGGCCTCGGCGGCTGGCCACGCATAGCGATGCGCGTGCGTTATATGAAACGCTTCATAAGAAGCTTTTCACCATGCACCGGGAGATCTGCTCGAACGAAGATCGGTGTTTACACGTAGTGCTCGCTACGAAGCGCAAAAACGCTTTTTTAGTGCGCTTCATTTCTATAGTATTACAGCTCGGCAAAGGGAGTAGCGCGCGCGTTGAGCAAAAGTTGAAGCGGTTCATAGACGCAGCGCATTCGAACCATCACCGAAAAGCGTGATGCGCTCGATGTGCGATGCTTCGTCACGAACGGCTTCGACCTGGTTGCAGTCCACAGTTCAATGCATTCCAAATATGAAGCGCTTCACATGAAAGGAGACACCAATTGCGCTCAAGAATAAAAACCCTCATCTGCGCCCTCGGCGCCATCAGCGGCCTGCTGGCAGGTGCAACGCAGGCGGCGGATCTGAAGATCGGAGCGATGTACCCATTCAGCGGCGGTCTTGCGCTGTTGGGCGACGAAAGCTTTCGAGGGGTCGAACTGGCTGCCGATGAGCGCAATGCCGCCGGCGGCATCAATGGCAGCAAGATCGTGCTGGTGAAGGCTGATGCCGTAGACGCAAACCAGGCGGTAGGCGAAGCGCGTCGGCTAACTTCGGTCGTGAACGTCACCGCCATTTTCGGCAGCTACTCATCCGCGGTGTCATCGGCTGCAACGCAGGTGACGGAACTTGCTGGCGTGCCGTACTTCGAGTTGGGCGCAGTTTCCGACAACATCACAGCGCGGGGCTTCAAGTATCTGTTCCGCAGCAATGCTACGGCCAGGAATTTCGCTGACCGTTCGGTCGAGGCGGTGGTCAAGGTAATTGCACCGGCGCTGAACGTCGACCCGAAGACCTTGAAGGTCGCAATTATTGCGGAGGACGGTCCATACGGAACGTTGGTCAGCGGCTACCAGAAGGAAGGCGCGAAGAAGGCCGGACTTAATGTAGTCGAAGTGCTGCCTTATTCGGCGAAGAGCGTTGACCTTTCGTCGTTGATTCTCCGACTCAAGGGCGCCGACGCCGATGTCGTCTTGCAGACCTCGTACCAGAACGATTCGATTCTCTTTTTCAGGCAATCCGCACAAGCAGGATATAAGCCCAAAGCGGTTATCGGGGCTGGCGGCGGATACTCGTTGAGCGATACCGCGAAATCGCTTGGCGCTCAGATCGAAGGGGCGTATGACGTCGATTTTCCGCAAGTTTCCATCAACCCGAAAGGCGCTCCAGGACTCGATGCATTTTCGTCCGCGTATAAGAAGAAGTTTGGCTCGGAGCCACGCTCGGGCCATAGTCTCGTGAACTACGTGGGTGCAAAGGCATTCCTCGATGTGCTGGCCAGTGCGCATTCAACGGACAAGGACAAGATTCGCGAGGCCGTGTTGGCCTACAGGAAAGCGACTGGAACGACGGCCGCAGGATGGGGCTTCCAGTTCGCCGACGACGGGCAGAACCAGCTCGCGACGACAAATCTCATGCAGTGGCAGCAGGGAAAACTTGTGACCGTCTATCCCGCGGACGTCGCAATCGCCAAGCCCATCACTCCCCGATAGTCGTCCATTCACCTTCAATGAACCTGCAGCCGGGACGCTTCCGCAGCGTCCCGGTAAAGGACCTGGCATGTCAATTTTCCTTCAGCTCCTGGTCAACGGCCTGCTCCTGGGCGGGGCCTACGCGATTATCAGCATCGGTCTAACACTAATCTTCGGCGTCGTGCGCGTTGTGAACTTTGCCCACGGTGAGCTTCTCATGGTCGGCATGTACGCTGTCTGGATGCTTGCACAGCATCTCGGGTGGCATCCGTACATCTCAGCAGTCCCGGTCGCGCTTATGTTGTTTGCGGCCGGCGCGCTCTTGCAGCGCTTTGTTATTCAGCCGCTTCTTTCGTCCGAAGCTCACATCCAGATCTTCGCGACCGTCGGCGTATCCACGGCGTTGCTCAATCTGGCGCTCATGATTTTCGGCGCTGACGTGCACCCCGTCGACGTCACGTTTGGAACAGAGCATCTTCAGCTGGGATCGCTAAATGTATCGACCGGGCAAGTCATCACTTTCGTGGTCGCGATTCTCGTGGCAAGCGGCTTGCACGTCTTCCTGCAGCAGACGTTTACCGGCCGCGCGTTCCGGGCGGTCGCCCAGCATCGCTATGCAGCGTCGCTGATGGGCGTGAACGTAAAGGCGACCTACATACTGGCTTTCGGCTTTGGCGCCGCGCTCGTGGGTCTCGCGTCAGGCTTGCTTGCCGTGCAATACCCAGTCTTCCCAACCGTCGGCCAGTACTTTGTGCTGACGGCATTCGTCATTGTCGTTCTTGGTGGTCTCGGGAGTTTGCTCGGTGCCCTGGTCGGGTCGCTTGTCATCGGTTTGATCGACAGCCTCGCGGGTTACTACGTCTCTCCGGATCTGAAAGAGGTGGTCTACTTTGCCCTGTTCCTTGTCATCCTCTTCGTCCGACCAACCGGCCTGTTCGGGCTTGGTCGTGGCTCCGAATAAGCGAGGCATCGATGTTTCCTAATTTCCTGCATCCTCGCGGCTACATCGGCTCGCTGGCATTGCTCGCGCTGCTCGTGGTGCCCTTTGCCGTCCAGTCTCCGTTTGTCTATCACCTCGCTGTTCTGGTTTGCATATTCGGAGCGCTTGCCACTGCCTGGAATATCGTCGGGGGCTACGCCGGCCAACTCTCGCTTGGGCATGCGGTTTTCTATGGCATCGGCAGCTATAGCGCGACTCTGCTCGTCATCCACTTCGGGGTCTCACCGTGGATAGGAATGTTCGTCGGTGCGGCGGTGTCGGTTGTGGCGGCGGTCATAATCGCCTACCCAACGTTGCGCCTTCGAGGCCCTTTTTTCGCGCTCGCGACAATCGCGTTCCTGGAGGTTTGCCGCCTTGTGACAGTGCATGAAGAGGGCTTGACGGGTGGCTCCGCGGGGCTGACCTTGCCGCTGAATATCGGGCTGAAGTGGATGGTCTTTCGTGAAAAGTGGGCATACCTTCTTATCGCCTTCGCCTTTCTGCTCGCCACACTGTGGGTGTCGTGGGCCATCCGGCGCTCGCGCTTTGGCTTCTACCTTATCGCGGTACGCGAGCGCGAAGACGCGGCCAGAGCCGTCGGCGTCAACGCAGTTCGCGTGAAGATTTCGGCTGCGATCATCTCGGCCGCGCTGACCAGCCTCATCGGGTCTTTTCACGCGATGTACCTGACCTTCATTGACCCGTCAGCGGCTTTTTCCCTTGACCTGTCGATCCAGATTGCCATGTTCGCCCTCATCGGGGGACTCGGAACCGTTGGTGGCCCGCTTGCCGGAACAATCCTTGTCTTGCCAGCGGCGGAGTTGGCCCGAGGGTGGCTCAGTTCGTTTGGCAGCGGCACCCACGGTTTTGTCTATGGCGTCATCCTGGTCCTGGTTGTGCTTTTCATTCCTCGGGGCATCGCAGGTCATCTGGGCGTCCATGTTTTACGCTTCATTGACCGGCTACCCGGGGCAGGCCGTGCGAAAGCTGGTCCGACACTGATCGCCGCCGAGCCGACATCGCTTAACGATGGCGCGCCCTTGCTGGTAGCCGAGCATCTCAAGAAGCGGTTCGGCGGCTTGCTTGCCACCGATGACGTTTCTCTAACACTCCATTCCGGAGAAATCCTCGGTGTGATCGGCCCTAACGGCGCCGGCAAGACGACCGTCTTCAATCAACTATCGGGGTTCATCCGTCCGAATGAGGGAACCGTCAAGCTGCGGCTTTCCGACGGGCAGTGGGCTGAGCCGCAATCGCCGAACGCGTTCGCGAAGGCCGGCATTGGCCGCACGTTCCAGATTGCGCAGCCATTCGCGGGACTGTCCGTACTCGAGAACATCATGCTTGGCGCCTTCATGCATACCGCGAGCCGCGAGGAGGCAGACGCTATCGCGCGGCAGGTTGCGGAGACCACTGACCTGACTCCATTGCTCGATACCGAGGCGCGCAGCCTGACGGTCGGCGGAATGAAGCGACTGGAGGTTGCGCGAGCGCTCGCGACCCGGCCGCGCGTGCTGCTTCTCGACGAGGTGATGGCTGGCCTGAATCCGGCCGACGTCACCCGCGCTATCGCTATGGTGCGTCGCATAAGGAATGAGGGAGTCTCGGTGCTTATGATCGAACACATGATGCAGGCGACGATGGCATTGTCGGACCGAATTGTCGTCATCAGCTCAGGCAGTGTTCTCTGCCAGGGCGCTCCCGCTGAGGTCGTGAATGACCCGAAGGTCATAGAAGCTTATCTAGGAAAGGGGTACGTCGATGCTCAAGCTGCGTGATGTAAGTGCTGGGTATGGTAAGAGCGAGGTTCTTCGGGGAGTGTCCCTTGACGTGAACGCGGGTGAGGTCGTCACGATCGTCGGCGCCAATGGAGCGGGCAAAACGACCACCCTCAAAACGCTCTGCGGAGTGGTCGCTGCAAAAGGAGGCTCGATCAAGTTCGATGGCGATGAACTGTCCGGAAAGGATCCACACGAGATCGTGAATCTCGGCATCACGATGATTCCCGAAGGACGCCAGCTGTTTCCGTTTTTGACGGTCGAGGAGAACCTGCTGATGGGTGCGTTCAGGGCAGGGGCACGCCAGACCCGGGCGCAACGCCTGGAGAGCGTTCTTGAGCTGTTTCCGCGTGTGCGCGAACGCCTCAAGCAGCGAGCCGGATCGCTCTCCGGTGGCGAACAACAGA
>NZ_BAYE01000029.1 GCF_000685095.1 Paraburkholderia caledonica NBRC 102488
AGCATGGCGCCCATGGAGGGGCGCGGCGTCGTCGCGCATTGGGATCGCCGCCTCTCGCAGTTGATCGTGCATACGTCCGCGCAGATGCCGCACATCACGCGTACCGGGCTCGCCGAATGTCTGGGGCTCGACGAAGGGCAAGTGCGCGTAATCGCGCCGGATGTCGGCGGCGGCTTCGGCTACAAGGGCATTCTGTTGCCGGAGGAAGTCTGCTGCGGCTGGCTCGCGATGCAACTGGACAGACCCGTGCGCTGGATCGAGGACCGTCGCGAGCAACTTACGGCCAACGCGAACTGCCGCGAGCACCACTACGATATCACCGGTTACGCGGATCGCGACGGCCGCCTGCTTGCACTCGAATGCGATGCCCACGTGGATTCGGGCGCGTATTCATCGTATCCGTTCTCCGCGTGCCTGGAAGCGGCGCAGGTTGGCAGCATCCTGCCCGGCCCATACAAGATGGAGCGCTTTCGCTGCCGCACCTGGTCGGTGGCGACCAACAAGCCGCCAATCCTGCCGTATCGCGGCGTCGCGCGCACGGGCGTGTGCTACGCGATCGAAACCGTCATGGATGCGATCGCGCTCGAAGCGGGCATCGAGCCTTACGAGGTACGGCTGCGCAATCTCGTCGAGGCGCACGAAATGCCCTACGACAACATCACCGGCAAGCATTTCGATAGCGGCGATTATCCCGAGGCGGTGCGCCGCGCGGTGGCGGCCATAGATCTGGGCGCAGTGCGCGCGCGGCAACGGCGCGGCGAACCGGACGGCAGGCGCATTGGTGTCGGCATCTCGGTGTTTTGCGAGCAGGGCGCGCACGGCACGTCGGTGTATCACGGCTGGGGCATTCCAATGGTGCCGGGCCACGAGCCCGCGGTGATTCGCCTGACGCCCGACGGCGTGCTGGAAGTGCGCGCCGGCGTGCATTCGCACGGGCAGAGCATGGAGACCACGCTCGCGCAGATTGCTCACGAGGTGCTGGGCATCGATACGGACCGCGTGCGCATCGTGCTCGGCGATACCGGCGTCACGCCGTATTCCACCGGCACCTGGGGCTCGCGTTCGATCGTGATGGCGGGCGGCGCGGTCGGCCGTGCGTCTAAGGAACTCAAGGAACGCCTGATGAAAATCGGCGCGCATCTGCTTGGCGAGCCATTGGGCGATTTGCGCTGGGAAAGCGGATCGGTAGTCGGCAAGCATGGCTCGCGCAGTTTGCGGGAACTGGCCCGCACCTGGTATCTCGCACCGCAACTTCTGCCGCCCGATGTCGATCCGCGCGGCCTCGAAGTGTCAACCTCGTATCAGGCGAAGCGCGATTCGGGCACGTTCAGCTACGCATGTCATGCGGTGGTGGTCGCAGTGGACCCGGCGCTCGGCAAGACCGAGATTCTCGATTATGCGATCGTGGAGGACGGCGGCGTGCTGATCAACCCGATGGTGGTCGACGGACAAGTGTACGGCGGCGCGGCCCAGGGTATCGGCACCGCGCTCTATGAGGCGATGCCCTATAGCGAAGACGGGCAGCCGCTCGCCTCGACGCTCGCTGACTACATTCTGCCGGGCGCGACGGAGGTGCCTGCGATTCGCATCGAACACATGGAAACGCCCGCCCCGTACACGGAGTTCGGGCAGAAGGGCATTGGCGAAAGCGGGGCGATCGGGCCGCCCGCCGCGCTCGCGAACGCCGTCAACGATGCACTGCGCGGCCTCGGCGTGCGCATCGACCAGTTGCCGATCACGCCGCGCCTGATCGTGGAAGCGCTCGCAAGACAGCGCAAACAGCAGGCCAACGCGCCGAAGGAAATGCCCGCATGAAAGCCGCAGCCTACGACTACGCCCGTCCGCTCGCCTGCGACGAGGCCATCGCGCTCGTCGCGCCGACCGGCGGAATGGGCAAGTTCGTCTCCGGCAGTCAGTCGCTCGGACCAATGATGAACCTGCGCCTCGCGCAGCCGGAAATGCTCGTCGATCTGCGCGGCATCGCTGCCTTGCGTGCCTGCCGAACAGAAGGTGAAGCCGTCGAGCTAGGCGCGTGCATCACGCATGCGGAGATCGAAGACGGCAAGATAGAAACCGGCACGCGCGGTCTGATGGAGTATGTCGCTCAAGGCATCGCCTATCGCGCGGTGCGCAATCGCGGCACGCTCGGCGGCAGTCTCGCGCATGCCGATCCCGCCGCCGACTGGATCAACACCATGTGCGCGCTGAATGCGCAATACCTGGTCAAAGGACCGACCGGCGCGCGGGTGATCGAAAGCGGTGAGTGGATGGCCGGCGCGTTCACGACCGCGCTCGAACCCGATGAAATTCTCACTGGCGTGCGCTTCACCCGTCTGTCACCGACAGCCCGCTGGAGCTATTACAAGTTCAACCGCAAGCCGGGCGAGTTCGCGGAAGCCATTGCCGTTTTTATCGACGACGCGGCTCGCGGCGTGTGCCGTGCAGTCATCGGCGCGATCGACGCGCCGCCTTACGCAATCGACGATGCCCGCGGCTTGCTGCACGACGCCGATCCGCGGACTTCGTGCTTCGATGCTCATCTCGAAGCGGCGGGCATCGAGGCGGGAAGCTATGAACATGAGGTGCATCGCGTCGCGCTCGTGCGCGCGGCGGGGATCATCCGCAATCAGAACGGGAACGCATCATGAGCGACGCATTCATCAGGACGATCGAACTGGTCGTCAATCAGGGGACGGTCGCGGAGCGTGTCGAACCGCGCACGAGTCTCGCGGATTTTCTGCGCGAACAGCGGATGTTGTGCGGCACGAACATCGGTTGCGAACAGGGTGTATGCGGCGCATGCACGATCGAGGTGGACGGCGTGCCGACGCGCTCGTGCATCACGCCGGCAATCAGTTGTGCTGGCAGCGCGGTGCGCACTATCGAAGGCTT
Source organism: Paraburkholderia caledonica NBRC 102488 (assembly GCF_000685095.1). Lineage (GTDB taxonomy): Bacteria > Pseudomonadota > Gammaproteobacteria > Burkholderiales > Burkholderiaceae > Paraburkholderia > Paraburkholderia caledonica. Next base: position 2,893 of record NZ_BAYE01000029.1, read on the forward strand.
CGACGACGACGCCACCATGAACGAGCTGCGCGCGGCCTTCACCGCCGAGCACGCGCTGCAATGCGGCTACTGCACGCCGGGCATGCTGATGACCGCCCGCGACATCGTCACGCGCCTGCCCAATGCCGACGACGCGCGCGTGCGCCTCGAACTCTCCGGCAATCTGTGCCGCTGCACCGGCTACGTCGGCATCGTCCGCGCGATCCGTCGCGTGCTCGATGCACGCCGTGCGCGCGCGGCCGTGCCGCTAGCGGCGGACGCGGCAACGGCCTGAACCATCGGATACGGACTGATACGCAATGGAAATCGAACAAAGTTTTACCGTGCCGTATCCACGCGAACTCGTGTGGGCACGCTTTCACGATACGCCCGGCATCGTCGGGTGCCTGCCGGGGGCGTCGCTCGCCGCGCCCGTCGAGAACGGCATGCTCAAGCTCACGATGACCGTCAAGCTCGGGCCGATCGTCGCCTCGTTCGCAGGCGACGGCGAGATCGCTTTCGACGACGCGCATTACAGCGGCAGCATCACCGGAGCGGGCGTGGACCGCAAGAGTTCGTCGCGCGTGAAGGGTGTGGCTTCGTTCGCGCTCGAAGAGGCGGGGGCCGGCGAGACACGCGTCGACGTGAAGGTCGATTACACGATAGGCGGCACTCTCGCGCAGTTCTCGCGCGGCGGCATCGTAAAGGAACTGGCGACGCGCATGACTGAAGCGTTTGCGTCCAACCTGAAGGCGAAGCTCGATCAAGCGGGAACATCGGCGAGCGTCGACGATACGGCAGAGGCGACGCATACGGCGCGGGAGGTGCGGGAGGCACGGGAGGCGCAGGTCGTGCAGCAGGCTGCTGTAGCGCAAGCGTCGATGCCCGAAGCGCAGGCATCCGCGCGCGAAGCGCGAGCCCACGTGCAAGCGGACAAGCAACCGAAAGCGCAACCGGAAGCGCAAGCCCGGCCCCAAAACCCGCCGCGTGCCGTCGTGCGCCCCCAGCCGGCGAACGCGCCGCTCGATGTCGGCAATCTGTTCTGGAAGATGCTGTGGTCGCGCTTGCGCAGCCTCTTTAGCTTCGCGGGCCGCTGATCATGCTCAGCGACGATGCCAACTCGCTCGCCCTGGGCCGTGTCCATGCGGTACGGCCGCACTGGCGCAATGTGGTCGCCGCGCGCGACGCCGTGGGACTGCCGGACTTTACGCTGCTGCATGCTGGGCCGCCGTTCGACGATGCCCGTGCGCCTTCCGCACCTGTGGCCTCGTCGGCGGTCTTGTGCTGTCTGTACGAGGGCTGGGCGCAGGACGAGGCGCACGCTGAGCGGCTGATCGCGCAAGGCGAAGTGCGCCTGGAATGCGCGCAGTCGTACGGGGTGGTAACGCCGCTCGCGGCGGTCGTCTCGCCGCGCACGATGCTGGTCGAAGTCACGGACGCCAACGATCCCGCCGCGTGCGCGTGGTCGTTGCTGGGCAGCGGCGCAGGTCCGCAGATTCGCTTCGGCAGCCGCGACCGGCGCGTCCTCGACCGCATGAAATGGCGCGACGAAGTGCTCGCGCTCGCGCTTGGAGAGGCGCTCGGATCGGGCTCGCTCGATCTTTTCCCGCTGGCGCAGGCCGGCATCGAGAGCGGCGACGATCTGCATGCCCGCACGACGGGAGCGACGGCCGCGCTGCGCGCGCTGCTTGCTCCGCGTATCGAAGATACCGGCATCGATACGATGCTCGCGCAAACACCGCTCTTTTTCCTCACGCTATGGATGGCCGCGTGCGCCCTGATGCTGTCGGCGGCGGGCGCAGATCGGTCCGGGTCGACGCTTGTCGTGGCGCTGGCTGGCAACGGCGAGCGGGTGGGCATCCGTCTCGCTGGCGCGCCTGAGCGCTGGATCACAGCGCAGGCAGGCGCGCCCGAAGGTCCGCGTATCGATTCGCAGCAGCAGGCCGTCGCGGCGCCGCTCACCGGCGACAGCGGCGTGATCGACGCCGCCGGCTTCGGCGCGCAGGCGCTTCTTTTCGCGCCCGAACCGGCGCACGCGTTCGAAGCCTTTTTGCCCACCGGCTGGCGCGGGCGGCAGGCGCGCATCCATACGGCTGCCCATCCCGCATTCGGGCGGTTGCCCGGCGTGCTCGATGCCGCGCGCGTGGTTCGCGAAGGCATTGCGCCGCTTGCCGCCATCGCGATGATCGGCGCCGACGGACGCGCGGGCCTGCTAGGACGCGGGCTGTATACGGCGCCGCTCGAACTCTTCGCGCGGGCCATGTCCGATCTGCCGGATCCGCACGCATGAGCGCCCAGCCGATCAACGATCCCGCGACGCTCTCAGCCGTGAATGCTGCGCTCGACGAATACGAGCGCGCGCTCACGACCAACGACGTTGCCGTTCTCGATGCGCTCTTCTGGCAGAGCCCGCACACACTGCGCTATGGCGCGACGGAAAACCTGCAAGGTTACGACGCGATCCGCGCTTTCCGCGCCGCGCGTCCGGGCAAGGGGCTGATGCGCACCGTGATCGATCGCTCGATAACCACCTTTGGCGAGGACTTCGCCGTCGCCAATATCACGTTCTCACGCGCAGGCGAGCCGCGCATCGGACGGCAATCGCAGACGTGGGCCCGCTTCGACGGGCAATGGCGTGTCGTCGCGGCCCATGTCAGCTGGATGGACCCAGCATGATGCAGAACGATTTGCTGCAAGCGGGCCTGCATGGCTCGTTCGTGGCCGATGGCTTCGACTCGCTGCCCGCCGCCGCCTTGCCGCTTCGCACCGGCGGCAAGCTGGCGGGCGAGCGGCTGGCAGTAAAAGACGTGTTCGATGTCGCCGGGCTTCGCACGGGTAGCGGCAATCTGGCGTGGCGCGACGAACAGCCTGTCGCCACGCGGACCGCGCTCGCCGTTCGCGCGCTGCTCGAAGAGGGCGCGCAATGGCTCGGCAAGACCGTCACCGATGAGCTGACCTACAGTCTCGCCGGCGTCAACGCGCACTACGGCACGCCCGTGAATCCCTCGGACCCGGCGCGCATTCCGGGCGGTTCGTCGTCGGGATCCGTCGTCGCGGTGGCGGCGGGCCACGCCGATATCGCGCTCGGCACCGATTGCGGCGGTTCGGTGCGCCTGCCTGCGAGCTACTGCGGCGTATGGGGCATGCGGCCCACGCATGGCCGCATTGCGGCAGACGGCTGCCTCACGCTCGCGCACAGCTTCGATACGGTCGGCTGGTTCGCGCGCGACGCGCGCCTGCTCGCGGACACGTTTGAAGTGCTGGCGCGCAGCCTCGTCCCAGCGGATCAGGCGGCGTTCGCGCTGCACGTGCCGCGCAACCTGCTTGCCTGCGTGGACCCGGACGTCGCGGCACGCTTCGAGGCGTCGCTGCCGGCGCTCGGCGAACGCGCGAGGTTCGTCGCGCCTGAAGCATCGCTTGCCGATTGGGCGCAGGCTTTCCGCGTGTTGCAGGCCGCGGAGATTGCACAACGCTACGGGCAATGGGCGCGTGAACATGCCGCGAGCTTCGGTGCCGATGTGGGCGCGCGCTTCGCCATGAGCCTCGGCATTACGCGCGAACAGATCGCCGATGCACAGCGTATTCGCGCTGAAGCAATTCGTGCGATGGCCCACGCGCTGCCCGAACGCACATATTGGCTGGTGCCGACCGTGCCGGGCGTCGCGCCTCGCGCGGACGCATCGGCGCAAACGCTCGACCACGTGCGCGCGCGGTCGCAACAGATGCTGTGCGCGGCGGGCCTGGCGGGTCTGCCGCAGGTGAGCATGCCTTGGACTCGCTTTGACGGCGCGCCCGTCGGCCTTTCGGTCATCGGCGCGCGCGGCGCTGACGAGGGCGTGCTGGCCGCCGCGCGCGCGGTGCACGACGTGATGCGGGATGCCGGCGTCTAGCCTTATGCCAGGACGGCGCCTCGCGTTTTTGATGAGCAGTAAGCGTCTTTTCCATCGCAGCACACTCAAAGGAGCGTCCATGACAAAGCACTTGACCGAAGCGCAGGTCGAGCATTTCAGGCAGCACGGCTACGTGTATCCCATGCGCGCGCTCGACGCGCAGCAAGCGGCGGACTATCGTCGCATCATCGAACAGTACGAGGCGACGACCGGCGAGGACGTCAACAGGACCCTGAAAATCAAGGGTCATCTGGCCTTGCCGGCGATCGTCGAACTCGGACGTCACCCCGCTATCCTCGACGCGGTGGAGGATATCATCGGGCCTGACATCATGCTTTTCGGCGCGTCGATCTTCGCGAAGAATGGCCGCGATCCGCGCTATGTGTCGTGGCATCAGGACTCCACTTACTTCGGCCTCACGCCGCACGAGGAGGTGACCGTCTGGGTCGCGCTCACGCCCGCGAACTCGCTCAACGGTGTTCTGCGCGTGTTGCCGGGCTCGCACCGCGGCCCCGACCTGAAGCATGTCGAAACCTATGCAAAAGACAACATGCTTGCAAAGGGGCAGACGCTCGTCGGCATCGACGAAAACCTTGCTGTCGAAATGCCGCTTCAGCCCGGTGAGTTCTCGATGCATCACGAACGCACCGCGCACAGTTCGCTGCCCAACCGCTCGGACGACAGGCGCATCGGCTTCGCATTCTTCTATGTGCCGGCGCACGTGCGCTCGGCTATGGGCCGCCGTCGCGCGACGCTGGTGCGCGGCGCCGACCGCTTCGGTCACTGGGATGCCGACACGCTGCCGGAGTACGATTGCGATCCGCGCTCGATGAGCGAGCTTGCGCAAACCTGGGGCAAGTACAAGGATGGGGAAGTCAGGCAGGCCGCCGACATGATCGCCCCGCAGTAAATGGCGAAGCACCCGTCGCGGCATGCACAATGCCGCGGCGGGTGCTGCGCTTACAGGAGTTTCGGAGCGTCGCCAGCGGTGTCGTCGAAAGGCTGATGCGGAGAACGGAAACGCGCGAGGAACTGCCGGGCGCGCGGCGTCTGCGGCGCGCCGAAGAACTGTTCGGGCGGCGCGCTTTCGATCACCTGGCCTGCGTCCATGAAGACAATGCGGCTGGCGACTTGCCGCGCGAATTCCATCTCGTGCGTGACGATTACCATGGTCGCGCCTTCCTGCGCGAGCGAGCGCATCACGTTCAGGACTTCGCCGACGAGCATCGGATCGAGCGCGCTGGTCGGCTCGTCGAACAGCAGAATGTCGGGCTTCATGGCAAGCGCGCGCGCGATGCCGACGCGCTGCTTCTGTCCCCCCGAGAGGCGCGACGGAAATGCCCCCATTTTGCCCGCAAGGCCGACGCGTTCGAGCAGGCGTTCCGCATCCGCGCGTGCTTCGTCGCGTGGGCGGCCGAGCACGTGCAGCGGCGCTTCCATCACGTTTTGCAGCACGGTCAGATGCGGCCAGAGCGCGAAGTGCTGGAAGACCATGCCGATGCGTGCGCGTGAACGCGCGAGCTCGGCATCGCTCATTTTGATGGACGAGCCTTCGCGCACACCCATTCGCCGGTTCGACACATGGACCGTGCCCGCGTCGGGAATTTCCAGCCAGTTCACGCAGCGCAGCAGCGTGGACTTGCCGCAACCGGAGGGCCCCAGCAGGCAGACCGTTTCTCCCTTGTGGACGGTCAGCGAGACATCGCGCAGCACATGGTTTTCGCCGAAGGACTTGGAAATACCGTTGAGGTGCAGGACGGTATCCGTCGCCGGACGGGCAGTGTTGCCGGATGCCGCGGCTGCCGCGGACGGCGCGGATGCAGTCCCGTCTGCGGCGGCCTCGCGCAGCATCGTGAGCGCGGCGTCGTTGGAAGTGTTCATGCTCTGCGTTCCTCGGCGAATCTGGACAATAACCCGCTGCCGCCTTCGATCACGAGACAGATGGCCCAGTACAGCACCACCGCCGTGATGAAGGCCGCGAACGGAATGAAGTAAGTAGCCTGAATGCCGTTCATCTGATGCGTTAGTTCGCCTACGGCGATCACCGTGAGAAACGCGCTGTCCTTGACGATCTGCACAAGCTGGTTGCCGATCATCGGCAAGGAAACCGTGAAGACCTGCGGCAGAATGATGCGGCGAACCAGGCTGAAGCCGTAGAAGCCATATGCGCGCGCGGCTTCGATCATCGGCGCGGGCAGACCGGCCCAGGCGCCTCGCAGCAGTTCGGCCATGTAGGCCGTGTTGTAGAGAACCAGCGCAATCGCGCCCGCCCACCAGTTCGACAACCGGATTCCGGCCGTCGGCAGCCCGAAATAGATCAGATAGACGAACAGCAGAAAAGGCGCGCAGCGCATTGCGTCGACATAAAGCGTCGCGAGCCGCGCGATGGCCGCACGCCTCGACATCAGCGCGGGCGTCAGCAGTGCGCCGAGCACGAGCGAGGCGAGGGCCGCGACCGCAAGCAGACCGAGTGTGTCGAGCAGACCCGACAGCACATCCGCTCGCTGCTGCCAGACGATCAGGAAGTGCTCCATCATGCGCGGGCCTCGACGGGTTGACGGCGCTCGATCACGCGCTGCGCCCTGATGAGGACGAACACGATCAGACCGTATAGCACGAGCGCAAAAACGAAGGGAGGCAGCGGATCATAGGTGCGCGCGCCGACCCGCAATGCCGCGCGCGTGATCTCGACGATGCCGATGACGGCGACCGCGGGCGTCGACTTGATCTGCAACGTCATTTCGCTGACGAGACCCGGCAAAGCCGCACGCCAGATCTGCGGCATCACGATGCGGCGAAACCGCAGCCTTCGCGGCATGGCGAAGGCGAGGGCGGCGTCGTACTGATCGCGTGGAAAGTTGATCAGGGCAGCGCGCCAGATTTCGCAGTTGAACGCGGCGGTGCTGAGCGTGAGCGCGAGGATCGCAGCGGGCGTCGGATCGAGCGAGATGCCGAACTGCGGCAGCGCGAAGAAGATGAGCAATGTGAGCGTCACGGCGGGACACGAGCGGATCAGACTCACGTATGCCACGACGATGCGGTGGAAAAAGGGTAGGCGCGCCCAGCGGATCAGCGCGAGGCCCAGACCCAACGGTATGCCGAGGGCGATGCTCGCGACCGAGAGAACCACGGTCGCGAGCGCGCCCTGCACGATACTCCAGTAATCAAAGGCGTTCATCGATGCGGGATCATAGAGTCTGACAGACGGTATGGCGTCAATTGACGGACTGCGGCATGTCCTTGTAGCTCGCGCCCAGCCACTTCTGCTGAAGCTGATACATCTCACCGCTCTTGCGCAATTCAAGCAGCGCGGCATCGACCATCTTCAGCACGTCGGTGTTGCCCTTCTTGACAGCCCACGCAATGTAGGTGGGCTTGCCGATCGGCTGGCCGATCAGAAACGTATCGGGACGCGTCTTGACGAGCGAGTTCAGGCTGATCTGCGTATTCGCCACCGCGTCGACGCGTCCCAAGGCCAGGTCCTGATAGGCTTCCGGATACGACTGGTATTCGACGATCTGCTTGATTCCGCTGCCGCCGTGCTTCTTCTTCAGCTCCTCGTTGAAGAGCTTCAGGTCCGTGAGCATCGCGCTGCCGGTTTCCGCGCCGACCACCTTGCCGACGAGATCGTCCGGCCCCTTGATCGATGAGCCCTTTTTGGTCGCATAGAACGTGATGGCCTCGCAGGTCGGCGACGCGAAGTCGAAGGTCTTGCGGCGTTCGTCGGTGACGAGCACGGCGCTCAGCGCCATGTCGTACTTACCCGTCGTCACGCCGGGCAGGATGCCGGACCACGGCATCACCTGCTGCTTCACTTCGACGCCGATCTTCTTGCGCACCAGCGCGAGAAGGTCGTTGTCGTAGCCCGTGTTCTTGCCGTCGGCGACGAACTCGAACGGAGTGTAGTCATCTTCTGTTGCGACGGTGATATAGCCCCGCGCCTTGATTTCCTCGGCGCTCGCGGCGTGCGCCGCATGACTGATGCCGAACGTGGCGATGAGCGCGAGCGCGCACGTGCGAAAGAGTGTGACGGCCGTGCGCTGTTTCGAGTGAACCGGATCGCGGCGGATAATGCGGACTGACATGGAGAGGCCCCTTTGGTGGCGGCGAGCGCATACAACGCTTGAGCGAGCATGCGCTCACCGGATGATGACCGGCAAAGCGATCATTCGTGTGGGTACGGACGAATCGCTGAGCATCAATGCAAGTGGTATGCCAACGATCTGTTTTCCGTTGCCTGCCCGTTGCTCGCGGGATCGGCGCCCGATCAGCACTCACGAATTGCGGTCGCCGCAATCCGTGGTGCACCACGGAAGTCTTTTGGCCTTGTGTTCGTGCATTTGCGCACCGACTTGCAACATGCGGCGCGCGCACTGGCGCCCGCCCAGTTGCGCCGGCCGTGGTCCGTGCTGCAAAGTGCTCGCAAGCCAGTAGCTTTCCGTTATTTCCGGTTTCAGGCACGAGATGAGAATGCGAAGAGAAAAATATGGCAGTTAATGCGCTCGCGGTTCCTTCAGCTCGATGATAGTCAGCGTGCCGTTGACTTCCTCGGCCACGAAGTCGATCTGGTCGTCGGCCTTGACTTGCGAGAGCATCTCCGGGGCCTTGACCTTGAAGACCATCGTCATCGCGTCCATACCGAGCTTTTCGAGTGCGCCATGCTTGATGGTCAGTTCGCCGGCGGCGAAATCGACTTTCTTCATTTCACTATGCGACATACCGTGCTTCGCCTCGGCGCCCGGTGCGGCCTCGCCGTTTATCTCCATCCTGCGCCGGTCGGCGGCGGCATACGACACAGCCGGGAAAGCAAGGGGGCAGCCCATCGCAATTGAGATCAGTGTTTGTTTCATCTGCTTTTTCCACAGTCATGTAGCGAAATCGGTGGCCGGGTCACAGCCGGCACTCGTGTATTCAGCTATCGGGCCAGTCCCCGGTGTATTCAAACGCCACGGTCCCTTTGGGGTGCCCGAACCAGCCTGGATCGCGGTAGTCGTTGCTCCCGAGTCCTTCCCGACGCTGAACATGCCGCCCATTTCCAGCCCGCAGAAGGGACCAGTGCCGGTCATCATCGAAAATGTGTTTTCCGGTAGCGGCATTTCCATCGCGCCGATCGAACCTCCGGTGCTGCCCATTGCAATGTGGTCCGGAACCAGCTTGTTGATGAGTTTCGCGAGGTCTTTCTGCGGTACACCGATCAGATTCGGCACCTGATGGCCTATCGCATTCATCGTGTGATGCGACTTGTGGCAGTGAAACGCCCAGTCGCCGGGACGGTTCGCGGTGAACTCGATGGCGCGCATCTGACCGGCAGCGACTTCTACCGTCACCTCGGGCCAGCGCGCTGAAGAGGGTATCCATCCGCCGTCGGTGCCGGCTACCTCGAAGCTGTAACCGTGCAGATAAATCGGGCGATTCGTCATAGTAAGGTTACCGAAACGAATACGAGCCCGGTCCCCGGCGCGCAGGGGAGCGGGTCGATGCCGGGGAACACACGCGCATTCCACGTCCACATATTGAAGTCCGTCATTTCGTTGACGCGCGGTGCGAAGCTGCCAGGGTCGATGTCGTAGGCCGCTTCCAACGCTTTGTCTCTCCGCGAAATAGCTCATCTTTCAGTGCTGTGTGTCACCTAACAGCGCAACTAACTGTCCTGCGCGGCCTACTGGTCGGCAACTTCGAACACCGTCTGTAAACAAGTGGCTGCCAATCCCCATCAGGAGTAGGCAAACTGGCCTGCAATCCATCGTCGGGCGAAATCCGGTGGCTGGATTAAAGATGCTCAGGAGAGCGAAGAGGCGGGGAGGATGCAAGTGTTTCCTCGCGACGGGAGCCGACGCTCTCCGCCACATAGTCTGGCTGGCCACAATCTGTTCCCGCAACGTCGGCATCTGTGTCTTCTGGACCAACCCATTCGGGAGTCCCGGTCGCCAGAACCCGCCGACCAAGACGCGCCAGTTGCCGATGAATCGGGCGTCGGCAAGCGAACGGTACTTCAAATCACGTTGCACTAGTTGCGTGTCGTCGCGGTTATGCAAACGCACGACGTGTCATCGAATTGAAGCGTGTCACCTATCTGGGCTGGCTTCTGCAGCGTACCATTTGCGGCGCTTGTCCCGGAGAGCATTCGGGATTTTCGAATACGTTGTTGAAGCGACGCAGGCACATGCTGACGAAGGTAGGCATTTGCAACAGTCGGACTACTCGTCACGCGGTGGCATATGCTCGTTCCCGAAAAAGCTCACCATAGAAAAGAATGTTGGCTTCCAGTGTGCAGCTCCGTCCGCACCGGTTACCTCATCCAAAACCGAACGTCGTCTTCAACGCGCGGCGCGCCTCAAAGTTAGCCAAACGAGCATTGCCACTCGGGTTAGCAATAGCGGATAACGGTTAGGCTGGGCCGTTGAGAAATAGACGATCGCGCTGCTTTGAACTTCTGGTAGATTTATCGTTGAGCGACGCAGTACAAATACAAAGACCGCAATTGTATCGTCGAGGTACGTCATGGAAGTTCTTAATCGCGCGCCCGCCGTCTCGCCCGACGGACGCGCCGTGGTTTTCATGTTGTCGATTCTCGGCCGCGAGGTCGAAGGCGCAATTGCGCGTGACGCACTCGAAGATTATTTCTGGTTACCGCATAGCGCTGACCCGGCGCGTACCCTCAAAGCATTTGAAAACGGTCGCAACCGCATCGTCGCAGCTGCGCAAAGAAAACTACTGGCACGACCTGACGAGCCGCTGTGGCTGAACGCGAGCGACTTTGTGGCCAGGTAACCGGCGGTTGTCTCGCGGTTGGTTGAGAGGATGGCGGGGCGCTGACAAATACTACGTGCCTGGGTCAGGAAGATCGGGCCGTAATTCCGCCTCGATCTGGTCAAGGTTGGGTAAATCCGTCTCGAGTGATTCCGGTACTTCGCGCATGAACTGGTACCGCTCGGAAGAGAAATTATTGTGGGGCCACCGACAATCGACAAGGTAGCGCCAGTGGCGCGCGCTGATTATAGCGCCCGCCCCGTAAATGTCCCCGCCAAGTTCAAATGTCGGGGTCTGCGCTAAATTGAAATGTCGGGTTTTGCTGTGCTTTTTCTTATGTTTTTGGGGTGGGCGGCGCAGCCGCCCACCCCCCGTTCTTCATGTTTTTTGATGCTTACCTCATGCACGGCCTGAGTGACATCCGCTAGCGTGATCGCCCGTTGTTTCTTCAGGCCCACCAGCGCTTTCTTCGCCCGGACGTCCTCGCCAATATGGGTACGGGAAGGCGAGCCCGAAATCCGCCGGTCATCACGCTGCGCCTGCACCCGCCGGGCGACTTCCAGCGCCGCGGACAGCCGCTTGTTCTCAACCTCTGCGCCCTGATCAATCTGCGTGATCCGGTCATATTCGCGATACGGCAGGACGCGACCCGTGGCCTGAATCTCGATCGCACCATCCAGGTGTTCGACCACTTCAATGTACTCGTGGATGAGACGCCGGTTGGCTTCGGTGTCCTGCAACAGGTACATCACCCGGTCGTACTGCACCGTCAGCGCATTGGAGACCTTGCGCGCCACGCGATAGGCCAGGACCTGCTTCAGGTCCTCGTCATCACGCAACGGTCGATGCGCGTTGTGGTCGCTCTTCGGTGGCTTGCCGAATCGCCGGTTGAAGTCAGCGATGAAGGAGGGCGCATACGCATTGGCCGTTTCGCGCGTACTGATGTTACGCAACCTCAGTTCCTTGACGAGTCGGTCCTGCAACGTCAGGTTGGCCCGCTCGACCCGCCCCTTGGCCTGGCTCGTGTTCGCACAGAACGCCTCGATATTGAGTTGGTACAGGGCGCGCCCGAACTGCGTGACACCTTTGCCGGCCGTGCTTGCACGGTCCTTGACGTAGAACACGCTGAACTTGTCGCTATAGAACGCGACCGGCTTGCCGTGCGCTGCCAGGTGCTTGCCCAGCGCCTCGAAATAGCTGAACGTCGATTCCGTCGACGTGAAATGCAGCGTCATCAGCCGGCCGGTCGCGTCGTCGATAAAGACCAGCAGGGTGCAGGCCGGCGCCCGTTCCTCAAACCAGCGGTGGTCGCTACCATCGATCTGGATCAGTTCGCCCAGACACGCACGACGGTTCCGGGGCTGGTAAACCTTGGCTGGACGATCCCTGCGAGGAATCCACAGACCGGCGGCCATCATCAGCGCGCGCACCGTCTCGACCGACAGACCGATGCCGTGACATTCCCGAAGCTTCTCGCACGCCAGTGTCGGCCCGAAATCCGCGTAGCGCTCACGAATGATCGCCAGCGCGCGTCGCGCCACGCCATCGGACAACTGATGGTTGCCCGGTCGCCCGCGTTTGCCTGACACCAGTCCGGCAACGCCCGCGGCCTGATAGCGCTGCACCAGGCGCTCGACCTGCCGCACGCTCAGCGCAAGGCGGTCCGCTGCCTGACCTGGCTTCAGACGCCGCTCGCAAACGGCTTGTACAACCTTCAACCGATCCAGCTCGGTCATCAACATGGTGATCGTCCCGCATGCGTTCATGGCCAGCGCTCCTCAAGGCATGCTGGCCACCAGCCTGAACCCGCAAACACGACATTTCAATTTAGCGGAAACACGACATCTGAACTTTGGACTAACAAAAAAATAGTTGATAATTTATATTATGTCAAATTGTTTCGCCGACTTGCTCACCTCGGACTACCCCGACGGTTTGCATGAATTTGTTCCCGCCTGCTTGCAGAATGTTGTTCCCAGCCCCAAGACGGGAATCGAGGCTTGCAGGCGGAGAATAACTCGTTGCACTCGGTCGGACAGCACATCGGCGCATGACGCTACGGACCGGAAGCATCGGGAAAACACGGCTTGGGGCGTGCGCGGCACGATTTGGAGCACGGCAGTTTGGTGGATGAACGCGGCTGTCAGGATAAGAAAGCTTATATTGGTAGTGCGCTGTAAGCAGTGCCTTTCGCGAGACCCGGCCAAGGCGTCAGTCTAGCGCGGGAACACTACGAAATTGCTCTGCTGTCGCTCAACGAAACAAATCTGCTTGCAACTAACTGATGGAAGCAAATTTGTTCCTTGAATCCGGGAGCGTCCGTACAGACGGGGCTCAAGCAGGAACAAATTTATGCAAACCAACGGCCAAATATTGAGGAAATCCGGAAGGACCTCGTTCGACTGCGCCCTAACAATTTCCGCGTAGCCCCCATCGGCCGCCACCGCGCTTGCGATCCGTCGATGATGTGCACCATAATGCACATAATATGCAACATGGAGCCGCACATGGGCAAAGCACTCGAAGTTCGACCGCGTAGATCCACCAACGTCACCTTGCCTCCCGAGGTGCTGGAGCGGGCCAAACAGCTTGGCATTAATCTTTCGCGCGCGAGCGAGCGCGGTGTACGCGAGGAAATCCAGGAGGCAGAGGCGCGTCGGTGGGCCGATGAAAACGCCGAGCTGGTCGCCGCCTACACGGCGATGGTCGATCGCGACGGGCTTCCGCTCGCGAAATACAGGACGTTTTGATGGCCCGGTTTGATCTCTACGCCAACCCCGACATTGAGACGCGCAAGCTTGCACCTTACCTGCTCGACGTGCAAAGTGCCCATGTCGGCATTTTGCCGACGCGCATCATAATTCCGCTGCGACCTGTTCGGCATCTCGCCTTCTCCGGCAGACCATCCGACCTGCTTCCCGTCTTCGAAGTCCACGGCGAAGAATGTTTCCTTGATACCCCTGCCATGAGCGCCGTCCCCTTGAAGGCTCTCGGCAAGTGCATTGGTTCCCTTTCAGATCGACGCGAGGCCATCCTCGCGGCGCTCGACCGGATCTTCGGCGCATACTGAGCGACAACAAATCGACTTTGTTCCTAAGGGGCGACCGTCGTATCAGCGAATCAACCCCGAACCTCGAAATATTGATTTCGCTGTTGCGCTTCATGCTGATACGGCCCCGGGAAAACCGCGATGGAGGTGCGATGCAACTGGACAAGCAACAAAAAGACTCAGGCAAAGTGGCGTAACTATGCGTCCTGGCCCGCTGAGCTTGCTGGCAAAGGCATTGGCCGTGGTGATCGGCGCTGCCCTGCTCATCGTGGGGTTTGAGCTTCCCCTGAAATTTCGCCTTCCAGCAGGTCGCGTATAAACTCGACCGAAAGGAAGGAAAGAAGAAATGTTCAAGGTACCGCACCAGGTGTACACGGCGGAGTTCAAGGAAGCCGCCGTGCAACGAGTCAAGGACGGGCAAGGCATAAGCACCGTGGCTCGCGAGCTAGGCATGTCGTTGCAGACTTTGCGCAACTGGCTCAAGGCTTCCGAGACGGGCAAGCTGAACGGCCCCGGAGCGAAGGTCGTCACGGCAGAACAGATGGAACTCTCGCGCCTGCGAGCGGAGAACAAGCGCTTGCAGATGGAGCTCGAAATCGCAAAAAAAGCGGCGGCGTTCTTCGCGAAGGACCTCCTGTGAAGTTCGCCTGGATTGACACGCAGTGCCGGCACTATCCACTGTCGGCGCTGTGCGAGGTCCTTGGAGTAAGCGTCAATGGCTATCGCGCCTGGAAGCGCGGCGGCACACCCGAGCGGCAGCGACTGACCGATGCCCAGTTGCTCACGTTGATTCGAACGATTCATGCCAAGTTCAAAGGTGCCTACGGTTCGCCACGCATGACCGACGAGGTGCGCTCTCGCGGCTTTCCGGCCAGCAAAGCACGTGTGGAACGGCTGATGAGCACCAACGGTATCCGAGCCCGCCATAAGCGCCGTTATCGCGTGACAACTGATTCTCGGCACCAGTTTCCGGTCGCGCCGAACGTGTTGAACCGGCAGTTCACGCCGGACGAGCCTAACCAGGTGTTCACATCGGACATCACGTATATCTGGACCGACGAAGGCTGGCTGTATCTGGCGGTTACGCTGGACCTGTTCAACCGGGAGGTCGTGGGCTGGTCCGTCAAGCCGCGCATGGCGGCGGACCTCGTGACCGACGCATTGACGATGGCATGGTTCCGCCGCCGACCTGCGCCCGGTGCACTGCATCACTCGGACCGTGGCAGCCAAGGCGGATTCAACCGGTCGTCGCAACACTAGATTGTTGAACAGATTTTAGGTACTCGTCCAGAGCTTCGGCAGGCGTCTTCCAGTTGAGCGTTTTCCGAGGCCTGGTGTTCAACGTATTGGCAACGGCCTGAATCTCTCCAGCGCTCCAGCGGGATAGGTCTGTGCCCCTTGGAAAGTATTGCCGCAGAAGGCCGTTCGTGTTCTCGTTCGTTCCGCGCTGCCAAGGACTGTGCGGGTCAGCGAAGAAGACCTTCACCCCGGACTCGACCGTGAAGCGGGCGTGATCGGATAGTTCCTTGCCACGATCCCAGGTCAATGACCGCCACAGTTGGGCAGGCATGTCAGTCACGGTCTTCTTGAGTGCGTTGGCCATCGTGATAGCTCCGTAGCCAGCCAGCGCAGGGCCATTCTTTGTCCTGGGAATCAGCCCGTAGCCTTCCTCGCGAGGCAGGTGGACAAGCATGGTGAATCGGCTTGATCGCTCGACCAGCGTTCCGATCGCGGACCGGTTCAGGCCGATGATCAGGTCACCTTCCCAATGCCCCGGCACAGCACGATCTTCCGCCTGCGCAGGGCGGCTGGAGATCATTACATTTTCGCTAACGTGCGCCCATGCCTTGGCTTGTGCCCGGGACCTCGGCACGCGCAACGCCCGCCCCGTGCGCAGACAGCTGACCAGCTCGCGCTTGAGAGCACCTCGGCTGTGGATATAGAGAGCCTGGTAAATGGCTTCGTGAGAGATGCGCATGGACTCGTCATCCGGGAAGTCGATCTGCAACCGGTTGGAAATCTGTTCGGGCGACCAGCCATTGACCCATTTACGGTCACCGCGATGCGGTTTGTTTCTCCCTTTAAACGGCGCGTGGCGGGGCCCGGAAATCTCACGGCCATCAGCGCGGCGAACCTTGCCCTCCAGACGGTCTTGCACGTAGTGGCGTAGCCGTGGGTTGGTCACCAGTTTCGAAGGTTTGGGTCGTTTGGCAACCAGCTCCGACTTCCACTGCGCAACCGAAGCTCGATACTCGAGCCGGCCGCTACGAGTTGCAGCATTACGCGTCAGTTCCCGGGAGACCGTTGATGGGCTGCGTCCGATACGGCGAGCAATCTCGCGTACCCCGACGCCCTGGAACGAAAGTAGTCCAATCTCTTCTCGCTCCGCGAACGACAAGTACCGTCCGGATATTGGGCTCGACATGGAAAGTGGCATGCCACCATTATGGCGGAACCACCGAGCGCCTACTGCCTGCGACACGCCAACCGCTTCTGCAGCCTTCTCACTTGTAATGCCAGTTGCGATTTGCTTCCAGAATCGCCGCTCGATCTCGCGCCGATGCGACGGCGCGCCTGGCGAGCGCATCGCTCCTCGCCCTGTCAACTTATGCATCCACCCCGCTGGTCGTCCCATACACACCTCCTTGATCAAAGGTGTTGCGACAACCGGTTGAATCCGCCCAATACGCGAGCCATGAATTCCAGCGCAAGCTGGCCTCCTACGGGATGCGCTGCTCGATGAGCCGCAAAGGAAATTGCTGGGATAACGCGCCGACGGAAAGCTTCTTCAACAGCCTGAAGAACGAGCGGGTACACGGCACGAAGTACCGCACGCATCGCGAAGCCGTGGCGGACTTGTTCGAATACATTGAAGTGTTTTATAACCGCAGTCGTCGTCATTCATCGCTTGGCTTCATGTCGCCAACCCAGTTCATGCAAGACTGGCTTGCGGCTCAGCGGACAAAGGATACGGCTGCATAACCCCGGGCCTCTGGAAGGCGAAAAACCGAGGGAAGCTCAGTTCGCCGTTTCGCTTGTGCTGTTGGCAGTGGTTCTTGGAGCAGGAATTGTGATCGGCCGTTTAGTCTGGTGGAAGACGCGCGATCTGCGCAAACGGCTCTGTCAAGTTGGCGGGCGCAGGCCACCTGCGTGGATAAAGAGCAGTTGTCGTTATCAGATGACTTTCTTTGCTGCGGCCGTTACGGTCCAGCCATGCCACGTGGCGAAGCGTTCCTGAAGTACGGCGCGATGACATGCTGCGTTCATTTGATGTCGGGGCAACGCGAAGTGCTGCCGGATCATGCCGAAGCATGAGAGAAACGCCTGCGTGCGACGCGCATCGCGAAAGCCGCACATCTGGCGTTCGCGCCTGCGGGTCGGCTGGTCGCTGTTCTCGGCACGGTTGTTCACGCGTGCAGCCGCCTTGACGAAAACTGAGCGAGCTCGGGAATGTCAGCCTTCGCCGCCGGATAGCTGCGCAGCTGGTCAGTAACGATCTTGCGCGGCACCGGGTTTGAACGCAGCACCCTCCGGAAGAAGCGCTTTCCCGCAGCCTTGTCGCGCCGCTTTTGCACCAGCACGTCGAGTTCGGCACCATGCTCGTCGACCGCTCGCCACAACAGATACGCCTCGCCGCGCAGCCTCACGAACATCTCGTCCAGATGCCATGTGCTGCCGGGCTTGCGCCGCGCCGCCTTGACGCACTGTGCGAATCCAGCGCCGAGCTTGTCGCACCAGCAACGGATCGTTTCGTACGTGACCGCGACATCACGCTCGAGCAACAACTCCTCGATGTCGCGCAGGCTCAGGCTGAACCGGAAATACCAGCGAACCGCGCAGCTGATGACGACGGCAGGGAAGCGGTGGCCGTGATAAAGCGATCTTTTCTTCTTCATCACTTCATTCTACCGCCGCCTCCCCATTAACCTGACAGTGCCGTGCGCGGCCCTGAGAGCGGAGCCGCGAATCGAAGGCGTGCCTATCCTCCTGCTGACGAATGGCGCCGCAGGCGACGCCGCGAAGGCGTCCGGTGACGCCTTCGCGGTTTGCCGCAGGGACGGTCGGCGCGCGACGCGATGCGCCGATGTGCCGGGCGCCGATGCGACGCTCAGAACCCAGCGGCCAGCCCATCGCGACGGCTGTCGCTTGCAGCGACATAGCCGCGCTCAGGCTCGTTGCGATCGAGCTTCCAGATGAACTGGCCCGAACCGAAATCCATATACGGATCATCGATCGACTTGATCGTGTGGCCCAGGCCTTCGAGCGCGCGTGAGGTCTGCGGATCGAGCGTCGATTCGATATCTATGGAGAAATCGCGGTTGACCTTCCAGCGCGGCGCATCGCATGCCGCCTGCAGCTGCTGGCTGTAATCGAGCATGCGCACCACGGTTTGCAGGTGCCCTTGCGGCTGCATGTCGCCGCCCATCACGCCGAAGCTCATGACCGCTTCCTGCTTGCCGTCCACCTGCTGCGTGAGGAACGCCGGGATGATCGTGTGGAACGGCCGCTTGCCGCCCTCGACCACATTCGGCGACTTCGGGTCCATCGAGAAACCGCAGCCACGGTTCTGCAGCGAAATCCCCATCTCAGGCACGACGCAGCCCGAGCCGAAGCCCATATAGTTCGACTGGATGAAGCTGACCATCATGCCGCGCTCGTCGGCCGCCGACAGGTAAATCGTGCCGCCCGCCTTCGGCATGCCGAAGCCGAAGTGCGTCGCGCGCTTCGGATCGATCAGCTTCGCACGCGATTTCAGATAGGCGTCGTCGAGCATTTGCGCAGGCGCGACTTCCATCGAGCGCGGATCGGCGACGTAGCGGTACACATCCGCGAACGCGAGCTTCATCGCCTCGATCTGCAGATGCTGCGATTCGATGCCGTCGAGCTTCAGCGCGGCCACGTCGAACTGTTCGAGAATGCCGAGCGCGATCAGCGCGGCGATGCCCTGCCCGTTCGGCGGAATCTCGTGAACCGTGTAGCCGCGATAGTTCTTGCCGATCGGCTCGACCCAATCGGGCTGGTAGTTGCGCAGATCGTCGAGCGTCATTGCCGCGCCGCAATCGCGGGAAAACGCCGCGATGCGTTCGGCAATTTCACCTTCGTAGAAGGCGCGCGGCCCGTGTTCGGCCAGCATGCGCAAGGTCTTGGCGTGGCCCGGCATCTTCACCAGTTCGCTGACTTCGGGCGCGCGGCCCCGCGGCATGAACGTATCGGCGTAGCCCGGCTGGTTCTTCAGTTCGGGCACGGCGGCCGCCCACTTGCGCGCGACGACGTTTGCCACGGCATGGCCGCGCTCGGCGATCTCGATGGCGGGCTCCATCAGATCGGCGAACGGCAGCGAGCCAAACTTCCGATGCAGCACTTCCCAGCCCGCTATCGCGCCCGGCACCGTCACCGTGTCCCAGCCCCGCACGGGCTGCACGGCGACGCCGTTGTTTTCGCCGTATTTGCGCCTGAAGTAACCGACGTTCCACGCAGCGGGCGCGACGCCCGACGCGTTCAACCCGTGCAGCTTGCTGCCGTCCCACACGAGCGCGAACGCGTCGCTGCCAAGTCCATTCGACACCGGCTCGACGACGGTGATCGCCGCCGCTGCCGCGATGGCCGCATCGACGGCATTGCCGCCTTTCCACAGCATGCGCAACCCGGCCTGCGCGGCGAGTGGCTGCGACGTCGACACTATGTTGCGCGCGAACACGGGCATGCGCAGCGTCGGATAAGGGTTCTGCCAGTTGAAGCTTGTCATGTTGTCACTCTGGTGGTTTTGCTGGTTCGACCGCGCGCCATCGAAAGCCGTAGCGCGCGAAAAGCATCACGATTCGCGCGGATCGAGTGCGTCGCGCAGGCCGTCGCCGAGCAGGTTGAAGCCGAGCACGGCCAGGAAGATCGCGATGCCGGGAAAGATCGACATCCACGGCGCCTGGCTCACGAAGTCTTTTGCCGTGTTAAGCATCGAGCCCCACGACGGCGCGGGAGGCAATTGTCCGAGCCCGAGAAACGACAGGCTCGCTTCGGCGATGATCGCGCTCGCCACCGTCAGGCTCGCCTGCACGATGATGGGCGGCAGCACGTTCGGCAGAATGTAGCGCAGCATGATCCGCGCGTGATCGAGGCCGATCGCGCGCGCGCCTTCCACATATTCTTCGGCCTTCACGCTGATGGCCTGGCCGCGCGTGAGGCGAATGAAGCGCGGCATCGCCGAAATGCCGATCGCGGCCATCGCGTTCGTCAGGCTCGGGCCGAGAAACGCGCTCAACGCAATCGCGAGAATCAGGAACGGAATCGACAGCAGCGCATCGGCGATGCGTGAGATCACGCCGTCGACGAACCTGCCGAAGTAACCGGCGATCAACCCCAGCGGCACGCCGAGCACGACGGCAATGCCGACCGACACGACGCCCGCCAGCAACGACGCACGCGCGCCGTACAAAAGGCGGCTCAGCACGTCGCGGCCGAGTTCGTCGGTGCCGAACCAGTGCGCTGCCGACGGCGCCTGGCGCACGGTCATGAAGCTCGCCTGCACGGGGTCGTAGTGCGTGAGCCACGGCGCGAACAGCGCCATGATCACGATGAGCGCCACCAGAAACGCACCGAACACGGCCGCGCGATTGCGCATGAAGCGCGTGAGCCCCCGGCGTTTGCGACGCGGCAACGCGACGGCCGCCGACGCCGATCGGGCATCGATTGAAGTAGCCATTAACTACGCCTCAGTCGGGGATTGAGCAGGATATAGAGCACATCCGCGCACAGGTTCACGACGATGAACGCGACCGCCGTGACGAGCACGACGCCTTGCACGACGGGGTAATCGCGATTGAACACCGCATCGACGACGAGCTTGCCGAAGCCGGGAATCGTGAACACCTGCTCCGTCAGCACGGCGCCCGCGAGCAGTTCGCCGAACAGCAGCGCGAGCACGGTGACGATGGGGATCAGCGCATTGCGGAACGCGTGCTTGACCACCACGGCGCCGCGCAGCAACCCTTTCGCGCGCGCCGTGCGGATGTAGTCGGTGCGCAAGACGCCGAGCATTGCGCTGCGCGTATGGCGCATCAGTTGCGCACCGAGCGCGGCGCCCAGCACGAACGCGGGCATCAGCATCGTCTTGATGCTGAGCCAGAAATCCTCGCCCGGTGACACATAACCCGACGACGGCAAAAGATGCCAGCGCACCGACACGATGAATATCAGCATGATACCGAGCCAGAAATTCGGTATCGACATGCCCGACAGAGCGAAGATGTTTGCCGCGTAGTCGAGCGGCCCGCCCCTGCTCGCCGCCGAAATCACGCCCGCCGGAATGCCGATGCCAATGGCGAGAATCATCGCCATCACCGCGAGCTGGATCGTGACTGGCAGCTTTTGCGCGATCAACGCGCGCACGGGCACGTCAGTGCGCAAAGACGAACCGAGATCGCCGTGCGCGACATCGCGCATCCATAGCGCGTACTGCGTCGGCACGGACTGATCGAGGTGATACTTGACCCGCAGCGTCGCGATCAGCTGCGGGTCCTGATCCTCGCCCGCCATCGCGCGGACCGGGTCACCCGGCAGCAGCTTCTGCAAGCCGAAAATCAGCATCGACACCAGGATCAGCGTCGGCACGGCCACGAGCAGGCGATTCGCGATGATTGGCAGCATGACGCTCAGCCCTTGATCGACACGCCGCGCAGGCGCACCAGACCGTCGGCGTAAGGCGTGAAGCCCTGCACTTTCTTCGACAGCACGAACGGCCAGGGCTGCGCGTAGATGTAGACGATGGGATCGTCGTCGGCGAGGATCTTACCCGCGGCGTCGTAGTCGGACTTGCGCTCGGCCTGGGTCTGCTTGGTGCGCGCCGCATCGAGCAGCGAATCGACCTGCTGGTTGCAGTAGTGCGCGTAGTTCAGGTTGCCCGCGCAGGTGTTGAACTGATGCAGGTTGCCGTCGGGATCGAGGCGCCCCGACCAGCCCGTGTACATCGCTTCGAAGTCGCCGGTGTGGCCTGCGTTCAGTTCCGTCGCGTAGTCGCTCGGACGCAGCTTTAGCGTGATGCCCGTTTCGCTGAGCATGGCCTGCAGCATCTGCGTGATCTGGCTCGCGACCGTGTTGTTCGGATACGCGAATTCAATGGTCGGATGCTCCTGGCCCGCCGCCTTCAGCAGCGCCTTCGCCTTCGCGACGTCGCGCTTCGAGGTCGGCAGCGACGCGTTGTAGTACGGGCTCGATTTCGGAATGCCCTGGTTCGCGGGCGTGAAGATGCCCGCACCGATCACCTGGTCGATCGCATCGCGGTCGATCGACAGCTCGAACGCCTGCCGCACGCGCTTGTCCTTCAGCGGACCGTTGCCGCGCGGGCCGTTGTTGATGTTGAACGTCACGTAGTAGAAGCCGAGACCCGTCACCGGCTTGAACTGCAGGTTCGCATCGCTCTTGACGGCGGCGACGTCGGACGGCGCGAGACGCTCCAGCATATCCAGCGAGCCCGAGCGCAGATTCGCGAGACGCACGGTGCTGTCGGGAATCGGCTGGAACACGACGCGCTGGACGGGATACTTATCCGCGTCCCAGTAACCGGCGAACTTCTCGAGCACCACGCGATCGTTCTGCACGCGCTGCACGAACCTGTACGGTCCCGAGCACACGGGATGCGACGCGACGCCTGCCGCATCGCTAAGCGTTTTCGGCGCGAGCATCATGCCCGCGCGGTCCGACAGCGTGGCGAGCAGCGCGGCGTCCGGCTGCTTCAGCACGATTTTCACGGTGCTGTCGTCGATCAAATCCACATGATCGACCGACGACAATTCGCTCTTGCGGTTGCTGGTCGGCAGCGTGCGGTAGCGGTCGAGGTTCGCCTTCACGGCGGCGGCGTTGAACGGCTCGTCGTCCTGGAACTTGACCCCCTGGCGCAGCTTGAACGTCAGCGATTTTCCGTTGTCGCCCGTGGTCCACGACGTGGCGAGCATCGGCACGATTTTCAGATCGGGCGCGACGTCGACGAGCGAATTGCACAGCGACGCGAACACGATCCGGTCGACAAACTGCACGCTGCGGGCCGGGTCGAGCGAGCCGATATCGTCCTGCAGGCCGATGCGGATGGTGGTCTGCGCCGTCGCGGCGGAAGCGCTCAATGCGAGCGCGGCGGCAATCAACATTCTTCGCATGCGTCGTGTCCTTGTTGCGGTTCGGGTTGCCATGGGTGATCGTTACCGGTTCGCTTCGGCGCTCAGTGCGGCCTACGTCTGGTTCTGCTTCTCGCGATAGATCGCCAGGCGCTCGTTGAGCTTCGTGCTGACGCTCGCGACGAGCGGCGTGCCGCCGCCCGCGTTCTGCACGTCGCGCCAGAAATGACACGCGACCTGCCGTCCGCCCGGCAGCGTTTCGGACAGCGGGCGCTCCTGCACGCAGCGCGGTTTCGCGTGCGGGCAACGCGTATGAAAGCGGCAGCCGGGCGGCGGCGCCGTCGGGCTGGGTAGATCGCCTTGCAGCGCGGGCTTCGTGCGGCGCTCGTGCGGACTGCTGGCGGGAATCGCGCGCAGCAGCGCCTGCGTGTACGGATGCAGCGGCGCGTCGAACAGTTCGTCGACCTGCGCCAGTTCGACGATTTCACCCAGATACATCACCGCGACGCGGTCGCTCATGTGACGGATCACGGCGAGATCGTGCGCGACCATGATCAGCGTGAGCCCGAGTTCGGCCTTCAGCGATTCGAGCAGGTTGATCACCTGCGCCTGCACGGAGACATCGAGCGCCGACACGGGCTCGTCGCCGACGATCAGTTTCGGCTCGCCCGCCAGCGCCCGCGCGATGCCGATGCGCTGCCGCTGGCCGCCGGAGAATTCATGCGGATAGCGCTGCGCATACGCCGGCTGCAGGCCGACTTTGGTCAGCAGTTGCGCGACGCGTTCGCGGCGCTCGCTGCCGCTGCTCGCGAGACCGTGAAACCCAACCGGCTCGCCGATGATCTGCCCGACCGTCATGCCCGGATTCAGCGACGCGAACGGGTCCTGAAAGATGATCTGCATGTCGCGGCGCAAGCGGCGCAGCTTCGCGCCCTGCCAATGCGTGATGTCCTCGCCCTGATACAGCACGCGCCCTTGCGTCGCGTCGATCAAACGCAGCAGCAGACGCCCAAGCGTCGACTTGCCGCAGCCCGATTCGCCGACGATCGCGAACGTCTCGCCCGTGTGCACGGCGAACGAGACTTCGTTGACGGCATGAACCGTGGGCGTGCGCGTGAACATCTGCCGCTCGCCGCCGAAGCGTTTGGTGAGCGCGCTGGCTTCGATGATGGGCGTCGCGATGTGTGACGCGGGGTGTGACGCATTCGCGGGCCTCATGTCAGCTCCTTTTGCTGCGCGGGCTTCATGAGCTGCTCGACGGGCGCGAGCCAGCAGGCGACGCGATGCTCGCCTTCGAGCGTTTGCTCGGGCGGCGCGGCGTCGATGCAACGCTGTTCGGCAAACGGACAGCGCGGCGCAAAGCGGCAGCCGCGCGGCATCTGCTCGGGCGTCGGCACGGAGCCGCGTATCGTGGCGAGCGACCCTTCTCGCTTGCCGACGGACGGAATCGCGCCCATCAGCCCGATTGTGTACGGATGCTGCGGATCGTCGAACAGATCGGACACCGTGCCGTACTCGACGATCTTGCCCGCATACATCACCGCCACGTGATCCGCCACTTCGGCGACCACGCCGAGATCGTGCGTAATCAGCAGCATCGCCGTGCCCGTCTCTTTCTGCAGATTGCGCACGAGCGCTAGAACCTGCGCCTGAATGGTCACGTCGAGCGCTGTAGTGGGTTCGTCGGCGATCAACAGGCGCGGGCTGTTCGCGAGCGCCATCGCAATCATCACGCGCTGGCGCATGCCGCCCGACAACTGATGCGCAAACGCATCGAGCCGCGTTTCGGGCGCGGGA
Source organism: Paraburkholderia caledonica NBRC 102488 (assembly GCF_000685095.1). Lineage (GTDB taxonomy): Bacteria > Pseudomonadota > Gammaproteobacteria > Burkholderiales > Burkholderiaceae > Paraburkholderia > Paraburkholderia caledonica. The sequence continues at coordinate 27,459 of NZ_BAYE01000029.1, forward strand.
ATATGAACGAGCCGCAGCATCTTGAGCGCCTCTTCGCGCGCCGCTGCGCGGCTGACGCCGCGGTGCCGCCGGATGCTCTCGCCGATCTGCTCGCCGACTGTGTAGGCCGGATTCAGTGAGGTCATCGGCTCCTGAAAGATCATCGACATGCGGTTGCCGCGAATGTCGGCGAGTTCGCGCTCGGACAGCTGGAACAGATCCACACCCTCGAAATGCGCCGTGCCCGCGACGCGACGTGCGGGCGGGCTGGCGAGCAGCCCCATCAGCGCGAGCGACGTCACGCTCTTGCCGCAGCCGGACTCGCCGACCACGCACAGGGTCTCGCCCGCGTGGACGAGAAAGGACACCCGGTCGACGACGTTCGGCGCATCGGGCAAATTCGAAAAGTTCAGCGAGAAGCCTTGTACATCGAGAACCGGCCGGCGTTCTGCCGCGGTCATGCCTGTTTACTCCGCATTGCGTGGCTCGTCCTTCCAGATCGTTGTGAAATCGATTATCTGGCTGCCAACGTACAAAAAATATTAAACTTTCTTTTCGACACTTAAGTTTTTCTCATGGATCGAACGAATGCCGACGCTACGCATGCTGAAGACTTTCAGGGTCGTTGCCCGCACCGGCTCGTTCTCGACGGCTGCCGAAAAGGTCGCGCTGACGCAGGCGGCCGTTAGCCTGCAGATGCGCGGGCTGGAGGAAGCGCTGGGCCGCCAGTTGTTCGACCGCCGCGGGCGACAGATCACGCTGACACAGCACGGGATGACTATCTGGCCGAAGGTCGAGCAGATCCTCGACCTGCTCGCCGACCTCGAAGCGAAGCCCGCCGACGCAATGGAAGGCCCCGTCACGATCGGCGCGGTGGTGTCGGTGATCGGTGCGCTGTCGCTCGCCGTCGCGCGGCTGAAGGCGACGCACCCGCGGCTCGACGTGCGGTTGTTGTCGGCGCGGTCGGACGAACTGGCGGGCATGGTCGAAGCGGGCGACGTGGACGTCGCGGCCGTGGTCGCGCGCGCGGACGAGACGCTGCCCGACACGCTCAAATGGACCACGCTCTACACCGAACCGATGGCGCTGGTGGTGAGCCGCGACATCGCCGATAACGACCCGCAGCGCATCTTGCGTGGGCACGGCTTTCTGCGCTTCGACCGGCGCGTGCGCACGGGGCAGGTGGTCGAGCAGGCGCTGGAGAAAGCGGGCTGGATGGTCAACGAGTATCTCGAACTGAATTCGATCGAGACGATTGTCGCGCTGGTGCGCGAGAAAGTCGGCGTCGCGGTGCTGCCGCTGCTGATACGCGGCAACTGGCTGAACGACCCGCTGCTGCGCGTGATCCCGATTTCGAGCCCGCCGACGCTGCGCACGGTCGGCATGGTGCAGCGCGCTTCGGATGACAGAAAAGCGCTGATGCGCGAAATCGTCGATACGTTGCAGGCGATGCCGCGCGATCGTTCGTGATGCGGTTGTTGTCGGGCCGTTGTTTCGATGCCATCAGCTGACGCGGGGGCGTTGTCACGTTCGCGGGCTGGTCAGATCCCTTAGGCTGAGCTTGTAGCGCAGGTACCAGCGAACATCTCGAGACTCTTCAGCCCGGTCATCGCGGGTCATCAGTCCGTTTTGCTCCGATAACTTTGACCGATTCGCCGACCCTATCTGCACCGGAGCCTCGCTCAGCTGGGTCTGTCACCCTTGATCGCGTCCCATCTGCCGGCTCAATAACCGCGGGTACGATCGACGATATTCGCGAGCGGTTCCCCGCGCAGGAATCGCGCGAAATTGCCAAACCAGAGTTCGAGCACCCGCAGGTTGTAATCGGGCGCGTCGCACGAAATGTGCGGCGTGACGACGAGTCCCGGCACGTCCCACGCCACATGGTCAGCCGGTAACGGTTCGGGATCGAATACGTCAAGCAGCGCGCCGCCGCACTCTCCGGAACGCAATCGCTCGAACAACGCCGCATGGTCGATCAGCGCCGCGCGCGAAAGGTTGACGACGCCCGCACCGGGCCGTATGCGCGCGAGGCGCACGGCGGAAAGCAACTCGCGTGTCTCCGGCGTGAGCGGCGCCGTAATAACGACGAAGTCGACCTGAGGCAGCCAGTCGTCGAGTGCGGAGATCGTTGCGAGTACATCGACTGCTTCCACCGCCTGCGCCGGTGCCGCCGTTTCGGTAAATAGTTAATGTCGGATTACTAATCATCTCAGTGAGCCGCTTTGTCGATTTATGTCCTGCACCAAGCAAGCAAGAAGAGCAGATCCGTGAGGTGCTCACAAATAATTGGTAAGCGCTCGACGGTTGACTTTAGAACGACAAAAAAGAGAAACACAACAGATATTTTCTGGACATATCAAGCGTGAGGTGCTTACGCGCGGGTCTCACATTTGCCATCCAGCGTCCGCTTTTTTTGCGCGGCGTCCGGAGCGCAGGTTGCTGCTGGAAGTTGAGCGACATGAGAAGAGCGCCTCGTGGACTTGGTACCGGGCAATCTTTGGTTTGTGTCGCAGTAAAAGATGGACGCTAGAATTCCGGCGATACAAGGTCGCCGATGAAAGAGTCGACAAAGACGCGGAACCCGCGCTGTCCAAGGCATAGAACGTCTCGCAGTATCCGCTGGAGGTGATTCTGACGTGCGTTGGTACGTCGCGTATCCGCTGATGAAAACCGCGGCTGCGCTGGAGGTTGTGTTGCGATAAGGCCCGGCGAGTCGAGAAGATTCCGCGGCGGGAAGGAGTCCTTATGCCACCAGCGAATTGAACTTGGCGGCAGCGGTTTGGGTGACGCCGTCGTCCTTCACCTGCCCTTTCCTGATCATGTAGATCACTTCGATTTCCGGTGTCGAGGACTTCGACCGACCGCTTGAAATAGGTTGACGCGTGTTGATTCGCGCAAAGAAGCAGCTGAAGGTGGATACCCCCGTCGGCAACGAGTGAGCGCGCCGGCATGTGGGTTAGGGATCAACGTAGCGGCGGCTCCGTCGCTCGTCTTGCTGTTTCGCAACGTCTTGAGCTCTTCCCGCGGAGTGAGGCAGCGCTTTGCCAGCAAGGGGTGCCGCGAGGCCAACGTCCGCAATTCCGGTTGCGCGTTTCCGACCGTCAGTGAGATGAATCGGGACACGAACGAATCCAGTCTTGTGGCCTGAGACCCGCGACAGCCGGGTGACGCCGCAAGCCGATTCGTCCACGCACAAGCTTTTGTACGCTGTCGCCCAAGTGTATCTATTCTGTCGCTCGTACGATCTGTCATCGGTCACGTCGCACCGATCGCACACTCTTACGGAGCTTAGGAAAGCATGCTTCACGACCTGCCTGCCATCCAGAAAAATGTTCACTGGGGATATTTTGACGCGGCATTAGCGCCCGCGCTGATCGTCGAGAGCGGCGACTTCGTTCGCGCCGAAGCAATAACGCATCACGCAGGCGACGCCCCGGAGCTCATGATGGATGACAAGGTGCGCGCGCTCTACGAGACGATTCCCGAATCCGATCGCCAACCCGGCGTGCATCTGATGACGGGACCGATCTTTGTGAAGGACGCGAAGCCCGGCGACCTGCTTGAGGTGCGTTATCTGCAAATGATTCCGCGCTTCAACTACGGCTCGAATCTCGCGGCGCACTGGGGTCATCTGTTCACCGACTTCGAGAAGGAGCGCGTCACTATCTACGAACTCGATCAGGCATCGAATACGGCTCACGCGCTGTATGCGTTTGACTACCCCGGCAAATATCTCGTGCCGGGCAAGCGCTCGGAGATTCGCGACTGCTGCCGCGAAACCGCGCTCGAAGGCATTCGCGTGCCGGTACGCCCTCATCTGGGAACGGCAGGCGTCGCGCCCGATGTGGCGGGCCGCGTGAGCACGGTGCCACCGGGCGCGCATGGCGGCAATATAGATAACTGGCGCATCGGCGCGGGCTCTACCATGTATTATCCGGTCGCTGTGGACGGCGGCTTATTCTCGATCGGCGACCCACATGTATCGCAAGGCGATGGCGAGATCAGCGGCACCGCGATCGAGGCGTCGCTCAATGTAATGTTCCAGATCGTGCTGCGGCGGGACTTCACATTTCCCTCGCCGCTGCTGGAAACACCGGACTACTGGATCGTCCATGGCTTCGATGATGACCTCGACATCGCCACCAAAAATGCTTCCCGCGATATGTTGCTGCTGCTCACCGAGCAGCAAGGCCTGTCGCGCGACGACGCGTATTGGCACTGTCAGGTTGATGGTGAGGCAGCGATAGAATGAGGTGATGAAGAAGACAAAATCGCTTTATCACGGCCACCGCTTCCCCTCCGTCGTCATCAGCTGCGCGGTTCGGTGGTATTTCCGGTTCAGCCTGAGCCTGCGCGACGTCGAGGAGTTGTTACTCGAGCGTGGTGTCGTGGTCACGTACGAAACGATTCGTTGCAGGTGCGACAAATTCGGCGCTGGATTCGCCCGGTGCGCCAAAGCGGCGCGGCCCAGGCCGGGTAGCATATGGCATCTGGACGAGATGTTCGTGACGTTGCGCGGCGAGCCGTATCTGTTGTGGCGAGCGGTCGACGAGCACAGTGCTGAGCTCGATGTGCTGGTGCAGAAGCGGCGCGACAAGGCCGCGGCAAAGCGCTTCTTCCGGCGGGTGCTGCGTTCAAACCCGGTGCCGCGCAAGATCGTGACCGACCAGTTACGTAGCTATCCGGCGGCGAAGGCTGACATTCCTGAACTCGCTCATGTGAAGCACGTTTTCGTCAAGGCGGCTGCACGCGTGAATAACCGTGCCGAGAACAGCCACCAGCCGACCCGCAGGCGCGAACGCCAGATGTGCGGCTTTCGCGATGCGCGTCGCACGCAGGCGTTTCTCTCATGCTTCGGCCCAATCCGGCAGCACTTCGCGTTGCCCCGACATCAAATGAACGCGGCATGTCATCGCGCCGTACTTCAGGAACGCTTCGCCACGTGGCATGGTTGGACTGTCACTGCCGCAGCAGAGAAGCTTATCTGATGAGGATAACTACGCTTGATCTGCTTAGGTAAGTCTACGCCCGTCAACTTGACAGAGCCGTTGATACGAAACACCATCTGATCGTTGAACACGAAGTAACCAATGTCGGGAACGATCATGGACAACTCAGCAAAATGGCGATATCTGCGAAGCGCACGATGGGCAGATCGAAGCTGAAGGTTGTTGCGGACCGCGGTTACTTCAGCGGGCCGGAGATAAGGGCATGCGATCTGAACGGCATCAGCGCGTATGTTCCCAAGCCGCTCACGTCGGCCTCCCGGAAAAAAGGCCTGTTTACGAAAGCCGACTTTATCTACGTAGCGAAAAGCGACACGTATCGATGCCCGGCTGGCGAGCGGGCGATCCATCGATTCACGACTGTCGAGCACGACCTGAATCTGCGAGTCTACTGGCCCAGCGCGTGCCCACGTTGCCATCTCAAGGAACGATGTTCACCGTCTGACTATCGTCGAATTCGGCGATGGGAACATGAGAATGCGCTTGAAGTGATGCAGCGTCGGCTCGACCGGAAACCTGACGCCATGACCATCCGCAGAAGTACCGTCGAGCATGTCTTCGGCACGCTCAAGCACTGGATGGGCCCCGCACACTTCCTGACCAGGACGCTCAAGCGGGTGAGTACGGAGATGAGCCTTCAGGTGTTGGCTTACAACCTCTAGCGGGTCATGAACATACTCGGCGTTCAGGGAACATTGAAGGCTATGAAGATGGTCGAAAGCTAAAGCCCTGACAGGCTTTGTTGCGCACGCGACAGTCGATCGGTGCAAGCTCCGCGAAAAACCAGTTTCCACACAAGCTGGGTCGGGCTGAGTCCATCGGCGCTTCGAGTTCATCGCCGCGAAGCGGTCATTGGTGTTTCGCATCCCGAAAGCGGCCGGTCGTCAACCCGTATTTCCGACCCTCAACTGCCGGTCATCGCTGTGGGCTTGCAACTGCAAAATTTCTTCGAATGCCTGCTCGATGGAACCTTTGCGTTGTCAACCACGAGGTCCACTAATTCCCACGGTTCGTGTTGACGTTCAAGCGCACTCTTCCATGTCGCCAACTGAAAGCCGGGAATATCGACCTTTCGCGCCTCGACCCGTTCATGGTGCGTCCCGAGGTCCGAGCAAACCAGCTCAATCTCGAAATTCTGCACCCCTGCATCGAACGCCACGTTTCTCCAGGCGCTACGCGTAATATTCAACGAATTGACCGAGTCCGGGACGACGGTCAACCCAGGCGTAAGTTGTCGCCCGCAACTGCATATGCGGCGAAGTACCCCGCAGGTCCGACATCCACTCCGCACCCTATCAACGATCTACCTCGCAACGTCGACTGTCTCCTTTTGGAGTGCGCCGTGCAAAGGCGGCGCTTTCACAGCGGGTGTAAGCCCCGCCCGGCAACCGCTCCAGCCAGAAGCGACCGGAGCAATCGTGGAGGTACGAAGCGGTTGAAGCCTTCGGTGAAGCGTGTCACGAAATACGGTGACAGCGCGAGTGTGCAGCCGTTAGCGGACGCTCTCACGCACCGATCGGTCCGTTAAACATCAGTCATCGCGAGCGTCGTAAAGCAGCAATACCCCGGCAGACCTACACGCTCCTTTTCAGATACGCCGCAGCCGTCGCCTATTCACGGCTTCCAGCGTCGCCCTGTGCTTCGAGCTTGAGTGCGACCTTCGCGAGGTCTTCCAGAAGCTTTTCATGGGTGCGCCAGAAGATATCTGGCGCTTCCTTCGCCATCTCGATCCAGAGCGGCCCTTGCATCGTCTCTTCAGTCCAGAGGTGACAGCCGCGGGGTGTCGGGGTGATGATCCAGGCGTGATAGGCCCTGGATTCTCTCGAAGCCTTCGGACCGCCACCCCAAGCGATCCGGGCGATGGGCTCGAACTCCTTTACCGACGCGAAGACGTCCTGGCCAGCGAGATTAGTTTCAAAGCGAGTGTCGGCTTGCAACAGCTCATGTCCGTCTAACAGCTGGACATCCTTGACACCCGGATAGAAACGGGGCCAGGCCTCGGGATCAACGAGAAGAGACCAGATAGTTTCGGGCGAAACGGCAACCTCAAGCTCATTAGTGAAATGGATGGGCGAGCGGCTGGGTGCCATGTCCGCCGGCCAATGGATCGCTTCGAACATATTATTCATGGTTGGGATTCGGGTCTGATTTAAGTTTGCGGAGACTGCAGAAATCTCGGTTGCGGTCAGGGCGCACGGCGCAGCGCAGGTCTGTCAGGCGTTGGCTCAGGAGATCGCGCGAATGACACCGCCATCAACGCGTAATGCGGCGCCGCTCGTACCGGAGGCCTGCTCGGAGCAGACATAGACCACCATGTTCGCAATTTCTTCGGTCGTCGTGAACCGGTTGAGTAGCGTGGTCGGTCGCATCGTTTTCAGGAAGTTCTGCTCCGCTTCCTCCTGCGTGATGCCCTGCTCCTGAGCGGTGGCTTTCATCCAGTTGCCCAGAATCTCGGAGCGGGTGGGCCCCGGCAGCACCGCGTTGACGGTTACCCCTGTGCCACTCACCAACTCAGCGAGTCCCCTCGATACGGCGAGTTGCGCCGTCTTGGTCATACCGTAGTCGATCATCTCCTTGGGGATCATGATCGCGGACTCGCTGCTGATGAACACGACCCGTCCCCAACCGCGCCTGGCCATGGCCGGCAGATAGTGCCGTGCAGCGCGCACGCCGCTCATGACATTGATCTGGAAGAGGTCGAGCCATTCGCCATCGCTCTGCTCGAAGAAACCTTTCGGATGGGCGGTACCGAGGTTATTGACGAGGATGTCGGCATCCGCCACCTGCGCCACGAGGGCAGCCGATCCCTCAGCCGTGGAAAGATCGGCGGCAATGCCGGTCAATTCCGCGTCGGGCACGAGCGCCCGGATCTCATCTAGCGCGGCGGCTACTCGCTGCTCTCCGCGCCCGTTGATCACGACCGATGCGCCTGCGCGGGCGAGGCCCTCTGCGATCGCGCGGCCGATGCCCGCCGTCGAGCCGGTAACGATGGCCTTGCGGCCTTTGAGTTCGATCTTCATAGTTTTTTCTCCCGCTATGGATGGCAGATGGATCCGCCGATACGATTCATCGATATGGGCACGCGCGCGACCAGACTTCGCTTGAGAGCAAGCCGGTTCACCGCTTCCGCCGCAAACAGTCAAACGCGCAACGCAACTGCGCGTTGAAACTGACGCGTCACCCGGCGATCTTCGTGACTTCCGCCTCTGCGGCACGCGCGAGGCGCTCGACCCAATCCTGGTGATAGCGATAGAGCCCACCGGGATGTTGCCGTCCGAGTACATCGAGAAACCAGGGCCCTTGTTGCGTCTCTTCCGTCAGCACGTGGCAACCTTCGTCCGTCGGCGTGATTACCCAACCGTGGTAAGCGCTGGAACCTGTCTCGTCCCCGTCGACGGTGGTCGCCCAAGCGAGCCTTTGGTTTGGCACGTATTCGGTTACCACGAGGCTCATCGGGAAGCCGACCGTCACGCGGCTGTAGCGGGTTCCCAAGGCCAGTTCCGACTCGCCCGACAGAATCTCGACCTGGTCCTCGGGCGGGAAATAGCTAAACCAGTTCTTCGCGTCGACGAGCAGCTTCCACACCACTTCGGGAGGCGCTTTCACATCGATGTCGTTGAGAGCGTAGATGGCGGACGTTTTCGGGTCGTAGCGCTCTGGCCAGATGACACGGTCGTACATGGTTTATTGCTCCTTCTTGAACAGGTCCTGGAAAATCAGGGGCGCCCAGCTCTTGTCCCGGGCCTGCACGAGCTGACCGCCCTCGGCGATCCTGCCGAGACTGACCGCCGCGTAGCCGAGCCGCTCGACCAGAGTGGCCACCGTCGCGCTTGCAGCCTCGTCGTCGCTAGACAGAAAGATCACTCGACGGCCACCGGCGCTGACGGGATGCTCGGCGAGTACCTTGGCGGGCAAATGATTGACGCCTTGACAAGGGATGCGCCCGAAAACGCTTTCGCTACGATCGCCGAGGATGGCAGGCTGTCGAGTTCGGAGAGCGGCACGCCATAGGCATTGGTGGCGTCGATGACGACTTTGCCTTTCCAGTTCGCCGCAGCTCTGGCGACGTCGCAGTGGGCCCGGAACGGGACCGCCAGGACGATCACGTCGGCCTCGAGCGCCGCCTGTAGCGTGAGGGGAACCACCTTGTCACCCAGTTCACGGGCCATAGACGCGATGGACTCCGGCCCGCGGGTGTTAGCGATGCCGACCGTGATGCCGCTCCGGGCGAACTGACGGGCGATGGCGGCACCGACGCTGCCGCTGCCGATAATGGAAGAGGTCATAAAAACTCCTGGGCTGGATGGGCTTCACTCCGCGTGGCGTGAAGCACTGCAGATGGCTTTACGAAAACGTCGCTGCGTTGGGAACAATAATGGCAGTGCGGCATGCATCTGAGAAGCCGGTATGTTGAGATACAATCGATCTACATTAGAGATGGATGACGAGGCTGATGCTGGATGGGATCTCGCTGGATCAACTCAGAACCTTCATTGCCGCTGTGGACGAGGGCAGCTTCTCGGCTGCGGGCCGAAAGCTCAACCGTGTACAGTCCGCGGTGAGCGGCTGGGTTGGCGGACTGGAAGATCAATTAGGCGTCGTGCTGTTCGACCGCTCGGGCCGGTTCCCGAAACTCACACCGCAGGGCTTGCTATTGCTAGCTGACGCCCGCAACGTCGTCGCTGGGGTGGACACGCTGAAGGCACGAGCAAGGCTCATGACTTCGGGAGTGGAGGCGGAACTCTCGGTGGTGGTCGACGTTTTCTTCCCAACGTCGGTGGTCAGTGCCGTCGCCAAAGCATTCGCAGAGCATTTCCCGCTGACGCCGCTGCGGCTTTTCGTCGAGGGCTTGGGAGCGGCCTATCAACCCGTTCTGGACGGGCGCTGCAGTTTGGGCATCCTGCCCCCGCTGCCGCAGGCATTTCCGTCATTGGTTAGCGAGCGGCTTGGCGAACTGCCGCTCGTTGCAGTTGCTTCTCCACGCCATCCCCTCGCAGGCGTGGGTCATCGCATACCACGGCATGAACTTGCCAAACACGTCCAACTGGTCCTGACAGACAGGTCGGATCTCACCGCAGGTCGTGATTTCGGAGTTGCGTCAGCCTCCACGTGGCGTCTGGCGGACTTGTCGACGAAATATGCGTTTCTCAAAGACTGCGTGGGATGGGGGGGAATGCCCTTGCACATGGTCGATAAGGACATCGCGGCAGGTACGTTGGTCGTTCTGGACGTGGACGACATGCCGCCCAGCGGCTGGATGTTGACCATGTCGGTATATCACCGACCCTCGCAGCCCCCCGGACCCGCTGGCAAATGGTTCGTCGACCACTTGAAGACCCTATGGGAGCAATCTGACGGCGTCCACGCGCCTTAGCAGGTTTTGGCTCTCTTCTTGCAACTCGCCTTTTGGATATCTCGGCGGTCGAGTCGGTGTAGTACGCACGCAGTTGGCGGTATCTATCTCAATCGACCCTGTATAGGCCTGCCGCGAGCACAGGACGTCGATGACCGCTTCCGAAGTGCTTCGGTCGCCCGTTGACCAACCAACCGCCAAGTTCAATTCAACAAGTTAACCCCTGTTCCAACCGGATTTGAAACGGATAGCTGGTGTTGGCAATAGCACTTCCAGCATGCTTTCAAGCTCTTGAAGGCCGCGTAAGATTTAGGCCCGAGCCATAGAACCGGCAGCGAGCCGCTTGCGCCATGCAATCCAGCCGGCAACAATCGATAGTGTCGCCACGAGAACTGGCGCGACCCCATGTCCGTATTCGCCGTGGACTGTCACGGTTGCCAGCGCAGCCAGCATCACGGTACAGCCGAGCGCCGAGCCCCACAGCCGCGTCCGTGCTCGCGCCAGCAGAACAGCGGTCATGAGCTCCAGCAAACCGGTCACGAAATGGAACCACTGCGGATATCCCCACTCCAGGTATTCGTCGAAGATGGATCGCGGGGCGACGATGTTGCTGAGTGATCCCACGACGAAAAAAGCCGCGAGAACCAAAGGTAATATTTGGCGCCAGGAAATCTTGGACATTCGTTCTACCTTCTCCGATGAGAGCGCTGCCGAACATCAGTGTGGCCGCCTGGTCGACGAGCCGACACGATCTGCTCTGTTCATGCCGTGGTGGCCTTGTAGGCCGCCGCAAAGACATCGCGAGGGGATGTCGTGCCCGCGACGTGCCCCGTGCCCGCGACGCCGAGGTCCATCCAGCCCGCGTTGACGGCATCGAACATCGCTTCGGCCGGTCCGGTGTGGCCCTTCGGAATGCCGAACTGTTCAAACGCTGCCGGCCACCCGGCCCGCGGGATGGCAAAGGCCTTGACGTCGCGCTGCAAGACTTCGCCTAGCTGGGCCGCGATTTCGTCCGCGCTGACCATCGAACCGAGCTCGACGACGCGTTGCCCGGACCACGCCGGCCCGGTCAGCAGCGTCGCCACCTCGGCGCCGACATCGTCGGTCGCGACCATGGTCGACTTCCGACTCGTCGGATTGTAGTAGACGGGTAGCGTGCCGCCCTGGGCGACATGCAAGCCGTAAAGGAAGTTCTCGAAAAATCCGCCGGCTCGCACATAGGCGATCGGCAACGTCAGGTGGCGCAGTGCTTGTTCCAGAAGCGACAGGGCGGTGATCATTCCCAGCCCGCTGGTTCTGTTCGCACCCATCGATGACAGCACAACCACCCGCGGCGGCACTACCCTGGCCAGCGCCTCGACATAGTTCGCGATCACGCTCTTTGCTTCCCCGAAATCCGGCGAGGGTGCCCAGACCGCCGGCAGCATGACAAATGCACCTTCGACCCCTTCGAGCGCCCTCTCCACGGCGGCCGTATCATTCCAGTCGCCGTCGACCAGTGCCACACCCTGATCCGCCCAATTCGCCGCCTTCTCGCGATTGCGGACCAGCGCCCGGACTTTCTTGCCTTGCGCCAAAAGATGTTGCGCCGTTGCGCCGCCTACGCGTCCCGTGATTCCCATTACCAAAAACATGTGTTTCTCCTGAAATTTGTATCCCGCGACTCGACCACACGCCCCGCCCCACATGTCCGCCGCAGTCTGGTACCGAAGGCGGGCGGGAACAGGGGGGTGACATCAGAGCTCTCTGCGGGAACGGTCTTTGTTTGAGGGCAGGTCTATCATAGAGACCTATGCCTCGCGCTGTAAGGAGGCAGTTTTTTGTTACCAGAAGAGTTAAAGGGAACCCGAATGAGCACCGCCCAGAATGCGATCGAGAGATTCAGCCGATATCAACGTCAATTAGGCGACGCCCAGCCCGCACACTGCGCGGTTCGCGACGTGCTTGACCGCATCGGCGACAAATGGAGCATGCTTATGATCATGGAGCTCGCGACGCGATCGCAGCGCTTCAGTGAGCTTCACCGAGCCATCCCGGACATTTCCAAGCGCATGCTTACCCAGACACTTCGCGATCTGGAGCGCGACGGACTCATCACCCGCCATGTTTTTCCCACCAGCCCGCCAAGCGTCGAATATCGTCTGGCTCCGCTAGGCCAATCCCTGCTGGAACCGATGGCGGCCCTCATCGATTGGGCCGATCGTCGTTATCCCGAGATCCATGCCGCGCGCGTCCGCTTTGACGGCGCACCCGGTGATATCCCACGCTAGGTGCTAGGCCTGATGTGAGAGTGATGGCGAAAGCCTGAAGCGGCCAGTTTATGTCCGGCTTCGCAGATGGCGCGGAAGGACATATCACTGGTTTCCTACTCGTCGCCTCGGTGGAAGGAGGACCGACTTACCAATCGAAAAAGGCCGCCGTGAAATCTGAATGTGCTGTTGGCCGACCGGGACGTCGAGGGCAAAACCGCATTCACAACCGGTACTTGTTATGCGACCGGAACCGCCGCTGTGGACCCGCTATCGGGGTTACGTCGTCCGGTCAATGTCCGTTGTCGACGGATCTGCGGACGTCCAGCCGTTCTGAAGGGCGGTTGACAAAGTTCCGATTGTGGCCGCCCCCTGCATGACGCTGTTGGCTCAGTACGGACCCACTTCGGCCACATCGATCCAACGGCGCGAACGGCCGTTGAGAAGGTACGAACGGACCACGAGTGGGTTCGACGACGAGCGTCGGCAGCGACCGTGGTAGTGGTTCGCCCCGCTGAATAACGCCACAATAGGCACTATCGGACTGGTCGAAGGTGCAGACAAACCGCCGTCCGAGCTGCGGCCGGAAAGTTTTTGGGATCTTTGCCAGTTCACCACGTCATCGGTACACGCCGGTCGACGATTGCGCCAACATCTCGTGTTCCGGCAAGCGGCGCACCCGCGTTAGCTACCCGCTGTTCCAACTAGTCCGGGCAACGGAAGCGCTCCTGGAGATCCCGATCGAGCGCATCGCGCTAGCTGGAACATAGGTGCGGCTGGCGTCCTGCCCTCGAAGTGCCTAGAGACGCGAAGCGTCTAGGCGTGCTGGTCAAAACATTCGACGAGCATATCAGTTAGGACCCGGACCTTCGCTGATGGGTTAAGACCGGGCGGGCGCACAACATATATACCCGCGGTCGGCGGTGGGAAACGACACATGACCGGCACGAGCGCGCCAGAAGCTACGTATTGATCCGTTACGCCGTCGGGAAGCCATGCGAGGCCGAGCCCAGCCACTGCGGCGGAAGCGATAGCGATGGCGTTGTCAGCCTTGAAACGCCCCCGCGGATGAACGGTTATGACATTGTCGCCATCCGTAAACCGCCAGCTTTCCGTCCCCTGCATTAGAGCCTGGTGACCGAGAAGTTCGTCCGGTGTTTCAGGCGCGCCGTGCGCTTTGACATAGTCAGGGCTTGCGACGAGCTTTCCGTAGATCGGTCCAACGCACTTCGCGATGAGATTTGAATCCTGAAGGTAGCCGATCCGAATAGCGCAGTCATATCCTTCGCCAACCAGGTCGACTACGCGGTCACTGTAGCAGGTGTGGATGTGCAGCAGCGGGTGACGCCGCGCCATTTCAGCCAGAACAGGTGACAAATGAGTCGGGCCGAACGTGAGGGGTGCTGCGATTCGCAAGCGGCCGCGCAGGTGGCCGGCTGGTGAAATTGTCTCCCTGGCAGCGTCGATCTCGGCAACGACGCGGGCGGCGTGGTCGCGAAAGGCTGTGCCCGCTTCAGTCAGAGCAGCGCCACGGGTTGTCCTTGCCAGGAGTTGGACGCCAAGCTCTGATTCAAGCCGCAAAAGTCTTCGGCTAACGATGGATTTTGAGACCCCCAAACGGCGCGCAGCGGGCGAAACGCCGCCCGAGTCCGCCACCTCAACAAACGTCTGAAGTTCTTCGATGTCCAATTCTGCGTTCCACTTGGCGCGACAGAGCGTCGCCGAATTGTAGCCTAGCGTCGCGTAATAGGGAATGCCAACATCCGATTGACCGCTGCTTGTCGGCGAGTCTCCAACGAATACCCCCATCATTTTCTTAAACACCGAGGATTTTTATGGCATTTCGCAATGGCCTCAATTCGCTCCTCCGCCCGGAAGATTCTGTACTCGTCTTAATCGACCACCAGCCATACCAACTCGCTAACCTGAACAGCCACGATCCCCAGGCCGTGGTCAACGCCTCGACTGCTTTGGCAAAGTCGGCCAAGCTCTTTGGCGTTCCAACTATCCTCACGAGTGTGGTCGCCGCGCGCGGCGGTCTGCTCTTTCCGCAGATCACCGACGTTTTCCCGGACCAGGAAGTGATCGACCGAACTCTCATTAACACATGGGAAGACAAAAAAGTCGTTGACGCCGTCAAAGCGACGGGGCGGAAGCAACTGATCATCGCTGGTCTGTGGACTGAAATCTGTGTGGCGATGCCGGTCATCCAGGCGCTCGGCGAAGGCTGGGATACCACGGTCATCACAGACGCATCAGGCGGTACATCGGTGGAAGCGCACCAGGTCGCTATACAGCGCATGATCGCGGCTGGGGCGAACATGATGACCTGGCTGGCGCTGGCAGCCGAGTGGCAACGCGACTGGGCTCGTACCGAAACTGCGGGCGCGATGACTGAGGTGTTGAGCCAGCATGCTGCCGGTAGCGGCATTGCCTATTTCTGGGAGCAACAGCTTCTTAACACGCCAGTTTCCGCCTGACTCCAATCTCAGAGGGAATGACACAGCGCGCGCTCGACTACCTATGTCAGTCGGTCGGCCGTGGCGGGTCATTCTCTTCGCATTACGTTCGTGGCCCGGCCAACACAGCAAAACCGCAGCCGTTTCTGACTGTCAGTGCCGTTCTCGCTAAAGGAATTGTGAACATGACGATAAAAGGTTTTCCCGTCGGACAGGAGATGGAAGTTTCCTACCCGCCCTTCAAGGTGTACTTGAGGATCCAATCGGCGACCGAACTGACCTTCGCGATTAGGGAGGGCAGGTTTGCTCGGACCGAGACGGTTGAAATTCAGGTCGCACCGATCGGCGACAGTCTTTTCGCTGTAAGTTGGAAAGAGTCGAACGGTGCGACGGTAGTCAACGTCCAGGACTATGATCGCGCTGTGTTCCAATCTTTCGTGACGCTGACCAGCGGCGAGTTCTGGCGCATGACTGGCTCGATGGTGGTAACACGATCCGCTAACAAGATCTCAAATGATCGTAAGCGGTCTATGAACGACACCCTTCCATCGCGCGGCTGACACACTGACGCCAAGCGTTGACCGCGCCAGACACCGCGGTGGACCGTACACGAGCCACGCTTGCGTGGCACTTTGCCGCCGTCCACCTAAGGCCTCGGACGAGAGCGGCGCGGTTTGAAGAATGTAAACACAGGTAGGGTTCCATGCTGATGGACGATCAAAAACGCGGCGTTGTTATACCAGAACACACCGTCCCGTTTCCTGCTTCGATAAGCATCGAGGCGCGCGTCGCCCTCGAGCGGCTCGTTGGTAATGATGGAACCGTGCTCAACACAGGCTTCGTTATGCCAGGACCTGACGATTACGGGGGCTGGCTGCGCATCAAGGCTACGGTCAACAAGCAGTATGCGGCGGCGGTAAAGGGACTGACGGGTCGCCTACGTTCTACCGTTGAGACCATCAGAACCGACCATGCCACCATCCATGTCGCCACGCCCGAAGCGCCATTCAATATGGACCGCGCTTTTATCGATTTCCACGGCGGTGCGCTGGTGTTCGGTGGAGGCGACGCATGTCGCTTCGGCGCGCAGTTGCAGGCCGATCAACATGGTGTGCGGTGCTACGGCGTCGATTACAGGACGCCGCCCGAACACCCGTATCCTTCCGCCCTGGACGATGGCCTCTCTGCTTATCGCCATGTCCTGGAGCGACATGCGCCGGAAAACATCGTCATTGGCGGTCGCTCGTCAGGCGGGAATCTTGCGGTTGCGACGTTGCTGCGGGCACGGGACGAAGGCTTGCCTCTGCCCGCCGGCCTAGTCCTGTTGTCACCACAGGCCGATCTAACGGAGTCCGGCGACAGCTTCGAGACCAATCGGCTTGTCGACGTGGTGCTGCCTGGCTCGCTGATGTCGAACAACCTCCTCTACGCGGCCGGTGCAGATTTATCGCATTCGTATTTATCGCCCCTGTTTGGCGATCTCACGGGCTTACCTGCGACCTTTATCCAATCGGGGACACGCGATCTGTTTCTCTCCAATGCGGTGCGAATGCATCGTGCTTTGCGCCGGGCGGGCGTATCGGCCGACCTCCACATCTTTGAAGCTATGCCCCACGGCGGCTTTGGAGGTATGACGCCAGAAGACCGTGAATTGCAGTCTGAAATCGCCAGCTTCGTGAAGCAGCGATGGGGAAAATGAGGCACGCGGGACTTCATCGCAAAACGGTCTTCCTTGTTCGCTCGGGCAGCTGCCCGACCACCTAATTCAGACTGCGCTTACTTGGACGGGTAGGTCATTCTCCTATTGGAGGAGACATTCGCTGGTGCTCTCTTTCCTCGGAAAAGGCTGACCTCTGTTTGCACGACAGCAGCCACTTGAATGACATGATGTTCGTCTCGGCGACTGGCAGCAAATGGCAACTATAGCCGCACATCAGTGCATCGGCCTGGGTTACGAATGCCCAACTGCCGACATCCGCGAAACGCAGCGGAGACGCCGGCGCGGTCGTACCGGACGGCCCATGGATACGGACGATCGCGAAATATCGAACGCGCTTGCGCTTGTTCTTATCCGCGACGCTACTGAAATCAGACTCAACGCAGATCTCGAGGTTGAAGCTTCCATATTCGTAGCTGCGCATCATCGTCGCCTCAACAGATGCTTTAAAAACAGACCGCCAGAACAGAGTCGCTGCGAGCTCGCACTGCAGTGACTTGCGGCGGGAAAAGCGATCGGCGGGAGCTTATCGCAGCCATACTCACCGGACGATTAAGCGACGTCCGTGCCATCGCGCCGACCATGCCGATTCATGGCCGTCGGGCCCAGTCCCATCCGAACGGAGCCGGATCACGGCTGACATTGTCATCGCCATCGCCGGAGTCGCGCATCGCCACGTTAACCGTAAAGGTGCTCTGTGCAACTATGTTGTCGGATGCATTGCCGACATAAACCGTATAAGTCCCCGCGGCGATTTTCCAGCTCTGCGCTGGACTGTCCCAGTAGCTAAGCGCGTGAAAACCGTTAATCGGATAGATGTACAGCGAGAACGCCCTCTTCTCGCCCGGTTTGAGCAGCACTTTCTGGAACGCGATCAGCCGCTTCGCGGGTTCGCCGAGGTTGGGCGGCAAGCCCAGGTAGACCTGTGCGACCTCTGCGCCTTCCCGCAGCCCGGTGTTCTCCACGGTCAGCGCGACCTGAATTGGGCCGTTGCCGGTATAGCCACGCGGCGAAACGTGGACGTCGGAAATCTTGAACGAGGTATACGACAAGCCGTGACCAAACGCGAACAACGGTTTGATCTGTCGCGTGTCATACCACCTGTAACCGACCAGTAGACCCTCCGAATATTGCACAACGGGATCCGACCCGGACGTTCCGGGGTAGCGGTCCGGCGTGCTGGTAGGAGTATCCGTAGCCAGTCGTGGATACGTCACCGGCAGCTTGCCGGAAGGATTGGCCAGTCCAAAGAGCAATCGCGCGACAATGTTGCCGTCTTCCTGTCCCGAATACCATGTCTCCACGATTGCCGGGACCTGATCGATCCACGGCATCAGAACCGGGTCGCCGTCCTTCAGAACGACGATCGTTCGCTTATTGCTGTTCGCAACAGCCGCTATCAACTTGTCCTGCCCTTTTGGTAACGACAGATCGCTACGGTCAGTTCCCTCTCCGGTCACTACGCCCGCCATCACGATCGCGACGTCGGCGCTCGCCGCAGCCGCAGCGACCGCGGCGTCCATGCTCCCGTCGTTCGGCGCGGCGAGCACCTTCACGGTCGCACCGGAGCCTAGCTGCCGGAGCACATTCGTGATCCCCTGCAGTGGGCCGACCGTGTAGGTAGGCAGCACTAGCGAACTACCGCTTCCGCCAGCGATTGCATTATCCACATAGGTATTGTGCCCAACGATCGCGATCGATTTCACCGCGCCCGACAGCGGCAGCAGATTGCCGCTGTTTTTCAATAACACCGCGGACTGTTCGCCGATCGCACGGGCCTCGGCGCCGTCACTTTGGATCGTCGTGGAATCGAGCGGCGTGCGGACTACCGGACGATCGAAAATACCCGCTTTGAACATCTGCGTGTAGCGACGCGTCAGCGCCTGGTTGACCGTCGCCATAGTCAACGCGCCTGTCGCCAATGCCTGATTGATGTTTGGCAGCGTGAACCAGATACCCGACTGCATCTCGAGGTCCATACCGGCATTCATCGACGGTGCAGTCGAATGCGTTGCGCCGAAGTCGGACTGCACGTAGCCGGTGAATCCTAATTCACCGCGCAAGATTGCATTGAGCGTTCGCGGGGTTTCACAGGCGTACGTCGGGCCGATCCGGTTATAAGAACACATCACCGAATCGACGTTGCCCCTTCTCACGGACACGCCGAATGGCAGCAGATAAATTTCATGAAGCGTACGGTCATCGACGACCGCGCTGACAGTGTTACGGTTCGCCTCCTGATCGTTGAGTATGAAATGCTTTGACATCGCAATGACGCCAGTCTCTTGCGCACCGCGGATCTCGTTCTCGGCGATAACACCGGCGAGCACGGGGTCTTCGCTAAGGTACTCGAAGTTCCGGCCGCCCTGTCCCACGCGGACTGCGTTCATGCCGGGCGCCTCGACCACGTGCGTGCCCAGCATGCGTGCTTCGCGGCCCAACAGCGCGCCGTACGCTCGGGCAAGGGTGGGATCGAAGCTCGCTGCCAGCGCCATCGACATCGGCAGTGCGGTCGCCCGATCCTGCGGCACGCAGTCGCCCGCCCCAATACCGACAGGTCCGTTCGTAATCCGAAACGTTGGAATGCTCAGCGCCGGTATGCCCGGGACGTGGCGAATGCTGTTTCCACACGCCGGCACCTCGGCTATCGTGCCGCTCTGGCCATGTAACTGCGCGGCTTTCTGATCCAATGTCATCGCGCTGACCAGCAATGCCGCTCGCTGCTCGGGAGCAAGAGCGGTATTCATCCACGGCGGCGCACTTGCTGCTTGCGGCGCACTCGCTGACAGCAGAACGAACGTGGCGACTGCAACGGCGCGTTCGCATGCGATGCGGATTGCGCGACGCGAGATTACGGGTAGATGAGCTGATGCTTTGGAATTGGACATATCGGTTCCTTGATCGAGTGATCAATGAAAAGGGGACCCGATGTGCAGGGAGCCTATTCGTTGTTGACTACGGCATTGCAAATCCAGTCGCCGTTTTTGCTCGAGTCACAGTTCATCGGAGTGACATTCGGCGAGCCCGCTTCGACCGGCTGCTGAAGATGGAAATCACGCACGGTAGTTACTTCAGTGGAAGCAGCCGCATCGATCGTCGTCTTATGACTAATCTTAGTGCTGCCGTTCGACGCGGCTTCAATCTCGTAAACCCTGCTGAACAGGCCAATCGTGCCAGTCGTCCCCGGCGCCTGATGGTGATGGACCGCGCGGACGGTTGAAAATAGGCATAAGAAGGCATCTATGCGCCTGCGGGCTCGCGATGGAATCGTTGTTCCTTTGTGGTCAACATTGAACTGACTGTCCTCGCCGCCGTCTTTGGTCTGTCGCAAAGCGGCTTGAGCGCGACTCGCGCGCGACGGCTGGGCTACAAAAGAAAAAGGCTGGCAAGGAATCCTTGCCAGCCTTTCGTTCAGTCATGCGATACGGCTTTCCACTGGGTACGGCGATGGCGCTTCCAGTTGCCGATGTGGGACGCCGCTACCCCGGTAGTCGTCCGAGGCGTTGGGCAGATTGCGCACGCCGCGCGGCTCACCTCGCCCTCATCCTTGAGCACGAAGGCCGCCTCAGGGCGCTCCTTCATCTTCGCGATTTTCAGGAGGTCACCGTAATCGTTCGATCGTTCGGCGGTGAGTTCAGCCAACTGCTTGCTGGTTACGTCAAGCTCGGCGGTGACCTTCTGCCCGTTGGCCGGCCTCGGCCTCATGCCAACCCCGTACCGATCCTGTGCTCGGCGGCTCCGACGGTTGGCAGCACGCAAGGTTCTGGCGCTGTAAGGAAAGCGGGTCAAGCAAAGGTGATATGCGAAGGATAGCTTACGAAGCCAACGAGTAAAATTGCTAGGCGGAAGACAGCGAAGTTCTGCCCGAACATTTCACCTGTCCTTTCTTGATCATGTGCATCAATTCGATGCCACTCAGAATGACCCGCGGCAGTTGAAATCCTTGAACCCGAGCATCGGTCGGGTTCGGCGTTTGATGGCCCGATAATCCTGCTCCACGATGTTGTTCAAATACATGATCTGACGAACCGTGATGGGCATCTCTCGGTCGGCATTCATCGCGTTAAGCGCGGCCAGATTGGAGCCGCTTTTGTCGATGGTTACCGTCTCGGGCGAGCCGTTCCGACCGATTGCCTTCTCGAAGAAGCGCCGCGCAGCAGCTTTGTCCCGCTTGGCTCTGAACAGAAAATCGATGGTGTTGCCCGCCTTATCCACTGCCCGGTAAAGATACTTCCACGAGCCCTTGACCTTGATATAGGTTTCGTCAACCCGCCAGCTCTTGCCGACCGGACGCTTGAGCTTGCGAAATGTCTTTTCGAATAGCGGCACGACCTTGACGACCCAGCGATGCACCGTCGAATGATCGACGCCAATGTCGCGCTCAGCCATCATTTCCTCGAGATTGCGAAGACTCAGCGAGTACGCAACGTACCATCGCACGCACAGCAGGATCACTTCAAGCGGATAGTGCAGCCGCTTCAGCACCTTGGCGATGCCCGGATCCAGCTTCGTTCGTGGCGTCAGTGTCTTCTTCATCGTGTGGCCAAAGCGTTTTCCTCAATCTCGAATTTTACCTCTCCCGCGTTAATGCGACAGAGCCCTTCCCGGCCCCGGAAACAATCCGTGGCTGACGGAGATCTATGCCTGGTCGCGGAGTCGCTCCAGTTCCAATGGGTCGTCAGGGCTCTTACGCGGCAGCGCGGTCAATGGGTTGCGGCAGCGGCAGACCGGACATACAAAGCAAGCCCTGCATCGTCCATCTCGGGCTCCGCTATCTCCAACGTCACCAGCATTCGGCAATCGGATAAACACCGTCACGCGCAGCGGAAAGACATCAACCTAGTTCTCTGTTATCGGTTCCGTCCGCAAGTTGTGGTTGCGGACGCAAGCCTGCCCGCATTCAGCATGGAATTCTAGGTGTGCTCAAATTCGAGCTTACTGACAATTACTTCCAACCGCCGTAAGGATAGCCTCCTTGAGGGTAGGCTTGAGGGTAACCTCCTTGAGGGTAGGCTTGAGGGTGGCCTCCTTGAGGGTAGGCTTGAGGGTGGCCTGCTTGAGGGTGGCCTGCTTGAGGGTGGCCGGCGTTGCTCGGTGTCCCTGAGTAATTCTTGTTGTACCAAGTATGGACACGCGTTGCACCCTGTCGCCACATGTAATCGTTGAGTTCCTCTTGGCTATGGAGATCAGTCCGTGTTCCGATCTGCCTGTCGTGGATCTGCAGATGGTCGCCTACACGCTCCGCGGCCACGAGGTGCCCTATTCCATCCGGGCGCTGCATCCCGACAGCGAACTGATGACCGTCGGGAACGTTCGGCAAGAAATCGTTAACTAGTTCTGCAGCCGTGCCGTGGCGATGCATTACATCGCCGTTGTTGAGATATGACATCATCGCAGTAAACTGGTCGGGCTCGATGCCGTGCGCGCTGATATGTTCGATGTCCCGTTGCGACAGCCCCAGAGCTTTGACGACCGCTTCCTCCGACATTCCCGTCATGGACGCGATGGTGTGCAAGCCACAGTCATTATGGGTTCCCGCGTGGAACGCCGTAGTGCGGTTCATCCCCATCGTGGCGTTCGTCTCGCCGCCAGTCGACCGATTCTGACGGCGGGCGCTGAGTCCGGATAGTGGTCCCAATGATTGAGACCGCGCTCTGGGTTGCACAGTCGGTGTTTGGGAATGATTCTCCCGTGAATTGCCAGAAATGGTATTGGTGCTAGTGGATGTGACTTTCATAATGGGTTCCTTTGCTGGGGCGTTTCCCAATCAGCAATGTCTGTATCTGCTGCGAGGGTATTGTCCGGCTCATGGACGCCCTACTTTAGGTGCTCCGTCTCAGATTGCGCCGAGCGGCGTTCGCATTCTGAGACGAAGCTTCTTGTTAAGCCGGGCAATGTTCGTATTCCCAGACAACGCTTCGTATGACTGTGGTCAATCGCAACATTCGGGCTGGGTATGCTCTCACTGAGACGGTTCGCACAAGCACGGCGTCGTCGGGACTTGCGACCGTTCTTGCGCGGGCTTCCGGGCTTTTGCTCGAGGCCGCCTGCGCAGACGCGCCGCGTGCGAGCAGCGTCAGATGCTCGGGCCGGACGCCAGATAAGGCAGCAGTCGCCACCCACTCCGGTCAGACAACTTGCTCTAAACCGGTCAGTCAGCCAATTTCAGGTTTGCGGACTGGAATGCCGGTAAGCGGCCGTTGGTGGCCTCACCCAATCGGCCAGTTGCGGCCGTTCGCCCAAATTGTGTACAAGCCCCCCGAACGACGGCTTCTACCTGGCGC
>NZ_BAYE01000028.1 GCF_000685095.1 Paraburkholderia caledonica NBRC 102488
GACTCTTTCAACAGTTCACCGATATAAGGCACGTTTCTGGATTCCATATCTGTCTCCTTGAAGTTCTGACGATGTGTTCGGCAGGGCAATGCCCTCGGGGTAGGTGGATCTAGACGGCAGCCGCGCCGATTTTGTCCGCGGCCAGCAACGCGTTTGTGAGGCGCTCGGCAGTGAGCGGCGGGTCCATGTTCTTGCTGTACTCCGCAGCGAGCGTGGCGTTCACTACGGTCGACATTTGATCCGGCGTTAGAGATTGCGGCTGCCCCAACTGCCTGAATGTGACGGGAAGCTTCACCGCCAGCAGCAGACCTAGCAGCTCAGACACTTCCGCCTCGCTTCGCTCCTCGATGACGGCCTGAACAAGGGTGCCGAACGCGACCAGCTCTCCGTGGAGCATGGCGGCCATCGTGGGAACTGAAGTAAGTCCCCGGATGAGGGCGTGAGCGAGTGAGAGTCCGCCGCTTTCAAAGCCAACGCCACTGAGCAGCACGGTCGCTTCGATCACCCGCTCGACTTCGTCATCGAGTTGGCCATTCACGACGGAGGCGTATGCAGCCGGACCATGATTGACGAGTGTGGTGTACGTCGCGTTCGCGAGAAGCAGCGCCGTTTCGAGCGGCGGCGTACCGAACGAGTTATATCCGTGTGCGCGCTTGCACTGGTTCGCCTCGAACTTCTTGCTCACCGCGTCGCCGATGCCGGCGGCGAAGAACCGGGCGGGAGCCTGAACGATAATTTCAGTGTCGACGACCACGGCGCAAGGATTGCTCTTCAGGTACTCTACGGCGGCGACGCGATGTGTGTCGTCATAGAGCACAATCAGGCGACTGGTCGGCGCGTCGTTGGACGCGATCGTTGGGCAAATGACGACATTGACGTCGAGATTCGCGGCCACTCCCTTCGATGAGTCAATGGTCTTGCCGCCACCGAGCCCGATGATGACGTCCGGCTGATGTGTTTTTGCCTCTTCCGAAAGTTGGTTAATTGCAGCCTTCGTGCATTCGCCCGGGAAAACGATTCGCGCCGGAGCAAGGCCGGACTCCGACATCGCTGAGGATACGAGCGGCCACACCTTTTCGCCAACAACCGCATCGCAAACCGTCAGAGGGCGCCTGAAGCCCATCTTCTTGAGTAGTGAACCCAGCTCGAGCAGAGCTTTCGGACCCTGAACGTACTGACCAGGGAATCCCATTGTGCGTAGCATATTCGTCTCCTGACTCTATTCGCGTATGGCCTGGGCTCAGGTCATCAGCCATCCGCCCGCAACATCGATGATTTGACCGGTCACAAAACTGGAGTCGGCAGAGGTCAGGAACGCGCATACGGAGGCGACTTCATCGGTTGTCCCAAGCCGTCGCAGCGGCGTGACCGCAACCACGGCAGCGTTCGCATCACCGGAAACCGTCTTCAGCAGCGGTGTGTCTATTCGGCCGGGGGCGAGACCGTTGACCGTGATGCCATGAGGGCCCAGTTCGCCAGCAAGGTGGCGCGTGAAGGCGATGAGCGCACCCTTAGTAGTGCTGTAGTGCGCGCCCACAATGTCGAGGTACGCCTTGCCGGCGACCGAAGACATCGTGACGATGCGGCCGAAGCCGCGTTTCACCATCGAGGGCGAGGCAATCCGGCAGAAGTGGAAGGCGCTATTCAGGTTCACATCGACGACCTGTGCCCACTCTGCGCGATCCATTTCGAAGATGCGCTTCGGTTGACCTTCGTGCTTCGGCGAGATGCCGGCGTTCAGAACGAGCGTGTCAACGTCGCCAAGCCTCGACGCCACGGATTCGACCGCCCGCTCGCAATCCTCGTATTTGCCGACGTCCGCGGCGACGAAATGAACCTTCGCTCCCTTTGCGGCCCACTCGCTCGCTTTTTCTACGCCGAGTTTCTCGTTGAAGTCGACCACGCCAACGCTGGCGCCTTCACGAATGTATCGCTCGACGATTGCGGAGCCGATGCCGCCAACGGCGCCGGTTACCAAAACAACCCGATTCTGGTGTCTCATTTCGTTCCTGGTCCTGATGTGAGGCCCACGCGCATCCGCTCGGCGTTGGCCTCCGCGGTTCGTGCTGCCTGAAGGCGCAATGCGGTCCAGTTGTTGCCGCAAACCCATTAAAGCGCTTCATTCTGAAGGGATGACAAATCGCTCCTTGGTGGTGCTATATTGGATATGCAGACTGGACAGCAGATAAAGTTGAAGCGCTTCAAGTATTTTATCCGGTGACGTTTTTGTCAACACGGGTGTATACCCGAAGCGCAGCACGGAGGGCGCGGCATGCCGCGTTTTGCCATAATGTCTTCTATGACTAATCTCGACCCACCCCGCCCAACCCTGGAAGACGTTGCGAAGCTCGCCGGCGTGTCGCTTGGCAGCGCGTCGCGCGCACTTTCCGTCCCTGACCAGGTCAAGCCGAAGACGCTCGCGCAGGTGAAGCGCGCAGTGGAGCAGCTCGGCTACGTTAGCAATGGGGCTGCTCGCGCGCTCGCGTCGAAGCGAACGCGGACTATCGGTGCTATCTATCCGACGATGTACAACCCGGCGTTCGTCGAATCGCTCCATACCTTGCAGCAGACCCTCTGGGCGATGAACTATCAGGTGGTTCTCGCCATCCACGAGTACATTCCCGAGCGCGAATACGATGTCGTGCGAGCGGTAGTTGAGCGGGGTGTAGACGGTGTGGTCCTGGTCGGCACCGCGCACGAAGACCGCGTGTTCGATCTGATGCGTCAGCGGCGCATCCCTCTCGTGCTGACCTGGCAGCTCGATGAGCCCCGCTACGGCGAATGCATTGGCTTCGACAACTGGCGGGCGACCTACGACATGACCCGGGAAGTGCTCGCGCGGGGTCACAAGCGCATAGCCGTTGTTTGCGGCTATATGGCGCATAACCAGCGCGCACGCCAACGGGTTGCCGGCACTGCGGACGCAATGAAGGAAAAGAGACTCGTGCTGTCGAGCGATTACGTTTTCGAGGCGCCGTTTTCGATTCAGGGAGGGCGGGACGCTGTCCGCAAGATCCTTGAATTGAAGGAGCGGCCCACCGCCTTGATTTGCCATACAGACCTGCAGGCAATTGGCGCGCTGCACGAGTGCAAGGTCCAAGGAATTCGCGTACCCGAGGATATGTCCATCACAGGCATGGACGATATTGAACTCGCTGAACTGATGGACCCGCCGCTTACGACGATTCGGGTGCCAACGAAAGAAATTGGCGTTCTCGCGGCGCGCCGTATTGTTGAGCTGGCGGAAAAGCGCCCCAACATGGAGAAGCTCTCGGTCGAATGCACGATCGTCATCCGGGAGAGTCTCGGTGATGTTCCGACAGCAGCGAAGGGCGCCGCGCCTGTCAAGAAGGCACGTCGTAAGACCTCGTAAGATCGCATGAGGGCACGCCGGCACGGGCCGGCGCAATTCCTTTTGCTCCTCTCCGCTGCTTAGCGGATGAACTGCTTCACGTAGTCGGCGCCCAGGCCTGACTCTTCGTAAAATTTCCGCGCCGCTTCGATCTTCGTGAATACGTCTTCGTAGCCGACCGCTACACCCTGGGGGTCAACGTACGTGTAGCCGCCCGTCACGTGGAACCAGGTAATCATTTCGTCGACGCCTTCCGGCACGAACAGGGTGTGTGTCTCACCAGCGGGTTCGTGCGCGTACGAGCCTTCCTCCGCGACCCACTCATGCTCGAGGTAATACCAGCGGCCCTTAAGGACGATTGCGTGCACCGGGCCCGTATGGCGGTGGCGCGACAGCACGCCCGACTGACGGACACGAAGCAGGTTCACGTAATAACCTTGGCTCGCGCACAGCAGGAGCGGCTTGAACGACACCGTCTGGGTCATCGGAACCCAAAGTTTGTCGTCCTCCAGCCACTTGTCGAGCACCCCGAGGTGAACGATGTCCGGCGACATGAAGGGCACCTGCGGGAGTTGATAGGGCACCGCCAGCTCGTCTGGCTTTCGTTCAAGAACTGAGGACATCAGAAACTCCGATTCGGTTGGAGAGGTGAGCTAGCGATCGTGATGCGTCATTTGAAACGCTTCAACGAGAAAAGCCATGTCCCACCACTGTTAGTGCGCAATTTGAGGTAGAAGTGTATATGAAGCGCTTCAATTATGACTGCGCACCCGACTGATTGCAATTGCCTCCAGGGTATACACCGACCGGGTTGTTCGGGAAATTCGCTTGCTGGGACATTTACCAGTGCGAATGCAAGACTGAACAAAGCGATCTCATATGAAGCGCTTCATATGCGACTAGCGGTTCCGCATGCGTTACAGGGTACGGTATGGCTTCCAAAAAGCACAGACAGCTCTTGGGTTCGCAGGCAAGGGAACCGTACGCAGACGCGTGTTGTGAAACGCTTCAAATATGTTGCTATCGATAACTCGCCAACTTCCATCGCTGCACGCCATGCACTTTGACATCCGCCGAGCGACGCCTGGCGGCTATCACTCCGTTCTCCTGCTTGGCGTCCAGGCAGGCAGTTGAACATGTGGGTCAATTTTCGATGCAAATTTCTAGCGGAAGTGGGTCATTTTTATGCGCGTATCAACATCCAGAGAAATGGATCCGGCATCGAGCGAGTTGATAAACATCGCCGGTCCGCATAGGTGGCTCCCCGATGACGACATCGCAACACGCGGCGCTTTGAGAGCTCGAGTTGGGCGCCGGGTCAAACTGCCATCTGACGGGTGTGCCCGTTTCCATTAGTTCCAAGGCATATACGCGGTTGGGATACGGCGTGACGATGAACATGCTGTTGGACACGACGAGACAACGGCAAAGCGATCCGTAGCGTCTGCCGCGAGTTCGTCGCGATGTGCCAGCGTCTGGAGCTTTTCGCCGAGGCGATCGTTGCGATTGACGGCAGCAAGTTAAAGGCTGTGAACCACCGCGACCGTAACTTCACGAGCGCGAAGCTTGAACGACGCATGCGCGACATCGAGTCAAGTATCACTCGCTATCTCGAGGCGATGGACACAGCGGATCGTCAGGTGCCCGCAATCGCGAAGGTTAGAACGGAGCGACTGCAAGACAAGATTGCGGCCTTGAAGGAGCAGATGCGAGGCCTCAAGGAGATCGAGGTCCAACTCAACGCAGCGCCCGACAAACCGGTACCGCTCACGGATCCGGATGCCCGTTCGATGAAGACACGAAACGGGGGTTCTTGGGTACAACGTGCAGACTGCGGTTGACACAAAGCATTACCTGATCGTCGCGCACATCGTTACCAACGATCGCATCGATCATGGTCAGTTGACGTCGATGGCGAAGCTTGCCCGTACAGAGATGGCCGTCGACCAACTCACTGCAGTTGCGGATCGCGGCTACTAGCGCAACGGCTAATGGCCGCTTCGGCAAGGATGACTTCATTTGCGACGCACGGACGAACGAATACCGGTGCCCGGCAGGCGAGCGGCTAATCTGGCGATTCTCGACCGTTGAGCACGGCCTGAAACTCAGTAAGTGTTGGAGTTCGAATTGCCCCAGCAATGTTCGCTCAAAGAGGACTGCACTCCAGGCCCTCAGCGTCGCGTGGCACGCTGGGAACACGAAGCTGTTCTCGACGGGATGCAGGCGCGACTTGATCATGCTCCTGAGATGATGCGTATCCGGCGACAGACTGTCGAGCATCCGTTCGGGACGATCAAGTCAGGGATGGGCGCCACTCATTTCCTGATCCGGTCCATCGAGCGCGTGAGCACGGAAATAGCTTGCATATCCTTGCGTACAACATGAAGCGAGTGATCAAGCTACTCGGTTCAGAAGCGGTTATGAAGGCAATGCGGGTGTGACGCCCATATGAGCTTGTCGAGCCTTCACGATGTGTGCGGCTGTGTGACGTTCGGCTTGCGCAATCGACGTGCGGCGATCCGCAGGAGGTCGCATGAGGCCTCCCGGGGCGATTTTGGCGAAGATTAGATTTGGGCTTGCCATGGAAAACTTGGTAAAACGCGCTCGGTTTCCGGCTAGAGGCGTCCTTCTCATCCAGCACCGGGCGCTACGCCGGGCTTCCCCAATGCGCTCTCCACTGCTTCCGGCGTAGGCAGCCAGGCACGGTGGATGCACGCACTTCGGAGCACTGGCAGTGGGCCAGAGCGCGCCTGCCGTACGCAATTGCGGTTTGAGAGGTAACACATGGCAAATCCGAATGAACATCTAGTGGACTGGCTGCGCGACGCATATGCGATGGAGAAACAGGCAGAAAGCATGCTCAAGGCGCAGTCTTCCCGTCTTGAGAATTACCCGGAACTGCGGCAGCGCATTGACCAGCACCTCCAGGAAACTTTGGGACAGCAGACCCTGCTTGAAGGCTGCCTCGACCGTCTTGGCAGCAGTCCTTCTGCGATGAAAGACCTGACCGGACGGATTGCAGCTTTTGGGCAGGCCGTCGGGGGCATGACGATGACGGATGAGGTCGTCAAGGGGGCAATGAGCGGATATATTTTCGAACAGACCGAAGTCGCATCGTACACAGCGCTGATCGCCGCCGCACGAGGCGCCGGAGACACGGAGACGGTGCGTTGCTGCGAGCAGATCCTGCCGCAGGAAATCGAGATGGCGCGATGGCTGCTCGAACACCTGCCCGGCATTGTCACTGCGTACATGTTGCGATCCGCGGAAGGCCGCGACGATGCAAAACGGTAACGACATTGCAAATCAGCCGGTCGTAGTCCGGCTGACGCTCGTTTCGCTTACCCGCGCCGGAATCCTCGAAGCAGAAGCAATGATGGGCTGGACAAGAGATGTAGTGGTCCTGGAAGTGGAGCGCCCCAGGGACCTGTCCCAGTGCAGCACGCTGTCGGCGCCTTCTTCGAGCGAAGTTTCACGTCTGGCGTGCCGTCTCGCAGAGATCGCCGGAGTTGTCGAAGTCAGGGTGCAGCGGTGCGGAGCCAGTCTTCCTGGCCCTTCCGCAGCGGAAACGGGCGATGCGGAGCGCAGGATTTGTCCCCCAAAGCGGGGAAGCACGCAGCAGGTTGATGTCTACTGCTGGCGGCGCCCGGACGACACACCGTTCGTCTGACCGGTGTACGCGCAGATGAGCCGGTTGTCATTGGAAGGTCTTTTCGGCTGAGCACTGAGTTGAGCGCCACCTGGAACGGTGCGTAGGCGGCTCCCACGCACCGGTTACCGCGCCACATGGCGTGTGGCCCGCTTATGGCGGGCCATTTTTTGCTGTAAGGTGGCCCGCCGCGGGCGCCGCAAGGCTGCGTGCAGCAAATCGCGCCCAGCGGACAGCGCAGGTCGGGGGCCAGCACCTGGTCGATCGCCTCGTTGAACCGGATCATCTCCTGGAACGCTGCGGTCCCGCCAGGTGACATGGTCTGCCCGCGACGCGGCACTGTGGCAGGCAGTGGACGGAATTCCGCAACCAGATCTTTGATGCCGAAGCCGTGGGACAGGCGATTCTCCGCATGCCGATGCGCGACTACGCGTCGAACTCCCGCCGTGGGCGTGAGGAGTAGCCGTGCTCTGTGTCGGCCTTCCGGTGCTCCTCGCCTCGATGGGGGCGATCTGGCCGTGCTGCAGGGTTGACGCACCGCCTTGCTAGCGCGGTCGCCAGGAGACCACCGGACGACGCCGGCGCATGGTAATGAATGACCGTGTGTCGAGTTTAAGGATCTCATGGTCGTCCCATTGACGCGTCGAGTAAAGCTCCTCATGGCCGCCGGCCCGACGCGTTTCGGCTCGATGGATGCTGCGACCACGCGGATGTCGGTCGCGGCATGGGCGTTGCGCACAAGCCGATGACGCGATCCCGGGAGCACCGATCAGCCCGGACCAGGTCATCGAGCACTCACAGGCTGCGGCAGCAGGCTGATCTTCTCCTGGAGCGGATCGGCTTTCGCCGTGGCTACAACTGGAGAAGTCATGGGCCGCGCTTTGAACAAAGTTCCTATACCCGCCAAAACAATCGGAGCTCTCGCGGCTGCCGCGACCGCCGCCGTCGGTGCACTTTGGGTTCGACATCGTGCCCGCAAAGCAGAAAGCGATAATCCGCCAGCCGGCGGCTTTGTCGAAGTCGACGGTGTGCCGATTCATTATGTTGACATCGGCGAAGGGCCCGCGGTCGTGCTTTTGCATGGAAATGCCGTGCTGCTGCAAGACTTCATCGCCAGCGGGTTGATCGACCGTTTATCAGAGCGACACCGCGTGATTGCTTTTGACCGTCCGGGATACGGACACAGCGGGCGGCCACGCGACCGGCTGTGGACCGCACAGACGCAAGGCGCGGTCATACAACAGGCGCTCACGCAGATCGGCGTAACGCAACCAGTCGTACTCGGGCATTCTTGGGGCACCTTGGTCGCGCTAAGCATGGCGGTCGGCGACGCCGCAGACCTGCGCGGCCTCGTGCTGGTCTCCGGTTATTACTATCCGACCGCCCGCGCTGATGTAGCGCTAGCTGCGCCAGCAGCGCTTCCCATCCTCGGCGACGTTCTGCGGTATACGGTTTCGCCGTTGAGCGGTCGCCTCTTGTTCAAGCGCACGGTGCGAACAATGTTCGCCCCGGCGCCAGTTCCAGATGACTTCTTCGAATCCGTCGCTCGTGAGATGGTGCTCCGTCCGGCGCAAATCAGAGCCGAGGCCGAGGATGCCGCGTTCATGATTCCGGCCGCCGCACACTTACGCGCCCGTTATTCGGACCTCAAGATGCCGGTCAGCATCTTTGCGGGGGCGGACGACAAGGTCATCGACCCTGAAGCGAATTCTGTCCGACTGCATCGAGCGATCCCTCAAAGCACGCTGCTCGTTGCACGCGGGGCGGGCCACATGGTGCACTATGCGATCCCAGCTGAAATCGCCGATGCGATTGAACGCATGAGCGTAGGTCCAGACGACGAGCTCCGGCGATAGCGATGCCGCCGTCGGCAAGACGTCGGCGACAGGCGAACAGCTGCCGGATACGGCGGCGCAGACATAGGTCGCGATGGCGCCTGTGCTGGATTCATTCTTCTTGTTGCTAATTGACGAACGAGGCGCAGATACACGGGAAACGTCCTGCTGAAGACAAGTCCACCATAGGGGACGGCGCACCCGCGTTCAACGTGATCTTTGCCCGCTGCCGGTCAGGGAGTGACTTTGCTGTGCGCGGGCCGCATCGCTTGCGCGTCTCCATCTAGCAGCGCAAGTCGTCTGAACCATCTTCGGTGGTAGGCGGCAATGCGCGACTCCTCTTCCAGCAACCAGTTTCGCGGTGCCTCGCTTGCAGAGGCTGAACAGGGTGTCGACTGACCTTCGGTGCTGGCGGATCGGGCCAAAGCGCGAGAGAAAGGCCTGCGTGCGCTGTGGATCGCGGAAACCCTGCATCTGACGTTCACGCCGGCGCGTGGGCTGGTGACTGTTCTCCGCGCGGTTGTTCAGCCGTGCGGCTGCCTTCACGAATACATGCGTCACGCCGGCCAGCTCGGGCACCTTCGCCTTCGCGGCCCGATAGCTGCGCAGTTGATCGGTGACGATCTTCTGCGGTACAGGTGCCGAGCGCAACATCCGCTTGAAAAACCGCTTTGCCGCGGCCTTCGCGGCGCTTTTGCAGCAACACGTCGAGTTGAGTGCCATGTTCGTCCACCGCACGCCATAACACATAGGCCTCGCCGCGCAGGTTCACGAACAGCTCGTCCAGGTGCCAGATCGAACCCTGTTGCCCGCGCGCGCCCTTCGCGCGCCGCGAAGACTGCGCACCGAACCGGTCACACCATTTACGTATCGACTCCCGCGCCGGCCTCGCTCTCGTTCGGCGCCAGCAACTGGCTGTCGGGCAGGCGAAAGGGCACGAGACTGTCGGCGTTATTCGCTTCCACCAGCCGGATCATTTGCAGCATGAACACATCGCGTTCGACGGGCGACAGATGCTCGATGGTGCGATCGTGCGCGCGCTGCACGGCTTTTGCCATCTTCCTGACAAGGCGCTTGCCGGCGGGCGTCAGCTTGACGAGCCGCAAACGCTTGTCGTGTTCCGCCTGCGTACGGCTCACCAGTCCGCGCGCGTTAAGGCGTGGAATCACTTCCGCGACGCTGGAACGCTCCAGCCCAACTTCGATCGCGAGCGAGTTCTGATCGATTTCGCCAAGCGTTTCCAACGTGGTGAGCAGGCTGTATTGCACCGGCGTGATGTTGAACTCGCCGGTTTCCTGCGCGAACAGGAAAGTATGGATCTGATGCATGCGGCGAATCAGAAATCCTGGGCGCGAGAACAGCGGCGAGCGCGCCTGCCGTTCGGCGAGCTCTGCACGCACGCTTTGGATGTCGAGGTGGTCGGTGGTCGTGGATCGCATGAGAGGCATTGGATGGAGAGGGGCACGCACGAGGCGCTCTGTCGCGCATTCTAGGCTGAAACCGGCATGCGTCGCAAATCGGGGGTACACCAACGGATCACCATAAAAAGGCATTGCGCATGCGCATGGTGCGCACCCACGCCGGGGCCGTCCGAGTTGGTGCGAAGCTTGTGCGCGCAGATCCGTGGTACGGCACGGATAACACAGGAGGCGATTTTGTTAAGTCGTTGTCGTGCAAGGAGAAATCCGATGCTGAAGTTCACCGTTGCCAACCGGCATGCAACTTGCGGTACACCACGCATCTCTTCACTCGGCTATCGCACCGTACATGTCACAAGTCCTGCTCAAAGGGGGCCGCGTCATCGACCCCGCCCAGAACATCGACGCCACGCTGGACGTCCTGGTGGACAACGGCGTTATTGCCGCCATCGGCACCGACCTCGCGCGCGAGGCGCCGCTGGCGGAGGCGGTCGATTGCAGCGGCAAGCTGGTGCTGCCTGGTCTCATCGATACGCACGGCCACGTCTTTCAGTATGTCACCGGCCGCTTCGGGCTCAACGCCGATCAGTGCGGCGTGCAGTCGGGCGTGACGACGATCGTGGACCAGGGCGGACCAAGCTGCATCACGATTCCCGGTTTCCGGCATTACGTGGCGGAGCGCTCGTCCACGCGCGTGCTGGCATTTATCTCCGCCTATCTGGTCGGCGGCCTCGAAGGCCATTATTACCCGGACCTCTATCGACCCGATTGTCTCGATGCCGATGCGACCATCAAGTCCATTCGCGCGAACCCGGATCTCGTGAAGGGTATCAAGGCTCATGCGGAAATCGGCGGCTTCGCGCGCTGGGGTCTTGATGTAATGAAGATCGCCGCGAAGATCGGCCGCGGCTCGCAACTGCCCTTATACATCCACTTCGGGCAGCTGTGGCCGAAGCCCGATAGCGGCGGCTTGCCCGTGCAGCCGGATTCGATCTTCAATCAGGTCGTCGAAACGTTAAAGCCCGGCGACATCCTCGCGCATCCGTTCAGCCGTCATCCGGGCGGCTTTGTCGAAGAAAACGGGCGACTGCATCCGCTCGTGCATGAGGCCGTCGCACGCGGGCTGAAGATCGACGTGGGCCACGGCTCGCATTTCAGCTTCAAGACCGCGCGCATCGTGCTGGACGAGGGCGTCGTTCCCGACACGCTCGGCGCCGACATGCACGGCTACAACACCCACGTGCCCGCGCCCGCCGGCACGCCTGACAGCCATCCCGACGAGGAGCATTCGTTCCTTGGCCGCACGCAGTTCAGCCTCGTGAGCGCGATGACCAGCATGCTCGCGCTCGGCCTGCCGCTGCAACATGTTGTGGCCATGGCCACCTGCAATGCCGCGAGGATGATCGGAATGGAAGACGTGATCGGCTCGCTGCAGGTGGGGCGCGGCGCGGACATCAGCGTGCTCGACGATCGTCGCGGGCGCTGGGTGCTCGAGGACAACGAGGGCACCCAGGTCATCACCGAACGCATGCTGTCGCCGCTCTTTTGCCTGCGCGACGGCGAGCGTCACGATGCCGTCTCGCCGACCCTGCCGCTCGCGCGCGCTGCCTGACCACGCAAGGCTTATTCATGATCAAACGTTCGCAACCACGTGCCGGCGATCAGCGCCCGCAAGGCATCGGCGCATCGCTCGCACGCAAGGAAGACGACCGCTTCATGCACGGACGCGGCGAATACGTGCCCAACATCCGCATGGTCGGCATGGTCGACGTTGCGTTCGTGCGCAGCCCGATCGCACACGGCCATATCGTCGGCATCGAAAAGCCGCAGGCGTTCGCACGGGCCGTCTATACGCTCGCCGACCTGGACGGCGTGAAACCGATCGTCGCTGATTCGGGGTTGCCGGGATTCAAAAGCTCGCGGCAGCACGTGCTCGCAAGCGGCAAGGTGCGTCAGGTCGGCGAACCCATTGCCATGTGCGTGGCCGCGAGCCGCGCGCAAGCCGAGGATATCGCCGCGCAGGTCTTCGTCGATTTCGAGGAACTGCCTGCCGTGGTCGACATGCTCGACGCTTGCCGGGAAGGCTCGCCGCTCGTGCATGAACATTGGGGCGACAACGTCTTTCTGGAGACTTTCGTCGACGCGAAGCCGGATGTCGATCTCGAAGCGATCCGCCGCGACGCGCCGATTCGCATTCATCGCACGCTACGCACTGCGCGTCA
>NZ_BAYE01000027.1 GCF_000685095.1 Paraburkholderia caledonica NBRC 102488
TGGTTGCGATTGCTCGCGGAATGATGTCGGCGCCCCGACTGCTGATTTTCGATGAGCCTTCGCTCGGGCTGTCGCCGCTTCTTGTACAGCAGATGTTTGATGTCGTTCGTTCTGTCGCAGCGAGCGGAATTACCGTCCTTCTGGTTGAGCAGAACGTCTTCGACACACTGAAGATTGCGGACCGCGGATATGTTCTCGAAAACGGCTCTATAGCGTTGACAGGAACAGGCGCGGAGTTGCTGGACAGTCCGCACGTCCGCCGCGCGTACCTCGGTCATTGAGAGTACTAGGGCTAGTGTTCTGGCGCGCCGACATCCCGCTATCTGCTAGACGACGACGGTAGCGCTGACAATCTCCGTAGCCAAAAAAAGGCACACTCTCTCAGAGAGCGCGCCTTTGCTCGCTGCTGTTCACGTTACTTCAGCACGATGGGATTAACCGGTGCACCGGTACCGCCAACAACTTTGAGCGGGGCGGCCGTATAGAGAAAGGTGTATTGGCCGTCTGCCGCGCAGTCGTCGGCGAGGGGGTCCAACTGCGCTATTTCAGTCAGCGTGATCCCGAGGTTTCGCATCAATGCGTTATGCAATGGCAAGTCAACGCCGGACACTGGATCTGACGTCACCTCGTTGGCAATTGTGTCGGTGACGAGATTTGGAATTTCCATCTCCTGAAACCAGTGGACCAGTTCAGGACTGTAGGTGAGACCGGGTTCCTTGAAGTTAGCGTAAAACTCATCGTGGCTTTTCTTGTAGAACGATCCGATCCATCCCGTGCGGATAATGAGGATGTCGCGCTTCTCGATCGTCACACCTTGGGCTTTTGCCGCACCCATTAAGTCGACGTGCGTGAACGTTTCGCCCGGATCGAGCACGTCTTTTTTGCGGTAGCGCGCCATATCGATGAGAATCCCGCGTCCAACAACGCCGCGTTCGCCGATCGGGCACACGCTTGCCTTCGCGAGACCGCCGATGGTCGTGTCAGCGTCGTACCCATTCCAGATCTGGTCGTCGTACCAGACGTGGCCGAGCGCGTCGTACTGTGTCGACCCCTGCAAATACATGAACATCACGTCGTCGGCGTATTGGTATGAGCCAGGGAAAACCGGGCCCTTGCCGCAGTTGTAATGCCCCCGGTCCATCACGCTCATCCGCTTCGCACCTTGCCGCCCTGGCCACACCGGGTCGCCATTGGGGTCGCCCATCTTGACTTGCAGGGTGAACGTCTTGCCCTGCTTGACGGTAGCAATACCCTTGAGAAT
>NZ_BAYE01000026.1 GCF_000685095.1 Paraburkholderia caledonica NBRC 102488
TCATATTGAAGCGGCCTTTTTCATTGCGCAGCATTTATAGCGCGCGGTCAGTGTGCTTAGTTCGTCGCGGCCTGCGCGGGTTGCTCATGTTCACAACCATGTTCGCAGCCGCTTTTATCGAGCGGCATGTGCTGCGCGGCTTCGGCGCGAATGCCGAGGCGTTCGAGTAGCTTGCGGTCCGCTTCCGCTTGCGGATTGCTCGTGGTGAGCAACTGATCGCCGTAGAAAATCGAATTCGCGCCTGCGAGGAAGCACATTGCCTGCAACGCTTCGTCCATCTGCTCGCGACCGGCCGACAGGCGCACCATCGCGCGCGGCATGGTGATGCGCGCAATCGCAATCGTCCGAACGAATTCGAACGGATCGATCGATTCAGTGCCTGTCAACGGCGTGCCTTCCACTTGCACCAGATTGTTTATCGGCACCGATTCCGGATACGGGTCCATGTTCGCCAGTTGCGCGATCAGGCCCGCACGTTCGCGGCGCGACTCGCCCAGTCCGACGATGCCGCCGCAGCACACGTTGATGCCGGCGTCGCGCACGCGTTCGAGCGTGTCGAGACGGTCCTGATAAGTGCGCGTCGAAATGATCTGGCCGTAGAACTCCGGCGACGTGTCGAGGTTGTGGTTGTAGTAGTCGAGGCCTGCTTCGCGCAGTTGCTGCGCCTGATGCGTTTCGAGCATGCCGAGCGTCACGCAGGTTTCCAGACCCATCGCCTTCACACCGCGAATCATGTCCTTGATCGGCTCAAGGTGCCGGTCTTTCGGATTGCGCCACGCGGCGCCCATGCAGAAGCGCGTCGCACCGTTTTCCTTGGCGGCCTTCGCGGCGGCGAGCACTTCGTCGACCGGCATCAGCTTGTCGGCTTGCAGGCCCGTATCGTGATGCACGGACTGTGGGCAGTACGCGCAATCTTCTTCGCAGCCGCCGGTCTTGATGGAAAGCAGTGTCGACAGTTGCACGGTGTTCGCATCGAAATGCTCGCGATGCGTTTGCTGCGCGCGAAACATCAGGTCGTTGAACGGCAGTTCATACAACGCGACGATATCGGCAACGCGCCAGCGCGCGAGCTGCTTGCCCGCTGCATCGACATTGGCGTTGGCATTGGCGTTGCTGGCGGCCGTTTCAGCACGCGCGGGGGCGATGTTCAGTTGCGTCATGTGCTCAATCCTCATGAATGGATGTGTTGGTTGATTCAGCGCTGCGCGTCACGCAGCGTCTGCAATAGCCGGTTGATGTCGAGTTGATCAGCCGCGAGTTCCGGCGCCGTTGGGCGCAGATGCGGCACGATGCCGAGCAACGGCGCGCCGTGTTCACGCGCGAGATGCTCGCGGATCGACGCGATGTTTTCGTCGGGGAAAGTCATGTCCGGGTCGACGCGATTCGCTACCCAGCCAGCAAGCGTGAGCCCGCGCGCGGCGATGGCGTCAGCGGTGAGCAACGCGTGGCTGATGCAGCCGAGGCGCATGCCGACCACCAGCACGACCGGCAGCTTCAGCGCGACGGCGAGATCGGCGGTGTCATGTGTGGCGGTCAACGGTACGCGGAAACCGCCGACACCTTCCACGACCACGACGTCCGCCCGCTGCAACGCCTGCGCATGGCAAGCGACGATATGGTCGATATCGAGGGCGACGTTCTCCAGCGCGGCCGCGATATGGGGCGCCGCTGGTTCCTTCAGCAGATACGG
Source organism: Paraburkholderia caledonica NBRC 102488 (assembly GCF_000685095.1). Taxonomy (GTDB): domain Bacteria; phylum Pseudomonadota; class Gammaproteobacteria; order Burkholderiales; family Burkholderiaceae; genus Paraburkholderia; species Paraburkholderia caledonica. The sequence continues at coordinate 1,691 of NZ_BAYE01000026.1, forward strand.
CGTGCGCATTGCGGGCGGCAGCAGCACGGTCGAAGCGGCGTCGAGCTGATCCGCGTCTTCGTTATGCAGTTCGCCGTTCAGTTCGAATGCGCCAGCAGCGATCGGCTTCATCGCGGCGGCTTGCAAGCCTTCGCGCGCGAAGCCGCGCAACAATGCACAAGAGACGAACGTCTTGCCGATTTCAGTATCGGTGCCGGTGACGAATAGCGACAGGGCAGAGTTCGTGGCGGTCATATGGCTTGCGCTCCTGCCTGTTGCAAGCCGGCTTCCAGCCGGTCGAGATCCGTGTGCGAATGCGCGGCCGACAACGATATGCGCAAGCGCGATGTGCCGGTGGGCACGGTCGGCGGACGGATTGCGGGAACCCACAGACCGGCGCGGTCGAGCGAGGCCGCAATATCCAGCGTCGCCTCGTTCGCGCCGATCACGAGCGGCTGCACGGCAGTGTCCGAATCGACGGGAATCCACGGCGTGCTTTTGAGCATGGCGCGCGTGCGGTCGATCAATTGGCGCAAATGCGCGCGGCGTTCATCGCCCTCATTGCCGCCGATAATGCGCAGACTCGCCGAAACCGCATGCGCCGCTGCGGGCACGGATGCCGTGGTGAATATATAAGGACGCGCGCGCTGTACGAGCCATTCGATCACCGTCTCGTGCGCGGCGACGAACGCGCCCGACACGCCCGCCGCCTTGCCGAGCGTGCCGATGGAAATCAGATTCGGCGAGCGCAACGCGGCGTCTGCGACGGCGCCGCGGCCTTGCGGACCGAGCACGCCGAAACCGTGCGCGTCGTCGACGATCAGCCATGCGCCATGCTGTTCCGCGAGTTCAAGCAGACGCGGCAGCGGTGCAATGTCGCCGTCCATGCTGAACACCGTGTCGGAGACGATCGCTTTCACGTCCGCGTCCGACGCGTCGAGCATCGCGCTCAGCGCTTCCATATCGCAATGCGGATAGATCTGCACATCTGCCCGCGATAAACGGGCGCCGTCGATCAGCGACGCGTGATTCAGTGCGTCGGAGAAGAGCGTCGTGCCGCGGCCTGCGAGCGCAGTGAGCGTCGCGAGATTCGCCATGTAGCCGGTGCTGAAGTAGAGCGCGCGCGGCGTATCCACGAAACCGCCGACGAATTCAGCAAGGTCGTCTTCGAGCTGCGCATGCGCGCGCGAGTGGCCGCCGAGCAGATGCGAACCGCCGCTGCCCGCGCCGTAGCGTTGCGCGCCTTCGGCAATGGCCGCGATCAATTGCGGATGCGCGGCGAGGCCGAGATAGTCATTGCTTGCAAAGCCGATAATCTCGCGGCCGTCGACCGTCATGTGCGCGGCGCAGGGCGTGTCGGCCGTGCGGCGTCGACGGCGCAGGCCGCGTTCGTCGATTTCCTTCAGCCCCGCTGAGAGTTTGTCGAGGAGATGCATTAGCGGACCTGCGCGAGCGTCGCTTCGAACGTTTCGCGAGTGCGCGAGGCGAGCAGCGCAAGTTCTTCGTCGTCGAGAATGTATGGAGGCATCAGATAAACCGTGGTCGAAATGGGGCGCAGCAGCAGTTCACGTTGCAACGCGTTTTCGAAGAAGCGGCGCGAGAATGTTTTGGCATGCTGAGCGTTTTCGATTGCCGCATCGAAGGCTATGATGGTGCCGCATTGCCGTAGGTTGCGCACCTGTTCATGCTTTGCGAGCGGCGCGAGCGCGGCCATCAGCTTTGCCGACTTTTGCGCGTTGGCTGCGAGCACGTTGTCGGTCGCGAATAGATCGAGCGTGGCGAGCGCCGCGCGGCACGCGAGCGGATTGCCAGTGTACGAATGCGAGTGCAAGAAGCCGCGAGCGGTGTCGTCGTGATAGAAGGCTTCGAAGATTTCGTCGCGCGAGAGCACGATGGAAAGCGGCAGATAGCCACCGCTTATACCTTTGGACAGGCACAAAAAGTCCGGCCAGATGCCAGCCCGTTCGCACGCGAAGAAGGTGCCCGTGCGTCCGCAGCCAACGGCGATTTCGTCGGCGATCAGATGCACGCCATATCGATCGCACAGCGTCCGTAAACCGGCGATATACGAAGCGTCGTGCATGGCCATGCCGGCCGCGCACTGTACGAGCGGCTCGACGATCAGCGCCGCGATCTTCGTGGCGCGGGCTTCGAAGAGCGCGCGTACATGGTCGAGCGCGCGACGTGCGACGTCCGCAGCCGCTTCACCGGATTTCGCAAGACGCGCGTCGGGTGACGCGACGACGTGCGCGTTGCGGATCAGCGGGTCGTAGGCGTCCTTGAACAGCGCGACGTCGGTCACGCCGAGCGCGCCGATGGTCTCGCCGTGGTAGCTGTTCGCGATGCAGACGAATTCCTGCTTGTCGGCGAAACCGCGATTGCGCCACGAGTGGAAGCTCATCTTGAGCGCAATTTCGACTGCCGATGCGCCGTCTGATGCGAAGAACGCGTGCCCCAGCGTGCCCTGTGTGAGCGCACCGAGGCGCTCCGCAAGTTCGATCGCGGGTTCGTGCGTGCAACCGGCGAGCATGGCGTGCTCGAGCGTATCGAGTTGGTCCTTGAGCGCCGCGTTGATGCGCGGGTTTGCGTGGCCGAAGAGATTCACCCACCACGAACTGATCGCATCCAGATAACGATGGCCGGCGCGGTCGTAAAGCCACGCGCCTTGGCCGCGCGCGACCGGCACGAGCGGAAGGCGCTCGTGGTGCTTCATCTGTGTGCAGGGATGCCAGACCGCTCGCAGGCTGCGGGCTACCCAGTCTTCGGTCGATATTGACGGTGTTGCTGAATTTTCCAAGAGGTACTCCAGAGAAGCTTTTCTTGCTGCTGCCGTGGTTGGTTTTTATGGTTTTTCCGGGCGCGGCGCGTGCGCGTTGGCGACGCTGCGCGCAGCCCTCGGCTAGCGTGCGGGGTCGAGATTAGCGGTTTATTTCGGCCTTTGCACTAGGCCTTTGACCGTGCTTTTCGCTGACGGCCGCGTGGTTCAGCGGTGTTCGCGACAGGTGATTTGCGTTTGAATCTGAAGCGCGCTAATCGCTGTAATTGACGACGGCAAAGTAATTGGGGGTAGTGGGCGAGATTGGGGGGAAGGGGCGGCGAGCCGGGAGATGTGACTGCCGGGCCGCAGGCGATCGGAGACGACCTGCGGCTGGCAAATTGTTGCGTATGAAGGAGCGAAATCAGACGGAGTCAACGTGATGACAGCTCAGTCTGAAGTTCGATCTGCACGATGGCAAGTGCAGCCACTTCGCAAGTAGCGAGTCAGGCAGATTGACAGCACAGAGGAAGGCAAGAAAGGCCCGACAGCGGGGCCTCTGAGACATTTAAAGGAGGGGCAGCAAAGAACAGGCAGACGGCGTGTGAAGATTGCCGGTATTTAAAAAACGGCGCCCCGCCGATGCCCTAAACCGCTGCGCATCTAAACCAGAACCCAATCGCGACATCACTCGCGACTGGCAATAGCCCGCCGCGCTTCGTCGGCAGAAGACCCGGACCCGCCGGTAGCACCACTATCCGCCGTCCGCGAACCCTGATCGCCCCATACGACAGAACTATCGACGGCATACAACCGGCAAGGCGCGGAACTCTGTTTCTGGCAATTAGCAATCGCGACCGACATCGGATCGTCGCCGCCCTCGGCCCACGACCATGCACCCGTGTCGGACACCGCAAATGCGCGGCTCGGATATTGATGCAGGAAGTTGCGATAGCCGTTGCGTCCAGCTTCGTCGACATAGGGCACGGCGTCTACGGCATCTACTGAAGCAAAGCCGCTCGCTTTGGGCGCCGAAGGATCCGCCACCCGGTACTGCACGCCCGTGGGCATGCCGACGCGGGCGAGGAAGGCCTCGACGGCCGGCCACCACACATGTACGCCGTCGCGGTCGCCGACGAGCCGATGTGCGTCGTTCTTATAGCTGCCGTAGTCGACCATCTTTGCGCTCGCGCCGTGCGCTACGTACGCCGCGTACATGCCGGCCACGAGTGGCGCATTCCACACTGAGTCGTTGTCGCCGTACATCCACAGCGACGGCACTTTCGTTTTGTCGCCGTAGGCGCCGAATGCGCGGGTCAGGTTACCTTGCCAGTCGCCGCACGCGTCCTGTCGCAAGCCGCCCGAAAAGTTAATCAACGCGCGCACGCCCGGTGCGGCCTCGGTGCCGTAGGCCAATGTAGCGAGACCGCCGTGTGACGTGCCGGCCACCACGATGTGTGACGCGTCGACATAAGGTTGCTTCGACATGTAGTCGACGGCGGCCGCAACGTCGCCGGCCTGCGATATGCCGTTGCGTTCGACGTCGCAACCGTCCTGATGATAGACGCCGCCCGACTGGCCAAAACCCTGGCGGTTCGGTGCTACGACCACATAGCCACGGCGCACGAATTCGCGCGCGAGCGGCAGCGGGTCGCTGCGTTCCTGCATGCGCGGATCGCCGGGAATCTTGCCGTGATTGAAGACGATCATTGGAAACGGGCCTGCGCCGTCCGGTTTGTAGACCGTTGTCTGAAGCGTGATGTCACCGTCGGCATCGACGGGTATGCGGATAATCTGTTGGTTCAGGCGCGCGGTGGGTAGATAAACGTCGTCCTGGAGCGCGATGCGCGGCACCTGCGCGCGGGCGAGGGGTCCAGGCTGGGCGTCCGCGAGCGGATTCGCCTGCGCGACTGCGACAGCGCACGTGGCCGCTGCACAAATCACCGCACACTTCGTAAGGACCTTGCTCAACACCATTCACGCACCTGCCTGAAAAGACTGCCTGGACATCTCATGTCCGTTCACCGAAACACGCGGCCGACATTCGCCTTTCGTGCACGTTTGCGACAAACAAAAAGATGCTCACGTACGCATTGCGCGAAGCGCACGCACGTCAATCGAGATCGCACGGGATAAACCCAACGGCCGACGCGACCCCACGCGCCGATGATGAACGCCACGTCTGCCGCCGGGCGCCGCGGCCGTAACCGTTTCTATCTGGTTATCGGCCAGGCACCGGCGCGGCTTGCGGAACCCTTACCAACTGGCCCTCGCATCGCGGCGTCACGAAGCAACGGCCTCATCCTGGCACGACAATTTTGTTTTGTGCAATCAAGGAGAACCCGCGACGAAAAAATTGCTGCATCGCGCGAGGGCTTGCATGGGGGGCGTGAACTCGGCCCGGGGCGCGGCTGGGGGCGGCGGCAGACGGGTCCTCGAGGGTCCTTGAGCAGGCGCTGGCAAGCCGTCGCGCGGCACCGCAGCGCACGACGTGAGCAAAGGTAAGGCGCGGCTTGTGGCGCCGAGCCAACGGAAGAAAACGACGCTTCTATGGGGCCATATGCGATGACGGCGCATTATCCGCGGCCGCGCGGCCAGATAACAGAAAGGCGCTGAAAGCTACTCGCTTACATCGCCGTCGACGTAGAGCCAGCGTCCGTCGTCGTTGCAAATGAAGCGGCTCAACTCGTGCAACCTGTGCGCGCGGCCCGCAACCTTGTATCTGGCGACGAACTCGACCGTCGCATGACGCGGATCGATCTCCGCGAACGTCTTGATTTGCAGTCCGAGCCAGCGAGGAGCGTCGGGCGCCGACACGTCGGCGTCCAGATCGGCGGGGCAGGTTTGCGGCGCCCAGGTCGCGCGCAAATAGTTCGTTGCGCCGACAACGTAAGCGCTGTACCGCGAGCGCATCAGTTCCAGTGCGCGCGGCGCGACCTCGCCGCCGTCGATGTAACGGCCGCAGCACTGCTCGAAACGCGGCGCTTTTGCGGCGCTCGCCTCGCCGGGAACGGCGCCGCCGCATGGGCAGTCGGTGGGCCGCTGCGCGGACGACTTGTGCCTGTTTTTCGAACTCATCGAACCCTAGCCGAGACCGCGCGCGATCAATATTTTCTGAATGTCGCTCGTGCCTTCGTAGATCTGGCACACGCGTACGTCGCGATAAATCCGCTCGACCGGAAAGTCGCTGAGATACCCGTAGCCGCCGTGGATCTGCAGCGCCGCCGAACAAATCCGCTCGGCAGCTTCCGACGCAAACAGTTTCGCCATGGCGGCTTCCGTGAGACACGGCTGACCGGCGTCCTTTAGCGACGCCGCGTGCCAGATCAACTGACGCGCGGCTTCCAGTTGCGTCGCCATGTCGGCGAGGCGGAATTGCACCGCCTGGTGCGAAAAAAGCGGCTGACCGAAGCTCTCGCGCTCTTTTGCATAGGTCAACGCGGCTTCGTACGCGGCGCGTGCCATGCCGACACTTTGCGCAGCGATGCCGATGCGCCCGCCTTCGAGCCCCGACAGCGCGATGCGATAGCCCTCGCCTTCCGCGCCGATCAGATTCGCGGCCGGCACGCGGCAGTCTTCGAAGATGATCTGCGCGGTGTCCGACGAATGCTGGCCAAGCTTGTCTTCGACTCGCGCGACCACATAACCCTTGCTGTCGGTCGGCACGATAAACGCGCTGATGCCGCGCTTGCCCGCCGCCTTGTCGGTGACGGCCATCACGATCGCGACGTTGCCGTTCTTGCCGCTCGTGATGAACTGCTTGACGCCGTTCAGCACGTAGGCGTCGCCGTCTTTGTCGCGTGTGGCGGTGGTGCGCAGCGCCGATGCGTCCGAGCCGGCTTGCGGTTCGGTCAGACAGAATGCGCCGAGCATTTCGCCGCGCGCGAGCGGCGTGAGCCAGTCACGCTTTTGCGCGTCGTTGCCGTAAGTCAGCAGGATGCTGCATACAGGGCAATTGTTCACGGAGATCGCCGTGGATGTACCGCCGTCGCCCGCGGCAATTTCTTCGAGAATCAGCGCGAGCGCGAGCGCGTCCATGCCGGCGCCGCCGTAGGTTTCGGGCACCAGCACGCCGTATGCGCCAAGTTCCGCGAGTTGGCGGTGAACGTCTTTCGGGAACGTGCGCTCGCGATCCCACGTCGCCGCGTACGGCGTGACTGCTTCGCGCACGAATGTGCGCAGCGCGTCGCGGACCATCAGGTGGTCCTGATCAAGCAGCATGAGCGTGTCTCCTCACCATTCCAGCGGCGTGCCGTCGTATTGATAAAAGCGGCCATTGAATGCTTCGCGCGAGGCGGCGGCCTGCTTGAGTACCTCGCGCATGCCGGCGACGCTGCGCGTGGGGTCGATCGCCGCCTGCGCGCCGCCCATATCGGTTTGCACCCAGCCGGGATGCAACGACACACACGTGGCGCGCTGCGCGTCGAGCGACGCGAGTTTGAGCGCGTCGTTCAACGCCGCTTTGCTCACGCGATACAGCCAGCCGCTCGTGCCGCTCGTGTCGCCGATGCTGCCCATCTTGCTCGAGATCACCGCCAGCACGCCGCCTGATTCTTCGACGAGCGGCAGCAGGATCGGCATCAGCTGCATCGGGCCGCGCACGTTGGTGTGCATGACATGGTCGAAGTCTTCGGCGGTAATGGTTTCAATGCCTTCGGTGCGCGGGCCGTACACGCCCGACACGACGATGGCAACGTCCACATGCTCGCCATCGAGCTTCCAGCCGAGCGCGGCGATATCCTCCGGCTCGGTCACGTCGACGGAGTAGGTTTGTGCGCCAAGCTGAGTGAGGGTGTCGAGCGCGGCGCCGTCGCGCGCTGTGGCGAGCACCCGCCAGCCACTATGTTTGTACTGCCGGACAAACTCCTGGCCGATGCCGCGCGATGCACCGACGATCAACACTGTCTTCATGATTCACCTCAGACCAAGTGACACGCTTGAACGTGCGTACTACGCGTCAAATCAGTTCGATACCCATTGCAGTCGCTTCGCCGCCGCCGATGCACAGCGTCGCGACGCCGCGCTTGCCGCCGCGCTGTTTCAGCGCGCCAATCAACGTGACGAGAATACGTGCGCCCGATGCGCCGATCGGATGGCCGAGCGCGCATGCGCCGCCGTGCACGTTGACCTTGTCGTGCGGCAGCTTGTGCTCTTTCATCGCCGCCATGGTCACCACGGCAAACGCTTCGTTGACTTCGTACAGATCGACTTCGTCGGCGCGCCAGCCGTTCTTCTCGAACAGCTTGCGAATCGCGCCGACCGGCGCAGTGGTGAACTTCGCCGGCTCCTGCGCGAAAGTCGAGTGGCCGACCACGCGCGCAATCGGCGTGACGCCGAGACGCTTGGCCGTCGATTCGCGCATCATCACGAGGGCCGCGGCGCCGTCCGAAATCGACGACGAGTTCGCTGCCGTCACCGTGCCGGTTTTGCTGAATGCCGGCTTGAGCGTAGGAATCTTTTCGAGGTTTGCCTTGAACGGCTGTTCGTCACGGTCGATCGTGACTTCGCCTTTGCGGCTCTCGACCTTCACTGGCGCGATTTCCCACGCGAACGAACCGTCTTCGTTCGCGCGCTTCGCGCGGTTCAGCGATTCGACGGCGAATGCGTCCTGCGCGTCGCGCGTGAAGTCGAACGAAGCCGCGCATTCTTCCGCGAACGTGCCCATCAGGCGGCCTTTTTCGTATGCGTCTTCGAGGCCGTCGTAGAACATGTGGTCGATCACCTGGCCGTGACCCATGCGCATGCCGCCGCGCGCCTTTGGCAACAGATACGGCGCGTTCGTCATGCTCTCCATGCCGCCCGCGACGATCACGTCGACCGAGCCGGCGGCCAGCATGTCGTGCGCGAACATCGCCGCGCGCATGCCGGAGCCGCACATCTTGTTGACCGTGGTGCTGCCGGTTGCAAGCGGCAAGCCGGCGCCGAGCGCGGCCTGTCGTGCGGGCGCCTGGCCGAGGCCGGCCGGCAGCACACAGCCCATCACCACCTCGTCGATCTGCTCGGGCTTGAGGCCCGCGCGTTGAACCGCGGCTTCGATCGCCACCGAGCCGAGCTGCGGCGCAGTCAGCGACGCGAAATCGCCTTGAAACGCGGCCATCGGCGTGCGCGCCGCGCTCACGATTACAACTGGATCAGCCGTTGTGCCGTTCATGTTTGTCTCACTCATGTTTTAGCTCCTTGATCACACCTTCGACGATAGCCGGCACGTCGCCAAGCTGGGCCGCATCGGCGGCGACCACGTCGTTGTCCGCCTGATGCGCGCGGCTTGCCGACACGGCGGCGACGCAACGCTGGTAAGTTTCATCGAGCGCGGCCGCGTTGTTGATCGTCATGCCGAGGTCGCGCACCTTGCCGTCGTGCACGCCGTACGCCCAGCCGTGCACGGTCAGTTCCTGGCCGCGCGCCCATGCATCGTTGATGATGGTCGTGCGGCACACGTTCACCACTTGTTCGAGAGCGTTCAGTTCGACGAGACGCCGGTGACGCGCCTCGCCGAGCGGCCATTCGTCGAGCAGCGCGGCATGCTTCGCCCGCACGTCCTGCACGTGATGCAGCCAGTTATCCGCGAGACCCACGCGGCGGCCGTGCAATGCCGCGCCCACGCCGGAACAGCCATAGTGGCCGACCACCATGATGTGCTTGACCTTCAGCAGATCGACGGCGAACTGGATCACCGACAAACAGTTCAGATCCGTATGCACCACTACGTTTGCGATGTTTCTATGCACGAACACTTCGCCCGGCGGCAAGCCGATGATCTGGTTGGCCGGCACGCGCGAATCGGAGCAGCCGATCCACAGATACTCGGGCGTCTGCTGATGCGCAAGGCGCGAGAAGTACTCGGGGTCTTCGGACAGTTTGCGGGCAACCCACGCGTCGTTGTTGTCGAACAGATGAGCGAGCGGGTGAGCAGGGTTGGAAGCGTTCGTGTTCATAAAGCGTCTTGGCGGTTATTCGACCGCTTGAGCGGCCGGGTCGTTACGTTAGATTCGGTGTCGTACAGGCGTCATTCATGCGGCGTGCGGGCCACTATGCGACTCTTACGCTGCGCTCGTTCTCTGGCGCTTGCGCGGCGTCCTGAGCATTCGGTGCGTTGAATGCCGTATCGGCAAAGCGTTCCGGATAGCGGATGCAGAAGCGCACGCTGCTGTCGTACGGGAAAAAATCGGGCAATTCGCCCTTCAGCAGATGGTTCTTATGCTTTTGCCACAGCGCGGGATCGAAGAAGTCGGCGTGATGCTGCAGGAACGAGCGGCGCACGCGTGGATCGCCGAGCAGGAAAGTGCCATACGTCTCCGGGAAGATGTCGTGCGGGCCGACCGAGTACCACGGCTCGCCCGACATTTCGTCTTCCTCGTTACGCGGTGCGGGCACCGCGCGCACGTTGCAATCTGTCAGATATTCGATCTCGTCGTAGTCGTAAAACACGACACGGCCGTGGCGCGTCACGCCGAAGTTCTTGTACAGCATGTCGCCGGGGAAAATGTTCGCCTGCATCAGTTCTTTCACCGCGTTGCCATATTCCTTGATGCCGTGATCGACGTCGTTCTCGCTGCCGTTTTGCAGGAACAGATTGAGCGGCACCATGCGACGCTCGATGTACATATGGCGAATCACGAGATTGTCGCCGTCGTATTCGAGCAGCGACGGCACTTCCTTTTCCAGTTCGCGTAAGAGCGCTTCGTCGAGCCGCGAAAGGGGCAGCGCAACGCTCGAATATTCGAGCGTGTCCGCCATGCGGCCCAGGCGGTCGTGCCGTTTCACCAGCTGATACTTCTCCTGAATCTTCGCGCGCGTGGTTTCTTTCGGCGGCGGGAAGTTGTCCTTGATCAGCTTGAACACATACGGAAACGAAGGCAACGTGAACACCAGCATCACGAGCCCCTTGATGCCCGGCGCGATGATGAACTGATCGCTCGAATGCGACAGGTGATGCAGCAAGTCGCGATAGAACAGATTCTTGCCCTGCTTCTGCAAGCCGACTGACGTGTAGATCTCGGCCTTCGGTTTGCCCGGCATGATGGTGCCGAGGAATTCCACGTAAGCGGACGGCACTTCCATATCCACCAGAAAGTACGAGTGCGAGAAGCTGAAAATGATCAGCAACTGTTCGCGCTTGAGCAGCACGGTATCCAGCGCGAGCAAGCCGGGCTGCACATGGCGCAGCGGCACTGCGAACGGCAGCAGCATATCGCCGTTGATAATTCTGCCGACGATATACGCCGACTTGTTGCGGAAGAACAGCGACGAAAGCACATGAATCTGGAAGTTCGGCGCTTCGTCGAACGTACCGAACGAGTCGTGAATCGTCTGCATCACGCAGCCGACGTCGCGCGTCAGATCTTCGAACGGCGGCTCCAGCTGGAAGTTCGTAACGATGCGCTCGAGCGTGGCGGCGAGGCCGTCCTTGCCGGGATAGTACGCACGGTAAGTAGGCTTTGCTGCGGGCTCGTCGTTCTCGATGTATTCGGTCGAGATCGCCGGGCGCACGAAGATGAAGTCGTTGTTGAAATACGAGCGATGCAGGATTTTGCAGCAGACGGAATTGAAAAACGTTTCCGCGCACTCGGGCTGACGATGCGTGGTCAGTAGCCCAATGTAGTGCAGCTTGATCTGTTGCCACACTTCGCTGTCGATATTCTCCGCGTCGTACTCGTCCTCGAGCAGCGCGACGCATTCTTCCACGCGATCGTCGTATGAAGTAATGCGCTCGCGGGCCAGCTTTTGCAGACCGTGCCAGTCGCCGCTTTCGAACAGCGCCTTGGCGTGGATCGCCGCGTCGCGAAAGATCCGATAGTGCCGGTTGAATCCTTCGAGCAGCGTTTCCGCGACGTCAAAGCCGATTTGCGACGACAACAGTTTGGGGAAGTGATTCATGTCGACCGTGCATTCGTCTCATGTCGTGAAGACACCCGTGATTGTATCGTTCGAGTGCGCCTTCGACGCATTGCGCCAACCGGTTGGTGACCCGCCGCCACGTGAACGTTGCAGGGCACTCGCCGACTTTTCCGACTAACTCCGCTCAATGCTCCTGTTCCGCATCGTTACACGGCTCAACTTGCGGCAAAAAAACTGTTCGGCGGTGGTTCTCCGCCTGCTTACGCCGGCTTGGGTTCACGTGCTTTGTGCATGCCGTTCTCAAGCAGCGCCCGCGCCTGAGCTTCATATTGCGCGAGGTCTTCGAGCGTCGCGTTCAGGTCTTCCAGTTGGCGCTCCAGCACATCGCGATGACGCGCGACCGTGGCGAGAAACGCTTGCAGTTGCGGCACCGTGTCAGTTGGCGATTCATAGACGTCCAGCAGATCGCGAATCTCGGAGAGCGTGAAACCGAGTCGTTTGCCGCGCAACGTGAGCTTGAGCCGCGTGCGGTCGCGGCCCGAGTAGACGCGCCGCAAGCCGCTGGAACCTTCGCGGCTCGGTGAGAGTAAACCCTGATCTTCGTAGAAGCGAATTGCGCGCGGTGTGACGTCGAACTCCCGCGCGAGCTCGGTGATCGTGTATTGCGTGTTCATCGGGACATTCAGTAACCGGGCAAAAAATCGGATTGAACGATAGAATCGACGTTTACGTTATCGTCAACTTGGGTTGAATGCAACCTGCGGCAAGTACGCGGAACGCGTGGAGGAAGACATCCGAAATGAATGCGCTCGAACATCAACTCGACTATCCGTTCAAAGACACATTGCCCGAACCCGGCCACGCGCAGGAAGTCGTGCCCGGCGTCTTCTGGGTGCGGATGCCGCTGCCGTTTGCGCTCGACCATATCAATCTCTGGCTGCTGCGCGATCAGATCGACGGTCAGGACGGATGGACGGTGGTCGATTGCGGGATCGCGTCCGACGCGATCAAGGAGAACTGGGAGACAGTGTTCGAGTCCGTGCTCGGCGGTTTGCCGGTGCTGCGCGTGATCGTCACGCATTGCCATCCGGACCACGTCGGTCTCGCGCACTGGATTTGCAGCGGCGGTGACAAGAAGCGCTGGGACGCCCGGCTATGGATGACGCTCGGCGAATACATGCAGGCTCGCGTGATGGCGGCGGGCGACGGCTCGAACGCGGGCGGCGAGGGCGCTGCGCGCCACTTCGCGCTGCATGGCGTGACCGACGAGGCGTCGCTCGACAAGCTACGCAGCCGACAAAGCTATTACGCGAACCTGGTGCCTGAAGTCCCGGACCAGTACAGGCGCTTGCGCGAAGCGGATGCCGTCAGGATCGGTGGCAAGACGTGGCGCGTGGTGACGGGCTTCGGTCACTCGCCGGAGCATTGCGCGTTGCATTGCGAGGAGATCGGCGTGCTGATCTCCGGTGACATGGTTTTGCCGCGCATATCGACAAACGTGTCGGTCTTCGCGATGGAACCGGAGGGCTCGCCGCTCGCGCTGTATCTGGAATCGCTTGCGCGCTACGAAGCAATGCCCGAGGACACGCTCGCGCTGCCGTCGCATGGCAAGCCGTTTCGCGGCGTGCGTACGCGCGTGAGGCAGCTGCGCGAACATCACGATGCGCGTCTCGCGGAAGTCCGTGAAGCGTGTGCGCAAAAACCGCAAAGCGCGGCAGATATCGTTCCGCTAATGTTCAAGCGCGAGCTCGATATTCACCAGTTGACGTTCGCGATGGGCGAGGCGCTCGCGCACTTGCATCTGCTGTGGCTGGCGGGCGCGCTAAAGCGCAGGCTGGATGCGGATGGAGTGATGCGCTTTTCGGCGTGATGGTTCACCTCGTGTGAGATGTCGAAAAAAAAGCCCGGAGCTCTCGCCTCCGGGCTTTTTTTACGTTTCAGAGCGCAGCGAGTGACTACTGCACGGCCACCGTTCCAAAGTTCTGTCGTCCAAACGGACTCACGTGATAACCGCTCACGTTGGTTCGCGTGATAGCTGCGGCAGTCGGATAGCCGAGCGGAATCCACAGCGCCTGATCGTGGATGATCTGCTGCGCGGCCTGATACGCTTTCGCGCGTTTGGCCTGATCGGGCGTGGACTTGCCGTCGGCGATGAGCTTGTCGAGATCCTCATTGCAGAAGCGCGCGAAGTTGATGCCCGACTTCACCGCGTTGCAGCTAAAGAGCGGCGACAGGTAATTGTCCGGGTCGCCGTTGTCGCCGGCCCAGCCCATGAATAGCGAATCATGCTGGCCCTGCTTGGCCTGCTTGATCAGTTCGCCCCATTCGATCACTTTCACGTCCGCCTTCACGCCGATCTTGGCGAAGTCCGCCTGAAGCAGTTCGGCGCCGGCCTTCGGATTCGGATTCAGCACGCTGCCGTTCGGGCGCACCCAGATCGTCGTTTCGAAGCCGTTCGGATAGCCCGCGTCGGCGAGCAGCTTTTTGGCCTTCGCGGGATCGTAGGGCCACGCCTTTACTGCCTTGTCATAGCTCCACGTATTCGGCGGATACGGATTGACCGCCGGCGTCGCAGTGTTGTCGAAGACGGTCTTCAGATACGTGGTGCGGTCGAACGCCATGTTCAAAGCGGCGCGCACTTTCTGATTGTCGAGCGGCTTTTTCTGCGTGTTCAACGCGACGAACGCGGTCATGAATGCAGGCGTCTGAACGATGGCGAGCGACTTGTCGCCCTTTGCGTCGGCGAGATCCTGCGGCTTCGGCGACAAAGCAATCTGGCATTCGCCCGCCTTCACCTTCTGCGCGCGCACCGTGGCGTCTGGCGTAATTGCGTAGATCAGACGGTCGATCTTCGGTTTCGCGCCCCAGTAGGACGGATTGACGTCATAACGGATCACCGCGTCTTTCGTGTAGCTCTTCAGTTCGAATGGACCCGTGCCGATAGGCTTCGAGTTCAGATCGACCTGCTTGCCGGCCTTGAGCAACTGATCCGCGTACTCGGCGGAATAGATCGAGGCGAAGCCCATGGTGAGGATCGACACGAAGGTCGCGTCCGGTGCGTTAAGTTCGAACTTGACGGTGTTGTCGTCGACCTTGCTGATCGACTTGATGAGCTTCGGCAATCCCATTGACTGCGCATGCGGGAAGCCGCTCGCGCCCGCCACCTTGTGCCACGGGTTGCTGTCGTTCAGCATGCGGTCGAACGTGAAGACGACGTCGTCGGCGTTCAGCGGCCGGCTCGGCTTGAAGTAGTCGGCGGTCTGAAACTGCACGTTCGGGCGCAGGTGGAACGTGTAGGTGAGACCGTCCGCGCTCACGTCCCATTTGTCGGCCAGCGACGGCACCACTTTCTTTGCGGCTTCGTCGTATGAGACCAGCGAATTGAAAATCACGTCAGCCGACGCATTCGTCGTGACGAGCGAGTTGAACTGCACGACATCGAAGCCGTCGGGGCTCGACTCGGTGCAGACGGTCAGCGGTTTGGCGAGCACGAGCGCGGGCGCTGTGAACAGTACGGCGGCTGCGAGCAGTTTGAAGCGCATAAGATCTCCGATAACAAGCGCAGTCAGGCAGTGCGTCTGGTTTCTGGTTATGTTCCGTTGACGGGCGACGGCGGCGTGGCCGTCGACTTCATTTTGATACGTTTCCAGCGCTCGCGCATGGCCAGCATCAGTCGGGACCAACCAGGTGATCAACTGACGGACCAGGCGCGCGCCGGCCTTCGCGAAAGCTTATCGAAGGGCCGTTGCGACGACAACAACATAATCCGCATATTCATATGGAATCAGCGCCGCGGGTTCACGCAGACCCGGCCCGCTTCATTAGATAAGCGATGCCGTCGATAGCGCGCACGCCGTACCACGACACCATCTCGCCATCGATCAACTCAATGTGCTTGCCGGCCATTCGCGGATCGCTTTTGAGCGCATCGCAATGTGCTTGCGTGAAGCGATATGGCTCGCTTGAAAGCAGAATACGGTCGACGCCGGCAAGCCACGGCGAGCGGTCGAAATCGAACGCCGGATAACGGGCCGCGCCCGCGGCTCCGCCTTGCACGTCGGGCAGCGTGTGCCAGTTCACGAGGCGCAGCATCGCGGAAATGTAAGTGTCGCGCGCAACGGTCATCCATGGTTCGCGCCAGATCAGATACAGCACGTTCTGCGCAGCAAACGCGCGTGAGGCGGCCTCGTGCAGACGCGCTTCAAGCATTGCGGCGAGACGCTGCGCTTCCTTATCCCGATCGAAAATTGCGCCCAGCAGCGCGTAGAGCGAAAGGTTGTCCTGCGGTGTCTGCGGATGCGTGACGACGACATGCGGCACGATCGCGCGCAACTGTTCGACGGTGCCGCGCTCGTTCTCGTCGATATTGACGATCAGATGCGTAGGTTGCAGCGCGCGAATTGTTTCGATATTCACCGCTTTCGTGCCGCCGACCTTGGGCACGTTGCGAACCTTGTCGCGCGGATGCACGCAAAAGCCGGTGCGCCCGACGATCTGCGGTTCGAGGCCGAGAGCAAACAGCAGTTCGGTGATGCTCGGTACCAGCGAGACGATGCGCGCGCCGGCACCCGCTTTCTCGTGCGCGACGCCGGTTGCATCGACCGCACGCAGTGACATGATTTACTCGGCGACGGCGCGCGGCTTGCGCGGCGCGCGTTCGAACACGCGGTCATAGAGCCAGCGTGGCGCTACGTGCAGCAGCATTGCCACCACGCGCATCTGCCAGGGGAACACAGCGTAAGCCGTGCGACGCTCGATCGCACGCGCGGCCTTGGCGGCAAAACGATCGGCGTCCATCAGGAAGGGCATGCTGTACGGATTGTGCGCGGTCATCGGCGTGCGGACATAGCCAGGCGCGATCGTGACCACGCCGACGCCGAGCGGACGCATCTCGACGCGCAGCGCTTCGAGATACTTCGCCGCCGCGGTTTTCGACGCGCTGTACGCACCCGAGCCGGGCAAGCCGCGCACGCCTGCTACGCTGGCAATGCCGACCAGCGTTCCGCGCCTGGCCGCGATCATGGGCGCGGCGAACGGCTCGAAGGTGGCGACCACGCCGAAGTAGTTGACGTCCATCACTTCGCGGAACGTGCGCAGATCGCCCTGTCCGGTGATCGCGCCGCGGCTCACGCCTGCATTGGCGATCACGATGTCCGGCACGCCGTGCTGCGCGATGAATTGCGCGGCGGCATCGGCGAGCGCCTCGGCGTCACGGACGTCGACGGAATAGATGGAAATGGGGTTCTGCGGATGAGACCGCTGGAAGGCAGCAAGGGCGTCGCCGCGGCGGGCAACCAGGCCGAGAATCGCGCCGCGCCGCGCATATTCGGCGGCGAGCGCGAGGCCGATTCCACTTGACGCGCCGGTAATGAAAACTTTCAACGGTGAACTCATTCCGGCGCCTCGGGTTTTACATCTTCTTTGCGCGAACCTGCTGGACCAGATAGTCGAGCACCTGCACGGTGCCGGGCAGGCTATTGGTGGCAGCCGGGCCGGTTTCATACTTGCCCTGGACTGCGATAGTCGGCACGCCGTCGATCTTATAGTCCTCGAGCAGCTTCTTGTCTTTCTGCAACGCGCTTTGCGTCGAGAAAGAGTTGTACGCGTCCATGTACTTCTTCGGATCGACGCCGTTCTTCGCGAGGAATTTGGCCTGATCTTCGGGCGTCAGCAGATAGTTTTTATTGACGTGGATTTCGTTGAAGACTTTCGGCGTGAGTTGTGTGGCGAGACCCAGTGCGTCGAGCGCGTGATACATCTTGGAATGCGGAATGAAGTCGTCGCGGAAGGCAACCGGCACGCGCTTGAACACCACGTCGGCACCTTGCTTCTTCACCCATGCTTCGAGGTACGGGTTGAATTCGTTGCAGTGCGGGCAGCCGTACCAGAAGAATTCGGTGACTTCGATCTTGCCGGCGGGCACGTCGGTGGGCTGCGCGCTCGGCAACACCGTGTAGTCCTTGCCCGCGACCGGCGCCGTCGGCGATGCGTGCGCCGTGGCTGCAACGAGCCCCAGCGAGAGGAACAGAATGCTCAGCAGTTTTTTCATGTTTTGTTGACCCAAGTAGGCGTAAAACAGTGGCGCCACGCAAATGCCCGTCACCGTTTTTAGAATCGGCGTTCGACGGTTCTATCGTCCGTAGAGCTCAATCATGCTTTTCTTGCTTGCGATTCCTGTGACAGGCGCCGCACACCGATAGTTCGGCGGCGGCGCAGCCGGCGGTCGCTCGCTGTTTATTGTTTGGTGAAGCGGATGACCGCTGTGTCCACGCCCGCGTCCGACAGGCGCTGACGGTTCGCGTTCATGTCCTCGAACTTCGAAAACGGTCCGATACGCACGCGATAGTACGTGACGCCACCCGCATCGCGCTGCGTGACCTTCGACTCGAAGCCCTGGAACGCGAGACGCGCGCGTTGCTGTTCGGCGTCGGCAGCGGTCTTGTACGCGCCCACTTGCAGGAAGTAGCCGGTGTTCGCGTCGCCTGGCGCCGGGGCTGCGCCCGAACCCGGTTTGCCGTTTGCGGCTGTGGCCGACGAAGTGCTTTTCGGCGCCGAACCCGCGGCCGTCGCTGCCGGCGCGCTGGTAGCTTGCGGCTTCTTCGCAGGCACGGCGGCGGTGGTGGTGCTGCCATTGTCCTGAGCCGGCTTCGGAGCGACCGCGGTGCCGTTCGCGTTGGCGTTCGGATTATTGCCGATGGTCGGCGGCACTTCGATGATCTGAGGCTGCTCGAGCATGCCCGACTGGGTCTGCGAGTTGGTCTGGCCAGGCGCGGTATTCGGTGGCGCGGGTTGTGCCGCTTGCGGCACCGGCTGCCCCGGCGTCTTGCCTTGCAGCGGACGGTTCGGATCGTATTGCGCCTGGCTCGCGCTCGAATCGGATGCAGCAGGCGGCGCCACCTTCGAGACGAACGGCGTAGGCGCACGGGTGATATAAAGCGCCACCACTACCGCGATCGCAAGGCCGACGATCAGGCCCAGCACGATGCCGAGAAAAGTGCCCCCGGTTTGTTTCGATTGCTTTGTTGTGCGGCGTGGTTTTGCCATCGTACGAATTACCTGCAAAAAGAATCCTGGAACGGCCGCCGATTATAACGACGGCCGCATACATGTTGCGCCGGAGGACTTACATCTTGACTGGAGCGGAGACGCCGATGATCGCAAGACCGTTGGCGAGCACCTGACGCGTGGCCGCAAGCAGCGCGACGCGTGCATTGCGTTCGGCGGCATCGTCGACCAGCACGCGCTCGGCTCTGTCATTGTAGAACGAGTGGAATTCCCCGGCGAGGTCGCGCAGATAGAACGCGACCGCGTGCGGCGCGAGTTCGTCGGCGGCATGTTGAAGCATGTCCGGGAACTCGGCGAGCTTGTTCAGCAAAGCCATTGAGCGTTCGCTCGTGAGCGGCGCGAGGTCGACGCTGGCAAGCGTGCTTTCGTCAGCACTTTGGTCGCCGCTGTAGCGGGACTTGCATTCGGCTATCACGGAGCAGATCCGGGCATGCGCATATTGCACGTAGTGCACGGGGTTTTCGTCATTTTGTTTCAACGCGAGGTCGATGTCGAAGACGAACTCAGTATCGGCCTTGCGCGAAATCAGGAAGAAGCGAACAGCGTCGCGGCCACGGCGAATCGTTTCTTCGTCGATCAGATCGACAGCGGCTTCGGAGCCCGGCGTCGCGCCGCCCGACCATTCGATCAGATCGCGCACCGTCACGTAGCTGCCCGCGCGCTTCGAGATCTTCACCTCTTCGCCGTTGCGCATGACCGTGACCATCTTGTGCAGCACGTAGTCCGGGTAGCCTTTCGGAATGCCGATGCCGAGACCTTGCAGGCCGGCGCGCACGCGCGCGATCGTGCCATGGTGATCGGAGCCCTGAATGTTGATGACCTTCGTGAAGCCGCGCTCCCACTTCGCGACGTGATACGCGACGTCCGGCACGAAGTACGTGTACGTGCCGTCGGTTTTGCGCATGACCCGGTCTTTGTCGTCGCCGTCGTCGGTCGTGCGCAGCCAGAGCGCGCCTTCCTGCTCGTAGGTCTTGCCCGCGGCGATCAGCGCCTGCACTGTCTTCTCCACGCGGCCTTCGGTGTAAAGCGACGACTCCAGATAGTACTGGTCGAACTTCACGCCGAACGCCTGCAAGTCCATGTCCTGCTCGCGGCGCAGGTACGCGACCGCGAAACGGCGGATCGCGTCGAGGTTTTCGACGTCGCCCGCGCCGGTGACGGGTTCACCGTCGCTCGCGGATACCGTGACGCCGTTCATATAATCTTTCGCGATGTCGGCAATGTACTCGCCGTTGTACGCCGAAGCCGGCCAGCCTTCGTCGCCCGGAGCGAGACCGCGTGCGCGTGCCTGGGTGGACAGCGCGAGCGTTGCGATCTGCACGCCGGCGTCGTTGTAATAGAACTCGCGATGCACGTCCCAGCCTTGCGACGCGAGCACGTTCGACAGCGCGTCGCCGAGCGCGGCCTGGCGACCGTGGCCGACGTGCAGCGGTCCCGTCGGGTTCGCCGACACGAATTCGATGAGCACATGCTTGCCGGCGTCGCGTTGCGAGCGGCCATACGTTTCTTTCTCGGCGAGCACGGCGGCGATCACGGCCTGCTTTGCCGTGGCGGCGAGGCGCAGGTTGATGAAGCCGGGACCCGCGACTTCGGCGGCTTCAATGAGTCCGCGCGCTTGCGGCTGCGCGAGCAGCGCGTCGACGATCTGCTGTGCAAGCTGGCGCGGATTGGCGCGCAGCGGCTTGGCGAGTTGCATCGCCACATTGCACGCGACGTCGCCGTGGGCAGCGACTTTGGGTCGCTCCAGCGCGATAGTGGGCGACACGAACGCGGCTTCGGCCGCACCTTGCGTGGCAAGAGCTACCTGCTTCACCGTGTCGGCGAGCAGTGTTTCAAGAGTATGTTTATGTGCGGGCAGCATGCTTGTTGCGAGTCCAGTGAGGCAATCCGGTGATGCGGAAGAGGCGCCGGCCGCGCGGCAGGCACGGCCGATTCGTCAGAAGCGTGGAAAGCGGCGGTTCGCTCGTCAACGCATCGGCATGACGGACGCGCCATCGGGCACGCCGCCTGCAACACAATAAGCGCGTTGCGCGACGCCCTGCAAAGGCATGGCCGCGGCGGCATGCAGGCGCGGACCGGCCGGGCTTGCTGCGCCGCGCTTGCACCTGTGCGCGCGGCGCAGCAAGGCGCGCTTTTCCGTCCAGACGGATTTTAGCAGGTGCTAATATGTTCAATCAGATGCCCAGCAAGGGCCGATGCCGCCGCGTCTCTTTGGCGAGCTAACGGAGCGCGTGCTGACGGCTGCATTGAGCGCCGCTCGCGCGTCAATCGAACATAACGAAAAAGGGAACAGTCATGCTGATTACTTTCAAATGTCGCGCTTGTCCAGACGTGATGATGCTCGACAATCTGGCACAGCATCTGGTCGGCATTGTCGGCAAACGTCTAGGTCAACGAGGCGTCATTACGCACGACGAACTCGCAGACGCTATCACCAAACTCGAAGCGGCCATCACCTTCGACAAGCAGGAACGCGCCGAGCACGACGGCCATTTCCACGAAGGCGAAGAGGGCCACGAGCATCACGAGATTCCGCCTGGACTCGCACAGCGCGCTTACCCGTTCCTCGACATGCTGCGCGCCGCGCAAAAAGAGAACGCAGACATTGTCTGGGGACTTTGATTCTCGCGAGCGAGCCACGCCAACGCAATCGGACCGCGAGGGATATGCGCGCGCGGTATCGGCCGCAGACCTGATGCCCGGCGGCCCGCGCCTCACGTCTGAATGAAAAAGAGCCCGCTCGACGCGGGCTCTTTTTTGTTGCGAGGCCGAAAGCGCTGTGGCCGTGCAGCCTGCTTACTGACTGGCGGCTGCCGGAGCGGCTGCGGGAGCTGACTCACCTTTCTTCATTTTTTGCTTCTTCGGTTTCTTGACGTGTTTGACCGTGGGCGGGGAGTACGAACTGACCGCGCTCGAACCGCCCGGAGCGGCAGTTTGCGCGAGCGCCGCCGAAGCGCCCGCGGCAAGCGAAACAGCAGTCAATAACAGCACCAGCTTCTTCATAGGATTTTCTCCGTCGACGGTTGCAATTAATTGAGCCGACGCGTTTTGGCCGCGTCTGGCGGGTCAAGCCGCCTCAGTCTACAAAGCCGAAAATTACGTTGCCGCAAATATTCAGTCTTTCTCGCCCGATATAGTGGGTTTCCCGCCACGCCGGCAGATCGGCTCTTACCGGCTTAGAGCAACGGCGCCAACGCCCGCTCGGCATCCGCCTTCGAAAGCGACATTCGCTGCGCGTAGTCTTCCAGCTGGTCCTGGCCGATCTTGCCCACCGAGAAATACGTGCTGTCCGGATGCGCGAGATAGAAGCCGGAGACGCTGGCCGCCGGCAGCATGGCGAGCGATTCGGTCACGCTCATGCCGATGTCCCCCGCCTGCAGCACCTCGAACATGTCACGCTTCACCAGATGGTCCGGGCACGCCGGATAGCCGGGCGCCGGGCGAATGCCGCGATATTTTTCGGCGATCAGGTCGTCGCTGGACAGGTTTTCGGTGTTGGCGTAACCCCACAGGTCGCGCCGCACGCGCGCATGCAGCGCTTCGGCAAAGGCTTCGGCGAAACGGTCGGCGAGCGCCTTCAGCATGATTGCGCTGTAGTCGTCGTGATCCTTTTCGAACTGCTTTTCCTTCACATCGACGCCCAGACCCGCCGTGACCGCGAACATGCCGATGTAGTCCGCCACGCCCGAGTCTTTCGGCGCAATAAAGTCTGCTAGCGAGCGGTTCGGGCGCATCACGCCGTCTACCACCGGCCGCACGCTTTGCTGCCGCAGGTTGCGCCATGTGAGCGCGACTTCGGTGCGCGATTCGTCCGTATAGATTTCGATGTCGTCGTCGTTGACCGTGTTGGCGGGCAGCAGCGCGATCACGCCGTTTGCCTGCAGCCAGCGACCCTGGATCAGGCGCGCGAGCATCGACTTGCCGTCGGAAAACAGGCGCCGCGCCGATTCGCCGACGATCTCGTCGTTCAGGATCGCCGGATATGGGCCGGCGAGGTCCCAGGTCTGGAAGAACGGCCCCCAGTCGATGTAGTTGGCCAACTCGTTCAGATCGAAGTTCTTGAACACGCGCCGGCCGATGAACTTGGGCTTGACCGGCTGATAGCCGTTCCAGTCGATCGGCGTTTTGTTCGCGCGGGCTTCGGCAAGCGAGACCATCGGCAGCGCCTTCTTGTTCGCGTGCTGATTGCGAATGCGCTCGTAGTCGGACTTCAATTCGTCGAGATACTTCGTCGCGCCTTCATCTGACAGCAGACTAGAGGCGACGGACACCGAACGCGACGCGTCCGGCACGTACACCACAGGACCTTCGTAATGCGGCGCGATCTTCACTGCGGTGTGCACGCGCGAGGTGGTCGCGCCGCCGATCAGCAGCGGAATCTTCTTCACGCGGAAGTAGTCGTCGCGCTGCATTTCCGACGCGACGTAGGCCATTTCTTCGAGACTCGGCGTGATCAGCCCGGAGAGCCCGATGATGTCCGCGCCTTCGACCTTCGCCTTCGCGAGAATGTCGTTGCATGGGACCATCACACCCATGTTGACCACTTCGAAGTTATTGCACTGAAGCACCACCGACACGATGTTCTTGCCGATGTCGTGCACGTCGCCCTTGACGGTCGCAATGACGATCTTGCCCTTCGCGCGCACGTCGCCGCCCGCGGCCGCAAGTTGCTTCTTTTCTTCTTCGATGAACGGGATCAGATGCGCAACCGCCTGCTTCATAACGCGCGCCGACTTCACGACCTGCGGCAGGAACATCTTGCCCTGACCGAACAGGTCGCCGACGATGTTCATGCCGTCCATCAGCGGGCCTTCGATCACGTTGATCGGACGGCCGCCTGCGGCCGCGATCTTCGCGCGCACTTCCTCGGTATCTTCGACAATGAAGTTCGTAATGCCATGCACGAGCGCATGCGACAGGCGCTTCTCGACGGGCTGGTTACGCCACTCCAGGTTCTCTTCTTTCTTCGCCGCGCCGGTCTTGAATTTGTCGGCGATTTCGAGCAGGCGGTCGGTGCCGTCCTGGCGACGGTTCAGGACCACGTCTTCAACGCGTTCGCGCAGTTCCGGATCGAGGTCGGCATACACGCCGAGCTGCCCCGCGTTGACGATGCCCATGTCCATGCCGGCCTGGATTGCGTGATACAGGAACACAGTGTGAATCGCCTCGCGCACCGGATCGTTGCCGCGGAACGAGAACGACACGTTCGACACGCCGCCGCTCACCTTCGCATACGGCAGGTTTTCCTTGATCCAGCGCGCCGCGTTGATGAAATCGACCGCGTAGTTGTTGTGCTCCTCGATACCGGTGGCAATCGCGAAGATGTTCGGGTCGAAGATAATGTCTTCCGGCGGAAAGCCCACTTCGTTCACGAGGAAGTCGTACGAGCGCTTGCAAATCTGCGTCTTGCGCTCGAAGGTGTCGGCCTGGCCCTGCTCGTCGAACGCCATGACTACGGCGGCCGCGCCGTAGCGGCGAATCAGGTTCGCGTGATGGCGGAACGCTTCTTCGCCTTCCTTGAGCGAGATGGAGTTGACGATCGCCTTGCCTTGCACGCACTTCAGGCCCGCTTCGATCACTTCCCACTTCGACGAGTCGATCATGATCGGCACGCGCGCGATGTCCGGCTCCGACGCGATCAGATTCATGAAGCGGACCATCGCCGCTTTCGAGTCGAGCATCGCCTCGTCCATGTTGACGTCGATCACCTGCGCGCCGTTTTCCACCTGCTGGCGCGCGACGGCAATGGCTTCGTCAAACTGGTCGTTCAGGATCATTCGTGCGAACGCCTTCGATCCTGTCACGTTGGTGCGTTCACCGACGTTGATGAAAAGCGTCCCGGACGTGACGTTGAACGGCTCGAGGCCGGCAAGGCGCATGGTGTGATCTGTCATGGCGTATATGCGAGTCGATTGCGTGCGTTAGGTGCGGCTCGGTTGGGTCTGCGGTGCGTCTGCCTGGACGCCGCTTACGCGGCGTCGCGATACTGCGTCGGCCATTTGCGCGGCTTCACTTCGGCGAGCGCCTTCGCTATTGCAGCGATGTGCTCCGGCGTCGTACCGCAGCAGCCGCCCGCAATGTTCACGAGGCCCGCTTCGGCAAATTCCTTGAGCAGTCCGGACGTGTCGGCGGGCAATTCGTCGAATCCCGTATCGCTCATTGGAT
This sequence comes from Paraburkholderia caledonica NBRC 102488, assembly GCF_000685095.1. Lineage (GTDB taxonomy): Bacteria > Pseudomonadota > Gammaproteobacteria > Burkholderiales > Burkholderiaceae > Paraburkholderia > Paraburkholderia caledonica. Next base: position 26,493 of record NZ_BAYE01000026.1, read on the forward strand.
TCGGCAAGCCCGCGTTCGGATAGCACGACACATATGTGTCGCAGAGCTTCGCAAGTTCGGCGATGTAAGGGCGCATTAACGCCGCGCCCAGCGCGCAGTTCAAACCGAACGTGAGCGGCTTTGCATGCCGCAGCGAGTTCCAGAATGCCTCGACGGTCTGGCCCGAGAGAATGCGCCCCGAGGCGTCGGTGACCGTGCCGGAGATCATGATCGGCAAACGTTCGCCGGTGTTTTCGAACAGTTCGTCGAGCGCGAAAAGCGCGGCCTTCGCATTGAGCGTGTCGAAGATCGTTTCGACGAGAAACAGGTCCGCGCCGCCCTCTAGCAGCGCCTTTGCCTGCTCGTAATAGGCCGCGCGCAGTTCGTCGAATGTGACGTTGCGCGCGCCGGGATCGTTGACGTCGGGCGAAATGCTCGCGGTCTTCGGCGTCGGTCCGATCGCGCCTGCTACGAAGCGCGGCTTGTCTGGCGTCGAATACTTGTCGCATGCGGCGCGCGCGAGCTTTGCAGATTGCAGATTCATTTCGACTGCAAGCGCTTCCATGCCGTAATCCGCCTGCGCGACCGTGGTCGCGCCGAACGTGTTCGTCTCGATGATGTCGGCGCCCGCAGCCAGATACTGCTCGTGAATCTCGCTGATGATCTGCGGCTGCGTGATGGACAGCAGTTCGTTGTTGCCTTTGATGTCGCGCCCATAGTCCTTGAAGCGCTCGCCGCGATAGCGCGCTTCGTCGAGCTTGTAGCGCTGGATCATCGTGCCCATTGCGCCGTCCAGAATCAGAATGCGCGACTTGAGCAGCGCGGGCAGCGCCGTGCCGCGGGTATAGGCGAGCTCGGGACGGACAGGCTTGGCAGTTTGGGCAGGCTGGTTCATGGCGGACAAGGGCTTGCGCCGACTTTTTCGGGAACCAGTCATTGTAGCCGTAGCCGGGCTAATTCGCCGGGCGCGGGCGGCGGGGCGCTGACTGGATGTCGCGTGAGGCGCAATTCAGGTCGGGACAAAGGCATCGAAAGACCGCAGCGCACTACTGCGCGCGAATCCCACTGAACGACACCGCAACACGCGCGCAGCGCGTCGCGGCGAAGGAACACCACAAAAAGAAAAACGGCTCAGCAGGCTGAAGCCCGCTGAACCGCTTTCATGACTGCCGACCATCTTGTAGAGGCCGCCGGCGGTGCCGGACGGCGTGGTCGATATATGTCGCCAAATACGTTGAAAACTGTACAAACGGTCCTACCGCCGAGAACGTCGGCGTGACCTTAAGGTCAGTGGAGGATTACCGGTTGATGCATCAGGCTGTCGAACTGGCCGAGGAATTCGTCGACTTCGTCTAGCGACGGTTCTTCTTCGATCAGCTTTTGCACGTTCTCGCGAAACCGCGCCGCCATTGCACCGTCAATGTAAATTTCACGCTGCATGTTTTTGTCGACGATCTCGTAGCCACCCGATTTCATGGCCAGCGGGCCTTCTTGCGGCGGAAATTCGACGACACAATAGTTAGGGCTGTTGTAGATCATTTGCATGGCGACACTCCTTATTTCCGTTGGCTCCTGGCCATTCCTGCGCCATACGTGGAGCTTATGGTGTGGAATTCAAGGGGTGGGTCCGGATTGACGCTTGTAAAAGTTCCGAACCTACCGGTTAGACCGGCCTTTCAAGAAACGTTTCAAGCAGTGCAGCAAAACGTTGAGACTGCTCGACTGGCGCAAGATGAGCGGCGTCGAGTAATTCGAAGTGAGCGCCTTCAATGGCATCTGCTATCTCCTGACTAGCAGCAGGCCGCGTGCCCGTATCGTGGCGCCCTGCCACGACGAGGGTTGGACAGTGAATCGCTCCCAGCTTACCGCGTACGTCGAAGTCGCGCAGCGCTTCGCACGCCATGGCGTAGCCTTCTGGCAACGTGCGGGTCAGCGCCTCGTGTATCGGCTCTACTGCTTCGGGATGCGCGACCCGAAAATCCTCGGTCAGCCAGCGTTCGAGCGTGGCGGCCGCAAGCGGCGCCATGCCGTCCCGGCGGGCGCTCGCGGCGCGTTGGTCCCATGTGGCGCGGGCCTCTGGCGGATTCGCGGCAACGCTGTCGGCAATGGTGAGCGAGTCCACGCGCGAAGAGTGATCCAGCGCGAACTGCTGCGCGATCATGCCGCCCATCGACATACCTACGAGGTGCGTGCTCGGCGCGCCCAGCGCATCGAGCAGCGCGGCAAGGTCGCCGGCAAGATCGGCAACCGAGAACGGCTCTTTTGACAATGCCGTTTGGCCGTGACCCCGCACGTCGTAGCGAAGAACCGTATAGTCGTCGCGAAAATAGCCGGCGAGCTGGTCCCACACGGACAGATCTCCGCCTAGTTGATGAATGAACGTAAGCCAGGGGCCGCCGCCTTCATTGCTCAGCACGTAGCGGGTCTCGATTCCGTCGATGTTCACTTGCATGCGGGCTCCTTTAAGGGGATCGCAGTGGAAGAATTGGTCGAGGCTGCACGCATATACGGTGTGATACGTATGCGGCCCGCCAACGGTTGCATCAGATGATGCAGAGTCGGCACAGGGAAGGAAGTTTCGCGAGTATGTGCGAGGCACTATTCGAGTGCATGCCCGCATTGCCGCCTGTGCCGGCGGGCTATGGATCAGGGCTTGATGTTGCCGGAAGTGTCGTCGGCACCGGTCGAATTGACAGGTGGGCCTGGCGGCGATGTCAGCGGGGCGGCTGTCGGCGCAGCTGAAGGGGAGGCATCCGGCGATATATCGGATGAGCCCGCGTTGTTATCGACATTGATCTTGCCGCGCCACACCAGTTCGAACTGTGTGCCGTTCGGCTCCGTCTGCACGAGCCGCGCGGGCAGCCAGCCAAGCGAAGGCGCGAGCCATACGTCGATGCGGCGCTGGTCGCCCTGGCGGCGCGGCAGCCGCTTGAAATGACGCGTTTGCAGGTAGCCCTGCGCGGTGCGGATGGTTTCGTCGCCGATAGTCTCGACTGGCCAGTTTTCACCACTGTCGCTGTCTACTACAAAAAACTGCCGCGTCACGCCCGGCTTGTAGGCATCGGGGTCGCCGCGCACCAGGCTTGCCAGCTGCATGATCATGCTGAAGCGGTCCTGCGCGCCGTCGGGCAACGGCAGCGTCGTCGGTGTTCGCGTGAAGGCGATCTTCCTGTCGGCGCGATTGAAGATGGAAACATCTTCCACGCGGTGACCGCGCTTTTCCACGTATTGCTCGGGAGCGAGGCCGAATGCATCAATACGGCCATGGCTCGAATACACGAAGGTGCCGACAAAAGGTAAGGGCACCGAAACCACCATTTCGTAACTTTGCGCGCTGCTGGTCCAATGGATCGTGCCAGGCTGGTTTCGCACGCCGTTGTAAAACGTGTCGTACTGAAGTTCGCCGGACGGCGGGACCGAGAACTTGACGCCCGGCGCCGCTGGCGCGGCTTGCGCCGCGCTCGCGGAGTTTGCCGCGCTGGTCGGCACCGCGTTCGCGGCAGGCGCGCTGGCGGCGGTGTCCGATGTGGCGATAGCGGCGTCGACGGTGGGCTTCTCGGCCGGTTGCAACGCGGTCAACACATGTTCGCGCGGCTTGCCGGCGACGGGCTTGCGTTTCCGCTCGGGCGCGGGCACAGCCGGGGCTGTGGCAACCGGATTGCGCTCGATACGTTCGGGTTTAAGAAGCGCAACCTGCACTGGGACATGTTCGTCGTCGGATGGATTCAGCGTCGCGCGGTGGCGCTCGACCCATTGTGCGGCGATCCAGTGAAGAAAGCCGACCACGAGTAGGACCGCGATCCAGCGCCACGTACGCCAACGGACACGCGGCTCGTCAGCGAGCGTCAGATCGGACTGGCGTGCGGTGGAAGGTAGAGCCATCGGCGATTGAATGCGTGCAGTGCGGGCGCAAAGTGCGAATGAATGGAATGCCGGCGGCGAGCCTCAACGCGGCGTCGGACTATACCCCAGCTCGTACGACAGCTTTTGCGCACATTCACGCAGCGCCGTGTCGATTTCGCCGCCCCAGCCAATGTCGAACGCACCTTCGTGACCTAGCGCGACGAGGCCGAGCGCCAGTTCGCCGGTCGAGTCGAACACCGGCATGCAGAACGCGTGAATGGTCGGAAGCAACATGCCTTCGACGCGCGCCGCTTCATGCTCGCGCACGTCCGCCAGCACTCGTTCAACTTCCTCGCGGGTGCGCGGCACGCCCATATGCGACGAGCGGCGGGTGTCGGCCAGTTCGCGTTGCAGCATCGCGCCGGTCTTGCCCGCGGGCAGATAGGCCGCGAAGAGCAGGCCCGTCGCGGAACTGAGGAGCGGCATCACGTCGCCGAGTTTCAACGACGCCTTTGCCGGATGGCTCGATTCCATCCAATGAACCATGGTCGGCCCCTGATTGCCCCACACGGCGATGCCCACGGTCAGATCCAGCCGGTCGCGCAATTCGGCGAGCGCGATCCGCGCGAGCTTCACGCCGTCAACGCGAGCAAGCCGCGCAAGTCCGAGTTGCAACGCGAAGCCGCCCAGCTCATATCGGCCGGAGAGCGGGTCTTGCGAGACGACGCCGAGGCGTAGAAAGCTCACGAGATAGCGGTGCGCTTTCGCGGGACTCATGCCGGCGCGCTGCGCGAGATCGCGCAGCATCATTGCGCGCGGTTCGCGGGTCAGCACGTCGAGCAGCCTGAAACCGACTTCGATCGACTGGATGCCCGAGCGCAGCTTTTCCTCGCCGGCGTCGGCTGCGTCGGTGGTTTCGGCGGTCTCGTCGTCGATGTCGGACGCTTCGGCGGCGTCGGCGTCGGCGCGGTTAGGAATTGTGCCGGAGCGGGCAGTGTTCGGCATGAGCAAGGCGCGAAGCGCGTTCAGAAGCGATGAAAGAAAGCCGGCCACAGAGCCCGCGGGATGTGCCTGTCAGCAGTTTCGGCAAGGCGGGCTTGGGCTGCACCGATTCACCATCGTAGAATAGATTCCCTCTATCGTCACTAACCCGGTTCATCATCCATGAAACTTGCCACGCTGAAGGACGGCACGCGCGACGGCCAACTGATTGTCGTGTCCCGCGACCTGCACACGGCGGCCGTTGCCGACGCGATCGCGCCCACGTTGCAGCGCGTGCTCGACGACTGGACCTTCTACGCGCCGCAATTGCACGACCTGTACGACGCGCTCAATCAGGGGCGAGCCCGCAACACATTTTCATTCGACGCAAGCGACTGCATGGCGCCGCTGCCCCGCGCTTTCCAATGGGCGGACGGGTCGTCGTATGTGAATCACGTCGAACTCGTGCGGCGCGCGCGCGGCGCGGAGATGCCGCCGGAATTCTGGACCGATCCGCTCATGTACCAGGGCGGCAGCGACGACTTCATCGGTCCGAGAGACGACGTGGTCTGCGCATCCGAAGCGTTCGGCATCGACTTCGAGGCAGAAGTTGCCGTTATCACCACGGACGTGCCGATGGGCGCGACGCCCGAGCAGGCGCTCAAAAGCGTGCGTCTGATTACGCTCGTCAACGACGTCTCGCTGCGCAATCTGATTCCCGCCGAACTCGCGAAGGGCTTCGGGTTTTTCCAAAGCAAGCCGGCCTCTTCGTTCGCACCGGTCGCCGTGACGCCCGACGAACTCGGCGAACATTGGCGCGAAGGCCGAGTGCACCGGCCAATGATCGTCCATTGGAACGGCAAGAAAGTCGGCCAGCCTGACGCCGGCACGGACATGGTGTTCCACTTCGGCCAGCTGATCGCGCATGCCGCGAAAACGCGAAATTTGCGAGCGGGCGCGATTGTCGGATCGGGCACGGTCTCCAACAAGGACGCGAAGCGCGGCTATTGCTGTATCGCCGAAAAACGCTGCCTCGAAACGATCGAACATGGCGCGCCGCAGACCGAGTTCATGAAGTACGGCGACACGGTGAAGATCGAAATGTTCGATGAAGCGGGCAAGTCGATTTTCGGCTCCATCGAGCAGAGCATCGCACCGCTCGACTGAAGCGGTACGGCGCATCGTCCGAAAGGGTTTCGCCCGATGCCGCTGCCATCGCGTGCCGCTACACTGACTGGCGCGGCGGCATCGGCGGCATATCAAAACGAAAAACTCATGTGAGGAGACACCATGCGGCGAGCTGGATCGATTGACGCGGGATTGGGGAGCGCTCGCGCGTGCGGTCTGCATGCGAGCGCGTGGCGGCCGCCGCTGCGGCTGAATAGGCGGGAGGGCCTGAAGCTGAGCAGGCGGCTCGCCAGAGCCGCGGCTCGTGTCGCCGCGTTGTGTACGGCGCTTGTATGCCTGTCGCCCGCGGCGGCGCTGGCTCAGGTGAAGATCGGGCTCGTGCTCTCGCTGACGGGGCCCGCCGCGTCGCTTGGCATTCCCGCGCGCGATACGGCGACGTTGCTGCCGAAACAGATAGGCGGCCAGAGCGTCGAATACATCGTGCTCGACGATGCGTCGGACACGACCCAGGCTGTCCAGGACACCAAGAAGCTGATCTCCGAAAATCATGTCGACGCGATCATCGGTTCATCCATTACGCCGAACTCGCTGGCAATGATCGACGTGGTCGCCGACGGAACCACGCCGATGATCTCGCTTGCGTCGTCGGCGAAAATCATTGAACCCGTTGATGCCAAGCGCCATTGGGTCTTCAAGACTCCGCAAACGGATGCGATGATGGCTTCGGCAATTGCCGAGCACGCCAGCACACGCGGAGTGAAAACTGTCGCGTTCATCGGTCAGGCCGATGCGCTCGGCGAGACCTTCTACGCCGAAGTCGCGAAGTTCGCGCAGCTTCACCACATGCAGATGGTGGCGAGCGAGCGGTTCAATCGCACTGATCCGAGCGTGACGGGGCAGGTGCTGAAAATCCTTGCAACGCATCCCGATGCAGTGGTGGTGGGTGCGGCCGGCACGCCCGCGGCGCTACCGCCGAAGACACTGCGCGAGCGCGGCTACAAAGGGCTGATCTATCACAATCACGGCGTGGGCAATAACGACTTCTTGCGCGTGTGCGGCGCCGATTGCAACGGCACCTTCCTGCCCGCGAGCCCAGTGCTGGTCGCGGCGCAATTGCCCGCGGATCATCCGGCGAAGCGCCTCGCGCTCGATTACATCGCGCGCTTCGAAGCGCTGCGTGGGCCGGGCAGCGTTTCGGCATTCGGCTCCTACACGTGGGACGCAGGCATGTTGCTCAGCCACGCAGTGCCGATCGCGTTGAAAACAGCCGCGCCGGGCACGCCGGAATTTCGTCGTGCGTTGCGCGACGCACTCGAAGGCACGCGCGGTCTCGCGGATACCAACGGCGTCGTCAACATGAGCGCCGGGGACCACCTGGGGCTCGACCAACGCGCGCGCGTCATGGTCGAAATCAGCGGCGGCAAATGGGTTTATCAGCCGCGTTAAGCGATGCGCGCATCATGCACACACGGATCGATCACCATGTCTGAACAACCTCACAGCAACGATGCGTTCTACGCACGGTACCAGTCGCTCAAGTTACATCGCCGTCCGCACGGCATACTCGAAGTGGTGATGAGCGGCGAAGGCGCGAACAGAAGCGCGCTTGCCACGGCCGACGCGCGCATGCATTACGAACTCGCGGAAATCTGGCGCGACATCGACCGCGATGCCGACACGCGCGTCGCTATCATTCGCGGCGAGGGCAAGGGCTTTTCGGCAGGCGGCGATCTGCAACTGGTCGAAGACATGGCTACCGACTTCGATGTGCGCGCGCGTGTGTGGCGCGAGGCTCGCGATCTGGTCTACAACGTCATCAACTGCAGCAAACCGATCGTCTCGGCAATGCACGGTCCGGCTGTCGGCGCGGGTCTGGTCGCGGGTCTGCTTGCCGATATCTCGATCGCGTCGAAGACTGCACGCATTATCGACGGGCACACACGGCTCGGCGTAGCCGCCGGCGACCACGCGGCGATAGTCTGGCCGCTACTGTGCGGCATGGCGAAGGCCAAGTACTACCTGATGCTGTGCGAGCCGGTGAGCGGCGCGGAGGCGGAGCGCATCGGGCTCGTGTCGCTTGCGGTCGACGAAAACGACCTGCTGCCCAAAGCATTTGAAGTCGCACAGAAGCTCGCGCACGGTTCGCAAACCGCGATCCGCTGGACGAAGTACGCGTTGAACAACTGGCTGCGCTCGGCAGGACCCGCTTTCGATGCGTCGCTTGCGCTGGAGTTCATGGGGTTCGCCGGGCCGGACGTGCGTGAAGGCGTGAACTCGCTGCGCGAGCGGCGTGCGCCGGATTTTGGCGGCGCCGACCCTTGGCGCGCACCGTAACGGATGCAGCGCGATTCCGATGCACAGCGCTGTATGATCGGTTTCAGGCGCGCTCAATGCGCTCTTGGGTTCGCATTTTTCCTTCCGCGCTTTTTTGTTAATGCAGCGAGGCGACAAGCATGACTGACACATCTGGTTCGACGCCGCCGTTCCCTGGCTTTCCTGGGTTTCCGCCCGCCGAAATGCTGGAACACATGTGGGGCATGATGCGCATGTCGCCGTTCGGCTCCGCGTTCTCCGGCGCACCATCGGGCGCGGGCGTGGGCGCGGGCATGGGTCCGTCGCTGTCGATGATGTCCGACATGATGGCGCCGCTTACGAACGTCGAAGAACTCGATAAGCGCATCACCGACATGCGCGCGGTCGAGCAATGGCTCAAGCTGAACCTGAGCATGCTGCAGTCCGCGATTCAGGCGCTCGAAGTGCAGCGCGCGACGCTTGCGACGCTGCGTGCGTTCGGCGCGTTTGCACAGCAATCGATGAGTCAGCCGGCGGCGGCGTCGCCAGCGCCGGCCCCCGCGCCGAGCCCGTCGCCGACGAGCGGCTGGCCTCATCCGGAGCCGGCGGCTTCGGCCGAAAACTCGACTAGCGGCGAATCGTCGGGCGACGAGGAAGGCACACCTGCCACTCCGCCGTTCGACGCATCGGCATGGTGGAATCTGCTGCAATCGCAATTCAACCAGATCGCGCAATTCGCGATGACTCAGCCGCCAGCGAGCGCCGCGGGCGCGGCCGGGAGCGGCGGCGCGCAAGCCGAGACCGACGCGGACGCTGCCGACGAGGCGAGCGAGGCAGTTGGCGGGGCGACCGACGTACCGCGACCGTCGCCCGGGGACGAAGCCGCCGCAGCGTCGGCAAGTTCGGCTGAAGGCGCTGGGGCTGCCGGCCAGTCTGCGGCAAAGCGGCCGGCAGCGAAGCGCGCGCCCTCAACGGCAAAACGCGCAGCGGCCGGTACGGCCAGCAGCGGGTCGAAACCGCCAAAAAAATCCCTCTGACGACGCGCAGCGAGAGGCGGGCGGCAGCCGGGCCGACTGTCGGCGGCAGTTGACCAGAAAATCGCCGGCTGTCACCGTTTTGACCCCGTCGCGAGCCACACTCCGCCGATTGCACAGTCGTTGAGACAGGTCAACCAGGCATTGGAATTGCGTCCGCTATCGCGCGGGTTTGAGGAAGTCAGCGTGCTATCATTGGAAGGCATTTGTTTGGTTTGGGCGTGCGCTGAAAACAACCAACCAGCCGCCCAGGCTTCATTCACCGCCGGCATCACCGGCGCAGGGCTGGACGGTGCGGTTTTCATCGCAAACTGGCTCGACCTCAGGCATAGGGTATCCCTCACCCACGGTTGGCCGCGCAATGCGTGACTCGAGCGTGTAACTTTGCGTTAGCCGCTCCTCCCGCGAGCGCCCGGACTTCTTCGCTGGCCGTGCATCCAGGCGGCCGGTTACCGCGTAAAATTGATGGCTTGGCCGGAGAACGGCGCGGCGTTCGGGTACGGCACCCGGCGCGTTTCGTTCGTGGTCAGGAAAGTGCTACACGTAGTAGTGACAGACACAAACAGTATGTGCAGAACAGGGGTGGGACTATGAACACCATGCTTTACCCGGAACTTTATAAATCGCTCGAATCCGTTCGATGGGACATGGAGAAAGACATTCCCTGGGACAAGTTCGATGCATCGCTATTGACCGACGAGCAGGCTGCGACGATCAAGATGAACGCGATCACCGAATGGTCGGCGCTGCCCGCCACGGAAATGTTTCTGCGTGACAATCATCACGACAGCGATTTCTCCGCGTTCATGAGCGTGTGGTTCTTCGAAGAACAGAAGCATTCGCTGGTGCTGATGGAATATCTGCGCCGCTTCAAGCCGGAAATGTGCCCCACCGAAGAAGAGCTGCACGCCGTGCGCTTCGAATTCGACCCGGCGCCGCCGCTTGAAACGCTGATGCTGCACTTCTGCGGCGAAATCCGCCTGAATCACTGGTATCGCCGTGCTGCCGAATGGCATACCGAGCCGGTCATCAAGCACATCTACGAAACCATTTCGCGCGACGAGGCGCGGCATGGCGGCGCTTACCTGCGCTACATGAAGAAAGCCATGGTGCAAACCGGCGACATCGCGCGGGCCGCTTTTGCAAAGATCGGCGTGCTGATGGCGTCCGCGCGTCGCACCGAAAAGCCGTTGCATCCCACGAATCTGCACGTCAATCAGGCATTGTTTCCGCGCGACACGATCCAGTCGCGCCTGCCCGACCCGGAATGGCTCGAACGCTGGCTCGACGAGCAGATCCGCTTCGACGACGGTTGGGAAAAGAAGGTTGTCGAGCGCATTCTGCATAACTTGTCGCTGCTCTTCGAGCGCACGTTCACTACCGCGCAGGAACTGAACCGCTACCGCAAGGAAGTGGTGACGCGGCTGCAGGCCGACCAGAAGTCGGCCGAACAGCCGGCTTGAATGTAGTCTCGTGAATCCGGGTTCGCGGGTCGCGCATGATGCAAAGCTAGCGCCGGGCTCCGGTTCGGCGCTGTAAAACGGTCTGGCAGGCGCGAGCTTGCCGGACCGTTTTGTTTGATTTGCGCGTGATTTCGATGCTCGACCTGTACGTTTGACCAGTCTGCGTGAGCGTCATGCCGCACGTTGCTCACGCCGTATTGCGACGGCAATCTCTGTATCTTCCATACCCCAAATGGCCGCTATTTTCGAACGCAAGATTTTTACTCGCGACGCGCTGGTCGCGCTGCGCCCTTCGCTGAACGCGCCGGTCGTATTTACAAACGGCGTGTTCGACATTCTGCATCGCGGGCATGTGACCTATCTCGCGGACGCGAAAGCGCAGGGCGCTTGCCTGATCGTCGGCGTGAACAGCGACGCGTCGGTCCGTATGCTGGGCAAGGGCGATGACCGGCCGATCAACAACGAAGCCGACCGGATGGCTTTGCTCGCGGCGCTGGAGAGCGTCGACTACGTGGTTTGCTTCGGGGAAAAGACGCCTGTCGAACTGATCTCGGCGCTACGTCCGGATGTGCTCGTCAAGGGCGGCGACTACGACATGGATACGTTGCCGGAGTCGGCGATCGTGCGCGGCTGGGGCGGCAAGGCGTTGGCAATTCCGTTCGAACATGACCGCTCGACAACTGCGCTGCTCAAGAAGGTTCGCACGCAGGGCTAAGCGCGAGCGGGCGAGCACGGTGCAAAGTCTGCATGGCCTGGGCTTGGGCGTGGGCTTGCGCAGTTCGACGCGGCGCTCCAACGCGCCGCTGCAATATACCGCTCCAACTCGCAGCTTCGATTTTCCGCTTTATTGCGGCAACGCCGACGCCGCGATGGGCGCGACCGGTGCCGCCGCGCCGACAACAGCCTGATCAGCGGCGTCCGTGGCAGTGACCGGGCGCACTTTCAACCAGTCCGGATGGACTTCACGGCTCAGGTGATTGGGTTCGCGCCCGCTCGCAGTGGGCGTCGGGCCGAACACGCCGCGCACTGCGACGAATGCCAGAAGGTTGGCCAGGAACAGTATGGCAATCAGCCAGCGCAGCATCGTTATATTTTCCCTTCCAGAAGTTGACCCGCCGATGTGGTGCAGACGCGAAGTACAGCCATCACATCCGGCCGGTGTTCTACACGCCGTGTTCCGAAGCGCGCTCGGAAGCTATCAGTGCAAGCCCAGACAAAACCAGTGAATCGTGGCGAGTATGCGGCACTTTGAGTGCGCTCGCCACTTCGTCTGCAGCACCGCCGCCGACCACGAGGCGCACCGGCACCTGCCATTCATCCGTCAGGTCGCGCCATGTCCGCTCGACGAGTCCTGCCTGTGCCAGCGTGCAGCCGGCGGATAACGAACGTGGCGTATCCGTCGCGAAGAACGGGCCGCGTCGGGCTGCGTCCTGCTTACCAGCGGAACTCGCCAGAAGGCCGCGCGCGGCGTTAGCGTCGAGCGTCGGCAATTGAGCCGTGTGCTCGCCGAGCGAGCGCATCATCAACGTCCAGCCTGGCGCGATGAGTCCGCCCACGAAGCGGCCGTCCGCGCGCAACGCCTCGAGTGTGGTCGCGGTTCCGAAGGTCGCAATGAGCAGATGCTCGCCGGGAAATGCCGCGTGCGCGCCGATCATGCCGGCCCAGCGGTCGCTGCCGAGCGCGTGCGGCGTCGTGTACGCGTTGGTCACGCCGCATTGCTGCTCGCGAGCGCGGATCGTGGTGAGCGGCAGATGCGGCCATTGCGCGTCGACCATCGCAGCGATTCGCTCACCCGCGGTATCGCCGGCGACGTTCGATAACCATGCGCCGCGAGGCGCCGGCAAGTTCGCCCACTGCGTCGCGCCCTCAGTAGCCCATTGAGCCTGCTCTGCGCCGCCATGCGCGAGCGCGCCACCGGCGATCTGTGTGCCGTCAGCCTCCACCATCGCCCATTTGACGCGGCTATTGCCCGCGTCGATCAAAAGATGACGCGCGCCGCTCGTCATGCAGCACCGTCGGCGAGACGCAGGGACACGTCGCCGGTCGCGATGCTCTGCCGGCCCGCGGCGGTATCGAGCAACAACTGGCCGCGCTCGTCGACGCCCGCAGCGACGCCGCGTGTGACTTCCGCGCCCTGTTCGAGCAGCACGACCTCGCGGCCGGCGTACGCATGCATTGCGTTCCAGCGCGCCTGAAACGGCGCGAATCCTTCTGCGCCGAAGCGCTGCAACGCGGGCTCCAATGCATTGAGTTCGGCGGCGAGCGTGTCGGTGAGGTTTGCGTTGGGCAGCGCGCGCTGCAGCGCGGTCGGCGCCGTGCCACGCACCTGCGGCGGCGCCCCGGTGTTGAGCGCGCCGATTTTCGCGGCGAGTTCGTCGGCGCCCTTTACATTGGTGCCGATGCCGATCACGACGGCGCTCGCGTCCTCCGTACTCCAGGCGGTCTCGATCAGGATGCCGGCGAGCTTGTCGCCTTCGAGCAGTATGTCGTTCGGCCACTTCAGCGCAATCTGACCGGGGCCGGCGACAGGCAACGAGCGCAGTCCGTCGACGAGCGCGACACCCACCGCGAGGCTCAATCCCGCCAGTCCTTCTAGCGGACGCGGCAGCACGCAGGCCACCGAAAACAGCAGCGCATTGCCCGGCTCCGCGTACCACGGACGCCCGCGGCGGCCGCGTCCGGCGGTCTGCAGATAAGCCACCCGCACAATCGGCCTCGGCAGCGCGCCCGCCTTGCGCGGCAACGCCTTTACACGGGACATGAGGTCGGCGTTGGTCGAGCCGGTTTCCTCGACGATTTCGATCGGCCAGTCATGCGCATGCGCGCCGAAAAGAGCGACGGCGCGTTCGCGGTCGATACGCCAGTCGGCTGCGTTCGCGGCAGCGGCCGGTCCTTTGGGAGGAGTGGAAGCGTTCATGTCCCATATTGTAACGACAGCGAACCGCCTGAGCCCGCCAGAGCGGTCCATCCGCTGCGCGTTCGTTACAATGGCCCCTACTCCGATAACCACATTGCAACGATCCTTGAACTACGACACTCCGCCCGGCCTTGAAGTCGCGGCTGGCAGCCAAGGCAAGATCGTCCGGCTCTCGGGCCAGTGGACGGCGCTCGCGCTCGCGCGCGACCGTGCAACCGGACATGTGATACCGCAGCTGCGTTCGCTCGAAGGCGCCGAAGGCATCGGCCAGTGGGATCTATCGCGCATCGACCGAATGGACCACGTCGGCGGCCAGGCGCTGTGGCGCGTGTGGGGCCACAGAATGCCGCCCGACACCGAACTCACCGACACGCAGCGCGATATCTTCGAACGCATTGCGTTGCTCGACACCGTCCGCGAGACGGCGGAGCCGGTCGTCAGATTCGATCCGTTCACGCGGCTCGGCCTCGGGCTGTTCTCGTTCTTCGAGCATTTGTACGGCGGCGTGGCTATGCTCGGTCGCGTCGTGCTCGATCTGCTGGCGGTCGCGCGCAAGCCAGCCCTCACGCCGTGGACCGAAATCTCCGCGAATATCTACAACGCCGGCACCAGGGCGTTGCCTATCACCGCGCTGGTCGCGTTTCTGATCGGCATCGTGCTGAGCTATCTGTCCGCGCAGCAATTGAGGCTCTTCGGCGCCAATCAGTACATCGTAAATATTCTCGGGCTCTCGGTGATCCGCGAACTCGGGCCAGTGCTCTCGGCGATTCTGGTGGCGGGCCGTTCCGGCTCCGCAATCACCGCACAGATCGGCGTGATGCGCGTGACCGAGGAACTCGACGCCATGCGCGTAATGGGCATTCCGCACGGTCTGCGGCTCATCCTGCCGCGCGTGGTGGCGCTCGGCGTAGCAATGCCGCTGCTCGTGATGTGGACGAACATCATCGCGCTGAGCGGTGGGGCGCTCGCCGCGAAGATCGTGCTCGGCATCGACATGAGTTATTTCGCGCGCGCATTACCCGGCGTCGTGCCGGCCGCGAACCTGTGGATCGGTCTCGGCAAGGGCGTCGTCTTCGGAATGCTGATCGCGATCGTCGGCTGCCACTTCGGGTTCCGTATCAAAGCCAATTCGCAGAGTCTCGGCGAAGGCACGACGACCTCGGTGGTGACGTCCATCACGATCGTGATTCTCGCGGACGCTGTGTTCGCGATTCTGTTCCAGAACGTGGGGCTCGGATGATCGCGCCGCTAACTCAGGCCGTACGCGGCCAGCCGATGCCTTCCATTGCCGAGCCGGTGATCGAAGTGATCGACGTCACGAAGCGCTATGGCCGCAACGTAGTGCATCAGCATGTGAATCTGGACGTGCGGCGCGGCGAGATCGTGTCGATCGTCGGCGGGTCGGGTTCGGGCAAGACCACGCTCGTGCGGCAGATTCTCGGATTGGAGCGGCCGTCTTCGGGAACCATCAAGCTGTTCGGCGAAGACCTCGCGACAATTTCTCCAGAAACCGCGCTGCTGATGCGCAGCCGCTCCGGCATGCTGTTTCAGCGGGGCGCGCTGTTTTCGTCGCTGTCGGTGTTCGACAACGTCGCACAGCCGGTGCGCGAACTCGGCCAGGTGCCCGAAGATCTGCTGCGCGACATCGTCATGCTGAAACTGGAGATGGTCGGGCTGCCGTGCAAGCACGCGTCCAAAATGCCGTCGGCGCTGTCCGGCGGCATGATCAAGCGCGTTGGCATTGCGCGCGCGATCGCGCTCGAACCCGAACTGCTGTTTCTCGACGAACCGACGGCCGGGCTCGATCCGGAAGCGTCCGACGAGTTCGTCGAACTGATTTCGGCGCTGCATCGCGCGCTCGGCTTGACGGTCGTGATGGTCACGCACGATCTCGACACGATGGTCGCGCTTTCCACGCGCGTGGCCGTGCTGGCGGATCGCAAGGTGCTGGTCGCTGCGCCCGTCGAAGAAGCCGCCGGCGTCGATCATCCGTTCATCCGCGAATATTTCCTCGGCTTGCGCGGGCGCCGCGCCTTGCAGGCATTGCCGCCCGAGCGCCGCGCAAAGCTGCCGCGCGCGGCGCTCGAGCCGGCATCGTCTGAATTGCCGCTGTGAATCAGGGAAACTAGGGAACCTGGCAATGGAAAACAAATCGCATGCGTTCTGGGCAGGACTCTTTACGGTCGTCCTGCTGGCCGCGATCGCCACGGCGGCTTTTTTGTTCAATGTCGACCGCGCAGTGCGCGTGCCGTACGATCTGATTGCGCGCACCAACGTAACGGGTCTTTTTACCGACGCGGCCGTGCGCTATAGAGGCCTCGACGTAGGCAAAGTCCAGTCGATCAAATTCGACCGCGATCATCCGGGCCAGATCCTGATCCGTATTCTCGTCGACACGCATGCGCCGATCACGCATTCCACGTTCGGCAGTCTCGGCTTTCAAGGCGTGACGGGCATTGCGTTCATTCAGCTCGACGACACGGGGCGCGATCCGTCGCCGCTCGCATCGTCGGTGAAACAGGTTGCACAGCTGCCGATGCGTCCGGGCTTGCTCGATCAATTGCAACAACGCGGCGACGTGCTGTTGAAGAAACTCGAAAAGGTCACGGACGACGTCGACAATCTGTTGTCGCAGGAGATGGTCGACCAGTTGCACGGCACGGCGGCCAGCATCCAGAAAGCCGCGGACGGCGTCGCCACGCTCACGCAGCAGATGGCGCCGGTGGCCGGCAAGCTGCCCGCCACCATCGACAAGCTGGATAGCACGCTCGTCTCGACGAACCAGTTGATCACGAGTCTGAATCGTGCGGATGGTCCGTTCGAGACCAATCTGAACAAGGTGGGCACCGCGGCTCAGCAAGCGGGCGACGCGCTCACCGCGATGAACGGCTCATTGCAGGATCTGTCGGCGCGGGTCGGTTACGACACGTTGCCGCGGGTCAATTCGCTTGCTGAAGACGTGCGCTCCGCCGCGCGCTCCGTGGATCGCGCCGCCGATACGTTCAGCACGAGCCCGCGCAGCGTGCTGTTCGGTGCGCCGGCGGCGGCGCCGGGGCCCGGCGAGGCTGGTTTTACGTGGCCTGCCGCGCGCGCCGCACAATGAATCTGAAGGTTTGAAGAAAGGAACATCGTTATGTCACGCTCCATTCACCGCTTGTTGTCCTCGCGTGCCGCGCGCACGGGCGCTGCTTGCGCGACGCTGCTTGCGCTCAGTCTGCTGGCGGCAGGCTGCTCCAGCACGCCGGCCGCGCTCGCGGACATTCGCTACGACTTCGGGCCGCCGAAGCCTGCAGCGTCCGCGGGCACGCAATCGGCAGTCAAGGTGCTCGACGTGAGCGCGCCGGAAATGCTCCAGTCCGACAAGCTCGTGTACCGGCTCGGCTATGCCGACGCGCAGCAGTTGGCCGCGTACGCGAACAGCCACTGGACGATGCCGCCTTCGCAGTTGCTCACGCAACGTCTGCGCGGCGCGCTGAGTTCTCGCGGCACGGTGCTGACGGGCGCCGACGGCGTCGCCGCGCCCGTGCTGAAGGTGGATCTGGGCGAGTTCGAGCAGGTCTTCGACAGCCAGTCGCAAAGCCATGCAGCGGTGACCGCGCGCGCCACACTGACGCAAAACGGCAAGGTGCTGGGTCAGCGCACCTTCATCTCCAGGGCGCCGTCCAGTACCGCCGACGCTGCGGGCGGCGCGCAAGCGCTCGCCACCGCAAGCGACGACCTCGTCGCGCAAATCGCCGCCTGGCTCGGCGTTCAGGCGCTGGTCGCCGCGCAATGACCGGCGCGCAGCGCACGCAACGGAGCGCTGCATGAGCGAAAGATCGTGGCTGCGCCGTCCGTCGGTGCTTTCGCGGCAAGCGCTGCTGCTGTACACCGTGCTGATCGTCTACGGTTCGTGGTATCCGTTTTCAGGTTGGCGCTCGCTCGGTCTCACGCCGTTCGCCTTCCTTTCCGATCCGATGCCGCAATATCTGACGGCATTCGATGTCGTCACGAATGTGCTCGGCTACATGCCGTTTGGCGCGCTAATGGTGCTTGCGCTCTACCCGCGCTGGCGCGGGCCACTCGCGGTCGCGCTGGCTTTCGTGCTCGGCGGCCTGCTGTCGGGCGTGATGGAAGCCGTGCAAACGTATTTGCCGACGCGGGTCGCGTCCAACCTCGACCTCGCGGCTAATGCGCTCGGCGCGTTGCTTGGCGCGGCGATCATGTCGCCGGCGACGGGCGCGCTGCTCGACCGCGGGTTGTTGCGACGCTTGCGGCTCATGTGGGTCCACCGCGAGAGTGCCGCGCTCGCGTGTCTTGTTGCGGCCTGGCCCTTTGCGACGATGTATCCGTCGCCGCGTCTTTTTGGGCTCGGTAACTGGCCGCGCGCGCTGTGGACGCGAGTCGATTCCACGACGCAAGATGCCCTCTTCGCATGGACGCCAGCCGGCTGGCACGTCGGTGCATGGCCTGCGTGGGTCGCCGCCTGGTTGCCTGACGATGCCTGGGAAGCCCTCATCACCACGCTCAATCTGTTTGCCGCGCTTGCGCTCGCGTCGTTGACGATACGCCGTCATGCGCCGCGCGTGCGGCTGTTGCTGCTGTTTATCGTCGTGGCTCTTGGAGTGAAGGCGGGCGCTACGTTCTTGCAATCGCAATCCGGCCTCGCCTTCGACTGGGCGACGCCCGGCGCGCTCGCGGGCATCGGCTGCGGCGCGGCGCTCGGGCTCCTGGTGCTGCGTCTGCGGCGCAGATCGCGCGCCGCGCTGGCGGCGGGCGCACTCGTCGTGACGCTCGTGTTCGTCAACCTGCTGCCGGTAAATCCTTATTTCGATGTCGTGCTGGCCGACTGGCGCCAAGGACGCTATCTGCACTTCAATGGCCTCGCGCGATGGCTCGCGTGGGTGTGGCCGTATGCGGCGCTCGTGTGGCTCGCGTTCGTCGTCGAACGGGTCTGGCTCAGGCGGCGCACGAGGCTTGAGTCGAAGTAGGCATTCCTGCAGCGTCAGCGATGCTGGCCTCTTGCTCGCTATAATCGTTCGCAAGCGGTCCTTCGCAAACGACCTTCGCAAGCGGCGTGCGCAACGGGTCTCCCGCAACAAAGCGCGCGCCGCTGCGCCCGACTGCCTTCTGCTGCACTATTGCCCTTCTGACAGCCTCGCTCTTCGTACAACATGGACTCCTTCTACAAGTACCACGTCTTCTTCTGCCTCAATCAGCGTGAACCGGGGGCTGAGCGTCCGAGTTGCGCGAACTGCAATGCGCAGGCAATGCAGGAATACGCGAAAAAGCGCGTGAAGAAACTCGGCCTCGCCGGCCCCGGCCAGGTGCGCATCAACAAGGCAGGTTGCCTCGACCGCTGCGAACTCGGCCCGACGCTCGTCGTCTATCCGGAAGGCGTCTGGTACACGTATGTCGACGAGAGCGACATCGACGAAATCGTCGACTCGCATCTGGCGAACGGCAAGGTTGTCGAGCGTCTGAAGATCGATCAATAGGCGCCGCGATGAACGCACATACGAAGAAGTATCTGATCGACGGCCCGGTAGGCAAAATCGAGGTCGCGCTCGATCTGCCCGACGAGACGCGCGAAAACGGCGCGGCGCCGCGCGGCATTGCGCTCGTCGCGCATCCGCATCCGCTATTTGGCGGCTCGATGGACAACAAGGTCGCGCAGACGCTCGCACGCACGCTCGTCCAGTTGAACTACGTGACGTATCGCTCGAATTTTCGCGGTGTCGGGCAAACGCAAGGCGAGCATGACGCCGGCATCGGCGAGCGCGACGATTTGCGTGCGGTGCTCGACCACATGCGCGCGCAACCGGGCCACGCCGATCTGCCACTGGTGCTGGCAGGTTTTTCGTTCGGCACTTTCGTGATGTCGCATGTGGCCGCAAAGCTGCGCGACGAAGGCGAGGAGATCGAGCGGATGGTGTTCGTGGGCACCGCTGCGAGCCGCTGGGACGTGGCGCCCGTGCCGGAAAACACGCTCGTGATTCACGGCGAGACTGACGAGACCGTTCCCATTCAATCCGTTTACGACTGGGCGCAGCCGCAGGAATTACCCGTCGTGGTGATTCCGGGCGCAGAGCATTTTCTGCATCGCAAGCTGCATATCCTGAAGCGGATCATCGTCGACGCCTGGCGGTAAGTTGCCGCGCGGCGCGCGTTTTCCGGGGTACAGGTACGCGCAAACGCCTGGCTATTCACCAGTCATTGCGCGAAGTTCGGGGAATACCGCGCGTATAATGGGCGCTCTTTTTTGGGCGCAGCACGGCCTGTCCGGCAGTTCGCGCGACGCGTAACTTCTTTTCACGCGCGCAGCGGTGCCGGCTAAGAGTGTGCTGCGCGAACCGATCGCGTGGCCGGAAGTCCAATGGGCGCTCAAGCCGTTACGTTTAGTCGTCACGGCCAGTCGCTCGCCGACCGGCTCTTCCAAACTCTGCGCCCTGCGCGCGTTGAATTTTTCTGCACGAACCGACCTTATGCGTTTTTCCACCTCCGGCCGCACGTCTTTTCCCTCCGTTGCAAGTTTTGTTTCTCCCACGCTAAGCCGCGCATTGACGCTCGGCGTCGTGCTGCCCGCCACGCTGGCGGCCAGCACTGCGTTCGCGCAAGTGCCGCCGCCGGCGGTGAATGCGCGTTCGTGGGTGCTCGTGGACGCGACCAGCAACCAGGTTCTGGCTTCGGGCAATCCCGACGAGCGCGTGGAACCCGCATCGCTCACCAAGCTGATGACTGCGTATCTCGTCTTCGAAGCACTGCAAACGAAGAAGATCGCGATGGACCAGACGGTGACGCCGAGCGAAGCGGTGCGTCGCGTGCGCACCGACGAATCGCGCATGTTCGTGGAGGCAAACAAGCCCGTGACCGTGCACGATCTGGTGTACGGCATGATCGTGCAGTCGGGTAACGACGCCGCCATCGCGCTGGCCGAACTGGTGGGCGGCAGCGAAGCGCAATTCGTCAACATGATGAACACCGAAGCACAGCGCCTCGGCATGAAAAACACGCATTTCGCCGATGTCAACGGCATGCCTGACGCGCAGCACTACACCACGGCTGGCGATCTCGCGGTGCTGTCGGCGCGTCTGATCCGCGACTTCCCCGACTACTACAACATCTTCTCGGTCAAAGAGTTCACGTACAACAAGATCAAGCAGCCGAACCGCAACCGTCTGCTGTGGATCGATCCGACCGTCGACGGTCTGAAGACCGGCCATACGCAAGCCGCCGGCTACTGCCTGATCGCGAGCGCGAAGCGCTCGCTGCCGGGCACACAGGACGCATCGCGCCGCCTCGTTTCGGTCATGATGGGTGAGACGAAGGAACACGACCGCGTGCAGGACAGCCTGAAGATGCTGAACTACGGCTACTCCGCATACGACACGGTGCGCCTCTACAAGGCGAGCCAGGTGGTGGGCACGCCGCGCGTCTATAAGGGTACGCAAGACTCGGTGCAGATCGGCGTGAAGAGCGATCAGTACATCACCGTGCCCAAGGGCATGGCCGACAAGGTGAAGCCGCAAATCGAGCAGATGGATCCGCTGATCGCGCCGATCGCGAACGGTCAGCAGGTCGGTACCGCGAAACTCGTCGCCGACGGCAAGGTGCTTGCACAGTTCCCGATTGTCGCCTTGCAGGCCGTGCCGCAAGCAGGCGTGGTGGGCCGCGTGTGGGATTCGCTGATGCTCATGTTCAACAAGAAAAAGTAAACACTGATCGCAATGACCGCTCTTCCTGATGTTTCGCTCGAGCCGATCGTTTATCTGAACGGCGAAGTGGTGCCTTTGTCCGAAGCGCGCGTGCCGGTGCTCGACCGCGGCTTTATTTTCGGCGACGGCATTTACGAAGTCGCGCCGTTATATGCGCACGCTGGCGGACGCACGGCCTTCCGCTTCGAACAGCATCTGGCTCGTCTGTCGCGTTCGCTCGAGAAGATCGGCATTACCAATCCATTCGACAATGCGGGCTGGCGCGCGTTGATCGAGCGCGTGGTCGCGGCCAACGAAGCCGAGGCAGGTCTTGCCGCCAGTCAGGATGCGATCGCGTACATTCAGGTCACGCGCGGCGTCGCAAAGCGCGGCCATGCGTTTCCCGCGGGCGTCCAGCCAACGGTGTTCGTCATGGTTACGCCGCTCCATCTGCCCAATGCCACCCAACGCGCGGAGGGCGTGCGTTGCGTCAGCGCGGAAGATCGCCGCTGGCTCAATTGCGACATTAAGTCTGTGTCATTGCTCGGCAATGTGCTGATGGCGCAATACGCCGCGGAAAACGACGCGTTCGAGACGGTCCAGTTCCGCGATGGCGTGTTGACCGAAGGGTCGTCGTCGAATGTGTGGGTGGTGAAGGGCGGAGTATTGATCGCGCCGCCGCGCAGTCACAAGATTCTCGAAGGCATCCGTTACGGGCTGATCGAAGAGTTGTCGGCGGAATGCGGTATCCGCCTGGAAGTACGCGAGATCGCCGAAGCCGAAGTGCGCGCAGCCGACGAGATCATCATCAGTTCGGCCACCAAAGAAGTGCTGCCTGTCACACAGTTGGACGGCCAGCCGGTAGGCGCCGGCAAGCCGGGTGCGGTGTTTGCGGCGCTGTATGCGGCGTATCAGCAAGCCAAGGCAAAAGAGGCGCAGCAGCAAGGAGCAAAAAATGAATCCGGCGAACGAATCACTAATTGAGTATCCGTGCGATTTCCCGATCAAGATCATGGGCAAATCGCACCCCGAGTTCACCGAGACGATCGTCACGGTGGTCCGTCAGTTCGATAGCGAAGTCGACGCCTCGCGCGTCGAGACGCGTCCGTCCAGCGGCGGAAACTACACCGGGCTGACGGTGACGGTGCGCGCCACTAGCCGTGAACAGCTCGACGATATCTATCGGGCGCTCACCGGTCATCCCATGGTCAAGGTCGTGCTTTAAGGCGTCCCACTACAGCGCGACGCGCAATGCGTCCGCCGCGTCCGCTGCTCGGACCGCGCTTGCGGCCGAGCCGGCCTCGCAGGCCCGGTCGAACAGCAGCTTGAACCGTCCCACCTCCGCAAAGACCCAGTCCCTGAACGCCTTTACCCGCGCTGTTTCCAGCATTTGCGGCGGACAGATGAAGTAGTACTGCCACGGACTCGGCCCGTCCACATCGAATAGCCGCACTAGGCGGCCGGCCGCAATCTCATGCATTGCGAGCGAACGGCGCGTGAGCGCAATCCCTTGACCGTCGATCGCCGCCTGCAACAGGTTCGACGAATCCTGATACAGCACGCCGCGCTTTGGCTCCGGCCATTCGGTAAGGCCCGCGGCGTCGAACCATGGCCGCCATAATTCGTCGTCGGAACGGAGCAGAGGAAGCTTCGCCAACTCGGCGGGCGTTTTCGGCAGGTTGCCACCGTTGAAATTCGGCGCGCATGCTGGGAAGAAAATCTCCTCGAGCAACAGTTCGGAGTAAAGCCCCGCATATTTTCCGTACCCGAAACGGATTGCCACGTCGACGTCGTCGCGCGCGAAGTCCGTCAGCGCGTTAGTGGACAACAGTTCCAGGTCCCATTGCGGATGGGCTTCGATAAAACTGCCGACGCGCGGCGTGACCCACCGCGCCGCAAACGACGACAGCATGGACACCACGAGCCGCCGCTCGCGGTCACCGGCACGGAGTTCGCGCGTGGCGTCGGACAATGCGGTTAGCGCGGAGCGCACGTGGTTCGCGTAACGCCTGCCGGTCTCTGTCAGCCGCACGCGCTTGCCGTCGCGGGCGAACAGTGACACGCCGAGTTCCGCCTCCAGCGCCCGGATCTGATGGCTGACCGCGCCGTGGGTGACGAAAAGTTCGTCGGCGGCGCGCGAAAAGCTCTCGTGGCGGGCGGCGGCTTCGAACGCTTTGATCGCATTCAACGGCGGCAGATGACGCAGCTCCATCGTAGTATTTCTCACATAGAGGTGAAAATTGATCGTTTTGCGTAACCCCTTGCTACGCCTACGATTGTAGCCATGAAACGACTTTTGGCGAGGGCATTATGCGAGAAGTTTCCTCTAGCATCGCGTATGAAATCCACGGTGGCGAAACGCTTCCCCTGAAGGTGGCCCGCAGCACGAAGCTGGTCGTGCGCGGCGGTGCGGTTTGGGTAACACGCAGCGACGACACCGAAGACTACTGGCTGCAACCGGGCCACACGCTGAGATTGCGGCGCGGTGAACGGCTGTGGATCAGTGCGGAAGGTACACCGCGCGCGACGATCGCGTTTTCAGTGCCCACGCGTTGCGACGAGCGTGCGCTTAACTGGTTTGCGCGAGTCGTCGAACGTTGGGCGGCGCGGATGCGCGGCGGCTGGCGCACCGTTTGATGGGGAGCGCCCCGGCTCCGGGGCGCGGCGACTCCCGGCGGGAATCGCCGGATTTCGGTAAACTGCGTGGATCATGTCCGTCCCGCCGGTTTCTACTTCCCCAATGCCCGCCGCGGCGCCGCTCGTGCTGCGCTGGCGCGGCAGCGAACTCTACGAAGCCAGTTTCGATGCGATGCGCGCGTTCACCGACGCGCGTACCGTCGACACCCCCGACGAAATCTGGCTAGTCGAACATCCACCCGTGTTTACGCTTGGCCAGGCCGGCGATCCGGCACATCTGCTGGCCGCCGACAGCGCTATTCCTCTGGTGAAAGTCGACAGGGGCGGGCAGATCACATATCACGGTCCGGGGCAGGTGGTTGCCTACCTGCTGCTCGATTTGAGGCGTCGCAAGTTGATGGTGCGCGAGATGGTCATGCGGATCGAGCAGGCCGTGATCGACACCCTTGCGGCGTATAATCTCGCCGGAGAACGCAAGGCGGGCGCGCCCGGTATTTACGTCGCGCCCGGGCCGCACGCCGGGTTGCATGCCGGCGCAAAGATCGCCGCGCTGGGCCTGAAGATCCGCAACGGCTGCAGCTATCACGGCGTTAGCCTGAACGTGAAAATGGATTTACGGCCGTTTCTGGCCATTAACCCTTGCGGCTACGTGGGGCTCGAAACAGTCGACATGGCAACGCTAGGCGTTGTGGCCGGCTGGAACGACGTGGCTCACACCCTCGCAGCGTGCCTCACCGCAAACCTCGACGGCAATCCCGCGGCCGTCGCCCAACCGCAGGCCGGTGCGCTCACCGCCTGACTGGACCGAACGAATGACTGACGTTACCGCGAACCTCGCAACTTCTCCCGTGCCTGAAGGCGTGCCGGCATCCGCCGCTGCCTACGACGCCACCGCGAAGCAGAAGGCGCAAGCCAAAACCGCCCGCATTCCTATCAAGATCGTTCCGATCGAAAAGCTGAAAAAGCCGGACTGGATTCGCGTCAAGGCGGCGACCGGCAATTCGCGCTTCTACGAAATCAAACAGATTCTGCGCGAGCACAATCTGCATACGGTGTGTGAGGAAGCGAGCTGCCCGAACATCGGCGAATGCTTTGGCAAGGGCACGGCGACGTTCATGATCATGGGCGACAAGTGCACACGTCGCTGCCCGTTCTGCGACGTAGGCCACGGCCGCCCGGACCCGCTCGATCCGGAAGAGCCGGCGAATCTCGCGCGCACTATTGCCGCGTTGAAGCTCAAGTATGTGGTGATCACGAGCGTGGATCGTGACGATTTGCGCGACGGCGGCGCGGCGCACTTCGTCGAATGTATCCGTCAGACGCGCGAGTTGTCGCCCGACACGCGCATTGAAATTCTGACGCCGGATTTCCGTGGTCGTCTGGACCGTGCGCTCGGCATTCTGAATGCCGCACCGCCTGACGTCATGAATCACAACCTCGAAACGGTGCCGCGTTTGTACAAGGAAGCGCGCCCGGGTTCGGACTACGCGCATTCGCTCAAGCTGCTCAAAGACTTCAAGGCGCTGCATCCGGACGTCGCGACCAAGTCGGGCCTCATGGTCGGCCTGGGGGAAACCGAAGAAGAGATCTTGCAGGTCATGCGCGATCTGCGCGAGCACGATGTTGACATGCTCACCATCGGTCAGTATCTGCAGCCATCCGAACACCATTTGCCGGTGCGCTCTTATGTGCACCCCGACACCTTCAAGATGTACGAGGAAGAGGCGTACAAGATGGGCTTCACGCACGCAGCGGTGGGCGCTATGGTGCGCTCGAGCTACCACGCCGACTTGCAGGCGCATGGAGCCGGCGTAGTGTGAGTGTCAGGTGGCTGATCGGTCAGGTTTAAGAAAACCCGCACATGCTGCGGGTTTTTTTATTTTGCGGTGAGCAGGCGCCTGCTCACCGTAGTACCGCCGGCTCGAACAAAAAATATATTGGTTAGGTTAACGAATAATCAGATGCGGCGAACGAGGCCGCCACCATCGCGGTCACGACCGTTGACGGCCACATCGACATTGCTTCGTGTTCCGTATCGCGACCGTCCTAGCGCGCTAGTGGTTATGCGCCAAGCGTGCGTCAGCTGAAAAGCTCGATGACAGGCCAGCCTCGCTCGTTCGCGATCGCACGCAAACGCGGATCGGGGTTCGTCGCGACCGGATGCGTGACGCGTTCGAGCAGCGGAACGTCGTTGATCGAATCGCTATAGAACCAGCTTTGAGGAAAGTCGTGCAAACGGTGGCCGAGCGAAGCTAACCAGCTCTCCGTGCGCGCGATTTTGCCTTCACGGAAAGTCGGAACGCCCACCGACGCACCTGTGAAACGGGCAAGCGGATCACCACCCTCCGTACCCAGTTCGATCCCAAGGAGATGCTCGAAGCCGAGCGCCTTTCCGATAGGCGCGGTGACGAACACATTCGTCGCGGTGACGATGCAGCAGAGGTCGCCCGCCTCGATGTGACGCTGCACCAGTTCACGTGCGGCCGGCAGGATCGCCGGCGTGATCACTTCCTGCATGAATTGCGCATGCCACGTGTCGAGCTGTTCGCGCGAGTGGCGAGCGAGCGGCGCCAACGTGTAGTCCAGATAGGCGGCCATGTCGAGCGTACCGGCTACGTACTGCCGATAATATTCGTCGATGTCTTGCGCATGGCGCGCCGCGCCCTCTATGCCGAGTCCAGCAATGAAGTGAGCCCACGCCTGGTCGCTGTCGAGCGGCAGCAACGTGTGGTCCAGGTCGAACAGCGCGAGATTGCGGCTCATCCGTTGTCCTCGTGACAGGTGGTGGTAGCGTCACATGAACGGCACAGACGGTCACGCGACGATCTTCATCGTTGGCCGAGCGTATATTTAAAAGCACAAAATTACAATAAGGCAAAAATGTGCAACACTACTGTCATATACGCCCCGGGTGTCGTACGCGCGGCATGCGGTTCGGGTCATGGCAGCAGAGAATAAGAGCAGTGCCTTATGTTGATTCTCCTTAACCTTCTCGCCGGCGTGGCACTGCTTGTGTGGGGCTCGCATATCGTTCGCACCGGCATCCTGCGCGTACTGGGCGCAGATCTGCGCAGCATCCTCGGGCGAAGCACTCGCAGCCGTTGGCGAGCATTCCTGTCAGGAGTCGGCGTCACCAGCCTCGTGCAAAGCAGCAACGCCACGGCGGTCATCGTCACGTCGTTTGCCGCGCAAGGGCTCCTGCCGCTGACCAGTGGTCTTGCGATCATGCTCGGCGCCGACGTCGGCACCGCGCTGATGGCGCGGGTTCTTACCCTCGATCTATCCTGGTTGTCGCCGATCCTGATCCTGTTCGGCGTGCCACTGTTCCTGTCGCGCAAGCAGACGCGCACAGGCCAGGCCGGCCGTACGCTGATTGGCCTCGGTCTGATTCTGCTCGCGCTGCATCTGATCGTAGAGGCCGCGCAGCCCATGATGCAAGGCGCAGGCGTGCGCGTGATGTTCGGCGCATTGACCGGCGACACCATGCTCGACGCGCTAGTGGGTGCAGCCTTCGCAATGCTGTCGTATTCCAGCCTCGCGGCCGTGCTGCTCACGGCCACGCTTGCATCGTCGGGCGTCATTTCGTTGAAGGTCGCATTGTGCCTCGTGATCGGCGCGAACCTCGGCAGCGGCATGCTGGCGCTGCTTGGCACAGTGGCGCAGAACGCGGCGGCGCGGCGGCTCGCTTTGGGCAGCTTCGCCTTCAAGCTGGCGGGCGCGATGCTGATCCTGCCGTTTGCGCCGCTGCTCGCGCGCGGACTGCCGGTGCTGATTGCCAATCCGCGTGAAGCCACGGTGGGCTTTCATCTGATCTACAACGCGCTGCGTTGCTGCGCGTGCCTGTCGCTGATCGATCCGGTTGCGCGCGTCTGCGTGCGGCTGCTGCCCGACCGGCCCATGCCGAACGGCGAACTGCGGCCGCTGCATCTGGACGAGGCCGCGCTGTCCACGCCGACGCTCGCGCTCGCGCATGCGGCGCGCGAAGTGCTGCGTATCGGCGACATCGTGCGGGCCATGCTCGACAACGTGGCAGAATTGATTCATCACAATCATCTCGACAAGGCGCGCGAAACGATCCGTATGGACGACGACGTCGACGAACTCTATGCAGCGGTCAAGAACTACCTCACGTTAATCTCTCGCGAGCAACTGGACGAAGCCGACAGCCGCCGCTGGACCGACATCATTTCGCTGACGATCAACCTCGAACATGCGGGCGACATCATCGAGCGGATCGTGGGAGATATCGAGGAGAAGAAGATCGCTCACCGCCTGGCGTTTTCAGAAGAAGGACTCGGTGAACTGGACGATCTGCAGACGCGGCTCGTCAGTAATCTGCAACTCGGTCTATCCGTATTCCTGAACAACGATCTGCGCTGCGCCGAACGTCTACTCGCAGAAAAAGAGCGTTTCCGCGATCTGGAGCGCGCGTATTCATACAGGCATCTGGACCGACTCACGGGGCAGACGCTGCGCAGCATTGAAACGAGCGCATTGCATCTGGATCTGATCAGCGACATGAAGCGGCTCAACTCGCTGTTCTGTTCGACGGCTTATCCGGTACTCGACGCCGCCGGCGCATTGCATGACACGCGTTTGCGAAAGCGCGCGCTCGACACGATGCATGTGAAGGAATGAGCGGCGCGCGCGGCGTGCAGCACGAAGCTTCAGGCCAGCACGACCTCTTCGAGCTTCTTTTTTAGCGCCGTGAAATCGGCGGCGTCTGCGGCCTTCTTGTTGGTGACGAGCACGTCGATCCGTTCCACCGGGCAATACGAGATCCGGCTGCGCTGACCAATCTTGCTGTAATCCGCAAGGATCACGACACGGTCGGCATTCGCGACCATAGCGCGCGCCACTTCTGTTTCCGCGTGGTCGTAGTTCGTCGCGCCATGCCGGTGATCGACGCCGACCGGCGACAGTAACGCGAGATCCGCCCGGTAGCGCTGAATATCGAGCACGGTAGTGGCGCCCGTGGTTGCCATCGCGCGGTCGCTGATCGTGCCGCCGAGCAAAATCACTTCGTTACCCGCATCGGCTTGTTCCGCTGCGCCGCGCAGCTTCAACGCGACGTCGATCGAATTGGTCACGATGGTCAGGTTGGCGAGTTTCGCGAGCTCTTCGGCGAGTGCGGCGGTCGTGGTGCCCGCGTCGATGAACAGCGTCTGGCCGCTCGCGATCAAGCCGGTCGCCGCCTTCGCAATCGCCGTTTTGGACTTGACGCGCATATGCGCGCGCTCGGCGATGGGCGCTTCGTCGGCGGGCTTGATGGCGCCGCCGTGTACCCGCCGTAATTCACCGAGCGCTTCGAGGTCGAGCAGATCGCGCCGGACCGTTTCGCGCGACACGCCAAGGTCCGCCATGATCCGTTCGGTCGACACCCGATGGAGTGTCGACACCAACGCGCGTATTCTCTGATGACGGTCTTCCTGCCACATGCATTTTCCTTGGATGCGAAGGCGCTCGCACAACGTGTCTTAGTCAGTGACATCGTGGACACGAATGTGTGTCCGGACGATGTCAAGCCTACTACTTTAGCCCCATTGTGTTGTATTTTTTTGGCAGCTTGCAAGTTTGTGTATTTGACTTTAGCCTTCGCAAATCGAAGCGCCGCGCTTGTTTGAAACTCGAATGTTCGAAGGCAAAGTCTGATCTGTTCTTTCGTGCACTTTCGTGAATTAGTGTGGCGCTTTCTGACAAGACCGCATATGTTGGAGCGCATCCAATGCGCTCTCCGCTTTATTCTGGGTGAAAGGTGACCGGACGTGGGAAACGGGATCGATCATGCATCACCTGCAGACTGGCCATATCCGCCGCTCGTGGCGCACCGCTGCGGCGGCACGCTTGCGCCTGAGAACACGTTAGCGGGATTCGACGCCTGTGTGCGCTACGGCTACCGCATGGTCGAGTTCGACGCCAAGCTTTCCGCCGACAACGAACTCTTCCTGCTGCACGACGACACGCTCGAGCGCACGACCAACGGCTACGGTGCCGCTGCCGTCTATACATGGGCGCAGCTCGCCATGCTCGACGCGGGCGCCTGGTACGGTCCGCAATTCGCCGGCACTCGCCTGCCGACGCTTGCCGATGCGGCAGCCCGTTGCGCGCGCGACGGCATTGCGGCGAACATCGAAATCAAACCCTGTCCCGGCCGTGAAGAGATCACCGGCCACCTCGTTGCGGACGGTGCGTTCAGGTTGTGGCAAGGGCAAACGCCGCCGCTGCTGTCGTCGTTCTCTTTCGAGGCGCTTGCGGCTGCGCGCGACGCGGCGCCTTCGTTGCTGCGCGGCATGCTGTTCGAGGAAGTGCCCGCGGACTGGCTGCGTATCGTGCGCGAGCTCGACTGCGTGTCCTTGCATGCGAGCCATCGTTATCTGACGGAGCAACTCGTCGGCGAAATCCGCGAGGCTGGACTGCATGTGCTCGCATACACGGTGAACGATCCGGCGCGCGCGCAATTGCTTGCGCACTGGGGCGTTGACATGATTTGTACAGATCGCATCGATATGCTGCAGCACGACATGCTTTGAGCTGCGAAGCCGGCCAAAGCAGAGCGTGAATGTGCAGACAGGCACGCGAAGGCGGCCGCAAAGGCTGTCCAGGAGCGCACGCAATGGCGCACGAGTAACGCCGTTGAACTCGAGCTAGAAATTTTCCAAACGTAGCAACTTCGGCAGAGGATGGGGAAAACTATGAACCGCACCGTGTTAGCTCGCATACTTTCGATGTCGGCCGCCGCGGGCGTCGCAGCCGCCGGCGCGAGCAGCGCTAGCGCCGCGCCGCTCGACGCACTGATCGCCGCCGCGAAACAGGAAGGCCAGCTTACCGTGATCGCGTTGCCGCACGACTGGTGCAACTATGGGCAACTCGTCGCGGGTTTCCAGAAAAAGTACGGCATCAAGATCAACGAGCTGAATCCCGACGCGGGCTCCGGCGATGAAGTGGAAGCGATCAAGGCGAACAAGGGCAACAAGGGTCCGCAAGCGCCCGACGTGATCGACGTGGGTCTGTCGTTCGGTCCGAGCGCGAAGGCCGAAGGGCTGCTGCAGCCGTATAAGGTCTCTACGTGGAACTCGATTCCCAAGGAATCGAAGGATGCCGACGGCTACTGGTACGGCGACTACTACGGCGTGCTCGCATTCGAAGTGAACGCCGACATGATCGACAAGGCGCCGTCCGACTGGAGCGACCTGCTCAAGTCAGACTACAAGAACGCAGTGTCGCTCGCGGGCGATCCGCGTTCCGCGAATCAGGCAATTCAGGCGGTGTACGCGGCGGGTCTTGCGCAAAGCAAGGGCGACGCGAGCAAGGCGGACAAAGCCGGCCTCAAGTTCTTCGCCGACCTGAACAAGAGCGGCAACTTCGTGCCGGTGATCGGCAAGGCCGCGTCGCTCGCGCAAGGCACGACGCCGATCGTCGTCCGCTGGGATTACAACGCGCTCGCCGATCGCGACACGCTGAAGGGCAACCCGAAGGTTCAAGTGGTGATCCCGAAAACGGGCGTGGTCGCGGGCGTCTATGTGCAGGCCATCAGCGCGTATGCGCCGCATCCGAACGCAGCCAAGCTGTGGATGGAATATCTCTATTCCGACGAAGGCCAGATCGGCTGGTTGACCGGCTATTGCCACCCGATGCGCTACAACGAACTGGTGGCCGCGAAGAAAGTGCCGCAGGCGCTCCTCGACAAGTTGCCGCCGCCGTCGTCGTATAAGAACGTCGTGTTTCCGACGCTCTCGCAACAGGACGCGTACAAGGAAACCATCACGAAGCATTGGGACGAAACGGTCGGCGCGAACGTCAAGTAAGCGCTACTTCGACGTTCAGCGCGAAGTCGTGCACGCCGCGCGCGCCATCCCATTCGGACGGCGCGCGCCGTTACCCAGAGTGCCGGACATGCCGGCGATGCGGCCAATGCGGAGAATACCCAAAGGGTGAGCTATGAGCGCTTCATCGGATGCCGGATCGGTGCAGCCGGACTTGCTGGTTCCGCCTGTGCCCACTCCAACGCCGCGCGTCGACGGTCCGGGCCGCGCGTCGCAGATGCTGGCCTGGATCGGCGTCGTGCCGTTCTTCACTTTCGCGCTGCTGTTCCTGATTCTGCCGACTGGCTTTCTGATGATCGGCGCATTCCAGGATTCGCAAGGTCACTTCACGCTCGCCAACCTGCGCGATCTGTTTCAGCCGTCCGTGCTCGACGCTTACTGGATCAGCATCAAAGTCAGCGCGGCGTCGGCGGCTGGCGGTGCGCTGATCGGCTCGCTGCTTGCGTGGGCGGCGGTGCAGGGCAAGCTGCCGGGCTGGATTCGTCCGACATTGATGACGTTCTCCGGTGTCGCGTCGAACTTCGCGGGCGTGCCGCTCGCGTTTGCTTTCATCTGCACGTTGGGACGCGTCGGGCTCGTCACCGTGTTGTTGAAAAAGTATCTCGGCTTCAATCTATATTCGACGGGCTTCAGCATTCTCAGCTTTTCAGGTCTCACGCTGACCTACCTGTACTTCCAGATTCCATTGATGGTGCTGATCGTCACGCCCGCGCTCGACGGACTGAAGCGCGAATGGCGCGAAGCATGCGATTGCCTCGGCGGCACCGCGTCTCAGTACTGGCGCTATGTCGCGCTGCCGGTGCTATGGCCGAGCGTGCTGGGCGCGACGCTGCTGCTGTTCGCCAACGCATTCGGCGCGGTCGCCACCGCTTATGCGCTGACCGGCAGCTCGTTGAACATCGTGCCGATTCTGCTCTTTGCGCAGATTCGCGGCGACGTCATGCACAACCAGAATCTCGGCTACGCGCTTGCGCTCGGCATGGTGCTCGTCACGGGTCTGTCGAATGGCGGCTATATCTGGCTGCGTTCACGCGCTGAAAGGGGCCGCCGATGAAAAGCCAATCGCGCGTGGGAGCATGGACCGCGATGGTGGTCGGTTCCCTGTACTTCCTGATTCCGCTGATCGCCACCTTCGAGTTCAGTCTGCGGATGAAGCGTGGCACATATAGCTTCGAAGCCTATAGCGTGGTGCTCGGCGATCCGCGCTTTCAGGCCTCGTTTGGTTATTCGATTCTGATGGCCCTGCTGACGATCGTCGTCGGCATACTGCTCGTCGTGCCGACCGCTTACTGGGTGCAACTGCGCTTGCCGAAGCTGCGGCCGGTCGTCGAATTCATTACGCTGTTGCCGCTCGTCGTGCCGGCTATCGTGATCGTGTTCGGCTATCTGCGCATCTACAACAGCAGTTCGATTCTGCCGCTCACGAGCAACGAGCGCGCGACCGATCTGCTGCTGGTGTTCGGCTACGTGACGCTTTCTCTGCCGTACATGTACCGCGCGGTCGATGCGGGCCTGCGCGCTGTCGACGTGCGCTCGCTCACCGAAGCCGCCGAGTGTCTCGGCGCAAACTGGCCGACGATTCTCTTCAAGGTGATCTTCCCGAATATCCGCTCGGGCGTTCTGTCCGGCGCGTTTCTCACCTTCGCGGTCGTAATCGGCGAATTCACGCTGGCGAGTCTGCTCGATCGACCCGCGTTCGGTCCTTACCTGCAACTGATCGGCGCGAATCGCGCGTATGAGCCGTCGGCGCTTGCGATCATCGCGTTCATGATTACGTGGGCGTCGATGGGCTTGATCCAGGTATTCGGCTCGGCCCGCGCGTTGAGCGGTCAAAAGGTTTGATGCAATGAGCTTGATCCACTGAGGCAGCGAATCATGGCATTTCTCGAGATCGAAAATCTGCACAAGTCCTTTGGGGCGAACATCGCGTTGCATCACTTCGACATGAAGATCGAGCGCGGTGAGTTCATCACGTTCCTTGGACCTTCCGGCTGCGGCAAAACAACCGTGCTGCGGATGATCGCCGGCTTCGAAACGCCGACGCGCGGCGTCATCCGGCTCGATAACAAGGACGTCACGCATCTTCGTACGCGGCAGCGCAAGGTCGGCATGGTGTTTCAGTCGTATGCGCTGTTTCCGAACATGACGGTCGCGGAGAACATCGGCTTCGGGCTGAAGATCACGCACCGGCCGCATGCGGAAATCAGCCGGCGCGTCGAGGAAATGCTGCACCTGATCAAGCTGCCGCAACTCGGCGGCCGCTATCCGTGGCAACTCTCGGGCGGTCAGCAGCAACGTGTGGCGCTGGCGCGCGCGTTGGCCGGCAAGCCGCAGGTATTGTTGCTCGACGAGCCGCTGTCCGCGCTCGACGCGAAGATTCGCATTTCGTTGCGGCAGGACATTCGCGCGCTGCAACGCGAACTCGGCATCACGTCGATTTTCGTTACGCACGATCAGGAAGAGGCGTTGTCGATCTCCGACCGCATCGTCGTGATGAACGAGGGGCGCGTCGAGCAGATCGGCTCGCCGTCGGAAATCTACAACTATCCTCGCACGCGTTTCGTCGCGTCGTTCGTCGGCACGCTGAACATTCTGGCGGGGCACGTGATCGATCCGGCGACCGGCAAGATGGTCGTGGACGGCCAGGAGTTGACCACTACGCAGGAACTGCCGGCCGGCGATGCGGGCAAGAAGCGCCTGCTCGCGCTGCGCCCCGAAGCGATCGTGCTCGAACCGGCGGCGCCTGGCCGCAACACGCTGAGCGCGACCGTCGAAGAAGTGAATTTTCTCGGCGCGGTGGTGCGGATCAGGACGCGCGTGAAAGACGCGGTGATTTCGCTCGACGTGTTCAACGACCCGAATCGCGGTTTACCCGAACGAGGTCAGCCGGTGTCGCTCGGTTTCTCGCACGAGAATCTGCTGGTACTCGAAGAAGGCGGCGCTTAGAACACGGCAAAGCCCCGCCAGCAAAGGCTTCGGGTTTCCCCTGAGCTGCTGCCGGGACGAATTCCGGTTTTCCCGACGCGGGCCGTCCGGATTTCCGGAATCCCGGATGGTACTTGCGAACAGGCGTAAGAAAACGTATAAAAATCAAAGGCACGCGGCCTGCCTCAAGCTGGCATCGACCTTGCGAAATAGATAACGCGGCCGCAACGGTCCGACAACTAAAGCAAGGAGACAACGATGTCCGATTTCCCTTTCCGGTATTTCTGAATTCGTCGTCTTGTCGCGGCCTAATGCCGTGCACAGGCGTGACGATCATTCGTTCGCATGATGCGCAGCGTGGCAGGCCATAGGCTCACCCACATCGCAGGAACCATCGTGAAGAAACCTATCCACAAAGTGCTGTACGTCCAGGTGATCGTGGCGATCATCATCGGTATCGCGCTCGGACATTACTATCCGAATCTCGCCGTCGACATGAAACCGCTCGGCGACGGCTTCATCAAGCTCATCAAGATGGTGATCGGGCCGATCATCTTCTGTACGGTCGTGACCGGCATTGCCGGTATGGAGGACATGAAGAAGGTCGGGCGCGTCGGCGGCAAGGCGCTGCTGTATTTTGAAATCGTCTCGACGTTTGCACTGGTGCTCGGCCTGATCGCGACGCACGTGCTGAAGCCGGGCGTCGGTTTCAATATCGACCCCGCCACGCTCGACGGCAAGGCGGTCGCTTCGTACGCCGCCAAGGCGCACGGTCAGACCACGGTCGACTTCCTGATGCACCTGATTCCGGACACGCTCGTCTCCGCGTTTGCACAGGGCGAGATTCTGCAGATCCTGCTGATCGCGCTGCTGTTCGGCGCGGTGCTCGCCACAGCCGGTGAAAGGGGCAAGGTCGTCACGAACTTCATCGACGGGCTCTCGCATGTGCTGTTCGGCATCGTGCGCATCATCACGAAGCTCGCGCCGATCGGTGCGTTCGGCGCGATGGCGTTCACCATCGGCAAGTACGGTATCGGCTCGCTGCTGCCGATGCTGAAGCTGATCGGCACGTTCTATCTGACGTCGATCGTGTTCGTTGTGGTCGTGCTCGGCATCATCGCGCGGGCGGTGGGCTTCAACATCTTGCGCTTCATTGCGTACATCAAGGAAGAGATGCTGATCGTGCTCGGCACGAGCTCGTCGGAAGCCGCGCTGCCGCAACTGATGCTCAAGCTGGAAAACCTCGGCTGCTCGCGCTCGGTGGTGGGTCTCGTGGTGCCGACCGGTTATTCGTTCAACCTCGACGGCACCAACATCTATATGACGATGGCCGTGCTGTTCATCGCCCAGGCGACGAACACCGACCTCACGTGGGCGCAGCAGCTCACGCTGCTGGCGGTGACGATGCTGACCTCGAAGGGCGCGAGCGGCGTGACGGGCGCGGGCTTCATCACGCTCGCCGCAACGCTGGCCGTGGTGCCGACCATTCCGCTGTCGGGCATGGTGCTGATTCTCGGCATCGACCGCTTCATGAGCGAATGCCGTGCGCTGACGAACATCGTCGGCAATGGCGTGGCGACCGTGGTCGTGTCGGCGTGGGAAAAGGAACTGGACCGCAACAAGCTGAACGCGGCGTTGCGCGGCGACGTGCCGCTCAAAGAGCCGGCCGGCGTTTAAGCCGGGCATCGACGCACATTGTCTGAAAACGCGTGACGTTTGCGGCCGCGGACACCAGCACATGCAACCGGTGACCGCGCGCCCAACCGAAGTGCCGTCGGCCGGGGAAGCTCGCGCCGACCGCGCTTCGCCTTATGCCACAATATCCGATCACACCTCACCGGATATTGCCAACGTGACGCGCCGTCTGCTGATCCTCTTCGCGCTCGTCGCCGGGCTCGTCGCGGCGTGCGGGCTCACCTACAGCGTCGCGTGGCAAAGCGGAATAGACACCTTGCGGCGCAATGCCGCCGGGCGCGTCGATCGCACCGCCAGTTCGCTCAAGAGCACGCTCGAGCGCTATGAATCGCTGCCGTATCTGCTCGCCGAGCATCCCATCGTGCAGGACGTGCTGGTCGATCCGTCGCCTGCCAACGTCAAGCGCGCGAATCTCTATCTCGAAGATTTGAACCGCCACGCGCGCGCAACGGTGACCTACATCATTCCGCTCGACGGCTATTGTGTCGCCGCGAGCAACTGGCAAGGGCCGGGCAGTTTCATCGGCGCGGGCTATCTGTTCCGCCCATATTTCGTCGATGCCATTAAAGGCCGCGTGGGCCGCTTCTTCGGCATCGGCACGATCTCGCAGGCGCCGGGCTATTACATTTCGCAGCCGGTGCGTCGAGAGGGAAAAATCGTCGGCGTGGCGGTCGTCAAACTCGATCTCGAATGGTTTCAGGGCGCGGACGCATACGAGCCGCTCCTCGTTACCGACGATCACGGCGTGATCTTTCTGTCGTCCGTGCCCGCATGGAAATACCACACGATACGGCCACTATCGGGTCAGGTCGCCGATTCTATCTATCAGGCTCGTCAGTATGCGCAGCAGCCTATTGCACCGCTGCCTGTGACGATCGAGCGCAAGCTCGAAGGCGACGCGCAGATCGTGCGCGTCGGCGGCGGACGCTACGCGCCTCGCTATCTCGCGTCGCGGCGCGGCATGGGCGAACCCGACTGGCATCTGATTACCATGGCGCCCGTTAGCCCGGTCGACGCCGACGCGCGCAACGCGACCATCGTGACGGGCTTCGGCTACGTGTCGCTCGTGTTGCTCGCGTTCTACTGGAGAATGCGCCGGTCCCGCGTGCGCGAGGTGATGCGTAGTCGCGCAATGCTGCAAAAGGCGTACGCCGAATTGAACCAGCGTGTTGCGGAGCGCACCGCGGATCTGTCGCAAGCGAACGAGCAATTGCAGAAGGAAGTGGCCGAACGCACGCGCGCCGAACAGGAATTGCGCGCCGCGCACGACGAACTCATTCAGGCGAGCAAGCTTGCGGCGCTCGGTCAGATGGCGGCCGGCATCACGCATGAATTGAATCAGCCGCTTGCTGCATTGCGCGGATTTTCGGACAACACGCGCGTGCTGCTTGAGCGCGGCGACCAGGCGTCGGCGCGGGAGAACCTCGAAGCGATCGCGGCGCTCACCGAACGCATGGGCAAGATCACCAATCAGCTCAAGCTGTTCGTCGGACGCGCGCGGCCGCGCAGCGCGCGCGCTTCGGTCGTGCGGGCGCTGCGTAATGCCCTCGCGCTGTTGCAACAACGTATGAAGGGCGTCGAACTCAACCTCACGTTGTTGGATGCGGAAAACGGCACGCGCGTGCCGCTCGATCTCGCCGACGATCATGCCGAACTGGTCGCGCACTGCGACGATCTGCGTCTCGAGCAGGTGCTGATCAACCTGCTCGGCAATGCGCTCGACGCGACCGCCGACATGACTCCGCCGCGCATCTCCGTGCAGATTGAAGTTGCTGCGGACAGCCTGTCGTTTGCGGTCAGTGACAACGGCCCCGGCATTGCCGAAGATGTCTTGCCGCACCTGTTCGAGCCGTTTTTCACCACGAAGGAAATGGGGCAGGGACTCGGCCTCGGGCTGGCGATTTCGTCGTCGATCGCGCGCGATTGCGGCGGCACACTGGTGGCGCGAAATGTGTCGAACGTGCCGGACGGCGGTGCATTATTTGTGCTGACGCTGCGCCGTGCGCGCGTGCAGACGAGTCACACCGCGGACCCGCTCACCACCGGTTCCTGAATCCGACGAGAACAACATGCTGAACGACGACTTGCAAGTGCTGTATATCGAAGACGACGAACTCGTGCGGCGCGCGAGCGTGCAGAGTCTGCAACTGGCCGGCTTCAACGTGGTTGGTCACGCGTCGGCGGAATCCGCGGCGAAGTCGATCAGCGCCGACTTTTCCGGCGTGATCGTCAGCGATATCCGGCTGCCCGGCGCGAGCGGTCTCGATCTGCTCGCGCAATGCCATGAGCGCGCGCCCGACGTGCCGGTGATTCTCGTCACCGGTCACGGCGATATTTCGATGGCGGTGCAGGCGATGCGCGACGGCGCCTATGATTTCATCGAAAAGCCGTTCGCTTCTGAGCGCTTGATCGAAACCGTGCGGCGCGCGCTGGAGCGGCGCAAGCTCGTGCTGGAAAACCTCGCGCTGCGCCGCGAGCTTGCCGGGCAGAGCGCGGTTGCGCCGCGGATCATCGGCCGCAGTCCGGCAATCGAGCAGGTCCGGCGGCTGATTGCAAACGTCGCGCCGACCGATGCGTCTGTGCTCATCAACGGGGACACCGGCGCGGGCAAGGAATTGATCGCGCGCAGTCTGCATGAATTGTCGCCGCGGCGTGACAAGCCGTTTATTGCGGTCAACTGCGGCGCGCTGCCGGAGCCGATGTTCGAGTCGGAAATGTTCGGCTACGAACCGGGCGCCTTTACCGGTGCTGCGAAACGCCGGATCGGCAAGCTCGAACACGCGTCGGGCGGCACGTTGTTTCTCGATGAGATAGAGAGCATGCCGCTTGCGTTGCAGGTCAAGCTCCTGCGCGTGTTGCAGGACGGCGTGCTGGAACGCCTCGGCTCGAACCAGCCGATCCGCGTGAATTGCCGCGTGGTCGCCGCGGCAAAAGGCGATATGGCGGAACATGTCGCCGACGGTTCGTTCCGTCGCGACCTGCTGTACCGGTTGAATGTGGTGACGATCGCGCTGCCGCCGCTTGGCGAGCGTCGCGAGGACATCGTGCCGCTCTTCGAACACTTTCTGCTGGACGCGGCCGTCCGTTATCAGCGTCCCGCACCGATTCTCACGGACCGTCAGCGCGCGAGCCTGATGCAGCGCGAGTGGCCGGGCAATGTGCGGGAGTTGCGCAACGCGGCGGACCGCTTCGTGCTCGGCGTCGCCGACAACCCCGTCATGTCTTTCGGCGACGAAGGCGCGCAGCCACAGCCGCTGAAGGAGCGCGTGGAGCAATTCGAACGGGCGGTGATTGCTGAGGCGTTGGAGCAGAGCGGCGGCGCGGTGGCAATTGCTGCGGACCGGCTGCAGCTTGGCAAAGCGACGCTTTACGAGAAGATCAAACGCTACGGCCTCGCGGCCAAAGGGGACGGGGACAGGTGAAAAAAGAAACGCCGGCAATTCATGCCGGCGTTTCTCATTGTGCTTTGGGTTTGGATCGGGTGTTCCGAGCGCCTGGCATCACTTACAACACGAGGCCCAGTCAGCCGTCGTGGCTCTCGCCCGGCTCAAGCAGCGTTCAACGCCTTTTCCAGCAGCTGGTCGAGTTCCGCGAACTGCGGCTCGCCGACATAGCGCTTCAGAATCTTGCCGTCCTTGTCGACCAGGAAGGTGGTCGGCGTGAGCTGGACGTTGCCGAACTGTTTCGCGGCCGAGCCGTCGTCCATGGCGACCTTGAACGGCAACTGTCGCGTCTGCGTGTAATTGGTCACGTACATGGGCGCGTCGTAGCTCATGGCCACCGCGACAAATTCCAGCCCTTTACCTTTGAAGCGGTTATAGGTCTGGACCATCTGCGGCATTTCCTTCATGCATGTATCGCAGCTCGTCGCCCAGAAGTTGACCAGGTAGACCTTGCCTTTCAGATCAGCAGTCGAGACTTTCTGGCCCGACAGCAGCGTGAAAGTCGCGTCGGGCACGCGCTGTTGGCCGGCGAACGCAAAATAGCCAGCCACGCCGATCGCAATCGCCACGACGGCGGCGATCACGTAGCGAAGAGGATTCGTGCGCCTGACGGCGGTGGTCGACGTGATGGTACTCATGAACGGAACCTCGGAAATCGCGAAATGGCGTGGGACAGCAAGTGGGCCGGGGCTTCGCGCCCGCTGCCCCATAGCGTGGCTATTGTAGTCCTATTCGAGCAAGGCGGCAGCGAGCGCCCGCACCGGGCGCATGCCTCGCGCGGGCTGCGGCTAGTTGCGGCCGGTTCCCCGGCAGCGTGCCGTTTCCGCTGACGCTTCTCAAGCTGCCAGCGGATAATGTCGCTTTATGCTCACGTCATTGGCCCGTTTCTCGGGCGCCTTGTTCCCATGCTCCAGATCGTTTTTCGCGTTTTCCGTCTGTTCACCCAACTTCTTTCGCGTCTCGTTTCCGGCTTCGCCCGCAATCGGAATACAGCGGATCAGAAACCGCCCGTGGTTTCGCGCGTGCATCCGGCCGTCCGCGTGGGGGCTTGCGCGCTCGCCATATGCGCGGCTCTGAGCGGCTGCTCGCCGACTTTCGACTGGCGCACCATCATGAATAACGACAGCGGTTACACGATCGATCTGCCGGCCAAGCCAGGCAACGATCAGCGCGCCGTACAGATCGAGGGAGCGCCGATGCAAATGGCCATGCAAACGGCCGAAGCCGGCGACGCCGTGTTCGCGGTCGGCACGATCACGCTGCCTGACGAAAGCGAGGCGACGCAACGCAAGGCGCTCGACTTTCTGCGTAACGGTCTGGCGCGCAACATCGGCGCGGAGCCAGATGCGCACGCCGTGCAAATTCCACTCGCGGCCGGCGGCAAGGTGCTGGGTCTGGAAATGAAGCTGAGCGGGCAAGCCGGCTCTGGCCACGAAAAGCGCACCGTCTATGCGCGGCTGGTAGCGCGACGACGGCATGCATATCAAGCCGCGATCATCGCTTCACAGCCGCTGCCACAGGAGCAGGTCGACCAATTTTTTTCGTCTTTTCAGCTGTATTGAAAGCGGTAGTTCTGGCCGATTCAAGGTGCGACGGATCCATTTGTGCAGTGAAAGTTCCGTCGCAAGTTTGCACGCTAATTCGCGGTTTACGTTGAAGTTTTCCACTTGGCTCCGTGTCCTGTGGATAACTCTGTTGAGAACTCCCGATTTTTTCGCGCAGATGCCCGCCCCATGGGCATTTCGCCTGTCCGTGCGCCCGCCGGCCCGAATAAAAAAGTGTTTTAAATCAACAATCTTGCTCGAGAGGCTTCTGCGTACCTTTCAGATGTTTCTAAATTTATCTGGAACGCGCGCATGTGCATAAGTCAAGTCTTGACAGCACATTTTTCTCCTCACCCAGAGCCAAAAGCACGTCGGTACTGAACGGCCTCGCCGACCTGTGCAGCGCTCGGCATGCTCGTCCCCGCGAGGTCCGCGATGGTGCGCGCCACCTTCAACACACGGTAGTAAGCGCGGGCCGACCAGCCGAAGCGCTCGCCGGCCTCGCGCAGTAGCGCTTCGCCGGCTGTGTCGGGCCGGCAGACGGCGTCCACCTCTTTTCCACTTAGCTCGCGGTTGGTTTTGCCTTGCCGCGCCACTTGTCGCTCGCGCGCGGCATTCACCCGGCTCGCGATAACCGCGCTTGTCTCGCCAACGGCGTTCGACCGCGCGGAAAGCTCCGCCGACGTGAGCGCAGGCACTTCGAGCTGAATGTCGATGCGGTCGAGCAACGGCCCCGACAGCTTGCGCAGGTAGCGCGCCGCGATCTCGGGCGTGCAGCGGCAACGTCCGTTCGGATCGCCGCGCCAGCCGCAAGGACATGGATTCATCGCCGCGAGCAATTGGCACGCTGCGGGAAAATCGGCCTGCAACGCTGCGCGAGAGATGGTGATGCGACCGGCTTCCAGCGGTTCGCGCAGTGTTTCCAGCACGTCGCGGTCGAACTCGGGAAACTCGTCGAGAAAAAGCACGCCAAGGTGAGCCAGCGTGATCTCACCCGGTTGCGGAGGGTTGCGCCCGCCGACCAACGCTGCGGCGCTCGACGAATGATGCGGCGCGCGAAACGGCCGCCGGCGCCATTGCGAGGGCGAGAACCCTGTGCGGCTTGCGGAGAGCAAGGCTGCCGAACTGAGCGCCTCGTCGTCGGTCATGGGTGGAAGCAGACCCGGCAGGCGGGCGGCGAGCATGGATTTGCCAGCGCCCGGCGGCCCGATGAGCAGCACGTGATGTCCGCCGGCCGCGGCGACTTCGAGTGCCCGGCGCGCGCCGCGCTGGCCGATCACGTCGCCCATGTCGGGCACGGCGGCAGGCGTGAACTGTGCGAGGTCGGGTGCGGCGACCGGATAGAGGCGCGCTTCGGGCGCGTCGGCCAGATGAGCGCACAGCGACGGCAGATCACTCGCGCCATAAACATCCACGCCGGGCACGAGCGCAGCCTCGGCTGCGCTTGCGGCGGGCAGATAAAGTTGCGGGTTGCGGTGGGGCGGTGCGCGCGTGGCCATGCATTCAGCGGACGTGTCGCCCGCTGCCGCGCTGCGCGCGGTGCCACACGCCATCGCGAAAGCGCCGCGCATGGGACGCAGCGCGCCCGTCAACGACAACTCGCCGGCGAACTCACGATGAAGCAGCGATTCCACGGGAATCTGGCCGCTTGCCGCGAGAATGCCCAAGGCGATAGGCAGGTCGAAGCGGCCGGATTCCTTGGGCAAGTCTGCGGGAGCGAGATTGACGGTGATGCGCCGCACGGGAAAGTCGAAGCCGCAGTTCTGCAGCGCCGCCCGCACGCGCTCGCGGCTTTCGCGGACTTCCAGATCGGGAAGTCCGACGATCGAAAAAGACGGCAACCCGTTCGCGAGGTGCACCTCGACGGTTACTTCGGGCGCGCGGCCAGAGGCCGGCGCGCGACTGCGCACCACGGCAAGCGACATGTTTTCTCCCGTCGGACGGTGCGCGACTAACGCGCCCCAATCACCTTAATACGCTGATGACGTCACGGCTCGCTTGCCTGTGATGTGCAGCTAGATGCAGCTACTGCGCTGCCAGAGCGACAGGCGTCAGGAAGTTTGCGTGACCGGAAGTTTCTGTTCGAGTTCTGCGACGCGACGCTCCAGTTCTTCGAGACGCGCGCGCGTTCGCACGAGCACCTGTGTCTGGGTATCGAATTCCTCACGCGTGACCAGATCGAGCTTGGAGAAGCCTTGCGACAGCATGGCTTTCACATTGCGTTCGACGTCTTTGGCCGGCGAATTCTTGAACAGCTCGCTCATGCGGGCCTGAATGTCGTTAAAAACATCGTTCGGTTGTTTCATGGTGTTCCCCTTGGTGCACAAAAAATGTGCAGCGTTTCATTGCGTCTGTGCCTCGCATCTGACGATGCGCTGTGTTGGTGCGCTGGCCCTTTCAACTCACGGCGGCGTGAGCCCCTTTGGTGCGCGCTTCCTGTTTCGGAACCTGCGGACACTCTAGCAACGATCCCTGCACCGCGCCACCGGGCGGGGCGCGCGTTAGCCATTCGGACAAGAGCGGCTGAGTTGCTCGGAAAGCCCGCACGGGCGCAGTTTGACACAACATGGCATATGAGTTGCTTTTACTGCCCCGCGCGCACTGCCGGCACCATTTTCCGGCAGCGAAACGAGACCACGCGGACGGTTACGAGTGCCAGCCAGGCTTTCTGCATGTGGAACGCAGATTGATTGAAGCAGGCTGCAACGGGTTACGCAAACGGGTTACGCAACTAAGCGAGGGATTTCATGAAACTCATCACCGCAATCATCAAGCCGTTCAAGCTCGATGAGGCGCGCGAAGCCTTGTCGGCGATCGGCGTCTCGGGCATCACGGTCACAGAGGTCAAGGGGTTCGGCCGTCAGAAGGGTCACACGGAGCTGTATCGCGGCGCTGAATATGTCGTCGATTTCCTGCCGAAGGTGAAGATCGAGGCCGCTGTCTCGGACGACATCGTCGATCAGGCGATCGAGGCGCTGGAGCGCGCGGCACGGACCGGCAAGATCGGCGACGGCAAGATCTTCGTCACGCCGATCGAGCAGGTGATTCGGATTCGCACCGGTGAGACCGGCGCGGACGCTCTGTAACACCAAAAGATAGCGACACAGATAAGCGACAAGAGGAAACGAAAGATGCGCAAACTATTGATGTCCCTGCTGATGGCCGGTTCGCTACTCGCGGGCGGTGTCGGCGCCGCGCTCGCGGACGACGCTTCCGCTCCCGCAGCCGCCTCGGCCGCTGCTTCCGATACGGCAAGCGCGCCGGCACCGGACGCTTCGGCCGCCGCCGCAGCTTCGGCGCCCGCGGCTGAAGCATCGGCTGCACCCGCAGCGAGCGCCGCCGCCGCACCCGCGGCATCGGACGCCGCGCCGGCCGCACCGACCGCGCCGTTCTCGGTCGATTCGTCGAAGATCAATTCGGGCGACACCGCCTGGATGCTGACCTCCACCGCGCTCGTGCTGTTCATGACGATCCCGGGTCTGGCGCTCTTCTACGGCGGCATGGTCCGCAAGAAGAACGTACTCGCGACGCTGATGCAAAGCTTCGCGATCACCTGCCTCGTGACGATCATCTGG
This sequence comes from Paraburkholderia caledonica NBRC 102488, assembly GCF_000685095.1. Classification (GTDB taxonomy): domain Bacteria; phylum Pseudomonadota; class Gammaproteobacteria; order Burkholderiales; family Burkholderiaceae; genus Paraburkholderia; species Paraburkholderia caledonica. The sequence continues at coordinate 71,445 of NZ_BAYE01000026.1, forward strand.
ACGGTGGTGGGCTACAGCCTCGCGTTCACGCCGGGCGGCTCGTTCATCGGCGGCTTCTCGCGCGTCTTCATGGCAGGCATGAACTACATCAAGGGCGACAAGGCTACGACGCTGACCGTCAGCCACCTGGCCCCGACGATCCCGGAAACGGTCTACTTCGTCTATCAGATGACGTTCGCGATCATCACCCCGGCGCTGATCACCGGCGCGTTCGCAGACCGTATGAAGTTCTCGGCGATGCTGGTGTTCATGGCGCTGTGGTCGATCATCGTCTACTCGCCGATCGCGCACATGGTCTGGGAACCGACCGGCTGGTTGGCTAGCGCGGGCGTCCTCGACTTCGCGGGCGGCACGGTCGTGCACATCAACGCCGGTATCGCGGGTCTGGTGTGCTGTCTGGTGCTCGGCAAGCGCGTCGGCTACGGCAAGGAAGCGATGGCTCCGCACAACCTCACGCTGACGCTGATCGGCGGCGCGATGCTATGGGTGGGCTGGTTCGGCTTCAACGCGGGTTCGGCGGTGGCCGCAGACGGCCGTGCCGGTTTCGCGATGTTCGCAACGCAAGTAGCAACGGCAGCCGCGGCACTCGCCTGGATGTTCGCCGAATGGGCGGCCAAGGGTAAGCCTTCGGTGCTCGGTATCGTGTCGGGCGCGGTGGCTGGTCTCGTGGCGATCACGCCGGCTTCGGGCTTCGTCGGTACGCTTGGCTCGCTCGTGATCGGTATCGTGGCCGGCGTAGTCTGCTTCTGGGCGGCAACGTGGCTCAAGCACAAGCTCGGTTACGACGACTCGCTCGACGCGTTCGGCGTGCACTGCGTCGGCGGTATCGTGGGTGCGCTTCTGACCGGCGTGTTCGCGGTCAAGGACATCGGCGGCTTCGACGGCAGCGTGCTGCTGCAAGCCAAGGGCGTGCTGACGACGCTGATCTACAGCGGCGTGGTGAGCTTCATCCTGCTGAAGATCATCGACATGACGATGGGTATCCGCGTGACGGAAGAGCAGGAACGCGAAGGCCTGGACGTCAGCCTGCACGGCGAACACGTCGAATAAGGAAGTGGCTTGACGAGCCCGTGCTCCCGGGCTCGATGAATATTCAGGAACAAGCACGAACAAGCACAGCGCTTTGGCCCGCCTTCACGGCGGGCTTTTTTCTTGCTCGCTATCTTGTTAACAGTTCTTTTTCCTGTCTATCATTGCGATAGAGACAATGCATTCTGGTTAGCTTGCGAATGGAGAAAGCGTCCCCAAATGGGCAAAGCATTTGCTCTACAATCTTTTTTCTCCAGTCTGCGAGTGATCAATGGTTCCGCACCTAGTTACGGCGTTAAACGGCCCGCTGCTCGATCTTGAGCGGAAGATCCTCGACGCCACTCCCGCAATCGAACGCTGGTTCCGCCTCGAGTGGCAGGAGCACACGCCGCCGTTCTATTGCTCGGTCGATCTGCGCAACGCAGGGTTCAAGCTTGCCCCGGTCGACACCAATCTGTTTCCCGGCGCTTTCAACAATCTGCCCCAGGAAGTGCTGCCGCTTGCCGTGCAGGCGGCCATGGCGTCGATCGAAAAAATCTGCCCGGACGCCAAGAACCTGCTCGTGATTCCCGAGCGCCACACGCGCAACGCGTTTTATCTGGAGAATGTCGCCCGGTTGGCCGCGATCATGCGCCAGGCCGGCTTGAACGTGCGTTTCGGCACGCTCGACGAAAGCATCAACGGACCCGTCACCATTGCGCTGTCCGACGGACAGAAACTCGTGCTCGAACCGCTCGAGCGCTCGCAGCGTCGCCTTGGCCTGAAGAATTTCGACCCGTGCTCGATCCTGCTGAACAACGACCTGTCGGGCGGCATTCCGCCGGTGCTCGAGAATCTGCACGAGCAGTATTTGCTGCCGCCGCTGCATGCCGGCTGGGCTGTTCGCCGCAAATCGAAGCACTTCTCGTGCTATGACGACGTGGCGAAGAAGTTCGCGAAGATGGTCGAGATCGATCCCTGGATGATCAACCCGTACTTCGCGCATGTGGAGGGCGTGGATTTTCAGGAGCGCACCGGAGAGGAAGCGCTGGCCGATGCGATCGACGGCGTATTGAAGAAGATTGCCAAGAAGTACCGCGAGTACGGCATCTCCGAAAAGCCGTATGTCGTCATCAAATCGGACGCAGGCACTTACGGCATGGGCGTGATGACCGTGCACGACGCGTCGGAAGTGGCCGCGCTCACCAAGCGCGAGCGCGCGAAGATGGCAGCCACGAAAGACGGCCTGGAAGTGCACGACGTCATCGTGCAGGAAGGCGTGTACACGTTCGAGCGCATTGGCGAAGAAGTTGCGGAGCCGGTCGTCTATATGATCGACCGGTACGTGGTGGGCGGTTTCTACCGTGTGCACGGCAGCCGCGAGCGCGATCAGAATCTGAACGCGCCGGGCATGCACTTCGTGCCGCTCGGTTTCGAGCATACGGCGCTACCCGATGCGCACGCCAAGCCCGGCGCGGCGCCGCCGAACCGCTTCTATATGTATGGTGTGGTGGCTCGGCTCGGGCTGCTGGCCGCATCGGTCGAGCTGGAAAAGACCGATCCGGAAGCGATCCAGGTTTAAGCTCGGCCGCGCGAGGGCGGCCTGAATGCGGCGCGGAGGCGCGCACGCCGCCCGCGCCGTTTTCACCCACGACATTCGCGCTCGACTTCACTCGCAAATTCACGCGCAATTTCACGCGCAGTTTCACGATCAACGCCAGGCCCAGCAGGGCGCAACGGGACCTTCATGGACATTCTTTTCATCGCCGATCCGCTTACGCAGTTCAAGATCTACAAAGACTCTACTTACGCGATGATGGCCGAGGCCGCGCGCCGCGGTCATACGCTGTACACGTGCGAGCCGAAGCATCTGGCGTGGACGGGCGGCGACGTCGAAGCAAGCGTGCAGCGCTTTGCGATCACCGGCGACGTGACCGACCTGCATCGCGATATCTGGTACGCAGCGGAAGCCGCCGCGCCGCGCGCGCTCAAGAGTTTTAGCGCGGTGGTCATGCGCAAAGACCCGCCGTTCGACATGGAATATGTCACGTCCACGTGGCTGCTCGAAATGGCCGAGCGCGCCGGGGCACGCATCTTCAACAAGCCGCAGGCGATCCGGGATCACTCGGAAAAGCTCGCAATTGGCGAGTTTGGGGAATTCGTCGCGCCCACGCTCGTAACACGCGATCCAGCGCGGCTCCGGGCATTTCACGAGCAGCACGGCGACGTGATTCTGAAGCCGCTCGACGGCATGGGTGGCATGGGCGTATTCCGCGTGAAGCCGGATGGCATGAACCTCGGGTCGATCATTGAAATGCTGAGCCACGACGGCACGCGTTCGGTGATGGCGCAGAAGTTCATCCCCGAGATCAAGGACGGCGACAAGCGCATTCTGCTGATTGGCGGCGAAGCCGTGCCGTACTCGCTCGCCCGCATTCCGCAAGGCAACGAGGTGCGCGGCAACCTCGCGGCAGGCGGACTCGGCGTAGCGCGTCCGCTGACCGATCATGACCGCAAGATCGCCGATACGCTCGCGCCGGTGCTGGCGGCGCGCGGTCTGCTGCTCGTCGGGCTGGACGCGATCGGCGACTGGCTCACGGAAGTCAACGTGACGAGCCCAACGTGCTTTCGCGAGATCATGGATCAGACGGGCTTCGACGTCGCGGCGATGTTCATCGACGCACTGGAGCGCGCGGCGGGTTGAGCGGTCGTCCTTGAATGTGGGCGGCGCCCCCCAAACTACATGGCAGAATCAGCATCACGTCCGCTCAGAGCGGGACGCCGGCTTAGGCCCCAAAACGGGCCTGCTACAATGCCCGCTCTTCGCGTCCGTTTCTGGCGATAGGCTTTTGCACCGGGCCATCGGCACGAATAGCGGACCCGGAACGAGCGGATTCAGCGTGCGCCGGCACGGCGTCATGCTTGTGATTCCGCTCATGAAGTGGTGCATTCCCGGCTCTCATGGCCCACGGCCGGCCGAGAGCGCGAGCGTTTCGGAGAGGTTCCGATCCACGTTTGGGGCCGTCTTTTTGCAGTAAGGCTGACATGGCAGGCATTCTGATCATTGCGCACGCTCCGTTCGCCACCGCGTTGCGCGACTGTATTTCGCATATCTACGGTGGCTTGCCGGCTCGCATCGGCGTGATCGACGTATCGCCCGATTGCGATCCCGCACAGATGGTTTCTTTCGCCGAGGCGGAAATCGCGCGCTTGAAGGAAGAGAACGGCGCACTCGTGCTTACCGATATGTTCGGCGCCACGCCCGCGAACATTGCCGGGCGGCTTGCCTCGGTGCCGGACGTGCGCGTGCTGTGCGGCGTCAATTTGCCGATGCTGGTGCGCGCGGTCTGTTATCGCGCCACGCCGCTCGACACGCTGGTGGACAAAGCGCTCGCCGGCGCGACCAAGGGCGTTCATGCAATCGGACCGGCAACGCCCGCGCCCGCTGAGTCGTCGGCGGCCTCGGCCGACTGTCTGCCCGCGTTGCCTTGCGACGCGGAACTCGTCCAGAAGGCTGGGCCAGCAGGCTTGTAGCGCATCGCATTGCAAGTGCATAACCACTGTCTGGCAGTTTCACTTTCACAACAACACTTACCAGCGCTTCGGACCATCACATGCTGCAACAGGAAACGACTATCGTGAACAAGCTGGGGCTGCACGCGCGCGCGTCGGCCAAGTTGACTCAACTGGCGGGCAACTACCAGTCGGAAATCTGGATGAGCCGCAATGGCCGCCGTATCAATGCGAAAAGCATTATGGGCGTGATGATGCTGGCCGCGGGTATCGGCAGCACGGTGTTGATCGAAACCGAAGGCCCCGACGAAAAAGAAGCGATGGACGCACTGTTGAAACTGATCGCCGATAAATTTGGCGAAGGTCAGTGAACTTGCGAATCGATATACCGATGAGTGAAGCGCCGCGGCTGTCCGCGGCGTTTTTTTTAGCGCGCGACAATATACGGATCTCGTCGGCGAATGCAATGATGCATGGAGCGCAACGACTACGGTCTTTCGTGCTGCATTGCACACAGCATTCACGCACGTGCGCGACGCGGTGGAATTTATAATGACGACGAGAGTCTGAGAGCACTGCAGCGGTTTGCCGCGGCATCACACAACTAGAGGAGGTGCGCGTGTCTTTCACGCTGCATGGAATTCCCGTGTCACGCGGTATTGCCATCGGGCGAGCCTATCTGATTGCCCCGGCTGCACTTGACGTAGACCACTATCTGATCGAACCCGCGCAAATCGAGAGCGAGGTCGAGCGATTTCGCGCGGCCCAGCAACGCGTGCATGAAGAACTCGATGCGCTGCGCGCAGATCTCGCCGCGGACGCGCCCAGCGAAATGGGCGCTTTCATCAACGTACATTCAATGATTCTGAACGACGCAATGCTCGTTCAGGAAACCATCGATCTGATTCGCACACGCCGCTACAACGTGGAATGGGCGCTGACCGAACAGCTCGAACGGCTCTCGCGCCATTTCGACGATATCGAAGACGAATATCTGCGCGAGCGCAAAGCCGACATCGAGCAAGTGGTGGAGCGCGTGCTGAAGGCGCTGGCCGGCGCCTCGGGCTCGCTGGTGAATGGCGTGCACGGTGCGTGCGACGAAATGATCGTGGTCGCGCATGACATTGCGCCTGCCGACATGATGCAGTTCAAAACGCAAACGTTTCAGGGTTTCGTCACGGATCTCGGCGGGCGTACTTCTCACACGGCTATCGTCGCGCGCAGCCTGGGCATTCCGGCGGCGGTCGGCGTGCAGCACGCGAGTGCGCTGATTCGCCAGGACGACCTGATCATCGTCGACGGCGACCACGGCATTGTGATCGTCGATCCCGCGCCAATCGTGCTGGAGGAATATTCATACCGGCAGAGCGAAAAAGCGCTGGAGCAGCGCAAGCTGCAGCGCCTCAAATTTTCGCCGACGCAAACGCTGTGCGGCACGCGTATCGAACTGTGCGCGAACATCGAGTTGCCGGAAGATGCGCGGGCGGCGGTCGACGCCGGCGCGACCGGTGTTGGCCTCTTCCGCACCGAGTTCCTGTTCATGAATCACAAGCACCGCATGCCCGAAGAGGAGGAGCAGTTCGAAGCCTACCGGCGCGCGGTCGAGTTGATGAACGGTCTGCCGGTCACGATCCGCACGATCGACGTGGGCGCCGACAAGCCCCTCGATTCGATGAGCGGCGGCGACGGTTATGAGACCGCGGCGAACCCCGCGTTGGGGCTCAGGGCAATTCGCTGGAGCTTGTCCGAGCCGCAGATGTTCCTCACGCAATTGCGCGCGATTCTGCGCGCGTCGGCGTTCGGCACGGTGAAGATTCTGGTTCCGATGCTCGCGCATGCGCAGGAGATCGATCAAACGCTTGACCTGATACGCGAAGCCAAGCGTCAGCTAGACGACGCCGGGATTGCGTACGATCCGAACGTGCAGGTCGGCGCGATGATCGAGATTCCCGCAGCGGCCATTGCGTTGCCGCTCTTTCTCAAGCGGCTGGATTTTCTGTCGATCGGCACGAACGATCTGATCCAGTACACGTTGGCTATCGACCGGGCGGATAACTCGGTCGCGCATCTGTACGATCCGCTTCATCCGGCGGTGCTGCATCTGATCGCCTTCACGTTGCGCGAAGCGAAGCGGGCGGGGGTGCCCGTGTCGGTGTGCGGAGAGATGGCGGGCGACCCGAGCCTGACGCGTCTGCTGCTCGGTATGGGCCTCACCGAGTTTTCAATGCATCCGAGTCAATTGCTCGTGGTCAAGCAGGAAGTCTTGCGCTCGCATTTGAAAACGTTAGAGAAGCCTGTGGCAGATGTGCTCGCTTCGTTCGAGCCCGAAGAAGTGCAAGCAGCGCTTAAGCGCGTGGCGCAAGCCTGATCGACATTCGCTGCTCTGAACGAAAAACGCCGCACATG
>NZ_BAYE01000025.1 GCF_000685095.1 Paraburkholderia caledonica NBRC 102488
CTGAGCTTGTAGCGCAGATACCAACGCACGCAAAGGACGATGACTTCGCGGTCGAAATGACGCCCGTTGAACAACCGTTCGAGATCTTTCAGCTTGCTCATTGGCTCGTAGTCGTCAAAAGCTCAAGAGTAATAGACCGACGCGCCGGAATTGCACCACAACCGCGAAAAACACCCCTGCCGGCGGCAAGTCTGGCACAGCGCCTTCATCGAAAGCGGCGAAAGCTAAGGCGCCTATGAAACGGGGAGCCCAGCAATCCCTGCCGCTGAACGACGAGGCGGCCCTGCAGAACATCCGTCGCGCCAACCTGCATGTACTCACCTCCCGCAAGGGATCGAAGGTGCGACTCGCCACGGTAATCGGTATCAGCGCGTCTAATCTGGACAATCGTCTGTATGGCCAGAAGCGCATGGATGACACTGAAACCGCGCGTTTTATCCAGGCTCTTGGACTGCCACCTGGCTGGCTCGACATTCCGCGCGTGGTAACGGACATTCCTGAGTCGGTGTCGGCTCTGCTCAATCCACAATCGCGTCGACCCGCATCCAATCCGCAGACGCTACCCGCTGCCGCGAAGCCGGAGACGGCGGTGGCTGGCAAATCCACGGACAAGCCGGCAAAAACCAGGCGCGATGGACACGTTCAATCGTCTAAGGCAAAGCAGAACAACATCGTCGCTAAAACGAAGGAAGCGGTGGCGCAACCGGACCCGGCACCGCCTCCCTCCGATCTCGCGATCAGGCAGCCAGCCGACAGCGAAATCCCGACGCCCGCTTCTCAACAATTGCCCGTGTCGGCTTCCTTTACCGAGGTCGTTACGGAGCCGCGTCGTTCCGCTCCTTTGACCAGCCTAGACGATCTGATCGGCATTGCGCCGATCGCAGAAGCACTGATCAAGACGCTCGCCGGAAAAGCACGTAGTGGACGGCTGGACGAAATGAAAGCGCTCGACCTTCTGCAAAAGATTGTCTTGCTCTGAGAGGAAGTAATAGTCTGATCCTGATATGGGGGAGCGGCATGGCCGTGGCCCGAGGAATTGGGGTGCGTTGGCTTCCCGCAAACGCTCACCTGTCAGCATGCAGAAGCGGTGCCGAGACCGCGCTGGCCGCACCCCCACCGGGTTCATTTTTACATCGGCGCTAGCAGTGAACGCGGGTTGGCTAGAAAATGCGGCTATCGCGATAAGATGTCCTAGCTATCGGATGTTAACGACGTTGGTTTGCATTAATCTGTTCCCGTTCTTCGCAGAATTTTATTGCGGCGCTGAGATGTCGCTCTAGGAGTGCCGGTGCGGTGGCCATGTCACTGCTTCGACTCGCGCGGGTTTGATTCATTAATCAAGGTTCGTCAGATCAAGTATTTGAACAACATCGTGGAGTAGGACCATCGAGCGATCAAACGCCAAACCCGACCGATGCTCGGGTTCAAGGATTTTAACTGCGCGCGGGTCATTCTGAGTGGCATCGAATTGATGCACATGATCAAGAAAGGACGGGTGAAATTTCGGGCAGAACTTCGCTGTCTGCCGCCCAGCAATTTTCCTCGTTGGTTTCGTAAGCTGTCCTTCGCATATCACTTTCGCTTGACCCGCTTTCCTTACAGCGACAGAACCCTACGTCGCTATACTGGTCGGCGAGCGTCGCTACGGCACGAGTAGCCAATCCATTCGCGAACTGATAAGCAAAGACCAGAATCGCCAGCGTCTACGCACAATGATCATGCAAGGGGCTACGCCCGGCCCCTCACCCACCCTGCTGACGCGGACTACTTTGAGTTGCTGCGCGCTCGGGTGCGTAGTGATTGCGGATGACGGCTAAGCCCGTTATACCGACAATTCTGGCCAGGCAGGGCGTAGAGGACGAGGTGACACTACCTGGTAGACGAAGGCTCGAAGCAGGCCGCCGTTGGATTCATCTCAGCGTTCGAGCGGGCGTATAGGCCCCATTGCATTCACCCAAAACATCGCCCCCGTCACGCATACGAGCCTGATATTTCGAGCCTGCGGCCGTGGGTCCACCGCTGTCCGAACATCACTTTCTATATTGAGGGCGAGGCTCAAGTGGGAGTCTGGCCTGGCCCATGCTCTACGGCAAGCGTGAGATTTCGAGTTGGCTCGATAGCAGCGAAGATGAGCCTCATTGACAACGTCTACTCCCATCATCTTCCTGCTATCGCTTTGACATCGTTAGATATTCTATGTATTTAACCTAGTGAAAGTAGCGAATTCTCGAGTGTGGCTATTTAGACGGAATGGTCACCTCCCGCCTTAACGGCCAGCCCGGCGCCGCAGCCTCGCGTTCCGGAACGTGCCACATTGGGGTTCGGCAGTCCTGCCGTCAAGGAGAACCAGATGGGACCCATGACCATTGCCATCCTGCCAAGCGCGTTTTCCAGATTCACTATCAGAACCTGAGACCGGCGCAATTCACAGCAAGGCACTTAAACGCGTCCAGCTCATACCGTTCTTCGCCAACCGGCCTACGAGCCGTGTCGTCATGTCGGCCTGTGGCAGACCACGTCACTAGGCCCGCAAGCTGGCGCGGCTCAGTCATGAACGTGCGGCTCATCGCAGCACAGCCGGCCCCGACTACGAACGCAGGGACTACACCGTTGTCTAGGCAATGGTGCGTGCGTCGGAGCAAATCCCTAGCCTATAAGACAAGAATGCATAGGATTGGCACAATGCCGTTTGCCAACGGAAACTCCTGGTGTCGTTCCGCCCCCGCCCCCGCTCACTGATGCACGATGCATGCGCCATGCGTGGCTTTACAGCGGCGAACATCCGCTTCTTAGCTTATTCCACTTCTCCAGCTTAACGACGCACAAATCGTCAGTTCAACTTTACGTGCCGCGCTGCTTCAATAAGACCTTCATCATGCCCTTGGGAGAAAGTCGATGTCTGAGGTTCAGTCCGCGCATCAGGAAGTTTCCGCCAGCGTCAAAAATGCAGCTAAAGCAGCGTTGAAACTGCGTCGCGTTGCGGGCCGCATCGGCGCACAAATCGATGGCGTCACGCTCTCTCCGACACTCGACCAGCCGACCTTCGACGCAATCGAAGCCGCGCTGCACACGCACAAGGTTCTGTTCTTTCGCGGGCAGCAGCATCTCGACGACGCGGCGCAACAGGGCTTCGCGCGACGCTTTGGCGACACGGTCGCGCACCCGACCATTCCCTCGCATGCGGGCAGCTCGGACCTGCTCGACCTCGACTCCATCCGCGGCGCACGCGCTAATTCGTGGCATACGGACGTCACGTTCGTCGACGCCTATCCCAAAGTGTCGATCCTGCGCGCGATCACGATCCCGCCGGTGGGGGGCGATACCGTCTGGGCCAATACGGCCGCCGCGTACGAGCGCTTGCCGGAGCCGCTGCGCGCGTTCGCGGACCACGCACGCGCGATCCATACGAACGCTTACGACTACGCGTCGTCGCATGTCGATGCAGATGAAGCGCAGCTCAAGCGTTATCACGAAGTATTCACCTCGAAGGTGTACGAGACCGAACATCCGGTGGTGCGCGTGCATCCGGTGACGGGCGAGCGCACGCTCGTGCTCGGCCACTTCGTGCAGCGCTTCAAGGACCTGTCCACGCAGGACTCCGCGAGTTTGCTGCAAATCTTCCACGAACACATTACGCGCCTCGAAAACACGGTTCGCTGGCAATGGGCGGAAGGCGACGTCGCGATCTGGGACAACCGCGCGACGCAGCATTACGCGATTAACGACTACGGCGATGCACGTCGCGTGGTGCGCCGCGCGACCGTGCAAGGCGACGTGCCGGTCGGGATCGACGGCAGGCGCAGCGTGCCGCTCAAAACGGCGGCCTTGCTTCAATAACGGCGCTCGCTGCGCTTTCTTTTCGCTCCGATTCTTTTCTCGATGACTCCTTCGCGTCTTTTCAGAAGCGTCGTGTTCGCTTGCGCGTTCGCTCTTGTGGCGAACGCCGCGTTCGCCGACAAACCCTCGACCATCCGCATCGCCGTCGCCCAGCAAGGCAACGGCGATCCGCCGACGTTCGGCGGGTCGTCGGCAGCGACTGTTCAGCAGCAATATTTGCTCGAAAAGGAATTTGCCGCCGACGGCATCAAGGTCGAGTGGCTCTTCTTCAAAGGCGCGGGCCCGGCGGTCAACGAAGCGATTGCCGACAAGTCCGTGGACTTCGCGTTTCAGGGCGATTTGCCGGCCGTTCTCGGGCGCGCCAATGGACTCAAGACGCGGATTCTGCTCGAATCGGGGGTGCGCGTCGGCGTGAAGATCGGCGTGCCGGCCGACTCCGAGGTGCGTTCGATCAAGGACCTCAAAGGCAAGCGTGTCGCGCTGTTTCGCGGTACGAATCTGCAAACAGTGGCCGACAACGCGTTGGCGAAAAACGGGCTGGACGAACGCGAACTGCGCGTGATCAACCTCGACACGGCGAGCGCGTTGGCTGCGCTCGCCTCGAAAGGAATCGACGCGAGTGTCGGCGACTATCGCCTCTACAAGCTGCGCGATCAGGGCCTCGCGAAGATCATCTACGAATCGCAGAACGACGGCCCGCAGTTCACGCGTCAGGCACATCTGCTCGTCACAGAAGACTTCGAGCGCGCGCATCCCGACATCGTGCAGCGGGTGGTCACGACCTTCGTCAAAGGCGCGCAATGGTCGTCGGATGAAGCCAATCGGCAGGCGCTGTTCAAGGCGTGGTCGCGGAGCGGCGTCAGCGAAACCTCGTGGAACGCCGAGTTCCCGCCCGGCACGCTGAAGTCGCGCAACTCGCCGCTCGTCGATCCGTTCATCGTCGCGCGCTACAAGTCGGTGGCGCAGGACGCGCTGAAACTGAAGCTGATCCGTCAGCCGGTGCAGGTCGACGGCTGGTTCGAAACGCGTTACCTCGACACGGCGCTGCGCACGCTGAAGCTCGAACACGAATGGACGCAATACGACGCGGCAGGCAAGCCGCTCGGCTAACCGGAGAGCGCCGATGAGCGACACCGTCACCCTCGAATTCGACACGGCGAGTGCATCAACTTCCACTCCCACACCGGCGCGGCGCTGGCGCGCGCTCGGCTGGACGCTCGCGCCGTGGGCATTGCCCGCCGCGCTGTTTGCGCTGTGGTGGATCGGCTGCGAGCGAGGCTGGATCGCACCGCAGATCCTGCCGCCGCCCGCACGCGTGTACGCCACGTTCGCCGATCTCGTGCAAAGCGGCGATCTGCTGAGCAACACACTGATCAGCCTGCAACGCGTGCTGTGCGGCTTCCTTGCGGGGGCGCTGGCCGGTTTCGCGCTCGGCGCGGCGCTCGGTTTGTCGCGTACGTTCGAGGCCTACGTGCTGCCGAGTTTCAACGCGATCGTGCAGATTCCGGTGCTGGGCTGGCTGCCGTTTCTGCTGTTGCTGGTCGGCGTCGGCGAGCCGTTGAAGTACATCCTGATCGCGCATGCCGCACTGGTGCCGGTCACGCTCAGCACCTTGCAGGGCTTTCGCGGCGCGCCCGTCACGCTCGACGAAGCGGCGCGCGTGTTCGGCTATACGCGCTGGCAACGCATCGTCCATGTGGTGCTGCCGTCCGCCGTGCCGACGCTCGCAACCGGCGTGCGGCTCGCGTTCACCAAATCGTGGCTCGCGCTGGTGGTCGTGGAACTGGTGGCGTCGTCGGAAGGGCTCGGCTATCTGATCGTCTACGGCCGGCAACTGTTCCAGCTCGATCTGGTAATGGCGGCGGTGGTGATGGTCGGCGCAATTGGCTTCGCCATTAACTGCGCGCTCGATGCGCTTGAACGGCGGTTGCGGCGCGGCGTGCCGTCGGCGTTCCGCTAAAAGATTGGAGACCACGACGATGACCCGATTCGCTGACATCTTCCTGCCGCGCAACACGCCGCCAAAATGCAGTTGCGAAGCGGTTGAGTGGCCCACGCTGCAACGGCTCAGAAAGCGCTTGCAGCGTCTGCCCGATCTGCGTGGCCTCGTCTTGCCGACGGCTGCGTTTGCGATCTGGTGGGCGGTCAGCGCATTGCATACAGGTGAGAGCGGCTTGCTCGTTACGCCCGCCGAAGTCTGGCACACGACGTTGCAACAGGTGACGAGCGGCGCAATCGCGAAGGCGCTCGGCGCCTCGCTTGCGCGCGAGGCGAGCGGTTTTTCGATCGGCACGCTGCTCGGACTCGCGCTTGGCATCGCTTTAGGACTGTCGCGTGTCGCCACGCGCGTGATCGGTCCGAGCTTCGACACGTTCAAGCAGATTTCCCTGTTCGCGTGGATTCCGCTGATCTCGGTGTGGTTCGGTCTCGGCGATGCGGCGAAGGTCGTGTTCCTGTCGCTCGCTGCCTTGCTCCCGGTCGCCGCGCATACATGCGACGGCATTCATGCCGTGCCGCGCGCTTATGTCGAAGCGGCGCGCGTGTTTCGCTATTCGCGTGCCCAACTTGTCTGGCACATCATTCTGCCAGCCGCGTTGCCGTCGATTTTCACAGGCCTCTATCTCGCGCTGATCTATTCGTGGCTCGCCACGCTCGGCGCAGAATATCTGCTCGTGGCGGGCAGCGGGATCGGCAATACGCTGATCGACGGCAGCGAGAATTTCCGCATGGACCTGGTGCTGTTCGGGATCGTCGTAGTGGGCGTGGTCGGCTCGTTGCTGAGCGCGCTTGCCCGCTCGGCCGAACGCGCGGTGTTGAAGCGTCGCGGCGGTGGTGCACTTCTGAAGGAGAACGTTTGATGACGACTGCAGTATTCGAAGGCGTGGAGATCAATCACGTCAGCAAGCATTACGCGACGCTGCCCGTGCTCGACGACATCTCGCTGCGAATCGGCGCGGGAGAATTCGTCAGCGTGCTCGGGTCGAGCGGTTGCGGCAAGTCGACGTTGCTGCGCCTCATGGCCGGACTCGACACCGACTACAGCGGCGAGATTCGCGTGGCGGGCGATCGCGTGCGCGACACGTCGCTGCAACGGGGAATCGTGTTTCAGGATCATCGGCTGTTTCCGTGGCTGACCGCTTCGCAGAACGTGCTCGCGGCGTTGCGCAATGCGCCGCTGTCGCTGCACGAAAAGCGCAAGGCGGTCGCCGAGCATATTGCGCTCGTCGGGCTCGAAGGCTTCGAGAACGCGTACCCGCATCAGTTGTCGGGCGGCATGGCGCAACGCGTGGCAATCGCGCGTGGGCTCGTGAACCGGCCGCGCGTGTTGCTGCTCGACGAGCCGTTCGGTGCGCTCGACGCGCTGACGCGTGCGCGCTTGCAAAACGAGTTGCAACACATCTGGGAACACGAGCGCATCACGATGGTGCTCGTCACGCACGACGTGGACGAAGCGATCTATCTCGGCGATCGTGTCGTGACGATGGCGCCGCGACCAGGACGCATCAAGCGCATTGCCGATGTGAACCTGCCGCGTCCGCGCGATCGCGCCGATCCTCGTTGCGTCGCGCTGCGCGACGAACTGCTCGCCGGTTTCGGCGAGAAACCGACACTTACGCCTGAACAACTATGAGCCAACGTCAGATCAAGCTGGGCGCGTTCCTGATGGAGACGGGCCACCATATCGCCGCGTGGCGTCATCCGGACACGCACGCCGCCGGTGGACTCGATTTCGCGCACCACGCGGAGCTGGCGCAGATTGCCGAGCGCGCAAAATTCGACACGATATTTTTCGCCGATAGTGTCGGCGTGCGCGACACGGATCTCGCTTCGCTCTCGCGCACCGCGCGTGCCGATCACTTCGAGCCAATCACGTTGCTGTCCGCACTGTCGGCCGTGACGAAGCACATCGGTTTGACGGCGACGGTGTCCACGAGCTTCAACGAGCCGTATAACGTCGCGCGCAAGTTCGCGTCGCTCGATCATCTGAGTGGCGGACGCGCCGGCTGGAACCTTGTCACGTCGAGCAGCGAAGCGGAAGCGCACAACTTCAGCCTCGATCATCATTTCGATCACGCGGTGCGCTACGAGCGCGCGCGGGAGTTCTACGACATCGTGACAGGCCTCTGGGACAGCTGGGAAGACGACGCGTTTTTGCGCGACAAGGAAAGCGGTGTCTACTTCGATCCGGACAAGCTGCACGCGCTGAATCATCGCGGCGCGCACTTCAAGGTGAAAGGGCCGCTGAATGTCGCGCGCACGCCGCAAGGCTGGCCCGTCGTCGTGCAGGCGGGGGCGTCGGAAGCGGGACGCGATCTCGCCGCGCAAACCGCCGAGGTGATTTTTGTCGCGCATCAGACGCTCGACGAGGCGCAGTCGTTTTATCGCGACGTGAAGGGACGTCTTGCGCGTTACGGCCGTCATCCCGACGATCTGAAAATCATGCCGGGCATTTTTCCGGTGATCGGCCGCACGCAGGAAGAGGCGGAAGAGAAGTTCGCCGCGTTGCAGGCACTGATTCATCCGGTGGTGGGCGTGTCGCTGCTGTCGAAAATGGCAGGCGGCGTCGATCTTTCGCCGTATCCCATCGATGGCCCCGTGCCGGAGTTGCCGGAGACGAATGGCGGCAAGAGCCGTCAGCAGCTGCTGCTCGATCTCGCGCGCCGCGAGAATCTGACGATTCGCGATCTGTATTTGCGGATCGCCGGTGCGCGCGGACATCGGCAAGTGGTGGGCACGCCGGAAAGCATTGCGGATCAGTTGCAGCAGTGGTTCGAGGAAGAGGCCGCCGACGGCTTCAACATCATGTCGCCGTGGCTGCCGGGCGGGCTTGTCGAGTTCGCGGACCGGGTCGTGCCAGAACTGCAACGGCGCGGGCTGTTCCGCACTGAATACGAAGGCGCGACGCTGCGCGAGAATCTCGGTCTGCGCCGTCCTGCGAACCGTTACGCGATTGAACGTGACGAAGGGTGGGCGGCAGCGTCGGGACAGAGACGCGCTTGATTG
Source organism: Paraburkholderia caledonica NBRC 102488 (assembly GCF_000685095.1). Classification (GTDB taxonomy): domain Bacteria; phylum Pseudomonadota; class Gammaproteobacteria; order Burkholderiales; family Burkholderiaceae; genus Paraburkholderia; species Paraburkholderia caledonica. Next base: position 8,842 of record NZ_BAYE01000025.1, read on the forward strand.
TGAACGGCCGACCTCGTCATTAGCGTAGGCCGGTCTCGGTTCTTTGGAGTTGAGGTTGAGGCTGAGGTTGAGTTCGAGGTTGCAATCGGCAAGTTGCGTTTAGCTTCATCGGCTGGGGCGAATCTGCTGACCTCCGCTCTCAACCTCAACTATCACCGAACGCATCGACCACATGCAGCGTGTGCGCGTACACAGCGCCTGCTCGCAGCACGACGGCTATCGCGTACGCCTCGTCGAGCGCTTCGGCCGATGCGCCCTGACGCAGCGCCTGCTCGTGGAATACCCGGCGGCGCGCGTCGCTCGATTGTGTGTACGCCGCAGCCGCCGCCGTGATCCATACGAATGCGGGGGTCAACGCGTCGATGTCGAACACCTGTTGAACGAAAGTTGACCGCGCTGCGGCGATTGCCTGACCGACGCTCGCGTCATCCGCGATCACGAGCTTGTCCGCTTCGACTGACACGTTCGCATCGCCGAGCGATTCCAGCGCGGCGCTCAGATAACTGACGGCGAGCGCTTCGGCCACGCTCGCTCCGCCGCGCCGCGCTAGTTCCGCGTGATGCTCGATGCAGAACGCGCACCGCGTGATCTGCGCAATCGCGACGGCGGCCAGATGTTTGTCCTTCTCACTCAGCGCACCCGCTTTCCAGACGGGCGCGGACAGTGCGCGAAACGCTTTTGGCCCGGCGTACTGACGCTCCAGCGCGGCGAGAATGCGCGCTTCTTCGGCGTGGGATCGGCTGTGACTCAAGATGATTCTCCTGTAATTGACGACGGCGCTCAACGCGACTCCGCGACGGCCGTCTCAGCGGGCAGCGTGGCTTGCTCCGCTTGCCCGGCTTGGGCACGCCGATTCGCGCGGCGCGCAGGATCGGCGGCGGCCAGCACGGCGATTAGGCTTAGCGCGCCGAGCGAACTAATGTACGCGCAGATCAGCCACGGCGCGTTGCCGCCGGCCGCCAGCAGCGCGGCCGCGACGAACGGCGTCAGGCCGCCCGAGAGCAACGTGCCGATCTGGTAGCCGAGCGAAATGCCGCTGTAGCGCACTTCGACGGGAAACTGCTCGGCGAACCACGCCGCGCCGGGCGCGTAGATCGCGGCATCGAAAACGGCGAGTTCGATGGCAAAGACCAGCGGCAGATAGCGCAGATCGCCGTGATCGAGGAACCAGAAGAACGGCCAGACCAGCAGGCTGATGCCGACCACTGCCCAGATCGCCGGACGGCGACGACCGATGCGATCGGAGAGCGCAGCCCACAGCGGCGTGGCAATGACCGCGAACGCCGAGCCGACGATCACCGCGCTCAACGCAAACGACGCGCCGCCGCGCTTGAGATTCAGATAGCTGATCGCGTAGGTCGTGACGATGGCGTACATCGCCGGTTGCAGCAGCCGCAAGCCGATCGTGACGAACAGCGCGCGGCGATGATGGCGCAGCACGTCGGCGACCGGCGCGCGCCGGATGCGGCCTTCCGCTTGCGCGGCGACGAACGGCGCGGGCTCCTCGATCCGTGAGCGGACGAACACGCCGACCGCCACCAGCACCACGCTGAACAGGAACGGCAGGCGCCAGCCCCAGTCGTTGAAGGCGTCCGCGGACAGCGACGAGCGCACCGCGAGGAAGGTGCCCGACGCGAGCAGCATGCCCGCCGCCGATCCCGCCTGGGTGAACGAGCCGAGCAGCCCCCGCGTGCGCGGCTTCGCATGTTCCACCGACAGCAGCGAGGCGCCGCCCCATTCGGCGCCGGTCGCGACGCCTTGCAACAGACGCAGCACGACGAGCAGCGCGGTGGCGAGCAGACCGACCGACGCGTAAGTGGGCAATAAACCGGTGAGTAGCGTGGCGACACCCATCAACACGAGCGAGAACACGAGCACCCGCTTGCGGCCGATGCGGTCGCCGAAATGACCGGCAAACACCGCGCCGAGCGGGCGCGCGAAGAAGCCGACGCCGTACGCGGCAAACGACCCGAGAATGCCGCAGAGCGGATTCGTTGCGGGGGGGAAGAACGTGTGACTGAAGATCAGCGCGGACGCCGTGCTGTAAATGTAAAAGTCGTACCACTCGATGGTGGTGCCGACGAATGCGGCGAATGCGACGCGCGCCGTATTGTTTTGCGCGGACGGAGAAGCGGGTAGTGATGACATGCCAAGGGCGATTCGTGACGTGCGGACAAGTCCGGGGACGACAGTTGATCACCAAAGCGGCGCGCCGCCTAACAAGCGTTTGTGCTTTGCAAAGTCAGCGGCGTGTCATGACGTATGCACGATGCATGCGATGGCGGTGTTGGCCGGCTTCGTGATCCGCGCACGAAGCCGGGCATCCGTCACCGCTCAATGCTCGACCTGCCAGCGCAACACCGGATGGGTCGCGCCTGCCGGCATCTCCCAGGCGCCGTCGCTGCCGAAGTTCCAGCCGACGAAACTCGTCGGGTCACTCATCTGCGCGGTGGTCAGGCCGTTCGACGCGGGTAGATTCCCGGCGCTTTTCGTCTGTCCGGTCGTTTCGGTGTTCCAGTAGACGTCGCTGCCAAGTCCGGTGCAGTACTCGCAGACTCCGCCGACCGTGGACGAGATTGATCGGAAAGGATGGATGAGTCACTCGACGAGCCGCGCGATGCTGTGCCACATACCGTCGAGCTGCTGCCCGCGACAATTATCTGCCCTTCGGCCCCCGTGACGAATCGCACATGACCGTGGCGCGCCGCGGGCGTGCCCTCGTAGGGGCCGCCGCCACCCTCCGCATCACACTCCGCCACCCAGCGGCGCACGGTTGTCTAAACAAGGTCCATCGACCTGCGTACTTCGCTGACCGATAGCCTTCGGTCTCGCACCATCCCGTACTACTTCCAGCTTGATGCCGGCGTCAAATTGTCGGCGCTTTCTTGTCATCTTGCTCTTTTCCTCGTCGATTTGGATTGTCCGCCTATCAACCTGTCCGAGGAAACTGGACCACTACACTTGTGAGCCGTTGTTCAGCAACGGACGCCGCTCCGTGGCGGAGGTCGGCGACGGCTTCGTCTGTACCGCGCACGTGGTCGAGCGTGCCGTGGGATCGCTCGACCTAGGCAGTGTCCTTTTCGGACTTCATAGATATCTGAACTGCCCGGCCAAATTCGGGTATTCCGGCATGCTGCAAGTCCTGACGCGCGGTCGCTTTGTGAAGTGACATAGAGGACGCTTGTCTGTTGGCAGCGGCGTCGATGCCGTACATACGCCGCAATGACCTGTGCGGTCACGATTGCTAACTTGGCAACTCCGCCTGGACTTCGAAGCCGGACTCGCCGCCCTGCGTGAAAACCACCCTGGCGGACCTATGGGCCGGCCAGGATGTATTCCCGGCTTGCGTGACGGAACACGGCGGTTTGAATAGTGAGCTCTTTCAGGACGCCCGCGCCGCGCTCCCTACCCTCCCTGAGCCGTCTCCTGGCGCACGGTGCCCAACAAGCACGGCGAAGCATCAAACGTCAGCAGTCTTCCGCTGATCCCGCTGATAACGCGATACCGGCCGCCGCAAGCCCAGGTTCTCGCGAAGCGTCGTACCTTCGTATTCCGAACGGAAGAGTCCTCTACGCCGCAATTCCGGCAACACTAGCCTGATAAAGTCGTCGAGGCCGTCAGGCAACAGCGCCGGCATCACGTTGAAGCCGTCCGCACCGAAGTTGACGAAGCGTTCCTCGAGCGCATCGGCGATGTGCTGCGGCGTGCCGACCAGTTGCCAATGCCCGCGCGCCCGCCACGCGGAGATACAGATCGCGGATGGTCAGGTTCTCGCGCCGCGCCAGTTCGAGCGTCAACGACTGCCGGCTCTTGCTTGCGTTAGTTTCAGGCATTTCCGGAATCGGCCCGTCGAGCGGATAACCCGACAGATCAAAGCCGCCCGCAAGCCCGGACACCAATGCAAGTCCGACCGCCGGGTCGATCAGCGCCTGTAGCGCGGCGGACTTGTCCTGCGCTTCCTGCTCGGTCGCGCCGACAATCGGCATCACGCCGGGCATGATCTTCAGATCGTCCGCGTCGCGTCCGTACTGCGCGAGGCGGCCCTTCACGTCCGCGTAGAACGCAACGGTGTCGTCCAGAGTTTGCTGCGCGGTGAAGATCACTTCGGCGGTACGCGCCGCGAGCGCCTTGCCTGCTTCCGAAGAGCCCGCCTGCACGACGACCGGCCTGCCCTGCGGCGAGCGTTCGACATTCAGCGGCCCGCGCACGTTGAAGAATTCGCCGCGATGATCGAGCACATGACGCTTTGCCGGATCGAAATAACGGCCGGCCGCTTTGTCTCGCGCGAACGCGCCTTCATCCCAGCTGTCCCACAGCCCCTCGACCACTTCCGCAAATTCCACCGCGCGCTCGTAGCGGCGCGCGTGAGCGAGATGTTCGTCGAAGCCAAAGTTCTTCGCTTCGTGTGCATTCGACGACGCGACGAGGTTCCAGCCCGCTCGCCCGCCGCTAATGTGATTGAGCGACGCAAACTTGCGTGCAATGTGATACGGCTCGTTGAAGGTCGTCGACGCCGTGCCGACAAGGCCGATTCGCTCGGTGACGGCAGCCAATGCCGAGAGCAGGGTGAGCGGCTCGAACTGCGCGACATAGCTGTGTGCTGTGCGGCTCAGGAAGTCGACGTTGTCGCCACGCGTTCCCGAGCCGTCCGCGAGGAAGACCAGATCGAACCTTGCTGCTTCAGCGGCTTGCGCAAGCCGGACGTAGTGCCGAAAGTCGCGTCCCGCATCCGCGTGACTGCCCGGATGACGCCACGCGGCGATGTGATGCCCGGTCGGATAGAGAAACGCGCCGAGGTGCAGCTGTCCTTTTCGTTGGCTCATGGTGTGTGCGAAGTGTGCTTCGGATGACGGGCGGGCGATGCTGTCGGCTGCGCGCGCCAGCTTGCACTTCGGCGCGATGCGCGAGCCCGACATCCACCGCCCGTTCGGTTTGCATCGACAGGCAGGCAGACAGGCGATTCAGCGTTCGATGTACAAGTCGGCAAAGCTGCCGCGTATGCCCTCGCCGCCCGGCGCGTAGCTCTGCACTTTCCTGGACGAAATCGTGATGCTCGGATTGGCGCCGAATTCGATCGACGGAATATCGTCGTGCACGATCTGCTGGAACTGCATGAAGAGTTGACGGCGCTGGGCATCGTCGGTGGCGACGGAGGCCGCCTCGAGCACCCGGTCTACCTCCGGATTCGAGTAGTGTGCGGCGTTCGAGAACGGCAGACCGATCTTGAAGTTCTTCGACCAGAACACGCGCTGCACACCGACGGTCGGATCGAACGTATTGGAAAGCGCTTCGAGCGTGATGTCGAATGCGCGATCGGTATAGGCGCGCTTCACATAAGTGGCAAAATCGTAGCTTTCGATCTCGCCGTCGATTCCGATTCGCGCCAGCGACTGCCTGACGAAATCCGCCGCGCGCGGGTCTTGGAACGGGTTGTACAACAGGCGCAGTTTGAAGCGCTTGCCATCCGGCCCGCGCTTATAGCCCGCTGCGTCGAGTGCCGTGTTCGCCTGTGCGACGTCGTATGGAAAGTAGTGAATGTCGGCGTTGTGATACTTCGTGTTCGCCGTACCGATCGCGGCGGCCGACACCTGACCATAGCCATACCAGACCACACGGTTCAGCGCGTTGACGTCGAGCGCCTGCGAGATCGCCTTGCGGACCGCCTTGTCCTTCAGAACGGGTGTGTCGAGGTTGAAGATTAACTGCTGATGATTGTTGTTGTACGCCCAGTTCGTTGTATCGACATTGAAGTTCGGCAATGCGCTAAAGCGCTTCACGTCCGATAGCGGAATGGCCTGATCGCCGAGGTTGGCAGCGCCCGACTCCAACGCGGCTGCGCGCGCTGCGCCGTCCGGCAAGAACCGCACGACAATCCTGTCGATGTAAGGCTTCGGCTTGTCCCAATACTCCGGATTACGTTCGAGCACGATGCTGCTGCCGTGCGCGAATGACTTGAATACGAACGGACCCGTGCCGACCGGCGCGCTGTTGTACGGGCTTGCCGCGATGTCAGTGCCCACGTATAGGTGCTTTGGAATGATCGGCGACTCGGTGCCCGCGAGCGCCGTCAACAGAAACGGTGCGGGCCTGGAAAGCTCGATGATTGCGGTGTAAGGGTCTGGCGTTTTCACGTCGGTCACGTTGGCAAAGGTGCTTCGCCCGCGCGGATGCACCTGCTTCAGCGTCAGGATCGAGAAGGCGACGTCGGCGGAAGTGAACGGCTTGCCGTCATGCCACTTCACACCGCGACGCAAATTGAACCGGTACTGCAGTCCGTCCGGGCTGACCACCCAGGAAGTGGCAAGCAGCGGCTTCGGGTTCAGGTTCAGGTCATAGGTCAGAAGCCCCTCTACTACCTTGGGACCGATCTCCGCGTTGCCGCCAGCCGTGGTAGTGAGAGGAACAATGGACGCCGGCTCCGGCGTAACGAGCCAGGTTAGCGTTCCACCATGGTCGGGCGCGGCGCTCGCGCCCGCGGGCACGATGCCGATCAATGCGCTCGCCAGTAGCGCGACGAGCCGGATCGCGCGTGCCCCGTGTGTCGATTTCATTGTTGTCCTTTTATAGAGCTGACGTGGCGGCATGCTGCGGCGCTGCTGATTCCGACTCTGGTGTCACGCTGGCGTGTCGCAATTCACCGACGATCACCTGCGGCTGCGTCAGCAGGTTGTAGATGGGACACACGGCCTCCACCGCCTCGTGCAGCGCGCGAATCGCGTCCGCTGGCTCGGGCGAGACGATATCGAGCGTATAGCGGATGTTATGAGGGAAGATCGGCACGTGCTCGAAGCCCGGTTGTTGCGCAAGCGGATGCTGCTCGCCCGTCACTTCCACATCGACGGAATCGATCCGCAGGCCGCGCTCCGCAGCCTGGATAAGCGTGATATGCGTCAGGCAACTTCCCAGCACACCGAGTTGCAATTCCGGCGAAGCGGGCCCGAGGTTGTAGCCGGCGAAATCGGCGGGACTGTCGCTGATTACCTGAAAATCGCGGATGCGGATTTCGCGCACGCCGCTGCGTCCCAAGGCACGCACGCTAGCCTTGAGCCGGTTCGACTTGAGGTTCGGATCGTTGCGCGCGGCTTCGCGTTTCGCAAGCCAGGCGGCGCGCTTCTGCACGAGGTACTCGTTGAGCGTCGTCATGTATGAGTGGTTGAATGAATCGGTGACTGGACAGGGCGAATACGCTGCACAGCATAGCCAGCCACTCTGTATGCGCGAACCAAGCGATTCTTCTTTGCTTACGCTTTTGCGTTATTTCCGGCGCGGCAAAGTCTCGCAAGTAGATAAGGATAGAAATTATTGTTCGTTGTCCGATCAGTTGACTTGCCGGTAAGTTTTGATGGCTCCGGTGCGCTCGGCCGAATGCGACGCCCGACCCTCAACTTCGTATGTCACAGCATCGGATATGTCCGCTACGACCGGCTTTTTCGCGCCATGGGCGCTTATTCACGACACAGGGCGCTCGCGTGGCTGCTCGCCCGACAGAACACCGTCCGCAGCGACCGGGTTTGTGAAGGGTTCTTGCCGGAGTCGGCCTTGACCGCTCACGCTTTGGAGAATGCGCCGCATGACATTGCTCGTGCAAAGCCGCGTGGCGACTCGATAGCACACGTGCTGCGCTCTGACGACGAAGCACTTCACACCGCGCAGGTACTCGCCGAACGTTTTGCGGTGGATGCCGCCCGCCGCGACAGCGAACGCATCTTGCCCGTCAAGGAACTCGACGCGTGTTCGCAAGCCGGCTTGTGGGCGATGACGGTGCCGCGGGAGTATGGCGGCGCGCAAGTTTCCTACGCGACAGTCGCCCAGGTGTTTGCGATTCTGGCCGCCGCCGACCCGTCGATTGCCCAGATCCAGCAGAACCATAACAGTGCGGTGTTCTGGATCTGGAAGACGGGCAATGCGCAACAGCGCTCGTTCTTTCTCGGCGAAATTCTGCGCGGCGCGCGCTTCGGCAATGCGAACGTGGATGCCAACGTCTATGCGGGCGGTCTTGAATCGAGCGCTTCTGCTATGACCATCTTGCCGGTGCGCGACGGTTTCACTCTGTCCGGTCAGAAACTGTATTCGACCGGCGCCCTGTTTGCCGACTATGTATCGACGATCGGCCTGGACGAGCAAAGCCGTCGCATTGTTGCCGTCGTGCCAGCCGGATACCCTGGCATGAAGATCATCGACGACTGGCAGAGCTTCGGTCAGAAGACCACCGCCAGCGGGACGGTGATCCTCGACCGCGTCTGGTTGCCCGCGCTCAACGTACTGCCCATTCACCAGAGCTACGCGCTTTGGCCGCAAAACGCGGTGACCCAGATCAGCCACGTCGGAATCGATGCGGGCATTGCGCGCGCCGCAATCGACGCGACCATCGCGTTCATTCGCGAACGCGACGCGGCGTCGGGCTCGCCATCCGGCGCCTCGCCGATTGCAAGCGCCGCGCTCGGCGGCGATCCGTATGTGATTCACCAGATCGGCGAACTGGTCACGCGACTGCACGCGGCAGAAGCGCTGATGGAGCGCGCGGGCCGCGAGATCGACCGCTGCCTCGCCGATACCACTCCGGACTCCATCGCTGCGGCTTCAATCGCGGTCGCGCAAGCGAAAGCATTGACCACCGAAATTGCGCTCGAAGCCAGCACGAGACTCTTTGAACTGGCCGGCACTCGTTCGACGCATCCGTCCTTCAACCTCGATCGGCATTGGCGAAATGCCCGCGTACATACGGTGCATGACCCGGTGCGCTGGAAGTACGCCGCAATCGGCGACTTCTATCTGAACGGTGTGCGGCCGCCGGCCACCGGCAAGACCTGACGTTCGGCGGCAGCACCATGCGCCTGGCGAATGTCCGCGAGCGGCGCGCGAGCCGTCTTTCATCTGCCTCACTCATTGCCCTGGAGAAACCCGCATGCCGGGACGTCGTCACTTTCTTGCCGCCGGCGCCGCGCTGGCCGCATCTTCATTGATTGCACCGATCCGCCCGGCATTCGCCACGGCCACGTCCCCGGACACGATCACGCTCGGTTTTCAGAAGACGGGCATACCGCTCGTCGCGCGCCAGTTGAAGGTCTTCGAAAAGCGTTTCGAGCCGCGCGGGGTCAAGGTGAACTGGCTGGAGTTTCCATCCGGCCTCGTGCTGTTGCAGGCACTCGACATGGGACAGATCGCATTCGGCAACTCCGGCAACGTCGGCTGCATTTTCCAGCAGGCAGCAGGCGGACGCATCGACTACATCGCCGCGCAGCCATCCGGGCCGAAAAGCGAGGGCATCCTCGTGAACGAACGCTCCGGCATTCGCAAGCTCGCCGACTTGCGCGGCAAGAAAGTCGCTTACGCGAAGGGCTCCAGTTCGCACGATCTCATTGCCGCAGCGCTCGAACAGAATGGCGTGCGGCTCACGGATATCGACAGCATTTCGCTGAGCGCCGCCGACGCCGCGTTCGCCTATCACAGCGGCCACGTCGACGCGTGGGTGGTTTGGGACCCCTACTTCACGATCGCGCAGCAAAGCACGCCGTCGCGCGTGCTCGCCTATACCGGCGACATCAAGCCCACTTCCGGCTTCCTGCTCGCGAACAGCAGCTTCGCCGCCGCTCATCCTGAACTGGTCCGAGATTATGTGGATGGCTCAAAAGAGGCTGCCGCGTGGGCGAAAGCGCATCCCGCCGAGGTCACCGCCGCGCTCGCCAGCGCGACCGGCATCGCGCCCGACGTCATGGCGCTGGTGAACCGCAATGCGAGCTTCGACGTGACGGCACTCGACGCTCCGCTGCTCGATGCGCAGCAGAACACGGCGGACCGGCTGTTCGCGCTCGGCCTGATTCCAAAGAAGGTGAATGTGCGCGACATCGTGTGGAAGGGTGAGACCTGACACGCGCAACGCCCGAGCCGAACTGCCACGTTTTTATACCGATGACCGCAATGACCGCAATGACCGACACCATTCTCGCCGCCGCACCGCAAGCATCAGGACAAGCGCCGGACGCCACACCTTTCGTGCCGGTGCGCTCGCCTGCCGGGTTCCCTGACAGTCCTGTTGCGCGCGCACTCGAACAGCCGCTGCTGCTCGGGCTATTCCTGCCGATTCAGGCGGGCGGCTGGAGCGCATCGACGCTGCCGCGCACCACCGACTGGAACTTCGACTACAACCTGGCGCTCGTGCAGAAAGCCGAAAGCCTCGGTTTCGATCTGGTGTTCGCACTCTCGCAGTGGCTGCCCAAAGGCGGCTACGGCGGCGTGTTCAACGGCCAGGCGCTCGACTCCTTCATGTCGCTCGCAGCCATGACCGCGCGCACCGAAAAAATCATCCTGGTTGCGACGAGCCATGTGCTGTACGGACCGTGGCATCCGCTGCATTTCGCGAAGTTCTGCGCGACGCTCGATCACATTTCGAAGGGACGTTGGGGCATCAATGTGGTCACGGGGCATCGTGCCGTCGAACACGAGATGTTCGGCTGGCATCGCATTGAGCACGATCGCCGCTATGAACTGGCAAGCGAGTTCCTCGACGCCGTGCAACAGCTGTGGGCGCAGCCCGATAACTTCAGCTTCGCACCGCCGCTGTCGAACTGGCGGCTCGACAAGGCGTTCGTCACGCCGAAGCCGCAATTCGGCCGACCGTTGCTCGTCAATGCGACGGGCTCCGATGCGGGCATCGACTTCGCCGCCCGCTATTCCGACGTGGTGTTCATCACGAGTCCGGCGGGCTCGGAAATCGAAGCCGCGCTCGCCGCGTTGCCCGCACACACGGCGCGGGTGAAGGCCACCGCCGCGAAGTACGGCCGCACGATCCGCACGCTCATCAATCCCATGGTGATTTGCCGCGAAACGGCGGCCGAAGCGCTGGCCTATCGCGACGCGATCATCGCGCACGGCGACGAAGGCAGCTTCCATCGCTTCGAGAGCGACGCGCACGCCTGGCGCGGCAACGCCGAACAGCGCAATCAGGCGGCCGCGCGGGCGGTGGGCGGCAACATTTCGATTGTCGGTTCGCCGCAGCAGATCGCCGACTACATTGTGCGGCTTCATCGAGCGGGCATCGACGGCGTGCAATTGAGCTTCTTCGATTTCGAGCCGGACCTCGAATTCTTCGGCGCACGCGTGCTGCCGTTATTGCGCGAAGCCGGTCTGCGCCATTGATCTGGAAACCCGTTCCCCGCTTTCTCCTTACTTCATGGTGAGACGCATGAGCCGACTCTGGTACACCCGCTGCCCCGCCCCCACGCCGTTCGGCATTGCCGTACAAAAGGGCTGGCTCGACGAAGAATTCGCCGCCGATGGCATCGACGTCAAGGCGCTGCAAGACGCCGACGACCCCGCTATTCGCCGCTCGCATTTCACGCATACGCAGCCGTGGTCGTTTCGCCAGGGCGGCAACATCCCCGCCCTGTGGGCGCGCTCGCAAGGCAGCGATACGCGGTTGATCGGCCTGACGTGGGTCGACGAATTCCAGGCGCTGATCACGCTCGACCGTCAACTGCATGCAAGCGCCGACGCGCTCGCGGGTCGCCGCTTCGGCCTGCCGCGTAATACGCGCGCAAGCGTCGTCGATTTCGACCGCGCGACCGCGCTACGCGGCTTCGGCTCGCTGCTCGGGGCGATTGGTGCAACGGTCGCGGACGTCCAGCTCGTCGATTTGCCGCATACGCCGCGCGGGCTCGAAGACGCCAAACCACCCATCGACGCGCCGCTCGCGACCTGGCTCGACGCGCAGCGCTCGCACGAATTCGCGCGCGAAGCCGAAGCGTTGCTGCGCGGCGAAGCCGATGTCGTGTTCGTGAAAGGGGCGACCGGACTCGATATCGCCAACCTGCTGAATGCAAAGATCCTCGTGGATATCAGCGCACAACCGAACCGGCTGCTACACGCGAACAACGGCACGCCGCGCCCGCTGACCGTGGACGCGCAATTGCTGCGTGAGCGCCCCGACCTGGTCGAACGGGTACTCGCGCGCACGCTCGATACGGGCGAGTGGGCGCAAGGCCACGCAAACGAAGTCTCGCACTATGTGGCTCGCGAAACGCGCAGCGCCGAACACTGGGTTCAGCGTGCCTATCCCGGCGGATTGCATCGACAGTTGCAGATCGGTCTCGATCCTCAGGCACTCTCGGCGCTCTCCGACTTCAAGCAGTTCCTGTTCACGTCCGGCTTCATTCCAACCGACTTCGACTTCGACGCGTGGATCGACCCCGAGCCATTGCGCGGTGCGCGGGCGCGACGTGATGCAACGGCATCGGCATCGGCTTCCGTCTGAGGCGCTGCCATTTCTTTTCTCTTTCTATCGAACCGTAAGATGCTTGCTCTCATCTCGCAGGCGGCGCGGCGTCGCCGTGCCACCTCGTTGTTTCGCAGCGCGCTCGGACTCGGCACCGCCCTGCTGGTCTCGCTGTCGTCCTCATCCGCCAGCGCGCAGACGCCTGTTCGCGGCGGCACGCTGAACTTCGTCGTCACACCTGAACCGACCGCGCTGGTGGATCTCGCCACGACCGCGACCAACGTGCTGAAGGTGAGCCCGAAAGTTGTCGAAGGACTGCTCGAATACGACTTCCGGCTTCAGCCGAAGCCGTCGCTAGCCACCTCGTGGGAGATTAGCGACGACAGCCGAAAGTACGTGTTCCATCTGCGACACGGCGTAAAATGGCACGACGGCCAGCCGTTCACCTCCGCCATTGTCGCCTATTCGCTCCAGACGCTCAGGCAGGTGCATCCCCGCGCCAAAACCACCTTCGCGAATGTGACCGCCATTACGACGCCCGATCCGTACACGGTGGTCATCGCGCTGTCGAAGCCCGCGCCATATCTGATCAAGGCGTTTTCTTCGTCCGAGACGCCGATTGTGCCGAGGCATCTGTACGAAGGCACCGACCCGCTGACCAACCCGGCCAACAACGCGCCGATCGGCACGGGTCCGTTCCGCTTCGTCAAATGGGTGCGCGGCAGCTACGTCGAATACGCGCGCAACGACGACTACTGGGACAAAGCCAAGCCGTACCTGGACAAGATCGTCGTCAAGATCATTACCGATCCTGCGGCGCGTACCGTCGCCTTCGAAGACGGCTCGATCGATCTGAGCGGCGACACGCCGGTGCCGCTGTCCGACCTCGCGCGGCTGAAGAATAGCCCGAAGCTCGCACTCGACTCGCGCGGCTACGAGTTTCAGGCCGGCGTCACCCGCATCGAATTCAACCTCGACAATCCAGTATTGAAGAATCTGCAGGTTCGCCAGGCGATTGCATCGGCGATCGATCGAGAAGTGATTCGCAAAGTGATTTTCTACGGCTACCCAACGCCGCTCGCCAGCCCGATCATTCCGACGAACCCCTATTACGACCCAGCGCCCACGCCGTATCCGTACAACGTGGAACATGCCAACGCACTTCTGGATGCGGCCGGTTTTCCGCGCAAGGCCGACGGCACACGTTTCGCGCTGACGGTCGATCCGTTGCCGATCGGCGAGTTGCCCACTCGCACCGCCGCCTATGTGAAGTCGGCGCTCGCCCGGGTCGGCATTGCGGTCACCGTGCGCAGCCAGGACCTGCCCGCGTATCTGAAGCGGATCTACACCGACCGCGACTTCGATTTTTCGATCAACGGGATGAGCAATCTGTTCGATCCCGTGGTCGGCGTCGCGCGCCTCTACACAACCGACAACTTCCGGCGCGGCGTGCCGTTCACGAACGGCTCGCACTACAGCAATCCGCAGATCGACCAACTGTTCGCACAGGTAGCCGAGGAGACGGACGAGGCGAAGCGCAAGCAGCTTTTCTCGCAGATCCAGCAGATTCTGGAGCGCGACCTGCCCGATCTGAACCTCGTCGCGCCGCAATACCTGACCGTGTACTCGCGCGCGGTTCACAACCATACGACTGGCCCGGACGGCGTATCGGCGAGCTTCGCCGACGTCTGGCTGCAACGTTGAAACGACCTCGACTCACTCTGACGGAACTGCACTCATATGGAATACAGACAACTCGGCCGCAGCGGCATCAAGGTTTCCGCACTCACGCTCGGCACGATGATGTTCGGCGGCCTGACCGACGAAACCACCTCCGCGCGCATCATCGACCAGGCGCTGGAGCAAGGCGTCAATTCGATCGACACCGCGGATGTCTACGGCAAAGGCGAATCGGAACGCGTAGTGGGCCGCGCGATTGCCGCGCAGCGCGAACGCTGGGTACTCGCGACAAAATTCGCCAACCCGCTCGACGAGCGCGATGTGAACGCGCGAGGCGCGTCGCGCAAACACATCACATGCGCGGTCGAAGCGAGCCTCACGCGCCTCGGCACCGACTATATCGACGTGCTGTACCTGCATCGCGAAGATCATCAGACGCCTGTGGAAGAAACCGTGCGCGCGCTGAACGACCTGATTCGCGCTGGCAAGCTGCGCTACTACGGCCTGTCGAATCATCGGGCGTGGAAGATCGCCGAATTTGCGCATACGGCGCAGACCCTCGGACTCGACGCGCCGGTCGCAAGTCAGCCGCTCTACAACATCGCAAACCGTCAGGCCGAAGCCGAACAGTTGACGGCGGCGTATCGCTACGGTCTCGGCGTGATCTCGTACAGTCCCCTCGCACGCGGCGTGTTGACTGGCAAATACGAGCCCGGCGCGACGCCTCATGCGGACACGCGCGCGGGCCGCAGCGACAGGCGTCTGCATCAGACCGAGTGGCGGCCCGAATCGATCGAACTGGCACGGCGAGTGCATGAGCACGCGCGGGCACGCGGACTGTCGGCGGGTCAATTCGCGCTCGCGTGGGTGCTCAATAGCCGCTACATCAGCTCGACCATTGCCGGTCCGCGCACCGAGGCGCAGTGGCAGGACTATCTGCCGGCGCTCCGCTACCGCTTGAGCGCGGAAGACGAAGCATTCGTCGATTCGCTCGTTACCACGGGCCATCCATCAACGCCGGGTTTCAACGATCCGGGGCATCCGTTCTTCGGGCGTCCTGTTCGTCATGGCGACACAACGCAGGACGGCAACGCTCCGCTCCAACGCAGCTAGCTCCATTCACTCTTTCGCAATCCACCGTCATGCACAAACGCATTGCTTTACAACCTATCCACCGCAAGATGGTCGGCGCTGCGCTCGTCGCGCTGCTGCTGGCCGGTTCCATCGACGCGCCTGTGCTTGCCGCCACGAGTGCCGACAACAAGACCGTAGCGCGCGAACTGCGCGTCGGCTTCGTTCCCGGACCCTATGCGGACGAATTCAAGGCGGGCGTCGAGCCGCAACTGCGCAGGAGGGGCTACACGATCCGATACATCGAGTTCAGCACCGGGCTCGAGGCGAACCAGGCCGTCTATCGTGGCGAAATCGTCGCGGATGTGATGCAACACGAGGTCTACCTGAAGTCATATAACGACCGCAACGGGACCGACCTGGTCGGTGTGGTGCAAGTGCCAACGCCGCCAATGGGACTCTATTCGACGCGCCATCGTTCGCTAGCCGAGGTGAAGCCGGGCGCGCGTGTCGCGGTGCCTAACGATCCGGTGAATCTCGAACGCGCGCTCAAGATTCTGCAACGGATAGGATGGATCAAAATCAAACCGAATTCGAATCCGGTGGACGTAACCGAGCGCGACGTCATCGCTAATCCGGCCGGCATCAAGCTGGTTCCGCTGGAGTCGGCGCAGGCGCCGCGCGCACTCGACGACGTGGACTATGCTGCGATTCAGGGCAATTTCGCGATTTTCAGCGGTCACAAGCTGACCGATGCGCTCGCGCTCGAACAGATGACGCCGCCGTATATCAACCAGGTGGTCGTGAAGGCCGCGAATCGAAGCGCGAAGCCGACGCAGGATATTGTCGAGGCGTATCAGTCGGCGGAGTTCCAGCAGGCGATCCGTGGCAATCACTTCTACGACGGATTCCGGTTGCCAGCCTATTTCGGTAGCGAGTAAGGGCGAGTGTCGAAGACGGCGCGCGTGGGGTAGCCAACGCGCCGTCTTCGCTGATCAGTTTTCGCGCGTCACAAACATGCGAGCGAGTAACTAACCGCGCGCGCCTTAGGCGGCCCGCGCGTC
Organism: Paraburkholderia caledonica NBRC 102488; assembly: GCF_000685095.1. Taxonomy (GTDB): domain Bacteria; phylum Pseudomonadota; class Gammaproteobacteria; order Burkholderiales; family Burkholderiaceae; genus Paraburkholderia; species Paraburkholderia caledonica. The sequence goes on from NZ_BAYE01000025.1 coordinate 24,868, forward strand.
CGCGAACGTGCGGCCCGGTACCGCGTCGAGCAACGTGCGCGTGTACGGATGCTGCGGCACACGCCAGATTTCGCGATGGTCGCCGCTTTCGACAATTCGTCCGGCCTGCATCACATGGACCCGATCGGCGATGTAGCGCACCACCGACAGATCGTGCGAGATGAACAGATACGCGAGTCCGAGATCGCGTTTGAGGTCGACGAGAAGGTTCAGAATCTGCGCCTGAATCGACACGTCGAGCGCAGACACGGGTTCGTCGCAGATCAGCAGATCGGGCTCCAGCACGAGCGCGCGTGCAATGCCGATGCGTTGCCGCTGGCCGCCGGAAAACTCATGCGGAAAGCGTTGCTGCGCCGCGCCCGGCAAACCCACCCGGTCGAGTATCGCTGTAATGCGCGTGCGGCGAAGCTGTGCATCGCTCACACCGTTGACCACCAGAACGGTGTCGAGAATCTCGCCGACAGTACGCCGCGGATTGAGCGACGCATACGGGTCCTGAAACACCATCTGCACGTGGCGGCGCAAAGGCCGCAACTCACGCTCGCGAAGCGGCACGAGGTCGGTGCCCCGTAGCCGGATCTGGCCGCCGGAGGCCGGAACGAGCCGCAGAATGGCTTTCGAGAGCGTCGATTTTCCACAGCCCGACTCGCCGACCAGGCCCACCGTTTCGCCGGGCGCGATGTGGAGAGACACGCCGTCTACCGCTCGCAGCGTCGTCTTGCCATGACGCTGCGGATAGTCGATCCGGACGTCGTGCAGCGCGAGCAACGGCGCGGCGGCGTTTGCGGTGTTGTCCGCTTTCTGCCGCGCGTCGTCTTCGTTCGAGCGCGGCGAGCGCGGGCTCACCGAAAACGCCGCGTTGCCGTCATCCGAACTGGCGTGACGGATCTCCGGCAGTTTCCAGCCGCGATAGTGCAGATCGTCGACGAGATTCAACGACGCACCAAGCAGCCCGCGCGTGTAGGCATGTTCGGGCCGCGCGAAGAGCTGCGGCGTGGCGGCCTGCTCTACCACCTGACCCGCCAGCATGACGGCGACGCGATCGGCGTGTTGAGCGACCACGCCGAGATCGTGCGTGATCAGCAGCAATGACATGGACAGTTCGCGCTTCAGGCCGTCCAGCAGTTCGAGAATGCGCGCCTGGATCGTCACGTCGAGTGCGGTAGTCGGTTCGTCCGCGATCAGCAGGCGCGGTCGGCATGCCACGGCGATGGCGATCATCACGCGTTGCCGCTGGCCGCCGGAAAGTTCGTGCGGATAGTCGAACGCACGCCGTTGCGGTTCGGGAATGCGCACGAGGTCGAGCAGTTCCACTGCCCTGTTCCAGGCTGCGGTTTTAGACAGATTCTCGTGCTGACGCAGTGTTTCGACAATCTGCGCGCCGATCGACAGCACCGGATTGAGCGATGTCATCGGCTCCTGAAAGATCATGGAGATCTGCTGACCGCGCACAGCGCGTATATCGCGGGCGGACAGATCGAGCAGGTCGCGGCCATCGAAACGCACGCTGCCGCTAACGCGCCCCGGACTCGGCACAAGGCGCATCAGCGATAGCGCGGTGGCCGACTTGCCGCAACCCGACTCACCTACCAGCGCGAGCGTCTCGCCCCGAGCGACGTCGAAACCGATGCCACGCACCGCTTCGTGCGCGCCGAAGCTGACGCGCAAATCGCGCACTTCCAGTAGATTGTCTTCTTTGCTCATGTCTTGCGTTTTTGCGTTCACGGTCAGGTGCGCTCCCGCAAACGCGGATTCAATGCGTCGTTCAGGCCGTCGCCGAGCAGGTTCAACGCCAATACCGCAACCACGATCGCGGTACCCGGAACCGCCGTCAGGTACCACGCCGTTCGCAACGAATCGCGCCCCGCGCCGATCATGGCGCCCCAGCTCACGACGTTCGGATCGCCCATGCCGAGAAACGACAGCGACGACTCGGTCAGGATCGCGCTCGCCACCATCACCGAAGCAGTCACGATCACCGGCGGAAGCGCATTGGGCAATATCTCGCCGAAGATGATGCGCGCATTGCTGAAGCCCTGACTGCGCGCGGCCAGTACGAAGTCGGCCTCGCGCAGTGTGCGAAATTCGGCGCGGACGATTCGCGCGACCGTCGGCCACGAGGCGACGCCGATAGCGAGCGCGATCACCGTCACGCTCGGCCGGCCAATTGCCACGATCACGACCACCAGCAAAAACGAAGGGATGGTCTGGAACAGTTCGGTCACGCGAACGAGCAGGTTATCGACCAGGCCGCCGAAGAAGCCGCCCACCGCGCCCACCAGCGTACCGATCACCAGCCCGATGCCGGCCGCCGACGCTCCGATCAGAAGCGATACGCGCGTGCCGTGAGCAATACCCGCCGCCACGTCGCGACCCAAGGAATCGGTGCCTAGCCAGTATTGCGGATCGCTGCCCGGCCATTCGAATGGCGCGGCGACCATGTCGAGCGGATCGCCGGGAAACAGACGAGGTGCGGCGAGCGCCAGCACGATGAAAGCAACGAGAAGCATCAGTCCGCTCAACGCCGACGGATTGCCGACGAGCGAGCGCAACACGCCGCGTCCACTGCGTCGCGACAATCCGGCAGCCGCGCCCTCGCGAGCGCGCTGGCCGAACAGCGCGCCGGCCAGCTGACGCCGCCATGAAGACGGTTCGACCGCCTGGTCCTGCGGCGTCGAAATGATATTGGAGGATTCGGAAGCCATTGCGTCTCTCAGGTGAGTAACGGGTGTGCGACAGCGCAGAAATTGAAAGACGAAACCGCTCAGGCGATTCGCGGATCGAGCCGGGCCTGCAGCAGATCCACCACCACGTTAGCGACGATCACCAGCAGCGACGACAGCAGCTATACGCCAAGCAGCACGCTGAAATCGCGGGCCATCACCGCATCGAGTGCGAGACGGCCAAGACCTGGCCAACTGAAGACGGTCTCAGTGACCGCCGCGCCACCGAGCAATGTGCCGAAGTGAATGCCGACGATGGTCGTCAGCGGCATCAGCGCATTGCGGAGCACGTGACGCACCGTCACGCGCCATGGGTGCAGTCCCTTCGCCTCTGCGGTGCGGACGAAATCCTGGCGCTGTACTTCGAGCATCGCCGCGCGCGTGAGCCGCGCATAGATGGCAATGAAGAATGTGGACAGCGTCGCGGCCGGAAGCAACACATGTTTTGCGGCATCGGCGAACCAGGCGAAGCCATGCAACTGGACGCCGAGCGTCACGTTCCCGCCGCTCGGCAGCCAGCCGAGGTGCACCGAAAACAGCACGATTGCGAGCAGTCCGATCCAGAATCCGGGCGTGGAATAGAACAGCAATGCCAGCACCGAAAGCACACGGTCGGGCCACCTGCCCACCCAATGCGCCATGACGGCGCCGAGTGTGACGCCGACCGCAATGGCGAACGTCAACGCCACGCCCATCAGCAGCAACGTGTTGGGCAGGCGCGACAGGATCAACTGCATGACGGGCGCGTCATAACGCGGCGAATAGCCGAGGCTGAAGTGCGCAAGATGATTTAGATACGACCAAAGCTGATGCAGCACAGGCTGGTCGAGCCCGAACTTCGCACGCAGAACCTGCATTGTCTCTACTGTGGCGGAGCCGGATTCGCCGGCGAGCACATCGGCGGCATCGCCGGGCATCAGCTTCAGCAAAAAGAAGTTGAAAATGACGATGCCCACCACAGTCGGCAACACCTGCCACGCTGTCCGCCGCGCGATCGCTCCGAAACGCACACTTCGGCTCATGCTGGCTCTCCTGTCAGGCGCTGAGATAGACGTCCGCAAGATTGCCTTCTAGGCCCTGCGCGGAAACGGTGTGGTTGTGCACGCGCCGGTTCGCCAGCGTGATCATGCGCGGCGCGACGAGGTTGAGAATCGGCAGATCGCGATACACGATCTGCTGAAACTGTTGATAGAGCGCGACGCGCTTGCCTTCGTCCGTCTCCACGGATGCGCTTTCGAGCAGCCGGTCCACCTCGGCGTTGCTGTAGTGCGGCGCATTGGAGAACGGCACGCCCGGGCGTATGTTCTTCGACCAGTACAGACGCTGCACGCCCACGCTCGGATCGAACAGCGTATTCACGCCGATACTCGTGAAATCGAACTGGCGGTCTGCATAGACGCGTTTGAGGAACGCGGGCAGATCTTGTGAGCGCACCGTCACGTCGATTCCGACGCGCGAGAGTGCCGACTTCACGTACTCGGCCTGACGCCGATACATATCGCCATAGGGCAAGTAGTCGTGTGTCAGCCGGAAGCGCACGCCGTCCTTACGCGGATAGCCCGCCGCGTCGAGCAGTTGCTCGGCGTTCGCAATGTCGAACGCATAGGGCGAGAGCTTCGCGTCGTGATAGGGCGATCCGGGTGTGATCGGTGTCGGCGAAATATCCGCGTAGCCGTAGGCGATCGTGCGCTGCACGACTTGCGGATTGATCGCGTGCGCAATGGCCTGGCGAACTTTCAGGTCCTTGAGGATGGGATGATCGAGATTGAAGTCGATCTCCGACAACGGTTCGAGAAACCGGTAGCCGCGCGTCTCCGTGGCCAACTGGGGCAGTTGCGAGAGGCGCGGCAAATCGGTCAGCGGCACGGGATTTTCGCCGCCCAGGTCGAGTGCGCCAGTTTCGAAAGCGGCCGAACGCGCCGCCGCGTCTGGAATCACCTTGAACACCAGTGCGTCGATGTACGGCTTGCCCGCATCCCAGTAGTCCGGATTGCGTTCATACACAATGCTGGCGCCGCGCGTCCATGACTTGAAGCGGAATGGCCCTGTGCCGATCGGCGCGCTGTTGTGCGGGTTCGTCAGCGGATCGCCGCTCGCGTACAGATGCTTGGGCACGATGGGAGATTCGCCTGCGGACAGCGCCTTCAGCAGGAACGGCGCGGGCTTCGACAATTCGATGATCGCGGTGCGCGCATCGGGCGTGACGACACGCGTGACGTTGGCGAACGTGCTGCGACCGCGTGGGTGCACCGCCTTCAGCAACTCGATCGAAAACGCAACGTCTGCCGACGTAAAAGGCTGACCGTCATGCCACTTCACGTTCTGACGCAACGTGAAGCTGTATTGCAGTCCATCGCGGCTGACCGTCCACGCAGTTGCAAGTTGCGGCTTGGGCCGCAGATCGAAGTCGTAGGCCAGCAGACCTTCGAGCACCTTGGAACTGGCAACGAGCGCGGGACCGGTCGTTTGAAAGATCGAAACGAGGACCGGCGGCTCGGGATTGAGCAGCATGTTCAGCGTGCCGCCCCGTTTCGGCGCGGCGTCGCCGCTCTGCGCGCGTGCCCACGCGGGCATGCCCGCAGACAACGTTGCGGCCGTCGAGACCAAAAACTCGCGTCGGTTAAGTCCCGCCATGTGATGCAGTTCCATTTTGTCGATGCGCTGCTTCCGGTTCGAGGGCCTATTCCATCGCCGGTAATGCAGCAACGCACACGATAAAGCCGCTGCGGCGCCAAAAGAACCAACGGTTGCGCATAAGCAAAGCACGACACGGACGATAGAACCGCGCGCGCCTCGGGGACTTTTCTCATCTGAACAGCGGCTTGTGTCGCTATCGTTCCCGGATCAGTAATGCAACGACCAATCGTTCGAATGGCCGCTATACATATCGAATCTTGTTGTTTGTTCGATAACTTCGGGTTGCTTATCGTTACCCCGCTTTACTTCTCCATGGCTCACGTTCCTTCCAAAATCAGATAAGCCGATTCGATAAGACATGAAAAAAATCATCTACGTCCTGGGCCTTTCGCCTCTTCTCACCGTGACCGCACACGCTCAAAGCTCGGTGACCTTGTATGGGATCGTCACCGGCAACGTCACCTATGTGAACAATGCGCAGAGCTCCGCAACGTCGAATGGCGGCCGGCCGAAAGGCGGTGCGCAAGTCGCGGAACTCGACAGCGGTTCTTCCGGTCTGGCATCGAGCCGTTGGGGATTGAGAGGCACCGAAGACCTGGGCGGCGGGGTCAAGGCAATCTTTCAGCTGGAAGGCGGCCTCAGTGTGAACAACGGTGCGATGGGCCAGGGCGGCACGCTGTTCGGCCGGCAGGCCTGGGTAGGCGCGACTTCCGACCGCTACGGCACATTCACCCTCGGACGTCAGGCCGACGCGGCAGTCGAATTCGTTTCCCCGCTGGTGTACGGCTGGTATTGGGGCAATCTGGCGATTCATCCCGCCGACTACGACAACCTGAACTTCACGCATCGCATTAACAACACGGTGAAGTACGTGTCCGACAAGTTCTACGGGTTCCGCTTCGGCGGCTTGTACAGCATCGGCGGTGTGGCCGGCAATGTCACGCAGAATCAGTTCTGGTCGGCGGGGCTGACTTACACGGGTGGCGCATTCACGTTTGCGGCTGCCATCATCAATGCACGCAATCCCAATACCTCGCTGTACGGAACGAATGCCAATGCGAGCGCCACCGGCAACAACCTCGGCTCGGCCGGATCGGCGACGGCGGCCGAGTCCAACCCCGCGATTGCAGGCTACGCGTCGGCACACACGCAGCAGACTGTTTCGGTGGCCAGCACCTATACCGCTGGCCGTGCTGTGTTCGGCGTGGTCTATTCGAACACGCAGTTCCGCGGACTGGGTTCGAACGCCACGCTCAATCCGTTCAACTACAGCGGTTCGACGACACTGAGCACCGTGGGCGCGAGCGTGCGCTTTCAGGCGACGGCGTTTCTCCGCTTCGGTGCTTCTTTCGATTACACACAGGGCGGCAGTGTTGGCAGCAAGAGCGGTGCGAAGTACGAGCAGGTTAATCTGGGCTCCGCCTATTCGCTCTCCAAGGCGACTGACCTGTACATAACCGGCGCATATCAGCATGCGAGCGGCACGGATTCGCTGGGGCGTCCGGCGGTCGCGGCGATCGGTTATCTGACGCCTTCCGCAACCAGTAACCAGCTGGCAGTGTCGGCGGGCATCAAGCATCTGTTCTGACGCCAGGGAGCCGCAAGGCTGCTTTTACTCGACCGCACAATGCAAAGCGGGCGCGGCGATCACCCGATCATCCGCGCCCGCATTTTGCGTCCGCCTTTCGCGCCCGCCTTCCCCAGCCGTTGTATTCAATGCACCTTAGGGAAACCGTGACGCTCGGCGAGCAGGTCAAGAATACGCCGCGTATCGGTCACGAAGCGCTTGCCGCCCAGCACCTGCGCATCGGCGGGCGCGGGTTGTTCGTCGCCGAAAATCAGCACAGGCAGTCCCTGGTGGTCAGCGTCGAGCGCCGCGACAACTTCAGCGCGCGGACGCTCGAACGCCAGCCTGCGAATGTCGAGGCGCGCGTTGCGCGATGTGTCGCTTGCGAGCAATCCTTCAATGGGCGCGCCCGCCGGACAGATGAAGCGCTCGCCCGGGTACTTCGGGTCGGTGAATCCCGGTTCCAGCAATAGCAGCAAGTCTCGTCGGCTCATGATGTTCCGTGAGGGTGTTAGAAAACGATGCACGGCCGCGCTAGAACACGCGACCTTCGGTGAGATGCGTTGTCACGCCATTCAATTCGTAGTCGCCGATCACTCTCGCTTTGTGAAGCAGCGGGTTGTGACTGAAGATGGTGCGCAGATTGCGCCAGTGGCGATCGAAGTTGTGCGAGCGCGCAGTGGCCGACGCACCACCCATTTCGAACAGTCGCTCAGCCGCATGCAGCGCGAGTTTGCTGACGACGAGTTGCGTCTTCGCGGTTGCAAGCGCGCCTTCCAGCACCAGTTCTTCGGCGTTCGCCGCGCCGTTGCGGATCGCGTTCGCCGAGCGGTCGAGCGTGCGCGCATTCTGCTGCACGAGCGCGTCGATCGAGTGGCTGTGCGCCGCAATGTCGCCTACCACCTGCTGCACGAAGCCGTCTTCGCGGGATGACGGAGCGGGACTGTGAAGCACCGGACGGCCATGCTGCACCACATAGCGCCGCGCGTCGGCGAGAACATTGCGCACGATGCCCGCAGCGACGGCAACCAGATGCAACTGCCGCAATGCACCGCCGTGCCGGCCCGCAAGCGTCCCGTAACCGCGAGCGGAGATTTCGTGCGCGAAGACCTGCACATTGCGGAGCAGAAGACTGCCGCTCGCCGTCATACGCTGGCCCATGCCATCCCAATCGTCGACCACGTGAAGGCCTTCACGCGATACCGGCACAATGAACGACACGTTCTCGCCCTTGTCGTCCTGCACGTTGATGCGCGCGTAGTCCGCGAAGGCGGTGCCCGTCGAGTAATACTTCTTGCCCGACACGCGAAAATGCTCGCCGTCGCGCACGAGCTTCGTGACAATTTCGCCGGGCCGCGATGTACCCAGTTCGGTCGATGCGCCGCCAAAAATCGCGCCGTCTTTTATGCGTTCGATCTGCGTGTCGTTGAACGACGAACGTGGCGACAGCAAAAGCTGCTCGGTCTGATCGTAGTGAATTCGTATAGCATGCGCGACATTCGACTCGTGCGCAGCCAACGTACTTACGACATGGAAGAGATCTTCGAGCGATCCGCCAAGGCCGCCCCACTCGACAGGAAACCGCAGTACACCCAGCCCCGATGCGCGAAATAGTGCAAAGCGGTCCAGCGGCAATTCGCGCCGCAGTTCGCGCTCCGCAGCGTCTTCTCCGATCGCCTGCGCGAGCGCGGGCAATGCGGCGAGCGCACTGTCGAGCTTCGAGCGTGTAATGGTCTCCCTGGACGCCTGCATACGCTGATTTTCCCTTTTCTACGGCACACCTATGGAAGCGGCCACGGCGGAAAGCCGTGCCGCCATCGTCGGCGAAATCACGCCGTATGTGTGACGCCGACGCAGCAGTATAGGCATGCGGCTTTCGACGCAGAACCAGCGAATGAAGCTATGAATATGCGCGATTCTGAAATGGCCTGCATTGCGCTGACTGTCTCGTGTTGCGCTCGTCCGTGACGGCCTATTCGAGGCAGCCGTTCGCCACGACCGCAGGATCAGCGCGCAAAAAAGCGATTGCCCGGCCGCGGCAAACCGAGATGCTCGCGTAGCGTCGAGCCTTCGTACTCGCGCCGAAACAGCCCGCGTCGCTGCAACTCGGGGATGACTTTGTCGACGAAGTCGTCGAGTCCGCCCGGCAGATACGGGAACATGACGTTGAATCCGTCCGAGCCTTCTTCCACGAGCCATTGTTCCATCTGATCGGCAATCGCGGACGCAGTGCCGACCATCTCCAGCCCCGAGTAACCGCCGAGACGCTGCGCCAACTGGCGGATGGTCAGCCCTTCGCGCTCGGCCAGTTCCACCACACGCTGCCGTGCGGTGCGGCTCGCGTTGGTCTCGGGAATCTCGGGCAGCGGCCCGTCCGGATCGAAGCCCGACACGTCGTACCCCAGCGCGATCGACAACGATGCAATTCCGCTTTCGTAGTGGACGTACGTGTCGAGCCGCGCGGGGATCTCGCGCGCTTCGCCCATCGCGTCGCCGACCACGACGAACGCGGCTGGCAGCACCAGCAGATGCTCCCGCGCGCGGCCGAGCTTCTCCATGCGCCCCTTCAGGTCCGCATAGAAGCGCTGGCCGTCGGCGAGCGTCTTCTGCGCGGTGAACACAACCTCAGCCGTTTCCGCCGCGAGCTGTTTCCCTGCTTCCGACGATCCCGCCTGCACGGTCACCGGCCAGCCCTGCACCGGCCGCGCGATGTTCAAGGGTCCACGCACCGAAAAGTTGTCGCTCCTGTAATCGAGCACATGGAGCTTGCCGGGATAGAAATAGATGCCGCTTTGCGTATCGTGTACGAAGGCGTCGTCGGCCCAGCCGTCCCACAAGCCCGTCACCACGTCGAAGAACTCGCGTGCGCGCCGATAGCGTTCGTCATGCTCGACGTGCTCGTCGAAACCAAAGTTCAGCGCGGCATCCGGATTGGACGTGGTCACGATGTTCCACCCTGCCCGACCGCCGCTGATGTGATCGAGCGACGCGAAACGCCGCGCCACGTGGTAAGGCGCGTCGAAGGTGGTCGATGCGGTGGCCACGAGACCGATCTTTTCGGTGACTGCTGCGAGCGCGGGCAGCAACGTCATCGGTTCGAACGAACCAGTGCGATGAACTCGCCTGGCTCGACGTCGAAAGACACGTCGTCGAGCACCACGAAATGACCACGCCGGTTCAGATGGAAACCCTTGCCGACGTTGCGCACGCTGATTGACGCACTCATCCTGCTTGCCTCGCGTTGGCTGGCCGGCGGCTCACTTGCTGGCCACCGACTGGTTGAACGGGTTGAATTCGTTCGAATAGACGGCAGCCGGCTTCACCTGCCCCGGGCTTCAGCACGCCATCGCCGACGTACCAGTCGATGTATGTCGTGAAGTCTTCGGCCGAGATCAGACCGCCTTTGCCGCCCACGCCCGCCGACTTCCAGTAGTTGACGATCGACGTATCCTCGTTGCGATGCCGCCCTTCGACGATCTTTTTGAGTCTCGCAACCACCTCGGCGCGCGGCGTATTGCGCGCCCATTCGATCGCGCGCGACGTGCCGTCGACGAACTTGCGCACGGTATTCTGGTTCTGCGCGATGAACCTGTCCGTGAACAGGTAGCTCGCATAGCCGAGGGAGCCGAGCAACTGATAGTCGGTGGTGAGCAGTCTTGCGCCGCCCTCGGCGAGCAGCTTGTCCTTGATGATGTCTTCGAGGAACACGGCATCGAGCTGCTTCTGCCTGAGCAACTGCGCAAGATTCACAGGCGGCGCGGCGACGAATACGACTTTCTCGACTTCCTCCTTCGACAGACCCGACTTCTGCAGGTACGCGGTCACCAGATATTGCGCGTACGCGCCCGGTGTGTTGACGCCGATCTTGCGTCCGACCAGATCACGGGCACCTTTTACGGGACTGTCCTGCAAGACGAACAGCCCGCCGTTCGTCTCCTTGTCCGTTCCGACGTAAGAGATCACCGCCTTCACTGGCGCATGTGCGGCCACGAGCTTGACGATCGAGCCATTGAACGCGCCGCCGAAATCGACATCGCCCGTGACGGCCGCCTGAATGTCCTGCGGACCGCTGATGGTGTTGCCGACCCACTTGAGCCTGATCGGTGCGAGATAACCGAGATCCTCGGCAAGCTCGGGATACAGCACCTTGCTGGCCCAGCCCTGATAGCGCAGCTCCAGCTTCTCCGGCGTCTGCGCGCGTGCGGGAATGGTCGCTGCAACTGCGATCACAGTTGCAGCGATAAACGGCGCTATTCGGCGTCCGGCATCAAAGACACGACGCTTCATTGAAGAGGTTTCCTGGTGAAGAGTGCGAGAAGTCCTTTGCGCAACGTATCGCGCTCAAAACACGCCATCGTGTTCCAGCGTGATGCGGTGAATGCGCCGGCTCGCCGAGCCATAGTCGCGCGCCGCATAGTGCTGCACCTGCCGGTTATCCCAGATCGCGGCATCGCCGGCGCGCCACTCAAAACGCGCCTGCACTTCGGGTGTCTTGATCAGATCGTAGAGATAGTTGAGCAGGCTCTGGCTCGCGGTCTTCGACACGCCGAGCAGATGACTCGTATGCCCTTCGTTGACGAACACGAGCTTGCGGCCGTTCTCAGGATGCGTCTTGATGACGGGCACTTCGATAGGCGGATACTTCTGCGCCGCATCGCGCACGCGCGCGAGCCCTGCTTCGACGCTGTCTTCCTGCGTGCCCTCTGGAATGTCATAGCCGCTTAGCAGTTCGGACAGCGCGCTCTTTTTTGGCGACGCAACGAACGTATCCACGGCCGTCAGTTTTTCGAAGTAGCGTGCCAGATCGGGATCCAGCAAGTCGTAGACTGCCGCCGACGAGGACCAGATCGTGTCGCCTCCGCCCCCCTTCCGGGATCTCCTGCGCATGGAGGACAGTGGCCTTGGGCGGCTGATGCTGCCACGATACGTCGACGTGCCAGTTGTCCGTGCCGCCAGAGCGCGTCTTGTCGCTATGAGCGATGACTTCGATTTCCGGAAACCCCGCCACCGCAGGCAGATAGATGTTCTTGCGCACGGGATTGCCGAAAATGCGCGCAAGCGAAACATGCTGCTGCGGCGTGAGCGTCTATTCACGAAAAAAGATCACACCGTGATCGACAAGCGCCTGACGCAGCGTCTGCCGGTTCGTCTCGCTCAACGGTTGCGACAGATCCACGTTGTCGATCACTGCGCCGTTCAGCGGCTTGTAGCGGCGTACGTGCAGATCCTGATGCGTGTCAGCCTGAGATTGCGGATGGTCCAGAACAGTGCTCATAACGTTCTCCGTCATCGGTTGTCGAGTGACGGACATCAAAGCATCAATGGTTCACGGCAGACAACGAACGAATTTGCACACACAGTCCAGCGTCTGCATGCGTAGCTTCGTTGAAAAGCTCATTTACGACCATACGCACCCTTTCCTATATTGGGAGGTTGCGCCGCCTACAGCCAAATGCCAAACGCGCATAACCTTCGATGAATCGCTTATTGGAGCAACGCGCGCTCTTCTTTCTATACTCGATTCCGGTCAGCACTCACCAACGACGAGTGCCAAAACTCACACGCGGATATCGAACCATGAGCCTACGTCCTTTGCATGACCGCCTGATCGTCAAGCGTCTCGACCAGGAAACCAAAACCGCTTCGGGCATCGTGATTCCCGAAAGCGCCGCCGAAAAACCCGATCAGGGCGAAGTGATCGCCATTGGTCCGGGCAAGCGCGATAGCGACGGCAAGCGCGTCGAACCTGATCTCAAAGTCGGCGAGCGCGTGCTGTTCGGCAAATATGCGGGACAGTCGGTCAAAGTCGACGGCAACGAACTGCTCGTGCTGCGCGAAGAAGATGTTGTGGCAGTGGTCAATCAATAAGAAACGGAGCGTCAAACCATGGCAGCAAAAGAAATCATTTTCAGCGACGTCGCCCGCTCGAAACTCGTCGAAGGCGTCAACATTCTGGCCAACGCGGTCAAGGTCACGCTCGGTCCGAAGGGCCGCAATGTTGTGCTGGAGCGCAGCTTCGGTTCGCCCATCGTAACCAAGGACGGCGTCTCGGTCGCCAAGGAAATCGAATTGCCGGACCGCGTGCAGAACATCGGCGCGCAGCTCGTGAAGGAAGTTGCCTCGCGCACCAGCGACGCCGCCGGCGACGGCACCACCACCGCGACCGTGCTCGCGCAAGCCATCGTGCGTGAAGGACAGAAGTACGTGGCGGCGGGCCTCAATCCACTGGACCTGAAGCGCGGTATCGACAAGGCCGTGATCGCCGCAATCGACGAGCTGAAGAAGATCAGCAGGCCGACCACCACCAGCAAGGAAATCGCTCAGGTCGCGACGATCTCGGCCAACGGCGAAGAGTCGATCGGCCAGCGGATTGCCGAAGCGATCGACCGCGTCGGCAAGGAAGGCGTGATCACCGTGGAAGACGGCAAGTCGCTCGACGATGAGCTCGACGTGGTGGAAGGTCTGCAATTCGATCGTGGCTACCTGTCGCCGTATTTCATCAACGATCAGGACAAACAGGTCGCCGTGCTCGATAACCCGTTCGTGCTGCTGCACGACAAGAAGGTGTCGAACATCCGCGATCTGCTGCCGGTCCTGGAACAGGTCGCGAAAGCCGGCCGCCCGCTTCTGATCATCGCGGAAGATGTCGAAGGCGAAGCGCTCGCCACGCTCGTGGTGAACAACATTCGCGGCATTCTGAAAACGGTCGCGGTCAAGGCGCCTGGCTTCGGCGATCGCCGCAAGGCGCTGCTCGAAGACATCGCGATTCTGACCGGCGGCCAGGTGATCGCCGAAGAAACGGGACTGTCGCTAGAGAAGGCGACGCTCGCGGAACTCGGTCAGGCCAAGCGGATCGAGGTCGGGAAGGAAAACACCACCGTGATCGACGGCGCGGGCGACAGCAAGAATATCGAAGCACGCGTGAAGCAGATTCGCACGCAGATCGAGGAAGCCAGCTCGGACTACGACCGCGAGAAACTGCAGGAACGAGTCGCCAAACTGGCGGGCGGCGTGGCCGTCATCAAGGTGGGCGGCGCGACCGAGATCGAGGTCAAGGAAAAGAAAGACCGTGTCGACGACGCGCTGCATGCGACGCGTGCCGCTGTCGAGGAAGGCATCGTGCCGGGCGGCGGCGTCGCCTTGATTCGCGTGAAGCAGGCTATCAGTGCGCTCAAGGGCGTGAATGCCGATCAGGATGCGGGCATCAAGATCGTGCTGCGCGCGCTCGAAGAACCGCTGCGGCAGATCGTGACGAATGCCGGCGAAGAGGCCAGCGTGGTCGTCGCGAAAGTCGCGGAAGGCACGGGCAATTTCGGCTACAACGCGCAGACCGGCGAGTACGGCGATCTCGTGGAATCGGGCGTGCTCGATCCGACCAAGGTGACGCGCACGGCGCTGCAAAACGCGGCATCGGTCGCGGGACTGCTGCTCACCACCGACGCCACCGTCCATGAAGCACCGAAGGATGCCCCAGCAGCGGGACAGCCGGGCGGTCCTGGCGCGGGCGGGCCGGGACTCGATTTCTAGGTACCCGTACCGTCTGCCGCAAGGCATCGCGCGCTTGCATTGCGCGCGGTTAAACGCAAGCGACACGGGCCGGTATTCGCTTTATCGCGAGCCGGCCCGTGCCTTTTCCGCTATCGCCCGCTATCGCCCGCTCTCTCCCGCTCTCACGGCGCCACGTTGCAACACCGCGCCGCGCCGTCATCACGACGTCATCGCCGCCATTGCGCGCGACGTGCTTTGGTTGTGAGCTTTTATTGGTTCGTTTGCTACCGCGACCTGGGTACATTCAACGGTCATAACGGAACACCGCAAAGGACCTGTCATGCCATTTCTTCGGGGCGCAGCACCAGTGTCGATCATCCAGGCGCCGAGCCGCGCGCGGGCTGCCGTGCGCAGTCTTGTGCTGGCCGCGGCCGTTGCTGCTTCTGCGCTGACGAGCCTCGCGCCGGGCGTGGCACACGCCGCACCGCCCGCCGAACTGAGGCTCGACTATGCGTACTATTCGCCGGAAAGTCTGGTGATCAAGCGCAATGGCTGGCTTGAACAGGAACTGGCGGCGGATCATACGCAAGTGAAATGGGTGCTGAGTCTCGGCAGCAACCGTGCGCTCGAATATCTGAATAGCGGCGCGATCGACATCGGCTCGACAGCGGGTCTTGCCGCCGTGCTCGGCAAGGCCAACGGCAATCCGATTCGCGCCGTCTATGTTTTCTCGCGTCCCGAATGGACCGCGCTCGTCGTCCGCAAGGATTCGCCGATCCGGACAGTCGCCGACCTGAAGGGTAAAAAGATCGCCGCCACCAAAGGCACCGATCCCTTTCTGTTCACTCTGCGCGCGCTGCACACCGCCGGACTGTCGCGCGACGACGTCGAGATCGTGAATCTCCAACATCCCGATGGACGTGTCGCACTCGCCAACGCCCAGGTGGATGCATGGGCCGGTCTCGATCCACACATGGCCGCCGCGCAAATCGACGACGGCGCACGCCTGCTCTATCGAAACGTCGACTTCAACACGTGGGGCCTGCTCGACGCGCGCGAAGATTTCATCAGCGCGCATCCGGATACGCTTGCGCACGTCCTGAAGGTTTACGAAAAGGCGCGCTTGTGGATCGCGGCGCATCCTGAAGAGACCGCGAAAATCATCGCCGAGGAGTCGAAAGTGTCGCTGCCCGTGGCGAAATTGCAGTTGAGCCGCAATGACTTCAGCCAGCCGCAACCGGGCGCGAAACAACTCGCCGCGCTCAAGGCCGCCGCACCGATTCTCGCGCAGGAGCAACTGGTCAAACAGGACAAGAACCTGAACCAGATCATCGACGCGTTGATCGATGCCAGGCCCGCGCAACCCATCATAGCGGCCGACGCAAGCAAGTAAGCCGACAAGCCCCCAATGGCCACCGACGATTCACTGTTGCTCGACGGCTCGGCATCGACCGCTCGACCGCATGGCGTAGCGCCGCCACGACGCGATTCGCTGAAGGGATGGCGCGTGGCGGGACTTGCACTGCCGCTGGTTTTTCTGCTGATAGTCGAAGGACTGGTCGGTTTGTCGATATTGCCCGCGCATCTCGTGCCCGCACCCAGCTCGATCGCGCAAACGCTGTGGCAGATGGGCGGCGCGCGGCTTGGCCGGCACATCGGCGCGAGTTGCCTGCGCGTGTTCTCTGGCTTCGGGATCGGCTCCGCGCTCGCGCTGTTGATCGGCGCGGCGATGGGACTGAGCCGGCGCATCGATGCATTGCTCGATCCGGCATGTCAGGCGTTGCGCGCAATTCCGTCGCTTGCGTGGGTGCCGATCCTGCTGTTGTGGATGGGCATCGACGAAGCGCCGAAAATCACGCTAATCGCGATTGGCGCCTTTTTTCCGGTGCAATTGAGTGTGGTCGCTGGGATTCACGACGTCGACCGCGAGCTGATCGAACTCGGTGAGGTCAATCGGCTCAATCAGCGCGCACTGTTCACTCGCATTCTTTTGCCCGCGTCGCTGCCGCAAATCTTCACGGGCTTGCGCACCGGACTCAGTCTTGCGTGGATGTTCATGGTAGCGGCCGAACTGATCGCGGCGACTCGCGGCCTTGGCTATCTGCTTAGCGACGGTCGCGAAACGGGACGCCCCGACATTGTGTTCGGCGCGATCCTGCTGCTCGCGTTGCTTGGCAAGTTGAGCGACAGCGTCGTCAAGTCGATCGAGACGCATGCGCTGTCGTGGCGCGACTCCGCGGCCGAACGTCAGGCCTCCCGGAAAATGGTGTAGCACGCGCCCATGTCGACCGTTTCCGTCTCTCTTTCGCGCCCTCTTCTCGACGTCCGCGCTGTCAGCAAACACTACCACGGCCGCGCGGTGCTCGACCGCGTGCGTTTCGAAATCGGCCGCGGCGAGATCGTCAGCCTCGTCGGTCCAAGCGGCTGTGGAAAGAGCTCGCTATTGCGCGTGATCGCGGGTCTCGACCGGGACTTCGGCGGCGAAATACAGCTCGATGGCGTAGCGCAACACGGTCCGTCGGCGCGGCTGGGCGTGGTCTTTCAGGAGCCTCGTCTTCTACCCTGGCTGTCAGTCGCGGACAACGTCGCGTTCGCAGCCGGACCGCGACGCGGCGGCGATCCGCGGGTCGCCGAACTGCTCGGCGAGGTCGGCCTCGCCAACGTGCGAAACGCATTGCCCAAACAGCTATCCGGCGGCATGGCACAGCGCGTGGCGCTGGTCCGCGGGCTTTTTTCCAGACCCGACCTGCTGTTGCTGGACGAGCCGTTCAGCGCTGTCGATGCGATGACCCGCATGCGTCTGCAGGACCTACTGCTGACGCTCACACGTTCACACGGCACCGCGGCGCTACTCGTCACGCACGACCTCGATGAAGCGTTCTACCTGTCGGACCGCGTCGTGCTGCTTGCGCCGCCGCATGACGCAGCGGCCGGCCGCGTGATGCGCGAGGTCGTCATCGATGCGCCAAGACCGCGCGACCGGCGCGACCTGTCGTTGGCAGAAATGCGAGCGGATTTGCTGGACGGATTGAATGGGACCGTCGGGCAGCAGTAAGCTCTGCGTGCGGGGGCTGGCGTCGTATCGACTGCGCGTAGCCGATGCCGATGCGCAAACTCATAGCATCAAGGCACCGCCACGCCACGTTTTTTACCGCGCACCGTACCGGTTTCGGCTTCCGTTTCCTTTTCCCTATCGACGCCCGTAGCGTGAGCCCGCCGTTCACGCAACAACACGCAAGACGCGATCCATTGCAGCGCGGAGCACAAAACCAGATACACGATCCCGACGAATGCGAAGATCTGCGCGGGATAAATCATCAGGCGGCTGTTGACCTGATTGGCGAGAAACGTGAATTCCGGCACGCCGACGATATACGCGAGCGACGTGTCCTTGACCAGCGACACCCACTGATTCACGAATGACGGCAGCATGATGCGCACCGCCTGCGGCAGCACCACGTGACGCAATGCCTGCCAGCGCGTGAGCCCGAGCGACAGCGCCGCCTGCTGCTGGCCCCCGCCGACCGACACGATCCCCGCATGCACCGCATGCGACAGATACGCGCCGCCGATCAGCGACAGCGCGCAGACCACCGCGACGAGACCCGGCACGTCGATATGCAGCAGCATCGGCATCAGGAAGAAGGTCCAAAAGATGAGCATCAGCACCGGAATTGCGCGGAAAAACGCGACGATTCCGAGCAGCAGCAGATGTGCGCCGCCGCGTGTCAGCGAGAGCGCCACGCCGCCCGCCAACCCCACGACGGCGGACAGCAACGCCGACACCACCGAGAGCACGACCGTCAGCGCCGCGCCGCCCAGCGGCCCGTTGGGAAACGCACCGAGCAGCAGATAGCGCAGCGTCGGCAGCGACTCGAGCGCGGTCATGTTCGCCCCCGTTGCAGCGCGCGTACGCCCGTGTGCTGCCAGATCACGAGAGCCGTTTCGATTAGCGCGATGGTGCCGACATACAGCAGTGTTGCGGTGCCGAACGCCTGAAAAGTCCGGAAGCTTTCCGTGTCGACCTGACGGGACGCATAAGACAACTCGGCGACGCCGATCGCCATCGTCAGCGAGGAGTTCTTCACGATATTCATGTATTGCCCCGCGAGCGGCGGCGTGGCGATCCACAACGCTTGCGGCAACACCACGTGCCGCAAGGTCGCATAACGCGTCATGCCCAATGCCGCGCTCGCTTGATATTGCGCGATGCCCACGCCGCGGATTCCGGCGCGAAACTCCTCGGCGATAAACGCAGTGCTGTAGCACGTCAGCCCGAGCCAGCCGGCGAACAGTTCGAAGCTCGGCCAGTGCAGCGCAAACGGCCCGGCGCTCAAGACATGCGGCGTGTTCAGCCATGTCATCCACGCGGAAGGCAGCAGCGTGGCCGCGCCGAAGTACCAGAACAACAATTGGACCAGGAGCGGAGAATTGCGAAACACGAGGACGTAGAGCTTCGCCGCCGCGGCGACCGCGCGATGTTGCGCGATGCGGCCCATTGCCAGCGCGAATCCAAGCAGGGTCGCACACAAGCTCACGCACGCCGAAAGGACCAGCGTGATCAGAAAGCCGTGGGCGAGCCAGCCGAGATAGCGCGGGTCCAGCCAGAAGTTCATCAAATGCATTCAGAGAAAACGCGGTCCTGTATCAGCAACAAGGCCCGGTCACGGGTTTCGTGATCGGGCCATGTAGAGGCGGCTGTCAAGCGAGGGGCGTCAGCTCTTCTGCGGATCGCCGATCCTGAACAGACGCGGCAGCGGCGCGGTGCTCTTCGGGCCGAACCAGGTATCGTAGATCGTGCCAGCCGTACCTTTGGCTTCGAGATCCTTCAGCGTGTCGTTGACGACATTCAGCAGGCGCGTCTCGCCCTTCGGCACGCCCACGCCTTCGTAGTCGTTGGAGATCGTGAACGGCGGGATCTCGTAGTTCGCCTTATCCGGCACCTTCGCCAGCAACGCGACGAGCTTCGGCCCGTCCTGCGTGATCGCCTGCACATTGCCCGTGCGAAGCGCGGCGAATGCGAACGGCGTGTCGTCGTAAGCGATGATCGTCGCGCTCGGGAATTGCGCACGCACCTGCTGCTCATTGGTCGTGCCTTTGTCGGCGCCGATCCGCAAACCGTTCAACTGCTGCGGCGAAGTAAGCGTGCCCTTCTTCGCGATGAATTGCGTCCCCGACGCAAAATACGGCGTGCTGAAATCCACTTCCTTCTTGCGGTCGTCGGTAATCGTAAAGTTGGCGAACACGAGATCCACCTTGCCCGACTTCAGGAACGCGATGCGGTTCGCCGGATTGGTCGGCTGGATCTCGAGCTTGACGCCGAGGCGCGTAGCGAGCGCTCGCGCATAATCGACGTCGAGTCCGACGATCTGATTGCTCTTCGGATCGACGAAGCCGAACGGCGGATTGCTGTCGAACGCGGCCACGCGCAATACGCCCGCCTTCCTGATGTCGTCGAGGCGATCCGCGTGCGCGGCCGCGGACATGACAAGCAGACTTCCGGCGATCACTGCGCCAAGCACTCTGAGATTCATAGCGGTGGTTTCCTGTTGTTTTGATGGGCCGCGCGCGAGGTCGAATAGCGCGTGCCTTAGCGTAAGAAGTGGACTCTAGCAACGCTCGCGGACAGCACAAACCAAGCAATTTTCAGGTGCTAAGCAGCGTTGCTGATAATGGTTGGGGCGCGGGGGCGGGGTCGGGTGTTCGCGTTTTCAGTGCGGCTGTCCGCGCGGAACCTGTCGTCTATCCATGCAACGCACCAAGGCAATCGACAATCCATTGCGCTCACGACGCCGTTTCCGCCGCAAGCGATCCGCCAAGATAAGCATCGCGAATCCGTTGATCGCCGAGCAGTTCGCTTGCGGTGCCCGACAACACCACGCGGCCGGTCTGCAGCACATAGCCGCGATGCGCGATCTGCAACGCAAGGCTCGCGTTCTGCTCGACCATGAAGAACGTGATGCCTTGCCGGTTGACGGTCTGGATCAGCTCGAGCACCTTGTCGACATAAAGCGGCGACAGGCCCATCGTCGGTTCGTCCATGCAGACGAGCGCCGGGCGGCTCATCAGCGCGCGCGCCATCGCGAGCATCTGCTGCTCGCCGCCCGAGAGCGTGCCGGCCCGTTGCGTCAGCCGCTCTTTCACGCGAGGGAAAAGTTCGAGCATGCGCTCGTATTCCTCTGCGATGCCGGCGCGGTCGTTGCGCGTGAACGCACCCATCAACAGGTTTTCGCGCACCGTCATGTCGCCAAAGAGCCGCCGTGCTTCGGGTACTGAAGCGAGACCGCGCCGCACGATCTGCGAGGTCGGCAGTCCGTTCAACGGTTTGCCGTCGAAGCTGATGGTGCCGGCTCGCGGTTTGTGCAGGCCGAGGATCACTTTCATCGCCGTCGACTTGCCGCTGGCGTTGCCGCCCAGCAGGCTCACGATCTCCCCGCGTCCGATGCCGAGATTCAGGCCGAAGTGGACCTGGATCTGCCCATAGAAGGTGTCGATCCGCTCGAGTTTCAGCAACGGCTCAGTCATGGCAAATCGTACGGAGGGTAAATCGTTCGACGACACGATGCGCAGGCTCGACGTGCTCATGCGGCGGCCGTTTCGTTGCGTCCGACCTGTGCGCCGACGTGTCGATGTCCAAGGTAGGCCTCGATCACGGCGGGATCGTTGCGCACCTCGTCCGGCAGCCCCGACGCGATCTTGCGGCCGTCGTCGAGTACTAGCACGCGGTCGGACAGACGCATCACGAGATCGAGCTTATGCTCGATCAGCAGAATGGTGAGTCCGTCGCGTTTCAGTTCGAGAATCAACTCGAGCATTTCCGCGGTCTCGGACTCGTTCATGCCGGCAGTCGGCTCGTCGAGCAGCAGAATGCGCGGACGCAGTGCGAGCGCGCGTGCAATCTCGACACGCCGGCGGTTCGCGTATGAAAGACTGTGCGCCGGCTCGTCGATGCGAGGCGCGAGGCGTGTGCCGAACCGCGCGAGCAGCGCCTGCACTTCGTCGCGCAGCGCGGCTTCCTCGCGGCGCACCGCGGCGGGCGCAATCAGCGCGCGCAGCACTTCGGCGAACGCGCCGACCACGGGCCAGCCGCGCCGCGTCATTGCAAGGCGCGCGTGCGCGCCGATCAGCACGTTATCCAGCACGCTCAGGTTGCCGAACACGCGCCCATGCTGAAACGTCCGGGCGATCCCGCGCGCGGCCAGCCGTTCCGGCGCCATGCCGGTCACGTCTTCGCCGCCGAAGCGCACCGAGCCCGAGTCGGGGGTATCGATGCCGGTCAGCAGATTGAACAGTGTGGATTTCCCCGCGCCGTTCGGTCCAATCACGCTCACGCACTCGCCGCGCGCGACCGAGAGGTTCACATCGTCGACGGCGACAAGGCCGCCGAAGCGGCGCGTGACGCGCCGCGCGTCGAACAGAATGTCCGCATCGCCGCCGGAAGAACAAGTCATGGCCGTCTCCGTCATATCGCGCCGAACAGGCCCTGCGGCCGGAAGCGCACCAGCAGAAGGAGAATCACGCCGTAGATCAGCATGCGGTAATCAGCGGCGAAGCGGAACAGTTCGGGCAGGCTGATGAGGGCGATCGCGCCCGCCACCGCGCCGACCACGCTGCCTAAGCCACCGAGAATCACCATCGTCAGCGCGAGAATCGACACTTGCGAATCGAAAGTCTGATAGTTGATGTAGCTGTACAGATGCGCCGCGATGCCGCCGCCGATGCCGGCCGCCAGTCCGCCACAGGCGAATGCGATGGCCTTGTAGCGGTTGGGCCGCACGCCGTACGCGCGCGCCGCGACGTCGTCCTCGCGGATCGCTCGCCATGTGCGGCCAAGGTGCGAGCGCAGCAGCCGCACTTGCAGCAGCGCGAGCAGCACGAGCACCGCGAGCGTGAACCAGTACACCGCGCGCACGCCGGTCAATTGCCAGCCGAACAGCGACAATGGCGGAATGCCGGTGACACCGACCGGCCCGCGCGTCAGGCTGTCCCAGTTCAACACCACGAGGCCGACGATCTCGCCGATACCGAGCGTCGCAATCGACACGTAATGGCCGCGCAGCCGGAACGACGGATACACCAGCAGCGTGCCGATGGCCGCGGTGATGAGTCCGGCGAGCGGAATCGTCAGCGCGGGCGACCAGCCCAGATTCACCGACAGCAGCGCCGACGCATAAGCGCCGATCAGCAGCAGTGCCGCGTGGCCGAGCGAAATTTGCCCGACGGTGCCCGCGACCAGTGTCAGGCTGAGTGCGAGCAGTCCATAGATCCAACCGTTGGTGAGCGTCTGCAGCACGTACGCCGACGGCGTTGCGAACGGCACGACGAAGGCGAGCGCCACCACCGCGACGATCACGCGACGCGGAATTGCGACCGCCTTCCGGTTGGACAGGAAGGTGCCGGTAAGCGGCTCGGGCGGCAGCCGGCGATTCGAACTGAATAACCCGTTCGGCCGCCAGACGAGAAACGCGAGCAGCAGCACGAATGCGAACAGGTCGCGATAGCTCGTGCCGAACAGCGCGACGCCATAACTCTCGACCAGCCCCAGCAGCAGGCTTCCCGCGATCGCGCCCGGCACGTTGCCCAGTCCGCCGATCAGCAGCGCGACGACGCCCTTCAGCGTGGCCTGGAAACCCATCGCCGGATCGATGCTGTTGTAGTACATGCCCACCAGCAAGCCGCTCAGGCCGCCGAGCCCGCAGGCGATCGCGAACACGGCCTGATTCACGGCATTCACGTTGACGCCCATCTGCTGCGCGGCGTCGCGGTCCTGCGCGGTGGCGCGCACGGCCCAGCCGAGCCGCGTGAAGCGCAGGAACACGTACAGCACGGCGGCGGCGCCGATGCCGGTCGCCGCGATCAGCACATCGAGCGAGCCGACGGTCGCCCCGCCGAGCGAGAGCGTCCAGTCCGGCAACGAACCCGGCACCGGACGCGGATCGGGTCCGAAGACGATTTGCGCGAGCTGATCGAGCACGAAGCTGATGCCGATGGTGGCGAGCAGCGGCGCGATGCGCGCGGCGCCCTGCAGCGGCCTCAAGCCGATCCGTTCGATGATGACGCCGAGCAGCGCGCAACCCGCGACGGTCGCGACGAGCGCCACCGGCAGTGGCAAGCCGAGCCGCGTCAGGCATAGCCAGCCGATGAAGCCGCCGACCATATACACGGAGCCGTGCGCGAAATTGATCAGATGCGAGACGCCGAAGATCAGCGCGAGGCCGACCGCCAGCAACGCATAGATGTTGCCGACGATCAGTCCGTTGATCGTGTAGTCGAACCAGGCAGTCATGGCGTGTGAGTCCTGTCGCCCGCGTTTATCGTGCCTTCGATCATTGCGGGCGCACGGCGCTCACGCCGTCCCATAACGCGAATTTGCCGTCCTTGACCACCAGATCCAGGTTCTTCGCGCCGGCCACGCGGCGCGTCTGCGGATCGAACTTGAACTTGCCGAAGATCACGCTCGGCACGTCGTTGATCTTCACGAATCCGTCATGCACGGCCGTGCGGTCCGCGCCGTAGCGGCGGATCACTTCGCTCGCGAGGATCATCGCGTCGTAGGCACGCGCGGCAAACGTGTCCGGCTCGGCTCCGTACTTGGCGCGGTAGCGCTGCACGAAACTCTGCACCTCCGGGCGCGGGTCGCCGGGGAAAAAGTTCGATTCGGTATAGACACCGTTCACCGCGGGCCCGCCGAGATCGAGAAACTTCGGCGAGTAGACCGAGCCGACCGCCGCGATCGGCGTGTGCACGCCGGCCGCCCGCGCCTGGCGAACGATCTGCGCACCGTCCGAGTAGTAGGAAATCAGTACGAGTGAGTCCGGCTCCGCGCTGCGCACGCGTGTGAGTGTCGCGCGAAAATCCTTCTCGTTCGGCTGATAGGCTTCGGCCGCGACGACCTGCGCGCCGTTCGAGGCGACGGCCTTCGCGAAGATGTCTTTGCTTGTGCGGCCCCAGTCGGTGTTCAGGTACAGCACCGCGATCTTTTTGAAGCCGAGCCCTTTAGTGACGTAATGCGCGAGCATCGGCTGTTCTTCGGCCTGGCTGATCGCCGTGCTCCACATGTAATCGCCGCCTTTCGTGAAGTCGGGATGCGAGTTGGTGAAACCGAACTGCACGAGGCCGGCGCGCTGGTAAACCGGCGACGCGGCCATCGACGCGCCGCTAGACAGATCGCCCAGTTCGAGAAGAATGCGTTTGTCGTCGACGAATTTCTGCGCGATGGCGACGGCCTGGCGCGGATCGCTGCGGCTGTCCTCGAAGTCGTAGCTGAGCGGATGGCCGTTGATGCCACCCTTGCCGTTGATCTGTTCGAGCGCCAGATCGAAGCCGCGCTTCCACTGCTCGCCGTATTGCGCGTCCTGTCCGCTCAGCGGTCCGGTCACGCCGATCCAGTAAGGGTCCGCCGCGTTTGCAGCAGACATTGCGCCGCCGAAGGCAATGGTCAGTGCGCCGGCCAGTTCAAGCAGTGCTCGCCCTGCACCGCGCTTGTTCTTCCACAGAATCGACATGCTTGTCTCACGCCAGAAATAGAGTGAGCTGATCTAATCATGTCGCCTGGAAGCCGGCCAACGAAGATAAGTGTCAAAGCTTATTCCCGCCTGTCCGCAAAACTTATGAGCGACGGCGATTACACCGTGGGCCGTACTCGGGCGATATCGTGGTTTTTTCGAAAACTCCCTTCTGCTACGGCTTTTTTGAGCGTGCGCTGCGCGGCTGGTTATCGTCGTGCACACGCTCACGAGCACAAGGATCGCAAGTTTCGTCAGATACATAGCCGAATTTATTATAAGAATCGGGCATGCAGCGGCCTCTAGAATGCGCACATCACATGGACGAGGCATCGCATGGAGTTGCATCAACTCGAAGCGTTCTCAGCCGTCATGTCGACGGGCAGCATGACCGGTGCGGCTCGCCTGCTGCGCCGTTCACAGCCAGGTGTGACGAGAACGATCCAGGACCTCGAACAGGAGATCGGCTACGCGCTGTTCGACCGGAAAGGGCCGCGCGTCTCGCCGACGACTCGCGCGTTTTTGCTCTACGACGAAGTCGAACGTTCGCTGATCGGCCTCGATGCGATCCGTGCCAGTGCGCGCGCCATCGGACGCGATGAGCCCATGCCATTGCGTATCGTCGCGACGCCCGCGCTCGCCGCCGCGCTGGCGCCGCGGGCTATCGCGAAGCTCGCGCAAACGCCCGGCCACGAACACACTCGCGGCGACACGCAACTGCGCAGCGTCTCGACCGAGCAAGCCGTGCGGGCGCTGCTCTCGCGTGCCGCCGATGTCGGCATCGCGACGCTTCCACTCGATCATGCGGCCCTCGACGTGCACTACATCATCGACGCGCCCTGCGTCGCTGTGCTGCATCGCGACGACCCGCTCGCGCAACACGCTGTATTGCCGCTTGCGCGTCTGGCCGGACAGCCGGTCGCGACGCTTGCCAACCGGTATCGGCTGCGTAACCGGATCGATCGCGCATTCGGTCAGGCCGGCATTGCGCTTCACGTCACACTGGAAACCAACGCGTCGCTCAACGCGATGATGGCCGCGCAGCAAAGACTGGGCGTCGCCATTGTCGATCCCGTGACCGCGTTTGGCCTGCGCCTTGCCGATCTCGAAGTGCGTCCGCTCGACGTGTCGATTCCGTTTCTGTATGGCGTCGTCACGCTGTCGGGCCGGCCGCGCACCGGCGCAGTGGACGTGCTGATCGAGACGCTCGTGGACGTCTCGCACACGCTACTGCCGGGCGCCGTGCGGCACGCGGCGTCACAGCATGGCGCACTGGTGGCGCACGATCGCGCGGACAGTGCAGATAGCGCAGACAGTACCGGCGACTCCACTTCCACCTCCTCTTCCTCCGCTCACCGCGGCACCGGAGTTTCGGCATGACTGCATTGAATCCTCTGCCCGCCGTCGACGGACTGGCCGTGCTCGAAGCCCGGCTTCGCGAAGACCTCGACTGGCTCGAACTTCCCGCGCCGTCCTGGGTGCCCGCGCACAACGTCGACGGGCAACGCGTGCTCGACGTCGCCATTATCGGCGCCGGCATGGCCGGACTCGCGGCGAGCGCGGAGTTGCGGCTGCTCGGCATCGACAATCAGCGGCTCTTCGACCAGGCGCCTGAGGGCCAGGAAGGCCCGTGGGTCACTTACGCACGGATGCAGACCTTGCGTTCGCCTAAGCAACTGACCGGCCCCGCGCTGCGCCTGCCGGCGTTGACGTTCCGCGCGTGGTACGAAGCCCAGTTCAGTCGCAAGCAATGGGACGCGCTCTACAAGATTCCGCGCACGCAATGGATGGAGTATTTGCGCTGGTATCGCCGCGTGCTCGATCTGCCCGTGCGCAACGATACGCGCGTCGACATACTGCGCCCGCGAAGGGACGGCGTGATCGAACTCGATCTCGTTCACGAGCCGGCGAACCACGGCGGCCGCGCGCGGCGCGAGACCGCGCTGGCACGACATGTCGTGCTGGCAACCGGACGCGAAGGCCTTGGCGGCCCGTTCATTCCGGCGGTGGCGCGCGATCTTCCGCTGCACCTGCGCGCGCACTCGTCGGATACGATCGACTTCGACGCGCTGCGCGGCAAGCGCGTCGGCGTAGTGGGCGCAAGCGCATCGGCGTTCGACAATGCAGCGACCGCGCTCGAAGCCGGCGCGGCGGGAGTCAATCTGTTCGTGCGCCGCGATGCTTTGCCTCGCATCAACAAGCTGACGGGCATCGGCAGTCCCGGCCTCGTGCACGGTTTCGCCAACCTGCCGGACGAATGGAAGTGGCGCTTGCTGCACTACTCCGCTTTGACGCAGGCGCCGCCGCCGCGCGATAGCGTGCTGCGCGTCGCGCGATTTCCTTACGCGAAACTGCATCTGTCGAGTCCGCTCACGCGCGTGGGCCACGAAGGCGACACGGTGTTCGTCGATACGCCCAGGGGCCGCTACGCGCTCGACTACCTGATCTTCGCGACGGGTTTTCACTCGGAGATCGACACGCGCGATGAGTTTGCGCTGATCGCGCCGCATGTGCGCCGCTGGCGCGACCGCTTCGAACCCGCGCCCGAACTGTCGAGCGACGACCTCGGCAGTTCGCCGGACCTCGACCGCAACTTTGCGTTGCAGGAACGGATTGTGGGCACCTGTCCCGCGCTTTCGCGCATTCACAGCTTCAATCACGGTGCGAGTCTGACGCACGGCAAGGTCGCCGGCGACATTCCGGCGATCAGCGACGGCGCGCAACGTCTGGCACGCGCGATCGCCGCGATGCTGTTCGACGCCGATCGCGAGGCGCACTACGCCGCGCTGCAGGCGTTCGACACCGCCGAGCTTGCCGGCGACGAATGGGCCGACGCCGCCGCCGACGTTCGCACCATCGACACCACAGCCTGACTCTTTTCTGGACGGACCTCTATCTCATGTCTGCATTGACCGAACCCCCATCGGCTGCCGCAACGGATGACTTCGTTGCCGCGTTGGCCGGACTCGCGCCCGATGGCCCCGTCGCGGCGCTGCGCGCTTTCCGCGCAGAGGCGACCCGCTATACGCAAGGCAGCCATGACGCGCTGTTTTCGAATGATGTCGCGGATCTGACGCTGCGCGAGCGGCTCCACGCAGCCTGGTATGCGGCGCTGCTCTCGCGCTGCGAGCGGACCGCGCAAGCGTATCGCGAGCGTTTGCTGGCGCTCGGAGCGGAGACTGAAGCCGGTGCGGACGCAACGAGCGCCGCGCTCGATGCGATCGCTCGACATCGCACCGGGCCGGCGACGACGGTTGAGACGGTCGTTAAGACTGACCAGCGACTCGCGGCGATTCTCGTTCATACCGAAGCCCTGGTGCTTCACCCCGCGGAGACAGGCAAGTCCGCCCTCGCCGCGTTACAGGCGGCCGGCCTGACGACAGGTGCGATCGTCGCGCTCGCGCAGCTGGTCGCATTCGTCACCTATCAGGTACGGGTCATTGCCGCATTGCGCGCACTGGAGGCACGAGCATGAGCACGGACCACGGCTTCACCTCGCAGACTCTCGGCTGGAGCGCATGGCTCGATACGGTGCCGCTCGCGCAGGCATCGCCCGTGCAGACCGCGGTGCTCGAAACGAGTCACCCGCAAGCGAAGACTTCCGACTACTACCTGCTGCTCGTGCACGAAGCGGAAATTCTCCGGCAGCGTTCCGGCGCGTTCAACAGCATTATGTATGCGACCGGCGGCCTGTCACGCGCCGAGCGCGAACTCGCGAGCACCGTCGTCTCGCGGGTTAATGGCTGCGTGTACTGCGCGTCGGTGCATGCGCAGCGTTTTCAGCAACTCGCCAAACGCGACGAGGTGATCCAGCAGATCTTTTCGGACCCACAAACCGCGGGCACGACGGAACGTGAGCGCGCCATCGTCCGCTACGCGATCGATCTCACGCTGGCTCCCGAAGCGATCAGCCCGGCTTCGCTCAATGCGCTTCGCCATGCCGGACTCGACGATACGCAGATTCTCGACCTGAGTCATGCGGTCGCGATCTTCGCATGGGCAAACCGGCTGATGCTGAGTTTGGGCGAGCCGGTGTTTCCCGCGTAGATCGCGGTTCGTCATTTCTACCTTCGCCGAATCGCACAGCCGCACCGATCCTCGCCGCCCGGTTAGTCCACGCGTACATATCGATGCGACGATTCGATCGTGGCCGCGACCGCTCCGCTCATCGACAATCAGCGAACCGTTCAGCGCGTTCGTTGCTGGCTGCTCCCGCATTCGACAGGACCATTAGAACCGACCCGCGACGCTCGGCTTTTTTCGTGAGCGAGCGAATCATCGCTTGAGCGAAACGGACTCGCACAAGACAGCCAATTCCGCGCCGCTCGATGGTTCGAGCGACTGTTGACCCACTGAATCTTCGTGCGAGCCTCAGCCGACGTAAAGGAGGAAAACCCGGGGACGTGCCGCCCCGGGCGACAGGCTTTAGCGCAGGGCGAACATCGAGCTTGCCGGCGTTCGCCTTGGTAATCAGCGAGCAGTTGATTAACTGCTTTTCGGGCTTGCCGGTCGAACCGGTCTTCATGTATTTATCGGCTTGCTCGACCGCTTCCGTCGCGGCCAGCGCCGCCGGTTGCAGAACGGTCGCGCGGATGTCGTTGCGCATGATCGCATCGCGCACGTTCGTTGCTGCCGTCGAAACCGACGACGATGACGTCGCTGCGTTTGGCCGCCTCGCCGCTGCGAGCGCCGCGTTCGATTCGCGCTCGTGGCTGCTTACCGGCTTGGCCCAGAGCAGCAACGACGACTGCGACCGACGACGACCGGTTCCCGGCTTCTGCGCGATTTTCCTTGCCCGAACCCTTACGATTGCAACTTGCGCGACGGACCTAGCCGACGTCAATGCCAAGCTCCGCAACCGGTTTTTCTGTCTCGCACCACCGACGCACCGGCCGTGCGTGCTGTATCGTTGTTCCGACGGCCACGGTGTGGTTGCGGATGGTTACATGATTGTCGCGACCTGAGGTAGGTAGCAGAAGGTCCATGACTGCCTTGGCCTGCCGATAGGGCACGGTGGCGCCCAACTCCGCGTGCAGCCATCTCAGTTCACCAGTACTTGCCTCTGTCAGGTAGTCCTTGAGCGGAGAAACATATCTTGAGCCGTCAGCACCGCAATCGCAGGCCTTCCATCGTTCGCGGCAACAATAAACCTTTCCTAGCGCGGTCTTCAGCTCCGAGCAATGATTATCATGCAGGCGACGCTGGGCGCCGCAATCCACACAGGATCTACGCGGGGCGCAAAAGCGTTCGATTTGCTCGACAACGAACTCCTGCTGCACACAATTGAGCAAAGACTTGCCTTCACCGTGTGACAGCCCCACGTCTCCGTGCGTCTGGTCGTCGATGGGCCTGTGCAACCGCATGACCTCAACCCGCTTTACCACACTCCCGTCGCCGTTATCAAACTCAAGAACGATCGTGCATCGCATGGCGGCTCCTGGGCCTCGTCATAGAGATACGATACCCCGCGGTGCGCTCGTCTCCCGGCCTTTTTAACGGCTTCCTGGGTGATTGCCGCCTATGGTGACCGTGTGGTGATGGAGGACACGCTGGGTGAAGCACTGGCGGCGCTTTTCAAGAACACCTCCCAAGCGGCATCGCCAGTGGGGGGCACAGCGAACGCGCGCGCACGCGAGGCGCTAGCCCATTATGACCGCGCCATCGAGCGACTGAAGGCAGGAGACTGGAGCGGCTTCGGAGCAGAACTGATACCCTGCGGCCATTGCTCGAAGCACTTGGCGGCGGCGGTTCCGGCGGCGATCAGAAGTGACCTGAATGCAAAAAGGCGTTTATGCCTGCAGAGCGGATACAGCCCCGGTAAACCTTGTAACGATGGCGCGCAACAAATCTTTGCGCCATTGAACGTTTTCCTCCTTTTTCACGCCAACCGGCGGGAACCCTCCACCACTCCCAGGATGCCGCGCCCCTGATGCCTTTCCGCAATCAGGATCTGGGTGTTCACCGGTCTCACACAGAATCCGTCTGCTGCTTTCTGAGCGATTGTTTTGCCTGAACAACGATTCGTCCGGTGAGTGGCAACGAGACACAGCCGGGAAGCCCTAGTAAGGCGAGTACTAAAACGCCGGCTGCGCCATCGCTCAAGGGAATATGCGAGAAGACTGGCCGCCGAAAAGCGAGTGGAAAGGCTCACTCTGCAAAGCACGCAACTGCTCCTTGTGGTCAATTAAATCACATTGTGATATAATTGACCACAAGGAGCGGCACGGCGAGGCGAGACGGTCATCGTTGCGCAGCGGCAGTCGTGCTGCATATTCGAAAAGGAGCCATCATGCTGATCACTTTTCAATCCACCGCATCGCCAGATGTCGTGATGCTTCGGGACCTTGCCCATTACTTACTGGGTTTGATCGGCAAGCGTCTGGGCGAGCGGGGCGTCATCATGCACGACGAACTGCAGGGCGCGATCAATCGGCTCGAATCCGCGATCACGGAAGACGCCACGGCAGAAGTCGCGCTAGAAGCGTTGCATTGTTCGCCGGGCAATCGGCGGAAATCAAGCAATGGGCTTTCGCAGCGCGCATGGCCGTTTCTGGACATGATGCGGGCAGCGAGCAAGCGCGGTGCGGACATCATCTGGGGTCTTTAGGCCTCTGTCACTGCGGCTGCATTGCGCCGGTTGCAGTGCGACGAAAGTAGAGACGATGGAACGATTTGCGTCGAGGCGGTGCTTGGCGGCCATGCTCGCGACAGGTGTCGCCGCGTTGATGTTTTGGCCCGCGATTGCGCAAGCGAATGACCGTTACGTTACGGACGCCGGCATTGCGATTCAACGGGCAGATCGCATGAGCGATGCGCGAGCCGCGCCGTCGCCGTACTTCGCCGACATTCCAATGACAGTGACCGGCGTGTACGGCGGAACCATGCTCGATATGCTCGCTGGGGGCCCGATATTGCTAGTGAGGTGGCCAAACGGCTGCTGCTCGCGAAGTCACAGATGGCACATAGGGCACAGCGGGGCAATCACGCCGGTTCATCCAAAATCGGACCGTGCACACGTTTTCTTTCTCTGGCCGCAGTCGTAGCAGGCGCAAGCAGTCAATGCCCGTTTCGGGGCTTATTCCACCAACGCCTGCGCGCCCCGGCGCGACGAAGCCGTTCGCGCAGATCGTCGCGGCCCTCTTGTGTGACCATGAAAAGCACGACCAGCACGAGTATCGCGCCGGCGACTGCTAGCTGCACGAGGAGATCCATCATGACGCGTCTCCAGAATCATTGCGCGCGCAATTTGCTCGCCGTCTTCGCCGCTCAGGTGAACAGCGGCACGGCTTCGATCAGCGCGAAGCCGACAAGCGCTCCGACCGTTGCGCCTATAAGCCGCGGGTGCAGCTTCTGCAGGTGCAACGTATCCAGCAGAGTGCCGATCAGAATGATGCCTAGCAGCGCAAAGGCGACCAGCAGAAAGCCGATTTCAAAATCGTTGCCAATGATCATTTGATCCTCCTCTGCAAAGAGCGATCGGAACCGGCGGAGTATCCGATAAGGTCGTTTTTATGGAGTATATCACGTTGTGATGTATGTGGAATTCGCCGTTTAGCAGACACGAGCCGCAGCCGCAGTGGCTCTCTGGCGTGCATCACAAGTGACATATACTGGATTTGCGACGGCTCGATCTATTGCGATGTATCCATCGCAATTGCCGTATAGACGCGCAACGAACGCAGGGAGAGCGACATGCCAGCCTTCAATCGCATTCTGCTCTGTTATGACGGAACCCGCGAAGGACAACACGCGCTCGCAGACGGCGCCCGTTTGGCGCAGGAACTACGGGCGCAAGTACATGTGCTTTCCGTCGTCAACAATTCCGCCTGGATGCAGGGGACGGATATCACGTCCGCGGTGCCGGCCGACCTTGTCAGCGACTCTGTGAAAAGTGTGCTCGACGAAGGCTTGAAGAAACTCGCAGCGCGGGGAGTCAATGCGATCGGGCACTTCGCGATCGGTGATCCGCTGGATCAGATTCCATTCTTCGCTAAAGACCTGAACGTCGATCTGATCGTCGTGGGGCATCATCGAACGACCGGACTAGCTCGGTGGTGGGGCGGCAGGACAGACGGTCTGCTGCTCGACAGAGTCAGTTGCAGCGTACTTGTAACGATGGGGCCGGAGGTGGACCGGGCGTAGCAGCAGGCGGAACCTCAGGCGTCGGAAAAACGGCGCCGCCGGTCTAGCGTTCCTAACGCATGCCGGTGCCAGGTCGCCTGAATAGTCGCACGCCAGCGTTCCCACAGCAATCGCAAACAGGATATCCTGCACGGCGGCGACCGCGATCTGTGCGGCGACAAGCGGGTCCGTGATTATTTAACGGTGAACGAGTAGTGGCCCTGAGTGCGATGGCCATCAGCGGCCACAGCCACCCAGGAGACGGCATACACGCCCGGCGACAATGGGTTCAGTGCAACTGACATGTGCTTCGCATTAGTCGGGTCCACAACAGCCTTGTCGCGTACGACCGACTTACCTTGCGCATCCGTGACGGAAATGGAACTGAACGCTGGCTCCAGTTCATCATCAAAGTCGATCGCCACATCCTTTTGCGACGCTGCGGCAGTCGAACCGGCAGAGGGTGCCTGGCGAATTGGATAGGCGTGCGCATACGCCAGTGGCGCCGTCGCCAACGCGAGGACCGCCGAAAGGACGCGCAATAAACGGGCATTCAGAATATGTTTCATGGTTGACTGCAACCTTACCTGAGGCGATCTCAGGAAAAATAACACGGTTCATGTAGCAATAGGGTGGTGGAGCCATGCAGCGAGAGGGTAGCCGCAGGCTCTGCGCACCACGGAAAAAGAGTCTTCAGCGAGATGCCGCCTGACGCGACATTCACTGAGCGTCTCTGATCCCATCGATTACTGGAACAGCGGCTTACCGATCGTCGTCGGCGCAACATCGTCGAAGAATATGTGGGCCTGAACCAGAATGCCCACATGCGAGCCGCTGGCCCGGTTAATTGGAACCTGGGCTTCGACGCCGAACTGCCCGTACCGGTTGATCCAGATGAAGCCGGGATTGACGGTACCCGTCGTCTGCCCCTGGCTTCTCGACAGCGGGATTTCGACCAGCGGGATCAGGTTCGACAAAGGTTGCGGCAAGCCGAGATCGTGCACGTGCTGCTGCAGATAGGGCAAGCTGTACTGGAACGTGAAGCCGTAATTGAATGCATTCGGCTGCCCCGCGCCGGTGGTCAATGCCGGTCCTGCTTCT
Source organism: Paraburkholderia caledonica NBRC 102488 (assembly GCF_000685095.1). Classification (GTDB taxonomy): domain Bacteria; phylum Pseudomonadota; class Gammaproteobacteria; order Burkholderiales; family Burkholderiaceae; genus Paraburkholderia; species Paraburkholderia caledonica. The sequence goes on from NZ_BAYE01000025.1 coordinate 59,010, forward strand.
CCCGTGATCCCAATTGGCCGCAGATAGGCGAGCGAGTCGGGTAGGTCACCCATGCCCTTGCCTGCGTAAACCGTCGGAGAGATCGTCGAGAAGTTCGAGGCGATCGCGCGGCTCCCGGTCCCGCCGAGTTCTGCATTGACACCGACCGACGTCATGAACTCGTGCGCGTCGTTTACATACAGGAGATATTTCAGACCCACGCCGAAATTGTCGAAACCACGTGACGTTGGATTATTCTGCATGACATAGGTGCCACCGACTGACGCGGCCAACCTGGGCGTGATCAGTTTGTCATACTCAAAATCAAAACTATTGATGCTTTGATCGCCGCTGTCACCCGGCACCCTTTGATGTCCGTATTCAAGGTTCGCTTCGTCCCCAACGCCCGGGTCGTCAACAGCCATGGTCGAGGGAAATACGCGGTCTCCCGCGACTGCGTGAGCAAATGCGGCTGACGAACTGGCCATACTGACCATGGCAGCGGCGACCAGCAAAGCCGCGCGTGCCGGCGCCACCTGGCGCTGTGAAAATGTACGCATGTTCTTTCTTCTCCGATCGTCGTTGAGCCCCGCCGTATCCGAACACGGCGAGCCGCCGCGCTTGCCGTTTCAGCGCGGTTGTAGGTGTCCATACGAAACGAATCAGGAAAAAAGAGGAGGAGCGCGCGGCTGGGAAGCTGTGTAGGCAAGCTGCACACGGGTGTGCACGGGTGCAATTACCTCTCTGCTGTCCGATACCCGGGAAGCCGGCGGAAGCGTAGCCTCGGTCGTCGGAACGACAGGAGCGTGGGCAAACAGACTGCAATAGCCGCATGCCTGCCCGTGCAACGCAGAAGAGTCAGTCGATTTGTGATGGCTTGCGAGCGTCCCGTTCCCAGCATACGCAGAGCAGAATGTTGCGAGCGCCTCGCCAAGCCGGTAGTGAGCCGCCATTGCCTGCGATATGGTCGGCGCAAGCGTACTCATCAGGATTGCCAGCAATCCTAATAAGCTGCCGATCTTCTGGAGGCGGAGGCGAATCATGCGATGAAAAGGAATAAGGAAGCCGCTGCGTCAGCCGCGAATTATGCCATGCGTTAAATCCGTCCGGCGTGCGAAAATCTGGATCTCAAGCATAGTTGTGGTGCTTGAGTCGTCAGGAAAATGCAAGCTCAGCTTATCGCACATCGTTGAGCTGGAAGTCGCTCATTCAGGAGAAGCAACATGAACCCGAAGGTCAACCGGGCCGCCCTGGTCGCCGCCGCACTAGCAGGCCTCGCAGTGGCTGGCGTCAACTCGGCGCAAGCTGAACAGAAGGTTCAGTGTTTCGGCATCGCCAAAGCCGGTCAGAACGACTGTGCGAGCAGGACTGGCGTGCACGGCTGCGCTGGTGAAGCAAAAATCGACAACGATAAAGGCGACTTTAAAACGGTCCCGAAAGGAACCTGCAAGAAGCTGGGCGGCACGATCGACGACCAGCATTCCTAAGCTGCCACTGCGCTGCTTTTCAAACTGTGCCTCACATGAAGCCTGCCGTCTCATCTGTCTGCCCCCTGCAAGGCGCCGGTATAGGGTTGCGCCACGCACATTACCGTGACTTCCTCGACGCCATACCGGCGATCGACTGGATTGAGGTGCACAGTGAAAACTACTTCGGCGATGGCGGCTTCGACCTGCACGTGCTCGACACTGTGCGCCGCGACCTGCCCGTCAGTTTGCATGGCGTGGGCCTCGGCCTCGGTTCGGCAACCCCGCTGGACCCCGTTCGCGTTGGCAAGCTGAAACGTCTGATTGCGCGAGTTGAGCCGACGGTCGTCTCCGAACATCTGTGCTGGGGCGCGACGTCCGATGGCCATCTAAACGATCTTTTGCCAATTCCGCTGACTGATGCGGCGCTCGCACTGCTCTCTTCGCGTATCAACGAGTTGCAGGACGCATTGGGCCGCTCGGTTCTCCTTGAAAACGTCTCCACCTACGTTCGGTTCCGCGACGATCAGTATGGCGAGACTGCGTTCCTGACCGAGCTCGCGTCGCGTACGGGTTGCGGCGTACTCCTCGACGTAAACAACCTCTATGTCAACCAATGCAACCATGGCGAGGACGCCATTGCTGCGATGAATGCCCTGGTTGCGGGCACGGTCGGCGAGGTCCATCTTGCAGGTCACCGGGTGACTGACGTCGCCGTCATCGACGACCACGGCTCACGTGTCGCCGGAGAGGTCTGGGCGCTGTACAAATACGCGCTCCAGCAATTCGGCACGGTGCCGACACTTATCGAGTGGGATACTGATATACCCGCGCTGGACGTTCTGCTCGACGAGGCCGGACGCGCCCGTGAGATTCAAGCCGCAGTCCACGCCACTTGCCCGGTGCGCCCCACCCTTCATCAACAGTGGCGTCGGTGATGTCTACACCGCTTGAGTCATTGCAGCGAATATTTGCCGAGTCGCTGGAGACTGAAGAACGATCTATCCTCATGCGATTGCAAGGCGCGCCGCGCGGATTCGATCATGCCCAACCATGCTCGATCAGCGATACGGTAGCCGATAAACAGGTGATGCGCGACAGCCGTGCCGACCTGGAAGACAAACTGAGCCAGCGCGTCGATCTTTATCAGAGCAGCATTCGCGGGAATCGGCGAAAGGCGTTGGCCAGCGCTTATCCGACCCTGCTAGCGCTGGTCGGCGACACCTACTTCGATCACCTGTGTCTGGATTACGCTCGAGCGCACCCGTCGCGCAGCGGCGACCTCAATCGCTTCGGCGCGTCGTTGCCTGCGTTCATCGAAGCCTACGAACCGGACCCACGTTTTCGCTATTTCGCGGACCTCGCACGCCTCGAATGGTCGTTGCATCTGGCCTACTTTGCAGCGGACGTCGAAGCGCTGACGCGTGACGAGTGGGCCGCCATCCGCCCCGAGGATCTGCTCGACGCGAAACTTGCCGTGCACCCGGCATGCGCGCTCGTCTCGTCGCCCTACGCGGTTGCCGAGGTGTGGTGCGCACATCAGCCGGGCGGATGCTTTCCGGCCGATCTCGATTCGCCGACCTATGCGCTAGTTGTGCGTCCCATGTGGCAACCGCAGATACGCGTTCAAGGCGTGGCCGCCCAAGCGGCGTTCGGCGCGTTGCAGCGCGGAGCCACACTCAATGCGGCGCTCGACGCGGCATTTGCGGTCGATGCCGGATTCGATTTCACCGCGCAGTGGCGAGCATGGGTCGAGGCGTCGGCTTTTACAGGTCTTGCGCACGATGCGCCGAGCCCTGAACCCAGTCTCACGCCAATGCAGTGAAGCGCCCACCAAGGTTCCCGCTCCGACGGCTTCTGGAACACATCGACAACGCGAATGCGCGCGTGTATAAGCTGTTCAGGCATCGCCTCACAAGGTGAAGCGGGAAGCCGGTGAGAATCCGGCGCGGTCGCGCCACTGTATTCGGTCTGAACGTCAACTTGAGTCCAGGCAGGAAGTCAGACCTCGCTTCGCCATCATTCAATCTCTTTCGGGACGCGTCATCCCAGGGAACAGTTAATGATTTCGCAGCTAGGACAGATTTTCAGCGATTCGAACTCCGGCGTCCGGACGCGGCTTTTCGGCATTTACGGCGTGTTGATCGCCACCAACGTAATCGCCTGGATCTGGGCGCTCGTGGCGTTTCGCCATCATCCTGTCTTGCTCGGCACGGCGCTGCTGGCGTATGGCTTCGGCTTGCGTCATGCAGTCGACGCGGACCATATCGCAGCGATCGACAATGTCACCCGCAAGCTGATGCAGGAGAAGAAGCGGCCGGTGACCGTCGGCTTTTTCTTTTCACTCGGTCATTCGACTGTGGTGGTGCTGGCCTCACTTGCAGTCGCGGTCACCACGTCCGCCATGCAGGGGCGCTTCGACCACTACAAGGAGATTGGCGGTGTGATCGGCACGATGGTCTCTTCACTGTTCCTGTTCGCGATTGCGCTGATGAATCTGATCATCCTGAAGTCGATCTATCGGGCCTGGCGTAACGTAAAAAACGGCGGCCGTTACGTCGACGACGATTTCGATCTGCTGCTGGCCAACCGGGGCTTCTTCGCGCGGCTATTCAGGCCGCTGTTCCGTATGATCACGCGCAGCTGGCACATGTACCCACTCGGCTTTCTTTTCGGCCTGGGTTTCGACACGGCCACAGAAATCGCCCTGCTCGGCATCGCCGCCGCCCAGGCGTCTCAAGGCCTGTCGCCATGGGCAATCATGGTGTTTCCGGTGCTGTTCAGCGCCGGTATGTCGCTGATCGACACGCTCGATGGACACCTGATGCTGGGCGCCTACGGCTGGGCCTATCTGAAGCCGATCCGCAAGATCTACTACAACATGACCATCACGCTGGTGTCGGTCGTCGTGGCCATCGTGATTGGCAGCATCGAAGCGCTGGGCCTGATTTCGGACAAGCTGAAACTGCAAGGCCCGGTGTGGGATGCGATCGGCGCGCTAAACGATAACTTCGGCACGCTTGGTTATCTGATCATCGGTATTTTTGTGTTGAGCTGGATCGCATCGGTACTGATCTATCGCGCGAAAAAATTCGACGATCTGGAGATCAGCCGATAGGAGTGAGCCGTACGCAGACACGTCAAGCGTCTCTGCGTGCGGCTCGAAGCACTCATCTATTCACTGAAATAATCGTAAACCTGGTTAAAATGCGGAGCCATGACCCGACTACGCCACCTGCAGGCGCAGCACTCGGTGGGACGCTGGATTTCGTATCTCGTCCTGCTCGCGCTCGCGTTGCGCCTGCTCCTACCTACAGGACTGATGCTCGACACGAGCACAGAGGGTGACAACCCGGGCCTGGTGATTTGCAGTGGGCACGGCCCGCTCGTGCTGCCCGCCGCGTTCGTCGACAGCAACGCAGACTTCACACCCGATAGCCAGGCGACCAGCACTTTCAAGCGTGCGGCCTCGCTATCCAGCGGTGCGCACAGCACCCCGGCCTCGCCCGATCCTGCCCACACTGGCAACACGGCATCCAACGAAATCTGTCCTTTCAGCGCCGCCTTCGTGCTCGCGCTGACTGCGATTGCCATCATCCTGGCCTTCTGCCATTTCGCCGCGCTGATCGTTGCGCGGTATCGTCGGCAGACGTTCATCTTCATTCAGCGGCTTTTCCGCTCGTCACACAGCGCTCGCGCTCCCCCACTGTTCGCCTGAACCGATGTGCCACCGGCAGTGCGAAAACGCGCTTGTCGTCCGCACATTCCGGTTGCTTCCTGACATTTGACACCTGAAGTTTCGCTCTCGTAAGAGCGGTGCTGGACTTCATTCGTCCAGCTGTTCTGGTGACGTGGCCAAGGCGCAATCGACAGTAGCAACCGAAGAGAGCAAGGGTCCCCTCCCGGGGCCCGACACCGAAACTCGGCCGGGCGTCGTGGTGAGCCGCGTACGCGTGATTCGCCCAGGTCCGGACCGGCACTCGATCGAGAGCGCATATGAAACGAGAACGTCGTTCGATTCTGGAACTCATCCTTCGCTACAAGACCCATCTGAATATCGGTGCCTTCCTCGCGGTCGCCCTTTGGGCAGCCTGGATTGCATGGATGACACGTCCAGGCGAAATCGATATCCCCGCTTCGGGAACCGGACCGATCTGCTGCATGCGTCAGGTGCACTAGCCACGCTCTATTAGTCGGATCCTTCGAACCGTGAACGTTCTGTAGCGTCTCGCCCGCGCCTTCGCTCGACCGTGTCTAGGATTTTGCGTCCACGGCGGAGCGCGAATGGGGTCTGCTCGCCATATTCCGTTCATTACCGGGCGCCGCCCAGCGAGCGCCAGACCTTCGCGCGTTCATGGCAATCGACTTCGCTGCGACTGCCGGCGCCGCACGCGCGATCGCTTAGCCTCACGCACAACTTCACCTCATGCTTACTCTGAAACTGGCCGCGGCCGCCTTGCTGACTGCCTTCTCGCTCGCCGGTCACGCGCAGTCCGTCGCGACCGGCACGTCGGCCCCGGGCTCTCAACCGATACCCGGCGCCGACACGCAAACCGGCACAACGGCGGACACCGCGCTGCCTGCCATCCGTATCACGGGCCATCGCTACCGCTTCATCGCGACCGACACTGTGCTCGACAGCCGGTCGGCGACACGTACCGACACGCCCCTGATCGAAGTGCCACAGTCGGTCCAGGTCGTGCCGCGCAAGCTGATCGAGGAGCAGGACGCGCGCACGCTGGCCGATGCGCTGGTCAACGTGTCGGGCGTGATGCCGAGTCAGCCCGCGGAGAACGGTTTTGTCGCCAACATTGTGCGCGGCTTCCCGGCCGAAATTTACACGGACGGCTTGCCGATGTACGGCATGAGCGCGGCCAACAGTCCAGCGAGCCTCGTCGGCATCGAGCAGATCGACGTGCTCAAGGGGCCGGCCTCGACGTTGTACGGCGGCGGCCTGGGTGCGCCGCTCGGTGGCCTGATCAATATCCAGTCCGAGCTGCCAGAAGCCGGGCGGGGCGGTTACGTAGCGATGCGCACGGGCAGTTACGGCACCGTCAACCCGTACTTTGACCTGACCGGCGCGCTGACTTCTTCGATCAACGCGCGCATCGCTGGCGAGTACGAGCACGCCGGAAGCTGGATCGATCAGGTCAGGAGCGACAAATGGTCAGTGAAGCCGAGCGTGTCGTTCAAGCTCGGTCCCCGCACTACGCTGCTCGTGCAGGGGCAGTTCAACCACAGCAGTCAGCTCGAATACTCGGGGCTGCCCGCTGCCCAGGCGCTGGCCGGCCAGCTCGACCGGTATGCGTTCCCGGGCGCGCCGGTCGGCCAGCCGCGCACCTCGTTCGACAGTCAGCTCGCGACGGTCCAGTTGCAGCACGATTTCAACGACAACCTTCGGCTGACGCTCAGCGGGCGCTACTACCACAGCAGCATTCCCGAGTACGGCAGCTTCGTCTACCCGGGCCTCTATCCGCCCGATCCGGCCACGCCAACCACGTATCCGATCTTGCCGCTTAACATGCAGACCAGCACCAACGAGGCCACCTTCGACGCTAACATCCTGGCGACGGTCAACGCGTTGGGCGGCCATCACGAGTTGCTCGCCGGAATCGACTACGATCACACCGATTTCTTCTCCGGCATGGGGTTTACCGGCGTGCCCGTCGGTACACAGGACCTCGCGCAGCCTGCCTACAATCTCGCGTTCGGCTCGCTCGCACCACTGACGCTCACGCAGACCGATCGCTACCAGACAATTGCCGCCTACGTGCAGGATCAGGCGACCTACGGGCGGCTGCACCTGAGCGGTTCGCTGCGATTCACACAGCTCAATTTCCGCGAGGCGGAGCAAGGCACTGACGCCACCTATCATCACGTTTCGCCGCGGGTGGGCGCCAGTTTCGACCTGATGCCGGGCGTGGCCGTATACGCTGCGTACGCGACCGCCTTTCGCGCCGCATTCGGTTATGTGGGCCTCGGATCGCCAAAGCCGGAGACCTCGCGCAACGTCGAGGCGGGCCTGAAGCTGGCGCTGACCGACATCGGCCTGTCCGGCACCCTCGCCGTATTCCAGCAGACACGTGACAACGTGGCTACGCCCGACCCGAACAACCCGCTCTATTCGATCCAGACAGGCCAGCAGCGCGCACGCGGAGTCGAGACCGATCTGGTGTGGGAGCCGACGCCGGCGCTCTCCGTGCTGATGAACTACGCCTATACGCGCGCCACGGTGACCGAGGACAACTCGATTCCGGTCGGCGACACGCTCGCGCGCGTGCCGACACACAGCGGGCGCATCGCGCTGCGTTATCGCGTGCTGAACGGCCCCGCCCACGGCCTGTCGTTCGGCGCCGGCATGACGGCATTCAGCGCACGCGAGGTTACGCTGCCGAACACCGTTGCGGTACCCGGTTACGCGCTGTTCGACGCGCAGGCCGAATACAGCTTCGGCCGTTACACGATCGGTCTGTCGGCCGTGAACCTGGCCAATCGCCATGTCTATGCGCCCTACCAGTATCTTTCCTTCCCGGTGGTAATGCCGGTTCAACCGCGCTCCGTCTACCTGACGCTGAAGGCTGCAATCTAGGAGATCCAGAATGACCGACATGAACCGTCGCAACGCGGTCCTGCTGGCGCTGCTCGCGCCGTTCGCGATGAGCGCCGCCGCGCAGGCGCCGCAACCCGCGAGCACCATGACCATGCCCGACATGGGCCCCGAGATGAACAACGTGCATTGGGAGGGTAACGAACAGATCGCCATGCTGATGTACCCGGGCATGACCGTGATGGATCTGATCGGGCCGCAAAGTATGTTCGGTGCGCTGATGGGCGCGAAAATTCACCTTGTCGCAAAGACACTCGAGCCGGTCACGAGCGATGCCGGTGTGACCATTGTGCCGACTGCCACCTTCGACACCTGCCCGCGCGATCTCACGGTGCTGTTCACGCCGGGTGGCACCGACGGCACACTTGCGGCGGCCAGCGATCCGGCCACGCTCGCGTTCATGCGGGACCGCGGTGGGCGCGCGAAATACGTCACCAGCGTCTGCTCAGGCTCGCTGATCCTCGGCGCCGCGGGATTGCTGGCGGGCTACAAGGCAACCTCCCACTGGTCGGTGCGTCACGTCCTGGCCGAATACGGCGCGATCCCGATCGAAGCGCGCGTGGTGCGCGATCGCAACCGGGTCACCGGCGCCGGCGTGACGGCCGGGCTCGATTTCGGTTTGATGATGCTCGCCGAGTTGCGCGACCGGACCTATGCCGAATGCACGCAGCTCGTCAGCGAATACGATCCCGAGCCGCCGTTCAATGCCGGCTCGCTGAAGACGGCCCCGCCGGCCGTGAGGAAGGCGATGGAGGAACTACTGGCCGGCTTCACCAGGCAGGCCGAAACGCTCGCCGCGACTCAGGCCCATGGCACTCCGGCTGCATGACAGCGTAACAACAATTACACAGATCGACATGTACACAAAGAGCAAGATCGCCGCTGCGACGGCTGCCACCTTCCGACATTCCGCCCACGCAAGGCAGAACGATACGGCACGTATTCCCACCGGCCGCGCTCCATTGCGCGGCGCGATCTCTGCCGTCGCGGCCCTTGCAATCGCCGCGACGCCCTATGCGCGCGCCGACACGACAACGGACAGCGTGCAGAACACGCCGTCCTCCGGAGCAGCCGCGTCGTCAGTGACCTTACCGGCCATCACCGTGAGCGCCGCGCCAGGCCTCACCTATGGTGCCGAAACGTCGGTCAGCACGACGCGGACCGACACGCCGCTCAAGGATTACCCCGCATCGATTCAGGTCGTGCCCGCCGAGGTGCTGCAGGATCGGGCCGTGACGCGCATCGACCAGATAGCGGATAACGTGAGCGGCGTACACGCCGAGGCGAGTTACGGCGGCAACGGCGCTACCTTCTTCAATATCCGCGGATTCAGCGAAAGCAACGGCCTGCGCGACGGCTTCCGTAACTACGGCTACTACGCGTTTCGCGACGTGCAGAACATCGACCGCGTCGAGGTGTTCAAGGGCCCTGCAGGCGCGCTGTATGGAGGCATCGGCGCCGTGGGCGGCTATATCGACACCGTCTCGAAGCGCCCCGAGCGCGACAACTTCGGCGAAGTCGATGTGACCGCGGGAACCGACGGTCTGGCCCGCACCACACTGGACCTGAACCGCGCGCTAAACGAAGACCTGAGCGTCCGGCTGAACGCAACTGCCGAGACCGACTCGACGTTCCGCGACAACGCCGGCTCCCGTTCGTGGTCAATCGCACCGGCCATCAGCTGGGATAATCACCACGGCACGTCTGTGACGCTGCTGAGTGAGTTCAACCACCTGAACCGGGACGGGTTCGACTTCGGGGTGCCGGCGGTCGTCAATTATCAGGATTTGTCCCGCACGCGTTACTACGGTCTTCGCGACGGCATGTATCCCGGGGTCGATGGCGACTACGGGAGGAACGATACGGTGTCCGAAACCTTGTTGCTCGAGCATGCGCTGTCGGACAACTGGAAACTGCGCCTGTCCGGACAGTACGCATATGCACGTCAGCTCTCGACACAGTCATTTCCCGACAGCACGACCGCCACGGGCAATCTGCTCGATTACTCCGTCTACAGCGGCGCGAACGAGGTATCGCGCCAGTACGCGGCCCGGGCCGAGGTGGCCGGAGGTTTTTTCACCGGCAGCCTGAAGCACTCGCTGCTCGCCGGTGTGGACTACGGCTACCTCAAAGTCAGCAGCGGCGGATCGAACGTTTCCAGCATGACGCTGGATCTGTTCAACCCCAATTACCTGTCCGGGCTGACCCCGGCCGATCCGTTGCCAGGCCATCAAGCGAGCGGCGCAGACTACGGCGCCTATCTGCAGGACATGATCGCGCTGACGCAGCAGATCAAGGTGCAGGCCGGATTGCGGGTGGACCGGTTTATCAATCGCGCCAACGAAAGCGGCGAAGAGACGGGGCGAGGCCAGCAGACGGCGTTCTCGCCGCGCGTCGGCGTAGTCTGGCAGCCGACAGACGGCACGTCGCTATTCGCCGACTGGAGCCGCAGCTATTCGCCGAACGTCGGTCATAGCGGCAGCAACGTGACCTACGCAGCGGAGGTCGCCGAGCAGTTGGAGATCGGCGTCAAACAGGACCTGATCAGGAACCGGCTCAGCGCCAACCTTGCCCTGTTCAGCCTGAACCGCAATCACATCCTGACCACCGACCCAACCAACCCTTTACTGGAAGTGCTCACGGGCAAGCAGCGCAGCCAAGGCGTGGAGCTCGACATCGCCGGCAACATCACGCCGCAGTGGAAAGCTATCTTCACCTATGCCTACACACTCGCAAAGGTCACCAGCGATTCGACGTATCCCGTAGGCGACCTTCCGAGCAATGTCCCACGGCACAGCGCAAGCCTGTGGACGGTTTATCAGTTGCAGTCGATCCCGGAGCTGCAGCTCGGGGCCGGCCTTTACTACGTAGGCTCGCGGGAAGCGACCTTACCCAACACGTTCAAGCTCGGTGGTTATCTGCGCACCGATGCGATGGCCTCGTACCAGCGAGGGTCATGGAAAACGCAGTTGAATATCTACAACCTGTTCAATCGCAAGTACTACACTGGCGGCTCGGCGGCGACTTTCGATTACACGCTGATGCCAAGCCCACCGTTGACGGCACAGCTCACCGTGTCCTACCGGTTCTGAACGCCGGCCGCGCGCCCGTTGCGGCCTCGAATCCTGCAATCTCCCGGGTCAGTTCGTCGATGACCCGTTCGATCAAGGCATCCGTCAGCGCGGATGCCTTGCTCCCTTTTTGCCGATATATGCTGTAGTTGATCGACAGCGCCGGTTCGAATTTCTTGATGACCACCCCTTTCGCCGCCGTAGCGCTGGCGGACAGATAATCCACGACGGTTACCCCTGCCCCGGCCTGACAGAACGCGATGGCCGTTGCGGCAAGATTCGTCTCGATCGCGTTCGGGATTCTCAGATTCGCCAGCGCGGCGTGCCGCTCGATCTGCGCCACGAGCGGATCGGACGCGAGCAACGAGATCAGGGTAGCGTTTTCCAGATGCTCAAGCGTGACTACGTCGACATCCGCCAGGGCATGGCCTTCCGGCACCACGCACACCACTGGCACTGCGGGAAGCGTGCGCCGGACGACCGCTGGATGCTCGATGCTGGTCGTCACGCCGATCGCGAGATCGAGTTGATTGCGCCCTGCCCACTCCACGAGCGTCTGGGTGGAGCGGATATTGACCGTGATCCTGACGCCGGGATGGTCGGCCTGGAACTTGTGGATGATGGCAGGCATCAAGCCACTTCCCAGCGCGGGAAGAATGCCGATTTTCAGGCGACCGGCTCGCAGATCGCCCAGATCCCTCGCCAATCTCATGATTTCTCTCGCCGAGATGAACGATCGCTCCACCTCGGCATAGAGCGACATCGCCTCGGCCGTCGGAATCAGGCGCTGCCGTTGCCGGTTGAACAGGCTATATCCCACTTTGGCTTCCAGGCGCGCGAGTAGTTTGCTGACGCCGGGCTGAGCGATATCGAGAAAATCCGCAGCTTTTGTGACCGTGCCGTGCTGCATGATTGCCGCGAAAACCTCCAGCTCGCGCAACGTAAAATCGCTCAAATCACACTCCTCAAAGTCCGCGGTTTTTCATGCCCGCCAATCCGGCACCGTCGTCGGCGCCTGCCGGCGCATACGTCGGTCGATCCGATCATAACCTTTCGAGATAAAGCAAAGAAGACGCCGGCCCCAGCCCACAGGTCGTGGCGCCGCTCTAGCGTTTCCGCCGCATCTGTCGTTGCGTGACTGCGCCCGGCTCGGGACGTGAGCGCCGTCCACTCGCCAATGCCAGATACAGCTTCCCAATTCATACCTTTTTGGAATGACCAACAAATTTTGCGGCAATTGAGCCCACCGCCCGGCCGATCCGACAATGGTTCAACGCTGCACGAGGCAGCGCCTGGCATCAGCCCGCCAACCCACGTCGAGACTCCACGGAACCGGAAATGATGAACAACAGGATATTGAAACGCGCTGTGTGTCTGATCGGCAGCCTCTGCGCGCTGGCCACCGTTCAGCTGGCTGAAGCGAAGGATGTCCTGATCGCGTTTGAGGGCAGCTATACGCCCTGGAATTCCTCGAACCCGGACGGCACGCTCGGCGGATTCGAGCCGGCGCTGGCCAAGGTGCTGTGTGAGCGCGCCCATCTCAGCTGCAAGCAGATCGCCGCCGACTGGGACAGCATGATCCCGGCACTGAACACCGGCAAATTCGACGCAATCATGGACGGCATGGCCATCACGAACGCACGCAGGCAAGCGATCGATTTCAGCATTCCCTACGCCACCGTTACGTCGAGTTTCGTCGCCGCCAAGGGCCGTGCCGCTTACTTCGGAAAGCTGGGGAGCGGACTCGTGACGATCAATTCCGAGGCCGACGCGAAAACCGCGCTCGCCACGCTGCGCACCGCCCTCAAGGGCAAGGTGATCGGCGTGCAGGCAGCCACCACCTACGTGCCGTTCGTTCGCTCGAACTTCGCCGATATCGGCGAAATCCGCGAATACCGCAGTTCAAAGGATCGCGATCTCGATCTGAAGAGCGGGCGGATCGATGCGTCGGTCGAGAACACCGTCTATCTCCTCAATAACACAGGGAGCGATCTGTCGCTGATTGGGCCGGTCATTGGCGGGAAGATCTGGGGCGAAGGCGTCGGTATGGGGCTGCGAAAATCCGACACTGCGTTGCGCGACGCATTCGACAAGGCGATCGCGTCAGTCAAGGCGGACGGCACGCTGTCGCGGCTTTCCCTGCAGTACATGAAAACTGATCTGACGCCGCGCTGAGGCATGTCGGCCGATGCGATCGGAACCATCATTCTGGATACCGAATGTTTCCCGCCAGCAATCTCCAGGCAACCATGGAAGCCCTGAATGAAGAACACCTATGATTTCGCCGTGGTCGGCGGCGGACTGGTCGGTATGGCGATCGCTTATGGTCTGGCGAAGCGCGGCCAGACCGTCGTCGTACTGGACGGCGAAGATGCGAGCTTTCGCGCCGCTCGCGGCAACTTCGGGCTGGTCTGGGTCTCGGGCAAGGGCCGAAAGAAGCCCGATTATGGGCGCTGGTCGCTCGAGTCGTCGCGGCTGTGGCCTGCGTTCGCCAGGGAACTGGAAGAAGCGTCGGGCCTGAGCCTCGGCTATTCACGACCGGGCGGATTGAACATCGCCTTGACCGAGCAATCGCTCGCGGCAAGCGTCGAGAACGTCGATTACCTGTATCGCCAGGATGCCCGGCTCACCTACGACGTGCTAGATCATCGCATGCTGAAAGCGTTGGTACCCGACATCGCCGGCGATGTCGTCGGTGCGGTCTATTCGGAGAACGACGGCCATGTCAGCCCGCTTTACACGCTACGTGCCCTGTTCGCGGCATTCGAAAGAGCGGGCGGCGACTACATGCCGAAGGCGACGGTCAGCACGATTGAACGGCACGGCGACGGATTCCGTATCGACACGGAATTGGGAACGTTTCGCAGTGCAAAGCTCGTGTTGTGCGCCGGGCTCGGGAATCGCGATCTCGCTCCGATGGTCGGCCTCGACGCCCCCGTGGTTCCGCTGCGCGGCCAGATCCTGGTGACCGAGCGCGTCCAGCCGTTCCTTCATTACCCCACCCTGTCGGTGAGGCAAACTGCTGAAGGCTCGGTGCTGCTCGGGGAATCCGCGGAGGATGTGGGCATGGATGCTGGCGTGACCGCGGATATCGTCGCGCACATCGCCCGTAAAGCCATCAGGCAGTTCCCCTTGCTGCAGAGCGTGAACGTGGTGCGAGCGTGGGGCGCACTGCGCGTAATGACGCCGGACAGCATGCCGATTTACGACGAATCACTTGAGTGTCCCGGTGCATTTCTCACGACCTGCCACAGCGGCGTCACGCTCGCCGCGGCTCACTGCGAACTGCTGGTGCCGTGGCTATTGGGCGGTCAACGCCCCCCCATTCTCGATTATTTCCATGCAAAGCGATTCCATGTTTAGCCTCCTAGAAGGGAGCATACCGAAGCTGGTCCGGATCGAGATCGACGGCAGGCATGTCGACGTACCGGATTCGCTGACAGTGGCCGCCGCGCTGCTGTATGCCGGCGTTCACACCTTCCGGCGAACGCCGGCCGGCAATGCGCCGCGAGCACCGTTCTGCATGATGGGCGTGTGCTTCGACTGCCTCGTGCAGATTGACGATCTGCCCAACCAGCAGTCCTGCATGGTCAAGGTCATGGAAGGTATGCGTGTGAGCTTCATGAACGGCGCGAGGGACATTCAATGACGATCGAATCAGTCGACCTCGTCGTGATCGGTGCTGGGCCCGCTGGCATGGCATGCGCGCTTCGAGCCAATTCCCTCGGTCTGAAAGTTCTGGTGATGGACGAAAACGCGTTGCCGGGCGGGCAGATCTACCGCAACGTCAGCCGTTCGCCGCTGCCCGACCCGGCGCGACTAGGTGCGGATTACACAGACGGCGCCGAGCTGGTGAAGCAGTTCAGAGCCTCCTCCGTGTCGTACTGGCCGGACACGCTGGTATGGCAAGTGGGCCGGTCGCTGGACATCAGCTTTACACGTCGAAACGAAACGGCGGCAAGCGGCCAGATACACGCCAATGCACTCGTCATCGCCAATGGCGCCTACGAGCGCCCCTTTCCAGTGCCAGGGTGGACGCTGCCCGGCGTCATGGGCGTCGGTGCGGCTCAGACACTCGTCAAATCGGCCGGCCTGTTGCCCAACGGGCCGACGGTGCTGGCAGGCAGCGGGCCGCTGCTCTACCTGTTCGCCTGGCAACTGATTCAGGCAGGCCGCCCGCCCGCCGCGATACTGGAAACCGCGCCAGCCGCCAATTACCGTCATGCGCTGAAGCATCTGCCCGCCGCTTTACGCAGTGCGGACTATCTGCTGAAAGGCATGAAGCTGCTACGCGCGATCAGGAGAGCGCGCGTCGCCCACATTCGCAATATCAGCGAACTCGCTATCGAAGGCGCCGAGCGAGTGGAGCGCATCAGCTATCGGTCAGGAGGACAATCGGCCACGATCGCAGCGGAGCTCGTCCTGTTGCATCAGGGCGTGGTGCCAAACGTGCAACTGACGCGCTCGATCGGCTGCACTCACGACTGGGACGAAGCGCAACTCTGCTGGCGTCCGCGCACTGACAGCTGGGGCGAGACATCCGTGCCGAACGTCTTCACGGCGGGAGATGGCGCCGGTATCGGCGGTGCGATCGGAGCACGGATCAGCGGCGAGATGGTCGCGCTCGCCATCGCGCATCGCCTTGGGGCGTTGAGCACTGAATCGTTGAGTGAACACGCGGTGCCGCTGGGCCGTCAACGCGGTCGACACAGCCGCGTCCGCCCGTTTCTCGACACGTTGTATCGCCCGAGCCCACCTTTTCGTCGTCCATCGGACCAGACAATCGTCTGCCGCTGCGAAGAGGTGACGGCCAGTCAGATCCGTGAGATGGCACGCCTCGGCTGCGTCGGCCCTAATCAGACCAAATCCTTTTCCCGCTGCGGGATGGGTCCATGTCAGGGCCGTCTCTGTGGTCTGACCGTATCGGAGTTGCTCGCCGAGCATAACGGTCAGCGAATGGACGAGACGGGCTACTACAACATCCGCCCTCCTATCAAGCCAGTGAGTCTGGGAGATCTGGCGGTCTCCTATATCCCCGATGAAAACGCAGCGAAACCAACCGAATGGGTCCCGAAATGAGTGATGCGCCTGTACTGAGAAGTTCCGGCAATGCGCGCATGAGCAAAATGGTGCGCTTTGGAAACCTCCTGTTCCTGGCCGGACAAACGTCGTCCGGGCAAGCGCAGGCACAGTCGATCGAGGAGCAGTGTCTGGAAGCGTTCAGCCGGATCGACGCGCTGCTGGAGCAGGCGAACAGCGACAAGCGAAATCTCCTGTCTGTGACGATCTATCTGAAGGACATGAGCGACTTCGATCGCATGAATGCGGCATGGCAGCGCTGGGTCGATCCCGATCACCTACCGGCGCGTTGTACGGTGCAGGCGACACTCGGCTTGCCAGAACTGCTAGTCGAGTTCAGCGTCACCGCTACCGTCCAGGGTTAACGACCGGCGGCTCGCGTTACTGCTGAACTACCGCTTTTAATCTTGCTCGGGCCGGACCGCTCCGCGGTCCAGGCGAACCACGTCTGGTCGCTAGAACTCAACCCCTATTTGGGTGCCGTTGCAGGCGTAAAAGATATAGCGAACGACTCCGGCGCGGACAGGATACTTCGAGGGCTAAATCCGCTGCGTAGCGGTTAAGAACTGGCTGGAGCGACGTATCCCCGTGATCATGACCGGCTTCGCGCTGCCTTTGCTTTTTGTCACCGGCACACTTCGGTGGTGCCAGAGGCACAATGCAAAGCTGATGTCCCACACGACGAATTGACGATCCAGGCGAGGGACGAGTTCGAACGACCTTGCCCCTCGAAGGACGGCGCGGCCGTAGCACGAACCTCGTCAGTACACTTCCGTCAGAACTTGTGGCGGATCCCAACCGCGGCCAGTGCCTGCGTATCCGAGCCGGAATTGACGCCGTACGATCCGATCGATGCATTAGCCGCGATCACACGGCCTGCGCTATTCAGCGTTGTCCCGCTGGACTTCTGGTAGCCCGCTAACGCATACAGCTCGGTGCGTTTTGACAATGCGTAGTCGTAGCCGATATTGAACTGGTTATAACTCGCCGAAGCAGCGCCATCCGATTTGGTATAGTTGTACCCGAACGCCGCGCGTGAAGCCGGCGTGAACTGGTACGCGGCCAGCACTGCGCCCGAGTTGAATTTTTCGGTCTCGCCGAACGTCGACAGGCTGTCGCGACCGTACTGCATATTGCTGTATGACAGGCCCAGGGTCAGCGCGCCCAGCACGTATCGCGCACCAACTCGCGCAATCTGGATCGACCTGGCCGATGAATAGCCCTGATTCACCACGGTGCTGAACAGCGAATCGGACGAGCTGGTCCACGTGCGCACACCGTTGGTCGCGGTACGGCCGCCATTCGCATAGAAATAGCCGGCCGCCAGCGCAAACGGTCCTTGCGTATAGCTGGCGCCCGCGCTGTAGGTCTGCCCCTCTGCCACGCTGCCAGCCGCTCCGCCGAACGCGTACAAAGCCTCAAAACTCAAACCACGATAAGTCGGACTGACGTACTTGACCGAGTTACTGACACGCAGGCTGTTGTCGTAGTTGTCCGCGTCGCCCGGCGTCGCAAAGGTGCCGCCGAAGTACGAATCGCCGGTCAGAGGCTGAACCACATCCACGACCGGATCGTATTGCCGGCCGAGCGTAACCGTGCCCCAGTTCGCGCCGCTCAGCCCGACCACCGCCTTGCGGCCGAACTCACGTCCGCCCTGATTCAGCACGCCGGTCCCCGCATTGAAGCCGTTTTCGAGCTGAAACAGCGCGAGCAGACTATTGCCCAGGTCCTCGGTCCCGCGCAGCCCCCAACGCCCGCCCGACATCGTGCCGCTGGAGAATTTCACCAACGTGCTCCGGTTCGCGCCACTCGTTCCCGCTGCGTTGTGCACGTAGGCGATGCCGGCGTCGACGATCCCGTAGAGGGTGACACTGCTCTGTGCATGGGCCGTGGCCGCGGCCGACATTGAGCCGACCGCGATCAGCGATGTGACTGTACGTTTCATCTTCGATTCTCCAGGAGTCGTATTGCTGTTTATGGTGTTGCGTGGGCTATTGCTCGAGGTACCGCTTGAACTCGATTTCGCGGGGCGTGACGAACCACCGCGCCGGACGGCGCGTCGTTCTCCAGTAGTCAGTTTTTTCCCGCGCGCCGTCAGCCGCTCGGGCCGCGACGACGCATCCGCGGAAGTGGCCGCTAAATCTCGATGAGATTCAGGAACTGGCGCACCCGGGGACTGCCCGAGCCGCCAAAGAAAGCTTCGGGTGTCGTATCCTCGACGACCACCCCGCCGTCCATGAACACAACCCGGTCGGCGACGTCCTGCGCAAAGCGCACTTCATGAGTGACGACGAGCATCGTCATCCCTTCTTTGGCGAGCTCGCGCATCACCACGAGCACGTCCTCGCGAAGCGCCGGATCGAGTGCGGAGGTCGGTTCGTCGAAGAGAATGACTTCCGGCCCCATCGCCAGCCCCCGAGCAATCGCGACGCGCTGCTTCTGCCCGCCGGAAAGACGCGCTGGGTACTCGTGCGCCTTCGCCGCGAGACCCACCCGGTCGAGCAGGCGCATGCCACGCTCGACGGCTTCGCTTTTTTTCATGCGCTTGACGCTGACCAGTCCTTCCGTCACGTTTTCCAGCGCAGTGCGATGCGGGAACAGATTGAAGGATTGAAAAACCATCGCGGTACGCTGGCGGATTGCCTTGATCTTCTTCTGATCCTCCCGCGAAATTTTCGGAGTGCCGTCACGCACGACTTCAATGCCGCACACCGTGATTGACCCCACGTCCGGCATCTCCAGGAAATTCAGCGACCGCAGGAGGGTTGTTTTGCCGGAACCCGAAGGGCCCATGATGACAACTACCTCGCCCTGCCTGACGCTGAAATCCACACCTTGCAGTACCTTGTTCGTGCCGAACGATTTGGCGAGCCCGCGTACGGTAATCGTATTGATATCTCTATTCACTGGAAGCGCCTCGACACGCGGTTCTCAAGGATCGTTTGCACAATCGTCAGGATCTGGTTGATAAGCCAATAGATGAAACCGACCATCAGGAACATCTCCATGTAGCGGAACGTCGAGGCACCGACCTGATCAGCCACACGCGTCAACTCGACCACAGTGATCGTCGAGGCGAGCGACGTGTCCTTGATCAGCGCAATCATCCGGCTGCCGACCGGCGGGATGGCGATGCGCAATCCTTGCGGCAGAATGACCCGCGACATCGCTTTCCAGTAACCCATGCCGAGCGACATCGCCGCTTCCCATTGGCCGCGGTCCACCGCGTTGATACCGGAGCGGAAGTTTTCGCTCAGATAGGCCGCCGAAAACAGCGTCAGGGCAAGCAGCGCGGCAGGCACGGGGTCAAGCACGATCCCGTAGCGCGGCAAGCCGAAGTACAGCAATAGAATCTGTACCAGCAGCGGCGTGCCGCGGAATACGGAAACATAAGCAAAGGCCAGAGCGCGCAGCGTGGCAAAACGGGAGATGCGCGCCAATGCCACAAGCAGACCGAGTGTCGACCCCAATACAAAGGAGCTCAGTCCCAGAAAAACGGTCATCAGCACCGCGCTCTTGAGCAAAGGAAGCGAGCGAACGAACAGTTCCAGCATCGACTACTCCTTCTGCTCTTTGGCTTTCGCGATCGTGCCGACCATGTCGTAGTTCGGCCCGACCCATTTTTTTGCCAGGCGCTCGACCGTTCCATCAGCCATCATGTTATCGATAGCTTTATTCACCGCCGCCAGAAGCGCGGGCTGGTTTTTCGCGAGCGCCGGCGCGGACAACTGATAGATAAGCGGCTCGCCTACTTCTTTCACTGGCAGATGGTTCACGTTCGCGTACTTCATGCCACCGAAGTGCGAAATGATCACCGCGTCGATTCTCCCCGTACCAAGATCGCTAAACACGAGGCCGCCATTGTCGTAGCTACGGATATCCGAGTCCTTGAGATGCGTCCGCGCCCAGGTCTCGTTGCTCGAGCCGGTGGTGACCCCGATGCGCTTACCCTTCAGGTCGGGCTGGCCCTTGATGTCCGTGTTGTCCACCCGCACGAAGATGCGGAAATCCTCGACGCCGTACGGAAGACCAAAGTCAACCTCCTTGCTGCGCTCGGGTGTCGGGGTGAGGTCGTTCATCACGATGTCATACTTGCCGGACTTCAGCCCTTCGACGAAATTCTTGAACGAGTCGGCGACGAAGACGACCTTCGGCACGCCGATCCGCTTCGCTAACTCCTTGGCCATTTCGACGTCGTATCCGGCAGGCTGGTTACTGTTGTCGAGCAGGCTCCAGGGCGGACTGCTTTGCGTATTCGCCACGCGAAGCACGCCGGTTGATTTTGCGCTCGCGAGGAGATCGGTCGCCTGAGCCTGGGTAACCGCACCGGCCAGAAAGCCGAGTACGAGCCAGGCGGCGAATCGGGTATGGCGCATCCAATTTGTAAATCGGTTCATCTTGCTCTCCTCCAAAGTGTGGTTTGAATATTCGGTGGTCATGCGCCCGCTCCGTCTGCCACGCGCCTGAACGCATCGAGCGCCGCCTGCAAGTCCTGCAACAGCAACCCCGGAGGTTCCAGTCCGATCGACAGCCGGATGATGGGCTGATCGGTTAGCGGGAACGGTCGGTCCGCCTGCAACGGCGCCGGGTAGAAAGCCGCGAGACTGTGCACACCGCCCCAGCTTGCACCGATGGCGAAGTGCTGCAATGCGTCAAAAAAGGCGGTGAAAGCTTGCTCCGGTGCGGGCTTGAGAATCAGCGAAAAGAGACAACCATTGCCGTTGAAGTCCCGCTTCCACAAGTCGTGGCCTGTGTCCGACGCCAGCGCGGGAAACAACACCTTGTCGACCAGCGGCTGCCGCTCCAAGGCTTCGGCGATCTCCAGGGCGGTGCGACTCTGCGCGGCAAACCGCACCTGTAACGTCTCAAGTCCGCGCAGTACCAGAAAACAGTCGTCAGGGCTCGTTTGCTGCCCCAGAATGCTTTGCGTTTCGCGCAGCGTCGCGTAATAGCCCGTGTCGTTCATGCTGATCGAACCCAGCAACAAATCGGAGTGGCCTCCGAACAGCTTGGTAGCCGCCTCGACACTGAAGTCGACGCCATGATCGAGCGGCCGGAAAGCGAGCGGGCTGGCCCAGGTGTTGTCCATCATCGTCATCACACCATGACGCCTCGCCACTGCCACGATTGCCGGAATGTCCGGCATTTCCATCGTGACCGTGCCGGGCGACTCCATGCAGATCAACTTCGTGTTCGGCTTGAGATACTTTTCGATGTCGGCGCCGATCGCCGGCGGATAGAGTTCCACGTCGACGCTGAAGCGGGCCAGCCAGTTCTGTGCGAACGTCTTCAGCGCACCGTAACAGGCCGCTGAGACGAGCAGATGGTCGCCGCCTCGAACGAAGCCCATCACCGTCGTCATCAACGCGGACTGGCCCGACGGCGTGACCACGCAGTGAGCGCCACCCTCGAGTGCCGCGATCCGCCGCTCCAGTCCACGCGCGGTCGGCGTACCGGTAATGCCGTAACTGAAACCGTCCGGTTGCCGCTCCTTGCGGCGCGCGAAGTCGGCCAGCGAATCGAACACGACGGTCGAGGCGCGCATGACTGCGGGCGAGAGGCTGCGAAACGGCTGATGAGCGGGCGGGTTCTGGTGGATGTCTTTCATAGCTGTCTTGAAGTCCTTGGGAAGCGAAATTGATGAAATGAAGTTTACTTACCTGCAGGTTTGACTCAACATCAGAAATAATTAGGTCGATAAGCAGGGGTTATATGGGGATACGCGATATCGAAGTGTTCCGGGCTGTCATGACGGCCGGCAGCACGAGCAAGGCAGCGGGTCTGCTCGAGATTTCGCAGCCAGCCGTCAGTCAGGCGATCCGGCGACTGGAAACAATGGCGGACTTCAAACTGTTCGAGCGTGTGCGCAGCCGGCTTGTGCCGACCCAGGAAGCCGTCGCGTTGATGCGCGATGTCGACCGGTATTTTCTTGGCTTTGAAGTCATCGAGCACCGCATTCGAAGTCTTCGCTCGTATGGTTTGGGACGGCTTGCGATCGCCTCGTTACCCGCGTTGGGCACGGGATTTTTGCCGCGAGTCATTGCAGCGTTCGACGCCGCCGCGCGCGACGTGCAGATCTCGCTACAGGTGATGAGCTCGCGCGAGGTTCACGAGAAAGTCTCGGCGGGGCAGGTGGATTTCGGTCTGATGTCGGATGAGATGTCCATGGCCGGTCTCGAGCATTCCGCATTCGTCAGAATGCCCGGTGTGGCGGTGATGAGTGCGCGACACCCGCTCGCGGGGCGCCCTTCTATCAAGGCGGCAGAGTTGGTGGATACACCTTTTATCGCGCTCAATCCCGAAGACAGCACGCGCTTGCGGCTGGAAACGCAACTGACCAGCCTGGGCATTGCGCTAAAACCGCTGGTCGAGACGCCGTACTCCCATACGGTCTGCGAACTCGCGCTCGCTGGTGTGGGAATCGGCATCGCGCATCCGATCGTTGCACTGGACTTTGTCGAACGTGGTCTGGTCGTCAAGCCGATCGACGTCGAAGCGGTGTTCACAGGCGTACTCGTGTTCAGGCCCGGCACGCCGCTGGCCGAGAACGCCAGGCAGTTTCTACGTCAGATGCGGATGCAACTCGGGATCGACCAGAAAGCGTTGGAGGTAGCGATGGGCGCTCATGACCTGGCGGGACTGAAGCCGCCCGTTTCGAATCGGACACGTCGCAAGAGCGTGTCGCGCGGTAGCGCGGCGAAGAAATAGGACGACGACCAACCGTCATGTAGCGAGCAAAAACGGCTCGGCAGGAACACAAGAATCAATCGATGGGCGCTGTCCAGTTGACAGCAAAAGCTATCTGGACAATAAAATCTTTACATTCCAGTCGACCGGTCACATGCAGTACCCCGTTATTATCGGGTCAATCCGGCGCGTGCCGAAGAAATCACGCCCAGTGCCCACAGCACAGCATCGAATGAAGGTCAGACGGGCTATCCGCCCCTTTACCCCGCGATTTCTTCGCTCGCCGCAGCGCCGCTCCCATCTGACCGGCAATGTCCCGGATAGACACGAGCGCATGTACCAGCGCCACCACGCCAGGTGGTAGAACCACACGAACGCTGCGCGATACGCCCGGATCCACTCCGGGCGGATACCGGTTCACGGGAAGCTCTCAAGGGTGCGGGTCCGGGCGCCATCACGCTGATCGTCATCCAGACAACAGTAGCCACGGAAGTGGGAAGGGCAGCAGGCAGGCGGCAATGAACGACCCGAGCGGCAAACAGACGGTAAGTGGCAAGCGATTTTTCATGTCGTTCTCGCGCCGGCATGGTCATTTCGATTTTTCAGCTTGCAATCCTCGGCATGGTAGCCGGATCGAATCGGGCGCCACCGATCGACAACAGGCAGTGGCCGGCCCATGAACCGACAGTCGCGAGGCGAAGCAAAATGGCAGGTCATAGGCTCACAACAGCCATTCGACTTTGAAGAAACTTTTGATTCAAACCCCCGAGGCTCTGTTTGGTTTTATCCGCTGATCGGCCGACTATGAATGGAACAGATCATCGACGATCCGCCGCCCCGCGCTATGACCGCCCATGAGCGCATCTGCTTCACTGGGAAATGGCTTGCCTTGTGATTCGCCAAAACGCAGAGGGGAGAAAACGGCTACTGCGACATCAGCCTTGCAGATCCTCACCACCGCTACATATCCAAATCCTTCCGTAGCGGTGCACCCGCGACTCCAATCGAAGTCTGCCTCAACGGCGATTTCGATGTCGAATCCCTGATATTGGTATGTGCAGTTCATGGCGCCACATCTACGACTTGCTTCGGCATCGGCCCCGAACCGTCGTGTTCGACAATGGCCATGTGCCGGAAGAAAAGCTCAACGATTTCCCGGGTCGGTACACTCGTGGAAAGCGTCCCGATCTTGACGGGCGCGAACCATTTGCATCTGGCGATTTCGTTGCTCGGCTGTGCAATCGATTGATACGCCACCTCGGCGAAGAATACATAGTGCAGCGTGTTGAATCCGCTGAACTGAAAAAGGTAAGTCAGTCCGGTCGCGGTGAGTGTCGTTTCCTCCTCCAGTTCGCGCAGTGCGGCTTCGTGCGGCGCTTCTCCCCGATGGATTCGGCCGCCCGGAAGTGCCCATCGCGATCTCAGCCTGGCAACCAGCAGGATACGGTTGTCTCGGACACACAAAACGGTTGCCCTCTCTTTCATTGATGTCTGTCCGTTTGATAGCAAGACTCTGAAAGACCTCAATCATAATTTAGCTTGTTGATGACGTCTTTTTGGCCGCGCACGCTACCGTAAGATCGTGCCAATGCGGAATTCACAGGCTGCGGCAACGTAGAGCGAAGTAAATTCGTCACCTCGAAGTAAATCTATGGTCCGCCCCAGATTTGCAACCCCTTGTGCGTGAGGACAGGTTGGCTTGCTCAAATCTATCCGGCGTCCTTGGTTAGGGCTGAGCCCCGCGCCATGATGAAGTTCGCGCCTGCAGCTCCCATAAAGTCGTGCGGCTTTCTAAGCCTCATTACTTCCCGGGTTTTTCCGCAGGCCGGTGTGCCGTTCCGGTCATCAGTGTCAGGCGTCGCAAAAGCCGAGGTGTTGATGGGTCTCCTAGAAAGGTTCAGGCCGGCAAGGCCACAGGTCCTGCGTTAAAGCTCGTGTGTCGGGCGACTATCGCCCATGCGATTCGGGCCAGCTTGTTGGCCACCGCGCACGCCACGACGTTCGAATGACGCCGGCTGGCCAGCACGCGGGCCCATTCCGCGAGGGGCCCGGTTCGCCTGTCCAGAAAGCGCATGTATGCCCGGGCGCACTGCACAAGAAGACTTCGGATATGGCTATCGCCACGTCGACTGACCCCGAGAAGGTTGGATTTTCCGCCGGTACTGTACTGACGGGGCACAAGACCAAGCGAAGCTGCAAAGTCTCCACCGCATCTGAACTGTGTGCCGCCGATCTCAGAGGCAAGCACACTCGCAGTGATTGGTCCGATCCCCGGAATGCCCATCAGTCTCTGCCCCGCGTCGTCATCAGCAAGCTT
>NZ_BAYE01000024.1 GCF_000685095.1 Paraburkholderia caledonica NBRC 102488
GAAGATGTTCCCCAACCTGGACTGGTTCAGCGCCGTGTCGTATCACATGATGGGCGTGCCCACGGCGATGTTCACGCCGCTATTCGTCATTGCACGCACGGCGGGCTGGAGCGCGCACATCATCGAGCAGCGGCTCGACAACAAGATCATTCGCCCGAGCGCGAATTACACCGGACCTGAGAATTTGAAGTACGTGCCGCTAAATAGGAGAAAATAGCGGTCGCTGTGCGCTTCCAAGGCGCGTGCAGTTCAACCCCGCGGCCGCCAGGACCGGTAGCCCGCGCAATGTTTAACTGAAATTAGATAGAAAGGTTTTCTCCATGAACAAGCTGTTGATCGCCGCCGTCGTCGGCGCCCTGTCCACCACAATGTTGACCGTCGCGACCGACGCCGCCGCAGAAACGGCGACTGCCGCAACGCCGGCTGCCAAGAAGGCCGTTGCAAAGCGCCCGCAACCGCGCCGCCTCATCAAGCGCAAGGAAAACCCTGCCAAGGAAGCCAAGGTCGATCCGGTACCGGAAGGCGCGGAAAAGTGGTCGTGCAAGGAAGGTCTGGCCTTCGAACTGAAGGGCGACATGAAGCGTGACCAGATCGTCACGGTTCACTGGGCGAACAAAAACTATAACCTGCCGCGCGAAGCGACCACCACGGGCGCAGACCGTTTCCACGACGCCGCAACCGGCATGGATCTGGTCGTGATCCCGACCAAGGCCATGCTGTTCCAGGACAAGGACAGCTCGCGTCTGGCCGACGAATGCCAAACGGCGGCAATGGCGCAAGGCGCACCGGCGCCGACGCAGTCGAACGCAATCAACAAGCTCGGCAACTAATCACGTCGTCAGGAAAGCTCCCCGATGTCCGCTCCGATTTCCAACGTGCGACCCGATCCGGACAAAGTCCTGGTCGATATCGTCGACTACGTTCTGGATTGTCAGATCGACGGCGCGCTCGCCCTGGAAACCGCGCGTCATTGTCTGATCGATACGCTCGGCTGCGGACTCGAGGCGCTTACCTACCCCGCCTGCACCAAGCTGTTGGGACCCATCGTGCCGGGCACAATCGTCCCCAACGGTGCAAAGGTGCCGGGCACGTCGTTTCAGCTCGATCCCGTTCAGGCCGCCTTCAACATCGGGGCCATGATCCGCTGGCTCGACTTCAACGACACCTGGCTCGCCGCCGAATGGGGTCATCCGTCGGATAATCTGGGCGGAATTCTCGCGACAGCCGACTGGCTCTCGCGCACTGCCATCGCAGCCGGCAAAACGCCGCTTACGATGAAAGACGTGTTGATCGCGATGATCAAGGCGCACGAAATTCAAGGCTGTATCGCGCTCGAAAACTCCTTCAACAAGGTCGGGCTCGATCATGTATTGCTGGTAAAGCTCGCGTCGACGGCGGTAGTCGGTCAAATGACCGGCCTCACGCGCGACGAGCTGATCAATGCGGTCTCGCAGGCGCTCGTCGACGGGCAAGCGCTGCGCACGTACCGCCACGCGCCGAACACTGGCTCGCGCAAATCGTGGGCCGCGGGCGACGCGACCTCGCGCGCAGTCCGTCTCGCGCTCATTTCGAAGACGGGCGAGATGGGCTATCCGTCGGTGTTGACCGCGAAAACGTGGGGCTTTTACGACGTGCTCTTCAAGGGCAACGAGTTCAAGTTCCAGCGCCAGTACGGTTCCTATGTGATGGAAAACGTGCTGTTCAAGATATCGTTTCCGGCCGAGTTCCACGCGCAAACCGCTGTGGAAGCGGCGATGTCGTTGCATGCGCAGCTTCAGCTGCACGGCAGGCGGGTCGAAGACATCCGCAAGGTCACGATCCGCACGCACGAAGCTGCGCTACGCATCATCGATAAAAAAGGTCCGCTCGACAATCCGGCCGACCGCGATCATTGCATTCAGTACATGATTGCTGTGCCGCTGATCTTCGGCCGACTGACGGCTGCGGATTACGAAGACTCGGTCGCGCAAGACCCGCGTATCGATGTGCTGCGCGCAAAGATGGCATGTGTGGAAGACCCGCAGTTCACAAATGATTACCACGATCCCGAAAAGCGTTCGATCGCCAATGCACTGACGATCGAATTCAACGACGGATCACAGTTCGACGAAGTCGTAGTCGAATACCCGATCGGTCACAAGCGTCGTCGCGAAGACGGAATTCCGTTGCTGGTGGAGAAGTTCAAGACCAACCTCTCGCGCCGCTTCCCGGTCAAGCAACAACTGGCGATTCTCGACGTGTCGCTGAATCAGGCACGGCTTGAAGCCATGCCGGTCAATGAGTACGTCGATTTGTACGTCATCTAGTCAAGTTAAGTACTGTAGTTCCGCGATCAAACCAAGGAAAACACCATGGCCCACAACCTCCACAAAACGCTCAAGGAATTCGACAGCGGTTCCGGCAAAGGCAAGTTCTACTCCCTGCCGCAACTCGGCAAGGCACTGAACATCAAGATCGACCGCCTGCCGGTCTCGATCCGAATCGTGCTGGAATCGGTGCTGCGAAACTACGACGGCAAGAAAATCGCCGAAGAACACATCACGCAACTGGCGAACTGGAAGCCGACCGCTCCGCGCGTCGACGAAATCCCGTTCGTCGTGTCGCGTGTCGTGCTGCAGGACTTCACCGGCGTGCCGCTGCTCGCCGACATCGCGGCCATGCGCGGCGTGGCGCAACGCGTGGGCAAGAATCCGAAGTCGATCGAACCGCTGGTCCCGGTCGATCTGGTGGTTGACCACTCGGTGCAGATCGATCACTTCCGCGAAAAGAATGCACTCGACCTGAACATGAAACTGGAATTCCAGCGCAACAACGAGCGCTACCAGTTCATGAAGTGGGGCATGCAGGCATTCGACACGTTCAAGGTCGTGCCGCCGGGCGTCGGCATCGTTCACCAGGTGAACCTCGAATACCTCGCACGCGGCGTGCACAAGAAGGCCGAAGGCGCGGACACCGTGTACTACCCGGATTCGCTGGTCGGCACCGACAGCCACACCACGATGATCAACGGTATCGGCGTGGTGGGCTGGGGCGTGGGCGGTATCGAAGCTGAAGCCGGCATGCTCGGCCAGCCGGTGTACTTCCTGACGCCGGACGTGGTTGGCGTGAACCTGAAGGGCAAGCTGCGCGAAGGCGTGACGGCGACCGACCTGGTGCTGACCATCACCGAACTGCTGCGCAAGGAAAAGGTTGTCGGCAAGTTCGTCGAGTTTTTCGGCGAAGGCACGCGCTCGCTGTCGCTGCCGGACCGCGCGACGATCGGCAACATGGCGCCGGAATACGGCGCGACCATGGGCTTCTTCCCGGTCGACGAAAAAACCATCGACTACTTCAAGGGCACGGGCCGCACGGACGCTGAAATCTCGGCGTTCGAGAACTACTTCAAGGCTCAGAACCTGTTCGGTATTCCGAAGGAAGGCGACATCGACTTCACGAAGGTCGTGACGCTGGATCTCGGCACCGTCGCGCCGTCGCTGGCTGGCCCGAAGCGCCCGCAAGACCGCATCGAAATCGGCAATGTGAAGTCGACCTTCAGCGACCTGTTTTCGAAGCCGGTGGCAGAAAACGGCTTTGCCAAGAAGGAAGCCGATCTGGACGCGCAGTACACCACGAGCAACGGCGTCAACGTGAAGAACGGCGACGTGCTGATCGCCGCGATCACGTCGTGCACGAACACGTCGAACCCAAGCGTGCTGCTGGCCGCCGGCCTGCTCGCGAAGAAAGCTGTCGAAGCCGGCCTCACGGTCGCTCCGCACATCAAGACGTCGCTGGCTCCGGGATCGCGTATCGTCACCGAGTACCTGACGAAAACCGGCCTGCTGCCGTATCTGGACAAACTGGGCTTCACGCTGGCTGCGTACGGCTGCACGACCTGTATCGGCAACGCGGGCGACCTGACGCCGGAATTGAACGAAGCCATCACGAAGAACGACATCGTCGCGGCAGCGGTTCTGTCGGGCAACCGTAACTTCGAAGCGCGTATTCACCCGAACATTCGCGCAAACTTCCTGGCCTCGCCGCCGCTGGTCGTGGCTTACGCTATCGCCGGCAACATCACGCGCGACCTGATGACCGAACCGGTCGGCAAGGGCAAGGGCGGGAAAGACGTGTACCTCGGCGACATCTGGCCGACCAGCGACGAAGTCAACGACCTGCTCAAGTTTGCGCTGGACGCGGACGCGTTCCGTAAGAACTACGCGTCGCTGACCAAGAAGGGCGATCTGTGGAGCAAGATCGAAGGCGAAGAAGGTCAGGTCTACGACTGGCCGAAGTCGACGTACATCGCCGAGCCGCCGTTCTTCGGCAAAGATTTCTCGATGACGCCGGCCGACAGCATCGCGGCAGTCAAAAACGCGCGCGCATTGGGCATTTTCGGTGACTCGGTCACGACCGACCACATCAGCCCGGCTGGCTCGATCAAGGAAGACTCGCCGGCAGGCAAGTGGCTGAAGGAGAACGGCGTGCAGAAGGCCGACTTCAACAGCTACGGCTCGCGCCGCGGCAACCACGACGTGATGATGCGCGGCACGTTCGCGAACGTCCGGATCAAGAACCTGATGATCCCGGCGAAGGCAGACGGCTCGCGCGTGGAAGGCGGCCTGACGATTCATCAGCCGAGCGGCGAACAACTGTCGATCTACGACGCAGCGATGAAGTACATCGACGCCGGCACGCCGACCATCGTGTTTGCAGGTGAAGAGTACGGCACCGGTTCGTCGCGTGACTGGGCTGCAAAGGGCACGCAATTGCTGGGCGTGAAGGCTGTGGTCGCACGCAGCTTCGAGCGGATCCACCGTTCGAACCTGGTCGGCATGGGCGTTCTGCCGCTGCAGTTCAAGGGCTCGGATAGCGTGCAGTCGCTCGGCATCACCGGCGAAGAAACGTATGACATCGAAGGCCTCGGCGCGGACTTCAAGCCGCAGCAGGAAGTGACGCTCGTGATTCGCGGCAAGGACGGCAGCGAGAAACGCGTTCCGGTGCTGCTGCGTATCGACACGCCGATCGAAGTGGACTACTACAAGCACGGCGGTATTCTGCCGTTCGTACTGCGTTCGCTGCTGGCCGCTTAAGCATCGCGGCAACGCAAACAGCTCGGCTGTTTTGCAGGGGCTGCGTCCTGTGGAGGGCGCAGCCGACTTTCAAAGCCCGACCTTGGTCGGGCTTTTTTTTCGTCGATTATTGCTGTGCGCGGCCGGTCTGGAAGGCGGCCGGGTTGTCGGTGATCCGGCGCTGCGTCATGTGCGCGTTCCAGTCGATGTCGCCCGGCGCAGGCACGCTTGCACGCACACTGACATTCGCGCGCCGCTGCTGCACAGCCCAATCGCGCAACGCGGCGCGCTCCACAAAATCGTTCGCAGACGATTGCGATGCAGCTGTTTCCGGTTGTCTCGACTGCGAAAGGCGCACCGGCGATTCGATAGGATGACTCAACCGTGCAGTCGATTGACGAGGCTTCGCGACACGGTCAGCCACGACGGTATGGCGGGAACTGTTCGTCGACCGTTGCGACTCCGCGCGCTGCGACAAGCTTGGCGCTTCGACAGGATGCGCTGCGGCCGGCAACGGAGCCTTTACCGACGACGACGCTTGCGTAATCGTTGACTGCGTTTCTACTGCCTTTGACGCGGTTTTGGCCAACTCAGGCCGAAGATTCGCTAACGGATTCACTATGACGGGGCCGGCTTGTATCGCCGCCGTAGACGGTCTCGCCACTGTTCCGAAGCTGCCGGCGAGTTCGTGCGTGGAACATGTCGCGAGTAGCCAGGCGAGCGCTATGCTGCAACTCACGAAAATGGCCGCGCCCAGAATATGGTCCGACCGTGACGAACTCGGCCGCGTGTGATCTGCCTGGAGGTAACGTTTCGCTTCAGCCAATTGTTCATCGAACCGATGCGGATCGTCTCGCCGCTGCGGCAGCTTGTAGAAGAACAAAATCTTTGCGTTCTGCGGAATTCGACCGCGACGGTTCGCAGAGACTGCATATCGCGGCACGCCTGGAACCGCCGGTTGAGGGGCGCGTTGCTGTGTGTGCGACGTCGACCGCCGCCACGAGCCGAAAGGCGGTGGCAGACCCGACAGCGGGCGTGCACTGGGAAGCGCCAGAGCGCCCTGTATCAACTCCAGCGGCCTATTCATGATGATGTGTTCCGGTGTGGATAAGACGCTGCTTCCAGTTGCGCGATCAAAATTTGTCCACGCGCGATGAGTGCGTCAATGGAGCCGGCATTGTGCTCAGACGGCGAGGTACTCGCGTGCCGCAGTGCGTGCATTAAGTGCTGTGCACCCACGAGACCCACTGCGCCGCTCACTCTATGCAACAAGGCCGGCAATTGCGCCGATTCGAGTTCGCAACGTAGGTCGCCGAGGCGGCCGAGATCGTCACGCATCGCTCGACACCAGCCGCTCAGAAACGCGTCGAGGTCGATGCCTTCCTTTACGAGCGCGTCGAGATAGAGGGGATCGAAAGGCTCGGAGGGCTCAGAAGGCTCGATGGGCTCGAAAGCACGGCTGAAATTCGTCTTATCCATACCGCAACATCTAGTCGACCAACTTGTGCAACGAAGCGAACTCGATCAATGCCGCCAGCGACGACAGCCCAAGCTTCTCCTGAATGCGGCCCTTGTAAGTGCTCACTGTCTTGTCGCTCATGAACAGCGCGTCGCCGATCGCCTTATTCGACATGCCCTTCGAAAGCATCTGCAAAATGACGAGCTCCTTATCGGAGAGCAACATGATTCTGCCCTCGTCACCGGTCGGCGACACTCCCGGCGTGATGGTCGCGCCGTCAGGCGCGACCGGAAATACGGTGTAGCCTGCGAGCACCGCTTCCACGCCGCGCATGATCTCCTTCATCTCCTGCGACTTGCCGACAAAACCATGGACGCCCAAGCGCATTGCACGCGGCGCGAAAGTGGCCGGGTCGTGCCCCGACAGCACCATCACGCGGATCGACGGATGCGCGAGTTTGAGTCGCGGAATGACGTCAAGTCCGCTGATACGCGGAATGTCGAGGTCCAGTATGACGAGGTCGGGCTTGTGCTGGCGGGCCATTTCGACGGCGGTCTGACCGTTGTCCGCCTCGATCACTTGTTCGACGCTCAGCAATTGCATTAGCTGCAACCTGACGACCATCCGAAACGCCGGGTGGTCGTCGATAATCAGAATAGTTAACATGTGTTGCGTTCCTCCTGAAAAACATCCATTGCCGGTTGCGGTCCATCACGGCCCTTGCAGCTCATTGCGGCCGTCTGCTGCTCATGCGCCACATGCGTGGTGGACTACGACGTCCGGCGGCGATACAAAGGCACGTTAGGGAGCGGCAACGACGAGCTCGATCTCCACGCGGCGATTCGGCGCGAGACATCGCACCAGATCATCACGCCTGGTTTGTCGGCACTCGACCAGTTGATTTGCGCTGGCCAGGCCGCGAGTCGCAATCGGCGAGGTAACACCGCGAGTGCGCAAATATCGCGCTACCGTTTCTGCACGTTGCAGCGACAAGCTCTGGTTACGCGCGTTGTCGCCAAGACGGTCGCTGTAGCCGGTGATTGTCAGACCGCCAGGCGTCGCATCCGTCTTCAACCCGCGTGCCACCGTGTCCAGCGCGCGCCTTCCGGCGGGCAGCATTGCGACGTCGTTGCCGCCGTTGAAACGGAACAAGGCATCGGCGCGTAACGTGACTGTTCTGGGCGACTTCGCATTCGGCGTCGTGGCGTTCGCGGCGACGTCCCGCTTGCATTGCAACACCCTTTCAGCCGACTTACGCAGATTGTCCTGAATATCTGACAGACGCTTTTCGGCATTGGAGAAGCTTCGCATCCATGCGTCGTGTCCAGCTTGCATGAGTTCTACTTCGGCGCACGCCAGCGGCGGTTGCGCCTCGTGACATGACGCGATGGCAGGATCCGACTTGATGGTATTGGCGATCTGCCAAAGATCGGGACGCACAGCGGATACGGTGCGCAGCGCAGGATTAGCAGCGGATACCAGTGTGCCGCTTTCCAGGCCCATGGTAATGACCGCCGCCTCGCCGATGGCTTCTTCCGCGAAACCCCAATGGTCGCCAGCCTGCCGCGTTTGTTGAGCGGCATTGATCCAGCATTGCGCCTTTGCGCGAAAGTAACCGTTTGGTTGCGGCGGCATGCGGTCGAGCCGCGCCTGCAACGAGGCCAGCGCCGCAGCGCCGTTATGGACAATTGCGTATGTTTGGACCCATTGCGGGTTGGCGGCGCCTGCGGCCTCGTCTTGCGAAGCGCCAACGCCGGATCTGAGCAGAGTGGAATCCTGGATACCGAGCCGTGCGCGCGCGGCGTGGTCCGCGCAAGCTGTCAGCGTCAACGCGCACACAAGCACGGTTAG
Source organism: Paraburkholderia caledonica NBRC 102488 (assembly GCF_000685095.1). Lineage (GTDB taxonomy): Bacteria > Pseudomonadota > Gammaproteobacteria > Burkholderiales > Burkholderiaceae > Paraburkholderia > Paraburkholderia caledonica. Next base: position 8,359 of record NZ_BAYE01000024.1, read on the forward strand.
CGGGGTTTTCATTAAATGTCTGCGTCTCGCGCATCTTCTTATCGAGGGATGAAAGTATGACGAGACGGGCAAGCCCGCGGAATGGGATGAATCTTAGAACAATGTCGAGAGTTGTCGAATGGCGTGCTGCCTCAATGAACCTGGCGATACACGCCGGCCCGCGCTTATGCCCTGATCGCCCGCGCCGCGTTGCGGCCACGAAGCCACTCCAGCGCCAGCAACAGGCAGGTCGAAAAGACAATCAGGATGGTGGCGAGCGCCGCAATAGTCGGGCTGATATTTTCGCGGATGCCGGTGAACATCTGTCGCGGCAGCGTCGTCTGATCGGCGCCGGCGAGAAATAGTGTGACGACGACTTCATCGAACGATGTCGCGAACGCGAACAGCGCGCCGGAGATCACACCCGGCGCGATCACAGGCAGCGTAATGCGGAAGAACGTCTTCACCGGATTCGCACCGAGCGACAGGCTCGCGCGCACGAGGTTGTAGTTGAAACCCTGCAGCGTCGCGGCCACCGTCGTCACTACGAACGGCACACCGAGCGACGCGTGCGCGAGAATCAGGCCGATATAGGTATTGGCGAGACCGAGCGGCGCAAAGAACAGATACATGCCCACGCCCACTACGACCACCGGCACGATCATCGGCGAAATGAGGATTGCCATGAGCAAACCCTTGCCGCGGAAATTCGCTTTGGTGAGCCCGATTGCTGCAAGCGTGCCCAGCACGGTCGCGACTACCGTCGCGGACGGCGCGACGATGAAGCTATTCTTAGCCGCCATGCGCCACTCATCGGACGCAATCAGATTCTGATACCATCGCAGCGACCAGCCCGGAATCGGATATACCAGAAACGTACTCGATGAAAACGACAGCGGCACAATCGCCAGCACGGGCAGAATCAGGTACAGCAGCGTGAGCACGGCGAGTGCGCGCAACGCGAAATACCATACGCGCTCAATCAGCGACGTATGTGGCGCAAAGAGGGGCTTGGCGAGTTTCATGGCGGTAGGCTCCGTTCAGCCAAGGCTCAGCGATGAGCGCGTGAAGCGTCCGTAGATCGCATACAGCACGAGCGTGGCGGCAAGCAGCAGCCCGCCGAGCGCACATGCCATGCCCCAGTTGATCGTCACGTTGGTGAAGTATGCGACGTAGTAGCTGACCATCTGGTCGTTCGGTCCACCAAGCAGCGCCGGTGTAATGTAGTAGCCAATTGCCAGAATGAAAACCAGCAACGCGCCCGCGCCGATGCCCGGATAAGTCTGCGGCACATACACACGCCAGAATGCGGCGAACGGATGACTGCCGAGCGAGACCGCCGCGCGTTGATAGGTGGGCGGAATGGACTTCATCACGCTATAAAGCGGCAGGATCATGAATGGCAGCAGGATGTGCGTCATCGAGATGTACACACCCGTGCGGTTAAACAGCAGCGCCAGCGGATCGTGCAGTAAGCCGCTACCGATCAGCGCCTTGTTCACGAGCCCTTCGCTCTGCAAGATCACGATCCATGCGGCGACGCGGACCAGGATCGATGTCCAGAACGGAATCAGCACGAGAATCATCACGAGGTTCGCGCGACGCTCGGGCAGCGTTGAAATCCAGTATGCAAGCGGGTAACCGAGCAGCAGCGCAAAAAGCGTGACGGCCGCGCCGATCACGAAAGTGCGGCTGAAAACGGCGAGATAGATCTGCTGGTCGGGATCGGTCGGGATGATGTGGCCGAACGCGTCCTGCTTGTGGTCGAGCGAAGCAAGCAGATAAAACGGCGAATACGGGCTGCCGTTCTTCGCGATGGCTTGCCAGTACGCGATGTTGCTCCAGCGTTCGTCCAGTTCGGCGAACTTCGCGTGGAACTGGGCGGGAGATAGTTGCAACGGCTTGTTGTTGTCGTCGACGAACGGCATGGCGCGTGCCGACTTGGCGACGAGCGACCGGTAACCGGGAATCTCCACGTTGAGCCGTCGCGCGAGCGCGCCCATGCCGTCGCTGTCGGCGATCGCGGTGAGGTCGGTCGCCAACGCGGCGTATGCGGCGTCGGGCGGCGGCGTCTTGCGGTCCCACGTGCTCAATGCGCTGAGCGTATGCGGCAACGCGGTCACGACTTCCGGATTCTGCGCAGCGCGTGTCAGCAATGCGCCGATCGGCACGACGAAGATCAGCAGCAGAAAAATCGCAAGCGGCGCAATGAGCAGCAACGCTGTAGCGCGCTTTTTCGCTTCCGCGGCCTTCAGTTCACGCTTGAACCGGCCGGTCGATTCCGGCGTCGAATCGGCGGCGATCGTCATCGTAGTCACACCCGTTCTCCTGTCGACGGCAGTTATCGCTTTAGCGCTTACTGCCGTCCCATGCAGAGCTGTCGACGGCAGTTAGCGCTTTAGCGCTTACTGCCGTCCCACGCATTGAAACCCACGCGCGCCGAACTCACCCCTGCGCGCGCTTCTTCACATGACCCGCTCCCTACTTCGAAGCCCACGACGAAAAACGCTGCTCCAACTCGTCGCCATGATCCGTCCAGAACGACAAATTCTGCAGAACCGCGTTCTTGCCGTTGGCCGGCGAGTTCGGCAGGTTCGCAAGCGTCTTCGCGTCGAGCGCCTTGATCGCCGCCACGTTCACCGGACCATAGGCGATGTGGTGCGCGTAGTCCTGCTGCGGCTTCGACGAAAGCGTATAGGCAATGTACTTCTCGGCAAGCGCCTTGTTCGGCGAGCCCTTCGGAATCGCCCAATAGTCGAGGTCGTAAATGCTGCCGTTCCACACGACCTTCAGGTTCTTGCCTTCTTTCTGCGCGGCATCGATCCGGCCGTTGTACGCCGTCGACATCACCACGTCGCCGGCCACGAGGAATTGCGGCGGCTGCGCGCCCGCTTCCCACCACTGGATGTTCGGCTTCAACTCGTCGAGCTTCTTGAATGCGCGGTCCTGGCCTTCCTTGGTCGCGAGCACCTTGTAGACGTCTTTCGGTGCAACGCCGTCGGCCATCAACGCAAATTCGAGGTTGTAACGCGCGCCCTTGCGCATCGCGCGCTTGCCGGGGATCTTCTTCACGTCCCAGAAGTCGGCCCAGCCCGACGGCGCGGTCTTCAATTTGTCGGCGTTATAGGCGAGCGCCGTCGACCACACGAAAAAGCCGACGCCACAAGCTTGCGGCGATTCCGGAATCAGATCCGATTTCTTGCCGATCTTCGACCAGTCGAGCTTCTCGTACAGACCTTCGTCACAACCCCGGCCGATGTCGCCCGATTCGACCTCCACCACGTCCCAGTTCACGTGCTTGGCCTCGACCATCGCCTTGACCTTGGCCTGCTCACCGTTGTATTCGACAGCGGTCACCTTGCTGCCGCTCTGCGACTCGAACGGCTGGTTGAAGGCCGCCTTTTGTGCGTCCCCGTTCGCGCCGCCGAAATTCACGACCGTCAGTTCGGCCGCATTGACCTGCGCCGCGCCGAGCGCGAGCGCCACAGCACCGACAGCGACGGCGCAGCGCGATTTCCCGATCTTGTTCATGGTGTGTTGCTCTCCTTTGGTGGTGGTTTCAAGCATCATTCATGCAACTTTTTTATGTGCTGCTGACCGCTCTTCTCATGCAATCATGCGCGCGTTTCACGCAATCACGCCCCCGCGAATACCCGCAGATGCTCGGGCGCAAACTCGAGCGCGACGGGCGAGCCAGGTGCGAAGGTATTGAGCGCATCGGTGCCGAGCGGCACCTTGACGAAGCACTCGTCCTGTTGCGGCAAGCCGCAACGCATGCGCACGTGGTCGCCAAAATAGATGAGTCCACGCGCTTCGCCGCTGAGCGCATTGGCGCCCGCCCGCGCCACGCCGTTGCCGTGACTCGCGAGCTTCATGCGTTCGGGACGGATGCACGCAACGGCCGGCGTGCCCGCCCGTGCGCCGCCGATGTTGCGGCCGGTCAGCCGCGTACCGTCGACGAGGTGAAACTCGCAATACTCGCCGTCCACGTTTGCGATCGTGCCGCGCAGCTTGTTGCTGTCGCCGATGAAGTTCGCGACGAACTCGTTGCACGGCGATTCGTACAGACGGTCCACAGTGTCGAGCTGCTGCACGATGCCTTTGTCGAACACGGCGACGCGATCGGACATGGTCAGCGCCTCGCCCTGATCGTGTGTGACATACACGAACGTCACGCCGAGCTTCTCGTGCAGCGACTTCAGTTCGTACTGCATGTGTTCGCGCAACTGCTTGTCGAGCGCGCCGAGCGGTTCATCCATCAGCACGAGCTTGGGCTCGAACACGAGCGCCCGCGCGAGCGCGATGCGCTGCTGTTGTCCGCCGGAAAGCTGCGCCGGATACCGCTTCGCGAAGCTCTCCATGCGCACCATCTTCAGCGCGTTGTTGGTGCGATGAGCACGCTCTTCGGCCGATAGCTTGCGCACCGTCAGCGGATACGCAACGTTCTGCTCGACTGTCAGATGCGGGAACAACGCATAGTTCTGAAACACCATGCCGATGTTGCGCTTGTGGGGCGGCACGGTGTTGAGCAACGTGCCGTCGAGCCAGATCTCGCCGCCGGTGGGAAATTCGAAACCCGCGAGCATCATCAGGCAGGTTGTTTTGCCGGAACCCGACGGCCCGAGCAGCGTCAGGAATTCACCCTGATAGATGTCCAGATCCAGTTGTTTGACGACCAGCGTTTCGCCGTCGTACGTCTTGCGCACGCCTCGAAAGCTGACGATCACCTCATCCGTTTTCATCGCCGTAGTCTCCTCTGCCTGTCCGGCCGGCTGCCTTCGATAAGCAGCGGGCTTGCATCGATTGCGTGGCCCACTATAGACCGTTACGGTTCTACAATATGGAACCATTTCATTATTCCGGATAGAACCACTTGGATACGATCATCTTGTCGGATTGGCTCGCCGCCAGGCTTGATCGCGCGGCCGCCGAGCCGATCTACCGGCAGACTTTGCGGTTGATGCAGCAGGCGATCCTCGCCGGCCAGTTACCGCCGGGCACCAAGCTGCCAAGCTCGCGCACGCTCGCCGAAGACCTCGGTATCGCGCGCAATACGGTGCTGCACGTGTACGACCAGCTGACCGCCGAAGGCTATGTGATCTCGACCACGGGCAGCGGGACGTATGTCGCCGACACGCAGCCGGACACAGCCGCGGTCAACGCGCGGCGCAAGCCAGCGGTCACGGCGGTGGACGCGGAAGGCAAGCCGGTCGCGGTTCCGGGCAAGACGGCAAAGCGCGATCTGAACGATCTGTCCAATCGCGGCCGGCGCCTGATCGGTCAGGCGGGCGTGTCTGCAAAACAGTGGGGCGCGTTCATGCCCGGCGTGCCCGACGTCGCCGAATTCCCGGCGCGAACCTGGAGCCGCCTGCAAGCGCGCTTGTGGAAAGAAGCCAATCCCGATCTGCTGACCTATGCGCCGGGCGGCGGCTACCGGCCGCTGCGCCGCGCGTTGTCCGACTATTTGCGGGTCGCGCGTTCGGTGAATTGCACGCCGGATCAGATCATCATCACTACGGGTATTCACCAATCCATCGATCTCGCGGTTCGATTGCTGACCGACGTCGGCGACCGCGCGTGGGTCGAGGAGCCGTGCTATTGGGGCGCGCGCAGCGTGCTGCAGTCGTCGGGGATCACACTCGTTCCAGTGCCGGTCGACGAAGAAGGCCTCAATCCGCGCGAGCAGGATTTGCAGCAACCGCCGCGTCTCGCGCTCGTCACGCCGTCGCATCAATATCCGCTTGGAATGGTGATGAGCCTCGCGCGCCGCCGCACGCTGCTCGAATACGCGCGCCAGCACAACGTGTGGATCATCGAAGACGACTATGACAGCGAGTTTCGCTACGGCAGCCGGCCGCTAGCGTCGCTGCAAGGTCTCGACGACGCAGGTCAGGTGATCTACGTCGGCAGTCTCGGCAAGATGCTGTTTCCCGGCTTGCGCATGGGCTACATGATCGCGCCGGAGCATCTCGTCGACACATTCCGTATGGGCATCGCCGAGCTTTATCGCGAAGGTCAGTTGATGCAGCAGGCGGTAATGACAGACTTCATCATGGACGGCCATCTCACTTCGCATGTCCGGCGAATGCGAGCGTTATACGGTGAGCGCCGGCAGATTCTGATCGATGCGATTACCGCGCGGTTTGGCACCGAACTGCCCGTCATGGGCGACGAGGCCGGTTTGCATCTCGTGTTGGGACTGCCCGATCATGCCGACGATCGCGCGGTCACGGCGGCAGCGTTCGACGCCGGCGTGATCGTGCGGCCGCTCGCGAGCTACTACAGCAGCGATCCGCCCGCCATGCGCGGACTGCTGCTCGGTTACGCGTGCGTGCCGAACGAAAAGATCGGACCGGCGTTCGACACGCTCGCGCGCGTGATCGAGCAGACGGCGCTGAAGAAGCCGACGCGCGCGGCCTGAGGGCGATGCAGGAGGAGCGCGCGAGGGCGTCGCTCACTTCAGCCCAAAATCGACTCGCGTAGTCGCACCTTTATCGTTGATGCCGTCTGCGTCCAGCTTCGGTGCGACGATAAACACCCGGCTGCTGTCGATCTTGCCGTCCAGATACTGCTGCACGCTCTGCGCCCGCTGTTGCGCGAGCTGTCGCAAGCTGGCCTCGTCGATGGGCGCGTTGGCCGCGAGCGCGCTTTTCATGTCGTCGTCGGGCATGCTCTTCGTCAGGCCGACGAAATTGCGCGGCTTCTTGAAGTCCGCGGATTTATACGCCTTGGTCAGGTACTTCTCGTATTCCTTCGGATCGACGGTGACGCTCGACAAGTCCACGCTCTGGCCGTTGCCCACTACGTCCTTGATTTTCTGCTGTTTGACGAGGCGGTCCACGTAGCGTGCGCGCAATGCGGGCTCGTCGAGTTTCGGATCCACGCGGCCGATCAGGTCCATTTTGATCGACGGTTTGGAGCCGAGCGCCTTCACAATCGTGTCGAGCTTCTTGTTGTCGTCTTCCGTGAGCTGCGCCGAGCCCGGTTCGAATTCCACATAGCCTAACTCTTCGCCACTTCCGCCAAACGCGTGGGCAATCAGTGAGAACGGCGCGGTGACCGCCTTTTGCAGCAGATTGAGCACCGCATGCCAGATCAGCCCGCCAATGCTGAACTCAGGATTCGACAACGAGCCTGACACGGGCAGATTCACGTCGATTTCGCCCCGCGAATTCTTCAGCAGCGAAATGGCGAGCCGCACCGGCAGTTTGGTCGCCGTGTCGTTTTCGACGTGATCGCCGAACGTCAGCTGATCAATGAACAGATGGTTGTCTGCATTCAGCTGATCGTTCTCGAGCTTGTAATGCAGGTCGACGTTCAACTTGCCCTTGGTGATCGGATATCCGGCATATTTCGCGGAATACGGCGTGAGATTGGTCAGTTCGATGTCGTGCGCGCTTGCGGTCAGATCGAGCGCCGGCTTCGCAATCAGCGGATTGACGGTGCCGCGAATGGACAGCGGGCCGTTGGCCGCCAGCTTCGCCGCGATCTCCACAGGCGCAGACGTGGTCGACTGCGTACCGAACGCGCCTACCGTGCCTTGAATGCCGACCAGGTTCGCCGTGTAGTTCGGCTTGATGAAGTTATCGGTGTACGTTACACGGCCTTGCTGCAAGACGAGTTGGCCGAAATGCAGCTTGACCGGGTTTTGCGGCGGTGTTGCGGCCGTCACTGTCGCGGGCGCGGCGGAAGACGCCGGCGCAGACGCGGAGGCCACCACGGGCGCCGACGAGTTGACGACCGCCGACGCCGTGGGCGGCGTCAACGGCACCGGTTCGGCACCGCCCTTGTTGTTCTTGTCGCGCGTGAGCGACTGCGCTGCGCCGCTTTCGTGCGCGACCACGTCGGTGAGATTCAGCTTGCCTTGTGCGTCGAGCAGCACGCGTCCATAGAACTTCGTGAAGGTGACGCGCTCCGCGTCCACTGACGTGCCGTGCTCGTCGTAATCCGCTTTCAGCTTTGACAGCGCGAGGGACCGCCATCCCGCGAACGGGTCCGACGTTGCCTTGTCAAGCATCCGAACGTCGACAAGCGCAACGTCACCGCGATAGCTCGCCTTCAACGACTTCGCCTGGCTCAACGCAAGATCGCCGCTGGCATTGAGCAGCGCGCTCGCGATCGCAGCATTCAACCTGCTGCCGAAATACGGTTCGAAAGCCGCGGCGTCGAGCCGGTTCGCGTTCACCTTGACGGCGACCTTCAGCGGCGTTGCCGTAACGTCGCCCTTGAGGTCGAGCGTGCCTTTCCCGTTCAGCGTGGCTTGCAGTTCGACCGGCAACGGACGGCCGAGGTCGTTGCTGATCTGCTTCACTTTCAACTGCAGCGGCGTGATGCCCAGTTTCACCGGCTGCGGCGTGGTGTTGTCGGTGAAATTGGCTGTGGCGTCTTTGACATTCAGTTCGCCGATCTTGTAGCGCCACGCCGGTCCTTCGGCTTGTGCCTTCTTCGCCGCATGAATCGCCGTGCGCGTCGGTTCAGCTTCGTGAGCCGCCCCGAGCGACGCAAGGTTGATGCTGCCGTCTTTCAGGCGTTGCACGTCGACTGCGAGGCCTGTGGTGTCAACGCTCGTGACGTCGGCCGTGCGGGCATTCAGGTCCACCTGCTTGACCTTCACGCTGCCTTGGGCGAGCGCGATGAGCGGCTCCCTACCGCCGCGCGCCGCCACTTTCAACGAACGCATGTCAAGTTGCGTATCCGCGATCATTACGGCAGCCGGCGACTTTGACCAGTTCGCGCCGATATTCGCCGTCGTGGAAAGCACGCCGTCCGTCACCTGCGCAGTGGTCGCGGCGTCGAGATACGGTTGCAGCAGCGGCAAATTCAGTGACTTGACGTCGAGCTTCGCGCTCGCGGTCTTAGCGGCGAGGCTCAATGCCCCGGCCAGGCCGAGCGAACCACCGCTGCGCTTCAAGTCGGTATTCAGCGTGTAATGCGCGGGTGCGGTGGCCAGCGTGGAAAAATCGGTCAGCGTGACAGCGAGTTTTTCCAGACCGACGTCGACGGGGCGCGACGCGGCTTCGTCTTGCACGTTCACCGTACCGTCATTGAGCACAAAACGTTTGATCGAAAGATCGAGCGGCGGCACAGGCTTCGCGGCGTCTTTTGCGGCGTCGGTCTTTGCAGCACTTTTCGTATCACTTGTGCTCGATGCCGCCGCCGGCGCGCTCGCCGATCCAGCTACCGCCTTTGCAGTGGCCGGCGCGGGCGCGAACATCCGCTCCACGCTCAGCACGCCGCTTCTGTCACGCGCGAGATTCGCGCTTGGCGCGTCGATACGAATATCGTCGAAATGGTAGAGGCTTTTCAGTGGCTCGAGCGTGCGCGCGGCGACATGCACGGCGCGCGCAGCAAAAAACGGCGCCTTGCCCAGGTCCTGCACGTTCAGGTCGTTCAGATCGACGGTGCCGGCAACGCGCAGCGTCGGCGCGTCGTTCGACATGATGAAGTTCAGTTTCAGGTCGGTAGACAGCTTGCCCGACTGCACGATCACAGGCAGCTTTGTCGGCACATACGAGATCAGGCGCGGCACGTCTAGCCCGTCGAAGCGCAACGACACTTCCGACTCACGCGACGCAGCGAACGGCTTCGTTTTGCCGTCGATGGCAAGCGGACTGCCGTCGATCCGCGCGCGCAGCAACGGCTCGACGAAGATATCGGTTTTGGAAGGCAACGTGGCGATAAACGGAATGCCGAGCTTCCATTGGTCGATTACGTGAGTGGCGCCGAGCAGTTTGTCGTCGAATGTGATCTGGCCGTTCTCGAGTCGAATATTCGATACGGAAAAGGGCGTCGGCTTGGTATCTGGCGTGCTCGGCTGCTTGGAAAATTTTTCGATCAGATCGGTGAAATTAAAGCGCTGCGCGTCATAGCGAACCACATGGAAGCGCGGCGAGTCGAGCTGAACTTCGTCGATAATCGGCGCTGCACGAAACAGCGAACTCCACGACGGCTGCACGATGAGCCGCTCGATATCCACGAAATTGCCAGCACCGCCGCGTTCGCCAATATGTACGCGGTCGGCTTCCAGTTTGAGCGTGTAGGGATTAAGCGCAATGCGGCCGATAGTTGCGGGCCGGTCGAGCTGCTTGCTGAGTTGCTGTTCGGCGATGTGGCGAATCAGCGGCGGCGCCGCGAAAAAGCCCAGCAGACCGAAAAATACGATGAAGATGAGCAGACCTGTAATGACGCGCCTTGTGCGCCGCGATTGCGCGACGTCGCGCACGGTCCGCATGGAAGAGGCGAATGATGCTTTATTAATGCTTGCCATGCTCGGTTTTGGGTAATGCGGCGGCAAGCCCGCCGCTGAACGAAAATCCCGCAAGCGGCAGTATAAGTCGTGAATCTTTCGTGGGATATAAATGTAAGCTGAGCTTACACAATTGCTCGCGCGATAAAGCCGCGCGTCCGTCACTCATATGCTGCCGTGACGGACGCGCTGATCGGCCTTCGAATCTCCCGGGCCAGTGTGCAGCAGACTCGTGCGAATTACTGACGCACGACGGCCGGCGGTTGCCAGGTGCCGTCGGTGGCTTGAGGCTTCGGCGCGTACAAACGCAGCACCAGTTGCAGATCCGCGCGCGGCGCCGGCAGCCAGTTACCGCCCTTGCCGCGCGTGGACGACACGGTCACGTCGAGCGATCCATCGCGATTGCGGCGCGCGCCGTTGCGATCGCCCACCGCAATACGCGCCGGCGCACTTTCGCCGAGCGCGCCGTCTTTCGTGTAAGCGGTGATCGACCAGAAGCCGCGCACCGGGGGCAACTGATTCGGCGCAAAGTGAATCACATAGCGATTCGCGCCGTTGAGTGCGTGACCGTCGCTGTCCTGAGTGACGACCGCTCGCACTTCGTCGTCTTTCGTGCCGATGCCGGGCTGCGCGTACGCGGCGTATGCGCGCAGTGCGTAGTCGGGGCCGTAGTTGCCCACGCCATCGCCGAACCAGCTCCAGCCATTGCCGGTCAGCAAGTTCGACGGTGGCGTCACCACACGTTCGTGACCATCGGCGAGCCCGGCTGCAATCGCCTCCGATGCGCCAGGCAGCTTGACGGGCTGGTCCGGCTCCACACCAAGGTCAGCGAGGATTTTCAGCGCATGCGGATCGGCGGGCTCCGGCGGGTTGTCGGCCAGCGCCTGCGCGAGTCGGTTGAAGAAGCCGTTCGCGTCGAGCGCTGCGACTTGCGCGGCAGGCGTGCCCGATGCGTTCGCGGAAGCGGCGGCATCGGCACTGCTGCGCGGCGGCACAATCGACGCCGAACGCGCGTCGCCCACATAGACGGAAAGCGGTGCGACGCGGATCGCCCGTTGCAGCTTGCGAACCGCGGTCAGATCACGCGTGCCGTTCGACTGAATGCGCACGCTCACCCACGCGTTGCGGGTCGGCACATCGACGCGCTTCACGTTTTTCGGCAGATCGCCCTGCCAACCCGGTCCGACGAAGGCGATGGCTTGAGCCTTGATGCCAGCCGCGCGGGTGGCGAGCTGATCGCTCGTCGACCAGACCACGTTGGTCCACATGTCGAGCACGCGAGCGTCGACGTAACGGCCATGCGAATCCGGCAGCGCAATGATCACGGGTTCCGCGCCGACGTCCAGCCAGCCGGTCGAATCCAGCGTGTCGAGGCTCGGCTGCATTGGATTGGCCGCGCCGATGGGCGGCAGCGCCTGCGCATGGCGCAGCGTGTTGAGCGGCGCGCGGCCGGGGTCGGTGCCGACTGCCGCGTCGCGCGCGACGCGCATCAGTACCAACGGATAGCCGAACACGTATGAATCGGCGACTTCGTCCTTGATCCAGCCAGTGGATTTTTGCGTCGTGGAAGGCGTCGACGCACAACCGGTGAGGAATGCGAGGCCCGCGACGGATGCGCAGGTCCAGTAATTCGAAAACAGTGCTCGGCGATTTTTTATCATTCGTTCAGTGGGCGGAACATGCTGTCCAAAGGGAGACGCCGGCGCGAGCGCAACGGTGCTCGCGCGGTCTCCCAAAACCCAGCGCAGCCAGTCCGCGTCGCATCGCCGACAACATCGCGTTGTATCGTATCCGCGCTTCTCAGGCAAGCGCAAAGGCGTGAATAGCATTCTGTTTCCGAAGCGCGGCGCGATTTCCGGTAACGGCGGCTCGCCGCCTGTTCCGGAACGTCTCACAGTCGCGTTGCACGCATGAGCTTGACCTTCCCATCATGGGAAGGTCAATACTAGACTTCATCATGCCGCTCAATGCCGTCGCCAGCCTGACCCACCATGACCGAACTTGCCACTGCTTCACACGACACCGACGCCACCCCGACTCGTACCGCCGAACTCGAAATCGGCGGGATGACCTGCGCCTCTTGCGCGATGCGCGTTGAGAAGGCGCTGGCGAAGGTGCCGGGCGTCGCCTCCGCGTCCGTGAATCTGGCCACCGAGACCGCGAGCGTCAATCTGACTGCAGCCGCAGCAGCCGCCGCGTCGGACGCGCTGATCGCCGCCGTCAAGAAAGCAGGCTATGAAGCGGCGCTGCTCGCGCCGCCGGATGCAGCGCCGGAGTTGGCCGATGCCGACGTTGCCAGCGCTCCCGAAACGGCCTCTGGCGCCGCCGTCCCTACCGCCGCCGAGCGCAAACGCAGCCAGACGCGTCGCGAACTGATAGCCGTGCTCGTCTGCGCGTTGCTGACGTTGCCGCTCATCGTGCCGATGCTGGGCGAATGGTTCGGCGTGCACGCGATGCTTCCGCCGTGGCTGCAATTCGGCCTGGCGTCGATCGTGCAGTTCGTGTTCGGCGCGCGCTTCTATCGCGCGGCTTACCGCGCCGTGCGCGCCGGCGCCGGCAATATGGACTTGCTGGTGGCGCTCGGCACGTCGGCGGCCTATGGCATCAGCGTGTATCAATTGGCCACTCATCCGGACGACGCGATGCATCTTTACTTCGAAGCCTCGGCTGTCGTCATCACGCTGGTGCGCTTCGGCAAATGGCTCGAAGCGCGCGCCAAGCGCCAAACCACCGACGCAATCCGCGCGCTGCAGGCGCTGCGTCCCGACCGGGCCCGCATTCGCGTCGGCGCGGACGAGCGCGACGTGCCGCTCGCGCAAGTCAAGGTGGGGACCGTCGTGATCGTGCGGCCGGGCGAACGGGTTCCGGTAGATGGCGCGGTGCTGGAAGGCCGCACTCACATCGACGAATCGCTGATTACCGGCGAAAGCATGCCCGTGGCCAAACAGACGGGCGACGCGGTGACCGCCGGCTCCATCAACGGCGAAGGTGCCATTGCCGTCACGACCACCGCGATCGGCGCCGAAACGACACTCGCGCGGATCATTCGCCTCGTCGAGAGTGCGCAGGCGGAGAAGGCGCCGATCCAGCGGCTCGTCGACCGCGTCAGCGAAATCTTCGTGCCGGCGATCCTGGGCATTGCCGCGCTCACTCTGATCGGCTGGCTGCTGGCCGGCGCCGGTGGCGAAACAGCGATCCTGAACGCGGTCGCCGTGCTGGTGATCGCCTGCCCCTGTGCGCTCGGACTCGCGACGCCCGCGGCGATCATGGCCGGAACCGGCGTCGCGGCGCGGCACGGCGTGCTCATCAAGGACGCCGAGGCGCTGGAAACCGCGCATCGCGTGAATATTGTTGCGTTCGACAAAACCGGCACGCTGACGATCGGCCAACCGTCGGTGACAGCGTTCGAACCGGTCGGCAGCATGGGCCGCGACGAAGCGCTGGCCCTCGCCGCCGCCGTGCAGCGCCAAAGCGATCATCCGTTGGCGCGAGCCGTCGTCAGGGCGCATGAAGCGGCGGGGTCCAGTGCGCGCGTGCTTAATGCGAGCGCCGCAAAGGCCGTTGCCGGTCGTGGCGTCGAAGCGGACGTCGAAGGCCGCGCGCTCGCGCTCGGCAGCGCGCGCTGGCTTCGCGAACTTGGCATCGGCCTGTCGCCGGAAGCCGACGCGCGCGCCCGCGAACTCGAAGCCGCGGGCAATACCGTGTCCTGGCTCATGCAGCGCGATTCACAATCCGGTGTCGCGCTCGCGCTGATCGCATTCGGCGACACGGTGAAGCCGACGGCGCGCGCCGCTATCGACAGGCTCCGGGCAATGGGCGTCAAAAGCGTACTCGTCACCGGCGACAACCGGGGCAGTGCGGCGAGCGTTGCAGAAGCGCTCGGCATCGACGAATTTCATGCGGAAGTGCTGCCGGACGACAAGGCCCGCGTGATCCGCGACCTGAAAATGCGCAGCGCGGGCATCGTCGCGATGGCCGGCGACGGCATCAACGACGCGCCCGCACTGGCCGCCGCCGACATCGGCATCGCCATGGCAACCGGAACCGACGTCGCCATGCACGCAGCGGGCATCACACTGATGCGTGGCGACCCGGCGCTCGTCGCCGACGCGATCGATATTTCTCGCAAAACCTGGCGCAAGATCCAGCAGAATCTGTTCTGGGCGTTCGTGTACAACCTGATCGGCATTCCACTCGCCGCTTTCGGCTTGTTGAACCCGATGCTGGCCGGCGCGGCGATGGCGTTCTCCAGTGTCAGCGTCGTCACAAATGCGCTGTTGTTGCGCACGTGGCGAGCAAAGGTGTGACGCCATGGCGCTCGCAACGAGCGCCTCACTATTACAGAAGGCTTCCACTTTCCTAAAGAAAGCGTCGATTGCGGCCGTAAACAAGTCACGTTGCCGGAGAGTGCCTCCGCACTAGCCGTGCCTCGTTTGTCCCTTTTACTCCGCATACGCCCATGGAATTTCTCTCTTTGCGCCGCGCCAGCGTCGGCGCCCGGCTCGCCGCTCTGTCATGCGTGCTGGTGGCGTTGATTTTCGCCTCCTTCACGTGGGCGCTCACGCGCAGCGCCGGCACGCAGGTCAGCGACCAGGTGCTCGAGCGCATCGCCGAAAAGGACCGCTCGATCGCCGCGATGATCACCTTGTTCGACAAGGCGTTGTCCACCGAAGTCGACCGCTCGACATCGATGTTCGCGAGCTTCCTGCCCACTACCTACACGCTCGACGAAACGCAGAAGATCGACGTAAACGGCGTGGCCACGCCCACGTTCAAGGCCGGCGACAAAGTCCTGAACATGGATTTCAGCATTCCCGACCAGTTTCTCGAACGCAGCGGCGCAGTGGCGACCATCTTCGCGCGCACCGGCGACGACTTCGTGCGCGTGACTACATCGTTGAAGAAGCAGGACGGCTCGCGCGCAATCGGCACGCTGCTCGACCGCAAAGGGCCGGCCTACGCGCTCCTCGTCGCGAACAAGCCTTATACGGGGCTCGCGGCGCTATTCGGCAAGCGCTGGATCACGCAATACCGGCCGGTTACCGATGCAAGCGGCCGCGTCATCGGCGCGCTCTTTGTCGGTGTGAACGTCGACCAGGAAATCCAGCAGGTCGAAGACGGCATTCGCAAGCTGAAGATCGGCGACAGCGGGTATTACTTCGTGCTCAACGCGTCGAAGGGCCCGGATCAGGGCAAGCTGATCGTGCATCCGGCCGCCGCCGGCCAGGCCGCGGACAATGCGAACGCGCCGTATCAGCAGATGCTCGACATGAAGGAAGGCCGGCTGGAATACAGTTCCGCCGACGCCACGCTCGGCGAGAAAGGCACGCGCAGCAAGTTCGTTTCGTTCATCACGGTGCCGGAATGGCAATGGCTGGTGGGCGGCATCGCGCCGCGCGACGAAGTAATGGCCGATATCACCGCCACGCGCAATCGCTTCCTGGTACTCGGCTTTGTGCTGGTCGGCGTGTTCGCGGTCGTGTTCCTGTTTGCGGTGCGGCGCCTCGTCAGCCGGCCGCTCGATGAAGCCGCGAAGGCATCTGAGCGCTTCGCCTCGGGCGATCTGAGCGTGCGCGTCGCGAAAAGCGCGAGTAGCCGCGCCGACGAGATTGGCCGCCTGATGCGCTCGATCGACGGCATCGGCGAAGGGCTTGCACGCATTGTTTCGCAAGTGCGCAGCGCGTCCACCGATATGTCGCATGGCACCGAGAAGATCGCCACGGGTAGCGGCAACATTGCGTCGCGCATCGCCACGCAAGCAAGCAGCCTTGAAGAAACGGCAGCGAGCATGGAGCAGATCACATCGACGGTGCAGCAGAACGCCGACCACGCGGCACAAGCGAACAACCTCGTCACGCGCGCAGCGGACGCAGCGCTCGAAGGTGGCCGTGCAGTGGAACGCGTTGTGTCGACAATGGGCGAGATCAGCCGCTCGTCGCAAAAGATTGCGGAGATCACGAGCGTGATCGAAGGCATTGCGTTCCAGACCAATATCCTTGCGCTGAACGCAGCCGTTGAAGCGGCCCGCGCGGGCGAGCACGGCAAAGGCTTTGCGGTGGTCGCCTCGGAAGTACGCGCGCTCGCTCAGCGCAGCGCGGCTTCGGTCAAGGAGATCGAAGGTCTGATCGCCGAATCGACGGCGACCGTGCAAAGCGGCTTCCAGATTGCCGAGCAGGCCAGCACGACGATGCAAGGCATTGTTCAGCAGGTCGGCCAGGTCCGCGCGATCATGGGCGAGATCAGCGTTGCGTCGCGCGAACAATCGGGCGGAATCGAGCAGGTAAACCTCGCAGTCACGCAGATCGGCGAAGCCACACAGCAGAACGCGACGATTGTCGGCGAAGCGGAAGACGCGGCCGCCGAACTGCGCGATCACGCCGCGCGTCTTGCGCAAGTGGTCAGCGTCTTCAAACTGGAAAGCGGGCGGGACTGAGCGCCGCGGGATCGCGGCCAGGTTGCAGAAGCGTCGGCCGTCAGAATTCGACATCCAGTTCGTCGATCTCGTCGGCTTCCTGCTGCGCGTCCGCAAGCCATTGCTGCATGTCGGGCAGAGCCATGATGCGCTGCCCGTATTCCGCGATATGCGGTTCGAGCTTCACGTCGTATGTCACAAAACGCGTCACGACCGGTGCATACATGGCATCCGCCGCAGTGCGCTCGCCGAACAGGAACGGACCGCCGTACTGTTCCAGACACTCGTTCCAGATTGTCACGATCCGGTCGATATCCGACTGCGCGCGCGCCCAGACCTTGAAGTCGGGGAAGTGCGCCTTGAGGTTCATCGGCAGCGCGGAACGCAGCGAAGCAAAACCCGAATGCATCTCGCCGCAAATCGAGCGGCAATGCGCACGCGCGCGAATGTCTTCCGGCAGCAATGCTGCTTTAGGCCTGACTTCGTTCAGATATTCGGCAATGGCGAGCGTGTCCCAGATCTTGATGCCGTCGTGAGACAGACAAGGCACGAGAATCGACGGCGACAGAAGTAGCAGTTCGGCGCGCGCCGCCGGATCGTCGATGGGCATCACGATTTCTTCGAACGGCAAGCCGCTAAACCGCGTCAGCAGCCAGCCGCGTAGCGACCACGACGAATAATTCTTGCTGCTGATGGTGAGCGTGGTATTCGCCATACGTATCCCCTCCTGATGAGGCGTTAGGCCGACGCCCGACGGCACACATGCACGTTGCCGTGCGCCGTTGCACCAAAGCGCGGCAAATCCGGACCGCTTTCACGACGCGCGCAAATGCTATGCCAATGTGCCGACGCGGCTGTTGCGTGCAAACGCAATGGCATGTGACTTGCCTTCTATTCGGGCTCCTTCATTTCAACGCTTGCGCGCGGATGCATGAACCTGTTCGCCTATCCAACCTATCAAGCGTTCGCGGACTTGATGCTCCCCATGCGTCACGGCGCGACGCTGACGAACCGTTCGCTCGACACGTGGCGCGCGTTCGGCGCGACTTCGCATGGACGGTCGCTTCGCGCGGCTTGCGATCTGCTGACGCTCGCGGGCCTCACGCCCGTGCGGCCGCCGTTCGAAATCGACAACGTGATGATGGACGGCAAGCCTGTTCCGGTCGTCGAGGAAGTCGCGGCACGTACCGCGTTCTGCTCACTGCTGCACTTTCGCAAACAGACGACGGTGCCAGCGCCACAGCCGCGCGTGCTCGTGATCGCGCCGATGTCCGGCCATTTCGCCACGCTGCTGCGCGGCACCGTGCGCACCATGCTCGCCGAGCACGACGTCTACATCACCGACTGGCATAACCCGCGCGACGTGCCGCTAAGTCAGGGCCGCTTCGGGTTCGACGAATTCGTGCAGCACGTGATCGACTTCACCGAGACGATTGGACCCGGCGCGCATCTGCTCGCCGTTTGTCAACCGACCGTTGCGGCATTAGCCGCCGTCGCGCTAATGGCCGCTGACGACAATCCCGCACAACCCGCCAGCATGACGTTGATGGCAGGTCCGATCGACACGCGCATCAATCCGACGCGGGTCAACGAACTGGCAAAAAGCAAACCGATCGAGTGGTTCGAGAAGAACCTGATTAGCGCCGTACCGTTCGGCTTTGCAGGCGCGCATCGGCGCGTCTATCCGGGATTCGTGCAGCTGAGCGCGTTCATGTCGATGAATCTGAGCCGACATCTCGACTCGTTCGAAACCCTGTATTACGAACGGGCCAAAGGAGATCCGGCGAAAGCCGACACGATCTTCTCGTTCTACGAAGAATACTTCGCGACAATGGACCTGACCGCCGATTTTTATCTGGAAACTGTCGATACGGTTTTTCAGCGGCACGCGCTGCCGTTAGGCGAACTCACAGTCATGGGCCGGCTGGTCGATCCGTCAGCAATACGCCGTACTGCGTTGCTTACCGTTGAAGGCGAAAAGGACGACATTTGCGCGGTTGGGCAGACGCTCGCCGCACAGGACATGTGCGACAAGTTGCGCCCTTACCTGAAGACACATCATGTGCAGACCGGTGTCGGGCATTACGGCGTGTTCAACGGACAGCGATGGGCGCGACAGATTTATCCGCGAGTGCGGGCCGTGATTTACGACAATGAACCTCGCGCCGTGCTGGTGAGTTCGCATGCGCGTACGATCCGGCCGGTGCCCGCCGCCGCGGCCGTTGCCGCCGAACTCATGGCCGCGGCGCCAGTTGCGTCCGCGGTGGATTCCGTGGAACAGTTGGATGCGAAAGCGGTGGTTGTATCGAATGCGCAAGATTCGGGGGAAAGCAGCGCTGCCGATTCGGATGCGAAGCCGCGGGCATCGCGCCCATCGCGTCGACGGCCGCCAGCAACGGGGTGAAAGCCCGCTCGCGCGCGCTGTCTGGACGCGGCGCCGTTTATGCGGTCGGGCGGAACATCTGAAACATGTTGCCTATTTCGGCGTAGTCCCCGCGATAGCCGGCGCGCATGATCGGCTGCGCGGCGTGCGTATCGAACAGACCGTCTTTCAGATACGCCTCGTTGATGTGCACGCCGACCACCTGGCCGAGCGACAGGTAGTTGTCCATCGGCTTGCCGTCGAGACTATGCAGCCGCACCACCTGCAGCAATTTGCATTCGAGCGCGGCCGGCGATTCGGCGACATGCGGCACCTCCACGTTGCGCCCAGGCGCAGGCGTGAGCCCGGCGAGTTCGAATTCGTCGACGTGCGGCGGAACGGGCGCTGACGAACGATTCATCTGCTCGGCGAGCGGTTTCGTTGCCAGGTTCCAGACGAACTCGCCGGTCGCTTCGATATTGGCGACGCTGTCTTTGCGACCCTCGCTGCAAAAACCGATGATCGGGGGGAAGCTCGCGAACGCGCCGAAGAAGCTGTAAGGCGCGAGGTTCAGCATGCCTTCAGTGTCGCGTGAGGAGATCCAGCCAATCAGCCGTGGCGCGACGATGGCTTTGAACGGGTCATGCGCAAGATTGTGGCCGGCGGCGGGGTCGTAAAAGTAATGGGACATGGAGCGGAGCGTGAAGAAGGCGACGGGTATTTATACAGCAGACTGACGGGCGGCACATTGGGCCGGCCCGAAAACTCGCGATGACTGCCTTACGACGCCACGGCAGCTACCCGCCTCCTCGCGGAGTTTGCTCAAGTGCCGAGCCCGGGTTTGCTACCCTTGAGCAATGACGCGCTTGCGCCCTGCCTTGACTTGCGCAAGGTGTGCGTCGTCCCAGTCATAGAAGCCCGCGCCGCTGCGCACGCCGACACGCCCCGCCTGCACCTGTTGACGCAACAGGTCGAGCACGTTTTCGTCCTTCGCCAGTTCGGGCATCAGATGCGTGGAGATGTCGAGGAAAGTATCCAGCCCGCCCATGTCCGCGGCTTCCAGCGGCCCGACGATTCCCCACCGGCGGCCCAGCGACGCTTTCATGACGCGATCCACCACGTCCGGCGTTGCGGCGCCCGAGCGCACGATATTGAGCGCCTCGCGCAACACCGCGAACTGCAAGCGGTTGCCGACGAATCCAGGAATCGCTTTCGTGAGAATCACCGGCTCCATGCCGATTGCGCTCATCAATTCTGCGGTCCTGGCCGTGACGTCGGGTGCGGTCGCGCTTCCGGGCACCACTTCGACGAGCGGAATCATGTGCGGCGGATTCCAGAAATGCGCGATCACGAAACGCTCTTTTGCAACCAGCGGAGCGACGAGCTGATCGGGCGGGAAGCCGCTCGTATTGCTGGCAAGAATAGCGTTTGGGGCGAGAATCGCAGTCAGCTTTTCATACAGACGGTGCTTCAACTCGAGCACCTCAGGGATCGCTTCGATGACGAAATCCGCCGACCGCATTACGTCCAGTTCCGCGTGAGTCTCGATGAGGGCGAGCGCGGCCTCTTTCGCCTTCGAGTCGATGCGGCCGGCGTCGATCAGTTCGTCGAGCACCGCTTCCGCCTTCGGCGCGACGCTCGCAAGACGCCCCGCGTCCACGTCGTGCACGACAGTCCGATATCCGTGCAATGCACTTTGCGTGGCGATGCCGACGCCCATCAACCCCGTCCCGACGACCCCTATTACTGCCTTCGCTGCCTTGCTCACGACCGCTCCCTTTGCTGACATCGACGAAAGCGTTAGAGGATAGCGCAGTACGCAAGTGGACAATGCCGAATGCGACAAAGCCGGCCTTCCGCGAGGAAGAGCCGGCTTTGCCGGGTCACGCCGCAAGAAGCGGCGCGGTCATGTGCGAATTAGTAGCGCGGAGGCGGACGGTGTTCGTCGCGACCGTGGTGACGCGGATCATAGTCGCGCGGATGGTGGCGCATCCAGTCGTCGTGATCCCAATAGCGGTGACCGTCGTAATAGCGGTCGCCATGCCAGCCGATGTTGATCGACACGCCCACCGGCATCATGTGCGGCTCGCCATACACGACCGGTCCCGGACCGCGTTCCACGATCACGCGTTCTTGCGCAGACGCGCTGCCGGCTGCCAGCAAGGCGCCGCCCGCGAGCAAAGCCGCAATGATCGAACGCGATGTTTTGTTGAAGGCTTTCATAGTTCTCTCCCGTCAAGGTTGAATCGAGCCAGCGCCTTGCAGATCGGGCTTCGAAGTTCTGGCCCGTCAAGGACGCCCTGCGCTTGAAACCAACTTTAGCGACACAACTGGCATGAAGACGTGAGCACTTGTAAGCGCACATTTCAAAGAAAGGGACGGATTGGGGAACCGTTATTTCCGCTCCGACGTCCGTCCGCATAAGACTTTCGCGGCGATTTGTCCGGCTTGCGGGTTGACGCTACGTGAGGCGCCGTTACATTCATTTCGGTCGGGAAATATTTGACGACGAAAAAAGCGTCGACGAAGAACGAACGATGCCGGAACGAATGCTGAGATGAAACAAAGCCACGGCGCGCTTTCGCAGACCGCGGCTTGAATGACGCACGCGCATTGACATGCGCACCCGGCGCGACGACCGCGCCCGGGCTTACAGACTGGCTATTAGTCGGACAGCTTGATGCCGAACAGCGTAGCTTGCGCCTTGCGCTGACGCTCAGCTTCCCGCGAACGCGCTGCGTACGAATAGTCTGAGTCAAGCGGCAAGTGGGGCGACGCAAAGAGGTCGCTGACCTTTTGGAACAATGCAAAGATGAAGCTCATGGCGACTCCCGGTTGATTACTGCATTTGCTAGGGTTTTCCCTTAAAAAGAATTATAGGGTTTTCCCTAGTCAAAAGCTAGTGCAACGCAGCATTAATTCGATGCGACGCGCTGTCGCGGCCCATGGGCCGTGATATTGCGTTGCAGCATTACAACGTCCCTGTTTTCGATTGACCGCTTCGGTGCGCGGCGATGGACATGGAAGCGCATCGGCTTGGGCTTCGTAATGGCTACGTGGCGCCTGGTTGGCGCGCTCTTGCACCGACTACCGAGGCGCTCGGACGCCTTGCACTGCAGAACGCGTGGGGCGAGGGATGGAGGCTGCCGTGGCGCCAGGCGTTTTCGCCGGCGCGGCAGGCAGCCGTTCGCAGGCTGTCAGTGCGAATTCGCCGTTTTCGGCTTTCTGATGTGCCGCGCGTGCACGGCGCGCTGGCCGTTCGCGGATTCCGGAACCATGAGCGCCTGCTGCGGTGCGGGCGCCGGTGCGACCGTGGCCGGGGCGGCATGGGCGGCTGCATTGGCCATTGCTATTTGTGTGTCGAGCACGCTGGCCATCGCGGTCTGCTGGCTTTGCAACATCTGTTCGATCCGATGCTGTTGCGCGGTGGTTTCGCGGGTGAGGCGCATAAGCAGCATGGTCTGCGTAAGGCCGATCGCCACCGTCATGAGCAGCGCGCCGACCACGATCGACAGCATCCATTTCATGCGGCGCGAATGGTCCGTCGCTGCACGGCGCTGGTCGGCGATCACGCCGTACAGCGCGTCGACGGTGTCGGCAAAGGCCGTTGCCCGCGCACGGTCGAGTTCCGGGGCTGCGCGCTGCACGGCAGCGGCAGCCGCAGCGGCTTCCGCTGGTCGCGCTTCTTGCCAGGGCGCGGCGAACGCTGCGCCCGTGCCGGCGGATGGGGCTGTGGCCGCCGTCTCACGCGTTGACCGGTCGGCCTCGGCCGGTTGGTTCGCGTTGCGCGCCGATGCCGATGCCGCATGCCTCGCACCAGTTCCGCCCTGTGGGCTAGCGGCGAACCCTTCAGCGAAGTCCGCCTGATCTGCAACCGTCACTCCGATCTGCCTGCCCGAAGCCGAACGTTGCGAAGATTTGCCGCCTGCCTCCGACCGGTTGCCCACCGCGGATTCCACCGTCTCGACATCGCGCTCGGCTGCCTGACGCAGCGCGGTGACACTGCGCGCCACCGTCGCGGCGGCCATGGCGGGGGACAGCGGAGGAGTCGCTTCCCGCGGCGATACTACCGCCTCATTCTGGTCAGCCAGATCCGCAGCCGACATCGGATGCGCGGCGTCTGACCCGGTCACCGTCGAGAGCTCGACTTCGAGACCGCTCAATTGCAGGTCTACTCGGGCGGGCTCATCGTCCTTGGCTGCTCGAGGTGCACGGCGCGCCGCTTTTGCGTCGGCTGACATGCTGTCGCTCGGCGTATCGAGCGCGCCCACGGCGGCCAGCACGACATCGGGCAGTTCGAAACCGTGCAGCGTGCCCTGGCGAACGTCGATGTTCATCGCTTCCAGCGTGGCACGCGTCGGATCGTCGGGGAACAGGTCGAGCGTGCTGTCGTCGCGCGAGACGTCGCTCAGTTGTGCAAGGCGTTGTGCCGAGCGCGCGGCGCGCGCCAGCTTTTTTTCGGTTTCGGTCGAGACCGTGGCTTCGCGCCGCTTCTTCGTGGAAGCGTCGCGCCGAGGCCGGGATTGCGTGGATACTGCGGAATCTGCCATAGAGAAAAGAGCGGTCGTCGCGGGGAGCGGGCGCCGGCACCGCTCGTCAATGCCATTGGAATTTTTCGAGACCGCATTGTCGCATGGCGCCCACCGCCATCGAAGCCATTCGCCGACGTTTTTCCGGTTTCAAGACGACGCGTCGTCATGCCTGAACTCGCTGACACCGCGCAGTTGGCGCAAGCGCGTGCAGATCGCCTCGTACTCCACGTTCGACACGCGATTCAGCGTAATCATGACCTCGTCGCATTCGGGAGTTTCGTCGCTTTGCTGCATGACGAACGGTTTGACGCGCGGGCTCACTGCGCCAAGCTCGTCATGCAGCAGTGAAACGTCATGGTGCCGCGCTCGACAAGCATGGTCACCTGACGGCGCTGTTTGACCGTGATGAACCGCCGCTCAAGGGCCTTGATGCCCGCGAGGATGATCACAAAGATGATGGTCGCCGCGAAGCAGGATCGAACCTGCGCCGAGAAAGCCAATGCCCGAAACAACCTGAGCCGCCATCCGCGAGGGATCCAGCACGACATGCTCGCCTGTGAGCACTTCGGCAAAACCATACGCCGACACGATCATGATCAGCGCCGAACCCACGCATACCAGCATATGCGTGCGCAATCCCGCCGCCCACGAAAGACGTTCGCGCTCGAAGCCGATGACGCTGCCGAGGGCCGCGGCCAACACCAGCCGGGAGATGAGTTCGAGGTTACCCAGCATCGCGTTCCCTCCTTCTTGAAATTATTTGAGTGTTTTCCTCGTCGATTTTGGGCGCCGGCTGCGTTCGGTTTCCATTATGCTAAGCCGCAGGCCGCCGCTGCCCCACGCTTGCCGCATGCTCGCTGACACGGGCGCTTTGAAACACCGCGTTTGAAACACCGCGTTTGAAACATGACTATGCCCAGCAAGAACCCTGACGCCGCCCCGACCATCGCGCTCGCCGCGGGACTGCGTGAACACTTCGACAATGTGATCCTGCCGATGTGGCGCGGGCCCGGTTTCAACGGAGCGCTCAAACTGCCGTACGAAGCGCTCAGCGCGGAACATCACCTTCCGGAGCCCGCGCAACGTTATCGGGCAATGGCCTGCGCGCGCCAACTCTTTGTGTTCTCCGAAGCCGGCGACGCAGCCCACGCGCAAGTTCTGTTCGATTCCCTTACGCACACTTTTCAGGATACGGAACACGGCGGTTGGTTCTATAGCGTCGATGCGCAAGGCGCTCCGCTCGACACCGCGAAAGACCTGTACACACATGCGTTCGTCGTCTTCGCCTGTGCGGAATATGGCCGCCGCTCCGGCAATCGCGACGCGCTGGAAATCGTGCATCGCACGTCCGCGCTGATTCAGTCGAAGTTTGCCGCTGAAGACAATCTCTTCAATGCCGCGCTCACGGCCGACTTCACCGCAGTAACCGGCACACCGGTTCAGAATCCTTTGATGCATTTAACGGAGGCTTGGCTCGCAGCCCGCGAAGCTACGCGCGACAACGCTTTCGACGCCGCACTAAGCCGCCTGGCCGGCGCGGTCGCTCGTCACTTCGTGCATGCGCCGTCGGGCTGCATCGCGGAATTGCCGATTGGCACCCACGACAATCGCCTCGAGCCGGGGCATCAGTTCGAATGGTTCTGGCTTGCCAAGCGGGCAGGCGCCCTATTCGAGGGAACAGATCTTATGGAAGCACTGACGCGCGCGTTCGATTTCGCGCAACGCAATGGTGTAGATCAGGAAACGGGCGGCGTCTGTGCGTCACTCGATGAAAACGGGCGGATCAAAGATCCGACTCAGCGCATCTGGGCACAAACGGAATATCTGCGAGCACTCGCGAGCCACGACGAAGCCGTCGTGCGGGCCGATCTGCCGCGGCAAATCGAACTGTTCCAGCAACGTTTCTTGCGGCCGCAAGGCTGGTTCGAATGCAAAACTTCAACAGGTGAAGTAGCGCGCGCCGACATGCCGTCGACCACGCCTTATCACCTCGCAACGGCGTTTAATGCGTTGCCGGCCTGACACCGCAGGCCGACGTACAAGCGAGGCGAACACTCTTTTGCAGCGGCCTCGCCCTCTGGCGAGATCCGCCAAACATTCGCCGCGGCGCGACTCGCTCACGCCGCCCGGTCGCTCAATACTCTTCGCGCTGCCAAGGGCCCCAATCGCTGCCGTCCGATCTGGTTCGCATATACGTTGCGCTTTGGCCAGTAGGCGTGTCGGACGTGCCGCCTTGCGGCTTACGGTCGGTGGTGTGGAGGGCAAAAGCCTGGCGGTCGTCGGCGTCCACGGTGATTCGGCCGACGGGGTCCGGTGCGTCGTCTTGAGGTGATTTAGACTCCAATACCGCGAGATAGGGGGTCAAACGGCTCCAGAACGACGTAAGTTCTTCTTGCAAATAATGTGTCAATGTTTTTCCTGGAAGAGTAATACAAGCAGTTTACCCTACCCGGAGGCACGTCCTTTTTTGTGCCCTCGACGCCTCGAAAAGGCCGAAGCCGGGGAATACCCGAATACTGGTTGATTGGCGTCCGTCATAAAGACGTGATACAACTCGTACTTCGCGCTCGATCTCGATTTGAGAAATAGCGGTCGCGAATGCAATACACAACATTTACTGGATCAAAAATGGCAACAGGTACTGTGAAGTGGTTTAACGATGCAAAGGGCTTTGGTTTCATCACGCCGGACGACGGTGGCGAAGACCTGTTTGCACACTTTTCGGAAGTTCAAGGCAGCGGCTTTAAGTCCCTGCAGGAAAACCAGAAAGTGTCGTTCGAAGTGAAGCAGGGCCCGAAGGGCAAGCAAGCTGCGAACATCACGCCGGCCTAAGTACCAACGGTACGTTGAGGCACGCGTAGGCGCTTGCGCCTAATACAAGAATGGCCCGCTTCCGCGGGCCATTTTTCTTTTCTGGCTGCCCGATTTTTGAGCGCGAACCGTTTAAATCGCGCGCATTCCCGACACCGAAAATTGCCCGAATTCCGCCGGCGTTTCGTCGATCTGTTGTGTGCGCAACACAGCCGCCGAAATTTCGAACACGGAAACAGCCTGCTTCAATTGCTGAGTCTGTTGATGCAACGAAGCCGCCGCTGCCGCAGCCTGCTCGACGAGCGCCGCGTTTTGCTGCGTCATCTCGTCCATTTGCACAACCGCCTGGTTCACCTGCTCGATGCCCGTGCTTTGCTCGAGCGACGACGCACTGATTTCAGCCATCATCTGCGTCACGCGCGAGATCGAGGCGGACACGTTGCTCATCGCTTCGCCGGCATGCTCGACGAGTGCCGATCCGCCCTGAATCTCGGCGACCGATTCGCTGATCAACGTCTTGATTTCCTTGGCCGACTGCGCGCTGCGCTGGGCCAGTCCGCGAACCTCGCCTGCCACGACCGCAAAGCCGCGGCCCTGTTCGCCTGCGCGCGCCGCCTCGACGGCCGCATTCAGCGCGAGAATATTGGTCTGGAACGCAATGCCGTCGATCACCGAAATAATCTCGGCGATCTTGTCCGAGCTTTGCGCAATGCCCCGCATCTTGTCCACCACCTTGTCGACTACTTCGCTGCCGCGCGAGGTCGCCTCGAGGGCCGTTTCGGCGAGCGCGTTTGCTTCGCGCGCATGATCGGCGTTCTGACGCACTGTGGCGGTCAATTCTTCCATGCTCGACGCCGTTTCTTCGAGCGAGGCGGCCTGATTTTCAGTGCGTGCGGAAAGATCGGCGTTGCCGGTCGCGATTTCATCGGCGCCGAGATGAATGGAGTCGGCCGACTCGCGCACGGTCTGCACGGTGCGCGCGACGCTCGCCTGCATCTTCGCAAGGCCTGAGAACAGCCGGCCGATTTCGTTGGTGCCCCGGGCGGCGATCGGCTGATCGAGACGCCCTTGTGCGATCCGGTCGAAGTGACGGCCCGCTTCCTCCAGCGGTGCGACTACGCCACGGCGCAACGCCATATGCACCGCAAACGTCCCCCCGACCAGCGCCAGCAGAATCACAATGCTGACGACCCGGAATGCGGCCATACGCGCGTCGATGGAATCGAGCGACGCGCGGCTCGCCGCATTGCCGAACTGCGTGAAGTTATGCAACTCGGTCAGATAGCCGTCCTGGAACGATTGCGTCGGCTGGTCGAGAAACGCCTGAATGTTGTTTGCGTCCAGAAACTGCGCCAGTTCCGTGAGCGCGCCGTGCAGCTTCTTGTAGCGCTCGGCGAGGGCTGCGGCACGGGCGCCGTTTTCGTCGCTCGTTTTCGGGGCGCTCATGAAGGCGTTGAACGATTGCTCGGCGGCCGTCAGCTGCTCGCGCGCATGCTGAACGATATCGGTCGGCTCCGCGCCGCCGCGCACCATGCGCGTACCGGCACGCGACAGGTTGATGCGGGCGTCCATCAGATGCTGCGTGGTTTCGTTGACGGCATCCACCTGCTTGAGCGCGATGTTTGAAAGGTCGCCAACGTCGTCATGGGTTCGCGTGAGCGACCAGAAACCGAGACCTACCGTGACAAGCTGGAAAACGCAGAACGCGGCCAGGACACACAACAGGCCGGATGCGACCTTGATCTTGCTGAACATCGGGAACACCTGAAGGCAGAGAATGACTGGGAACTACCTCAGGGTTAACGGCAGCACCGTTCTTTGCTTAAGGTCAAAAACTTCAAAGATCGTCTTACGTCGTGTTTACGTCGGCCAACGTCTGAATTCCTACCGTCGCAAGCAACAATGCCGGGCAGATATTTCCGATTCATCTTGACGGCGCGCGTTGGCGCTTCCTAGAGTGGGTAGGGACTGACGCGCGTACGCCAGTGCGCACTGCCACCGCAGGCCTTCCTCGAAGGAATCACAATGACCGACCTACTCGACCGGGCGCGCGGCGCATTGCACGCCCAGCCGTTCAGCATGCTGCTAGGCGCAGAGCTGATGCACACGGGCACCGACGAACTGACGTTGAGCCTGCCGATCCGCGACGAGTTGCGGCAGCAGCACGGCTTCGTGCATGGCGGCGTAATCAGCTATCTCGCCGACAACGCGATGACCTTTGCCGGCGCACTATCGCTCGGACCCAAGGTCGTGACGGGGGAATACAAGATCAATTACTTGCGCCCTGCGATGAACGGCACGCTGATCGCGCGGGCGAAGGTGGTGTATGCGGGCCGCCATCAGGCGACCTGCCAATGCAACATCTTTGTGATGGACGGCAACCGCGAAAGACTCGTCGCGGTTGCGCAAGGCACGGTCAACCGGATCGGCGAGAACGGCGATCACGAACCGGCGAATTAACGCTCAGGCTTCAAACGCTCGCCGCCGGCTCCTAGTGGCTTACTCCGCTGCGTAAGTCTTCTGCGTTTGTTCGCCGAGACCTTCAATGCCGAGACGAATCGTCTGACCGGGCTTCAGATACACCGGATTCGGCTTGACGCCCATGCCGACGCCCGGCGGCGTTCCCGTGGAAATAACGTCGCCCGGTTGCAGGCTCATGCACTGCGACACATACGAGACCAGCTTGGCAACACCGAACACCATCGTCTTCGTGCTGCCGTTCTGATAGCGGTGTCCGTCCACTTCGAGCCACAGGCTGAGGTTCTGTGGATCGGCGACTTCGTCGCGCGTGACCATCCACGGGCCGATCGGGCCGAACGTGTCGAAGCCCTTGCCCTTGTCCCAGGTGCCACCGCGTTCGATCTGCCATTCGCGTTCCGACACGTCGTTGATCACGCAATAGCCTGCGACGTAATCGAGCGCGTTCGCTTCGTCCACATATTTGGCCGGTTTGCCGATCACCACGCCGAGTTCCACTTCCCAATCGGTCTTCTTCGAGCCGCGCGGAATTTCGACGTCGTCATTCGGACCGGAGATCGCGCTAGTCCACTTGTTGAAGATGACCGGCTCAGCGGGCACGGGCAAGTTCGACTCGGCCGCGTGATCCGCGTAATTCAAACCGATGCAGATGAACTTGCCGATCTTGCCGACGCACGGGCCCATGCGCGGATTGCCCTCCACGACCGGCAGCGAAGCCGGGTCCAGCGCGCGCAGCCGGGCGAGGCCCTCGTCGGTCAGCGCCGCGCCGTCGATGTCGGCAACTACGCCGGACAGATCGCGGATCTTGCCTTGCGCGTCGAGCAAGCCCGGCTTTTCCTGGCCTTTCGGCCCATAACGAAGCAGTTTCATCGTTGCACTTTCCTCTGGGTTCAGTGGTGTTCGGTTGTTACGTCAGTGCGCCGGCTTGCGACGCCCTGTGTCTATGCGTCAGTTCGACCAGCCGCCGTCGATCACATGTGCGTGGCCCGTGGTGAACGCCGATTCGTCCGACGCGAGATAGAGCGCCAGCGCAGCAATCTCTTCGGCCTTGCCGATGCGGCCCATGGGCTGGCGCGCGACGAACGCCGCCTGCACGGCTTCGAGCGTTGCACCTTGCGCCGCGGCCTGCGCCGCGATCCGCTGTTCGAGCGACGGCGATGACACTGTGCCCGGGCAGATCGCGTTACAGCGTACACCACGCGTGACGAAATCAGCGGCAACCGACTTGGTCAGCCCGATCACCGCCGCCTTCGACGCGCTGTACGCGAAGCGATTCGGCACGCCCTTCACGCTCGACGCCGCCGACGACATATTGATGATCGAGCCGCCGCCGCGCTCCAGCATGGCGGGCAGGAATGCGCGGATCATCCGGTACATTGCCTTCGCGTTCAGGTCGAACGCAAAGTCCCAGTCTTCCTCGCTGCATTCCAGGATCGAGCCCGCGTGCACGAAGCCTGCGCAATTGAACAGCACGTCGATCGGACCGACTTCTGCGGCCAACGCCTTGATGGCCTCGCCATCGAGCACGTCCAGCTTGCGCGCTTCGACGGGCTTCCCCGCGAGCCCGTCAATGCGGATGTCGGTGGCGATCACGCGCGCGCCTTCGCGCGCGAACATTTCGGCGGTCGCGAGGCCGATGCCCTGTCCCGCCGCGGTGATCAATGCTGTCTTTCCGGCCAGTCTTTGTGTCATCTACGACTCCAGTTGAATGGGCTAAACGTGTTCGTCACGTCACAGTCGATAAAACGCGGCGGCGTTGCCGCCGAAAACCGCTTCGCGCTCGCCGTCGTCAAGCGACGCAAGCAGCGTGTTGGCCACCGAATGCCACAGCAGATAATCGCCGTTCAGTTCGAGCACCGGCCAGTCGCTGCCCCACATCAGCCGCGCGGCGCCAAACGTAGCGAGCAGGTGCTCGACGTATGGCCGTAGTGTCTCTTCGGTCCAGCCCGGCGACGCCTCGGTTGCGAGCCCCGACAGCTTGCAGTGCACGCCCGGCAGCTTCGCGAGCCGCGCGATCGCATCGGCCCATGTTTGCCAGCCGGCCTGACCGTAGCGGATGGGCGGCTTAGCGCCGTGATCGACCACGATGCGCAGCGACGGAAAACGCCGCGCGAAAGTTTCCACATGGTCGACATGCCGTGCATAAATCAGCGCGTCGAAGGCGAGGTCATGCGCGATCAGCGCTTCGATTGCAGGCGCGAGATCGGGATTCGCAATCCACGTATCGTCGGGCAGGTCTTGCAGCATGGGCCGCACGCCTTTGAACTTGGGCTCTTGCGCGAGCGCTCCGATCAAAGCCGGAGCCGTAGGCAGCAGGAGCGGCACCCAGCCGACCACGCCGGCAATGGACGGCTCCTCGCGCGCAATGTCGAGCAGATAACGCGTTTCGTCGATGGTCGGCGCCGCCTGAACCACGACCGTTCTTTCGATGCCCGCCCTCTCTCGCAACGGTTTCAGATCCGCCGGGCCGAAAGGGCGGTACAGAATTTCGAGCTCCGGCGTAAGCCATTCATAGTCGCCGCGAGCGGGGTCCCAATAGTGCTGGTGAGCGTCGATATGCATCTTCACGTTCAGTTCTGTGGCGCGGGCGCGCGAGGGTCGAGCAAGCCTTCCTCGCGCAACGCGGACCACAAGGCCCCGGGAATCGGCAACTCGAACGACGCAGCGTTCTCACGCAATTCGTCGGCACTGCGCGCGCCGGTCAGCACGGTGGCGACCGCCGGATGCGCATACGGAAACTGCAAGGCTGCGGCGGCGAGCGGCACGCCGTGGTTGCGGCAGACTGTCTCCAGTTGCGCGACTCGCTCGATGACTTCGCGCGGCGCCTCGCCGTAATTGAATTTCAGATCGCCTTCGATGCCGCGCGCCAGGATGCCCGAGTTGAACGCGCCGCCTAACAGGATGCTAACGCCGCGCTGTTCGCACGCCGGCAAGAGGTCGTCGAGAGTCGCCTGTTCGAGAAGCGTATAACGGCCCGCAAGCAACGCGCAATCGATATCGAACTCGGCCATCGCGTCGAGTATTACAGCGCCTTCATTGACGCCGAGTCCCACGGCCTTAACCGCGCCGGCCGAGCGCAGTTCGTCGAGCGCGCGAAAACCACCGCCTTCGGTCAGTTGCCGCCAGTAGTGAGGATTGTTCTCGCCGTGCGTGACCCGCCCAATGTCGTGGACCAGCAGAATGTCTATATCGACGATGCCGAGGCGCTGCTGGCTGTCTTCGAACGAACGCAGAATACCGTCGTGCGTGTAGTCGTAGATCGCTTCGAAGGGCAGCGGATCCTGCCAGCCTTCGCTGCCGTCGTAGGGGTTGGTACGCGGTACGAAACGGCGGCCCACTTTCGTTGACAACACATATTCGCTGCGTGGATAGCGGCGCAAAGCGTCGCCAAGACGATGCTCCGCTTTGGTGTGGCCGTAATGCGGCGCGGTGTCGAAATAGCGCACGCCGGCGTTCCAGGCGGCCGCGACGGTGGCGTGTGCTTCTTCTTCGGACAGATCGCGGTAGAGGCCGCCGAGGGGCGCGGTGCCGAGACTCAATCCGGTTACTTGCAATGCGCTGCGGCCAACACGGCGGCGCTGCTCGATTTTCGAACCGTTCGTTGCAGTCATTGAGCGTGTCTCCTTCTTGCTCCGGTCGCATGCAAGCGGTTGCTGTTGCATGCCCTTTTTATCACACGGCAAGGCAACGCTCAGTGCGACGCCACAGTAACCACGCGTCGAGGCGCGGCGGTGCTCGACGGCAAGCATGCCGGCCCGACCGGCTCGAACGTCTTGTACGTAAGAATGAATTCCTGATGACCCAGCTTTTCCGACTTGGAAGGCGCGCCCTGCGAAACCGCCACCGTCTGCTCGAACACTTCGCGTCCCACTTCGTCGAGCGTGCCGCGGCCTTCAAGGATACGGCCCGCGTCCACGTCCATGTCGCCAGCCAGGTTGCGATACGTGGCGGGATTCGCGCATATCTTGATGACCGGCGAGATTGCCGAGCCGACCACCGAACCGCGTCCGGTCGTGAACAGAATGACATGCGCACCGCACGCGATCAGTTCGCCGATTTCCGCGTTGTCGCTAATGTTCGGAAAGCCGAAACGCGGCTCGCCGTCCGGCACCACATCGAGCAGGTAAAGGCCGCCGGTCGGCGGAATATCGCCCGGCTTCACGATGCCCGCAATCGGCGACGCGCCGCTCTTCGCATAGGCGCCTAGCGATTTCTCTTCCTGCGTGGTGAGGCCGCCGTCCGCGTTGCCGACCGCAAAACTACCGTGGCCGAGAATCGAGTAATAGCGCGCTGCTTTCGCGACGCACGCGACAATCGCGTCGCCCAGTTCCGGTCGCGCCGCGCGGGTCTTCATATGAAATTCGCAGCCTACCAACTCGCCGGTTTCTTCGAAGATGCAAGTCGCGCCCGCGTCGATCAGATGATCGAACGCGCGGCCAACCGCCGGATTCGCGGTGATGCCGCTCGTGCCGTCCGAGCCTCCGCAGATCGTACCGATCATCAGTTCGCTGAGCGCCATCGGCACTTTCTCTTGCGCGGCGAGTTGCTTGCGCGCGCCGCGAATCCAGTCGACGCCATATTGGATCGTGCTGCGCGTGCCGCCCTTTTCCTGAATCGTCAGCACTTCGACGGGCCGGCCGCTCGCGCGCACCACGTCGACGAGATAGTGCTTGTTCATGCTCTCGCATCCCAGCGAGACGAACAGCACCGCGCCGACGTTCGGATGGGTTGTGAGCCGCTCGAGCATTTTCTCCGCGTACTCATTCGGATAGCAGCCGGGAAAGCCGATCAGATGAACCGGCGGCTCGCGCCCGGCAGATCCGTCGGCAAGCGTGTCGCCGAACGCGTCGAGCGGCTCGCGAAACTCTGTAACGATCTCGCGCGCCACATGATGCGCGCACTCGACCAGATACGCGACCGCGACGACATTGCGAATGCCTTTGCGGCCGTCGCTGCGCGGATAGCCTTGCAGCGTGGGCTGCTGCGCGTAGGCAGTTGCTACGGAAGTGTCAGTCATGGTCGTTCCACCGCAGCGCGAGGCCGCGTCGTTGTGCGCGAATCAGTGATGTACGAATTGATGACCCGCGTCGTGCGTATAGGTCGGCAGGTAGTCGCTTTCGAGGTTGTGCGTGTGCAGATGCGCCCCGCGCCGCACCGCTTCCGTCACATGGCCGATCACTGCGCCGTAGCGCAGCACCTTGTCATCCTTCGCCAGATCGCGGCGCGCTACCTTGTGCCCGAGTTCGATGGTTTGCGTGAGAGTCATGCCCTCCCCTTCGATCTCCAGGTGGGTGCCGGCGTCGAGTCGCGCCGCCGCGATCAGGCAGTTGTCCTCGGGACTGAGCAGGATCAGACGCGGATCCGTTTGGGGGCGGCTGGTCAAATGAGTTCTCCGTTAGACCATGGCGAGGCATGCTGCGGGGGCGGCACGCCAAATTCACCAATGAACGCATTATTCATATATGCACTTTTCGAAGTCAAGGGAAGTGCACTGCACCAATGGTCCGTGTTTTCCCTGGACGCATCCGCTCGCAGGAATTGGCCGCCGCACTTACACTCAAGCGCCAGGTACGAACAGCCCACGGAATTCCCTCACGATGGACGCAGAAGACAAAGATGATGCCGACCGTTATCGCGCTCCTGCGCTCGACAAAGGTCTCGACATCCTGGAGTTGCTTGCAGAGCAGAAGCAAGGCCTCACGCGCGCCGAGATCACCAAGCTGCTTGGACGCAACGCGAGCGAGATGTACCGGATGCTCGAACGTCTGGTCGCCCGGCAATACGTGGTGCGCTCCGCGAGCGGCGATCGTTACTCGCTGAGCCTCAAGCTGTATGCGCTTGCCCATCGTCATCCGCCGATGAACCGGCTCATCTCCGAGGCGTTGCCGCTCATGCAACGTTTCGCGGATGCCGCCGAACAGTCGTGTCATCTTGCCGTGTACGATCGCGGCAATCTGCTTGTCATCGCGCAAGTGGACGGACCGGGCACCTGGGGCATGTCGGTGCGGCTCGGATCGCGAGTCGGCTTGATCGACACTGGCTCGGGCCGCGTGATGCTCGCGTTCCAGACTGTCGAACAGCGTGCGCAGATGCTCGCCGAGCACACCAAGGTGAAGGGCGAAGTGACGATAGACCGCGACGCACTCGAAGCAGCGTGCGAACGGATTCGCGCGGCGGGTTTCTCGCAGAAGGACAGCCAGCAGACGTTCGGCGTGACCGACGTGACGTTTCCGATTCTGGGCCCATCCGGCCAGGCAATCGCGGCGCTCACATGCCCTTATCTGAAGCGTATCGACGAATACGTCGCGCCCACGCTCGCCGCCGCCACGACCCTGCTGCGCGAAACGGTGCAGGCGCTGTCCATGTTCAGCGAGAAGGGTGTCTGACGCGTGGCTGACTGACGCTATGCAGACCGCTCGCGCGCATGGTTTAGAATGGCGACCCTCTCAAAAATGTCGCCGCATGAATCCGTTCATGCGCGCCCTTCGATAAGCAATGGCGAAACTTCTGACCGATTCCGAATTCCAGCGTTTTTCCGAACTCCAGCAGAAGCAATCGAGCTTCACGATCACGCCTGCAGAAGCCGACGAACTCCGCGACATCGTCGCTCATGCGCAAAAGCGGCGTGACGACCGTGCGGCAGCGATGAAGAGCATCGAGACTTTCATCCAGCAATTCGACATCAGCCCCGACGAACTGTTTTCACCTGAGCAGATTGGTGAAGCCGCGCGCACGTACGGCCTGATTCCCGCAGCCAAGAAAGAACGTGTGCTGCCGCCCTCGTTCACGTTCAACGGCAAGCCGTATCAATGGACGACGCGTCAGTTGCCGGACGATATCCGCGTGCCGCTGTTCGATGCATTCAAGGCGGGCCAGTCGGTGAAGTCGTTTATCGCGACGCCGAAGGATTCGAGCCGCTGCGCGGCAACCATCGCGCGGCTGGAACGCGAAACCGGTGCGGTGTATGCGGATGCGTGGCTGGAAGAGTTGGCCGTCACGCGAGCGCAGGTCGAGGAAGCGGCTGCGAAGCTGCCGGCCTGATCGCCCGCTGTTGCGGAGGTGCTCGCACCTTCGAATCAACGCGCGCCGCGCATCGTCGCGGCGCTCTTTTCCTCATCCGGTTCTTTCTCCAGCGCCATCCGGAAGCCCACCACAGTCGGGTCTTCCGTCGGCGCGATCGTGAAGCCGCTCGATCTCGCGAGCGCGATCATTGCAGTGTTCTCCCGCAACGCCTCGCCGACAAGCCAATGTATACCGCGCGCACGCGCATACCGGATGATTCGGTCGGTCAGCAACCGGCCAAGCCGTCGCCCTTTCTGATCCGAGCGAATGGCAACTGCGAATTCCGCCGTTTCGTTATCCGGGTCCGCCACCGCGCGCACCACGCCGAGCGTGCGCGCCAGGCCCTCGTCGCTTTGCACCGTCGCGATCAGCGCCATTTCACGGTCGTAGTCGATCTGCGTCATGCGTGCGAGCTGCGAATGATCGAAGCTGCCTACTGCACCGAAAAACCGCAGCCGCAAATCCTCGGGCGTCATCGCTTCGACGAAGTCGTGATGCGCGGCCTCGTCTTCGGGGCGAATCGGCCGCACCGTAATACGCAGACCTTGCCAGTCGAGTGTCTCCTCGAAGCGGCGCGGATACGGCATGATCGCGAGGCGGCTGCGCGTCGGCGCGATACGGAGCGTGGGTGCGACAACCGTCACATGATCGCGGTACACGCGCAGCGTGAGCGTAAGACCAACGATTTCCCTGACGTCGCAGACGGCTTGCGAGAGCGCCGTCAAGGCGGCTAGCGCAGGCTCCGGCGCGATCAGCCGCGCATACGGCGACCGCGTGACGATGTCGCGGGCGAGCGTCGGATTGAGCGGCGGCAGACCATAGAGTCGCAGCGGCTCGGAAACACCATCGGCGGACGGCGCCGTGAAGCGGAACACAGGACCGAAGTTGTCGTCGTCATGAAGCTCCACGGCGATGTCGACTACCGGCTTGCGCTCAGACGCAGCGTCAGTTCCCGCGCAGTCCGATTCGCGCGAACCTTGCGCCGCGTCGGGACGCTCGCCCGCGCCCGCTGTATTCGCTGTCGGCACTGTTTCTATGTCGAGCCCGAAACGCTTCAACAAGTCCGCTGCCGCTTCACCCGTTAATTCGCGCTCCCCCGCAGCAAGCGCGGCGCGAGCCTGCGCCTGCGCCGCGTCGATCGCCTCAGGGACTTCGGCGGGCAAACCCTCGGGCGTCTGCATGAGCAATTCGCGCCCCATCCGATAATCGACGAGACGCGCGAACGCGCGGGCGAGCCGCTGCGGCGTCGTGTGAACCGGAATTCCTTGCGCATGCAACGCGTCGCGCGTAGCAGCGTCGAGTCCGCCAAAGAAGCATGCGAGCAGTCCGCGATACGCGAACCGCTGATTCGTGATCAACGCCTGCGCCACCTCGTCGACCGGCGCGCTATGCGTTGACGCATGCACGACGAACGCCGTGCCGGTGCCGCGATGCTCGGCGAGCAGCTTGAGCGCCGTGCCGAAATACTCGGGACGCGCGTCGTCGCCGAGTTGCAGCGGGTTGCCGCCCACCACGTTCGGCAACGCCTGCTGTAGCGCCTGCGATGCTTCCTCCGGCCACGGCGCGAGCGTGTCGCCGGCGGCGGCGAAGGCGTCGCAGGCCAGTGTTGCAAGGCCGCGGTCGCTGGTAATCAGCGTCGCCGTCGCGCCCGCCGCGACGCGGCCCACGCCGAGCGTCTCGATTTCGTCGAGCAGATCGTCGAGCGCATCGACGCGGACCATGCCGGCGCGGCGGAAGGCAGCCGTGTAGAGCGCGTCGGCGGGATCGGCGCGGCCCGAGCGCAGAGCAAGCACGGGCTTGTTGCGCGCCGCCGCGCGAGCCGCCGACATGAACTTGCGCGCCGCCCGCACGCTGTCGAGTTCGAGCAGGATCGCGCGCGTGCCTGGGTCGCTCGCCAGATAGTCGAGGACGTCGCCCGCGTCGACATCCGCCTCGCCGCCGAGCGCGACCGCGTGCGAAAAACCGAGGCCGCGTGCATGCGCCCAGCCGAGCACCGCGTTGGTCAGCGCGTTCGACTGCGAGACCCACGCCACGCCGCCGGCCTTCACAGTGCACGACGGCGCGCCGAAATGCGCGCGCAGCGCCGGCGTCACGACGCCCAGACTGCCCGGTCCAACGATTCGCAACAGATGAGGCCGCGCCGCCGCGAGCGCACGCTGCAGCGCGAGCCTGTCGTCGTCGCAACGGGTCTCGCCGACAATGATCGCCGCGCGCGTCCCGAGACCCCCGAGCTTATGAATGATCGAAGGCCAGGTCGCTGCCGGCGTGCAGATCAGTGCCACGGTGGGCGCTTGCGGCAAGTCGCCGACATCGCCGATTACCGGGTGCCCGCTGAGCGTTTCGTATCTCGGATTGACCGGCCACAGCGGACCTTCGAAGCCGCCTTCCAGCAAGCGCGCCCAGACCATCGCGCCAGTGCTGCCCGGCCGCTCGGAGGCGCCGATCACCGCGACAGATCTGGGTCGGAACAACGCGTCGAGATTGCGAACGGTCACAGGCGCTCCGCAGATGAAAATGGCGCGCCGCTCGGACGTCGACGCGCGCGTGTTCCTCAGCATAGGCGAAGAGCAGCCATCGCGCGGCGCTTCTCGCGCACGAGCCACAGCCCTGGCAATCGAAGGTTCATCGGCGCAACCGCGCATTGGG
Source organism: Paraburkholderia caledonica NBRC 102488 (assembly GCF_000685095.1). Classification (GTDB taxonomy): domain Bacteria; phylum Pseudomonadota; class Gammaproteobacteria; order Burkholderiales; family Burkholderiaceae; genus Paraburkholderia; species Paraburkholderia caledonica. The sequence continues at coordinate 46,887 of NZ_BAYE01000024.1, forward strand.
TTTTTTTTAGCGCGCGCAGGCAAAATACAGTGCTTCAATGCGACAATTGCAGGCGATCCGCGCGCCTTCACATCGGCCGCACTGCCCCGCACGATCCAAGAGACAGAAGGTGATGTATGCGACGCTTGCCATCGCTCATCGCGTTGCGCTTTTTCGAGGAAACAGCGCGTCACATGAGCTTTAACCGCGCGGCGAGCGCACTATGCGTGACGCAAGGCGCCGTCAGCCGGCAAATCAAACTGCTCGAGGAATCGCTCGGCGCGAAGCTGTTCGAGCGCGATCACAAAGGCATTCGCCTGACGCCCGTGGGACTGCAATTCCTTCCTTGCCTGTCGGACGCGTTCGACACCATCGAGCGCGGTTTCCGGCAAATCACTGCGGCAAAGGGCCGGCGCCGTCTGGTGGTGGCCGTACCGCCTACCTTCGCGACGCAATGGTTCTCGCCACGGCTAGGTTCGCTCGCTGATGAGATGCCCGACGTCGAATTGTCGATTCGCACGGAGCCGACCGCCGACTGCCACTGCACGATCCGCTTCGGCCGTCATGCATTGCCCGACGCACACTCCGAATTGCTGATGACCGAGCGCCATGCACTGGTGGGCGCGCCGATGCTGCTTGGCGAGCCGCTCGACAGGCTGCTTGAACACATGCCAGCACTACACGTGCTGCACAACGACGCGAGGCTGGACCTGTGGCCGAACTGGCTCGCCACGGCGGGGCTGCCCGCGCGTTACGCGGATAACGGCATTGAATTCTCGACGCTGGAACAGGCGATCCGCGCTGCGCGCAAGGGCGCGGGCCTCGCTATCGTCGACAGAAATATGATCGTCGAGGAACTGGCGGACGGCAGCCTCGCGCAGTTCTCGGATGTCGAAGTGGCCGGCCCGTTCGGCTACTGGCTCGACGTCGCGCCGCAGCACGCCGCCCTCGAATACGTGCAGGCGTTCGCGGGTTGGCTGCGCGAACAAGTACTGAACATGGGCTAGCGGCTATTCCGTCCAATGGCGAGCCGGGAGCGAGCCTCGAAATAAAAAAAGCCGCATGCATGACACGCGGCTTTCTCTAATTTCAGCAGGCTCAGCCAGCCACATGCGCTGGCGGACGGGCTCAACTCGTCACATTGCCTTCTTGAACGGCGCGCCCGAATGCTCGCGCAACTCGTTGAACACGATTTTCGGCCATGCCTTCTGCGCAACTTCGATCTCCGACACATGCGAGGCCAGATACGTGGGCGCGTCGGATGCATCGAGCGCGATGCGTGCGGCGTATGAATCGGTGAAGCGGCGCAGTTCCGCAGGGTCGTCGCATGTCACCCAGCGGGACATGCGGTAACGCGCGGGCGCCATGCGCACGTCGACCTTGTATTCGGTCGACAGACGGTGCGACACGACTTCGAACTGCAGTTGGCCAACCGCCCCCAGAATCATCAAACCGCCCACTTCGGGACGGAAAACCTGAATCGCGCCTTCCTCGCCAAGCTGCTTGAGCGCCTCGCCCAGTTGCTTTGCGCGCATTGGGTCGACCACCTCGACGGTCTGGAAAATTTCCGGCGCGAAGAACGGTAGTCCGACGAACTGCAGCGCCTCGCCTTCCGTCAGCGTATCGCCGAGGCTCAGCGTGCCGTGATTCGGAATACCGATGATGTCGCCCGGATAAGCCTCACTCACCGTCTCGCGCCGCTGCGACAGGAACGTCACAACGTTATTCGCGCGAAAAGTCTTGTTCGAACGCGTCACCTTCACGGCCATGCCGCGCTCGAAACGTCCCGAACACACACGAATGAACGCCACGCGGTCGCGGTGCGCCAGATCCATGTTCGCCTGCACCTTGAAAACGACGCCGGTGAACTTCGGCTCGTCCGGCATCACCGGACGCTGCACCGTCATGCGCATCGACGGCGGCGGTGCCAGGTCGACCAGCGCGTCGAGAATTTCTTTCACGCCGAAGTTGTTGATCGCCGAGCCGAACAGCACCGGCGATTGCTGACCGGCAAGAAACTGCTCGCGGTCGAAATCGGGCGTTGCGCCGGTGATCAGATCGATCTCTTCCTTTGCCTTGGTCCAGCTATGGCCGAAACGGCGCTCGCCTTCTTCATCGCTCAACGCTTGTAGCGTTTCAACCGCGCCGCCGGCCGTGTCCTGGCCGGCCCGGAACACACGAACCTGATCGCGCTGGATGTCGTAGACGCCCTGGAATTCCTTGCCCATGCCGATCGGCCACGTGAACGGCACCGCCGCGACGCCGAGATGCTGCTCGATCTCGTCGAGCAGTTCGAGCGGCTCGCGCACTTCACGGTCGAGCTTGTTGATGAAGGTGACGATCGGCGTCTTGCGGCTGCGGCAAACTTCGAGCAGCTTCAGCGTCTGCGCTTCGACACCGTTCGCGCCGTCGATCACCATCACAGCGGCATCGACCGCGGTCAGCACGCGATACGTGTCTTCGGAGAAGTCTTCGTGGCCCGGCGTGTCGAGCAGATTAATAACCGCATCGCCGTACTCGAACTGCATCACCGAACTCGCGACAGAAATGCCGCGCTGCTTTTCGATTTCCATCCAGTCGGAAGTCGCGTAGCGATTGCTCTTGCGGCCCTTCACGGTGCCCGCGATCTGAATCGCGCCCGAAAACAGCAGGAGCTTTTCGGTCAGCGTGGTTTTGCCCGCGTCCGGGTGGGAAATGACCGCAAAGGTGCGGCGGCGTTTGAGTTCGGAGACTGACATCGGGTCTGGCGGTCACAGATAGGGGTTCGGCGGTCTTCGGAAGCTTGTGGCCTCCGGGCTGCCACGCGTGGCGCGGCGGCGTCGAACTGCGGGAGTCGGGTCGGGAACCCGCATCACTATGGCAACCGGGCCGCGTCGGAAAACAGGTCGGGAACGAACGTTCGACAATACGGATAATCGCCAGCGCAGAACAGCGCAGGGAACGAATGATACACGCCGGGACGGCGGACGTGGGAAAGCCGCCCGCGAGGGGCGGCCGGCCGGCGCAACTGTCATAAACGTTCGCCGGGCGGTGAAGCGGCTACCCCTGCCCCGAAACCGCGCCGCCGCCCGGCTACACACTTCGTGTCCTAGCCGCCGCTCGCTTCGGTCAACGTCAAATGTTTAGTCTCCGGCGCCCAGGCAATCGAAACGATCATGCCGACCAGCAGCACGGCCGCGAGCACGAACATTGTGATGTGAAAGCCGAGCGTGGCGATGCCGAGCGGCAACAGAAACGTACCCACTGCGGAGCCGAGACGGCTGCAAGCAATAGCTAGTCCGACGCCGCAGGCGCGTACTTCGGTGGGAAAACACTCAGGCGGGAACACGCCGACCAGGTTTGAGAATGCCGACATGGTCAGCGTGAAAATGCCGAACGCGACAATCAGGGCGAGCGTCGCCGATTCCGGCAGCAAGCTGAGTGCGATCAGCGACACGCAGGTCACCGCGAATGAGCCGATCAGAAAAACGCGCCGCGGCAGTTTGATCGTGAGCCAGATACCGATCAGCGCGCCAAGCACGAGAAAGCCGTTCAGCAGCAAATCCGCGCCTGAATCGTTGTTCAGATGAATCGCCTTCAGGATAGTCGGCAAGAACGTGTAGACCGCGAAATACGGAATCACGAGGCACACAAAAAACGCGCAGTTGAATATAGTCCGGCGAATCAGGTCTTTCTCGAAGAGACGCATGAAGCCGCCAGCCGATTGCGCGTGCTGGTCTTGAGCGCCGTCGAGCGTGACGTTCTCGCCGAAGTGCTTGAGCACGACTGACCTCGCCTCCGCAATCCTGCCTTTGCCGAGCAGCCAGCGCGGCGACTCGGGCGTGCCCATACGCAACACCAGCACGGTCAGCGCCGGAACGCCCGCAGACGCGAGCAGCCAGCGCCAGGCATCGGGCGAGGCGTCGGCGTAATGCATGCCGAGCACGTTCGCCACCACGTAACCAATCGTCCATACGACGCTAAACGACCCGAGCAACGTTCCGCGATGCTTACGCGGCGAGAATTCCGCGAGAATCGCGTGTCCCACCGCAAAATCGCCGCCCATGCCGAAGCCGATCAATACGCGCAGCAAACAGAGTTCGAAAGGCGAGTGCACATAGAACTGCGCAAACGCGGCCACGGTGATGATGACAAAGCTCAACAGAAAGATCTTTTGCCGCCCGAGCCGATCCGACAGCCAACCGAACACGAGGCTTCCAAAGAAAATGCCCATCAGCGCCGAACTGCCGATCATGCCCATCCAGAATGCGTCGAGCGGCATTTGACGATTCATCGCGGCGAGCGCGTAGCCGATCGTGCCGAGCGCGAAACCTTCGGTGAAGTGCGCGCCGAACGTGAGGCCGGCGATCTTCACGTGGAACGCGTTCAGCGGCACGTCGTCGATGGAAATGGGGCGGTTCGCGGGCGGCGCCGCAGCCGGGAAAGTGGGGGCGAGGCCGAGACGGCTCGCCTGGACATCCTGATTACTCACGCTGTCTCCTTGATTTATTGGCTTTTTCGAGCGGAGAACGCCATGCGCTCCCGCCCATATGAGGTCCGACGATCAGCGTCCGAGGCCGCCCATCATCATGTATTTGAGTTCGGTGTATTCATCGAGCCCATACTTCGATCCTTCGCGGCCGAGGCCCGATTGCTTGACGCCGCCAAACGGCGCGACTTCGGTGGACAGAATCCCTTCGTTGATGCCGACCATGCCGCTTTCGAGCGCCTCGCCCACCCGCCACGCACGCGCCAGATCGCGCGTATAGAAGTACGCGGACAGCCCGAACGGCGTCGCGTTGGCCGCGGCCACGACTTCGTCTTCGGTCTTGAAGCGAAAACACGCGGCGACCGGTCCAAAGGTCTCTTCGTGCGCAATCAGCATCGAACTGGTTGCATCGACCAGAACCGTCGGCTCATAAAAGGTGCCGCCAAGCGCATGCGGCTTTGCGCCGGCCAGCACCTTCGCGCCCTTTTGCAACGCGTCGGCCACATGCGCCTCGACCTTCGTCAGCGCGGCCTGATTGATCAGCGGCCCTTGTTCGACGTCGCCTTGCAACGCGTTGCCCACGCGCATCGTGCGCGCCGCCTGCGCGAGCGCCAGCGTGAACGCATCGTAAATGCCGTCCTGCACGTAGAAGCGATTGACGCACACGCAGGTTTGTCCCGTGTTGCGGAACTTGGACGCCATTGCGCCCTGCACGGCGGCGTCGAGATCCGCGTCGTCGAACACGATGAACGGCGCGTTGCCGCCCAACTCCAGCGAAAGCTTCTTCAACGTATCCGCCGACTGCTTCGCGAGCAGCTTGCCCACGCGCGTGGAGCCCGTGAACGAGAGCTTGCGCACTACGCCGGACTCGGTGAGCGCGCCGCCAATTGCGACGGCATCGCCGGAGACCACGTTGAACACCCCCGGCGGAATGCCCGCCTTCTCTGCGAGCACGGCCAGCGCCAACGCGGACAGCGGCGTTTCCTCGGAGGGCTTGAGCACCATCGTGCAACCCGCCGCCAGCGCGGGACCCGCCTTGCGCGTGATCATCGCGAGTGGAAAATTCCACGGCGTGATGGCCGCGACCACGCCGACCGGTTCGCGCGTCACGATGATTTTCGCGTTCGGATTCGGACTCGGAATCACGTCGCCATATGCGCGCTTCGCTTCTTCGGCGAACCATTCGAAGAAGCTCGCCGCATAGCCGACTTCGCCACGCGCTTCGGCGAGCGGCTTGCCTTGTTCGCGGGTCAATAGCGCAGCAAGCGCATCGCGATGCTCGAGCATCAACTCGCCCCAACGCTTGACGCGCGCGCTGCGCTCTTTAGCCGTCAACGAGCGCCACGCGGGAAACGCCCGTTCCGCGGCGGCAATGGCTTGCGTCGCCTCCGCCGCGCCGCCCTTAGCCACTTGCGCGATCACTTCGCCTGTCGCGGGATTGAGCACGGGATAAGTGCTTGCGCCTTCGTACCACTCGCCGCCGATGTAATGCCCTGTCCGGAGAAATTCGTTCATGCCGCTTTCTCCAGCTTCTCGGCGAACGCGTCTTGCGCAAGCCTCGGCTCGCGCGCGATGCGCTTGCCAGCGGTGTAGTCGTTGATCAGATCGCACGGCGTGTAATTGCGTTCGAGCTCGAAGACCTCTTCGTCGGACAGCGCCGTGCCGAGCGCGGCGATCGCGCTGTCGAACTGCGCCGGCGTGTCCGCGCCGACGAGCATGCTCGCCACGCCTTCGTGCCTGAGCACCCACGCCTGGGCGATCTGCGCCGCGGACACGCCGCGCCGGGCGGCCACGCGCGCCACCGACGCCGCAATCTGCCGCGACACATCATCGCCATACATTTGCGCGGTGAAAAAGTCGGTCTGATTGCGCGTCGAGTTGGCGTCGCTTGTTAGCAACCCGCGCGCAAGCGGGCTGAACACGGAGACACCGACGCCCTGATCCTTGCAATACGGGATCATCTCGCGCTCTTCCTCGCGATATGCGAGGTTCAGCTGTAACTGCATGTTGATCGGCTTATGCCAGCCGTTGCGCTCGCAAACCTGCATGATCTTCGCGAACTGCCACGTGTACATGGTGGAGACGCCGATATAGCGTGCCTTGCCCGCACGCACGATGTCGTTGAGCGCGCCCATGGTTTCCTCGACCGGCGTGTTCACGTCGAAGAAATGCAGCATGTAGATGTCGACGTAATCCATCCCAAGGCGAGCAAGCGACCCGTCGATGCCGTCCATGATGTGCTTGCGCGAATGACCACCCGCGTTCTGGTATGTGCCCATGTCGTAGCCGACTTTGGTCGTCACGACAATCTCCTCGCGGCGCGCAAGGCGCTTCAGAATGCGGCCGACGACTTCTTCGCCGACGCCCGTCGAATAGAAATCGGCGAGGTCGATGAAATTGACGCCGGCTTCCAGCGCATGGCGAACGATCGGCTCGCTGCGCGCCTCGTCGAAAATCCAGGGCTTCCATTGGGGCGTGCCCATGTTCATCGTGCCTAGGCACAGACGCGAAACCTTCAGGCCGGATTGGCCGAGGCGAATGTATTCCATGAAAGGTGTCTCCTTGCAGATCGGGTACGGCTGCTTTCGATCGAGGCCGCGATCAGCGTTGTTTGGGGGTGTAGAACGGGTTCGAGACGTCGCGCGCGGCGGCGAACACTTCGTCGCGATGCGGCAAGCCTTTCATCGCGGCAAGGATCGCGTTTCTGCATGCGCGGTAGTTGTTTTCGAAGACGGCGTCGAGATCGTCTGTCCCTGGATTGACCCAGTTCGCGGACACGACAACCCAATCGTTCTCCGCTTCCGGAGGCAGCGTGCCGTTCTCCAACGACTCGGCCACCGCCTTCGCGATACCGGCTTGCGACGCGCCCCAGGTTGCGTTGCCATGGAAGTCGCTGCCGATCTGCGCCTTGTTCACGTAGAGCGTCAAAGGCTTGGTCGGCACGCCCGGACGCGCGATCACGACAAACGGCGCGTGACCAGCGGAAGGCGTCGCCAACGCAGTGGCGAACGCCTGGCCCGCCGGGCCGTTACGCGGGCCGACCAGCACGTTGATATGCGCGAGGTTGACGCCCGGTCCTTCGAATCCTTCGCCAATAAAAAGCTGTTTGTCCGTCGATACGCTCATGGTCTTTCCGTCAAGTTGAGTGGATGACCGATTGTGGCGTTCGGCATCCGCGACCATGTATCGATGAGTTTTGATCCGGGGTATGAGGCGAACTCAACTCCGGGTTTGTCCGGACCGCATAAAGAGAGCGGCGTGTTCGAGCAAAGCGGAACACGCGCAAAGGTGAGGGTTTTCGGGAGTTGCGACGTCGCGCCGCGCACGACGGCGAAAGGTGAGCACGCGCGAAGAGGTTCCTGCACCAACGACGCGGCGTTGCTCGCGCGTCGGCGTGTACGAAGCGAACGCAGAGCCGCGTTGGCATCGCCGCAAACGATTCTTCGTACAGCCTGGGAACGCCCGCCAGCAAAGGCTGGCGCGCGTTTCGGACATGTCGGTGAGGCGCGATCCCTTGTGCGCACTCACCTCGGTTCGGGTGCGCGCGGTGAAGAAGCCAGGCTCACCGAAGTATGTGGACCAAGGGCAGCCGGTCCAGTGCGTGGACTCCAGGTTTGACCTAAAGGTGAGCGTTTTCGGGGAATGGTAGCGGTGCAGAAAAGTCGAAGCGCAACATCACTTTAGCAATGCGGACGACCCGGCGCCTGTGAAGCGCACCCTACACTTCGATCAGAAAACGCTCGCGATTCTTGCCCGCGAGCCACGCAGGCGAGCGCCCGCGGCCGCTCCAGGTCTCGCCGGTTTTCGGGTTGCGATACTTGGCGACCGAAGCGGCTTTGCGCGCAACGGTGCGTGTGTTCGCGAAACCGAGCTCTTCGGCGGTCAGGTCGTACTCGGCGATCTTCTGTTTGATGTCGGCGATCGCTTGCGCGATCTCCTTGTCACGAGCCGCCGCAACTTCCTTGTGAAGCTTTTCGAGCTGAGCGGTCAACTGCTTGTATGAGGCCATCGCGAATGCTCCCGTTGATTGTGGCGAACCGAAGTGCGGACGCTATCAGACAAATAAATTGCCGGATAGAGAGCCCTTCATTGTCCAGCGCTAAAAGTGCGGCCGGTCATCGCCGAAGCATGCGCACTCAATCGTCTATTGCATCGTACACGCGGCGCTCGAAGTCGACTGCCATCGGAAACGGCTCGATCGAACGGCGCTGGATCAGCATGATGCCGATCAGGTCCTCGACCGGATCGGCGAACCAGCTTGTGCCGAAAGCACCCGGCCAACCGAAGGAGCCGGTTGAGCGATAGCCTTGGGGGAGTTGCTGCGCCGGATCGTCGACGATCGACAAACCGAGGCCGAAGCCCTGGCCCGCCCACATCACATGACCGAACGCCGGGAGGCGGCGTTGATCGCGAGTCAGAAAATTCGAGCGCATCAGATCGACCGAACGATGCGACAGCAAGCGCACATCGCCGACACGTCCACGCCGCAAAAGCAACTGCGCGAACTGCAGATAGTCCTGAGCAGTGGAGACGAGCCCCCCGCCACCGCTCTGAAACCGCGCCGGATTGGCCCAGCGGCTCGCGGACGCATGATCCTCGACCACACGCTGCCGCGTTTCCGGATCGACGCCATACGCGGTAGCCAGACGGGCGAGCTGCGGCTCGGGCACCCAGAACGCGGTGTCGCGCATGCCCAGCGGCTCGAAGATGCGCGTGCGGAAAAACTCCCCCAGCGGCATGCCGCTCACTCTCGCGATCAGCGCGCCGAGCACATCGGTGGCGATGCCGTAGTGCCAGCGCGAGCCCGGCTGAAACATCAGCGGCAATTGGGCGATGCGCTCGAGCCACGCGTTCACATCGCCGTGCCCATCGACGCCGTTGAAAGCCGTCGCGTACGCCTGTGCCAGCGGGCCGGTCGCGGTGAAGTGGTATGCGAAGCCCGCGCGATGCGTCAACAGATCGAGCACGGTCAGCGGCGTCCGCACAGGATCGGTCGCATCGAGCGGACCGCCGGGATCACGCAACACGCGCGGCGACGACAGTTCGGGCAACCACTGCGCGATGGGCGAGTCGAGCGCCAGCCGATCCTCTTCGATCAGCATGAGAATGGCGGCGCTCGTCACCGGCTTGGTCATCGACGCGATGCGAAACAGCGTGTCGCGCTCCATCGGCAACTGCGCGGCTTCGTCGCGCAGACCGAGTGCCTCGAAGTAGCCGGTTTCGCCGCGGCGCCAGACGAGCGCCACCGCGCCGGCCACATCGCCCCGGTCCACGAAACCCTGCAAGGTGCGCGTCAGGGCTGTCAGCCGAGCTGACGAAAATCCAGCTACTTGCATGTCGATGGTGTGTCCTGGCTTAAGCGTCGTCTATAGACGATAACGAGATGGCAGCGAGTTTGCAGCGCGCAGTGCCGGTCAGGCTTTCTGACGCTCTTCCAATGCCGCGAGTGCGGCATTAAGACGTTTGATGCGACTGGCCTGTGTCGGCATGCGAACCGAGCCGGAAACCGAATCGATGCGATTACGCCAATACGACAGCGGTATGCGGTCTTCGGCGGAAATGTGCGAAATGACGTGTTCGAGATGTTGGATGTCTTTTTCGAGTTGGTGATGATTCATTCTTTTCCCCGGAATACTCGTTGACTCAATCGAAACGCAATGAAAAGCGCAACTGTGCCGTGTCTAACGTCCACTCCCGTTAGTCGGCAACTTCTTCCTCGCTTTTGCCGTGCGGTCTATTTATTCGGCAAAAGCTGCTGGTCGCATGCGCTGGCGAACCTGTTAAAACAGAATACTGCCGCGGGATTTCATGTTCCGTTACCTGCCGCACCGACTTCGCTTCAGTGCGAAAAAATACCGTGACTTTTTATGGATGTCGATCCATTAGGAATAAAAACCAACGTCGCTGATTAATATGCGAGTGGCATAGACACAATTTTGTCTCCCACGCATTAGACGCATATATTTATGACGTTCGTGCACTTTTGAAAGAACGCCCTCAGCGCAATAGTTCGCCGCTAAAGGCCGTAAGCATTTTGAGCAGCGAGTTATGCGTGACCGGCGTACAAATTGGGCTACGCAGCCCGGGCAAGACTTTTGGACCAAAGGCAGTCGAACACTGCCTCCGGTCCGCACCCGTAATGGCGCGGCCGCAGCACTATTACTTTGCGCGGCAGGCGTAGATGAGGCTGAGCGTGCCATTGTTCGTCGACTGGCGAACCGTGTCGAACGCGCCGCCGCAGCCTGCGACCGCCTGCTGCGAGCAGGAGTCGGAGCCGGCTGGACATTCAACGAGTGTGGTGGCGCGACCGTCGGGCAAAAACAGCGGCGCGCTGCTGCTGCAACCGCCCAGTACCGTGCTCGCTGCAGCGACCGCGAACACACAGGCACGGCGCGCGAAGAAAGAGAAGCTGCGGTTCATGTGAAACCCCGATCACGTCTTGTTTTTGGATCACACGATTGTGCCACGCGCCAATTGCGCTGCGTGACCCGCTGAAGGCCGGCTTTGTCAAATCTCGATGCCGTGCGCCGCAATCTTTTTGTAGAGCGTTGCGCGCCCCATGCCGATCTGCGCGGCGGTGTCGACCACGCGCCCGCCGTTGGCGCGCAATGCATCGCTGAGAAAGCGCTTCTCGAACGCCGCCATTGCCTCGTTCCACGACGACGGCTGCATCGCCGGATTCCCCGGTTCGGCCACAGCCGGCGGCTGGGCGTGCGGCGCGCCTTGTATCGCGCTGAGTGCGCCGCCCTGCCCCGAACCGACGAACGGCGCAAGCGCGCGCGCATCGATCCGCTCGCTGTCAGACAACATCACGGCCCGCTCAAGCGTATTGCGCAATTCGCGCACGTTGCCCGGCCATGCGTAGGCGCACAGTAAGCGCAATGCATCGTCCTGCAGTTCGTAGTGACTGCCGCCGCGCGCCTGCGTCGACAGGTCCTCGAGCATTGCGTAGGCGAGCGCTTCAATGTCTGAAGCGCGCTCGCGCAAGGGCGGTGCGTGGATCGTCAATACGTTCAGCCGATAGAACAAGTCCGCGCGGAAACGTCCCGCCGCGACGAGCGCGGGCAAATCGGCAGAGGTCGCCGCGATGATCCGCACGTCGGCCCGCACGATCCGGTTCGAACCGAGCGGCTCGAACTCCTTGTCCTGCAAAACTCGAAGCAGCTTGCCCTGCAAGGGCAGCGGCATATCGCCGATTTCGTCGAGGAAAAGCGTGCCGCCGTTCGCCAGCTCGAACTTGCCGACGCGGCCCTTGCGATCCGCGCCCGTGTACGCGCCGGGCGCCGCGCCGAAGAACTCGACTTCGAGCAACGTGTCCGGAATCGCCGCCACGTTCACCGTCACGAGCGGCTGGTTTGCGCGCGCCGAGCCGCCGTGGATTGCATGCGCGAGCAGTTCCTTGCCGGTGCCGGTCTCCCCAAGCAAAAGAACCGGCGATTCGAGTTGCGCCGCACGGCGCGCCTGGCGCTTGACCTCCAGGCTGGCCGCGCTCGTGCCGACAAAACTGCCGAAGGTGTACTTGGCCCGGCGCGCCTGCGCAAGCGACTTGCGCGTCGCGATCAATTCTTCCTGGACGCGCGAATAGTGCGAAAAAAGCGGTGTGAGCGCCTTCAGTTCGTCAAACAGCGCGAAACCGACGGCGCCCACTGTTTCGCCTGCGTCGTCTTTCAGCGGCAGGCGCGTGACGACGAGCGGCTCACGATCCGTTTCCAGAATGTCGAGCAGAATCGGCTTGCCCGTCTTCACGACTTCGCGCATCAGGCTGTTTGGGATCACCGCTTCGCAATCCCGGCCGATCGCCTGCTCGGGATCCGCAAAGCCGAACCGCGCCGCGTAACGCTTGTTGATCCAGACTACGCGCGCCTCGGCGTCGACAATGAACGTGCCTTCGCTGAAGTTCTCGAAAGTGCGGAACAGCGAATCCATCGCGCGACGCAGGACGTCGCTATAGGTGGCGGGGAGCCCCGCCCAGTCGTTCATCATGTTGTAGCTGTCTCCGGCTATCGTTCTATTAGTCGCTTGTCTCAATTTGTGGACAAGCTTATCTCATCTAAGAGATCGCCCACAAGCCTGCACAACAACGGCCCCGCCGTGACGCCAGTATGCATGGAGCAATTTACGTCCCTGTTTGGAGACGTTTAGGTACAATCTGCGGCAACACGTCTCATGGTTTCGTCCGCTTCGGCCCCGCGCATCGGCGCGCGAGCCGTTATCGGGCGCATGGCATGGAACCTGCATTCGCGGGCGCCGTGCCGTGTCTAGCTGAGACGGCGTACACGTAGAACAAACCAAGCTTCTGGAGACTCAATGTCCTTTGTCATCGTCCTTGCCGCGCTGGCGTTTCTGATGTTCGCCGCGTATCGCGGCTACAGCGTCATTCTCTTCGCTCCTATCGCCGCACTTGGCGCCGTCCTTCTGGTCGATCCGGCCGCCGTTGCACCGGTTTTCACCGGCATCTTCATGGAGAAGATGGTCGGCTTCGTCAAGCTTTACTTCCCCGTATTCCTGCTGGGCGCCGTCTTTGGCAAGGTGATCGAACTATCCGGTTTCTCGGAGTCGATCGTGGCCGCCGCGATTCGCTACATTGGCCGCTCGCGCGCGAACGCCGTCATCGTCGCTGTGTGCGCGCTGCTTACCTACGGCGGCGTATCGCTGTTCGTGGTGGTGTTCGCGGTCTATCCGTTTGCTGCTGAGCTGTATCGCCAGAGCAATATTCCAAAGCGCCTGATGCCTGGCGCCATTGCACTGGGCGCGTTCTCGTTCACGATGGACTCGCTGCCCGGCACGCCGCAAATCCAGAACATCATTCCGACGACGTTCTTCAAGACGACCTCGTGGGCCGCGCCCGCGCTGGGCGTGATCGGCTCGCTGTTCATTATCGTGGTGGGCCTCAGCTATCTCGAATGGCGCCGCCGCGCCGCGATGGCAACCGGCGAAGGCTATGGCACGGAACTCGTCAACGAACCGGAACGCGTCGAGTCGAAGCAACTGCCGCATCCGTTGCTCGCGGTCGCGCCGCTGGTGCTGGTCGGCGTGGCGAACTTCGTGCTGACTCGCTGGATTCCCACGGCGTACGGCGCTTCGTACACCATCGCGCCGGACATCCTGCCGGGCGTCCACGCGCCGCTCACCACGACGATCAAAACGGTCGTGGCGATCTGGGCTGTCGAAGGCGCGCTGCTGCTCGGCATCGTCATGGTCGTGCTGACAGCGTTCGGCCGGGTGCGCGAGCGCTTTGCGGTCGGCACCAAGGCGGCAGTGGCCGGCGCGCTGCTGGCGTCGCTGAATACCGCTTCCGAATATGGCTTCGGCGGTGTCATCGCCGCATTGCCGGGTTTCCTCGTGGTGAGCGACGCGCTGAAAAGCATTCCGAACCCGCTCGTCAACGCAGCCGTGTCGGTCAGTTCGCTGGCGGGCATTACGGGTTCTGCGTCCGGCGGTATGAGCATCGCGCTCGCGGCCATGTCGGACGTGTTCATCAAGGGCGCGGAGGCTGCGCATATTCCGATGGAAGTGCTGCACCGCGTAGTAGCAATGGCAAGCGGCGGCATGGACACGCTGCCGCACAACGGCGCGGTCATCACGCTGCTGGCGGTGACCGGATTGACGCATCGTCAGTCCTATCGCGACATCTTCGCGGTGACGGTCATCAAGACGCTGGCTGTTTTCTTCGTGATCGCCGTTTATTACACGACCGGGCTCGTTTAAGCGCGGGCTTGCAGGGGACGATGCCGGCCGCCTTGCCGGCATCGTGAGTTTTGATCGGTTATCTTGTCAGCCTGACATTCGAAGCCATGACCGGCATTCCCCATGAGCTCAACCCCCGCTTTCTGGATGATTCCCGGCGCTCCTACGCCGGTCGGCCCGTTTTCCCACGCCACTGAAGCCGACGGCTGGGTTTTCCTCACGGGCCAGATGCCGACCTCCCCCACCGACGACGCCGCACCGCTTCCCGAAGGCGTAGTCGCGCAGACCCGTCGCGTGATGGACAACCTCGTGCTGGTTCTCAAGGGTCTTGATCTCGGCCTGCAACACGTGGTCGCCGCACGCATTTTCCTGACGGAGTTCAAGCGCGATTACGCCGCGATGAACGAAATCTACCGCGTGTACTTTCCCGCCGACGCGCTGCCGGCGCGTACCTGCATCGGCGTGACCGCGCTGGCGCGCGACGCACTGGTGGAAATCGACTTCATCGCACGACGGCCGGGCTGATCGACAACGGCGTGCGTGGTCAATGCGGTCAATGCGTCGACGGCTCGTCGACGCCGTAGTGATCGCACAGAGCCTCGTGCAACGACACGGCGCGCTCGTCCATTTCGGTCGTCCAGCTTTCGCTGTCGTCGCACAGCCGCTGTAACTGCCTGCACTCTTCAACGAACTTCGGCTCCTGCACGATCTCGAACGCGCCGCTCGCGCTATGCGCCCAGCCGGCCAACGCCTGCCGGTCTTCTTCATCGACAATGGCGAGTAGCCGCGGCAGATCGTTTTTCAAGTGCGCAAAAACAGCCACCATCAGCATCAATGATGCCGATTGTCGCGAGATAGACCCGTTGCTGGCGCTTCGCAGTCTTCGCGAGCGACGCGAACGCGTATTCGAGTGGCTCTTGACTACGATCAAGGATTTTCTGCATCAGATCACGTGCGTGCGGTTCGCGCAGGCAGACCATTGCGATCTTTAGCGGACTGCGTCTGCTGGCCTGTACCGGCGCAGTGTAGTCACTTTGACGGTGTCGCGCGATGCATCCGGCACTTTTAACGCGGTCTGCCGTCAAGGCGTTCGCGAACCCTGTATTAACGGCGCCACGGGCTGAAACCTGAGTGGATTAGTGGGAAACCCTCAAGGCGCCCGCACTTCATGCCGATATTCCTTGCAACACTGTAAGACCGCGCACTGTGCGGGGTAAGCACCAGCAAGGAAAGTCATGCGCAATAACCAGCCTGTCACCGGGCAAGAGTACGAATTCCCGTCGTCGCAAATGCTTGTTTCCGCGACCGACCTGACCGGCCGCATCGAATATTGCAATCCGGCTTTTATCGCCGTGTCCGGCTATACCCATGAAGAGCTCGTTGGCCAGCCGCACAATCTGATCCGTCATCCGGACATGCCGCGCGAAGCGTTCGCGGACATGTGGGCAACGATTCGCGATGGACGCCCGTGGACTGCGCTCGTCAAGAACCGCCGCAAGAACGGCGACCACTATTGGGTTCATGCGAACGTCACGCCGGTGGTCAAGAAAGGCGCCGTGGTGGGCTACCTCAGTGTGCGAGTGAAGCCGGCGCGCGACGCCGTGCGCGCTGCCGAAGCGTTGTACTCCCGCATGCGCACGGGCGAGGCGCGCGGAATAAAGCTGCGTCGCGGCATGATCGTGCGCACGGGCTTGGCTGGTCGGCTGCAAGCACTGACGCGTCTGCCCGTGGCGACGCGCGCCGCTTTCGGCTATGCGCTCACGCCGCTCGCGCTCGCGGCGGCCGGCCTCGCGGCCTGGCAAGGCGCGCCGCCAACGCCGTTCTGGATCGCGTTCGGCGTGGCTAGTGCCTTCAGTCTGGTTTCATGGTGTCTGCTCGCGCGGCATGTGGCTGCGCCGGTGCGCGACATGAGCGGATTCGCGACCCGGCTCGCCGCAGGAGATCTGACTGTCGATCTGGAGATCGCGCGTCACGACGACCTGGGCGATGTGCTGCAAGCATTGACTCAGTTGAGGGCCAACCTGGCCGCGATCGTCCATGACGTGCGCGAGCAGATCAACGGCATGCTCGATAACGCGCGGGAGATTTCGAGCGGCAACGTGGACCTCGCTCGCCGTACGGAACTGCAGGCCGCCTCGCTCGAAGAAACCGCCGCCACGATGGAAGAGCTGACCACCACCGTGCAAGCGAACGCCGACGCCAGCGTGCGCGCGCTCGACCTCGCGAAAGACGCGCAGGCCGCGGCGGCCGAAGGCGGCAAGATCGCCGGCCAGGTCGAGCAGACCATGGCGGCCATCACGGCCGCATCGCGGCGCATTGCCGACATAACCGGCGTGATCGACGGTATCGCTTTCCAGACCAACATTCTGGCGCTGAACGCCGCCGTCGAAGCGGCGCGCGCGGGCGAAGCAGGCCGCTCATTCGCCGTGGTCGCGGGCGAGGTGCGGATGCTTGCGCAACGTTGCGCGGCGTCGTCGAAGGAGATCAAATCCGTGGTCGAGGCAAGCGCGGCGGAAGTCGCGGCGGGCACCGACCTGGTAGCGCGCACCACCTCTCAAATGCGTGCAATCGACGAAGCGGTCGAGCGGGTGTCGTCGATCATCGTGGAAGTGGCGAACGCGAGCAGCGAACAGGCCGAGGGCATTCGCCAGGTGAATCAGGCCGTTTCGCATCTCGATGGCGCGACCCAGCAGAACGCCGCGCTCGTCGAGCAGGCGGCGGCCACGGCACAGCGTCTCGCCGCGCAGGCGGACGTGCTAAGCGAGGCAGTACGTCTGTTCACGGTTGCGGACACGGCGCCTGCATCGCGCATTGTTGCTCGCACGCGTCAGCGCGCGCCCGCTAATGCTGCGCACGAGCCAGCATCTGCAGTGACGCTTGCGCATGCACAGCGCGATGCTCATGACGAGGCGGTCCCGGTTGTCCATTGATGCCGCATCGAGGTTGCATTGAAGTCGCATTGATCCGATGGATCGGCATTACTCCTACCTCGACAGCGGGATATTGACGCCTCACCATGCATGCGTCGCTGCCCAATGGATGTATGGACAGACTGACCCGAGTAACAACGGCGTTGAGCGGCCCGTCCCAAACAGACGGGCCGTTTTTTTTCGCGCGATCTATGCTGTTGGAGCGCACGCATCGATGCGCGCCTTCTTGCTCGCAGATTCATGCCGCTCGTATCGACGGAGACACAGATGATCGAGTCCAACTCGCGAGGCGCCGCTTCACGCGATCCGTTGTCTTTGCATCTGACTGCCATGGCGCGCAACAACGCATGGTCGAACCTGCGCCTTTACCGCGCGTGCCTGAGCTTGACCGACGAAGCATTCGCCGCGCGCAGGGTGAGCTTCTTTCCTTCGTTGCAACTCACGTTGAATCACATTTTGCTGGTGGACCGTTACTACTACGACGCGCTTGTGGGCGGCGGCCAGGGCCTCACGATTTTCGACGACGAACTGCCCTATCCACGCGCGACTCAGCTGTGGGACGCCCAGGCGCGAAGCGATAGCGACCTGCTGGCCTTTTGCGAGTCGCTGACGGGCAGCGGCTTGCACCGCGAGGTGGAGATCGACCGCGGTCCGTCGGTCGGCGTTCAACGGGAGAGCATCGGCAAGGTGCTGCCTCATCTCTTCGTGCATCAGATCCATCATCGCGGGCAGGTTCATGCGATGTTGAGCGGCTCCGCCGCGACACCTCCTCAACTGGACGAGTTCTTTCTCGACGGCGATGCGCCGTTGCGCGCCTCGGAGATGCTGGAACTGGAGCGCATGCGCGACACTCGCAACCAACCGTTGTAGTGGAGCGACGGCAGGACGTCACTTATGGTGTGGCGAGCGCGTCATACCGAGCACTGCTTCGGGCGTTTTTGCCGATCGCACATGCGCTGACCTCTCGGGATGCATAACCATACTGCGCGTCAGCAGCATGACACTGCACGAGAAGAACTGCACCGCCACGGGGCACGAAAAATGCGCCCGTCGTCGCAACGAGTCGCGTTAAACTCATTGCCACAGGTGAACGCCACTGCACGCACCCGGCTCGCGGCCCGCGGGCTTAGGTACACGGCGGCGTTCGGGCAAGCAGGCGCACGCATCGGTCAATCGCCGAAGCGTGAACATTGCGCGACAGACGGCGCGTCATGCTGCCCGTACAATGGTTCGATCAACAACGACTAAGGACAACTTCGATGCGCACTACCGGGTCCTCCGGGTCAATGGCCCTGCTCACCGAATACGACGACGCAACCGGGCGCGAACTGCGTTCGCTGCGCCTCGAGTCGACAGAAGACGGCAAAGGCATCCTTCTGGTCGAGGTCGATGAGCGCAAGCCCGGCATACATCGGGAAGTACGCTATGAAATCACGCCGGCCGAGCTGATCGCGGCAATCCGCGCGCACGGCGCCGAGTTGCCGGGCGAGCAGCACAATCATCGTCAATAACGTAATCGCGCGGCGCAGCGCGTCAGCGTGATCGCCGCATGCGCATAGAAAGCGCGGCACTGCAGGCGCCGCGCACCATTACCGGCATCTTCGCGCGCCACCTCTGTTCAGGCTGCGCGAGATTCAATCGTCTTTCATTTTGTTCGGCTCTCGCTGGTTGAGATTCACAGCGCGCGCGGCGCGCGGACCGAAGGCGCGGCGGTAACGCTTCCAACCCCGAATAACCGGGGTTTTTCAAGGGCTTTGCACGCCTTGAAAATGGTCCATAATCGCTCCATTCTCCTTTGCTTCCCTACTGCGCCGTGCCTGAAAAGGCCGCGGATGTAAGTCGATGCTACATGATCTCGTCGAGCAATACGGACCGGCGCTCATTTTTGCCAACGTGCTGGCCGCCTCTATCGGCCTGCCGGTACCCGCTATGCCGTCGCTCGTGTTGTTCGGCGCAATGGCCGCCATGCATCCCGGCTCCGTCGGCACGCAACTGCTGCCGGTACTCGTGCTGTCCATCTTCGCAACGCTGATCGGCGACAGCGCGTGGTATCTGGCCGGCCGTCTGTACGGCGGCAACACGCTAAAAACCATCTGCCGCCTGTCGCTGTCGCGTGACACGTGCGTGAAAAAAACCGAGCGGTTTTTCGGGCGCTGGGGCGTGCGCGTGCTGGCCGTCGCCAAGTTCGTTCCTGGCCTGTCGATCGTGTCTATTCCAATGGCCGGCGCAATGGGCACCCGGTATCGCACGTTCCTCACCTACGACAGCATTGGTGCCGCGTTGTGGTCGGGCACGGGGCTGATCGTCGGCGCGTTGTTCGCGCATCAGATCGACATGGTGTTCGCCGCCGCAGGGCGCCTCGGCCGCACCGCGGGGGCCGTCGCTATTGCGCTATTGCTGTTGTATGCGGCGTATCGTTGGATTCGGCGTCGTCAGCTGATCAACAAGCTGGCGTCGGCTCGCATGGAAGTCGACGAGCTCGCCACGCTGGTCGAGGCGGGCAAGACGCCGGTGCTGTTCGACATCCGTTCGCACGAGAAGCGCAAGCTCGATCCGTTTGTAATCCCGGGCTCGCAATTCGCCGACGAGCGGCAGCTCGATCAGATCGTCGCCACGTATCCGCGCGACCAGAAGCTCGTGATTTACTGTTCGTGTCCCAATGAAATTTCGGCCGCATGGATGGCCAAGCAGTTGAACGAAGCAGGCTTCGACGACGTGCTGCCGTTGCGCGGCGGCATGGAAGCCTGGCGCGACTCCGGCAGGCCCGTCGAGGCCTTGCCCGGCATGCCGCCGCCCGAGGCCGCAGTCGAGCACATCGCGCCGAAAGCGGTTTGACGCCGCGGCGCTTCCGCTTGCGCGCTTTTGCGTGCGCGCCGTTGCGCCTTCGTTCAGTCAATCAATGAACACTGAAGGAGCGGTTCAATGCTTTCCGTTTCAGAACCCGAAACACAATCCGAAGCGGTAGTCGCCGACGCGCCGTTTTCGAATCTGTCCACGCGCATGCATCAGATGTTCCCCGCGCTCACCGCAGCGGAGATCGATCGCGTGCGCCGGTTCGGCGAACCGAGCCACTGGGAAGCGGGCGAACTGCTGTTCGAGACCGGCCACACCGGTCCTGGCATGTTCGTGCTGCTCGAAGGGCGCGTGAAGGTCTATCAACGCGACGGCATCGGCCGTGAAGTCGTGATCGGCGAACACGGGCCGGGGCATTTCCTCGCCGAAGTGGGCCAATTGTCGGGACGCCACGCGCTCGTCAACGGCATGGCGCTTAGCGCGGTGCGAGCGTTGCTCATTCCGCCGGAGAAGCTGCGCGCACTGCTCGTGGCCGAAGCCGAATTGGGCGAGCGCATCATGCGCGCGCTGATTCTGCGGCGCGTGTCGCTGATCGAAAAAGGCGCGGGCGGCCCGATCCTGATCGGCAGCAGCACCGACGCGCGCCTCGTGATGTTGCAAGGCTTTCTGTCGCGCAACGGTCATCCGCATTCTACGATCGACGAATGCGACGAGGACGCGTTGCGTCTCGTCGAGCAATTCGGCGCGCAGCAGGAAGACATGCCGCTCGTCATCTGTCCGGACGGCTCGGTGCTGCGTCATCCGAGCATGCCGGAACTGGCGACCTCGCTCGGCTTGCTGCCAGATCTGGACGCCTCGCTGGTCTATGACGTCGCGATCGTGGGCGCGGGACCGGCCGGGCTCGCCACGGCCGTGTATGCGGCGTCCGAAGGACTCTCGGTCATCGTGCTCGATAGCCGCGCGCCGGGCGGCCAGGCCGGTGCAAGCTCCCGAATCGAAAACTACCTCGGCTTTCCGACCGGCATTTCGGGTCAAGCGTTGGCCGGACGGGCGTTCGTTCAGGCGCAGAAATTCGGCGCGCACGTGGCGATTCCCGTCCACGTAAAAGCGCTGCATTGCGGGGAAGCGCCGTACCGGCTCGAACTGAAGTGCGGCGGTCATATCAGCGCGCGCACGATCGTCATCGCGAGCGGTGCGGTGTACCGACGCCCCGCGCTCGAAGGACTCGACCGTTTCGACGGACGCGGCGTGTACTACTGGGCGTCGCCTGTCGAGGCGAAGCTATGCAAGCGCCAGGAAGTCGTGCTCGTGGGCGGCGGCAATTCGGCCGGCCAGGCGATCGTCTATCTGGCGACGCATGCAGCGAAGGTCCACGTGCTGATCCGGCGCAGCGGCTTCGAAGCCACTATGTCGCGCTATCTGATCGACCGCATCCGCTCGCTGCCGAACGTCGTCGTGCATCCGAATTCGGAGATCGGCCGGCTTGTCGCGGACGAAAGCGGGCTTGCGTCGGTCGCTCTGAAAAAGCCCTTGCCCGATGGCACCGACCACATCGACACGCGGCATCTGTTCCTGTTCACCGGGGCGGACCCGAACACCGACTGGCTGCGCACCTGCGGCGTCGAACTCGACGAAAAGGGCTTTGTGCTGACCGGCACCAGCGCGGACGGCGCGTCGGCATGCGATCTCGCAACGACCGTGAAGGGCGTGTATGCGATCGGCGACGCGCGCGCGGGCTCGACCAAGCGCGTGGCGGCGGCGGTCGGCGAAGGCGCGGCGGTGGTCGCGCAGATTCACCAGATACTGGCGGTTTCAGCGGGCGAAGCGGTCGCATCCGTGGCTTGAGCTTGACCCTCGGCGAGGACCGCCGCACGTACACGGGCGGACCATAGCAAAAGCCGCTGACCACGCTGCCGGGTAATGCTCTGTTACACACGCCTTCAACTCGTTGCACCTGCTTTTCTTTCTGTCTCGTAATATCCATGTCAGCCATTCGACAGTGAATGGCCGATCGTTGGAAACAGCAATCGTCTTGCTGGGACACAGGAGAAAAGCATGAACAAACGCGCGATCTTCTTCGCCGCCTTCGGACTTGCCGCCGCCTGCGCATCGACTGCCGCTTCTGCTCGCGTCGACGTGGGTGTGTTCGTCAACACGCCGGGCCCAATCTACGCCGCGCCCCCAGTGATGTACGCCCCGCCGCCAGTCGTCTATGCGCCTCAGCCCGTCTACGGTTACGGCTATCGCGACGACTATTACCGGGGCCACCGCTGGCATCACGATCATGGCCGTCATCGCGGCTGGGACAAGCATCACGGGCGCGGCTGGTAGCTTTTGCCCGCGCGTGCCGCGGAGGTGGAGACCTGGCCGCGCTCCGCGAGCTCAGCCACGGCCAGTTCACGACTCATCTGCCGCTTCGTCCGCCACACCACTGTTCATGCGCAGCGCGTGTGCATCAACCTCCGCTTTGCATTCACGCTACAGTAGCGTCTGCTGATTCAGGTCAGGCTCGCGCCTTCTCATCGCAGTCACTCACTGAACAATCTCCGCGTGAAGACTCTTCCGCTTTCCGCCGCCCGCACGCTGCATCTGGCCGCACAAGGTCTGCTGACACCGCCGCGCCGCAAGGCCGTGAAAGCCGACGTGCTCGACGCGATCCGCCGCATGGCGCAATTGCAGATCGACACGATTCACGTTGTCGCGCGTAGCCCTTATCTCGTGCTCTTCAGCCGGCTCGGCGCCTATGCGCAGCAATGGCTCGACGAATATCTTGCCGAAGGCAAGCTGTTCGAGTACTGGTCGCATGAAGCGTGTTTTGTGCCGATCGAAGACTACGGCCTGCTGCGTCATCGCATGCTGGACCCGAGCGGCATGGGCTGGAAGTACGCGGCCGACTGGCACAACAAACATCGCGAAGACATTGAGAAACTACTGGCGCACATTCGCGCCACGGGCCCGGTGCGCTCGGCGGATTTCGCTCGCGAGTCGGGCAAGGGCAACGGCTGGTGGGACTGGAAGCCGGAAAAGCGCCATCTGGAAGTGCTCTTCGCCATCGGGCAACTCATGGTGGCCGAGCGGCGCAATTTTCAGCGCGTCTACGACGTCACCGAACGCGTCTTGCCGGACTGGAACGACGCACGCGATCTGCCACCTTCGGATGTCGTCGCCGATGAACTGCTGCGCCGCACTTGCCGGGCGCTCGGCGTCGCGCGGGCCGACTGGGTGGCGGATTATTACCGTCTGCCGCGCCGCCCGTATCGCGACGAGCTCCATGCGCTTGCGGAGCGCGGTGAATTGATTCCCGTGCAAGTGGTCGGCTGGAAGCAGGACACGTTCGTGCACCGCGACCTCGCGCCCATGCTCGACGACGCCGCGAGCGGCAAACTCGCCTCGACGGTGACGACGGTACTCTCGCCGTTCGACCCTGTGGTATGGGACCGCAAGCGCGCCGCCGCGCTGTTCGACTTCGACTATGCAATCGAGTGTTATACGCCGGCGGCGAAGCGCAAATACGGTTACTTCGTGCTGCCGCTACTGAGCCGCGGGCGGCTGGTAGGCCGCGTCGATGCGAAGGCGCACCGCGCGCAGGGCATTTTCGAATTGAAGTCCGTGCATATGGAAGCGGGCGTGCGCCCCAGCGCTCGACTCGCCGGCGACCTGCGTCGCGCGTTGCAACGGTGCGCGGATTGGCACGGCACGCCGCAACTGCAAATCACATGGGCGGCGCCGGAATGGCTGAATGCATTGAGCGTGGATGAGTGCGTCGAACAGTAGGCGCGCCGCCGTCCTGTGCAGTCAATGCAGCGCCGACCATGCAAGCGACAGCGAAAAGACGCCGA
This sequence comes from Paraburkholderia caledonica NBRC 102488, assembly GCF_000685095.1. Lineage (GTDB taxonomy): Bacteria > Pseudomonadota > Gammaproteobacteria > Burkholderiales > Burkholderiaceae > Paraburkholderia > Paraburkholderia caledonica. Next base: position 70,583 of record NZ_BAYE01000024.1, read on the forward strand.
GCAGGATCGACGCGCCGCGCTGGATTTTCGCCGGATCGAGCCAACGCAGCTTGCCGCTGCCCAGCGCCGCGCCGAAAGCGATCCATGCGAGCGCAATCGGCACGAGCAGGCACACGAAGATCAGCATGGCCGAGAGATAAGCGGGCCAATGCGCGAAAGCAGCGGCCGGAAAAATGGTGCCCGCGAACAGCAAGGCTTTGGGGTTGAGCAGCGTCGCAATGAACAGCGGGCGCATGCCGCTTGCGCGCGGCGTCGAGTCGGGTAGCGCGACGGCCGCGCGCCACATATCTATGGCCAGCCACGCGATGTACAAACCCGCCGCCACGCGCAGCAACGCGGGCAGCCATGGCAGCGCATGCGCGGCTTGCGCGAGAAACCGTCCCCAGACGGAAATAGAAACCAGGTAGCCGACAAGCTCAGCGGCGATAAGCGGTAGCGACCGCTTCAGGCCTTGGCGCAAACCTGCCGACGCAAGCAATGTATTAGTAGGCCCCGGCGTTATCAGCACGACGACAATGCCGGCGGCGAACAACGCGGTAATGGACGCAGAGAACATGAAAAAGGCGCAATGTTGAGGACAGTGCGCCTTTTTATCACAGACGGCGACTCGGCCAGCACCTGGCTTGGCGACGAGGCGCGAGGAGGGATCGCTGTCGTTAAGGGTTAGGCGTAAAACGCTAAACGCCAATTGCTGATGGCAAGCGTCAAGGCCCAACCAACGTTCAGTGTTCCAGCTTCGCGCGCAGTTCCCGCGCAGCTTCTAGCAGCCCTTCATATCCCGAACGCGCGTGTTCGGGCAAGTCCGGATCGCCGACAAACGCGCCGAGCGTTTCGATCAGGCTGTACAGAATCCCCTTTGCAGCACCTGACGCAATGCTGCCGGACGATACCTGCTGATCCACGTGACTGAGCGCTGCGTCGAGGTTTTCCAGATTGGGCCGGTCGCCGGTGGGCGGCGTAGGCGTTACGTCTTGCGTCATGATGAAGCGTCTCTCCGTTTGAAGCGGTAAACGAGCGATCCTTTCACGTTGTTATATACCGATCGCGGGTTGCCGTCTATTCGTGATCGGCGCGAACACGACCTGGACTAAGGTGTCCACCGATACATCAGGATTTTTGCGCGCGCGTCGTCTTCTACCAGTATCACGTACTCGCCGTTGTCACGTCTCGCCGCGCTGATGCCGAGATAGACGTCCACCCATCCGCCCGTGTTGCCCACACTCGCGCCGGGCGTCATATAGCCGACCGGCTGACCTGTGCGCGCGTCGTAGACATCGACCTTTGCCGTGTACAACTCGGCCACGAAGACATAGTCGCCGGCCACCGCGACGCCTACGGCGGTCGTTTGCGGATTGCTCTGCGTGTTCCACGGCAGCGCGACCGCGTACTGCTGCGTAGGCGCGCCCGAGCTCCAGTTGTCATAACGCGCGAGCACGGGGCCGGCCTCTTTCCAGTGGGTCGCATCCCACGGAACGGCGCTCGTAAAACCGGACAGATACATGGTGTCGGATTCCGCGATGTAGATGAGCCGTGCCAGTCGCGTGAAAGGCTGCGGCATCGCAAACATTCTGGAACTCGAGTAGGTGTAGATCGGATTGCCCGCTAGATCCAGCCCCTGCAAAGGCATCTCGCGAATGCCGCTCAGTGGTGTGGCAAGCCAGACGTTGCCCGGCGCGTCCACCCACCAGAAGCCGTTTCCCACGGTGCTGCCGGTCGACGGATTGCTGCTGATTTCGCTGGCGTCCACAACACCGTTACCGTTGACGTCGCGCCACAGCCATTCGCCATAGCCCGGCTGGCCCGAAGGCCACATGCCCGGCAGCGGATTTTGCGCGAGCAGCCCCGACGGAATCGCCGTCTCGCCATGTGCGGCGTCGAAACGGTAGACGTTCAGATAATGCGCGCCCGGATCGAGCGTATAGAGAAACGGCCGGCCGTCGATTCTTCGCACCATCGGCTCGCCGCGCACGCCGCGCGGCTGATGAAACGTGGGGTCGTCGGGATAATCGAAGCGATTCAGCGTGAACGCCGCGTACGACCATTCGCGCCCCACAGGCTGGTTGTAGTCGAGCGTGAAGCGCTTTGAACCGGTGTACACCGAAGCCGGCGTAGCCGGATCGAATGCGGCGCTGTCCACGAACGTCAGCCCATACAGCCGCCAGTTCAACGCATGCGAGCTGAACACATAGCTTTCGAGCACCGCACCTTGACCGACCGATGCGGAGCCAACCGGCCGCGGCCCTTCACCGTTTTGCGCGACATATAGATTGCCCGCCGGATCGAGCGCGATTCCCGTCATGCCGTTAAAGCGCCAGTTGCCCGGCACGCCCTTGACCGCATGAAAAATACCGTTGCGGGTTCCGAGCGGCGCGGCTGCTCGCGGTTGACCATGGGCGTCCTTGTTGAAGACGAGAATCTGCTGCGACGGCCCGTTATCCGCGACGAGAATTTGTCCCGCCGGCGTAACGGCGATGTCGGCCGGAACTGCGCCGGCGGGCAACGGCAAGGCGCCGGCAAGCGCGGTGCCATCTGCGCCAAAGTGCAAGATAGTTAGGTTTCCGGACGATATGCCGCTTATCACCCAGAGCGTCGAATCGGTGTCGATGGCGATACGTCCTGGTGAGCTGACGCTCCACGAACGCAATGGCTGCATCGTATTGGCGTTCAAAACGACGATGCGGTTCGCGTAGGTGTCCGAGAGGTACAGTTCGTTGTCGGTGGCGGCAAGTCCGCGGATGGCCGCGTCGGTACCGGTCGTTACTGTATCGACGGGCAGGAAGCTGTTTTTCGTTGCGTTCGCGCTATTGCCCACGCCCGCACTAAACGGCACGCCTGCCGAGAGATTCGCCAACGTGCGGCGCGTGATGCCAAACCATGTCTGTCCGGCCGGCGGATAGTCCGCGCCGACCAGTTTGTTGTTCTCGTTCCCGATCGACATTGCCGCGTACAGATACGTGTGGTTGACCGCGACGGCATCGCCGCCCGCAGCGCCCCAACCGTGCGTGAATCCCGCGACGCCAATCTTGTCGCCCCCGCGATACGCCGCTATTTCACTGCCGCTCTCGTCCCACGGCGCGTTCGTGAAAACAGTACCGTCGGCGCCCACCGCGATTGCCTGGATATCCTGCTGCATCCACTTGCCGTCGCCGAAACCGAAGCTGTTGCCGATCCACGAGGTAGTGTAGGTGAGCTGCGACTGCGCATAGCCAGTAAGCGGAAGAAGACAGTGGCAAAAAATGATTGCCGCGCCGAGGCGCGAAAAGAGTTTCACGACGATGTTCCCTTGCAAGTGACGTTTTCATCCTCGCATAGAAAACAGGTGAATTAATTGATAAAAAAATTGACGGTAAATATTTGATAAAAACGAATATCCCGCATGCATAGGGAGTGTGCGGCACGCCGGTTCTTCCGCGGTCTCGCTGCGTTATGTGACACAAACGGTTAATCTTGTCACGACGCGTCAATAGATCGTCAAATATCGTTTTCTTCAAATGCTATTTGTGAATCCATCCCAGCAAAAGTGCACTTTGTGCGCATAAACCCCGCCGTCATTAAGCGTGGCTGCGTCGCGCGAAAATGCGCCGCGTCATATCGAACGCAACCAGATTGCCGGCTACCACCAGCAGTAATCCAACCACTGCCAATGCCGACCACTGATAGCCTTCGAATACCGTCGACACAGCCAGCGCCACGATCGGAAACAGCACGGTCGAATAGGCGGCGCGCTCGGGCCCGATGCGCCCGACCAGCATCAGGTATGCGGTAAAGCCGATCACAGAGCCAAACACCGCGAGATACGCCAGTGCGCCGAGATAGCGTGTGGACGATTCGATAGCGAACGGGAAGCCGGCGAGCGCACTTCCTACGGTCAGCACGCTCGCGCCGATCAACATCGCCCAGCTATTAGTTGCGAACGGATGCAATCCCATCGACTGCATGCGGCTCGACAACAGGTTGCCAGCCGAAAAGCACAATGTGCCGAGAAACGCGATGCCAAGCCCAAGCCATGCGGCGTGGTCGCCGAGATGTCCGCTCATCTGCTGAACGAAGAGACACACAATGCCGGCGAGACCGAGCATAGCGCCCGCAATCGCCGATGGCTGCAGCGGACGCCCCATGAAAAGCCGTCCGTTGATCGAATTGAGAAGCGGCGCCGTGGAGAACACCACTGCCACGAGGCCGCTCGGCACAGCCTGTTCAGCGTAGTAGAAGCACAGAAAGTTGACGCAAAACAGCGCGAGCCCTTGCGCGAACAAAAATCGCCACGCGGCGCGCGGCGGCCACATCGGCCGGCGCATCATGCGCAACAGCGCGAACAGCACCAGTGCGGCGATCCAGAAACGCCAGGCGATGGAGACCGGCGGCGGCACTTCGCCCAACTGCCACTTGATCGCGATCCAGGTGGTGCCCCAGATCAGAACGGTAACGGCATAAAGCGACAGATTCATGGTCAAGCCTGCAACAGCGGATACAGGAGGTCGACTATGCGGCAACGCAGACGCCCGGACTTGTCCAGGATTGCGCATTTTCGGCGGCGAACCGCGAGCGCATATGTGCCGGGGCGCGGCCAGCCGTATACTCACGCTCATATCCCGCAAGAACGACATCAGTCCCGTGAAGCCGAGCCCGCCCGTCGCTGTGAATGACGCCACTGAAACGCCGTTTGGCATTCAGTCGGTGTGTCACACGCTCGGCAGCTCGAACGCGATCCTGGACCGGTTTGCGTGGCTCGGTGACGGACTGGCGATTGCCGTGTGGACGCGCGACACAGAAGTCGCCGAGACAGTCTACGATCGCCCGGGCCACCACACCCTCTCGTGCTATCTGGATGGCGGCTATCGCACCGAGCGGCAGAAAATGCCGGGGCGTTACGGCGCGCCGTCGCGGCTATGCGCATTACCCGGCGATCATGAATCGCGCTGGTGGGTGCGCGGCCATATGCATTTCATGCACCTCTATTTCCTGCCTGAGCACTTCACGCAACGCGCTGTGCAGGAACTGGACCGCGAGCCGCGCGAGTTGACGCTTGCCGATCGCACGTATTTCGAAGACGCGCGCATTGCCAGTCTGTGTCAGTCGCTTGCGAACGAACGTTGGGACGCCCCGGACGGTTTGCTGCGCACCAACGAAACCGCACATGAAGTGCTGAGCCTGCTGTTGCGCTCGCAAGGCGTGCGCCGCACCGGCCTGGCGCTGAAGGGCGGTTTGTCGGTCGCGACGAGACGGCGACTGCTCGATTACATCGAGAGCCATCTCGCAGAGCCGCTCACCATCGGTGAACTTGCAGGCGTGGCGGCGCTGTCGGAGTTTCACCTTGCGCGCATGTTCCGCACGTCGTTCGGATTGCCGCCCGCTGCGTGGATCGCGCAGCAGCGGCTCGAACGCGCGCGCATGCTGTTGCGCACCACTTCACTGCCGCTTCTGCGGATTGCCGAGCTATGCGGCTATGCAAACGCGAGCCACTTTAGCCACCGTTTCCGCGAAGGCGTGGGTGTGTCGCCTACCGCGTACCGGCAGGCTGTCCCGGCTTGAGCACGTCATTGCAGCGCCATAGCGAGCACACGGGCCACATGAATGGCCTCCACACCTGCGCCATCGTGAATCTGATGACGGCAACTCGTGCCGTCCGCGACCATGACGGTATTGCCGTCGATCTTGCGCACCGCTGGCAATAGCGACAACTCGGCCATGGCTTGCGACGTCGCATAGTGCTCCGCTTCGTAGCCAAAGCTGCCGGCCATTCCGCAGCACGACGATTCCACCGTCGATACCTTTAACTCAGGAATCCATTTCAGAACGGTTTGCACGGGCGTAAAGGCGTCGAACGCCTTCTGATGACAATGGCCATGCACCAGCGCCTGTGGCGTGTCCAAGGGCTTCAACGCAAGCGTCAGGCGACCCGCCTTTTCCTCGCGCACCAGGAATTCTTCGAAGAGGAACGCCTGTTTGGCGAGCCGCTGTGCTTCGTCGCCGAAGCCGTAGTGCAAAAACTCGTCGCGCAGCGACAGCAGGCACGACGGCTCCAGGCCGACAATGGGCACGCCGCGTTCCACGAAAGGCTTGAAGAGATCGAGCATCCGTCTCGCTTCGTACTTCGCTTCGTCAACCAGGCCCGCCGCGAGAAACGTGCGGCCGCAGCAAACCGGCCGCTCGCCTTCGCGCATGTTGAAGTGCACGGTGTAGCCCGCCGCCTCCAGTACCTTCTGCGCCGCCCTGGCGTTCTCGGGCTCCATGCTGTTATTGAAGGTGTCGACGAACAACAGCACTTCCTTCAGCGCCGCGCCATGCGCGTTCACAGTGGGCCTCGCGCTCGACAGAAACGACTTCCTGAAGCGCGGCAAGCTCCGTTCGCTCGCGAAACCGACCGCGCGTTTGAACAAGGACGACACGAGCGGCACATTGTCGGCAAGTGCGATCAAGCCCGGCATGCGGCTCGCGGTGGCAGCGTAGCGCGGCATGAAGGCGACGAGCTTGTCGCGCAGCGTCAGGCCATGTCGCTTGACGCGCGCGGCGCGCGCTTCGATCTTGAACTTCGCCATATCGACGCCCGTCGGGCAGTCGCGCTTGCAGCCCTTGCATGACACGCAGAGATCGAGCGTGTCCTTTACTTCGTCGCTGGCAAGGCCGGCCTCGCCTAGCTGACCGGAGATTGCAAGACGCAAGGTGTTCGCCCGCCCGCGCGTGACATGCTGTTCGTCTTTCGTCACGCGGTAGCTCGGGCACATCGTGCCTGCATCGAATTTTCGGCAGTGGCCGTTGTTATTGCACATTTCGACGGCCTTCGCGAGACCGCCTGCGAGGTCGTTGCCGCTGCCCGGCGCGGTTTCGCGGCCAGTCAGCGGATCGCGTTCGACGTTCCATGAGGACCAGTCGAGCGCCGGTTCGATGTGCCGTTCCCGATAGCCGGGCGCGAAACGGAAATAGCTCGCGTCGTCCATTTTCGGCGGACGCACCATCTTGTCGGGATTGAAGCGATTGTCCGGATCGAACAGCGCCTTGATCTCACTGAACGCATGGTTGAGTTTGGGACCGTATTGCCACGCCACCCATTCGCCGCGACACAGGCCGTCGCCGTGCTCCCCGGAATAAGCGCCCTTATATTCGCGCACCAATGCCGCGGCTTCCTCGGCAATCGCGCGCATTTTCACCGCGCCGTCGCGGCGCATGTCGAGAATCGGCCTAACGTGCAGCGTGCCGACGCTCGCATGCGCGTACCAGGTGCCCTCCGTGCCATGCCGATGAAACACCTCCGTCAACTGGCTTGTGTACTCGGCGAGATGTTCGAGCGGCACCGCGCAGTCTTCGATGAAAGACACCGGCTTGCCGTCGCCCTTCATGCTCATCATGATGTTGAGGCCGGCCTTGCGCACTTCCCACAGCGCCTTTTGTGCGTTCGCGTCCGACATTTCCACAACCGAGCCAGGCAAACCGAGATCGGCCATCAATTCGGAAAGTTGCCTGAGCGACTCGAGTTGCGCGTCGCGCGACTCGCCCGCGAATTCCACGAGCAGCACCGCTTGCGGCTCGCCGACCAGCGCCTTTTCGACGACCGGACGAAACGCAGGGTTGCTCATCGCCAGATCGATCATGGTGCGGTCGACCAGCTCCACCGCGACCGGCTTCAGCTTGACGATGTGCTGGGTCAGATCCATCGACTGCCAGAACGTCGGAAAGTTGACCACGCCCAGCGTTTTATGCGCGGGCAACGGCGCGAGCTTCAGCGTCAACTGACGGCTGAATGCGAGCGTGCCTTCCGAGCCGACCAGCAGATGCGCGAGGTTCGCCACGCCGTCGTCGGTATAAGCGCGCGGATTCTGACAGTCAAACAGGTCGATGTTGTAGCCGGCCACGCGGCGCAACACTTTCGGCACGCGCGCCACGATTTCGTCGCGCTCGCGTTGCGCGATCTGCTTGACGCCTTCGAATATCTGCTGCAAACGCGCGCCTTGCGGCGCATTGCGCAACGAAGCGAAACGCGCTTCGGTGCCGTCCGCGAGAATCGCGTCGATGGCTTCGACGTTGTGCACCATGTTGCCGTATTCAATCGAGCGCGAACCGCACGAATTATTGCCCGCCATGCCGCCGATCGTGCATTGCGCCGCTGTCGACACGTCCACCGGAAACCAGAGACCGTGCGGCTTGAGCCACGCGTTCAGATGATCGAGCACGACGCCCGGCTCGACCGTCACCGTGCGCGCCTCCAGATCGAAATCGACGATATTGTTCAGCCATTTGCTCGTGTCGATCACGAGCGCTTCACCAACCGTCTGTCCGCATTGACTCGTGCCCGCGCCGCGTGCAAGCAGCGGTACTTTCTCGCTGCGAGCAATTTCAAGTGCGATGCGCAGATCGTCCTGGTCGCGCGGCACGACGACGCCGACGGGCATGATCTGATAGATCGACGCATCGGTCGCATAACGTCCCCGGCTTGCTGCATCGAACAGCACGTCGCCACGCAACGATTTACGCAGATGTTGCGCGAGCGGCGTCATCAGACGCGCCGTGGACGGCACGAGATGAATCGGCTTGACCAGCAAAGCGGAAGTGGGATTCGTCATAACGTCGGTGTTGTTGCAATACGCAGAAATCGCGGCGCAACGCGGCAAAGCGCGCGAGCGCCCGAACGGTCAATACAACGTGACGCTTACCGATGGCAGTCCTTCGATGCGTCCGTGTGCCGTGCCCGCGCTTCGTGGGAAGAACATGCCGGTGTACGAACCGGTCGTCACGACCATTTCCGGCGTCACGGTGACGCCACGCGACGTCGCGTGATTGACAAGCCACGTGAGCAATCGGCGCGGATCGCCTGCGGGATTGGCTGGCGTCAATTCCACGACATCGCGTCCGTTGAAATCGAAACGCAGCGCGGGCGAGACAAACGGAAAGCTCTCGTCGTACGGCATGAATTCGCCGACGACGAGCGCGCCGTGGTTCTGCAAGTCCGCCAGTTGCGCGAGCTTGTCGACGTCCGGCCACGCGTCAAAACGGCTCGCGACGATTTCGATGGTCGCGCCGAACGAGCCGATTGCGGCATGCACGTCGGCCTCGCTATAAGGCGTTGTGGAGGGCTCGAAACTGCGACCGAAACGAAAGGCGATCTCCAGTTCCAGGCCCAATGGCGCGAAGGCCGCGCGCGGCACAGTAGCGCCGTCGGGATACCGGTCGACCTCCGGCAACGGCGCGCCCTGGATCGGCCCGCTGTCCGACTTGGCGCCGATCTTCCAGCCGCCGATGCGCGCGCCGGCAATGGCCAGGATCTCATGCTGGACCGCGTATGCCGCGCCGGCGTCGGTCGGCGTGAGATTGGGCGGAAGGTTGTCGAGCGTCGCATGATCGCGGCGCGCATCGGCGAGCAAGCGGCTCAGAGGCAACGTGGTCAGCTTCATGGCGTCGGCGCGAGAGGACTTAAGCATCGCTTACACGCCCATGCGGGGCGAGACCTGCCCCTTGTCCGCGGGATCGTCTGCAAACTTGCTCTCCGGTTGCATGCGGAACGCGAGCACGACACCAATCGCCATCAACAGCATGCTGCCGACGAACGGCAACTCCCAGCTGCCGAAGTAGTCGATCAGGAAGCCGCCCATCACGGGCGAGATGATCGCCGCGAGCGCCGAGCCCGTGTTCATCATGCCGCTCGCCGTGCCCGAGGCTTCCGGCGCGATGTCCATCGGAATGGCCCACATCGGGCCAATCGTCATCTCGGCGAAGAAGAAGCCCGACGCGAGACACGCCATCGACAGATACACGTTGTGCGTGAACATAATCGGAATCAGCGACAGCAGGCAGAACATCATGCACACCGACACCATCCAGCTGCGTGCGCGCTTCAGGCTCCCGGTTCGCTTGTAAATGAAGTCGGTCACGACGCCGCCAAGCGTATCGCCCACCACGCCGGCGAGGAACACGACCGATGCGAAGATCGCCGACTTCTTCAGTTCCAGGTGATAGCTGTGCAGGAAGTATTGCGGAATCCAGCTCAGGAACAGCCACAGTGTCCAGCCATAGCAGAAGTACACGATCGTAACGGGCGCCATGCGGCGAAACAGCTTGCCCCAGGGCACGCCCGCCGACTTTGCTTTCGGCGCGGGCAATACTTCGAGCTCTTCCTTCGTGATACGCGGATGGTCTTTCGGATGCTCGGTGAACGTCAAAGCCCACACGACGACCCACAATAGACTGAACGCACCGCAGATGTAGAACGATTCGCGCCATCCCCAGTTCGCCATCACGAGTACGACGATGCCGGGCGCGACCGCATTGCCGACGCGCGAGGCCGCATGCGTGATGCCCTGCGCGAAGCCGCGTTTTTCTTTCGCGACCCAGCGCGCCATCGCAGATGTCGCCGCCGGAAAGGTCGCGCCTTCACCGAAACCGAGCAGCACGCGCGCCGCCAGCAGCGAAATGAGGCCACCGGCAAAACCGGTCAGCAAGGTCGCGATGCCCCACACCGCGCCGCACGCGAGCAGCGTGCGTCTTGCGCCAAAACGATCGCTCACCCAGCCGCCGATAATCTGAAACAGCAGATACGGATACGCGAAAGCCGAGAACACCAGCCCGACTTCCGTATGCGAAAGATGGAATTCCTTGCCGAAGCCCGCCGCCGCCGTACTGACGTTGACGCGGTCCAGGTAAGTGATGAAGTACATGATGCAGAGCATCAATAGAACGATACTGGTCGCACTGGTCCCACGAAACCGCTTCATCGTCTCTCTCCATTTGCATGTATCGACGGCGTTCCTGAGATGGCGCGCTTCGTCGTCGCGAGGCGGCACGCGCCGCCTCGCCATCGCATTGTTCGGGCCGCGTTCTGTGCGCGGCTTCGTGATGGAACTGACTTCGTTGATGCCTGCTTTCGTTGCGGTCTGCTTTTTTCGATGCGTTGCCGCGGCTTGTTGAGCGGGTCCGGTTTTGCGACGTGGCCAGCACAGCTTGTTTTGCCGCTTCGTTCAGGCTGCCGCCTTCAAACCGGACGCTTGCGTCGGCTCGCTCAACCACTCCATAGCGGCAGGCAAGCCGCTTCCCTTGAGCGGAACGCCCGCGAGCCGCAAGCCCATTTCGCAACCTGCGAGCGTCGCGAGCAGCATCAGGTCGTTGCAATCGCCCAGATGACCGATGCGGAACATGCGCCCTTTCATCTTGCCGAGACCCGTGCCGAGCGACATGTCGAAGCGTTCGTAGATCAGCTTGCGAACGGCGTCGGCATCGACGCCGTCGGGCATCATCACGCCCGTCAGCACCGGGCTATATACAGCCGGATCGGCGCACTGGATTTCCAGGCCCCAGGCGCGCACCGCGCGGCGAGTCGCCTCGGCAAGACGCTCGTGACGCGCGAACACGTTGTCGAGCCCTTCGCCGAGAATCATTTCGAGCGCTTCGTGAAGCCCGTACAGCAGGTTCGTGTTCGGCGTGTAGGGCCAGTAGCCCGTCTTGTTCATCTCGACGATTTCATTCCAGTCCCAGAAGCTGCGGGGCAACTTTGCATGCTTGCTCGCGGCCACGGCTTTCGGCGAAATCGCGTTGAAGCTGATGCCTGGCGGCAGCATCAGGCCCTTCTGCGAGCCTGAAACGGTGACGTCGACGCCCCACTCGTCGTGGCGATAATCGGCGCAGGCAAGGCCCGAGATCGTGTCGACGAGCAATAGCGCGGGATGTCCTGCGGCGTCGATTGCGCGCCGCACGGCGGCGATATCCGAAGTCACGCCCGTGGACGTTTCGTTGTGCACGACGCACACCGCCTTGATCGAGTGCTGCGTATCTTCGCGCAGACGCGCTTCGATCATTTGCGGTTGAACGCCGCGGCGCCAACCCTCGATGCCGGGCAAGCCAAGAAACTCAGGCTTGAGCCCCAAGCTTTCGGCCATCTTTTTCCAGAGCGTTGCGAAGTGCCCGGTCTCGAACATCAGCACATGATCGCCGGGGCTCAACGTGTTCGAAAGCGCCGCTTCCCATGCGCCGGTGCCGGACGCCGGATAGATCACCACGGGATGCTGTGTCTTGAAGATCTTCTTAATCCCGTCGAGCACTTTCAGACCCAGTTCGCCGAACTCAGGGCCGCGGTGGTCGATGGTCGGGTAGCTCATCGCCCGGAGGATGCGATCGGGCACGGGGCTCGGCCCCGGAATCTGCAGAAAGTGACGGCCGGCGGGATGAAAATCTAACTTCAACATTGCGCTCCTCCGATTGAATTTTGCATGCAAAAAACTATATCAGACGAGTTCGGACAGGCGAAAGACCAAAATCGCCTTTGCGCACAGGTGTTTACCCGTGCTGTTTCGCCGTGCGCGGCTATCCGATAAAATCGAATCCAATGTGGATAAGGAAGTTTGTATGCAAAATTCGGAATTTGAGGCAAGCCTGCCCACGGCGGCCGTGTTGCCGAAAGTGGAGCGTCAGCGCTTGCATGACACGGTTGTGGAGCACATCCGCCGGTTCATCGTCGAGGGCGTACTTGAGCCGGGCAAGAAGCTGAACGAGCGCGAGCTGTGCGAAACGCTTGGCATTTCCCGCACGCCGTTGCGTGAGGCGCTCAAGGTGTTGGCCGCTGAGGGGTTGATCGAGATTTCGCCGAACCGGGGCGCGTCGGTGTGGAAGATGTCGGAGGCGGAGTTGCGCGAGACGTTCGAGTTGATGAGCGGTCTCGAGGCTTTTTCGGGCGAACTGGCAGCCGACCGGATGACGGCGGCGGAGCTTGCCGACATCAAGGCGTTGCATTACGCAATGCTCGCTTGTCGCGCGCAAAACGACCTGGCTGGGTACTACAGCCGGAATCAGGCGATCCACGACAAGATCAATGAGGCCGCGCGGAACTCAGCGCTTCGGCAGACTTATATCTCGGTGAATCGGCGCTTGCAGGCGCTGCGTTTCCGGTCCAATTTTCAGATCCCGAAGTGGGACAGCGCCATTCATGACCACGACGAAATGTTGAAGGCACTCGAGGCGCGGGACGGCAAGAGGCTCAGTCAGATTCTTCGGCAACATCTGCTTGATAAGCGCGATGCGGTCTTGCAGGTGCAGTCGAGGGAAGAGGCGGCGGGGTCGGGGTTGAAGGCTTGAGGGGTGTCGTACGTGCCGATGCGGGTCATGCGCTGGCGCGCAAGCGCGGAAATTTGTTCGATCGAAAGGTGCACTGACCTTTGGATAGCATCGTGTGATAGGCAGTCTGCGGGATAGGGTCATGGGGATCTCGTCCTGGACAAGCTAAGTGACTTGCCTGAAGTCTGAACAGGCGAGTTTTCCTCCGTTCTGCGACGTGGACACGCCGGCTAAACGATGCTGGAAATCAGGCTGCATCCGCATGTGGCACGGTGACCCTGTCGGGCAACCGGTACGCCGTGGTCAGTGATCTTTTCGTCGCCCTCGATGATGACATTGGGCTTTACGTCCGGATGCTGCGCACATGTCACATGGTCGCCCTTGCGGGCGACGCGCCTGCCGCCGTAATGCATGGTGTCGGAGGCGGTGATGACTTCGCCGCCGTGATCGGTGCTGTCGCCGAGTCGGATAAGGTCAATCATGATTGCTGTTCGGTTACTGGTTCACTGGCGAGTCGTCAGATTTGAATTCAATACTTTGCAAGACATTCAGGATCGAGCCATTTTTCTCATTTCTGAGATTTGCGCCACCTCCAGACACTCCGAGCAATATATTCTCCCCGTGAATGAAACAAAATCTCGAACCTTGATCTTTTGTCTTAGACCTGCTGTCTATCACGAATCCCCGAGTTTCGCTTAAGTCTATATTTTTGAATATCACGTCATCTTTACTTGAAATTGGTACCCATTGATTACCATCGAAATTTGCGGGGCACTTCAACGAATTCGAGTCCATGATGTCCTGCAACTCGGGAGAAACTTCGGCCCGCGTCGAACTGGATGACCACTTGAAATTTGAAATTTTGTCGCACATCAAGCCCATCCATTGGGTCTTCATGGTTTTAGGCTCCTCAAACCACCAATCGTATCCCGACGTCATCTCAGCCTGCTTCAGATGCGGCAGATGGTGGTCTGTTAGCGTGCGATTTGCGCGATAAAGTACAAGATCTGGGTCGTTGTATTTCACATGATCTCGCTTTCCAATTGTCATCGAAAATCGACAATTGCCCATATCAACCAGTATCACTGCTGGACCGTCTGCACTAGCAGTCTGTCCAGCCGCATTACCCACCCTAACCCACTGGTCTTGTGCAAACGCCGGATTAATAAAGGATGCGACTAAGAGAAACAAAACCACAGCTACGATAGGGCGGTAGTTCATGGCGCCTCTGAACGAGAAAAGTCAATAGGCAGGCAAGATGTTGAACTGTTTGGCTGCGGAAAATTCGTGACATCGAACAGGATCACTTGCGCATTAGCGAATGCCAAGAATCGAGACTGTATGTCCCAAATTGAGCTGTACTGACTTGAAGGTGAACCAGTATTTACGGTACCAGCAACCTTTCCAAACGCACTGTTTTCATAGTAGTACTTGGTCCCATGATCTGTATCGAGCGACCGCAGTGTGCTGGCTTGTTGACTTTCGTGTTCGTCCGCGCAGCTTGCTGCTCTCGACCAGACCCAATAGCAACCGGCACTATCCGCCGCTTCAAACGGATTGGCCGTTGCATTCCTCCTTTCGATAATTTCAGAGGGAATATGCGTTGACGCGTCGCTAAGCGAATTCGTCGGATCGTACATCCCTTTGTGCCCGTTTAGCATTGGTCGATGGGAGTCAGCCAGATGCGTATGCTGATCCAGGGTGGTCTTCACATCGCTGGTAACGGAAAGCCCTCTGAACGTCCAATACTTTATATAGTTGGTGGCGTGTGTAAGTTGCAACATCCCTCGTCCATCCCACGGTTTGTACCAGTAAGGTGATCCCTCATGGTACTTTTGAAACCATTGGGTTTCCTCTGTCGCATTTCCAAAGAACGACGCCATACGAACCGGTGATTGAACTCCATATTTGCGGATCGCATTGTTGAGTGCCAGCCGTCTTTGGATGGCATTGTGATCGCTCGCCGACAACATAGGATCTGCCCCATGTATGCTTACCGTTTGCCACTTCCAAGGCGTCCCTTTTTGTACAACATGTTTGGGCAGAAGTTGCTGAAGCTCACTTCGACTGAGCCACCCACACTTCCTGAAGTGTCGAATAAACGCGAGCGGGTGGAAATACCACAACTTTTTTCCCCCGGCCAATGCGGGGATACGATCCAGAAACTGAAGTTTTTTTAGGAAGCCGACAAACCTGTCGTAACCATCAGGGTCGGTGTCCTTGCGCTTCCCGAAATATCCGTCCGGGTTGTTCAAGTCCTGATATCGCTGGTCGTTGTTGGCCGGGTCCCATTCGCTGTTTGTATGGCAGACGAAACCGGCGAGCTTATTTCGCACGGTATCGTTGCCTTGCACGTAGTACGTGAGCTGATCATCCAGACTGAACTTCGGGTCGTCCTGGGAAACCTCGTATTCGACCGCCGTCGCATCGCCGACGAGCTGCATCAACTTGCGGTAGCTGAACAGGCCATTAGCATCCAGCGGTGCATTACCGCTGTTGATCTTCTGCCAGCCAGTAAAAAACGGAAAGTCAGCGTCCGAGAGTTTGATGATTGACGTTTTGCTGATATCGACGTAACCCTGCGTACCATTTGCATCGAACGGCACAGCAACCCAGGTCACTTTGTCTTGGGACAAGCTGAGTGTGGGCGGTAGCGAGAGGATGCGCCCGAATCGCAGCAGTTCGTAGCCATCGCTCGGGCAAGTTGGATACAACTTCAGTGCACGCTCATAGAGCTTGTATTCATATTCGGGGAAGCAATCTTTCACCGGCTCGGGCGTCAGCAATACGCAGTTGCCGTCGTCGCTCTCGTCCAGCCACGAGCGCGTGTAGCGCTGTCCCTTGTGGAAGTACGCCTCGACATACAGTTTGGCCTTGTCATTCGGTAACTTGCCTCTGCTTAGCGCGGGAAACCACGGGTCGTCATACGGCGTCCCAGGACGAGCTACAAATTCAGCCGTGGCGGGAATCACAAAATAGGCGTGCCCCCACCAGTCATCTGACGTGGGCTGTACCGGATTCTTTTCGCCAAGCTGGACTGTGTGGCCAGATTGATCGAACCACGTGGTGAAATCATCCTCGGTCATGAAGGTTTCGAAATGCAGGTGTCGCGTGCCCTGCGATGTGCCCCAGTGCCCGAGGATATCTTTGCGATATACCTTTTTGCCATTGCCCTGCTTTACGTTATCGCTCGCTTCGAGCAGCCACGCTGCGAGTGCAGTGGGCGAACTGTTCTGAGGTGAATTAGCTGGCGACCCAGTAAGTGATTGTTGCGCCGTCAGGTCCAGCAGATGCATGTACAGCGAATAGAAGGTAAGGGTGCGTCCGTTCCCCGTATCGGTTACGTGGCGCAGCAGCAGGAAGCCCGTGTTCGTATTCAGTGCCTCCTGGCCGGTCGCCTCATCAATATGGCCATCGGAGATGGGATTCAGACTGATGCGGTAGGCGACCACTTCGCCATCGGCGACGGCCCGCACGGGTTCGTCCAAGGTCGGTGGCACGAGATGGATGCCACCGTGCCAACGACGGTCAAAGGTGACGGGGAAGACGCCGTGGCAGCCTCGCTCATACGTTTCGACTACCGTCATCAGCTGATCGGGGTCAGTATTGTTGACGGCGCACGAATTGAATCCGGACTGGGGCAGGAAGGGTGGACTAATAATCATGGTTAGCGCGATTGAGGATATAGACTTGTTGTTTTCAGATCGCCTTGAGGCATCGTCGGTGAGGGCATACGTTTCGAATCCGGCCCCGGCACATCCCACGACGCGCCTCTCTCCAGAATCGGCCCCGGCGACCCGTTGATGATCCCGCCACCGTTGATCTGGATGTACGACCCGCCTGCACCGAGCCAGATTTCCTTTGCCGCCGTCAGCACGATCCTGCCGTCGGTGCTGCTGATCGTGAGGTCCTTGAGTGCCCCCAATGCCATCTGGTCGCTTTGCGCCTGGATGTCCACCCGGCCTTTGGCCGCGATCAGCTTCATGCCGAGCTGATATGCAAACACTCTGAATGCTCCGCGCACCGACGCAAACAGTGAGCGGCCCGACGACACACTCACATCCCGTCCCGCCGTGATCGCGTGATCGTTCGCACTCGCCATGTGCGTGCTGTCGGCCGCGGTCGTCGCGATGCCCGCTGCGCTCGCCACCACGACGTCCGGCCGTGTCATCTCGGGCGACGGGTTGTCCGCCGTCTTCTGCCCGCCTCTGACCGCCTCGTTCTGCGTCCTGATCGTGCCGGTGACGTCGCCCTGACTCGAACCTGGCGTCTGCGCGTTGTGCTTCTGCGCGAGCTGTGAAAGCTCCTCATGCTGCTGTCGCGCCTGCGTGAGCCGCGCCACCGTCTCGCCCATGTCCTTCACCGGCGCGCTCGCACCCGCGCGCGCTTCCGTCGTCAGCAACATGCCTCTGTTAGCGCGCATCACCGCATGCGCATCGGTGGCGATCTCGATTCCCTCACCGCGCGCCTCGGTGCGCCCCTTCGTGCCGTCAATGCGCGTGTTGAACCCCGCCACAAACCGCGAATTCGCCTGGTCGCTCACAAGCTGCGCCTGCATCCTGCCGGGCGTATCGTCCAGCGCGAGGTGGTTGGAGTGCAGACCGTACTCGAGGCTTTTACTGCGCATGCCGCTCAGTGCCGCATTGGCCGGCAGTTCCCACGGCGGCATGTTGAATCTGTCCACCACGAATCCCGCGACTACCGGCTGGTCCGGATCGCCGTGCACGTGCGCGACCAGCACCATCTGACCGGCGCGGCCGGGGGCGACGACACCCAGCTCGCCGCCCTGCCATTGCGTCATGACGCGCACCCAGATCGAGCTTGCGCCATCGAGATTCGCCCGCCGGTCCCAGTCGAACTGGATGCGCAGGCGGTTCCGGTGGTCGATGAACATTTCCTTGTCCTGCGGCGCGACCACCACCGCATATTCATAACCGTCGATGCGCGGCCGGGGCGTGAGCTGCGGCAACCGGAAATACTCGCTCGCCGGTTGCAGTTCGAACTCCGTGTTGACGGTGTATTGACGCCATGCGCCCGATGACGTGCCGACCTCAGTGATGTCCAGATCACAGCGCAGAACGATGTATTCGCAGTTCGCGCGCTCCTGCGGATAGCCCGCAAGCGTGAACGTGCGGCCCGGCTGAAGGGCCAGGAGGTGCCCCCTGCCGGTTGCGCGCAAACCCTGGCATCGCCGCGCTTCGAGCTTGACCCGCGCAAGGTACTGGCCTTCGATCTGCTCGTCGTTCGGATGGGCAGACGTGCGCCGCGCCTCGGGCTGAGCAAAGTCAGCGGGCTCGTACAGCTCGATGCGCTGGCTCGCCGTACCGCGCGCCTCCTCGTAGGACTCGCGGTTCGGCACAAGGCTTTTTGCCAGCCGCGGCTGTGCGTAGTTCTGGTCGTTGACCGTCGCCTTGCCCGGC
>NZ_BAYE01000023.1 GCF_000685095.1 Paraburkholderia caledonica NBRC 102488
GACATCAGAGGCAGCACAATGCGCCGCCTGGCTGCGTGAGTGGCTCGCGTGATCCGCATTGATGAAGCGTGGCTGGCGGTCGATCCGCTGGACATGCGCGCCGGCTTCGATACGGCACTGGCGCGTGTCGTCAAGGTATTTGGTGCTGCGCATCCGCACCATGCTTACCTGTTCGCCAACCGGCGGGCCAACCGCCTGAAGGTGCTGGTCCACGACGGTATCGGCATCTGGTTGGCGTCGCGACGGCTGAACGAAGGGCAGTTTGTGTGGCCTCACTCTGGTAGCGAACCGAAGCATCATGCGCTCACGCAGGAACAACTCGCAGGTCTTGTGGTCGGCTTGCCGTGGCAGCGTATCGGCCCGAACGGTGTGATCCGCGTCGTATGAGGCCAGCAGGGACGTAAACTGTTGCGCTTCCACGGTGTCTGGGGTTCTGGCAGACTGGCCTGCATGAACCTGCCCGCCGATCTCAACGCCCTCAGCCCGGAACAGTTGCGCACGCTTGCAGAGCAGCTGATTGCCCAGGTCCAGGAGAGAGAGCGGGAGCTTCAGGACAAGACCCGGGAGGTCGATGAGAAGGAACGGGAACTGCATTACCGGCAGACCCGTATCGACCAGCTGACTCATGAGATCTCGATCCTGAAGCGCCAGCAGTTCGGCCGGCGCAGCGAACAGCTGGGCAGCGAGCAGATGAACCTGCTGGATGAAGCGATCGACGCGGATCTGGTCGCCATCGAACTGGAACTCGAGCAGCTTAAGCCGGACACCCCCACCGCCCCGTCGCGCCAGCAGCCTAAACGCACAGGGCTGCCAGCACAGCTGCCGCGCACAGAGATCCATCACGAGCCCGATAGCAAGATGTGCCAGTGTGGCTGCGAGCGTGTACGGATTGGCGAGGACATCAGCGAGAAGCTGGATTACACGCCAGGCGTCTTCACGGTTGAGCGGCATATCCGTGGGAAGTGGGTGTGCAAGAACTGCGAAACGCTGATTCAGGCGCCGGTGCCCGCACACGTCATTGACAAGGGCATCCCCACCACGGGACTGCTGGCGTCGGTGCTGATCAACAAATACGCGGATCACTTACCCCTGTATCGTCAAGAACAGATCTTTGCGCGCGCGGGTCTCGCGATACCGCGCTCGACACTGGGCGCCTGGGTCGGCATGTGCGGCGTGCAGCTGCAACCGCTGGTCGACGCGCTCCATCAGGAAATCCTGCAACAGGGTGTACTGCACGCAGACGAGACGCCGGTGCAGATGCTCAGTCCCGGCTCGGGCAAGACGCACAGGGCCTACCTCTGGGCGTATACACCGGCGCAGTTCAGCACACTGCGCGGCGTGGTCTATGACTTCGCCAACAGTCGTGCGGGCGAACACGCCCGCACCTTCCTTGCCGGCTGGCAGGGCAAGCTGGTTTGCGACGATTACAGCGGGTACAAGGCGGGATTCCAGCAAGGCATCACTGAAATTGGCTGTGCGGCGCACGCGAGGCGCAAGTTCTTCGATCTGCACGCCAATCACAGCAGCCAGATCGCCGGGCAGGCTCTGCCTTACTTCGCAAGGCTTTACGAAATCGAACGCGACGCGGCCGTGCTGGATGCCGAAGCACGCCGAAGGCGACGTCAGAGTCTGGCCAAACCGGTGTGCGACGCCTTTTACGAATGGATGGCGGCGCAGCGCAAGCTGGTTTCGGAGGGCTCGGCGATTGCGAAAGCGCTGGATTACAGCCTCAAAAGATGGGAGGCGCTCACGCGCTATCTCGACGATGGGCACGTGCCCATTGATAACAACTGGGTCGAAAACCAGATACGTCCATGGGCCATCGGCAGAGGCAACTGGCTGTTCGCCGGCTCGCTGCGAGCAGGTCAACGCGCCGCCGCAATCATGAGCCTGATACGCTCGGCACAACTCAACGGGCACGATCCGCACGCCTATCTGAATGACATCCTCACGCGGTTGCCGACCCACAGAGCGAGTGAAGTCGCGACGCTGCTGCCGCATCGCTGGCAACCGACTGCGATCGTCGGCTAGCTCCACCCGTCAAGACGGGTTTGCCGAGCGCTTACGGTCGCTCGGCCTCCGGAACCGATTTAGGATCTCGATCGATATAGAGCAGATAGCGCAGGCGCCACGCGCGGTATAGTACTTGTCGCCTTTTAGGCTCTCCATCAAGCAGAGTTACCAGTGCAAGTTGAAGGTGAAGCGTAATAGGCAACAGGTGCCTTTGGAAGTTCTGCACTGCGTCAACCGAAGGGTTGCATCGGTCGCTGACAAATTGAACGCTAACTTCTTGTTTCAGATATCGCACTTAGGGCGTTCTCCGCCGGCTACCGGCTACACCGACGGTGCGAACATCCGCTCGCCACTGCACCAGATCATGCGCAGACAGACCGCCCTGGCGACCGCAACCGTTTAACGCTTCGTCGACCCAACTGTGGCTCTTACGCTTTGCAATTGATCGGTCTAATCAGCGAGGCGACCTTAATCGGCGCTCGTCAGGCACACGGTGCAACATCCGAGGACTCTGTGCTTTGGACGCTGTTGCGCTGGCAAAGGGGCGACCGTGACGCGGTAGATGAGCGCTCGTTATGGCAACCGTGAGCCCCGCCACAAGCTTGTTGCCGACGAACGCGCCGAGTTGCAGGCAGTCGCGGGCTTGCCCAAATTCGGTAATCTGCCACCACGCCAGATCGTGCCGCGACTGGCAAACCAGTAACACTATATCGCCACGAACCGAGTTCTAGCGGCTACTGATAGCCGAGGAGCAACTCGCCCATCGGTGCAGCGAACTGTCAATCCATGCGCACAGCAAAGCGCGTTGGTTTGCGCCACGCATGGCTATCCGCTCAAGCGGTTCGATGACCCTGTTTGCCGCGCGAAGTTGGGTGCATCGGTGCGCCGGCACAGCAATGACATCGTCACAACGCGATCCGGCTTGCGCCTTCGGCGCGCCGTCATGCCAGCTTTGACCACGACATGCGGCATCGACGCGCGGCGGTGCATGGGTGTGTCGGCACCCTATCCGCTCCGATGGACAGCGTTTACGCGCTGCAGTTGCGCGTAAGTGCTGTCCATCCGAACCAGGATCGAAACAACAGTGCGGCAAGCACTCCGCAGCGGGATGACAAGGGGCGAAAGGCCCGCCGTCGTTGGAACGGCGTGCCCGCGGCAATAGGTTGTGAACAGTACGATATCAGTGCCTCCCCCTCGTGGCTTCAGACGGCTCCGCCTCCGATTTGCCTAGTTCCGGCAACAACACATCAAGTGGAATTTTGTCCGCCAAGACACGGTTTCCCGCGTCGCCGGGGTGCAAGTGGTCCCCCGAGTCAAACGCAGCGTTCAATCGTGACGGGTCCTCCCTGTCCCTTGCAAAAAGGTCAAAATCGAGCACAGCGTCAAAAGCTCCGCTCTTGCGTATCCATGAGTTCAGGCTCTGGCGCATGGCGTCCTTATCGGCGTTGAAATAGTTGTCCAATGGTGTACCGCGCAGCGCGTCGCGAAATGGCATCAAAGTCACTCCGACAATGCGGACGCCCCGGCGGTGAGCCTGCGCGATGAGCTGACGGAACCCGTTCTCTAGCGAGCCCAGCGACGCCTGCTGTCCGTTGGGATCGAAGGCCGTGCCTGGCCAGCTGATATCGTTGATACCTAGCAGTACGATGGCTGTACGAACGCCAGGTCGGTCGAGCACATCGCTCTCAAAGCGGGCGAGCGCATTGACACCCATCTTGTCGGATAGCAGCCGAGCCCCTGAGATGCCCGCGTTGATGACAGCGACGCCATGCGGTTCAAGTCTGGCCGCCAAGAAGTCCGGCCAGCGAGAATCGGCATCAACAGACGCGCCGTTACCGTCGGTAAGTGAGTCGCCGATCACGGCCACCGCCTCTCGTGCCGGACCGTCGGATTGCACTTCAACGCCCGTCAGCAGCGTGCGGGTGGTGATGGTCTCGGTTGAGGTTTTACGTGCGTCGATGGTAGGCGCGGTGGTCTGATCGCCACCAGCGATCCAGGCTGTTTGCCGGCCATCCCAGTGAAACGTCGTCGTTGGCGTGCTGGCTGGCAAGAAAACGCTGACCGTCACATGCTGTAAGGCTTGAACTGGAAGGTCAATCGGGTCGCTCAGGAGCGGAGCACCAGCGGGGATCGTCGCTGAAGTTTGCCCGCCAAAGGTAACTGTTCGCAGCGATTGCTTCTGGATCGCCGACCCGCGGCAGCTTAACGCCACCGATGCGCGTCCGACGACCAGCGGATGCTGACCATAGGCATTCGAGAACACCAGTCGCAAGCGAGCGCCTCCAAGACTGACACGCGCTACCTGTCTAACAGTCTGATTCCGCAAAACAGCGGGAATGTTCGTCGAGAAGGGAAAATCGGCGCCCCACGTTGGTTGAGGGCTGGCGGCCCAGCTTGCCACCCAGTTCCCTGGAGCAGACAGCTGCACTGTCTCCGATCCAGCAGCAGATGTGGCGATGGCGAGTGAAGTCACCAGCAGGGTTGATGTCAGACGCGATAACCGATTCGTGTGTCCGATAGCATCTGAGGAGATAGCAAAAGAAGACATATTCGTAACGTCGATTGGTTTGTCGATGATTGCTATATTCTGGATCCAAGGCGGCAGTTAGACTAGACTGACTCGACTACAAACAACTGTGAGCTGAACTCATTATGGCCAGACTGGAAGTCAACCGCTCAGGCGAACTAGAGGTATTCGTCCGAGCGGTCGAGTCAGGCGGTTTCACGGCGGCCGCTCGTGACTTCGGGATGACGCCTTCAGCAGTCAGCAAGCTGGTTGCGCGGCTCGAACAGCGTCTTGGCACTCGGCTGATCAACCGATCGACACGCAAGCTTCAGCTGACACCTGAAGGGTGTGCGTTCTACGAGCGCGGCATCCGTATCTTGGCCGACCTCGATGAGGCAGAGCGTTCCGCAGGCATCCACGGCACACCGCGAGGTCGCCTCCGGGTCAACGCAAATGTGCCGTTCGGCCATCATTTCCTGCTGCCGCTGGCTTCCGAGTTTCTCGCACGTTATCCCGATGTGGCGCTCGACATCGTGCTCACCGACCAGGTGGTAGATCTGCTGGAACAACGTACCGATATCGCCGTGCGAGCTGGTCCGCTCAAGGCCTCAACGCTGGTGGCCCGCAAACTGGGCGAGACTCGCATGATGATCGTGGGGGCACCCGCTTACTTCGCGCGCCACGGATGCCCACTCACGCCGAAAGCGTTAGGGCAACACAACCTGCTGGGTGCCAACTACGTCCGCGCCCAGCAAGGCTGGCCGCTGCAGGAGGGCGATGTTCATATGACCGCCACCGTCACAGGCAACGCACAGGCCAGCAACGGTGAAGCATTACGCGACCTAGCATTAGCGGGGCTGGGTCTTACCCGGCTCGCCGCATTCCAGGTGCGGGAAGACATAGTGGCTGGCCGCCTGGTTGCCGTGCTCGAAGACTTCAATCCCGGCGACAGAGAGGAAATCCACGCGGTTTTCGTCGGACACGGCGACTATCTGCCTTTACGTGTTCGCGCGTTTCTCGATTTTCTTGTCGAGCGCGTGATGCTTGTGTGAATGTGTGAACGGGCGGCAAACATCCTCACCTTCATGAACGGGCGCAGTCTGATCAAACAACTGGCACCGCTGGCAATCGTGTGTGCACGCTGGCGCCGCGGCTCACTATCCGCCGCATTTCTTGCATCGGTGGGCGGACCACGGAGGCCTGGAACGGCCCAGATTTTGGCGTCCCCCCGCTAAGCCGTGGCGGCTACGTCTGTGCGGGCAGCGTCGCACACTGGACGTTATGCTTCGGTTTACCGCACAGCTAGGGCAGGGTGAGGTGCTCGGCCAGATACGAGTAGACAGTCGAGACTTTCGGGATATACCTGGACTCGGGGTGCCTGAGTAACCACAGTTGGGTGTCGCACTCGTCCACCGGGTCGGACAACTGGATCAGGTCAGTACGCTCATGTGCGAGGAATAGAGGGATCAGTCCCACACCGAGTCCCGCGGCAATCGCCTCGGTGACGGACACGATGCTGTTCACCTTGTATCGAGGCGTGATGCTCGGGTGGTGCCGCTTCCTCCATAGCACGGACGGATGCCCCGGGAGATCATCGTCCGGCGCGATCCAGGTAAATCTGGCCAGATCTGCCGTACTGAGCGTCGGGATGTAATCCCCGCCGGACCCGAACAGGGCCACCCGTATGCGTCCGAGGCACTTGCCAATCAGGTGATCCGGTGGCTGCATTGTGGCGCGCACTGCGATATCTGTATCACCGTTGCTGAGGCTCACCTTCTGGTTGCTGGTATCTAGCACAAACTGCAACAGCGGCTGGCGCGTCGCCAATCCGTTCAGCACAGGCAGAATCAGCCGTTGCAGAATCGTATCGGTCGAGTTGATCTTGACCGTCCCGGTGATCAACCCATCCCGCCGCGGCAGTGTGACGGCATGAACGTTCTCGAGCACCGACTCGATCTGTTCGGCATGTTTCACAAGGTTCAACGCAAGCTCGCTGGGTAGTGAGCCAGCGCGGGAGCGTTCAAACAGACGCTCGCCCAAGCCCTCCTCGAGCCTGCGGACCATCCGGAACACAGTAGAACTGTCGACCCCCAGGCGTTTCGCCGCCTCGGCCATGGTGCCGGCCCTGACCAGCGTCAGCACAACTTCCAGGTCCGAGGGCGCTAACTTGAATTGCATTTTTGCAAGTACCGGTTGCATAGATGTCTATTTACGAGGCCTACGTGCAAATGCAATCGTATGGCAGACCCGTAATCTCGATCATATATCGAGGCGACGGAACGGTCATCGATCTTTCAAAGCGGATACACGAATGTCACTGGTACTGGTCAGTCACCATCTTTGCCCATACGTCCAGCGCGTAGCTATCGTGCTCACCGAGAAAGGCGTGCCGTTCGAACGACGCGACATTGATCTATCAGAAAAGCCAGCTTGGTTCGCGGCTATCTCCCCGCTGGGCAAGACCCCTTTGCTCCTGATAGACGATCAGCCGATCTTCGAATCGGCGGTGATTTGTGAGTACCTCGACGATGTCTTCCCTCCCCGCTTGCATCCCGCAGCTCCGCTCGAACGTGCGCGACACAGGGGATGGATGGAATTCGGATCGTCGATGCTCAATACCATCGCGAAATTCTACGGCGCATCTAATCGTGCCGCCTTGGACCAACAGTGCCTCGAGCTCATGTCGAAATTCCGGTTGGTAGAGGCGGAACTCGGAGCTCCTCCGTTCTTCGCGGGCACGAATTTCGGTATGGTGGACGCAACGTTCGGCCCCGTCTTCCGCTATTTCGATGCATTCGCGCGTGTCGCCGATTTCGGCATATTCGACGCCACCCCCAAGGTCAATGCGTGGCGCCACGCCCTTGCCGCGCGCGATTCCGTCGCTAACGCGGTCGCGGCTGACTATCCGGATCGGCTTGATGATTTTTTACGCACGCGACGTTCTGAGATATCCAGAATGATGGAACTGGGAGATTCGAAACGCCAAGTGCTCGCCTGATGCTGACCACATTGCATCGCATTGGCGACAGCGCTGTGTAGCGCGCTCGACAGTGACGCGGTCAATCGCAACGTCTATCGCCAGTACGACACCCGGCGCAAGCGACCTTCCTCACCGTTTGGCAAATGCGCTCTACCAGCGAAGTCCCGTCCACCGACTTGCTCTCAAAAAGTACCAGCCAGGTTGCGTCTTTTGATTTCATGATTGGCCTTATGTATTCGAGATGATTGGCATGATCTGTCAGGCCAGTTTGGCATAGCATCCTGAAAACAATCATAGGGACATGCAATGACATCAGCCGAACTGGTTCAACGTAATCGTGCAGCGCTTGATCGCTTCCTTGCAGCATGGGCGACGCGCGATCCCGACGCTGTGCTGGACAGCGTGCATCAGGATTTCGTGTACTCAGCATCGGTCGGGCCGGAGCCTGGGTCCACTTGGCGCACGCGCGAGGCGATCCGTGAAGGTCTGAAGGCCATGTTTGCATATGACGAGGGTTGTGAGACGGAGATCAGTGACATCCAGATTCACGAAGAAGTCGGTTTCCAAACCTGGGTGTATCGGTTCAAGCACAAAGACGGCTCTCACCACACCTCGTATGGATGTGATCTGCTTCGATTCAAGGACGGAAAACTGATCGAAAAAAATGCCTTCCGCAAGGTCCTGACACCTCCCTTGAGTGACACCGAAACCACGGGATCAGAATCCAGCTCGATAGAAGTCTAGGCCGCAGTCATCGATCAACAATTTCCCTAATGTCGAACAGTGACCGTCAATGGTCGATCGCTTCTCGGCTCAACACAATGCCGTTTGACGACTCCAAGCAATTTCAAGATGGTCGTGAGCGTGCTGGCGCAATGCTGGACATGACGACGGGCGCGTTCATGCACCCGGATGCTGGAGAGCAACATGGAACAGGCAAGTCTGCAGTGCATGCGTGAGGACGCGAATCTGACTGTGCGTCAGCAGAGCGGGCATCTGCTGAAGGTGGCGGTACATTTCTCGGTTGCGCCCGGCGCGACGCTATCATGGCGGGCCCAAGCGGACAGTGTCCTCATGGCTAAGGGCACAGGACTTTGGCTGACGCGCATCAGTTCGCCCTACGATCACTGGCTTGCGCCAGGACAAACGTTCCGACTGAAACGCGGCGAACTGATATGGCTCAGCACGGCCGGCGAGCGTGTGGCGCGTGCGTCGCTGACTTATGCGCTGCCCGCGAGGGCCGGCTTCATTAGGCGCTGGCTGACACGGCTCACGCTCTTAGGCCTCGGACCGCCAACGCCGCGTTGAGAAGCTTCGCCAACAACGGGCCGAGTAGGAACAATGTTTCATTGAACCGCATATTGCTGCGTCGTCTGCGCCAACCTTGACTCTGCTCGCTTAGGGCGGTACCAGGATTGTCAGAAACGCGTGTTCTCTGATTGCCCGAATTCTGCGTCTGGGATGCAACTGTCACGAAGGAATGGTCACTGCGCGACGCGGCGCAGTGACCATCCGATCGCGGAAAATGCAAAAAAGTGAATCGAGCGAGATTCAAACAATGAACGTATTCGTGTTATCAAGCATCCAAGAGGAGCCCCACGCATGAGTGCGACGTCTTCCGCGGGGACTCTGACCGCTCTGCAAGGCGCGGCGTTATACGTCGGTGCGGTGCTGGGCACTGGAGTAATCGCATTGCCTGCGTTGGCGGCCGCCACAGCGGGTCCCGCATCTTTGCTGGCATGGCTCGCGCTCGTACTTCTATCAGTGCCGCTCGCGGCGACCTTTGCCGCACTCGGCGCGCGCTATCCAGACGCCGGCGGCGTCTCCACCTATGTACGCAAAGCATTCGGACCACACGCCGCAGCCGTCGTTGGCTGGTGTTTTTACTTTGCTGTGCCGGTGGGATCTCCGGCGACCGCGATGTTCGGCGGTGCCTACGTGGCGTCGGCGCTCGGCGGCGGCCAGTCGACAGTGCTTATCACCGCAGCGGCCCTGATCGTCATCGTGACACTGACCAATCTGTGCGGCATAAGCTTGTCAGGACGCTTGCAACTGTTGCTGGCCGCGCTACTCGTCGTCCTGCTGTTGGCGGCCGTCACTGCGTCGATACCGCACGCGCGGCTCGCCAATCTACACCCCTTCGCGCCGCACGGCTGGCTCGCGATCACCAGGGCCGCGGCGCTACTGGTGTGGAGCTTCGCCGGTTGGGAAGCGATCAGCCACCTCGCCAGCGAATTCCGCCGCCCCGCGCGCGATCTGCCAATCGCGGCGGGCATCGCAGTAGCGGTGGTTAGCGTGCTGTATATGTCGATCGCTACTTCGAGCGTGATGGTGCTTGGGCCAGCCGGCAGTACGTCTAACGCTCCGCTTGCGGAATTGCTGGCGTCAGGGCTGGGCGACAAGGTTCGGCTTCTTACTGCGGCCGCGGCGCTGCTTCTGACGCTCGGTACGATGAATGCGTATTTCGCAAGTGCGGCCAAACTCGGCGCTGCCCTCGGCCGCGATGGTGCGCTTCCCGCGTGGATATCCGCTGGGAGCCGTGTCGGCGATGTGCCGCGGCGCAGTCTTTGCGTAGTCGCGGGACTAACAGTGCTGGCGCTAGGCGGGGCAGCTTGGACGGAAATCGGCCCGCGGCCCCTCGTGCTGCTGACGACGGGCTCGTTCGTTGCTGTCTACGCAGTCGGCACCGCGGCCGCTTTGAGACTGCTGCCCCGCGGCAGCTGGCCGCATCGCTCCGCGTGTATCGCGCTTGTTGCAGTCGTAGGGCTGTTCATGGCGACCGGCTGGTATCTGCTTTGGCCGCTGCTGATGACTGTAGGCGCGTTGACATACTTGCGGTGGCGCTCTACGGGAGTAGAGGCTAGCAGTCCGTAATCGATGGCGCATTTGGATTCTCACTCGCCAAGTGGCACGATAGTCGCGAGCGTCATACAACGCGAAGTCGCGCCTAGAAAATATTCAAGTTGTCGCCGCAACGTTTAGATTTCAGACGGCCTTTCACTCTTGGTTATCGCGCTGCGGAGTGCCTGCCAGGCGGTCGGCTCGATCCAAGTTCAGATGCACAATACTTACGCGCTGTGAGTAGCGCGTGCGACCTTTGCATCGAAGCGGATTGCGTTGCCGAGCGCTGTCGTAGAGCGCCAAGCATCGACCCAGAATGTCTCGGCCGAGGTTCCCATGACGTTGCGCCGGTGTCGAACCGGATCACCCCGTGACGATGCTCTTCGTTCTGCCAGCGCGCCGGTGCGCTCAACCAGGTGCGCGCGGTGAACAGAGTGTCGAATGCCTTGAGCGAATAAGCAGGCCAGCACTTATGTCTTGAACCGCGGCTGCAATCGGGGTTACGTGGTGCTTATGATTACAGCGGTTCCGCTAAGCATGGCGGCATGCCACAGATCCGCCTAGCGGCGAGCTCTGCCAACATTTATCATTCCCGGAGCGAGGAAAACTCTGGGTGCTGTGGGCTCAGGTCACCGAGCTCGTGAGAATGCACGGCGGTTGAATCACTCACCGCCGACCAGAGCTCCGGACGTGCGTCGCTCAAGCCGTGCTGCAACGTTCCAACGACCCTTGGAACCTTTCCTAATGCAACTCTCGCACATAACACGGATATTCGCTTTTCTGAGCGCGTGCGCGCCCCAAATCAATCGTAGCCACAGCGAGTGCGGCATGCGCCGATGTCTCTCCAGTCACCACGCCGTCTAATGCCATGGCAAATCCAGTGCCTCCAAACTCTTGCCCGAAGTGACCTAGGCCTTGGCGATTGGAGCTGACGAAGTGGGCGCCCGAAACTATAGCTGCCAACGACCCTGCGGCTTTCCAGCTGTGAATAGACGCCCCGCTAGCTCTCGGGCACACAAGCAGGTCTGCCCCCGCCCGCCCGTAGCCGCGAGCGTGTTCATTGAAGAACAATTCAGTACATAAAAGCACTCCGACTCTCACGTCGCCGACCGATACGATTTCGAAGCCCTCTCTTCCGCGGTCAAACCAGCTTTCCTCGAAGAAACCCGGCTCCTGCGGGAAGAACTGTTTGTGGTGAATGAACCGGTAGCAGTCATGTTCCAGAACGAACGCCTCGTTCGCCAACCTCCCAGCGAACGCGACGGGTCTCGATGAAATGATTGAGGCAACCTGGAGCGTTCGCAACGCTGCTAGTGCTTTCTCATGCAAATCGACCCATCGTAGAGCAGCATCTTCGTCGTACTCAGCACGTTCAGGGAGCCATTTGCCGAACGGCATTTCGTTGGTTACGAGAATATCCGCCCTTGCAGCATCAACGTTCCGTCGAATCCCTTCCCAGAGTCTTCCTTCTGTCGCAAGGCCGTCCGGCCACTGTACATATGCAATTTTTACCTGTTCCATATTTCCTCACGTAGTACAGGTCCAGCTTGACGTCTCAAATTCACTCCGACCAGCAATTCTCCGTACAACCAATTCGATCGAGCCACATTATCAAAACGCCTTATCGCAACAATTCCGGTCTTGATGCGCGTCTAGAGGGCAAGATGGCAGCAAGTCTCGACGGGAGATCACACTCACCTAGTGGCCCAGTTCGGCCAAGTTGCGCGCGAACGCGGACCGAAGCGGCGGGAGTTGGCCAAAGAAGCTGATAAGCGAGTTGCGCACCGACCTGCCAGCAGCGGACCTTACTGTCGCAATCCGCGTCATCCGATCAGTCGTCGCGACGACGTCCTTGGCGACGGCGTGCCGACTGCGCGCCCATTCGTCCAGACCCGCTTCGCCTCCGCCTCGCAAAACCGCGTCCAATGCGCGGGCGAGTGAAACTGCGTCCTGGATGCCCGTATTCATGCCCTGCCCGCCCGCGGGGCTGTGCACGTGTGCGGCGTCACCGCAGAGCAGTACTCGGCCCTTGCGCAGCGAGCGGGCGACTCTGTGCTGAACGCGAAAGCGAGATGTCCAAATCGCTTGCGCGATGCGCCCGCAGTGGCTCGGACCCCGGCGGTGCAGTAATGCTTCGAAAAACTCTACCGACGGATCCGACAACGCATCATCCACCGTTGCGACGATGCGATAGCGGTTGTCAGGCAGCGGTGCGACCACGACGAGCCCTTCCGGCGCGAAGAACAGCGATACCTCCTCGTTGTCGAACGGCCACTCCATACGGACGTCGGCGAGAACAAAGCTTTGCGCATAGGCGCCACCCTCAAAGGGAATATCAGTTTGTTGTCGAACGACGCTGCTCGCTCCGTCGCATCCGACAAGCCACGCCGTTTCCATTCGCTCCACGCGCCCGCCGGTGCTGATGCTGAGCTCGGCAGCGTCTGCGCTCGCTGAAATGCCTAAGACTTCAGCGGGACGCTTGACAGCACCGCCCATTGCTTGCAGTCGTTCCAGCAGGTGTCGCTCCATCTGGTTTTGCGGGCACATCAACGTAAAGTTGTAGCGGCTGTCGATCTTCTGAAAATCAATCTCGGCAAGAACGTTGTCACGGTCGAGGATGCGAAAGATCGGAACCTTGATGCCGTCTGACAGCAGTGCCGGGACAACGCCGAGCGGTTCGAGAGCCTCTAGCGTACGGGCCTGCACTACGGCTGCCCGGGACGTGTTGGCGCCTTCGGCCTGCCGATCGAAGACTGTCGGGCTATGCCCCAGACGGCGAAGCTCTGCGGCCAGTGCGAGGCCGCTTGGCCCCGCGCCGACAATGACGATATCTTGTGTGCAAGACATGAGACAAAACCCCTTTTAAGATGGTGCGGCCGGTGCCCATAGTCATGGGATACGGCGCCCCCTACTTCACTGAGCGTGTCAGAAACGATGCACCGCGTAGCACGCTCTGACGTTGTGGTCCTCGCTTGCCAGCACCCCCGCATTGGTGGCTCTGCCACCCAAGGAGAACGTGGGTGCCGCAACACGTCCAATGAATTTGCACAATATTCGCGGTTGCCAGACGTCCGGCACCAATCCAGGGCTGGCTCGTGTTGAAGGCGATCCGCTTTGCTGCAAATCGCGGAGGGCGGCACGGCATCCCATTCAATTGGGTGGCTTTTCGCCAGTCAACGATCAGCGCTCGCCGGTCGCCGTCGTAACGCTTATGCGAAGCAGCGGGTCACATCAAATGGTTTTCGGCCATTAGCATGTGGAAGCACGCGCGGGCGAGCCTGTGGGCCAGGGCCTTGCGTGCGATCACCGAATTCGTGGTGGCTCTCTTGCGCTCATACAACTGCCTGGGCTTCAGTGCTAAAGTGCATCGCGAAGTTGGCTGCTTCGATGAATGCCCGGCACAGGTATGGATTTCCGTTCCAGGTATTGCCATCGCTTCTTTTCTTGCCGTTGTTCATGCGCTGGCTGTCCGCGCACCGCGCATAGGAGGCGAAGTTGCCGTCACTGGCGGGTGCGCTCGGCTACTGCACTCGGTCAGTGCAATCGAAATCGGCTGCTCAGGCAGTCGAGGGTGCTGTTCGCTCACTTGACACCGGGCCCGCTGATGGGCGTCAACGAACTGATGGCATCAGGGCATCGCCTCTCACAACAACGTTATGCTCGCTACATGATCATTAGGGCCGTGCAGACCATCTTCGAAGCGCCAGAAGTGAGCTCGTGGCGCGTACCGCAAACAACTTACTCCCCTAGATAAGCCGCCCGCACCTTCGGATCATCCAGCATCTGCTTTGCGTCGCCCGACATCGTGACGAGACCCGAGTCCATCACATAGCCGCGGTTCGCCGCCTGCAACGCGAGACGCGCGTTCTGCTCGACGAGCAGCACGGTCATGCCTTCACCGGAAATCGCGCGCACCACTTCGAAGATCTTCTCGACCATGATCGGCGACAAACCCATCGACGGCTCATCGAACAGCAACAGCTTGGGACGCGAGATGATCGCGCGCGCCATGGCCAGCATCTGCTGTTCGCCGCCCGAGAGCGTGCCCGCGTATTGCGTGGCGCGCTCCTTCAGACGCGGGAAAAAGCCGAACATGCGATCGACGTCGGCCTTGATGCCGTCGTTGTCGGTGCGCAGATAAGCGCCCATCTGCATGTTCTCGATAATCGACATGCGCGCGAAGATGCCGCGGCCTTCCGGCACCATCGCGAGACCACGCTTCAGAAGCTCATGCGGCGGCACGCCCTTGATCGACTGACCCATGTACTCGATGTCGCCTGCGGCATACGGCTTGAGCCCTGTGATCGCCTTCATCGTCGTGGTCTTGCCCGCGCCGTTCGCGCCGATCAGCGTGACCAGCTCGCCCTGCGCGACCTCGAGGTCAATGCCCTTCACTGCCTGGATGCCGCCGTAATTGACCTGCAGGCCCTTGATTTTCAACATTGCTTGCGTCGTGGACATCAGTGGACTCCTGCACCCAGATAAGCTTCGATCACCTTCGGATCCTTCTGCACGTCTTGCGGCAGTCCTTGCGCAATCACCTTGCCGTAGTCGAGCACCGTCATCTGGTTGCACAGACCCATCACGAGCTTCACGTCGTGTTCGATCAGCAGGATCGTCTTGCCGTCGGCGCGGATCTTGTCGAGCAGTCGCGTGAGTTCGACTTTTTCCGTTGCGTTCATGCCGGCAGCGGGTTCGTCGAGCGCGAGCAGCTTCGGATCGGTTGCAAGTGCACGCGCAATTTCGAGGCGGCGCTGGTGGCCGTACGACAGGTTGCGCGACGTGTAGTCCGCGTACTGCGCGATGCCGACGTACTCGAGCAGTTCGATCGCGCGTTCCTTGATCTCACGCTCTTCCTTGCGCTCGGCCGGCGTCTGGAACACCGCGCCCAGCAAGCCGTGTTTCGTGCGCACGTGCCGGCCGACCATCACGTTTTCCAGAGCGGTCATGCCGCCAAAGAGACGGATGTTCTGGAACGTACGGGCAATGCCTGCCTTCGCCACCTGATACACCGCTGTCGGCGTGTAGTTCTGGCCGTCGAGCTTGAAGTCGCCCGAATCAGGCGTGTACAGGCCCGTAATCACGTTGAAGAAGGTTGTCTTGCCGGCGCCGTTCGGGCCGATCAGACCGTAAATCTGGCCGGCCTTGATTTCGAGGCCGACGTCGGACAGTGCCTGCAAACCGCCGAAGCGCTTGTTGACGCCCTTTACCGACAGTCGAATGTTATCGCTCATGTTTTTTCTCCCTGTCCGTCAGGCGCGCACCGGCTTCTTGCCGGCACGCTTCGACAGTTTCGCAATCTTGTCTTCGTGCTTCGGCGACGGCCACAAGCCTTCTGAGCGATACAGCATGATCAGCACCATCGCGAGTGCGTAGACCAGCTGGCGGATCACTTCCGTGTCGACGATTTCATGGCCGAACAGCATGTGCTGCAGCGGACCCATCGTCGAGCGCAGGAACTCCGGCAGCACGGCGAGCAGCACCGCGCCGAGAATCACGCCAGGAATGTGGCCCATGCCGCCCAGCACCACGCAGGCCAGCACGACGATCGACTCCGGCAGCGTGAACGATTCCGGCGACACGAAGCCCTGGAACGCGCCGAACATCGCGCCCGACAGGCCGCCGAACGACGCGCCCATCGCAAACGCGAGCAGTTTCACGTTACGCGTGTTGATGCCCATCGCCTTGGCGGCGATTTCGTCTTCGCGGATCGCGGCCCATGCACGGCCGATACGCGAGTGCTGTAAACGCGTACAGACCCAGATCACGAGCAGCGCGGCAAGCACGAACAGGTAGTAGTACGAGTACACCGACGGGAACTGGAAGCCGAACAGCGAGTGCGTCTGCGCGAGACTGAAGTCGCCCAGGTGCACCGAATCGATCCCGGTAATGCCTTTCGGGCCGTTGGTGATGTTCACCGGACGGTCGAGGTTGTTCAGGAAGATCCGGACGATTTCCCCGAAGCCCAACGTCACGATGGCGAGATAGTCGCCTCGCAGACGCAGCGTCGGTGCCCCGAGTATCACGCCGAAAAACGCCGCCACCGCCATCGCGCACGGCACGATGATGAGGAACGGCACGTGCAGTCCGTTCGGTGCGAGATGCGCGATCCACTCGAACTGCGAGGTCAGATGCGGCGAGGACAGCAGCGCTGCGGTATAGGCGCCAACCGCGTAGAAGGCGATATAACCCAGGTCGAGCAGGCCGGCAAAGCCGACCACGACATTGAGACCGAGTGCAAGCATCACGTACAGCATCGCGAAGTCGAGCACGCGAACCCAGTAGTTGCCGCCGGCGGTGCCGATGATCATCGGCGCAGCGATCACGAAGAACGCGGTGATGATGCCGACGGTCAGCGTCTTCGCCAGGTTCTTCTCGGGAATGAGCGTCGTGGACGGCTCGATCGGTTGAATTGAGGTCATTTGATTTACTCCTTGGCCTGGATCAAGCGCGATCCGCAACGCGTTCGCCGAGCAGACCCGACGGACGGAACACCAGCACGATGATCAGCACGATGAACGCAAACACGTCCTGATAGTTACTGCCGAACACGCCACCGGTCAGGTTGCCGATATAGCCGGCGCCCAACTGTTCGATCAGCCCCAGAATCACGCCGCCGACCATCGCACCGCCGAGATTGCCGATACCGCCGAGCACCGCCGCGGTAAAGGCCTTCAGGCCAGGGATGAAGCCCATGTAGAAGTGCGCGTTGCCGTATTCGGATGCGATCATCACGCCGGCGAGCGCAGCAAGCGCCGAGCCGATCATGAAGGTGGCCGAGATCACGAAGTTCGGATTCACGCCCATCAGCGAGGCGACGCCCGGGTTCTCGGCGATCGCGCGCATCGCGCGGCCGAGCTTGGTCTTGTGCACGAGCAGCAGCAGGCCTGCCATGACGAGGAACGCGACAACGATGATCACGATTTCAGTCATCGAGATCACGGCGCCAGGCGTCGTGTCGGTGGCCTTGATCACGTTCAACGGATCGGTGGGCAGAAGCTGCGGGAAAGGCAGCGGGTTGCGCGACCAGATCATCATGGCGAGCGTTTGCAGCAGGATCGACACGCCGATCGCGGTGATAAGCGGAGCGAGACGCGGCGCCTTGCGCAGCGGCCGGTAAGCCACGCGCTCGATCGTGTAGCCCACCACCGCGCAAACCACGGCGGCGATTGCCAGCGCGATGCACAGAGTCGGCACATTGCCGAGGCCAGGGAAGTGGTTTTGCAGCACGCCTATGGCGGAGAGCGCGACCATCGCGCCCACCATCAACACATCGCCGTGAGCGAAGTTGATGATGCCAAGAATGCCGTAAACCATCGTATAGCCCAGTGCGATGATGGCATAAACGCTGCCCAGCACCAGTCCGTTTAGGATCTGCTGAACCAGAGTATCCATGTCTTCTCCATTCGGCACCTTAAATGTGCGCGCATTAATACGGATTCAGTTACACCGAACTTTTTTACGCCGCTGCTGTTGGGACGGTCTTGCCGGTCGGAGACGGCCGGCAAGGGGGAACCTATAAATAAAACCGGCCATCGATTGCCTCTCCCGTCTCGAAGACGGCGGAACTCTTTGTCCGTCATCTCGTACAGCGGCGCATTGTTGATCATTGCAGCCCGCTCATATTCCCGACCGTCATTCCCGTCATGGGCTTGCCCACTCAATTCTTCGCCGGTGGGTCAATAATCCGCATCGCCGAATCACGTCATTGAATCTAACGAAACTGCCGAAATCGTTTGGCGGCCTGAAACAATTTAGCGCTCCGGTCCGCGCCAGTACACGCCCAGTGTTCGCCTCTCGAGCAGAACAGTTGCACGATTGGACCCAAAACAACCTCCAAGCGGTTATCGTCCCGGCCCGGAATGCGCAATGACACTATCGCCGCTAAGCCAATCCGCCATGCCGGCAATCAAACCGTCGCCCTCAACTAACACAACGGTATTTTGAAGGGGTAGCGCTTGCGCGTGCCTGGAAAGCGCGAACCAGCAACGCTCTGCTTTGCATGGTCCGCTCTTCGGTGACAATTGGAGCCTCAGCGTATGCGTCACTGGATCAACCAGACCGTGGACTCAACGCTCATCAGCATTCGCCGCTTCGGTTGCGAAGAACTGGTGTGGCGGAAGACTCTGACAGTGCAGGCCGCAACTTGCTCGCAACGTAAGCAACCGCCGCGCCATGACTCCCCGACGCGGTGATCAGACTCGCTTTTTCGGCTTCCGCATGTTCAGAACGGTATTGAAAGCCCCAGCGGCCTGAAGGACCCGGCGAGTTGAGTTTCCCGGACGAGCTAAAAGTAAAGATCCAAGGCGCTTGATTCCAGTTCCGAAGTAGGCGCCCTATGAATGTTGGGCCCGATCGTGCATAGAACACCGCAATGTCTTGGCGAAGATGCTCATTGATTTGCGTTGGCGCACAGTTGCACACTTGCGACGTCAAAGCAGCGTCGGAACAGACACATAGTCAAAAGTTATGTTCTGCAATAATCCTTTCGCTATCGTTATATCCGCTCGAAATCCTGATCAGTTCTTCGATGGACGTAATCTTTTCTCTCACCTTGCCGCTTGTTGATCCCCGGCATTTCTCGTATTGATCGATTGTTTTCCATGCTTCCCAGCTAACCGCTGAAACACCCCGGGTTGCTAGCGACGCTATGAACTGTTGACGGATTTCGCCCGAAACAATCCGCGTCGATAACCCATTGAGCACGTGCATGACCGTTTCGCTGCTATCGACGCGATTTGTTCCAATGATGCCTGTCGGTCCTCGTTTTATCCAGCCGGTCACATAGAGCCCGCGCACGGGGTTTCCTTCCAGACCATACACTTGTCCCTCGCGATGCGGAATGGTTCCGGTGTCGCTGTCAAACGGTACGCCTGAAATTTCCACCCCTCGATACCCGACGCAGCGAATAAGCAGGTCACAGGGAATCTCGACGGTAGAAGATGTCGGAACCGCACGCTGTGCAAACGGCGCCCCTCGCAGTGCGTTAACCTTGCATTCCAGCGCCCTGATGTGCTGATTGCCGCGTGCACGCGTCGGTGTTCTGAGGAAATCAAACGACAGGGTTTTTCCCTCGACGTTCGAAAGTCGTCCATTAGACACGGCTTCGGAGAGCAATTTGTAGGTCTTTCCTTGGGGACTAGTCGGATCGAGTATCTCTAGGTTGCTCTCAGCATTGAGCGTCAACGCACTCGGATCCGTCGATATGGAACAGCCATCGATCGCTGCCAGCTCGCGCAGTTCAGCAGGAGTAATCTTCATCTGGGCGGGACCACGCCGACCTACAATGTGGATAGACTCGACTTTGCTCCGTGATAATTGCTCGAGTGCGTGACTCGCGATGTCCGTCATTCTCAGTCGTTCGATTGGAGAGAGAAGTATGCGGGCAACATCACATGCGACGTTGCCTTGTCCGACAATTGCTACGGACCGAGTGTTCGTGAGATCGATTTCCAGATCGGCACAGTCTGGATGGCCGTTGTACCAATTCACAAACTGGGTAGCATGCAAAATACCTTTCAGTTCTTCTCCCGCAATTCCGAGATCAGCGCCGTTGCTTGCACCAGTAGCAACAATCACTGCTGAATACGCATCGAGTAGCTCGTCGACAAGAACGTCCCTGCCGATTTGGACGTTTCCAAAGAACGCAAATCGGGACGACGAAGCTATCTTCTCGAATACCTGCGTGACTAGCTTAATTTTTTGATGGTCCGGCGCAACCCCGAAGCGAGCCAAGCCGAACGGAACAGGCAACCGCTCATACATGTCGACATGCACGGATGGATGGCTACACAGCAACTTTTCCGCGGCAAAGAATCCACTTGGTCCACTACCTACGATGGCGACGTGCGGAATCATATTATTCGACTCCGTAACCTAGCATCGTCCGCCTGTTCTCCGCGTTCGGCAAAGGGACGAGTTTTTCGGTAATTGGCGGACAGCTTTCCGAGTTTTTAGCGTTGATCTGGATCCAGTCCTGTTTGTCTTCCGGCAAATCAAACTCGTCGAAGATTGCGTGGACCGGACACTTGGGAATGCACGCGGCGCAATCAATACAGACGTTTGGATCGATATAAACCATATCATCACCTTGCCGGAATGCCGCGACCGGACACACCGTCACACATTCGGTAAATCTGCACTCTGTGCAGTTGTCGGTAACAACGATTGTCATATATTGGTCTCCTCGTCGCGATGCGACATTCTTTTGACCTGAACTAAAGTGTCGTGAAAAGAAGCGCCACCGCCCCAGTCGCTCAGGGTGTCGTTAGTCAATTCATTGGCGACACCTGAATTTTGCGGTCCGCGCGCCGGCCACGCGAATGGCATGGTCACGAGTCCAGGCCCCACCTTTTCGCTCAGTTTCGCGATCACCTCGACTTTTCCACGATCGTTGAACACCAGTACTTGGTCCCCGTTGGAGATACCTCTTGCCTTCGCATCCTCTGTGGAGATTTCAAGCACACAGGGCCCTTCCGATCGACGGTGTCGCTCCATATTGGAGTAGCAGCTGTTCAGGAAATGCATCGACTTTGTCGTGACCAGTGTCAGCGGATAGCGAGCATATAAGACAGGATCCCCAGCGGGACTTTCGATCGGTGCAGTGAACGCCGGAAGAGGATCAAATCCTTGTTCGGCTAGCGACGGGGACAGAAATTCGAGTTTTCCTGAGGCCGTCGCGAAACCTCCCGTAGCGAATGGCAGCCAGCCATCAGGCATACCGACTCGTCGCCACCCGTCTTGCGACAATGTCTCGAATGTGACATCGGCCATCCACGGATGGTCTACATCCAAAGCATCGCGTACGAGTTCCTCGTCCGTTGCAAAGAGCGCGGGCTCCGTCAAATTCATTGCCTTGGCAAGTCGTCGGAAAAATTCGGTGTTTGACACGCATTCGCCAAGAGGCTTGATAGCCGGACGGTTCAAGGCAATATTTAAGAATCCCCATGATGGAACGAGGTCTAACTGCTCAATCTCCGTTGCGGCTGGAAATACATAGTCGGCGTATTTGCACGTATCGGTGACGAATTGATCTAAGACGACCGTCAGAAGATCTTCTCGTTCTAGTCCAACTCTTACTTGAGACGCGTTAGGTACTGTAACGGCGGGGTTGCAGTTATAAACCAGAAGCGCGTCGACGCCCGGTTCTAAAGTGGTTGATGTCAGTACATCTCCCAGTTTGGCCATGTTCAGTGTGCGACTCTGCTGACGGCCCAGATCAGGCCGAAGGAGTTTGTCGAAATTGAGCATCTCCCCGAGGTAAGAGAAGGTCGACCGTGTCAACCCACCGCCACGCAACCTCCATGCGCCCGTCAGGGCCGGAAGACAAGCGATGTTGCGAAACATCATCGCCCCGTTCTCATGGTGCTCGAGCCCGATCATGAGCCGAATGCAGGCCGGCTGCGTCGTGGCGTATGCGCGTGCAAAGAGTTCGATCTCGTCGACCGACAGCCCGGTGATGGTCGCAACGCGTTCTGGTGGAAAATCAGCAAGTCGCTCTTGCAACTGCTCGAACCCTACCGTGTACGCTTCGATGTAGGCGCGGTCGTGGAGGCCTTCGCGCACAATGACATGCATCATGCCCAAGGCCAATGCTCCGTCGGTCCCCGGCAATGGGCGGATATGCCAGTCGGCCGCGTCCGCAGTCCGTGTCTTGATGGGGTCGATCACAACAATTTTTGCACCGGCTGACTTTGCATCTCTGATAGTCGGCCACAGATGCAAATTGTTCGCCATCGTGTTAGTGCCCCACAGTACGATGAATTTGCTGTATCTAAGGTCGAGTGGGTCGATACCTTTCGCGTCACCTTGGGTCGCGGACAAGCCTGCGCTTGCGGTATCTCCACAAAGTGATCGTACCAACCCACTGGTCCCAACATACGATGCGAATCTACGATCGAGTGAAGAATACTGCAACAGCCCCTGCGACCCCGCAAAACTATAGGGCAGAACTGCTTCCGGACCCTTCGCGGCAATCACGCGTTGAAGTCGCGCCGCAACTTCGCTCAAGGCCTGTTCCCAACTGATCCTTTCGAAGCGGCCATGACCTTTGGGGCCTACACGCTTGAGCGGATAGAGCACCCGGTCTGCGTGGTAGACACGCTCCAGAAAATGGCTCACCTTTGCGCAGAGTCCACCCCTCGTGATCGGATGATCTGGGGCGCCGCGCAAAGCAGTGGCTCGTTCGTTCGTGACAGTTACATCCCAGACACATGAATCCGGGCAATCATGAGAGCACACACCTCTGACAGTCCGCGTATCAACCGGAACGATTGGAATCGCGGCCGTGCCTTGCTCTTTCTGGTTCGTGGCTACCATTTCAACCTCATTGAACGTTCCGGACGGTTTCCTTACGATTGCTGTCAAGAGCGGTACCGACATTCAAGCAGATGACCTTAGGCTCGGTCATCTCCAGCATTGCGCTAGACACCCCTTCGCGACCAACTCCCGATTGCTTCATTCCGCCAAACGGCATGGTGTCGACCCGAAAGTCGGTCGATCCATTGACAATCACCGTTCCAGTCTGAAGGTGGCGCGTCGCGTGAAACGCAG
Organism: Paraburkholderia caledonica NBRC 102488; assembly: GCF_000685095.1. Lineage (GTDB taxonomy): Bacteria > Pseudomonadota > Gammaproteobacteria > Burkholderiales > Burkholderiaceae > Paraburkholderia > Paraburkholderia caledonica. The sequence continues at coordinate 22,893 of NZ_BAYE01000023.1, forward strand.
CACCGATATTTCCGGTGAAGATGGCGCTCTGGAGGCCGTAGTTCGTGTCATTCGCGACATCGATCGCTTCGTCTAGAGTCCCAACGCGCTGAAGCACCGTGACGGGGCCATAGATTTCTTCCTTGCAAAGGAAATCTTGCCGTCCCACTGCCTCTAAAACAGTCGGTTGCAGAAAGCTCCCCGAAACGTCGCCGCCACAAAGCAGTCTCCCGCCTGATCGAACTGCCTCTGTGACCCGACTGGCTACACGACTCGCGGCCGCCTGGTCGATCAGAGGTCCCATATCTGTACGGTCATCCATCTTCTTGCCTACCCGAAGAGACTTTGCGCCATCCACAAACCGCTCTCGTACCTCCTCATATACATCGTGTTGGACGATCAGACGCTGCACGTGGAGGCAATTTTGGCCTGCGGCCCAGAATGCGCCGGAGACGCAATCGGGGATAGCAGCTTCGAGGTCGGCGTCGGAGAGGATAATCGTGGCCGCATTGCTTCCAAGTTCCATCGAGAGCTTTTTCAACCCAGCAGCTCGCGCAATGTCTCTCCCGGTCGCTACTCCCCCCGTAAAACTTAGCAAACGCACCCTTGCATCCGCGGCAATTGCGGGGACCAAGTCTCTTCCGGGCCCAGTAATCACTTGAAGAATCCCACCGGGCAGCCCCGCTTCCTGAAAGTATCTTGCCAACCTTAGGGCGCTAAGTGGAGTGGATGAGTGTGGTTTGAGGATGACCGAGTTTCCCGTTGCAATAGCCGGACCTAGCTTATGAGCAACGAGGTTTAGCGGGTCATTGAATGGCGTGACAGCGAAAACTACGCCGACGGGATCTCGGACGCAATAGCCAACCCTTCCCTCGCCGTGAGTTTGATGATCGAACGATAAGCTCTCGCCCCCAAGTCTCCTCACTTCCTCTGAACAAAAAGAAAGGGTATCAGCGGCCCGCGCCACCTCTCGCCTTGCCTCCCGGATCGTCTTGACTCCTTCGGTAGCGATCAATTGTGCGAATGATTCAGCGTCCCTTCTCAACATGTGTGCCACGCCTTTCAGGATGGACGACCGCTGCCACCCTGAAAGGCGGCGACTGGCGACCGCACCTCGACCTGCAGCGCATTCCAGTGCGACTTCGATGTCGTCACCGGACGCGACAGGCACCGTATCGATAAGCGACGAGTCCTCTGGATTTCGAACTTCAATTACCGCGCCCCGGCTGACCCACGAGTCGGCCAAAAACATTTTCATCTTGCGATCTCCATTTAAATCGGTAGCACCATTTCCTCCGGATGCAGGCGAAGCTCAATAAGTTCCATCTTTCAACGCCGCGGACAGATATGCGATCGGGGAGGGTTCGGCGCAGAGCATTTTGTCGACCCATGCATCCCGTTCTGACGTAATAACGATCTGTTCCCACACACAACTATCGTACGGCTTATCTACGGGCTGGAAGGTGCCGCGACTGTTGTCGAGAGCAGATAGCAACTGGCAGCGGATATCGTGATGCACCCACCAGCTGAACAGCAACCAAGTGGCATCCTTTCCTTGATGGACAATTAGAAATCCCAAGCGATGATGATTGCCTGTCGACTCAACGTCGCCAATGCTGTGCTCAACACATCGGCGTGCCGCAGACCAAGTTTCCTCCGTGATGCCCGATTCACGTAGCGAGATTCCGTAAACCTTCACGTCAAGGGGACGAATGCTCCATACGCCCCTGAACTCAAAATGGCGCGGTTGATAGGCGACTGCTGCTGGCACATCTACCGTCGAGGATCGCGGGCTTTCACCTCCTGTGTTGCTAAGGGGGGGCGTCAGGACCTTGCGGAAGGCATTCTTTTCGATCAGTTTTCCATCCTTGAATCGAAGCAGATCACATCCATACGAGGTGTGGTGAGAGCCGTCTTCGTGCTTGAACCGATACACCCAGGTTTGGAAACCGACTTCTTCGTGAATCTGGATGTCACTGATCTCCGTCTCACAACCCTCGTCATATGCAAACATGGCCTTCAGGCCTTCACGGATCGCCTCGCGCGTGCGCCATGTGGACCCCGGCTCCGGCCCGACCGATGCTGAGTAAACGAAATCCTGATGCACGCTGTCCAGCACAGCGTCGGGGTCGCGTGTCGCCCACGCTGCAAGGAAGCGATCAAGCGCTGCACGATTACGTTGAACCAGTTCGGCTGATGTCATGGCATGTCCCTATAAATGTTTTCAGGATGCTATGCCAAACTGGCCTCACAGATGATGCCAATCATCTCGAATACATAAGGCCAATCATGAAATCAAAAGACGCAACCTGGCTAGTACTGTTTGAGAGCAAGTCGGTGGACGGGACTTCGTTGGTAGAGCGCGTTTGCCAAACGGTGAGGAAGGCCGTCAGCGCCGGGCATCTTCGGCGGGGCGACCGGTTACCGGCGAGCCGCGTTTTGGCGATAGATCTTGAGGTGTCCCGCATCACTGTCGAAGCTGCATACGGCCGGCTCGAGGCGGAAGGCTACGTCGTAAGAAAGGTTGGTAGCGGCACATTTGTCGCTATTAATGCGGCGCCCTTGGCGCAGCGCCACCTGGCGTCAATGACGACAGCGGTCGGATTGTCGGCGCGCGGGAGCGCGCTCGTCGCAACCGGCGGCTGTGTTGACTCACGGGTGGCCCGTGCTTTCACCGCTGGGTTTCCGGATCCACGCGCCTTTCCAATCGACGTCTGGCGACGACTCATAGCGAAGGCTATGCGTGGCGATCCTGCGGAGCTCTTCTCCTACGGCGATCCGCTGGGCTTACCCTCATTGCGCGAAGCGATATCCGCCTATCTTTTTCAGTCACGTGGTGTTAGGTGCAGCCCGGACCGCATCATGGTGACGACCAGCTCTCAGCAGGCGCTCTCACTGATCGCCAATTTACTTGTTGATCCCGGAGACAATGTATGGGTAGAGGATCCCTGCTATCCTGGCGCCCGCACCGCATTCCTGGGCGCGGGCTCTTCACTTCGCGGCATCCCCGTTGATAGCGACGGCATGCTACTGCCATCGATCACTTCCGTTCCGAGGGTCATTTATCTGACGCCGTCAAACCAGTACCCAACTGGTGCAACGCTGTCGTTGGAACGTCGTCTTCAACTCCTCAGGCAACCTGAACTAAAAGCTAGCTGGATCGTTGAGGATGACTATGACAGTGAATTTCAGTATCAGGCGAAAGCTGTACCCGCGCTGCAGGGCTTGGACCAACATGGGCGTGTGATCTACGTTGGCACCTTTACTAAGGCCCTCTTCCCTTCTCTTCGCCTCGGTTATATGGTGTTGCCTCCCTCGCTCGTGGAGGCCTTTGTCACTGCACGAACGACGCTGGACGGCCATCCAGCATACCTATCGCAAGCTGTAACAGCCCAGTTCCTTTCCCAAGGCCATTTTTCGGCGCACGTTCGGCAGATGCGTCGACTCTATAAAAGTCGGCACGACTGTCTGATCGAGGAACTTGGCCGGTTCGCGCCTCGACTGGAGCGCAGTTCCTCCGCCGGCGCTGGCCTCCAGTCAACAGTGTTTGTTGAAGGCTTGTCTGATATGGAGTTCGCGCGTAAGGCACCTCAGGCGGGCATTGAGCTTCGCTGTCTCTCGCCACTGTATCTTAATAGTGCGAAGCGACAGGGGTGGATATTAGGATTTGCCGCGCTAGAGAATGAGACTATTCGTTCCAGTCTTAGACGCCTGGGAAAGATGCTGCGCTAGCCGGGAAGCGGGGCGCTCTTGCTATCAGCAACGATCGCCCCGTCTGGTGGCGCGTATCGCCGCCGGCTCACACTGTCCTGAACGATCGCCTCTGCCTGTCCAAGCTCGACAACGGTGGCGCGCGACGAAATCCCCCCTGGGAACGGGTGACAGATAACGGGACATAGCGTCAATTTGGGCAATCTGATGCTGGTGTTGGCGGAAGCCGTTAAAAACCCCGGGATGTGCGTCGCCAAGGCCACGTAACGCGGCGCTCTCCAATCCATGGGAATTGCCGTCGCGCGAGCTCGTCGAATTCGTGGTTGAGCAACGCGACGCGCAACTGCACGACACTGTGCGCTCCTATGCGGCTCCACCGCATATGCTGACCCTTGCACATTCGTCGGCCGACGATCCGATTAATCGACGATTCGACGAAGCCAGTAGAGATCCGCCGCCCCACGTGTTGCCATGTTCGATAGTCGATCAGCGACTCAACATTGCTCTTGAGATAGTCGACCACATTGAAGAGGGCATAGAGTGCTCTTCTGACCTGAACGCTCATCGCCTGGTCTCGCTGTTCACGAAGATCAAGCAAATGGGCTAGCCTGGCAGCGAACTTCTGCCACGCCTCGTTGTCACCGACCCAAACGTAATGACGGAAGCGGACAAACAGATCCCACAGTTCGAACGCTGATCCATTCTTCGTCAGTCGTCCATATGCTAGCGGTGCGATGGCCTGATCAACCCGACGCAACAGCCGCCCAATATGCGCCCAATCGAGAATCCACTCAGTATCGTATGGAAGGTCTTTCGCCACGCCAGCCAGGTCTCGAGCTCCGTCCGACAGGACGACAACTTCATTCGGATCCCCGCATCCACTGGTCTCGAGGAATCGGATCATTTCCTGATTGAGTCTTTTTGTACGCGGCATGGCTGAAGCCCAAACGCGTGGCTGCTTACCGGCCTCGCTCAGCGCAGCAACCACCACTGTGATGGATGCTGATCCGTTCCAAACTTCCGCGCGATTTTGCTTTCCCGAACCTTTGCGATTGCAATGTGCCCGACGGACGTAGCCGACGTCGATGCCGAGTTCTACATCTGGCTTTGTCGTCTCGCACCAGTGGCGCGCTGGCTCCGCATTATTGATCGACTTTCCGATGGCCACCGTGTGGTTGCGAATCGTTACATGATTATCGCGACCTGAGCTGGGTAACAAAAGGTCCATGACGACCTGTGCTTGCCGATAAGGCATCGTGGCTCCAAGCTGCGCATGCAACCACCTCAGTTCACCAGTGCTTGCCTCCGTCAACCAGTTTTTGAGCGGCGAAATACATCGTGAAGGGTCGGCGCCACAACTGCAGGCCTTCCATCGTTCCCGACAATAGAAAACCTTTCCTAGCGTTGTCTTCAACTCCGAACAATGGTTGTCGTGCAGACGACGCTGTACGCCGCATATCAAACAGGATCTACGCGCCGCACGAAAACGGTCAATCTGTTCGACAACGAACTCTTGCTGCACGCAATTGACCAATGACTTGCCTTCAGCGAGTGACAGCCCTACGTCTCCGGCTGTCGGCTCTTCGATGGTCCTGTGAAACCGCATTAGCTCGACCCGCTTCGTTTCACCCCCATCGCCGTTATCGAACTCAAGAACAATCGTGCATTGCATGGTGGCTCCTCGTCCGGGGATTGAGGTGACGATACGCCTCCTTCCATCGGCCTCCCAACCTTTTTAACAGCTTCCACCAACAACTGGAACTTCGTCAAAACCGGAACCGATGTGCGAGGAATGCGGTTCCTGAGCGCTGCGAGTAATCGCATCAAACCGACCGCGCTGTTGCTTCCTGCATGTCCGTTAGCGGAAAGTAATCGTCAGTTTCGTTGTTGATGCCATAAGGCACGTGTCCCGTCGCAACATGCCGCGACGCTGACTCGCAGGTACTCAAATGGTCATCGAAGAAAATATCGGGCTCGAATTCGGCGAGAAAAGGCGCCTTTGGCCGGCCGCCGAGAAACAGGGCTTCGTCGACCGTCACGCCCCACGCCATCAATGTTCGGATCGCACGCTCGTGCGCGGGCGCGCTGCGCGCTGTGACAAGCGCGACGCGCACCGCAACGGATGATCCCGAGCGCCTACGTAGGCGGCAAAGCGCGCTTAGCAGCGGCTTCAGCGGCCCCGCCGGCAAAGGCATGTGTGCATGACGGACTTCGTGCTTGATGAACTGCTCCAGTTGCATCAGTCTCAAGACGCGCTCCGCCTCGTCACCGAACAGAACCGAATCTCCGTCAAACGCGATACGCAATTCGCTGCGGGCGCGCGGCTGTCTTGCGGGAGACGCATTAGGATAAATTCGCGCCGCGGCAAATCCCGCCGCCAGCGCCGCACGGACATCGCCAACGTGCGTCGAAAGAAAAAGCGTAGCGCCGAGCGGGCCGAGATAGCGATGAGGTGCAGCGCCGCTCGTGAAAATGGCGCGTCCAATATCCAAACCGTGATGCCGCGCCGAAGCAAACACGCGCAACCCGGTTACGGGATCATTGCGCGAGAGAATTGCGACTTCGACATCGTCCGCGCCGTCGCCGTTAAGGGCGAGAAGCTTTCGGACGAGTGGAAACGCCGCGCCCGGGCGAGCTGGCAGGCCGATCCTTGATTGCTGGAGCGCGCGATACTCAGCCGGATCTTCTTCCCGAAACGCCCGATTTTCCTCTTCGAAGTCGAATAGCGCTCTCGCCGAAACCGCGACCGTCACCTTTTCGCCTGGAATCATTCACCCCTCGCTCAGCATCGACAACGAGGATCGTAGCGAGGCATCGGGACGTTTCATGTCCCAAACGTGATGGACAATTGCCACGGGCTTATTCGCAAAGCGCAGCCCCACCTTCAGAAATCGCAAGAGCCGCCGATATCCCAATGGAGTCACCGACACGTCGCGACATGGCGAACTCGAGAACGCATATGAGGGAGTCAGCGAATCGGCGAAAACGCGCCGAGAGACGGGACTGGCAGGCGTCGGTGCTTTACAGAGAAAGATATTTGAGCGCAAAAGTCGACTGACGGGAGCATAACCTCCCGTGCCCCGCAGCCTGGGACAAACGAGTTTTGCGAACTACGAAAGCAGCTAGAACGGTATGCGGTACCGCCCCATTACGATCTTGAACATGAAAATATGAGCACACTCGACCAATCCTGGCTTTCCTGCCTCGAAAGAAACTATGACGTCGCCAGCCAGGTCCTGATGAATCGAGATATCGACACTGCACTGCACAGCTACGGTGTCGACGCCAGTACTATCCGCGCGATGCCGACCGGTAGCGACGCTGTTCGCCCGATGTCCATCTTCTCGGAATGGGCGCGCGAGCAGGATTCCGCTCTTGGCATTGCGACAAATGGCGGCGGTTACACGTTGTCGCCTACGAGCACCGCAAAAGGTCTGATCACCGATTTCGCCAGCTGGCACAAACAACTCGCGAGTTCTATGGCCGCGCATTGGGCAAGCCGCATGAAAAACGTCACTGCGCAGGAACGAAAGAATGCAAATGGGGAAACGTACGTGCGGAAGCAGTATAAAACCCTCGGCGTCGCCCATAAGTACAAGCTTGTGGACCTGTACGTTCGCAGCCTCCGCCTTCGCGTTCCGCACGACTCGGAAGTGGGCCGAGCAATCATGCAGCACGCCAACATTCCTCTCGACAAGAAAAGCATTGCCGTAATCGAAGCCATTCTTCAAATGCCCAAGCGAAGCACGACAATGGGCGATATCAAAACAGAACAACAGTACCAGCACTATCAAAAATTGGCGGAGGATATCTGTCAGCAGATTCAGTTGCCGTCGGACGCTCAACCCTCGAAACTGGTATTCGATACTTTCGCGTGGCATCACCCGAAAGCGCAGGCGGAATATATGAAATCGCCGTCTGCGACGAGCCAATTTAAATTTGTGCCGTAAATAGCCCAAACGCGCTTTCGCCACCGGAAGATTTCGAATACTACGGTGTTGGCTGGAGTTGCTGAATTTCTTTCACGCAACTCCAACCCGCGCGACAACACATACCTCCAAGGACATAATCTGTCCCATTCGCGTCCGACAATCTTGTTTTTCTCTTGAGAAACAACATGATCGGAACTCCACTCCAATGCTTCGGCCGTTGCAATGCATTAGCGGTGCGCCTCGAGCGCATCGTGCATCTCGACTCGATGCTTGTCGACTGGCACTTCTTCGCCCCGACTCGCTCGGAACTCGAAGAGGAACTGTCCGACTTGCGCGGCGCGCTTCTCGACGGCGGATTGGAGGTACCCGGACTTGAAACGGCGAACACCATCGACGACCTCGAGGACGCTTTGTATAACGTGGCCGGCGATACCGTGCCGGCACTCGGCTTCCTCGTCAAAGCGCGCCAACCGTATTTCCAGATTGAAGGCGAGCGGCTCGGTTACTCCTGGGAGGTAAGTCGCAGCCAGTGGTTCCACGCGCTCACGTTCGAAGACGCGATCGAAAAAGCCTGTATCTGGGGCCAAGCCTTCCACGATGAGGCGTGGACTCGGGCACGCGGACGCAGATAAGCCTTCCGCAAGCACGGTGCGCGCAAAACAGCTCGACGCGAACACACACATGCGCCCGCCTCGCCCACATTCGCGGCCGTTTCAAGTCACAAGACGCAGCGCGGTCCGGCAGCGTGCTTTGGCACCGCGTGGCGCCCATTGGCGAAGCAGCCGCTCGTATTCGGCGCGGTACTCGCTGCCGCGAGCGACGAGGATCTCGCGCGCAATCTCGGCTTCTTCATGCTTGCCTGAATGAAGCAATGCCGCATAAATAGCCGCTCTTAAGCCGCACATAATGGAGATGCGTTCTGTTACGTGGGGCAAGCGCAAGCCGACATTCCGACGGATAGTCCAACTCCGCTGCCTTGACACTCGTACTCGCGCGAAAGCAGGTGCCTTCAAGATCGAAGATTTCCATCGCGAAGAGTGCACCATTAGAGGCGGCTGCCAGCAGGCCGGCCTGATCGACAAACTCGTTTTGCGCGAGGTCGGCAAGGAATGCGTCGTGACACACCAGCATCATTGCATCGAATTCGTCGTCCAGCCGCGCTGCGGCCGCGCATGGTTCGAGCCACACCTTTCGAGACCCGTTGACGGCGGTCACAGCGTACGCATATAGCGGCTCGGTGAGCGGAATAAATGGCGTCGCACCGGCAAGCTTCGTCCGATTCCGTGCGCCGAAAAGCGTGGCCGTCAGCCGATACGCGTACGGAGCGTCGAGCCGAAGCGCCTCCTGAAGATGCTTCGCAAACGAGCGAAGCACGACTGGTGGTATCGCCGATAGTGGCATATCCGCTGGTGCGGGTTCGTAGCAAACCGGCAGCAGGTCGATCAGATCCCACGCCTCTTCTTCCAGATCCTGCTGTGTCGTGACGCGCGCCATCACGTCGTTCATCCGCCGCCAGCTCAGCATCGAACTCGCTCTGCAAACAGCCTCTCTCGCGCACTCTTCAGACATGCCCGGCACCAGTTGGCTCAGTCGGCGAGCTTTCGCGTCCGCGCGACGCAGCAGTTCTTCGATAAACGGGCGCAGCGCGGCGCCCTTCCATTCGGGCAGCCGCAGCGCGGTAGCCAGTATGCAGAAGCGTTCGTACAACCCATGATCTCCTTGAACTTGACCGCGATTATCTTGTGCGATAAGGACAAGTTGTGTCCCTTCGTACGCTTGAGTAGACGGTACGAGGGGCATCGTTCTGGAAAGAGACACCAGGTGTCCCGATGCGAATGGATACTGGCTACGTTTCCATCACGAAGACAGGACGATGATCGTAGAAACTGGAGTCTTAACATGCATCGACGTGGAATACGCACGACAGGCGCGATATCGCAAGCGTTTGCAAGCCTTGAGCCATCGGGCACCGCGCTATCTCGTGCGGTATCGGCTTGGCGCGAGCCCTATCACCGAGGTCGTCGCGACCGCTCCTTTGTCTCGCAATCTGATCGCCGGGATTCGCGGCAGCAGATCAGGCGACCATGTTGAAGTGTGGCTCTCGGACGACGGCGTGAACCTGCTGAATTGGAATAATCTCACTGCGCAACGTCTGTATGACGAGGCGGGGATCACATGGGACGAGTCGGACTGAGTGACTGGCTTTGCCCTTCTCCCAGTATCGAGCCTGAAGGCTACAACAACGTAAAACCACGGAGAACCACGATGCCGATGCTGCTGAAGCATATCGACGCAATCGCCCGCGAGAAGCAACGCGATGTTCTGTTTCTGTCATTTCCGCCGGCGGAACAACGGGCTAACCGGATACCTTACGAACAGATCGAGAGCCGCAAACAGATCATCGCGTGGCTCGACGCTCATCAGATGAAATGGCTGATGTGCGGTGACGTCGCAAACGAGAACGTCATGCGATCCTACGCAGGTCAGATCCACATCGACGTGTGTTACGACCCCAACGATCCTTCGTATCAGGCACTACAAGAGCTCCTGGAATACCCGGACGGCAATGTGCGCTTCGAAGGCGTCAGGTTCTGGATCGTTTCGCTCGAACTGGCCATGAAAAACGCTCATCACGACGAGCCCGGCTTCTGGGAGAAATGGGCCGAGGACTTTTAACCCGACGGGCGCCGCGCACCCGTTAGCGCTTCTTCGTCGGGTCTTTCCGAAAGCTCCGCGCGTTGAATCCGTGCTGCGAGATGCGATCCTTGTCGCTGATAACGACCATCGGTTGCGACTCCGGCGCGAGAATGCCGCCCCAGAACATGTCCAATTCCTGAAAAGCCGCGGCCGCACCGAAGAGCCGATAGAACTGGATTCCCTTCAACGGCGGATTGATTTCAAGTAACGACTTTTCGAATTGTCCGCTAACGTGCAGCACGGCTATCGCAATTCGATTTTCGGCGCTCCATTGCATCAGTTCGTCGCTACCCTGGCGCTCGAAGAAACGCTTTAGCCCTTCATTCAAGCTTCCCTCGGCAAGCGGATTTCCATACTCGAGAAAAGAATTCCGCTTCCTTTTCATCCGCTCCTCGCCCAGCAGAACCTGAAGGTACTGTTGGGACTCTGCTGCATCGTAGAACACCCGCTCCTCTGCGTTGCTCTGCTGCTGCGCATTGTTCTCAGCCTGTTCCGTGCGCGCCGCAATAGCTCCTCCGCGCAACCGCACAACGCGAAGTGCCTTATACACGCGGCCGCAGAAAAGGACTGCGCAAGCGCCGAGCAGCACGCGGTCGCGCTTCAGTTCGAAGCTGCCCGCGATTCCGGAGAGGCGACTGTAGCGGTCCCAAAGTCCACTGCCATCGCGTTCGAGTGTCAGCCTTTGCGATTCCGGCGTGCGAACGAAAACCCGAGACTGATCGCTCCCATGCGCCATTGCGCTGTCATAGTAGTCGTTGAATGGGCTGCGGATTTTCATATGAGTTATCGGATTGAACAGTTCAGCGGATTCGTTTGGCAACGGCTTCTCAACAGTCACTTTATCCAGAGTATTGGACAAACAGTGTCCCGATACTCAAGTGGGTTTCGGGACACTGTTTGACCCAATGCACTTGCACACTACCTACATCGGAATGACTGGGAGTGCCCTGCATCCATGACCAAACCTACAGATTCGATCCACGCATCCGCAACGCAGCCTCGTTTCGACAGGCGCGAGAACCGTCAAACGCTATGTATTGGACTACGGCTGTGGGGTTTCGATGAGCGCGAAGCTCAGAGGTGGACGACCTTGTTGCGTCAGCTCGACGGTTCCATCGCGTGGACGATCGTGCGCGATCGCTCTGCCAGCGGTGCTGACATCGTCGTGCATGTGGTGAAGCCGTCAACGCAGCGACGTGCGTCGTTTTGCTGGAACTCCGTGGGTGCGAGCTACGCGGTATCGAATTCGCTATCAGCGTGCGGAACCGAGATCACTCTCTTCATGGGCAATGAAGATGAGTTGCCGGAAAAGCGACCCGGCCACTGGGCAGTAGCCGGATCGCTGTCGCCGCTCTCGGCTCTTGGACGGCTGGGCCGAATGCTGCTGGCGTGTTGCGCGCGCCAGCCGAATGAGGCGCTCACGGTGCGGCACGATCTGCTCGGCTTGATCGCGTCTCGACTCGACGCCGCGTAGCGCGGGCTAACGCATCCGTTCGATCAACAACCCGGCCGCCCGCTCCGACATCACCACGATCAGCTTCATCGTCGCGCGGGTCGCGGCAACAAAGAGACGCCGGAAAATCAGATCGTCGAAATGCTCAAAGTCGACTTCCGTCAGGATCACGCACGGCGCGCTCTGCCCTTTGAAACGGTAAATCGTTTCGAGCGTGATATCGCCGTCGCGATAGATGGGTGCGCCGTGCTCATCGTAATCGCCGGTGAAACTGCGCAACGTGTAGCGCCCGAGGCGGTCGAGCACAGGCAGCATCGACTTGTCACGGCCTCTGAACGTCAGCAGCGCGATATCGGCAGGCGCGAAGCCCATGGCGACCGCTTCATCGAGTGCATCGCGCGTGGCCTGCGTCGCGCTGCTGCCCGCATAAGTGACGAGCCCAACATCCGATTGCGTGAACGGACCGGCCGCCTCGACCGCCATCGGCGCCCCGGCGAGCATGCCGACAAAGCGCACCACGTCGTGCGGGCTGCGGTGGTTTGCCATCGCGCGCACTTCGACGCAGTTGGGCAGCGCCACCGTTTCGCGCCGATACAGGTTCTGCATCGGGTCTTCGAGCCACCAGAATCGCCCTTTGTCGCGCAGCAATCGTTCAATCGGTGCGACCCATTCCTGACGAAAGTCCTGTCCTTCGTCGACGACCACCGTATCGAAGCGCTCGTCGCCGGCGGGTTGCGAAGCGAGCATGGCCTCTTCAAGCATGCCGAACACGCGCCCGTCGGCGAAATCGACCTTCCGGCCCGCGCGCCGCGCAACCTGTTCGCAAAGCTGGTGATACGTGAGCACCGTGGAACCGGCTGGCGCGATGCGCCGGATATGATCCGCAAGCGGCCGGTTGAAGCACAGATAGAGCGCTCGCCGTCCGGCGTTCACCGCGTCTTCGAGCACGCGGATTGCGAGCTGTGTCTTGCCCGATCCCGCCGTGCCCGTCACACGCAGCCTGAACGGCGTGCATTCGATCGAACGCGCCCATGTCGCGAGACCGCCGGAGACGCGCGTCACGTGCTTCGCAACCTGCCCGACCATCGCGCGCACGTCCGGCGTCAGCGACAACTCGTCGGCGAGGAACGCATGAATACGATCGAGGCAAGGCAGCGGCAGCTCATCGGCGGGAAGAATGGTCGTTATGATCGACACCAGCTCGGCGCTGCGCGTGGCATCGACAATGCGCGTGGGATTGACGCCCGCGATCGCCGGATTTTTCACGCGATAGTCCGGGCAATACAACATCTCCTCGAGCCTGTAGTTTTGCCCGCCGAATGCGGCCTTGAAGCGGCCATGCATGCCGCTGATAGTGCGTGCGACCTGAGCGGACACGCTCTTGCTTTTGCTGGCGTACAGCTTCATCAAACCGTCGGGCGACTCTTCGAGCAGCCCCGACTTCTGCTCGATCACGAGCACGCGGCCGGCCGGGCTCACGACCACGTAGTCGGCCTCTCCGAAAATCGAAAAGCCCTTGTTCAACTGCGTCCAGTGCACACCGTGATAGACGGAGTACGTATCGGGAAGATCGCGTTGCAGCACCTGCAGCGTTTCGACCTCACGTTGCGCAGCGCCGCTCACCAGCTGATCGTTCCAGCCGCTCGGGAAAATCTGGGCCATGTCCGGATGCCTCTTCGCCAGTAATTAGTTCGAGTAGATCTTCGCGAGTGCGGCGGCTTCTTCGGCCAGTTCAGCGCGCAGGCTTGCCGGTCCGATGACCTCCACATTCGGCCCGAACGAGCGCAGCCACCAGCGCAGTCGCTGGCTCAGCATCACAGTGCCCTGCACATGCAGCGCATCGTCCTTGCGCGTGCTTTTCTGGTCTTTCGACATCGGCGCTTCAAGCAGATGCTCGCCCGCCGCGCCGACAAACTTCAGCTTGAGCTGTACTTCCTTCTCGACCATGAAGTCGAAGCTGCGCTGCTGCCTGACGTACGCATCCAGCGAGAACGACGAAGGATAGACAAACGATTCGAGCCGCGCCGCGGCGCGCGCGATACGATCCATGCGGTACATCGTCGGGTTGGGCTTGCCTTCCATGCCTGCCACCAAATAGACGAGTCCGCCCACTTCCACGATGCCGAACGGCAAGACGGTCTTGGCGCGATCGTTGTCGGCATTGTTGCGCGGCCGGTACACGATCTCGAGCTGGCGCTCCTCGAACAGCGCTCTCGACACCGTCGCAAACTGCTCGCGATCAATCGACGGGTAATGCAGCGCGAAGCCGCCGCTTTCCACCGCGACCTTGCTTGCCCAGCGCGAATACTTGCGCTCGGTTTCATTGTTGGTGCGTTGCAGGCGCGTATCGGCGACATCGAACATGGGCGACAGCGAGTCGGCCACGAGCCCCGGGATCTGTCGCGACGAGAAGCGTCTGAGCGTTTGCAGCGCCAGTGCCTCGTCGAAACTCATCATCGCGCCGCCCTTGGACGCCATGCCGCTCGCGCCGGCCTTCTTGCGCCACACGGTTGCCCTGCCGCGCTCATCCATCTCGACAAGGCCCTCTTCCTCGAGTTTCGCCAGATGCCGATAGATCGTTTTCGACGAAGGCATGTTCGGCACCGTGCTCATCAAACGACGATGAATGTCCGGCGTGCTGAGATAGGTGCTTTGCGTGGCGGCGTCGGGAAGGACGCGCATGATTTCGCGGTCGATATCGGACATTGAACGAGTCGCTCGTTTGAATGGAAGGTCTCGGGTTTATCGGCAGCTTTTATGGTTTCTTGAGCGCGCGGATCAGTTCGTGGCAAGCAATGCGTCGAGTGCGTCGAGTACATCGAGAGCGGTGCCTTGCAAGCCGACGCCCTCGCCCGCCACGTCGTATTCCTCGGGGTTGATGCGGATCAGCGGACCGCGCACCGACTCCGCGAACATGCGCACGCTCGGCACAGCCGTACCGGCGCCCAGTTCGATAACCACGGGGCGCTTCACGGCACGCAGCCACGTACCCATCCTTTCCCACTGCGCCGCCGTGCGCTTTTCGACCCAGTGGTGGTCGTCGAACAACAGGAAGTTGGGACGCGCAACATGACCGCAGTGCGGGCAACGCGGCAAAGTCGAAAGCGTGAGCGCGTCGGGATCGACGTTAGCCATCGTGCTGTCCGACGGCCAGATTGCAGCCCCGCAGGGCTTGCCGCACTGCATGAAATTCATCGTGCCATGACATTCGAGGACACGAGCCTCGTCGTAGCCCGCCGCCTGGAAGTGGCCGTCCACGTTGCTGGTGAAAACGAACGCGCCGTTAGCGACGCGCCGCGCCCAGCGAGCGAGCATCGCATAACCGCGATGTGGCGTCAGTTGACGGCACACCTGGAACGCCCGCCCGTAGAACTGCCACGCTTCGACGGGCCTGTCCAGAAAGCAGTCGCCTTGCGTTAGCGAGCCGACGTCACGCTCCGTCATACCCGCGGGCAAGAGCGATGTCCACAATCCGTGAGTGCCCCGGAAGTCGGGCAGTCCTGAATCCACGCTCATGCCCGCGCCTGCTGCGATCACAATGCCGTCCGCGTTGCGAAGCCACTCGGAGGCGCGTTTGAGCTCGCTTGTATTGATCATCGTGTGTATTCGTCGTGAGTCCGCTTCTTACCGATCGACACGAGCCGTTCGCGGAAGTCGTCGAACCCGTCGCCGAAGAAACGACGGAAGAGATCAGTGGGCAAGAACTCGCTGTCGAGCAAACCGAAGTGCGTACCGACCGCCCGTCCGACCGACAGCAGCGTATTGGCGGAATGAGGGGTGCCCGCGAACCCCACCGCGATCAGCCGCCCGGTGCGTGCGTCGGCCTTCGATTCAAGCTCGTAGCAATACCCGGCCAGTCCGGCGCAAACCAGGCACACCTGCTCGCGCTCATCGCCCGCGACAAATTCCGGCTCGCCGTTATTCGCCACCAGCAGCCCGCTTTCCTGTCCCTCCTCGATTGCACGCACCTGCTCAAGCGTGCGTTCGGCGAGATTGAATTCGCGTTCGCCAAGCGGATACTGGTAGTTCGTGAAATTGTTCGCGATGGCGACGTGCGTGTCCGGGTGCGGATTGGCCTGCAGCCACACGTGAAATGCGTGCGCGCGCGGGTCCAACGGACTGGTTTCTCGATACGCGCGATAGGCGCTCAATACATTGCCAAACGGATGTCCTGCGGGCACATAGTTTCCGCTGCCATCAGGGGCAGGCGGCGGACCGCCCGCATCCGGTTGAGCGGGCAACCCGTCATCGTCGCCGAAACTTTTCAGGTCGTATCCGATCATGAACAGGGCGGCCTCGAACGCATGGCAGCGCGCGGCCATTTGGCTCGCCGCGCCGCTCGCGGACTCGCCGGCGAACAGTGTGGTCTGTTCGAGAACAGCGCGAATGATCCAGCCTGTCTTCAATTGCCATCGCGCCCAGTCCTCGAGGGACACTTGCGAATAGAACTGCGGCGATGCGGTCAATCCCAGCCCGGCAGGATTGCGGATCTGGCGTCCACGCGCGGCCCCCGACGGAAAGCCCAATGCGTCATGCCGCACACCGTCTAGCGCGGCGTCGCGTCTGAACATCTCATACAACATCGCGAGCGCGGCGCCCACGCGGCTGTCGTAAATCGGCGAACCGGTCGTATCGAACAGCGCATGGATTTTGGTCATGCCCGAGTCGAAGCGCTGCACGTTGAGCGCGTTCAAAGTGTCCAGCGTCTGGTCTGCGTCGAGCGCAAAGAGCGGCGCCAGTTCCCGCAGATACGCACACCACTGGTTGTTCCGCACCTTGCGTTCGATAAACGGAATCGCGCTGCGCACGCCGCCCCAGCGCAATATTTCGCGTGCCGCGGCTTCCGCCTCCAGTTCGTCGCCCTGCGCGACACTCGCGCGCAGCCAGGCGCCCAGTTGCGCGAGCGACGCACGCGTCGACGCCCAGTCACCGGATTCCACCTGTTCGCCACTGCCCGGCCTGCGCCAGCTCGCGCGCCAATGGTAGCGCGCGAGAACCGCCTCGATGCCGAACACCTGTGCGTCGATTCCACCCGGGACATACTTGCTGTGCGCGACGCGCAGCCTTACCGGCAATTCCGGCAGGCGTCGCACAAGCGACGTCACGAAACCCTGAACGCCAGGTTGTGCAAGAAACTCTTCACGGTTCATCACTATGTGCTTCCTCGAAAAAAGCCCTAAAAAAGCTATTTAAAATTGAATCCGGCCGACAGTCCGCTTGCGCGGAGCACGCACGCCTGCACCGCCCTTTCGACGATCGGCCTTCCGCCCGCGCTCGCGATGGTCAGGAAACTGCGGGCCCGCGTGATGCCCGTATAGACCAGCTCGCGCGTCAACACGGGGCTCGACGTGTCGGGCAGTACAAGCGCCGCGTGGGTGAACTCCGAGCCTTGCGATTTATGGACGGTGAGCGCGAACACCGTCTCGACGGCCTGCAGGCGGCTCGGGAGCACCCACTTGATGCGCTCCGAGCCATCGCCCGCGCCGAACGCGACGCGCAGGCTCCAACCGCCATCGGACGATGGCAGCGCAAGCGTGATGCCGATATCGCCGTTCATCAGGCCCAGTTCGTAGTCGTTGCGCGTCACCAGCACCGGTCGCCCGACATACCATTCGCCGGTCGCCGCGATAAGCCCCTCCTGCTGAAGCAGATGCGCGACCCGCCGGTTCAGTCCTTCCACGCCCCACGCGCCCCGCCGCAACGCGCACAGCAACTGGAATTCGCCATGCGCGTCGAGCACGGCGTTCGCCCAGGCATCGAATGCCGGCTGAGCGGCATCGTGCGACGGCTGCTTATCGCGCAAGGTTTGCAGATACTGGCGATAGCCGTGCCGCGCATCCACCGCCGCGTCGCCTTGAGGGGACGCAGCCACGCCATCGACAACAAGCGCCTTGAGCGACGCATCGCCCTTTTCCATCGACTCGATGAACGCCAGGTCCGCATGGCCGTGCGCCCACACCTTTGCGACTCTCGCCGGCTCGCCGCTGTTGACCGCCTCGGCCAACTGACCGATGCCGCTTTCCTTCGAGAAGCGGTGGCTAAAGCGCAGCATGGCAATCGACTGATCGAGCGCGCTGCCCGCGTCGTTCACGAGCGCGGCATCAATGCGCTCGCCCGTTACGGCTTCCAGCCAGTCCTGCGTCGCGCGGGTGTAATTGCCCGCGCCCGCCCGCTGGCACAGTTCGCCGAGCACGGCGCCGGCCTCGACGGAAGCGAGCTGGTCCTTGTCGCCGAGCAGGATCAGGCGCGCGTGCTCAGGCAATGCATCGAGCACGGCGTTCATCATTTCGAGGTCGACCATCGACGCCTCGTCGATCACCAGCACTTCAAGCGCAAGCGGATTGCCAGCGTGATGCGTGAAACGCCGCGAGTTCGGACGCGTGCCCAGCAGCCGGTGCAGCGTGGTGACCGCGACGGGAATCGCGTCGCGAATCGCCTCGCCTTGCGCGAACGCATCGAGCGGCAAACGCGCGACCGCGCTCGCAATCGACTCGCTCAACCGCGCGGCCGCTTTGCCCGTCGGCGCCGCGAGGCGGATGCGCAACGCGCGTGCGGCATCGCCCGCCAGTGCCTGCGATTGCAGCAACGCGAGCAGCTTCACGACGGTCGTCGTCTTGCCCGTGCCAGGTCCGCCCGTGACGATGGTGAACGCGCTGCGCGCGGCTAGCGCGCAAGCGAGCTTTTGCCAGTCGCACCGGCTGTCGTCGTCATTGCTCGTCCGCGCTGGAAACAGCGTCGCAAGCGCAGCGCGCAAACCGTTTGCGTCGAGCCCGCTTTGCAACTGCTTCGTCGCCTCCATACGGTGGCCGATCGCGCCGCACACGCTCTGTTCGTACTGCCAGTAGCGCCGCAGATAGAGCCGCATCCCGATGAGCACCAGCGGTGTGCCGCCCGCGCCGTCTCCTACCAGGTCTGCATGCGAAAGCGCCGCGCGCCAGCGCTCCAGCGTGATGTCCGCCAGCACCTTCGAAGGCAGCATCAACTGATGCCCGTCTTCATCGTCCGCGAGGAGACCCTCAGGCGGAAGCGAGAGAACCGTCGTCGGGTCGTCGAGCGTTGCGGCGAGATCGAGGCACGCATGGCCCCGCCCCAGCTGATGGCTCGCGAGCGCCGCCGCGAGGATCAGCAGCGGATGCGCATCCGGCACCTCGCGCGCGAGAAAACGCGCGAACGCGACGTCGACGTCGCGCAGCCAGCCCCGCTCGGCCCAGCCCTCGAGCAGCCGTTCAACCTGGTCGCGGCTTGCCACGCCCTGGGTCACCGCGTCGGTCGTTTCAGGATAAATCGTGCTCATGCTGTCTCCAGATTGGCGACGGCAACGCCGCCCGCGAACAATGCGTCGAGCCGTTCGATCAGCTCGCGCGGCGGCTTCTCGGCATAGATCCCCTGCGTCGACGAGTTCAGGCCTCGCAGAAACAGATAGACCGCGCCGCCAATGTGCGTGTCGTAGTCGTAGTCGGTCATCCGCGCCTTCAGCAGCCTGTGCAGCGCGAGCAGATACAGCACGTATTGCAGGTCATAGCGCGAGCGCAAGATCTGCGCGCTAATTCGCTCCGGCGTGTAGGCGGCATTGTCGGCGCCGAGCCAGTTCGACTTGTAGTCGGCCACGTAGTAACGCCCTTCGTGCTCGAACACGAGGTCCATGAAACCCTTGAGCATGCCGTTCAGCTGGGCAGGCTCGATCGCGGGACGTTCGGCGCGACCGGCGGTGTGTTCGGTGACGAGCCTGTCGATGACGGCGGTATCGACGTGATGCGCGGTCAGCCAGAACTCCATTTCGGCAATCGACGCACGCAGATCGGACAGCGTAACCGATGTCGCCTTGATGCCCTGCTTTCCGGTCAATCCGAGCGGCGTCGTGACAATCTGCCTGATCCATTCGGTCAGCGGGTCGATCCAGCGCTCCCAGCCGCGCACGTTGCAACGACGCGCGACCACTTCGCGCAGCGGCGCGCTGTCGGCCGCGACTTCGCCGAACCCGTGCCGCGCCGCCCATTCGAGCAGATCGTGCAGGAAGGTGCCTTCGTCGGAGCCGCGCGGAAAATCGTGCAACACGCGCCCGGCCGGCTGCACTGCCGCGGCGCGCAGCGGCGGTGACGGTGCGTCGTCCTCGTCGACTTCCAGCTCGGCATCGCGCGCCTCGATAAAGCCTTCCTCACTGGACGTGTCCGGCGCAATCCACGCGCCGTGGCCCATCTTCTTGAGGCTCGAATAGCTCGCCACCGACCACGCTTCACGCATGACCCGCGCCGACTTGAGTGCCCGACCTTGCCGCGCGGCATAGTCCTGACGCACGAACCGTTCGCCGTCCGGTTCGGGCGCGGGCGCAATCGCGATGTCCGCCGAGTCACCGAATGCGTTTTCGAGGCTCGAAACGAGGTCGTCCGATTCAAGCGCTTTTCCACCGTTGAGCAGATAGCCGATCGCGCTTCGCTCGAATTCCTTGATGGGCGTGAGGCCGATCCAGGTCGCGTAACGCGCGCGCGTCATCGCCACGTAGAGCTTGCGCAGATCTTCGCCGCGCCGCTCGTCGTCGACCTTTTCAAGCAGGCCGCCCGTATTGGCCAGCGCAACCTGCAACTCGCCTTGCGCGTCGTGCCACTTGAGCGGCATGTCGTCGGCCTTGGCCGGACGATGCGCGCAAATGAACGGCAAAAAGACGAGCGGATATTCGAGTCCTTTCGACTTGTGAATCGTCACGACCTGCACGAGATCGCCGTCGCTTTCCAGACGGACCTGCGGCGCTTCGCCACCGCCACTCCCTTCGGACGCGTCCTCGCGCTGTTCGGCGAGATAGCGGATCAGGCCGTGCTCGCCTTCGATCAGCGTGCTGGCGTGCTGCAAAAGTTCGGCCAGATGCAGCAGGTCGGTCATGACACGTTCGCCGTCTTCCGCGTTCCGCCCATCGTGACCAGTCAGGCCGAGCAGCCGCGCGGGTACGCCGAAATCGTTGAGCAGGCGGCGCAGCATCGGCAGCACGCCCTGCCGGCGCCAGCATTCGCGATAGCCGCGAAACTGGAGCACGCACGCTTCCCACTTCATTTCATCGCTGTAGAGCGCGTCGAGGTGGGTCCAGCCAAGCCCGAGCGTCGAAGTGGCAAGCGCGGTGCGCACGCGCCGCCCGTCGTCGGGATCCGCGCAGGCCGCGAGCCAGTGCTGCAATTCGGCCGCCTGCGGACTCTGGAACACCGACTCCTTCTCGGACAGATAGACCGAGCGCACGTTGCGCTTCGCGAGCGCCGAGCGGATCGCTTCGGCTTCGATGCGATTGTTGACGAGCACCGCCATGTCGGCCGGACGCAGCGCGTCTCGCCCATCCGCGCTCACGAACCCGGCGCTGCCGCACTGCCCGAGGCGAAGCAGACGCACCATCTCGGTCGCGCAGGACTGCGCCATGGCGTCGATATACGCGTTCTTGTCGATCGGCTCGCCGTCGCCGGAGGCAGGCAGCCACCATGCCGTCAAGGCACGTGGCGTCGCGCCGTCGACGACAAACGCGGCGTCGCGGCCTTTCGCGCCGACGTTCACGAACGGCACCGGATTGCCATCGCTCGTGCGGAACTGGAACGCGCCGTTGCCATCGGCACGCTGCTCCGCGACGTCGAAGCAGTGATTCGTCGCGCGGACCATCGCATGCGTCGAGCGGAAGTTTGTCGCGAGCGTGTAGAGCCGTGTGCCGCAAGAGCGGCGCGCGGTGAGATAGGTGTAAATATCCGCGCCGCGAAATGCGTAGATCGCCTGCTTCGGATCACCGATCAGGATGAGCGCGCTCGCCGCGCTGTCTCTCATAACGTCGGTCGCGAAGTCGTTCGCGCCTTGGTTCGTCTGACGATAGACGGTGTCGAAAATACGGTACTGGACCGGATCCGTATCCTGGAACTCGTCGATCAGCGCGACCGGAAACTGCTTGCGAATGATCGCCGCGAGACGTTCGCCATTCGGCCCACCCAGCGCGGCGTCGAGCCGCGTCAGCAGATCGTCGAAGCCCATCTGCGCGCGCCGCGCCTGCTCCGCGGTGAAGCGCTCCGCGACCCAACGCGCCGCATGCGAGTAGAAATCGTCGCGCGCATGGGGCAGCGCCTCCAGGTCGGCTCGCAGTGTCACGAGCGCGGCGAAGCCAGGGTGCGACGGCGGCGTGCCGTGCTGACAATACGCTGCGAGTCCAGCCGGCGTCAGACGCTCCCAGCCGTTTTTGTTCATCGCGGGCTTATCTTGTAGCGGATCGCTTGCCCATTCGGTCAGCGCATCTAGCCATTCCTTGCAATTCGCCGGTCCCAACTCTCGTCCGAAGTATTGCCGCGCGTCTCGTGCGGCGTCGAGTACCTGCTTCATTTCGGCTGGCCACGTCTTCCACGGCGCCTTCAGTTCCGCGAGCCGCTGTGTGGTTGCTTCGCGCGCTTCCTGCAACGCCATTGCAGGCGCGGATGCGTCCTTGAGCAGCGGCGCCAGACCGACCAGATTGCGCAGCTTGCCCTGCAAGTCCTGCGGCGTGGCTGCCCATCGAGCGACGCTTGCCGCGTCCGCCGCATCGAGCGGCGCGAGGAAGGTGCGCCAGTAGTCGCGCACCACTTCGGCGCGCAGTTCGCCTTGATTGGCATCGAGCGTCTGGGTGAACAGGCTGTCGCTATCGAACGCGTGCTCGCGCAGCATCCGGTTGCACCAGCCGTGGATGGTCGACACGGCCGCTTCGTCCATCCATTCGGCGGCGAGTTGCAACCGGCGCGCGCATGCGGGCCACTGATCCTCCGGATAGGTTGCGCGCAGCGCGTGCAGCAGATCGGTCTTGCCCGGCGCGAGCGGGGTCACGTCGGCCGGGTCGGCCTGAAAATATGCCGCCGCTTCGGTCAATCGCGCGCGGATACGGTCGCGCAGTTCCTTGGTCGCGGCATCGGTGAAGGTCACCACCAGAATTTCCGGCGGCGTCAACGCGCGGGCATGCTCGTTCGACGGATCGTGACCCAGCACCAGCCGGACATAGAGCATCGCGATCGTGAAGGTTTTGCCCGTGCCCGCGCTCGCTTC
This sequence comes from Paraburkholderia caledonica NBRC 102488, assembly GCF_000685095.1. Taxonomy (GTDB): domain Bacteria; phylum Pseudomonadota; class Gammaproteobacteria; order Burkholderiales; family Burkholderiaceae; genus Paraburkholderia; species Paraburkholderia caledonica. The sequence goes on from NZ_BAYE01000023.1 coordinate 45,687, forward strand.
GATCAGGCTGCGGCCGGACAGCGAAAAGCGCAGCGGATCGAGCGGCTGCGGCACGTTCATCGGGATGGTGGAAGGGGTAGGCCCGTTCATTCATTCGCTCCTGCCGCGTTGAGCGCGGCCTTGTCGTTATCCTTGCTTTTATCCTTGCTTCGGCCCTTGTCTTTCTTCTTGACCGCGCGAATCAGCGGCCCGAGCAGCATTTCGGCAAGCGCCGCGAATTCGCCGCTCGCGGACAACGCATCGAAGTCGGGATACGCACGGCACAGCGCCGCGCTCTTCGCCGTCTCTCCGGACGAAAAAAAGCCGTCGTATTTTTCGCGCGCGGCCTTCGTGGCGGCCGCTTCCGGGTCCTGGCTGGGTTTCCCGTTATCGCCAAAAGCGCCGCTTGCGAACAGCCATTCGACCGCCGTATCGACGGCAAGCGGCAGCGGCCTGCGCATGCCTTCTTCCCACGCGCGCAGAAGCGTGCCGAGATGGGCTGCCGCATTGGCTTCTTCGAGCGGTTCGAACTCGACCGTCCCCTTCTTGCTGACGATCACCGTCGTCACGTCACGTCCTTCGAGATTCGCCGCGAGGTGTTGAACCCAAGGTCCAATCAGCTTCGCATAGCGATATCGGTTCGCCTTCCCATCCGCGAGTTCGCTCGTTTCGAGCAACAGTCGCGCGAGCTTGCCGTCGGCATCCGTGCGCCATTGGCCGAGCCAGTCCGAGACGGCCAGCCGCCCGAATTCGCCTTGAGTTTCAAAACGAATCGCCTGCTCGCGCGAGATAGATGCGGGCCAGCGTTCGAGCTGCTTGCGATACTCGGTGAACACCTTCTCCATCGGCTCGACCAGCTTGCCGGCGGTGAGGTCGCCAAAGCCGCCCGCCGCAACGTCGCCCCGGCGACGAATGCCGGCGAGAAGCGCTTCGCGCACGGCGGCAAGGGCCGCATCGTCGTTGCCGTCATGAACTTCGGCGGCCTGCGCACGGATCAGCTCGTTCTGGAGCGTCCACGTCTCGAGCGCGTTCAGCTTGAACGGCTCCTGGTCGTCGCTCGCCGCTTCGCGGGCGTCGAGTTCGACGCGCAGACGCTGGCTGAAGAACGCCTTGACGGGATTTTTCAGGAAGTCGGCGAGATCGCGCAGCGACAACGGCTCGTCACGCACGAGTGCTGCAAGTGGCGCGTGGGGTGTAGCGGTGTCACGTGCCGCTTGCGCGGGCGCGGTCCGCCACTCGGCTGCATAGGTGAAGAGCGGCGACGTCTCATCGGTAGCCGCAGGGAAATACTCGGCGCTGAACGGCTGCAAACGATGCTCGACCGTCAACGCATCGACCAGCGCTGTAGGCTTATCGTCGCTCTGATCAGGGAGCCGCCAACCTGCTACGAGGTGATCGCGAAGCTGGCCGATCAGCACGGAAGGCGGACGCTCGCTGTTGTCGGTGATGCTGCGCCCGACCCACGACACATGCAGATGATCGCGCGCCGACAGCACCGCTTCGAGCAGCAGATAGCGGTCGTCCTCGCGACGCGAACGGTCTCCCGGGCGATAGTGGCCGCGCATCAGGTCGAAATCCATCGGCACCCGCATGCGCGGATAGTCGCCGTCGTTCATACCGAGCAGACAGACGCGCCGGAACGGGATCGCGCGCATCGGCATCAGCGTCGCGAACGTCACCGCGCCGCCGAAGAACCGTTGCGCGAGACCCATCTCGTCGAGTTGACCCAGCCAGTAATCGCCGACAACGGAAAGCGGCAGCGTGTCGTCGAGTCCCGCTTGCGTGCACGCGTCGAGCCACGTCTGCAGGATATTGTCGAGGCGCGACAGCGTATAGGCATCGTTGCCGTCGTCGGCGCTGAAGAATCCCCGCTTCAGTTCGCGCAGACGCTCGCACCAGACAGCGGGCGTCGCCGGCTCGCTCATCGTGCGCCACGCTTTATCCAGTTCGTCGATCAGCCTGACGATCGGGCCGAGCAGCGCGGCGTCCAGTCCACCCACTTCGCCGAACGGCTCGATTTCGCCCCACGCGCCCGCATCGCCGCCCACCGCGTAGCCGAGCAGCATCCGGCGCAGGCCGAACATCCAAGTATGCGGCGCGGCCGCGTTGTCGTCCTTCGGCAAGCCAAGACTCGCGCGATGCTCGGCATGCAGGCCCCAGCGGATATTCGCGCCGCGAATCCATGCGCGCAGCGTGGGCAGATCGCTTTCCTCGATCGCCAAACGCCTGCGCAGCGCTGGAACGTCGAGCAGATCCAGCAGATCGCTCACGCTCAGGCGCGAATGCGGCAAGCTGAGCAGCGTCTCCAGCGCTCCCACGAGCGGGTCCGCCTTGCGTTGTCCGCGATCGGCGACGCTAAACGGAATGTAGCGCGGGTCGCCGCGCTCGAGCAGCCCGAAGACGGCCTGGATATGCGGCGCGTAAGCGTCGATATCCGGCACCATCACGATGATGTCGCGCGGACGCAAGCTGGGATCGGCGTTGAACGCGGCGAGCAGCTGATCGTGCAGGATTTCCACTTCGCGCTGCGCGCTGTGCGCGACGTGAAACCGGATCGACTCGTCACAGGACGGATCGAGCGGCGGCCATTCGGTCCGCGTCTCGCTCAGCGGGCGCAAATCGCGGATATCGTCCTGCAGCTGTTGCAGCAGCGTGCTTGCCTCGCGCTCGTCGAACAGGTCGATGCGCTGGCCAATGCCCGCGAACTGCGGGCGATAGCGCTCCCGCGCTTCGGGGTTGTCGAATTCGTCCAGCAAGCCGATGAAGTCGCGTCCCTGCTTGCCCCACGACGCAAGCAACGGATGCCCATGCAGATGCAGCTGTTCCTCGTGCATTTCGGCGGGCGCGCCCTCGCGGCGCTGCTGCCGCGAATGGCGCGCGCGGAGCAGCTCCTTGTCGGGCACGATGTCGGCCCAGTAGTGGGCGCACGGATTCGGCACGCACATCAGCACCTGAGTCCAGCGTGCGATGGCGGCCAGCGCCTCCAGCGACTGGCGCGGCAGACTCGAAATGCCGAACACGATCACCCGCCGCGGCAACCTGGGCGGACGCTCTTCGCTGTCCCACGCGGCGGCTCGCGCGAGGAACGCCTCGTGAACGGCGGCACGTCCGCCGTCCGACATCGCTTCCAGATCAGCCGAGGTCTTCGCCGAAGTCCTGACGTCCTTGACCAGTTCGCGCCATAGCGCCGCCTGCCAGCGCTGTTCGTCGGGCAAAGGATGCGCCTCGTTGCGCGCGTCGAGCACGCTGTCGTCGCCATTCGCCCACCCGGCGAGCCAATCCGAGCGATACATCTGGTACTGGTCGAACAGATCGGCGATCCGCTCGGCAAGCTGAAAGCGCTTACGGCGGTCGTCGTCGCGACTGATGAAGCGCCGCAGCGGCTCGAACGCCGGCCGGTCGACGAGCGCGGGCAGCATCCGCATCAGCCGCCAGACGAGGCGCGATTTGTCGAACGGCGACACCTCGGCCACTGACCCCGCACCCAGCACCGCGCGATACGCCTGCCAGATGAAGGTGGACGGCAGCGAGATTTCCAGCGCGGCGGCGATACCGCAGCCGCCGGCGCCGGTTGCCGGATCACGGTCGGCGGCGAGCGCGAGCTTGAGCCATTGCGCAATGCCGTTGCTTTGCACGAGGATCGTCTCGTTTTCGAGCGGTGAAAGCGGGTAGCGCTTCATCCATTCGACGAGCAGATCGCGAAGCCGCTCCGACCGATTGCCGTGAATCAGCATCAGTCCGGGTGAAATCGAATTTGAGGTCAACAAAAGCTCCTTGAACGCGGGAGAAGGTCAGCGTCGCGCGTGTGCGTCGCGGGGCCGCTTGCTTTCCGTGCGGTACGCGTGGTCGTGAGTTGAATAGCGGCAAACACGTTGACGGCGATGGTGGATGGTCGGCGGATCAACGCTTTTTACGTGCCGGTGGCCTGAGTGAACGCGTGATCGAGTGCAACGAGTGTCGCGAGCGCTCCGCCCTGAATGCCGATGCCTTTCGCCGGGTCGATCTGCGGCTCGCGGGCATTGATCCGGATCACGCGCGGCCCGTGGCGTTCGCTGAAACGGCGAATGGTCGGCAACGTCGTGCCCGCGCCGAGTTCGACCGTCACGAGACGACTCACGGAACCGAGCCAGCGATGCAGGCGTTCTTCCTGTGCGTCGGTGCGCTGCGAGAGCCAGGCGGCGTCGTAAAACATCAGCACATTGGGCCGCGCGATTGCGCCGCATGCGGGGCAGCGCGGATAGGCTCCGACTAAACGGCAGGCCGGTTCGTCGACGATCGGTTCGAAACCCGTCGCGGACCAGATGCTCGGGCAGCACGGCGACACACACTGCAGATGGTGAATCGAGCCGTGGCACTCGGCGACGCTGCGCTCGGGAAAGCCCGCGCGTTGAAACTGCCCATCGACGTTGCTGGTGCGCACAAACGCGCCGTGTCGCATGCGTTGCGACCAGCGTTGCAGGATCGTGAACCCCTGGTGAGGCACGACATCGCGATACAGCTTGAGCCGATGCCCGTAGAACCCCCACGCAAGCGCGGGATCGTCGGCAAACGACGCGGGATTGGCGATCGCCTCGAAGCCGATCCGCGCCGCGCCCAGCGCCGGGTATGCGCGCCACAGACCTTCGTTGCCGCGAAAATCGGGCAACCCCGAGTCGACCCCGATGCCGGCGCCTGCCGTCACGAGGAGTCCGTCCGCCTCGCGCAGCCAGGCCACGGCTTGCTCCACTGCCTGATGTTGTTCTTTCATGCCGTCCAACCTTCGTTTTTCTGGCCGCCTGTCGGCGGTGGTCCGTTTCGTTGTCAAGCGTGATGCTGTGGGCTAGCGCCTGAAGCGCGACTGTTTTCCTAGCCGGCCCTTGATCCATTCCGCCAGCGCGCCGGGGCTATCGAGCGGACCCGCAACGCGTATGTCGAGATCCGTCGCCGCGCATCCAGGGCAGGCGCCGGGCACCGCAAGCACATCGCTGCGCTGTGGGAGCACACGGGACCAGCCGCAAATGGGACAGGTCACTTTCATAGGCGATGCAGGGATCGGCATGAGCTAACGCGTCGATTGTTCACGCGGCGCTGGACGCGGCATTCTGCGCATCGCGGCGCACCTTCTCGACATATTTGCTGAGCACGACTGTCGACAGGATGCCGGCGGCAAAGACAATCGCAAATGCTGCAAGGCTTTCGAGCGGCGAATTGTTGTTCATTATGTTGCGTTCTCTCAGGTCGTTATGGCGAATCCGTGCGACGGATCGCATGAATTCACCTCGGCAATTACGGCAGCGCGCGGAGATTCTTGAACATCGGCCGGTATGCATCGTTATCGAATGACGATGTTTAGTCGTTGTATTCGGGCGAAGCGTGCGGGGCCGTCGGTGCGTCACAAGGACAGCACTCTAAAGCCGCATTGGGACAATTCATGTCCCAGACATCGCGACTGTGGTGCCGCACAACACGAACGCCCTAGAGACGCGAAATGTCCTGATTCCGGTTGAGGATCTCGTCTCCACGATTGCTGACCGGATTCAGATGCTCGCACCCAACAAGCAGAAGCAAGCGCCCGCAAAACAGGCATCAACCAGCAGTACCAGCCTCTATACGAACAAGAACCTCGATGCCGCCATCGCGCATCTTGAACTTGCCGCGCGCTTCGACTGCAAAGCGGCGGTTTTCGGCAAGCGATACTGGCATGCGCGCGTGCGTCAGGCCTGCCTCACAACAGGGATTACGCCGCCGCAGTTGCGCAGATTGCAGCGGCTTCTTGCTACGCTCAACGCCGGTTGAGTGGGCGGGCGATGCGATTCCTCAATGACCAAAACCCCGCACAGCCTCCACAATCAGCAGAAACACCGCCATCGCCGACGCCCCCAAACTGCCGTACACGAGTCGAATCATCTTGCTCTGGCGCGATTGCACTGTGGTGACAGCCCCTTCCAGCGCGGCCTGCGCGACCTGTATGGCCGTGCAATGCTGTTCGTTCTGACGCCGTAGCGCGACGTCATACTGTTCCATCTGCGCCTGCAATGCGCTGCCCCGTGCGTCGAGTTCGCGCATGTGAGTCAGCCACTGAGCGCGCATCTCGTCGATAAGCCCACGGACGTCCGAGCCAAGCGTTTCCATGCGCGCTGCCGACTGCCGATCCAGCGCGTCCACACGCGCATGCCATTGTTCGTCGAGCTTTCCAAGTCCATCCAGCACCTGATGAATGCGAGCATCGTGCGCACGAATTCCGTCGCCGATAGACATCTCGATGGACGAAAAGCGCCCATTTGCATCCGCGCGATGACGATCCGTGTCTTTGACGAAGGCTTCGAACGCATTGAAATGCTCGCTGGTCTTCGCGGACGTCAGCGCGCCTTGCTCGCTCAGGTCTTCGATACGCGCTTCCTGGTTCCGCGCGCGACTGAGACTCTCCGCGAGCGCTTCGTCGATCGTCTTGCGAAGCTCGCCTCCCTCCACCGCCGCCGCGCGCTGCATCTCCTCGATGCCCGCGAGGCGTGGCTCGATTTGCTCGACCAGCGCAACCGGGATCTTGCGCACCTCGCGGACTACGTCGCCCTTGAGCGTGCCCAACTCGGACGTCAGGTTATCTTCAGAGGTCTTCCTGATCTCGTTGATTCCCCGCGAGACCGACTTCTTGATCTCCTCGACCGCCGTATCGACCTTGACTCTGACCGTGCCAGCCTCGCGGGACAAACGCTCGCCGACCGGATCGTTGATCATTTTGATCAACAGCGCGCTGAGACCCGCTTCGGCGGCGCTGGCCGTTTCCTGCATACTCATTCGCCCTCTCCATCCATAAGGTTCGCCAGTTCGTGACTGACGACCTGTTCATACATCAAACGATAGAACGCCCGCGTCGAATCGGTTTCGTCGTGGAAGAGACGTCGCGCCCCGTCGAGCGCCGCATCGTGTGCCCGCGCCATGTGTGCACGAAACTGCTTGCTGTGCTCGACGCTGCGCTGCATGCGCGTTTCGAATTCCTCGCGTTGCTGTTCGGCGAGCAAGCGTTCGTCGTGAAGCGATTCAAGCGCGGCATTCCTCTTGTTTACCGCCGCAATCGCCAGTTCACGCGTCGTTTCGTGTTCTCTCAGCTTCTTCTTCAGCGCGTCGGCCTCGGCCTTCATCTGATCCGCGGTCGTCTTGCGGGCTATGTTGACGAAACGCTTGCGCGCGGTGCGCACGGCATCGACGAACTCGTCGTAATCGCTATCGAGCGCGGAAAAAATGGGCGAATAGCGGTCGATATAGTAGTTCTCCAACCGGTCGATCACACTGTCGATCTCGCGAACGTTGGGCGACGCGCCCAACTTCGCGAAGAACAGGTGGGCGTTGTCTCGATCGCCGCTTTCGGGCTGATCCCGCTCGCCGATATCAAAGCACTGTGCGCTCGACTCGTTCCACGCCTCAAGAAGCCTGTCGCGCGCATGTTGCGCGGCGTTCGCCACATCGGATGGCCGTGCCAGCGACGCTTTCGATGGCACGATATCGCTCCATGGAAATCTGGCTTCGATTTCGGCGTCCAGCCGGTCGGCTTCGGCGGCCGATACCAGCGCTTCCCGCCGCTTTCCGAGCGCGACGCACTCCTTCGCCAGCCCGTCGACATGCGACTGAAAGCCGCTCAGCACGCGCCTTTCCTTGTCGATCCGCTCGGTCAGTGCTCGGGGGGTTTCCGCGCTCTCCTTGTGGAACGTGGCCATCTTCTCATCGGCTGCGTGTTGAATGCCGAAGGCCATCCGCATCCGCGAATATGGATTGGCGACACTCCGAACGCTCTCCATGAAGTCGGTCCAGAGTTCGTCGGCCGCGCCTTTCGCGCTTTCGAAGTAGTCGCCACCCGCCTGCTTCAGAGCGGCCCACGACTGGCCGAATTCGAGCGGATACAGATAGCGCGCAACCTCGGACGTTATCGCGATGTCATGAGATCGCAACTCTTTAATCAACCGCTCGCGAACCTCTCCGATCGTGGGGGCGTGCTCGATGAAATACTCTCGGAGACTGGCCGACGAGAACGAGTACGTCAGAACGACGCGGAATCGCATCGGAAAGCTGGTCCAATCCTGTAACTGCGGCAGTTGCAGTTCGACCGGACGCAAAAAACCGAGGTTGTTGATGCGCCCCACGAGTACGACCAGATCGGCGTTGAGCACATAGGTTTCGGCGATACGTTTAACGTGCTCGGCTTCGTTTTTGTTCGCCGCGTTCAGCCCCGGAAGATCGAGCAGACGGATGTCGGACGAAAACGCTTCGCTCTCGGACGAGAAACACCGGCGCGGAATAAACACATCGACGACATCCGGCGCAGTCGCCGCGCCCGCTTCCACCTGCTCGCGCAGCGCGCCGAACCACGCCACCGCTTCGGCGTTGTCGAGCGACGCGCTGTTCGAGCCGAGATGCCAGCTGTCGTCCGACGACTTGCGATAGCGCAGCGCGGTGACCGTCGATGACGTGCCGACCGGCCGTCCCCCGCGCAGCACTTCTCCGACTTCGGCGGCATGCTCGCTACCAATTCCAAGCATGTCGAGCATCAGCGTCGTTTTGCCGACTTGCGTCGAACCGTACACGACAACCGTCACGTGCTCGGATCGACCGACACCCGAGGTGAGTTCGGGATCAATGCCTTTCACGAAATCCGCGAAGGCATCGAATGCCCATTGGTGACGCGTTTCGTACAGGTCAAGCCAGAACTTGTCGATCACGGACGTCGCTCATCAGGTTGAGGCGGGCGCGTTCGAGCGCGGCGAGACAGCGCAGCATCTGGTCGCGGAAACCGGACGACACATCGATGCGATATGCCTTCGCGAGCGTGCGGTGCATGCGCTCATTGATCTGTTCCATCAATTGATCGTAGACGTGAAGCTGATGCGCGATATGTTCGTTGCTCAGGTGATCCATCACCGTGTTGATGTAGCCGAAGCGCGCCGCATCGTATTGATGCACTTCCTTGATCGCCGAGTGAAGCAGGAACCCGGCGGCCAGAACGCCCGACGCGATCAGCGAGGCCGTCGCGCCCGCGGTCGCGGCCGCTGCCGTACCGGCCGTGCCGAAGATCGCGTGAATCATCGTCGGGATCGTGTCGACCGAACCGTCGATGATCACGTCCACGGCGAGAATGCAGCCCACCGCGCGCAAGATGCTCTTGAGCGAATCGCTCGCTTCGAGCGTGCTGCCAAGGTTCTTCCCGGCGTCGCCCAGCTGGTTCGCTGCGACGCCTTTCTCGGAGTCCTTCAGCTTGCCGAGTCTCGCACGCAGTTCCGGTTCCGCAACCACCATGCCCTGATTGATACGAACGAATTCCATCATGATGGCCGGGATCAACTCGACCACGCGTTGCAGCGATTCATGATCGGTATGGCTCAGATCGGTTGGAACGGCGGGTTCATCGTTTGGGACGACCAACGCGCGCTTGAGCCCTGACGTCACATGCGGCGCCGCCCACGACGGTTCACCCGACCTCTCTATGGCGCCGCTCTTGTACCCGAGCATCGGCAGCATCGGCGTGTTGGCGAGCATTCCCTCCGCGGCGGGAGAATCTATCTCGAGATACGACTGGCTCATGCGCGACAGCACGCAGAAGTCGCTGTCCAGCAGGGTCGCCGGTCCTTCGCCTGCGGGCGCGCTCCAGCTATCGACGATTCGCCGGATATGCGTCTGCTCATCCGCGCCCGATTGCAGCATCATGAAATTCTTCACCTGACGAAGCTTGTTCTGCAGACCGACTTCTTCGTTCTGGTAGCGCTGCCTTGCGGTCTCTCGCGCGCGGTTCGCATAGACGCGCGTCTGGCTGCGCAGTTCACGCTCGTATCGGAGCCGGTACGTGGCAGCCGCCGTCGTGAAATGCTCCACGATGACCGTGCGATGGCGTTCGGCCACCGACTGCATCATCGCCTTGTCGACCAGCGAGTTCTCGATACGCTCCTGCAAGTCGGGCAGTTCGCTGTCCAGCAGATCGAGCATGTCTTCAATGCGCAGTTCGGCCGACTCCGCCGCGTGCAGCGCATAGCGGTTCAGCGCGGTGAGCAGCGCTTCGGACCATTGCTTGACATACTCGTCGCCCACGCCCGTCGTGACGACGCGGTCGCGCTCGTCCTCCGGCACGCCGAACACTTGCGCCGCGCGCTCGACAACACCCGCGCGATCGTTCGGCTCGAGGCTCTCCGTCTTGCTGGCGACGATGATCGGCTTGCGTCGCGCCAGACAGGTACGAGCCAGATCCTCCGCGATCTCGCGCTGGCTGCTTTCGGCAAGGCGCGCCGCCTCGGTCACAACGACGGTGCCAAGCGCGAGACGCAGCGTGCGGCGCATGAGCTTTTGCCAGACGGTGTTGTCTTCGCTCTCGATCTCGTAGCCGGGAAGCAACACGAAGCCCATCTTGCTGCCGTTGAAATGAAGGCGCGGCACGAGCAGCTTCGGCAATAGTTCGATCTTGCCTGCGTCGTCGCCCCAGCTTCTGATGCGGTTCCCAAAGTCTTCCGCGCTGAGCGGTTCTTCTTTTTCGTTCAGCTGCCCCGTCTTTGGGTCGATGCATTGCACGACGCCCTGCGGTTCGCTGATCCCGTCCTGTTCGACGATAAACACGGGCACCTTCTCGCCACGGCCTTCGTTGTCGTCAAGCCAGGTGCGGTCCAGACCGTACAGTTCGCGCATCAGACGTGTCTTGCCCGCCCCCTGACTGCCCGCGACGGCAATGTAATAGCGCTCGTTGAGTTCCCGCATGATCTGAAGCTTGCGGACCACTTCCACGATGGCCGCCGTGTCGGCTTTGTCGGCGCCGGTGCCGACACTCGCCTTGAGGACGCCTGCCAGCGCGCTCGTCAGTTTCTCGATAGATGCCGTGTTGAATGCCATGTCTTTCTCTTATGTTTGTTCGCGTGCTTCGAACCGGCTTCGAACCGGTTTCGAACCGGGGGCTAGGCCGCTTCGTCCGCGGGCGCGAAATTGGGTGCGCCGTCGTTGATCGCCTTGATTTCTTCCTCGAACCCCGGCGCCGCCTCCGCCATGTGCGGCGGAATCACGACGCCGTGCAGTTGCGCGCGCAAGTCTTCCCAGCGCTCGCGCAACACGGCCCAGTTCACTTCGTCGTAAGTGCCCTTGAAGACGATCGGCCTCACTTCGATCTGCGGAACCGGTGCGTCGCGCCGTGGATCGCGCAGCGTTTCGCGCATCATTGATTCCCACAAACTACCGAGCCGATCGACGCGCCCGATCTGCTGTTCGACCACGCCCGGATTCCATTCCGGATGCAGCAGCACGACGGACCGGCACGCCTTGTGAAGATTCAGACCTTCGCGCCCCACCAGCGATTGCGCGACCAACACGCGCGGGAAGCTGTGCGCGCGGTTGAACGCGAGTTGAAGCATTCGCCGCGTCTCGGGCCGCGTCTCGCCGAACATCAGGCGCGCGAAGCCACCTTCCGGCCGGTTGTATTCGTCCCTCAACCGCTCTTCGACGGCCGTCCACGCGGCGTCGAAATCGAAGTCGGCGAGATCCGGGTGATCGCCGCCGTCCTGGCCGTCCGAACGTTCGACGTCACGCTCGTTCGTGGCTTCCATCAGCTCGATGAAGGCACTCGTGTAGACCGACGCGTTGCCCTCTTCCATATCGCCGGCGCGCAGTTCGTGCATCGCACGCGCCACGAGCGCCAGTGCGCTGGTGCTACCCGTATCGGTACGCGTGTCGTTGATCGCACGACGGAAGGCCTCGAACATGCCGCGCGCGAAGCGATGGGTGGTGTCGTCCGCGAAGCCCTTCTCGATGTTCTGGATCAAACCGGTGCGATAGCGCTCGCGCTCCGCTTCGAGTTTCCCGTACTGACGATCTAGCGCCGCGTCGATTGCCTCACGCTCCACCAAGCCGGGGCGCCCCAACTGACGATGGGCCGCAACGACCGCTGGCCACTCGGTGTCGTGCACCTTGCGTCGCGGCCAAAGATCCGTGCCATTGCTATCGAGACAACGCAGCATCGCGCGCGCATTGAGCAGATCGACGAGACTGCGCAGCGGCCGGGTGAAGCGGCCGAACACCAGCACCTTCTCGCCGAGCGCGGTCGTTTCTTCTATCGCGCCGATCGCCGCGCAAATTGCGGGGTGGTCGTGCAGCGCACTCTCGCTGCTCAGGAAGGCGCGCGTCGCGGCGTCGAACCACCATTGCGCGCGTTGCTTCGACTTGTCGTCGGCCTCGCGCAACGGCGTTGACTTGGCGGCGTCTTCGTTGCTTTGCTGCGCTTTCAGATCGTCTTCCTGACGCCGGTCGGAGACCTCGTCGTAGGTTGCTTTGTCAATCAGGCTGGCGATGCCGTGGCCATTTCCCACCGTCAACCGCAGCCGCTTCGCTTGCCCGCTCCAGCTCGCATCCGAGCCTGCATCGACCAGGGACAGCGCTTCGGCCGCACATACGGCCTGTTTCCATTCGGACGACAGCGTCGCCGGATCGACGAGGATCTCCCTCGTGCGCCGATAGGCATGATGCGGCTGGCCCGACAGGCGCTCGAACTCACGCACGAATTCGTCCTGACGTTTGTCGCGGCGCAGGACGTAAGGCGCGAGTGTCTTTCTGAAACGCTTCGCGGCTTCGAAATAGACCTTGCGCGCGTCCTCGTTGCCAATGCACTGACGCACGCGCGAAACCGCTTTCGAGTAGTGCTCGATGGCGTCGTGAATGTTCTCGACGGGCGCACCGATTCGGCCCAAAGTCTGCTTCCATTGCGCCGCGTCGAGTTCGACGGGCGTCGCGGTCAACGCCATGCGCCGCGCCTTCTTCGACGCGACGATCACGTTCCCGAGCAGCCTCGACAAGCCACTCTCGTCGCCGCGACTCTTGTGCGCTTCGTCGATGATGACGAGATCGAACTCGCCGAGCCCCGTGCCCACCGCGCGTTCGAGCAGCTCACGCTGCGCGCCGCCGCTGTAGTAGGCGCCGCCGCTCTTCAGGTCGCTGAACTTCAGATCCGGGACAGCCGTGCCATCGACCAGCGCATCCAGCCATCTCGCAATCTGCCCATCGGGTTCGCGCATGGCCCGCTCGACGATGTCTTCGGCGGCGCGCTCGACCAGCACATCGCCCTTCTCATCACCCGCAGTGCGATGCGGTTTGCCGTTCGGCGTCTTTTTGTACCGCTGCCACCTGGCGAACAGCTCGGGCAGCAAACGCCAGCGCCAGCCCACGCGGTCCTTGCCGAGCGACCAGTTCGCGACGGCATGCGAAATCAGCACGGCGCGTTCGGCGGACCACGGGTGACGTGCGGCCGGGTCGTCGGCACTCCACGCAGAGAGGAGTTGCCAGAGACTGCGCAGCAGAAGCGGCGACTTCACCTTCCCGGCTTGCAATTCGGCGCGCCACTGAAAGCCGAGTCCCGGCGGCACGACGATCGCCACGCGGCCGCCGCATTCGATCACCGAGCGGGCGACCGTGACCGCGATGCGCGTCTTGCCCATGCCGACTTCATCGGCGACGATGATGCCGTTGTCCGGCAACGCCCGGGCGATCGCGCGCAGGCTTGCGCGTTGGCCGCGATTGAGTTGCCAGAGCCCGCCGGCTTCGCCGTTGACTTCCATCTCACGCAGCGTGTCGGCGTATTCCAGCAAATGTGCTTTTACCGCGGACCAGCCTTTGAACGGCACTTTCATTCGTTGCTCCCCAAAGCAATGCACGAAGCGACGCCCCATGCGTGTTCGATCCGCGCCAGCACGGCCTCGTAGCGGATACCTGGCGGCTCGTCCGCCGTCTCGGCGAAGGCCGGGCGAAACGGCTTCGTGCGCAGCGACGCGAGCGGGTTGAGCCCAAGCTGCGCGAACGCGATCACGCCCGGCTGATTCGCGGCGCGGCTCAGCGTCTGCTCGAGACGGTTGCACCAGGCGTTCCAGTCTTCTTCGTCGATCTGCGTCTGTCTGTGCGCGATGTTCTCGATAAGCTCCATCATCTGCCGGATGGGATAAGTGCGGCCTGTTGCCGCCGATTGCCCCGCACCCGCGCCGCCCACTGCATCGCCGCCCTCGCCGAAACCGTCAGGCGTGTCGTGATCCGGCGCGAGCGGAAAATTCGCGAGCTGCCACCACACTTCGTCGATGTCGAGCGCCGTCAGCGAGGTGGCGGCGACGCGGCCAAACTCGTCGATGACCGGCACGAGCGCGCTATGCGAGGCGCCGTTCTCTTGCCACTGCACATTCACCATGCGCGGCTGGACACCCGGCCATATGAAACCGGTCGCCGATCGCGCGCACGGTTGCCGGTTCTGATCGACGACGACGAGATCCGGCACGCTTTCCATCGGCTCGGACGGACGCAGTTCGATACCGTCGCCGATTGCGCATGCGCTTACCCATGCGATCGGCGCGGCCAGATACGCGGGAGGACGCGGGGGCATTTCCTGCCCCGCGCTCAGCGATGCTTCGCTCAACACGGTGCCATCCGGATGAATAGGCAACACGTTGCTGACCACGCTCGCGGGCGGGACGCCGCGCCCCGCTTTCCATCGCAGGCCAGGCGCGGCGAATAGAACGCCCGCCTCGAGGTTGCCGCCCGCGCGGCTCGCTTTTGCGATGAAGCCCGCGTGGGTCAGATTGCCTGAACCGAGATACAGCCACGCTCTGGTGCAATCGTTCGAATTCTTGAGCTGTTTTGCGGCGAAGATGAACTTCGCATGCAATGCGCGCGCGGTCTCGTTCGAGTTACCAAAGACTTCGACAGGCGTATGCGCGCGGCGGACCGTCACGCCACGCTCCGCGAGTTCTTCCACTGCTTGCGCGACGGCCTGGCAGGCATTCGGATTGACGAACAGATCAATCTCGCCGCCCTGGGCAATGTGCCCGCGATCTTTGAGGGCATCAATGATGCTCATTACCGCGCGGGGTTGTGCGCCATCGGCGGCGGATTCGAAGAAGCCCGAGCCCATTGCGAGACGGTTGCATTTCGCGCCGCTCGTCGCCTGGTCGATTTTTGCCGGCAGTTGCGCGAGAAACGAAAGCGTGCGGTTGTCGAAGAAGCGCGCAGTTTCACCGCGTGCCTTCCTGCCGCATGCGTCGATCCACTTGCTCAGCAGCGCATCGGCGTCCGCCGCTTCGCCCGGCGACGCACTGCCTTGAGACCCGATCATCCGGCAGTCGAAGTTGGGCTTCAGCCAGGTCATCAATTGCCAGGCCGCATGAATATCGGCGCAATCCTGCCCGACACCTTCGTTATCGTTGCCGATACGCTCGCTCGATACGTCGATGCAGAACGCGAGATCGAGACTTTCTTCGAGCGTCTGCCTGGTCCAGTTTCCGGTCGAAACGATCAGCCGCACGAGCCATCGCGACGCGTCCATCGGATCGCGATAGCCGAGCAGCGCGACCTTCGCGTGCAGCAGCCTGAAAGGCCGCGCGGCAGCGGCGCGCATCGGCAGATGCATCAGACCGGGAACGTCGAGCGTCGAGACCATCGGGTTGCCGTCGTCGAGCATCATGGCAAGCGAGATCCGACCGATCCCGGCACGCCGCGCGTGCGTCTGTCCCGTGAACCGCTCGATCGCGTCGTCCATGAAAGCGGCATCGGCGGAGTAGCCGCAGAGCCAGCCGAAGTGCCCGATCCATGCGTCCGGCGCGTCGAAGTGCTGCGTCAGCGAAAGACGTTTGATTGATTTTTTGTTCATGCCTGTTTCGCCCCGTCCTATTGATTCGCCAGCCACTGATTCAGCTCCCCGCGCAGGTCGGCATTCAACAGAAACAGGTTGCGAATCCGATACGAGATGCCTTCGGGCCACTTGTCCTCGCTATGCGCGGTGGGGACCGGCAGATCCGGATCGGCTGCGCTCGCGGGCGCGGCCGTTACGCCCTGGAACGCGGGGCCGGGAACGATGTCGGTCGACTTGAGCCGAAGCACGCGCTCGTCGCGGGCGACGAGTCCGGCAAGACGCACCGTGGGATCGCGCTCGACGCATTGGCGGCAGAACCGGTTTGCTTCGGGATCGTCGTGGTCTTCGTCGATGAACCGTTGCGCAGCGGCATGGAGCAGGTCCATTTGCCCGGCAACCGTTGCGGGAATCGGATCGCCGAGCGTAAAGCGCTGCGCGGCCGCGTTGTTGCCGATATGCGCCTCGAGCGCGTCGAGCACGTCGAGCGCCGCATCGCGTGCCCGGAAGAATTGCGCGCCCGCGCGAAGATCGCGCCAGTGAGCCTCGCTGATGAAGTCCGTGGGGCGGTCATTCCACGTGTGCGCGCGGGCCGGGTTGTCGCGGACCCATTCGACCCATCGCAGCGCCGCGTAGCGGCGCGCCTGCTCGCGGTCCGGCGCGCGATCGCCGCTCACGAGCAACTGCTGCGTGATGATCGCGCTGGCGTCGGGCGTCAATTGGGTGAGCGGCGACAGCGCGCCGCGAAGCTCGCTCTTGTTCGTGAGTGCCTCGCCGCTTTGCATCCAGTGCACGAGATATTCGACGACGCCACGGGAGTGGTGACACGGCTCATAGGCGCTCACCTGCGCGTCGAGCAGCGCATCGGCGACGGACGTGGTGCGGAACGCGTTGAAGCGGTTCGCGCCCGCTTCGACGATGCCGAGAGCAGGCAGCGCCTGAACGATCGACATCCGCATGGGCTGGCTGACATAGAAGCCGGACTTGCGAACCCGCGCGAAGGTCAGCGCGGACTTGCCTTCCAGCTTGCGATGGCCGCGCAGACGCGCGTCGGGCGCGTGGCCGTTCTCGACGAAACCCATCCAGCACGCAATCGCCTCGATCGCGTTGGCGGCTTCGATGTTCGTCACTTCGAAGCGCCGCTCGCGCGCCTTCTCCGCTACGCGAACGCCGAGGGCAGCCAGAAACAGCTGCTTTGCGTACCACACGCCGCCCAGTCCCGGAACGGCCATTTCGTTAAACGACCGGACGGATGCGCCAAGATTCAGCGTGCGCGTTCGACGTTCGGTCACCAGCGTTTCAGGGCCAAGAAGCCCCCACGACATACTCATCAACGTACCGTTTGTTCTTTTGTTTTGTGAAATCGGGAAGTCTGCCACTCGCCGGCCAAGGGCCGATCACGTCATCTTTTGCGTCAGGTCGTTCCTCCGGTAGATGGAGCGATTGCATCAGTACAAATGTGTCATCCGTATGATTTTGCAACGCGCATTGGACAATTCATGTCCCAAACCACGTTTAAATTCACAGAGGTTCACTTTGCGGAAGTCAACGTCACTTATTGTCGGCCCGACGCGAATTTTCTTTAGCATCCGACGCTTTTCTTGTTTGTCTAGCCGGTGGGTTGTCCGGCGGCAGCAATGCGAATCCGGCGCCCGAGCCCGGCGCGATGCCGCTCCCGCAGCCATGCAACGCCTGCCTCGAAAAGGTGTCGACGTCCAGTTCGACAGGAAGTGAACCAAACCGTGGGAGGTCAATTCATGCCACTCTTCGCGCACTCGGCGAGTTTGTAACTGCAGAAACTGGTGGTCAACGCGGCGAGTTTCTCAACCGAAAATTCTTCGTTGAGGACCGCAACTCTGACCTGTGCAAGGCAATGCGCTCCCTCGTCCGTCCATCGCATTTGTTGTTTCTTCGTCATGCGATGGCTGACAACCAAGTTCACCGCGGACTCGGCAATGCTGCTACTGATAGGTAGCCCCTTGTGATAACGCATGCCATAGTTCACGAGCGTACCGGCGTTGTTCTCGATGTAAAAGTACAGGCGACGCAGGTTCCAGTACAACGTGGAGAACTCGTAGCCTTCCTTAGCCAACAGCGTGGCATTCGTGGCCTTGATATGCGACACCGATTGCCGGCCCTTTCCATGCCACATCAATCACTTGGCGTGATCAATCTCTATCTTGAAGCGGGTTTCAAACCCGTGAACGGGTTCCATATTTAGTTCGATCGACAGCTGCGACATTACTATTGATAAAATCTGTTATCGATAGTAACGTTCCGACCAGAACGCAGACAGGTCAATGAGCCGTTCACGAACCCGTCAGCTTGCGGTTGACGGAAAAAGAGGCAGTCGGGAGGGCTTAGTGGCGGTACCTGATCCAGGCCACTGCGATGCCGCCGATCACGTGGATCAGCGCAACGAGTACCCTGGTCGGATCGAGCTTTTTCATCCACAGCCTCGTAAACGCAAAAACCCGCCTCACGGGGCGGGTCAGAAATGCAAAAGGCCGCTCGAGGCGGCCTTTTGCGAAGTGTCGGGGCGCACGAACGCCCACTGGCGAAATACTACGCGATATCCGCCAACAAAAACAGGCCCCGGTTCCATGGTTCAGGTGTCTGTCCGGATTCGCGGTCGACCACCGCACAGCAAGGAAACAGGATGGACTACCGCGTTAGCTATGAACACAGCCTCGCCGATACGCCGGACGACTTCATCGCCCAGGTGCCGGACCAGCTTGTCACCGACGTGCCGGCCACCGTGCCGCGCGCGCTGCTGCCGGAGTACATCGCCGGGCTGATCCGCGGGCGGTCACCCAGGATCGGCCGCATCCGGAACCTGCGCATCCTGTGAGTCAGGACGACAAAGGGAGGTCTCTCATGCCGTCACGCCCCGATACCGGCCCCGGGATCGCCGAACGGCTGGACCGGCCGCTGACGTCTGCCGAATTCCACCAGCTCGCGGCTGTCCCGGCTGAAGCCGAATGGTTTGCCAATCTCGACAATCCGCGCACGCGCCGCGCGTACCAGATCGACCTGCAGGACTTCATGGCTTTTGCCGGGATCCGGCGGCCGGATGAATTCCGCATCGTCACCCGCGCCCATGTACTCGCGTGGCGCAAGGTGCTCGAGAACCGTGCGCTGTCGGGCGCGACGATCCGGCGCAAGCTCGCTGCGCTGTCGTCGCTGTTCGAGTACCTGTGTGAAAAGAACGCGGTCGACTTTAATCCGGTCAGGGGCGCGAAGCGTCCGAAGGTCGACAGCAACGAGGGCAGGACGCCGGCGCTCGGTGATCATCAGGCCCGTGCACTGCTCGATGCGCCTGACCCAACGACGCTCAAGGGGAAGCGGGATCGTGCGATGCTGGCCGTGTTGCTATATCACGGGCTGCGTCGCGAGGAACTTTGCCTGTTAAAGGTCCGCGACATTCATGATCGCCGCGGCGTGCCGCACCTGCGCGTGCACGGCAAGGGCGGCAAGACCCGTTACGTGCCGCTTCACCCGGCTAGCGCGGAACGCCTCCACACCTACCTGGAAGCGGCCGGCCACGCGAAGAAACCGGACGCCGCCTTATTCCAGCCGACCCGGAAAACCGGCAAGGCGATCACGGCCGACGGCGTATACAAGTGCGTGGTCGCGTATGCGGCGCAAGCACGGATCAGCGTGGAGGGCTTCGGGGTACACAGCCTGCGTGCGACCGCTGCGACCAACGCGCTCGACCACGAGGCCGACATCGCGAAGGTGCAGGAATGGCTCGGCCACGCGAACATCGCGACCACGCGGATCTACGACCGGCGCAGGAGCCGCCCCGAGGATTCGCCGACGTTTAAAGTGGCATATTGAATCGAACGGCGCGGAAGCGGCGAAGAAGCAGGACGGACAGGCACGAACGTTGATCTGCTTCGGCGCGCACCGAAGGTTGGTCGTAACGACCCGTGCCCGTACAGTTGAGGGTTTGCGGAATACCGGAACGGTGAACCGACTTAGTAAAGGAAAAGAAGCAGGGCCGTCGATCCTATTAAACTTGCCGTCGCGCGAATAGCCCACGACCTGTCGGACGGATACTACGCCTTCCTGGTAGCACACCAGGTTGCCGTCAATCCGCTGTCGATCAATTCGCTGCCGCCCACGAAGGTTTTGGGGGGAAGTCAGACTGGAGAGATCAACCGAAAGGACGGCACGTTTCACACTCTCGATCTGCGGTTTTATCTCGACTTGCTTCGCGAGGATCACGACCTCCAAAGGCACTTCCTTCGCACTTGGGCGATGGGCGCGCTATTGATGTTAGGGGATGAACTCGGCGATCATCGATACTTCGACCACGCACCGATCCTTGAGCTGGTCTATCACCTGCGCAATGGCATCGCCCACGGCAACACGTTCAATATCACCGACGAGGGTAAGAAACGCCTGGCGAAGCATCCGGCCCACAACCGCAATGCGGGCGTGAAGAGCACGCTGGGAACGGTGTATGAGATCATGCCCAACCTGACCGGGCCGGTTCTCTTTGATTTCATAGGTGCCGCAGACGTGATCGATATCTTGCAGTCGGTCGAGGTCTATCTCTCGCGATAGGCGGAACAAAGAACGCGCATGGAAACCGCTAGGACCGGACTCGAACTTGCATTTTCACTAGGCAATGCTGCCTACACGGCCGGCGATGACGTGTTATCTCCAAGGGAGGATGCGTGTCGAACGGCGCCTGTCGCTTGCCGCTTGACGGGCGAATTGATCAAGCTCTGACAAGCCGAAATAGCCGCCCATGCCCCCCTTCGCTTAGCTAGCGGTAGCTGTGCCGGCAGATCTGCGCTGCCGTAGCGCAGATCACACCCGGCGAAAACACCACGCTATCCACCCAGCCAGGATAAAACCGCCTGTAAGCACGAGGACAGCTGCGCCTATCGGATTTACCTGGCAGGCGCGTAGCACAGCGGGAATGCAATTGAGGATTCCGACAACATCAATTCCGCGAACCATACGAAGGGCTCCATAGTTAGCCCCGAACGAGCTCTGCTTATCAATCTCGTTCGGCATGGGTAGCTGTATGCAACAGATCCGGAAATTTAGAAAACAGGGGGGATTTCTGGAAACTTACGTTTTTTTGATCGTTGCTCGCCAAACGTGATCCACCGATGGCCGCGCAGGGCTGCGTTTATGCGTTTTAGGTCCCGGACGACGAACTGCTCGAAGCTCCTTGTCGACGCGCTGGCAATGATCCACCAGTTCCCTGCAATATCCTGCGTGTTGCCCGGTAGCGAGATACGCGCGCCATACGGCATCAATCTTCGACATTCCGGCTCCGGTCTGCTGGGCCACTATCCGTTCGATGTGCTTTGCTGACGAGGGAGGCGGCCCAGGCATCTGGGATCGGCCGCCTTTATAACGCTCCTGAAGGCTTGCCAGATGGCGATACATCGTCATCATCGATTCGACAATTTCCGTATCGGTTGCTCGGGCCACGGAATTGACTGGCGCTTTTCTGCCATCTATTTTGAGCGTTCGTTTTATGGCCTGGCTCCCCGTGTCGTCGCTGGTCCCGCGGAGCTTCAGCAGGTCATCAAATACCTCGTCGATCAGAAACAGCACGCGGTCGCGTAGCGCGCTGATTACACCGTCGTCTACTAGTGGCGCAGCTATGCCGTGAGCTTGGCTGGTGTAGTCTTCGAGATTTTTCTTGTATGCCGGCCAGTGCTTTTCCGCAGCCCGAAAGTGCTGGTATGCCTGCCAGATGAACCGACCATGCCCGTGCGTGTCGTACAACTCCAGCGCGTTCGTCGCGGCAGCTATCGATTCCGGATAGAGCGTCATCGGGTCATGCGCTTTCCAGAAAATGCGGTTGGCCTCATTGATATCAGAAAGTGTCTTCTTTTCGCTCATGCCGTGTCCGCTCCTGCGACGAACTACTTAGGGTGGTGGCCACATGTCATTTGTGCTTTTGAGCGCCGAGCAGTTTGGTAACCTACTCAACGCTTAAATGCGGATCCGCTCGACCTCATCGAGGCTGATGTAATCGCGGCGCCGATCGTACAGCTGCGTGGTGCGGCTTGATACGTGGTTCGCCATCGCGACCGCGCTTTCGAGCGTGCCGCCGTTTTTCAGATAGGGGTGACCAAAGATTTCTTGAGGCCACCCCCACTCGGCAACCGGCCATTCGATTTGCCCCCGACGACCGTGGCGGGGCCTACCGGAGACTGCGGCGAATACCACGCCGCAGAGTGGTGCGAACTATGGAGTCGCGGGTCGCCGACAGCACCCGGAGCTGCGAACGGGTTACGGCCGGTTTGCTCTTGCGCGGTCGCAACGACGCGCGCATCTGATGCTTCTTGGTCAAAAGCGCGTGCAACGTCAAGCGCCCGCAGAACAGCGAAACCGACTCTCAGAAGCGCAAGTCTTGGCGTCCTATGGAATGATCATCGGCCACCACGCTGGCATGTTTTCGTGTTGGGCCAGCACCGAACCATTCTTTACGATGGCTACGGGACGATGAGTATTCTGCCCGCCGTCCCGATCCCGTGAGTTATCGAAGAACATTGCTAGCGGTACGATCTGTAGGGCCTTTTGTGCGTTGGCAAAGACGCGCGGGAACCGAGTGTGCTGCACGTCGGAGGGCACATCATGCCCTCCCGTCGCAACCCGGCCGTGGACGCGCTCTTGGGCAAGATCGACGTCATTGAGCCCAACGAACAACATCACAACGTAGTAGCCTGCTTCCACTCCACGTTGCAACTCCGCGAGCTTGTAACCATACGGGTCCGAAAAGACGGTCTCGAAGACGAAATGACATTGAGCGCCAGAGGGCGCGGACAACATCAGTTCACGACGACGCGTTGCTTCGGATTGCGCCTGAAGGGCAGTCTCCTGAGTCTGCGACGCGTCCGGATATTCCTGCGCCGCCTCGTTCAGCTCACGCTCAATCTCGTCGGCGTTGATGTACTCAGCCCCCACGCATCCTCAAGCATCGGTTCGAGCAATTGACGCCATAGCGTGCTCTTGCCCGCCCCATTGGGGCCGGCGATCATGACCATCAGGGATTTGTTCCCCGCGCCTGCGCCGAGCTCGTCAAGGAACGCGTCGAAAAGCTGCTCACCTGTCAATCCAGATCCATCCCGAACTTGTTCGCGTTCTTCCGCAGGTTTCCGATGCCCTTCTTCAATGCGACGTGCTGCTCAGTGCGATGTCGTTGGGTACGCGCAGTCGGGCTGGTGGCTCGCGCCAGCAGCTCATATACCTGCGCGAACTCGCCAGGATCCAGCTGCGGTGCGCAGAGTATCTGTAAAAGCGTCGTGTTCGCTCTGGGACGGGTTCGACCAGGTATTTCCCGGCAAGCGGCGCGTAACTGCCCCATTGCTTGGCCAACTGGTACAAGCGCCACAAGCGGTTGCGGTTGGACAGATTGAGTTTTTCCATCCGTTCGGTACGTAACCATGCGTACACCGTGATGCGCTCGATGTGCAAAACTTGTGCAAGCTGCGTGACGTTGAGTCCGAATGCCTCGCGCAATTCTTCCACCATCTCTGCTGGCGTAGTCAGCTTCGGTTCGGACTGACGCTGCGACGAACCGAGTTTGAAGGGTAGCGGCACCGCAGTGTTGACGCTCGTCCCAAGGTATTGCCAGAGGTCGCTAAGGCCGATCACTATTGTCGGCACGGCCGTGCCACAGTCGACCGACTCGGCCGTTACCTGCCGAACACTGGTGGCTCCGGATTGACGCCACATTGCATTTGATCCGATCGTCCAGCCCAACTTCGCATCACGCTCGGAAGCGTAGATCATGTGTTGTCTCCTGTTGCTGCTTCGGGATCCCATTCGCGCCGCGCCAGCGGAGTAATCATGGTGCGAAACGCCGACGATACGTCGGTGTGCATTTGGGTGAACAGTTGGCGCACTTCTCCGCTCTGTATGAACCGATGCGGACAGGCATCATCGAACATCCGGCGTACGTGACGGAAGTCAACGTCGGACTGCTCGGGCAGTTTGACTTCGTCTTCGTCTGTGTAGACAAGGGGCCCGCGCGGAGATTGATTTGCTCCCATCTCATCGACCAGGGCGTGCCCTTTATCGACTGTGGCATGGACATGTCGCTTTCCACCGCACAGCAGATCTTTGGCACGTGTCGGGTCACGATAGCCACGCCGGCCAAGAGCAAGCATTTCTTCGATCGAGCCCCAACGATGGAAGATGCTGGCGATGCTCTATATGAACAGAATATTCAGATCGCCGATGCAAATGCCCTCAACGCCATCCTCGCCGTCATGCGCTGGAAGCAGCACTTCGGCTTCTATGCGATGAATTGGGACTGGCATCACCTCGAATTTGCTATCAGTGCGATGGCTCTGGCGAGGGCCGAAAGATCGGGGGGAACGGATGCGAATTGACCGGATCACGCCGGAACTGGTCGAACTTGCTCCCCGCGTGTTGCAGCCGGGGCGACTCTACATCAGTGAGAAATATCGGGCGGTCGTGCACCTTTGCTGTTGCGGATGCGGGGAAAAGGTAGTGACACCCCTCTCCCCTGCAGAATGGCAAATTCAGTTGGCGCAGGGGCGCGCTACGCTACGTCCCTCGATCGGGAATTGGTCGATGGCCTGCCAATCGCATTACTTAATTCGCGACAACCGAGTGATCTGGAGCGGGCAACTGTCGAAAAGGCAGATCAAGGCTGTCTTCGAGCGCGACCAGCGGGATCTGCAGGCGA
>NZ_BAYE01000022.1 GCF_000685095.1 Paraburkholderia caledonica NBRC 102488
GAATGCGCCACGCCTTGCCGACGGTGAACTTTACCGTCTTTGCCGCAGTAATGGACATCTCCTCGCCAGTCGATGGGTTCCGGCCCTTACGGGCCGCGCGATTGCCAGTTGAGAAGCTCCCGAAGCCGATTAGCTGGATGGTCTGGCCATCGCTAACCGCACGGGTAACCGTTTCAATAAAGGCGTCGATCACCGCCCCAGTTTCGGCCTTGCTATCGCCGGTTTTCTCCGCCACCGCTTCAATCAGTCCATGCTTGTTCATCGAACACCTTCGCTTTATTCCGGACTTCCGGCCGACCACGGGGCGCACCTCGCGCCGAACGCATTTCACTCTGGGCCTCGACAGGTTGGTATGTCTTTCGCCCCAATTACGGTTGTATCCGTGCTCCCGCGACGCGAGCACTTCCTTCCAGTGATTCTCCCGGCGCGCGATCTCTTCGCTCGTCGACTGTATATCAGCTATCTCGAGCAGCGAGAAGTTGAAGTCGTTGCGGCGCTCGGGACCGGCCAAACCGAGTTCCTTCGCGAGGGCAACGTTGTTGCCGTGGCCGTTTGCGACATAGCTCGACCAGCGTTGCCAAATTCCTTGCTCGCCATCCGCCTTACCTACATACAATTTGCCGTTGCTTGTATCGGTGATAAGGTAGATGCCCTTGACGTTCGACAGCGCCGTCCGCCAAGACTCGATATTCTGTAAAACGATGATATCGAGCTGCGCCTT
The DNA here is from genome assembly GCF_000685095.1 of Paraburkholderia caledonica NBRC 102488. Lineage (GTDB taxonomy): Bacteria > Pseudomonadota > Gammaproteobacteria > Burkholderiales > Burkholderiaceae > Paraburkholderia > Paraburkholderia caledonica. Next base: position 722 of record NZ_BAYE01000022.1, read on the forward strand.
CCGCAGATTGACCCTCTTGAAGCCAGGAAAACGCCCATAGCTAACTCGCTCGGGCAGCAGCTCCGCGATTTCAAGATCGTCGTCGAGCGTCTCGCCACGGACATAACTTGCACGCTCTTTATATGCACTTCTCACGTAGAGTCGGCCTGTGTATTCATTGGCGCTCGCGATCCGCTGCAGGTCGTAAATGAAGTGGGGCTTCGGTTTTTCAACGGCCGTCGCACCCTTGGCTTCAAAGAGGCCGGCGTACAGCCATCTGCCTCCGCCCGCATCGATCAGCGACACCACGAACCGCCGCGAGAAATTCCTTCGGCTTTGCCACGCCTGCCAACGATCGAAATTTCCTGCGATGAAGACGTCCAAAGGCCGCTCACGGCCATTGAATCTGGCAAGGTGTACCTTGGCGCCTTTCGACGTAAACCCGGGTTCCCAGCTTCTCAAAAGTTCGTATAGTTGCATCGGTTGCCAGCTGTTATTGGAAATTCTTCGTGGTGGCTCGCCCAAATGGAGGCGCTGCTACTTCTTTCGGTACGACCACACACAATTTCTGAGCGACCATTCGCGGGAAGCTTAGGGGCGTTGTTCGCGGGAAACTTCACGGGCAATTTCATCCGCATTCGAAGACGTTTCTCTGTTTCAGTCGGCGATTCGCTCAATGACGTTTTGGTCCCCGCGCTAGTGGCCCGTTCCCTTGCGCCGGGCTCCGGCTTTCCGCGAGCGAGGTCTTCAGTTCATCGAGCTTGGCGTACGCCGTCTTGTCGGCAGTTAGGACCAGCATCGTTAGGCTAGCCAGTGCTTGCTTCTTCGCGCGATCAATCGCAGAGGCGGAACCTCCGCTCTCTGCATACGACAGCCCAACCGAAAGATCGGAGAGTGCATTTGCCAACGGCGCGGTCATCGGCGACGTAGAACTCGGGCTAGGAATGGCCCTTAGCTTGCACATCGCCAAATCGACCGCATCAACTAGGGTGGGCTGATCCATGTCGTTTTCCGGTCTATTTCAACAGATACGCGAGCGACCCGTCCTTGTTCGATGTCCAACGAGCGTCTCGTGCGTGGCCGATCATGCCACCGACCTCCGCTGGGCAAATCGCGCCGCTCAGTAGCTGCGCCACCAGCGCATCTCCCAGAATGAGTTGCCGTTTAGGTACGGTTTCAATCGTGATGGTCCAAGACCCAACAACCGCCCATACGGCCACATTAATTTCGTCGCGAGTCATCCCCGTCCTTTCCTTTTTCCTACCAGTTCGCGCCGTTGCGGGCGGACAGCCGGTCGCTGCCGGCGATGGCGAATTTGTAGGGCACGCCAGCAGCATCCAATTCTTTCTGGAGCATTGGCCACTGTTCGTCGCTCACGAATGCCTCGAAGACGCCCGACGCTTCGTTGTAGGTCGCAACTACTCCCACCCCTGCGCCTACATCGTCAGTCGATAGTTCGAGTGTGATAGCCATCGCGCTTTCCGATTCGTCTGGTGTCAGTTCGATTTCAACACTTGAGCGCGCCACTGGTCCCGCGTCAAATTGCACTGTTTCAGCTCGGCGTCGGTCGGCCCTTTGTGCGTTTTCACATAGTCGGCCAGGTACTTCTGGCGATCCGTTCCAGTAGGGACGAACACAAACGTCTCAGTTCCAGCACAACCGCTCGCGAGGTTGCCCTTTCCATCTGTAGCAAACGAGAGGCTGCTCATCAAGCCGAGAGCCAACGCGATAGCTAAACCCCGAACCATACCTTCCTCTTCGTTAAACGGATGTCGGCCGATTTGCGGGGCGCATCTCGCGCCACAGGCTTTCCCGTTACCTTAGCAGCGCACGCTCATAGCGAGTTCACGATGACGTCTACTGATACGTTGTACTCGGACAGATCGCCTTCTTTGGTCTTGATGCACCCCGTGGCAACCGTCGTTCCCTCCGCGACATACTTGAAAGTCCGTGGCTCTGTGCCTGCCGCTGCAGGGCCCTCGCAACACGCCGAGACCAACGATGACTCGGAGTTAGCTTCGCTCATAAGTCTATATCCCGTTTTCCGTTGTCAGTTGACGCGATTCCACTCGGCGTAAATAGCGCCGAATACAGAAGGAACAACGTCATGACCTTCGAACGAGACTGGTCGGTCGTCTTTTGGATAGCCCATCGCGGGAGACGCCTCCAGCATGCCGAGCATCCGAACACTATGTTTTCCTGAAGACGCTACCTCAGTGAGGACTTCTGACTCGATTTGATGTATCAGCGCCCAAGTCAGCGCGCCCGCCGCCCGATGGCGTAGCACAGCGGCGGGCACAGCTTCTTTGAGATCCGCATCCGCGGCATACAACGCGTCCATACTTTTCTCCTTTTCCGAGTCAGTCTTTGCACTTGAAAATCATCACCGGCCGCCCCGTCCTGCAAACAGCAGCGCTACCCTTCTCGTCCGTTCCCATGCACCACTGCGCTCTCTGGCACGGCACCGGAACCGCGAACGTACTCGACCCGCACCTGTGAACCGTTTGATGCTCGCTGCGCGCTGACAGTTGCCCGCGTCGCGTAGATTGTCGTTGCCGTATAGGCCACGGTCGCAACGGCGGGTACTGCCGTCAACGCGATCATCACGGCTTGCTGGCGTCCCTGCGCCTTCCCGTTTTTTTCCGCCTGCGCGACGATTTTGTCAAGCCGATGGGAGAGACCGTTCATCGCCTCGTCCATCCGGCTACCGGCCGATGCGGGGGGCGCGACGTGCGCCGACTACTTTTCCGTGGCTTATTTCGCGCGCTCGACGTCGGCAATGCCGCGTTCGAGGTCTGAAATGTTTTGGACCACAGCGGTGTAGGAAACGTAGGGCATTGCGCCATGCACTTCGACCGTGGCCGATGCGTCGCCTACGGCGACGCGAATCGCCGCAATAATTTGTTTGAATGTCTCGCCTTGAAAGCGGGCTTTCTGTTCGGCCGGCGCACCGGCCAGGTTGATCGTAATCTGCATGTGTTTTTACCTTGTCGTGCGGCTGGTGTTGGAGTTCAGATTTGCTGGGAGTGGACGAAATCTGGGGGAGCCAACTCTGGTCTAAACTGCAGCAGTTGACCTACCGGGGAGACAGCCATGCAATTGCACTGGAAAATCCTTCTGCAACGACAGGCAACGGACCAGCCGGTCCCGGTTTGTTAGGTTAAGCGCCCAGTGAATGGTGCTACCCCAGCGGATTTCGGGTTGTCCCTCGCCGAAGCTCGTCAACTACTGGCTACGCTACAACAACTCGTGACGCAAGACCAGATTAATGCCTACGATAAGCTTCGTCGGAACTGTCGAGAATGCGGCCGATATCGGCGCATCAAAGATTGGCGTCCCCGCACCTTTTCGACGGCACTTGGCAGAGTGCAGGTTAAAGTGCCGCGAGTCGTATCCTGCTTGTGCACGCCTGAGCCGTACGATGACAACGGCGACTCTATCAGCCTGCGGTTTTCAGAGTGTCCCATTGAACCTCTTCTGCCGACGCGGCGCACCCCGGAGTTAGCATACGTTTGCGCGAAACACGGTGTCTCCGTTTCATACCGTGAGGCCGCACGTTCCGTCGCCGATCTGGCGGGACTGCCAAGGCTATCACACACTACAGTCCGCAAGGAGACAGTTCAATGCGGAGAGTACGTCGAGAACGAACAGTTCCGGATTGGATGGCTCGCTGGCGGACGAAAACGCAACCGCGCCAGCCACCTGCGGATCGCGATCGATGGAACGGTGTTAAGCGCCAACCAGTTCCAGGAAGTTCGAAAGTTTGAAGTCATCGCCGGCAGGGTCGAGCGCGATGGCCAGATGGCCCGAAGATTTGTGTCTGCCTTGCAGCGTCCGAGCTTGGCCCGGGTTCTTGTGGCCGGCGCGCTCGATCAATGCGGTTGGGTCCCAACGACCTTGATCGACGTGATCTCGGATGGTGCTCGAGGAATGCGTTCACTGGTGACTTCCATAGCTCCTCGCGTATCGCCCAGGATTCTTGACTGGTTTCACATCAGCATGAAGATGCAAGCCATTCGATCTTCCATTTGCGCGCACAACTATTTCTCCAGGCGACCTGAGATCATGCTGCGATCAGAGCGCCTTCTCGCCAGGGTGCGCGACGCACTTTGGCGCGGTCGGGCCGACACGGCAATCGAGATGCTCCGCACACTGGCCACCTCTTTGGCAATCGCTGCGGAAGAACTGACTTTCTTCTATCAGCTCGCTTCAGGTACAGCGTATCGCGCAACCGTCCGTCTGCTCACGTTCCTCGAGCACAACAGAAAGGATCTTGTCGACTATCAGCACGCCAGAATGGAAGGACGCCGGGTGTCGTCGGCGTCAGCAGAGTCCGTCATGAATCACTTGATCAATCGTCGTCTTTCAAAGCGGCAACAAATGCGTTGGTCCATGAAGGGAGCTCACTATCTGCTACAGACCCGCGCCGAGCTGCTTGATGGAAGATTGGAAAGCTGCTTTCGAGACCGGTATCCGCACTTCAGATCGCCCGAGGCGGTTCGACGTTGAACGAACACTCCCCCACTTTTCGTCCGCTCCCGGCATTTGTGAACGCCAACAGCAGGAGCGCATAATGCGTCACGGGCAGGGCAAGCCAAGTGGGGACGTCAGAGGTCAGTTGACGCGGCGCTGGACGATATGCTGGCACAGGATGACGGCCGCCTCTCTGGTAATTGCAAATCTCCACGATGGACGATATGGATCTTGTTGCCATCGGTATCTCGAATGTACGCACCATAGTAATCATCGCCATAGTGAGGGCGAGGTCCCGGCATACCTTCGGCGAGTCCGCCTGCTTGGAGCCCGGCGGCAAATGCTGCATTCACGGCGTCGGGAGAAGGTGCGGAAAACGCCACCATGCTGCCATTGCCCACGTTCGCCCGCTTACCGTCAAAGGGAAAGTAAACATAAAACCGAGGCAAGGGGCGATTAGGCATTACCCAGCAAGCGGCAGATGGGCCCCCGTCAGGCGTTATCTCGCGTCTGCATAGACCCAGTGGGATCAGAACTGCGTCGTAGAATCCCGTGGCCTTGTCAAGATTGTTTGTTCCGACAGTAACGTGGCTGAACATTCTAGATTTTCACTTTTTGAAGGTTGCGGAAATCGGCCAGTATCACACGCCAAATTGCGACAATTGTTGATGCGGCGATGCATTCGACCTGCCGGACGTCTTTCTGATTGATTCGTGAAAAGGAGTGGTCGATCGGGGATCCCCCGCCGATTACGAATATCTCGAGTCCGCAGCGGTGAAGCTGCGTACGGTCATTGAATATCTTGAAGCAGTCGGAGTGGAAGACGTTATCGAGAACTGCGCTACAGAGTCGGATGTCAAGAAGGTGGCTCTGCGGCCCGCATTTCACGCTGAAGCACGGTGCGTAGGGAGAACGCCGGTATGCCCCCGATCGCCGAACGATGCCTTAGTTAGCACTACACCAGCCCGGTCATCTTTCCGAAATCCTCATTAGCATAGTCCGTTTTTAAGACTCACTTAGAAAGTCTCCCAGCGCTCAGCACCGGTGTCTGTCGCGGCAGCAGCGCCCCTCTCCGAGGTCATGGCTGGCGTGGTCTTTGTCTTTGTCGACCTCGCACCTGGGGGTGTTCGACCTGTCGGTGGGGGCTGACGCGACTCGTTCCGCGGGGCGACTAGCCGGGAAGCGGATGGCCCCGTATCTTCAATCCTGAAGATGGCCACGGCCTCACGCAGTTCCAGGGCCTGCTGGGCCATCGACTGTGTAGCGGCTGCGGCTTCTTCCACCAGCGCGGCGTTCTGCTGGGTCACTTGGTCCATCTGATTGACCGCGTGGTTGACCTGCTCAATACCGGTGCTCTGTTCGTCCGAAGCCAGCGAGATTTCCCCCACAATATCGGACACTCGCTTCACCGAGTTGACGATCTCCTTGATCGTGCTGCCCGCTTCCTCGACGAGCTTTGAGCCGGCGCCCACCCGGCTCGCCGACTCGTCGATCAAGTCCTTGATTTCCTTGGCTGCAGTGGCGCTGCGTTGGGCAAGGGTGCGGACCTCGCCAGCCACGACGGCGAAGCCGCGGCCCAGTTCGCCCGCGCGGGCCGCCTCGACCGCTGCGTTGAGCGCTAGGATGTTGGTCTGGAACGCGATACCCTCGATGACGCTGATGATCTCGGAGATTTTGGCTGAACTGCGGGAGATCTCTTGCATTGTGTCGACGACACGCCCGATCACGTCGCCGCCCCGCCGTGCGATGTCCGAGGCCGTGCAGGCCAGCATGGTCGCCTGCCTTGCGTTATCCGCGTTATGACGGACCCTGCCGGTCAGCTCGTCCATGCTTGAGGCGGTCTCCTCGAGTGACGCCGCCTGCTCCTCAGTGCGCTGGGACAGATCAGTATTGCCTTGGGCGATTTCCCCAGCAGCAACCAAGATCGACTCGCTAGAGGTCTGGATGCCTCGCACGATCCTGGTCAGTTGCTCCTTCATGGTATCCAGTGAAAACATCAGGCTGGTGTGATCGCCCGCTTTCAACAGGACAACTGTGCACAGGTTGCCGTCCGCGATGTTGCTAGCGAGCGCCGCCGCATCGCGTGGCTCCCCCCCAAGCTGGCGTGCCAACCTGCGCGCAATGACTAGTGCTAACGCCAGTGCAATTGCCGTTCCGATGACGATCACTCCCACCACCAAGGCGACAGCATGCGAATGCGCCTGGTCCGCGGCCTTACCTTCCCGGGCTGACCCTGCGACGTTCACGTCGACGATCGTGTTGATATCTTTCTCGATGGCGTCGCTAATATTGGCCGACTGCCCTCTGATGAGTTCCATCGCGTCCGCCTGCTGGCTCGCCCTAGCTAGCGCCCGGACCTGCTGATCGAGGTCTAGGTACTGCAGCATGAGCCTCTGAATGTCTGTGTAGGCGGTTTTTTCCTCCGGCTCGGTGATGAGCTTCTGGTATTCGGCATCTGCGTTCCGGTAGTTCACAAGTGCCGCCTCGATCCGAATTTCCGCTTCCTTGGCTTGATCTGAGTCCAGGGACGAGGCAGTCCGAGATTCGGCGATGCGAATCGCGCGGAGACTGGCCTGCATCTGCAGGCTGCTTCGTACGGCCGGTAACCAGTTGTCACGTAGCCGCGCCACATGATCGTTTTCAGCGCTCACCTCGCCAAGGCTCAACGCCCCTAGGCCCATCAGCAGAGCGATCACAGCAGAGAAGCCCAACATCAGCTGGGTCAACACCCTTAAATTATTTAAAGATGACAAATTTAGTTCCGGTGGTATTTGATTGATTGAGAATCGGACAACTTGTATTAAGTCAGTCCATCGGCAACTCTGCGCAATTCCCCCCTGATCTCAGGATTACCCACAAGTTCTCCAAGTGACGGTGTTTGTTTTTGCTTGTAAGCCGGATGGGTCGATGTGAGCTTTGGCCCATTGCATTACAGCGGCACCCGAGATTGGTCTACGAGAATGGCACGGATGACTGGGTAAGCATCGACTCTGCGAGGCGCATTTTGGACGACGTGCGTCTGGCGCAGCGCCTGATTGCATTCGCGCACCGGCTTGGCTGCAGTCCGCAGAGCCCTTTCCACAATTGCTCAAGGCCGCCGAACTGAAGGCCGCACATGAGTGTGCCGAAAGGTGTAACGCTGCTGACTCGAACCGTTCCCACGATCGTTAAAGAACACCACCCGATTCCCATCGGAGATATGTCTCGCCGGGGCATCAGTACCCTCCGGAAAGATTTCGCACACACAGGACTCTTCCGATCGATAGTGTTGCTCCATGTTGGAGTAGCAGATGTTCAGGAAATGCACTGACTTTGCCGTTACCAGCGTCAACGGGTAACGAGCGTATGACATACGATTGCCGGCCGGACTTTCCATCTATGCCGTAAGCGGCAGAGGCACGAATATTCATTCGGCGACCGATGGCGATATGGGTCTGAGCTTGCTCCCGCAGAATATGGAAGCCATCGGAGGAACTCGTACGTAGTGCTCTGGAGATAGACCATCCGTGGATGACCGATACGTCACGTTCGGCATATCCTCAGCAAATAGGTGACGACGCGCCGGATTGCCCGATGGGAAATCCACTGCGATAGATGTGTTTGGCAGCAGTCATCAATCGATCACCTCATTTCGAATTCGAAACCTGCCCTTCATTTTTGCGCATCGTTCAGGTTGGGAGTTAGAACCTTACGGAAGCATTCTTCTCGATCAGTTTCCCATCCTCGAGTCGCAGCAGATCACCTCCATACGACGTATGTTGAAAGCCGTCTTCATGCTTGAACCGATACGTCCAGGTTTGAAAGCCCTCCTCTCCATGAATCTGGATGTCACTTATCTCCGTCTCAAAACCATCGTCGTACGTAAAGATGGCTTTTGGACCTTCACGGATCTCCCCTCGCGTGCGCCACGTGGACCCTGGCTTCGGACCAACCGAGGCGGAGTAGACGAAATCCTGATGCACAGAGTCCAGCACAGCGTCGGGATCGCGCGTCGCCCATGCCGCAAGGAAGCGATCAAGCACTGCGCGATTACGTCGAATCAGTTCGGCTGATGTCATGGCATGTCCCTACGAACGTTTTCAGGATGCTATGCCAAAATGGCCTGATAGATGATGCCAATGATCTCAAAGACATAAGGCCAATCATGAAATCGAAAGACGCAACCTGGCTGGTACTTTTGAGAGCAAGTCGGAGGACGGGACTTCGCCGGTCGAGCGCGTTTGCCAAAGGGTAAGGAAGGCCACGCGACGCCTGCCGAGACGATGGAAAACTGGCGGCATCGCACGATGCACTAACGTTCTACGGAGGCGTGCCGCAACTAATCGTGCTCGACAACCCGCGCGCGATGATCGCCGACCTTGATCGCAACGAGCCTCGTGCGGGCGATACCGTGTTGGACTTCGCCCGCCATTATGGAAACGTCGTTCCTGCCGGCTCGAACTGACCGCGCTAACGTGGCTCCCCAAGCTGATAGCGGCAGTCAATCGAGAGTATCCAAAGGTCATCGTTGAAGCTGAAGTGGAGCTTAGTTCGGTTCTTCGTGAGAAACTCGCAGAAGACAGCATCGGTTTTATCATCGCGTCGGGAGCAGCTCTGAGCGAGGCGTATGTATCGAGACATTTGCCGTCGGTCCCAAATTCTTGTATGTGCGCGCCAAAGCTGGTACCCCAGGTATGCCTATTCCGCCGGCTATGAGCTCGCCCTAAAAAGAAGTGGGTAATTGCAAGGCTCGTGCCGCGCTTACAGAACAGACAAGCGAAGTCGGACCAAATAAGGCGCCACCGCACCGCGCCTGAAATTGGGGTGCCAATGTGCAAGCGCCGAAAACTACTCGGCGAGTGTGTTCGCGGCAACCGTTTTCGACATGGACGATGCGGAGAATGTCCAGAAGGACGAAAACTGAGGGACAACATGTCAACCGCACGGCGGCCGCTGCGCGAGCGTTACGCGGGTTCCTAACGTCGGGCAGTGGCAGGGCCCGCGACAAAAGTTTGTCCATCAGCCCTCACTGCAAGATTCAACGGGAATACTACGCGACCACGTTTCGAGCCCGGCCGCGCACGAATGCTTCGATATTGTCGACGAGTTGGTCCGTCAACGACTGCACGGCTTCATTGCTCGCCCATGCAACGTGTGGCGTAAGGATAAAGTTCGGAGTATTACGGAGCTCCATGAAAGGATGGTCCTCTGGGGGGGGCTCTTGAACTGTTACGTCGAATCCCGCCCCGGAGATTCTTCCCTCTCGCAGCGCCTGCACGAGTGCACGCTCATCGACCAGCCCCCCACGCGCAGTGTTAATGATTAGCGGCTTTCTTTGCATGAGGTCGAATTCTGGTGCAGCGATCATATTGCGAGTCGCCGGGGTGAGCGGACAATGCAACGTGATTACATCGCTGTCTCGCAGGACGTCTTCGAATTGCGTGTATAGCGGCCCCATGTCGCTTCGGCCCTTGTGGGCAGCGAAAAGTACGTTAAGCCCCAACGCGGCCGCCAAGGCTCCGACCGCGCGCCCCAGCACTCCATCCCCAATGATGCCGATGGTGGAACCCTTCAAATCCTGGATGGGGTAGTCAAAGAAGCAAAACTGGCGGGAATCCTGCCACCTCCCCCTCGCGACTGCGTTGGAGTACGCGACGAGGCTTCGCCGCAATGCGAATATCAAGGCAATCGTATGCTCAGAAACAGTATTCGCTGCGTAGTCCCTAATGTTAGTTACCACAACATTTCGTGCGGAACAGGCTGCCAGGTCAACTACATCCGTGCCCGTTGCCGCCACTGCTACCATTCGCAACCTCTTGGCCCCGGCGATGGCCTCGGCGCCGAGCTTTGCCTTATTTGTGATTACGATATCTGCATGGGTAATTCGGCTCGCAATCTCTTGGGGAGATGTTCGTTCGAACACCTCGATTGTATGTTCGAACTGAAATGGCCTCAGCACTGTTTGAGGCGAAATAGTCTCTCTATCGAGAAAGACAACGTGAAGTTTCTCTTGACTCATGGGATGCCTACGAAGAGCTCTTCTTTTATAAAAAGTTAGTGTTTCGGGAAACGGTTAAATCGATTCTCAGTGGGCGGCAGTGGCTGCGGACATCGTTGACAGAGCGGATTCCTCGATTCCCGTGCACCTCATCGTCAGCTCAGCCGAGAAAAGCAACGAGCATTACGCCCGGTGGTGGCGACCAACTCAGACGGAACCTGCACCAGTGATACTGAAGACGGCGAAGACCGGCACCAATAGGTCAGCTAGCGCACCGGCCGGGTTGGCGTTTTAACATACAGCGTGCGGACTCCATCTCCGATAGGCAAGGCGCAGAGGAGCTTCCCAGTGTCGGGTTGAATCCTCGCCCAAAGGGGTTAGAGCTGCTTCGTATGCCGGTGGCGACATCGCGAGATCGCTAATCCTTCGGCGTCTCCAACGGGTCCCCGGTCGGCCACCGATCCAATCGTCGCAAACTGTTGCGGCCGGGATTGCACAAGGTCGAGCAGCCGTTGATGACGATGCCAGCGACGCCTTCTTTGCTGCGTACGCCGCCATCAGTTCGCCTATAATCGCGTTGCTCAGGTCGCCGCCGGCATCAACGACAATTACGTCTCCCGGGACAGCGCACTCCAGTGCTTTGTGTCCGATCATCACCGGGACCGCACGCAGGGAAAAGTACGGTTGACTGTGACCCTATCAACCGCGTAATCGTGAACCGCCCCGGATTTTGAGGAGGCTCCAACCTCTGAGAAAGTGGAGCCAAGAACAAGTCGAACAAGTTTTCACCTGAGTCCCGCAAGCGCGCCGTGCGCATGGTGCGGGAGCACCGTGGTGAGTACCCGCCGCTTTTCGTGAGCGAAGCAAAGTTGGTACCGTATCTATTTGAAGTCCTCGAATGTCCTGTCATTCGTTCACTTAGAACTTCTGACGCATACCAACGCTGACGATCGCCTGCGACGCCGAGCCTGCGTTGTTGCCGTACGACCCGACTGACGCGCCCGCGACTTGCGTCGTGGCTGCGTTGACACGCTGCGTACCGTTCGCGTGCTGGTATGCGCCAACCAGGTACACGTCAATGCGCTTCGAAAGCGAGTAGTCGCCGCCCAGCGAAACCTGGTTGTAGCTAGCCGACGTGTCTCCCGAACCGTGCGTGTAGGTATAGCCCAGACCCAGCAACATCGCCGGCGTGACCTGATATCCGACGCAGCCGCCTACAACCTGATATTTCTCTTCTTGCGTGAACGCCGATAGTCCGTCCGGCTTGTACTGAGCGAAGCTGTAGCGGATGTTGAAAGTGAACGAGCCGGTGACATACTGCCCGGCAGCCGAAGCGATGCTGATCGACTTCGCGGAAGCGTATGCGCCGTTGATCTGCGAGTCGAACGTGCCGTCTGACGTTGCGCCCGAACCCCAGCTCGCCGTCGGGTTCGTTGCCGACACGCCGCGGCCTGCTGCGGTGTTACCGTTGTCCATGCGGATGTAGCCCGCTGCAGCGTTAAACGGCCCGAAGCCGTACGCTGCTGCGCCCGACCACGTCTGCCCTGCACCGATCGAACCTGCGACGCCACCCAGAGCATACATGCCTTCAAGCTGGACCCCGCTGAACACCGGCGAGACGTACTTGACTGCATTGTTCGTACGGGAGCTGTTGTCATTGTTATCGACGTCGCCCGGGGTGGTAAACGTGCTGCCCCAGTAACCGTCAGCTGTTAGCCCCTGGACCATGTCGACGACGGGGTCGTACTGCCGACCCAGCGTGACCGTACCAAACTGATCGTGCGCCAGGCCGACATACGCCTGGCGGCCGAACAGCCGACCGCCTTGGTTCATCCTGCCAGAGTTGGGATCGAATCCGCTCTCCAGCTGGAAGATAGCCTTCAGTCCGCCGCCCAGATCTTCCTTCCCCTTCATGCCCCAACGTGGACCTTGCAGATTGCCCCCTGCAAGTTGCCAAAGGTTGTCGTTAGCCTGGTTCGCGTTGTGAACGTACTGGATCGAGTTGTCGATCACGCCATACAGCGTCACCGTGTTTTGCGCCTGTGCTGCGCATGCGGTGCCGAGCAATGCTAGCGAGAGAGTCGACAGTGCGGTTCTTTTCATCTATATCTCCTTGTGTGTTTATTAGTTGTGCGGCGAAGCGGATCCTAACTTATTTTAGTTCGTCATCCTAACGATACTTAAGATATCGTGTCGCAAAATTATGACAACGCACCTACCGAGAGTATCTCCGATGGGCAAACGGGAACCCACACCTTGCTAGGTCATAGCAGTGATCGGTGGCTGATGGATGCGTTCGCGACGCATACGTCATCTGTCCTTTCGCGGGCGTGTGCATAAGCTCAATGCCGACAAGAAGGATTCAGTCACAGCGAAAATTCTTGAGCCCCAGCATGGGTCGCGTGCATTGTTCTATCGTCCAATGGTCTCATCGACCAGGTTATCGTGATGTTTGGAGTGGAGGATCCCATCCCGGCACGTTCGACACCGTGTTCCCCTAGTCGTGACACGCGGCGACATCGACGCAATCGTAGCCAGTAGCGCCGACGCAGATGAATTGCAACTGAGGCATGCGCATCAGATCAGCCCGCCGGAGCTGCACCTTGTTCGCAACCGCGATCGCCATGTCGCCTGTCGCGTCGACGATTTTGTCAGGACTAGTCGCTGGATATTGCTTCCAGCCTGTCGTCCACGCGAGGCACGTGAGTGGAACTGGAAGCGTTGCAGTATCGAGTACGACAACTTTCATGGTGGTCGCTCTCAGGCAATTCGTCGGGGAAGCAGCCTCTCGACGGCTTCTGCGATTCCGAGCAGCGCATCATCCTTTTCGCGAAGTCCCATCAACGTCATTCCAACAGATAGGCCATCACGATCGTCGACAGGAAGGGTCACAGCACAACGATCGAGTACGTTTGCGACGCGTGTGTTTCGCATAAGAAGCATGCTGTATCGGTTATAGCCGTCGTCATCGGCAACAGCTTTAATGAATGGTGGCAGTATTGGGCATGTCGGCATCAACAGTGCGTCCCAGCGGCTTGTCTGCTGAGCAGCGCTCTCCACAAGCGAAGCGCGCAGCGAGAGCCTGTCGAGCATATCAGCGGCTAAAAGCACACCACCTTGCTCAATTCGCGAGTACGCGCGCGATGAAATCAGCGAACGCGTTAGCGACCCGCGGGACCTTAGCCACGCGTATATCTCGGCCATCGAGAAGCCACCTCCTTGATAGACGTCGGGAACGCGGTCGAGCGCAGGTAAGGCGATATCCTGCAGCAGGGCACCGTGTTTCGACAAAACACTAAGTGTTCGCTCAAAGGCGGCCGCCACTCCGCGTTCGAGGTCATTCAGCACATAGTTTTGAGGCACCGCGAACCGAAGCCCTTTAATCGAGCGCGGCACCGGGCGTGGAACACTCGTTGCAGGATTCTGTGCAAGCGCTTCGTAGACAATGCGACAACATCGAACGGAATGTGCGATTACGCCTACCGAGTCGAGATGCGGCGAGAGCGGCACAACGCCATCGCGCGATATATGCGACGCCGTTGGCTTGAAGCCGACAAGCCCGCATAGTGCGGCAGGAATTTGCACCGACCCCCCGGTATCGGTGCCCAGTGCCGCAGAGGCTGCGCCGACAGCGACGGACACCGCCGCACCGCATGAGGAACCGCCGGGCACGCGCTCAGGATCGAGCGGATTAGGAAGCTGGCTCGTTGCCTCAATGAGGCCGATGGACGACAATGCGAGTTCCGACATCGCGGTTTTGCCCAGAATGATCGCGCCTGCCGCGCGCAGACGCTTCACCACATCGGCATCGATAGGGGCGGGAGACGCCGTCTCAGCGAGGGCGGGCGAGCCCGCCGTAGTAGGCTCGCCCGCCACATCCATGTTGTCCTTGATCGTAACGGGTATTCCCGCGAGCGCAGTCGGTCTTTCGACGCTACGCGCGCAGCGTGCGTCGATTGTAGCCGCGTGGGCTCTTGCCGCTTCCGCATAGATACGGGTGAAGGCTGCGTCGTGCGTATCGGCAACATCCAGCACCGCTTCGATGCGCGCGCTGCAACCGTTCCTGTCTTTTGCAAGGCGCAGGATATCATCCTTGATCTGCGAACGAACGTCTCCTGTCATGCCACGCCCTGATTTCGCAGCGACGGAGTAGACGGTAGATCCATCATCGACTGCTCCTGTAGCGTAACATCACGTCGAGACTGCCCATACTCGGGCCACACGTCGCGGTGAACAGTTCCATGACGGCAGGTAAAGGGCATGAACGGACGCTGCAAATGCCATGCGGTCACACGTTGATATACTGCGGCAATGGTCAGCAGTCTTTCTTCTTCAAAGCGTCGTCCGATCAATTGCGCACCGATAGGCAGGCCGCTTGAGGACGAAAAGCCGATACAGAACGACAGCGCCGGGTGACCAGTAACATTGAACGGCACACGCATCTGGTTGGTCGACCGGTTGATGGCCTCTTCGTCAGCAAGCAACGCGGCCGGATGCGCGGAGACTCCCGCGATCAGAACGTCCGACGTTTCGAGCACCCGATCGATCTGGTCCGTGAGAATACGTTGTTGCGTCTTCGCTTCCATGTATTCCTGCGCTGGCACCGATGCACCTTTTAGAAGCACATCGCGGCAGCGGGCACCGTAGCGCTCAGGTGCCTGTGCAAGAAAGTTACGATGGACCGCGTACGCCTCAAAGCGCAGAAGTGTCGAGCCACACTGTCGAAACGACTCGAGATCGCCAGCTTCGACAGTCTCCACCACAGCACCCAGTTGCGCGAACTCTCGCGCTGCTAAAGCTATCGCGGAACGTGTCTCTTCGCTCGCAACGATATCGCGGCTATGGAAATGTGCGAGCAGGCCGACCCGGAGACCGCGTAGTGGCACGTTTTCCGCCGCTTGTCCAAGCACTGACCAGTTTGCGCCACGCCTTAGAGTGCGGAGCACAAGTGCACAGTCTTCAGCGCTGCGCGTCATCAAGCCGACATGGTCCAGCGATGGCGCGAGCGGAAATACGCCTTCGCGACTAAGCAGATCGTAAGTCGGTTTAAGACCGGTCACGCCGCACATCGCGGCGGGATTCCTGACGGAGCCCGCAGTGTCGGTGCCGATCGTCAGCGGCACCTGACACGCGGCCAGTGCGACGCCGCAGCCGCTCGACGAGCCCCCGGGCGTACGTTCGATGTCCCACGGATTTCGTGCAGGTGGCCACGGTAACCTGTCCGACGGCGAACCAATGCCGAATTCCTCCAAGGTCAATTTCCCGATCAGGATAGCGCCGGCAGCCCGCAGTTGACGGGTCACGTCAGCGTCCCGCTTCGCAACGTGGTGGCGCAAGACGGCGGACTGCGCGGTGGTCCGCTTGCCCTCGACGTCGATCAGATCCTTGACCGCAAATGGCAAACCGTGAAGCGGCCCGATAACTTCTCCGCGCGCCATGCTCTTGTCCGCTTCACGAGCGGCGGCGAGCGCGTCGTCACGGTAGACCTCTAGAAAGGCGTGCAGCGTGTCATTCTCCGCGCCGATCGCATCCAGTGAGGCCGCCACGTACTCGCACGCGGACAATTCCTTTCTGGCGATCAGTTGTTGGGCTTCCGTGGCGCTCAGGAAGCGGAGCTTGTCATCTGTCATTGGATACGAGTTACGATTGAGCAGGATAATCGCGAAATCAGTTCAGACGCCTATCGGAGGTCGTTTTCACTTTCGCAGCGGTCTAAAGAAAGTGCGAATGTCCTCCGCAAGTTGCTCAGGCGCTTCCATCGCCGCGAAATGCCCGCCGCGCGGAAGGGTCGTCCAGTGCGTCAGATTGAACGCACGTTCTACCCAGCTACGAGGCGGCATCGGCAATTCGCGTGGCAGACGCACGATGCCACACGGAGGCAGTATGCGCTGGCCAGGCTGGAGATGAAGCGGCGCGGCACGTGATTCGTTGTAGAAGCGAAGCGACGAATGAACCGTGTTCGTGAGCCAGTAAACCATGACATTGGTAAGCAATTCGTCTTTGCTCAGCACCTCGTCGGGCCTCACGTCACAATCGCTCCAGCTCTGGAATTTTTCGATTAGCCACGCTGCAAGCCCGGTGGGCGAATCGGTCAGCCCATACGCAAGCGTTTGTGGCTTTGTGCTCTGGATCGCGATATAGGCACCCTCGGCGTCGCGCCACTTCGCGACACGATCCAGATACGCAGTCTCTTCTTCGGTCAGCGGCGGCGTGCCTAAACTGAGATCCGGACGAAATCCGGTGGAAACGTAGTTCAGGTGAATGCCGATCAGGCGCTCCGGATGACGCAGACCCAGCGCGGAACTGATCCACGAGCCCCAGTCGCCACCCTGAGCGCCGAATCGTTCGTAACCGAGAGCCGCCATTAGCTCTGCCCAGAGGTCGGCGACCGCGAACACACTGGTTCCGCGCCGCAACGGCCGTTCAGAAAAGCCATAACCGGGAATCGATGGAACGACGACCGAAAACGCGTCTGCCGGGTCACCACCATGCGCTCCTGGATCGGTCAGCAGCGGCAGTATCTTCAGCATCTCAACGAAGCTGCCCGGCCATCCATGCGTCATGATCAGCGGCAGTGGTGCTGGCCCCTGTCCCGGCTGATGGATGAAATGGATGGCTGGCCCATCACCGCGGTACTGGTAGTGAGACAGTGCGTTCAGCCGCTTCTCCTGCGCTCGCCAGTCGTACGTCTCCCGCCAGTAACCATGCAGTTCCTGCATGAACTGAAGATCGGTACCGAAGCTCCAGCCAGCGTCCTCCAGCTCGTCGGGCCAGCGAACCTGATCGAGTTTCGTCCTCAAGGAAGCCAGTTTCGCGTCATCTACGTGTATCTGGAATCGGTTAATCATGGCTAGTGTGACCTTAGATCCGACAGGAACGCTTTCGCCCTGGCGTGCTGAGGGGCGCTGAAAAACTCAGCGGGAGAATTTTCTTCGAGGATGACGCCCTTATCCATAAACCACACACGGTCGCTCACCTCACGTGCGAAACCCATTTCGTGCGTCACGCAGACCATGGTCATCCCGTCACGGGCCAGTGATCGCATGACAGTCAAAACTTCACCCACCATTTCAGGATCGAGCGCGCTCGTCGGTTCATCAAAGAGCATGACGGGCGGGTTCATCGCAAGCGCCCGGGCAATCGCAACGCGTTGCTGCTGACCGCCGGACAATTGATGCGGATAGGCGGACGCCTTATTTGCAAGACCTACGCGATGGAGCAGCACCATCGCTTGCTCTTTCGCCTCAACTGTTCGTTTCTTCGAGATTCTGACTGGTGCGAGGCACACGTTTTCAAGCACTGACAGATGCGGAAACAGATTGAACGACTGAAACACAAAGCCGATCCCGCTGCGGAAATCATTGATACGCATCCCGTGAGCATGAATGTCCTGACCATTCACGTAGATGGTGCCTGACTGAATTTCCTCCAGCCGGTTGATCGTGCGAATCAAAGTTGATTTTCCCGAGCCCGAGGGGCCACAAACCACCACCACCTCGCCATTGCTAACTTCCGCGGTGACGTCAGCGAGTGCCTGGTACTCCCCATACCACTTGTTAACCTTCGAGAATCGAATCACTTTCAATGCTCCTTCGCGGCACCGCCTTCGGCGAGCGCTTGCGCGTGACATTGCGCTCCAGATAATTTGCAAACTTCGTGAGCACGAAGCAGACCACAAAATAGACGACGACCAGAATCAGAAACACCGGAAACGGGCTTGTCAGCAAACTGTTGTTGACCTGGTTCGCCTCGAATGTCAGCTCCTGTACGCTGATCACGTAGCCAATCGACGTTTCCTTGATGAGCGATACGAACTGGCTGATGATGCTGGGAACCATGTTGTACAGCGCTTGCGGCAGGATAACCCAGACGTGCGTCTTCCAGTACCCCAGCCCTAGCGCTCGCGAAGCTTCGACTTGTCCCTTTGGGAGCGCTTCGACTCCCGCTCGAATCACTTCCGACAGATAGGCCGACTCATAAACAACCAACGTACAGATCAACGCCGTAAAGGCCGTTACGCTGTGCCCAACCAGAATGGGAACAAGGAAGTATCCCCAGAAGATGAACATCACCAGCGGAATGCCCCGCACGACATACACCAGCACGGTCGAAGCCGCGTAGAAGAGCTTGATCGGCGACATTCTGCACAGCGCGAGTACAACGCTCAACGGGAAAGACAACGCAAGCCCCATGACAGAGAGAATCAGCGTGAGCGCGAGTCCTCCAATCGGTCCATTGGGAAATTGCCCGACGACAAGAAGCAATCCATACTCTTGAACGATCCCGAACATGGTTTATCTCGCTTTCATCTGGATGCGTTTTCCGATCAGGGCGCCTAATCCCATCAAACCGAGTGACGCAGCAAGATAGAACGCCGTTGCGACCGCGTAGGCCTCAAAGGTCCTGAAGGTCTCGTTTTCGATTTGGCGAATCACATATGTCATCTCAGCCGCGCCAATCGTCATCGCAAGACTGGTGTCCTTGAACATCATCACCGTGTGATTGACGAAGGAAGGAAGCGCGCTCCTGACAGCCTGCGGAAATGTCACAAACCGCAGCGTCCCGAAGAAGCCCAGACCGAGTGATCTTGACGCCTCATACTGACCGTGGTGAACCGAACGTAGTCCGCTGCGAATATCCTCCGAAAAGAACGCCGACATACACAGGCCGATCGCTATCGACGCGTAGATCAACTCGCCATCGTGCGCGTTAGCCCAGGATTGCGCGGCATCGGGCAGAAGCGTCGGCATCGCGAAGTACCAGAGAAAAATCTGCGCAAGCAACGGAACGTTCTGGTGGTAGGACACAAAAGCCGCAACTCCCTTTGTCATCACGGATATTCCCGACGCACGCAAGACTGCGAGTACTGTGCCCAGTCCGATGGCAAGCAGCCAGCTTGCTGCTGTCAGCTTGAAGGTATTGACCGCTGCGGACAGCAACAGATGCGTGAACGTTCCAGCGAACACTGTGCCAAATTCGAGGTGATTGAACACGCTTTACTCCCTCCGTGGGCAGGCGCCGTTTGATGGATCAGCCCGGAATAGGTGCGTTAGCGAAGTCCCGCTTCATCTTGTAGGGCGACGCGGCGCCGAGCCACTTGTCAAAGATCTGCCGCGACTGTCCCGACGATTCCATTTCGTCGAGCGCATGGTTGACGGCTTCAACCAATTTGGGCTCGTCCTTTTTCATTCCCAGACCCCAGTATTCGCGTGCGACCGGCGGTGACAGGATGGCAATCGTGTTTGCGTTGGCGCCAAGCCGTTCGATAAAGCGATGCATGATGCTTTCTGACATCACGTATCCATCGACCTTCCTCTGGGCCAATGCCATGAATGCAGACGGTGCATCGTCGTAACTCACCAGCTGCGCGGTCGGGAGCACATGCTGCACCGTGGGAATATCACTTGAGCCCTTGACGGTGCTGATCCGTTTTCCAGCCAGATCGTTGACCTTCTGGTTTGAGCTTCCAGCCGACGTCGCTATCACTTCGTTGCTGACGAAGTAGATGTTCGAGAAAGCGATTTGCTGCGCACGCTGCGGGTTGAACGTAAGCGTGGCCGTAAGAATGTCAACGCGCCCTTGCGTCAGCTCCGGAATGCGTGCTTCTAGCGACAGAGCTTTAAGTTCCGGTCTAACACCAAGCTGCTTCGCTACGCCTTTGCAAAAATCTACGTCATATCCCACGATTTCGCGCGTATCGGGGCTTTGAAAACCAAATGGGGGATTGTTGCTGACAATACCGCACACAAGCGTGCCACGCGCCTTGATGTCGGCGAGTTGGTCAGCGTACACGACGCGCGCTCCGGTCATTGACACGACGAATGCAGCCGCGCCCATGCAAGCAATGAGACGATTCATTGACTATCTCCAAGGTTATATATTTTCGGTTAGGGCAGCGCTTCGAGAGGCTTTCGTCGAGGACTCCCCACCGGAAACCGCATTGTTCCATGTCACATAAACGTCAAAAAACGATATTTTTATATATGTCGAGATCGCTTTTTTACATGTGTGTTGGCGGCAACCAGCATGCGCGCCCGACGTGCCGAATCGGCAGTTCATACGTTTGCCGCGTCTTTCGTACGCTCTAATTACACACGAATTAAAGCAATTGGAATCCATTCAAAAAAATCGCTTTTCGTCCGACTGTCGAGCGCTTATCGTGCGCTGACTGCTCAAGAGAGCGGCTCACGAATAATCGACCCCCAGGGAGAAGCAATGGAGAACGCCGACGGTCAACTCTTCGATGATGCATTGATGCGCCTCATCAAGGATAAGTTTCACCATGTTGATTCGGATTTTACCGGCCGGGAACGGCTCTACTTCGACAATGCCGGCGGTTCGTTCCGCCTAAAGCAAGCGCTCGAGCGATTCGCGGAGGTCGACTCGATGCCTGATAACTCGGAGCGAGTGCATGACATCGCACGCGGGCTGCAGACGATTGAGCAGCGTGGGGTCGAAGACGCCCGGCTGATCTTAAATGCGCATGAAGGGACGGTTTACGCGTCGCTGACCGCTTCCGGTGCCATCTTTCAGATGGTCGGAGCGATAGCGGACGCCGTCCCCGGGACCAACCTCGTAACGACTGTGCTGGAACACCCATGTTCATTCGATTCGATGAGTCTCTATGCCGGAAAATTGGGCAAGGAACTGCGCGTGGCGAAGAGCAACCCAGTGACAGGCGGAGTCGACGCCGAAGACATCATCCGCCTAATCGACTCAGATACCTGTCTGCTAAGCGTGATCTACGCTTCTAATATCACCGGTGCCAAGCTTGATCTCGAACGGATCGTGCGGGAAGCGCGCGCCATCAAGCCGGATCTTTACATAGTGGTGGACGCGGTGCAGCACGCTCCCCATGGGGTGATCGACTTGCAGAAGACCCCTATCGACGGAATTAGCTTCGCTCCGTATAAATTTTTTGGATGCAGGGGCTCGGGCATTTCGTGGCTTTCGCCTCGTGCGGCCGCGCTTCCGCATCACAAACTCGCGGCAAAACCAGCGGACTTCTGGGACCTAGGTAGCGCGGCCCCCGCGCAATTCGCGGTCGTCAGTGAGATTGTCGATTACGTGTGCTGGGTCGGCGACCAGTTCGAGTTGTCGTCAGATCGCCGAACCCGATATGTCGCAGGCATGCGGGCCATCGGACTTCATGAGCGGGCGCTACTTTCGAGAATACTCAATGGAGGCAGGACGTTGCGTGGTCTTCGCAGGCTTCCGCGCGTGCGCGTGCTCGTCGATCATGAAGACCTTACCCGGCGCGACTTGATCCTCGCGGTGGCATTCGACGACATCGACGAGGTAGCCGCGGTAAGAGAATATGAACGGCGTGGCGTCATTGTCTACGAACGGGTTTCGACGAGCTTGTATTCCAGACGGATGCTCGATTCATTTGGGCTAAAGGGCGCCGTCCGTATCTCGCCGTTGCACTGCAACTCGCCGGACGATATCGACACTTTCCTTCGCGTCACGGCGGATATCGCAGAAAGTGCCGCCTTGAGGACCGGTGCGACAGAAGTTTGACAGCGCGAGCCGGGGCGGAGAATTATGCTACCGTAGCCGATAGCGTCTCATGCTCGCATAACCTCGTGATCGCATACATCGGACCGGCATGTTCACTTTCAAGCAAATGGAAGCGCTGTACTGGATCGTCCAGCTAGGTTCCTTTGAAGCTGCTGCCGGCAAACTGAATTCGAGCCAGTCGGCGATATCCAAGCGCATCCACGAACTGGAATCGGCGTTTGACTTCGCGGTATTCGACAGAACATCACGTACTGCGCGGATTACCGAAAAGGGAAGCGAGCTGTTCGAGTATGCGAAGGAGTTGCTGGGGAGGCGCGACGAGATCGTCGAGCGCGTGAGTGCGAACGAGGTCCTGTTGCGGCGCATCCGTATCGGTGTCACTGAGCTTACCGCGCTCACCTGGCTGCCAAATCTGATATCGGCTATCCGAGCCGAGTATCCGAAGGTTATAGTGGAGGCGGAAGTGGATCTGGGCACCACGCTAAGGGAACGTCTCGCGGCCGATATCGTTGATCTGATCATCGTGCCTGAGGCGTCTTCCAGTGAGCGGTTTGCCAGCGTACCGGTCGGAAAGGCCGAGCACGCATGGATGTGCTCGCCGTCTCGGTATGCGGGAAAGAGCACCATTCCCCTTGCCGAGATCGCCCAATTTCCGCTGCTCCTACAAGGCAATCTTTCCGGAGCAGGACTTTTCTATGCGCGGTTTCTCTCCGAGCACGGTGTGAGTCTCGCCAAAGTGCTGACGGTCAACAACCTTGTCGCTCAGGTCGGCTTAACAGTCTCGGGCATGGGTATAAGTCACTTGCCAAAATCCTGCCTGAACTACATGATTTCAGCGGGCGCGCTGAAAATTATCAGAACCCGGCCGGCGCTTCCACCGATCCAATACGTTGCACTTCATCGAGGCGAACACACCTATTCACTATGCAATCAGGTCTCGCAACTTGCCGTGAAGTACTGCGACTTCAGTGTCAATATTCTAGACCCACGAGCGATCCAATCTGCCAGCTGATTTTCGACGTCGCTGCGTGACCGACGATCGACCGTATCGCATGAATGGCAAAGAGGTTGACATCGGTGCTATCACCGCCTGTTCCAATCCCGCGTCTGCTTTTATGTTTGCGAACAACCGAGGCAGGTAGATCGACTACCAGCGCGCCTGCGCTTGGAGCACCGCTTTCTCAAACGGTTTTCGGATTTTCCGTCGCCCGAGGTGCTCAATATCGCGCCGGGACTCCGCCACGTTTCATCCACTCAACCTACCTCGATCAATCGGCTCTCACCCGATGCGGTAAGACGTGGCGTACATTAAGTTAAACGAAGTTCTCGAAACAATACCCGTACACGTTTCCGCGCCCCATCGCCTTTGTTTCATTCGACAACTCCCGGAGCACCTGAACCGGCGGACTCTCGTTACGTGGGAACAAAACCACCCGAGGCTGCTCTTATGCGACAAACCAAGTGGCGACCGCTACCGTCTGCGCTACACTTCTCCGCCCTTCCGCCCTGAGCGGCGCCGAGCGATGAAGTTCCAGCCCGTCTCGGTCAAACAGGGAGGACATGTGGCAACACGGCTTCCATGTGATGGCCTTACCCTTCGCTTTTGAATGGCATCTTGATGTAAGTCGGCACGCTGATAACATGGAACCACCGAAACCATAGCTACTGAACGACATGACAGCCAAATCTCAGCGGAACCGAGAAACGCTTGATTGGACTTTCTCCGCATGGGAAACGGGCGGTCCTAATGCTCTGAAGGACAGAATGGTGAAGCTTCCGATCTTAATTGAAATGCGAGAAGGCCTGCAAAGTCACGCCTTTCCGGTTGGACGGAGTCGCTACGAGCGGCGTCATCTTGCTTTCCATGGTCTCTGGAATTTCGATTCAATAGACGTAAAGGTCTACGGGATCAGTTTAAGTGCAGATGGAATAGACGGCCACAAGCTGGAGGCAGCGTGCCAATATCTGCGAACTCTAACTCAAAAGATCGATGATTTTGGGGGATCCGAGAAGGTCGGTTTCGTGATCATTCATGCGGAAACAGACGCAACACGGCTACTGCTCAGTTGGTGGGCCAACCCATATGTTCGTTACCAGTTACTTGCTTCTAGCGACAGCTCGTCAGGCATTGGTTTTGGCCCTGTCGCACCGGCTTATGCCAGCTGCGTATGGGACCAGATCGTAATAAATGGAGAATGTAGCGCTTGGGTGCGCGCAATGTCGCATGAGCATCCCAATAAGGAGTTTTACTTGGACGACTGCTTAGCTCACGGCACGTACTAACGCGAGTCGTCGGTCGCTCGTAAGCGCTCGGCAAACCCATCTTGAGTCTGGCTGTAGCGCTTGGGAGTATCGTGTCCACTTAACGAATAAGCGGACACGTGAACACTATCGAATCGGAAGCACTCCCGGAGCGTCGTCGTCGGCAACGCTACAGCGAGGAGTTCAAGGCCAAGGTTGTAGCGGCCTGTCAGGGAATCGGCGTATCGGTTGCGGCGGTCGCGCTGGAACACAGGCTCAATGCGAATTTGCTTCGACGCTGGATCGATCAGGCAGAAGGTCGACTTCCCAAAAGACCGTTGGGCCGCCCACCAGCGACACCTCCGTCGCTGCCAGCCTTTGTACCAGTGGCATTGACAACGCCGAGTCCACAATCATCTGAGATCCGAATCGAGATTCATCGTGGAGATCAGTCGATAACGGTTAGCTGGCCG
>NZ_BAYE01000021.1 GCF_000685095.1 Paraburkholderia caledonica NBRC 102488
ATAACCCGTCAGTTCCAGATAGGCGCGCCCAAGATCAGCGCCATCGCGGCTCACGCGCACCGCGCCTTCCCAGTACACCGCGCCGGTAGACTGCCGCGAGTCCAGTTCCTGGTCGTCCATCAGCGGATCGAGTTGCCATGTCAGCGCACCGGTTCGCACCGACATCGACACCGGGTACGACGTGTTCGTGCGCGGCGAGCGCCATGTGCGACGCGGCGTAAAGTCGACCTCGTTCGGAGCGAACGTCGTGACTCCTCCGTCGCGGTCGCGCAATGCAGCATGCGCCCACATCGCATGTCCGTCGCGGCTGCGCACCTTGAAGGCCATCAGCGCCGAACCGTCGGAGAGATTGGCGCCCAGCCAGTCCCATCCCACCGCATTCGCGTCGAGCAATGTGCTCGACCACTCATGATCGAGCCATGCAACGCCCGTCACGGCAGTGTCTCCATGCGATGAATCGCCATTGGCGCCCGGTCGCCTCACGCTGCCCGACACGCTCAATTGCGGCTCGCTGTAGTAGTAACTGGCCTGTTCCGGCCGCGGGCCTTTGCGTGAGTAGCCATGTTCGCCCTGAATCAAAGGCGCTTGCGTTGGCGTTAACTCGATATGCAACGCGAAATCGCCGGCATCGGCGGCGACATCGTAGCGGCCATCGGCGGCACGAACGATTTTCCACGCGTCGAGCTTGACGTCGGTATTCGCGGGCTTCGCGTAGGCGAGGCCGAATCCCTCGCGCCCAATTCGCTGATCGTGCACGAGGTGGCCGAGTGCAGGATCACTCAACGCAGCGTGTGCGATGATCAATTGAGAAGGCGCAAAAGCACTCGGATCGGCGGCATCGTGTCCCGTTGCCGAACGGAAGAATGTGATCTGAAAACCGAGCGGCCGATTATCGGGCGTAGTCAACCAGCCGGTGGCGTACCACCACTCGGTGCGAAAATCGGCGTGAGCGCCGGTGTCCATCGGCAGCGCGATCTGGTGGTCTTTCGTGACGACGGCAAATTCCGGCGGTGCGGCAGCGACCATGTTGGCCGACAAGGCGAACGCGCCGACAACGAACAAGTGGGAGACTCGTGGGCGAGTCCGACGAAAACGCGCGGCCGAAACCTCGATCCCCGTTTTCGCCCAATGCATGGATTGAGGCGCCATCGATTGACGCGCCACTAACCGGCGCAAAGCTCGCATCACCAGTCCTCCTTGACCGCGCGCACTGCATCCACGGAAACGGCGCCACGTCCCGCAATCACCGCTGTGGAACACGACGACGCGAGCATCACGAGTGCAACTGTGCCCAGCATCGTCCACGGAACATGCAGCGACATGCTCCAGTGAAACGACTGCGGATTGACGACGAATACAAGAATCAGACTGATCGCAAAGCCGAGAACAAAACCCATTGCGATGCCGCACGCGGTGAGCATGCCGCCTTCCAGTGCGAGGATCGCGAGAATTTGCGACCGCGTCACGCCGACGTGCCGCAGCATGCCGAACTCGCGAGCGCGTGCGAGCGTCTGCGCCGAAAATGTTGCGGCCACGCCGAACAAGCCGATGACGATAGCGACCGCCTCCAGCAGGTATGTGACTGCAAAGCTTCGGTCGAATATCACGAGCGTGCGCGCGCGAATGGCGCCAGGTTGCGAGATGTCCAACCTCGCGCCGAAAGGCAGTGCACGCAATCCCGCTATCGCGCGCCCGATGCTCGAACCTCGCTCGACGGTAACCGCGACATCGGTAGCGCTCGTGTCGGCGGTGAGGCGACGGTAGTCGACAAGCCGTATCTGGATCGCGCCCGTCTGCCGCGCGTAATCGCGCCATACGCCGGCCACCACGAACACATTTGCACGCTCGCCGATGGGCAAGCGGATACGCTGTCCGAGCTTAAAACCGTATAGATCCACCATTGCTTCGGACACCCAAACAGGCGTTTCAGCGCTTCCCAGATCGCGCGGCGTAAGCACAGGTCCCGTCATTTGCAGATTTGCACCCGGATCGGTTGCGTCGATCTCTCGTGCGAGTATCGCGATGTCCGGACGCGCCGGGTCGAGCGTGATATGTGAAGTGCGCGCGAACGCCGCCCTTGCAATGCCCGGCACGGCCGCAAGCCGAGTCTGCTCAACAGGACTCAAGCCGCCTGTGTCGCCGTTTTCCGCGACGCGCACATAAAGATCAGCCGACAGTAGATGGATCAGCCAGTCCTCGACGGACACACGAAAGCTGGCCACCATGATCGCCATTGCAACGATCAGCGCGAAGCTCGACAACACGCCGCCCATTGCAATCGACGCATGACCCGGCGCATTCGCCAGACGCGCGAGCGCAAGCGTACTGGCCGCACCGGCCCGTGAGCGTGATGCGAACCCCCGGCTCGCTACGCCGAATATGAAAGCGGTGACCCGCGGCATCAATGCAATTCCGCCGATCAGCAGTAGCGCAACGGCCACATAACCGCCAATCGGCGCGTCGAACCATGGCGGTGCTTGCGTGAGAAGCGCGGCGATAACCAGGCACAAGAGGGCGGGCCACGGCGTGGCGAGCCGCGCGAGCGCGCCTTCTTCGGCACCGGCCTTGAGTGCGGAAGCGGGCCGTGCGCGCGCTGCTTCCAGTGCCGGCGCGAGGCTGCCGAGAACTGCCACGGCGATGCCGAGCGTGAGGAAAATCGCAGTTGCGACTGGTTCGAAGCCGACCTGCGGCTGCACGCCGGGAAAGTAGCCGCCGCCGAGATCGCTGCCGAAAAATCGCAACGCGCCGGCAGCGAGTGTGTAACCGAGCGCGAGGCCGCATAGCGAACCGAGCAAGCCGAGCAGCGCGCCTTCCAGCAGAATCTGACGCAACAGTTGGCCGCGTGTCAGTCCGAGCACGCGCAGCATCGCAAACTGCGCGCGACGACGCACCACGCTCAGTGCCTGCGTCGAAAACACGAGGAACGCCCCGGTGAAAAGCGCGACCAGCGCGAGCACGTTCATGTTGATTCGATAGGCGCGCGACAGCCGGTCCGTGCGGCTCTCGACGTCACGCGCTTCGGCGACGACCCATTGGCTGCCCAACTCATTTTGCAGATCGCGTTTGAAGCGCTCTCGGTCGACACCGCGCTCGAGCTGCACGTCGACGCGCGAAAGCTTGCCGACCTTGCCGAACTTCCATTGAACCGCGGCAATATCCATGATCGCGAGCCGTTGACCCGGCCTCGTTCTCACGATGCCGCCGGCCACCCGCAAGCGCACGATCGACGTGCCGCTTTGGAGCGCCACCTCATCTCCGGTCTTCACACGCAGCCATTCTTGCGCGGCAGTCGAGAGAAACACGGCGTCGGAAGCGAGCGTGTCGAAAGGCTGTCCGGTCGACGGCACGCCCATCAGATCCGGCGCAATGCGGCTTGCCTTGAACACGTCGATGCCGAGAACAGGCAAAGCCGCGTTCTGTCCCGGCACCGTGACGTCTAGCGCGAGAACGGGACTCGCAAGCGCGACACCTCTTTGCGTGGCGAGGCGCGCATAGATCGACTCGTCGAGTAGCGGCTGAGCGCCGCGCACCTGCAGATCTGCCTGGCCGGAGAGGCTGCGCGCCGCAGCGGAGAACTCGTTGAAGGCCGCGCTGTTGATCAGTTGCACAGCGTAACCGAGCGCCACACCCAACGCGATGGTTGCGATCGCAACGAGCGCGCGTGCCCGATGACTACGCCATTCGGCGGCGAGCAGCCATCGTGCAAGAATGCGATGTCCGCGTCCGCGTCCGAGTGCGGAGCGCTGCGAATCAGCGGGCGTCATCGGTTGAACGGGCAGTGATTTGCGCGCCGTGTTGCACCTGTGACGGCGTCGGCACTTCCGACGCGGCATGCAAGCCGCCATCGCTGAGAATCATGATGCGGTCGGCGACGGCGGCAGCGGCCTCCGAGTGCGTCACCATCATCGTGGCCGCGCCGGTCGCCTTGCTCTGCGCACGAAACAACGCGAGCACGCCGTGGGCCGTATCGGGATCGAGGTTGCCCGTCGGTTCGTCGGCGAGGATCAGAGTAGGGCGATGGACCAGGGCGCGCGCGATCGCAACGCGTTGCATTTCGCCGCCCGACAGTTGCCGTGGAAAGTCATCACCGCGGCCTTCGAGTCCGACTGCCGCTAGCATGTCGAGCGCCGCGGAAGAGGGCAACTCGTTTAGCAGCAGTGGCAGCGCGACGTTCTGCGCAAGCGTCAAATGCGGCAGCACGTGAAACGCCTGAAACACAAAGCCGAGTTTTTGCCTGCGCAGACGCGTCGCGGCATTGTCGTCGAGACGCGACACGGCATGGCCGCCGATCATCACATCGCCGCTGTCCGCCTGATCGAGCCCGGCAATCAGATTGAGCAGCGTCGATTTGCCGACGCCTGAGTCGCCCATGATCGCGACGAACTCGCCGGGCGCGAGTGTGAAGTCGAGATTTGCGAGCACGACGCGGCCCGCGCCGTAAGTCTTGCTAAGCCCGCGGCACTCGAGCGCGGGAACGACACCTTCGTGAGAAAACACCATGCAAGGTCCGGAGAATGAGGTCGACGCGGCGGCATCCGCTCGCCGAATGCGCGGCCTTCGATGTGTTGACCGCCGAAGTATATTCGGCTTCTGTAAGGTGCGTCGGCGCATCCGCTCCTCGTGTGAAGCCTGCGTCCGGTGACGGCTTTTCCCGACATGGCACCTGGTTGCGCGCCTGCTCCTGCAAAAAAATATTTCTGTCCAATAAAGCGCCGGCTGCAGTTTGGTACTCGAAAAGACCGGCACGCGGCGCTGTCGAACGCATTCCGTGTGCCTCGAGACGATATCGCCATGGCGCACATCATGAACTGCCCGTAAATAGTGGTCAAAAGCGCGCTTCTGCGGGAAATTCGTCGGGCCGCGAACGATCGCCATTCTGTTTGTGCAGGTGCACATTTTTTCACCTTGTGCAAGCGACGCTGCCGCAATAAGTCATTGTCTGGGGCATTAACGCAATGTTGCGCTGCAAAACTATTCTTATCTTGGTAATCTCCCACCTCGTCGTTCGACTGCGGGTAAACGTGTAGTCGAGCGAAGTCTGCACACGACGCCCCTGCTGGCCCCGAACCCTACATATTCGCTTCAATGCTTTCGAAATCGAAAGCGTTGGTGCGGCGTTTTGTACTTCAAGTTTTCGACAGCGCACATGCCATTGCCTCTCCTTAGTCTGCTTATCTGGATCCCTATCGTTGCCGGCCTCGTCGTTTTGCGAGCCGGGTCGGACACGGCTCGCGGCCGTACACGGTGGCTCGCATTGATCGGCGCGTTTGCGGGCTTCGTACCCGTGATTCCGCTGGTCGCGAATTTCCGCAACGAAGCGACGTCGATGCAATTCGTCGAAAACGTCAGATGGTCACCGACTTTCGATATCGCGTGGCACGTCGGCGTCGACGGCATTTCGCTGTGGCTCGTCGCGTTGACCGCACTGACGACGATCATCATCGTGGTCGCTTCGTGGGAGTCGATCACCGAGCGCACTGCGCAGTACTTCGGCGCATTCCTGATGTTGTCCGGTTTCATGCAGGCCGTGTTTACGTCGCTCGACGGCATGATGTTCTTCGTCTCGTTCGAAGCAACGTTGATTCCGCTTTATTTGCTGATTGGCACATGGGGACACTCCAATCGCTCGTATGCCGCAGTGAAGTTCTTCTTCGTGTCGTTCCTTGGCTCGCTGATGATGCTGATGTCGATGCTGTATCTGTACAGCCAGACGCATAGCTTCGACCTTGCGCTGTGGCGGGAAACGCGCCTTGGCACGATGCCTCAAGTACTGATCTTTCTCGGTTTCCTCGCGGCATTCGGCGTGAAGGTGCCCATGTGGCCGCTCCATACATGGTTGCCCGACGTTCACCTCGACGGTCCCACTGGCGCTGCCGTGATGATCGGCATGCTCAAACTCGGGGGCTACGGCCTGCTGCGTTTCGCATTGCCGATCGCACCGCAGGCAAGCCACTTTTTCGCGCCGATGATAATTACGCTGTCGCTCGTCGCGGTGATCTATTCGAGTCTTCTCGCGCTCGTGCAGACCGACATGCGCCGCCTGCTCGCGTATTCGACGGTGGCTCACATGGGCCTCGTCACGTTGGGTCTGTTCGTCTTCAACCGTATCGGTCAGGCCGGCGCGATCGTGCAGATGCTGTCGTACGGCGTGGTGTCCGGCGCCATGCTGTTGTGCACGGGCATGCTCTACGATCGCACCAAAACGGCCGCGATCGCCGAGTACGGCGGCGTTGCCAACACCATGCCGCGTTTCGCCGCGTTCGTGATGTTGTTTTCGATGGCGAATGTCGGCCTGCCGGGCACGTCCGGTTTCGTCGGCGAATTCATGGTGCTGATGGGCGCGATTCGCTTTAACTTCTGGATCGGCGCAATGGCGGCGTCTACGCTGATTCTGAGCGCGGCCTACACGTTGTGGATGTATAAGCGCGTAATTTTTGGTGCGATTGCGAATGCGCGTGTGGGCAACCTGAAAGATGTCGGCAGGCGCGAATTCGTGTTGCTCGGCGCAATGGCGTTGCTGGTACTCGCAATCGGACTGGATCCGAAGCCTCTCACCGACGCCATCGACCCGTCGGTCGGTACGTTGCTGTCGCAATCGGAGCGCTCCACGCGTCCGGAGCCGACGCCCCGCGATGGCGGCGATCACCTGCAAGCAGCAGCCCCCACAGCGGTTGTTGCCGTAACCCGTACGCCAGGTTGACAGGGCAGTGTGAATGCCGGAATAGTCGATTCCCGTTCGGCAGAATGCGCGCACAATAGACGCATATGCCGCATATGCCGAACTGAGCACGAATCGCACTTTTCATGCAGTCACACACAGGAGAGCCCATGAGTCAGCAGAAAGCCGTGGAGTATTCCGCAGCGTCGCCCGAAGTCAAAGCCGTGTACGACGATATCAAGGAGACGCGTCAGGTCGACGACGTCAACAACTTCTGGAAGTACATCGCGCAGCATCCGCCGACGCTCGCGCGCACGTGGGACAGTCTGAAAGACGTGATGAAGCCCGGCGCGCTCGATCCGTTAATGAA
This sequence comes from Paraburkholderia caledonica NBRC 102488, assembly GCF_000685095.1. Classification (GTDB taxonomy): domain Bacteria; phylum Pseudomonadota; class Gammaproteobacteria; order Burkholderiales; family Burkholderiaceae; genus Paraburkholderia; species Paraburkholderia caledonica. The sequence goes on from NZ_BAYE01000021.1 coordinate 7,029, forward strand.
AGAACTGCTCTACGTGGCCGTGAGCGTGACGAACAACTGCGGTTATTGCGTTGCGAGTCACACGGCCGCCGCTCGCCGTGCGGGTATGACCGATGAGATGTTTGGCGAACTGCTCGCAGTAGTTGGCATGGCTAACGAAACGAACCGCCTCGCGGTGGGATACCGCGTGCCGATCGACCCAGCGTTCGAGTAGGCCGATTTACGCCTTGCCGCGCCACGCGGCAAGCAAACCCGGCAAGTCGTTCATGTCGCGAAACACCTGAGTCACACCGACTGCCTGCAATGCGGCAGCGCTGCTATGCCCGAACTCGTTCGGGCAGTAACCGAACACCGTCGCGCCGGCTGCAACGCCGGCAGTCGCGCCCGTCACCGTGTCTTCGACAATAGCGCAGTGCGCTGGGTCCACATCCAACGCCGCCGCCGCGGCGAGATACACATCGGGGAACGGCTTGCTCCGCGGGGTTTCGTGACCGCTGAAGATGCGCCCCTCGAAGCAGTCCAGGATCCCGGCCTTGGCCAATTGCAATTCGACTTTGATCCGATCCGCACCGGACGCAACAGCAATTCGTCCCTTCAAGGTTGCGTGGAGCGAACGCACCGCTGTGGCGGCGCCCGGTATCGCGGTCAATTCCTGTTCGAGCGCTGCGTTGCGGCGCGCGCGAAATTGCATCAGCCAGTCGGTCGTGATCGCAACACCAGTGCGCGCTTCGATCAGCGGCGCTTCGTCCTTCACCGCCTTGCCGACAAAAATACGCATCGTCTCTTCAATGCTCAGGTGCCAGCCCAACTCACCGAGCATCTCGGTGAGTACGCGGTTAGTGATCGGCTCTGAGTCGACGAGCACGCCGTCGCAATCGAAAAGTACGGCGTGAAACGGAAAATCGGCCATCGGGAAGAGTGGGAAGAGATCGCGGAACGGGAGAGCATACAACAACGCGCCGCGTGGCGCTGCGCGCTTGCGTGACCGCGCGCAGCGCGAAGAGTCACGATCCCTTGGCGTCAAACCCGTCACTCAAGGTCTTCATGAACGCAATAATGTCCTGAATATCCTGATCCGTCATTGCAGGCTGATCTCCAGGTTTGCGATCGAAGGGTGCGTCGGACACATCTACGTTCGCGTGAAACTGCGGCGGCAGATCGTTGTACTTCTGCACCTTGCCCGATGCATCGCGCGGATAGATCTTTTCCGGCGACGTATTACGCAAATTGTAGAAGTCCATCACCTGCTTCAGGTCGTGATACACGCCGTTGTGAAAGAACACCTTCCGGTTCGCGACATTGCGTAGTGTGGGTGTCAGGAACATCCCGCAATACTGCGTCTGTTTCGCGAGATCTCCACGAAACGGCCCACATACCCCCATATCGAAGAACTTTGGATCTTTATTCGCGGGAATGGCAGGATTGCGCGGCACACCCAGCGCTTCGTATTGCGTATCGGTAAACACCGGCGGCAGGCCGTCCTTGCTCGGCTGACTCAGGTGGCAGCCCGCGCAATTCGCTTTGTCCTTGTCGTTGAACAATTGCAGGCCGTGCAGTTCGGCATGCGTGAGGCGAGCTTTGCCTTCCAGCCAGTAATCATACTTACTCGTGAACGCGTGGAATGACGGATCTTCGATCTGATAACGCCCCACCGCGAACATCGCTTCCGAAATCAGCAGGCTCGGATTGCCGACAATGGCCGGCCCGAACATCTGCTTGAACTGGTCGATGTACTTCGTCTGCAACAGTTTGTGCGCGACGTCTTCCGGCGTTTTGTTGGCCATTTCGACGGGATTCGTCAGCGGGCCGATTGCCTGGTCCTGCAAAGTATCGGCGCGGCCGTCCCAGAAGAGCCCGCCTTGCGGCACCATCGCCGGAGCGGCAGGCGTGGCGAGAGCGGTCTTTTGCGCACGCGCCACGCCGCTTGCCTGCGAAGCGAGTTGCGTCAGATCCACCGGCACATCCGTGTCGCCCTGGTCGGGACCAATGCTGAACGGCGCCTGACGATACAGATACGTGAGCGATGGCGGCGGACGAAAACCCGCGTCGGTCATATGCGCGCCGCCGAGCTGAACAGGAAACGCGTTGTCCGGCGCGTACGAGTTCTTCGGCGAGTGGCACGACGCGCAAGACTGCGTGCCCGAAGCCGACAGCGACTGGTCGAAAAATATCTCCTTGCCGAGCAGCGCCACCGCGCTCAGTGGCGCGCTTGCCGGACGCAAAAGATGCATCGGTCGAGGGTTCGCGCCTGTGAGGTTCTCAACGATCGTGCCGACTGAGGCCGGCATCCGCTCCGGATAAACAAGCGCATATGCGCTGAGCGCGACGGCCGCGATAGCGATGCAGGCGGCGCTGCGTGCAAGCAGCCGGAGCACTGAGCGGCGCGCGAGAACGGGACCGGGTTCGCCGCTCGCGGGAAGAGTCGGCGGCAGGGCGGCGTCTGGAGCTTGGTTCATGGCGGTCGTGACAATAGTTCTTCTGATGCGATCAAAAGGGCAAATCGAGCCAGCACGTATGCACTGGCTCGACGCCGACTACGCTTTGCTGCAAGCCGTGCTCTGCGTCATGACACCGCGTTGGTCAGCGATGCGCGCGAGATACTCGCGCATCGCATGAACGCGGGTTGCCTGGTCGCAAGTTTTTGCGCGGCTCCTGTCCAGCTGTTCGTCAGATTGCCGGCGCTTGCGCCAGCTTCGTGCCGAGGTTCTGGTCCAGATAGAGCGGCGCATTGTTGCCCGAGCCCGAGAAGTCGAACATGTTCATGATGCTGCCCGCAGTGGCGTCGAACGAACCGCCGCCAATGCGTTGACCGCTGAGCCAGTTATCCTCGATGAACTTCACGACCGATGCCTGAGTGATCGGCGTGTCGTCGACGAAGTTCGCCTTCGCCCACGGCGAGACCACGATAAACGGCGTGCGCGTACCCGGACCGCAACGGCCGTTCACCGCGCCGCCGTTCACGCCCTGCGGCTGCACCGCGCCCGCGGCCGTGCACTGGCCAGCCGCGCTCAGGTTGTCGCTGCCCGCCACCGTCTTGCCGCCTGCCGATTGCGGCGTCGTCGAGTCGAACGACGAGCTCGTAGGCGCCTTGTAGCGATGGTCGTACCAGCCGTCCGAATCGTCGTAGGCGATGATCACAGCGGTGTTCTTCCAGTCAGGCTGCTGCTGCAGGAAGTTGATTACCTTCGTGACGAAAGCCTGTTCGTCGATCGGGTCCGAGTTGCCCGGATGGCCGTCCTCGACCGCCGGCGCCTTCAGGAAGTTGACCGACGGATAGTTGCCCGACTTCACCGCGGCAAAGAAGTCGTCGGTGTCGTACTGGTGATGAACCGGCGTTGCGGTGTTGTCGAGCGGATCGGCCGCACCGATCACGGCCGTCGACGACGGACGCGTATGCGCAAGGTTCGCCGTGCTCGCGTAGTACTGGAACCACGCGTGGTGTTGCACGTAGTCGGTCTTCGTCGCGTTGAGCACCTGCGAGAAGGTCGAACGGGCGCAGCCCGTTGTGCCGTTCGCGTTGACCGTCTGCAGATTGAAGCCGCCCATGAAGCCGCCCCACGTGATGTTCTTCGCGTTGAGCAGGTCGCCGATGTTCTTGTTGTTCGACGACATCGTGCCCGTGACCGTGCTGCCCGCCGCGGTCGTGCAGACGTCACCAGTCGGGTCGAGGTCGCCGACCATCGTGAAGCCGCCGGCCGAATCCGGAATCGCGTTGCCCGACGTGCCGCCCGAAACGATGACACCGTTGTTCTGGCCGGAAACGACTGCGAGTGCGCCAGGCGTCGACGGACCATACGTGTCGGTGTACGCGTTCTGGTTCATCGCGAAGTGCTGCGCGTAGTTCCACAGCGCGGTGACGGTGTTGCCGTCGAAGTAGCCGAGCACCTGGCCCTTCGTCGCGAATGCGCCGGTGCTGCCGGCGATCGTCGAACCGGCTGCGGTGAAGAGCGGGAACGAGTCCATTGCGCCGTTGTTATAGGCGAGCTGTTCGGCGGCGTATGCGTGGTTCTGACTCGACGTGTTCGCTTGCGAGCGGTCGAGGCGGAACGGCAACAGATCCGCTGCGGGAAGACCGAGCCCGGCGATAGTCACCAGACCGACCGTGCGGCCTGCCGTATTCGGCGACGTAGATAGCGCATTGGGGTTGGTCGCGATCAGATTGTTGCTCGCGAGATTATTGACCGTCGGCGTGCCTGCGGCCGCCGTGAATTGCGGTTCGCCCACCGGATTCGACGCTTGCGGATAAGTCGCGAAGTAGTGGTCGAACGAGACGTTCTCGCCGAAGATCACGACGACGTGCTTGATCGGCGTGGCCGTGGCCACGGCATCCTGTGCCGTCACCGACGGTGCCGGCGATGAGGCCGGCGTCGACGATGCGCTCGGACTGATGCTGTGATTGCCGCAAGCGGCGAGCGTCAGCAGCGCGGCAAAGGGAATGGGTAAGAGGGTTCTACGGAACATGTGACTGGCTCCAGATTCGACTTCGCCGTTCAGCGCTTCCATTAATGTACGTGTGGAGTTCGCTGGGGATATTGTTTATTGGAAATGGTGCGGTGCTTGTCGCTGCTCCACGCTGCGGCAACCACAAGCTGCGCGCATTGAAGCATTCGATGATTAAGATTTAAGGGCGCGCATATTACGTTGGCTCTCGGTCGCCATTCATTTCGATAACCGTTGCTGTCGTTGTGCTGACGGTGACGCTGGCGCGCGGCGGCAAAGAGCACCAGTTCGTGCACGGCGGCCCGGCACGACGCATGCTGCGGGATCCAGACGTAGTTCGCCGGACAGGCCGCCAAAAAGGTGCGTTGCCGTGATCCCGTTATCTCTTTCCGAGGATTCGCCATGACAGTGAAGCTCAAACCGGTCGGTCAGCAGGTCATCGTCATTACCGGGGCGACGAGCGGTATCGGCCTCGCTACTGCGCGTCTTGCCGCGAGCAAGGGAGCGCGGTTGATGCTGGTCGCTCGCGACGAGGAAGCGCTGACCGCGCTCGCCAGGCAACTCGGCGACCAGGGCGCGCTCGTCGACTATGCGGTTGCCGACGTCAGCAACGCCGAGCAATTGCAGGCCGCCGCCGACAAGGCCATTGCACGCTTCGGCGGCTTCGACACGTGGGTCAACAACGCCGGTGCGTCGATCTACGGCCGTTGCGCCGATGTGCCCATCGACGAGCAGAAAGAACTGTTCGAGACGAACTTCTGGGGCGTCGTGCAGGGATCGATGATTGCGCTCGCACACCTGAGGCAGCGCGGCGGTGCGCTGATCAATCTGGGCAGCGAGCTGTCGGACATCGCGCTGCCGCTGCAGGCCGCATATGTCGCGTCGAAACACGCAGTAAAGGGTTATACCGACGCATTGCGCATGGAACTGCTAGAGGAGCGCGTGCCGGTTTCAGTTACGTTGATCAAGCCGTCGGGCATTCATACGCAGTTTGTCGAACACGCCCGCAATCATCTCGACGTGCAGCCAAAGCTGCCGGCGCCAGTCTATGCACCGGATATTGTCGCGAGGGCCATTCTGCATGCCGCGGCCACGCCGGTGCGCGATCTGTATGTCGGCGGTGCATCGGCGGCAATGGTCACGTTCGCGCGTCGAGCGCCCAATCTGTATGACCGCGTGATGGGCCGTCTTGGCATATCGTCGCAACGGACTCAGGAGCCGCCGCACACGGCGGCCGGCAATAACGGCGGCGATGGTGCATTGCGCGAGCGTTCCGAACAGAAGCGCCGGGTGTTGGAGTCGAGCTTGTACACGCAGGCGTCGATGTATCCGCGGCAGACGGCATTGCTTGCCGCCGGCGCAGCGGCGGTGTGGATGCTCGCGCGTTATGCGCGGTCGTCGCATGGGGGACGCGTGTAGGCGAAGAGCCGCGCGCGTGATTCACTTACCAGGATAAAGAGCGACGAGAAAAAGGGTAGCGCCTCATAGGCGGCAGCAGCGCGGGAGCAGTGCAAGGCGCAACCCTTCGTCGTCCGATGCAATCAGGCGTAATGCCACTGAACAACTCGGGGCGATCAGCCTCCGCCGCCGTTCGGGCTGCCTATCGTGAGCTTGTTCGATACGGACTTCACGCCAGCGACGCTTTTCGCCACGTCCTCGGCTTGCGGAATCTGAGCACCGTCAGGCACCGATCCTGTTAGCGTCACTGCGCCGCCGCGAGCTCGCACGAACACGTTCGACACATCGAAGCCCTGCGCCTTTGCCAACGCCTTGCGCACGTCGAGACCGAGCTTGCGGTCCGTCTTTTTCACCGATTTTGTGTGCGCAGTGGAGGAGTCCGTCATGTCGGACGGCGCCGCATCGCTCGATTGCGCATAGGCGCTCGATGCAGTTGCCACACACAATGCGATGCCGAGCGTCTTCAAAAGATTGACTGTTTTCACGTTTTCTCCATCCTCGAAAAGTTGATGTCGCTTCGTTGCATGCAAAATAATACGCGCCTGTGAACGGTGTCCGCTCACTGGGAGCATCCTGTCTTGTAGAAACGCAATGCCGTGGCGCTCCCGGCGCGCTTAAACAATAGTTCAGCACGCGCGCTCATGCTGGAAAAACTGGCGGTGGCGTCTGCACTGGCAGGCATCAGTGCGCCATATGCGGTTTGGCATTAAGCTCTCAACGGCGAACCGTGCGTGAGGATGCGCACGATCCGCCGAAGAACGATGAGTCGCACAAAACCTTGAATGCACTTGCCAACTTAAGAGGGAGTCAGCCATGAAGCGCGTTGCCATCAAACAGATCATGCTGGGCCTTGCGGTTACCGCGATGGTCGCAGCCGGTATGCCACTCGCCTCCGCGCAAACCACGACCGACACTGACACACAGACCGCGGAACCCGGCGGAGCCAGCGCCGCCAAGCCGACCAAAGCCGAGCGTAAAGCGGCCCGCAAACAGGCTCGCGCGAAGAAGAATGCAGAGCTTAAGAAGCTGGAAGACGCAGGCTATCAGCCGTCGCGCAACGACCCGAACTATCCGACCGATCTGCAAAATGCGCAGAAGAAGGCGGGCATCGGCACAGGCGCGAGCCAGTAAGCATTAACCCGTAATTCGTGCCACCGGGCAGCGCGATATCGATGCTGCCCGGGGCAATGCTCTTTCAAATGGCGCGCCTGGCGTGACCGGTCGTTTCGACTGACGAATAACAGGCAAGTAGCCGCCAAGTAAAACTCGGTGTTGCGCAGCGACACCGGCGCGTCTGGTCGTCGCGCGGTGTTTTTTCTGCTCTCGAAACCCTACATTTGGCTTGTAGCGACATCTTCGCCTGACGCTTCCCGTATGGGCGAAACCCTTAGCCATCAAGGCTTTCACGGCGGCTAGACTTCGTTCGTGCGACATGAGTGTCGTATTTCCTCATGTGGTTGTCGCAAATAGTCGGCTAGGCGTACTTTTTTCTGGCAACTATGTATGCACAGCGCGGACGACGTCCGCTCGCAGCTTTGCATGGGACCAGGGTAAGTGTTTTGCACAAACTCTGGCCGACATAGGAGAGCATTCAATGAATTCCCCCAAGGTCGTGGTCGAAGGGCTGTGCAAGGTGTTCGGCACTAACCCGAAACAGGCGCTCGCCATGCTGGCGGGCGGCGCGACGAAAGAAGAAGTCTTCGCGCGGACCGGTCAGATCGTCGGCGTTCACAACGTATCTTTCGAAGTCAAGGAAGGCGAGATATTCGTGCTGATGGGGCTCTCGGGATCCGGCAAGTCGACGCTGATCCGCCTGATCAACCGGCTCGTGGAACCGTCGGCGGGCAAGGTGCTGATCGATGGGCGCGACGTAGCAAGCGTGCCGCGCTCCGAATTGACCGCGCTGCGTCGCAAGGACATGAGTATGGTGTTCCAGTCGTTTGCGCTGATGCCGCAACGCACTGTGCTGTCGAACGCAGCGTTCGGGCTCGAAGTAGCGGGCGTCAGCCGCAAGGAACGCGAAGCGCGCGCGATGACCGTGCTCGAGCAGGTCGGCCTTGCTCCGTTCGCGGCGAAGCTGCCCGCGCAACTGTCGGGCGGCATGCAGCAGCGCGTGGGCCTTGCGCGGGCACTCGCGGTCAACCCGTCGTTGATGATCATGGACGAAGCGTTCTCCGCACTCGATCCGTTAAAGCGCAAGGAAATGCAGAACGTATTGCTCGATCTGCAACGCGAGCAGCAGCGCACGATCCTGTTCGTGTCGCACGATCTTGAAGAAGCCATGCGGATCGGCACACGCATAGCAATCATGGAAGGCGGCAAGGTGGTGCAGATCGGCACGCCGCAGGAGATCATCACGAATCCCGCCGACGATTACGTGCGCGCTTTCTTCGAAGGCATCGACACCAGCCGTTATCTGACGGCCGGCGATCTGATGCAGACCGATGCCGTGCCGCTGATGCATTCGCATTCGCCGCAGATCGACGCGTCGAGCGTGGCCGCCACCTTGAACGGCAGCGCCGACTATGCGTTCGTGCTCGACAGCGAACGCAAGATTCGCGGCTTCGTGTGCCGCGACGAAACAGGCAGCGCGTCCGCGAAACTGAACTACGTCGAATGCATTCGACGCAACACACCGCTAGACGATGTGGTCGAACGCGTGGTCGCGAGCCGCGCGCCTTTGCCGGTCGTCGAAGCAGACGGCTCCTACTGTGGTTCGGTCAACAAGACGAACGTGTTGCACGTTCTTACGCGCCATCGAGGTTCCCATGTCTGAAGTCATTCCACTTGGCGCCTGGGTCGACCATGGCGTCCATTATCTGCTCGACCACGACGCCAAGACGTTCGATTCCATCGGCAAAGTCATCGAGGGTTTTGCGGCGCTGATCGAGCAAGGCCTGCAAGCCGTTCCCATGTGGGCGCTGATGGCGTTCTTCGTCGGCATAGGATTGTGGCGGGTGGGCTGGCGGTTCGCGCTCTTCACCTTGCTTGCGATGCTGCTGATCTACGGCACTGGCTTCTGGGATCAGATGGTGATCACGCTCGGTCTCACGCTGTCGTCCACGTTGATCAGCCTCCTGCTCGGCGTGCCGCTCGGCATCTGGACCGCGAAAAGCCGCACCGTCGAAATGATCGTGCGTCCCGTGCTCGACCTGATGCAGACCATGCCCGCATTCGTCTACCTGATTCCGGCGGCTATGCTGTTCGGCCTCGGCCGCGTGCCCGGCATTCTTTCCACGGTGATCTTCGCCATGCCGCCCGCGGTGCGTCTCACGTCGCTCGGCATCAAGCACGTGAATCGCGAGATTGTCGAAGCGGGGCAGGCGTTCGGCTGCACGCCGTGGCAACTGCTCTACAAGGTGCAGTTTCCCAATGCGCTGCCGTCGATCATGACCGGCGTGAATCAGACCATCATGATGGCGTTGTCGATGGTGATCATTGCGTCGATGGTCGGCGCGGGCGGGCTTGGCAACGACGTGCTTGCCAGTATTCAGCGGCTCGACATCGGGCTCGGCTTCGAAAGCGGACTCTCTGTCGTGATGCTCGCGATCATTCTGGACCGTATCACGGAGAGCTTTGGCCGCTCGCCCGGCATGGCGCGCGCGCCGCTTCTCTCCGGCTTGCGCAGTCTGATGAAGGTGCGCCGCGCGCCGGCGGCGCAACACAGCTGAGCCGCACATGAAGCGCGACGCGATCACCCAGGTCGAAGCCCCTTCAGATTCGCCGCTTTCCCGGCTCGCGCACGTCGGCTTTCTGACGCTGCCGAACTTTTCGATGATCGCGTTCACGAGCGCTGTCGAGGTGCTGCGCATGGCCAACTACGTGGGCCGCGCGGAGCACTACAGGTGGTCCGTGATCACGCCGGACGGAGAGCCGGCGCGGGCGAGCAACGGTATTACGGTGAAGCCCACCACGACGCTCGCGCAAGCCGGCATGCCCGACGTGCTGATTGTTTGCGCGGGCTGGCAGGTGCGCGATTACGTCAACGAAACGGTGATCGCTTTGCTGCGCGACGTGGCGGCCAAGAACATACCGCTCGGCGGCATTTGCACGGGACCGTATGCGCTACTCGCAGCCGGGCTGCTCGACGGCTATCGCTGTACCGTGCATTGGGAAGATATGTCGCCGCTGCACAAGAGCTACCCCCATGTGCGTTTCGCCGACGAGCTCTTCGTGATCGACCGCGACCGCATGACCTGCACGGGCGGCACTGCGCCGCTCGATCTGATGCTGAAACTGGTCGCCATGCGGCTCGGCCATCCGGTGGCGGCGCAGGTGTCGGAGCAGTTCATCGTGGAAAGGATACGCGGCTCGACGGACTATCAGCACATCCCCGTCGACGCCCGCGTCGGTTTCTCGCGTGCCGAACTCATCGAGGTCGTTCGATTGATGGAGGCGAATATCGAAGAGCCTTTATCACTCGACGAACTCGCGCGGCTCGTGCATCTGTCGCAGCGCCATTTGCAGCGCATGTTCAAGATGTTCCTGAGCGTATCGCCGACGCACTATTACCTCACGTTGCGCCTGCGGCGTGCGCGTGAACTGCTGCGCAATACCGACGCTTCGATCGCGCGCGTCACGACCGTTTGCGGCTTCCATTCGCCGTGCCATTTCAGCAAGGCATATCGCGCGCAATTCGGTCATGCGCCGAGCGTCGAGCGGCGACTGTCGGCGTAGGAGGTTCGTGCATCAAGTTCGGTGACGTGCGTTCGCGCGTGCCTCGATGCGCAGCAGGCAGCGTCGATAAAATTCAGTGTAATAAACAGTCAAGCATTCAATCACCCTGAGGAAACGCCATGAAACGTTTGTGGGCTGCGTCGCTGTGCGCGCTGTCTGTGTCGTCCGTTCCTTCGGCTTTCGCCGCCGAACCCGCAACATGCCGCGACGTCCGCTTCGCCGACGTCGGCTGGACCGATATCGCCGCTACGACAGGACTTGCATCGACGGTGCTCGAAGGACTCGGCTACAAGCCGACCAAGACGATCGCTTCTGTGCCGATTACCTTTGCCGGTGTGAAGAGCAAGCAGATTGACGTATTCCTCGGCTACTGGTCGCCGACCATGGACCCGATGATCGATCCGTTCAAAAAGGCCGGTCAGCTGAGCGTGCTGCCCACGCCGAACCTGACGGGTGCAAAGTACACGCTTGCCGTGCCGGACTACGCGTATCAGGCGGGTATCAAGACGTTCACCGACATCGCGAAGAACTACGACAAGCTCGGCGGCAAGATCTATGGCATCGAGCCGGGTAACGACGGCAATGCGTTGATCAAGAAGATGATTGACAGCAACCAGTATGGGCTCGGCAAATTCAAGCTCGTGGAGTCGAGCGAGGCGGGCATGCTGGTGGAGGTGAACCGTGCGATCCGCGACAAGAAGCCGATCGTGTTCCTCGGCTGGGAACCGCATCCGATGAACGTGCAGATGAAAATCGATTATCTGTCCGGCGGCGACGACGTATTCGGTCCGAACTACGGCGAGGCCAAGGTCATGACCGTTACGCCGACCGATTACTCTACACGCTGCCCGAACGTCGCAAAGCTCGTGTCGAACCTGCATTTCACGACCGACATCGAGAATCATGTGATGCTGCCGATCATGAACAAGACGGACCCCAACAAGGCCGCGCGCGAGTGGTTGAAGGCGAATCCGGCAGTGCTCGACCAGTGGCTCGCGGGCGTGAATACGTTCGACGGCAAGGATGGTTTGCCGGCAGTGAGGGCGTACGTGGCGGGGAAGTGATATCAGCTTTTGGCGCCGCTTGATGCGGCGCTAAAGCGCCTGTTGCGTGATTTCAGGCTATTAAACAAGGGCCGAAATCAAACGGCATCGACAAAACGCCTTGAAACAAGGCCTCAAATCGCCTGCGCCCGCCCCGGAAACGTCTCGTCGAAATCAGCGCCATATTCCGCTTCCGCCGCCGTGCCGCGTTGCTCGCGGTACATCATCGGCGGTAAGCCGAATTGTTTGCGGAATTCGCGGCCCAGATGAGACGCATCGGAAAAGCCGCAACTCGATGCAATGTCGGCCACGGTCTTGTCCGAGCTGGTCAACAGCCAGGCAGCGGTGCGCAGGCGCACCTGCTTTGCATAAGCCTGTGGCGCCTTGCCGGTTTGCGCCTTGAAAAGCCGCTCCAATTGACGCGGCGACAAATCCAGCTTGCGCGCGAGTTCATCGAGCGAAAGCGAACGCCCCACGTGCTGTTCCATCAGCAGAATCGCGCGCTTCACTTTCGGGTGCGCCGCAGGTGCAAGTCCCGGCGGATGCGGCTGCGGCGCGTTGCCTTTCTGCATGTCGTCGACGAGAAGGATACGCAGCGCTTTTTGCACCGTTGCGGTTTCGAAGTGGCGCAGAAGAATGGCCGCGGCCACGTCGATAGAAGCGCGCCCGCCTGAACACGTAATGCGCCGGCGATCGATCACGAACAGCCGGTCGGCCACGAGCGCCTCTTCATTCACCGAGGGAAAGCGCTCAATGAAATCCCAGTAGTGAAACCAGCTTACGCAAATGCGATGACCGTCGAGCACGCCCGCGCGCATCAGCGAGAACACGCCCGTACACATGCCGACAAGCGTTGCATCGGCTGCCGCGGCGCGGCGTATGAATGCAAGGGTCGCGTCGTTCGCGGCCGGTCCCGAATGCAGCAGGCCGCCTACCACGACGACGTAATCAAACGGTTCGGCGTTGTCGAAGGTATCCCACGGGGTGATCTGGATTCCGCAACTCGCGCGTACCGGAGCAAGGGTTTCCCCTATCACGCTCCATGAACAGCGCACGGGCTTGCTGAAGTCGCCTTCGTCCGCGGACAGGCGCAACAGGTCGACGAAACCCGAAAACGCCGTCAGCGTGAAGTTCGGCAGCAGGATGATGCCAAAGCGGATACGCTGCTTCGGCGTGCCGTCGATAGATTGAAGGGGAAGCGGTTCAGCGGAGTTCATGCATGCAGCCAGAGCAAAAAGGTTGAGTCAAGCATAGCACCGGGATTCACCGGGGCACCGATCATACGTGTCGTCAGCATCGCGAGGCGCAGGGGCGGCGCCTGTCGCAAATGCGTCAGAAGCCTTCGTAAATACGTCGCGACGCTTGGCGCGCAGTGCGCTTGACGCCACTATCCCACTGTCATGCCGTTTTTATTCTATCGGTCCAATTTGACGTGCGGTGCAATAGGGCCTGTTTCGAGGTAAATCCCGCAACCCAGGCATTGCAACGCACAAGGCTAGCCATGAACGTCAGCGTATTCGATCTGTTCAAGATCGGTATCGGTCCCTCCAGCTCGCACACCGTCGGGCCGATGATCGCTGCTTGCCGCTTCGCGTCGCATATCGAAGACGCCAACCTGCTCGGCTTCGTGCGCCGCGTGAAAGTCGAACTGTTCGGCTCGCTCGGCGCAACCGGCAAGGGCCATGGCACCGACAAGGCGGTGCTGCTCGGCCTCGAAGGCAATCTTCCCGAACTGATCGACCCAGACTCGATCGAGCCGCGTTTGCTGGCGATTCGCGAGACGAAGCAACTCGCGCTGCTCGGCAAGCATCCGGTGAAATTCGACGAGCGCGAACATCTTGGATTTTTCCGCAAGCTGATGCCGGGTGCGCCCGGCTCGGGCATCGTGCATCCGAACGGCATGCGTTTTCAGGCATTCGACGAGTACGGGCAACTGCTGGTTGAAAAAGAGTATTTCTCGATTGGCGGCGGCTTCGTCGTGAATCGGGAGGGCGATCGCGTGAACGGCGTACGTGCAGGCGCCGAGGTGCCGTACCCGTTTCGCACCGGCGACGATCTGATGCGCGTATGCCGTGAAACGGGCCTCTCTATCGCCCAGGTGACGCTGCGCAACGAATGCGCGTCCCGCTCCGAACAGGAAGTGCGCGAAGGCCTGCTCGCGATCTGGCGCGCGATGTCGGCTTGCGTCGAGCGCGGTTGCAAGGTGCGCGGCGAATTGCCCGGACCCATGCATGTGAAGCGCCGCGCGGCCGACCTGTGCGGGCAATTGCGCTCGCGCTCCGAGGAGTCGCTGCGCGATCCGCTTTCGATGCTCGATTGGGTCAACCTGTACGCGATGGCCGTGAACGAAGAGAACGCGGCAGGCGGGCGCGTCGTGACCGCGCCGACCAACGGCGCGGCCGGCGTGATTCCGGCCGTGCTGCACTACTACGTGAAGTTCATGCATGCGTCGAATGACGAAGGCATCGTCAACTTCCTGCTGACGGCCGCGGCTATCGGGATCATCTACAAGGAGACCGCGTCCATCTCCGGCGCCGAAGTGGGCTGCCAGGGCGAAGTGGGCGTGGCCTGTTCGATGGCCGCAGCGGCGCTCGCCGCAGTGATGGGCGGCACGCCGACGCAAGTCGAAAACGCCGCGGAAATCGGCATGGAACACAACCTTGGCATGACCTGCGATCCGGTTGGCGGACTCGTGCAGATTCCGTGCATCGAGCGCAACGCCATGGGCGCGATCAAGGCGCTGAACGCCGCGCGCATGGCGATGAAGGGCGACGGCCAGCACTACGTATCGCTCGATAACGTGATCAAGACGATGCGCGAGACGGGCGCGGATATGAAGACGAAATACAAGGAGACGTCGCGCGGCGGGTTGGCCGTGAACGTCATCGAGTGCTGAACAGCGCTCTATTAAGTCGTGATGAAGCACCAGGCATCAAGCACCACAAGCACCACAAGCACCGACAGTACCCACAAGGACCAACGATGAGCCGCTATTCGATATTCAGCCTCTTGCGCAACGGGATGTCGTATCACGAAAACTGGGAGCGCCAGTGGAAGAGCCCCGAGCCCAAACGCGAGTACGACGTGGTGATCGTCGGCGGCGGCGGACACGGTCTCGCCACCGCCTACTACCTCGCAAAAGAACATGGCGTGCGCAATATCGCCGTGCTCGAAAAAGGCTGGATCGGCGGCGGCAATACGGCGCGCAATACGACCATCGTCCGCTCGAATTATCTGTGGGACGAGTCGGCCGCGCTGTACGAAAAGGCAATGAAACTGTGGGAGGGTCTCTCGCAGGATCTGAACTACAACGTCATGTTCAGCCAGCGCGGCGTGATGAACCTCGCGCATACGCTGCAGGACGTGCGCGACACCGAGCGGCGCGTGAATGCGAACCGCCTGAACGGTGTCGACGCCGAATTCCTCACCCCCGCGCAGATCAAGGAACTGGAGCCGACCATCAATCTGAATAGCCGCTACCCGGTGCTGGGCGCGTCGATTCAGCGGCGCGGCGGCGTCGCGCGTCACGATGCGGTGGCTTGGGGCTTCGCGCGGGGCGCGGACCAGGCGGGCGTCGACATCGTGCAAAACTGCCAGGTCACCGGTATTCGTCGTAACGGCAACCAGGTGACGGGCGTGGATACGACGAAGGGTTTCATCAAGGCAAAGAAAGTCGCGGTGGTGGCCGCGGGCAATACCTCCACGCTCGCCGACATGGCCGGCGTGCGCCTGCCGCTCGAAAGCCATCCGTTGCAGGCGCTGGTGTCCGAGCCGATCAAGCCGGTCGTGAACACCGTGGTGATGTCGAATGCCGTGCACGCGTATATCAGCCAGTCCGACAAAGGCGATCTGGTGATCGGCGCGGGCGTGGACCAGTACACGGGTTTCGGACAGCGCGGCAGCTTCCAGATTATCGAAGGCACGCTCGAAGCCATCGTCGAAATGTTCCCGGTGTTCTCGCGTGTGCGCATGAACCGGCAGTGGGGCGGCATCGTGGACGTCTCGCCGGACGCATGCCCGATCATCAGCAAGACCGACGTGAAGGGGCTCTATTTCAATTGCGGCTGGGGCACGGGCGGCTTCAAGGCGACCCCCGGTTCCGGTTGGGCCTATGCGTACACGATCGCGAAAGACGAGCCGCATGAATTGAACGCGCCATTCTCGCTGGATCGCTTCTACACCGGCCATCTCATCGACGAGCACGGCGCCGCCGCCGTCGCCCACTAACGCACTAGCGCTGGATAGAGAGACAAACATGCTGATGATCGAATGCCCCTGGTGCGGGCCACGCGCCGAAACCGAATTTTCCTGCGGCGGCGAAGCGGACATTGCGCGTCCGCTCGATACCGAGAAGCTCACCGACAAGGAGTGGGGCGACTACCTGTTCATGCGCAAGAATCCGCGCGGCGTGCATCGTGAGCAATGGATGCATACGCAAGGCTGCCGCCGCTGGTTCAAGGCGCAGCGCGATACGGTGAGCTACGAGATCCAGGGCTACGAGACGTTCGACCGTCCGCTGCTCAAGATGGATAGCAACGACGGCAAGGCACAAGAGGGCAAGACGCAATGAGCCAGAAAGACCGACTCCCGAATGGCGGGCGCATCAACCGCGCATTGCCGCTTACGTTCACGTTCAACGGCCGCCAGTATCAGGGTTATCAGGGTGATACGCTGGCTTCGGCATTGCTCGCCAACGGCCTGCACTTCGTTGCGCGTAGCTGGAAATATCACCGGCCGCGCGGCATCGTTACGGCGGGAGTGGAAGAGCCGAACGCTGTGGTGCAACTGGAAACCGGCGCCTACACGGTGCCGAATGCGCGCGCGACCGAAGTCGAGCTGTATCAGGGGCTCGTCGCGAACAGCGTGAATGCGAAGCCGAGCATCGAGAAAGATCGCATGGCGGTCAATCAGAAGTTCGCGCGCTTCATTCCTGCGGGCTTTTACTACAAGACCTTCATGTGGCCGCGCAAGTTCTGGCCGAAGTACGAAGAAGTGATCCGCGACGCCGCGGGTCTCGGCAAGGCGCCCGAACAACTCGACGCCGACCGCTACGACAAGTGCTTTGCACATTGCGACGTGCTGGTCGTGGGCGGCGGGCCGACCGGTCTCGCGGCCGCGCACGCAGCCGCTTTGTCGGGCGCGCGCGTGACATTGGTCGACGATCAGCCGGAACTCGGCGGCTCGCTGCTGTCGTGCCGCGCGGAGATCGACGGCAAGCCTGCGTTGCAGTGGGTGCATAAGATCGAAGACGAACTGCGGCAGATGCCCGACGTGAAGATTCTCACGCGCAGCACCGCATTCGGTTACCAGGACCACAATCTCGTCACGGTGACTCAGCGTTTAACCGATCATCTGCCCGTGTCGCAACGCAAGGGCACGCGCGAACTGATGTGGAAGATCCGCGCAAAACGCGTGATTCTCGCAACCGGCGCGCATGAACGGCCCATCGTGTTCGGCAACAACGATCTGCCGGGCGTGATGCTGGCTTCGGCCGTTTCGACCTATCTGCATCGCTATGCAGTATTGCCGGGCCGCGACGCCGTAGTCTTCACGAACAACGACGACGGCTATCAATGCGCGCTCGACCTGAAAGCGGCCGGCGCGCAGGTGACAGTGATCGATCCGCGCGCGGGTGAATCGAAGGGTACGCTGCCCGCGCTTGCCCGCCGCTACGGTGTGAAGGTGATCGGCGGCGCCGTCATCACCGCGGCGCACGGCAAACTGCGCGTGGCGTCGGTGGATATCGCTTCATATGCAAACGGCAAGACCGGCGCGAAGCAAAGCGAATTGCCGTGCGATCTGCTCGCGATGTCCGGCGGCTGGAGCCCTGTGCTGCATCTGTTCGCGCAGTCGGGCGGCAAGGCGCACTGGCATAACGAGAAAGCCTGCTTCGTGCCCGGCAAGGCGATGCAGGCGGAGACGAGCGTCGGCGCCTGCAACGGCGACTTCACGCTGGGCCAGGGCATCCGTTTCGCCGTCGATGCAGGCATCGAAGCCGCGCGCGCCGCAGGCCATATCGTCGCCCGGCCGAATCCGGTTCAGGTCGCCGACATCAGCGAAGCAAAGATAGAGCCGCTCTGGCTCGTCGGCGGACGCGAGCTTGCAACGCGCGGACCCAAGCAGTTCGTGGACTTCCAGAACGACGTGTCCGCGGCGGATATTTTCCTGGCCGCCCGCGAAGGGTTCGAGTCGGTTGAACACGTAAAGCGTTATACGGCGATGGGTTTCGGCACCGACCAGGGCAAGCTCGGCAACATCAACGGCATGGCGATTCTCGCGCAGGCGCTCGGCAAGACGATTCCGGAGACGGGCACCACCACGTTCCGCCCGAACTACACGCCGGTCACGTTCGGCACGTTCGCGGGGCGCGAACTCGGCGAATTCCTCGATCCGGTGCGCAAGACGGCTGTGCATGAATGGCACGTGGAGAACGGCGCCGCTTTCGAGGACGTCGGCAACTGGAAGCGTCCCTGGTATTACCCGAAAGCGGGTGAGGACATGCACGCGGCCGTCGCACGCGAATCGCTCGCGGTGCGTACCAGCGTCGGTATTCTGGATGCATCGACGCTCGGCAAGATTGACATTCAGGGTCCCGATTCTGCGAAGCTCCTGAACTGGGTCTACACGAATCCGTGGAGCAAGCTCGAAGTCGGCAAGTGCCGCTATGGCCTGATGCTCGACGAAAACGGCATGATTTTCGACGACGGCGTGACTGTGCGCCTCGCCGATCAGCACTACATGATGACGACCACTACGGGCGGCGCGGCGCGCGTGCTGACGTGGCTCGAACGCTGGCTGCAAACTGAATGGCCGGACATGCGCGTGCGTCTTGCGTCGGTCACCGATCACTGGGCGACTTTCGCCGTGGTCGGCCCCAACAGCCGCAAGGTCTTGCAGAAGGTGTGCCACGACATCGACTTTGCGAACGCCGCATTTCCTTTCATGAGCTATCGCGAAGGCACGGTCGCGGGCGCGGCGTCGCGTGTGATGCGCATCAGCTTTTCCGGTGAACTTGCGTATGAAGTGAACGTGCCGGCGAACGTGGGACGCGCGGTGTGGGAAGCGTTGATGGCCGCGGGCGCCGAGTTCGACATCACGCCGTATGGCACCGAAACGATGCACGTGTTGCGTGCGGAGAAGGGCTACATCATCGTGGGTCAGGATACGGATGGCTCGATGACGCCTTACGACCTCGGCATGGGCGGGCTCGTCGCGAAGTCCAAAGACTTTCTGGGCAAGCGTTCGCTGACCCGCTCCGACACGGCGAAGCCGGGGCGCAAGCAGCTGGTCGGGCTGCTCTCCGACGATCCGTCTTTCGTGATACCGGAAGGCTCGCAAATTGTCGCCGGTCCGTTCCAGGGCGACACCGCGCCGATGCTCGGCCACGTCACGTCGAGTTACTACAGTCCGATTCTCAAGCGCTCGATTGCGATGGCCGTCGTGAAGGGCGGTCTCGAGAAGATCGGCGAAACGGTCACGGTCCCGCTTTCGAGCGGCAAACAGATTGCAGCGAAGATCACCAGCTCGGTGTTCTACGACAGCGAAGGAGCGCGTCAACATGTGGAATGAAACTAAAACGGCGGCGTCGGTCGTGGACCGTGCTGTCGGCAGGCAAACCGGCGTATGGCAGGAGTCGCCGCTGGTGGGTGTGGATGCGCTGCTGAAGAAGCATCAGGCAACGGCCGGCACGGCATTCAGATTGAGCGAGCGGCCGTTTCTCGAACTCGTGAACGTGCGAGGCGATACGCGCGACGCCGCGTTTGTGCAGGCGGTAAAAAATGTGCTCGGTTGCCCGCCGCCGGAAAAAGCCAACACGATTGCGCGCGGCAACGGCTACGACATGCTCTGGCTCGGACCCGACGAATGGCTCGTGCGCTCGGCCGTCGCGCATGACGCAACGCGCACTGCGCCGTTGCAGGCGAAGCTCGGCGCGGCGTTTGCGGGCGTGTTCGCGTCCGCGGTGGACATCGGCAGCGGTTATACGGTGCTCGAAATCACCGGTGCCCGCACGCGCGAAGTGCTTTCGCGCGGCTGCCCGCTCGATCTGCATCCCAAGTTGTTCGGCGACGGGCAGTGTGCGCAAAGCCATTACTTCAAGGCGTCGATGACGCTCGTGCCCACCGGCGCCGACAGTTTCGACATCATCGTGCGTCGCAGCTTTGCCGACTACTTCGTGAAGATCATGCTCGACGCAGCCGAGCCGTTGATGTCGTGACTGCGGTGACGCCGCGAGCGCTGTTCCCGTGGACCGCTCGCGGCATTCGCGCTGCCCGACTCACATGACGTCGACCCGTGTCGTCACTGCGCGCCTCACCGAGCGCGCATGCCAGCAAGGCGATGCCGATGCCGCGCTCGCGCTGCTCGATCAGAGCATGCTACTGCGGCACCGGCGCATCGCTCTGATCCGCTATCTGCTCGCACAGCAACTGGGCGCTCCGTTGCAGGCGCGCCACCATGAATACGTGCAGAAAATCGCCGCGCGGCTGAGCGCGGACGCCCTCGCGCGTGTTGCAGGCGCGGCCCGTGCGCGGCTGCGCACATAGCGTGTAGCTGTTGCCCTGCGCCCCGGTCGGAGGCCAGCACGGCCTATCGGCGCCACGCCTGTTGAACGACGCCCCCGTTCCATCCCGATGACGTATTTCTTCTATGTAGCCGATTTATGTCGGCGTCTACTGAATGTGCTCATCGGAACATCACTCGCGGCCGCGCCGCAATCTTCAGGGGATGCCATGCCTACCGCTTCTCAGTCTCGCGCGAGCGCCGCCGCGCGACTCGAACGGCTGCCGTTCTCCGGCTATCACCGGACCATCTTCATCATTATCGCGATTGCGTTCTTCTTCGATTCCGTCGACCTCGGCACGATGACCTTCGTACTCGGTTCAATCAAGACCGAGTTCGGGTTATCGACGGCGACCGCCGGCCTCGTCGCGAGTGCAAGTTTCTTCGGCATGGTGGGCGGTGCGGCGGTCGCGGGCTTGCTCGCGGATCGCTTCGGGCGCCGACCGGTGTTTCAATGGAGCATGGTGCTGTGGGGTCTCGCTTCCTATCTGTGCTCGACTGCGCAGAGTGTCGAAGCGCTGATCTTTTATCGGGTGCTGCTCGGCTTCGGCATGGGCATGGAGTTCCCGATTGCGCAAACGCTCCTGTCGGAATTCGTTCCGGCGTCTTCGCGCGGGCGCCTGATCGCGCTAATGGACGGCTTCTGGCCGCTCGGTTTCATCACGGCAGGCGTGGTGTCGTACTTCGTGCTGCCGACCTTCGGCTGGCGAACTGAGTTCGCGTTGCTCGCGATTCCCGCCGTGTTCGTGCTCGTCGTGCGACGCATCGTGCCGGAATCGCCGCGTTGGCTCGAACATCGGGGACGTCTCGGCGACGCCGACAAAGTTCTCGCCGACATCGAAGTGAAGGTCATGAAGTCCGCGGGGCTGAGCCACCTGCGCGCGCCGGTCATGCTCGCCGAACCGGTGGCCACCAAAGGCGCTGGCGCGTTTCGCGAGATATGGAGCGCGGCTTACCGGCGTCGCACGGTCATGGTGTGGACGTTGTGGTTCTTTGCGTTGCTCGGCTTTTACGGTCTGACGTCATGGCTCGGCGCGCTGATGCAGCAGGCCGGCTTCGCGGTGACGAAGTCGGTGTTGTACACGGTGCTGATCTCTCTCGGCGGTATTCCGGGTTTTATCTGCGCGGCATGGCTCGTTGAACGCTGGGGACGCAAGCCGACTTGTATCGCGTCGCTTGCGGGCAGTGCGGTAATGGCCTACGTGTACGGGCAAACCGCGCTCCACGCCCAGACGCCCACCTTGCTGATCTGCGCGGGACTGGCAATGCAGTTCTTCCTGTTCGCAATGTGGGCGGTGCTTTACACCTATACGCCGGAGCTCTACGGCACCGGCGCGCGCGCCACGGGTTCGGGCTTCGCCTCGGCGATTGGCCGTGTCGGCTCGCTGATCGGGCCGTATGTGGTGGGCGTCGTGTTGCCGGTATTCGGTCAGGGCGGCGTGTTCTCGCTTGGCGCGATGTGCTTCGTCATAGCGGCAGCCACAGTGTGGATACTCGGCATCGAAACGCGTGGACTCGCGCTCGAGACGCTTGTGTCGGAAGCAGTGGAGAGCGACGCGCATGGCGTGCTCAGTCCGGCGCGCGAGTAGAAGCGTTCGCCACGGCGCAGCCGTTGCCTGTCTGCTGCACCGTGGCGCGATCGCGCTTTTCATCGCTACTGTGCGCTCGCGACGAGCGCCGACATGATCCGATACGCCGCGCTTACGCGCTCCTCGATGGGGAAGTTCTTGTTGGCGAGCAACACGATGCCCACGCGTTTCTGCGGAACGAAGGCGACATAAGTGCCGAAACCGTTGGTCGAACCGGTTTTGTTGATCCACACATTCTGCTGCGGCGGCAGCGGTGGATCGATCGCAGCGGCCGGTGTCGGAGTGACCGCCATGGCAGGCGCGTTGCCTTCATGCAAGGTGGAGAGCGCGACTGGATACGCGTATTGCTCCCATATCAGGTCTTGCGTCAGCACGCCGGCTGTGAAGTAGCCAGTGTGCGTGGCCGTGATCGCGCGCTGAAGCTTGCTGTCCACGTCGATCAGGTTCATGTTCGCCTGAACGAAGCGGACCATGTCCGCGGCGGTGGTTTTTACGCCGTACGCTTCGTCGGCGAGAACGCCGCCTTTCATGCGGACCGGCGCGCCATCTTTGGTATCGCCCTGCGCGTAGTCAGACATTTTCGCCGTGGGAACGTGGAGATAGCTGCTCCTCATGCCGAGCGCGGGAAACATGTGCTGCTCGATTAGCGGCGCAAAGTCCTGGCCCATGCTTCTGGCGGTGATCAGACCAAGCGTGCCGATACCGGGATTCGCATACGTGCGGTAAGTGCCGGGCGCATAGGCTGGTTTCCATGCGTTGAAGTACTGCAATAACTGGGCGTTGTCATGAATGTCATCGGGGACCTGAAGCGGCAGACCCCCAGGCGTGTGCGTGCCCAGGTTCAGAAGGCTCACCTTGCCGAACGCGCTGCCTCGCAACGACGGCAAATATTTCTGCGTCTCGTCCGACAGCTTCAGTTGACCGTTGAGTTGCGCGTAGGCGGCGAGCGTCGCGGTAAATGTCTTGCTCACAGAACCGATTTCGAACAGCGTGCGCTGCGCGACAGGCTTGCCTGTCTGTAGCGACGCCACGCCGTAGTCGAATACATAGGTCTTGCCGTTCGCGATCACGCCGATCGCCATGCCTGGCACATGGTATTTCGCCATCAGCGGTTCGATTGCCGAGTCCACTGCAGCTTTGATCGCACCATCGGTGGCGCCGGCTGCATGGCTTGCCGGTGCGATTGCGCTCAGTGCGAAGACGGCGGTCGCCACTACGCTCACGGCTTTTAGCTTCATATGCGGCGGTTTCCTTGGATTGTTATCGACAGATGTGCTGACGCAGCACTATCCGGCTTTCGCGGAGCGCTGACAATCGAGGATAACTTGCGAGAGGGTCAAGAAAAAGTTATGGGCGGCAAGAGCTCGCCGCCCGGGCGGAAACCCGCAATCCGGAGTCCTGAATCCTGAATGCGGAAGTCAGACGGTCGCTCGTTCACGCTTCCTGGCAGGCGCGCCATTCGCGACGAAGTAAGGTGTGTCAACGCGCGCCAACGGCTCGCGCCCACGAATGCGGTCCGCGATCTTCTCCGCCAGCATGATGGTCGGGGCGTTGAGATTGCCCGTGGTGATGAGCGGCATGATCGACGCATCCACCACGCGCAGCGCATGCAAGCCGTGCACGCGGCCCTCGTTGTCAACCACGGCCATGTCGTCATAGCCCATCTTGCAGGAGCAGGAAGGATGAAACGCCGTTTCGGCCCGCGCCCGCACGAAACTGTCGAGCTCGGCGTCTGTGGTCAGTTCGGCGCCCGGATTCAGCTCACGTCCGCGATAACGATCCAGCGCCGGCTGCCGCATGATCTCGCGTGTAATGCGGATGCCGTCGCGGAACTCGCGCCAGTCGAGAGGATCGGCCATGTAGTTGAAGAGAATGCTTGGGTGTGCGGCCGGATCGCGCGACGTGAGTTTCACGCGCCCGCGGCTCGGCGAACGCATCGAGCCGACGTGCGCCTGAAAGCCATGCATTCTGATCGCGTTCGAGCCGTTGTAATTGATCGCCACCGGCAGAAAGTGATACTGGATGTTGGGCCACAAGTCGTCGTCGCGTGTACGGATGAAGCCGCCCGCTTCGAACTGATTGCTCGCGCCAATACCCGTACCGTTGAGCATCCATTCGAGTCCGATGGCCGGCTGGTTCCACCATTGCAGCGCAGGGTAGAGCGAGACGGGCTCCTTGCACTCGTACTGAATGTACATCTCCAGATGGTCCTGCAAGTTTTCGCCGACGCCCGGCAGATCGTGAACAACAGGAATGTCGAGTTCACGCAGCCACGTGGGGCGACCCACGCCGGAGCGTTGCAACAATTGCGGCGACGCGATCGCGCCACTGCATACCAGTACTTCCCGGCGCGCATGGGCATTCACCGTCGCGCCGTTGTGCAGATACGCGACGCCAACCGCGCGTTTGCCGGAGAACAGCACACGATCGCTCAACGCGTGCGTGACGATGGTCAGGTTCGCGCGTGCTCTCGCGCGATCCAGATAACCGCGCGCGGTGCTGGCGCGCCGGCCGTTGGACGTGACAGTGCGGTCCATCGGACCAAAGCCTTCCTGCTGATATCCGTTCAGATCGTCGGTGCGCGGAAAGCCCGCCTGGACGCCGGCCTCGACCATCGCTGCGAAAAGCGGGTTATTGCCGGGCTTGCTCGTGGTCACGTGCACGGGACCGTCGCCGCCGTGATAGGCGTTCGGGCCTGCGTCGCGTGTTTCGGCTTTGCGAAAATAGGGCAGACAGTCCAGATAGGTCCAGTTTTCCAGACCGCGCCGCGTGGCCCAACCATCGTAGTCGAGCGCATTACCGCGGATATAGCACATACCGTTGATCAGCGACGACCCGCCCAGTCCCTTGCCGCGGCCGCACTCCATGCGACGGTTGTTCATATGCGGCTCGGGGTCCGTCTCATACGCCCAGTTGTAGCGGCGCCCTTGCAACGGATAGGCGAGCGCGGCGGGCATCTGCGTGCGGAAATCGAAGCGGTAGTCGGGGCCGCCGGCTTCGAGCAGCAACACCGTGACGTCCGCATCTTCGGTGAGACGCGACGCCAGCACGTTGCCCGCCGAACCCGCGCCGACGACGATATAGTCGTATTCGTTCGAAGTCATGGCTGCGCTCCTCAAAACACCGGTTGATACGGGCCTAGCTCGACCTGCACGGACTTGATGCGCGTGTAATGCTCGAGCGTGGTGATGCCGTTCTCGCGCCCCACGCCCGATTGCTTGAAGCCGCCCACGGGCATCTCAGCCGGCGACTCGCCCCATGTATTGATCCAGCAAATGCCGGCATCGAGCCGATGAATCACGCGATGTGCGCGCGCCAGATTGTCGGTGACGACACCGGCGGCGAGGCCGTAAGCCGTGCGGTTCGCACGCTCGATGGCTTCGTCTTCGTCGTCGAAAACCAGAATGCTCATGACCGGGCCGAAGATTTCCTCGCGCACGATGCGCATGTCGTCATGGCAGCCGGTGAACACAGTTGGCTCGACATATTGGCCCTGGCCGAAATGACCTTCGCTCAGGCGCTTGCCGCCCGCGATCAACCGGGCACCTTCCTGAATGCCGCTATCGATATAGCCGAGCACCTTCTGCAATTGCGCCGCGCTAACGAGCGGGCCGAAATTGGTGGAGGCGTCGCCTGGCGCACCCACGCGGATGCGCTTCACACGCTCCAGCACCAAAGCTTCAAACCGTTCGAGCACACTGCGTTGCACGAACACGCGTGTGCCGTTCGTGCAGACCTGGCCCGAGCTGAAGAAGTTAGCGCTCATCGCGATGTCGGCGGCACGTTCGAGATTCGCGTCGTCGAAAACGAGCAGGGGAGATTTTCCACCGAGTTCCATCGTCACTTCTTTCAACGACGATGCGCCCGCCATCGACATCACCTTCTTGCCGGTTTCCACGCCGCCCGTGAACGAGATTTTCTCGATGTCCGGATGCGCGGCGAGCATCGCGCCCACGCGGCCGTCGCCTTGAACGACGTTGAACACGCCGGCAGGCACGCCTGCCTCGGTGTAAATCTCGGCGAGTTTCAAAGCCGACAACGGCGTGACTTCGCTCGGCTTGAAGATCATCGCATTGCCCGCGGCCAGCGCGGGCGCCGACTTCCAGCATGCGATCTGAATCGGATAGTTCCATGCGCCGATCCCCGCGCATACGCCGAGCGGCTCGCGCCGCGTGTAGACGAACGACGTCGGCCGCAACGGAATCTGCTGCCCTTCGATAGCGGTGGCAAGGCCCGCGTAATACTCGATCACGTCCGCGCCCGTGACGATGTCCACGGCCTGGGTTTCCGCAATTGGCTTACCTGTGTCGCGTGTTTCGAGTGCGGCGAGTTCGTCGTTGCGCTCGCGCAGTAGGTCGACCGCGCGACGCAGAATCCGTGAACGTTGCATGCCCGTGAGCGCGGCCCACTCGCGCTGACCTTCACGGGCGGATTGCACCGCGCGGTCCACGTCCGCGGCACTCGCCTGCTGGACGGTAGCGAGCGTTTCGCCGTTGGCGGGATCGACGGTGTCGAAAGTTTCTCCGCCGGTCGCGTCCACATAGGCGCCGCCGATATAGAGACGTTGCGTTGCGAATACCGCCATGACCTGCTCCTTTGTGAAGATATCGCTGGTTCCTGTCTGGCGGATCTACGCCGATTCGCGCGCCGCCAGCACCAGGTCGATGTATTCGTTTGCCACACGTAGCGCCGCTTTGGTGTCGAACGGTTCGCCCGACAGCGCGCCGCGCAGCCACAGTCCGTCAATCAGCGCAGCGAGCCCGCTCGCCGCTCGCCGCGCGGCTGCGCGTGGCATCGCTTTCGCAAAATCGGCGCACAGATTCGAGTTCAGGCGCCGCGTATTCACGTATTGCAGCCGACGCAAATGCGGCTTGTGCATGCTTTCCGACCAGAAGGCGAGCCACGTCTTCATGACGGGCGCGCTGGTTTGCTCCGCATCGAAGTTGGCGGCGACTACCGCTCGCAGCCTGGAACGCGGGTCGGCCTTTGCTGCGCGGCGCCGACGTGAAGTGGCCTGCCACAGATCGCGCAGCACGTGCCGCATGGTGGCTTCCAGCAAGCCGTCCTTGTCGCCGAAATAGTGGCTGACGATGCCAGTGGAAATGCTCGCCCGTTGGGCGACCGATGCCAGCGTCGCGCCCGCCAGGCCGGTCTGGTCGATGGTGAGCAACGTGGCGTCGATCAATTGGGCGCGACGAATTTCGCGCATTCCGAGCTTGGGCATGTTGATGGTGTGAAGATTGGACGACTCGCAGCTAGCGCAGACCGCATATTCAATCGGCGCATGGTAGGTTTTTTATATTGAACGGTCAATCAATAAAAACGGGTGTCTACGGCCATGTCGGTTACGGCCAAACCCATGTCGCGTTCCATGCAGGTGATTGCTCGCAGCGGGCGCTACGCTCGTTGAACGGCGCGTGGCACACAATCCGCGCGTCTCTCACAAGACACGGAGACATTCAATGAGCAGCAATCGCGGCGTCGTATATCTCGGGCAGGGCAAGGTGGAAGTGCAATCGATCGACTATCCGAAGATGGTCGATCCACGTGGCCGCGCGATCGGCCATGGCGTAATTCTGAAGGTCGTGAGCACGAATATTTGCGGCTCGGATCAGCATATGGTGCGCGGCCGCACGACCGCCGAGGTGGGCCTCGTGCTCGGCCACGAGATTACCGGCGAGGTGATCGAAGTAGGCCGCGACGTCGAGACGCTGAGCATCGGCGATCTGGTGTCGGTGCCGTTCAACGTGGCCTGCGGACGCTGCCCGACCTGCAAGTCGCAGCACACGGGCGTATGCCTGAACGTCAATCCGTCGCGCGCGGGCGGCGCTTACGGATATGTCGACATGGGTGGCTGGATTGGCGGACAGGCCGAGTACGTGCTGGTGCCGTACGCCGACTTCAACCTGCTGAAATTCCCCGATCGCGCGCAGGCCATGTCGAAGATCCGCGATCTCACCTGTCTGTCCGACATTCTGCCGACCGGTTATCACGGCGCAGTGATGGCGGGCGTGAAGCCGGGTTCGACCGTCTACATTGCAGGCGCGGGGCCGGTCGGCATGGCGGCGGCCGCGTCGGCGCGCCTCCTGGGCGCGGCCTGCACGATTGTCGGCGACATGAATGAGGAACGTCTTGCGCATGCGCGCAAGATGGGCTTCGAGACCGTCGATCTGTCGAAAGACGCGACGCTTGGCGAGCAGATCGAACAGATTCTCGGCAAGCCGGAAGTGGATTGCGCGGTGGACTGCGTAGGCTTCGAGGCGCACGGACATGGAAGCAGCGGCTCGCATGAGGAAGCGCCGGCCACGGTACTGAATTCACTAATGGAGATCACGCGCGCAGCAGGCGCGATCGGCATTCCGGGCCTTTACGTGACCGACGATCCGGGTGCCGTCGACGCGGCCGCTCGCAAGGGTAGTCTGAGCATCCGCTTCGGGCTCGGTTGGGCCAAGTCGCACTCGTTCCATACGGGTCAGACGCCGGTGATGAAGTACAACCACAACCTCATGCAGGCGATCTTGTGGGATCGCTTGCCGATTGCCGACATCGTCAACGTGACCGTGGTGTCGCTCGATCAGGCGCCTGATGGTTACCGTCAATTCGACGGCGGCGCGCCGCGCAAATTTGTTATCGATCCGCACGGCTTGCTGAAGGCGGCGTGAGCATTGCAAGAAATTAGAGGCTGGCAATAAAGAAACGCGTTGAACGGATCTCCTTTCAACGCGTTTTTCTTTCACGCTGGCGAGTACTGGCGCTTTTCAGGCCGCCATGACCGGCGCCGAAGACAGGGAAGGCGATTGCTTGCGACGCTCGCGGGTGGGCGCGGTCCCGAATGCGTCGCGATAACTTTTCGAAAAGTGGCAGGCGGACTGAAAACCGCAAGCCATCGTGATGTTCATGATCGACATATCGGTTTGCAGCAGTAGTTCGCGCGCGCGTCGCAAACGCAGCGTCAGATAGTAATGCGTCGGCGTCATCCCCAGATGCTCGCGGAAAAGGCGCTGCAGCTGCCTTTGCGACATGCCGGCGAGTCTCGCCAGTTCCTCGCGTGACAGCGGCTCCTCGATGTTGTTCTCCATCAGCGAGATCACTTCGAACAGCGACTTGTTGGCCGAACCGAGTCGCGCGACCAGCGGCATTTTCTGTTGCGCGCTCGTATCGCGCACATGTTCGACGATGAACTGCTCGGCGATCTGCGTCACACGCGCGGTGCCGACGCGCGGAGCGATCAGGTTCAGCATCATGTCGAGCGGCGCGACACCGCCTGTGCATGTCACACGGTCGCGATCGATCACGAACAGTTCTTTCAGAAAACGCGTGTCGGGGAATTCTTCTTTAAGCGCCGACATGTTCTCCCAGTGAATCGCACAGGCGTAGCCCGCGAGCAACCCTGCACGCGCGAGCGCATAGGTGCCTGTGCACAGGCTGCCGAGCACACAACCCATGCGGGCGAAACGGCGTAATGCGGACAAATGGGCCGGCGTGGTCGCGTGTTGCACGTCGATGCCGCCGATCACGAACACGATATCCGGCTGGCCGACGCATTCGACGGGACCCGTATCGACCGATAAACCATTGCTTGCCGCCACCGGCCCGCCGTCGGGACTCACGATCGACCAGCGATATAGCGTCTGCCCCGTCAGGTAGTTCGCCATGCGCAGTACTTCGATCGCATTCGTGAACGCGATCATCGTGAAGTTCGGAACGGGCATGAAGGCGAAATGCGACAGTGACGCCGTGCGATCGGTGGACATGTGAGGAGTGATTCCTTGGAATCTATAGTGTCGCGTCGCCGTGGGGAGCGGCGACTTCTTCAATTTTGCGTACTAGCGCAACTACCATGCCATCAGGCTAAACCCTTGGTTGTCGATGCCGATGCGCGGAACGCTCGCGAAACGGCACCAGGAGTGCACACAGCAGCACCACAGCAGCACCACCGACGCCGAAAACCCGCACCTTAACCGCGCATCGCGTTTAGCTGCTGCTCAGAATTCCTTCAGCATCGAACGGTCGTTCGACCTCGGCATGGCCGCGCGAGCGACATCTCTCAGGGTACTTACCGAGGCGCCGGTCACGACATCGGCAGGCTCCCGCGGGCGACTTGTCGAAAAAGGTCGCTCATGGCGGAAAAGGCAAAGAACGCGTCTGAATTCATAAATTGACGCGCGATGCAAGCGTCAAGAATAGACGCAATGCAAGCCGGTAGCAGTAGGGCCCAAGCGCCGCACAAGCCAGACGTCAGCGCGGCTTCCGGGCCTTCCCGTCAACGATTCCACGGACCTTCCATGTCGAACCCGAATCCTTTCTTCGAAGAATCGCTCGCCACGCGCGATCAGGCGGTGCGCGGCGCTATTTTGAAAGAGCTCGAGCGCCAGCAGTCGCAAGTCGAACTGATCGCGTCGGAAAACATCGTGTCACGCGCGGTGCTCGAAGCACAAGGCTCGGTGCTGACCAACAAATATGCGGAAGGTTATCCGGGCAAGCGTTACTACGGCGGCTGTGAATACGTCGACGAGATCGAGACGCTCGCGCTCGAACGCATCAAGCAACTGTTCAACGCGAAGTTCGCCAACGTGCAGCCGCATTCCGGCGCGCAGGCAAACGGTGCGGTCATGCTCGCGCTGGTGAAGCCGGGCGACACGGTGCTCGGCATGTCGCTCGACGCGGGCGGGCACCTCACGCACGGTGCGAAGCCGGCCATGTCGGGCAAGTGGTTCAACGCGGTGCAGTACGGTGTCAGCCGCGACACGCTGCTGATCGACTACGAGCAGATCGAGGAACTTGCGCAGCAGCATAAACCCGCGCTGCTGATCGCCGGCTTCTCGGCGTATCCGCGTGCGCTGGATTTCAAGCGGCTGCGCGCGATTGCCGACAGCGTCGGTGCAAAGCTGATGGTGGATATGGCGCACATCGCCGGCGTGATCGCGGCGGGACGTCACGCAAATCCCGTCGAGCATGCGCATGTAGTGACGTCCACCACGCACAAGACGTTGCGCGGTCCGCGCGGCGGCTTTGTGCTGACGAATGACGAAGACATCGCAAAGAAGATCAACTCCGCTGTGTTCCCTGGCCTGCAAGGCGGCCCGCTGATGCATGTGATCGCGGGCAAGGCCGTCGCGTTCGGCGAGGCGTTGCAACCCGGCTTCAAGACCTACATCGACAACGTGCTCGCCAACGCACAGGCGCTCGGCGAAGTGCTGAAGGCGGGCGGCGTGGATCTCGTGACGGGCGGCACCGACAACCATCTGCTGCTGGTCGACTTGCGGCCGAAGGGCCTCAAGGGCAATCAGGTCGAGCAGGCGCTGGAGCGCGCAGGCATTACGTGCAACAAGAACGGCATTCCGTTCGACACGGAAAAGCCGACGGTCACCTCGGGCGTGCGCCTAGGCACACCGGCGGGCACGACGCGCGGCTTCGGCGTGAACGAGTTCCGCGACGTGGGCCGCTTGATCGTGGAAGTGCTCGATTCGCTGCGCGACCACCCCGAAGGCCATGCGGCCACTGAACAACGCGTGCGTCGCGAGATTTTCGCGCTGTGCGAGCGCTTCCCCATTTACTAAGAACACCTGGAGCACACGATGAGCAATTTGCACGAAAACAGCATCATCATCGACGGCCTGAACATTTCTAAGTTCGAGCGCTCGGTGTTCGAAGATATGCGCAAGGGCGGTGTGACCGCGGTGAACTGCACGGTGTCCGTGTGGGAAAGCTTCCAGAAGACCGTCGATAACATCGCCGAAATGAAGCAGCAGATCCGCGAGTACAGCGAGATTCTCACGCTCGTGCGCACGACCGACGACATCTTCCGCGCGAAGAAAGAGAACAAGACGGGCATCATTTTCGGCTTCCAGAACGCGCATGCTTTCGAGGACAACCTCGGCTATATCGAGGCATTCAAAGACCTCGGCGTGAACGTGGTTCAGCTTTGCTACAACACGCAGAATCTGGTCGGCACCGGCTGCTATGAGCGCGACGGCGGTCTGTCTGGTTATGGCCGTGAAGTGATCCAGGAAATGAATCGCGTCGGCATCATGGTCGATCTTTCGCATGTCGGCGGAAAAACTTCGTCGGAAGCGATTGCGGCGTCGAAAAAGCCGGTGTGCTATTCGCATTGCTGCCCGTCGGGACTCAAAGAGCACCCGCGCAACAAGAGCGACGAACAACTGAAAGAGATCGCCGACGCCGGCGGCTTTGTCGGCGTGACCATGTTCGCGCCTTTCCTGAAGCGCGGTCCGGACGCCACCGTCGAAGACTATATCGAGGCAATCGACTACGTCGTGAATCTGATCGGCGAAGACCAGGTCGGCATCGGCACTGACTTCACGCAAGGCTACAGCACCGAGTTCTTCGACTGGATCACGCACGACAAGGGCCGTTATCGCCAGTTGACGAACTTCGGCAAGGTCGTGAATCCGGAAGGCATCCGCACGATCGGCGAGTTTCCGAACCTGACTGCCGCGATGGAGCGCGCGGGTTGGAGCGAGACGCGCATCAAAAAAATCATGGGTGAGAACTGGGTCCGCGTATTCGGTGAAGTGTGGAAGGTTTGAGCTTCACGCGCGCAGAGCCCGCAGATTCGCCCTACAAAACACGGAGTCTTCCACATGCAACCTCAACTGCCTATCGACGTCGATGCGAACACCGGCGTCTGGACCACCGACGCGCTGCCGATGCTGTACGTGCCGCGTCATTTCTTCACGAACAACCATACCGCCGTTGAAGAAGCGCTGGGCATCGACACATATGCCGAGATTCTCTACAAGGCGGGTTATAAATCCGCGTACTTCTGGTGCGACAAGGAAGCCAAACAGCACGGCATCGCCGGCATGGCCGTATTCGAGCACTACCTGAAGCGGCTTTCGCAACGCGGCTGGGGCATCTTCACGATCACGGAAAGCGATCCGTCCACGTCGCATGCGCGTATCGAACTGCATCACTCGTCGTTCGTGCTCGCGCAACCGGGCAAAGTCGGCAAGCTCTGCTACATGTTCGCCGGCTGGTTCGCGGGAGCAATGGACTGGGTCAACGACACGGCGCCCGATTCACAACGCAAGGGTCCGCCTTCGCAGTCGAAAGAAGCGCGATGCGCGGCGGAAGGCCACGACCATTGCGTGTTCGAAGTGTCGCCGCTCGCGGCATAGCACCAGAAGTCATTTATTCCGAGGTCGATCGCGATGCGTTACCCGAACCTTTTCAAGCCTCTTACGCTGAACAAGCTGACTTTGCGCAACCGCATTGTCAGCACTGCGCATGCGGAGGTGTATGCGGAACCCGGCGGACTGCCCGGCGACCGTTATATCCGTTACTACGAAGAAAAGGCCAAGGGTGGTGTGGGCCTCGCCGTGTGCGGCGGTTCGAGCCCGGTCTCGATCGACAGTCCGCAAGGCTGGTGGAAGTCGGTGAACCTGTCGACCGACAAGATCATCGATCCGCTCTCGCGACTCGCGGAAGCCATGCACGCGCACGGCGCCAAGATCATGATCCAGGCCACGCACATGGGCCGCCGCTCGGCGTTTCATGGCGAGCACTGGCCGCATCTGATGTCGCCTTCGGGCGTGCGTGAGCCGGTGCATCGCGGCAACGCGAAGATCATTGAAGTGGAAGAGATTCGCCGCATTATCACCGACTTCGCGGCTGCCGCGAAACGCGTGAAAGATGCGGGCATGGACGGTGTTGAGATCTCAGCGGCGCACCAGCATCTGATCGACCAGTTCTGGAGCCCACGCACCAATTTTCGTACCGACGAATGGGGCGGTTCGCTTGAAAACCGCCTGCGTTTCGGCGTCGAAGTATTGCAAGCAGTGCGTGAAGCAGTGGGCCCCGACTTCTGCGTGGGCCTGCGCATGTGCGGCGACGAGTTCCACGAAGACGGTCTCGATCACGAGCAACTGAAAGAGATCGCACAGGCAATGAGCGAAAGCGGCCTGATCGATTATCTCGGTGTGATCGGTTCCGGCGCGGATACGCACAACACGCTCGCCAACTGCATGCCGCCAATGGCGCTGCCGCCCGAGCCTTTCGTGCATCTCGCAGCCGGCATCAAGTCGGTCGTCAAAGTCCCGGTCATGCATGCGCAAAGTATTCGCGACGCGGGCCAGGCCGAGCGTCTGCTGGCGAGCGGCATGGTCGATCTGGTCGGTATGACACGCGCGCAGATTGCCGACCCGCATATGGTCATCAAGATCCGCGATGGCCGCGAGGACGAAATCAAGCAATGCGTCGGCGCGAACTATTGCATCGACCGTCAGTACAACGGGCTCGACGTGCTGTGCGTGCAGAACGCGGCAACCTCGCGTGAAGCGACCATGCCGCATGTCATTGCGCGCACGAACGGGCCGAAGCGCAAGGTCGTCGTGGTCGGCGCGGGTCCTGCGGGACTCGAAGCGGCGCGGGTCGCGAAGTCGCGCGGCCATGACGTGGTGCTGTTCGAGAAGAATGACTATGTGGGCGGCCAGATCATGCTCGCGGCAAAAGCGCCGCAGCGTGAGCAGATGGCAGGCATTGTCCGCTGGTTCGATATGGAAACAAAGCGCCTGGGCGTGGACCGCCGTCTCGGGGTTGCCGCCGACGATAAAACCATCATGGCCGAAAAACCGGACATCGTCGTGCTCGCCACGGGCGGCTCGTCGTTCACGTCGCAAGTGGCGGCGTGGGGCGTTGACGAAGGCCTTGCGGTGAGTTCGTGGGACGTGCTCTCGGGCAAGGTCGAGCCGGGCAAGAATGTCCTCGTGTACGACGGCGTGAGCACGCACGCCGGCGCCGGCGTCGCCGATTTCATCTCGAGCCGCGGTTCGAACGTGGAGATCGTCACGCCCGACGTGAAAGTGGCCGACGACGTAGGTGGCACCACGTTCCCGATTTTCTATCGGCGCCTCTATGCGCAGGGCGTGGTCCATACACCGAATTACTGGCTCGACAAAGTGTACGAGGAAGACGGCAAGAAAATCGCCGTGATCCGCAACGAGTACACAGAGGAGCAGGAAGAGCGCGCGGTCGATCAGGTCGTGATCGAGAACGGCAGCACGCCGAACGACGAGCTGTACTGGAAGCTGAAGCCGGAGTCGGTCAACCGCGGGCAGGTCGACGTGCATAAGCTCTTTGCATCTGAGCCGCAACCGTCGCTTTCCGAAGAACTCGGTAATGGCCGCTTCCTGCTGTTTCGCGTCGGCGACTGCATCTCCATGCACAACATTCACGGCGCGATTTACGACGCGCTGCGCCTTTGCAAGGACTTCTGACAATGAGCCCCGTGTCTGTCATCACCGTGCTGTTGTGGTTGTCGATGGCGGGTCTGGCTTTCGCGCTCGCGAAGCGCGCCGCGTATTGGCGCGTGGGTCGCGCCACGGCGGCGGGCGCGTACGGCTGGGCGAATCTGCTGTCGATTCCGAAACGCTACTTCGTCGATCTGCATCATGTGGTCGCGCGCGACCCGTACATTGCGAAAACGCACGTGGCGACTGCCGGCGGGGCGATCCTCGCGATGGCGCTCGTGTTCGTCAACTACGGTCTCGCGATCTATTCACCGTGGCTCGATAAACTGATCTTTCTTGCCGCGCTCGTGATGCTGGTCGGCGCGGTTTTCGTATGGCGTCGCCGGCATGGCGCGAAAGCGGTACCCGCGCGGCTGTCGCGCGGCCCGTGGGATCATCTGCCGCTGTTGCTCGGGTCGTTCGCGCTCGGTCTCGTGTTGTTCATCGCATTGCCGGCCGCGGCGATGTCGGGCGCGCTCGCGATCATCGTCGCGCTGCTGATCGCAGTGGGCGCGTTCACGATGACATTTGGCGCC
Source organism: Paraburkholderia caledonica NBRC 102488 (assembly GCF_000685095.1). Classification (GTDB taxonomy): domain Bacteria; phylum Pseudomonadota; class Gammaproteobacteria; order Burkholderiales; family Burkholderiaceae; genus Paraburkholderia; species Paraburkholderia caledonica. Next base: position 42,560 of record NZ_BAYE01000021.1, read on the forward strand.
GCGCGTGGCGGTCCAATGAAACATGCGCTCGCGGGTCTGTTGCATCTCGCGTTTCATCCGCGTCAGGAGCGCTTTGCCGAGCGTAACGATCGCGATATCGTGCCGCCGACTGCATTGAAGGCGCCGCTGCTCGACGCGAAAGAATACGGCGTGGGCAAGCCCGTGGAGTTTCGCTGGAACCAGTTGCTCAGTTTTGACGCCTGCGTGCAGTGCGGCAAATGCGAGGCCGCGTGCCCCGCGTTCGCCGCCGGTCAACCGCTCAATCCGAAGAAGCTCATTCAGGATCTGGTGACGGGCATGGTGGGCGGCACGGACGCCGAATACGCAGGCAGTCCCACGCCCGGCATTCCGGTCGGCAAGCATGGCGGTGCGCCGGGCAAGCCGCTGATTTCCAGCCTGATCGAGGCGGAAACGCTGTGGTCGTGCACGACCTGCCGCGCTTGCGTGCAGGAGTGCCCAATGCTGATCGAGCACGTCGACGCCATTGTGGACATGCGCCGCAATCAGACGCTCGTGGAAGGCACGGTGCCGGGCAAGGGGCCGATCACGCTCGCGAATCTGCGCGAAACAGGCAGTTCGAACGGTTACGACATCGGCGCGCGTTATGACTGGGCGGTCGATCTGCAGGTGCAGGTCGCGCAGCCCGGGCGTCGCGTGGATGTGCTGCTGATTGCGGGCGAAGGTGCGTTCGACATGCGCTATCAGCGCACGCTGCGCGCCCTCGTCAAGGTGCTGAACCGCGCGGGTGTCGATTACGCGGTGCTTGGCGGCGTCGAAACCGATACGGGCGACACGGCCCGGCGTCTCGGCGACGAAGCCACGTTCCAGCAACTCGCAAAGAAGCTGATCGGCACGCTCTCGCAGTACTCGTTCGGCAAGATCGTCACCTCCGACCCCCACGTGCTGCACAGCTTGCGCAACGAGTATCGCGCGTTGGGCGGCTTCTATGAAGTGCAGCATCACACGGCGCTGATCGATGAACTGGTCGCGAGCGGCAAGCTGTCGCCGCGCGCGCTCGCTGCCTACGCGGACAGCAAGATCACGTATCACGATCCGTGTTACCTCGGCCGCTACAACGGCGAGACTGAAGCGCCGCGCCGCGTGCTGAAGAGCATTGGCATCAAGGTTGTCGAAATGGAGCGCCACGGCATGCGTGGACGTTGCTGCGGTGGCGGCGGCGGAGCCCCGTTGACGGACATTCCGGGCAAGCGGCGCATTCCGGACATCCGTATCGACGACGCGCGCGGCATCGGTGCCGAAATTGTCGCGGTAGGCTGCCCGAATTGCACGGCGATGCTCGAAGGCGTGGTTGGGCCCCGTCCTGAAGTTCTGGACGTCGCCGAACTGGTTGCAGCAGCGCTGGAGTAACGCGATGAACACAATCAAACGAATCGATCCGCGCCGCCCGTTCACGATCACCGTTGACGGACTCAGACGCATCACGCTGGGCGCGACCGGTGTGGCGGGCGCAATGGATTTCGCCGCCTCGGGCGCCGCGCATCGTGAACAACCGAAGCCGCGCCGCACGAGCGCCACACCGCAGCATGTGATGCTGGTGGCGGCACACGCGGACCGCGGCGCGCTCGACGATCACGCGCGCCAGACGCTGGCCGCCGCCGCATTGATCGCCGATGCAACCACCGAGATCGTGCTGCTCGTATTCGGCGAATTCGCGGGCGACGCCGGCGCATTGGGCGCTGACAAGCTGATCGAGTTGCCTACGTTCGATCGTCGCCATTTTGCACCGGACGACGAATTGAACGCGCTCGCTGCGTGCGTGGCGGCTTATGCGCCAGTGCATTTGTTCCTGCCCGACAACGCGATCGGCGACGGCGATCTTGGTCGCCGGTATGCGGCGGCGGCAAATGCAAGCGTCGCGACACACGTCGTTGAAATCGATGCGTCTCACGTGGCCGCGTATGTGCATGCGAACACCGCGTTCGCTTCGTGTGCGCTGCCAGAAGTGATATTGCTTGCGCCCAATGCAGTCGATCCCAAGCTGCCGTTTGTCGGAGCAGGAGAGAGAGTCGCATGGCGTTTCGATGGCGAACCCGCTGCCACCAAAGGCATCGTGCGCGACCTCGGCATCGAGGAGATGGACGCAGCGCAGCTCGCGCTGGAAGAAGCGGACTTCATCGTCTCCGCGGGCAACGGAGTCAGCGATGTGCCTGCGTTCGAGCGTCTCGCGGCCACGCTCGGCGCGGCGATCGGTGCAAGCCGTGTCGCAGTGGACGACGGCAAATTCACACGTGACAAGCAGATTGGCGCGACCGGCAAGACCGTTGAAGCCAGCGTGTATATCGCGTTTGGCATATCCGGCGCCGTGCAGCATTTGCAAGGCATCAAGGATTGCCGGCATGTGATCGCGGTGAACCTGGATGCGAGCGCGCCCATCGCCAAGCGGGCCAACCTGACCGTCATTGCCGATGCGCAGGAAACCATCGCGGCACTTAATGACGCGGCTGCCGCGGCGCGCTCTGCTCGCGGCACGGGTGCTGCATTACTGAACTCGAAGGCTGTAGCGGAAGGAGCGCTCGCATGAAAATCGCCGTTCTCGTTTCCGTGGGCCGACATCCGGTGAGCGGCGTTGCGCGCTACAGCCGTAACGACGCGGCCGCACTGACGCTCGCCTTGACGCTCGCAAAACAGCATGCCGCGACACTCGACGTGCTGCATGCGGGCGACCCTGCTAATCCCGCGCTACAGGAATACCTCGCGCTCGGTGCGCGCTCGGTCGAAGTGCTTGCCGTTCCCAACGCAGACGGGTCGCAAGCCGATGGCGCAGCGCTGCTTGCCGCGCGTCTGCCCGGCTACGATCTCGTGCTGACCGGCACGCGAGCCGAAGGCGCTTTCGACAGCGGGATGCTGCCGTATCGGGTGGCGAACGCGCTGGGCATTCCGCTCGTCGGCGCGGCTGTCGATGTGGTCGTGAAGGACGGGTGCGCACAAGTTCGGCAATTCATGCCCAAGGGTTTGCGCCGCCGTGTCGAGGTGCAATTGCCCGCACTGATCGCCGTGCATCCGATGGCAAACGCAACGCCGACCTATGCCTATGCACGGCAGCGCGAAGGGACCATTTACGCGGTCGCCTGTGCGGAACCTGCTCGCGCGACGGAACTCGCCTGGACTATTCGCCCCGCGAGCAGCAAGCCGGTGCGTCTCGCCGCAGCCGAGAAGCGCTCGGGCCACGCCCGGATGCTCTCCGCAACCACGACGGAAAGCCGCGGCGGCAGCGTCGTAATTGAAGGGAGTTCCGTCGAAAAAGCACAAGTGATTCTGGCGTATTTGCGCGAGCATCAACTCGTGGATTACTGATTTCCGGTTCAGGCGAGCATGCGGCCAGGAGGGCCTGGCGCGGCGCCAGACGTGACACGCAACGGAGCACACAATGAAAGTTTCCGCAGACGTTCGCGCAATGATCGAACGCCGCAAGAAGAATTACACGCTGGAAGCGCCGTTCTACACGAGCGAGGAAATCTTCGCGCTCGACATGGACGCGATCTTCCGCCAGCACTGGATTCAGGTCGCGGTCGAGCCGGACGTGCCCGAGCCGGGCGATTACATCACGGTGGAAGTCGGCCACGATTCCATTCTGATCGTACGCGACGACGATATGCAGGTACGGGCGTTTCATAACGTGTGCCGGCATCGCGGCGCACGCTTGTGCAATACCGACAAGGGTTCGCTCGGCAATATCGTGTGCCCGTACCACAGCTGGACGTATAACCTGAACGGCGATCTGATGTTCGCCGAGCATATGGGCGACCAGTTCGACCGCTGCAAGCACAGCTTGAAGAAAGTCCATGTTGAGAACCTCGCGGGACTCATCTTTATCTGTCTGGCCGACAATCCGCCCGCTGACTTCTCCGTCATGCGCGCGGCAATGGAGCCGTACCTGGCGCCGCATCAACTGGCCGGCTGCAAGATCGCGGCGTCGATCGACATTATCGAGGAAGGCAACTGGAAGCTTACGATGGAGAACAATCGCGAGTGCTATCACTGCGTCGCGAACCATCCTGAGCTGACCATTTCGCTTTACGAATACGGTTTCGGCTATCAACGTACACCGGCTAACGAAGAAGGTATGGCCGCTTTCGAAGAGACAGTTGCGCGCCGTACCGCGCAATGGGAAGCAATGAAGCTGCCGTCGGCGGAAATCGACCGGCTCGCGGATCTGGTTACCGGTTTTCGCACGCAACGTCTGCCGCTCGATCGCGACGGCGAATCGCAGACGCTGGACGCGAAAGTGGCGTCGAAGAAATTGCTCGGCGGCTTCGAGCAGGCCGATCTTGGCGGTTTGTCGTTCTGGACGCAGCCCAATTCGTGGCATCACTTCATGAGCGATCACATTGTGAGCTTCTCGGTGATTCCGCTTTCGGCCGGCAAAACGCTCGTGCGCACGAAATGGCTCGTGCACAAGGACGCGCGCGAAGGCATCGACTACGACGTCAACAACCTGACGGCCGTATGGCGCGCGACCAATGATCAGGACCGCGCGCTCGTTGAATACTCGCAGCGCGGCGCAACGAGCAGCGCCTATGAGCCGGGTCCGTATTCGCCGTTCACAGAAGGTCTCGTGGAGAAGTTTTGCGAGTGGTACATCGGCCGCATCGCAGACTACAGCAACGCGCCGCAGACGCACGATGCGGAGCCGTCCGCATTCGGCGAGAAAGTCGTGTCCTTCAAGCGCTGAGCGCACGATCGCAACCAGGAGCGGGAGAAAATAATGATGCGCGATCAGGCGACGTTTCAGCTCGGCACCGAGCCGGCATCGCAATTTGCAACAAGCCGTGTTACGCAGCCTCGCTTCTGGGACATGCTGCCCGCGCGGTGGAACAGCGATGTAGACGAAACACTGGTGTGCTGCCATGTGCGTCAGGAAACGCATGACGTGAAGAGCTTTTTCTTCCGCGCGCCGGGCGAACGGACCTTCGTGTTCGAGCCGGGACAGTTCATCACGCTCGAACTGGATATCGACGGTGAGTCGATCAACCGTTGCTATACGATCTCGTCGCCGCCTACGCGTCCGCACACCATTTCCATTACGGTGAAGCGTGTGCCGGGCGGTAAAGTATCGAACTGGCTGCACGACAACCTGCAGGTGGGCGGCGAAGTTCGCGTACTCGGGCCGGCGGGCGAATTCACGTGTGCTCGTCACCCTGCGCGCAAGCTGCTGTTTCTGTCGGCGGGTTCAGGCATTACGCCGCTGATGTCGATGAGTCGTGCGCATCACGAACTGGGCGAGGACAGCGACATTGTCTTCGTACACAGCGCCCGCACGCCCGACGATATTATCTTCGCGCGCGAACTCGACCTGATCGCGTCAAATCACGCGCGTTTTCGTACCGCATTTGTTTGCGAGCGGGTGGGCGCGCGCACGAACTGGCCAGGTGTGACGGGTTTTCTGACGTTGCCCTTACTCAAGCTGATTGCACCGGACTTTCTCGAACGCGAGATCTTCACTTGCGGGCCCGCGCCGTACATGCAAGCAGTACGCAACCTGCTGGACGAGGGCGGTTTCGACCGAGGCCATTATCACGAGGAAAGCTTTTCGTTCGACACGGTCAGCGAGGTCGCCGCACAATTGGCTACCGTGCATGTCGCGGAGGTGTTGCAAAACGCGGCCGAGCCGGAAACAGCCGAGAGCTTTGTAGAAGCCCGGGAACAGGCGCCGGCTTTCGAGCCGGCTGCCGCACCCGGCGTGGCCGAAACGCAGACGCGCTACAAGGTCAGCTTCACGAAAAGCAACCGTGAGATCGAATGCGACAGCGGCCAGCATGTGCTGGATGCCGCGAAGAAGGCGGGTGTGCGCCTGCCGGCATCGTGCACGCAGGGCATGTGCGGAACCTGCAAGGTGAAGCTGGTATCGGGCGAGGTGGCGATGAAACACGCGGGCGGCATTCGTCAGCGGGAAATCGATCAAGGCATGGTGCTCCTCTGCTGCAGCAAGCCGCTCACCGATCTCGTCGTAGAGAAGTGACTGGCGCCAACGGTCAGGAACAAACTGCCGTGAGTCGCGGCAGCAAGCAGATGAGCCAGGTCGCGTGCGGACAACTACATGTCGGAAAACAACGTTACCGGGCAATTCTGGCTGGCGATTCTAAATGCTCAATGGGTTGTTTTTAGACGGCGAACGGGAGAACGGCGATGAGACTGATCAAAAGGATACTGGTGTTGAGCACCCTGAGCGCGGCGCTGGCGGCAACCAGCGTAAGCGCCCCGGCGGATCCCAAACCGACCATCAAAATCGGCTACGTGGAAGGCTGGGACGATAGCGTCGCGACATCCAACGTCGCCGCCCGCGTGATCGAGAAACGCCTGGGCTATCAGGTGCAACTCGTACCGGTTGCAGCGGGTGTGATGTGGCAGGGCGTGGCGCGGGGCGATCTCGACGCGACGCTGTCCGCATGGCTGCCGGTCACGCACGGTGCGTACTGGAACAATTTCAAGGACAAAGTGGTCGATCTCGGCCCGAATTTCAACGACGCGAAGATCGGTCTTATCGTGCCCGACAATCTCGACGTGAAAACGGTCGGTGACCTGGAAGCGAAGAAAGCGGAGTTCGGCTCGCGCATTGTCGGTATCGACGCAGGTGCGGGCGTGATGCAGAAAACCAGCGAGGCAATCAAGGCTTACGGACTCGACTACAAGCTGATGCCGAGTTCAGGCAGCGCAATGACCGCGGAACTCGCGCGATCGGAAGCGGCGAGCAAGCCGATCATCGTAACCGGCTGGAAGCCGCACTGGATGTTCGCAAAGTACAAGCTCAAGTTCCTTGAAGATCCGAAGAAAGTGTTTGGTGAGGCGGAGCACGTGGACAGCGTCGTCAATCCTGAACTGGAAAAGAAGGCGCCGCCCGTCGTCGCGTTCCTGAAGAAGTTCCAGTGGAAGCCGGGTGAGATCGACAGCGTGATGCTCGCCACGCAGAACGGCGAGAAGCCGACCGCCGCTGCAGACGCGTGGATTAGCGCACACGGCGATCGAGTAGATAGCTGGGTTAAGTAGACAGAGCTTTAGCTGTCCGCGCTCGAAAGACAGAAAACGCCGCTTATCAAAGCGGCGTTTTTCTTTGTGCTTATTGCAGCGCTATTGCAGCACGACAGTTCTGTCGCCGTTGATAAACACCCGCCGCTCGATAAACGCCTTGACCGCGCGAGCGAGCGTGATGCACTCGACGTCGCGTCCGGTGGCGAGCAAGCGCTCCGGACTGTACGAATGATCGACACGTTCGACGACCTGCTCGATGATCGGACCTTCGTCGAGATCGTCGGTCACGAAGTGCGCGGTCGCGCCGATCAGTTTCACGCCGCGCGCATGCGCCTGGTGATATGGTTTCGCACCCTTGAAGCCAGGCAAAAACGAATGGTGAATGTTGATCGCGCGCGCAGCGAGGGCACGGCTCGTCTCGCCCGAAAGAATCTGCATGTAGCGCGCGAGTATCATCAATTCGGCGCCGGAGGTCTCGAACAGATCGAGCAAGCGCGCTTCCTGCCGCGGTTTTGTATCGGCGGTGATGGGCAGATGGTGAAACGGCAACCCGTGTTGCTGCGCAAGCGGTTCGAGATCGCGGTGATTCGAGCCAATGCCGACAATGTCCATCTTGAGCTCGCCCATTCGCCACCGAAATAGCAGGTCCGCGAGACAGTGCTCGAGCTTCGACACCATGATGAGTACTTTGGGACGCGTGCTGACGTCGTGCATTGCCCAGGTCATACGAAAGCGCTCGGCAATCGGCTCGAACTCGCGTTTGAGTGCCGCGATATTTCGCGTCTCGTTCGCATCCACGCCGTGAAAAACGCAGCGCACGAAAAAGCGCTCACTGAGGTCGTCGTCGAAAACGGTGAGTTCGTCGATATAACAATGATGCCGGTCGAGAAAGCCGACAACGGCGGCAACCTGGCCCGCGGCGCTCGGACACGCGACGGTGAGAACCAGTTGATCAGGACGGGAATCGGCGGACATGCGCTCTCCACATAAACGAAGGGGGATGCCGCGGGGCGCGGCATGCATCGTCGCAGTAGAGCAAATTCACGCACAACGCGGATAGAAGCGAATCGCCGTGGCAATGGAACCGGAACGCCAGATAGCTATTCCGCGTCGAGCCCGCATTCGCCGAGCAGCCATTGGCGGAAAGCGTCGACTGCGGGCGTTGCCGCGCGCTGCGTGACCAGCATGTAGCCGCGCTCGGTGACCACCGGGGTGTCGAACAGCTCGACGAGTTGGCCGGTGGCGAGCAGTTCGTGGATGAGCGGCGCCCAGCCGAGTGCCACGCCCTGGCCCATAATCGCCGCATGGGCGACGAGGGTGAAGCTGTTGAACGTGATGCCGCGGTGCGCAGCGGGCGCAACGAGACCGTGCGCCGCGAACCAGTCGGCCCACGACAGCCAGCGCGCGGGCTGGGTCGGTTCAAGGTGCAGAAGCGGCAGCGCGAGCAGCTCGGACGGCGACATCAGCGGTGGATGTGCTGCCAGAAACGCCGGGCTGCACACTGGCGTGACACGCTCCGGAAAGAGCTTGATGACGCTGCGCGCGTTCCAGTCCGCATGTTCGTCGCCAAACGCAATCGCCACGTCAGCGTGATCGTGCGACGGATCGAACACGCTCTGCGACGTGATGATCTTCACGTCGACATCGGGCATCAGCGCCTTGAATTGCGAAAGCCGCGGCATTAGCCAGTAAGTGGCGAAACCAAAGTCGGTGGATAGGGTGAGCGTTTGCGGCGTGCGGCGCGCGCGGATTTCGGCGGTGGCATGACGGATGGTGTCGAGCGCAAGACGCACCGCATCGAAAAGCCGCTCGCCGTCTTCGGTGAGCCGGACACCGCGATGGCCGCGCTCGAAAAGCGGCGCACCCAGCGTCTCTTCGAGCTGCACGATGCGCTGGCTCACTGCCGGCTGCGTGGAACCTAGCTCTCGCGCGGCCGCCGTGAAACTCGCAAGACGTGCGGCGGATTCGAACATCGTCAATGCCTGCATTGGCGGCAAGCGGTCCTGCCTCGACATAACGCCCCCTTATAGGCACATAACGAATTGCCGTCTTCACAGCGCCGAATTGACCGGCAATAGTGGTGTAAATGCCGCACGCGGACCGCAACCTGCGCTTCTATTCGTGTCTCCGATCGCACCGGCATAGGTAGTTGCACTGACATCCATGATTCTATTCAAGGCGCGCTCCATGCTCGACAGCAAAAAGAATATTCTCATTCTGATGGCCGACCAGATGACTCCATTTGCGCTCGCCGCTTATGGACACTCGCTAACGAGAACACCCAACCTCGACCGCCTTGCAAAGCAGGGTGTGGTATTCGATTCTGCATATTGCGCAAGCCCGTTGTGTGCGCCGTCGCGCTTTTCTTTTCTGTCCGGCAAATTGCCGTCTGCAATTGGCGCGTACGACAATGCCGCGGAATTTCCGTCGCAAACACTGACATTCGCGCATTACCTTCGCGCTGAAGGATATCGCACGATTCTCTCGGGAAAGATGCATTTTTGCGGCGCGGATCAGTTGCACGGTTTCGAAGAGCGCCTCACCACCGACATATACCCGGCAGACTTCGGCTGGACGCCGAACTGGGACGATTTCGAGGCACGGCCGACGTGGTATCACAACATGAGTTCCGTTATCGACGCCGGGCCGTGCGTGCGCACGAACCAGCTCGATTTCGACGATGAAGTCACGTTCACGACGCGCCGGAAGCTCTTCGACATTGCCCGTGAGCGGCACGCGGGAAAAGACGCGAGGCCTTTCTGCATGGTCGCCTCGCTGACACATCCTCATGATCCTTACGCGATTCCGGAAAAGTACTGGAACATGTATCGGGATGACGATATCGACATGCCCGCGCATCGCGACTCATTCGACGAAGCCGATCCTCACTCCAGGCGCTTGCGTCACGTTTGCGAAACCGACCGCACGCCGCCGACCGACCAGCAGATCCGCAACGCACGCCGCGCCTATTACGGCGCGATTTCCTATGTCGACGACCAGTTCGGTGCGATTCTCGAAGCGCTCGACCAGGCCGGGCTCGCGGAGGACACGATCATTGTCGTCACTTCCGATCATGGCGAGATGCTCGGCGAGCGTGGCCTCTGGTACAAGATGACCTTTTTTGAAGGCGGCTGCCGCGTGCCGCTGATCGTGCACGCGCCGCAGCAATTCGACGCGCATCGTGTGCACGCTTCCGTGTCGCATCTCGATCTGCTGCCCACACTGGTCGAACTGGCGCGGGGCGAACAACCGGTGGCATGGCCTGATTCGCCCGACGGACACAGTCTCGTGCCGCATCTTCGAGGAGAGCAGGGCGGTCATGACGAAGCAGTCGGCGAATATCTTGCGGAAGGCGCTATTGCGCCGATCATAATGCTGCGGCGCGGGCGCTTCAAATTCATACACTCGCCTGCCGACCCCGACCAGCTGTACGACGTCGAAGCCGATCCGCTCGAACGTGTGAACCTCGCGCCGAAAGCTGAATACGCGGCCCAGATACAGGAATTGCGCAACGAGATTGCCGCGCGCTGGGACCTCACTGCGCTGCACGATGAAGTGCTGCAAAGTCAGCGCCGTCGCCGCTTTCATTTCGCCGCCACCACCCAGGGCACAGTTGCTTCATGGGACTGGCAGCCTCGGGTCGATGCCAGTCAGCGTTACATGCGCAATCACATCGATCTGGACACGCTGGAAGCAATGGCGCGCTTCCCGGCGGTCGCGCACTGACCGGTCGCTACATGCTTACTTCTCACTCACTCACAGGAAAGTCGCGATGATGAACAAGCTATTCAAACAGGCGATGTGCAGCGTTGCGCTGCTATGCGCGGCAGCCAGTTTCGCGTCGGCCGCGGAGCCGCAATCGTGCATGCAGGTGAACATGGCGGGGCCGGGATGGACCGATATCGACGCCACCAATGCAATGACGGGCGTCGTGCTGAAGGCGCTCGGGTATAAACAGAAGGTGGCCAACCTTTCTGTGCCGATCACGTATCAGGGCCTGAAAAAAGGGCAAATCGACGTGTTTCTCGGCAACTGGATGCCCGCGCAAGCACCGGTCGTCAAACCGTTTGAAGAAGAAAAGTCGATCGTGGTCGTCCATCCGAATCTGAGCAATGCGAAGTTCACGCTCGCAGTGCCCGACTACGTGGCGGCGGCGGGCGTTCACTCGTTCGCGGACCTAGCCAAAAATGCCGACAAGTTCGATAGCAGGATCTACGGCATCGAACCCGGCGCGCCGGCCAATCAGAACATCAAGAAGATGGTCGATGACAAAGCGTTCGGTCTCGACAACTGGAAGGTCGTCGAATCCAGCGAGACGGGCATGCTTACACAAGTCGAGCGTGCAGTACGCGAGAAGAAGTGGATCGTGTTCCTTGCGTGGGAGCCGCATGTGATGAACACGAAGTTCAAGCTGACTTATCTCGACGGAGGCGATAAGTACTTCGGCCCGAACTACGGCGGCGCCACGGTCAACACCGTTGCGCGCAGCGGCTATGCGGAACAATGCCCTAACGTGGATCGTCTCTTCAAACAGCTGACATTCAACGTCGACATCGAGAACGGAGTAATCACCGAAGTACTCGAAAAGAAGACCAGTGTCGACGTAGCCGCGACCGAAGCGCTGAAGCGCCACCCCGAACTGCTCAAGTCGTGGCTGGATGGCGTCAGTACCGCGAGCGGCGCGAATGGCCTGCAAGCCGTTCAGACGGCGCTCGGTGTGAAGTAGAAAAGGCAATGCCAGTTGTTCGCTCGTAAGGTCGCAAGGCGACAGATTCATGTCGCATCCAATCGACTCGCCGTAAAACTGGAACCGTATTCTTGACGCGTCGATGCGGGCTTGGCGGAATTTTCATGCGGAACAAATAACAGCCAGGCCATATCGATCGGTCTCAACCGGTTTCGAACTGCCCGTCATGCGAGAAGCGCCGCGCGCCTGCTATTGGCCGCGGCAGGGATCGCTTTATCCAACGAATTGCGCAGGCAAAGAGCAGGGGAGAATTCAATGAAGAAGAGAAATGCCGTCAGTCTTTCGGGACTCGCTATTGCAGCAAGCGCCGTGTGCGCGCCAACGGCTGTTCACGCGCAAAGCAGTGTCACGCTGTATGGCGTTCTGGACGCGGGCATCACGTACGTGAGCAACGCCGGTGGCTCCCACCAGGTCAAGTTCGACGACGGCATTTCGTACGGTAACCGTATCGGCTTCAAAGGTGTCGAAGATCTCGGCGGCGGCTTGCAGGCCATCTTCGTGCTCGAGTCGGGATTCCACCTGGGCAATGGGCAGCTCGGATTTGGCGGTGCCGAATTCGGCCGCCAGGCGTATGTTGGCCTGAAGAACAACTGGGGCACTCTGTCGTTTGGTAACCAGCTGGACATGACCGAAGAATTCGCCTACCTGTACAACATATCGGCGTGGGCGAGCGGTTATGCGATTCACCAAGGCGACTTCGACCGGATGAACGGCGACCGGCTGCCGAATTCGATCAAGTATCTCTCCAACGACATCTCCGGTTTTTCTTTTGGTGGCATGTACTCGTTCGGCAATACGGCGGGCGACTTTCACCAGAAGAGCGCATGGAGCGTGGGCGCGCGCTATGAACACGGCGCGTTCAACATGGGCGCCGCCTATACGCAGCTGAACAATCCGTACGGTATCTACGCATTCGATCCGTATGCGATGATCGGCACGCGTACTTTCCTCGGCCAGCCCACCGTCTCGGTCGATCCTGCAACCGGCGCGGTAACAGATTTGTACAGTGCATCCGCGTTCCCCGTCGACAAGCAAGGTGCCTTTGCAGTCGGCGCCGCATACACGATTGGCAATGTGATGTTGAGCGGCAACTTCACCTACACGACAATCAAGGGGCTCGGACAAACGTCGCATATGCAGGTGTACGAGGGCGGCGCTTCGTACACATTCACGCCGGCGTTGATGCTATACGGTGGTTATCAACACACGCGATTTGAAGGAAACCACTGGAATCAGGGCTCGCTCGGGCTTCACTACCTGCTGTCCAAACGCACGGATGTTTATATCTCCGGTGATTATCTGCGCGCTTCCGATGGCGTGAACGCGGTTATCGGCTATAGCTTCACGCCGTCGAGCACGAGCACGCAGGCCGATGTGCGTATCGGCATGCGCCATTCTTTCTGAAGCACCGGCGGCGGGTTTCCGGCAGTGGGAATCCGCCGTGGCCATTTGTCTGCTTTATCAGTATTTGTCGCTTCTTCTTTATATCCGCTCTACAATCCCGTCCCGCGCATGAGTCGCAGTTCAGTCCGATGTGCCGTTATGGCATATACGGACGTCGCACTCCATGTCTTCCTTTCCGAATTGCAATGAGCGGTGCTGCCGCTATCCACGCATCGTGACGCACTGTATCAACATCTTGGCGGGACCGAGGATGCCGAATGCCGATAAAGCTTTCGTTTGAAGCGCTTGAAGTACTGGACGTAATAGACAGAACAGGTACATTCGCGGAGGCAGCCGAATTGCTGCACCGAGTACCGTCGGCGCTGACGTATCTCGTGCAGAAGATCGAAAGCGATCTGGGCGTCGAACTGTTCGACCGCAGCGGAAGACGCGCGAGACTCACGCAAGCCGGCCGGGTACTCGTGGAAGAAGGGCGTCAGTTGCTCAAAGCGGCGCGACAGCTCGAAATGAAAGCGCAAGGCATCCAGCGAGGTTGGGAATCGGAACTTTGTATCTGTCTGGATGAAATCCTGCCGTTCGAATCGTTGTGGCCGTATGTTCGCAGCTTCTACGAAATGGAGACGATCACGCGGTTGCGCCTGTCCACCGAAGTGCTTGGCGGCGTGTGGGATGCGCTGATCACGGGGCGCGCGGATCTCGCCGTGGGCGCGGTCGGCGAGCCGCCTCACGCGGCGAATATCGCGGCGCGGCCGATCGGAGCGTTGCGGCATCTATTCGTGATGGCGCCCGATCACCCGCTTGCCGCGATAACCGAGCCGTTGGACCGCGGCACGATTGCCGGATATCGCGGCGCTGTCATAAGCGACACGTCGCGCGAGTTACAGCCTCAATCGGTGGCGACGTACGACGGCCAACCCGTCATCGTGGTGCCTACGCTGGCGGCCAAGGTCGGCGCGCTGTGCGAAGGAATCGCAGTGGGCATGCTGCCTGAGCGCGTGGCCGAAGGCCTCATACGCGAAGGGAATCTCGTCGCGAGACGGATTGCCGGCGTGCGTGCGCACACGCAGTGCTATCTCGCGTGGCGCGAAGATAAAGGCGGACATGCGCTGGATTGGTGGGTCGGGCAGCTGGACAAGGAAGATCTGGTCGACAGGCTGTTCGGTGCATCCATATAGTCGGGAACGTCAGTTCAACAACGCCGCCTGCAGATTAAATTCTTGTTGACGGATCTTTTGACGGTGACCGATAGTCACTGCCGGAAGATCTGTTAATCCCAGGCTCGTGCGTGAAAGACACAACCCGCTCCCCCTCGTCCCGCGCTGACCACGTGTACTTCAGCGTGCGAGACGATATCTTCGACATGCGCCTGCTTCCGGGCGACCGTATGACTGAAGCCAGCATCGCCGACCGCTTCGGCGTTTCGCGCACACCTGCGCGAGAGGCGCTGCAACGTCTTCAAAGCGACGGTCTGATGCGCGGCTATGTGCGCGGCGGCTGGGAAGTCGTGCCGATCGACTTCAAGCGCTTCGAAGATCTATACGAATTGCGCAAGCTGATAGAGACGTTTTCTGTCACTAAGCTCTTTGGCGCTGACGGAACCCTATCCGCCACCGCTTTGCAGATGCTTGAGCGGCTCGACCGCATCTGGAACGTCCCTCGCGCGCAACGCGTTCGCGACGGCCGGGAGATGGTGGCGCTCGACGAGGCGTTCCACGAGGCGCTTGTGCTCGCCGCCGGCAATGAAGAGTTGAGCGCCGCAATGCAGCGCGTGACCGACCGCATCCGCGTGGTGCGGCGCCTCGACCTCGTATACGGCGATTGCATCGACGACACTTATAACGAACACATCGCGATTCTCGCCGCCATCCGCGACCTTGCGGCTGACCGGGCAGTCGAGTTACTGGGGCGGCACATAGAAGGAAGCAGGGCGGAAGTGCGCACACTGACCACCGAGCGCCTGCAGCGCGCCCGCACCGCCTCGGAGCCTCACAGTGCGCCTTATGCACCACCGAGGTTGCGAGGCACCATCTAGCAACACGCTTTCAGGCGCGACGATTTGTTAAGCGCCTTCTGCACTCGGCCTTTGCGCGGAATGCAGACGTTGGCATGGAATTCGCATATGCACCGGGTATGTATACAAGCAAAAGCCCCGTGCATCCGATGACTTCCGAATTTCTGAACCCGGCCCGCGGAACCCGCGGAATGGCGGTCGCGCCTCATGCGCTTGCCGCGCAGAGCGCGCTCGCGATCTTGCGCGAAGGCGGCAACGCCGTCGAAGCGATGATCTCTGCCGCGGCGACAATCGCCGTCGTCTATCCGCATATGAACAGCATTGGCGGCGACGGGTTCTGGCTTATCTCGCGTCCCGGCGCCGAGCCGGTCGGCATCGAGGCGTGCGGTGCGGCGGCATTGGCGGCGAGTGTCGACGAGTACCGCTCGCGTGGACTCTCGGCCATACCGACGCGCGGCCCGCTCGCCGCCAACACGGTGGCCGGTACGGTGTCCGGCTGGCAGCGCGCGTATCGCTGGTCGGCTGAAACGCTGGGCGGCAGGCTACCGGTCGAACGCCTGCTCGAAGACGCGATCCATTACGCGAAGCACGGCGTGCCGGTCACGCGCAGTCAGTCGCAATGTGTCGAAAGCCGTCTCGCCGAACTGCGCCCGATCGCGGGTTTCACAGACACCTTCCTCTGCGACGGTCGGGTGCCGGCTACAGGCGAGCGCTTCGTCGCACCTCGTCTTGCCGCCACTCTCGAACGTCTGGCTCACGCAGGCTTCGACGACTTCTATCGCGGCGACCTTGCACGCAGCATCGCGAGTGATCTTCAGTCGGCCGGTTCGCTGTTGACTCTCGCAGACCTGCAACGACACGAGGCGCGAATGCGAACGCCGCTCGCGCTCGAGCATTCGTTGGGCACGATCTACAACATGCCGCCGCCGACACAAGGGCTCGTGTCGTTGCTGATTCTGGGCATTCTCGATCGCGTGTTGACGAAAGAGATGGACCCGCTGGGTCCCGAGTTCGTGCACGCCTGCGTCGAAGCAACCAAGCTCGCGTTCGCGGTGCGCGACGCAGAGATCACCGATCCGGATCACATGCGCGTCGATCCACGCGAACTGCTAAAGCCTGCCGCGCTCGACGCAATGGCTGCGCAAGTGTCGTCGACTCGAGCCGCGCCGTGGGGCGCCGGTCGCGGGCCCGGCGATACGGTGTGGCTTGGCGTGACCGACAGCGACGGCGTGGCGGTGAGCTTCATCCAGAGCATTTATCACGAGTTCGGCAGCGGCGTGGTGCTGGCCGGGACGGGCATCAACTGGCAGAACCGCGGATGCAGCTTTTCGCTCGACGAGCGCTCGCGCAATCCGTTAATGCCGCTGCGCCGGCCTTTTCATACGCTGAACCCGGCGCTCGCGCGTTTTGCAGATGGCCGCACGATGGTCTACGGCAACATGGGTGGCGACGGTCAGCCGCAGTCGCAAAGTGCGGTGTTCTCGCGCATCGCGATGTTCGGCTGGAACCCGCAGGCCGCGATCGACGCGCCGCGTTGGCTGCTCGGCCGCACATGGGGTCAATCGACCGACACGCTCAAACTCGAAGCGCGTTTCGCTCCGGACACGATCGCGCGGCTCGCGGCGCTCGGCCACGAAGTCGAGACGATGCAGGCGTATGACGAAGCAATGGGACATGCCGGCGCAATCGTTCGGTATCCAGATGGATTGATCGAAGCGGGCTACGACCCGCGCAGTGACGGGGCAGCCGCGGGCTGGTAGACGCACACGCGCGCTATTTTTCAATCGGATTGCAGGTCCGGCCCTCGAGGCCCGGAGGACGCTGCACGTCTGCCGGGCGCCGGCAGACCTTCGCCTAGTAATGGAGTCACCATGACCACACGTTTGCAATCTTCGTTGCCACCCATCGCGTCGACGGAAGCCGGCGCCGTTTCGTCGAGCGCGACCCACAATCGTTGGCTTCAACTCGGGCTCGGTCTCGTCTGCATGATGGCGATCTCGAGTCCGCAGTATGTATGGACGCTGATGACGAAGCCGCTCGCCGCGAAACTCGGTGTTGCACTGCCTGAACTACAGGTCACGTTTTCGCTGCTGATCATATTGCAGACGTTCTTCTCGCCGTTCCAAGGCAAGCTGATCGACCGCTTCGGGCCACGCATGCTGATTTCAATAGGCACCGTCATGTCGGGCCTGAGTTGGGTGCTGGCCTCACAGGTGCATAGCGCGCCGATGCTCTACCTCACTTATGGATTGGTCGGCGGTCTCGGCACCGGCATTGTGTATGTCGGCGTGGTGGGGTTGATGGTGCGCTGGTTCCCGACCAATCGCGGCTTTGCGGCGGGCGCCGTCGCGGCGGGCTATGGCATGGGCGCAATCGTCACGACGTTCCCGATCGCCACGTCGCTGCAGGTGCGCGGCATCGATGCAACGCTCTGGATATTCGGCATTGCGTTCGCAGTGGTAGGGCTGCTTGCTTCGCAAGGTTTGCGCGTGCCGCCTGCGCACGATGCCGCGGGTTCCCCCGGCTCCGCTTCCACGCCTAGCGTTAAGAATTTTCGCCCTTCGCAGACCTTGAAGACGCCGATCTTCTGGCTGATGTTCGCGATGATGACCATGATGTCCACGTCGGGCCTCATGATCACCTCGCAAATGGCCACCTTCGCCGCCGACTTCGGCGTGACCAAGGTTCTCGTGTTCGGTATGGCGGCGTTGCCGCTGGCGTTGACGATCGACCGCTTCACGAACGGGCTCACGCGACCGCTGTTCGGCTGGGTGTCGGACAGAATGGGGCGCGAGAACACGATGTTTTTTGCCTTCGCGCTCGAAGGTGTGGCCATGGCGTTATGGCTGCTCACGCGCGATAACGCCGTGCTGTTCGTGCTGCTGTCGGGCGTGGTGTTCTTCGGCTGGGGCGAGATCTTCTCGCTGTTTCCGTCGACCCTCACTGACACGTTCGGCACGCGGCACGCCACCGAGAACTACGGCTGGCTGTATATCTCGCAGGGGATCGGTTCGATTTTCGGCGGCCCGCTCGCGGCGTTGATGCATCAGCATGCGGGAAGCTGGGTGCCGGTGTTTTCGACCGCGATCACGCTCGACATCGCGACCGCGCTGCTTGCCATTGCCGTGCTCAAGCCGATGCGCCGGCGTTTTATGACGGCACAGCAGGGCGCGTAATGTTAATCGCCTTGTCGAAATGCACTCCGAAGACGTCGTCGAGGAACAGACATGTCCGTTCAGCTTGCGTTACGTAATATCCGTAAATCGTTTTCGAACAAACTCGGCTCCGTCGACGTGCTCGGCGGTCTGACCTTCGATATCCACGAGCGCGATTTCGTCAGCATCATCGGGCCTTCGGGCTGCGGCAAAACTACGGTGTTCAACGTGATCGCCGGCCTGCTCGAGGCGGATAGCGGTGACATCGTCTATCGCGGGCAAAGCGTCGATGGCTTGCGCGGCAAGGTCGGCTATATGATGCAGCGCGATCTGCTGCTGCCCTGGCGCACCGTGCTGCAAAACGTGCTGATCGGGCCGGAGCTCTCGAAGATGCCGGCCGCGCAAGCACGCGACATGGCGATGGAATACCTCAACACGTATGGGCTCGCCGGCTTCGAGAACGCGTATCCGCGCATGCTGTCAGGCGGCATGCGTCAGCGCGTGGCGCTGATCCGCACGCTGATTAACGATCCCGACATCATTCTGCTGGACGAGCCTTTCTCGGCGCTCGACTACCAGACGCGCCTGTATCTGGAAGGGGTGCTGATGGAGGCCGTCGAGACGTTTCACAAGACAGTCGTACTTGTTACGCACGACATCGACGAGGCGGTGGCTTTGTCGAAGCGCGTCGTCGTACTTGGCGGCCGGCCGTCGCAGGTGAAGAAGATCTACGACATCGACATAGCCGCTCGCTCGCCGATCGGCGCGCGCAGCGATCCCAACTTCGCCGGGTACTTTCACGCGTTATGCGGCGAGCTCGATATTCAGACGGAGGTGAAAGCAGCATGACGCAATCCGCTTCCATCAATAAACCGGCGCCGGCACAACGCACAGCGAAGCCTCGCGCGCGCTTCGTGCTCGACAGCGGCTGGGGGCGTTCGCTGTTGCAACTCGCGGCGGTAGTGGCGTTCTTTGCGATATGGGAAGGCGCGGCGCGCGTCGGCTGGGTATCGAATTTCCTTGTCGGCTCGCCGTCGAAAATACTCGCAGCGCTCTTGCGCGACGTGCAGTCGCATCAGCTTTTCATCGACACCGGCTATACGCTCTTCGAAGCAATTCTCGGATTCGTGTTCGGCACCGCGGTCGGGTCGGTGTGCGGACTCGCGCTGTGGTATTCGCCGTTCGTCGCGCGGCTCATCGAGCCGTTTATCGTCGCGATCAACAGTGTGCCGAAGATCGCTTTTGCGCCCATCGTGATTCTTTGGTTCGGCACCGGGCTCATCTCGAAGGTTGCGCTGGCCATTTCGCTGACCGCGATCGTTGCGCTGATTGCCGCATATGAAGCGGCCAAGGACGCCGATCCCGATCTGCAGGCGTTGCTCGTCACGCTCGGCGCGAACAAGAACGACGTGTTCATGAAAGTCGTAGTGCCGTTCACGCTGCCTTATGTGATCTCCACGTTTCGCATCAACGTCGGCTTCGGTCTGGTGGGCGCAGTGGTAGGTGAATTCATCTCATCGGAGAAGGGCCTTGGACACATGATTTTCACCGCGTCCAGCCTGTACGACCTCAACACCGTGTGGGAGGGCCTGTTCGTGCTCATGGCGATCGGCTTCGTCCTGTACTTTCTGATCGACATGCTCGAACGCAAGCTGCTGCCCTGGCGGCAGGCGTCGAATACCACCACGCTCAAGGTTTAACGCATTCCGGCAGTCCAACCACTTCATGACAGGACAGACGATGGCATTCACCGCAAGAAAGGCGCTCGTCGCGCTCACGACCGCTTTGGCACTGAGCGTTGCAGGCGTTTCAACACCGGCACTGGCCGACGGAAAGAAAGTGACTATCTCGCAGGCGTTCCAGTCGATGCTCTATCTGCCGCTTTATGTGGCGATAGACGGCGGATTCTTCGAGAAGGCGGGACTCGACGTCACGAAGCAGACGGCGGGCAGTCCGAGCGCGGCGCTTTCGGCCGTGCTGTCCGGCAGCGCCGACTTCTCGCTACACGGGCCGGAGTGGACGGCCGTGGCCGCGGAGAAGGGCGCCGATGTCGATGTGATCGCGAATGTCGTGAACGGTGCGGCGGTGTGGATCGCCGTTGCGCCGGATGTGAAGTTCAGCGGCATCAAGGACGTGAAAGATCAGGTGATCGTGTCGGGACAGATGCCGACCACCAGCACGTCGTTGTTCTTCAAACTGTTGAAGGAGAACGGCATGTCGCAAAGCGACGTGAAGCTGGTTCAGGTGCCGCTCGGCTCGGAGATCGGACCGCTCGTTGCCGGCCAGGCGAAGATCGCGGTGATGTATGAGCCCGGTCTGGATCAGGCTGTCGCGAAAGGCATGAAAGTCGTGCTCGGCTTTCCGAAGCTCTATGGTGAATACGCGTTTTCGTCAATCTCCGCCAAGCGCAGCGTCGATCCGGATGCAGCCGCGCGGTTCGTGAAGGGGCTGCAAAACGCGCTGCTCTACATGCAAAGCCACCCTGCGGAAACGGCGGCCATCGCGCGCAAGGAATTTCCGACACTCGACGCCGCAGTGGTCGACGCAGCGGTGAAGCGTATGCTCGACGAAGGCGTGTATCCGAAGAACGTCAGCATCACGCCGAAAGCGCTGACTGTCGCGATGGATACGCAGATCGCCCTCGGCAATCTGAAGCAGCAGCCGAACTACGACAGGTTCATCGTGCAGAATTACATCCAGCCGGCGGTTGCCGCGAAATAACACCGCTCACACCGTTGACACCGTTCGCGACGCTTACATGACCATGTCCTCTACTTCTTCAAAAGCTGCGCCAATTCCGTCCATCTCGCAGATTCGCGCTGAAGTTGCCTCGGGCGAGGCGAGACTCGAGCAGTACGTCACACAGGCTTACGAGGCGGCGTGCAAATCGCAGGCGTCGTTGCATGCGTTCTGTTATTTGCTGGACGCCGCGCCCGTCAATGCCGTGGATGTGGCCTCGCCGCTGGCGGGCGTACCAGTCGCGGTAAAGGACGTGATCGATACCGCCGACATGCCGACCGAATTCAACTCGCTCGCCTACAAAGGACGGCGGCCCGAGCGGGATGCGTGGGTGGTCGCGCGTTTGCGTGCGGCGGGCGCGTCGATTATCGGCAAGACGGTGACGACCGAATTCGCGTGGCGTAAGCCGGGCGCAACCGTCAACCCGTGGAATGACGCGTTCACGCCGGGCGGTTCGTCGAGTGGCTCAGCGGCGGCGGTCGCGGCGGGGATCGTGCCGCTCGCGCTCGGCACGCAGACGCAGGGATCGGTGATACGGCCGGCGGCGTACTGCGGCATCGTCGGCTTCAAGCCGACTTACGGTGCGATTGCGCGCACGGGCGTGTTGCCGCTGGCGTGGTCGCTGGACCACGTCGGCATGTTTGCAACACGCGTCGCGGACGTGGCTTATGCACTGGCGCTCGTCACCGGCGAGGACGCCGCCGATCCGCACGTCGCGCATGTTCGGTCCGCTGCCCATGTTGCGGCGCGCGGCACGGGGACGCGGCGCATCGGCGTGCTGTCCAAACAGGCCGGCGGGGCAATCGAGCCGGCGCAGCAGGCCGCGCTCGACAGGCTCGCGGCTCAACTGGCACGAGACGGCGCCGAGATCGTCACGGTCGATCTGCCGGCCGAGATCTTCGAAACGCCTGCACATGCGTTGAAATTGATGTCGGTTGAAGCTGCCATCACGCACGGCGAACTGGTCGACCGCACACCCGAACTGGTGAGCGAGGCAATGCGCGGCCTCGTCGAAGATGGCCGCAAGCTGCCCGCGACCGTCTACGCGCGCATCAAGGCGGCGCAGATGCCGATGGCGCACCGCTTTCACGACTGGCTGACCGGCGCGATGGCGCTCGATGCGCTGCTGGTCGCGCCGGCCACGGGCGAACCGCCGCGCGGGCTCGACTATACGGGCGACGCGTCATTCTGTGCGCCGTGGACGTTTCTCGGCGTGCCGGCCGTGACCGTGCCCGTGGGATTCGGGCCGCAGGGTTTGCCTCTCGGCGCGCAACTGGTAGGCGCTGCGCACGCTGACGCCGATTTGCTGAAGCTCGCCGAATGGGTCGAAGCGCGCACAGGGTGGCAGGCGGCGGTGGCGCAGCGGAAGATATGAGCGCGAACGCCGGGCCGGCTGCGCGGGTGTGGCATGGGTTGTGCGTCTTTGTAGGGTTCCTGGCCCATAGCTACCGACCGATATGGATGCAAGCAGCCGCAAACCCCGTTCGTCCTCGGCATCTTCCCGCACAGACACGGGGTTCGTCAGCGTGCGCGGCGCGCGGGAACATAACCTGAAAAACGTCGACGTGCAGATTCCACGCGACGCGCTGGTCGTATTTACAGGCGTGTCCGGTTCGGGCAAGTCGTCGCTCGCATTCGGCACGCTGTACGCGGAGGCCCAGCGGCGCTATTTCGAATCGGTCGCGCCTTACGCGCGGCGTCTGATCGAGCAGGTCGGCGTGCCCGAAGTCGACGCAATCGAAGGATTGCCGCCCGCGGTCGCATTGCAACAGCAACGCGGCACGCCGTCGGCGCGTTCGTCGGTGGGAAGCGTGACTACGCTGTCCACCCTCGTGCGCATGCTGTA
Source organism: Paraburkholderia caledonica NBRC 102488 (assembly GCF_000685095.1). GTDB lineage: Bacteria > Pseudomonadota > Gammaproteobacteria > Burkholderiales > Burkholderiaceae > Paraburkholderia > Paraburkholderia caledonica. The sequence goes on from NZ_BAYE01000021.1 coordinate 65,449, forward strand.
TTCGCGGACCGGAACTTACCCGCCCAAACAGCCCATGCTGTTCGCCGAGCACTTTTCGCCGAACACGGTGCAGGGTGCCTGTCCGACATGTCATGGGCTAGGGCGCGTGTATGAAGTCACCGAAAGTTCGATGGTGCCCGACGACTCGCTGACCATTCGCGAGCGCGCGATCGCTGCGTGGCCACCCGCATGGCATGGACAAAACCTGCGCGACATCCTCGTGACGCTTGGTTATGACGTGGACACGCCGTGGCGCGATCTGCCGAAGAAAGATCGCGACTGGATTCTCTTCACCGATGAGCAGCCAACCGTGCCCGTCTACGCCGGTCTCACACCCAAAGAGACGCGCGCAGCGCTCAAACGGAAAGACGAGCCGAGCTATCAGGGGACGTTTACCGGCGCGCGCAGATACGTCTTGCATACCTTCGCCAACACGCAAAGCGCGCTGATGAAAAAGCGCGTGTCGAAGTACATGGTATCGAGCGACTGTCCGGAGTGCGGCGGCAAGCGGCTCACGAAAGAAGCGCTATCGGTGAAATTCGCCGGACTCGATATCGCCGAGCTTTCGCAGTTGCCTCTGTCTGGACTCGCCGCGCTTCTTGAACCGGTCGCGCGCGGAGAATGGCAGGAGCCGGTCGAGGTAACACGGGGCAAGGGCGACGTGCTCAGCAGGAGCGCTATGCGCGACGCCGTCGAGCGGCGCGTGGCGGCTGGCGGATCGGCGCACAAGGCCTCGCCTGACGTGCGACGTACGCCGAACCTGTCGGGCGAGAAGCGCCTCGCCGCGCAACGCATTGCGGCCGAACTTCAGGAACGGCTGACCACGCTCATCGACCTGGGCCTGGGTTATCTCTCGCTCGATCGCAGTACGCCGACGTTGTCCTCGGGTGAACTGCAGCGCTTGCGGCTCGCCACGCAATTGTCGTCGCAGCTCTTCGGGGTCGTGTATGTGCTCGATGAGCCATCGGCCGGCTTGCATCCCGCGGATGGCGAAGCGCTTTTCAGCGCGCTTCAGGCGCTGAAAGCAGCGGGCAATTCGCTGTTCGTCGTCGAGCACGATCTGCAGACGATGCGGCGCGCCGACTGGCTGGTCGATGTGGGTCCCGCTGCAGGCGAGGAGGGCGGTCACATTGTGTATAGCGGACCGCCCGACGGACTCGCGGCGGTCGAAGCGTCACAGACCCGCCGGCATCTATTCGCGCCGCCGGCAAGCGTCGAGCGCACGCCGCGCGAGGCGAAGGGCTGGCTGAGGCTTGCCGGTATCACCCGCAATAACCTGCATGGGCTGAACGTCGCGTTTGCGCTCGGCTGCCTGACGACGGTGACAGGCATATCCGGCTCGGGCAAATCGAGCCTTGTGAGTCAGGCGCTCCCGGAACTCGTCGCGAGCCGACTAGGGAAAGCAATCGAAAACCCGGACGATGACGAACAGGACCCGCTGCTCGCCGATGGCGGCATGCCGGCGAGCGGCCACATCGTCGACGGGATGAACTCGATCAGGCGGCTCGTACGGGTCGACCAGAAGCCGATTGGACGCACGCCGCGTTCCAATCTGGCCACCTACACAGGCCTTTTCGACCAGGTGCGCAAGCTTTTCGCGGACACGCCCGCCGCCCGCAAGCGGCGCTATAGCGCGGGTCGCTTTTCGTTCAATGTTGCGCAGGGCCGCTGCCCGACCTGCGAAGGCGAAGGGTTCGTCAGCGTCGAGCTGCTTTTTCTGCCGAGCGTCTATGCGCCTTGCACGACGTGCCACGGCACCCGTTATAACGAATCGACGCTGGAAATCACGTGGCGGGACAAGAACATTGCGCAGGTGCTGGGCCTGACGGTCGACGCCGCGTGCAGTTTCTTCGCCGACCAGCCCGGCGTGATGCGTTCCCTCACCGCGCTGCGCGACATTGGTCTTGGCTATCTGCGACTCGGCCAGCCCGCCACGGAGTTATCCGGCGGCGAAGCACAGCGCATCAAGCTCGCGACCGAGCTGCAACGGGCCCAACGCGGCGACACGCTATATATCCTGGACGAGCCTACGACTGGTCTTCATCCCGCCGACGTCGATCGGCTAATGGTGCAATTGCAAGGACTTGTCGATGCAGGCAACACGGTCGTCGCGGTCGAGCACGATATGCGAGTCGCCGCACAAAGCGACTGGGTTATCGATGTGGGCCCAGGGGCGGGAGACGCTGGCGGAACGATCGTGGTGAGCGGAAGACCCGCTGAAGTGGCGCGCGAAAAGCGCAGCCGCACCGCTGCGTATATCAAGGAACAGCTGGCGGCCTGATTCGGCGGCGCGGCTATTAAATAACTTCGCTCGAGGAACGCACCGCACGCCGTTCGCGCCTTTGCAGCCAGGTCATGCGTAACGGATTTGTTCAATGTCAGGTGTGCATCAAGAGCCTTGTCATGCAGGCCGCACGGCTGTGGACCTACGCGATTTCTGCGCCGTTCGCCGCATGCCTCCATCCCGCTTCACTGACCAGATGACAGTGGACGACAGTATTCTTTTTTATCAGTAGAATGCTGCAACCGCAACGATTCAGTGTTGCCGCAACCGACGCTCGGGCTCACCAGCCTCACGGTCTTATCACGACAGTGAGGCTATCAGCACGCGTGTCGTCGCGAGGCGACGCAGTCAAGTCGAATGCAAAACTGTGTGGCCGCTGCGAACGGGAGTGAATCGCACGCCGCCACGAACAATGGATCGCCGTCGCCACAACTGAAACCGATGGCGACACGTGTCACCTGGACCAACGACGCCATCGGCGCTCACCTGGCCGACCTGCTGGCCGGGTAGGGCGTCGGATCTCAAACCAACTTGTCGTGATACTTACCTGGCCGCAATATTGTGTATTCCAAAACGCAAATCGATCCGGTAGTCAGCTTCCGGAACTCGCAGGGCGAGCAGGTGCGAGGCACGATCATCAATCTCCAGCGAAACTCGCTGGTGATGGAGATCTATAACCCGTACTCGATTGTTCAGGTCAGCGAGGTGCTGAGCGACCTGTCCGTCAAGATGGGCGTGGAACCCGCCTATTCGGGCAAGGCAGTCGTCATCAGCATGGTCAATACCGGCCTCACAGCTATCGTTTCGGTAACGCTGATCGCCGAGTGGCGGGAACTGAGCGGCGGCGCGCTGGAAGCGCGTACGGTGGGCGAAGAAGCGCGCCGGTTCGTGCAGGACTGGACCGGCCGTTTCCAGATCCGCCGTGACTACCAGATCGCGGTCAACCAGATCCGCGCTTTTCTCTCGGACATGTCGCGATGGGTCGAGCAGGCAGACCTTGGCGAAACCATGCCGAAGGAAGGCAATAGCCTGCGCGAGGACTTCTTCTTCGAACTGGCATCGCCGCTCATGGAGAAGACCAAGCTCTACTTCGACGAATTCGAAGGCGAGGCACGGCTGGTCGACGAAGAACTGGCGCCCGCACATCGTGCCTTTGCCCAGGCTGCGCTACATCCGCTGCTGCTGCGCTCTCCCTTTGTCTTTCGCACGTTCACGAAGCCGTTGGGCTATGCCGGCGACTACCAGATGGTCAACCAGATGCTCGACGATCCGCGCCAGGGGCCGAGCACGTATTTCCAGATCGTCAACGCCGCTTTCCTGCAGACGGCCGTTGCGCGCGCGCACCGCAATCGCGTCGATTTGCTGGTGGACTACCTGACCCGGCTCGCCAACGAAGCGCGCGCCGCGCAGCGGCCGTTCCGGGTGCTGAACGTAGGTTGCGGCCCCGCCCAGGAGATCCAGCGTTTCATCCAAGAATACGACGAACCGCAGTGGCTGACGTTCGAACTGCTCGACTTTAGCCAGGAGACACTGGACTGGACACGCGAACGCCTCGCGTCCATTGCACAGAAAATGGGCAGGCGCATGACCATTAGCTACACGCACGATTCTGTCCACCACCTGCTCAAGCGCCGGATCGATGCGCACGCATCGGACGTCCGCGAGTTCGACGCCGTGTATTGCGCGGGCCTCTTCGACTACCTGTCGGACAAGGTGTGTGCGCGGCTGAACCAGCATTTCGCCAGCCGGACCAGACAGGGCGGCCGCCTGCTGGTAACCAACGTCCACGCCGACAACCCTGAGCGCCTGAGCATGGAGCACGTGCTTGAGTGGTACCTGATCTATCGCAACGAGGCACAGATGGCCGACATCATGCCGGAGAACTGCGGAGAGCCGCGCCTTTACACAGACTCGACCGGGGTTAATGTGTTCGCCGAGGTGGTGATCGGTCAGCAACAAGTAGCCTGAGATGACAACCTCCCTTGGTGGGCTACAGTCGAACTATCGTGAAGAGTTGCGCGACTACCGGTTGCTGTGCAGTAAGGCCGGCGGCCTGACGGTGATCGTGCTGGTGCTGATGGGCGTTGCGCTGGACTATGTCGTGTATCCGGATGAGCAGAAGCGCTTTGCGATAGTTCGGGTGCTGACCAGCGCAGCCATTGGCCTGGCATTGCTGTCGTTTTACACGACAACGGGCAAACGCCACGTGCAGATCATCACCTTCCTCTGGCTGCTGTTGCCGCAGGCAATGATCTCCTGGATGATTTATGTCACGCAGGGCGAGCAGTCGCTGTTCTATGCCGGGCTTATGCTGACGATCTTTGCGGTCGGCATTCTGTTCCCTTCCGGTTATTGGCAGACGCTGGCTTTCGGGCTGGCCACGGTCGCGCTCTATTACATAGCCTGCGTGGCTCATGCGGGCGGCATACACGACCCGAGCAAGTTTCTGTTTCAGCTCATCCTGATCTTCTTCTGTGCGTTGGCCAGTTCGGTGTACACCTACTTCAACGAGAAGGGCCGTTTCCAGCTTTTCCGGCTAAAGGAGGAGGTGGCGCACAAGAACGACCAGCTCGCCCGTACCAACGAAAACCTCGCGCAGATCAAAGGCCAGTTGTTGCAGCAGGAGAAGATGGCTGCAATCGGTACGCTGTCGGCGGGGTTGCTTCACGAGGTCAACAACCCGGTGAACTTCTGCCTGATGGCGATTGAAATCGGCATGGAAGAACCGCAGGCCAAAAGCAGCCCTTCGCTGATGGAGTGCCTGACGGATGTCAAGCAGGGGATGCAACGCATCCAGCATATCGTGTCGGACCTGAAGACCTTTGCCTACCGCCGACCCGGCGCGGCGGCAGACGACGTGCCGTTCCTGTTCGAGAAGGCGCTTGACTCGTCGATCCGGCTGAGCGCGCATGAACTGCGCGGCGTGAGCGTCACGCGCGAGCTGTCCGACGACACCCTCGTGCTGGGCGACGAAGCCGCCATTATCGGCGTGCTCATCAACCTGTTCTCAAATGCTGCCTTGGCCATGCAGAAGGCAGGCACCGTGTCGCCGCGCATCCACCTCGCGGCGGAGTGGCGCGACGACCGGCTGCATGTGAATGTGCGCGACAACGGACCGGGAATCGCCGCAGAGAATCTCGCGCGAGTGTTTGAACCGTTTTTCACGACGCGCGAAGTCGGCCAGGGCCTCGGCCTTGGCCTGTCCATTAGCTATGCGGTGGTGGAGCGGCACGGCGGCACACTATTCGCGGAAAGCACGTTGGGCGAGTGGACCGCCTTCAACTTCGACCTGCCGCGTGCCGAGTGATATCGAAATGAGCAATACCCAGCAAAGCCCGCACACTGTCGTCTATGTCGATGATGAGGATTTGGCCCGCAAGTACTTTGCGCGTGCGGCCGGCAGTGACTATGAAGTGCTTCTCGCGAGCGGCGCGGAGGAGGCCATGTCGATCCTTCACCGCGAAGGAGCGCGCGTGGCCGTGCTTGTGACCGACTTCCGCATGCCGGGCCGGCACGGTGACGATCTGCTGCGCCAGGTCGCTCAGGAGTATCCGCATATCGTCCGGATCCTGGTGACGGCCTACGCGGACAACAACGCGTTACCGGGCGCAGTCAGTTCGGATGGGGTGTTCCGAATCCTGGAGAAGCCCCTGGGCGTAAGCACGGTCCGCGAGGTGTTGACATCGGCGACGACAGCCCAAGTGTCGCGACTGAGGTGACGCAGCGCTTGCCGGTCGACCCGGTTATCACGAAGACCGGCGCAAGCCGCTTCGGCATGATCTTCCGCAACCGCGTCGCGCAGCTTTTCGGGGACATCGGGATCACATCCGCAGTCGGCGGCGGTACGGCCGCGACGCTGGAATCTCCAAATTTGAAGGATCGAATGCACAGGAGTTACCAATGAGCCATACGATTGCCAACCAGACGCCGCCTCCGGCGATTCTGTTCGTCGATGACGAAGCCACCGCGGTCAAATACTTCGAGCGCGCCATCGGCGCGATTGCGCCGGTGGTGACGGGCGCCTCGGTGGAGGACGGCAAGGCGATGCTGGACGCCCACGCCTCCAGTCTGGCGGTGCTCGTGTCCGACCAGCGCATGCCGGGCGAACACGGCAACGAACTTTTGCGCTATGCGCGAGAGCGCTATCCCCACATCGTCCGGATACTGACAACGGCCTATTCCGAGCTGGATCAGACCGTCGAGGCCGTCAACCAGGGCCAGATACATCGCTATATCAAGAAGCCGTGGGATATCTCAGCGCTGCGTATGGAGATGAAGCAGGCGCTGGAGCTGTCGGGGCTGCGCAAGGAACGCGACGAACTCGTGCGCGAGAAGCTAGGCGTACTGCAGACGCAGACGGTGGCCACCCGTATCGGCGCAGTGCACACGCTGTGCGCGAGCCTGATCGGCCCTGGCCGCTTTCAGCCGGTGGAAACTTACCTGACCGGCACCGAACTGGCTGGTACGCGCAATGCCGAGCCGGACTGGCGGCGTATGGACTACGCCGATCTGGTGCATGCCGAGAGCGAATGCAGTGGCAGTTTCGGCCACGCGGTCAGTACGCGCCTGGCGCAACTGCGTGCGCAGACTGCGGGGCGCGGCGTTGCTGATGCGTTGCCGGTCTTGATGGATGTCCTCGGCGCCACGGTGCGCGGCGATGGTGAAGCGCTGATCTGGACTTCGCCTGCAACGTTGAGCGAGTTCCTCACACGCCCGGTGGGTCATGCGGTCTCCGCCGAGCACGCTGCGTGGCTGGCCTGCCTGTTGTGGCTGGAAGAAGCCGGCGGCGCGCTGCAGTTCTTCCGCGAAGGTGACGCTATCGTCTGCCGCGCCGGTGCGCGGGCCAGTTTTGCGGCCGACCGCCTCGCAGTCTGGATCGAGCGGTTCCTTGAGCCCGCGTTCGACCAGGATAAGCCGACGGTCCGCGTTTAGAGAGGGCGCAACGATCGTTGCCCGGGCGAGAAGCCCACGGGGCGAATGATCGCTGTAGCCGGAAAAATCCTTCGGGCCGGCCGGGTGTTGAACGGCCGGCAGGAGCAACGGAGCACTTGTTTGTGGGCCGTTGCGCGGCGTGGTGTAGCGACGCTCGTCTATTTGCCCGCATTCTTGAGCACATCCAGCGCGGCCTCACACGCCCGCTGCAGTTGTTCCCGCATCAGATTCTGCGCATCCCCGGTGCCGTTGACTACAGCATCGCGAATTCGAACCGCCTGTTCGAACGATGCGCGCATCCGCCCGCCTTGCGCCATGGCGATGCGGCGCAGTCGCCGCACCGGCCCGATCAGCGAGGCATGATTCTGCTGCAACGTGCGGTTGTCGGCGACCGTCATGACGATGGCGTAAAAGCGGTCCAATGCGTCGACATAGCCGGCAGCGTCGCCGGCATCGACGCTCGTTCGCATCATGTCGATCACATCATCTAGCTGCGCGGCACCGAGCGATGTAATGCGCTCGGATGCAAGCTGCACCGCGAGACATTCGAGCGCGGCCCGCACCGTATAAATCTCTTCCACATCGCGAAGCGTCACTGACCGCACGTATGCGCCCACTCGCGGAAGGACGGTCACGAGCCCTTCGCGCTCGAGCTGCGCGAACGCCTCCCGCATCGGGGTTCGACTAACGTTCAGCTGTTTGGCTACCTGCACTTCAGAGAGACGGCTACCCGGAGCGAGCACACCTTCCACGATCGCCTCGCGCAACGCGGGCACGACCACGCCATCGCTCAACGAATCGCCGGTTGAGTCCAGTGTGCGAAGCCGCGCGTGATACCGCGTGGCAATGGATTCGAGACTCGGCGCGTGGCGCGTGTGCGCTGTCGGGGTTTTTGAAGAAGCAGTTTTTGCAGCGGGCATTGACACCTCTGATTTCTGTGAATACTCTGTATACAGATTATACAACAGGAGACGACATGGATCGCAGTGCATTGGAGGCCCCCGTTGTCATAGAGCATACCGGCGACGTGCTCACCTTCACGTTGAACCGCCGGGAAGTCGGCAACGAAGTGTCGGTTGCGATGTTCGACGCGATGTCGGACGCGTTGCGCAGTGAGGCCGTGCAACCGAAGGCGCGTGTGTTGCGCATCCGCGCGAACGGCGATGTGTTCTGCACGGGGCGCGAGCGAGCGGGGCGGGACGCCGTGTCGATCCGCACCGAAGTTGCGCGTCTGATCGAACTCAAACGGCTCGTGCGCAGCACGTCGTTGATCTCGATTGCGCAGGTGCAGGGCGATGCGTTGGGCTTCGGCTTCGGGCTTGCGATCCTGTGCGACTTCACGCTCGTCGCATCGTCGGCGCGGCTCGGGTTCCCGGAGATGCGCAACGGTCTGCCGCCCGCCGCGATCATGGCTTACCTCGGCGGCTATGCACTGCCCAAGGCCCTATTTCCGATGGTCTTGTTCGGCGATCCCGTTACGCCTGAAGCGGCCTTGCAGGCCGGGCTCGTCACGCGAGTATGCGATCGCGCGAGCCTGCACGCCGAAGCCGACGCGCTTGCCGCTCGTATTCTCTCGCTCGACGAAGCCGGCGCGAAACAGTGCAAGGCGTTCTTCCTCGCCGCGCAGGAAGGCAGCGTCGAACAGAACTTCCGCGCCGCGACCGACATGCTGACCGTCAACGCATTGCGGTTGATGCAGACCCGCTGAGCGTGGCCGTGCTTCACTCGCTCGATACAACACGACGTGTGGGTGTCGATGAAAGCGCTAATCCGCTGACACCGTAACGTCGACTGGAGACAGACATGAACGTCAACGCAGGGCCCAGGCTCGATCGTTTGCCGATGTCGGGATTTCACCGGCGCATCATGTGGTTGATTGGCATTGGCATGTTCTTCGATGGTTTCGATATTTACGTTGCGTCGACAGTGCTTGGCGCAACGCTGAAGTCCGGATTCTCCACGCTCGGGCAGAACGCGTTGTTCGTGTCGCTCACTTTTCTCGGCATGATGCTCGGCTCGCTTGCGACCGGTTTTCTCGGCGACCGGTTCGGGCGGCGCTTCACGTATCAGGCGAATCTCGCCGTGTTCGGGCTGGCGTCGCTCGGCGCGGCACTGGCGCCGAACATGAGCGTGCTGATCGCGTGCCGCTTCGTGATGGGACTTGGACTGGGCGCGGAAAACGTGGTCGGTTACTCGACGCTGGCCGAATTCGTGCCGCCGCAGAAACGCGGCAGGCTACAGGGTTTAATGGCGGTCTTCGTCGTGTCCGGACTGCCCGTCGCGGGGCTGATCGGGTTGCTGCTGATTCCGTCGTTCGGCTGGCGCGCAATGTTCGTGCTCGGCGGTGTTGGCGCACTCGGCGTCTGGTATGCACGCAAGTCCTTGCCGGAGTCGCCCCGCTGGCTCGATTCTGTTGGACGCCATGACGAGGCTGATGGGATCCTGCGGCGCATCGAAGCGGAAGTGACGGCCGCACGAGGCGGCAAGCCGCTGCCCGCGCCAGCGTCCACGAGACCCGGCGCGACAGCGCAACCGGCGCTGTCGTTCGCTTCGCTGTTCAGCGGCGCGATGCTGCAACGGATGATCGTCGGTTGCGTGACGCTCATTGTCATCAACACGCTGCTGTATGGCTTCGTCACCTGGCTTCCGACATTCTTCGTTCATCAGGGCTTCAGCATCGCGAAGTCGTTCGGGTTCGCGCTCGTGATGTCGCTCGGCGCGCCTATCGGTTCCGCAATCGGTGCGCTCACCGCAGATGCGTGGGGCCGCAAGCCGACGATCATCGGCTCGTCGCTCGCCGCGATCGTGTTTGGCGCGATGTATCCGTTCGTCACGAGCCCCGTGGTATTGCCCATCGTCGGACTGTTGTTGACCATTCCCATCTACGTGCTGGTTGCGCTGCTATTTGCAGTCTATGTGCCGGAACTCTTTCCAACTGAAGTGCGGCTGCGCGCGTCGGGCGTCTGCAATACGCTGGGCCGCGGCGCGACCATCGTCACGCCTTTCATCGTGGTATCGCTTTTCGGGCAGTACGGCATCGTCGGCGTGCTTGCAATGATGATCGGTCTGCTCGCCGTGCAGATCGTCGTCGTTGCATGGCTTGGCGTCGAGCCGACCGGACAGCGCCTCGAAGACCTTCAGCCGGAAGACACCCTCGCGCGCGACGCGCTTCATGCCGACGCGCACGCTTCGCCTAACAAATGAATCGACAGGAACCATGCAATGAATACAGGCAACCCGCAGCGCTACGACGCGCAATTGTTGATTGGCGGCGAATGGACGGATGCTGAAGACGGCCGCACCCTAGACATTGTGAATCCCGCGACGGGCGAAGTGATCGGCGCGCTCGCGTCGGCTTCCGCTCGCGATGTGGATCGGGCCGTGCAAGCCGGTCATCGCGCATTCGAAGGCGGTGCGTGGCGCGACATGTCGATCCAGCAGCGCGCGCGCATTCTGAACCGTTTTGCCGATCTGTTCGAAGCCGATCTCGAACAGTTCTACAAGCTCGAAACGTTGAATAACGGCCGTCCCATTGCCGAAACGCGCGCACAGATTTCACGCTTGCCGCAGTTCTACCGCTACTTCGCGGCGCTCGCGCTCACGCGCCGCAGCGACGTGATTCCGATCGAAGGGCCGTACCTCTGTTACACGCAGCGCGTACCGCTGGGTGTCGTCGCGCTGATGACATCGTTCAATCATCCGTTGATGATTCTCTCGAAGAGTCTCGCTCCCGCGCTCGCGACGGGCAACAGCGTCGTCATCAAGGCGTCGGAACAGACGCCGCTGACGACCGTGCGGCTCGTGAAGCTGTTGCAGGACGCGGGCGTTCCCAAAGGCGTCGTCAACGTTGTGAACGGCGAAGGGCGCGTAGCGGGCGCAGCGCTCGCCCAACATCCGCTGATCAGGAAGGTGGTATTCACGGGAGGCACGGAAGTGGGGCGCTCGATCGGCGAGGCTGCCGCGCGTAATTTCGTGCTGACCACGCTGGAACTGGGCGGCAAGGGCGCGGTGATCTTATTCGATGACTTCGATATCGAGCGCGCAGTGAACGGCGCGGCGTTCGCCGCTTTCATCGGCGCTGGGCAGACCTGTGTCTGCGGGGCGCGCATCCTCGTGCAGAAATCGATGTACGCGGCCTTCCTCGAACGTTTCCGCGCGAAGGTCGAGCGTATCCGCGTGGGCGATCCGACGGATGCGAAGACCCAACTGGGTCCTGTGATTTCCGAGCGCTCGCGTCAACGCATTCTCGCGATGCTCGAACGCGCGCAGCAGGCGGGCGCAAAGCTATTGACGGGCGGACGCGTGCCTCAAGAATTGACGTCGGGGTACTTTCTTCAGCCGACCGTCGTCTACGATGCGGACCCGCACTCGGAGATCGGCCAGGACGAGGTGTTCGGGCCCGTGACGGTCGTCATGCCGTTCGAAGACGAAGCCGATGCGATCCGTATTGCCAACGATACGCCGTTCGGCCTCGCCGCTTCGATCTGGACGCAGGACGTCGCGCGGGCGCATCGCGTCGCCGGCAGGCTGGAGTTCGGCATGGTGTGGGTGAACGACCATCATCGCCTCGACCCGGCGTCGCCGTGGGGCGGATTCAAGAACAGCGGCGTGGGCCGCGAAACGGGCATCGAGTCGTTCGACCAGTTCAGCGAGCCTCGCGCGGTGACGATCAACACATCCGGCAAGACAGTGGACTGGTATGCGGACGATGGCGAACTGAAGCGGCTTAACTGAGCTAAGCGGCGAAACTATCGGAAAACGAGCCGCCACGGAGGATTGCAACCAATCCTTCCCATTGGCCGTGGCGAACCGTTGCATCGTCGGAATCGGCTGGGGCGGGCGTCGCCATGCCGTCGTAGTGACGCCCGCTGTGCGTCGCATTACTGCGTGTCTGGCTGCTTCTGATGCTTGCCGTGCTTGTGCGAATGATGATGGCTCGAGTGGGTACTTGTCGGCGCGGACGTGTTGTCTCCGCCGGCAGTCGGGCCCGCCGTCGCTGCGCCGTGCGCGTTGCCGCCGCCCGATCCGCCGTTGCCGTTGCCGCCTGCTTGCGCGCTCGCCGTGCCGGAAACGGCCAACGCGGCCAGAAGTACAAGTATCGATTGAATGCCTCGCATGTTTTGCTCCTTGGATAGTTGACCCCCGTCGCTGGGGCGAAGCGACCGTCACCGCGCCGCAGGCGAAAGAGAGCATATGCAGTGCCTGAAAGTCGCGCGAGGCGGTTCAGGCAGTGACATCGCCAATCGCGATGTTTTGTGTCCCAGACCGCAGTTGGCGCAGGCGCGGCATGTGAAGATCCGTCGCACGAATCGCTGATGTGTACACACCAGTGACATTCGAAAACGATAAGCGCGATACGGGGACCTTCAAATGAAAAAATATCCAGGCTTACTCTTTGCCCTTCTGCTCGCGGCCTGTGGCGGCGGTGGGGGAGGCGGCAACAGCGCCACCACGGCATCGGCGGCACCTTCGTCCACGAGTCCCAAGACATGTACCGGCGGTCCGTACACGACTGACCCCACGAAAGTCTGCACCGACGCAAGCGGCAATCTCGTCACGGGGTATGTCTACGTGCAGCCGAAGACGGTCATTCCCGACGGAACCGTCATCACCGCGGATACCACGTGGCCGGCGAGCGGCTCTCCGTATTTCATCGCCGGCACGGTGCGAGTCGCGCCGGGCGTCACGTTGACGATCCCCGATAACACGATCGTGGAGACTTACCGCTCAGTGCCGTGCACGGCCGATTGTGTGGGTACCATTCCGACAAAAGGCATCATCAACGTGGCGGGCACGCTCAACGTGGGAAGCCAGGGTCCGGTCCAACTGCTGGGCGTGACGGCTGCTAACACGTCGCTGGGACAGGACGCGGGTAACGGCACGGTCAGCATCACGCATGCGGTGTTGCAGGACGCGTTCGTGCAGATCAACGACGCCGCACCGTTCTCGATGACATACAGCCAGGCCACGCACATGAACGTGACGCCAATTGTTCGCAATGGGGTGACGACTTATGAAGCCGGCACGAACGGCTACCCGCGCTTGAGCAGGTCCTCGACCGTGAAAGGCAACACGTTCGTGGACTCCGCGGCCTTCGCTTTCGATCCGTCGGTCTTCGTGCAAAACAATCTGTTCATCAACATGGTCGACCCACTCGTGTTGATCGACGCGTTCCCCGCCAATGGACAGGCGCCCACCGGCGTTGCGCAACGCAACTCGTTCCTCTTCAAGAAGGATTCACCGAATGGGAATCGTCTCGTGATCGAGTCTCACGGCACTTATAACGCGTCCACGCTTCGCTCTCTGGACTTCACCAACAACTTCTGGGGCGTGACGGATAACACGACCATCCAGTCGCGCGTGCGGGATAGCACCAACACGGCCAACCCACGGCTGCCCAACGTCATTCTCTATGCACCGGCGCTTCAGAGTCCCGATCCCGCCACACCGGCGGACCCGCAAAGCACGACGCCGAATGAGTAAGCAGTGAGGCATAAAGCAGCGCCGGTCATCTGAACCGGACTGCACGCATCGCCAACCGGCCCCGCCGCAGGATTGCCTGCGGCGGGGCCGACTCTTTTGCGAATTGTCTTCGTGAATCGAACCCAGATCACAAAAACTGGTCACCGGCAATTTCATCGACCCCATGTTCTGACGCGCTAGACTTCCGGCTGAACACATCTCAGCCACGACACGGACTTTATCGTCCTTCAAGGGGAAGCAGCCGAATGGACCGGATGGCAGCAATGGAAACGTACGTCAGCGTCGTGGAGGCGGGCTCGTTCTCGGCAGCCGCAAAGCGGCTCAAACTGGGGCAACCGGCCGTCTCGAAGTCGATCGCGCAACTCGAGGAGCGACTCGGCGTGCGACTCCTGTTGCGCTCGACGCGCGGCCTTACGCCAACCGATGCGGGTCAGCGCTTTTACGAGCACGCGAGACGCGCAATCGAAGAGGTGGATCTCGCCGAGCAGGTCGCGCGCGACGCGTCGACCGGACTATCCGGGGTGCTGCGCATCAGTGCCGCTGTGACCTTCGCGCGCCTGCATATCCTGCCTGCGCTCAAAACGTTTCTGGACCGGCATCCGAATCTGCAGATCGATATCGTGCTGGACGATCGCAGCATCGACCTGCTCGAAAAAGGCGTGGACGTTGCACTGCGCATGGGATCGCTCGATGATTCGACGATGACGGCACGCCGCATTGCGCAAAGCCGTCGGCTGGTTGTCGGAACGCCTGCCTATCTCGCCGAAGCGGGCGTGCCGAAGACGCCCGCGGACCTCAGTCAGCATCAGGTCATCGTGTACTCGTTGCGAGGCGGCGGGGAGTCGTGGGCGTTCAGCCAGCACGGCAAGGAAGTGGCGGTAGTCGTGTCGGGGCGCGTCAGCGTCAGCGCCGCCGAAGGGATGCGTACCACGTTGCTGGGCGGACTAGGCCTTGCAATTGCGTCGGAATGGATGTTCTCGCCGGAACTTGCCGATGGCTCGGTTCAAGCGGTACTGACCGACTGGGAATTGCCCTCGATCGACCTGTGGGCGGTTTTCCCGGCTGGACGGCTCGTGAGTGCGAAGGCGCGAGCGTTCGTCGCCTTCGTCGAAGAAACACTCGGTGCCGCTGGCAGCGGCATCGGCGGCGCACCCTCAGAAAGCGAGCTTGCCGATTGACGCTCCGCCGTCGACGTAAAGCGTTTGACCCGTCATGAAGGCGGCCTCGTCGGAAAGCAGAAACTCGATCGTCGCGGCAATTTCATGGGGCTGGCCGAAGCGACCCATCGGCACTGCGGACAGATAGCGCTTCTCGCCCTCGCTGCCCGGCGGATTGTTCGCGCGAAACAGCGCGGTCTCCGTCGGACCCGGCGCGACCGCGTTCACCGTAATGCCCGTGCCCGCCAGTTCCAGCGCCCACGAACGCGCAAAACTCACCAACGCTGCTTTCGCTGCTGCATAGGCCGTGCGCTGGGTCATGCCCAGAATCGTCAGGCTCGAAATGTTCACGACGCGTCCCCAGCCGCGTGCCCGCATGCCGGGAAGCAGTGCTTGCACGGTCTGCACGGCAGGGTGAAGATTCAGCGCGAGAACGTCGTCGAGATCGTTTAACGCGACTTCACCCAGACGCTGCGGTCTGACTAGCGCGACGTTGTTCACTACCCCATCGAATGCATGACGGCGCACGAGGTCATCGAGCACTGCATCGGTTGCGGCACGGTCGGCCAGATCGACGCGAATCAGTTCGCCCGGAAAATCGCTTGCTTCGCGCGCGAGTCCAACGACACGATGGCCGACCTTAATCAGGCGTTCTGTTAGCGCAAGACCTATGCCTTTGGTCGCGCCGGTTATGAGAAATGTACGTTGCGTCATCACATGTCCTTTATGAACCGCAAGGATTCGAAAAGCCGCGCGCGGTTCTCCGGCACGGCGTGGTGATCTCTGGGCGTTAAGCGGTAAGGGTCAGGCGCTGGCGGTCGCTTTTTCCAGAACCGGGAACATGTCCGACGGGTCCGGACGACGCGTGTAGTCAGGGTTGACCTCCGAATACAGCACGATCCCATCCTGCCCGATGACGTAGCGCGCGGGCATCGGCAAGGTCCAGCCCGGATCGTTATTGAACGCCGGCAGATCGTTCCTCAGGTTCTTGTACAACTCGACCAGATAGTGGGGCAACGCGAAGCGCAATCCGAAGTCGGCGCCTGTCTGCCCATTCACATCGCTCAGCACGGGGAAGCCCAGTTCGTTGGCGCGCACCGACTTTCGGCTATTGACCGCAGTTTGCGGCGAGATCGCCACGACGTTCGCGCCATAGGCCTGAATCTGCGGCAGCACTTCGTTGATCGCCTGCAGTTCGATATTGCAGTACGGGCACCAGACGCCGCGATAGAACGTCACCACCAGCGGGCCCTTCACTAGCAACGCAGCGGACGACACGTCGTTGCCGTCCTGATCTTTCAGGCTGAAATGCGGCGCGCGGTCGCCCGCCTTGATCGCACGGCTCGCCTGTCCGCTTGCTATCAGTTCTGCCGTAGCGCGTTCCATTACCGGGTGAATCTCCGGCGGTGCGTTGAACGGCGGTTTGCCTGCCTTGAAGTCGGCCCGGAATGCATCGAGTTTGTCTTGCAGTGACATGAGTGTTCTCCGTGAGAGGAATAATGAAATTCAGGAACCGGGTGGCCGTAGATTCAGGCTGCGTTCGGCGCGGCTGCGATGCGCGTGTATTTGAGCTTCGGTATCGGGTCGGACGGGAGCCGCGAGGGGCTCCTCGAGACGGCTTAGGCAGCGACCGGCCTGGTCCACTCGTTACCGGCCATGAAGCTGTCGAGTTCGGTGTGGACGATATGATTGGTGTAGTTGCTCAGCACCTTGGTCGCTACGCCAAGAATCACTTCGAGGACGTTCTGACGGGTGTAACCGGCGGCGAGAAACGCGTCGACATCGGCGTCCGCGACAAAGCCACGTTCGCGCACTACGAGCGTCGTGAAGCGATGCAGCGCTTCGAGCTTTGCATCGGGCAGCGGCGTGCCGGCGCGCAGCGCGGCGATCACGCCTGCGTCCATCCTGATCATCTTTGCCAGCGTGCTGTGACCGGCCATGCAGTAGTGGCAGTTGTTCTCGAAGTTCGAGGTCAGGTAGACGACCTGCTGTTCGTGCGGCGTCAGCGTGCTTTTGGAGAACAGGTCCCACAGCGCCGAGTAACCGGCCAGCAGTGCGGGCGATTCCGCCATGTGCGCCTGAAGGTTGGGCACGAAGCCAAAGGCGCGCTTCGTGTCCTCGAGGCCGGCCTTCGAAGCGGCCGGTGCGTTATCGATCGTGTAGGTTTGGAAGTTGCTCATCGGTTTTTTCCTGTTGGTTGACGGTGAGCAAATGATCGAGGTCAGTGCCTTTTCCAAGAAGGCAGGCGCCGTCGATAACAGTCATTCCTGGAAGGCATAAAGCGGTGGCTATGCGGTCGCGACTGGGTTATGACTGCGACTGGTCGGCGATGGCCGGCAACCACGCTATCCCGCGGCCCGACACCACGGCGTCGAGAATGATCCCGAGATCGGCGACGCGGATGCGCGAACGCGGCTCGACAAGGTCTAGCCGTCCGGTGCGCGATGGCTCGCGCACCGGTACGACTATCTGCGCGAGCAATGACCCCTGGCGCTCATTCCGGTACCGAAGCCCGTGCCAACGCCTGCGTGTCGATATACTCGCGGATCTTCGACACTTTGCCGTTTCGAACGGTAATGGCGAACACCCAATCGTCCTCGAACGTTTTATTGGTGGCTATGATTCTTCCCTTGGCGAAGCCGATGACCAGAACCCGGTCTCCCTGCGCGACGAATTCACTCGGTTGCGTCAACGAAGTTTCCACCGTTTCGGATTGCGTCTGAAGCAGATCCGCTAGTCCTGCATGCCCCCGGCGCGTACCGGCCAGCGGCCAGTTGTCGCCCGGAATGATCCACTCGATATCTTCGGCACACAACTTCAGCAGACGTTGCTGATCGCCGCCGCTGATTGCTGCAAAGAAATCTTTCACGACCTGGACATTCTCTTCAATGCTCATCGAAGTTCTCCGGTTCCAATTCATCTCACATGCACGCGGGCGAGGAGTCCGGCGACATCAGCCGAACATGACGAGGTCCTTAAAGATCAGTTGACCCCAGCTATTTCCACGCGCCTGAACTAGCAGTCCTCCTTCGGAAAGCCCGCCGAGCGTAATCGGCGAGAAACCGAGCTTTTCTGCAAGCGCGCCAACCTCTGCTGCGGCGCCGTTATCATCGCTCGCGAGGAACACGACTCTCCTTCCACCATTGACGGCGGGATCCTTTTCAAGGACGGTTGCAGGCAGATGATTGAAGCCCTTGACCAGCCGACCGCCGGGGAAGGCTTGCGCGACGGCTTTGGAAGAAGGCATTCCCTCCAAGGCCTCAGGAGGCACGCCGTAGGCATTGGTCACATCGACGATGGTCTTTCCCTTCCAGGTGGGAAGCGCCTTGGCAACCTCCGGGTACGACTCAAAACGGACTGCCAGAAATATCGTGTCCGCCATGACGGCGTCCGCCAGTGTCCGGGCGACGATCGTGGGTCCGATCGATGCCGCATCGGAGGCGAAGCTCTCCGGGTCGCGCGTGGTCGCAACGGATACTTCGATGCCGCTTCGAGCAAATGCCTTGGCAAGAGCACGACCGATCTTGCCGAAGCCAATAATTGCGTAGCTCATATTTCCTCCTTCGGTTTTCGGCGCGGTCAGAGTTTGTAGCCGCCGCTTGCCTCGATTGTCTGGCCGGTCACCCAGTGGCCATCATCGGAAGCGAGGAACGCCACGACGGCGGCGATTTCCGAAGGCTCGCCAAAGCGTCCCAGCGCGATGTTGGCCTCGGCCGCCTTGACGACTTCGGGATCTTCCCGTAACGCGGCGTTCGCGTCCGTTCGCGTGTAGCCCGGCGCGACGGCGTTCACAGAAATTCCGCGCGGCCCTAGTTCGGACGCGAGCGCATGCGTCAGGTTGTTGATGGCCGCCTTCGCCATCGAGTAGACGGGCGCAGCTGTCACGGGCTTGGTTGAGGCAGCGGAAGAAATGTTGATGATGCGTCCGCCATCGGCGAGACGATCCAGAGCGGCTTGAACAATGAAGAACGGGGCGCGGGCATAGACCGCCATTAAGGTATCCCAGGTTTCTGGCGTCGCGTCTTTGAAGCCCAACCAGCCGGAATTTCCAGCGTTGTTGACCAGAATGTCGAGGCTTCTGCTTCCGGTCCGCCGGGTGAACTCGTCGTCGAGTTTCTCGAACAGCGCCGGGACGGCCGCCGCATCAACGAGGTCCGCGTGGATCGCGAACGCAGTGCCCCCAGCTTTCTCGATCGCCGCGACCACCTCGTCGGCACCTGATTTGCTGGCGTTATAGGTCAGCGCGACCGTCGCGCCATCCTTTGCAAGACGTTCAGCAATGGCGCGGCCAATGCCTCGCGATGCCCCAGTAACGAGGGCAGTTTTTCCTTCAAGAGAGTGTCCCATCTGATTTTCTTCCGTGAATATGTTGATGATTGGATCGCGCGTCAGATTTGCGCGAGGCCACCGTCGACGGCGAGCTCGCTGGCGGTCATGAAGCTGCTGTCCGACGACGCTAGAAAGGCAGCGGCCGCTCCGATCTCCGCAGGGTCGGCCATGCGCTGCAGCGGAGTCATCGAGGCGAAGACCTTCTGACCTTCCTCGCCGAGCGCTTCCTTCGCGAGTTCGGTCGCCGTTGCTCCGGGCGAGAGCACGTTGATCCGGATGCCGGTGCCCTTCAGATCCACCGCCCAGGTCCGCGCAAGGTTGCGCACGGCCGCCTTGCTCGCGCTATAAGCGCTCATTGCCGGAGCGCCCGTGGTGCCCGCGCTCGATCCCGTCAGGATGATCGACCCGCCTTCGCCCATCAGCGGCAGCGCTTTTTGGACCGTGAAGATCACACCCTTCACATTGGTATCGAAGGTTTCGTCGATGTGCTCGGCGGTAATCTGGCCGAGCGGAAGCGCGCTTCCTGCCCCGGCATTGGCGAAGACGATGTCGAGGCTGCCGCGCTCAGCCTTCACCGCTGCGTAGAGCCTGTCGAGGTCGGCCTCGTCGGAGACCGAACCCTTTACCGCGCGGGCATGGGGCCCGAGATCGGCCACGGCGGCGTCGAGCGCTTCCTGCCGGCGGCCGAAGATGAAGACGAATGCGCCTTCGTCAATGAAGCGCCTGGCTGCGGCGAGGCCAATGCCGGTCGCGCCGCCGGTAATCACAGCGGTCTTTCCATTCAGTCTGTTCACGTCGTGCGTCCTTCAAAAATGGAGAAGACCATTCTCTAACTCTTGACCTATGAAGACAATTGACTAAATATGCATCTGAACCATCTACTTTTTAGATAGCCATGCTCGACAACGTCACCATCAATCAACTCCGGGCCTTCGTCGCCGTCTGTGACCAGGGTAGCTTTTCAGGAGCCGCACGGGAGTTGCGACGCGCACAGTCGGCGATCAGTCACGCGATCAGCGCGCTTGAGGGTGCGTTTGATGTGGTGCTGTTCGAGCGAAACACTCGCAGAGCGACACTTACAGCCGCGGGCCGCAGCCTTCTGCCGGATGCTCGTGGGGTGATCTCACGCACCGAAGAAATGAAGATGCGCGCGGTTTCGATTGCCGAAGCCGGCGTGCCACAAGTGTCGCTTGCCGTCGATGTCTATTTCCCGCGAACGCACCTGATCGAATGCCTGCGCACCTTGCAGGCAGACTTCCCGACGGTTGCAATCAATTTGCGCATGACGACCATGCAGGGCGGCGAACGTCTCGTTTTCGAAGGTACGTGCGCCTTGGCGGTGACGATCACCGACGTGCCGGAGCTAAGCCCCGGGACCATCGAAAGGCAGCATTTGTGCGAAGCGCAAATGGTGACCGTCTGCGCACCATCACATCCGCTGGCCGCAATCACGGGGTCCATCCCGCGAGAGGAATTTGGCCGGCACATCCAGCTCGTCGTGACCGACAATCAGCCGGATGCGGAAAAGACCCAACAGGGTGTTGCCAGTGAACGCCAGTGGCTGGTGAACGACCTTGGCGCGAAGCACGATCTGCTGAGGGGAAGCTTGTGCTGGGGACACATGCCGCATCATCTGGTTGAGGACGACCTCGCGAATGGAACACTTGTCGAACTTAAGCGGCGCGCATGGCACATGCGTCCGCTTACGTTCATGATCTCGCAGCGGCGCGGATACTCGATTTCCGAATGCGAGACACGGCTGTTGGAGCTCCTTGGCAGCTGTCATCGCTCCTCGAAGGATGCCGGCCAGCGCGCCGTCTCACGCAAAGGCAAAAAATCTCCGGTGGTTCGCCGCGCGTAAGCACCGGACGCGGAGCCGTCCAATAGTAAAGATGGATCACTTGCTTGCGCCTCCTTATGAATTATATCGTTCGTGATCCTCAGTAAAAGAGGCGCAATATTGCTGGGCTGCGCCGTTACGCGTCTTCCATCACAGACAACGCAATCGCCTTCTGCGCCTCGATGCTTGCGAGACGCCTGGTCATCGCGTCACGAATGTGCTCGCAGGCGAGCTTGCCGAGCACCAGACGCTGCGGCGGATTCGGCTCGTCGATGTTGGCAAGCATCGTCTCGACGGTCTTCGCGGCATCCGCAAATTCGAAGTAGCCGCCGTCGAGCGCGCGGCGCATGTCACCAACGGGCGTTCGGCATAACACGGCAGCGCCGCCGCGACATCCAGTCCCGCGCCGAAATTCGTGCGCGTCGGACCTGGCTCCACAATCACGAAGTCGATGCCGAACGGCGCGACTTCCTGCGCCACGGCCTCCACGAAGCCTTGGATGCCCCACTTGGTTGCGTGATACGCGCCGAAGCCTGGATACGCGATCTGCCCGCCTTCTGACGAGACCTGCACGATGCGCCGCCGCCTTGCTCGCGCAGACGTGGAACGACGGCGCGGATGAGTTGCATCGAGCCGGTCAGGTTGGTCGCATTTGTCGAACCGGCGCATCGAGCGAACGACGCCTTCGCATCCAGTTTCATTCGACGTCGCGCGAGGGCGGCTTCACGTCGGCCAGCGCGCGATGTTTCTTCGAATAGAGGCGCATGGGCGGCGTCGGCACCTGCACCACGCCGACGAGGTCGGTCCCGTTGCGCTCGTTATACGACTTCAGATAGACCTCGTGCTGCATCACGTCGGCGACGATCTCGCCGCGACTGTGGGATCGTCGGGAGTCACTCCTGTCAGACGCCCAATGGCACGTCCTCCGATTTCTTCCGCACGCCTCAGCCCGCGCGAAAATCAGCTTGCAGCGATCGACGCCGTTTGCGCCGAGTTCGAAGTCGCTGAGCGCGCGACGGTCGTGAAAGCCTGCGGCACAGGCAAGACGTTGCTTGAGCAGGAGATCGATGCACGCATGGGCGCGCGCTACACGCTGGTCCTCGCGCCGACACTTGGCCTGCTCTCCCAGACAATCCAGACCTGGCTGCGCCAATACGCGAAAAGGAACGGTTGTTACTTTCCGTACATATCGAAATCGAAGTACTTGGCTTCGATCTTGCGATACGTGCCGTCCTTGAGCAATTCAGCGATTGCACCGTTCAACGCATCGCGCAGTTGGGGCTCCGATTTGCGCACGCCCGCCGCATCGCCGTCACCCATGATCTTCGCGTCGTAGACCACATTGCCTGCGAATGAGAAGCCCTTGCCGGCCGGCGTTGCGAGAAAACCCAGCTTGCCCTGCACGGCGTCCATCAGCACCGCATCGACGCGACCTGCCGTCAGATCGGCATAAGCCTGGTCGTAGCTCGGATACGCGACCACTTCCACACCCGACGACGCCCACTTCTCGCGGGCATAGGTTTCCTGCACCGTGCCTTGCTCAACCGCCACGCGTTTGCCCGCGAGCTTCGACGCTTCAGGCAGCAGATGCGCGCTGTCCTTCGCGATCAGGCGCGTCTGGTTGCGGTACAGCCGCGTGGTGAAGTCGATCTGTTCGCGACGCCTGGCGTTCGCCGCCATCGACGACAGGATCACGTCGAACTTGCGCGCCTGAAGGCCGGGAATCAATCCGTCGAAGCTGCTTTGCACCCACACGCACTTCGCCTTCAGTTTCTCGCATAGTGCATTGCCAAGGTCGACGTCGAAGCCCACGACCGTGCCGTCTTTTGCGATCGATTCGAACGGCGGGTACGTCGGGTCGATGCCGATGCGGATCGTGTTCCACTCCTTGGCCGATGCCATCGTGCTCGCGCCCATCAGGGCAAGCAGGGCGGCGCTCAACATCGTCTTTACGCGTGTGGTCTTCATAGAGAGGCTCCGTGTGTGGTTGGGTGTGTGTGGTGTCGTTTCGTCTGGAATGGATGGGATCAACTGGGAAATTCGCCGCGGGTGAAGTCGTCGCCGAGCGCGATGGAGCCGGCGATTTCGTCGACCGTAACGGGTTTGATTGGCGCGCGAATGCGGTAGTAGCCGACGTCGCCGACCGCGCGTTCCTGCACCTGCGCAATGAGTTCGCCGACCGTCGCGCCACACCATCGGCCCTGACACGGCCCCATGCCGCAGCGTGAAAAAGCCTTCATCTGGTTCGGCCCCTGACAGCCAATTGCCGCGATGGCGCGAATCTCGCCCGCGGTGACTTCCTCGCAACGGCACACGATGATGTCGTCAGCGGGGCGGCGCAGCCTGGCAGGCGGCGTGTAGAGCGCATCGAGCAGCGGGCGCACGGCGAGATGTCGTTTCATGGCGAGCCGCGCGCGACGGCCGCGTGCATCGCGCGACGCGGCATCGAACGCGCCGAGTTCGCGCGAGATATCGAGTGCCGCAAGCGCGCCCGCGTGCGCAGCCACTTTCGCGCCGCCGATGTCCGCGCCGTCGCCAGCAATCCAGATGTGCTCGACTGTGCTGCGTCCGTGCGCATCGGTGCGCGGGCGCCAGCAGGCCGACGAAGCATCCCATTTGTGCTCGCAACCGAGCGAGCGGGGCAGTTGCGTCGAAGGAATCACTCCCTGATGCAGCAGCACGAGCGAGGTGTCGATCGAACGATGCGTGCCGTGTGCGTCGGTGAAATGCACGCGTTCAGCGCGCTCTTCGCCTTCGATCGAGAACGCACTCGCGCCGCGATGAATAGGGATGCCCGCGCGCTTTACCGCGCGCATCATGCGCAGACCCTTCAGCAGATAATCGGCGCCTGCGAGCGCGGGCAGCGCATGAGGCAAGGCGGCGCGCCAGGCATCGTGCGGCGTCGTATCAATGATGGCGCGCACGCGGCGTCCCGCATTCAGCAACTGCGATGCGAACAACCACAGGAGCGGTCCGCAACCGGCGAGCACGGCGTCCTGCGATGGTGCGAGTCCCGACGACTTGAGCAGCGTCTGCGCCGCGCCGATGCCCATCACACCCGGCAGCGTCCAGCCGCGCACCGGCCACGGACGCTCTTGCGCGCCGGTCGCGACGAGCACCGCGCGCGCCGATATGTCGAACGTGCAGCCGGGTTCCGCACGTTGCGCGCGTCGCGTGAGCATCGCGACGGCGCGGCGGTTTTCAAAGGCGATCTGCCATACGGCGCAGCGCGCCAGATGCTTCGCGCCGCTGTCATCGAAAGCCGCAATCAGCGTGCGTCCGCCGAGATACTCGTCGCCGAGCATGTGCGCGTCCCTGAGCGGGGACTGCGCGGCGTTGCGATAAATCTGTCCGCCGGGCGCTTCGCCTTCGTCCGCGACGATAACATCGAGACCCGCACGGCGCGCCGTGATCGCCGCAGACATGCCCGCCGGTCCCGCGCCGATGATCAGTAGATCGCACGTCAATTGCGCGGGGCACTGCATCATGCGAGCCTCGCCTTACCCGACATTGCGCGTACGCGCATGCCGTCGCAGACGCGCGTCATGCACGCCTGCATGTTCGGCACGCCGTCGACTTCGACGAGGCAGTCGAAGCACACGCCCATCATGCAGAACGGTCCGCGCGGCGCGCCGCTGACGGGCGTAGTCCGGCAGGCGAGCGCGCCGCTTTCGAGCAACGCCGCGGCGACCGTGTAATGCTGTGGCACATGCCGGTGCGTGCCGTCGATATCGATGCGCACCGTCGGCGCCGGCAAGGTGACGAGAGATTCAAAGTACGTAGGCATCGGTCGAATTCGAAAAACGCGTGGTGACGAAGGGATAAAGTATTGCGGGCCGGGCGCCGCCCGCGATCCACGGCGCGATCACGTCAGCGTGTGCGGCGGCGAGCGTCACGCCGCTATGGCAGATGGCGAGGAACGCGCCGGGATGCGTGGACGATTCCTCGTAGACCGGCAGGCCGTCCGGCGTCATGATGCGAAGCGCGCCCCACGCCCGCACGATGCGCGCATGCCCGAGCACCGGAAATGCGGTGCGTGCGCGACGCGCAATGTCGGCCATGACGGCGCGCGTCTGGCCGTCGTCGAAGCCGACGGCTTCGGCCGAATCGCCGAGTAGCACGGAGCCTTCGGGCGTCTGCCGCACGACGAGCGTCGGATAGTCGAGAAAGGGCGCGAGCCGCTCAGTCACCATGATCTGGCCGCGCAGGGGCGTGATGGGCGCGAGCATGCCGACCATCGGCGCAAGGCGTTGGTTGTCGAGGCCTGCGGCCAGCACGACGCGTTCGGCTTCCAGCGTGCCGTGCGGCGTATCGATTTCGAAGCGGCCCACGTAGGGTCGGATTTCGCGGACTTCATGGTGCGGCAGATACGTGCCGCCCGCGAGCGCGCAGGCCTGCTGCATCGCGCGCAAGGCATAGAGCGGACTTGCGTGTCCGTCATGCGGCGAGTACAGCGCGCCCGCCAGTTTGTCCGATGCCGAGGGCACGCGCGCCTTCAGCGCATGGATGTCGAGCACCTCGTAAGTGAGCGACGCGTCGCGCGAGCGAATCGACTCCAGCAATTGCTGGCCCGCCTCGAGCTGCTCGATGGTTTCGCACAACTCGATGCCGCCGGGGCGCTCGAAGCCCGCATCGACGCCGGTCTTGCGCTGCAATTGCGCGGCGAATGCGCCCCAGCGCTCGGACGATTCACGCGACCACTGCGCGTAGGGCAGGCACCGGCCGCCCTTGCCTTGTACCCAGACGAGCCCGAAATTGCCGCGTGCCGCACGATGCGCCGAGTCCGCGCCGTCGCATACCGCCACGCGCTTGCCTGCACGGGCGAGCCCATAGGCGATGGCCATGCCGACGAGTCCTCCGCCCGCGATCACGATGTCGAAGCGGCGTGCCGTGTTATGAGCCAGCTTATGTTGCATGAAATGCGTTTCCTGCCTGTTTTACGAGTCGAAACCGAACTTTGGGCGCTGCAAAAAACTGCGTCAAATGCCAGTTTGTCGGTCATCTATAATCCAATGTTATGGACACTTCCGAACTCAAGATTCGCCAGATCGAGGCCTTTCGCGCCGTCATGCTTCGGCACACCGTCACCCGCGCCGCGGAGTCGCTGCATATTTCGCAGCCTGCGGTGAGCCGCCTTATCGCCGATCTGGAAAGCCGCGTCGGCTTCGTGCTGTTCGATCGTCAGCAGGGGCGGCTCACGCCCACGGCGGAAGCGCGCGTGTTGTCGGAGGAGGTGGAGCGCGCGTTCGTCGGCATGGACCGCATCGCGCAGGCGGCGCGGCAGATACGCGCAATGCGGCGCGGGTCGTTGCGCGTCGCGGGGTCACCCGCCGTGGCGCTCGATTTGCTACCGGCGGTGATCGCGCGGTTCGTGGAGCGGCATGCGGGTATCGACATCAGCCTGCTCACGCATAGCGCGACGACGGTCGTGGAAAAAGTCGCGTCCGGACAGTGCGATGTCGGCGTGATCGCGGAGCCGATTCCGCATCCTGCCGTCAAAAGCGAACGCCTGGCAAATGCGGTCATGCGTTGCATCGTGCCGCGCGGGCATCGGCTGGCGCGCAAGGCATCGTTGACTCCCGCGGATTTATGCGGCGAGCGCTTCGTGTCGTTTCCGCAGAGTTTCGATGCACGCAGCGCTATTGACCGCGTTTTCGTCGATGCAGGCGTCGCGCGGGATCTCGTGATCGAGGCGCAACTCTCACAAGCCATCGTCGCGCTGGTCGCGAACGGCGCGGGGGTCGCGCTGATCGATCCGGTCACCGCTGCATTTGCGCGGCAGCGTGTGGCCGTCAGGCCATTCACGCCCGCCGTGCCGGATCATTTCTATATCGTGACCAATGGGTCCCGGCCGTTCTCGCTTGTGGCAGAGACGTTTTGCGGAGCCATGCGGGAAGCGTTCGAGCGCGCGATAGCTGATATCCGCGAAAAATAACTGGTGATTCCGGCGCCTGTCCTTGCGCGTGCGTCGGCATATCGAGTCAGCACTATTGCAGGCGGAACTGCGTTAAGGAGCTTAGGGCGCTCTGCGCAGCGTCAACCCTGTGCTGCGAGAGATTCACCGAATAGCCGCGTTGCCGGATGCGCTCGAGTTCCAGACGCATCTCGCTCGGATCGGATGGCGTTGTGTCGCTGAACTTGGGCAAATCACGGCTCAGGATTCCGTCGACGTCGGCTTCATTCATGTACGCCAGTACCGCCAACCCCGTCGCGGTCGCGTCAAACAGACTGAGATCGCCAATCGGACTGAACATGCGCACCCGTTTGCGTGCGGTCCTTACGATCGATCAGGACCGTTTAGTTGGTGCTGTCCGGCACCGACAGACGAACCGTCTTGTCGGTAAGGTTGTCCAACTCGCGCGTCGGCCGCCGCGCGGCAGTATAGAGCGCACCGCCGCGCAGCGCGGCAGGCCGCACGTCGAGAATTCGCGGCCCCACGCGCTGCACGCTCGACTTCGGCATATCGAGGAGGCGTGCCAGCACCCCGACGCTGACCGGCTGGTTCTTCGACACAGCCTCGAGAATCTCAAGACTAGGTTGCAATTGCGCCTTGTCGTCGTCTTTCGTCTGGCCTTTCCGAATCAATTTCTAGCAGATCCGGTCACCGGCACACTCGATCCAAGATAACTGGGTAAGGTGACCGGCGGCAGCCTGGACGCCGCCGTCGAATGCGGCGTCGAGGAGGCCGTTCACGAATGGCTCCCAGATAAGCGACAACTTGCACATCCCGCGACTGATCTTGTGCTTGAGGTGAAACGTCGCTGTAGCGTTGCAGGTCCGTCGTCTCCGAGCAGGTCGACGATAGCTCGACGGTGGCGCTGATATCGTGAGCAGGATGTTTTAGCACAGGCCGTTCTCCCGGACACTGCGGTCGCTTCCGGCACGTCCAGCGGTCCGGCGTCCGCTAGATATCGTGCAGATCGGTCACGCGCAGATGGACATCCTGCTCCTGGACGAACTGGATGGACAGATTATCGGTCAGCCATGGCTATCATGGCTCTCGACGTAGCCAGGAGACGTGTGCTCGGCTTCTATCTAGGAATGGAGAGGCGGGCGGGCGCGACAGTAGGCTTACTCCTGTCGCGCTCGGTACTGCCGAAAGAGCCGTGGCTCCAGAAACTGGGCGTTGAGGCTGACTGGCCATCCAGGCTGTCCTCCGGACGCTGCACCTTGATAACGCGGCGGATTTAAAAGCCGGGCTTTCGCAGCGGATGTCGTGGTAGACACCGGAACGTCGGAAGATGCGGCTGTTACAGGAATTCCAGAGCCGTTCTATGCTTGCGACAAGCGTCGGTGTAGATCAACGTCGGCATTAGCCTTAACAGGAACGAGGGGAGCAAAGGTCATTCGATGCGCGTGCGCGAGCCGGCAACCATTCCAGCCACAGCGACGCGCGCCGACGTTAACACATCTTCACTGCTGCGCATGCTTCGCTGCGTCTTCGATCACCGCGGCGACTTCCTTGGGACGCGATTCATACACGGAGTGGCTTGCACCCGCCAGTACCGTGGTGTGGCTATGCGCGCGCTGGTAGTAAAAGCGCTCGAGGTCCGGATTGATGATCTTGTCGTCGGCCGCCACGATGCCCCAACTCGGCTTCATGGTCCAGGCGGCGACCTTCATCGGCTCGGAGAAGACCTTGGCCGCCGTGAGAATCTGCGCGCGTGACTCGAACTCCGCTTCCTTGAGCGGCAGATCGGCTGCGAAATCTTTCGCGAAATCGGCGGGATTCAGATAGGTGTAACCGTCGTCTGTCTTCTTGATGGCGCCTGCCTGCTGCGACGTGTAGCTGGGCATCTTCTTGCCGAGATCGCTTTCGTCTTCGCCTACTGCCGGCGCATGAGCCGCGACGTACACCAGTCCTGCTACTTTCGGATCGACGCCGGCCTCGGTGATCACCGAGCCGCCATAGCTATGCGCGACGAGAATGGTGGGACCGTCCTGCATGTCGATTACCCGCTTCGCTGCGGCTACGTCGTCATCGAGCGAGGTCAGCGGCTCCTGCACCATTGTGACGTGGTAGCCGTCTTTGGTCAGAATGTCATAGACCGGCCTCCACCCCGAGCCGTCGACCCACGCGCCATGAACGAGAACGATATTGCGGATCGGCGCTTTGGCGGGTTGCGTGTCCTGCGCCATTGCGCTGGCGGATGCGAACAGGCATGCAGACAAGGAAAGAACCGTTGCAGCTAATGGCAAGATTTTCACGGCGAAACTCCATTGATAACGATTAGATAGCCAGTTGGGATCCTGTGCATGACTGCATGGTCCACAGGATCCAACTTGCGGCACTTAACTACCGGCGTAGACGTTGCAGAAGCTGACCGGGCCGACGCAAGCAGATTGCATCGCGGTATGCGACGCAGCACCTGAAGCCGAGCTGCCGCTTTGCGCGACACCGCCGACGGCTTGCATCGTCAGTTGCTGATCGCTTTGTGCTGCGACTTTGGCTTCCGCTGCCTGGACATCTGCCGGGTAGTTAACATCGTCACCGCTGGTAGGCCGATATCCAGCGTGCTCGACGCGAACGAGATCCGCACGAACTTCCGCACGTGTGAGCGGAGCGCTGCTTTGAGCGAAGCTGAGTACCGGAGCGCCGAGAGCGGAAACGGCGAGAGCGAGGCTTACGAACAATTTCGACATGATCAATACTCCTTAATTAATTGAATGGTTCGCGACGGCAAGCCGCGGATAAAATCGTTTTGCACAGACCGGCAGGATCACTTCCGCCGAACGGCATTTGCTATCGGATTCCTAACTATTTAATTTTCCGGTGTCACGGGTCGGTATTCGTTCCTTCGAACTTCCTTCTCGTGAGGTTCCGGATTAATGCGTTTGCATCTGGCTACATAGGGGCAAACACAGGGCCCCGACGTTTATTCCAAAGTTTTTT
>NZ_BAYE01000020.1 GCF_000685095.1 Paraburkholderia caledonica NBRC 102488
CGACACACGGAAATTGCGCAAGAAGCAGCGCTAAGACAACGACGTGGATAAGCCAGAACTACACCATCCGAGGTCAGAACATCGCACTCTTACGCATCACGCGCTCCACCACATCGAGGTAGTGATCGAGACCTGGCGTGACGCGGTGTTCTTCTTTTGCGCGGTCATCCCACTTGCGCAGCCGCAGCGCGTCTTGCGCATACGGCTTCTGCAGGAATCGCTCCGCTTCCTCGCTGCTGAAGATGCCGCCTTGCAGACTCAGGCTCCGCACCGAATCGGCGGAAAGCTGATCGAAATAGCCTCGGTCGATCGCGCAGAGGCAGCGCTTTGCGTCAACGTGCAAACGAATCGGCTCCAATACCGCATCGGGCAACACCGGCCGCAAGAACGGCAGCGCAAAGTACTGGTGCAGATCGTCGATGCCCCGCTCCGTCGGCGTCGCGCCCTGAAGATTCAGCAGATGCCCGAGATCGTGCAAAAACGAAGCGGCGACGAGTTCGTCACCGGCGCCCGCTTCTTCAGCCAGCGCGCCGCTCTGCAATGCGTGCTGAAGCTGCGTCACCGGTTCGCCGCTATAAGCGATCTCACCGTATTGCTCGAACAGCGAACGGATGTCCGTCACACTCAATGCCACGCTATTACTCCCACGGTAACGAAAAAATCTTGAGGTTAGTGAAACTCTTCATCGCTTCCTGAACGCCTTCCTTGTAGCCGAGGCCCGAGTCCTTGATGCCGCCAAACGGCGTCAACTCTGTCCGATAGCCAGGCACCTCCCACACGTTGACCGTCCCCACTCGCAGTTCGTTGATGAAGCGTGTGATCGCGTCCTGCCGGTTCGTGCATACACCTGAAGACAATCCGAAGCATGTGCCGTTGCTGATACGTATCGCGTCGTCGAGCGTGTCGAAGCTGATGATCGGCGACACCGGCCCAAAGGTTTCCTCCCGCACGAGGGTCATGTCCGGCTCTACACCGTCGAGCACCGTAGGCGAATACAGCGCGCCATTGCGTCGATTGCCGATTCGTAACCGTGCACCGCCGGCAATCGCCTCATTCACCCGCGCCTCGAATAGCTGCGCGGCGGCGACGTCGATGACCGTGCCCATCTGATTGGCCGCATCGAATGGATCGCCGAAAGTCCAGGCCCGCGTCTTCTCGACGACCAGATCGGCGAAATCGGCGGCGATGCGCTTTTGCACGAGCATCCGCTTGACCGCCGTGCAGCGCTGCCCGGAGTTCTTGTACGAGCCAAGCACCGCGAGCGTCGCCGCGCGCTCGAGATCGGCGTCCTCCAGCACGATCAGCGGATCGTTGCCGCCTAGCTCGAGCACGACGCGGCGGTACGCCGCCTTTGCCGCGATGTACTTGCCGATCGCCACGCCGCCCGTGAACGAGACGAGTTCAGCCAACGGGTGCGTGATAAGTTCATCGGCGATTTCGCGCGGGTCGCCGGTCAGCACTTGCAGCATGGGCGCGGGCAAGCCGGCTTCGTACAGAATGTCGGCAAGATAAAGCGCCGACAGCGGCACTTTCTCGGACGGCTTCAGCACCACGCGATTGTTCGTCGCGACTGCAGGCGCGACCTTATGCGCGACCTGGTTCATTGGATGGTTGAACGGGGTAATCGCGACGATCACGCCCGCAAGCGGCTCGCGCTGCGAAAACACGCGCCGCCGCTTGCCATGCGGCGTCAGATCGCACGAGAAACTTTGCCCGTCGTCGCGCAATGCTTCGATTGCCGCAAACTTGAACACGTCGGCCACGCGGCCGATTTCATAGCGCGAGTCCTGTTTCGACAAACCCGATTCGAGCGAGATCAGATCCGACGCCTCTTCGGTCCTGTCACGCAACAACGTGGCCGCGCGTTCGAGAATCTGCGAGCGCTCATAACGCGTGAGTTTCGCCTGATAAGCAACGGCATATTCGAATGCCGCGCGCACATCGTCGACGCTCGCAAGCGCGACCGTGCCTACGCGCGTGCCCGTGTACGGATCGACTACATTGAGCGAGCGTGGACGCGCCGCGCGTTCGCCTTCGAGCCGCAGCGCTTCCGCCCGGAACGCCGGATGGTCCCGCAGCGTCGCGTTCATGATGCAGACACGCGGTTCAACGCGACGTCGAAGATATCGAAATTGCGCAGCCTGTTTCCGCTCTCCGCGCCCGGCAATCCGTCGACACGCCGGTTGAAAAGGAGCGGCACTTCCTGCTCGGACAGCCCGCCGTGCGAGCGCAACGGCACCGTGAGCCCCGACAGATCGTGCTCGTCGCGGCGAGTACCGAGCACCACATGCTTCGTGCCGATCACGACGATGTCGCCGACGCGGTCATTCGGCAGCTCGAAGCGCTCACACGCCGTGTGGTTATCGAGCGCAATTTCGACGCCCTGCAGTCCGCGAATCCGCTCGATCACCTCCGCGGCATCGACATCGCCTGGCAGATACACCGTCGCAAACGAACCGAGCGCGCCGTGATGCACCACATACGGATCCGTGATCGGCAAGATCACGCGCGCCTTGCGCGCGCCGAGCCATTCGTCGAGCAGGTCTTGCAGATAGATCACGTTGGGCTCGCCGCTTTGCGGATCGTGCTTCGCGTTCATGCCGTGATCGGCGGTGAGCCCGATCACCCAACCGAGCGCGTCGAGCTTCGCCAGATAGCCGTCCATCATCGCGTAGAACGCGTTCGCGCCTTCGGTGCTCGGCGCCCATTTGTGCTGTATGTAATCGGTCGTGGACAGATACATCAAGTCGAGCTCGCGAGTTTGCGCGAGCCGCACGCCGGCGGCGAACACGAATTCCGAAAGCGCCGCGCTGTACACGTCGGGTAACGGCAAGCCGACCAGTTCCAATACTTCGTCGATGCCGTTTTCCTCGCGCGTCACCGTGTCCGCTTTTTCCGCGGAGAAGCAGATGCCGTTTAGCTGCCATCCCAACAGCCGGCGCAACTTGTCCTTAGCGGTGACGACCGCGACGCGCGCGCCCGCTTCGGCTGCCGCGGCCAGCACGGTGCCGGCTCGCAGATAGGCTGGATCGTTCATCATCACTTCCGCACCCGCGCCGCCATTCGCGTTCGGGTCCCAGAAGTAATTCCCGCAGATTCCGTGCACCGACGGCGGCACGCCGCAGACAATCGACAGATTGTTCGGGTTGGTGAACGAGGGAATCACGCAATCGCCCTTGAAGGCCGCGCCGCCCCTGAGCATCTTGCCGATGAACGGCGCAACGCCGGCCGCGACCGCAGCTTCCAGATAATCGAACTCGCAGCCGTCGACGCAGATCACAACCGTCGGCTCCTCAGGCAGCCGGTAGCCGCGACCGTTGACGTCGATCGTGCGTTGCTTCGCGTTTTCGTTTGCGCTTGCCATCGTTCCCGTCCCTGCGTGCTACGCACGCGTGCTCAAGCCAATGCGTTACGACGACGCGATCGCTTCGGTCGTGCTTCAGTCGCCCGAAGCCGGCGCACCGCGCGCCGTTCCCAACTGCCCGGCCGCGACGCCGCCTCCCTCGCACGCCTCGTGCGCGCGCTGCAAGCCGCCGTTCACGTGCGCGTGCATCAGCGCCGCGGCATGCGCGGCATCGCGCGAAGCGAGCGCGGTCAGAATCGCGCGATGTTCCGCTAGCGAGCGCTCCATCGCATCGGCATGCACCACCAGTGCCGCGCGCCGGAAAAGACTCAACTCGCTCACCAGCCTTCGATACGTCTCGTACAACTTCAGATTGCCCGCCGCCGCCACGATCGCGTCATGAAAGGCGACGTTGGCACGCCCGTAAGCATCGTGATCTCGCGCATCGAGCGCAGCGCGCATGGCATCGAGCCAATCGCGCAGCACCGCCAACTGACTCGCGTCGATGTTCGCGGCCAACATCCGGCACGCCGCCTCTTCGAGCACCGCGCGCACCGCGTAAATCTCGTCGGCTTCGTCGAGCGACACCGTCCGCACGAACACGCCGCGATTCTTCTCCGTGCGCACGAGCCCGGCCTGCTCGAGCGCGCGGAACGCCTCGCGAACCGGCCCGCGCGACACCTGCAGGCGCGCCGCCCAGTCTGCTTCGTTGAGTTTGGCACCCGGCGCCAGTTCGCCTTCGACGATGTGCCTTTGGATCTCGTCGCGAACCAGTGTCGTCAGCGAATGCCTGCGCACAACCTCAATCGGATCGACAGAAGCAGTTTGCATATATTCGGTCAGTTTGACAAATTTCGCCACATTCAAAGTATGTGGAATGTCTGCGCGCCGCACGACGCGCAACCAGGGAAACGAGGAAACCGTAGGTTTAGTCGATCCGACGGCGCGGCACACGGGCCGCAATCAGCAGCAGCGCCGCGAGCGAGACGAGCAGCAGAATCAGCGACAGCGCGGAGGCGGGCAGGTAGTAACCGCGCTCCACCTGACCGACCACGACGATCGGCACCGTCGCAAAACCGGGCGGATAAACAGTGAGGGTCGCGCCCAATTCGCCGAGCGACAGCGCGAACCCGAGTGCGAGACTCGCGCGGATTGCCGGCACGAGTTGCGGCAGCACCACGCGGCGCAGCACCATCGACGGAGGCGCGCCGAGGCTCGCGGCCGCTTCGCGCAAAATTGTCAGTTCAGGGCGCAACGCCGCCGCCGCGCACCGGTAGCAGAACGGCAGCACGAGCGCGAGTTGCACGAACACGACGATCGCCGCGGAACTCGACAAGTCAACGGGCCGCTTGTGATACGCGATCAGTACCGCGAGACCGAGCACCACGCTCGGCACGCCGTTGGGCATCATGGCAATGGTGTCGACAAACGCGCCGAGCCCGCGCCGGTCGCGTCCTTCGAGTGCGAGCGCAAGCCACAGCCCCAGAATCGTGCCCAGCACGGCGACGCCCATGCCGATCTCGAGGCTCGTTGTGAGCGCGTCGAAGTCGCTGGAACCGAGCCGCTCGAACCAGCGCGTGCTGAAGCCGGCCGGCAGAATCGTGCCGGACCAGTGCGCCGCCACGCTCGACAAGCCGACCACGATCACGGGCAACACGAAAAGCCAGAAGCACAACAGCGCGGCAAAACCGAGAAACAGGCCGCCGAGCATCCGCACGAAGAAACTCCGGCGCACCGGGCGCGCCTTCTTGTGCATGACCGGCAGCACGGTCGGGTCGAGTTCAACGGCCATGGCCCGCTCCTTTCACCTTGCGACGGTTGACCTGGCGGTACAACGCGTACAGCGACAAGGACATGATCAGCATGACGACCGCGCCGGCTGCCGCCGTCGGCAGATCGAGGTCGACAGTGGCCGAACTGTAAATGGCGACCGGCAACGTGATCAGATGCGCGCTGCCAAGCACGAGCAGAATGCCGAACTCGTTGAGCGTCAGGAGAAAGCACAGGATCGTGCCTGCAGCGATACCCGGCCACGCAAGCGGCACGATTACCTTGAATGCGACCATCCAGCCGCTAGCGCCAAGACTTCTGGCGGCTTCGATCAGACGCATGTCGAGCGTGGCGAACGAAGCCAGGGTGGGCCTCACGACGAACGGCGCGTAGAACACGACCTCGGCGAGAATCACACCGCCCACGCCGAACAGGAAATCGAGCGGCGGCGCCTCCAGATGAAAGAGCCGCTGCAAGCCGATGCTGACCGAGCCTTGCGAGCCGTACAGAAAAATCAGCGTGAAGGCGACCAGAAACGACGGGAACGCGACGAACAGTTCGAGAAAGCGCGTAACCATCCGCGCGCCCGGAAATGGCTTGAAAAACAGCAACGACGCCAGTGCGACGCCGAGCAGCGATGCAAGTCCGGCGCTCGCGAACAGAATCCACAGCGTCGTGCCGATCACGCCGCGTGTCTCTGGATTGCCGAAGAACGCCGCATACGCCTGCAGGCCGAAGCCATGCGGCCCACTCAGGCTCAGCAGCACGAGGCGCACGAGCGGGTAGATGACGAGCGGCCCGAGCACGACCACCGCGATGAACAGCAGATGCCATTGCGCTGCGCGCTCGCGGCGCTTTACCGCGGCCCGATGCAAAGCGGCGCTCGCGCTGCGGCGAGCGTCGGCTGCGGCTGCCGCCGAGGCGGGAAGCGAATTCGACGCCTCAGGGGTGGATAAGGACGACATCGTCTGCCTCGTAACGCAGGGAAACGCGCGCGCCTTTCTCCGGCATCATGCCGTGGCCGCGCTGCATGGTAACGAGGAGTGGTTCGTTCGGCATCGCGTCCAAAGCGACCGACACCGACAATACCGCGCCATACCATTCGACCGATGTTATCGCGCCGTGCAACTGCCCTTCTCCAAGCGGCACGATGCGCAGCGCTTCCGGCCGCAGACAGGCGACCCGCTCGCGCTCGTTGTAGCGCGAGTCGTCCATGCCGAAAGCGACTTGCGGCGGCAGCAGATTCGCCGTGCCGAGATAGCGCGCGACAAAGCCGTCGTTCGGCGCGTCGTACAACTGTTGCGGCGTGCCGAGCTGCGCGATGCGGCCATCGCGCATCAACAGCGTGCGATCCGACAGCACCAGCGCGTCATCCTGATCGTGCGTCACGCAGACAATCGTCAGATTGGGCAGGCGCTCATGTAGCGACTTCAGTTCGGAGCGCACCGACGCTCGCAGATTGGCATCGAGCGCGGAGAGCGGCTCGTCGAGCAACAGCACGTCCGGCTCGATCACGAGCGCGCGCGCAAGAGCCACACGCTGCTGCATGCCGCCGGAAAGCTGCGCGGGCATCACGTGCCCGGCGTCGCCGAGTTGCACGAGTTTCAGCACCTCGGCCACGCGTCGTGCGATATCCTTCGCCGATATGCGCCGCGCCCGCAAGCCGAACGCGACGTTTTCGAATACCGACAGATGCGGAAACAGCGCGTAGCTCTGGAACAACAAGCCAAGGTTGCGCTTATGCGGCGGCACGTGCGTGAGATCGTGGCCCGCGACCGTGAGCGTGCCGGACAACCCGTCCGCCTCGATAAACCCGGCGATGAACCGCAGCAGCGTAGTCTTGCCGCAGCCGCTGCGACCGAGCACGGTGAGCAGTTCGCCGCGCTGGATGGTCAGCGACAGATCGTCGAGCACGGTGCGCGAACCGAAGCGCACCGTCAGATGATCGATCTGCACGCCGCCAGGCGCGTCCGAACGCGCGGCGCCGAGCGCGTCCAGCGAGGCTTCGAGCGCGCCTCGCCCAGCAAGACTGGCCGTATTCACCGGATTCATCCTCCAACAAGATTGATGCTCAGGCAGCGCTCCGGCGATCACACCGAT
Source organism: Paraburkholderia caledonica NBRC 102488 (assembly GCF_000685095.1). GTDB lineage: Bacteria > Pseudomonadota > Gammaproteobacteria > Burkholderiales > Burkholderiaceae > Paraburkholderia > Paraburkholderia caledonica. Next base: position 7,214 of record NZ_BAYE01000020.1, read on the forward strand.
CGCGAGAGCGCTGCGTGCTTCGACTGCGAAGCAAGACTGAAAGCGAGACTGAAAAACAGCTTACTTCGGCTTGACCACTTCGATCTGCTTGCCCGACGAACCGATCACGTCGCTCTTCCAGCGCGCGGTCCAGTCGGCTTTCTTGGCCATCACGTGATTCCAGTCCACCGGAATCAGCTTCACGCCCGCAATCGCCTGCTTGACGGTCTCGCCGTTCTTGCCGGCGAGCGGCACGTCGGTACGGCCCGGAATGCCGAAGATGTCAGGCACCTTGGCCTGCACTTCCGTCGACATCAGATAGTCGATCAGCTTCTTGCCTTGCGCCTGGTTCGGACCGTTCTTGATGAGGCCAATTGCATACGGCAACTGGAACGTGGTCGGTTGCTCGCCCGGCGCAGCCGCGAGGAACACGGGCTTGAGCGACAGGCCGCCGTTGGCCGCGTCGTCCAGATCCATCTGCAGATCGCCGTTCGCGAACGCGATTTCGTTGCGCGACAGCAGAACGTCGAGGTAACCCGTGCCCTTGGTGTGGAACTTGGCGCTTTGCTCCAGCTTCTTCAGATAGTCGAACGCCTTGTCCTCACCCATCAGCGACGACGTCAGGATGATCACGGCCATACCGTCGCCCGCCGTTGCCGGGTTCGAGTAAGCGACCTTGCCGGCGTAGTCCGGGTGCAGCAGATCGGCAAAAGTTTTCGGCTGGTTTTTCGTGACTTCCGGGTTGATCGCGAACGAGAAATAGTTATTCACGAAGGTCGCCCAGGAGCCGTTCGGCGCCTTGGCGATCGCCGGCACGTTCTTGTAGTTCGCGCTCTGGTATGCCTGAAGCAGACCGCTCTGATCCGCCTGCTGGATGAACGGCGGCAACGTGACGATCACGTCCGCCTTCGGCTGGTCTTTTTCGATTGTCGCGCGGTTCACGACCTCTCCGCTGCCCGCGGTGACGACGTTGACTTTCACGCCCTCCTTCTTTTCGAAGGCCGGCAGCACGTCTTTATAGAGATTTTCCAGGCCGTCGGCGGTGTACAACACCACCGCATCGGCAGCCTGCGCCTGGATGGCCACGCCACCGAACATCGCGGCGGCGACCAGCGCCGGCAGAAGCTTGCGTGCGAGGCCCGTGGTCTGAAGGGAGTTTGTCTTTGTCATGTCGCTTTCTCCGAAAGGCAAAAAAACCAGACGGTCGGGAAAACCCGATACCTGTTGTGATTGAACGGCGCGTGGTGCGCGCCGTTTGCGCTTTATTTGCTGCTTGCGTGCGTGTCGCTTATGTGCCGCTTATGTGCTGCTTGCGTGCTGCTTGCGTGACTTGTTGCATGTTGCCGCAGCCGACCCCGATGCGATCAGCCTATTGCAGATTGCCGACAACTCCGCGGCGTCTTCCAAGCGAGACTTACAACCTGTCTACCACGTTCGCGCTGCCTGCCATGCCTGTATGGGCACGGCAAGGATCACAGGTTTCGGTGACAACGCCATGACTATTCTGTCGAATTCCAAAAATTGACACAATTCGCCAATAATAGCCAAGCCAAACGAGGTAGCGGGAAATGTTGCGTGAAGAGATTGAGCAGAGCCGCTGCTGCATGGCCGCCGACCGGGAATCGGATCATGCCGGGCAGCGCTCTACCGGCAGCAGGCGGCGCGACGCGTGTCGCAACCCGTCGCAGCAGCACGCGCACTGGCCTTGCACATGGACTCAGGCAATCACGATTTCCGGGCCATGGGCCGTAATCGCCTTGCCGATGGCGCGCTCGGGCGCCAGCTCGGTCACGAGATAACGCGCCGACTCGATGCCGTTGATCCGCACCGGCGTGACCCGGCCGAACTTCGAATGGTCGGCCACGACGACCACCGTGTCGGCGGCGGCGATCATGCGGCTGCGCACTTCGGCGGCCATGCGGCTGTAGTCGGTGAGATAGCCGTCCGGCGAGATGCCGCCTGCGCCGATGAATGCGAAGTCCGCGTGGTATTGCGTGAGCTGGTGGACCGTGTCGAGCCCGAAGGTGGCGTCTTCGATATCGGACAGTTCGCCGCCCAACAGCGTGACGCGATTGTCGTTGCGCCGTCCGAGCAGCAGCGCGATGCGCCAGTCGTTGGTGTAAACCGACAGACGGTGCCGGTCGAGTAAGGCTCGCGCGACCGCCTGCGTCGTGCTACCGGAGTCGACGATCAGCGACGCGCCGTCGGGCACGAACTCAGCCGCACGCTCGCCGATCGCGCGTTTCGCCCCGGCGTTTGCCGCTTCACGCGTGTCGAGGTCGGGCTCGCGCCGGTCGCTCGAAAGCGCGCCGCCGTGGGTGGTGACGAGCAGGCCGCGGCCGGCGAGCGCGTTGAGGTCACGGCGAATGGTCTCGCGCGACACATTCAGTTCGCGCACCAGCTCGGCGACTGACAGCGCGCCCGTTTTGGCGACTTGCGCCAGGATGTATTGGTGACGTTGTTCTGCGAGCATTCAGCGTTGTTCCTTCATCGTCCCGCGAAAGGTTGTCGCGCGGGGCATATCTTCGTCAAAGCCTTTTCCCATAACCGCTTTATGTATCGGCGATGCACTGTGATTTCTACCTCGCCCGGCGAGTGCGTCAATGCGAGCGCGACGCGACGTTGGCGAAGACCCGGCTCTTACACGCAATGCATTCAACCGTGCCGCAATAGCTTTCGACGCCGGAATAATACACGGAGAGAAAATTGTGTGACGATTTCCTCACAGGCCGCATGGAACGCCTTCGATGCGACGCGAACGCCGCGTCTGGCACGCGCAATGCGAACACTGACTCCGGGTGTGTCTCGATGCGAGCCAGCGCGTCCATCGGTACGAAGTTCGCGCTGCGATCGCAAAGATAATGACGGTTCTCTTCTTTCCGGAGGTTGAAATGGCAACAGAAACTTACGCAGGCCGTACTCAGGACGATCGCGCCGCGGCGCGCAAGGGTGAACGCGTCCCTGCCCAGGAGCAGCCGGGCGGCGCAATGGCAGTAGAAGGTACAAAACCGGACGCGTCGCACAGCAGCGGAGAGTTGTCCGAGCAAGGTAAGCGCGCCTGGCAACAAGGCAACACCATCGGCGGGAAGCCCGAGGATTGATTGAGGCTTAACCGCGGCTGAATGGGTCGCGACACGCGTGCCGCACAGGCGGGACGCGGCGTTGCGTGCGGCAGGAACTACCGTTCCATCGTGATCGGAAACGTTCGTCGGCTGGCCGCACGCGTCTCTGAGTTCGCGCTCGCCTCTCTTGCATACGGCTCATCGCCCGTGCGATCACTGTTCAGCGCCGAGTAAAACCAGCGGCAAATCGTTCTTCGCGAGACCGCGTCCCAATCGGCCACGAAGGGACGCATGCCCTGCGGGTCGAAGATCAGATGAAGCATGTTGCGGGGACTTTTGCGCGAGGCCATGTCGATGAAACAATCGAAGAAGCGCGGAGCCGCGTCGTTGGTCATGAGAACGTTCCAGTGGCGATCCAACACGATCGCCGGGAAAGGCTCATGCTGGCGAACCACGCGCTCCAGCGCGGCGATCACACTGTGCATCTCGTGTGCGTTCCATGGCGCTTCCGAATACACCGGTGCATAGCGAGCCGCGAGCAACAGCGCGTTACGCTCGCGCAGCGGCACGTCGAGCGTCTGTGCAAGCGTCAGCAGCGTGTCCCGGCCCGGCACGCTGTGCCCGCTTTCGATAAAGCTGATCTGGCGCTGTGAAACGCCGGCCTCGAGCGACAGATCCAGTTGACTCACGCCGCGCATATCGCGCCAATAGCGCAACAAGTCGCCAAGCTCACTTTGCGGCACTTTCGGATCGTGACTGCTCGCGTTCATCGGATTTCCGGAATCAAGGTAAAGAACAAAATAATTCAGCGTGCGGGCGCAAGCCAGACGAATTCCTCGAACTGCGTTTCGAGCTGCGGCTGGGTTACGCTGCCCGTATAGTTCGTGATCGTCGATGCGGCAACCACCGCAACGACCTCTAGTATCTGCTCAGCGCTGAACCCGGCTTCGAGGAAACGCGTCTGGTCCGATTCGCTCAGGTGGCCGCGCTTTTCTATCAGCGTGCGCGCCAATGCGGATAGCGCGGCCAGTTCGCGGTCAACAGGCAGGACACCGCGGCGGATTGAGTCTACGTCGGCGGCATGCACGCCTTCTTTCAACGCCAGCGCCGTGTGAAATGCGACGGCCCAGACACTTGCATTCGTCACTGCGTTGGTCAGCAACAGCGTCTGAATTTGCGGCTCGGTCAAACTGCTCGCATGCACACGCTCGAACAGGCCGATAAAACCGTTGATCAGCACAGGCAATCGAGCCATCTTGGCCGCGATGTTCGGTATCAGGCCGAACGCCTGTTGCAATTGCTGGAGCACGGGCGTTGATTCTGCCGGAGCGGATTCGATCGTGTATGTGGGAAAGCGGGACATGGTATCTCCCTGGCGGTGAGCGCAACCGGAATGGAAGCGCGACAGACACAGACTAGATGCCGCCGCTCATGGCGCCAATTACATTGCATGTAATTGCTGCGCTACATCGCAGTTAGTCGCCACGCGTCAAACCCAAGGCCAGCACGTGAATTCGCCCCCCCTTTTATCTATCCGGTTCAGCCATAGAAAGTACTCGCAAATAAGTTCCCTCCACTGGAATAAACCCGATCGCCCTCTCGTTCATTGAGCGTTGTGACCTTTGGACGGAACAAGGAGTGCGGCCATGAAGTCTCTACTCGCAGCGTTCACCGTCGTAGCCTGCAGCGCAGCTATCGCGACACTCGCGTCATGCGGCGGCAGTTCCAGTTCTCCCAGTTCTGGGCCGCCTGCACAGTCGTCGTTCACCGCAAAGGCGCTCGTCTCGGATGGCGCCGTGTCGGCGGCGCACACCGACGTCAATCTGAAGAATGCCTGGGGCGTGGCCTTCAATCCGAAAGGCTTCGTCTGGGTCGCCGACAACGGAACCAACCTCGCGACACTCTATGACGGCAACGGCGTGCCGCAATCGCTCGTCGTCACGATCCCCGACGGCAAGAACGGGACAGCGTCGCCAACAGGCATCGTATTCAACGGCACGCAAAGCTTCAACGTGACGCAAAACGGCAAGTCTGGCGTCGCCGCTTTCATCTTCGTGGGCGAAGGCGGCACCGTCACCGCATGGGCGCCAGCCGTTGGGCCAACCAATGCGTTCGTCATGTACGACGACGGCACCGGCGGCGCCGTGTACAAGGGCCTCGCGCTCGCGGCCAACAACGGCAACAACTTCCTCTACGCTGCCGATTTCCATAACAACAAGATCGACGTCTTCGACACCAACTTTGCCAAGGTCGCCATGCCCGGCGCCTTTACGGATCCAGCCATTCCTGCCGGCTTTGCGCCGTTCGGCATCCAGTTGATCGGATCGAACCTGTTCGTCACCTACGCGAAGCAGGATGCCGACAAACATGACGACGTCGCCGGCGCGGGACTCGGTATGGTGGACGTATTCGATACGGCAGGTAACCTGAAGCAGCACTTCGCAACGGGCGGTGCGCTGAATGCACCATGGGGTATTGCACAAGCGCCGAGCAACTTCGGCTCATTGAGCGGCGCGATATTGATCGGCAATTTCGGCGACGGCACGATTAACGCTTTCAACGCATCGAGCGGCCAGTCAATGGGTGCCATCAAGAGTTCGACCGGCAGTGCGATCGTCGAGCCGGGCTTGTGGGGCATTGCGTTCGGCAACGGGCTCAACAATCAGCCTGCTACTACGCTCTTCTTCGCGGCGGGGCCCAATGACGAAGCAGACGGCGTCTATGGAAGAATCGATCTGAATCCGGCATCGACCTCGAGTTCCGCCACGGGAACGAGCACAGGCACGAGTTCGAGCGGAGGGTCGAGCATCGGCATGTAGGTCGGAGAAAATGCACGGCCGCTCATGCACAATGAGCGGCCGCATTGATTGAACACCGCGAGCGCCGGAGCCTTCGACACAACTCGCGAGACACCACTGTTGCGTTCGAGGTTGACCCGGCTCGCAGCAGGTGGAACCGGATCGTTGCCTCTTACGCAATGGTGATCTTCACTTGCCCCTGGCGGCACGTTCCTGTCCGGGCGTGGCGTCAAAGAGTTTCCGATAACACCGCCCCAGATGCGAGGCGCTAGCAAATCCGCACTGCATGGCAATGTCGAAAATCGAAAACGTCGATTCGTGCAGAAGCTTTTGCGCTGCCTTCAGGCGCACGCCCAGGTAGAAGTGCGAGGGTCCCATGTCGAAGTGCTTGAGCCACATACGCTCGAACTGCCGAGGCGAAATGCCGACCAGCGAGGCGAGCGTCTGCACGGGAACGGGACGCTCTATATTCTGCTCCATCAGCGTAAAGTGTCTTCCGGCGAAAGGCGGTCATTGATCTTGTTGTACGTGATCAGCGAAGTTCCGGTGTATTCCCAATACACGTCGACCTGTCCGTTCTCCTGCGCCGCGCGCAACACCGCGCTGCCCAAGCCGTCCTTTTTCGTAACGGTGAAACCCTTGGCCTGCAATAGCTCGGTCGTCATCTCGGCAAGCAGTTGCTGCTCCGTGAAGTTCTTGCCGCCGACCACGACATTCGCGCCTGCGGTCGCCTCGCCCGGCTGGACAGCGGCGCTGAGAGAATTCGTGCCTTCCCATCCGTCGGCAAGCGGTTGCGTGTCCGATAAAAAGGACGCGCCTGTCGGCTGATGGGCAGCCGTTTCGCGTGCCTGTTTCATTCGGGCTGAGTCTTGTTCGTCCTGTGCGGCACGGTTGTAGCGACGTGGCGGGGTTCCTTCGAATGTAATGGTCAACAGCCGCGCCGGCATGCCGCGAATGCGACGTCCGCTGGCAGTAAAACGACATTCTGCGAACGACCTTACGCACCGTAAGCGGCTAGCTGATCGGAAGCATGATGACCGCGCTCAACGAGGAAGCATTCGGTAGAGCCGATGTTCCGGTAGCGTCGCAACGAGTTGCCAACCGGTTAGTGTTTCAGACAGGCGTCGTTGCGGATCGAACACAGCGAGATAGACTTCCGTGAATCGGGTTTGCAGGTCCGGGAACCTGTTTTGCAAGTCCGCGGCCCACGCGCGCAACATACCGTCATTCGCCCGGAATGCCGTGTCGCCGTTCTCGATATCGTCCTGGAACTTCCTCAATGCGGCGTTTTCTGCGCGATAAAGCACTGGCTGCTGGCCCGCCTTCAGATAGAGATCCGGCACGAGAACCCGATCGAGCGTTGCAAGCGCAACGACCTTATCCAGATATGGATTCCAGCGGTGAGGCGCGGTTCTTGGAGACGGATACGTCGTATCCTGTTTGTATTGAAACAGGACCGAGCCCGATTTCAACGACGCGAACGTAGCGCGGTACGCCTGAATGGAAGGCTTCGCCGCACGCCAATCGGCAGTTACTGTTGCAATGCGAAACAGGAAAACGATTGCAAGCGCTAGCGCGCCGACCCGTTGCAGATGCGGTGTCGAAGTCCGCACATCTACCAGGGCTGTCAGCAGAAATGCGAAGCTCAGCGCGCATCGCTCGACCACGCCATAAGAAGCAAATGCGGAGAACGGCGCAAATAGCGCTACCAGGGGAAGCGCAATCACCGTGATCCGGCACTCGGGTTTACAGGACCACCATCTCATTAGAAAGCCGACGGCTAATGTCAGGCCCATGCTCGCCAGCACTGCGACGTCGGCCGGGGGATTGCCGATTGCGAAGACATCGAGCCAACGGCTGACTTTGGCGAATATATGAACGACGCCGAAATCGACGGAGCCACGAAGTCCGCCGGTACTGCTATGCGCCAGTAATACCACGGGAAGTATCAACGGAACGAGGCTTGCGCTCGCGTGCATGACGAGCGAGCGGATTCGCAGTTTCCCTTCCTGCAGGAAACAGCCAAGCTCCCACGTTCCTATGATCAGTGCAAAAACGGCCAAAGGAAAAAGATGGCAGAAGTAAATCACAAGGGCGCTGCAAGACGACGCTATGATCCGCGCGACCGTGGACCGGCGAAGCGCCACATGCAAGGCTATCGCCCACAAACAAAGGCCGGTCCCGAACAGAAAGTTATCGTAACCGCGTATCAGGATCCAGTTGTAGAGAAGCAGAAAACTGAACAGCGGGAACCATGACCACCGGCCATTCAGAGCACGGCTGAGAACCAGGCAGCCCGAGCTGAGCAACGCGAGTTCGACCACGATAAAGAACCATGCTGCCCACTCCACCGGCATCAGCTTCGCGATCCACGGCAAGGTCAGGTCCATCGCAAGGTCAGGCAATGGGTCCCACCGAACTACGAAGTTGCCAGCGTAGGAACCGGGATGCGCCAGAATGTCTACTCTGACGATGTTATAGAAGTGCTGTCCCAATGGCGGAATCGACGAGACAAAGAGCGGCGTGCAAGCCACAACAGTAGCAATCAGCCAGACGCTCCACAAATACAACGGCCTGCCGGTATACGCCGTTCCGTTTCGAGCAGTCATCAACACCCCTTTCAGATTGTGTAGACCTTTGGCCTTCAGATATGACCTGGAGAAGGACAGCGCTCATCTCGGCTCTTATTCGCGCAGCGAAACACCCACGTCGCTGCATGCTACGTGCGGGATAAGAGTCGAGAGAGCCGGCATTCGCGTAACGCGCTCCGCTTGAATCGTTCAGTCCACCGTCTGAATGACAAACGAATCAGACAACCTTGAAAACGGAAGTGGCGAAGGCTCTAATCTCATCGAACTGGGTAACGAGCTCCAGGCACAGCACGAAACCCAACATGGCCGATGGTCCAGGATTGCGCTCGATCCAGCGCAACATGGGCGTCGCGTAATGCGCTCTCACGGAGTCGCGAGTCATGATGTAGGTAATGACGATGCCAATCGCGGCTCCTCCCAACAGGTCGGTCGGGTAATGGAAGCCGAGGTATGCGCGCGGAATGCAAATGAATATGGCGACATACAGCAGCGCAAGAATGCCAACGCGGCGAGAGACAATGAAGATGCCTACCGCAACCGACATCCACAACATTGCGTGATCGCTCGGGAAAGAACTCCACGCTGACAACAAGCTTTCGCTTTGCGGGACAACTGGGAAATGAAGGTGCAGATCGGGCGAAAACGCCGGGCGCGTGCGGAACGGTAAAAAATGCGCCAGAAGTCTTCCAGCGAGAAGAGCCAATAGCCCGCTCACGGTAGTCGCAATGACAACTTCACGCCGCCATTGCCGACGCTCGGTCGACTGAAACCATAGCCACCATAAAACGGGAATCAGTACCAGACCTTTGAATGTGTACATGTCCGCGATGGCTTGCACCGCATGATTGCACAGGACACAAGAATGGAATCCGCTAAAAAAAGTCTCAATGCTCGTGTCGAAGCTATTCATTTTTCGCGTAGACAATAAGGTACGTACTGGGACAGGACGGTAACCGTCCGTCTTGCGGAGTAGGCCCGCCCAACGAGTCGCTTTGCTGCCTGCGGTACACCCAGATTATGTTATTTGCCACCGTGCGATGCCGGGAACCGGCTCTCGAATGCGCGTTGGCGCACGCAAGAATGAAGAAAGGACTCCGCTCCGGCCGCAAAATGCGGAATGCTTTCAGATTGCCCTCAAACTCTCTAGTCGACGTCAGCCCAATGATCGCCGTCATCGGGCAATGCTGCTGAGCGCAATATCGCGCGAAGTACTGGCACAAGCAGGGGACCTTACGGCCGGAAAAGTGCGCGCCGCAGCGCCCGCACTTTTGAAAGAAGGTATGGGCTTCTGACTTGCTCACAGCCCTGCTCGAGCGGACATTAATAGCGACGGCGCGCTGACGAAAAGAAGAAAGAAAACCAGTCGCATCGATTGAATGCTCAAAGGTCAACTTGCCGCTATCACCGTCGCCACGCAAAGGAATACTACGAACAAACTCAGGCGGTTCTTGATGGTGAATACGATTGGATCGTCGTGCATCTCGCCGCGAAAGGCTAACATCCATACACGGCTGATCCAGAAGAGCAGCAGTCCGAATAGCAACCAGAGTGCATGCGGATGTCGATAAAGCGCGCGTACATCGGACGAATTCATATACAGCGCGAGAACCAGTACTGCGACGTAACCGGACGCGGTACCGAATGAACGCAGAATACCCAGATCCTGGGTGACGTACCCGCGCCCCACTGCGCAAACTTTTTCTTCACGCAATAGCGCGTCGAGCTCGGCATAGCGTTTGACCATGGCGAGGCTCAGAAAGATCAGAATGGAAAACATGATCAACCAGTCGGAAAGCGGAATGTCGCCCGCGGCGCCGCCCGCCACGACGCGCGCGGTGTAAAGAGCCGCGAGAACAAAGACGTCGACAAGCATGAACCGTTTGAGCCTGAGCGAATAAGCAAGCGTGGTCGCAAAGTAGCCGGCCAGTACCAGTTGAAAAGTAAAAGGCAGCAGCAGAGCAAATCCAGCAGAGGCAATAAGAAGCGCACATCCGAGAAGCATGCCGAAAGCCAGCGATAACTGTCCCGACGCAAACGGCCGATCGCGCTTGTGAACATGGCGTCGGTCCGCGTCGAGGTCCAGCATGTCATTGAGCAGATATACAGACGAAGCGCAGAAGCAGAAAGAAAAAAATGCAATGACTTCGGCTTGCAGCGTGTCCCCCTCGGTAAATCGGTGCGATGCGAGCAGCGGCACGAAAATCAGGAGATTCTTGACCCACTGGTAAACGCGCATTTCCCTGACAGTAAGGCCGATTAGCGATCGCCGATCCTCGAAGAAGAGCACCTTGTGATTGACCATTTCGGCCGCCTCGGCGATCTGGCGCGTTCCCACAACGATCGCCCGTCTACATTGCTTCCAGACCGGCACGTCACACAGCGCGTTGCCGCAATAGTCGAAACCGTGCGGACCGAATTCTTCGGACAACGCAGACGCCTTGTGAACACCCGACAGATTGTGGGCGTCAGTGCTCGCCAGAATCCCTTTAAAGAACCCGAAATACGTCGCTATCTCTTCAGCGAACTTGCGGTTTGCAGCGGTGCATAAATATAGGTCTCTGCCACACGACCGTTCTTCTCGCAGAAACGCCACGAGGCGCGCGTTATAAGGAAGCAACGTCACGTCGATGGCGGCACGCTGTGCGATCTGGGCCTTCAGATGCGCCTTACCGCGCAACAGCCAGCCAATGCATAAGAACGCATACAGCGGATTTCGTTTAACAAGCACGAGGAACGATTCCACCAGGAGGTCGGTGCTCGTCAGCGTGCCATCGAGATCGACACAAAGGGGTACGCTCGCTTCGGCCATCATTTCCTCGTGTGAATGTGTTTGGATGCTCGATACGTTCACGCAACGCGCACTGCTTACACTTCCCTCTTCGAGAATAGTGGTCTAGTTGTTCCAAACTGTGCGCCAGAACACATTTGTCACTGCGTCGTTAAAAAAACTGTCATAAAGGCTGCAAAGCGATTTCCTTCAGGTTTCCTTAAGTTTTCCGCCATAGCATCGTGGCGGATGTATGTTCTCCGCCGTCGCCGGCGCGAACATTATTTCGAGAACTGTTCTCCTAAAAAAACAGCGGCGCTCACACGTATCGCTTGTGTGGGTCATGAGCTTCGTTCGTTCTTCCTACATGTGCTCGATACCGAATCATTCAGCGAATCGCGAGCCTCGCTGGCTTCCAGAAAGACCAGCGTTGAAGATTGAACAATGGTCAGATGCGATCACCATAGAGCGCATGGCGAGACCGACGCGTTCAGCACGCTGACTCCCTGGCAAGACCGAGCTGCCGGTTCGCAGATGCGCCCGCCGGCGCGCATTCCTGATAATCTGATTGTCCTGGCCACACGGCGCCCAGTTCTTGTGCGCCGCATTGCCGCCAATCGAACTGCCGATGCCCCCACTGTTTCGCCGCTTACTCCTGCTCTGCCACGCACTGCGTTACGGCGCGCGCCTGATCTGGCTTGCCGCTCCAGCCAATCGCAAGCTGCACTGGTTGGCCGAGCTCGTCGGCCGCGTGCATTCGTCGACACGCAGCGCGCGCAGTGTTCACAGCCTGCTGCCCGCGCTCGGCCCGCTTGCGGGCCAGTTCGCGAAGACGCTGGTCGAGCACCCTGAACTGGCAACCTCGACATTGCACGACGCGATCGACGCGATCGATCATATGGAAACGCCGCTGCCGCCGCGCGAATCCGAGGAAGCCTTGACTCGAGCGTTCGGCCGGCCGCTCGCCGCCCTCTTCAGCGCGGTCGACCTGATACCGGTGCGCAGCGGTTTCGCCGAACAGACGCATTTCGCGCGATTGCTGATGCCGGTCAACGGTCATCGCGAAGTGGCAATCAAATTGCTGCGCGCTGGCCAGTTGCAACAGATCGGCGACGAGCTTGCGCTTCTGCGCTGGGTCGCCCGCTGGCTGGAAAAGCTGTCGAGCACCGCGCGCCGCCTGCGGCTGCGGGCGCTGGCTCAAACCTTCGCGGACGAGATTCAGCGCCGCTTCGATCTACGCGCTGAAGCCGCCAACCTGAGCCAGACGGGCCATCATTTCGCGGGCGACACGCGCCTCGTCGTACCGGACGTGATCTGGGATCTTTGCACCAGTCACACGCTCACTGTGCAGCGCATCGACACGCTGCCGGCTACCGACCTGAGCGGTCTGCATGCGCATCAGGTGAAGCTCGCACCGCTCGCTGCGCACATTGTGGAAGTGGTGACCGAGCAGGCATTCGAACACGGCTTCTTTCACGCGACGCTTGACGCGCGACGGGTTCGCGTAAGCATCGAGCCCGATTCTTCAGGACGACTCGTGCTGACGGAATTTTCGATCATGTCCAGCCTCTCGACCGGCGAGCGCGAGTTCTTCGTTCATGGCGCGACCGCCCTGTTCGAGCAGGACTACGGCCGGCTCGCCGAACTGCACCGCGACGCCGGGCATGTGCCGCATCAGACTCGCCCCGAAATGCTCGAAGCTGAATTGCGTACCCGAGCCGAAGCGCATTTTGCGGCGGCTGCGCAAGACCGCTCCGCCGGGTCGCTCTTCCACCAACTGCTGCACGCGGTGCTTCCGTTCGACGGGGTTGTTTCCGGCCGGCTCGCTACCGCGCAACGATCGTTCCATCAGGCGGAGATGCTGGCGCGCGCGCTGCATCCGGGCGTCGATACATGGAACATCGCACGGCGCGTGCTCGCGGACATCGCGCGGCGCGACGTCGATCATCGCGGCTGGTTCCAGCGCATTTCACACGAGCTACCGCATCTCGCCCATATGCTGCCACGCGTGCCGCAACTGGCCGTGCGCTATCTGCAGCACGAACACGACCGCGCGCGCACGCCGCGGCAAAACGCCCAACTGCTCGCCGACATCAGTCGCGAATACCGACGTACGCGGGCGCTGTTGTGGGCGTGCGCTTTGTGCGGTGGAATCCTTGGCGCGGGCACGATGTTGCTGATGCGTTGATGGATGCACTAATGCGCGGATCGCATGGCGCTCGAGACGCTGACCGCCGACCAAACGCCGCACATCAATCCGCCGTGTCCGCCGCTGCCGGCACTTTGGCGCGCGTCCTTGCGTCAGGCGCCGGCGCCCACGCCGGACGGGCCTTGCGCGCAGAATCCACCACGACGATATACCGCCCCGCCCACGGCATGATCTGCCGATCGCTCTTCAACACCCACAGCGATTTGCCCGAGTCGACGAGCGCCTCATATTCCGCGTCGAGGATCCCGTAATGATCCAGAAAAGTGTTGAGTGATGCGGGGATCCGGACGCAACCCTTCGAGTGGCGCACGCCGAGCAGCGGCTCCAGCCGGTCGGGGTCGGTAGCGTGCATCTGGAATCGCATCTGCGAGATCCCGCCCTTGCCCCAGCCACGCTCTGCCTGCGCCCAGCCCAGATCGAAAATGCGCATGTCACGCTTGCCGTAGCCGCGGATATGGTTCTCGTTCTCGGTGCCTTCAGAGCGGAAATCCATGTTGGACGGCGTGTGCTCGAACACGCCGAGCGGCGTGACGAAGTGGTCGTACTCGCCTGGCCGTCCGGTGGACACGGGCGACGCGCCGATCATCTGCCAGGTGTCGGCGGGCGCCGCGCGAAAGTAGATCAGCAGCGCCTGCACGTTCGCATTGCGGTCGACCATGACGACGTATTCTCCGGACAGTTCGCCGAGCTCGTGCTCGCGCAACGCCGCTTGCAGACGAGCGGCGTAGGCGCGCTGCTCGGAGGCCGGCACATTGAGCCGTCGCGTGACGTGGCGGGCGAATACATCGCGCAACGCGAATGCCCGGCGCGGGTCCACGCCGCCGGCCGCATCGGGTGCCGCGACGGACGACGCGTCGACGGAGAACGCCGCGCCGCTCGTTGCCGCGGGCGGCCCGGCAGCGAAGGCCGCACAAGCGGAGACGGCAAGCGCGACGCCGCATATAAGCTTGCTCAACCTGGCAAAGGTGGATAGCACCCGGCCAGGCAGCCACCGAATTACGCAATACAACTCACGCGTGGCGCGCGGCCAGAAAAATGCATACGGCATACAGCCGGCTTTGCACTGCGCGGCGACTCGTGCAAAAGTCGGACAGACGAATACAGGCGGGCGAGGCCGCTTGAGATGGTTCATCGCGGGTTCGCACTGATGTGATTATTATTGGTTGCTCGCAGGTTGATGCGGCGCTCGGAACGAGGATGTTACTCAGCGCATGGCAATCTGTCGATGGACCTCCGGCGGGTCCGCTACGTGCTCGCCACTGTCGCGCCGAAGTTGTTTCTTTGACATTGCGCCCGGGCGCGAGGAGCAGAAGATCATGAAGCGAACCGATCCAGCCGCGATCCAAGCGGACATCGCCGCCGAAATGCACGTCACCGCAGAGTTCGACGCCAACGCGGAGATCGAGCGCCGCGTCTTTTTTCTCGCGAATTATCTGCGCAGCAACGGCCTGAAAGCCTACGTGCTGGGTATCAGCGGCGGCATCGATTCGACTACGGCCGGGCGCCTCGCGCAACTGGCCGTCGAGCGGCTGCGCGCCGCGAACTACGACGCGCGTTTCGTCGCAATACGCTTGCCGCACGGCGAGCAGAAAGACGAAGCCGACGCGCAGCAGGCACTGGCCTTTATTCGCGCGGACGAAACCTTGACCGTGGACATCAAGCCCGCCGCTGACGCGATGCTCGCGTCGCTGCATCAGAGCGGACTGCCATTCGCGGACGAAGCGCAGGAAGACTTCGTCCACGGCAATATCAAGGCGCGGCAACGAATGATCGCGCAGTACGCGGTAGCCAGCACGCGCATGGGCGTGGTAATCGGCACCGACCACGCGGCCGAGTCGCTAATGGGATTTTTTACGAAATTCGGCGACGGCGGCGCCGATGTCCTACCGCTCGCCGGGCTCAACAAGCGGCGGGTGCGTGCGGTCGCGAAAGCATTGGGCGCCTCGGACGCGCTCGCTCACAAGGTGCCGACCGCGGACCTCGAAGCGTTGCGCCCGCAACGTCCCGACGAAGACGCCTACGGCGTTCCATACGAAACGATCGACGACTTCCTGGAAGGAAAATCCGTAAGCGATGAGGCACGCAAGATCATCTTGCGTTTTTACGAGATCACGCGGCACAAGCGCGCGTTGCCGTACACGCTGTTCGATTGGCCGGAGGCTGGAAGCGCGGACTAAGACGGCAAGAGTGGCACAGCAACACTGCGAACACCAGTTGGGCGCGCCGCCGGCTCAAGTCTTGAAACGCCTCTTTCTGCGCATCGTCCGCACCCTACTCGCGCCTTCTCTGCGGAATACGCCAGAGGAAGGCCCAGCAGTCACTGCTCCGGTGGCGGCTCGTCGGTGAAAAGATCGGCGCTCGCCTCGAGCACCATGCCGCCCAACTGCTTGCCATGAATCTGACGCGCGATCACCTCGCCGACATACGGCACCTGCGCGTCGAGTTCGACCGTGGCATAGGCGCCCGGCGTACCGGCGTCGACGACCTCGACATTGCGGGCGTAGTGTCCCAGTTCGCGCTGGAGGAATTCGCGCACTTCCTGCTCGCTGCACGACGGCGCGATGTTGCGCACGATCAGATTCATGCGGCCTACCCTCGGCGGCTACTGCGGTCGGCGGCATGTATCTGTACGCGGCGCAAGGCGGCACGCTGTCTGGCCTGCGCGGCGGCGAGTTCACGGATGAGTGCGGCGCCCGCTGCGCCAAGCGCGGCCAATGACAGGTAGAAGGCAATCATTCGAATCTCCGGTAATTGGGCTGGCCCTTTTTCAGAAAGCCACTTGCGACCATGCATGCAGCACGTCACGGCGTCTCGGGGACACCGCGTTAAAGACGCAGTCAGTGCACTGTACCTGAACAGTGGAACATTCGCTGGGTAGCGAGGCTGCATGCTCCTTGGGTGCGCCGGGCTATGGACCGCGCCTGCGGCATGCGAAAGCGGGCTGCAAGAAACGGACCGCCGCGTCCATCACCGCAGTGATCACGCCGGGTGCAACGGGGCGACCCGGCTTAGCACAAGAGGATCAATCAGCCTGCTGAACGTTGGCTGCGCTGACCCACCATGCGTTCTTGCCTTGCGGCAGTTCGACCAGGACTGCGGACGGATCGTCGACTCCGTCGTCCGCGACTTCGCACACCGCAAGTCCATCGGGTAAATGCTTCACTTCGCCAGCAGACTGGAACAGCGCGACGCGTTGCGCATTCAGCGGACGCAACTGGCGATACACGTCGAAGCTGATGGCTGCAGGCACATCGCCCCGAATTTGCAGCGCGTCGGCTTTACCGCAATGAACCGGCTCGGCGGCGAGTACGGACGCGCTGCCTGCGGCGCATGCGAGGGTCAGTGCAGCAAGCGTCGCCGCGGCAAGAGGTGAATGGATCATGATGATTCTCCAGGAATAAGTTCAGGTGGCGCGATGAACGGCAAGCGACTCACAGGCGCACGTCGAAAGAAACCCTCTTCAATCTGCACAAGCGCGGCCAGGTCCATGCGAACGAAATTGATCGCCGGCACGCAGGTTCCGGGGAACACAGCCTCAAGGCTGTGAGCCATGTCCGGCTGCTCGCCCGCTCTCGGCGCTGGTGGCGACGTCCAACCGGCTGACGTCGCACGAGGTCTGGCTGAAGCCCGAATAGACCACCGACCAGTCGCCGACGATCGCCGCTTGCGCCTCCGCGAGACTGATCGTGCCTTCGCAGACGCAGCGCTTGAGCATGACCGCCGCACGCGCCTTGCGGCGCTCACCCTGGCGGCCCGCCCACGGCAGCAGACCCAGGTTGGAAGGCGCGTCCGGCGAACCGCCGAGCACCACGGGTACGCGCCTGTCCAGCGCGAAATCGGCGCCATCGTCGGCGTCGATGCCGCGCTCGGCAAGCATCCGGTCTTTGTGCGCCATGAGTTCATCGAACGGCGGCGCGACCGCGCTGGCATAGCCAGGGCGGCATATCGTTTCGCCGATCGATTGCTGCGTAACGCGTTCGTCGAGCATGCGCGCCTCCTGCGCATATGCGCCACCAACGCGCAACGCGAGAAGCGCCGTGGCGCTCAGCGCCATGGCGAACCGCAACGAGCCGGGACGCCGGGACGCAAGCGCGAGCAGATGTGCCCTGAAGATCCTACCTGTGTGGTCGCTGGAACAGCCGCTGCGACGCCTGTCTGCAATGTCTGCGTTCATTCGTCGGCGCGCCTGCGAGGCACGCAATAGTCAATTCGCAAGGTAATTAAAACACATTCAATACGCATGCGAAAAAAATGCTTGCCCGCCGGATACACGACATGCGTCGCGATGGACCTTCCACGGCGACGCAATGCCGCCGCGGACCCACCACTGCCCAACCTACTGTGCCACGCGAGCCTGCAACGCCCGAATACGGCTCAGTGCCTCGGTGTTCGCCACCGCCGAATCGTACATTGCCGCGAGATCCGCCTTCAACGCGGTACGCGAGCCGCCGTCGAGATAAATCATGTGACCCGACGGATAGAAGCGCGCCGAAAGGTTCTGCCGAACCTGCTGACTGAGCAGCGGCATCTGCTGCAGGTCGAGCACAGTCTGATAGAACGGCGTGACGAAATCGTAGAAGCCGTTTGCCGACAGCACTTTGAGGTCCGGATTGAGTGCCATGACGGCCGCCAGATCGCCGGCCGTGTACAGAATCACGTTGCCCTTGTCGTCCACGCCCTTTTGAGCACCTGTCGGGTCGATATGGCTGAAGTCCCAGAACTGGAATGCCTGATCGTTGAGGTCCGTGAACGCCGAGTTCGACGTGTATTTCAACTGCTCGTTCAGATAGACGTTCCACATCGTCGTGTAGACGCCCGAAACCGCCGTCATGGTCGGGTCGTTGCCGCCCGAATTGGGATCGACCTTGCCGGCTATGCCGGTTCCGATCGCGGTGACCCGGCCGTCGTATGCGCCAAGCACGAGACCTTGCGGCTTGAGCAGCGTGGTCAGAAATAGCGAATTGCCGCGGCTGTCGTACGACGCGACATCGAGACTCCATGCAAGCAAGGTCGTCTTGTCGATGCCGGTGTATTCGGCGAGTTTCTCGACCGTCGCAGAATCGGTGGTCGGGAATTTGCGCAGCGCCGCCAGGTAGTCGGTGCGCGCGAACTGCGCGACTTCTTCAGCGAATGCGCCCAGATCGGTCGGCCGCGGCGCGATGCCGAGCTTCTTGTGATACCACGCGTCGGCGGCGGCCGTGGGCAGCGCGCCGACGGGATTGCCCGCCTGCGTGTAGTCGAGAATCGACGATTGCAGCGTAATGCCGTTCAGATCGACACCGCCCTCGTGCAGCCGGTAGGCGACGACGCAACTGCGCGCCGTACCGTACGACTCGCCGAACAGGTACTTCGGCGAATTCCAGCGATTGTTCTTCGTCAGAAAGCGCTTGATGAATTGCGCGATCGAATCCGCGTCCTGGTCGACGCCCCAGAAATCGCGGTTCTTCTTCGGCGCGATAGCCGCCGAATAGCCAGTGCCGACCGGATTGATGAAGATCAGATCGCTTCTGTCGAGCAGGCTGTCGGGGTTGTCTTCTATCGTGTAGGGCGCGGGCGGTGTGAAGTTCGGCATCGACGTCTTGATGCGGCGCGGTCCGAACGAGCCGAGCAGCACGAACACCGCGGACGAGCCCGGTCCGCCGTTATAGAAGAAGGTGAGCGGCCGGGTTTCCTCTTTCTGGTTGTCTTGCGTGAACGCGACGTAGAACATCCGCGCGGCGGGTTCCGAACTGCTCGGATCGACGATCACGAGATGGCCCACCGTTGCCGTGTAATTGATCTTCTTGCCGTCTATCGTGACCGAGTGATGCGTGATCGCGGCACTCTCGTCCGTGGCCGTTACGGAGTCGTCAGGCCCGTTGCCGTATGCAACCGGATCGAAGAAAGGCTGATCGGCCGCCTTGCGTTTCCCACCGGCCGCTGAAGGCGTGCCCGAGGTTTGAGAATTCTGCGACGATTGCGGACTAACGGACGTTGACTCTGTGCTTGTCATGATGACTCCCTGGGTACGTTCACGTCTTGTGCCGGTGCTGCGGATTCCTGCTGACTATAGTGCTCCGGCCACTTTCTGACCATTGGGGCTGCCGAGTCCCGTACAGGCGTCCCAGCCCGCCGACGCCGCGAAGCTGCCGTTATTGCCCTGTGTGATGTCGTTGCAGACGCCCGCCGCCTTATACAGCTTCGGGTTCACGAAGCCCGCCGGCTTGCCTTTCGCCGCGTTGATGCGGGCAATCAGCGCGGCCCACAGCGGCGCTACCGCGCTCGTGCCGCCGACCACCGTTTGTGTGCCCGCGACGAGCACGGTGTAGCCGGTCAGCGGCGAGGCGTCGCCCGCGACATCGGGCACGCCGCGCTTCGCGAGCGGCTTCTTGCCTCCCTTCGACAGGGCAACCGACAGGCCCTCCTGCCAGGCCGGCAACGAAAAGGCGCCACTCACGCCTCCGCCGCCCGCACCGCCTTGCGGGCCGTCGTTCCAGACCACCTCATGCGTGATGGACGTACCCGATGCGCTCAGGCTCGTGCCGCCGCACGCGAGTACATACGGACTCGCCGCCGGGAAATCGACCTGGTCTCCCGCGCCCGCGCCGTCGCTCGATCCGCTATCGCCCGACGCGGCGCAGACCGTCACGCCGAGCGCGGCTGCGGTTTGCAGCACGCTGTTGAACGCCTTCAGCGACTGGCTGGTCCAGATGGATTCCGGGCCGCCCCAACTGATCGAGATCACCGACGGCTTGTTGACCGTATCGTGCACCGCACGGCTGACGGCGTCGATGAAACCCGCGTCGCTGTTCGGCGCAAAGTACACGGCAATGGTCGCGCCGGGCACGATTGCGCCGACGATCTCGATGTCGAGAGTAACTTCGCCGTCGGGACCGTTAGGGTCGCCCGTCGGCTCATTGCGCGCCTGATCGACGCTCACCGACTTCACCGTGGGCGACGGCACCCCGAGGCTCGCGAAGTACGACGAGAGGTCAGCCGGGTCATATCCGCCGCCCAGTTCGATGATGCCGACACACTGACCGCCGCCGTCGCCTTCGGGGAATTTGTAGAGAGACGCCAGTTCGAGCGGCGTGAACGAAGCCTGATGCGTCCGGGCCGAGCGGAACGGCGGGCGGATGCGAAAGTGCGGCCGTGCCTGCGGACGGTTGTCGAGCCCGAGCACCGCCTCCACGACGCCGTGCAGATCGTCGGGAACGCTGACCGAGCCGGTACGGCCGCGAAATTCCCCGGCCGTATGGTGCTGATACTTTTCAAGCTTGACTTCGAACGCACTCTGAAATTGCGCGACGGTTCCCGAGAGCAGCACGGAGCGCGCGGCCGGGTCGTCACGCACCACGCTCAGGCCGTGCGCAGCCGCGAATGCCTTGACTTTGGCGATGTCGTCCGGGGCAGCGCCATAGTCTTTTGCCAACGTCTCACGCGACAGCGGTTCCACGTTCGGGTCGCCTGCTTCTATGCGTCTCATCAGCGCGTCGAACTGCGCCTGCTGCTGGCGGCGCAGCATAACGAAAACCTCGATCTTTTCCGACGGATCGCAAGCTCCGATGAGTTTCGAACCTTGTTCTACCGTTCGCTCGCTTCCGGGCAGCGGGTGCTTGGTGGCCATGTGTCGACTCTCCTGTTGGCGTGACGGCGCCGGATGCACGAGGGACTGGCGGGGGCGCCCTGTCCGCTCTCTGCCCGACGACAGACGGCACGTTGCTGATTTCAGGGTGCTGCTTGCAGGACTTCGCAAACCTTCGGACCAATGCATTCGAACACAGTTCCGGCGCAGGCGGCAGTAGGCCGAATGGCTAACGCGGCGGGACGCGTAATGCGCGGTTTGCGTCGCTCCGCTATGATGCTGCAGCGGCTATCCCGCCGTTACATTGCCTCACGCGCCGTCCGCGCGGGCAATCGAAGAATCAGAGGAACCCCATGTCAATTTCGATGTATCAAGCATCACTGCCCGTGCTGATTCGCGGCCTCACCAATCTTCAGGCCATCCTCGGCAAGGCGCAGGCACACGCAGCCGAAAAGCAGATTGATCCGTCGGTGTTCACGAACGCCCGCCTCGCGCCAGACATGTTGCCGCTCGTGCGTCAGGTGTATATCGCAAGCGACACCGCAAAGGGCTGCGCCGCGCGTCTCGCCAATGTCGAAGCGCCCAAATACGACGACGTCGAACAGACCTTCGACGAACTGCATGCCCGCCTTCAAAAAACGATCGACTACCTGCAGGAATTCAGCCCGCAGCAGATCGACGGATCGGAGGAGCGCGCAGTCACCCTGAAAATGCGTAGCGGCCCGGTCGAGTTCACGGGCCAGTCGTATCTTCTGGGCTTCGTGCTGCCGAACTTCTTTTTCCACGTGACCACGGCGTACGACATCCTGCGCCACAACGGCGTGGAACTCGGCAAGCTCGACTATCTGGGCGGGCTGAAGTAAGCGATTGGAATAGCGGATGCGCTGGGCCGCACCGGAATCGCGCCGCGGTGCATCGGCACCCGGGCACGCCGGTTCACGCGCTCAGGCGCGCGGCTGAAATGCGATGATTGCCATGCCGGCGAGCGTCACCGCGACGCCGGCTGCGTCCCACAACGTTGGCCGCACCTTGTCGACGCCCCATAGCCACAAGATCGCCACCGCCACATACACGCCGCCGTACGCCGCATACACGCGGCCCGCGGCGGTGCCGTGCAGCGTGAGCAGCCAGGCGAAAACCGCGAGGCTGAGCGCGCCCGGCACGAGCAGCCAGACAGAGCCGCCCTCTTTCAGCCAGCGCCACGGCAGATAGCAACCGATAATCTCGGCGACGGCGGTAATCGCATAAAGCAGAAATGTTTTCATCGAAGGCGAAGCATGGCGGTGGTGTTCGTGTAGTCGCCGGCCGGACATGGCCGCTGAATGGGCGCTCGATCGGCGCTCTATCGGCTTTATTAACACAATCACTTGGCGCACAGGCATGCGGCGTGCGAAAGTCGCCTCACCTCCTCTGCCCCCCAACAACCTGTCTACCGGCCATGAGCACAGCATCGCCCTGTATCGACATCTGCAAATTCGACAGTGAAACCGGCTTTTGCATTGGCTGCTTGCGCACCCGCGACGAATGCAAAACCTGGAAGAAGATGAAAGACAAGCACCGCAGAAAAATTATCGACGACCGTTCGCGCCGCGAACGCAAGCTGAACCGGTAAAGCCGGGTCGAATTCGCGTCAATCGAGAGAAAGCCGCAGTGCGAATCCGATCAGCGCGGCGGAGAAGGTCCAGCGCTGCAACGTTTGAGCAAGCGGGTGCGCGCGCATCCATCCCGCGATCCGCGCGGCGCCGATCGCATACGTGAGGTCGAAGCAAAGACCGACCGCGAGCAGCACCGAACCCAGCTCGATCATCTGCAACGCCACGGGACCCGCCTCGGGACGCACGAATTGCGGCAACAAGACCGAACAGAACAGCAGCGCTTTCGGATTCAGCAGGTTGGTCAGCAAACCCTTGACGAACGCCGCCCTCAATTGCCGCATGCCCGCTGTCGCTGTCGCTGTTGCATCCGTCGAGGGGTTAGCTTCGTCGCGCGCCGCGCCGCTTTCTGGTAACGCGAACATCGGCGAGCGGAAGATCTGGATGCCGATCCACGCGAGATAAACCGCGCCGCCATAACGCACCACGTCGTACAGCCACGGCGCGTTGCGCAACAGCGCGGCGGCCCCGCAAGCGGACAGCGTCACATGGGTTGCACGCGCTAAACCAAGCCCGCAAGCCGCCGCGAAGCCGCTCCTCACGCCGCGCCCAATACTGGTTTGGAGGATCAACGCCATGTCGGGCCCGGGTACGGCATAAACGACCAGCAGCGCGGCAATATAGACAGCAAGAAGGTGTGCGGAAATCATGAGAGCCTCGTTGTTTCGAGGCTCTATCTTGCTATTGTCGACGGAGGTTTTGCTGGCGAATTTCCGGAGTTCAGGCCGGAGATTTGGCGGAATACGCTAACATCGCGCTGTTTCCGCCAGCTTCCCACTAAAACTCGAAAGGCGCCCGCCAAGCCATGTCAACAGACCTCGATAAGACCGATCGCGCGATCCTCGCCGCGCTGCAGAAAGACGGCCGCATGTCGAACGCGAAGCTCGCCGAACTGGTCGGCCTGAGTGAAACACCGTGCGCGCGACGCCTCAAGCGGCTGGAGAACGACGGCTACATCGGCCAGTACCGCGCAGTGCTCGCACGTTCGGCGCTCGGCTTCGGCGTGGTCGCATTCATTCTCGTGCGCTTCGCCGTGCACGACAAAGATGTGGCCAACCGCTTCGAGCGCGAGGTGCAGGCCATACCGCGGGTAATCGCGTGTCACAACGTGTCGGGCAGCGCGGACTACATTTTGCAGGTGGTGGCGCGTGATCTGGACGACTACGGCAGCTTCATGCGCGACCAGATGCGCAGTCTGCCGGGCGTGACGTCGGTCGAATCGGCATTGTCGCTGCGCGAAGTAAAGGCCGACGGCGGCTTGCCGCTATCGTGAGCCCGAACGTGGCATAGTCACGCCATTTCACGCGGCGCGCGCCGCACCCACGAACACGGAGTACCGAATGGACAACACCGGCAACATCGATCACGACAAAGCCCGCGCCGAAGAGAGCGCTGCAATGGAGCGCGTATTGACCGCGACGCAACGCGTGAAGACAGCGTTTGCGTCGTTGCAATCGCAATTTCCGCCAGCCGGCAGCGGCAATCCCTCGCAATTTGCGCTGCAGACTTTCGACGCCGCGTTGCAGGAACTGGAAGACGCGCAGGCCGCGTTCGACGAACTGCTGGGCGATCTGCTCGACGGCAATCGCTAAAGCGCTGGGAGTGTCCCGTGCGATAGCTCAATAGCCGCTCGGTAGGCGGCAAAGGTCCGCTAACTTCCGATTGCTTGCAATCAGCAGCGCCCGGCGATAGATCGCTCAGCCCGGGTTCGTCTCGATCACCGGCTCGCACCGAATCGGGAAGTTCACCGAGTTCGCGATATAGCACTTCTCGTGCGCGACGTGATGCAGGCGCCGCGCGAGTTCGACGTCGCCGCCCGACTGAATCACGACGCGCGGGCGCAAAACGATCTGCGAGAAACGCCCTTGCTGCGCACTGTCGAGCATGGTTCCTTCGGCGTGATCCTGGTATTGCACCACGGCAATGCCGGCGTCCGCGCAAAGATGCAGATACCACAGCTTGTGACAGGCCGAAGCCGATGCGACCAGCAAGTCTTCCGGGTTCCACCGCTTTGCGTCGCCGAGAAACGCGGCGTCGGACGAGCCTGGAATGTCGGGCTTGCTTCCCGCGGCAATCACATGATCGCGGCTGTAATCGCGATATCCCGAGGTGCCGCTGCCGAGGTTGCCTGTCCACTGCACGGACACTTCGTATTTGTGCTCACCGTATGCCATGGGCGCATCCTGTAATCGAATCAACCGGTTGATGGGACGCCCATTCTAAGCCGGCCGCGCCAGTCGATCCGGCTCGCGCGGCTCGATCTATCGCGGCGCCGGGGGCCTTCCGCTCAGGTTCGGTACTCGGGGATCGGGGTTCTGGTTCAGGCTCGTGCCGTTCGCACGCATGTTGTTCGGCACGCGGCCAGCGCCGGCACCCGTCACGCCGATCCCGCCAGTTCCCGCAGCACCTCCCGGCGTTGCAAGGCCAGGCGTGGGGGTCAGAGTTGTACCCACTGCTCCGGCGCCATTCACGTTTCCTCCCGACGGCGTTGCGCTCAAGCCGCCAACGCCCGCGCTCGCGCTGCCCGACTGCGCGCAAGCCATTCCACTAAAGCCGGCGAAGCATGCCGCAATCAGCACCGTCCGCCCCACACCGCCAGTTGCGATTTTCATTTGCTGCACTCCGTTAGGTAACGCGCCCCTCGACCAGTATGACGAACCGTTGCCCACTTCGTTCACCGCCGTCACAGGTTCCACGGGACGCCCTACCCAAGTCCTCGCGCGAGCCGACGCCCGCGAAAAGGACCGGTTGGGGAATAGAAACGCTCCATGCGCGTTATGATCGATCGTGACGCCATAACGGCCGATCGCGCACAATGGAGCAAGCCTACCTTCATCTCTTGCATCAGTTGGCCGGCCATCCGGAATGGATGCTCACGGTTGTATTTTTCGCGGCCTTTCTGGAGTCGGTCGCGGTCGTCGGTACCTTCGTTCCCGGCAGCACCGCAATGTTTCTCGCGGGCGCACTGACCGGCACCGGCTCGCTGAGCCTCGGCTGGGTCCTCGTGTGGGCAATCGTCGGTGCGATTGCCGGCGACGGCCTCAGCTTCTGGCTCGGCAGCCGCTACAAGAAGCGGATCGTCAAGCTCTGGCCGTTCTCTCGACATCCCGAAGTGCTCGAAGCGGGTTACCGCTTTTTCGACAAGCACGGCGCAAAGAGCGTAGTGCTCGCGCGCTTTGTCGGACCGTT
Source organism: Paraburkholderia caledonica NBRC 102488 (assembly GCF_000685095.1). Taxonomy (GTDB): domain Bacteria; phylum Pseudomonadota; class Gammaproteobacteria; order Burkholderiales; family Burkholderiaceae; genus Paraburkholderia; species Paraburkholderia caledonica. The sequence continues at coordinate 33,025 of NZ_BAYE01000020.1, forward strand.
GCGTGCGATCGTGCCGGTGGTCGCCGGAATGCTCGGCATGTCGCCCGTGCGCTTCTACGCGATGAACGTGCTCTCGGCGCTGCTGTGGGCACCGGCGCATATCCTGCCGGGCGTCGTGTTCGGCGCTTCGGTGCTGCTCGCCGGGGCCGTCTCGTTCCGGCTCGTGGTGGTCCTTGCGCTGCTCGCGGGCAGCGTCTGGCTCAGCTATCGCGCCGCTGCATTCCTGCTCTCGCATGCCAACGCGTGGTCGAACGCGGCTGGGCGGCATCTCGGCAGCTGGGCGTGCCGTCATCCGGGACCGCTTGGCCGGGTCGCGCGAAGAATGCTGGACCCGCAAGCGCCGGATGCCACCAGCGTCCTGCTGGCGTCGCTGGTCGTGCTGGTGTGCGGCGCACTGTTCTTCGGCGTGCTTCATCAGGTGGTCGCCGGAGATCCGCTCACCCATGTCGACGAGTCCGTGTACCGCTTCATGCAATCGGTGCGCACGCCGTGGGGCGACACGGTGCTCGCCGCTCTCGCAACGCTCGGCAGCAGCGCGACGCTCGCCGCGCTGATCGTCACCGTTACGCTATGGATGCTGTTGGAGCGGCGCTGGCGCACTGTGGGCTACTGGCTCGCGGCCGTCGTCTTTTCGCAGATGCTGATCTTCGCCTTGCAGTTCGCAATGCAGCGCGCCGCGCCCAACGCGCTCATGACGAATACCTACGCGTTTCCCAGCAACCACGTGGCGGCCACCGTCATCGTCTATGGCTTTCTTGCGTTCCTGCTCGCGCGGCGGGTCGGCATGCTCGAAGGATTGCTGGTGGTCACCGCGAGCACGCTCGTCGTAACCGTGGTCGCGCTTGCGGGCGTGTACTTCGGCCGCTACTGGGTATCGGACGCGATTGGCGGCGCCGCGCTCTCGTACGTGTGGGTGGCGATCGTCGCGCTTACCGCGATGCTGCGTCATCCGCAGCAGCCGCCGACGCGCAGCTGGATGCCGGCAGTCGTCCTCGTGGTGGTGCTCGCGAGCATGAGTCTGCAGTCGGGTCTCGGCATGATGACGCCGCCCGGCACGCCAGCGCCTCTGCCGCTCGCGCGCGTGACGCAGCAGCAGTGGACGGTTTCCGTGTGGAAGCATCTGCCGTGCTATCGCTCGGATATGGGCGGCGACCGCAAGGAACCGCTCACGCTGCAATGGGTATCGGAGGGCGACGCGATCCGCCGCCAACTGCGCAGCGAGGGATGGCTCGAAGGCACCGACGTGTCCGCCCATAGCCTGCTCTCGCTGGCCTCGCCGGACGTGCCCGCCGTCGCTCTGCCCGTACTGCCGAAGCTGAACAACGGAGTGCCGTCGTCGCTCGTTTTCATGCGCCCCGGCGACACGCGCGCTGAGCGCGACGTGTTGCGCTTCTGGCCAAGCGGTTATGCGGTCGGCGACGGCGCGGCAGCCGTGCCGCTGTGGGTCGGCGCCATTGCGCATGAACGGCTATCGCATTCAACGTGGCCGCTCAACATTCTGCGCGTGGATAAACAGGTGTCGCCGTTCGACACTCGCGTGAAGTTCGTCGAAGGCCTCGGCGTCGGGGTTGTCGCGACGGTGAGCTGTCATGGCGTGCCGGTATCGCTGCTTGCCTCCATCGCAGAGTGACGCACGCCTCTCGAACGACGCGTTGCGTGGCCGAGCGAGTATGGCAAGACCGGCGAGATGAGTTTTATCGTTAATCAGGACGGCCAGGTTTATCAGAAGAACCTCGGGCCGAATTCGGCGCGAGAAGCGGCAGCGCTGAAAGCGTTCGATCCCGATCCGACATGGAAACCGGTTCAGCCTTGAACGGGCCGCGAATCATGCGACGCCGATGACAGCAGTAACGCATCGGCGCAACCCATAGCGGCAAATTTTGCCGGCCCCCATCTTGCCGCGACGTCCTTGCACCTGCCCGTCGCGGCGCGACATGACGTCGTCGATTACAAATGTCCTTCAGTATTCCGTCAGGCAGACGTAAACCAGACATACGCCTTTCTGAATGCGGACGGAAATGAAAAACATCAAGGTATCGACGCGATTGCAAGCCGGCTTCGGGCTGTTGACGGCATTCATGCTGGTGCTCGCCGCCATTGCCTTATATGGTCTCTCGGAACTGGACGCGAGTCTGGACGGCATCGCTCGCGTGAATAACGAGGAAACGCGTCTTGCGAACGAGTTGCGCTCGTCGATACAGGATCGCGCCATCGCGCTTCGAAATCTCGCGTTGATCAGCGATCCGCGCGATGTTGCGCTAGAGGCGGAACGCATGAAAAAGCAGGACCAGCTTTATGCGGACGCATTCCAGCAACTCGCACGTATGTTCGCTGAAGAGCCCGGCACGGCGCCAAAAGAGCGTTCGCTGCTCGACCAGATCAAGCAGGACGAAGCTGCAGCGATCGCGCCCCAGCGCAAGGCGATGGACTTCGCACTGGCGCACGACACCGCCGGCGCGATGCAGGAGCTGTTGCAGAACGCACGCCCGCCGCAGCGAGTGTGGCTCGCACGCGCAGTCGAGCTGGCGGCTCTAGAGGACCAGCAGAATAAGGAAGCTCGAGAGAACTCTGTCGCCACTTACGCAAGGGTCCGCACGATGGTCGCGGTCATTGCGGGTATCGCCGTCCTGCTGGGCATTGTCACCGCCGCGCTGATCTCGCGCAGCATTCTGCGCCAGTTGGGTGGCGAGCCGAGCGCCGCGCAGGAAATGGCGGCACAGATCGCCGAAGGCAACCTCATCGTCAGCGTGCGAGTGGTGCCCGGCGATCGGACGAGTTTGATGGCTTCTCTGGAGGCAATGCGCGAGAAGCTCACGTCTATTGTGTCCGGCATCAAAACATCGGCGGAGTCGATTTCCGTGGCCGCTGGCGAGATCGCGCAAGGCAATCAGGATCTCTCGCAACGCACCGAGGAACAGGCCGCATCGCTGCAGGAAACCGCGGCCAGCATGGAAGAACTGACCTCGACCGTGCGCAACAACACCGATAACGCGCGCCAGGGCAGCACGCTCGCGTCGGCGGCGTCGGCGACGGCGGCCTCAGGTGGCGAAGTGGTTCAGCAGGTCGTGGCCACCATGCAAGACATTTCTTCGAGTTCGACGAAGGTGACCGAAATCATTTCGGTCATCGAAGGAATTGCGTTCCAGACGAATATTCTCGCCCTCAACGCGGCGGTCGAAGCCGCTCGCGCAGGCGAAGACGGTCGTGGCTTCGCGGTGGTTGCCGGCGAAGTCCGCACGCTCGCGCAGCGCAGCGCGACAGCGGCGAAGGAAATCAAGGACCTGATAGAAGCGTCGGTGTCTCATGTGACAAACGGCTCGCTGCTCGTTGAAAATGCCGGTCAAACGATGGGCGAAGTAGTGCGCTCGGTCAAACAGGTGACAGACATCATGGGCGAGATAGCGTCGGCATCGTCCGAGCAGACGAAGGGTATCGAGCAGGTCAACGTGGCCGTCACACAGATGGACGAGGTCACGCAGCAAAACGCGGCGCTCGTCGAGCAAGCCACCGCCGCTGCACAGGCCATGTCGGATCAGGCGGAAAGCCTCCGTGCGGCGGTGTCGATCTTCCGCGTCGACGCGGCACAGCAGACGGTGAAAAGCACGGCGCGAAGCGTTCGAATGAAGCCGGCGCCCGCCATTGCGCCGCCGAAGAAACCTGCGCCTTCGCAGTCGAAACCGGTCACGACTTTCGCAAAAGCCGCTGTATCGTCGCCCATGGCGCCAACGCAGCCCAAAGAACGTGAATTGCAAAGCGCAGGCGCGGACACCTGGCAAACATTCTGAGTTTTACACCTGATAAAAAACCGGCCTGCGGGCCGGTTTTTTATTGCTCCGGGCAAGCGTTCACGCCGCGTCCCGCGCGTGTTGGCATGCTGAGAAAAAAATCTCACCGGCGACGATGGTGCACTGCAGTGTGCTCTGCCGATTCGCGCATGCTACAAACGTACCGTACGTTTCAGGCTTCGGAGACACGCGCCGGGTAGAGGCGCAGAATGTCTCCAGCACCCAGTTCGCGCTGAGTTCGCCCGGAGGCTCGTCATGCCCTACGTTCCGTCAACGAGACATATCGACCGCATATGCAACGTCATAGAAGGACGGACGACGCGTGCGGGCGTCGACGGGAAGCGGCTTGCGTCGTCGTATAAACGCTCGCTCGAGCAATATCACCTCGATCCGGGCGCGACCGCCGGTCCGCGCATTCTGACCGTGCCGGAATTACGCGACGTGCAGCATCGGGAGGAATCGTTTCTGCGCGCGTCAGGCCAGTGCCTGTCGCGGCTGCACGAGATGGTGCGGGAAGCTGACTACTGCGTGATGCTGACCGACGCACAGGGCGTGACGATCGACTACCGCGTCGATAAAGACCGCCGGCACGACTTCAAACGCGCTGGGCTCTATCTCGGCTCATGCTGGTCCGAAAGCGAGGAAGGGACCTGCGGTGTCGCGACGGTGCTGCTCGACGCCGAGCCCATTACCGTGCATAGAACCGATCACTTCCGTGCGGCCTTCACCACCCTCACATGCAGCGCATCGCCGATTTTCGGTTTGCATGGCGAATTGCTCGGCGTACTCGATGCGTCGGCCGTGCGCTCCCCCGACGACCGCGAAAGCCAGCGGCTCGTCAATCACATCGTGCGGCAAAGCGCGCTCCTGATCGAAGACGCCTGCTTCCTCAACGCGGCCGCGGATTGCTGGGTGCTGCTTGCGCATCGCAACCGCCATTACGTCGAAGCGCAGCCCGAGATCCTGATTGCTATCGACGCCCGCGGCCACGTCATCGCCGCAAACCGCCGCGCACGCGAATGTGTGCCGGCGCTCAACCAGTTGCCGCGTCACGTGTCGGAGATTTTCGACGTTCCCGCCGAGCGTCTCTTCAACGCGAAAGTGGGCCGCGGCCTCGTCTCGCTGAGACTGGGCGACACCGGCTCGCCGCTCTATGCACGTGTACGTCAGCCCTCCGCCGCGCGGATTGCGCGAAGCAGGACGGCCGCGCCGCGAGAGAACAGCAGTAGCAGTAACGCCGGGAGTGCCGCGCCGCACGCTGCGCCGGTTCTGTCCGATAGCGACGCGCTCGAACACCGCCGCATCGTCGATGCAATGAACGACGCGAAGTGGCGCACTGAACTGGCCGCGCAAGCGCTCGGCATGTCCCGCGCGACCTTGTACCGGCGCATTGCGAAGCTGCGCATCCTGCCGCCGCATAAGTGCTAGCGGCGCTGCCCCGATTCCCCTAGCGGGCATAGAACCCGCGCTACCAATGAAGTCCGACTATCCGTTTCAAATGGAGGAGCAACCATGTCTGAAAACACTGCAAATCAAGCGATATCCCAAGTGCTCGAAAGTCTTGAAGCCGCGCTGAAACGCGGCGACACGCAGGCCGCCGTCGACCTGTTTCAGCCGGAGTGTTACTGGCGCGATCTGGTCGCGTTCACATGGAACATCAAGACGCTCGAAGGCCGCGAGCAGATCGCCGCGATGCTCGACGCACAGGTGGACGCGATCAAGCCGTCGAAACTCCGGCTTGCGGAGAACGAAACGGCGACGCAAGCCGACGGCATTGCGCAAGGCTGGATCACTTTCGAAACCGGAGTCGCGCGAGGCAGCGGTTTCATTCGCCTGAAGGACGGCCTCATCTGGACCCTGCTCACGACCATGGCGGAACTGAAAGGCCATGAGGAGCCGAAAGGCCCGAAGCGGCCTATGGGCGCCGAGCACGGTGCACGCCGCGACCGCACGAGCTGGAAGGAGCGGCGCGAGGCGGAACTCGACACACTCGGTACGTCGGAAGAGCCGTATTGCCTGATCGTCGGCGGCGGGCAAGGCGGTATCGGACTGGGTGCGCGGCTGCGGCAGCTTGGCGTGCCGACCATCATCATCGACAAAAACGAGAGGCCGGGCGACGCATGGCGCAAGCGCTACAAGACGCTCTGTCTGCACGATCCGGTCTGGTACGACCATATGCCTTACCTGCCCTTTCCGGACAACTGGCCGGTTTTCACACCGAAGGACAAAATCGGCGACTGGCTCGAGATGTACACGAAGGTCATGGAGTTGAACTACTGGGGCTCGACCGTGTGCAAATCCGCGCGCTACGACGAAGCCAAGGGCGAATGGATCGTCGAAGTCGAACGGGAAGGCCGCAATCTCACACTTCGGCCGAAGCAACTCGTGCTAGCCACCGGCATGTCGGGCAAGCCCAATATCCCGAGCTTCAAGGGTATGGATGTGTTCAAGGGCGAGCAGCATCATTCGTCGCGGCATCCCGGTCCGGACGCCTATCACGGTAAGAAAGTCGTCGTGATCGGCGCGAACAATTCGGCTCACGACATCTGCGCGGCCCTGTGGGAAGCCGGCGTCGACGTGACCATGGTGCAGCGCTCGTCCACGCACATCGTCAAATCGGATTCGCTGATGGAGTTCGCGCTCGGCGATCTTTATTCGGAGCGCGCGGTGGCGGCGGGCATGACGACCGCGAAGGCTGACCTGACCTTTGCGTCCATACCGTATGCGATTCTTCACCAGTTCCAGATTCCGGTCTTCAACGCAATTCGCGAACGCGATGCGGCGTTCTACGCGCGGCTCGAAGAAAGCGGCTTCATGCTCGATTTCGGCGACGACGATTCGGGTCTGTTCATGAAGTACCTGCGTCGCGGCTCGGGGTATTACATCGACGTCGGTGCGTCCGAACTCGTCGCCGACGGCAAGATCAAGCTGAAAAGCGGCGTGGACGTGGTGGAACTGAAAGAGCATTCGGTGCTGCTCAGCGATGGCAGCGAACTCGAAGCGGACCTCATCGTGTATGCGACAGGCTATGGGTCGATGAACGGCTGGGCCGCCGATCTCATCTCACGCGAAGTGGCCGACAAGGTCGGCAAGGTGTGGGGACTCGGCTCGAATACGACGAAAGATCCAGGTCCGTGGGAAGGCGAACAGCGCAACATGTGGAAGCCCACGCAGCAGCAGGCGCTGTGGTTTCATGGTGGAAACCTGCATCAGTCGCGGCACTACTCGCAGTATCTGTCTCTGCAACTGAAGGCTCGCATGGAAGGCATTCCAACGCCAGTGTTCGGGTTGCAGGAAGTGCATCACCTGTCGTAGGCGTCGAGCAGTCGGGCCGGTTTTTCAGTTCTTGTTTGTCATTCGGCCGGCCCTTCTACGCCTCCATCTCCGCCAGCAGGAAGTCGACCAGCGCGCGCTGATGCACGTTGAGCACGCCGCCGGAGCTGACAAGTGCGAGCTCTGTCGGCGGCAAAGGCGGAAAGCCGTTGCATACGCGGTGCTCGGGGAGTACCGCTGTGGTCGGCAGAACAGAGATGCCGAGCCCTGAAGAAACGGCCGCCTGGATACCCGTGAGGCTATGGCTTCCGAATGCGATTCGCCAGCGGCGATGCGCCTTGTCGAGACCCCGGATCGCGCGCTGCCGGTAGACACAGCCTTGCGGAAATAGCGCGAGAGGTATGGGTTCGTCTGACGACTCCTCCGGCGCTGGAGCATGCGCGCCTCGCACCCACACGAGCGACTCCGGCCATGACGCCAGACACTCCCCGCTCGCCGGCTCGCGTTTGACCAGCGCGATCTCAATCTCACCGCCCGAGAGCCTGCGTTGCAGTTCGGCGCTCATGCCGGCCACCGTTTCGAGCCGCACCCCTGGCTTCGTCTTGACGAAGCCGGACAACATCGCCGACATGCGGCGCGCGTCGAAATCTTCCGGTACGCCGATGCGAAGCGGCGTGACCGCGACGTCGCTCGTCAACGCATCTTGTGCTTCCTGCGCCAGCGCGAGCAGCCGCCGCGCGTATTGCGCGAGCAGTTCGCCGTGCTCGGTTGCCGTCACCTGATTGCCGGTACGGTCACGCATCAGCAACGTGCGGCCGACGAGTTCTTCGAGCCGCCGAACCTGCTGGCTCACCGTGGACTGCGTGCGATGCACGCGCTCGCCCGCACGCGTGAAACTGCCTTCGTCGACAACGCAAATAAGCGTGTTCAGCAGGTCGAGATCAAGCATGACGGACTCGCTTCGTTATTTAAGATGCAACTGACGTCGAGAGGTTAATTTAATTTTCAAATATCTGTCAATGCGCTTAATCTGACGTCGTTCACAGATCTACTTACGTCGGAGTCCATTCATGTCACTGCACAACACCGCCCGCCCCCGCTGGCTTACGTTCGACTGCTACGGCACGCTGATCCAGTGGGACGAAGGCTTGCAGGCGGCCGTCCGCGAAATTCTCGAAACCAAGCACGGTCACGACGTCGATCCGGCACGGCTCATCGCAGTGTACGACCGGCACGAGCATGCGCTCGAACAGACCGCGCCGCATCGATCGTTTCGGGAGGTGGCAGGCGCTGGACTTCGTCTCGCACTCACGGAACTCGGGCTGCCCACTGACGAACGCGATGTCCGCACATTGACCGACAGCATCTCCGCCATGCCGCCGTTTCCAGAAGTGGTCGATACGTTGCAGAGACTGAAGCAGGATGGCTACCGCCTGTGCATCGTGTCGAATACCGACGACGACGTCATAGCCGGCAATGTCGCCCAACTCGGCGGCCATATCGACCGCGTCATCACCGCTCAGCAGGCGGGCGCCTACAAACCCGCGCGACGGCTGTTCGATTACGCGCATGAGCAACTCGGCGTGACGCGCAACGAAGTCGTGCATATCTGCGCGAGTCCGCATCTCGATCACGCAGCCGCTCGCGACGTCGGTTTTCGCTGCGTGTGGATAGATCGCGCAACAGGCCGCACGCTGCTGCCCGATTACACGCCCGATGCAACGCTCTCCACACTCGATCAGGTACCGGCGCTTTTCGCTTCGCTCGGCTGGTGACTTTCAGGAACTACGACCATGGCGCACACGCTTTCATCCATTGGCGCGACGAATCCGCAGCCGGCGTTGCGGCTCGAATCCGACGCCATCAACGAAGCACGAATTCAACTCGCGGCATGCTTTCAACTGGCGTCGCAGTACGGTTTTGAAGAGGGAATCTGCAATCACTTCTCGGCTGTGGTGCCCGGGCACGACAACCTGTTCTTCGTCAATCCGTATGGTTATGCGTTTTCCGAAATCACGGCTTCACGGCTGCTGGTTTGCGATGTCGACGGGAATGTCGTAGCCGGCCAGGGCAAGCCGGAAGCAACCGCGTTTTATATCCACGCACGTTTGCATCGGTTGAAGCCGCGCGTGAAGGCCGCGTTTCACACGCATATGCCGAATGCCACGGCGTTGTGCCTGCTCCAAGGTCCGCCGCTATTGTGGCTCGGGCAGACTGCACTGAAGTTCTATGGCCGCACCGCAGTCGACGAGAACTACAACGGACTTGCGCTCGACGATTCGGAAGGCGACCGCATTGCCGGGACGATCGGCGATGCGGATATCCTGTTCCTCAAGAATCACGGCGTAATGGTTGCGGGCGCGAGTATTGCGGAAGCGTGGGACGACCTCTACTACCTGGAGCGCGCCGCGGAAGTCCAGCTAAAGGCGATGAGCAGCAATCGCCCACTCAAAGCCGTGCCGCACGACGTGGCGCAGCGCACTTATGAACAGATGCGCGACGGCGACAAGGAGAGCGCACGTGCCCATCTGGACAGTGCAGTGCGCGAACTGCGCAGGCGCGCAATCGCGTTCGACCAATAGAGTTACTTGCGCGCCCGGTGCGCTGCGGCGACTGCGTCCAGCCCCGCCATGACGAAGCGCACGAAGTCTTCCACGAGCGCATTCTTATCTTTGGCAACGGCGGGCAGCAACGCTGCCTGCGCCTGCCGCGGCGCAATCATCAACGCAATGCAGGGCAGAACGGTGAACATCACCGCTCGCTGCACAGTCGGCTCCTGCGGATTCAACTGCAATACTTCCCCCATCAAACCGAGCAGAACCGCAGCTTTCGGCCGCACCGCCTTTTCGATGAGCGCCGGAATCGCGGGCGACGGAGACAGCATCTCGCGCAACATCAGCATGAATCCCCACGGCGCGCTCGTGCTGGTGGACAGGCCGACGAATCGCGAGATCACCGCGCGCAACTTGTCGCGAGGGTCGCCCGCCCCTTCTGTCAGTGCGGTCAATTCGTCGAGGCTCACCACCTGACGATGCGCCTCTACGAGTGCCGCCTCGTATAGCGCCTCGCGACTACCGAAGTGATAGTTGACCGACGCCATCGGCGTGCCCGCACGCTCGCATATTTCCTTGCTGGTGGCATCGGCGAAACCGCGCGTTGCGAAGACCTGCCCCGCAATGTCGAGCAGATGCTGGCGTGTCGCCGCTCCGTCAGGACGGCTCGCGCGCTTCACTGCTTTCGGCCGTGGCGGCGTCTCACGCTCTTTTGCTTGTTTTGCGCGAGGCTTAGCGTCGGGTTGTACTGCCCGGTCTGTCTGTTTCGTCGCTCGCGCCTGCGTTGTTCCCTGCGCTTTTCCAGCCTTCTCTTTACGGTCGACGTGCCCTGCGGTCGTCACTGGTTTTGTTGGCATGAGTCAGTTCCGCTGAAAAAACAGTTTGAATTTGAATTCAAATTCACATAGCATTCATTCTACTTCATCCTGGCGGATCGAGCATTCGGGGAAGCATCAGGAGCGGCCCTTCCCGGCGATGAAAATGGAATGCCCGCTGAACACACGCCGCGACCGCGGTGCGGAGAGTGGAACGAGATCAATGGAGTACTTCATCACATCAATCAGGCGACCCGCATGGACGCTCATCATCGGCGTTCTGCTCGTGGGGTGCTCGTATCACGACGAGAATGCCTATCAGGGCTATGTAGAGGGTGAGTATGTCTACCTGGGTTCGTCGCAGGCGGGCAAGCTCACGCAATTGCAGGTCACGCGCGGACAAACCGTCAAAGCAGACACGCCGCTTTTCGCTCTGGACGTCGTCGACGAAACGGCCGCCCTACAGCAGGCGCGGGAGCAACTCGCGGCTGCGCGCTCTCAGCTCGCCGACATCCAGACCGGCAAGCGCGTGCCGGAAGTCAACGTCAATCGCGCACAGCTCGCCCAGGCTGCCGCAAACGCGCGCAAGGCGGCGCTGCAACTCGCGCGCGACGAAGCGCAGTACAGCGCAGGCGGCATTCCGAAAGCTCAACTCGACGATTCGCGTGCGAATGCAGACGCGACGTCGGCGCAAGTGCGTGAACTTACGAATCAGGTGCAAGTGGCGCGTCTGCCCGGCCGCTCCCAACAGATCAGCGCCCAGCAGGCGCAGGTCGCAGCGGCTGAAGCCGTGGTCGCGCAGGCGCAGTGGAAGCTGGATCAGAAGCGCGTCAATGCGCCTGCCGACGGACTGATCTACGACACGCTCTATCGCAACGGCGAATGGGTGCCGGCGGGCAGCCCGGTTGTACAGATGCTGCCGCCGCAGAACATCAAGGTACGCTTTTTCGTGCCCCAGACGTTGGTTGGCGCACTCACGCCGGGTCGCGAGGTGATCATGCATTGCGACGGTTGCGCGGCGGATGTGCAGGCAAAAATCACCTACATTTCGAACAACGCGGAGTACACGCCGCCAGTCATCTATAGCAACGAAAGCCGCGCAAAGCTTGTTTATATGATCGAGGCACACCCCTCCGTTGCGGATGCAACAAAACTTCATCCCGGTCAGCCGGTGACGGTAGTGCTCAAATGAGCAACGACTCTGACTCCCGCGAGTACGTCATCGACGTGCATGAACTCAACAAACATTTCGGCGACAAACACGTCGTAAACAACGTTTCATTGCGGGTGGCGCGTGGCCAGATTTTCGGTTTCCTCGGACCGAACGGCAGCGGCAAGACCACGTGCATCCGATTGATGTGCGGACTGCTCACGCCCGACTCGGGCACCGGCACATGCCTCGGCTACGACATCCGTCGAGACAGTGCGCAGATCAAGCGCAATGTCGGTTATATGACTCAACGGTTCTCCTATTGGGAAGATCTGACCATTCGGGAGAACCTCGACTTCGTTGCGCGCATTTACCAGATGCGCAACCGGCGCGAAACAGTCGATAAATCGCTCGAAGCACTCGGGCTGCAAAGCCGCGCGAATCAGATGACAGGGTCGCTTTCAGGAGGCTGGAAGCAACGTCTCGCGCTCGCGGCTTGCATGCTGCACGAACCCAGATTGCTGCTGCTCGACGAACCGACTGCGGGCGTCGACCCCACTGCACGCCGCGACTTCTGGGAAGAACTGCACCGCCTCGCGGCGCGCGGCATATCCGTGCTCGTCAGCACACATTACATGGATGAAGCCGAGCGCTGCCACAAGCTCGCCTATATCGCCTACGGCAAGCTGCTCGCGCAAGGCACGTCGAAAGAGGTGATCGAGTCGCAGGACCTCGCGACGTGGTCGATTCAAGGCGAGCACCTGAGCGAACTGTCGGAGAAGCTACGTGCAACGCCCGGCGTCGATCAGACCGTTGTATTCGGCGCCGCACTGCATGCGAGCGGGCGGGATCACGCGGCGCTCGAACGCGCCATCAGGCAGGCCACCGCAGGCACGACACTTCGCATGGAGCCCATAGAAACAGGTCTTGAAGACGTATTCATCTATTTGATGAGCCATTCGAAAGACAACTTTGGAGCGCAAACGTGAGCACAGGTACTGCTTTTTCGTTGACGCGCTGGTGGAGTGTGGTACTGAAAGAGTTCCTTCAACTGCGGCGCGATCGCGTCACATTCGCGATGATCGTGGGTGTGCCCATCGTTCAACTCGCGCTCTTCGGTTTCGCAATCAACACCGACCCGAAGCATTTGCCCACTGCCGTCATCGTGCACGATCAGAGCGAGTTTTCGCGCAGCTTCGTTGCCGCAATGACCAACTCAGCTTATTTCGACATCGTCGAGACGCTGCCAGACGAAGAAGCCGGGCGCCGCGCGCTTGCGAGGGGCCGCGTGCAATTCGTGCTGAATATACCCGTCGACTTCTCCAGAAAGCTGCTGCGTGGCGAGCACCCTTCGCTGCTGCTCGAAGCCGACGCGACCGACCCTACTGCAACGCAAACCGCCGTTGCCGCGCTGCCGCACCTTGTGCAACCGGTCGCCGACAAGGACATCACCGGACCACTCGCACATCTGAATGGCGGGCAAAACGCATTTGGCGTTCAGGTTCACAATCTGTACAACCCTGAAGGCATTACCCAGTACAACGTCGTTCCCGGACTCATGGGCGTAATTCTGACGATGACACTCGTCATGATGACTGGGCTCGCCGTCACCCGTGAACGTGAGCGCGGCACCATGGAAAACCTGCTGGCTACGCCGGTTCTGCCGATCGAGGTCATGACCGGCAAGATCGTGCCATACGTCGCCATCGGACTGATTCAGGCATCGATCATTCTGTTCGCGGCGCGCTTCGTGTTTCATGTGCCTTTTGTCGGCAGCCCGGTGGCGATTTACCTCGCGGCGCTGCTCTTCATTGCCGCGAACCTGACGGTAGGAATCACACTGTCGTCGCTTGCACAGAATCAGCTGCAGGCCATGCAGCTTACTGTGTTCTATTTCCTGCCGAATATCCTTCTGTCCGGTTTCATGTTCCCGTTTGCAGGTATGCCGCAATGGGCTCAATTCATCGGCAACCTGTTGCCGTTGACCTATTTCAACCGGCTCATTCGCGGCATTTTGGTCAAGGGCGTCGGATGGGCGGACCTCTGGCCCTCGGTGTGGCCCATGGCTCTATTTACCGCCATCGTCATGGCAATTGCGCTACGCTTTTATCGGCGCACGCTCGACTAGGAGAATGTCCATGAGAACACTTCTTCTTGCCTGCGCAGTGGTTTTGAGCGGCTGCACCGTGGGACCGGACTTTCAGGCACCGGCGGTACCGCGCACGCAAAGCTATACACGCGAGACATTGCCCGAGCGTACTGTCGAGTCCAACGGAGCGGCGGGCGCCGCGCAGAAATTCAGCCTCACGCCAAGGCCGACGTCGATGTGGTGGCGTCAATTCCAGTCAGACGCACTGAACCATCTCGTGGACGACGCATTGCGTGAAAGTCCGACGCTCGCGCAAGCGCGCGCCAAGCTGATCGAAGCGCGTGAAAATTACACCGCACTCGCGGGTGGTACGCAATTCCCGGGCATCGACGCAACTGTTTCGGGTGCAAGGCAAAAGGTAGACCCCGCTGCGTTCGGTATTCCGCTTGTCGAGAGCCCCGGACCGTTCTCTTTATTTAGCACATCGGTCAGCGTTTCGTATGTGTTCGATATCTTCGGCGGCAATCGGCGCGCGCTTGAGGCAAGTATGGCGCAAGTCGACTACGAATCGTATGAGTTCGATGCGGCACGGCTCGCCATTGCGGGAAATGTGGTGTCTACCGCCGTGCGCCGCGCCTCGCTGCAACAACAAATAACGCTCACGCAGCGGCTTGTCGAAGCACAGGCTCATCAACTGTCGATCATGGAAGCGCGTTTAGCTGCCGGCGGCGTGTCGCAACTCGACGTCCGCAGCCAGCGCACGCTGCTTGCACAGACTCGCGCTTCGTTGCCGCCGCTGGCAACACAGTTGGCCGCTGCCGACCATCAGTTGGCCATTCTGCTCGGCAGAGCGCCATCTGAAGCAGATTTCGACACACTTACTTTCGACGCACTGCATCTGCCAGTCGATATTCCAGTGGCTTTGCCGTCAACGCTCGCTCGTGCGCGGCCGGACATCAAGGCGTCGGAAGCTTTGCTGCATCAAGCCAGCGCAAATGTCGGCGTCGCCACGGCGAACCTGTACCCGCAATTCGTGTTGTCCGCGGGAATCGGCTCGGAACGCACGCGCATTGGCGACATTGTGAATGGGCTGAACGTGTGGAATATCGGCCTGAATCTGACTCAGCCGATCTTTCACGGCGGAGAACTGCATGCGAAGAAACGCGCGGCGCAGGCTGTGTACGACGCCGCATTTGCGAGTTATCGGCAAACCGTGCTTGAAGCATTGCAACAGGTCGCCGACTCTCTGACGGCAATGCAGAACGACGCACGAGAACTCCAGGCGCGCACCGAGGCCGCACAGGAGGCCGAGGCGAGCCTTGGCGTTGCGGCTCAGCAATATGCGGCAGGCGGGATCAGCCAGTTTGCTCTACTCGATGCTCAACGTCAGATGTTGCAAACTGCACTCGATCAAACGCGGGCTCGAGCAAACCGCTTTACCGACACCGCTGCGCTGTTTCAGGCGCTTGGCACGCAGCCTGACAGCCCGGCTGGGAATTCGCCTGGCGATCCGCTTGGTAGTCCGCTAGGCAGCAACCCATAACAGCCTGCTCGCTTTGCGTGGAATTACAACTGCGCTTCGATAGCCGCCTTATCGATCACGGACCACACCTGACCAATTCTTTCGCCGCGGAATTCGTAGAACACATTTTCGGTGAAAGTCACCGTTCTGCCGTTGACGTCGAGCCCGAGAAATTTTCCTTTCGGTGTGCAATTGAAGCGCAGCCGTGCCGCTACATACGCAGGGTCGGTAACCATCAGTTCGATGTCGAAATGAAGGTCTGGAATCTCCACAAAATCCCTCTCCAGCATCGCGCGATAGCCCGACAAGCCGATCCGCTGATCGTTGTAGTAAACGTCGTCATGGACGAATTGCGTCAACCTGTTCCAATCCTGACTGTTAAGGCAGGCAATGTAGCTTCGGTACACGTTTGAGAGATCGGGCTCAGTCATGGCAAGTTTCCATTTCTCGTATAGGTGAGTGGGTTCCAGCATAACCGCTCGAAAGCTGGAATCGCATGGTCGCGCTACTCGAAACGACGGTATTGCGCGCGAGGCATACGCATTGCTGTGTCGTCCCAATGCGGCGCGCTCCTTGTGTCGCCTCAACAGACGTTATTTCACGACCATGAAAAATTCGGCTTTGTGGGTCACCGCGTGCGCAGCCTCGCTTGCCATGGCGTTGGCCGGCTGCAACCGCTCCGGTACTTCGTCGACCGACCAGGCGAGCGGCGCGGCCGCAGTGAGTGGGGCCGCGCAAAGCGGGCCTGCCGTGTCGGCGCCCGCCACTGCGGCAAGCGACGCGCCTGCCGGCGCGAGCCAATAGTATTTGGACGCTGGGAGCCGCGCCACTGGCGAATTGCCGACATGCGTTCGATCCGTTTGCATGGCGAGGAATAGCCGTTGCTTGAACACTGCGCGTTGTTGCGCATTCCCTCCCCCCGCACTGATACGGAGCACCCTTATGAACGCTGTTGTATTGACCCAGCCGGAAGTTCGCCACGAAGACAATGCAATTGTCGCCTACCAGATGGCAGCGAAAGCAGTTGCCGGCCTCGAGAAAGTTGTCGAATTAAACGTGCAGACCGTCAAGACGTCGTTGTCCGAGCAGCAGGCGCTTGTCGATGCCGCGCTATCTTCTGTATCCCTGGATCAGGTAATCGATCTGCAGCTCCAGCAAGTTCCTGCCGCAATGAAGAAGAGCTGCGCATATTGGGGGCATGTCGAAGACATCGCCGTGGATACACATAACGAGCTTGCAGGTGTGCTCCAGGACAGCGTAAGCAGCTACCTGTCTACGCTGTTTTCGTTTTTTGGCAGCGCCACTTCAATCGGCATTGCACCGACGGAACACACAACCGTAACAAGCCCGCTCGTGATCGACGAGCCGCCGGCCGCGCAAAGCGGGCCTGTCGCAATCCTGGACAGTGCAGGCAATGTCGTGTCATCCACAGGGCGTACCGACCTGCACTGAAGTAGCGCAAGGTAGCGCGGCAAAGGCGTGTCGGCCTGCCGCGCCCTCGCGTCCGGTGGCGATGCGAAAGGGCATTAACGGCCATTGCACTCAACGTTTCGCGACAAATGTCCTGCATTTAGGGTCTTTACTAATATGAAAACCTGTCGCGTGTTTATCATTGGGCCACATGCATTCCAGGCAGAGGCGCGTGCGCCGTCCGCCCTCTAGTGGCCCGACCAGTTCCGGGCCCCGCCTGCTTTCCACCGCACCAGATTTCCCAATGGATGGACTATGAGTAGCGCACGTTTCGCGTCGTTTTGGCATGGCCCAGAGCTTTCGGCCTATGAGGTGGCCTGTTTGAGTTCGTTCACCGCCTATGGCAGTGACGTCGCGCTTTATACCTATGGCGAGGTAGAAAACGTACCCAAGGGCGTGATCGTCAAGGACGCAAGCGAAATTGTGAAACCCGACGCGTTAACAGCATTTTCTATTGACGGTACCCCGTCAATGGCGCATTTCACCGACTATTTTCGCTTCGTCATGTTTACGAAAACGGACGAAATCTGGATTGACACCGACATGCTGCTTTTGCGCGCGTTTGATCGCAGCCTGGAGGGCAACATTATCGGGCGAGAGTCGGCCACCAGCATCTGCACCGCTTTGCTGCGCCTCGATCCCACCGATCCGCGCCTGCTGGAGCTTTTACAACGGATCGAAGCGATGAAAGGCACCTCCATAAAATGGGGTGACACAGGTCCGCGTTTGCTGACGTCCGTATATGGCGTAAATGCGGGAGTACCAGAAAGCGACTTCTATCCGGTACATTTCGACGATTACTACAAGGTATTTCTTCCGCAGTACTTCGACGAGTGCGCAGCGTTGTGCGCCAATTCGTACTCGCTGCACCTCTGGAACAATCGCGTTGTGAAGATGGGTTTGTTCAAACGAGTGGGACCGCCGCGCGGCTCATTCCTTCATCACGTCTTTGAGCAAATCGGCGCGAACAGACTGTTCCGGGAGTTTTATCCCGCGAACGTCATGCAGGCGATGATAGATAACGTCGAGCAAAAGGTCGGGCGCGACGAGGGCTTCCGCAAGCTCTTGCAGATTGGCATGCCGGTCGTAAAGACGGCAATTGTGAAGCGTCTGGGGGTTTGAACACTTGAGCGGCCGCGTGGCCGTTCAGTCATGCGCCTCGCGCCACTTCAATGAGTTCCTTCACGCGCCGCGCGATATTCGTCAACAGGCCCTGGGACGACCCGCCCTGCTGCTGACGGTGCGGCATGCGCTGCAAGTCTTCCCAGTCGCTCTCCAGCGCGCGGGCGTGCCCTTCCGGCGTGAACGGCCATTCCATTGCGACCGCGCGCGCACGAAAGGCGCTCCCAGCTTGTCCTGAGCGCTCCACATACGCATTGATAGCCGACGCTTCGCGCTGCGCCGCTTCTCGCGAAGCCATAGCAATGAAGTCGTCGGGTCCCTCAATATGGACGCACCACAATTGTTCGCTCACGCACGTTCCTCGCTGAATACCGTCATAAGGCACTACCCTTCAGCAGTTCCCACTTCAGGTCCTGAAAGCAGGGGCCCTGCGTCGCCTCACTGAACTTCACGTCGTTGTGTTCGCCGTTCCATTCCATAATCTGCACCTTGCCGTCACTGTCGACTGTCACGTCCCATCCAATGCAGCGCGCAAACGGCACCTTGCGATGAAGTTGCAGAACGGTATCGATGCAATCGCTGAACGCAGGCATTTTCAGTCCGGCGAACCTTACTTTGGAATCGGGGTGCTCTTCCGTCGCGCCCCAGTCGCTCATGAAGCCTTTGCGAGCGAATTCACCCGTTACCAGGTCCACGGGCACACAAACTTCGTCATCCACCGTGATATGGGTATGACTCGCCCTGCCCACGCGCAAAAATGCGGCGCGCAGCGAGGCGCGACCAAGGTCATCCACCGCCGTGGTCAGGCGTAAGGTCGCGACCGAGTTGGCAGCGAACGCGCTCAGCAATGGATGCTGAACGATGAACTTCTGTAGTACTCCGTTGCCGAGCGATTTGATGAGATCGCAGTCGAACGATTTTCGGTCGAAGAAATGAATGCCTTTGCCTTGCCCTGAGCCGTCCAATTTGAAGACGACCTTATCGCAGTCGCGGAACACCGCGTCTTCGAGTTCGCGTTCAGGAACCACCACGTTGCGGTCCGTAAAGAACAAGCCATTCGCGAAGTAGGCTATGTCGGGAAACGCGTCACCGCCGAAGATGACCCGCGACATGGGCTTCAGGTTCGAGATCCTGCCGTAGCCGCCTTTCATGTTGGGCACGACCACGCCGCCGTAAAAGTTGTCGGGGATCCAGCCTTCCTTGAAAGTGCCGCTGAACGCAGCATAAACGCGAAGCCAGGGTGCGTAGATCGCATCGCCGAATACGTCCAGTGCGTACGTATCGGCCTGCTTGAGAGTCGCCGGGTCCGCTGGTCCGTATTTCTTCTCCAGTTGCCGCAGGACGCGCTTAGCCTGCACGCCATGCACCCGGTGGAATGCGTATCGCCCCACGCTCTTTATTGAACGTCTGGCTACTGTCTCAACGTCGATCAGTTTCATAGTCCCCTCCCCCTGCTGATTATGCTTAAGCACCGCACGTACTTCACTGCATTGCTGGGGCCTCGATCCAACGGACGGATCAGTAAGCGTTGGGATGATGCAGCCCCTTGAATACAGTCGCGAAAATGATCTTGACGTCGAGCGCGAACGACCAGTTCCGAAGATAGTACAAATCGTGCGCTACGCGGCCCTCCATCTTCTCGATGCGGTCCGTCTCCCCGCGAAAGCCATTGATTTGTGCCCACCCGGTAATCCCGGGCTTGATCCGATAGCGGTGAATATAGCCCGATACGATGTGCTGATAAAGGTCGTCGTGCTCGAGCGCGTGCGGCCTCGGCCCCACGACGGACATATCGCCGCGCAGCACGTTGAAGAACTGCGGCAACTCATCCAGGCTCGTACGCCGCAAGAATCGTCCGACCCTCGTGATGCGGGGGTCGCCACGCGTAGCCTGCTCAAGCACTCCTTCCTTCTTCGCATGCAAGCGCATGCTCCGGAACTTGTAAATCATGAAGACGCGGCCGTCCGCGCCCTTTCGGCATTGCTTGAAGAACACAGGACCGGGCGAACTGAGCTTCACCGCTATCGCACACGCGAGAAGAATCGGCGAGACAGCAATCAACGCAATCAGTGCGAAGATGCGATCGAACAGCTCTTTCTTCACGAGAGCGTTCGGCGGCAATGGCGAGGCGGCCAGGTTGATGGTTGGAAAGCCGAGCAACTCGGTCACGCTTCCATCGAAAAGGGCAAGGGCCCGCACATCCGGCATGAAGCGCACATTGATCAGATCGTTGCGGAATTCATCGACCAGTTCCAGAATCGCGCGCTCTTCCGACAAAGGCAGCGCCAGCCACACTTCATCCACCTGCTGTTCGCGCACGTATTTCGCGAACGCGGCGCGCTGCTCGAACACGGGCACGGACATCGTGGTTTCCTTGTCCGGACGCAGGTTGTAGACAGCGTTTGCACGAAAGCCCGCAGCGGGCTCCATCTCCATCTTGCGCAAGATTTCGTCGCAATGTTCTCCGCACGCGGCGACAGCGACCTTCTGGAGATTCAATCCCGCGTTGCGCACTCGTCCGAGAAGAACGTGGGTCACCATGCGCCCAGCGATCATTGCGCCGCCCGCGATGCCGGTCCAATACACGAACCATAACCGCGAGACGAAATCGATGCGGTGCAACGAGAACATCAACGCAAGCGCGCAGGCCTGCACCACGAGCCAGCCGAGCGCCACCTGCCCGGCGAGAACGCGTTTCGAACGGCCGCGCCACGACTGATAGACGCCCAGTGCCGGAAACACAGCGAGCGAAAACGCCGCCGCAAACGCGACAAATGCCAGGTAGAAGTTTCGTTGCGCGAAATCGTCGAAGCGGATGTGAGACGCGGCAACCGCGCCTCCGAGGATCATCGCCACATCGAACAGCCTGGCCATCAGACCTGTGATCAATCGCATAGCAGTTCCCTCGTACGCTCTCTGGTTCGCCACGGCCGATTAACCAGCACGGCCATACTTATCGTCGAATCGAACGATGTCGTCTTCGCCGAGATAGGTGCCGGACTGCACTTCAATGATCTGAAGCGGAACGCAACCGGGATTCTCGAGCCGGTGACGAATACCCAGCGGGATATACGTCGACTCGTTTTCGCCAAGAAGAAACTGTTCTTCGCCGCGCGTGACGAGAGCGGTACCGCTCACCACGATCCAGTGCTCCGCGCGGTGATGGTGCATCTGCAACGAGAGGCGCGCGCCCGGCATCACAACAATTCGTTTTACCTGGAAACGGTCGCCCTGATCGATCGAATCGTAAAAGCCCCACGGGCGACGCACCTTTCTGTGCGCATCCGCTTCGGGTGACTTCTCCGCCTTGATACGCGACACGAGTCCCTTGATGTCCTGCACGTGCGAACGGTCAGCCACCAGAACAGCGTCGTCCGTCTCGACGACAATCAGATCGTTCGTACCGACGCATGCGAGCAGTCGGCCGCCTTGCGAGCGAGCGTAAGTTGCCGTCGCACCTTCGAAGAGAACACGTCCGCTCGATGCGTTGCCGCAATCATCTTTTTCCATCGCCTGCCACACGGCGTCCCACGAGCCCAGATCCGACCAGCCGGCCTCGAGCGGCACGACCACACCAGAGAACGGCGATTCGGACTTACCTAAATGTTCCATGACCGCATAATCGATCGAGTCCGACGGCGACTGCAAGAACGCTTCAGCATCAGGAACGACACAGCCGTCGGTGACCTTGGCGCCTTCGTAAGCTCGCACGCATGCATCGTGTATTTGCGGCTGGAACTGACGGATCACGGAGAGCCATACGGATGCGCGTACTACGAACATGCCGCTGTTCCACCAGTAATTGCCGGACTCGACGTACTGCGCGGCCAGCTCGGGCGCCGGCTTCTCGACAAAACGTTCGATTCGATGTGCGCCGTCCGAAAGTGCACTGCCGAGGCGGATATACCCAAAGCCCGTGTCCGGGCCAGTAGGCGGAACGCCCAGCGTGGCAATAGCGCCCGCGTCCGCATGGCGGGCCGCAATTTCAATTGCCTTATGGAGCGCCTTCACATTTGCAATCGCGTGGTCCGCAGGCATCGCGACGAGAATTACGTCCGTGCCTTCAGATGCTGCTGTCAGCGCGGCAAGGGTCAGCGCGGGCGCCGTATCGCGGCGACCGGGCTCAACGACGATACGGGCATTCACGCCACTTTCCCGAGCCTGCTCAGAAGTTGCGAAATAATGTTCGGCACCGCACACAATTACCGGATCGGGCACGACGCTCCATAGCGGATTGAAGTCATCCATCCGGTTCATCGTGGCCTGCAACAAGGTCTTGTCGCCAATCACATCGATCAGCTGCTTCGGGAACTGCTCACGCGACACAGGCCATAGACGCGTGCCCGAGCCGCCTGCGAGAATGACTTGCGCGAGCGGGGGGCATTCCTGCGATGCTTTTTGCAGAGCTTCGAAGTCCGTCTCGCCGGCGGTTGCAAAAACTTTATCCATTTATCGCTCCAAGACATACGAGCCGGATAACGATTAATCGCGTAAGCGCCGACGAAATACGCTATACGTCGGCACCTTTCCGGTCTCATATGTGATCAATGACGGGGTGTGGGCATCAACGGGCTACGCGAGCCGTTCTGTCCGCGTAAGGCAAGGATGCACACCGGGTTCTCGTCCGTGAGCGTCCACCCTTGGGCACTCAGGCGGCAGCGGGTCGCTCACGAAAAACAAACGGCATACATATCGGCGTGGCGCCAGAATGCAGATGCCACTGAAGCATTACTCGATGTGATCAATCATAGACACCTCACGCTGCACCACAGCAATCGTGGCGCGAACAGTTGAGGTTTTGGCCAGCGTGGTGGCATCAGCGAGCGCGCACGTCTGTGAGGCGATTGTTATCGCCGCCGTCTGTGCGGCACCGCGTGGAAATCAGTGCCTATACGTGGTACCTTCGTGGGTACTTGGATAGCTCCTTCATCCAAACGCAGGACCCCAATTCAATTCAGGCTCGTCGCCCCGTTGCGGCGCGCCGCATCTCCAACCAGGTTGTGTTCGCACGTAATGGCCATGTCATTGCAGGCTATGCGCCATTTGTTTTTCGGGAGTCGCAATGGCTTACATTTCGCTACTTGCGTTGTTTCTTACTGTCACGAATCTCGTGCCTCTTAGCGCGGTCGGCTTCGTACCGATCGTTCTTTGCTCATGGCGTTTTTTTGGCCGGCGCTATCCGGCTTTTATTACGCCGTTGACGGCACTCACCGCCCTTATCGTCGTATCCACGCTGATTTACGATCCGAAATCGTTTACCGAATTCGAGTTTTACCGCCGCGACGGCAACTTCTTCATTTCCTACGCTCCCATTTTTGCCGGTTGCCTCTATGTGCATCGGCTGGATCTGAACAAAGTGCTTCGCACGTTCTTCATCTTCGCGGTGGGGATCAACATTCCGCCATACGCTTACTACGTCGTCGAGACCGGCATACTGAGCATCTTCACGAACCCGGACAACAGCTTCGGCAGTTACTTCATCGCGCGCAACGCAGCGGGCGGATTCTTCGCAATGCTGTTCTGCCTCGGTGTTGGCTGCTATCTGCAAAAGCGCAGCAAACTGCTGCTCGCGCTGATCGCGGCCAACGCAATGATGCTGTTTTCAACATACAGCCGTGGCTCGCTGCTTGGTGCCGCCGCAGTACTGCCATACCTTTACTTCGGCCGTAAGCGCTGGCTACTGGCTGTGTTGATGGGCGGTCTGATTGCAGGCTCCCTTGCAATGGCCTTCTTCCATACCGACGGGACCATCGACTACATGGGCTACCCGTTCAATATCCACAATCAGGATGCCAAGGTCGCCAACCTAAACATCCGCTATGAATGGCTGTGGCCGCGCGCTCTCGCCTATTTTGAGCAAAGCCCGATCGTGGGCCTCGGCTTTGGTTCATTCGACGATCACATCGGCACTGTAACGTCGTACTTTCACCTGTTCGGTGCACCTTCCGACATTGTGGTCGAACACAGCGATTCGCACGCTCATAACTCTTACCTGAATGCGCTCGCCGAAACTGGCGTGGTGGGTCTGTTCCTCACGCTGAGCTTCTTCTGGAAGCTGGTGGAGTGGAGTAAAGATGGAGCGGCTGCCAGCGCGTTGGTCGGAGGCGGCCAGAACTTTTCCGCGTTCCGCTTCGTCGAAATCTCGTCCGTGTGTTTGCTGGTCATGGCGGCAACAGAGCATCGGCTCGTGTCGCCTTCGAATGTTCTGATACTCTCGCTCGTCATCTCTCTGCTGCTGGCGTCACAATCCGCCAATGCGATCACTGCGGAATTCAATCGGCGCAAATCGCTGGTCCGCCGTCGCGTCTAAAAAGTTGCTACGCCTGCTGCGCTACAGCGGGAACGTCAGTTCCCGCTGTAGCGAAACCCAACAAGAACGAGAACCCTATGTGGACAGTATTCACCAACATAGGCGATGCCGCCGTCACCTTACCCGTGGCCGCTGTCTGCGCCTGCTGGATCGCTCTCTTTAACGTTAAGCTCGCCTTCCGGTGGATCGTGATGCTTTCTGCCGGCATCGCCATTGTCGGTGCGAGCAAGATCTTCTACGCCGGTTGGGGCATCTCTTTTCCCGCTTCGCATTTCCGCGTGATCAGCGGCCACGCGATGCTGTCGACATGCGTGTGGATGGTCGCGCTCGCACTGCAACTGCAGTGGTGGCGTCTGCCGCCGTCGCCAGGAATTGCGGCTGGAATGGGAATCGGCGCGCTAACGGGCGTATCGCGCCTGATGGACCTCTCGCATACCTTGCCGGAAGTAATTGCAGGCTGGATTCTCGGCGCGATCGTCGGCCTCATCTTCCTGCGAAAGGCCCTTTCCGAGCAGTCCGAACGCGCGCGGCCCGCGTGGTCGGCCGCGAGCCTTCTGTTCGTCTGCGCGCTCGCCTATGGACACCAGGCGCCGCTTCAGCGGCTTATTGAAACGCGGTCACCGCAAATACACAGCCACGCTCACTCGATCATGGCTCTTGCCGGCCGCGTCAAATATCGCCTTCAAGCTTACGAAGGCACGCTCGCCAGATGACGTTCGTCGACAGCCCGCTCGCGCACGAGGTACGGGCGGAGCTGTTCGATTGAACTGCGCAGAAGCCGTGCGTCAATAAAATCCGTCAATGCAGTTTTGAAGTTCTCGGTCGAGAACCGTTCGGCATTCTGGCGGCAATTGACCGGGTCGAATAACGTAGCATTGCGCTCAAACCGTGTTACTGCTTCGAGCAAAGATTCAGCAGTCTGCTCCCCGAAGAAGACACCGGTTGGCTGCTCAAGTGGCAAGCCTACAACCGATTCCAGTGCGCCTCCCCTGCCGAATGCGATCACCGGCGTCCCGCATGCCTGAGCCTCCACCACGGAGATGCCGAAATCCTCTTCCGCGGCGAACACAAAAGCGCGAGCGCGCCGCAGATGATCGACCAGCACTTCCAGAGGCTGGTGGCCGAGTATCGTCACGTTGGGGCCCGCGACCGCCTTTATGCGCTTCATTTCCGGGCCGTCGCCGATCACCACTAGCTTGCGCTCCGGCGTCTGCGAGAAAGCACGCACGATCAGGTCTATGCGCTTATACGGCACCATCCGCGAGGCGGTCACGTAGAAGTTCTCTTTCTGCGTACACATGACCATGTTGTCGAGATCGACCGGCGGATAGATAACCGTAGCGTCGCGCTGGTACGCCTTCCTGATTCTTCGCGCAATGAAGTGCGAATTCGCAAGCAGATGGTCCACGCCATTCGCCGAACGCGAATCCCACCCGCGGATATAGTGCAACAGCGCGCGGGCCATGATGGACTTGACGCCCTTGTTCAGGTGCGATTCGCGTAGATACTGATGCTGGAGATCCCACGCATAGCGAATCGGCGAATGCACATAGCTGATGTGAATCTGATTGGGGCCCGTCAGCACGCCCTTGGCCACCGCATGCGAACTCGAAATAACGAGGTCGTAGGCAGACAGGTCCAGTTGTTCGATTGCGATCGGCATCAACGGCAGATATGCACGATAGCGTTTCCGCGCAAAAGGCATCTTCTGAATGAACGACGTGTTGACAGGCTTGCCCTTCACACAATCGCGATCTTCGAGAAAGTCGACAATC
The DNA here is from genome assembly GCF_000685095.1 of Paraburkholderia caledonica NBRC 102488. GTDB lineage: Bacteria > Pseudomonadota > Gammaproteobacteria > Burkholderiales > Burkholderiaceae > Paraburkholderia > Paraburkholderia caledonica. The sequence continues at coordinate 58,888 of NZ_BAYE01000020.1, forward strand.
GAGAAGATGTCCGCTTTCGGGAAGCATTCGACGATGCTCTTTAAAACCTTCTCTGCGCCGCCCGAAACCACGAGCCAATCGTGAACAATAGCGACTTTCACTTCAACCTCCTGTGAGATTACGCGCCGGACGCTTTAGCGCCGGCAATCCGGTTCAGTCGTCCTTGGTCGCGCCTGCTTGAGCTCTCGCGCCCCATGCAAGCCCCAGCATTCCTGCAGCGCGCCGTGCGCCTGGCACGAGCCCCACCAATTCGAGCCGGACCATGATGACCATCAGGATCACGGCGAGGGTCGCCTCGCCGATGACCCGCGCCGTTGCCATGCCAATTGCTCCGAAGCGCGGCGCAAGAAGCAGCGCCGCGGCCAGATTGACGAGGCCGGAGGCCACTCCCGCAAACGCAAGCAGCCGGTCCTTTCTGCGCGGAACGAATACATAGAACGCGACGAACTCGTTGAACGCGACGAACGGGAACATCCACGCGAAACATTGAAGAACTCGAGCGGCAGGCTCGAACGCCGGCCCGAGAATCAGCGGCAGGACAAAGGGCGACAACGTCATTGCACCGCAAAAAACGAGTAGGCCATAGCCGAGCAGAAGTGCCGCGCCCTGGCGGGTGGTCGCATGCGCGCCGTCCTTATCGCCATGAGCAAGTTGCCGCGAAATCGTCGGGACGAATACCTGCGATGCGGGGCCCATCAGGCTGAGAGCAATAGTCGCGAAGCGCTCAGCCGCGCCAAAATACCCGACCTGAGCAGGCGTGGACAACAGCGTCAGCAGATAGGTCGACGAAGCCGTGAGTACCACAGAGCCGGACGAATAGCAGAACAGCATCGTCGAGTTGCGAATCAGCGGCATCACGCCTTCTAGTTTCAGGCGCGGCAATCCCAGTTGTGAAGTGGTAATGCCATACGAAATGATCGACGACGCCACTCCCGCAATCAGCAGGCTCGCAAGCACCCACACCGAATCTGAAGGCTCCTTCACGAAGCTCAGCACCAGCACGAGGCTCACGGCGAAGCCGAAGACCTCGATCATGATCGGCGTACGAAAACGCTGACGCCCCTGGAATAGCCAGCCCAGATTCAGCGCCGAGACGATGCCGAGCAATGTAGCCAGTACACCGATAAGAGGTCGCTCAGACAATGTCGGCGAGCACATGGTGGCGACGAGGCCAATGCACCCGCCCAGGGCGGCCAGCAAGAGCCGCGCGCTGACGTGCAGCGAGTAGATCGAATTGCACTCTTGCACCGAATGCGCCTTCGAGACTTCGCGCATTCCAACAAACGTGAATCCGTAGCTCACGAGCATCCAGATCACGTTCATGAGCGACATTGACGCGAGCACTCGCCCGTACTCCGACACGCCGAGAATTCTTCCATAAAACGGCACCACGATGATGAGGTACACGTACCTCATCAAATATCCGCCGTAAACAAACGCAATGACGCTTGCGTTGTCTCGTCTTTCCATTCCGTTCTCCAATTGCGTATTCCTGACCTTAGCGCTGTGCCACGCGTCGGCGTGCGAGCGGGTTCGATATGTAGCGAACGACGAAGTCAGAAAGTGGCGAGTACGGTACGAGGCACAGGCCGGAAAGAAACAGCGTGCCGAACTTCTTCTTCACGCTCCAGAATGGGTTGGCTACGATCGCATGCAGATAGCCGCGCGAATCGTGCAACATCCAGCGCCACCGATGAACGAGCGTCGCCCGATACACGCTTGAACAGAAAATCGCCTTCTCGTGGCCAAAATCATGAAACGTCGCGGGCAGCTCGATCTCCAGACGCGACCTCGCGATATTTCTCAGGATCGCCCAGCGCATGCCCAGCGCCTTCGGCGCCTTGGAGATCTGCTCCGAATTCGCGAAGGACACCGTGCCGCCGTCGGCGTTATGCACGCGATAGCCGCCAAGCGACTTGCGCACCGTGGCTACCGGGCCGACTAATGCAGCGCCGTAGATCGCGAAGAAGTCGGCGCCGTAGCGATTGATTCCCGGCGCGGGAATAGGAAACACCTGCTTAAGTGCGCTTACCCGATACGCGTTGCCAGAGGCCGGCGGCGACGGATAGAGCCAACCCGCCTGCAGAAGTTCTCCGCAGTTGGCGGGCGGTTCGGTGTTCGGCACGTAAGCACCTGTCGCCGCTCCGCTTGCGTCCATGACGTCGAGCCGGAACTGCACCTTCGCCCAGGAGCCGCTGTTAAAGACTTGCATTACTTCCGACACGGCGCTCGGATACAGGATGTCGTCCGAATCGAGAAGGATCGCGTATTCCGTTTCCAGCGCACTGATCGCGTGGTTGTATGCGGCGACCTGGCCGCCGTTTTCCTGGAAGATCGCGGTAATCCGACTACCGTAGTTTTCTATAATTTTCCGCGATCCATCCGTCGAACCGTCGTCGAGCACGACGACCTGCGTGCCTGGATAGTCCTGGTTGAGCGCGGAATCGATCGCGGCCGCTAGATAGCGTTCGTAGTTGTAGTTGCATATGACAACTGTGACCTGGTTCATGGCATTCGACGCTATTTTGAAGTTTTCGGTGAGTCGGAATTGCTACGCAAGCGAACGGACGGCGATATAAGCAAGGTGGGTTGGCGGATCGTTTCCGGCGCCATTGACTTTGTCCGGCACCTTGAATCGCAGTTGCAAACCGTCGTTACTCCAAGTGGTCGTAATGGCGTCAGGTGCACTTACTGTGCCCGTCACCGCGTCGATGAAATCAATCTTTACGTCGCGACCCGAAGGTCTCTTAAGCCCCGCCACTGTCACGGCGCGCCACCCCGCGGATCCATTAACCTGCAGCACGATGTCATTGCCGGAGCGCAGACCGCTGCCGGACGCGCCTGGACCAAATTGCAACGGGTTCGCCAAGCTTGCCAGAGAGCCCGAAACCGTCTGATGAAGTACGACGAGGCTTCTGCCCGACACGTTGTAGGTCCGCCTGGGCGGACCCCGATGAGTAAGACGGAACGGCTCGTATCCGTCCCAGTGATAGATCATGGACACGTACTTGTTGGGTTCGTTCCAGTTACGATCGAGCGCCCACACCGCGAAGTCGAAGAAGTACTCCGGCAGGTAATGCGGATTCTTCATATACGCATCGCCAATTTCGGTCTGCCAGATACCGCGCGCCGGCCCGTTCTTCACGTACTGTTGATACAGCGGATCGAGATCAGCGACGCCCAGGTAATGCGTGTCGAGATAGTCGACCCAGTCCAGCATGCGTTCATTCGAAGCGGGACTTCGGTACTCGAGCCACTTGCAGAAGTTGGACACTCCGCCCTGATCGGGCCAGCCGCCGTAGACGATATACGCGTTGTACTTCCGGATGATGCGGGCGGCAGGTAGATGCACACGTTCAACGTAGTCCTGCATCGCACGGTCGTACGGCTTCGCGTGCTTTTCATCCTTGTTGAAGTTCGGACCGTGCCAGAACGTAGCCTGCGGTAAACCGCCAGACAATTTTCCGGCCGCCTCGTTCCAGATCTGGAAATAGCGCAGGTTGAACGGCGGTGCGGAGTACTTGCGCACAACTGCCTCGACGTAACGGGTCCACGCCCGGACATCCACGGGCGCAGAATTGCTGTCACCGGGCACGGTGGCATTCCAGGGCGGCGTATAGCCGAGCAGCAACAGCGACTTGATGCCATTGCGATTGTTCAGCAGCAGCGCTGACGGAAGATCGTTGTCGAACTGCGATCCAGTCTTATCGACACGCACGGGCTCAGTGGGTGAATCCGGCTGACCGGGGCCGACCGAATCGCGCCCCCAGGTGATACCCATTTGTCGCCACATCTCGACGTCGTTGCTTGCGCCAGCCCATCCATTCGAGCCGATCAGGTCCGTAATCCTGCGACCGCCCGTACTTTGCGCTTGCGGCACTGTACCGGCCGACGACGAAGTCTTGCCGCGCGCAAGCGGTATGGCCGCACCCAAAAGGGCCGCGATTGTTCCCAACGCCCGACGTCTGCCGACACTCTTTCGAATGCGAAACATAGGCCTGCCTACCGACATGCGCTAGCTCGCCGACGCGCGGGCCGGCACGCCCGTCAACCGTACGCCCGCCTGCCCCTTGAGAATCTCGAGCACGGTTTGCGCGGTCACGTCCCAGCGAAACTCGCGTGCACGAGCGAGTCCCATTGCCCTATAACGTTGCCGCAATACGTCGTCTGTCATCATTAGAGAGATCTTCGCGGCAATGTCGTCCGCCGATGTAGAGTCGCAATACATCGCCGCATCTGCGCAAACCTCCGGGATAGAGGTCAGCGACGATGCGACTACCGGACAGCCGCAATACATGGCCTCGAGCGGAGGCAGGCCGAAGCCCTCGTACAGCGACGGAAAGATCAGGCAGCCGGCGTTTTCATAGAGCGCTTTCAGCTCGCCGTCGGAGACGAACCCGGCCCACACCACTCTTTCCGATTGCGGCTTCTCTTCAGCCAGTTCGCTATTGAAGATGCGCGCATTCTTGCCGCCGACCACTACGAACTTGACGTGGTCGAGATGCCCGAGCTTCTCTATCGCTTCCAGCACGCGTTGCAGGTTCTTGCGCGGATCGAGACTGCCGACCACGACGCAATAGGCGTCCTTGACGAGATTGAGCCGCTCGATCACCGCAGGGTCCGAGGTAACGCGGTCCAGGTGGTCCGCAGCGGGACTCACTACTGCGACTCGCGATTCGTCGATCTTCAGATGGTGGCAGATCCGCGATCGCGAGAACTTCGACACCGTCAGAATCATCGGCTGCATTCGTGGCAGTATGAAGAAACAAAGGCGGTACCACAGCACGAATTTTTTGGAGAACCCACCCGGTACGTCATACACCGCCATGTCGTGGAGCATCACCACCTGCCGGCGTTTCAACACCGGGTTCATGTTGCACAGGTTGACGAGCCTGACGCCTCTCGCGGCAATGGGCAGTGTGATCTGTTCCCACAGCGTGCCGCGAAGCCATGGGAAGCGTCGCTGCCATTTCAGCAGCGCGCCCGGCTCCTTTGCGTCGCGCGGAACGAATACCTCGAGCTTCTCGCCCGGCGGAACCCGCATTTGCATCGCTCTCGTCAACTCATACGCGACTCTCTGCACACCCGTGACCGGCTGCGAAGTGAATTTACCGTTGATTGCAAACGCCATCTGCTTCTCCGTTTTGCGAGTTCATCGAACGACGTAGCAACTCGCTCACGTTCGCAGGGATCCACTGGTTGCGTCGGCATCGCCATAGTCGCTCGCATAGTTGGTTGCATAACCGTAGGTGCGAGTACTGCGTCGAAGCGGAATACCGTTGAACACCGCACCGGCGATGCGTCCGTCCGCGCGCTCCATCTTCTTCACGGTGTCCTCGATCTCCTCCTCCGATTGCATGCCCGAGCGCAACACGAGTAGCGATGCACCCGCTTCGCTAGCAATGATCGACGCGTCGGTGACCGCAAGGAACGGCGGCGTATCGAAGATGACCAGATCGAACTGCCCGCTCAGGCGCTCCAGCACTTCCTTGAAACGCGGTCTCGCGAGCAAGGCGGCTGGGTTGTCCGGGCGCGAACCGCACGACATGAACGACAGACCGTCGATACCCGTATGACGCAGCGCATTGCGCAGTGGCATACGGTCCGAGAGAACTTCGGAAAGTCCGCCGCGATTGTTCTGATTGAAGAGCGATGCGAGATGGCCGCGACGCATATCGGCATCGATCAGAAGAACGCGCGCGCCGATCTCAGCCTGCAAAGTCGCAATATTGGCCGCGACAAAGCTCTTCCCCGCCGATGGAGTCGGCCCGATTACCATCAGAATGTTGTTGCGTGAATGCGCGAGATCGCGAGCCAGCGAAGTGCGCACTGCCCGTAGCGCCTCCACAGAAGTATCGTTCGGGAAGCGCTCAGCAAGCACCTTGGTGCCCCCGCCTGCCACCTGTATTTCGGGCACGCCGCCCGAGGCCGGCTGAGGTAGTCCTGCTCGCGCGGCAGCACCAGGCAGCGATTTCGCGCCGGCGTTCGTTCTGTCGAGCAACAACTGCTGCTGGCTAAACAGGATTTCGCCAAATACCGGCACGCTCATTCTGCGTTCGACATAACGCGGATCCGTTACGCCCGTCAGCACATGTCGGCGCATGAAGACAAGCACAACGCCGGATACGAGGCCGAGTACGAGACCGCCAGGAAGCACCAGAATCGGCTTGGGTTTAACCGGACGATGCGGCGTAATCGCTTCGTCGACCACGTGCGCTCCGCCAGTGGTACTTGCGCGCCGCACCTGCAATTGCTCGGCCTTCTGCACCATCCCCAGGTAGATCGTTTCCGCCACCTTCTGCGCGCGAATCAGATCGACGCTCGAACGTTCGGACGCGGGCATACCGTTGAAATGTCCGTCGAAACTCGCCTTTGCGTTCTTCAGTTGCGCGAGCTGTGTGTCGACGCTTTGCACCCAACGGCTCTGCGGCGTATAGCGCTCCAGCAGTTGCGTGCGTTGCAGCTGGAGCGTTGCGATCTGCCGGTCGATGTCGAGGCCGCCTTGCAGGTAGGCCTGCGCTTCCGCTGTTGGCTGCATCGACTGAGAATTGGCCCGGAATGCCTTTAGCGCCTCTTCGGCTTTCCTCAGGTCTGCGAGCAGGCGAGGAAGTTCTCCGTTGATGAACGCGAGCGTCGTGGTGTCGTTGAGTTGCCGGCTAGCAATCGCCGTCGCCAGGTATTGCTGGCCCAACGCATTCGCGACTTCAGCAGCCTTCGCCGCGCTCTTGTCGGTGTACTCGATCTGTAGAAGACCGGAGTCTTTGACCTTGTCGCTAACCTTGATGGTTGCGTCGAAACGCTTGATCGCGTCCACAGCATTCCACCGCACTACCGTAAATTCAGTGCCCGGGCGCGCGACAAGTTCTTCCACGCGCATTGAAATGCCATTGCTGGACACCTGTTTGCCGATAACGCCATGGAGGAATACCTGATCTTGCGGCCCGCGCAATTCGTAGGTATTGTCCTCTCCAGCAACCAGCGTCATTTTTTCTTCTTCCAGATCTTTGGGAACGTCAAGCGTGCCGATCTTTACCTGCTCGCCTCCCCACGCGTACGACTTGAGTCCAAGCCATGGCCGCGATGGCTCACCGGGCGTCGCAAACTTCTCTGCAATGTCGCCGAGTACCGGTAGCTTGTGCGGCGTAACGGAGACGTCGAACCGGAAACGTTGGATCACTGGCTCGAGCACGGAGCGGCTGCGCATGACCCCCATCTCCGTCACGGTAGACGGTGCAGGTGGAGGCAGGTTTTCCTGATTCTGGAGTGCGAGACCAAGCGCATTCGGTTCGGGCGGGTCTACGCGAATGAGTACATCCGCGGAATAGATCGGTGACGCGATGAGCAGATAAGCGGCGGCGAGGCTGAACACGACGACCGTGGTAAGTACGATCTCCCAGATATGGTCGCGCATCAGACGCAACATGGCACTGGGGCTAAGTTGGCCGCGCTCTGTACTGGCAGTCGCCGGGAGCGAATTCAGAGGATAGTAGTCCACCGGTTTGATCCTTCCATGTTTGATGGGCACAGTAATGAGTCGACACCGCCTGGCTCAACCAACGGTCCGCGGTACCTGCCGTCTCTGACAGGAACGCATATGGCGTAGGCCCGACGTTTGATCGGGGACTACGTCATGGTTTGCCAAGCCAAGTGGCTGTCCACCTGCTTGAATTGATCAAAGGCTGCGCCGTTGGCAACACGGCTCGCCCCCGTCTCCAGACTTTCAATCCCCCAGATCACGAAGCGATACGCTTGCCACCGCGCTCCGCGTTTAATTCCGTACTACAAATCGTTAGCTTTTTATTACACCCGAGACCGACCTACGGTTGACTTCGCAAAGCGCGGTCCGGCCCCGGACTCACGTGAGCGATGCCTCATCGTACGTCGTCAGTGCAAGGCACTTAAAGACACGGCAATTACTACACCTCACTCAACTTCTTTACGTGACTAAGGCGAAGAAATTGCGCATTGCTGGCATTCGATAGCGCCTACCGGGGCAATCGCTACTTTTCTACAGATGCTGCAGTGAAGCATAGCGTTGGTTCGAATGAGTGCATCACTCGGGGCGTAAATTCGGGTGCTAATGGCCGATTCCGTGGAAGAGATCACCACGCAACACATAAATTAGAAAGTGTTGTAGCTATCTGCAATGGATGTAACAGAGTGATACTGGTCTGCGCATTCAGCGTTATGCGCCATTTTTGTCTCTTCTGACGGGGCCGATCCGACGCTGCTGGCGCTGAATGCCCTGCAAGCCTTCTCCCACGGGCTTTCGGGGGCGAAAACGGCTCTTTTCCCCGACAACCACTCATTCGTTCGTTCCAGCAATTGTTGCTGACTCGGACAGGCTTTCGTATGCCTTTATTTAGGTGCACAAGGTAAGTATTTCTCCAATCATCCGAATTGCGCCAAAACACCATCGATTACCGGCCACCATCGCCAGGGTCATTTGAGTACGCTAATCTCGTCACGTAGGCAGTGATTCACCCTGTTTGGAGAACTAAGCGTGACGACTTCCACCGATTTTCTCAGGTCGTACATTGATGCGCACCGGACCAGTCCAAAGGCTGCAACACGGAAAGCAGCGAAACAAATTGGGCTCTTAGTGTCCCAGGAATGCTCCATGGCGACTGCTGGATCTATCGGCGACGCATTCCGTCTGGCAAACGAATTGTCAGAAGACACAGCACCCGGGTCTCCCTATTCGCTTTCAGTGCTTTCTGAGAGCGGCGGGCTCGTAACCAGTTCGTCTGGCATATCGATCTGGACCCAAAGTATCGAGCGTCATCGGCTCGGCGAATTCCACGCGTTGTTTGTCGCCTGTCGCGACGCGGCCAGGGCGTTAGAATCCAACGACCGTCTGCTCTCATGGATAGCCCGGCAAGGCTCTATTGCATCGTTCGATATCCAGCAAGGCGCGAACATGGTCGTCATTTGCAAGGATCCGCTGCATTCCACCGTGCCGATCTTCGTATTCGACGACGCTCCGACGACGACGCGGACCAGCAGCGCCACGCCGACAGACCTCGCCCTTGCGCAGATCGAACGCGACCTCAGTACCGAGATCGCCCGAAAAATTGCAGACATGCTTCAAACGACGTATGTCGAGTCAGACAAATTCGAACTGGACGATGCGAGCATTACCACCACGACAGAGAAGATTCGCGAATCTGCCCGTTGGATCAAGGAGAACTACAGCAATCCTATTTCCGTGGCAAAGGCTGCGGAGTGCGCGGCCATGAGCAAACGAAACTATCAGCGCCGTTTCAAGTTCGAGTTCGGCATGACTCCGCTCGAATACCTGCTGCGCACCCGTTTTGAAGTTGTTCGCGCAATGCTGCGCAACACCGATTTGCCGGTAGACAAGATTGCCCGGCGGTGTGGAATGGGCGACGGCAATCGCCTCGGCCGCCTATTCAAGGAACGCTACGGCATGTCTCCCACGCAATTCCGCGCGCAGCAGCGCCTGGAAGTGGCAGAACGATGCGTCGCAATCGACGACTGACGGTCCGGCAGCCACACAGCCAGGCGGCGCGCGGTTGAGAGACCGCGCCGTCCGGCTTTGCGCGCGAATCGAGCGTCGCCAAGCTATCAGATATGGAACAGAAAATGACAACCACCAAATCTGCGCGGTTCTCCAACGAAGCCGGTACATCTACCCTGCGGGGCAGGGAAGCCCACATGTCGGAAGACGACGTACCCGACGACTGGCTGCTGTCGCACGACGCCGGAAAGCCAAAGCAGCCGCGCAGACAGTCGAGCGTTAGAAGGCTCAAGGAAGCGGCCAAATCGATGCTGCCGGCGCCGTTGTTTCTTAGTCTGCTGCATCACAAAGAGATTGGCCGCTACCCAAACCTGCGTCGGCCCACCACCTTCAATGAAAAAATCCTGCAGAAGAACTTGCGGCCGGATCCATGGTTCGTCGAGTTGACCGACAAGCTCACGGTCCGTGAGTATGTCGCGAAAAAGCTGGGCGAAAAGCACGTAATACCGTTGCTAGCCGTCCCCGACGCTTTCACGCAAGAAGTGTTCGACGCTCTGCCGAATGCATTCGTAATGAAGGCGAATCACGGCAGCAGCTATGTGGAAGTTGTCAAAAGCAAACCGGCAACTTCATTTGAACAATTGCGGGACCTCGCAAACTACTGGCTGTCCCTCGACTTCTACAAGATTGCTCGCGAAAGGCACTACCGCAAGATCAAGCCGCGCATCTTCTTCGAGCAGCTGCTGCTCGACAGCAGCGGCAATATTCCCGCCGACTACAAACTGCACTGCTTCGGCGGGCGTAGCGGACGACCGATCATCTACATCCTGGTGATTTCCGACAGATTTGGCGGGAACACAAGAGGTGATGTGTACGACGTCGATTGGAACCATCTCGACATAGCAATCGGTTATTACAAACGCAGTCCAGTGCCGGCGCCGCGCCCCGAGAACCTCGACGCCATTCTGCAAGCGGCCACGAAGCTCTGCGAAGACTTCGACTATGTTCGCGTGGACCTGTACGCACCGGATAACCTCGTGTACTTTGGTGAACTAACGTTTACGCCGGGAGCAGGTGTTCTGCCCTTCACGCCAGATAGCACCGATTACGACTGGGGAAGATTGGTTCCTGACACGTTCTGCCGCTGATATCGGACAGTAGCATCTGTCCCACCACGGACCACTTAGTAGCCATCAAATGCAAAATGAACCCGGCCCCATCCTGCAAGCAGACGGGAACCAGGTTCATTTAACCGATAAGCGGCAAAGCGCGCTCAGGTGTCGGCGTGGCTCGACGTAAAGCTGGTGAATGCGTTGTACGGCGCGTCTATCGGTGTGCCGTTGATCATGATGCCGTAGGTGTTGTTCCCGCTATCCAGCACGTAGTACATGACCGACTGAATGTTGTGCGTCTTTCGTGCGCCGTAGAATGCGGCAAGCCTGTCCGAGATGTAATTTCCGCGGTAGCTCTCCGAGCGCTCCGGGCCTGCGTTCCATTCAGTGACGATAAGCGGCACACCATAGCGGGCCTTGCAGTACGTTGCGAGGTCGAAGCCCGGACCTGCGCCGTCGGTCCCGATGTTGAACAGGTCGCCATAGACTTCGTAATTGTGCCAGGTCGTAATGTCCCAGCGTACCTGCGGATGGCCTCCGCTGCCGTCGGGTTGCCTGCCGTCCCATAGCGCGTCGGCTGCACCGACGTCTGCAACGCAGAAGTTGATGCCGCACTTCGCGGACGACTGCACCGACTTCACACCGTCGATCATTCCGCGCATGACGCCGCGCATGACAGGCCAGTTTGCATTATTGAAGTCGCTCGCCTTTGAGCCGGCGTAGGTGAAGTCCATTACGGTCGCGTCTTGCCGCGTCAACTCGTTACCGCATTCGTAGATCGTCACGCCGTAGGGCTTCAATGCATTCGCGACAGTCGAGCCGACGGAGTAACCGCGGCTATACGCGGTCGACTCACTTCCGATCACAGCGCCGCTTGCGTCATATACTCCCTCGTCGATCAGCACGAGCAGCGTGAGCCCTGCCGACTGGAAAGCCTGCGCGAGCTTCACTACAGCATTCAATTGCTTCGGGTCGTCGGACACGCCAACGCGGTAGCTCGTGCAATTCATGGCCTTCAAAATCGACACAACCTTCTCGGGCGTGTACGTATAGTCGTAGTGGCCATTCATGCCGTAGAAGCTTCCTGGAACAGGAGCCACGTCGATGCGTGGATCGTTGCAAGGGAGCCATTGCTCTGCAACATCCGCGTTCACGAAGAACTGACCGGCGGTGCCGCAATGCCAGATCTTGCCGCCATACCAGAGCACAAGCGACACGTTGTACGTATTGCCAACGGTAGAGCCGTTTCTGTAGATCACGCCGTTGGCGAGCGTCCATACGTCGCCGGAGCTGTCGGTGATAGAAGCGGCCGAAGGGATGACCGTTCCGTTCGCGGATGCAGCGGCAGCTTTCGCCATTGGGCTTGCTGAAGCCTTCGCTGCCAGGCTCGCGCCGCCGTCTTCACCGCCGCCACCACAGGCGCTCAAAAGATAGCTACCGGCAAGGGCCGTCAGGCCTCCAAGAAATTGTCGTCGTTTTACCATGTTTGTTTTTCCCACTGTCGAGAAAGTCTCGATAAAAAAGCCAAAGAGGAGTTTTGAAGTTCAGCAGAGTTGTTTTTAAACAGCCCTTATTAATTCGTTATGCTTAATGATTCAGAATGACATGTCATATCGCCAGCAACTGCTGTAATTGCAATCACATTGCCAAAGACAACGTGGACTGACATGCCCAGGCAAACAGACAAAGCTGCGCCTATCGCGATGCGCTCGACGCCGCGATACTTAATGAACCACTTGGAACGACCGCTGCGGCACATCCGCCGCTGGAACACGTCGCATTGCGGCGCAAACGTTTAACCAAGAGGACGCAATTGAGTGCTCTGCTCGGAAAGTTGTTCGCTTCCATGCCGCGACAGGGGTAAATCGTACCCGCTTATGTCGGGTAGGTCACACGGAAAATAGTCGTTTTCGGCCAAAAAGCACGATCCTTTCCGTGAACTTCGCATTTCGCAAAAATTTCTGCTTTCTGATGATGATCGGAAGATTAGATGGATAGCACGCGGAGCTAACTGCCCTCGGTAAGAAGTTTCGCTTCTTATGCCCCTTTCAGTAATAGTTTCGCTATTAGCCGAGCGACGCGTACAGAACGGGAAATTTCTTCTTAAATCAGACGATTCCATAAGAAACCACGGTCCGGTTCGATCTGCGAACGGATGGAAATTTCCTCTTTCAATCTTCGTAAGAAATTTCCTTTCTCGTGGTTTACGCTATTCGGCTTTAACTTTCCAGCGCGTGGGGCGAAACGGCGGCAGAGGCAGCGCTCAACCTATGAACGTGTGGCCACTCACTTTATGATTGGTCTAACGCTGCCAAAATATCCTTGACACTCAGTCACCGCGTCGCGACTTAGATTTAACGCAGTAGTGAAATCTGGATTCATTCATCTAGCGACCGGTTCTAATCTCAGACACTGAACCGCGCGAAATCAAATCATGACGATCCCTGCCCTCGCGTTCTCTTAAAATCGCGCTGAGCTTTAGCACATCGTCGCGTGTAAACAGCGCGTAGACATCACGGCGATGTCGGCCGAGGCGCCGTACCGCGCCTCGCGGACTTCGCGCGCGAGAGGTTGGTGGCGTACATAGATGCCGGGCTCATCCGCTGTCCCGCCGTTCAACGACATTGCAGAACAAATAGGCCGGCGCGTGAACATGCTGGTCGCTAGCACGCTACAGGAAGAAGTAGACAGACAAGACACGTTAGCCGGTTCGCCAGCTTCGCGAAAGTGAATGTGCGCGCAACCAGCCGTCAGACGTAGCAACTACTCGGCTACAAGCCAACAAGAGCCAACTTGCCCGCCGAGATAAATCTGGCGGACATTTCACAAGCCAGGCCGATGCGGCGCGAAGTCTTGCGACACAGGCGACAGCAGGCGGCTAAAGCTTTGCAATGGCAGACGAACACCACACGACGCCTGTCTTGAGTGCGCCAACACGTAAAGGGCTATCACGCAGCGGTAGTGTTGAGCGTCCGGAACGGCTCAGGCCGGACATCTCGATCGCCCTGATCGTCGCGACCATTTCTTCTTGCACCGCGACTGATCACAAGCTACCTTCCTTGTAAGTACTGTGCTGACTATCGGATAGTGTCCGCGAATCGATACCGCAAGCATTTCCTTGCCTCGTTGTCGGCGATTCTATTCAGCGCCCTGGCGGGCCTGTCGCCGCACGCGCAGGCACAGGAATTCTCGCTGTTGGCCGGACCACTCTTTAGTGCGGGCACGAATACCTATTCATGGAGCGCCAATTATCGTGAGGGCGTGGGACGATACGCGGCATGGAGTTTTTCATGGCTCAACGAAGGCCATCTGCCCAACCATCATCGCGACGGACAGGCACTGCAAGCGTGGGGACGCCTGCCCTTATGGAACGACCGGCTCGAGCTGTCGGCGGGTGCCGGGCCATACCGGTACTTCGACACGACCGCGGCGAGCGCCGGAGGCGACTATTCCAACACTCATGGCTGGGGCGTATTGGGGAGTCTGCGCGCCGCCTACTACTTCGATCGACGCTGGATCGCCCAGGCGCAATTGAACTACGTGCATGCGTTCGGCGGCCCGGACACCACCGCGTTGATGTTCGGCGTCGGTTATCAACTCGAGGCGTCGGGTGAGCCGGGGCCACGTCAACGGCCGGTGTCGCGGACGTCGAATGTCACCGGTAACGAACTCACCATCCTGTTCGGCAAAACGATCCTCAACAGCAACGAGTCGGAATCGAGCAGCGCAGGAAGTCTTGAATATCGGCGCGGATTGTGGCGCTATGTCGACGTGAGCGCGTCATACATCCACGAAGGCGGGCATATTCAATCGCGCCGCGACGGTGTCGCGGCGCAACTGTGGGCTACCCGCGCATTCTTTGGCGACCGCCTCGCATTGTCGGCCGGCGTTGGTCGTACGTGGCGATCAAGCAGACCGACAATGTTCCGCAAGACCGCACGGGCGACGGCCGCGTATCAGCGCTCTTCGCCGTGTCGGCGAGCTATCGCTTCGGATCTCGCTGGCTCGCTCGTGTCAGCTGGAACCGCATAGTGACTCGCTACAACCGCGATACGGATCTGATCGAGGGCGGTATCGGCGTGCGATTTTGAGGGCTTGTACGAAGCAGCCAGCAAAGCCGGGCCGCTTCATACATCGTGCGTAATCCCGACGGACTACCGCGACATCATGTTCATACTGACGTTATGCATGACCCACATTGTGCCGCCGATCAGGAACAACGCGGCTAATGCCGTATAACCCAGCGCCATGACGTTCCAGCGTTGTCCGGCCGACATGTCGATGTGCAGGAAAAACACCAGATGCACGACGATCTGCACGAACGCAAGAATCGATAGCGCGATCATCGCCGTCTGCGCCGGGAAAGCGCCGCGGATTACAAACCCAAAGGCAGCGGCGGTCAACACCACGGAAAGCAGGAATCCACCTACATAACCGCGCATGCTGCCGTTGCCCTGCTGCGTCGGAACTGATTGCATATGAGCCATTTACAGCACGCTCCCGAGGTAGACAAAGGAAAAGACGCAGATCCACACGATGTCGAGGAAATGCCAGAAAAGACTTAGGCATGTGAGACGCGTGATCTGGCGTTCCGACATTTTCGGACTCCGCATGATCTGCACGGCGAGCACCGCCATCCATACGAGGCCCACCGTAACATGCAGTCCGTGCGTGCCCACCAGCGTGAAGAACGACGACAGAAACGCACTGCGGGAAGGTCCGGCTCCCTCGGCAATCAGGTGCGAGAACTCGCGCATTTCCAGAAAGAGAAACGCAAGACCGAGCACGAAGGTCACCGCAAGCCAGCCCAGGACGGCGGCGGACTTGCCCCGCCGGGCGCCTAGCATGGCGAAGCCGTAGCTGATGCTGCTCGACAGCAGCGCGGCAGTCTCTACGGCGACGCCGCCCATGTCGAACAGATCCTTGCCCGACGGACCGCCCGCGAACTGATGCGACATGACCGCGAACACGGCGAATAGCGATGCGAACAGCACGCAGTCGGTCATCAGATAGAGCCAGAAGCCGAACACCGTATCCGACGAACCGTGGCCATCGTGTGCGCCGTAGTGCGCCACGGGAATTGTTTTCTGCGACATCGATCAGGCCTCCACAGCTTCGAATTCGCGGCTCTGCACCGCCGCGGCCGCCGGGCCACGCTTACTTTCGATTTCCCGCACGGTGTCGGCGGAGATGTAATAGCCGTCGTTGTCGCCGAAGCTGCGTGCAATTAGCGTGGCCACGATAGCCAGCAGTGCCGCGACAGCGAGCCAGGTGATATGCCAGACGCCGGCAAAGCCGAGCACGAGGCTGAATAGACCGATGAGCAACCCCGCACTGGTATTGGACGGCATGTGAATGTCTTGATATGCCTGATTGGCCGGGACTTTCGCGAGTCGGCTTGTCGTCTCCTTCATGTGAGCGTATGCGTCGAGCTCGTGCACCGTTGGAATGACGGCGAAGTTATAGACCGGTGGCGGCGACGCGGTCGCCCATTCGAGAGTACGGCCGTTCCAAGGGTCACCCGTTATGTCGCGGTACTCGGGTTTATTGCGGTTTGCCACACTGACCCATACTTGCGCCACCTGGAAAACCACGCCGACCGCGATCAGGGCTACTCCGCATGCAGCCGCAATCATCCACGGATGCCACGCCGGGTTGTCGTAATGGTTCAGACGTCGAGTCACACCCATGAAGCCCAGCACGTATAGCGGCATGAACGAAGCATAGAAGCCCACGAACCAGCACCAGAACGCGCACTTGCCGAGCCTCTCATTCAGCTTGAAACCGAATGCTTTCGGGAACCAGTAGTGGAACCCAGCGAGGTAGCCGAAAACCACGCCGCCAATGATCGCATTGTGAAAGTGGGCGATCAGGAAGAGGCTGTTATGCAGCACGAAGTCCGCGCCGGGAATCGCCATCATCACGCCAGTCATGCCG
Organism: Paraburkholderia caledonica NBRC 102488; assembly: GCF_000685095.1. Lineage (GTDB taxonomy): Bacteria > Pseudomonadota > Gammaproteobacteria > Burkholderiales > Burkholderiaceae > Paraburkholderia > Paraburkholderia caledonica. The sequence goes on from NZ_BAYE01000020.1 coordinate 75,418, forward strand.
CCGATAGTGAACGTGATCATGAAGCCGATCGTCCACAACACGGGCGCGGAAAACTCGAGACGCCCCCGGTAGATCGTGAACAGCCAGTTGAATATCTTCACACCGGTTGGAATGGCAATGACCATTGTCATAATGCCGAAGAATGCATTGACGTCCGCACCCGAGCCCATCGTGAAGAAGTGATGCAACCAGACGAGAAACGCGAGGACCATGATTGCGCAGGTTGCATAGACCATCGTCCGGTAGCCGAACAGCGGTTTCTTCGAAAAGGTTGCAATGACTTCCGAATAGATGCCGAATGCGGGCAACACCAGAATATAGACTTCGGGGTGGCCCCAGGCCCAGATCAGATTCAGGTACAGCATTGCGTTGCCGCCTGCTTCGTTCGTGAAAAAGTGCATGCCCATGTAGCGGTCGAGCCCGAGCAGCGCCAAGGCCACTGTGAGAATCGGGAACGTGGCCATGATCAGCACATTCGAACAGAGCGCCGTCCACGTAAACACCGGCATTTTCATCAGCGTCATGCCGGGCGCGCGCATCCGCACGATCGTCACGAAGAAGTTTATGGCCGTAATGAGTGTGCCGACACCTGACAGTTGCAGACTCCATATGTAGTAGTCCACCCCGACGCCCGGACTGAATTTCAACTCCGACAACGGCGGATACGCGAGCCAGCCGACCTGCGCGAATTCCCCGATCACGAGCGACAGATTCATCAGGATCGCGCTAATCGCAGTCATCCAGAAACTGAGCGAATTGAGGAAGGGAAACGCGACGTCGCGCGCTCCGATCTGCAGCGGCACCACCAGATTGAACAGGCCGACCATCAGCGCCATTGCCATGAAAAAGATCATGATGACGCCGTGCGCCGTAAAGATCTGATCGTAATGGTGTGGTGGAAGATACCCTGGCGAGTGATACGCCAGAGCAAGCTGAAGACGCATCATGACCGCGTCGACGAAGCCGCGCACGAGCATTAGCACCGCGACGACGATATACATGACGCCGATCTTCTTGTGATCGACGCTAGTCAGCCACTCGTGCCATAGCCATTTCCATTTATGTAGCCGTGTCAGTGTCGCGACCACGGCGAGCACCATGACGATCATCAGTGCGCCCGCCCCCATGATGATGGGCTGATCGAATGGGATCGCGGAGAGTGTCAGATTTCCGAGCATATGCTAACCCCTTGTGCGGCAATTGCTGTTTTGCAAATCGAGGACATTGCCGTTGTTGTACTTTGCAATGATGTTCGTGAAAACCTTCGGGTCCACCGTCGAGAAATAGCCGACCGGCTCCTTCTCGCTCGGTTGCGCCACCGAGTTGTACTCGTTCATATCGAGCCGGCGCGGCGAGGCCTTCACTTTTTCGACCCACGTATCGAACTGAGCGGGCGTGACGGCGAGCGCGCGGAACTTCATGTCGGAAAAGCCTTTGCCGCTGAAGTTCGCGGAGATACCGGCGTAATCGCCGGCATGGTCGGCTATCAGATGAAGTTGCGTCTGCATGCCCGCCATTGCGTAGATCTGGCTTCCCAGTTGCGGGATGAAAAACGAATTCATCACGGAATCGGACGTGACCTTGAAATCAACCGGTGTACCCACGGGGAACGCAAGCTGATTCACCGAAGCAACGCCGAGTTCCGGGTAGATGAAAAGCCATTTCCAGTCGAGTGCCACGACCTCGACCTTGATCGGCTTGACCGCCGATTCGATGGGTCGGTATGGGTCGAGTTCGTGCGTGGTATTCCACGTCAGAATTCCGAGGAACAGAATAATGAGAGTGGGCACGGTCCACACCACCGTTTCGATCGCGGTGGAATGCGCCCACTTTGGTGCATAGGTCGCGCTACGATTGCTTGCGCGGTAACGCCAGGCAAACACCAGGATCATGATGATCACCGGCACAACGACGATCAGCATGGCCATTGTCGCCGTGCTGATCAGCGACTTTTCGGCCACACCCACGCTGCCCTTTGGATCGAGCACGTCGAGATTGCTGCACCCCGCAAGACACGCGACGAGTCCAGCCCCCACGGGTACCAACACCCGTTCAATGGTTTTACTATTCACCATATCTGCCTGATTTCCATGGACCGATCTGGAACGCTACAAAATGTTCTCGCCATGAAGACCAGACCCATTACTTCATGCGCGGTCGGATTTTAAGAGGGCCCACCGGCCTGGAGCATGATCTCGGACAAGCTAAATCAAACAATGTCTGCATCGGCATTCGATGCACGTGCGCGTGCTCATGCGCGATAGTCGCGAGTGACTGTATTTCTGATCTGCGTCAAGTGTTGCGCGCACGCGGCGGCTCGATTCGCCGCGTCGTCAATCGCAAAGACACCAGGGGAAAGAGGCCATGACGGCCTGACAGGCGCCGCATATCCAACGGCGTGATGGAGATAGTGCCGAAGCCGGATCAGGTCGTTGCGCGCTCCACGATCTGGAAGCCCACGTCGGTTACTTTGTTCTGCTCTGTGCCGGCCAGCCGGTCTAGCAGGCAGCGCGCCGCGGTGAGCCCGATCCGTGTGCCGTCGACGTGCACAGAGGTAAGCTCGGGCGTCGTCTCGGTCGCGAACTCCAGATCGCCAAAGCCGCAGATCGCGAGTTGCGACGGCACGTTCAACCCCAATTGTCTGGCCGCGCTCAACGTTCCAATGGCGAGCAGGTCCGACCCGCAAAAAACCGCGTCGATATCGGGGGACTGCTCAACGAGCCGAGACAATGCCGCCTTACCGAGCGCGACCGAACTAGGCGGCGCGACGAGTACTTCCGTAATGTCGCGAATGCCCGCCTGCGCGAGCCGCTCACAAAAGCCACGGCGACGCGCGAGCGCCCGTTCGTCGTTTGCCGACACGAGCCCGGGCTTGCGCACGTTCCTTTGCAGGAAGTGCTCGGCCACCGCCACGCCGATCCGGTAATGCGAGAAGCCGACCAGCATGTCGATAGGCTGATCCGTCATGTCCCACGTTTCGACGATCGGAATGCCGACGTTCGCAAGCCGCTCGCGCAAGGAGTCGGTGTGCGCGACGCCGGTCAGCAGCACGCCTTCGGGTCGCCGACTCAGCACTGCGTCGAGCAATGCCTCTTCACTCGAATCGTCGTAGCCGCTCAAGGCGAGCAGCACCTGGTAGCCCGCGCGCGACATCGTCTCGCTGAAGACCTGGATCGTTTCCGAGAACAGCGAGTGGGCGATGGTCGGCACGATCGCCGCAATCAGCCGCGAGCGCGACGACGACAAGCCACCTGCAAGCCGGTTTGGCACATAGCCGAGCTTCTGCACGACCTGCCGCACGCGTTCGAGTGTTTCGGGCGCCACCGTCGCAGGACTGTTGAAGACGCGCGATACCGTGATCGGGGAGACACCCGCTTGCGCCGCGACGTCGGTGATGCGCAGGCCTTTCGGGCCGCCGCGCATGCGTCTGGCGGGCGCCGCCGCGTCGGGCAGATCGGCGTCGGCGGCAGCGGGCGGTTTCTGATTCGGCATGAGTGCTGACGGAAGTTAATGGATCGCGCGCCGTATTCTAAACTGGCTGAACCGCGCCGACTTTCGCTAAATCGCGGCAACCCGAACGCGGCTCGGTCAGACGCGCCGCATGTCAAAGCGTGGTCGCACAGCCTACTCAGTCACGGGGACAGCATGTTGCACCCCGCGTGCGCCTCTTTCGCGGCGCAAGATCAACAGCGTAATGACGGCGAACACGAGCAGACAGGTCGCCGGAATCAGCATCGGCGCCTTCACGCTGCCCGTTGTCTGCCGAACCCACGGCACGAGATTCTGCGCGATGAAGCCGCCGATATTGCCGAGCGAATTGATCGCGGCGATGCCGGCCGCGGCACGCGCGCCGAACAGGAATTTCGGCGGCAGGGTCCAGAAGCACGGAATCAGCAGATACATGCACGGCGCGCCGAAGCACAACGCGATGAATCGCAATGTGTTGGTCGGCAGAAACACCGCACTTAGAAAACACACGACACCCAGCAGAGCCGAAACCAGCATCGCGATGATTGCTCGATTGCCGGCACCGCGCAGCCTGGAAGGCAGCCACGCAAGCACGATGGTCGCCATCAGCCATGGAATGATGTTCAGCAGCCCGTTCGTCGTGTTACTCACGCCGAAGCCTTTGACCAGCGTCGGCAACCAGTAGCTCACGCCGTAGACGGAGATCGACAGCATCATGTAGTAGAGCGCCATGCCGATCACGCGCGGCTCGGTCAGCACGCTGAGCAGCGAGCCGTGCGTCGCGACGCCCGCCTTGATCTGCGCGCGTTCGGCGTCGAGCGTGTGCGTGAGCCACTCTTTCTCGTCGGCGGAAAGGAACTTCGCTTGTTTCGGCGACGAAGGCAGCAGGAACAGCACGACGACCGTCAACAGAACCGACGGCAGCCCCGTGACGATGAACACCAGTTGCCAGCCATGCAGCCCTGCAATCCCGCCCTTGTCGAGCAGCCAGCCGCAGACCGGCGCGCCGACCATATTCCCAAGACTGCTGCCCACCGTGAAATAACCGAGCATACGCACACGATGCCGCGCCGGAAACCACAGCGTGAGGTAATAGATCACACCGGGATATAAGCCGGCTTCCGATGCGCCGAGCAGAAAACGCAGCACGTAGAACATCGTGGCGTTCTGCGTGAAAGCGAGCAGTATCGTCACGACGCCCCATGTGAACATGATGCGCGCCATCCAGCGCGGCGCGCCGTACTTGTGCAGCATCACGTTGCTCGGCACTTCGAAAATGAGGTAGCCGATAAAGAACAGCGACGCGCCAAGCCCATAGGCAACCTCGGAAAGTCCGAGGCTTCCGAGCATTTGCAGCTTGGCAAAGCTGATATTGGAGCGGTCGATATAAGCGACCAGATAGAGCAGCCCTAGCAGCGGCATCAGGCGCAGCGCAAGGCGGTTGATCAGGCGCGATTCGGCGATTGCCGGTGTCGTGGTGCTCACAGCGTCTCCTCCGGCCGCGTTCGATGCGCGGACCTGTGTCCTGCGATAAATCAAGCGTGAATGATGTGTACTCAGGCGTCGCAGCGGCTCATTGCCGTTGTGCGCGCCATTGCGCATAAGCGGCCATGGTCTCTTCATTGGGCGGATAAGTGCCGCGCAACGGCCGGCCTTCGTCGATCCGCTGGGCGATGAACGCCTCGAGCTGTTCCTGCTCGGCGGCATCGCGCGCGACATCGGCGGCCATCTCGCGCGGCACGATGACGACACCGTCCACATCCGCGACGACGACATCGCCCGGATAAACCGGCACGCCGCCACAGGCAATCGGCACATCCATATCGACCGCATGATGTTTCGCGAGATTCAGCGGCGCGCTCGCGCCCGCGCACCAGATCGGCAAGCCCAATGCCGCGATGGTCCCGCTATCGCGCACCGGACCGTCCGACACCATGCCCGCGACGCCGCGCTTAGCGAGGCGCAGCGCGAGAATCGAGCCCACCGACGCCACCGAGCGCTCGCCGCGGCAGTCCTGCACGAGCACACTGCCGACAGGCGCGGTCTCGACTGCCTTGCGTTGCGGATGGTCCGGGTCCTGAAACACGCCGACGTGATCGAGGTCTTCGCGCGCCGGAATATTGCGCAACGTGAACGCGGGACCCACCAGATTCGGCGCGCCCGGTGCCGGTTTGGCGAGTGGCGCGACGCCTTGCAAAAATACGTTGCGCAAGCCGCGCTTGAAGAGTTGCGTGGTCAACGTGGCCGTGCTCACGTGCCTCAGTTGTTCGAGTGTCTCTTCGCTCACGACGATTTCGGATGCGGTCATCTCAGGGCTCCGGTTTGATTTAGTGAATTTCGGGTTCGCTGCTCTTCGCACCCGGCGCGTCGTGTGTGGTCGGCGCGCTTTGTGCAGACGCTGTTTTCACCGGCTCTTCGAGGAAGTCGAAATCGCAGCCCTTATTCGCCTGCAATACGTGCAATTGATGCATCACGCCGAAGCCGCGTTCGAAGGGTAGTTTCGGCGGCTGCCACGCGGCTTTGCGCGCGCTCAGTTCTTCGTCGCTCACTTCCAGATGCAGACGTCGCGCGGCCACGTCGAGTTGAATCATGTCGCCGTCCTTCACGAGAGCAAGCGGGCCGCCGACGAACGACTCCGGCGCCACATGCAACACACACGCGCCATAACTCGTGCCGCTCATGCGCGCGTCGGAGATACGCACCATGTCGCGCACGCCCTGCTTCAACAGCTTCTGCGGAATCGGCAGTTGGCCCCATTCGGGCATGCCGGGCGCGCCGATAGGACCCGCGTGCTGAAGCACGATTACCGAATCGGCGGAGACGTCCAGTTCCTCCGTGTCGATGCGCGCCGCCATATCCGCGTAGTCTTTGAACACCACGGCGCGGCCGCGATGATTGAGCAGATGCGCTTCCATCGCCGCTGGCTTGATGACGGCGCCGTCCGGCGCGAGATTGCCGGTCAGTACCGCAAGGCCGTCGCTCGCCACCACCGGATTGCCGCGCTTGCGGATCACATCGTCATTGAAAATTTCAGCGCCCGCGATGTTCTCGCCGAGGGTCGAGCCGTTGACGGTCATCTGCGAGCCGTCGACCAGATCGCCGAGTTCCAGCAGCAGCGCGCGCAGGCCGCCGGCGTAGAAAAAGTCTTCCATCAGATACTGACCCGACGGGCGCAGATTGCCGATCACCGGCGTGATGCGCGAAAGCTCGTCGAACCTTGCGGTCGTCAGGTCGATCCCGGCGCGGCGCGCGACCGCCACGAGATGCACGATCGCGTTGGTCGAACCCGACATGGCCAGCACGGTGGTCACCGCGTTATCGAATGATTTCGCGGTGAGAATGTCCGACGGCTTCACATCGGTCCACACCATTTCGACGATGCGCTGGCCCGTCAGCGATGCGAACTGCGCATGCCGCGAATCGACCGCGGGAATCGACGAAAAGCCGGGCAACGTGAGGCCGAGTGCTTCAGCAGCGCTCGTCATGGTCGATGCGGTGCCCATCGTCATGCAGTGGCCAGGCGAGCGCGCGATGCCGCTCTCGATGCCCTTCCACTCGTCTTCCGTGATCTTGCCCGCGCGCAATTCGGCCCAGTACTTCCACGTGTCCGATCCGCTGCCGAGTGTGCGGCCGTTCCAGTTGCCGCGCAGCATGGGGCCGGCGGGCAGAAAGATCGACGGCAGGTTCATGCTGATTGCGCCCATCAACAGGCCGGGCGTGGTCTTGTCGCAGCCGCCCATCAGCACGCAGCCGTCGAACGGATACGACTTCAGGATTTCCTCGGTCTCCATCGCGAGGAAGTTGCGGTAGAGCATCGTGGTCGGTTTCTGGAACGGCTCGGCGAGCGTCATGACCGGCATCTCGACGGGGAAGCCGCCGGCCTGCCAGATGCCCCGCTTGACCTCCTCCACGCGCTGCCTGAAATGCGTGTGACAGGAGTTGATCTCGCTCCATGTGTTGACGACGGCGATCACCGGCTTGCCCATGTAATCGGACGCGTGATAGCCCATTTGCGCAGTGCGCGACCGATGGCCGAACGAGCGAAGGTCGTTGACGCCATACCAGCGATAGCTGCGCAGCTCTTCCGAGGTTTTACGGTTCGCCACTGATGTCTCCATGGTAACGCTACCATCTCGCCGCACGGACTGCCGACGGAGGGAGCTTTTCGGGATGAATGCGATGGTAGCGATACCATCGTCGCCTGTCGCTCAGGGATATCACCGACACGACGCACAGCTGAGTGATTGACGGCGAAAAGCGATCGGAATAGCATTGTTCCATCTAATGAGTATCGGTTCTATCTGATAGAACACAACGGAGACGGACATATGCCTCGCAATAGCGAAACCGTGCGCGCGCCCCAAGGCGTCACGGCCAGTGGAATCGACGTTCTGGATCGCGCGGCGTCGATTCTCTTCGCCTTTCGCCGCGACGACGAACCGCTCACGCTAACGCAGCTGTCCGAGCGCACGGGACTCTACAAGAGCACCCTCTCGCGGCTCGCGCAGGCGCTTTGCCATCATCAGCTTCTGATTCGCCGCGACGACGGCCGCTTCTGGATCGGGTCCGCGGCAATACATCTGAGCGCCGTCTACGAAGCCGGCTTCGATCTGCGCGACGTCCTGCTGCCCGCCATGAAGGAACTCAGCGCGGAAACCGGCGAGGCCGTCTCGTTTCACGTGCGCGAGCGCGATCACCGCGTGTGCCTCTACCGCATCGCATCGCGTCATTCGATTCGCGCGGAAGTGCAGCAAGGCGACACTCAGCCGCTCGAACGCGGTGCGGGCGGACGCGTGCTGCTCGCGTTTGCAGGCGAACCGGGTGAGCCATACGAGACGGTCCGCTCGCGCTACGTCTATTTGTCGATGGGCGAACGCGACCGCGAAACGTCAGGCATCTCGGCCCCTGTGTTCCGCGTTGGTCAGGAACTGGTCGGCGCGCTCGGCATTGTCGGACCGTCCGCGCGCATGGGCATGGAGGAAATGGAGCGCTACCGCCCGCGCCTGCTGGAATTCGCGGCGCGCGTGACGAAGGCGCTAGGCGGCGACCAAGAGCCTTTGCTCGAAGCGGCGTCTCTTGACGCGGCACCTGCAAACTCGCGACGTGAGCATCACCCATTGAACGACGGGCATTCCGGCGCCCCGGGACAGACTCAGACGAACGAGAAAGCTTAGATGGTCACGCGAAAAATCCCGTCATACCGCATTTTATTTCGGAGTACATAGATGATCATCGACATTCACGGTCATTACACGACCGCGCCCAAAGCGCTGGAGGCGTGGCGTAACCGCCAGATCGCCGCGCTGGGCAACCCCACCGACGCGCCCAAGCCGTCAGAGTTGCAGATCAGCGACGACGAGTTGCGCGAGTCGATCGAGACGAACCAGTTGCGCATGATGCGCGAACGCGGGCTCGACCTCACCGTGTTCAGCCCGCGCGCCAGTTTCATGGCGCATCACATCGGCAACTTCGACGTGTCGAGCACGTGGGCCGCGATCTGCAACGAACTGTGCTATCGCGTGAGCCAGTTGTTCCCCGAGCATTTCATTCCCGCCGCGATGCTGCCGCAGAGCCCCGGCGTGGACGTGGCCACCTGCATTCCCGAACTCGTGAAGTGCGTCGAACAGTACGGCAATGTCGCGATCAATCTGAATCCCGATCCGTCGGGCGGCCACTGGACGAGCCCGCCGCTCTCCGATCGCTACTGGTATCCGATCTACGAGAAGATGGTCGAATACGACATCCCGGCGATGGTCCACGTGAGCACGAGCTGCAACGCGTGCTTTCACACCACGGGCGCGCACTACCTGAACGCGGACACCACGGCTTTCATGCAGTGCCTCACGTCGGACCTGTTCCGCGATTTCCCGACGTTGCGTTTCGTGATTCCCCACGGCGGCGGCGCGGTGCCGTACCACTGGGGACGCTTTCGGGGCCTCGCGCAGGAAATGAAGAAGCCGCTGCTCGAAGAGCATCTGCTCAAGAATATTTTCTTCGACACCTGCGTGTATCACCAGCCGGGCATCGACCTGCTCACGAACGTGATTCCCGTCGACAACATTCTGTTCGCGAGCGAGATGATCGGCGCGGTGCGCGGCATCGACCCGCAAACGGGCCACTACTTCGACGATACCAAGCGCTACGTCGAGGCAGCGGCGATGAATCCCGAACAGCGCTACCAGATCTACGAAGGCAACGCGCGGCGAGTATATCCGCGCCTCGATGCCGCACTCAAAGCACAAGGACGTTGAACATGTACGAACTCGGAGTGGTTTATCGCAACATCGCGCGTGCGGACAGCCGCGTCGCGGACGCCCTCGGCGCGCTCGGCAGCGCGACCGTTCACGAAGCCATGGGACGCGTGGGCCTGATGAAGCCGTACATGCGCCCGATCTATGCAGGCGCGCCGGTGAGCGGCACCGCCGTCACGGTGCTGCTGCATCCCGGCGACAACTGGATGATGCACGTTGCAGCCGAGCAGATTCAACCCGGCGACATCGTAGTGGCAGCCGTCACGGCCGACTGCACCGACGGCTATTTCGGCGACCTTCTTGCAACGAGCTTCAAGGCGCGCGGCGCACGGGCGCTCATCATCGATGCGGGCGTGCGCGACGTGAGCGTGCTCACCGAAATGGACTTTCCGGTGTGGAGCAAGGCGATCTCGGCGAAGGGCACCATCAAGGCGACCCTTGGCTCGGTCAACGTTCCGGTGATCTGCGCGGGCGCGCTCGTCACACCGGGCGACGTGGTCGTTGCGGATCAGGACGGCGTGGTCGTGGTGCCGTCGACGAAAGCACAAGAGACGCTCGATAAAGCCACCGCACGCGAGGCAAACGAAGGGCAGAAGCGTGAAAAGCTTGCCTCGAGCGTGCTCGGCCTCGACATGTATCAGATGCGCGAGCCGTTGAAACAGTTAGGTCTTCGCTACGTAGACTGAGTATGACGTTGGGCTTTTGCCGGCCCAACGCGGCGCGCTCGTGAGATTCGCGAGGCTCTTTCCGGAGTTCCTGTATGCCTGAGTCATTCCCACGATCCACCGGCCACATCGCGATGATCGGCTTCGGCGAAGTCGGCCCCATCTTTGCGCGCGGATTCGCCGAAGCGGGACATACGGTTCGCGCGTTCGACGTCAAGCTGCAAGACGCGGCCACGCGCGGTGCAATCATCGAGCGCGGCGAGAAAAGCGGCGCTCACATCGCTGACGATCTTGCGTCCGCACTGCGCGATGCGCAGCTCGTGTTCTCCGCAGTCACCGCGAGCCAGGCCGAAGCCGTCGCCAGCGCCGCCGCCGCGCATCTCAGGGCAGGCCAGGTGTTCATCGATCTCAATTCGGTGTCGCCCGCAGTCAAGCAGCGCAATAGTGTCGCGATTCAGCAAAGCGGCGCCGATTACGTGGAAGCCGCGGTCATGGCGCCCGTGCCGCCGCAAGGCATTCGGGTGCCGATGCTGCTCGGCGGACGCGTCGCCAAGCAAACGGCCGAGCTTCTCGACGGACTCGGCATGCGCTCCGAAGCCGTGGCTGAGGAAGTCGGGCTCGCGTCGGCAATCAAGCTGTGCCGCAGCATCATGATCAAGGGCATGGAAGCACTGTGCGTTCAGTCGATGCTCGCCGCGCATCAATTCGATGTAGACGGGCGCGTGCTGGCTTCGCTCGCGGCCACTTTTCCGGGTGTGGGCTGGGACAACGGCTACGAAGCGTATCTGATCGGACGAGTGGTCGAGCACGGTCAGCGGCGCTCGGAGGAAATGCGTGAAGCCGCGCTCATGCTGGACGGTCTCGGCATGTCGGGCGGGCTCGCAACCGCTGTGGCTGATGTGCAGGAGCAACTCGCCGCGCGCGCCGCGCCGCTCGTCGATGCAATCGACAAGAAAGGCAGCCTGCCGGAATGGCGGACACTGTTGAAGCCTGCGTAAGCAGTAGCAGTTGACCCGAAGCTGACCGCTCGTTGCCCGTGCCCTCGCCGCTCTTTTTCTACTAGTGTTCGCAGCGCCGGACCGGCTTTCATCGCTGTCGACAGAGCGAACCACTCGTCCAGCCCGAGCTTTAGTTGTCGGGATGGCTCGCAACAAAGCTGACAAACGCGTTGTACGGAAGATTAAGTGTCACGCCGTCTATCATCAGGCCATATGTCGCGTTGCCGCTATCGAGCACGTAGTACATCACCGACTGGACGTTCTTCGTTTTTCTCGCCTGATAGTAAGTCGCATAGCGCGAGCTGATGTAATCCGCGCGATAGGCCTGAGTCTTCTCCGGTCCGGTGTTCCACTCCGTGAGCAGAAACGGCGCACCGTACCGCGCTTTACAGTACGCGGGCAGATCGAAGCCGGGGCCCGAGCCGTCCGAGCCTATATCGAAGATGTCGCCGTACACCTCGTAGTTGTGCCACGTCGTGAGGTCCCAGCGTACCGTCGGATAACCGCTCGTGCCGTCCGGCTGCATGCCGTCCCACAACGCGTCGGCCGCGCCGACGTCGGCGACGCAGAAGTTGATTCCACACTTCGCCGAGGCCTGCGCCGATTTCACGCCGTCTATCATGCCGCGCATGACACCGCGCATGATTGGCCAGTTGCCGTTGTTGAAGTCGACGGCCTTCGTCCCCGCATTGGTCGAGTCGAGAATGATCGCGGGATCTCGGGTCAACTCGTTGCCGCACTCGTACATAACCACGCCATACGGCGCGAGCGCGGCAGCGACCGTCGCGCCGCAAGAGTGCCCCCGGGCGTATGCCACCGATTCGCTTGCAAAGAGCACGTTGCTCCAGTCCCGCACACCGATGTCGATCAGCACGAACAGCGTCAAGCCTGCTGCCTGGAACGCCCGCGCGAGACTGACCACCGCGCCGAGCTGCGTCGGATCGTCGGTGGCGCCGACGCGATAGGTCGAACACCCCATGTTCGTCATGATCGACACGACTTGCGCGGGCGTGTAGCGATAATCGTAATGCCCGTTAATGCCATGGAACGTGCCGCTAGTAGCCGCCACAGAAATGCGCGGATCGGTACAAGGCAGCCATTGCTCAATGTCGTTGCACACGTAGAACTGGCCGCCCGCTGCCCTGTACCACAGCTTGCCGCCGTACCACAGCAACAGCGAGACATTGGATGTCACGCCGACCGCGGCGTTGTTGCGAAGCACGACCCCGTTCACGACGCTCCAGATCGCGCCCACTTTGTCGATGATGTACGACGCGCCGGGGATCGTCGTACCGTCGGCCGAGGTGCCGCCAAGGCGCGGATCGTTACACGCGAACCAGTTGGAACCGTTCCAGCCGTAGAACTGGCCGCCGGTTCCCTCGTGATAGATGCCGCCGCCATACCAGAGCAGCAAAGACACGTTGTACGTATTGCCGGCCCGTGTGCTATTCCGGAAGACCGATCCGCCGACGAGCGTCCAGACCGCCGCCTGGTTGTCGGTGATCGACACGGCTGGCGGGACCGACGTGCCGTCCGCCGATGCAGGCGTACCGTGGTCCGACGCGCCGCCGTTGCTGTTCGACCCTGACGACCCGCCCTTCGCGCCCGTCGACGTCGCGCTGGTCTGCGTGCTCGCGGGGCTTCCTGTTGTCGCCGGCGCTCCGTTGCTGCCTGTGCCGGTGCCCGCGCCGTCCGAACCGGGCACCGCGCTGCTGGTCACGCCGGCATTGGCCGTGCCGCCAGCGCTTCCGCCCGAACCGCCGCCGCAGGCGCTCAACATATAACTGCCGCCGACAGCCGTCAGCAAGCCGAGAAACTCACGTCGTTTAACCATGGCAAGGCAATCCAGCGCCGGGGCGCGCCCAGAAAAAATCCGCGATCAGGGGATGTGGGGTGCGTGTCCGGGAGGAGCGCCGATTTCCTTCGCCATCCTTATCTATGGCGTTCGCGCCAAAAGGAAAACGCCACGAGAGATAGGATCGGTAATTCTTCCCGTCGCCTGCTTCAGGCGATGCAACTCATGTTTGGATGTCGGCAACAAATAGCCGCTTGCGTAGGGTGCGTATGAAAAAAAACGTTGAAGAGCGGAGGCGCAGGCCAGCGCGCCACGCATTCGCCGCCTGCCGACACATCCGCCAAAAGCGGCATCGTCAGGCGCAAATTGATGTGATTATTACGGCGTGTCAGCCAACCGCGCTGCTAAGCTGATCTGAGCCAGTTACGTCAGACGATGCGACGTTAGCCAGCGGCAACTGCTTACCGCCGCCGACGAAAATCAGACTGATACCGAGGAGGCATCCATGTCGTTTCGGTTACCACTATCACCGGTTGAAAATCCCGCTTGCCGAGTCATTGGCACATCGCATCGCTCGACCGCCATCGCACTCGCACTGGCACTCGCGGGAGTCTCTTCGGCTACCCTCGCCCTCGCAGGTGGCGTATTACCGCAAGGTGGTCAATTCGTCAGCGGGCAAGGCTCCATTGACGCAAGCGGCAACAACCTGGTCGTGACCCAGCCCGGTTCCACGCGCGGCGTGATCGACTGGCGTAGCTTTTCAATCGGCAAGGACAATGCCGTCACGTTCCAGAACGGCTCGGGCGCAACGCTCAATCGCGTGACGGGCGGCTCGCTTTCCGTAATCCTTGGAAAGCTCAGCGCGACAGGCGACCTCTACCTGATCAATCCGCAAGGAATCGTCGTTGGACCGTCCGGCGTCGTGAGCACGGGTGGACGCTTCCTCGCATCGACGCTGGATGTCTGCAACTGCGCCTTCATGAACGGCGGCTCGCTGACGTTCTCCGGCGACTCGAATGCGAGCGTCGTCAACCTGGGCAAAATCAGTTCGACTGGCGGCGACGTATTTCTGATCGCTCGGCAGGCTGTCGTCAATGCAGGCACCGTCGAAGCACCGAACGGGACAGCGGAATTCGGTGTAGGCGCAAAACTGTTGCTGCAGGATTCGTCGAGTAGCAAGCAGCTTTTCGTGCAGACAGGCAGCAACGGCACCATCGCGGACGTGGGGCCCTTGCAGGCCGCGCAGATCAACCTGCAAGCCGCGGATGGCAACATCTATGCGCTCGCGGGCGGCGGCACACGCACACGCGCAACCGGCACCGCAACGCGCGACGGACACGTCTGGCTCGTCGCCGATACGGGCGGGATCACGCAGGGCGGCACGATCTCCGCCTTCGATGCGGATGGCAGCGGCGGCATTGTCGATGCACAGGCACGTGTGCTTTCGTTCGTTCCCGGCACACGAGTGCTCGCGTCGCAATGGAACGTAACGACTCCCGCTTTTACGATCGACCAGCCGGCCGCCGGAGCACTTCGGCGCAGCCTCGACGCGGGGACATCGGTGAACCTAACGACCACCGGCGCGAACGGCGCATCCGGCGATCTAAGCGTCGCTTCGGGCATCAGTTGGCAGGGCTCCGCCGCCCTATCGCTCGCGGCCTACCACGATGTGTCGATTGCTCCGGGCGTCACCCTTAGGAACTCGGGCTCCGGCAATCTGACGTTGCGCGCGGACGCGTCGGGCATCGACAACACCGGCAGCATCGTCAACCACGGCACGCTCGACTGGTCCGCGAGTACCGGCATAGTCAGCGCGCTATACGACATGAACGGCAGTTACAGCCCAGGCACGGTGCTTACCAACAGCGCGTGGACGGCCGCGCCATACAGCGGTCTATTGACCCAGGCGACAGCCTATAAACTGATCAATTCGCTGAGCGACTTGCAGCAGATCTCGACGGATCTCGCCGGCAACTACGCGCTTGGCAAAGACATCGATGCAAGCGCGACCTCGGGCTTCCCGCCCTCGTTCCCGTTTACACCGATTGGCGATGGCACGACGCCGTTCTCCGGTCAGTTCGACGGCATGGGGCATGCAATCAATGGACTCTCACTGTCGAGCACGGTGCTCGTCACACCCGGCTCCATGACCGGCGGTCCCGATCAACGCGCAGCCGGCCTGTTCGGTGTAATCGGCGCGGCGGGTGTCGTGCGTCATGTAGACGTGAATGGGAAGATCAATAATCAGCAGGACTACGGATCCTACGGCATGCTGGCCGGATTCAACTATGGACTCGTCACTTACGTACGCACTAGCGGATCCGCTTCCGCGTTTGGAGGCTACAGCTACACCTCCAGCACAGGCGGGCTGATCGGGTACAACTATGGCACGATCACGCGCTCGGGCAGCAACGTCGACGTGTCCGCCGAAGGCACGCTCGGCGGACTGGTCGGAATCAACGCGGGGACGATCCGGCAGTCGTATGCAACGGGCGCAGTGGCCGCGCAGGCGCATACAGGAGGAGGCGGAGGACTGGTCGGCAGCAACTCGGGACTCATCTCGCAGTCATACGCGACCGGACAGGTTTCGTTCCAGCCGAACTATTGCGGCGGCGGAAACGGCGCACAGTGTTCGGGCGGCAGTGCCGCGCTGGTTCAAGGAAACGACGGCACGATCGAGCAGTCGTTCGCCACCGGGCAAGCTGTACAGAACATCAATCCGACGCTCGGCCCGCCTGCGCTCGGCGCCGCAAGCACCAATAACGGCACCATTGCGGGCGACGTGTACTGGGACATTCAAACCACCTTGGCAACGCGTGATGTTTATAGTGGTACGGGCACCTCGGCAGCGAAGGGGTTGACCACGGCACAAATGAGCATGCCGTCGAGCTTCGGTCCCACCTACGACTTCAGTTCCACTGGCGCGTGGGCAATGCCCGCGGCCGCGACGCATCCGGTGTTGCGATGGCAGGTTGCGCAGTAGATAGCCTCTGTCATTTTCTCGGACCACGATTCGCAAGCGGAAGACAAATACGCCGAGTAATGCAAACGCTATTCTGGTTTCGGATCGTCTCATCGCGGTCCGTGTTCGTTAGCTTCACGAACGACCCGGCATGCCCGGTGTTCGCGGCGCGTCTTGCTCTACCCTTGCACCCATCGGGACGTCCCGAGGATAGAACAGGACGACCAGCCGCGCTATTGGACCAAAGGCTCATTGTTTGCCGCGATGTCGCCGCATACTCTAGTGAATCATCAACCGAGGCTGTGGCGGCGCGCGCGGAGAGATTGCAATGACGAAGCACCAAAGTAAGCAGGACGACCCAGGTAAGCGTGAGACGTTATCCAACAAGGAATATCTGCGCGAACTCACGCCAATGCAGGTTGAACTGGTAAAGCTGCAGGAATGGGTCGTTCAAACCGGACAAAAGATCTGTATTGTTTTTGAGGGGCGCGACGGCGCCGGCAAGGGCGGCACGATCAAGGCAATCACCGAAAGAGTGAGTCCACGTGTATTCCGTGTGGTCGCATTGCCCGCACCCACGGACCGGGAGAAAAGCCAGATGTACGTGCAACGCTACCTGCCTCACCTGCCTGCAGCCGGCGAGATAGTGATCTTCGATCGCAGCTGGTATAACCGCGCAGGCGTTGAGCGAGTAATGGGTTTTTGCACCGAAAACGAAGCTGTGAGCTTTCTCAAAGCGGTGCCGCTAGTGGAACGTGCAATCGTTCAGTCTGGCATCATTCTGCTCAAATACTGGCTCGAAGTCAGTGAAGAAGAACAGACGCGTCGTCTGCAAGGTCGCATCACCGACGGACGTAAAGTCTGGAAACTCTCCGGCATGGATTTGAAGTCTTATAGCCGGTGGTACGACTATTCGCGTGCGCGCGACGCAATGTTCGAAGCGTCCGACACTGATTTCGCCCCATGGTTTGTCGCGGTATCAGACGACAAGCGGCGTGCGCGACTCAATATTATTAGCGATCTGCTACAAAAGATTCCCTATAAGGCGATCGCGCGCGAAAAGGTCACCCTGCCGGCCCGGCAAAAGCCGAACGGTTACAAGGAGCCCGACTATCCATTCAAATACGTGGCTGAACGATTCTGAGCGCGCCGATTGCGTTGCTCTTCTTGCGCAGCAGAGCGCGGTGCTGCCACTGGAATGGAACGACCCGCCGGACACGGCGCGCATATACCTGCGTATCTGCACGCCCTGGTGCGTCCCATCCGCTATTTCCTGAGTATTTTCCACGGCCCGCCGGCAGTCTTGCAGACAGTCGGAGTCCAACTTTGTGTCTGACCTTTCGCATTTGCCACGAGCGTCGTGGTACGGCACGTCCGGTCCCCTTTCGTCGACGTGTCGTGCGGCGTGATGGTGCCATTGATCGCAACCGGGTTACCGGTTCCTGCGTTACTCCACGGAACAACCTCACCGTCTTTCTTTTCCAGCGCCTTTTGCGCGGCGTCGTTGAGCGCCTTGCGATCAGCTTCTCTCATGAAACTGATCGGCGTGTCTTTCAAAAAATTCAAATTCGAAGCGACGCTGCCCGCACTCACGGCAAGCAGCGCAACTCCAGTCAGGCAACGTAAAAACAGGCGAGCAAGCGAGCGTGTCGGTCGCATCTGGACAAGTGCGGGGCACCCGGCCATTGAAGGAGACGGCTCGAAACGCACCGGCCGAAAGAAACAGGCAACCGCGGCCGGAACCGGAGCTGCCGCGATCGCACGAACCCGCGAGTCACCGCTCATCTGTCTGTTCATCTCGTTCTCCTCGTTGCTGCCAAACTGCGTTGAGTGCTTAACATGCGCTGACCTGTTGCGCGGCATTATTGCGGCACGCCAGGATATGCAGCGCCAATCGCCTGTCTCGCTCGAGTGCGCTTTGGCGCCTTTCCCGTTATGAACCTTGTCCGCTTCGGTCCGGCTTAGTCACGAGCGTCTTCACCGCTTGTCCGGTGGCGCGCAGCGCCCCTTTCGAGTCTGCCGCACGGCCGGATTCGAATTCATCTACAACATCTGCCACCGAATACCGGCGTCCGATCGGACCAACACGTGCCTCCAGATTCTCGGCGCGGAGTATGTCGCGCGCCTCAGCATGCGCGCCGACTATCCGCAGGTCTATCCCTTCAGCCCGTAGTGCGCCATGTAGCGCGGCCAGCATGCGCGCTCCTGAAAGATCGACCACGGGCGACGTCGACAGATCGCAAATCACGAGCTTGATCGGCTCGCTGACTTCGCGGACTTTTGCCCATACCGTCTGACGGACGTGCTCGATATTGAAGTACAGCAGCGACGCCGCGACGCGAAACACGAGCACGTGCGCAATAGATTCGTTGTCGGCATGACGTTGGATATCTGAAAAGCTCCGGGTTCCGCGAATGCGGCCAAGAAACGCAACATGCGGGTGTGCGGCTCGCCTGATAATCAGCAGCATTGAAACGAGCACGGCTACGATCACGCCCTTCAGAATGCCGAGCATCAGAACCGCCGCAAATGCGACAAACGAGACGGCAAACTCATAGCGACTCACGCGCCAGAGATGACGAATCTCTCTCACGTCGACCAGTCCCTTGACCGCGACCATCACAATCGCTGCGAGAACCACGGTCGGCAAGTTCGTGAGCAGTTCGGTCAGAAACATCAGACACAAGGCGATCGTCAACGATGCAAACACGAGCGCCAATGGTGTTCGTGCACCGGCCTTGTCGTTCACTGAAGACTGGGACAGTCCACCGGCGACCGGATAACCCTGGAACAGCCCGGCGGCCAGATTCGCCGCACCGAGGCCCAGTAATTCCTGACGGGCGTCGATCTCATAACCATTGGCTTGCGCGAGCGCGCGCGCAGCGGAGACGCTCTCGACGTAAGACAGCAGCAAACAGGCAAAAGCGAGCGAAACGATGCCGTCGACGTCTCGCACGCGCAGCGTCGGCAGATGGAATTCGGGCAGTCCTCGCGGCAAGGCACCCACAACAGAGAAGCCGTGCGCCGCCAATGAAGTAACGGAAACAATAATGGTCGAGACGACAACGACCGCGAGGGCGACCGGCCTGCCTGGCAGGTATTTTTCGCCCAAGACTAAAACGGCGATGCAGACGAGACCGAAAATCAGCACCGTCAGCGTAGTAGTGGGGATCTGTCCGCCGAGGACAATGAGACGCTCGATGAATGACTCCCCCCCTCCTTTCGTGCCCAAAAGTTTCGGAAGCTGGGTCAACGCGATGGTTAGCGCAGCGCCCGCCTTGAAGCCCACGAGTATTGTTTCGCTGATGAAGTTGACAAGCGAACTCAGACGCAGCAGCCACGCAATGCAGCACATGCCTGCAATCAATAAGGCAGTCAGCGCGGCAATCGAGGCCCAGCGGGCGGGATCGCCATCCGCCATGCCTGCAATGGTGAGACCGATCAGCATCGAAATAGCCGACGTCGGGCCGATCGCGAGTTGCCGCGACGATCCGAAAAGCGCGTAGCACACGCCGCCCACGAGATAGCAATAGATACCATATTGCGGTGGCAAGCCGGCAAGCGACGCATAAGCCAATGACACAGGAATGCCATACGCGGCTAATGTGACGCCGGCAATCGCGTCCTTCTTTAGCCACTTTGGCTGATAGGAAGCGAGCCACTGTGCAGGCGGAAAGACTGAGCGCCAACCGGTGGGCGCGGCCGCATCCGTCGCCCGGCCAGCGGCGCGCACTTTATTGGTCACGAAAGTGTTCCTCCAGTGCGAGAGCCGGCGAGCAGCACGTCCCAAGCAACTGGGACGGCTGCGTTAGCGCTATTGGCAGCGCCCACGACCGTACTCGCACTCAAGCGTAAGCCGCTGCTGAGCGGCCTGGAATCGGACTTTGGTCCTAAGCGAATTGCGGGTTCTGCTACCTGACATTGCGGTCACGGCACCGCGTGCAAATGGAGCGTCAATGCAACGTCACTGGGAATGCATGACCAGAGGCCGACGGGAGGCCGATGTGGAGCCGAAACCTGGCCGAGTAGGACCATGGTCTCATTGTGTGCGTCGGCCTCTGAACGCAATCATCAGGAGACGGGCCGCTACGGCACATAGCCCGACCGAGGAGGTGCTGTGAAAACACTAAGGAAGTGCTCCGTGTACGGTTTCGCCATTTGCATACTATTAGGCTCCGGCGCGCCGCAGGCCAAACCGATCGCCTACCCGGCCAAAGGACAAAGCGCCCAGAAGCAGCAGCAGGACGACGGTGCGTGTTATTCCTGGGCGAAGAACAACACGGGCGTCGACCCCGCTGCGGTCGCAAACGCTCCGCCGCCGCCATCGGGCCCCGCAGTGGGCGGTGGCGAGCGCGTTCAAGGTGCCGCGCGGGGCGCGGCCGGTGGCGCAGTGATCGGTGCTATTGGCGGAGATGCCGGGAAAGGCGCGGCCGTCGGCGCAACGGCGGGCACCATGGTCGGCGGTTCCAGAGCGCGGCAGAACAAGCGTGCAGCGCAGGCTTCCGGTCAGGCGCAATCTCAAGGCGCCATGGATACGTTCAACCGCGCGTATGCCGCATGTATGGAAGGGCGAGGCTACACCATCAAATGAACAGCGCCTGGTGATGGCGCTGCGCACATGCCTGTGTGTGACGCCGTCGCCGCGCGATTCGCGCGGCGGCCCCCGGTCGGACACTCGAGGAGATCAGCATGAACACCACAAAGCTCGTTATCGTCGCACTGGCTGCGGCCTTTTCACATGGAGTACTCGCCGATACGACACCGAAGTACGACGTGACGAGAGAGCCGGGCAAGGTTTCCGTGACTGGAACAGTCAAGACAAAATCGACCATCGTCGGGATCGAACCCGATACCCGGACTGTCTGGCTGAAAGACTCCAAAGGGAAGATCGTGCAAGTCACAGTCGGAGAAGAGGCGAGGAACTTCGACCAGTTGAAGCTCGGCGATACGGTTGCAGCCGAGTACACACAGGCACTCACGCTTAGCCTGAAGAAAACCACCGGACCCGCGACAGTCAGCCAGAGTGAAACGCTCAACCGCGCACCAGAAGGCGCAAAACCCGGAGGTTCCGCCGCCCGTGCGATCACGGTGATGGCCAATGTCGTCGCCCTGAACCCGCAGACCAGAACGGTGACGCTGAAGGGTCCGCAGGGCAATGCGGTCGATATCGTGGTAGAAGATCCTGAACAGTTCAAGCGCGTCAAGAAAGGGGATCAGGTAGAAGTCGTCTACAACGAGGCCGTTGCCATATCGGTGGAGCCGCAGCAGATCAGCAAATAGGGTCGGCTGGAAGTCACGAGACGCACGTGCGCGCTCCGCCGTGTTGCGGAGCTGCGCGCGCTGATTGATTGAGCGGACCGCACTGGTCTGAATTCGGCAACGTCAAGATTTTATTTCGGATTCCCGATAGAAACCAGAACTGACGCCTCTCACTGTTCTTCGTGCATGGCAGAGGCTTCTTCTAAATCCCGACAGATCGGACATGTGCGCCAACATTGTCCGCTCACGACATGGTGCGCGCGCTGACTACTGCGCAGCGTCGATCCCGTTTGCCTTCGCATCGCAGCCTGACCTGCATGCGGCGTCCGGCCGCATTCATGACAACGTCAACCGGGTCCACCTGTGCAAAGTGCTAGGATGCATCATCGGGCTTACAGAAGACGGTACGCATATGGCGCATTACGCACGCAAAGCAACGTTGGCGGCATCCATCGACGAGCTTCGGCCAGCACCCGGCGAGACAGCTGCGCTCACCGACGTTTTGCGCCATTGGCGAGCCTTTGCAAGAATGACAGAGGCATTGCAAGACAACGTCCCTCTCGCAACCATCCTCGACGAGGCGGCAAAATGCGCCGCGCTCGGCTGCAATGCGCCAATGTCAAAGGTGCTCGAAGTCGAAGGAAACGGCGACACGCTGGTCGTCAGGGGACAATACGGCATGGGCTCAGACGTGATTGGCCGCTCTGCGGGGGCCGTTCAAGCGTGGAATCCAGCGGGCGAGGCACTAACCAATGCGAAGCCGGTGGTCGAGCCAGACGTTCGTCTACGTCCCCAGGATAAGGTCCCAGCCATTCTCATCGAGCACCAGGTCGTCACGTCCGTCAACCTTCCTCTCATCAATCGCAGCGGCGCCTACGGGATTCTCGAGGTGGACTTTCGCGAGCCGACGCACTTCGGGGCATTGGAGATGTCGTTTCTTGCGTCGGTGGCGAGCGCACTTTCGGAGAGTATCGAAAAGTACCGGACGCGCTCCATGCTCACCGCCGATCGCGATGCCAAGGTAGACCTGTTAAGGGAGCAGCAGCACCGCATACGTAACAACTTCCAGTTCATCGTTGCAATGCTTCAACGCAATGGCGCGCTAGCCAAAGATCCGCATGTGCGCGATAGTTTCAAGCAAGTCGAGCGCCGCGTCTTCGCCATGGCTTCGCTCTATAACCATCTGCTGGGGCTAGGCGATCATGGCGAACTAGTCGATCTCGGGCGATACCTCGCGTCGATGGCCGACAGCTTCCACGACTTTTACGGCTTGCGCGAGAGCGGTATCACGCTTGAGATCAATCTCGTATCGGGCATCTCCGTGACTCTGGACACATGCACCGCAATCGGGACGGTGGTGAATGAACTCGTTGCGAACGCGGTAGAACATGCTTTCGCCGGGACTTCGGGGCAACTGACAATAAGCTTGACGCGAAACCCGTCCGGTGGATACACAATCTGCGTAGCCGATAATGGACGCGGCTTGCTCCCGAGCGCTCTTGAACACATTGGCCTGCGTACGAGTCGCAGGATACTGTCGAGCATCGGCGGGCAACTGCACCACCGCTCGCAACCTACTCCCGGAACTGCGTGGGATTTAACGCTTCCGGAATAGGTCCGAACTGCAGGCGCATTGGTAAATATGCCGGTCACGCGGACGGCGCTGCAGAGAACCGTCTCACTGCTCTGGGCTTACTCCATGCGCGCGCCGCACCGTAAGATTGGCGAAACAATGCCCGATCAGGGTTTTCCGCGACCGGTCTTGCCCTGAAGTTCGTCGATGCGTCGAGACGCTTCTGCCTTCGTCAGCGAGCCCTCGAACGGCTCTTTTGCTTCTTCGCACAGCGTCTTCAAGTACGAGGCTTGAGCGCCCGTCATCGGTTCTTCGCCCGTGACCCAGTCGTCCGGATCTTTCTCGGCATTCGACGTGGGATGCACCTTCGGATTGTCGTCGCCAGAGCCGGCGTTCAACGTCGATTCATCTTCCGTTTGTGCGAATTTCTTTTGCGTCATATTCAATTGCTCCGTCATGTTGCGCGACGCTGACGTGGCCCGCCTGCAATCGCGACCGTCGCAACGGTCTCAAGAGGTGAGCAATTCGCATGCCTTTTGGAGTGGCCGCAGCATTTTTTGATGAAGCGGCGCGGGTCGCGCGTCAGCCCGCGACGACCCGGCAAAACCAGGCCACGTTAACGCGGCAGCGTCAGCCGCGTGCCGGACGTTCAGTTGCGAGTGCGGAGAATATCTCGTCGACGTTGGCATTTGCGATCTGCCGAGCGATGGTCGGCAAATCGCCCGAGTCAGGCGTGCCGATTAACGCATACGCAAGTTCGTTCTGCCGCCAGGACACGACAGTCATGCCGTCGACCTTCTTCTGCGCGATCGACTCGTCGGGCCGCGAATCCTTGATTACGCAAAGGGCGACCGGCACGCCGCGCTCGGGCAGGTACACAATCTGCACAAGCGGCTTGCCGTCATAACGCAAGCGCTCAACCGACTTGAACGCTAATCCGGCCGGCCTCAGATCCGGAACGCGCAAGCGAATGCCGTCGACGTTGCGGATTGCCTCGATCGTATCGACCGCCGCCCCTCGATCCGGCGCGACATTCTCAACGGTGTCACGCGTGTACATTTGCTGATAGCCCGCGGCGACGCTAACCCACGACCGCCTGTCGACGCTCGCAGTCGTCGCCGCGCTGTTACTGAACGCGCCCGGCAAGCGCGCGTTGAGTTGTTGCACGAGGCCCACGCAGAACGCTCCGGCAACGAAAGCCGCGGCAAGCCATAAAAGGCTTGGTGAGCGTCGTGCCGGCTGTCTCGCCGGGAAATCGGTCCGCGCTTGTGCGGTACTCGCCATTGCCTCGACCCGGCGCCGAAGTTCGTCCGGCACCGGTGGCAGTTTCTGCCTCGCGAATGCTTCCCGATAAGGAAGCCGCGACGCACGCAGCAATTCGACGCTGCGTCTTAGATCGACCGATTCGGCCTGCGCCTGCTCGACCGATGCAGCATCGGCAGCGCTCAGTTCGCCGTCGGCATATGCGATCAGTAGGCTGTCATCGAGCTTCATTGCACGTTATGCAAAAGGGAGGAAATGGGGATTGAGTAGGCTCGGGCTCGCGAAACTTACGTTTTCAAGCGGACATCTATGATAACCGCAGCAGTTGCACCTTCGCGCCGAACGAGACTTTCGCAATGGACTTACCAACGCCGTGAAGGGCCCATTGGCCACGACCGTTAAGGCATAGTAGATACACTCATGCAAATCAGTGCGTGCCTGCGTGCGCTGCCGACTCTTCCTTCATGCGACGGCCAAACGACTCTGCATACGTAGCCGAGCGCGCAGCAAGCAGCGGATCCGACGACGGCGCGATGCCGTTGGGCAGGATCGTCGGGTCGAAAATGATATCGCGGCACGGGCCGTCTATCTGCGCTTGCGCTCGATCTATCACGAGAGTGCCCACGTCGATCCGCATTCGATCGGGCGACTGCGCCCATTGCCGTGTGGAGTCGTCGGTCGTCTCACCCGGCAAAGCGACGTTCAGCATCAGGTGCCAGCGCAACGGACCGCTGCGCAGATGTTTCATCAGATCGTATGCGAGGAAGTCTGGATCGCGCAGGCGGCCCGCATCGGCGGGACGATACGAATTTTCTGGCACCACTTCCCAACGCACGAACCGGTGTACCCCCTCTCCATTTACAACCTCAAACGCGCTAATGCCGTAGTACGTCGCGTTATCGTAGCCAGACGAAGGCGGATGCCGGTCGAGATACCGGCCGAACGCGCGGGCCTCCGGATGGCTCTCGAGAAACGCCTGCATCTGCGCAGGGTCGGCGCGGCCCGTTCTCGTATCGCGCGCATCCGCCTCAAGCTGCTCGAACAAAGCCTGAGGCGTGCGTACCGCGAATACGGGGACTGAATTCATCGCAAGACGCCATTCTTCGCCGTGCGGTAGCAGGACGCGCAGCGCGAAACTGCGCACCTGGGCGGCGCCGTCGCTCTGTCCGGGATCGCTGCCAGGTATCGATAGCCGACCGACAACTGGATACTGGCCATGCGCGAACACGCTCGCGCGCGACAGCAGTGTCCCTGCGCCGTTGCTCACGAAATGTCCCGTCACGCAAACGCCCTTCGCGTGGTTTCGCCGGAAACCGGGATGCGGCGTGGTCGTCGCCTGGAACGCATCGACGATGCGCGCCGGGCCGAGCCGCGGTGAAAACCATCCGGCGCACCAGACGAACAGCACAGCGAGCGTCGCCGGTATGGCGAGGACGGCGAACCAGCGCAATGCATACAGGACATGCCCGTGGCGGTGCCGCCACTCGCGCAAGCGATCATCGTTCATTGGCATCGGAGAGTGCCCGAAGCCGCGGCATCATGCCCGGTAGTGAAACGGGCAAACCCTCGACATCTGCTGTTGACATGATTGACTGACGAAAAGCTGAGGCCTGCCGGGCGGCGCGCGGACCGCAAACTGCGCGATTATTGCCGGCAGACGAAAGTTCGCGGATTGTACAGCGTAGGCCAGACGTTCGCTCACAGCCGCAATGCACCTTCCGCCGTGTTTCCGATATGCGGTATGGCACCGTTAGCTATGTTGCAGAGCCTCGCCACGCGCTACTTATAGAACACATACTCGGCTAGATAAGGCGAGCTACCAGCCTCCCCCGCCGCCGAACACGGCGCGGCAGGCGCCACGCCACCCACGGTCTTGACGCGCTGCACGTACCGCACCGTGGACAGCGTGCCGCTTCCCGCCGTGCTATGCGTTTCCAGCAGGAGTTGCGGCACGCTCGATTTCGTATCGCTCGGCAACTGCGCGATTGCATGCCCAACGATACGGCTGCCGTCGCTCGCTTGCCATGAAGGCCCCGCTGCGTGATTGACTACGGCGTGGCCGCTCGTGTCGTACAGCGTCGCCAGCGGGCTTTTGAATACCCATTGCAGACGATGCTGCGCGTCGAACTCGCACGTGTACGTCTGCAGACCCGACGCAGTCAACGCCATGAGACGCTCGCCGGCTGGCGGATCGATGGAAGACGACGAACGGCTTGCAGGCGTCGACGCGCAGGCGGCCAGTGTCAGCACCCCAACAACCGTCACGCCGCCCCATTGCAGAACTCTTCTGAACATGGATCTTCCTTGAACAAACGCCAGAACGCTTGCACCGCGGCAAATGCAAGGTGAATCCGGCTCACTCGCGCTGAAAACTCGCAGAGCCGGATGCTCCGCTCAAATAGAGCGGAACGGTCGCTCCAACCTGCCGATCGTGACCGTCCATTCATAACAGTCAACGCAGCACGACTATTCCACGCCACGCTGAAATTCCGCAAACGGACGATCTATAAATTTGTTGTCATGCAATGGAATAAAACTGTCGCCTCAGGTGTCGCGCCGAGCAATACCGCTCGTCGGTGTCTCCCGGAAAATCGCAGCGGACCTAACGAACATGTTGAAAGCGATTCATATTGGTATCCTCCAATACCGACCGTCTTGCACATGATTCATGCCTCGCCCCAAAAACAGCACGGGTGTGCACGCCGCGCTATCAGGCGAGCGCTAAGATTGCAGCCGTAGTACCCGCGCGGCGGACTTTTCGCGTGGGCTTATCAAGCCGTTCGAACCGGCGGCAGCCGTTCTGCATAACGCCGCGGTACGTCATGGCCCCGCATTCAGGAGTTTTTCTTCCATCATTGGAGGTAGTAAGTGAAGAAGCTAACGACTGCTTTTGGCGCACCTGTTGTAGACAATCAGAATGTTCAAACAGCCGGGCCGCGCGGCCCCGCATTGCTTCAAGACGTATGGTTCCTCGAAAAGCTCGCGCATTTCGACCGCGAAGTGATTCCCGAGCGGCGTATGCACGCCAAGGGGTCGGGCGCATATGGCACCTTCACTGTTACGCATGACATCACCAGATATACACGCGCGAAGATCTTCTCGCAGATCGGCAAGAAGACCGACCTGTTCGCGCGTTTTTCAACGGTTGCCGGCGAGCGCGGTGCCGCCGACGCCGAACGCGATATTCGCGGCTTTGCAGTGAAGTTCTATACCGACGAAGGCAACTGGGATCTGGTAGGCAACAATACGCCGGTTTTCTTCTTGCGCGATCCGCTCAAGTTCCCCGACCTGAATCACGCGATCAAACGCGATCCGCGTTCGGGCCTGCGCAGCGCCGAAAGCAATTGGGACTTCTGGACGCAATTGCCCGAAGCGCTGCATCAGATCACGATCGTGATGAGCGATCGCGGCATTCCAAAGTCGTTTCGACATATGCACGGCTTCGGCAGCCACACGTTCAGCTTCATTAACGCGGACAAGGAACGCTTCTGGGTCAAGTTCCATCTGTACACACAACAGGGCATCCAGAACCTGACCGACGCCGAAGCGACGGCGCTTGTGGGCGTGGATCGGGAAAGCTCGCATCGCGACCTGTACGAAGCAATAGAGCGCAATGAACACCCGAAGTGGACAATGTTCGTGCAGGTCATGCCCGAGCAGGATGCCGCAAAGACGTCATTCAACCCGTTCGATCTAACCAAGGTCTGGTCGAAAAAAGAGTATCCGCTGATCGAAGTGGGCGTGATGGAGCTGAACCGCAATGCGGACAATCATTTCGCCGAAGTCGAACAGTCCGCGTTCAACCCCGCGAACGTCGTTCCGGGCATCAGCTTTTCTCCGGACAAGATGCTGCAAGGTCGCCTGTTCTCGTACGGCGACGCGCAGCGCTATCGGCTCGGCGTGAATCACAGCCTGATTCCTGTCAATGCGCCGAGGTGTCCGGTACACAGCTACCATCGCGATGGATCGATGCGCGTGGACAACAACATGGGCGGCACGACGCCGTACAACCCTAATACGCGCGGCGAATGGCTCGATCAGCCGGATTTCAGCGAGCCACCGCTTTCGCTCGAAGGAGCGGCGGATCACTGGAACCACCGGGTCGACGAAGACTACTTCTCGCAGCCAGGTGCGCTGTTCCGCCTGATGTCGCCGGAGCAGAAGCAGGCGCTCTTCGACAACACTGCACGCGCGATGGCGGGCGTGTCAGAGCCGATTCAAAAGCTGCACATCGAGCACTGCACGAAGGCCGATCCGGCTTACGGTCAGGGAGTCGCGGCTGCTATCGAGTCGGCAAGCAGGGCGAGTCCGACGCCTAATCGTGCCCTGTGATGTAACTTCACGCTGACTAGCAAGTCGACCAACCGGTTGATATGCGATCGCTGCGAGCCTTTACGAAAGGTTCGCAGCGATCGATCATGGAATCAAGCCTCGTCATTTTTTCGCGCAATGGCAAGCTCGATGGAATCGAGCAGCATTTCTTCAGCGAAGGGCTTTCGAAGAAAACCCACCGCACCGTCGCGCATGGCCCGTTCGACCGTCTGCCCGTCGCCATGCGCCGACATGAATACCACGGGTATCGACCGGTGGCCCGCGTTCAATCGACGTTGAACTTCCAGTCCCGGCATGCCGCGCATCCTGACGTCCAGCAACACGCAAAGTGCATCGTCAATCAGCGGCGACGCGAGAAACTCCTCGCCGGAAGAGAAAGCCAACGTGCTGTAACCCACGGCTTTAAGAAGATTGCCGACGCCGCTCCGTATGGACGCGTCATCGTCAACGATGCACACAAAACTCATAGCTGCCACCACTCCAATGCCGTTACCAGGAGGCCACGGCTTCAACCGCAATCAGGCTGCGTCGCGCGACCATACCCAAATCGTGCTCCGGCGCGGCTTCCGATTTCGCGAGAAACGCTGCCTTCCGCGACAACGCCACGTTCGCTTCTCGGGATCCGTACAGCTTGCGCAGCGCGTATTCCCGGGTACTTTCGAGCAAAAAATATTCCTTGGTGTTGCTCCCGCCAGTGGAGCTCACGAAGCTCTTCGAGGCGAGGCCGACGATCGCTTCCGTGACCTCGTTGAATGACAGTTGACCGAAGGCGGCGACCGCACATGCCGCTTCGAGTGAAAAACGCGCGGAAAATACGCTGAGCCGTTGCAACACGAGTTTTTCGAAGTCGCTCAGCAATTCATAGCCCCAATCGAGCGACGCCTCCAGGGTCTGCTGACGGCGCGGCGCGGTACGGCGCCCACCGGTCAGAAACTGGAACCGGTCGTCGAGTTCGAATATGAGCCTGCCGATGCCGAACACTGCTGCGCGTGCCGCCGCCAGTTCGATAGCGAGCGGTACGCCGTCGAGCCGACGGCAGATCGTAGCGATCATCTCGAGACTGCAACGGTCGCTTATCGCAGCGGCATTGAACGCGCTCAATTGCGCAAGGAAGAGCTTCACCGAACTGCATGTGAGGATGGCATGCAGCCCCGCGTCCACGGCGGGCGTCTCCATTGGATCGACCCAGTGCGTGATTTCGCCCCTCGTTCGGAGCGGCTCGCGACTGGTCGCAAGAATCCGCACATCGGCGCTCGCCTGCACCCGTACGTCGCAAACGGTCGCTGCCGACTCAATGACATGCTCGCAGCTGTCCAGCAGAACGAGCAGCTTGCGGCCGTGGACGGCCGCAGCCAGATCTTTCAACTCGGGAGCGTCGCCATTGCCGGCTGCTATGCCCAACGCTTCTGCCATCATGCTGACGATGCTCTGCGCCCTTGCTGCCGATGCCAAAGGCACGAAACACACTTCCATCCCGGCCGCATCCGCGATTGACCGCGCGACCGCGATACCCAGTTGCGTCTTGCCGATGCCGCCCGGACCCACCAGCGTAACGATGGGCCCCGTAGTGAGCGCCTGCGCGAGCTCCGCGGTTGTGCTGTCGCGGCCAATCAAAGGCCCGTGCATCGCCGGCAAACTGTAGAGACGACCGGCCTCAATGCGAGCTATCGGCGCAGACGCGGGCACTTCCACGGATTCGTCTGTCTCGATTGCCAGGGTCAGGCGATAACCTCTTCCGGGAATCGTGCGGATAGCCTGCTTGTCTTCGCCGAAAACCTTGCGCAAGGCGGACAGTTGCACATGGATGTTATTTTCTCCGACCACTGACTTCGACCACACGTGCTCAAAGATCTCGTCTTTCGTAACGGTTGCGCCGCGGGCCCGGATCAGCATTTCGAGGATGCCGAACGCGCGCGCTCCCAGCGGTATCAATTCTGCACCGAGATAGACCTCGCGCATGTCCAGCGACACTGTTATTCGACCGATTTTGATCATGCGGGATTCACGTCTGGTTGATTAGCGGAACGGCGAAGCCATCACTTTCATAGCTTTCGCAACCTTGCCCACGAGGCCGTAACGAGGCCAGCGCCGGTTGAGTCATGGTAATGGGAGGAGTCAGCCAAAACCACTATCCATAGGGATACGGCAGTCACCGCTTCGGCAGGCTGCCGCATCCTTCCCGCTGCCCGACTGCGCACGACGGGCTCTCGCACGTGGCGCGTCGTGGTTCACGCGCGCCTACTCACACCTTCGTATGAGACCGTCATGCTTGCGGATGCTCGACGCGAGCCGTGGCCGCGCGAAACAGAAAGCCGACGCCACGCAACGGCCGCCCACGTGCAAATAAACAATTAGCCGTGCTGGAACGAAAGCTCGTATGTGCGACGGCCGACATACTGGCCACCATCATTCGACTTGCTGCTCTGGCCGCACGGCCTCCTGCGGCTTCCTTTTGGGGAGAACACGACATGGCCGCCCGCAGAGCAACGCAATTTCGTCCCGGTTCTCGCCTTGCAGCCGTTGCGGCGGGCCTTCTGATTTCGGCGTGGTGTGTCACGACTAGCCACTGCGCATTGGACTTGCGCAAAGCGCTCGAACAGACCGACCGCGACACCCGGCTGCCGCTCGAACGCATTGCGCTCGAAGCCGGCCGATCGGAGGCGCCGCAGCGAGCTTCCGGGATGCCGGCGCACTCCCCGTTTGCGACATCAGGATCGTTGGCCGCTTCGAGCCGCCTGCCAGTCGCGCGCGACGCAGGCAAGCCGGAGACTGGCGTGCGAATCTGAAACGGACGGGCGTTTGCACAATTGCCGCGTCGGGCGGCGTGCCATGCTGCGCCCATGCCCTCTACAAAATGGCGGGAAATGGCGATGGCAAAGAAGAAGCAGATTCGTATATACAGCGAACCCGCCGGCGGCTGGGGTGCGCTCAAAGCAACCGGCGAGGCATTGGCACTGCAGGGCGTCGCGATATCGGGCGCGAAGACGTTGCTGCGGATGAATCAGCCCGAAGGCTTCGACTGCCCTGGCTGCGCGTGGCCCGATCCCAAGCACACATCGTCGTTCGAGTTCTGTGAGAACGGCGCGAAAGCAGTGGCTTGGGAAGCCACCGTCAATCGCTGCACACCGGCGTTCTTCGCAGCGCATAGCGTTTCGGAGCTGAGCGCCTGGGACGACTACGACCTCGAAATGGCCGGCCGTCTGACACATCCAATGGTGTACGACCGGGCGTCTGACCGTTACGTGCCGATCGAATGGAGCGACGCGTTCGCGCTCGACGCGAAGCATCTGAACGGTCTCGACCATCCCGATCAGGCGGACTTCTACACGTCGGGCCGTGCATCCAACGAAGCTGCGTTTCTCTATCAGATCTTCGTGCGCGAATTCGGCACGAACAATTTCCCCGACTGCTCGAACATGTGCCACGAAGCAACGAGCGTCGGGTTGCCTCAATCGATCGGCGTCGGCAAGGGCACTGTGCTGCTCGAAGACTTCGAGCATGCGGATGCGATCTTTATCTTCGGCCAGAATCCCGGCACCAACAGCCCGCGCATGATGAGCGATCTGCATAGCGCCTCGCGGCGCGGCGCGAAAATCGTCTCGTTCAATCCGTTCCGCGAACGGGCGCTGGAGCGCTTCGCGGCGCCCCAAGATCCCGTGGAGATGGCGACGCTCGGCTCCACGCAGATCAGTTCGTTCCTGTATCAGGTCCGCGTGGGCGGCGACGTCGCCGCGCTCAAAGGCATGATGAAAGCGCTCATCGAGGCCGACGATGCGGCGCTCGCCGCGGACCGGCCCCGTGTACTCGACATGGAATTCATCGAAGGACACACACACGGCTTTGACGACCTCGCCGCCGATCTGCGCGCCACCAGGTGGGATCTCATCGTCCGGCAAAGCGGCCTGTCGCGCGACGATATTCAGAACGCTGCCAACATCTACATGAGCGCGAAGAACGTGATCCTCGTGTATGGCATGGGGCTGACACAGCATCATCGCGGCACGGAGAACGTCCAGCAGGTCGCGAATCTCGCGCTGTTGCGCGGCAATATTGGTCGGCCCGGCGCGGGCGTGTGCCCGGTGCGCGGACATTCGAACGTGCAGGGCAATCGCACCGTCGGGATCACGGAGAAGCCGTCGGCGGCGTTGATCGACGGCGTCGAGCGAGCGTTCGGTTTCCGGCCGCCAGCGGACCACGGCCACGATGTGATCGCCACGATCGATTCGATGATGCGCGGCGACGCGAAAGTCTTCGTCGCGCTGGGTGGAAACTTCGCCGCGGCGGTGCCCGATTGGGTGCGCGTACAGGCCGCAATGCGCAAACTCGACCTGACCGTACACATCGCGACCAAACTCAATCGCAGCCATCTCGTGCATGGCAAGGAAGCGTTGATCCTGCCGTGTCTCGGCCGCACCGAGATCGATATTCAGGCAGACGGACCGCAGTCGATTACCGTCGAAGACTCCATGTCGATGGTGCATGCTTCAGGTGGCCGGAACGAGCCAGCCTCGCCGCATCTGAAAAGCGAACCGGCGATTGTCGCAGGCATTGCGCGCGCGACTCTCGGAGCCGGCTCGCACGTCGACTGGGAACACCTTGTCGCGAGCTATGACCGCATCCGCGAGAAGATCGAAATCGTCTATCCGATGTTCCAGGCATACAACGAACGCATTCGCGTGCCTGGCGGTTTTCATCTTGCATCGACTGCCCGGGAGCGGGTCTGGGCGACACCCAACGGCCGGGCCAACTTTCTGGTTTTCAAAGGACTCGACGAAGATCCTGCACACCACGATCCCGACGCGCTATGGCTCACCACGATGCGCAGTCACGATCAGTACAACACCACGCTCTATTCGCACTCGGACCGCTATCGCGGCGTCTTCGGGCAGCGCGATGTCGTCTTCATGAACCCGCGTGAACTGCGCAAGCGCAACCTGCATCCGGGCGAGCGCGTCGATGTATGGGCTCTGTCGACCGACGGAATCGAGCGCGTGATTCGACGCTTCAAGGTCGTCGAATACTCGCTGCCCGACGGCTGTTGCGGCGCCTATTATCCGGAGGCGAACCCTCTCGTTCCACTGTACGCATTCGACCCGCAAAGCCGTACGCCATCCTACAAGTCCGTGCCGGTGAAGATCTCGCGCGCCGCGGCCGTTGGCGCCGACTCTTCCCGGCGC
>NZ_BAYE01000019.1 GCF_000685095.1 Paraburkholderia caledonica NBRC 102488
ACTTCTTCCAGATTGGCTGTATTGCCCCACCGGCAGTACGGCAACCCGTCAAAGCCTGATGACCATAGCGAGTCGGTCCCACCCCTTCCCATCCCGAACAGGACCGTGAAACGACTCCACGCCGATGATAGTGCGGATTGCCCGTGTGAAAGTAGGTAATCGTCAGGCTCCCCAGCAGCACCAGAAACCCCACCCCAACACAGGTGGGGTTTCTGCGTTTACGCGGCGATAAACAGCCAGGCCACCTCACCCCCTCACTGCCTGCCGATCCGCAATGCGTTCGCGTATCCCGTCAGTTCCAGATAGGCGCGCCCAAGATCAGCGCCATCGCGGCTCACGCGCACCGCGCCTTCCCAGTACACCGCGCCGGTCGACTGCCGCGAGTCCAGTTCCTGGTCGTCCATCAGCGGATCAACTAGCACGTCAGCGAGACGTGCCAGCTAAACTTCATCGATCCGTCGTATCGTTCCCCGCCAGAAAGCGCTGCGCCAGTCGCACCCAGTACGTCGAGCCAACAGGAAGCAATTCATCGTTGAAGTCGTAACTGGCGTTGTGCAGCATGCACGGGCCCGCACCGTGGCCCTCATCACGGTGGCCGCCGTCGCCGTTGCCGAGAAACGCGTAACACCCTGGCTTCGCCAACAACATGAAGGAAAAGTCCTCGGCACCCATCGTGGGTTCCACGGAATCGTCTACATTCTCCGCACCGACGATCTCCTTCATAACGGCCGCCGCGAATCGCGCTTCATCACCGCTGTTGATCGTCGGTGGGTAGTTCCGGTGAAAGTGCACTTCGGCCGAGCAATCGTAGGCCTCCGCCGTGCTTTCAACGATTTTCCGCATACGCGCTTCGATCAAGTCGAGCGTTTCTGTCGTAAATGTGCGGACTGTGCCCGCGAGCCAGGCATCGTTAGGAACGACGTTGACCGCGTCGCCTGCGTGAATCTGGGTGATTGAGAGCACGGCCGTATCAAGCGGCTTCTTGTTTCGCGTGATGATGCTCTGCAATCCGTTAGCGATCTGCACGGCGGTAAAGACCGGGTCACGGCCATTGTGCGGCAGCGCTGCGTGCGAGCCGACGCCCTTGATCTCAATACGAAACTCATTGCTGGAGGCCATAATCGGGCCTTCAGTCACGCCAAATTTGCCAGCAGGCATGCCCGGCCAGTTGTGAATGCCGAACACGGCGTCGACCGGGAACTTCTCGAATAATCCGTCGTCGATCATCGCTTGGGCACCGGCGCCGCCTTCTTCGGCAGGCTGGAAAATGAATACGATGGTGCCGTCAAACTCACCGTGTTTCGCAAGATGTCGCGCCGCGCCGAGCAGCATCGCTGTATGGCCGTCGTGGCCGCACGCGTGCATTTTCCCGTCGTTTTTTGATTTGTGTTCGAAGCTGTTCAGTTCCTGGATCGGCAACGCATCCATGTCGGCGCGCAGACCGACAGAACGTGTACCGTTCCCGCGTGCGAGGACGCCAACTACGCCTGTCTTGCCCAATCCACGGTGAGTTTCTATGCCCCAGGATTCGAGCGTTCTGGCGACGAGATCAGCTGTCGCAGTCTCTTCGTAACGCAGTTCGGGGTGAGCATGGATCGTTCGTCGAAGACTCTGTATTTCTCCGTGAGCAGCTTGAATTTCGGGGATCAGTTTCATAATAGAGTGCCGATGCGCTTTAGCTTTTGACTTGCAAGGAATCGCTCGGGCGAGTTGCGCCCGGACGCAGTGCTAACGATTCTACGCCGAAGCCTTTTTGGCGGCAGCATGCAGGCAAGCGCCGACGGACGTAATAGAATCCGGCGTTACGCCGTGCTTCCCGTCCCCTGAATGGTTACCCCATGAACGCTCCGACTGAATTCGCTCGCGCAGTTTGCCCACACGACTGCCCCGACACCTGCGCGATGCGCGTAACAGTCGAGGCTGGCCGGGCGATCAAAGTGGTCGGCGACCCGGACCACCCGCCAACCCAAGGTGCGTTGTGTACCAAAGTCAGTCGGTATGCAGAGCGAGTTCACCATCCGCACCGTCTGACAACGCCGATGAAACGCATTGGCTGCAAGGGCGAAGGGCGTTTCGAACCCATCAGCTGGAGCGAGGCGTTTGAACTCGCCGCGAAGCATCTGTCGGAGATAGCGCAGCGCGCGCCGGAGGCGATCCTGCCATACAGCTACGCCGGCACCATGGGCCTGGTTCAAGGCGACAGCATCGCTCAACGT
The DNA here is from genome assembly GCF_000685095.1 of Paraburkholderia caledonica NBRC 102488. Lineage (GTDB taxonomy): Bacteria > Pseudomonadota > Gammaproteobacteria > Burkholderiales > Burkholderiaceae > Paraburkholderia > Paraburkholderia caledonica. The sequence goes on from NZ_BAYE01000019.1 coordinate 2,217, forward strand.
TTCTTTCATAAGCTTGGCGCATCGCAACTCGATCGGACCATCTGCGCAGCGGCCGGTGCCGCGGGCTTGAAATATACGTACGGCGCGGGCATCGGCATGCTCACGGAGTTTTTCGACGAAAGCGAGGTCATCCTCATTTGGGGCTCGAATCCGATCGCGTCGAACCTGCACTTCTGGACACGTGCGCAGCAGGCCAAGCGCCAGGGCGCCCGGCTCATTGCGATCGACCCGTATCGCTCGCTGACCGCCGAGAAGTGCCATCAACACATTGCGCTGAAGCCCGGGACCGACGGCGCACTCGCGCTCGGCATGATGAACGTGCTGATCTCTGAAGATCTGCTCGATCACGCTTACATCGCGGCGCACACACTGGGCTTTGATGAGCTGAAAGCGCGGGCGCTCGGGTATTCGCCGTCCCGCGTCGCCGAGATTTGCGGCATCGACGAGCAGGTTATCGTCGACCTGGCGCGACTTTACGGCAGCACGAAAAAGGCTGCGATCCGTCTGAACTATGGTCTGCAAAGAGTGCGCGGCGGCGGCAATGCCGTGCGCGCCATTGCATGCCTGCCGTCGCTGACGGGCGCGTGGCGCGAGCGGGCAGGCGGCGCCTTGTTGTCGTCGTCCGGGTGGGCGCCGGTCGACACGCATGCATTGCAGCGTCCCGATCTGATGCCCGGCTGGCCGACCAAGCCCAGCCGCGTAATCAATATGAACGCAATCGGCGACGCGTTGCTGCATCCGGGCGACGCGACATTCGGTCCGAAGATCGAGGCGATCATAGTCTATAACTCGAATCCTGTTGCCGTGGCACCTGATTCTGAACGCGTCGCGGCAGGGTTCGCACGCGAAGACCTGTTCACGATCGTGCTCGAGCACTTCCAGACCGACACCGCCGACTATGCGGATTTGCTCCTGCCGGCCACCACGCAGCTGGAGCACCTCGACGTGCACAAGTCGTACGGCCACACGCACGTCATGCTGAACGTGCCGGCAATTCCCCCGGTAGGCGACGCGCGTCCCAATACTGAAATCTTTCGCGGCCTCGCGCGCCACATGGGGCTGGATGAGCCGTCGCTATTCGAAAGCGACGAAATCGTTGCGCGCAGCGCTTTGCGTTGGGAAGACAAGACGCTTGAAGGCGTCGATTGGGAGTCGCTCAAACGGATCGGTTGGGCAAAGCTGAACCTTCCGGATGCGCCTTTTGCCGAAGGCGGCTTTCGCACGCCCTCGGGCAAGTGCGAGTTCTACAGTGAACGGCTCGCGCAGCAGGGGCTCGATCCGCTTCCGGATTACGTGCCGCCGTATGAATCCGCGGAGTCGGCGCCCGAACTCGCCGCTCGGTACCCGCTTGCGATGATCTCGCCGCCCGCGCGCAACTTCCTGAACAGCACCTTCGTCAACGTTGAAAGCCTGCGGTCTACCGAAGGTGAGCCGCATCTCGACATTCACCCGTCAGACGCCGGATCGCGGGATATCGTCGACGGTGACCAGGTGCGTATCTTCAACGACCGCGGCTCGATGCAGGCACGCGCCCGTATCACCGACCGGGCGCGTCAAGGCCTCGTGGTCGGCCTGTCGATCTGGTGGAAGAAACTGGCGCCCGATGGCCGCAACGCAAATCAGGTCACGAGCCAGGCGCTGACCGATCTTGGCGGATCTGCGACCTTCTACGACTGCCTGGTCCAAGTCGAGCGCGTCTGACGAGCTTCTTCCACCCAGCCAAGCCTCGCCGCCGAGCCTCCGAAGGTTCGAGGCAGCAGTCTAACTAAGCCGTCGCTCGCCAATACCGCAGGGGTGCCCATGCTACGATGCGTTTTTAGCACGACCATTCGAAAATAAAGAAGGAGACGCTGCATGGATAAAATCTGGCTGAAATCTTACCCGCCCGGCGTTCCCGCTGAGATCGACCCAACCCGCTATTCGTCCGTTGCGGAGCTACTCGAAGAGGCGTTTCGCGAGCACCGCGACAAGCCCGCGTTTGTCTGCATGGGAAAAGAGATCAGCTACGGCGAGCTGGACGCGCTTTCGCGCAAGCTGGCCGCGTGGTTTCAGTCGAAGGGTCTTGCGCGTGGCGCTCGCGTCGCGATCATGATGCCGAACGTGCTCCAGTATCCGGTGGCGATCGCAGCCATTTTGCGCGCGGGTTACGTGGTCGTGAACGTCAATCCGCTCTACACGCCGCGCGAGCTCGAGCATCAGTTGAAGGATAGCGGCGCGGAAGCAATCGTTCTGCTCGAAAACTTCGCGGTGACTTTGCAGGCAGTTATGCGTAATACCGCGGTGAAGCATATCGTGGTCGCGGCAATGGGCGATCTGATGGGCGTCAAAGGCGCGGTTGTGAACTTTGTCGTGCGTCAGGTGAAGAAAATGGTACCGGCCTGGAGTTTGCCGCGCCACGTCAAATTCAACGCTGCAATTGCGGAAGGCGAACGGCAGACTTTCAAACCCGTTCAGCAGGGCCCGGACGACGTCGCGTTCCTGCAGTACACCGGCGGCACCACAGGCGTGGCCAAGGGTGCGACACTGCTGCATCGGAATCTGATTGCCAACGTGCTGCAATCGGAAATCTGGCTCAATCCGGTTCGCGCGAATCGTACGGACATCGAGCAGTTCATCACCGTTGTCGCGCTGCCGCTCTATCACGTCTTCGCGCTGACAGTGTGTGGGTTGCTGACCATTCGCACGGGCGGTTTGGGCGTTCTGATCCCGAACCCGCGTGATATCCCCGGGATGATCAAAGCTCTGCAAGGCTATGCGATCACGACGATCCCTGCAGTCAACACGCTGTACAACGCGCTGTTGAACAACCCGGACTTCCACAAGCTCGACTTCTCCAAACTGATCGCTGCCAACGGCGGTGGAATGGCGGTTCAGGAAGCTGTCGCGAAGCGGTGGTTCGAGAACACGCATACGCCGATTATCGAGGGCTATGGCTTGTCGGAGACGTCGCCGTGTGTGACTTGCAACCCGGTGACGGTAACTGAATATAGCGGCACGATCGGTTTGCCGCTGCCGTCGACCGAAGTCTCGATTCGGGACGACGAGGGCAACGAAGTCCCACTTGGCCAGCCCGGTGAGATTTGCATTCGCGGCCCGCAGGTCATGGCCGGCTACTGGAACCGGCCGGACGAAACGGCCAAAGTCATGACGTCGGACGGCTTCTTCAGATCGGGCGATGTTGGCTTCATGAACGAGCAGGGCTTTGTGAAGATCGTCGACCGCAAGAAAGACATGATTCTGGTTTCGGGTTTTAACGTTTATCCGAACGAGATCGAGGACGTAGTGGCGAGGCTGCCCGGCGTATTCGAGGTGGCTGCGGTCGGCGTGCCAGACCAGCATTCAGGTGAGGCCGTTAAGTTGTTCGTCGTCAGGAAAGATGACGCCCTCACCGACGCGGATATTTTCGCCTACTGCAAGCAGCAGCTGACTGGTTACAAGCGGCCGAAAATCGTCGAATTCCGCACAGAGCTACCGAAGAGCAATGTCGGCAAGATTTTGCGTCGCGAGCTACGCGACGGGCGTGCATGAACGTAAGGCCCGTAGAATTAGCGTAGATCTGAGGCTCGTAACGGGCCCGGCTAGCAAGACAAGAAAGCCCGGCAGATGAACAGTCTGCTGGGCTTTTTATTTGCGCTGTCGCAAACGCAAAGCCGGCAAGCATCGCGGCTCGCCGGACCCATAAAAAAAGGCGCCCTAAGGCGCCTTTGAGGCAAAACTGCGTATTTACGACTTATTAGAACTTGTGGCGGATACCGACGCGAGCCGCGAGTTGGTTCTGGTTCTGCGAGCCCGACAGGCCGTTGATGCTAGCCGTTGCCGGAGCAACACCACCGGCAGCGGTCAGCGTGTCACCCAGAGCGTGCTGGTACACACCCATCACGTAGACGTCGGTACGCTTGGACAGGAAGTAGTCCACGCCAATCGCGCCTTGGTGGTACTGAGCGCGCGATGCACCTGCGATGTCCGCGCCGCGCGTGTAGTCGTATGCCGCGCCGACCAGCAATGCCGGGGTCAACTGGTACTTGAAGTTGATTTCAGCGTTGTTGAACGTAACCGACTGACCCTTGAACGGCGATGCAAACGAAGCGCCCAAGTTGGCGAAGCGGATGTTCGAGTACGTCAGGCCGACCGTTGCCGCGCCGAACGTGTATGCACCGCCTGCACCGATAACCTGGTACGTGTTAGCCGATGTGTAGCCAGCGTAGACCGGCGAAGCGGTCGCTGCGAAGGCGGCCGCAGTCGTCGTCGTGCCGCCGTTGTTGAACAGGCCGCCCGAAGCTGCCGGCGTACGCGCGTTCAAGTAACCGACGCCCAAGACCAGCGGACCGTTGTTGTAGCCAGCGCCCAACGACCAGATCTGGTTCGAAGTAAAGTTGCCAGCAATGCCGCCGAAGCTGTACGTGCCGCCGAACTTCAGGCCGCCGTAATCCGCGCTCGTGTACTTGACCGTGTTGTTCGTACGGTATGCGTTGTTGAAGTTGTCGATGTCGCCCGGGTGAGCAGCGATGTAGCCGCCCCACTGGTCGCCGGCTTCCAGCGGACCAACGTAGTCGACGACGGAGTCGTACTGACGACCCAGCGTGACCGTGCCGAACTGGCTCGACAGACCGACGTAAGCTTGACGACCGAACATCAGGCCGCCTTGACCCAGCTTGCCGTTGTTCACGTCAAAGCCGTTTTCCAACACGAACAGCGCCTTCAGACCGCCGCCCAGATCTTCTGTGCCGCGCAGGCCGAAACGCGAGCCTTGCATAACACCGCTGGACAGGTTGTACAGGTGCTTGCCACCAGCGTTGGTGTTGATGTTGAAGCCTTCGTCAATGATACCGTACAGGGTCACGCTGCTCTGAGCATGTGCGACGCCTGCGAATGCGCCCAGTGCTGCGAGAGCGAGAAGCGACTTTTTCATCGAATGATCTCCAAGGAATACGAATCTTTTGTACAAGGCGAATATTTATGTAGCGTTGAGGCCTTGCTTGTCCAACTTCGCGAGAAGTTGCACGTAATGTAACAAAACGGCTACATGGCACAAAGAAAAAGGAGGGCGTCTGGAAGGCTCCTGTTTCGTTTACGCAACATGATCTAAAATTGAAATCTTGATGTCTCCGGAGGCTAAATCCGGCCTCGTCGGAGACTGCATTTTCCTCCGCAAAGGCTTGCTGCACGGGCAGCGCGGAGCGGGGAGACGGTTGTCGAATCAGGGAGTGCCGAATGTTTCTGGACGAGTTGATTACCGAATTTGATCGGGGTTTACGCTCAATGACTGGCGTCTCGCGCATGAGCCGTCCGTTGCCGGTTCCGCAAGAATCGGCTGCACACGCTGAGGTGCCCGAACTGTCGCCGGCCGAGCGCGCCCACTCCGCAGGTCTCATGCGCGTGAACCACGTGGGCGAAGTCTGCGCACAGGCGCTCTACCAGGCGCAGAAGCTCGCGACAAGGTCGCCATCGCTGCGAACCGTGTTCGATCGGGCCGCAGTCGAAGAAGAAGATCATCTCGCCTGGACGGCCAGGCGTCTCCAGGCACTGGACTCGCGCCCGAGTCTGTTGAATCCGCTCTGGTATGCGGGCGCGCTCGCTATCGGCCTTGCAGCCGGACGTCTAGGCGACCGCGTCAGTCTCGGCTTCATGGCAGAGACGGAGCGCCAGGTCGAGCAGCATCTGGATAGCCACATGGACCGTTTGCCTGCCGCCGACCGTGAGTCGCGCGCCATTGTCGACCAGATGCGAGCCGACGAGGCCGAGCATGGCAAGGCCGCCATGGACGCTGGCGGCATCGAGTTGCCATTCCCGGCGCGCGCGTTGATGCGTGCGATGTCCAAAGTGATGACCCGTACCGCCTACTACATATAAGAGGCCGCAGGCGTCGGATTTCTGTCCGAAGCCGCCCCGAACTACCGTATGTCGGACGACGCCCAAGGCGTCGTCCGTGCTCGATCCCTGATCCCCGCCTAACACCTCCCAGCCGCCTGCCGCGATCGCTTACGGTCCGCGCCTTTCCCTCGTACTTTTCACGTATCACCTTCACAAGCCGCAGTAGCTCTTTCATTTATAACGATTTTCTGTTTTATGTCTGACATGAACGAGTCACGCTAAGTCCTTGTTCTAACAAACAAATTTCGCCGAAAAACCGTCTGTCTCCCTTGACCCCCGTTTAGCGTTCCTCTAAAGTGGGAGACAGTGTGAGAAAGTGTATTTTTGTGTGATCTGACGCGCGATTTCGGATAGATTTTTACGAATCAGGCAGCCGGCTCAAAAGCGCCGGTCAAGAGGGAGAGCTAAGTGTTCCAAGGGGCGTCGGCGCTGACTCTCGATGCGAAAGGACGGATGTCAATTCCGTCCCGCTATCGGGATGCGCTGCAAACACAGGCAGAGGGCCGGGTGACGATCACCAAGCACCCGGACGGCTGCCTGTTGCTCTTTCCGCGCCCGGAATGGGAAGTCTTCCGCGACAAAGTCGACAAGCTGCCCATGAACGCCGCCTGGTGGAAGCGCATTTTTCTCGGCAACGCAATGGACGTGGACATGGACGGCGCGGGCCGTGTGCTCGTGTCGCCGGAGTTGCGCGCGGCCGGCACGCTGGAAAAAGAAGTGACGCTGCTCGGCATGGGCCGCCACTTCGAGTTGTGGGACGCACAAATTTACGCCGCGAAGGAACAGGCGGCGATCGCCGAGGGCATGCCCGAAGCGTTAAAGAATTTCACGTTCTGATCGCGGCATACATATATGGCATCTGCGATGAGAAACGAATTGCAGCATCGCACGGTGCTGCTGGAAGAAGCGGTCAACGCGCTGGTCACCCGCGCGGACGGCGTTTATGTGGACGGCACGTTTGGGCGTGGCGGTCACAGCCGGCTGGTGCTGGAAAAGCTGAGCGAGTCGGGGCGTCTGATCGCTTTCGACAAAGACCCGCTCGCGATCGCCACGGCGCAGCAAATCGCCGATCCGCGCTTTGGCATCGTGCACGAGAGTTTTGCTTCACTGCGCACCGCGATTGCGGAGCGCGGGATTGAACGGGTGTCGGGTGTTTTGCTGGATCTGGGCGTGTCGTCGCCGCAAGTCGACGACCCGGAGCGGGGTTTCAGTTTCCGCGCCGACGGCCCGCTCGACATGCGGATGGACCCGACGCGCGGCGAGTCTGCCGCTGAATGGCTGGCGCGGGCCACGGTGCAGGAACTGACGGAGGTGATACGAGATTATGGGGAAGAACGGTTTGCTTTTCAGATTGCAAAGGCGCTTGTTGCTCGCCGGGCAGAGTCCGACCGTCTTGGGCCTCTCGTCAGCACGGGCGAGCTTGCCCAAATCGTGGCTAACGTCGTCAAAACCCGTGAGAAGGGCAAGGATCCGGCAACCCGCACCTTTCAGGCTATACGGATTCACATCAATCAAGAGCTTGCGGAGCTGCAAGTCGTTTTAGAAGCAGCGTTAGCGCTGCTGGAGCAAGGGGGGCGGCTGGTGGTCATCAGCTTTCATTCGCTCGAGGACCGGATCGTCAAGCGATTCATGCAGGCGCACGCAAGTACGCCTACGGTCGATCGTCGCCTGCCGATTCGCGCCGTCGACCTGCCGAGTCCCCCGCTCAAAATCATCGGCCGTGTGTTTGCAAGCGACGCTGAAGTCGCCGCCAACCCGCGCGCCCGTTCTGCCGTGATGCGCGTGGCGGAGCGAATCGCACCATGAATCGTCTCAACATTTTCCTGCTGATGATCGTGATGGGCTGTGCCTTGTCTGTCGTCAACGCAACCAATCAGCAGCGCCAGATCTTCATCCAGTTGCAGCGCGCGCAATCTCAGGAGCGCCAGCTGCAACAGGACTATTCGCAGCTTCAATATCAGCAGAGCGCGCTGTCGAAAACGTCGCGCATCGAGCAGATCGCCACCGCGTCGCTAAAAATGCAATCGGTCACGACCGGTCGCACGCAATATCTGACGCTCGATCCTGGCTCGGCGAAGGCTGAAGACGCGCCGATTCCGACTTCCGGTCCGGCGTCCGCGCCTGCAACGAGCCGCAGCGGAGGCGTGCGATGAAAAAATCGTCGGCTCGCAAGAGCGTCGCCTTCTCAGCGAACCCGATCCTGTCGGTGCGCTTGCCTATGTGGCGCTCCAAGCTTGTCGTGTTCCTGCTTTTCATGGCGTTCGTCGCGCTGACCGCGCGCGCCTTCTGGATTCAGGGCCCCGGCAACGCGTTCTATCTGAAGCAGGGCGAAATCCGATATCAGCGCCGGCTGGAATTGCCCGCCACGCGCGGCAAGATTCTCGACCGCAACGGTCTCGTGCTGGCCACGAGCCTGCCGGTGCGCGCGATCTGGGCAATTCCGGAATCGGTGCCGGACGATCTCGGCGCGGAAAAGCTGGGCGCGCTCGGCAAACTGCTCGGCATGACCGATAAGGAATTGCGCAGGAAGCTCTCGGAAGACAAGAACTTCGTGTACGTCAAGCGTCAGGTGCCGGTAGACATCGCCGAGAAGGTGAAGGCGCTGGACATCCCCGGCATTTACGCGCGTGACGAGTACAAGCGTTTCTATCCGGAAGGCGAGATCACCGCTCACCTGATCGGCTTCACCAACGTCGAGGACGAAGGCCAGGAAGGCGTCGAGCTCGGCGATCAGAAGCTGCTGGCGGGCATGTCGGGCAGCCGCCGCGTGATCAAGGACCGCATGGGCCACATCATCGAGGACGTGGACGAGCAGGTCGTGCCGCACAACGGCCAAGACGTGGATCTGTCGATCGACAGCAAGATCCAGTACATCGCGTACACGAACCTGAAAGCGGCCGTTGAAAAGTTCAAGGCGAAGGCCGGCGCGGCAATGGTGATCGACGTCCGGACCGGCGAAGTGCTGGCGCTCGTCAATTACCCGACCTACAACCCGAACGACCGGTCGCACATGACCGGCGACCAGTTGCGCAATCGCATCCTGACCGATACGTTCGAGCCGGGCTCGATCATGAAACCGTTCACGGTGTCGCTCGCGCTCGATCTGCACCGCGTCACGCCGACTACACTGGTTGATACAGGCGGCGGCCGCTTCGTGCTTGACGGTGCGCCGATTACCGACGACAGCGCGTTCGGTGTCCTGACCGTCGGCGGCGTGATCCAGAAGTCGAGCAACATCGGCGCGACGAAGATTGCGATGCAGCTCAAGCCCGAAGAGATGTGGAATATGTACACGAGCATCGGTCTCGGTCAGGCGCCGAAGGTCGGTTTCCCCGGCGCGGCGGCGGGACGTCTGCGTCCGTGGAAAAGCTGGCGCCGTATCGAGCAGGCGACCATGTCCTACGGCTATGGCCTGTCGGTGTCGCTGTTCCAGTTGGGTCGCGCGTATTCGGCCATCGCGCACGACGGTCAGATCATGCCAGTGTCGATTTTCCGCACGCCTGGCGATCAGCCGGCAACGGGTCCGCAGATTTTCTCGCCGACCACCGCCCGCGAAGTGCGCGCGATGCTCGAAACGGTCGTCTCGCCTGGCGGCACGTCGCCTGATGCAGCGGTGCCGGGTTATCGCGTCGGCGGCAAGAGCGGTACGGCGTATAAGCACGGTCCGCATGGTTACGACCACTCGAAATATCGCGCGTCGTTTGTCGGTATGGCGCCCATGCCGAACCCGCGTATCGTCGTCGCGGTATCGGTCGACGAGCCGACCGCGGGTAGTCACTTCGGTGGGCAGGTGTCCGGGCCCGTGTTCTCGGGCATCGTCGGCGATACGTTGCGTTCGCTGAATGTGCCGCCGCAAATGCCGGTCAAGCAGATGGTGGTATCGGACGATTCCGCATCTGCCGCACCTTCCGCAACGCCCGCGCCGTCCGCTGCGAAAAAGATCTCGACCAGCGCCGGCGCAAAGAAGATGACGATTTCCGCGAACGCGAAGAGCCATCCGGGAGTCGTTCGATGAGCGCGCTGCGCAACAATCATCCGGCGCATCGGGAGATCGCCGAAGCGCTGTGCTGGCTGCGCGCACGCGTGCAGCCAGGCGCGCATCTGCACGCCGACACGCGTTCGCTCGCCGCCGGCGACGCATTCTTCGCCTACGCAGTGGATGGCGCGGACAACCGTCCGTTCATCGACGGTGCAATTGAACGCGGTGCTGCCGCCGTGCTGGTTCAGGCCGAAGGATTCAACGGCGCGATCGATGCATCTACGACGCTTGCGGTGCCGGCGTTGAACGACCTCGCCGGTTCAATCGCGAGTGCCTGGTACAACGATCCGAGCGACAGCATGCTGACGGTCGGCGTGACGGGCACGAACGGCAAGACTTCGTGCAGTCAGTGGATTTCTGCGGCACTCACCGCGCTCGGCACACGTTGCGCGATCATCGGCACGCTTGGCACCGGTTTGCCGGGACAACTGGTGCACACCGGCTTCACGACACCCGACGCGCCGCAATTGCAGCGCAGTCTTGCGCAATTGCGCGACGTCGGCGCGCGCGCAGTGGCAATGGAAGTGTCGTCGCATGCGCTGCATCAGGGGCGCGTGAACGGCACGGCGTTCGACATCGCCGTGTTCACGAATCTCACGCAAGACCACCTCGACTATCACCGCACGTTGGAAGCGTATGAAGCGGCGAAGGCGCGTCTTTTCGCGTGGCCCGAACTGCGCGCGGCGGTGATCAATCGGGACGACGCGGCCGGCCGCCGTCTGCTTGTCAGCACTCGAGATCACGCTCGCACCATCGCCTACGGCCTCGACTCCGCGCCGCACGACGCGTCACAAAGTGCAGGGCAAAGCGCGCCGCAAGCGGACGCGTGGTTGCTCGCGTCGAACGTGCGCGCCACCGCGACCGGCACGGCGTTCCATCTGAACACGTCCGACTGGGGCAAGGCCGACGTCGAAGTACAAACGCTCGGTGCGTTCAACGTGAGCAATCTGCTCGGCGTGCTCGGCGCATTGTTTGCCGCCGACGTGCCGTTCGACGCCGCGCTCGGCCAACTCGCGAAGCTCGAATCGGTGAACGGCCGCATGGAACGCCTCGGCGGCCGTTTGCAGAATGACGAGCCGCTCGTGGTGATCGACTACGCGCACACGCCAGACGCGCTTGAAAAAACGCTGGAAGCGCTGCGCCCGATGGCAACCGCGCGCGGCGGCGAGCTGATTTGCATGTTCGGCTGCGGCGGCGACCGCGACGCGACCAAGCGTCCGTTGATGGGCGCAATCGCCGAGAAGATCGCGGACGGCGTCGTGGTTACGAGCGACAACCCGCGCAGCGAAGATCCGCAATCGATCATCGAGCAGATCGCAGCGGGAATGAAAGACGCGTCGAAAGCGCGCCGCATTGAAGACCGCGCGAGCGCGATCCTTCAGGCGATCCGCAGCGCCGCGCGGGAAGACGTCATCGTGCTAGCCGGAAAAGGGCACGAAGCGACACAGGAAATCATGGGCAAGAAGCGCGCTTTCTCCGATCAGGACCACGCCCGTCTCGCGCTCGCCGCGCGGGCGACGCAGGCACGCGGAGGTGGCGAATGAGCGGGCAAGGAAATGCAATGTTCTCGCTGCGTGAAGCCGCCGCGCTGATTCCGGGCGCGACCGTGATCGGTGACGACAGCGTCACCTTCGAACGCGTGTCGACCGATAGCCGCAGCGCGGGTCCGGGCGATCTCTTCGTCGCGATCAAGGGCGAGCGTTTTGACGCGCACGACTTCCTCGCTGACGTTGCCGCGCGCAACGTGACGGCGGCGCTCGTTTCGCGCGCGCCGCAAGACTGGAACGTGCCGGCGCTGCGCGTGAGAGATACGCGCGTTGGGTTGGGCGCGCTGGCTCGCGGCTGGCGTCGCAAGTTCGGCATGCCGCTCGTCGCCGTGACGGGCAGCAATGGCAAGACCACGGTCAAAGAAATGATCGCGTCGATCTTCGCCGCCGCCGTTGGAGCGGATGCGCGGCTCGCGACCGCCGGCAACTTCAACAACGATATTGGCTTGCCGCTCACGCTGTTCCGTCTGAATGCCGCGCATCGGCTGGCCGTGGTCGAGCTCGGCATGAATCATCCTGGCGAAACGTCGTTGCTCGCGAAGATTGCCGAGCCGACGGTTGCGGTCGTGAACAACGCGCAGCGCGAGCATCAGGAGTTCATGGCGACCGTGGAAGCCGTCGCGCTCGAGCATGCGAGCGTGATTCATGCGCTGAGTCCGGACGGCGTCGCCGTGTTTCCTGCGGACGACGCTTTCGCCAGCATCTGGCGCGTGGCCGCCACCGGCAACCGGATCGTCGACTTCGCGCTGAACAGCGACGAACGCACGACAGCAGCCGCCGTCACCGGCAGGTTCGACGGCAAGCTGCTGAGCGTCGACACACCGCAAGGCCATGTCGAAATCACGCTGCAAGTGCTCGGCAATCACAACGCGCACAACGCGTTGGCCGCGACATCGGCCGCACTCGCCGCAGGCGTTTCGCTCGATGCGATCAAGCGCGGCCTCGAATCGTTCGGCGCGGTGAAAGGCCGCTTGCAGGTAAAGCATGCCGCGCTTGGCACGCTAGCCGGCGCAACGGTGATCGACGACACGTACAACGCGAATCCCGACTCGATGCGCGCCGCGATCGACGTGCTCGCGTCGCACGCTTCGCCGCGTGTGCTCGTCATGGGCGACATGGGCGAAGTCGGCGACAACGGTCCCGAGTTCCATCGCGAGATCGGCGCATACGCGAGGGAACGCGGTATCGACGCGCTGTACGCAATGGGCGACGCCTCGCGCGACGCCTGCACCGCGTATGGCGCTGGCGCGCATCACGTGGCCGACATCGGCACGCTGGTCGCGCAATTGCAGCAGGCCGGCTTCGGCGCCGCTGCAACGCTTCTCGTGAAAGGCTCGCGCTTCATGCAGATGGAGCGCGTGGTGGACGCCGTTACGAGTCCACAACCCAACGCAGCGGGCAGTACGCCCGCCGCACACTGAAATAGAAGGACCGAAGCATGCTACTGGCGCTGGCGCAATGGCTGCAGAATGACGCAAGCTTCTTGCGCGTGTTCAGTTATCTCACTTTCCGCGCGGTGATGGCGACCATCACCGCGCTGCTGATCGGGCTCGTCTGCGGCCCGGCGGTGATTCGCAAGCTGACCGCCATGAAGGTCGGTCAGGCTGTTCGTAAAGACGGTCCGCAAACGCACCTCGTGAAATCCGGCACGCCGACCATGGGCGGTGTGCTGATTCTGCTCGGCATCGCCGTGGCCACGCTGTTGTGGGCGGACCTGACCAATCGCTTCATCTGGATCGTGATTCTGGTTACGTTCGGCTTCGGCGTGATCGGTTGGGTCGACGATTACCGCAAGGTCGTCTACAAGGACCCGCGCGGCATGTCGTCGCGCGAAAAGTATTTCTGGCAGTCGGTGATCGGTCTGTTCGCCGCGGTGTACCTCGCGTTCAGCGTGTCGGAGGCGAGCAACGTGCGTGTGTTCGACCTGTTCATGGCGTGGGTGCGCAGCGGCTTGTCGATGGGCTTGCCCGCCCGTGCCGACCTGATGTTGCCGTTCGTCAAGTCGATCAGCTATCCGCTTGGCGTGTGGGGCTTCATCGTACTGACGTATCTGGTCATCGTCGGCGCGAGCAATGCGGTCAACCTCACTGATGGCCTCGACGGGCTCGTGATCATGCCGGTCGTACTGGTCGGCGCATCGCTCGGCGTGTTCGCTTACGTGATGGGCAGCTCGGTCTACTCGAAATACCTGTTGTTTCCGCATATCGCCGGCGCGGGCGAATTACTGATTTTCTGCTCGGCAATGGGCGGCGCGGGGCTCGCGTTTCTCTGGTTCAACACGCATCCGGCGCAGATGTTCATGGGCGATGTCGGCGCGCTCGCGCTCGGCGGGGCGCTCGGCACGGTCGCGGTCATCGTGCGCCAGGAAATCGTGCTTTTCATCATGGGCGGCATTTTCGTCGCGGAAACGCTTTCCGTGATGTTGCAGGTGGTGTGGTTCAAATTCACCAAGCGGCGTTTCGGCGAAGGCCGGCGTCTCTTCAAGATGGCGCCGCTGCATCACCACTTCGAATTGTCGGGTTGGAAGGAGACGCAAGTTGTCGTGCGCTTCTGGATCATCACGTTGATGTTGTGTCTGTTCGGATTGTCCACGCTCAAGTTGCGTTAAGCAGGTATTAGGGGAAGCAGGCGATGTTCGGCGAGAAGTTTCGGGATCGGCAAAAGCCGATGGTGCTCGTGCTGGGACTGGGTGAATCCGGTCTCGCGATGGCGCGCTGGTGCGCGCGGCACGGCTGTCGGCTGCGTGTGGCCGATACGCGCGAAGTACCGCCGAATCTGTCCGCACTGGAAGCGCATGGCGTCGACGCTGCGTTTGTCGGCGGCCCGTTTTCGCCTGTGTTGCTCGAAGGCGTGGAGCTCGTTGCGATCAGCCCGGGTTTGTCGCCGCTCGCCGCCGACCTGCTGCCGCTGATCACCGCGGCCCGCGAGCAGGGCATCCCCGTGTGGGGCGAGCTCGAACTGTTCTCCCAAGCGCTGAAAACGCTCGGCGAGAGCGGCTACGCGCCGAAAGTCATCGCGATTACCGGCACCAACGGCAAGACCACGACTACCAGCCTGACGGGCCTGCTTTGCGAACGTGCGGGCAAGAAGGTCGCGGTGGCGGGCAACATTAGCCCCGCGCTGCTCGACAAACTGAGCGAAGCGATCGACAACACCGCGCTGCCCGACGTGTGGGTGCTCGAACTGTCGAGCTTCCAGCTTGAAACAGCGCATACGTTCGAGCCGGACGCCGCGGCGATTCTCAACATCACGCAGGATCATCTCGACTGGCATGGCGGTCTCGACGCATACGCCGCCGCGAAGGGCCGGATCTTCGGTACACAAACAGTGCGCGTGCTCAATCGCGACGACGCGCGCGTGATGGCGCTTGCGCCTTCCGAGGTTAGCGACATCGCAGTCGTGACCTTCGGCGTAACCGAACCGAAGAGCGACGGCGACTACGGTCTGCTGCGCGATAACGGCATGATCTGGCTGGTCGAAGCACACGACCTCGACGCGAGCGACGAACCCGCACCGAAGCGTCGTCGCAAGAACGAAGCAGTTACGCCGCCGAACATTGCGCTGAAGCGCCTGATGCCGGCGGACGCCTTGCGCATTCGCGGCCTGCACAATGCGGCCAACGCCCTTGCCGCCTATGCGCTCGCGCGCGCCATCGGCCTGCCCGGCGCGCGTCTTTTGCATGGCTTGCGCGAGTATCACGGCGAGCCGCATCGCGTGGAACTGATTGCATCGATCGACGGCATTGATTATGTCGACGACAGCAAGGGCACCAACGTGGGCGCGACGGTTGCCGCACTCGATGGTCTCGCGCAGCGCGTCGTGCTGATTGCTGGCGGCGACGGCAAGGGCCAGGACTTCGAGCCGCTTGCCGCGCCGGTCATGCGCTGGTGCCGCGCAGTGATGCTGATTGGCCGTGACGCGCCGCAGATCCGCGCGGCGCTCGAAGAGACCGGCATCGCGATGACTGACCACGCCACGCTCGAAGAAGCGACGCGTGCGGCGACGGCGCTCGCACAACCGGGCGACGCCATCCTGTTGTCACCGGCTTGCGCGAGCTTCGACATGTTCAAGGGTTATGCGCATCGTGCGGCGGTGTTTCGCAGCACGGTAGAAGAAATCGCGGCCGAACGGGGGACGATGATATGAGCTGGTCCGAACGATTCGGTTCACGCGCCGCCGCCAATGGCGACCCGACAAGCGCCACGCGCGCTGCCGGCCGCACGGGCGGCAGCGGTCTCGCGAGCGCCGTCAACGGTGTGCGGCCGTTGCGCTCGCGCATGCTCGACTACGATCATTCGCTGCTGTGGGTGGTCGTCGCGCTGCTCGGGCTTGGCGTGGTGATGGTGTACTCGGCGTCGATCGCGATGCCCGACTCGCCGAAGTACGCGTCGTACCGCGACTACGCGTTCCTCGTGCGCCAGATCATTTTCGTGGTCATGGGCGCGGTTGTCGGCGTCGTGGCGTTCCGAGTTCCGATTTCGACGTGGGACAAATACGCGCCCAAGCTATTCCTGATTTCGCTCGTCGCTCTGGTGATCGTGCTGATTCCGCACGTCGGCAAAGGCGTGAACGGCGCGCGCCGCTGGATTCCGCTCGGCATCACGAACATGCAGCCGTCCGAAATCATGAAGCTCGCGGTGACGATCTACGCGGCGAACTACACGGTACGCAAGCAGGAATACATGCACAGCTTTGCCAAAGGCTTCCTGCCGATGGCGATGGCGGTTGGTTTCGTCGGCGCGCTGCTGCTGCTCGAGCCGGACATGGGCGCGTTCATGGTGATCGCGGCGATCGCGATGGGCCTGCTGTTTCTCGGCGGCGTGAACGGCAAGCTGTTCGGTGGGCTCGTCGCGACCGCGGTGGGCACGTTCAGTTTGCTGGTGTGGGCATCGCCGTGGCGGCGCGAGCGGATCTTTGCTTACCTGGATCCGTGGGACGACCGTTACGCGCAGGGCAAAGCTTATCAACTGACGCACTCGCTGATCGCGTTCGGCCGCGGCGAGTGGTTCGGCGTGGGTCTCGGCGGCAGCGTCGAGAAGCTCAACTATCTGCCCGAAGCGCATACCGACTTCATTCTCGCGGTGATCGGCGAGGAACTCGGCTTTGTCGGCGTGCTCGTCGTGATCCTGATGTTCTACTGGATCGTTCGCCGCGCGTTCGAGATCGGCCGTCAGGCGCTCGCGCTCGACCGCACGTTCGCGGGTCTGGTCGCGAAGGGCGTCGGCATCTGGTTCGGCGCGCAGACGTTTATCAACATGGGCGTGAACCTCGGCTTGCTGCCGACCAAAGGCCTGACGTTGCCGCTCGTCAGCTATGGCGGCTCCGGCATCTTGCTGAACTGCGTCGCCGTCGCGGTGTTGATGCGCGTCGACTATGAAAATCGTGTGCTGATGCGTGGGGGGAAGGTATGACCCTCACGCAGCAACGCACGCTGATGGTGATGGCCGGCGGCACCGGGGGACACGTGTTCCCCGGGCTCGCGGTCGCGCATCTGATGCAGGCGTGGGGCTGGAAGGTCGTATGGCTTGGCAACCCGGCCGGCATGGAAGCCACGCTCGTGCCGAAGCATGGCATTCCAATGGAGTACGTGCGCTTTGGTGGACTGCGCGGCAAGGGCCTGAAGACCAAGCTGATGTTGCCGCTGAATCTGCTGCGCGCATGCACGCAGAGCCTAAGCGTGCTGCGTCGCGTGAAGCCGGATGTCGTGCTCGGCATGGGTGGTTACATCACATTTCCGGCCGGGTTGATGACCGCATTGAGCGGCCGTCCTCTCGTGCTGCATGAACAGAATTCGATCGCAGGCCTCGCGAACAAGGTCCTCGCGAAGCTTGCCAGGCGCGTGCTGGTTGCATTTCCGAATGCGTTGCCGCGCGGCGAATGGACTGGTAATCCGATTCGCGCGGAACTTGCGCGCGCGATTGCGCCCAAAGCACGCTATGCAGAACGCAACGGTCCGCTGAATGTGCTGGTGGTCGGTGGCAGTCTCGGCGCGGCGGCGCTCAACGAAGTCGTGCCGCGTGCTGTCGCGCTGCTTGGTGCGAACGAACGGCCGCGCATCGTGCATCAGGCTGGTGCCAAGCATATCGACGCGCTGCGCGAGAACTACGCGGCGGCTGGCTTGCAAACGGGCGAGGACGTGCAACTCGTGCCGTTCATCGACGACATGACGAGCGCCTATGCGAAAGCCGATCTCGTGATTTGCCGCTCGGGCGCGATGACGGTGTCAGAGATTTCAGCAGTAGGTGTGGCCGCGTTGTTCGTGCCGTTCCCGTATGCGGTGGACGATCATCAGACCACTAATGCAGCGTTTCTCGCCGATAACGGCGCAGCGCTGGTCGTGCAGCAACGCGATCTGTCGGCGGAAAAACTCGCCGACTGGTTGCGCAGCCAGACGCGGGAAAGTCTCGCGGAGATGGCAGAGCGTTCGCGCTCGCTCGCGAAACCCGACGCCACGGAACAGGTCGCGAAGATTTGCGCGACTGTGGCGGGTTCGATTTCGGGCGCGAGCCCAGAAGGAAAGCAATGAAACACATCGTCAAACATATTCACTTTGTCGGCATCGGCGGTGTCGGCATGAGCGGCATCGCGGAGGTGCTGGTCAACCTCGGCTATCAGGTGAGCGGCTCGGATCTGTCGAGCAATGCGGTGACCGATCGGCTCGCCGCGCTCGGCGCGCGCATTGCGATCGGTCATGCCGCGGAGAACATAGAAGGCGCTAACGCTGTGGTCGTCTCGACCGCCGTGCGCAGCGACAACCCCGAAGTGCTGGCGGCGCGTCATCGCCGTATTCCGATCGTGCCGCGCGCGGTGATGCTCGCGGAACTGATGCGCCTGAAACAGGGCATTGCGATTGCCGGCACGCACGGCAAGACCACGACCACGTCGCTGGTGGCAAGCGTGCTCGCCGCGGGCGGGCTCGATCCGACCTTCGTGATCGGCGGCAGGCTGATCAGCGCGGGCGCGAATGCGCGCCTCGGCACCGGCGACTTCATCGTGGCGGAAGCGGACGAGTCGGACGCGTCGTTCCTGAATCTGTTTCCGGTGATCGAAGTCATTACGAACATCGACGCTGATCACATGGACACCTACGGCCACGACTTCGCGCGGCTCAAGCAGGCGTTCATCGAATTCACGCACCGTTTGCCGTTTTACGGCATCGCAGTGCTGTGCGTCGACGATCCGAACGTGAAGGAGATTCTGCCGTTCGTGTCGAAGCCGATCATCCGCTACGGCTTCGCTCCAGATGCACAGGTGCGGGCGGTTAACGTGCAGGCGCGCGA
Organism: Paraburkholderia caledonica NBRC 102488; assembly: GCF_000685095.1. GTDB lineage: Bacteria > Pseudomonadota > Gammaproteobacteria > Burkholderiales > Burkholderiaceae > Paraburkholderia > Paraburkholderia caledonica. Next base: position 20,954 of record NZ_BAYE01000019.1, read on the forward strand.
CGGCAAGATGCATTTCACGGCAATGCGCGAAGACGCGCCGCCAATCGACATCGTGTTGAACCTGCCGGGCGAGCACAACGTGCAGAACGCGTTGGCCGCGATCGCCATCGCGACCGAACTCGAAGTGAAAGATGCCGACATCCAGCGCGCGCTGGCCGATTTCAACGGCGTGGGCCGGCGTTTTCAGCGCTACGGCGAAGTGCCCGTGGTCGGGGAAGGCAACACGTCGGGCGCGTATACGCTGGTCGACGACTACGGTCATCACCCGGTCGAAATGGCGGCCACGGTTGCGGCGGCGCGCGGTGCATTTCCCGGGCGGCGTCTGGTGCTCGCATTCCAGCCTCACCGCTTCACGCGCACGCGCGACTGTTTCGAGGATTTCGTAAAGGTGCTGTCCACAGTGGACGCGCTCGTGCTGACCGAAGTCTATTCGGCGGGCGAAGCGCCGATCGTCGCGGCGGACGGCCGTGCGCTCGCGCGTGCGTTGCGCGTGGCGGGGAAGGTGGAGCCCGTCTTTGTCGATACGGTGGACGAAGTGCCGGACGCGCTCGCAGCACTCGTGCGCGACGGCGATGTAGTGATCACGATGGGCGCGGGTTCGATCGGCAGTGTGCCGGGTCGTCTCGCTCTCGAAACGAAGGTGTGAGATGAGCAGTATCCAGTCAGATCAACTCGCTAAACAATTCGGCAAAGTGGCCGTGCTGCTCGGTGGAAATTCCGCCGAGCGCGAGGTGTCGCTCAATTCCGGGCGCCTCGTGCTGCAGGGTCTGCGCGATGCCGGCGTCGACGCGCATCCGTTCGATCCGGCCGAGCGTCCGCTTGCCGCGTTGAAGGAAGAAGGCTTTGTGCGCGCGTTCAATGCGCTGCACGGCGGCTATGGCGAAAACGGCCAGATTCAGGGCGCGCTCGACTTTTACGGCATCAAGTACACGGGCAGCGGCGTGCTTGGCTCGGCGCTCGGGCTCGATAAATTCCGCACCAAGCTCGTGTGGCAGCAACTCGGTATTCCGACACCGCCGTTCGAAGCCGTACTGCGCGGTGACGACTACGAAGCGCGCGCAAAAGACATCGTCGCAAAGCTCGGATTGCCGCTTTTCGTGAAGCCGGCAAGCGAAGGCTCGAGCGTTGCGGTCATCAAGGTGAAAAGCGCCGACGCATTGCCGGCTGCGCTCGTCGAAGCGGTCAAGTACGACAAGATCGTGGTGGTCGAAAAGAGCATTGAAGGCGGCGGCGAATACACGGCGTGCATCGCGGGCGACCTGGATTTGCCGGTGATCCACATCGTGCCGGCCGGCGAGTTCTACGACTATCACGCGAAGTACATCGCGAACGACACGCAGTATCTGATTCCGTGCGGTCTGGCGGCGGACGACGAAGCGCGCCTGAAAGTGCTGGCGCGACGCGCGTTCGATGTGCTCGGCTGCACAGACTGGGGGCGAGCGGATTTCATGCTCGACGCCGACGGCAATCCGTATTTCCTCGAAGTGAACACGGCGCCCGGCATGACCGATCACTCGCTGCCGCCGAAAGCGGCGCGCGCGGTGGGCATCAGCTATCAGGAACTGGTTGTCGGCGTATTGGCGCTGACGCTCAAGGATTAACGGGCAGCACTAACCGAAGCACTAACCGGGGCAACCCGAAAGCAACACCATGTGGAACAACGTTCGCCAGCTCAATTTCGCCGCCAACGCATTGCATGCGTTGCTGGTGCTCGTGCTGCTGGCGGCGGGCGGTTACTGGCTGATCCAGCGCCCGAATTTCGCGCTGCGCGAAATCCAGATCGACGGCGATACCGAGCATATCAATTCGCCGACGGTGCGTGCAGGCGTGGTTGGACGGCTGAAGGGCAATTTCTTCACGGTCGATCTCGACGTCGCGCGCCAGGCGTTCGAGCAGATGCCGTGGGTGCGTCACGCGAGCGTGCGGCGCGTCTGGCCGAATGCGCTCGCTGTCACGCTCGAAGAGTACAAACCGCTTGGCACGTGGGGCAGCGATCAACTGGTGAGCGTCGACGGCGATCTGTTCACCGCGAACCAGGGCGAGCTGGAGCAGGACCTGCCCGCGTTCGACGGCCCGGACGGTACGGCGAAAGAAGTGGTGGCGCGTTATCGCGACTTTCAGAAGTGGTTCGCGCCGCTTGGCGCCACGCCCGAAGAAGTGACGTTGTCGCCGCGTTACGCGTGGACCGTCAAGCTTTCGAACGGCATGCAGGTGGAGTTGGGGCGCGAGCGCAATCAGGACACGCTGCTCGATCGGAGCAAGCGCCTAACCGCGGCCTGGAACGCGGTGACGCAACGTTGGGGAAAGGATATCGAGTATGCGGACTTGCGCTATCCGAACGGTTTCGCGATTCGTGCCGCTGGCATGCGCTTTATCAGCGAACCCGACAAGGGCAAGAAGTAAACGGACATCACACGCAATGAGCACGCTATGAGTAAAGACTATAAAGATCTGCTGGTCGCCCTCGACATCGGGACGTCGAAGGTGGTGGCCATCGTCGCCGAGCTGAAGGGCGAAGGTCACTACGAGGTGATCGGCCTCGGCCAGAGCGAATCGAAGGGGCTCAAGAAAGGCGTGGTGGTGAATATCGAAGCCACCGTGCAGTCCATCCAGCGCGCGCTCGAAGAAGCCGAGCTGATGGCCGACTGCAAGATCACAAACGTATTCACCGGCATTGCCGGCAGCCATATCCGCAGCTTCAATTCGAGCGGCATGGTGGCGATCAAGGAAAAGGAAGTCACGCAGGCGGATGTGGCGCGCGTGATCGAAACGGCGAAAGCGATCAACATTCCGACCGACCAGCAGGTGCTGCATATCCTCACGCAGGAATTCATCATCGACGGTCAGGAAGATGTGCGCGAGCCGATCGGCATGAGCGGCATCCGGCTCGAAGTGAAGGTGCATATCGTCACGGGCGCGGTGAGCGCGGCGCAGAACATCGTGAAGTGCGTGCGCCGCTGCGGGCTCGAAGTGAACGATCTGATTTTGCAGCCGCTCGCGTCGTCGCTCGCGGTGCTGACGGAAGACGAAAAGGAACTGGGCGTGGTGCTGGTCGACATCGGCGGCGGCACGACGGATATTGCGATTTTCAGCGAAGGCGCGATCCGCCATACGGCGGTGATTCCGATCGCCGGTGACCAGATCACGAGCGACATCGCCATGGCCTTGCGCACGCCGACGCCGGACGCGGAAGACATCAAGGTCGACTACGGCATCGCCAAACAGGCGCTGGCCGATCCGGACGAAATGATCGAAGTGCCGGGTCTCGGCGAGCGCGGCCCGCGCACGCTGTCGCGCCAGGCGCTGGCGGCGGTCGTCGAGCCGCGTGTCGAAGAACTGTTTTCGCTCGTGCAGCAGGTGGTGCGCGAGTCGGGTTACGAAGAACTGCTGAGCTCCGGCGTGGTGCTGACCGGCGGCGCGTCGATGATGCTCGGCATGGTCGAGCTGGGCGAGGACATCTTCCTGAAGCCCGTGCGCATCGGCGTGCCGGAATACGCGGGCGGTCTTGCCGACGTGGTGCGCAACCCGCGCTATTCGACGGCGATGGGCCTGCTCGTCGAAGGACGCTCGCAACGCATGCGCGGCCGCAAGGTCGCGGTGCAGTCGGGTTCGATGGGGCAAGTGTTCACGCGCATGAAGGACTGGTTCCTCGGCAACTTTTAACGAATTTGTTTTACCGAGCAGGTTTCAACGGGTTTTCGACAGTTTCAGAAATACGCGCTGGTGCCGGCGGCCGGCGCGCGACAGGAGGTTGCCCGATCTCTTGCCGAATAACGGCCGAGTGGCTGAATTTTTTATCTTGACGGAGGCAACATGGAATTCCAGATGCTGGAAACCGAAACGAACGGCACCATCATCAAGGTGGTCGGAGTAGGTGGCGCTGGCGGCAATGCCGTTCAGCACATGATCAACAAGGGCGTGCAAGGCGTCGACTTCATCGTGATGAACACGGACGCACAGGCTTTGTCGCGTTCGCGCGCCACCGCGGTGATCCAGTTGGGCAACACGGGTTTGGGCGCCGGCGCCAAGCCGGAGATGGGCCACGCCGCAGCGCAGGAAGCACGTGAGCGCATCGCCGACGCATTGCGCGGCGCGCACATGGTCTTCATCACGGCCGGCATGGGCGGCGGCACGGGCACGGGCGCAGCGCCGGTGGTTGCGCAGATCGCGAAGGAAATGGGGATCTTGACCGTTGGCGTGGTCAGCAAGCCGTTCGAATTCGAAGGCGGCAAGCGCATGCGTGTGGCAGAAGCCGGTTCGCAGCAACTGGAGGATCACGTCGACTCGCTGATCGTCGTCCTGAACGACAAGCTGTTCGAGGTGATGGGCGATGACGCCGAGATGGACAAGTGCTTCCAGTGCGCAGACGACGTTCTGAACAACGCAGTTGCCGGCATCGCGGAAATCATCAACGTCGACGGTCTGGTGAACGTCGACTTCGAAGACGTGAAGACGGTGATGGGCGAGCAGGGCAAGGCGATGATGGGCACGGCGACGGTTGCCGGCGTCGATCGCGCGCGTCTCGCTGCCGAGCAGGCTGTTGCCAGCCCGCTGCTGGAAGGCGTGGATCTGTCGGGCGCGCGTGGCGTGCTGGTGAACATCACGTCGAGCCGTTCGCTGCGTCTGTCTGAAACGCGCGAAGTGATGAACACCATCAAGAGCTATGCTGCAGAAGACGCAACCGTGATTTTCGGCGCGGTGTACGACGATGCAATGGGCGACGCGCTGCGCGTGACGGTCGTGGCAACGGGTCTCGGCCGTGCGGCGAAGAAGCAGCAATCGGCACCGATGACGCTGCTGCGCACCGGCACCGACAATCAGCCGATCAGCACGCAGCACGCGGCCTACGCAACGCCGTCGCACGCCAGCACCGCCGACTATGGCGCGCTGGACACGCCGGCTGTGTGGCGTACGTCGCGCGACACCGCGGCTTCGCACGTGCAGGCGCTGCAGGAAAAGGGCGTCGACACGTACGACATTCCGGCATTCCTGCGTAAGCAGGCGGACTGAGCTCACGGGCAGGCTTTCGCTGCCGCGCCTGTTGCTGGGCGTTGGCGGACGAATGCACGAGCGTGGCGGGTGAACGGCAAACAAGCCGCGTATCGTCGGATTCGCGGCAAGGACAAGTGCCCTCTTCGGAAAACGAAGCGGTTTGGGCAACTGTCGCCGATTCACTGCGACACGATGACGTGCGAGAGACGCTTCGCATCGATGCAAAGGACTGAGCATGATTCAAGCTGGTGACAAGCTGCCCGACGCAACGCTCTTCGAGTATGTCGAAGACGAGCGCGCGGGCTGCACGATCGGGCCTAATAGCTTCGACGTGCGCGAGCAGACGGCGGGCAAGCGTGTGGTGATCTTCGGATTGCCTGGCGCGTTCACGCCGACCTGTTCTGCCAAACACGTACCGGGTTATGTCGAATACGCCGAGCAGTTGCACGCGCTCGGCGTCGATGAAATCTGGTGTGTGTCCGTGAACGACGCGTTCGTGATGGGCGCGTGGGGACGCGATCTGCACGCCTCGGGCAAGGTGCGCATGATGGCGGATGGCAGTGCGGCTTTCACACGAGCGCTTGGTCTCGAGCAGGATTTGTCGGCGCGCGGCATGGGGATCCGTTCCCAGCGCTACGCAATGGTTGTCGACGACGGCGTGGTCAAGACGCTGAACGTCGAGGCTGCGGGCAAATTCGAAGTGAGCGATGCAAGGAGTATCCTCGTTACGTTGAGCTAGTTATGGCGGCGTCATCACACTGACGCGACACGCGGAAAACCGCGTTGTACCGCGGCAACAGTGAATGCGACGCTTTTGTGACAGGCCGTTACGCGGGCCGACGACCGGAAACGCCTCCGTTCCGGACGTCGGCCCGTCACGCTTTCCCTCACGGGCGCCCAATGAATAATGTGGGTAACGCAGCGAAACAGATTGATACGTTCCGTGCGAAGACGCTCCTTAGGGTTATGGAGTATAATTCGTGCTATGGAACAAAAAGTCCCGATTGGGATTTTCAATCGAATAAAAGATCACCATGTTGAAGCAGCGCACCATCAAATCAATCGTCAAGACGGTCGGCATCGGCTTGCACTCCGGCCGTAAGGTCGACCTGACGCTTCGCCCGGCAGCGCCGGACACGGGCATTGTGTTTTCGCGCGTGGATTTGCCCACGCCGGTGGACATTCCCGCGTCGGCAATGGCGATTGGCGACACACGTCTCGCTTCCGTGTTGCAGAAAGACGGCGCGCGCGTTTCGACCATCGAGCATTTGATGTCGGCCTGCGCCGGACTCGGCATCGACAACCTGTATGTCGACGTCACCGCTGAAGAAATTCCGATCATGGACGGTAGCGCCGGCTCGTTCGTATTTCTGATCCAATCGGCGGGAATCGAAGAGCAGAACGCGGCGAAGAAATTCATCAAGGTCACCAAACCGGTCGAAATTCGTGACGGCGATAAATTCGCACGGCTCGATCCGTATTTCGGTTTCAAGCTCAAATTCACGATCGATTTCCGTCACCCGGCTGTCGATAAAACCGGCCAGGCGCTGGAAGTCGATTTCGCCAATACGTCGTATGTTCGCGAAATCGCTCGCGCACGCACGTTCGGTTTTGCGCATGAAGTGGAAATGATGCGTGAGTTGGGGCTCGCACGCGGCGGCAGCATGGACAATGCGATCGTTCTCGACGAGTACCGCATTCTGAACAACGACGGTCTGCGTTACGACGACGAGTTCGTCAAACACAAGATGTTGGACGCGATCGGCGACCTGTACGTGGTGGGCCATCCTTTGCTGGCTTCGTACAACGCGTACAAGTCGGGCCACGGCTTGAACAACGCACTTCTGCGGGAACTGCTCGCGCATGAAGATTCGTACGAGATCGTCACTTTCGACGACACCCGCAAGGCGCCGCGCGGTTTCGCTTATGAGACGCAGACGGCTTTTGCGTAACGAATTAGCTTCACCTCTTCGGTGAAATCTCCGAAGCGAACACGCGAAAAATAAGCGGCTCAATCGAGCCGCTTTTTCTTTTATTCAGCGATTTCTCCGATGCCGCGCCGCCATTTTACCCAGCGCTTCCTGCAGCGGCGAGGGCGCAAGCGATTCGCTAAGTGCATGTAGCGCCTCGGCGCCGACAGGCGTCATGCGCGCCTGCTTGACCGGCGGTGGCTCCTTCGCGGGTTGCGGCCGCACCCGGATGCGCAGCGCGTTGACCGGCCAGCCGCGCTGCTGCAGGTCCGACAGCAGCCGCGGCTCCAGATGCCGCAGCCGCGCCGCCAGCGCGTTGTGGGCGGCGAAAAGCGCCAGCACGCCTTCCTTGATAAAACTGGGTTCCACGCTCGTCGCCAGGTAGTCGGGCAGCAGGTCCCGCAGGTCTTTCTCCAACGCGGCAATCTGCTCGACGCCCGCCCGCAGCGCGGCAAACGCGTCGGTGCGATTGAGCACTTCGGCTACCGGCTGGGGCCGGCGCACGTTGAACTGCTTTGGCGGAGGCCTTGAAAACGAGGGGAAACGGCTCATGTTTGACAGTGGCGGCGCGTTCGCACCCAATGCGCGAACACGCCCCGATTGTACCGCGCGGGATGCACGCAGACCTGCCCGTATGGACGCGTCGAAGCGCGGCGCGGCGGGCTCCGCTGCCTTGCCGGCGTCGCGCTGGCGACATCAGCGCAGGCGGGGGCGCGTGCTAAAATGCCCGATTCGAATTCACTCTTGGACTAAGCCGCCGAGGCCACTCCGACCCCGGAGCGCGCGTGCTTTAACCGCACGCCGCAACCCAGCCGAAGCCGCGACGCAGACACCGATCCGATGACCACCGGTTTTCTACAGAAGATTTTTGGCAGCCGCAACCAGCGGTTAGTCAAGCAATATCAAAAGACCGTCGCGGCGATCAATGCGCTCGAACCGCAGATCGAGCAATTGACGGACGATCAACTGCGCGCGAAAACGGACGAGTTCCGCCAACGCGTCGCGAGCGGCGAGTCGCTGGATAAACTGCTGCCGGAAGCGTTTGCGGTCTGCCGCGAGGCGAGCAAGCGGGTGCTGAAAATGCGCCACTTCGACGTGCAGCTGATCGGCGGCATGGTTCTGCACTACGGCAAGATCGGCGAAATGCGCACCGGCGAAGGCAAGACGCTCGTCGCCACGCTGCCGGTGTATCTGAACGCGCTGTCAGGCCGCGGCGTTCACGTCGTCACGGTGAACGACTATCTGGCCCAGCGCGACGCCGAGTGGATGGCGCGCCTCTATAACTTCCTCGGTATGTCCGTCGGCATCAATCTGTCGCAGATGGACCACGAGATGAAGCAGCAGGCATACGCGGCCGACATCACGTACGGTACGAACAACGAGTTCGGCTTCGACTACCTGCGCGACAACATGGTGTACGAGCCGGAAGCCCGCGTGCAGCGAGCGCTGAACTTCGCCGTGGTTGACGAAGTGGACTCGATCCTGATCGACGAAGCGCGTACCCCGCTGATCATCTCCGGTCAGGCAGAAGATCACACCGAACTGTACGTGCGCATGAACGCACTGCCGCCGCTGCTCGAGCGTCAGATTGGCGAAGAAAAGGCTGACGGCACAGGCGTGGAAAAGCCGGGCGACTACACGCTCGACGAAAAAGGCCGCCAGGTTTTCCTGACCGAATCGGGTCACGAGAAAGCGGAGCGCCTGCTCGCCGAGTGGGGCCTGATCGGCGAAGGCGAGAGCCTGTACGCGCCGCAGAACATCACGCTGATGCACCATGTGTACGCCGCATTGCGTGCACACACGCTGTTCTACAAGGACCAGCACTACGTGGTGCAGAACGGCGAGGTGATCATCGTCGACGAATTCACCGGCCGTCTGATGGCAGGCCGCCGCTGGTCGGACGGCTTGCACCAGGCTGTCGAGGCGAAGGAGCACGTGAAGATTCAGAGCGAGAACCAGACGCTCGCTTCGATCACCTTCCAGAACTACTTCCGCATGTACGCCAAGCTGTCCGGCATGACCGGCACGGCCGACACCGAAGCGTATGAATTCAACGAGATCTACGGTCTCGAAACGGTCGTGATCCCGACCAACCGTCCGCCCAAGCGGATCGACAAGCAGGATCAGATCTACAAAACCGCCAAGGAACGTTACGACGCGGTGATCCGCGACATCCGTGATTGCTACGAGCGCGGTCAGCCTGTGCTGGTCGGCACCACGTCGATTGAAAATTCGGAACTGCTCTCGCATCTGCTGAAGCAGGCCGGTTTGCCGCACGAAGTGCTCAACGCGAAGCAGCACGCGCGTGAAGCGGAGATCGTCGCGGAAGCCGGCCGTCCGAAGCGCATTACGATCGCCACGAACATGGCTGGTCGCGGCACTGACATCGTGCTCGGCGGCAATGCGGAAAAACAGGCGTCGTTTATTGAACTCGACGAGACAGTCCCCGACGACGAAAAGCAGCGCCGCATCCAGAAGCTGCATGACGAATGGCAGGCGCTGCACGATCAGGTAAAGGCCGCGGGCGGTCTGCACATCATCGGCACGGAGCGCCACGAATCGCGGCGGATCGACAACCAGTTGCGCGGCCGTGCGGGCCGTCAGGGCGACCCGGGTTCGTCGCGCTTTTATCTGTCGCTGGAAGATCCGCTGCTGCGCATCTTCGCGGGCGACCGTGTGCGCGCGATCATGGACCGCCTGAAGATGCCGGAAGGCGAGGCGATCGAAGCGGGCATCGTCTCGCGTTCCATCGAATCGGCGCAGCGCAAGGTCGAGGCGCGTAACTTCGACATCCGCAAGCAACTGCTCGAATACGACGACGTCTCGAACGATCAGCGCAAGGTGATCTACCAGCAGCGTAACGAACTGCTCGAGGCGAACGACATTACCGAAACCATCGGCGCGATGCGTCATGGCGTGATCGCCGAGATCGTTCACCAGTTCGTGCCGGCGGGCAGCATTGAAGAACAGTGGGACGTGCCGGAACTGGAAGAGGTGCTGCGCAACGAATGGCAGCTCGATCTCGCGATCCAGGAAATGATCAACGAGTCGAACTCGATCACGTCCGACGAAATTCTCGAAGCGGTGCAAGCCGCCGCAGACGAAGCATACGAGGCCAAGGTCGAACTGGTCGGCCGCGAGTCGTTTAGCGCGTTCGAACGTTCGATCATGCTGCAAACGCTCGACCGCAGCTGGCGCGAACATCTCGCCGCGCTCGACCATTTGCGTCAGGGCATCCATCTGCGTGGCTATGCGCAGAAGAACCCGAAGCAGGAATACAAGCGCGAGGCGTTCGAACTGTTCGCTGCCATGCTCGACGCGGTGAAGCTCGAAGTCACTCGCGTGGTGATGAACGTGCAGATCCAGTCGCCCGAGCAGTTGGAGCAGGCGGCTGAACAGATGGAAGAGCAGGGCGGCCACCTCGAGAACGTCGAGTTCCGTCACGCCGAATTTGCCGAAGCTTCGTCCGCGGCGCCTGCTGCAGCCGAGGCTGCAACCGCCGCGATGATCGGCGACGCGATGAGCCACGGCTCCTCGCCGCAAACGGCGTCGCCTGTCGGCGCGGACAATGTGCCGAAGGTTGGCCGCAATGATCCGTGCCCGTGCGGCAGCGGCAAGAAGTACAAGCAGTGTCACGGCAAGATCGCATAATGCCTTGGACGGCGCGCTTACGAGCGCGCCGCGTCGCATGGCGCAGTGGTTCTTGCACCGTGTTGTGTTGCTGATTTCGCGGTGGTCCGGCATCTGGCCGAGCTACCAGTTCCGTTTCCCTCAATGCCGGCACTCGCCGGCATTTTCTTCGACAGGTCGCGACCATGGCTGTCAATTTCCCCTCGATCGATCCCGCTCAACTGCATCCCGTCGCCGGCGTCACGCTCGGTTGGGCGGAGGCGAACATTCGCAAGCCGAACCGCAAGGACGTGCTCGTCATTTCCGTCGATGAAGGCGCGACGGTAGGCGGCGTCTTCACGCAGAATCGCTTCTGCGCGGCGCCGGTCACGGTGTGCCGCGAGAATCTGGAGCGGGTGCGCGCCGGCGGCAAGCCGATTCGGGCCCTGGTGATCAACACCGGAAATGCGAACGCGGGCACCGGCGAGCCGGGTCTCGTCGCGGCGCGCGAAACCTGCGTGGAACTCGCGCGCCTTGCGGACATCGCGCCGGAGCAAGTGCTGCCGTTTTCGACGGGCGTGATTCTGGAACCGTTGCCGGTCGATCGTCTTAAGGCGGGTTTGCCGGCCGCGCTCGCGAACCGCAAGGAAGCCAACTGGTATGACGCCGCGCAGGCGATCATGACCACCGACACGTTGCCGAAGGCGACCTCGCGCCAGGTCACGATCGACGGCCACACGGTCACGCTGACTGGCATCAGCAAGGGCGCCGGCATGATCAAGCCGAACATGGCGACCATGCTCGGCTTCCTCGCGTTCGACGCGGCGCTTGGGCAGCCGGTGCTCGACGCGCTGGTCAAACACGTTGCAGACCGGTCGTTCAACTGCATTACGATCGACGGCGATACGTCGACGAACGATTCGTTCATCCTGATCGCGTCGGGCAAATCGAGCCTGCCGGCGATCACGTCCACCGACTCGCCGGCTTACGCGGCGTTGCGCGACGCGGTGACCGAAGTCGCGCAGACGCTCGCGCAGCTGATCGTGCGCGACGGCGAAGGCGCGACCAAATTCATGACGGTGCACGTAGAAGGCGGTTCGAGCGTCGGCGAATGCCGGCAGATCGCGTATGCGATCGGCCATTCGCCGCTCGTGAAGACAGCCTTTTATGCATCGGATCCGAACCTCGGCCGCATTCTCGCGGCTATCGGTTATGCCGGCATCGACGATCTCGACGTCGGCAAGATCGATCTGTATCTGGACGACGTGCTGGTCGCGACTGCCGGCGGCCGCAATCCGGCGTACCGCGAAGAAGACGGCCAGCGCGTCATGAAAAAGAGCGAGATCGGCATTCGAGTCGTGCTCGGCCGCGGCAATGCGCAAGCCACGATCTGGACTTGCGATCTGTCGCACGACTACGTGAGCATCAACGCCGACTACCGCTCGTAATCAGGTTCATCATGCGGCCTCTGGCTGCTCACTCATTGTTATGGACAAACTCGAACAGTTTCTGACACGGGCCGAAGCCGTGCTCGTGCGCCTGGAAGCGATGCTTCCGCCCGCCGCGCCTGAGATCGACTGGGCGGCGGCGGTCGCTTTTCGCTGGCGCAAACGCCAGGGGCGCGGCTACCTGCAGCCGGTGCCGGCCATCTCCGACATCACGCTCGACGATCTCCAAAACATCGATCGTCAGAAAGCGCTGATCGAGCAGAACACGCGCCAATTCGTCCACAAGCTTCCGGCCAATAACGTGCTGTTGACGGGCGCGCGGGGTACCGGCAAGTCGTCGCTGATCAAGGCGTGCCTGAACGCGTATGCGAAAGACGGCTTGCGCCTGATCGAAGTGGACAAGGACGATTTGCACGATCTGGGCGACATCGTCGATCTGATTGCGAAGCGGCCGGAGCGCTTCGTGGTCTTCTGCGACGACCTCTCGTTCGAAGACGGCGAGTCGGGCTACAAGGCGCTGAAGGTTGCGCTCGACGGCTCGGTTGCCGCGCAATCGGACAACGTGCTCATTTACGCGACGTCGAACCGCCGCCATCTGCTGCCGGAGTACATGAGCGACAACGAGACCTACAAGCACACGTCAGACGGCGAGATTCATCCCGGCGAACTGGTCGAAGAAAAGATCTCACTGTCGGAACGTTTCGGGCTATGGGTCAGCTTCTATCCGTTCAAGCAGGACGACTACCTGTCGATCATCGGCCACTGGCTGCGGCATTTCGGCTGCAATGGCGCCGAAGTCGAAGCAGCACGCGGCGACGCGCTGGTGTGGGCACTCGAGCGCGGTTCGCGCTCGGGGCGTGTCGCGTGGCAGTTTGCGCGCGACTGGTCCGGCCGGAAATCTGAAGCATGAGCGACGCGCAGACGAACTCGGCCGGTCGTCCGGTGACAGAAGTTGCCGTCGGCGTGCTGGTGCAGCCCGACGGGCGCTATCTGCTCGCGCAGCGTCCGGCGGGCAAACCGTACGAGGGCTACTGGGAATTCCCGGGCGGTAAGCTGGAGACGGGCGAATCGGTCGAGGCGGCGCTCGCACGCGAGTTGCACGAAGAGCTGGGCATCGAAGTGGAAGCTTGCCACCTTTGGCATACGCTCGAACACGATTATCCGCATGCTTATGTGCGGCTTTTTTTCTGCAAGGTGACGCAGTGGAAGGGCGAGCCGCACGGCCGCGAAGGCCAGGCGTTCGTGTGGCAGGCGCTGCCGGCCGAGGTTGCGCCGCTCCTGCCGGCGACCATTCCCGTACTGGAATGGCTCGCGTCGGAGAAACGCTGACAGGTTCAGGCAGGCGGTGCAAGCGGACGACGCGGCCCGCGCGCTCAATGCGGGTTGTAGTCGCCGCCAGGCGCCTCGTCTGACGGCGCTTCCTGATCGGTCCCGCCGATTTTGTACTTCTCAGCGGCCCACGCGCCGAGATCGATCTGTCTGCAGCGGTCCGAGCAGAACGGGCGGAAGCGGTTTTCGGGTGTCCAGCGGACGTCCTTTCCGCAAGTGGGGCATTTGACGACGGTTGGCATACGGTCAGGCGGTCAGTACAAATGGAACAAGTAACGAATATAGGGGCTTTTGTTGCCGCTTTAAAGGCGCGGCGAGCAAGCCGACCGCTCTATTGAGTCCGTGCAGCGCTCGCGAAGGGCTTGCTTACAGGCTGCAAAGCGTGAGCTGGAAGGGCACATCTACATCGACGGCACGTGGACGCAGATCGCCGTCCTGCACCGTGAAGCGCACCCAGAGCATGTATTTGTTGGCGCTGGCCTCGGGAATCACGCGCAGTTCGGGCGCCACGCGCACCTGCATCAACTGATACGAGCGGCCCGACAGCATTTGCTGATAGCTGCCTGCCATGGCCATAACCTTCGACGCCTGCCCCGACTCCCGTGCAAGCCTTAGCACAATGGTGGCCGCGTCGCGCAAAGGCAGCAGCGGCGTGACCCACTTGGCAATGTCCTGACGCCGCTGATCCGGATGCAGTTGCTGCCACGCGTAATAAGAGGGCAGGTCGAATTTGCAGGTGCCACCCGGAATGATCGCCCGGCTGCGGATGCTCGCGAGCCATTCGTTCTCCGCAAGATGCTGGCCCGTCTTGCCCTGCATCTGCGAAAGTCCTGCCAACGTGTGCTCGATTTCGCCAAGCACTGCTTCGAGCGCGCCCTGCTCGATTCCCGGATTGCCGCGAAACGGCGCGAGCGTTTGCCGCTGCCGTTCGAGTTCCTTCATCAGATCGGACTTGAGATCCGCGCGGCCCGCCACCTCTGAGATTTCGAACAGCGTGGTCAGTGCGACATGATGTTCCCTGGCGTCTTCTTGCGTCAGAAAGAACGTGAAGCGCTCGAACAGATCTTCGAGGCGCAATAGCGTCCGGATTCGCTCGTTGAAGGGGTACTCGTAAAGGATCAAGCGGGCTCGCCTCGGGCGTGGTCGGTGACGGGAATGCAGGACATTCTAATGCCGTGGGACTACCCTAGCAATCACGCGCTTTTCCTGCGGGTTTCTGCACATTTTCGGGCGCGGTTTTCGTGGTTTTCCGCTGCTTCGGCATACAGCCAAAGCCAAAGTTCAACGTTTCGCGCCAATAGGTCACAGGCGCTCTGCGCGCGCCAGCGCCAGGTACGCGCGATGCTGCGCGTCAACCTGCGCTTCGAGCGTACCGAGCGGCGCATTGTCGTTGACGATCACGTCGTCTGCGGCGGCGAGCCGCGCTTCGCGCGTAGCCTGGCGGGCGATGATCGCGAGCACCTGTTCGCGGCTGAAACCATTGCGGTTCATTACGCGCGAGATTTGCGTCTCGACGCCGCAATCCACGGCGAGTACGCGATTCACGCGCGTTTTCCAGCTGCCCGACTCCACCAGTAGCGGAACCACAACGATCACATAAGGGCCGGTGGCCTCGCGTTGCTCGCGTTCCGTTTCTGCGCGAATCAGCGGATGCGTGATGTTTTCGAGCCGTTTGCGCGCCGCGTCGTCGCTGAATACAAGCGTGCGCATGCGTGCGCGGTCGAGCGAGCCGTCCGCAGCGATGAACTCGTTGCCGAACTCGACGGCGATCTGGGGCATCGCCATGCCGTGCGGCGCGGTGATGCGATGCGCGATCAGATCGGTGTCGACGAGCGGCACGCCATGCGCCGCGAACAGGTCGGCAACAGTCGATTTGCCGCTGCCGATGCCGCCTGTGAGTCCCACAACGAACATGCTTCAGCCTCCGAGAGCCAGGTAAAGCGGTGTGCCGAAAAACAGTGTGAGAACGCCGCCCGCCGCAAGAAACGGCCCGAAGGGCAGCGGCTCTTCAAAGCGCATGCGGCCGCGCCACGTTGCCGCAAGACCGACGACTGCGCCCGCCACGGCGGCAACCAGCACGATCTGAGGGAGCGCAGCCCAGCCAAGCCACGCGCCGAGCGCCGCGAGCAGTTTGAAGTCGCCGTAACCCATGCCGTCGATACCTCGCACGAGCCGGAATAGCCAATGCACGGCCCACAGCACGAGATAGCCGAAAATGGCGCCGAGCACGGCGTCCTGGAGACTCGCGAACAGGCCGTAGAAGTTGACGATGATGCCTGCCCAAAGCAGGGGCAACGTCATCGAGTCCGGTAGCAGATGCGTGTCGATGTCGATGGCGCTCATCGCGAGCAGGGCGGCGCACAGTCCGAAGGCGGCGAGCGCGGCGAGCGTCGGACCGAACAGTGCGAGAGCGCCGGCCGCGAGGGCTGCAGTGGAGAGTTCGAGTAGCGGATAACGCGGGCTCACGCGCGCCCCGCATGAGGAACAGCGCCCGCGCAGCAGCACATAACTGAGCAGCGGCAGGTTCTCCCATGCGTGCAGCACATGCCCGCAGTGAGGACAGGCGCTGCGTGGCACCCACAGGTTGTAGCGCGCCGGCAGGCCGTCTTCTTCGAGAGGTTGGCTAGTCGCCTCGCTCACTTCCAGGCGCCATGCGCGTTCGAGCATGATCGGCACCCTATGCACGACGACGTTCAGGAAGCTGCCGATGACGAGACCGAATACGATCGCAAAAGCAAACTGCAAGGCGGCCGGCAGGCTGCCGAATGCCTGATCGAGACCCGCTGGGAAATGATCCGGCAGCAAGTTCGAAAGCGAGCCCGAAAGCACGGTGGAGGAGGTTTCTGGCACGAGTGATTGAGCTGCCTGCATGGACGAAACGGTGGATTCGGCTGCGATGCTACACCACGTTGCCGAGTTGAATAATGGGAAGATACATCGCGATGACAAGCCCGCCGACCAGCGCCCCCAGCACAACGATGACGAGCGGCTCGCACAGACTCGACAGCGTGCCGATCTTTTCGTCTACCTGACGATCGGCCAGCGACGCCACGTCGAGAAGCATGGTGTCGAGTGCTCCGGACTCCTCGGCAACGGCGACCGGTTGCACCACATCTTGCGGGAAGCAGCTTGCCGAACGCATGGCTGCTGCAAGCCGTTCACCGCGACGCAGGCGCGCCGCGATGTCCGCGGTTGCGCGATCGAAGAAGGCGTTGCCCGTGGCGTGTGTCAGCGAATCGAATGCGTCGGCGAGCGGCGTGCCGGCCGACAGCAAAGTGCCGAGCGCGCGGCTCCACCGTGCGGCGCAGAGCGTGGCCAGCAGTGAACCGGCAACCGGTATTTTCAGCGATAAACGCGCGAAGCGGATGCGCGCCGTTTCGGAACGCCGCAGAAGAAACGTCGCCGCGAAATACGCCGCGACGACGACCGCGATGGCGGGCACACTCCATTGCGCGGCACCCGACGACAGGGCCAGTACAAACTGCGTGGGCGCGGGCAAACGCGCTCCAAAACCGTCGAAGATCTGTTTGAAAGTCGGTACCACCCAAACGAGCAAAGCGGCGGTGATTGCGAGAGCCAGCAGCAGGATTACGACAGGGTAAGTCAACGCACCGCGCACTTTCGCCCGTTGCGCGGCGGCGCGCTCGCGATCGTCGGCGATACGCGCTAGAACCGCGGGCAGAGCGCCAGCGGCCTCGCCCACTTCGACGAGTTGACAATACAGGGCGTTGAACTGCAAGGGATGCTGCTGCAAGGCAGCCGAAAATCGCAAGCCGGCCGTGATGTCGCGAGCCAATGCGCCGACGATCCGCGGCATGCCCGGACGGCGCGAACTTTGCGCCTGCCCCAGTAGGTCCAGTGCGGGAGCGAGCGGCAAGCCGGCACGCAGCAGGCTTGCGAGCTGGCGTGTGAACAGCGTGACGTCTGCGGTATTTGCTTTCGGGCGCGGTGCAGGTCCGTGGGCTTTCAGATCGACCACGAACAGGTTGTCGCGCTTGAGCAGAGCGCGTGCGGTGCCCGCATCCGGCGCAATGAGCAAGCCCGTTCTATGGTTTCCGTCGGGATCGACACCGTGCCATCGGAAGCGCGTGTCGGTCGACGCAGGGCGATGTGTAACGGTATTGCTCACGCGACCTCGGTGGCGGCGAGTGCTTCGGCGAGCCGTCGCGCACGCGAGCCAACGCGGCGTCGCGCAGTGTGCCGATGTGTTCGCTGCGCGCCTGCCGCGCGAGCTCGTGCGTTCCCGCTCGCGCGACGATCAAATCACGCATGGCATCGGACATGGGCATGACCTGATGCACGCCGACGCGGCCCCGATAGCCAATGCCGTGGCAAGCCGCACAACCCTTCGCGGTGTAGGGCTGCCAACCGTCGATCTGTTCTTCGGCGAAGCCCGCGGAACGAAGTGCCGCGGCGGAGTGCGGCGCGGGCGTCCTGCAGGCTGTGCACAGGCGGCGCACCAGTCGCTGCGCCGTCACCATGCGCAGCGCGGCCGCGAGGTTGTACGGCGCCACGCCAATGTCGAGCAGACGCGCGGCAGCGGCTGGCGCGTCGTTCGTGTGTAACGTCGACAGCACCAGGTGGCCGGTTTGCGCGGCCTTAACAGCGACGTCGGCGGTTTCCTCGTCGCGTATCTCGCCAACCATGACGATGTCCGGATCCTGGCGCAGAAAGGCGCGCAGCGCGACGGCGAAAGTGAGCCCGGCCTTTTCACGCACGCTGACCTGATTGATGCCGGCCAGCTGGATTTCCGCCGGATCTTCGACCGAACACAGATTGCGCGACTCGCTGTTGAGCAGATTCAGGAAGCAGTACAACGACAGCGTCTTGCCGCTGCCTGTCGGCCCCGTGACGAGCACCAGGCCGTGCGGCGCGCGTATTGCACAACCGACGGCATCGCGCTGCTGTGCATCCAGCCCGAGCGAGTCGAGCGAAAGATCGGTTGGCAGCGCGTCGAGCCTGCGCAATACGAGCTTTTCCCCGAACAGTGTGGGCAGCGAGTTGACGCGGTAGTCCTCGGTCCGTCCTGGCGACGTGGCCAGCCGAAGCCGGCCGTCCTGTGGAACACGCCGCTCGGCGATGTCCATGCGCGCCAGAACCTTCACGCGCGTGATGAAGGCGTCCCGCAGATGGGCGGGCGGCGTCGCTATTTCATGCAACACGCCGTCGATGCGCAAGCGCACCCGCCAGCCGCTTTCCGCCGGTTCGATGTGCAGATCCGATGCGTTGCGGCGTGTCGCTTCCCGCAGCGTGTCAGTGAGCAGACGCACGGCGGGGGCGTTGTCGGGAGCGTGGGCCAGTGCAGCAACGCCGTCAGTTTCGCCGGTGCGCGCGTTTGGCTTATTGCGAGAGGCGCTCTCGCTGCCCGCCGGTTGTGGCCGCAGCAAGGCCGCGGGTTGAAAAGAGGTTTGCATGAAGAGCCGGCGACTAGCCGCCTGTAGAACACGACGGCTTCATCTTCGAGCAAGGCGGTCGGCGCCGCCACTCGGCCATTCGGCTAATGGCACTCGGCGCAGGCTTATGCGATGCCGGGATGTGCGCCCGGCCTCGACCTCAACCGGTAGGCACTTAGCCCAACAGCGCCTTGCCGCCCTTCACGCGCGCTGGCGGCTTGAACAGCTTGACGGTGCGGATCGCCTGGTCGTCGCTGCGCATCACTTCGAGCTTCACGTCGCCGATCTGCACACAGACATCGCCATCGGGAATGTCTTCGAGAATTTCGAGGATCAGCCCGTTAAGCGTTTTCGGACCGTCGGTAGGTAGCGAAAGTTGCAGCCAGCGGTTCAGCTCACGCAGCGGCATGCTGCCCGCGACGATGCATTCGCCGAGCTCGTTCCAGCCCCCACGCGAATTGGCGCTGCGCGGGATGGACGTGGTGAACTCGCCGATCAGTTCCTCGATGATGTCTTCCGGCGTGACAAGCCCTTGCAACTCGCCGTATTCGTTGACGACGAGCGCGATGCGATGGCGGCTCTCCTGGAAGTACTGCAATTGCTGGAACACCGGCGTGCCGGTCGGCACGAAGTACGGCTCGGCGAGCAGCTCGCGCAGCGTCTCGCGTTCCAGTTCCTGGTTGTGCAGAGCGGCCAGTGTCTTGCGAACGTGCAGCACGCCGAGCACGCGGTCAATATCGCCTTGATAGACGATCAGCTTGTTGTGATAGCAGGTTTCGAGCTGATGCAGAATCTGCTCGAACGGCGCGTCGAAGTCGAGCGCCTCGATGCGTCGCCGCGGGATCATCACATCGTCGACGGAAATGTTTTCGAGGTCGAACAGGTTCAGCAGAATGCTGCGGTGCTTGGTCGGCATGAAGCTGCCGGACTCGAGCACGATGGTGCGCAGTTCTTCTGTGGAGAGGCGCTGATCGCGCGCGCCTTGTGTGTTGATGTGCAGCACCCGCAGGATGCCGGTGGCGAACAGATTGACGAACCAGACGAGCGGCCTGGCAATGCGCATCATCGGCGCGATGACCAGGCTGGCAGGCAGCGCGATCTTTTCGGGGAACGTTGCACCGACGATTTTCGGCGTGATCTCGGCAAAAACGATAATCAGAAACGCGACGATGCCGGTCGCGATAGACAGCACCACGTTGTTACGACCGAACGTATGCAGCGCGATCGAAGTGGTCAGCACCGGAATGATGGTGTTGAACAGATTGTTCCCGATCAGCACGACGCTCAGCAGTTGATCCGTATGCGCCAGCAGACCCTGAGTGGTCTTCGCGCCGAGCGCGTTCTTGCTGGCAAGGTGCTTCAGGCGATGGCGGTTGAGCGCCATCATCGCCGTTTCGGAAATGGAGAAAAAGCTCGAGCAGATAAGCAGCAGAAAAACGGCGCCAATCTGCGCCCATAAGGGAAGTTGTTCCACGCGTCGTGAAGGATAGAAGAGGGGAAAAGGATGGGGAGAATATAGCAGAGGGGGCGGCGCAACCCGCCACCAGGGATGTTGCGAGGCGGAAGGCTTCAGCCAGAACTGCGTGCGTGCGCCGCGAGCAGGGACAAGATCTGGCCGCAAAAACAAAAAACCGCCGAGCACGCTGGGCGGTTTTTCGAGCCTTGAACTAACAAGGCGAATCTGGTCGGGGTGAGAGGATTCGAACCTCCGGCCTCTACGTCCCGAACGTAGCGCTCTACCAGGCTAAGCTACACCCCGATGTGTACTGCAGACTCGATTCAGACTAAACCGGCGTTTGAGTCTCGTTTAAGACTGTCTCGCCGTCGAGTAAGAACATAATTCTAGCAGGCTTTCTTTGTAAATGGAATCAGGAAACGAACAAATCGCGGCTGCCGCGGCTTGTGCTTCCTGTTTCGCGCATTCGAGCGTGTGATCCAGCGCGCCGGAACGTGTGATCGCCTCGAAGATCGTGTCGAAACGGTCGGTGCCGCCTTGCTCGATGGCCTCGCGAGCGAGAGCCGACTGCTCCGGCGTGCCGCGCTCTATCAAATAGATGAGCGGCAGCGTGGGCTTGCCCTCGCGTAGATCGTCGCCGGCATTTTTCCCCATCGACTCGGCCGTGCCCGTGTAGTCGAGCCAGTCGTCCATGATCTGAAAAGCCGTACCGATGCGCCGGCCGAATTCGGCCGCCGCTGCTTCGGTTCTGGCATCTGCGCCCGCCAGCACTGCGCCGAGCTGGGCCGCGGCCTCGAAGAGCTTGGCGGTCTTGTAGCGGATCACCTGCATGTAGCGGGCTTGATCCACGTCGGCGTCGTGCATGTTCAGCAGCTGTAGCACTTCACCTTCGGAGATGATGTTGGTGGCTTCCGACAAAATCTCCATGACGCGCATCTTGCCCACGCCCACCATCATCTGGAACGAGCGCGAATAGAGAAAGTCGCCGACGAGCACGCTCGCCGCATTGCCGAACAGCGCGTTGGCGGTCTGGCGGCCGCGCCGTAGATCCGATTCGTCGACCACGTCGTCGTGCAGCAGGGTTGCAGTGTGGATGAATTCGACGACCGCCGCCAGTTCGTGCCGATGCCCCGTGGTTTCCCCGAGCGCGCCGGCCACCAGAAGCAGCAGCGCCGGCCGCAGCCGTTTGCCGCCGGCACTGATGATGTACTCGGAAATCTGGTTGATCAGCATCACCTCGGACGCAAGACGGTGCCGGATGACGCGATTCACCTGCTGCATGTCTTCGGCGATCGGAGCGAGCAGGCTGGCGGCGTTGGAGGAGGTGGTGGCAGTCGACGACATGATGGCTGAATTGGGTAGTGCCGCGAATTATAAGGCGAATCGCGGTTGTTCCGTGTCGCGGACTGCCGCGCGGCGCGCTCGTGGACACCGCCAGGCGCTGGGCTGCGCGTCGCCCGGGCGGAACGCAGGGCCGCTCTGAATGAGTTTTGACCGAGCAGCTAACTCTATGTATAATCACGGGTTTCCGCGCGCGGTGCGTGGGAAAAATGAACACAGAGTGAGGTTCTCAATGTACGCGGTCATAAAAACCGGTGGCAAGCAGTATAAAGTTGCCGTCGGCGAAAAACTTAAAGTAGAACAGATACCGGCAGACATTGACGCTGAAATCACGCTCGACCAGGTTCTCGCAGTGGGCGAAGGCGAATCGATTAAGTTCGGTGCGCCGCTGGTCAGTGGGGCTTCCGTCAAGGCTACCGTCGTGTCGCAAGGTCGTCACAAGAAAGTGACCATCTTCAAGATGCGTCGCCGGAAGCACTACCAGAAGCATGGCGGCCACCGCCAGAACTATACCGAACTGCGCATCGACGCGATCAACGCGTAAGCGCACCGGTTAAGGAGCAAATTAAATGGCACACAAAAAGGCAGGCGGATCGTCCCGGAACGGCCGCGACTCCGAGTCGAAGCGACTTGGCGTGAAAGTGTACGGCGGTCAGGCTATCAACGCTGGCGGCATCATCGTTCGTCAACGTGGCACGCGTATGCACGCTGGCGAGAACGTCGGCATCGGCAAGGATCACACCTTGTTCGCGCTGACGGACGGCCACGTTCAGTTCTCGACGAAAGGCGCCGCGAAGAAGCACATGGTCAACGTCGTCCCGGCAGCAGTCTGAGTTCACTCAGGCACGGGCTTCAGGACCGGAAAAAGGCCCCGCGAAGTTAGCGGGGCTTTTTTTATTGCGGCAAGGTCCGTTGGCGCCGCGATTGCGGCGCTGCGCCTATGCCGTTCGGTCGATTGATCATCGCGCGGCGGGCGCGGCAAAATAGCAGCATCCAGTAGTATTCAGCAGCACCATCTGGCAGTACACCACGGGACGGAGTTACGCATGAAGTTCATTGACGAAGCGAGGATTGAAGTCATCGCCGGCGACGGAGGGGATGGCAGCGCGTCGATGCGCCGCGAGAAGTTCGTTCCGTTCGGCGGCCCTGATGGCGGCGACGGCGGCCGGGGCGGCAGCGTAATTGCGGTAGCAGACCGCAACATCAACACGCTGATCGACTACCGCTACGCGAAGAAACATATGGCGCGAAACGGCGAGAACGGCCGCGGCGCTGACTGCTACGGCAAGGGCGGCGACGACATCACGCTGCGCATGCCGGTCGGCACCACCATTACCGACATGGAAACCGGCGAACTGATCGCCGATCTGACCGAGCACAATCAGAGCGTGCAGATCGCGCAGGGCGGTGCGGGCGGTCTCGGCAATCTGCACTTCAAGTCCAGCACCAACCGCGCTCCGCGCCAGAAAACCGACGGCAAGCCGGGCGAGCGACGCATGGTGCGCCTTGAGCTGAAGGTGCTGGCCGACGTCGGCCTGCTCGGCATGCCGAACGCGGGCAAGTCCACGTTCATCTCTTCCGTGTCGAACGCGAAGCCGAAGATCGCCGACTATCCGTTCACTACGCTTGCGCCGAATCTCGGCGTGGTTCGCGTTGGACCGAGCCGCAGCTTTGTGATCGCCGACATTCCGGGTCTGATCGAAGGTGCCGCGGAAGGCGCGGGCCTCGGCCACCAGTTCCTGCGGCATTTGCAGCGCACAGGCTTGCTGCTGCACATCGTCGACCTGGCGCCGTTCGACGAAGCGGTCGATCCCGTCGCGGAAGCCAAGGCGATCGTGAACGAACTGCGCAAGTACGACGAGTTGCTGTATCAGAAGCCGCGCTGGCTCGTGCTCAACAAGCTCGACATGGTCCCCGAAGACGAGCGTGAAGCGCGCGTTTCGGCGTTTATCCAGGGCTTCGGCTGGGACGGCCCGGTCTTCGAAATCTCGGCGCTGACCGGTCAGGGTTGCGAGAACCTCTGCTATGCGGTGTTCGACTACATCGCGGCCCATTCGGAAGCGCAGCGCGCGGCCGAAGCCGAAGACCTCGCCGCCGACGTACGCTTTCGCGATAAGCCGGAAGCATCTGCCGCCGCTGGCGAATCCAGCGCCGACCCGCAGGGCTAAACAATTGGGGCGCCGGGCCCTTGCGGGTTGGCGGCGCGCGTCAGGCGTCATCTTGGGAGCTGCGCACAATGCGTTCCGTCATCGCAGATTCACGGCGATTGGTAGTGAAAGTCGGCTCGAGCCTCGTCACGAATGACGGGCGCGGCCTCGATCATGCTGCGATCGGCCGCTGGGCTGCGCAGATTGCCGCACTGCGCGCGCAGAGCAAGGAAGTGGTGCTAGTCAGTTCCGGCGCCATCGCCGAAGGAATGCAGCGGCTTGGTTGGAGCAAGCGCCCGCGTGAAATCGACGAATTGCAGGCAGCCGCCGCTGTCGGCCAAATGGGCCTCGCTCAGGTATACGAAAGCCGCTTCGCCGAACATTCGATTCAAACCGCGCAAATCCTGCTGACTCATGCCGACCTTGCGGACCGCGAGCGCTATCTGAACGCGCGTTCCACGTTGCTGACGCTGCTGCGGCTCGGCGTGGTGCCGATCATCAACGAGAACGACACGGTCGTCACCGACGAAATCAAGTTCGGCGACAACGACACGCTGGGCGCACTGGTCGCGAATCTCATTGAGGGTGACGCGCTCATTATCCTCACTGATCAGCAAGGGCTTTTCACCGCCGATCCCCGGAAGGACCCGAACGCCACGCTCGTTCAGCAGGCAGATGCCGGCGCGCCTGACCTGGAAGCCATGGCTGGCGGTGCCGGCTCAAGCCTCGGTCGCGGCGGCATGCTCACCAAGATTCTCGCCGCCAAGCGCGCCGCTCACAGCGGCGCAAACACGGTGATCGCGAGCGGGCGCGAAGCGGACGTGCTGTCGCGGCTCGCGTCTGGCGAGGCGATCGGCACGCAGTTGATCGCTCGCACCGCGCGCATGGCGGCGCGCAAGCAGTGGATGGCCGATCACTTGCAGGTGCGCGGCCATGTCGTGATCGACGACGGAGCCGTGGAGAAACTGACGGCAGGCGGAAAGAGTTTGCTGCCCATCGGCATTGTCGGCGTGCAGGGTGCCTTTGCTCGCGGCGAGGTGATCGCGTGCCTCAACGCAGCCGGCCGGGAAGTGGCGCGCGGCCTCACCAACTACAGCAGTGCAGAGACAAAGCTGATCCAGCGACGTCCGAGCGGCGAGATCGAATCAGTGCTCGGTTATATGCTGGAGCCCGAACTGATTCATCGCGACAACCTGGTGCTGGTTTGAGTAGCTAACCGGCTCACGCGCAACATGTGAAAAAGCCGTTCCAGCGAAGCGCAGGAACGGCTTTTTTTCTGGCGCGTCGGCCAAGCGTCAGTGAATCAACGAAGTCGCCGTGCGCTTATAGCGGATGTTATCCACAATCGTCCTTGCGCTCCCCGTCGGGATCTTGTTCGCGCATAGATAGTCCTGATACAGCGCCGCGTGATACGCGTTCAGCGCGCCATTCTCGATACGCGTGAAGTCGTTCGCGACTGTCCTGTCCCAACCGTCATGATCCGCGTTCAGGCCGGCATACAGGCGCCATTCATAGGTGTCGCAGCGGATGCCTTCGTAGTTCACGTTGCGGGCGCCACTCGGGCTCGTCACCACCACGGTATAGCGCACGACGCCGTCGGAGCCCACGGTCAGCGAGTTCTGGTCGATTGCGAAATGCAACGGCGTATTGCCTGACACCTCGAAAGGCAGCAGGGTCGAGTCCTGCGGCAGCGGCGGCAAAGTCTCGACCTTGTTTTCAACCCAATTGCTCGGCCGGTCCAGCAGATAGGCAAAGGCGCTGTCGTCTTTGTTGGTGGGTTTGCCGGCGCTCGAACAGCCAGCCAGCAGGGCGCCGGTGGCGACGCACGCCACGACGAGAGCAAGTGCTTTCAATATGGTTTCCTCGAAAAAGCGGGCGCGGCTCGAGAAGCCGCGCCCGCATAGACGACATAGGCGACGTAGACGGCCGTGCAGAAGGTCAGTTGCGCACGCCGTGATGACGGAACATCGAACCCGCAGCCTCGCGAGCCGAGTCGTCGTCGAGTTCCGATACGGTGCCGGCCTCGTTCCCCGAGCCGGCAGCTTCGCCGCAATCGGACACGCTTGTCGTGTGAACCGAAGTTTCGATTCTGACGGACGTTACCGTGGTCACCGTCATTACCGTGGAATCCGGCGGACTTTCCATTGACGACGCTATCCGGGGATAACGCGGCCCGTGGTGCCCGCCAGGTTTTTCCGCACGCGGCGCAGTGCGGCGCATGAAACGGGATAGCTCCGTCAGCGCCAACTGATAAACATCCCGCTTGAACTCGATCACACAGTCGAGCGGTACCCAATACTCGTTCCAGCGCCAGGCATCGAACTCCGGGTGATCTGTGGCGCGCAAGCAGATGTCGCAATCGCGCCCTACCATTCGGAGCAAGAACCAGATTTGTTTCTGGCCGCGGTAGTGACCGCGTACCTCGCGCTTGATGAACTTGTCAGGCACCTCGTAACGCAACCAGTCGCGTGTGCGACCAATCACCTTGACGTGCTCCGGAAGCAGACCGGTTTCTTCGTGTAACTCCCGATACATCGCTTGCACGGGGGTCTCTCCGTACTTGATGCCCCCCTGCGGAAACTGCCAGGAATGTTCACGGAGCCGTTTGCCCCAAAACACCTCGTTGTGCGCGTTCAAGAGGATGATGCCGACGTTCGGGCGAAAGCCTTCACGATCCAGCATACAACCACCTTCGAATCCTTTAAAATTGCTTTGATTATAAACAGATAACGGACCCGACGCACCGATTCGCACCAGATTGGAACGATTCGCCGCAAAAGGCCTGCTTTGCGGTAGCCTGTCCGTCTTTCCGTGCCTGATCCCTTGTGCGAAAGACTTTGCGCGGCGGCTTGTGCGCCCCGGCGGCGGCCCTTGCGCCGGAATGGCGAACCGGGCGCGCCCGGCGAGGCAGCCGTATCGATTTCCCCGTTTTTACCCTTTCGGGCGGTCCCTCCGGAGCCGCCGCTTTTGGAAAATCTGAATGAAAGCTTCCCGTTTCTTTATCGGCACCCTGAAAGAAGCTCCGGCCGACGCCGAGATCGTCAGTCACAAGCTCATGGTGCGTGCCGGCATGATCCGCCGCGTCGCCGGCGGCATCTATAACTACCTGCCGATCGGCTTGCGCTCGATCCGCAAGGTGGAAGCGATCGTGCGTGAGGAAATGAACCGGGCAGGCGCGATCGAACTGCTGATGCCGGCCGTGCAGCCGGCCGAGCTGTGGCAGGAGTCGGGTCGCTGGGAAAAATACGGCCCTGAACTCCTTCGCTTCAAAGACCGCAAGCAATCCGACTTCGTGATCGGACCGACCCACGAAGAAGTGGTGACGGACATCGCGCGTGGGCAGATCAAGAGCTACCGTCAGCTGCCGGTCAACTTCTACCAGATCCAGACGAAGTTCCGCGACGAAATCCGTCCGCGTTTCGGCGTTATGCGCGGCCGCGAGTTCATCATGAAAGACGCGTACTCGTTCGACAAGGACGCTGCAGGCCTGCGCGAGTCATATCGCAAGATGTACGACGCGTACGTGCGCATCTTCACGCGCCTCGGTCTCGATTTCCGCGCGGTCGCGGCGGACAACGGATCGATCGGCGGCAGCGGCTCGCATGAATTCCACGTGATCGCCGATACGGGTGAGGACGCCATCGCCTACTGCCCGACGTCCGACTTCGCTGCGAACGTCGAAGCGGCCGAAGCTTTGCCGCTCTACGCACAGCGCGCGGCGCCCACCGAGCAGATGAAAAAGACGCCGACGCCGGGCAAGGCAAAGTGCGAGGCCGTCGCGGAGCTGCTGAACATTCCGCTTGAGCGCACCATCAAGTCGATTGTGCTCGCCACCGAAAACGAAGGCGCCGAACCGACCATCTGGCTGCTGATGCTGCGCGGCGATCACGACCTGAACGAGATCAAGGCAAGCAAGCTGCCGGGCCTCGCCGATTTCCGCATGGCGACGGAGGCCGAGATCATCGAGACGTTCGGCACGCCGCCGGGCTATCTCGGTCCGCTCAACACAAAGAAGCCGGTGAAAGTCGTTGCAGACCGCACGGTCGCGAACATGAGCGACTTCGTGGTGGGATCGAACGAGGTGGACTATCACACCACGGGCGTGAACTGGGGCCGCGATCTGCCGGAGCCGGTCGTTGCCGATATTCGCGACGTGAAAAAGGGCGATCCGTCGCCGGACGGCAAAGGCGTGATCGACATTTGCCGCGGCATCGAAGTCGGCCATGTGTTCCAGCTCGGCACCAAGTATTCGGAAGCAATGAACGCAACGTGCCTCGACGAGAACGGCAAGCCGCAGCCTATGGAAATGGGCTGCTACGGCATCGGCGTCACGCGTATTCTGGGCGCCGCAATCGAACAGAATTTCGACGACAAGGGCATCATCTGGCCGGAATCGATCGCGCCGTTCGAAGTCGTGCTGTGCCCGATGGGCTACGACCGCAGCGAAGCCGTGCGCGAGCAGGCCGACAAGCTCTACGCTGAACTGGTCGAAGCGGGCATCGACGTGATTCTCGACGATCGTGGCGAGCGCCCCGGCGTGATGTTCGCCGACTGGGAGCTGATCGGCGTGCCGCATCGTCTCGTGATTGGCGACCGTGGCCTGAAGGAAGGCAAGCTCGAATATCAGGGCCGCCGCGACGCGGAGGCGACCTTGCTGCCGGTCGATGAAGCCGCGCAAACGGTCATCGCGAAGGTTCGCGCGGCGCTGGCGCGCTAAGCGGGGCGGACGGTGGAGTACACCTTCCTGTCCGCGACCGTGCTGCTGATCCTGATCACTGACCCGCTCGGCAACATTCCGCTCTTCATCAGTTGTCTGCGCGGTGTGTCGCCGAAGCGGCGCACCGCAGTGATTCTGCGAGAAGTCGCGATCGCGTTTGCGATCCTGCTGGTGTTCATGGTCGTCGGCGACGCGTTTTTGCGCATGATGAGTCTCACCGACCAGTCGTTGCGCATCGGCGGCGGCATTGTGTTGTTTCTGATTGCGCTGCGTATGGTGTTCCCGCATCCGGACGGCCCTTTTGGCGGCGACGTGCGTGGCGGCGAGCCGTTGATCGTGCCGCTTGCCATTCCGGCGCTGGCAGGCCCGTCGGCGCTGGCAACCGTGATGCTGCTGACGTCGCAGGCGCCTGGCAAGATGTTCGAGTGGATCGGCGCACTGACCGTCACCATGATCGTCTGCGCTGTGGTGCTGATGCTGGCCGAGCGTATTCAGGCCTGGCTCGGCGAGCGAACCATGATGGCATTCGAACGGCTAATGGGACTCGTGCTGGTAGCGATCTCGGTGGAGATGATGCTTGGCGGTATCCGCGCGTTCGTGCATCAACTGTGAGTGGCGCGCGCTGCCCATCGAAGCGGCAATTGGCAACACCTGGACGGATCTCTGAGCGTTTTAGCTGAGTGAAACCCGCAAGCAACGTTTGACGCAACAAAAAGCGGCCCAGCGGGCCGCTTTTTTCATCTCGTCATTTTCGCGCCGTGCATGACGACGCGGCGATCAACTGGGCAAGTCAAGCGCCTTCAGTCAACGCGCGAATAGTCGGCAGGTTGCGCCAGTAGCCTTTGGCGTCCATGCCGCAGCCGAAAACATAGCGGTCCGGCACTTCGAAGCCGCAGTAGTCGGGGCGCAGTGGCTTGGCTTTCGGAATGATCTTTTCGCACAGTACGGCGCTCAGGAAGCGCTTGGCGCCCATTGCGAGGATGCGGTCGCGGATCGCGGCCATCGTCTCGCCTTCGTCGAGGATGTCGTCGAGCACCAGCACCACGCGATCCTTCACCGATTCAGCCGGCGCCACACGCCATTGCATCTCGTTGCCGCCCTTCGTGGTGTTGCGATAGCGGGTGAGATGGATGTAGTCGAACTCGAGCGGGAAATCGAGGTGCGGCAACAGCATGCCGGTGAAGACCGCGGCGCCGCCCATCACCGACAGCACGAGCGGAAAGTCTTCGCTCATTTCGTTGCGGATCGAGGTAGCCATGCCGCTGATCGACGCGTTGACCTCGTCGGCCGAAACGATTTCTTCGGAGTGGCTAAAAATGT
The DNA here is from genome assembly GCF_000685095.1 of Paraburkholderia caledonica NBRC 102488. Classification (GTDB taxonomy): domain Bacteria; phylum Pseudomonadota; class Gammaproteobacteria; order Burkholderiales; family Burkholderiaceae; genus Paraburkholderia; species Paraburkholderia caledonica. The sequence goes on from NZ_BAYE01000019.1 coordinate 50,676, forward strand.
GGAGAGCTTCTTCGCGGTTCATGACGTCTGGCGGGCGGTAACTGTATACATAGTGTGAGTGAGAACGCCCCTGAAGGAAGTTCCCATGGTGACGGTGGCCGCGGGCCGGGTCGGCAACCCGCGCGCCGCCGTCTTGCTAAAGCTTAGCGCATGCCGGGCAACATGCCCTTCATGCCGCGCATCATCTTTTGCAGATTGCCGCCTTTCAGCTTTTTCATCATGGTGCGCATCTGATCGTACTGGTTCAGCATGCGGTTGACTTCCTGCACCTGCACGCCCGCACCCGCGGCGATGCGGCGCTTGCGCGTAGCCTTGATGAGATCCGGCTTGGCGCGCTCGAGCGGCGTCATGGAGTTGATGATGCCTTCCATGCGGCGCATCTGCTTTTCAGCCTGGCTCATATCGGCGCCGGCGGCGGCCTGCTGGAATTGCGCGGGCAGCTTGTCCATCAGCGACGAGAGACCGCCCATGCCCTTCATTTGCGTAAGTTGCGCGCGGAAATCGTTGAGGTCGAAGTCGCCGCCTTTCTTGACCTTATCGGCGAGCTTCTGCGCGGCTTGAACGTCCACGCCGCGTTGCGCTTCCTCGACGAGAGCGAGAATGTCGCCCATGCCGAGAATCCGGTTCGCCATACGATCCGGGTAGAAGACTTCAAGGCCGTCGAGCTTTTCTGCGACGCCGACGAACTTGATCGGCTTGCCCGTGACGTGACGCACCGAGAGCGCCGCGCCACCGCGCGAGTCGCCGTCGAGCTTGGTGAGCACCACGCCGGTGAGCGGCAGTGCATCGCTAAATGCTTTGGCGGTGTTGACCGCGTCCTGGCCGAGCATTGCATCGACGACGAACAGCGTTTCCGCCGGCTTCAACGTGGTGTGCAGCGCGGTGATTTCCTGCATCATCGCTTCGTCGATACCCAGGCGGCCGGCCGTGTCGACCAGCAGTACGTCGTGATAATGACGCCTGGCCCAGTCGACCGCGGCACGCGCGATGTCGACCGGCTTCTGATCCGGTTCCGACGGGAAGAAGTCTGCGCCAACCTGCTCGGTCACCGTCTTCAACTGCGCGATAGCAGCGGGGCGATAGACGTCGCACGAAACGGTCAAAACCTTTTTCTTGTACTTCTCGCGCAGCAGCTTGGCGAGCTTGCCGACCGTGGTCGTTTTACCCGCGCCTTGCAGACCCGCCATCAGAATGACGGCCGGCGGCGTGACGGCGAGATTCAGCTCGGCGGCTTTGCCTTCGTAGTCGCCGCCGATCACGGCGGTCAGCTCGCGCTGCACGACGCCCACGAGCGCCTGACCTGGCGACAGGCTGCTAATCACTTCTTCGCCGAGCGCCTTCTCTCTCACCTTGGCGATGAATTCGCGCACGACGGGCAGCGCCACGTCCGCCTCGAGCAGCGCCAGACGCACCTCTCGCAGCATTTCCTGGGTGTTCGCCTCGGTGAGCCGGGCTTCGCCGCGCAGCGTCTTGACGACGCGCGCCATCCGTTGAGTCAGATTGTCGAGCATGGGGAGCGATGAACAGTGCGGCCCCGGGCGAGCGCGAAGTGGAAGACGTCGCGGATCAGGGGCCTAGTGTAAACTTCGAATATGGATATTGTACTGTATGCCCTCACTGCGCTTCTGTACGGCGGACTCGCCGTAGCCGGCTGGCGCTCGCACCGGCACGCCGGGTCGCGCCCCATGCTGGAAAGTGTTCCGCCAATGCCGGCTGCCGCGACCACCGGCGCGAACACGCAGGCACAGTCCGGGTTCGCCGGCTCGGCGGCTTCGGGCATGAGTTCGTCAGGCCGCGCGTTACTGTTCGTCGCGCTGCTCGCGCACGGCGTGCTGCTGCACACCACGATCTTCCCGCAGAACGCCATGGTGTTCGGCTTTGCGTTTGCGCTGTCCGCCATGTTCTGGCTCGGCGCCGGCATCTACTGGATAGAAAGCTTCTTTTTTCCGCTCGACGGACTGCGTCTGCTGGTGTTGCCGCTCGCCTGCGTCGCCTCGTTATTGCCGCTCGCGTTCAACGGCGTGCGTGTGCTGCCGTATTCGGCCGCACCCATGTTCAAGCTGCATTTTTTGATTGCCAACATCGCCTATGGTCTGTTCGCGATCGCGGCGCTGCACGCCATTCTGATGCTGCTCGTCGAGCGGCGTCTTCATGCAATGCGCGGCGGAATCGCGCAGCGGAACGTGGCTGCGGCAGGCAACGGCTGGCTGTCCAGCTGGCTCGACACGCTGCCGCCGTTGCTCACGCTCGAGAAGCTGCTGTTCCGTCTGATCGGCGCCGGCTTCGTCCTGCTCACGTTGACGCTCGTGTCGGGCATCCTGTTCAGCGAGCAACTGGTCGACCGCGCGCTGCGTCTCGATCACAAGACCGTGTTTGCGATTCTTTCGTGGGTCATGTTCGGCGCGCTTCTGACGGCGCGCAAAGTGTCCGGCTGGCGCGGCCGTGCTGCATTGCGCTGGGTGCTGGCGTCGTTCGTCGCGTTGCTGCTGGCGTACGTCGGCAGCCGTTTTGTTTTCGAGGTGCTGTTGCACCGTGCTGTAGTGTGAGCGTGCCCCATGCGACAAATTCTTCTGCTCATCATATTGTTCTTCGTCGGCCAGTGGCTCGTGAAGGCGCTGCGCCGTCATGACGCGCACTCGGCACAACGCACCGGCGCCGGCGGCGCGCGAGGCGCATCGGGCGCCGCCGGCAATGGCAACGGTGCCGCGCGCCCTGCACAGGCGCCTCAACTCGCCGAGCCGATGATCCGTTGCGTCGAGTGCGGCGTGCATGCGCCTAAGAGCGACTCGGTGGTCGTCGCCGGGCAGCCGTTCTGCAGCGCCGCGCACGCGCGGCGGCACGGCGCACGACCCACGGGCCGCGACGCTCGATGAGCATCGCGTTCGCCGTCGACGCAGACGGTTGGGTTGCACAGGCACACAGGCTGCCATCGCCGAATTTCGAAGCACGGCCGCAAGGCTCGGTGCCGACTCTGATCGTGGTCCACAACATCAGCCTGCCGCCTAACCAGTTTGGCGGCACGGCGATCGCCGAACTGTTCCTCAATACGCTCGATTGTGACGCGCATCCTTATTACGAAGCGCATCTGCGCGGCGTGCGGGTGTCCGCGCACTTCGTGATTCATCGCGACGGCGAGCTTGAGCAGTTCGTGTCGTGCAATGAGCGCGCGTGGCACGCGGGCCCCTCAAACTTTTTCGGCCGTGAGCGTTGCAATGATTTCTCGATCGGCATCGAACTGGAAGGCAGTGACACGACTCCTTTCGAGGCGGCGCAGTACCGCACGCTCGGCTCGCTCGTCAGTGCGCTGACGGCTCGCTATCCGATCGAAGCGCTTGCCGGGCACTCCGACATTGCGCCGGGCCGCAAGACTGATCCAGGACCACATTTCGAGTGGGCGCGTCTGCAACGCGATACGTTGCTGGCGGATCGGTATTTCCCCTATCTCAAGTTTTCCAGAACGCTGTAACGGCACTTTGCGCGACGTCGCGCGTGAGCCGCAGAGCGAGGCTCTGCCTGCTTCTGCGGGTGGAGCGCTTCGCGCCGCGCGGTGCAAAAGTCAAGACTTCAAAAGCAAATAAAACCGTTTGACCTGTCTCGAATCTCCACTATACTTGGTGCCACAAATTCAGTTACGCACTAGATATTGTGTGTCCTGTGCATAACTGTGTGAATAACCGAGTGCATAACTACGTGCACAAGTCGCGGCGCCCCGCTCTTTGAGCACGGCGCCGCAAGCATTCCAGGCAGCGAAAAATAATCCTGCAGCGCAGCCGGACCTGACCAGCCGGCGGCAACCATAAGCATCAGGAAGGGGGCTGAGAGTGATCGCGACACATACGACGAAGACCGTTTTCAATTCGAATCAGGCTTCATCGCAGTCGCATCCCGCCAGCCGCCCAGGCCGGTCTTTTTCCTGCACCTCCTCGCTTGCGCACGCGGCGGCGCAGCGTTCGTTTTAATCCGCGGCACTCGCCGCAATATTTCCAGGACCAGGAGCTTTGCACATGCAAACCACCGACAACGTGACGACCCGGTATGAGGGATCACCGACTGGCCAGGCGTTCGGCCAGGCACAAGGCACTCAAGCGCTCGCGCCGCAAGCGACGTACGCCGACTACAAGGTGATCCGTCGTAATGGCAGCGTGGTGTCGTTCGAACCGTCGAAGATCGCCATCGCCGTGACGAAGGCATTTCTCGCCGTCAACGGTGGGCAAGGCGCGGCGTCGGCGCGTGTGCGTGAACTGGTCGAGCAACTGACGCAGAACGTGGTGCGCGCGCTGCTGCGCAGCCGTCCGAACGGCGGCACGTTCCATATCGAAGACATTCAGGATCAGGTCGAACTCGCGCTAATGCGCGGCGGCGAGCACAACGTCGCACGTGCGTACGTGCTGTATCGCGAGAAGCGCACGCAGGCGCGCGCTCATGACGATCACGCTGCCGCCGGCACGCCGGGCCTCACGGTCACGGACAACGGCGTGACGCGTCCGCTCGACCTCGCTGCACTGCGCGGCATTATCGAGTCCGCTTGCGCGAACCTGGGTGACGCGGTGAGCGCGGAGCCGATCGTCGCGGAAACGGTGAAGAATCTGTACGACGGCGTGCCGATGAGCCAGGTCTACGACTCGGCGATTCTGGCTGCCCGTACGATGATCGAAAAAGACCCGGCCTACAGCCAGGTCACCGCTCGCATCCTGCTGCACACCATCCGCCGCGAGATTCTCGAAGAAGAAGTCACGCAAGCCGAAATGGGCGAGCGTTATGCCGAGTACTTTCCGCAGTTCATCAAGCGCGGCGTGCAAGCCGAGCTGCTCGACGACAAGCTGCTGCAGTTCGACCTGAAGCGCCTGGGTGCCGCGCTCGACAACAACCGCGACCTGCAATTCGGCTATCTCGGTCTGCAGACGCTCTATGACCGTTACTTCCTGCACCACGACGGCGTGCGTATCGAAATGCCTCAGGCATTCTTTATGCGTGTCGCAATGGGCCTGTCGCTGAACGAGATCGACCGCGAAGCGCGCGCGATCGAGTTTTACAACGTGCTGTCGAGCTTCGACTTCATGTCGTCCACGCCGACGCTGTTCAACTCGGGCACGCGCCGCTCGCAACTGTCGTCGTGCTACCTGACCACGGTCGACGACGACCTGGACGGCATCTACGAAGCACTGAAGGAAAACGCGCTGCTCTCGAAGTTTGCCGGCGGTCTCGGCAACGACTGGACGCGCGTGCGCGCGCTCGGCTCGCACATCAAGGGCACCAATGGCAAGTCGCAAGGCGTGGTGCCGTTCCTGAAGGTCGTCAACGACACGGCGGTCGCCGTGAACCAGGGTGGCAAGCGCAAGGGCGCAGTATGCGCGTACCTGGAAACGTGGCACCTGGACATTGAAGAATTCCTCGAGCTGCGCAAGAACACCGGCGACGACCGTCGTCGCACGCACGACATGAACACGGCGAACTGGATTCCCGACCTGTTCATGAAGCGCGTGATGGAAGGCGGCGACTGGACGCTGTTCTCGCCGTCGACCTGCCCGGACCTGCACGACAAGTTCGGCGCCGAGTTCGAAGCGGCTTACACGGCTTACGAAGACAAGGTCGCGCGCGGCGAGATCAAGCTGTTCAAGAAGGTGCCCGCGGCGCAACTGTGGCGCAAGATGCTCGGCATGCTGTTCGAAACCGGCCACCCGTGGATCACGTTCAAGGATCCGTGCAATGTGCGTTCGCCGCAACAGCACGTCGGTGTCGTCCACTCGTCGAACCTTTGCACGGAGATCACGCTGAACACGAGCGACTCGGAAATCGCGGTCTGCAACCTGGGCTCGGTGAACCTCGTCGCGCATCTGAAGGAACAGGCCGACGGCACGCTCGCGCTCGACCACGACAAGCTCAAGCGCACGGTCAGCGTTGCAATGCGCATGCTCGACAACGTGATCGACATCAACTATTACGCAGTTGCCAAGGCGCGTAACTCGAACCTGAAGCACCGTCCGGTCGGCATGGGCATCATGGGCTTCCAGGACTGCCTGCATCTGCTGCGCACGCCGTACGCGTCGGAAGAAGCGGTCAAGTTCGCCGACACGTCGATGGAAGCGGTCTGCTATTACGCTTACTACGCGTCGACCGAACTGGCGCAAGAACGCGGCCGCTACTCCAGCTACCGCGGCTCGCTGTGGGATCGCGGCATCCTCCCGCAAGACTCGGTCAAGCTGCTGGCCGACGCGCGTGGCGGCTATGTCGAAGTCGATTCGAGCGAGTCGATGGACTGGACCGAACTGCGCGAGCGCATCGCCACTTACGGCATGCGCAACTCGAACTGCATCGCGATCGCGCCGACGGCGACGATCTCGAACATCATCGGCGTGTCGGCTTGCATCGAACCGACGTTCCAGAACCTGTATGTGAAGTCGAACCTGTCGGGCGAGTTCACGGTGGTCAACGACTACCTGGTGCGCGACCTGAAGGCGCGCGGCCTGTGGGACGAAGTGATGGTCGCCGACCTGAAGTACTTCGACGGCACGCTCTCGCGCATCGACCGTATCCCGGCCGACCTGCGCGCGATATACGCGACCGCGTTCGAGGTCGATCCGAAGTGGCTCGTCGAAGCGGCGTCGCGCCGTCAGAAGTGGATCGACCAGGCGCAGTCGCTGAACATCTACATGGGCGGCGCATCGGGTAAGAAGCTCGACGAGATCTACAAGCTTGCATGGGTGCGCGGTCTGAAGACCACGTACTACCTACGCACGATGGCGGCAACGCACGTCGAGAAGTCGACGGTCGCTCACGGCGCGCTCAACGCAGTGAGCTCGGGCGGCGGTGAAGGCACGGGTGGTGTCGGCGGCGGCGCGGCAGGCGGTTTCGGCGCGAGCGGCGGTGCCGGTGGTGCACTCGGTAATGGCGGCGGCCTCCAGGCAGCAGCAGCGGCAGCGCCGGCAGTCGCAGTGGAAGCGGCGCCCGAAGCAGACGGTCCCGTCTGCATGATGCGTCCGGGCGACCCCGGCTTCGACGAATGCGAGGCTTGCCAGTAAGCGTCAAGCAGTAAGCGGGTTCGTTGCTTGCTGACGGGTTCCAGGTAAAGACCCGCATGCAGCGATCAACGAACCTGATAGATGAAGCAGATATAAACCGACGAGCGGCGCGGCAAGCAGGATAGACGAAGTCAGCGAGGCCGCACCGCTCATCGACGCAACGAAGCGAAGCATCCACGCAACGAAGCTTAGGCAACGAAGCCGGGCGACAAGCGCAACGAAGCAACGAAGCCAGGCGACGAAGCAACGAGTCGGTACTTCACGAAGCGCGCGAGACAACATCCGAGCGCGCGACCCGACGCTTCGACCGATGGAGCGAACAACGCAGTCGGCCACACGCATCGCCACGCATTGCATTGAACTTCATCTCGCTAGCGCTGACGAACCGGCAACCCGCGGAGAAGTGCAAGACACAGCAAACGCACTCCGCAATACAGATAGATAGAGCAGCGAAACGACGCTTCAACGCGTTGCTCTTCGAACTCGCGAAGCACCTAGACGACACACGTTCAACTCGCTTCATACGAGGCAACGTACACAGTCTGTTGAACAAAGTGTTGTATGAACGTAGCAACGCGAATCGAAAACAGGATTTTTCGCGAGTGGACTCTTTTATCGCTCGTGAAAAGATGGTACAAACCGTTCTAAATTGATGGTGACATTTATGCTCAACTGGGATGACGAGATCACTGCCGTAACTCCCTCGAGCGCTACGCAACCGAACGTGTTGCGCAACGCTGCGGGACCGGCTGTCGGTTCGCAAGTCGGAACGCGTTCCGCTCCTCATGCTCCCTCGGCTCAAGACATCTTCGCGAACGACATCGCTGTCGCTCCCGCTGCTACCGTTGCTCATGCTGCTGGAACCGCTGCGGTTTCGGAAGCGCGAGTGAATGTCGCCGACAAGCGCATCATCAACGGCCAGACTGATGTGAATCAGTTGGTGCCGTTCAAGTACAAGTGGGCTTGGGAAAAGTATCTGGCTGGTTGCGCCAACCACTGGATGCCGCAAGAAGTGAACATGTCGCGCGACATCGCCCTCTGGAAAGACCCGAACGGGCTGACCGAAGACGAGCGCCGCATCGTCAAGCGCAACCTGGGCTTCTTCGTCACGGCCGACTCCCTCGCCGCCAACAATATCGTGCTGGGCACCTACCGCCACATCACGGCTCCCGAATGCCGCCAGTTCCTGCTGCGCCAGGCGTTCGAAGAAGCGATCCACACACACGCCTATCAGTACATCGTCGAATCGCTGGGCCTCGACGAGGGCGAAATCTTCAACGCGTATCACGAGGTCTCCTCGATCCGCGCGAAAGACGAATTCCTCATTCCGTACATCAACGTGCTGACCGATCCGGGTTTCCAGACCGGCACGCTCGAGACTGACCAGACGCTGCTGCGCTCCCTGATCGTGTTCGCCTGCGTGATGGAAGGCTTGTTCTTCTACGTCGGCTTCACGCAAATTCTGGCGCTCGGCCGTCAGAACAAGATGACGGGCGCCGCGGAACAGTACCAGTACATCCTGCGCGACGAGTCGATGCACTGCAACTTCGGCATCGACCTGATCAACCAGATCAAACTTGAGAACCCGCAACTCTGGACGGCTGAGTTCCGCGCGGAAATCCGCGAGATCTTCCAGCAAGCGGTCGAACTTGAATATCGTTACGCAGAAGACACGATGCCGCGCGGGGTGCTCGGCCTCAATGCGTCGATGTTTAAGAGTTATCTGCGCTTCATCTGCAACCGCCGTTGCCAGCAGATCGGTCTCGATCCGCTGTACCCGAACGAGGAAAACCCGTTCCCGTGGATGAGCGAGATGATCGACCTGAAGAAGGAGCGCAACTTCTTCGAGACGCGTGTGATCGAATATCAGACTGGCGGCGCGCTGACCTGGGAGTGATCCGGGTTCGTGTCGTAGATGCATTCATCGATGGGGATGCCGTGAGCCTCGGCCGCGGCAATTATGTTTAGGAGCTGAACCGCCTGATGCAAAGCGTGCCCGGTGCGCCGCGTGCCTTCGCGGCCCACAAACATGACAGGCACTTTGCGAACCCTTCAGTGGGATGGGCAAACTTCCCCCCGGAAAAAGTCGCCGGCGCCATCGCCGGTGGCTCGATCAAGCAATTGCCGGTGTTGAAACCCAACACCGATGACATTTGGCGCGCGGTGCCTTCGGGCACGGCGCGCCTTACCGCATTCATTAGCGTAAGCGCGCGGCACCTGCGTACGCCGATGAATAGCCCGCTTCGTAGCGCGCGCCCTGAGAAGCGTCCGCGGGAAGCGGGTTTTGACGAAGGGTGTAGTTTGAACTGACTCTCATCTGAAAACCTGAAGGAGAAAATGATGGCAACTGCAAAGAAAGCCGCCGCTAAGAAGCCTGCAGCAAAGAAGGTCGCAGCAAAGAAGGCCGCTCCGGCGAAGAAGGCAGCACCGGCAAAGAAAGTAGCAGCGAAGAAGGCAGCGCCGGCCAAGAAGGTCGCGGCAAAGAAAGCAGCACCGGCTAAGAAGGTAGCAGCGAAGAAAGCTGCGCCGGCTAAGAAGGTTGCAGCCAAGAAAGCCGCACCGGCAAAGAAGGTAGCAGCGAAGAAGGCAGCACCGGCGAAGAAGGCCGCAGCGAAGAAGGCAGCACCGGCCAAGAAGGCGACTGCGAAGAAGGCAGCGCCGGCTAAGAAGGCCGCAGCCAAGAAGGCCGCGCCTGCGAAGAAGGCTGCTGCGAAGAAAGCCGCGCCTGCCAAGAAGGCTGCCGCCAAGAAGGCTGCGCCTGCGAAAAAGGCTGCCGCTAAAAAGGCTGCGCCTGCCAAGAAGGCTGCTCCTGCGAAGAAGGCCGCTGCTCCTGCGAAGAAGGCTGCCCCTGCGAAGAAGGCTGTCGCCAAAAAGGCTGCGCCTGCACCCGCTGCGACTTCTGTTTCGAGCGCACCGGCGGCGACGGTGAAGACTGCGCTGAACCCGGCAGCGGCATGGCCGTTCCCGACGGGCAGCCGTCCGTAACTCGGTCAGTTAGCAGGTCAGTAAGCAGTAGGAGTGCATGGACGCATCGCACCATGCGTCCAATGATCGAGTGGCGCTCAACGTAGCTTCGTGAGTGCTACTCGGTCAGGGTCCCGTTGCCGGTTTCCGGCGACGGGATTTTTTTCGTCGGTGCATAACGGGGAACGTCGACACGCGGATGCAGCCACGGATTCAGTCACACACGCCCGAACGGCGCGCAGGCGAAAAAAAACGCATGCACAGGGGAGGGCATGCGTGTGAGGTCGACGCGGCCGCGTTATGCCTGGCCGTTCGAGAGGGGAACCTTAGTGCGTGACGCGCGTGACGCCGCCGCTGGAAAGAAGCCGAACACGCTCGCCGGCACGGAAGATCTCGCCGGTTGAGCTTTGCGTGATTGCGCGGATGTCGCCGTTATCGAGCCGCACGGTAACTTCCAGACCGTCGTGCACGGCCACCCGGTTCTCGACCGAGTTGCCGGCCACCGCACCCGCCAGACCGCCAATAATCCCGGTGATGATCGAGCCCGTGCCGCCGCCGATAGTGCTGCCCGCCACTGCACCGAGAGCGCCGCCGCCGATTGCGCCGATGCCGCTCGGCTGACCGTTGTTCGAGCTGATCTTGACTGCGCGCACACTGTCGACCGTGCCCATGCGGACCGTTTCTTCGCGCTGTGCCTGCGACGCCGTGTAAACGTCGGCAGAGCTGCTGTTGTATGCGCACCCCGACATGGCCAGCGAACCGGCGATCAAGGTGGCCACTATCAGGCGACTCGTTATTCTCATTCCCTAACTCCAATAGCTTCGGTATTACGGCAGGTCGTACCCGAACGCCTGCTTGAACCGTTCGTTGATCTGCGCCCGGGTAGGCGCATAGTTTTGCGGACCCTGATGCTCGATCTTCAGCGCGCCCATCAGGCTCGCGAGACGGCCGGTGGTCGCCCAGCCGAGCTTGTTCTCGATGCCGTACAGCAAGCCGCCGCGAAACGCGTCGCCGCATCCTGTGGGGTCCAGCACCTGCTGTGCCTTGACGGCCGGAATCTCTTCGACACCGCCCGCTTGATGAATCTGCGCACCGTGTTCACCGAGCGTGACGATGAGCGCTTCGACCTTGCCGGCGATCTCTTCGATCGACCAACCTGTCTTGTTGCTCACAAGTTTGGCTTCGTAATCGTTGACAGCTACGTAAGTCGCAAGTTCAATCATGCGCCGCAGTGCAGCACCGTCGAAGAGGGGCAAACCTTGACCTGGATCGAAGATGAACGGCACGCCCGCCGCCGCGAGGTGCTCGGAATGCTGGACCATGCCGTCGTAGCCGTCGGGCGCGACGATGCCGAGCGTGATGCCTTTCGCTTCGTCCGCGCGGTTCAGGTGCGACTGCATCATCGCGCCCGGATGGAACGCGGTGATCTGATTGTTCTCGAGGTCGGTGGTGATCATGGCCTGCGCCGAATAGGTGCCCGGCACGACCAGCACGTTTTCCGTCGATAGCCCGAGTTGCGCGAACCGGTCCATGTACAACTGGGCGTCGACCGCGCCGAGCGTGCCCATGATGCGCGCGTCGCCGCCCAGCAGGTTGAGCGAATACGCAATGTTGCCCGCGCAGCCGCCGAACTCGCGGCGCATCGTCGGCACGAGAAAGCTCACGTTCAGGATGTGGACCTGCTCCGGCAGGATGTGCTCCCGGAAGCGGCCTTCGAAGGTCATGATGTTGTCGTAGGCGAGCGAGCCGCAAATCAGCGTAGCCAAGGCGAGCGTCCTGTAAAAAATGAAGAAATAGGTAGTGAGGACGTGACAGCGCCGCGCGTGAAGCGCGGCGCCGGAGTCTTCGTGTGCTGAGGTTTTACTTCAGCGCGGCAAGTGCTGCGTCGTAGTTCGGTTCGTTCTTGATTTCGCCGACCAGTTCCGCATGAACCACCTTGTCGTTCTCGTCGATCACGACAACCGCGCGCGCCGTGAGACCCGTGAGCGGACCGCTCGTCACGTCGACGCCGTACGCCTGCGCGAACTCATGGCCGCGGAAGGTCGAGGCCGTCACGACGTTGTCGATGCCTTCCGTCGTGCAAAAGCGCGAGGCGGCGAACGGCAGGTCGCGCGACACGACGATCACAGCCGTGTTGCTCAGCTTCGCGGCGGCTTCGTTGAACTTGCGGGTCGACGTCGCGCAGGTCGGCGTGTCGAGGCTCGGGACAATGTTCAACACTTTGCGCTTGCCGGCGAAATCGGCGAGCGACAGCGGCTTGAGATCCTTGCCGACCAGCGAGAAAGCGGGAGCGCTCTGACCCACCGACGGGAAGGTGCCGGCTACATCGATCGGGTTACCACCCAGCGTGACTTGACTCATGTTGTTGTGCTCCGAAAGTTCGTCTGTGATGACGGTGAACGCGCCCGCTCGACGCGAGGCGCGCAGGGATGCGTTACGGATAGAAGATCTGTACGCGGAAATTGGAGGCGACCGCGTTGCCGGTATCGAGGTGCACGATCATGGTTTGCGTCATGTGCGGCGGCAGGCCGGCTGCGATGGGCGTACCGGGCGCAACGTAGTCTTGCGGGAACAGCACGCGGCGCAACGCCACGTTGTTCTGATCGTCGAGAAGCGTGAGTTCGATCGCCGGATAGGCCAGCGCGACGTTGAAGCGGTTGCGCAGCGGCATTCGCAACTCGAGCTTGTGCGGCCCGTCGATTTGCCGCAAATCAGACGGCTCTACCTGCAAGCCGTCGATATCGTGCGGCGCGGTGAGTTGACAGCCGAGCGACGCGCACACCTTCGCGTACAGCGCCTGGGTACCCGGCAGATAGACGAGTACCGTTTCACGCTGCCACCACGCGAGTTGCGCAAGCAACGCGATGACGAGCAAGACCGCCGCCACCGATCCGCCGACGATCCATGCGAGGCGCCGTGGTTCGGCGGCGCGCGTCTCCCGCGTTACCTGAAACGGATCCATGTCGTCGCTGATCGGCGGCTGCACCGAGAACGGCTCACCGCTCGGCGTTGCAGCCGCGCGAGTCGGCCCACGCAGATCGGTATCGGCGGGATTGGCGGAATAGGGATGCGGATGAGTTGCGCCGAGGCCGGCCGCGCCTACGCCGGTCGTTCCGAAATGCGGTTCGTTATCGGAGAATCCATGGAACGCAGCCGACTCGTTGAGTACCGGCTCGTCGATTGGAAAATCGGAAGGGCGTTCGGTCTTGTGCCACACGCGCGGCGCTTCTTCGGCGGGCGGCTCCGCTTCATAGGCGAAGGGTTCGAGCGGCGCGTCCGCGAGCAGCGGTTCGTGGTCGGCCGGCACCGCCGTGCTGGGTGCGCCGGGCGGCAACGTGGGCTTCGTCGCGGCGTGGCCCGATGCACCAGCGGTGCCTGCGCCGGTGTAGCCGGGCTGGGCCGCGACGTTCTGTGCGTTATGACGGAAGCGTTCCTCGAAGAGCGGCGTGGGGCGGGGCGCCCAGGGATCCCAGGCAGCGGGGCTGAAGTCTGCGCCGCTCGGGCGCACGCCGGTGAGCGCCTCGATTGCCGCGGCTGCCGAGACCTGTCTTGCAGTGGAGAAGTCGCCGCCCTCGCTTATGTCGAAGAGGCTGCCGGATGCGTCGAACACTTCATGGCATTGCCCACAACGCACGAGGCCGCGGCGCAGCGCCAACTGCGTCGGTTGCAGGCGGAAGACGGTTTCACAGAAGGGACAGCGCGTCGCCAGAAGCATATTGAGCCGGTTAGCCGAGGGGCCGTTGGTTGGACAATACGCCTTATTCTAATGGCTTTCGCGGCGTGTTCCCGTCAGACATACCCACCCTTCGTGTTCGCGCCATACACCGATGTCGATCCATCGCGCGTACACCTGCGCGACTTCGTCGGCCTGGCGCGCCAGAATGCCCGACAATGCGATGCGGCCGCCCGGCTTGACCTTCGACGAGAGCATCGAGGCCATCAGCTTGAGCGGATTGGACAGAATATTGGCAACGACGATGTCGAATTCGCCGGCGGGGCATTCGTTGGGCAGACCGTAGGTGACTTCGGCGCGGTTGCGCTCGCTGTTATGACGCGCCGACTCGACCGCTTGCGGATCGATGTCGATGCCGTACACCGGATCGGCGCCGCATTTTTTCGCGAGAATCGCGAGAATGCCTGAGCCGCAACCGTAGTCGAGCACGGATTGTCCAGGCTTCACCGATTGCTCGAGCCACTCCATGCACAGACGCGTGGTGGGATGGCTGCCGGTTCCAAACGCGAGGCCAGGATCGAGTTCGAGCACCAGCGCGTTGGGGTCCGGCGCGTCGTGCCACGAAGGCACGACCCAGATGCGCTCGCCAATCGGGATCGGATCGAACTGCGATTGCGTGAGACGCACCCAATCCTGTTCTTCGACGTCACGCACGGTGAACGACGGCGCCGCCGCAAGGCCGACCTCGTTCGCAGCGGCGGCAAGCAGCACCGCCGGTTCATGTTCTGCCGCGAGCAGCGCGATCACGCGCGAACGCTGCCATGCGGTGCGGTCGGGCGTGAGACCGGGCTCGCCAAAAAGCGGTTGCTCGTCGGGCGTATCGGCGTCCGCGTCTTCGACCGATACGGATAGCGCGCCCAATTCGAGCAGCGCGTCGGAAAATTCCTCCGCATGCTCGCGAGCCAATTCGGCGACCAGTTCCCGGTAACTCATGACTTACGCTTCTTCCGGCGCGGCCTGCAGCTTCGCGGCCAACCGGTTTTCGAGGTAGTGAATGCTCGTGCCGCCTTCGACGAACTTCGCGTCCAGCATCAGCTCGCGATGCAACGGAATGTTCGTCTGGATTCCTTCTACGACCATTTCCGACAGCGCGATGCGCATCCGCTTGATTGCCTGCTCGCGCGTGGCGCCGTAAGCGATCAGCTTGCCGATCATCGAATCATAGTTCGGCGGCACGAAATAGCCATTGTAGGCATGCGAATCGACGCGAATGCCCGGGCCGCCCGGCATGTGCCACGACGTGAGTCGTCCCGGCGACGGAATGAACTTGAACGGGTCTTCAGCGTTGATCCGGCATTCGATCGCATGGCCCTTGAATACGATGTCGCGCTGACGGAACGCGAGCTTTTCGCCGGCCGCAATGCGGATCTGTTCCTGCACGATGTCGACGCCCGTGATCAGTTCGGTCACCGGGTGCTCGACCTGCACGCGTGTGTTCATTTCGATGAAGTAGAACTCGCCGTTTTCGTACAGGAATTCGAACGTACCGGCGCCAAGATAGCCCATCTTCTTGCACGCATCCGCGCAACGGTCGCCAATGCGGTCGATCAGACGGCGCGCAATGCCGGGTGCCGGCGCTTCCTCGATCACTTTCTGGTGACGGCGCTGCATCGAGCAATCGCGCTCGCCGAGCCAGACCGCGTTCTTGAACGAATCGGAAAGCACCTGAATCTCGATGTGCCGCGGGTTCTCCAGGAATTTTTCCATGTAGACCTGCGGGTTGCCGAAAGCACGGCCGGCTTCTTCGCGCGTCATGTTGACCGCGTTGACGAGCGCCGCTTCGGTGTGAACGACGCGCATGCCGCGGCCACCGCCGCCGCCGGCGGCCTTGATGATGACCGGATAGCCGACTTGCCGCGCAATTTTCACGATCTCTTTCGGATCTTCCGGCAATGCGCCTTCAGAACCCGGCACGCACGGCACGCCGGTCTTGATCATGGTCTGCTTGGCGGTCACCTTGTCGCCCATCATCCGGATGGTTTCCGGACGCGGACCGATGAAGGTGAAGCCGGATTGCTCGACGCGTTCGGCAAAGTCGGCGTTCTCCGACAGAAAGCCGTAACCGGGGTGAATCGCCTCGGCGTCCGTGACTTCCGCCGCGCTGATTAGCGCCGGCATATTCAGGTAGCTCAGATTGGAAGGTGCCGGGCCGATACAGACGGCTTCGTCGGCGAGCTTGACGTATTTGGCTTCCTTGTCGGCTTCGGAATAGACGACGACCGTCTTGACGCCCAGTTCGCGGCAGGCGCGCTGGATGCGAAGCGCGATCTCGCCACGATTGGCAATAAGGATTTTTTCAAACATAGCGGGTTTTCGACTCATCAATGGGCGCCGGGTTGCTCAGAACACCGGCTGCCTCAGAGGATCGGGCGCGCGCCGAATGCAACGGGCGCGCGGGGCGGCATGCGCACAGCGGGGCGCAATGCGCGCCGCGTTAGCCGACCACGAACAGCGGTTGGCCGTATTCGACCGCCTGACCGTTTTCGACGAGAATTTCCTTCACGACGCCGGACTTGTCCGACTCGATTTCGTTGAGCAGCTTCATTGCTTCGATGATGCAGATCGTCTGGCCTTCCTTGACCGTGTCACCAACCTGAACGAACGGGTCGGCGCCCGGCGACGGAGCACGGTAGAACGTTCCGACCATCGGCGAGGTTACGACATGACCTTGCGGCGCGGCGGCTGCCGGCGTGGCCGGGGCACCTGCTGCTGTTACGGCGGGCGGCGCTTCGCCGCCTGCCATCGGGGCTGGCTGCGAGTATTGCGGCGCGTACGAGGCGGACGGCTGCACATAAACCGGCGGCGCGTTCTTGACGATGCGAACCTTGCCCTCGCCCTCGGTCACTTCGAGTTCCGAGATGCCGGACTCCGACACGAGATCAATCAGAGTTTTCAGTTTGCGTAGATCCATCAGGAAGCCCCTTTTTCAATGCGTGGAGTGCCGGCGCGTGTGCGGCCGGCGCAAATTAGACGTGTTTGGAGTTCAGCCCCGCGACGAACCGGCGGCCAGCCGGTCGAGCGCGAATTCGAGTGCATACAGATAACCCTTCCAGCCGAGGCCGCAGATCACGCCCTCGGCCTGGTCGGAAAAATACGAGTGATGCCGGAACGCTTCGCGACGATGCACGTTCGACAGATGAATCTCGACGAACGGAATGCCGACGCCCGCGAGAGCGTCCCGGATGGCGACACTCGTGTGCGTGTACGCAGCCGGATTGATCAGGATGAAATCGGTTTTTTCTGTCCGGGCGGATTGGATGCGATCCACCAGAGCGCCTTCATGGTTGCTCTGGAACGACGCGAGTTCTACGCCGGCGTCGGCGGCGCGGTCGGATAGTGCCTGATCGATCTGCGGCAGGGTGACGCGGCCATAAACCTCGGGTTCCCGCGTACCGAGAAGGTTGAGGTTGGGGCCGTGCAGTACCAGCAGTCGCGTCATGGTCGCTTCTTTTTCCGTGGAATTGGGCGCACTTTAGCGCTGATTAGAGAAACTTGTCTAGTTTCCTGCACGGACGAAGAGTTCAGGAGTCGTTCGCAGCGGGGCGCCGGTCGCCTAATTTCTCGCAATTCCGGCGGATTTGCGCCGAATCTTGTGCCTTTCTCCGCAAAACCGCTGCCAAAAGATTGAGAAATTTACAGCGCGTCGAGGGTCTGTTTTAAGGCGACAGGATCGATCTGGCCTAATTTTGTCGAGCGGATGTTGCCTTTTGCATCAATCACCACGGTGAACGGCAGGCCGCCCGCCGTATTCCCAAACGACCGCGCGAGGTCGGCACCGCCGAACCCCGTCACATAGACCGGGTAGGCCACCTTCACTTTTTGCAGGAAAGCCTGCACGTTCTTCTCGGAATCGACGCCAAGTCCGACGAACTGGATGCCTTTCTTCGCGTAATCGCGCTGAAGTTGCGAGAGCGCGGGCATTTCCTCGACACACGGCCCGCACCACGAAGCCCAGAAATTGACGACGATCGGGCGTCCTTTCAGCACGGAAAGAGATCCGGGCTTGCCATCGGCGGTCGTGACCGGAGCCGCCCAAAGCTGGGCAACAGCGCCTTCCTTCGACGCGGAACCGGCGGCATGAGCGGTCGCAGTCAAACCGTCATCGCCGTTCAGCCAGTAGTTGGCGAGGACGCCGCTTCCTGCCGCGACGCCGGCGACGAGCGCCGCCATCAGAATCCGTCTGGTGTTCATCATTGTCTAGTTGGGTGAAGGCGCTACGCCGCCCGCGGCGAGCAGCGACTGAACAGTCTGAAGATTCGCCCGCGCCGTGCGCCCACGAGCGTCGGCTTTGACAGCACCGCGCAAGTCGTCCGACTCATAAAGCGCGACATGAACACCCA
This sequence comes from Paraburkholderia caledonica NBRC 102488, assembly GCF_000685095.1. Lineage (GTDB taxonomy): Bacteria > Pseudomonadota > Gammaproteobacteria > Burkholderiales > Burkholderiaceae > Paraburkholderia > Paraburkholderia caledonica. The sequence continues at coordinate 68,732 of NZ_BAYE01000019.1, forward strand.
CGGGGTCCGAGTCGCGCCCTTCGCTCGCCGGCCGCCACAGGAAGCTCAGCGTTTCGACGTAGCCGCGGCCCGCAAAGTGGCGTGTTTCCGAGACGTCGTATTGAATGTTCGCGTTGAGGAAGTAGATGGCTACTTCTTTCGGGTTGTCGCAGAACACCTGAAGATGAACGTCCGAATGCTCGCCGGCCGTGCCGCCGAGCACTGCGCCCGTCAAATAAGGGTTGAAAGGTGCGAGCCGCTCCATCCATTCGACAGCGATGCCGCGCAGGCGCCGCAGCAGCGCCGGCTGGCTGTCGCCCTGAAAGAGCGACTGATATTCGCGGATTTCTTCCTCGATCTGATCGTTATCGGGCAGCCATTCGCCGGCAATCCGGCTTTCTCCAATGACTTGTCGAGCCGCTTTGCGCTTCGCCGTTGCATAGTCGAGACCGTCTTCGGCGATCAGGCGCGCAGCCGCAATGGCGATTTCCTCGCGCACGCGCTGCGGATCAAAATGTGATTTGCGAACCATCCGTCAATCATACTAGAGATTGATGACAGCCCTTTCCGGCGGCGCTGGCCGGCTGCGGGCGTAGCCAAAGCGGGGAAGTCCGCTTAGGGGTTCGGGAGGCGTCGGTTACAATGACGTCCTTCGCGGACGGCTCTTTTGGCCGCTCGCCGCTCTCCCATCCCTCTCAGGAAAACGCCGGGCCGCCCCACAAGTTTTCTTGCCCCTTCGGGGGCCTGGCACGAACCGCCAGGTAAGGGCCTTTCAGGAAAAAACGCCCGCGCGGCACGACAGGCTTATGCATATCCACATCCTCGGTATCTGCGGCACGTTCATGGGCGGTCTCGCGGTCCTCGCGCGCGGCGCGGGCCACACGGTGACGGGCTGCGACGCCGGCGTCTATCCGCCAATGAGCACGCAGCTCGAGGCGCAAGGCATCCGTCTGATCGAGGGCTACGACGCGGACCAGTTGAATGGTCTGAACGCCGACCTGTTCGTGATCGGCAACGTGGTGTCGCGCGGTAACCCGCTGATGGAAGCGATTCTCGACCGAGGCCTACCGTATGTGTCCGGCCCGCAGTGGCTTGGCGAACACGTGCTGAACGGCAAATGGGTGCTTGCGGTGGCCGGTACGCACGGCAAGACGACCACCAGTTCCATGCTCACATGGCTGCTGGAAGATGCGGGTCTCAATCCCGGTTTTCTGATTGGCGGAGTGCCGCTGAATTTCGGCGTCTCCGCGCGGCTCACCGATTCCAGCTTCTTCGTGATCGAAGCCGACGAGTACGACACGGCCTTCTTCGACAAGCGGTCCAAGTTCGTTCACTACCGACCGAAGACCGCGGTTCTGAACAACCTGGAATTCGATCACGCCGACGTCTTCCCCGATCTGGCGGCTATCGAGACGCAGTTTCATCATCTGATCCGCACGGTGCCGCGCATCGGCCGAGTTGTGACGAACGGCCGGGAAGATCCGCTTGAACGCGTGCTGACGCGCGGCTGCTGGAGCGAAGTGGAGCGTTTCGGCGTGCAGGGCGGCTGGGAAACCCTGCCCGCGGAAGACGGTGTGCCCGTCGACGAACGTTTTGCGGTGTATCACAACGCCGAGCGCGTCGGCGTGGTCGAGTGGCAGGTGCAGGGTGAGCACAACCGCATGAACGCACTTGCCGCGATTGCGGCCGCGCGTCATGTCGGCGTTCCGCCGGCGCAGGCCGCTAAGTCGCTGTCGAGCTTTCGCAACGTGAAGCGGCGCATGGAAGTGCGCGGCAGCGTCGACGGCGTGACGGTGTACGACGACTTCGCGGCACCACCCAACCGCGATCGACACCACGGTGGCTGGCCTGCGGGCGCGTGTCGGCCGCGACAATACGCGGATTCTCGCCGTGCTGGAGCCGCGCTCGAACACGATGAAGCTCGGCGTGATGAAGGCGCAACTTCCGGCAAGTCTCGCAGACGCCGATCTCGTGTTCGGCTACGGCGCACCGAGCGGCCGCGACGCGCTGGGCTGGAACCTGGGCGAAGCGCTGGCGCCGCTCGGCGGCAAGGCGCAAGCCTTCGACAATCTCGACGCGCTCGTCAAAGCCGTGGTCTACGCAGCGCGCCCCGGCGATCAGATTCTGGTGATGAGCAACGGCGGATTTGGCGGCGTGCACCAGAAGCTGCTCGACGCCCTGTCCGCGAGAGGCGCTTCGTGATTCTTTACCTGCACGGTTTTCGTTCTTCGCCAAATTCGTTCAAGGCGCGCGTGCTCGCGGCGCGGCTCGTGGAGCTCGGCCGCAGCGACGAATGGTGCTGCCCGATGCTGCCCGTCTCGCCGTTTGAGACGGTCGCGCTCGCCGAGGCGCTCGTGGCGGCCGCCGGTACGAAGCGCGTGACGGTAATCGGCAGTTCGCTTGGCGGCTACTTCGCCACGTATCTGGCGGAAAAGCACGGCTGGCCCGGCGTGCTGCTGAATCCGGCGGTCGTGCCGCAGCGCGACCTGAGCGCCTATCTCGGCGAACAGCCGTTGTGGCACGGCGGCGGCAGCATCGTCGTCGAACCGCATCATCTTGATGAACTGCGCGCGCTCAGTGTGACGTCCATCACGCGCCCCGAACGTTATTATTTGCTGGCCGCGACCGGCGACGAAGTGCTCGACTACCGTGAAATGCTCGCGCACTATCGCGGCGCACGCACTACGCTGATCGAAGGGAGCGACCACGCGATCAGCGAGTTCGCCGACTATGTCGACGACTTACTGGCGTTTTGCGACGCAGAAGACGTCGAGCCGCCGGCGCCACGCGAGGCTGCTTGACGGTCAGTAGGCGTGCGGAGCGGGGACTGATGTTGAGCCCTGAGTGCGGTCGCGAGCGGGCTTGAAAGCTTGCAGAACTGCGTAGAACCGGCCCGGAACCAAAGCCGCCGACGAAATGGCACCGCCCCATCAGCAGGAGCGCAGCCAACAATTAGATTCATGCCGCCAGCGCGCGCTTCGCGCGCAGCGGATCCATTATCACGAATACGTTGCCGTGCCGTGCACGCCGGCGGATGCAAGTCAGACGAGAGTATTGAGTGAACGTTTTCTTCGAGGAATCGGGAAGTTTCAAGGCAGGCAGTGTGCTGTCGCGCCAAGGCGATGCGTTTCAGGTCGAGTTGCCGGGCGGCCGGCGCGCGAAGGTGCGCGCGAAGGACGTGCTGATCGAATTCGAGAAGCCGGGTGCGGCTGAACTGATGCAGCAGGCCGACGCCGTTGCTCAGGAGATCGACCTGGACTTCCTGTGGGAATGCGCGCCCGACGACGAATTTCCGTTCGCCACCCTCGGCGCGGAATATTTCGGCGAGCGCTTCGGCCCGGTCGAGCGCGCGGCGCTGGTGCTGCGCATGCATGGCGCGCCGGTGTATTTCCGCCGTAAGGGCCGCGGCATGTATCAACGCGCGCCGCAGGAGCAGTTGAAAATGGCGCTCGCGGGCCTCGAGCGTAAGCGTCAGCAGGCGCTCGTGCAGCAAGGCTACGAAGAGGAACTGAAGGCCGGCCGCTTGCCGGAGGCGTTCACCGGCAAGACGGCGCTCGCGTTGCTCACCAGGCCCGACAAGAACACGATCGAATACAAGGCGCTCGAAGCCGCCGCGGCTGCGCGCGGCATTTCGCAAGCGCGTCTCATGCTCGAATGCGGCGCCATTCCCTCGGCGCGAGCTTTGCACGAGGCCAAATTCCTCTCGGAGTTTTTCCCGCACGGCACCGGTTTCCCGCCTGTCACGCCCGGCAGCGTGCCCGAGGATCTGCCCGAAGCGAACGTGCAGGCGTTCTCCATCGACGACATTACGACCACTGAGATCGACGACGCGTTTTCCGTCGAGCATCTCGCGGACGGCCGCGTGCGGATCGGCGTGCACATCGCGGCGCCGGCGCTCGGCATTCAACGCGGCGACGAGGTGGACGCCATCGCGCGCACGCGTTTGTCGACCGTGTACATGCCTGGCGACAAGATCACGATGCTGCCCGATAGCGTGGTGGACGCGTTCACGCTCGCCGAAGGCGGCTTGCGTCCGGCGCTTTCACTGTATGTGATCGTCAACCGTGAGACGCAGGAGATCGTGGCGAGCGAAACGCGTGCGGAGCGCGTGTTCGTGAAGAACAATCTGCGCCACAACACGCTCGACGAACTGGTCACCGAAGAGGCGCTCGCTGCGGGCACGGGCGACTATCCGCACAAGGAAGATATCGCCGTTTTGTGGCCGTTCGCGCAGGCGCTGTTCGAGAAGCGTCAGGCTGCGCGCGCGGGTTATGGTCTGCGCCGCGAGGTGCAGAGGAATACCGACTTCAACTTTTACGTCGAAGGCGAGCACATCACGATCACGCCGCGGCGGCGCGGTTCGCCGCTCGACACGATCGTCGCCGAACTGGCGATCCTGGCAAATTCGTCATGGGGCGCGTTTCTGCACGACCACGGCGTGCCGGGCATCTATCGCACACAGCGCGCGTTCGGCGCACCCACCGGTCCCAAGCGCACCCGCATGCAGACGAACGCCGCGCCGCACGAAGGGCTCGGCGTCACGCAATATGCGTGGAGCACGTCGCCGCTGCGCCGTTACGTCGACCTGGTGAACCAGTGGCAGTTGCTCGCTTGCGTACAACACGGCGTAACCGCGAAGCTGGCCGCCCCGTTCAAGCCCAAAGATGCCGACCTGTTCGCCGTCGTGCAAGGTTTCGACGACACGTACAGCGCGTACGCCGATCATCAGCGCCGCATGGAATATTTCTGGTGTCTGCGCTGGCTGAAGCAGGAAAACCGCAAGCAGGTGGTGGCGTCCGTCGTGAAGGGCGACCTCGTGCGGCTCGAAGAGATTCCGCTGCTGCTGCATGTGCCGGGGCTCGGCGTGCATGCGCGCGGCACGCGTCTTCAGATGGAGGTGATGTCGATCGACGAGTTGACCGTCGAGGCGTCCGTGCGTCTTCTGCATGTGCTCGACGCGCCGACTGTCACGAGCGGCGCCGAAGCTGATGAGGCCGACGACGCGGACGAAGCAGAAGAGGGCGAAGAGGAGATCGTCGAAGCGTCCGATGAAAGCGCCGAAAGCGAAGCTGAGGCGCAAGCGGAAGCCGATGTCGACGGTGCGGAAAGCGGCGCAACCTCGGCGGACAGCGCCGATAACGACAATGGCTCGAGCGATGCCGCCGCCGGGCAGCGCATCACGGAACCGGGTCGATGAGCGGGGCCGAAATGAAAGACCGTTATGCGGTGATCGGAAATCCGGTCGGCCATAGCAAGTCGCCGTTCATTCACAGCAGGTTTGCCGCGCAAACGGGCGAGCCGGTCGAGTACGGCGCGTTGCTCGCGCCGGTGGACGCTTTCGTGCCGCACGTGCGCGCTTTTATCGAAGCAGGCGGGCGCGGGCTGAACGTGACCGTGCCGTTCAAGCTTGACGCGCACGCCTTTGCCAGCAGCCTGTCGCCGCGTGCGGCCGCTGCAGGCGCGGTGAATACCTTGCGCATCGATCCGAACGGCGTGTATGGCGACAATACCGACGGCTTCGGGCTCGTGCGCGACATCGAGGTGAATCTCGGCGTGTCGTTGAAGGGGGCGCGCATTCTGTTGCTCGGCGCAGGCGGCGCCGCGCGCGGCGTGGTGCTGCCCATGCTGGAGCGCGCGCCGCATACGCTGACCATCGTCAACCGGACGGCCGTGAAGGCCGAGGCGCTGGTCGATCAGTTCGCACAAGCCGCGAGCGGCGTCGCGTGCCGTCTGAGCGGCGGCAACGCGCGAGCGATAGAGCAGGGCGCATACGACGTGATCGTGAATGCCACTGCGGGAAGTCTGGAGGCATCGTTGCCGGAGTGCGACGACGGCGCGTTCGGCAGCGGCACGCTTGCGTACGACATGATGTACGGCGCGCATCCGACGGTGTTCATCGAGCACGCGCGGAAGCTCGGAGCACGGGGCGCCGACGGCCTCGGCATGCTGGTCGAGCAGGCAGCAGAATCGTTTTACGTGTGGCGCGGCGTGCGGCCCGACAGCGTTCCTGTGCTGGCCGAATTGCGCGCGTTGCTGACGGCGCCGTCGCACGCTTGAGACAGCATTCTTGAGACAGCTTTCGTCAGACGCCCCACGAACTCGAGGACCGACACTACGATGACCGCCACGCGACGCACGAGCCGGCCAGGTCCGGCGCGATGGATCGTTTATCTTGTCGCCGTGCTCGTCTTTGCGTGGCTCGCGACGCAGGTCTTCTACTTCGCGCAGATTGCGGTGTGGAACTATGTCAATCCGCGCTCGACGGCTTACATGCGCTCCGACGCGTGGCGCTTGTCGCAGGAAAAACCTGGCCTTTCGATGCAGCACACGTGGGTGCCGTACGACCAGATTTCGCGCAATCTGAAGCGGGCGATCATTGCGTCCGAAGATGCGAACTTCGTCAACAACAACGGCTACGAAACCGATGCGATCCTGCAGGCGTGGGAGCGCAACAAGGCGAAGGGCAGAATCGTTCGAGGCGGCTCGACGATCACGCAGCAACTTGCGCGCAATCTCTTCCTGTCGCGCGAGAAGAGTTATATACGCAAAGCGCAGGAGCTGATCATCACGTGGATGCTGGAGACCTTGATGGACAAGGAGCGCATCTTCGAGATTTACCTGAACTCCGTTGAGTGGGCCAATGGCGTTTATGGCGCCGAGGCGGCGGCGCGTTATTACTACAAGACGCCGGCGAGCGGGTTGACAGCGGCCCAGTCGGCGCGGCTCGCGGTCATGTTGCAGCAGCCAAAGTATTACGACGAGCATCGCGGGTCGGCGTATCTGGCGCAGAGGTCTCGGGTGATTGCCCGGAGGATGGGGGCGGCTGAGTTGCCCGAGTAAGATTTTGTCTGGGGTTTTTGTTTTGAAACCCGTTGGCTTTTCCTTGAAATCGCGGTGATCTGTTGGCGTTGCCCCTGTGCGGGGCGGCACTTTAAGAACCGCTGCCGCTCGCTCTTCTTTTCCCCGTTTCCAATCTTGCCGACTGTCTCGGTATGACGCCGCCTGCGTTAGGCGACTGCGCCAATCGCGAGCCGTTGGTGATAAGCGAACCTTTCTGGCGAGCACGCAGTGCGAGGCGGGAGGTACGACTGCCTTGTCATCGGTGCGAAGTGCGCGAGAGCACAGATTGCAGATGCACCACCGCCCTCTCCAAGCCCGGGGACCCACTTATGAGCTAGCGGTGTAAAGCCGCCTTCTTTGCTTACTTTCTTTGCGGCATGCAAAGAAAGCAAGTGCCGCCCCGCACAGGGGCAACGCCAATAGACCACCGCGAATTCAAGGAAAGGCCAAGGCTTCCCACGCCAGACCCAACAACACCCGTTAAGCCCGCGGCAACACAAAATCCCATTATCTGACCACTCAAATCACATATTGGAGCTTTCTCAAAAACCCCCCTACAATCCACTCCAACAGCAGAAACCCAAAAATTCTGCGACAGCGAAAAAAACCGGAGACAAGCCAAACCATGCCTACCAAAGCCCTCAGGCAGCACCCCCGCGCCCACGCCGTCGCGTACACCCAAGGCCCGCTCTCCGGCCCCGCGCTGTAAGCGCAGAAACCACCGAAAAGCGAATCGCCATGAACAAAGCGATGCCCAACGACGCGGAAAGCGCAGCCGAAGCCGAACTGGCGCCACACGCCGACCATGACGCGTCCAGCGCCACGCCGCGCACGGCGCCCGCAGCCAAAGCGCCGCGCGCCACGCCCCAGCCCGCCGCCGTGGTCAATGGAATCGCGTTGCCGAGCACGCTGCTCGACATCACGCCGCAACAAGCCGGCACGCAGACGCTTCTGCGCGGCCTCGCGATTCTCGAAGCGGCCGCCGCCGGCGTGCGCGATCTGCGCACCTTCGGCGCGGCGCTCGGCACGACGCGCAGCACCACGCATCGGCTGGTGAGCAGCCTCGTTCAGGCGCGCTACCTGCGCCAGGTGCAAGGCGGTTATCTGCTCGGCCCCAAGCTGATCGAACTGGGCACCATCGCGCTGGAACAGATGCCGCTCACCGCGGTCGCTCGTCCGCATCTCGAATCGCTCGCGGAACAGACGCTCGACACGATTCACCTCGGCGTGCGCGATGGCGACGACGTGCTCTACATCGACAAGATTCCCGGCACGCGCGGACTCGAAATGCGCTCACGCGTCGGTCACCGCATGCCGCTGGCGTCGACCGGTATCGGCAAGGCCATGATGCTCGATCTGACGCCGGAGCACTGGCAGTCGCTATTCGACGCATCGCGACGCGCGCTCGCCAGCGTTACCTTTAAGCCCGACAACCGTCCCGACGCGCAGACTTTCATGCAGCGCATGACGAACTACGCGGCCGGCGGCTACACGTTCGACCTCGAGGAAAACGAAGCGTCGATTCGCTGCGTCGCGGCTCCGGTGCGCGATGCGTCGGGCGCGATTGTCGCGGCGCTGTCGGTGGCCAGCACGATCCCTTATATGTCGCTCGAGCGCATGGACGAACTGATTCCGGTCGTGCAGCGCGAAGCGCGCGCGATCTCCGAAGAACTCGGCTGGCGAGCCCCGCAACCCACAACCCGCAGGATCAAGCGATGAAACACGCGGGTTCTCCCACACCGTCGGAGGCGCAGGTGGCGGTCGGCGCCGCCGCGGCCAGCGCGCAAGCGAACGCCGAAACAAACGCAGAAACAAACGCAGAAGCGAACGCCGAAGCGAACGCCGAAGCGAACGCCGAAGCGAACAGTCACGCGGCGCTGATTGCGCTCGACTGGGGCACTACATCGCTGCGCGCGTATCTTTACGATGCGTCCGGCAAGGTGCTCGCGACGCGCGCATCGACGGCCGGCATCATGAACCTGCCTCGCAGCGCGGAGCAGGGCGGTTTCGACGCCGCATTCGAGGACGCCTGCGGCGCCTGGCTCAAAGCCGCGCCCGGCGCACCCGTCATTGCTGCGGGCATGGTCGGCAGCGCGCAAGGCTGGCTCGAAGCGCCCTACGTCGATGCGCCCGCGAATGCGGATGCGCTCGCGGCGGGCATCGTCCGCGTGAAGGCGGCTTGCGGCGCGACGCTGCATATCATCCCCGGCGTGCTGCAACGCGGCGAGCTGCCCAACGTGATGCGCGGCGAAGAAACACAGATCTTCGGCGCATTAAGCGAGGATTCCCGCGACGCCGACAGCGGCAAGCGCGCGCTGATCGGCTTGCCCGGCACGCACGCGAAGTGGGCGGTGGTGCAGGCCGGGCGTATCGAACGTTTTCACACGTTCATGACCGGCGAAGTATTCGGCGCATTGCGCGAGCACACGATTCTCGGCCGCACGATGGTCACGCCCGACCGTCCGGATTCCGAAGCGTTTCTGCGCGGCGTGAACATCGCGCGCGACAAGGGACAGGCGGGCGTGCTCGCGACGGTCTTCAGTTCGCGCACGCTCGGTCTCACAGGACAACTTTCGCGCGAGCAGCAGCCGGACTATCTATCGGGTCTGCTGATCGGGCATGAACTGGCCGGCCTCGAAACCGTGCTGAAGCAGCAGCAAAGCTCGCTCGCGGGACAAAGCCTGCGCCTGATCGGCAACGAAGCGTTGTGCGAGCGCTATCGAGTCGCGCTCGCGCGGTTCGGCTGCACCCAGGCCGAACTCGTCAAGCAGGCGACCGAGCGCGGTTTGTGGCGGGTCGCTTCGCAGGCGGGGCTCGTCAATCCGGCCGCCCATGCAGCGCAGGCCGGTTAGTCAGCGCGCCGCCATCCACGAAATAAGGAACCGAGATGCAACCTCACATCAATCTGCCCGCCCCGTACATGCCGCACGCGGGTTTGATCGCGGCGTTCGAGGCATGTCCGCTGATCGCGATCATGCGCGGCGTGACGCCCGCCGATGCGGCGGAGCACGGACAGGCGCTGTACGAAGCCGGCTTTCGCATCGTCGAAGTGCCGTTGAATTCGCCGCAGCCGTTCGACAGCATTGCGGCAATCCGCAAGGCGCTACCCGCCGATGCGATCGTCGGTGCGGGCACGGTGTTGCATCCGAGTTTCGTCAAGGACGTGAAGTCGGCGGGCGGTGAACTGATCGTGATGCCGCACAGCGATCCGGACGTTGTCGTCGCCGCCAAAGCACAAGGCATGGCCTGCGCGCCCGGGGTCGCTACGCCGACTGAAGCGTTCATCGCGCTAAAAAACGGCGCGGACGTATTGAAGATGTTCCCGGCCGAACAACTCGGCTGCCAGGTGGTGAAGGCCTGGCGCGCAGTGATCGCGGCGCAGGTGCCGCTCGTGCCGGTCGGCGGCATCGCACCTGACAACATGGGACCGTTTCTGAGCGCCGGCGCGAACGGCTTTGGTCTCGGCTCTGCGCTCTATAAGTCGGGCCAGAGCGCGGCGGTAACGGCTTCGCACGCGAAAGCCTTTATCAACGGATTGCGCGTTGCGCGCGCGGGTGTGAAGAAATGACACGCCTGGCGGGCAAAGTCGCATTAGTCACCGGCGCGGGGCGCGGCATCGGCGCGGCGATTGCCCTTGCGTTTGCGCGCGAAGGCGCAGCGGTGGCGCTTGCCGAACTCGACATCGATACGGCGCGGCAGACGGCGCAGCAGATCAGTTCGGAAACCGGGGCGCGCGTGTTGGCGGTACATACGGACGTCACGCAATCGGCTTCGGTCCAGCACGCGGTGAGCGAAGCGGAAAAAGCGCTTGGACCGCTCGACGTGCTGGTGAACAACGCGGGCATCAACGTGTTTTGCGACCCGCTGACCATGACCGACGACGACTGGCGTCGCTGCTTCGCGGTCGATCTCGACGGCGTCTGGAACGGCTGCCGCGCGGTGTTACCGGGGATGGTCGAACGCGGCGCGGGCAGCATCCTGAACATCGCGTCGACGCATGCGTTCAAGATCATTCCCGGCTGTTTTCCGTACCCGGTTGCGAAGCATGGCGTGATTGGCCTCACGCGCGCGCTCGGCATCGAGTACGCGCCGCGCAACGTGCGTGTTAACGCGATCGCGCCGGGCTACATCGAAACCCAGTTGACGCATGACTGGTGGAACGAACAGCCGGACCCCGCCGCCGCGCGGCAGGCGACGATCGATTTGCAGCCGATGAAACGCATCGGCCGCCCGGAAGAAGTGGCGATGACGGCGGTGTTTCTCGCGTCGGATGAAGCGCCGTTTATCAACGCTACGTGTATCACCGTCGACGGCGGCCGCTCCGTGCTTTATCACGATTGAGCCGGCGACCGGGGCAGCAACCGGCCAACAAACAGGCAGCAAAGCAAAAAAGAAACGCAGTACAAGGCGAACCAGAAAAACGTAGCACCGTTTCACCGGACGACGCGCTGGCCGCGTGTGTCACAACCGGTACAAGAAGACGCGGCCGATACCTTCTCGTTATCAATTAGTCAGGAGACACGCAACATGAAACGTAGAATTTTCCTCACGCTGGCAGCAGCGGCGGCGGGTGTGGTCTTCAACGCGCCGGTCGCGCAAGCCGCCGATCCGGTCAAGATCGGTTTCCTCGTCAAGCAGCCGGAGGAACCGTGGTTCCAGGACGAGTGGAAGTTCGCCGAAATTGCCGCCAAGGAAAAGGGCTTCACACTGGTGAAGATCGGTGCGCCGTCGGGCGAGAAAGTGATGAGCGCGATCGACAACCTGTCGGCGCAAAAGGCGCAAGGCTTCGTGATCTGCACGCCTGACGTGAAGCTCGGACCGGGCATCGTCGCCAAGGCGAAAGCCGACAACCTGAAGATGATGACGGTGGACGACCGTCTGGTCGACGGCGCGGGCAAGCCGATCGCGTCGGTGCCGCACATGGGCATCTCGGCGTACAACATCGGCAAGCAGGTCGGCGACGGTCTGGCTGCAGAAATCAAGAAGCGCGGCTGGGACATGAAGGACGTGGGCGCGATCGACGTGACCTACGAACAACTGCCGACCGCGCATGACCGCACGAGCGGCGCAACCGACGCGCTGATCGCCGCCGGCTTCCCGAAAGCGAACGTGATCGCCGCGCCGCAAGCGAAAACCGACACGGAAAACGCGTTCAACGCCGCGAACATCGCGCTGACGAAGAACCCGCAGTTCAAGCACTGGGTCGCGTACGCGCTGAACGACGAAGGCGTGCTCGGCGCGGTGCGCGCAGCGGAAGGGCGCGGCTTCAAGGCCGACAACATGATCGGCATCGGCATCGGCGGTTCGGATTCGGCGTTGAACGAGTTCAAGAAGCCGAACCCGACGGGCTTCTTCGGCACGGTCATCATCAGCCCGAAGCGCCACGGCGAGGAAACCGCGACGCTGATGTACGACTGGATCACGCAAGGCAAGGCGCCGCCCCCGCTCACGTTGACGACCGGCATGCTGGCCACGCGTGAGAACGTCGGCGAAGTACGCGAGAAGATGGGGCTTGCTTCGAAGTAACGCGCGCTGCAATGAAGGATTGCTGGCGCGTCGCTTACGGTGCGCGCGCCGGCAACTGAAACGCAACATGAGCAACAGGACATAGGCCATGCGTTGCAGGTGTCGAACTACGACGCCCAGCGAGGCGCGGCGGAGATGAAACAGCGAGGAGGCGAAGTGTCAGCGACGCTACGTTTTGACAATATCGGCAAAGTCTTTCCAGGCGTGCGCGCGCTCGACGGTGTGTCCTTCGACGTCAACGTCGGCCAGGTGCACGGCCTGATGGGCGAAAACGGCGCAGGGAAATCGACCCTGCTAAAGATACTCGGCGGTGAATACCAGCCCGACTCGGGCCGCGTGATGATCGACGGAAAAGAAGTGCGCTTCACGAGCGCGGCTTCGTCGATCGCGGCAGGTATCGCGGTGATTCACCAGGAACTGCAATACGTGCCCGATCTGACCGTCGCGGAAAATCTGCTGCTCGGCCAGTTGCCGAATTCGTTCGGCTGGGTCAACAAGCGCGATGCGAAACGCTTTGTGCGTGAGCGCCTTGAAGCAATGGGCGTCGCGCTGGATCCGAACGCGAAGCTGCGCAAGCTCTCCATCGCGCAACGGCAGATGGTGGAAATCTGCAAGGCATTGCTGCGCAACGCTCGCGTGATCGCGCTCGACGAGCCGACCAGTTCGCTGTCGCATCGTGAAACCGAAGTGCTGTTCAAGCTGGTGCGCGACCTGCGCGCCGACAACCGCGCGATGATCTACATCTCGCATCGCATGGACGAAATTTACGAACTCTGCGACGCCTGCACGATTTTCCGTGACGGTCGCAAGATCGCTTCGCATCCGACGCTCGAAGGGGTGTCGCGCGACACCATCGTCAGCGAAATGGTCGGGCGTGAGATCTCGGACATTTACAACTATTCGGAGCGGCCGCTCGGTGAAGTGCGTTTCGCAGCGAAAGCGATCGAAGGCCATGCGCTCTCGCAGCCGGCCAGCTTCGAAGTACGGCGCGGCGAAATTGTCGGCTTCTTTGGCCTCGTGGGCGCGGGCCGCAGCGAACTGATGCATCTTGTCTACGGCACGGAGCATAAGAAGGGCGGCGAACTGGTGCTCGACGGCAAGACGATCCGGGTGAAAAGCGCCGGCGAAGCGATTCGCCACGGCATCGTACTGTGTCCGGAAGACCGCAAGGAAGAAGGCATTGTCGCGATGGCGACGGTGTCGGAGAACATCAACATCAGTTGCCGCCGTCACTATCTGCGCGCGGGCATCTTCCTCGATCGCAAGAAAGAAGCGGAAACCGCGGACCGCTTCATCAAGCTGCTGAAGATCAAGACGCCGAGCCGCCGCCAAAAGATCCGCTTTCTTTCGGGCGGCAATCAGCAGAAGGCGATTCTGTCGCGTTGGCTCGCCGAACCCGATCTGAAAGTCGTGATTCTCGACGAACCGACTCGCGGCATCGACGTGGGCGCGAAGCACGAAATTTATAACGTGATTTACCAGCTTGCCGAACGCGGCTGCGCGATCGTGATGATTTCGTCGGAACTGCCCGAAGTGCTCGGCGTGTCGGACCGCATCGTCGTGATGCGCCAGGGCCGCATTGCCGGCGAACTGTCGCGCAAGGATGCAACGGAACAAGCGGTGCTGAGCCTCGCGTTGCCGCAAAGCTCGACCGCACTGCCCGCAACCGGAACTGCCGCTCAACAGGCGGCCTGAACATCATTGGACGAAAGTCCGGCAACCCGTGGGGAACGGGAGGAGTCTTCATCATGCAAGCTAGAGAAAACCTCGCGCAACAGGCCGCCAAGAGCGCCGCCGAAGCGCTGATCCCGCAAACGAGCGACAAGGCGAAATGGTGGCAGCAAATCACCGAGTACAGCCTGATCCTGATCTTCGTGGTGATGTTCGTGACGATGTCGCTGACCGTCGACCACTTCTTCTCGATCGAGAACATGCTCGGCCTCGCGCTGTCCATTTCGCAGATCGGCATGGTCGCGTGCACGATGATGTTCTGTCTCGCGTCGCGAGATTTCGACTTGTCGATCGGATCGACCGTCGCGTTTGCCGGCGTGTTGTGTGCGATGGTGCTCAACGCGACCGACAATACGTTTATCGCCATCGTTGCCGCAGTGGCGGCAGGCGCGGTGATCGGCTTCGTCAACGGCGCGGTGATCGCGTATCTGCGCATCAACGCACTGATCACCACGCTCGCAACGATGGAAATCGTGCGCGGCCTCGGCTTTATCGTGTCGCACGGTCAGGCGGTGGGTGTGTCGTCGGATACGTTCATTGCGCTGGGCGGCTTGAGCTTCTTCGGCGTGTCGCTGCCGATTTGGGTCACGCTGCTGTGCTTCATCGTGTTCGGCGTGATGCTCAATCAGACGGTGTACGGCCGCAATACGCTTGCGATCGGCGGCAATCCGGAAGCGTCGCGGCTCGCGGGTATCAACGTCGAGCGCACGCGCGTGTACATCTTCCTGATTCAGGGCGCCGTCACCGCGCTCGCCGGTGTGATCCTGGCGTCGCGGATCACGTCGGGACAGCCGAATGCCGCACAAGGCTTCGAACTGAACGTGATCTCGGCGTGCGTGCTCGGCGGCGTGTCGCTGCTCGGCGGCCGTGCGACGATCTCCGGCGTCGTGATCGGCGTGCTGATCATGGGCACCGTCGAGAACGTGATGAACCTGATGAACATCGACGCGTTCTATCAGTACCTCGTGCGTGGCGCGATCCTGCTCGCAGCCGTGCTGCTCGACCAGTTGAAGAACCGCGGTTCGCGCGACTAATCCCGGCTTAATCATCTCGCTCTAAAAGGAATCGAACGATGTCGTCTCCGGCCAATGCAAACGAGCGTCTCGCGAACAGCGCATTCGCGCGCTACCCTAGTCTTGTCGACCGCACGGTGTTGATTACGGGCGGCGCGACCGGTATCGGCGCATCGTTTGTCGAGCATTTCGCGGCGCAGGGAGCGCGCGTTGCGTTCTTCGATATCGACGCAACCGCGGGCGAAGCGCTGGCGGACGAACTCGGCGACTCGAAGCACAAGCCGCTTTTCCTGCCCTGCGATCTGACCGACGTCGACGCGCTGCAAAAAGCGATCGCCGACGTGAAAGCTGCCCTCGGCCCGATCCAGGCGCTCGTGAACAATGCAGCGAACGACAAGCGTCACACGATTGGCGAAGTGACGCGCGAATCTTTCGACGCGGGCATCGCGGTGAACATCCGTCATCAGTTCTTTGCCGCGCAGGCGGTGATGGAAGACATGAAAGCCGCGAACAGCGGTTCGATCATCAATCTCGGCTCGATTAGCTGGATGTTGAAGAACGGCGGTTATCCGGTGTACGTGATGTCGAAATCGGCGGTGCAGGGTTTGACCCGCGGTCTCGCACGCGACCTGGGGCACTTCAACATTCGCGTGAACACGCTGGTGCCGGGCTGGGTGATGACTGAAAAGCAGAAGCGCCTGTGGCTCGACGATGCCGGTCGCCGCGCGATCAAGGAAGGGCAGTGCATCGACGCGGAACTTATGCCGGACGACCTCGCCAGCATGGCGCTGTTCCTCGCCGCCGACGACAGCAGAATGATCACCGCGCAGGACATCGTCGTGGACGGAGGCTGGGCATGACGGCAAGCGCGCGCCCGCGCGCCGGTGCGCAACCTGCGAGAAGCGCGGCGCTGCTGCTCGATACGAAGTGCACGTTGGGCGAAGGCGCGACATGGTGCGCGAGAACCGGCCGCTTCTACTGGACGGATATCGAAGGCGCGCGTTTGTGGCGCTACGACCCGAGCGACGGCCGCAGCACTTTCTGGCCGATGCCCGAACGTCTCGCCACGTTCGCGCTGTGTGCCGATCCGCATTACCTGTTGCTCGGCCTTGCCTCGCAGCTGGCCTTTTTCGACATTGCGACGGGACAGACGCGGCACATCGTCGATGTGGAAGCGGGTATGAACACGCGGGTGAATGACGGCCGCTGCGATCGTCAGGGGCGTTTCGTGTTCGGCACGAAAGACGAAGGTTCGCCGTTGCAGGCCATCGGCGGGTTCTACCGGCTCGATCACGATCTGTCGCTGGAGCGCTTGCCGCTGCCCGCGCCTGCCATCTCCAACAGCATTGCGTTCAGCCCCGACGGCGCGACGATGTATTACTGCGACTCGCCCACGCGTGGGATCCGCGCGTGCGACTATCGTGCGGACGGCGGCATCGCCAACGACCGGCTGTTCGTGCGCCTCGCCGACGCCACTGGCGAGCCCGACGGCTCGACTGTCGATCGCGACGGCGGCTTGTGGAACGCGCAATGGGGCGGCAGGCGCGTCGTGCGTTACGGCGCCGACGGTGTCGAAACGGAGCGCGTGGAAGTGCCCACGGCGCAGCCGAGTTGCGTCGCGCTCGGCGGCGCGCAACTGGGCACGCTGTACATCACGAGTGCGCGCGTCGGTCTCGACGCAGCGGCGCTTGCAGGCGATTCACGGGCGGGCGGCGTGTTCATCGCGACGCCTGCGCGGCGCGGTTTGCCGGAGCCGGTGTTCCAGGGCGCGCCAGCGTAGCGCAGAATGACGCTGCTTCGCAGTCGATGCAGTAACCGGAAGCGCGCGGCTGCAGTGACGAGCCGTGCTTGACAGAAACCAGCAACATCCCAGCAATCCGCGTAAAACGGCAGCAAGCAGTTCGGACCAGAGGCGACCTGTTCAAGAAAATCGCCCAACAGCACCCGTCAGCCACGACGGCAACGTCCCAGCCTCTCGAAGGAGCAGATATGACTGTTGCGAATCCTGTTTCCGCCTCGTCCCAAACATCACAAAGCGCTCAGAGCCGGCGCTCGCGACTCGCGGCGGCGGCCAATCCGGTGTTGCCGGGGCCGAGCACGTCGGCGGTAGCGGTCGGTGAGACCTCGGCCGGCGACGTCGCCTGCATCACGCTCGCCAATGCGCATTTGCGTCTCGACGTTGCGCCGACGCTGGGCGGCGGAATCACGCGCTTCGACTGGCGCGACGACGGCGCGCTCACGCCGATTTTTCGTCGCTGCCGCCATGTCGCCGCCGACACGCAACCGAACGAACTCGCCTGTTATCCGCTGCTGCCGTATTCGAACCGTATCGGCGGCGGGCATTTCAATTTCGCTGGGCGGCGCGTCGACGTGGCGTGCAATCGCGCGGACGAGCCGTTTCCGATTCACGGCGACGGCTGGCAGTCGGCGTGGCACGTCGTCGATTCAGACCGGGAGAATGTGCGGCTCACGCTCGATCGCCGTGACGGCAAGCCCTACGCGTTTCGCGCGGCGCAGACCTACAAGCTGGACGGCCCGTCGCTCGTCATCACGCTCGAAATCGAGAACGCGGGGCGCGAGGCTTTGCCTTTCGGGCTCGGCGTGCATCCGTTTTTTGTTCGCGACGCCGACACCGAGTTGTCGGCTGCGGCAGGCGGTCTATGGCTCGCCGGCGATGACTGGCTGCCGGTCCGCCACGTGCAGGCGCCGCCGGCGTGGCAGTTCGGCGTCGCCTATCCGCTGCCGGAAACCATCGTCAATCATGCATTCACTGGATGGAGCGGACAGGCGGCCGTGGTGTGGCCCAAGCGCCGGCTGTCGCTGAACATTGCCGCCGACACGGATTACTACGTGCTGTACACGCCTCCTGGCGAGGATTTCTTTTGCTTCGAGCCCGTCGATCATCCGATCAACGCGATGAATCTTGCCGGCGGCGCATGCGAAAACGGCATGACGTTGCTTGGCTGTGGCGAGCAACTCGTGCGGACGTTCCGCTTTACCGTTGAACGTACCGGTTTGCGTTCGATGCCGGGCGCGCGAGGATCGCGGCGTCGGCAATAGAGCGCGGTCTGGTGACTCGCGGCGTCTCGAAGGGCTCGCGCTGGACGGAGTGAAGCGAGTGAAGCGAGTGAAGCGAGGCGAGCCGCGCCGCCCGCCCACGCCCGGACAGGTAAAATACGCGCCTCTTCCGACTACCGGCTCGCCGCGAGACCCACCATGTCCAACTTCATCCAGACACTCAACGAAGCGTGGCAGCGCACGAACTCGCTGCTGTGCGTCGGCCTCGATCCGGAGCCCAGCAAGTTTCCGGGCGCGCTCGCCGGCCGCGCCGACGCGATCTTCGACTTCTGCCGCGAGATCGTCGACGCGACTGCACCGTACGCGTCGTCGTTCAAACCGCAAATCGCCTACTTCGCGGCGCATCGCGCGGAAGACCAGCTCGAGCAGCTGATTGCGCACATTCACGCACATCATCCGGGCCTGCCGGTCATTCTCGACGCGAAGCGCGGCGACATAGGCAGCACTGCGGAGCAATATGCGCGCGAGGCGTTCGAACGCTACCAGGCGGACGCGGTGACGGTGAACCCGTACATGGGCTTCGATTCGATCGAGCCGTATCTGCAGCATGAAGGCAAAGGCGTGATCGTACTGTGCCGCACGTCGAACGCGGGCGGCTCCGACCTGCAATTCCTGGAAACGGGGGGCCGTCCGCTGTATCAGGTCGTCGCGCAACTGGCGGCGGAAAAGTGGAATGCGAGCGGCCAGTTGGCTCTGGTCGTCGGCGCGACTTTCCCGAAGGAAATCGAAGCGGTGCGCGGAATTGTCGGCGATATGCCGTTGCTGATTCCGGGCATCGGCGCGCAGGGCGGCGACGTGCAGGCGACCGTGAGCGCGGGCCGCACCGCCAACGGCACGGGCATGCTGATCAACTCGTCGCGCGCCATCATCTATGCAGGCAAGGGCGAGGATTTCGCTCAAGCGGCAGCGAAGGCCGCAATGGAGACGCGCGACCGGATCAACGCATTCCGTTGAATCGCGTAGTGGGTTGGTGACGGGGCCGGCTTAGCCGGCGGCCGGCCCGAGCCGCTCGATGTGCGCGGCATGCTGCGGGTATTGCGCTTTCAACGCGTCGACATTCGCAAGCTCGAATTCACTGAACTCGAAACCGGGCGCCACCGTGCAGCCCACGAGCGCGAACGTCGCCGGATCCGCACATTCGGCGGCGAACCACAAACCGGCCGGCACCATGGCCTGAAACACCGTGCCGCGATGAGTCAACGCGTTGCCGAGCCGATGCGTACCGAGGGCGCCGGACTCGTCCAGCACGTGAACATGCAGCGGTTCGCCTGCATAGAAATGCCAGACCTCGTCGGACTTGATCCGGTGCCACGCCGAATGCGCACCGTCGCATAACAGGTAGTAAATCGCCGTCGACGCCGAACGCGTCTCGGCCGACCCGCCCGCGCGGCTCACGCGCTCCGCCGACCGGTAGGTCTCGCTGAAAAATCCGCCTTCCGGATGCGGCTTCAGATTGAAGCGGTGGATCAGTTCGTCTCTGGCTGCATGCGAATCGGACATCGGGTTCCCGCCTTTAACGAAACTCAATGTTCGCGCTCGTCGAGCAGCGCGAGCACGCCGCGCAGCGCGTGCGCTGCGGCCTGCACGCGAATCTGTTCGCGGTCGCCCTTGAAAATCTTCGTTTCGACCGATGTATGCAGCCGGTTGCTCCAGCCGAACGACACCATGCCGACCGGCTTGGTCTCCGTGCCGCCGCCCGGACCGGCGACGCCCGTGATCGACAACGAAACCTGTGCGCGGCTGTTGCGCAGCGCGCCTTCCGCCATCGCGCGCGCCACCTGCTCGCTTACCGCGCCGTGCTTATCGATCATATCTGCGGGCACGCCGATCATTTCACTCTTGGCCTGATTCGAATACGTGACGAAGCCGCGCTCGAACCAGCCGCTGCTGCCCGAGATGTCGGTGATCGCGGTCGCGACCATGCCGCCCGTGCAAGACTCGGCGGTGACGAGCATCAGGCGCTCGTCGCGCAGGCGGTTGCTGACGCGGATCGCGAGCTGGTGAACGACGGAATCGGTAGGCATGGCGTCAATCCGGAACGGGGCGCGGCGGTTAAACGGACATGCGCCAGAGCGCAATCACGAGCAAGGTGAAAAACGCGGCAACGAGGTCGTCGAACATGATGCCAAAGCCGCCTTTCAGCCGGCGATCGAAATAGCTGATGGGCGGCGGCTTCACCATGTCGAAAAAGCGGAACACGATGAACGCCCAGAACTGGCCCGTCAGCGTGACCGGCGTGACCATCAGCAGCACGAGCCAGAAGGCGACGATTTCATCCCACACGACCGGCGATGGATCGTCAGTGCCGAGCTTCCTGGCAGTAAAGCCGCAAATCGCAATGCCGCCCACGAAGCCGACGCCGATCAGCACGCCCCACTCGATCACGGTCAGATAGCGGCTGAACACGGCAAATGAGGCCCACGCGAACAGCGTGCCGATCGTGCCGGGCGCGATCGGCGACAAGCCGCTGCCGAAACCGAGCGACAGAATGTGCAGCGGGTGCGACAGCATGAAGCGCGCGGTCGCACGGCGCGGCTGAGGGCGCTGCGGCTTGGGCGGCTGGCCGCCGACAAGATTGTCGGCGGGCGTGAGCGGGCGATCAGTCTGCATGAAAGTGGTCGAAGCCTTGCAACGTCAGAGAGAGCGGCGCGCCGGCGGAGTCGCGCCAGTCGATCGCCGGGCGGTCGGCCGCCGTTTGGAGAGCGCTTATTGTACCGATGCGCGTGACGGGCACGCCCGCCTTGTGGCCGGCGGCCTGAACGGCGTCGCGCGCGGCCGGCGGCGCGGTGAAGCACAACTCGTAGTCGTCGCCGCCCGCGAGCGTGCAGCGCCGCTGCGTTTCGAGCGGCAGCCTGCGCAGTGCGGCCGAACGCGGCACCGCGTCGGCGTCGACGCTGGCCCGCATATTCGATCGATCGAGAATGTGCTTCAGGTCGCCAGCGAGCCCGTCGGATATATCCAGCGCCGCATGGGCGACGCCGCGCAGCGCCAACCCGAGCGCGATGCGCGGCTCCGGGCGTTCGAGCGCGCGGCGAAACGCCGCGGCGTCGTCGGCATCAGCGGTCCATTCGCCGCGCTGGATGCCGAGGCCTGCACGCGCGTCGCCGAGCGTGCCCGACACCCAGATGTCGTCGCCCGCTCGAGCGGCGTCGCGGCGCAGCGCGGCTTGCGGTGGCACGCTGCCGAACACGGTGATGCACAGGTTCAGCGGACCGCCGGTTGTATCGCCGCCGATCAGCGCACAGCCATGACGCTCGGCGAGCGCGAACAGTCCTTCGCTAAATGCGGCGAGCCACGTTTCGTCGGCCTTGGGCAAGGAGAACGCGAGCGTGAACGCCTGCGGTTGCGCGCCCATCGCGGCGAGGTCCGACAGATTGACGGCGAGCGCCTTGTGACCGAGCGCCTCGGGATCGACATCCGCGAAGAAGTGGCGGCCTTCCACCAGCATGTCTGTCGAAATCGCCAGCATTTCGCCCGCGCGCGGCGCGAGCAGCGCGCAGTCGTCGCCGATGCCGAGCGAACCGCTCGGGGCCGCGGACGCCTCGCCCGCCGCGCGGCGCGCAAAGAAACGTTCAATCAGCGAAAACTCTGAAAGCATTGTGAGGAAAAGTGAAGGGACGACCGCCTTTCGCTACGTTTCAGTCTCGGCAGTTGTACCCGTATTGAAGGAATCGGGCCGGCAATTGGGGCTACAATGCCGTCGAACACCTATTCTAATCCGCACTTCGAAGCCCGCCTTATGTCGACTCCCGTCAATAGCAAACTCCGCGAAGCCGCCCTCGATTACCACGAATTCCCGACCCCCGGGAAGATCGCAATCGCCCCCACCAAGCAGATGATCAACCAGCGCGACCTCGCGCTGGCGTACTCGCCAGGTGTCGCGTTTGCGTGTGAAGAAATCGTCGAGAACCCGCTGAATGCCGCGCGCTTCACCGCGCGCAGCAACCTGGTCGGGGTCGTGACGAACGGCACGGCGGTGCTCGGGCTGGGCAATATCGGCCCGCTCGCATCCAAGCCGGTCATGGAAGGTAAGGCGGTGCTGTTCAAAAAGTTCGCCGGCATCGACGTGTTCGATATCGAGTTGAACGAGTCCGATCCGCACAAGCTCGTCGACGTGATCGCGGCGCTCGAGCCGACTTTCGGCGGTATCAATCTCGAAGACATCAAGGCGCCGGATTGCTTCATCGTCGAGCGCGAATGTCGCAAGCGCATGAAGATTCCGGTCTTCCACGACGACCAGCACGGCACGGCCATCGTCGTGGCGGCGGCGATCACGAACGGTTTGAAGGTCGTCGGCAAGGACATCAAGGACGTCAAGCTTGTCTCCTCCGGCGCGGGCGCCGCGGCGCTGGCCTGTCTGGATCTGCTCGTCGATATCGGGCTGCCGCTCGAAAACATCACTGTCACCGATCTGGCCGGCGTGGTCTACAAGGGCCGCGTCGAACTGATGGACCCGGACAAGGAACGCTTCGCGCGTGACACCGAGGCCCGCACGCTCGCGGAGGCGATTGGCGGCGCGGACGTGTTCCTCGGCCTGTCGGCGGGCGGCGTGCTCAAGCAGGAGATGGTCAAGCAGATGGCGGAACGGCCGCTGATTCTGGCGCTTGCTAACCCGACGCCGGAAATCCTGCCTGAACTGGCGCTCGAAGTGCGTCCGGACGCCGTGCTGTGCACGGGCCGCACCGACTACCCGAACCAGGTGAACAACGTGCTGGTGTTCCCGTTCCTGTTCCGCGGCGCACTGGACGCGGGCGCGACCACGGTCACGCGGGAAATGGAAATTGCCGCGGTCAATGCGATTGCCGAACTGGCGCGCCAGGAGCAGAGCGACATCGTCGCGACGGCTTACGGCATTCAGGATCTCTCGTTCGGCCCGGAATACCTGATTCCGAAGCCATTCGACCCGCGTCTGATCGTCAAGGTCGCGCCCGCAGTGGCGAAGGCCGCGATGGATTCGGGCGTCGCCGAGCGTCCGATCGAGGACATGGACGCATACGAGCAGCATTTGCAGCAGTTCGTGTATCACAGCGGCACGACGATGAAGCCGATCTTCCAGCTGGCGCGCGGCGTCGAGCCGGAGAAAAAGCGCATTGTGTTCGCGGAAGGCGAAGAAGAGCGCGTGTTGCGCGCCATGCAGATCATCGTCGACGAAAAGCTGGCTAAGCCGATCCTGATCGGCCGTCCGGCGGTGATCGAGCAGCGCATTGCGCGCTACGGCCTGCGTCTCGTCGCGGGTCAGGACTACACGGTCGTCAATACGGACCACGACGAGCGTTATCGCGACTTCTGGCAGGAATATCACAAGATGATGTCCCGCAAGGGCATCACCGCGCAGATGGCCAAGCTCGAAATGCGCCGCCGCACCACGCTGATCGGCGCGATGCTGGTCAAAAAGGGCGAGGCGGACGGCATGATTTGCGGCACGATCAGCACGACGCACCGCCACCTGCACTTTATCGACCAGGTGATCGGCAAGCGCGAAGGTTGCGCTGTTTATGCCGCGATGAACGCGCTGGTGCTGCCGAACCGCCAGATTTTCCTGGTCGATACGCACGTGAACGTGGACCCGACGCCGGAACAGCTAGCCGAGATCACGATCATGGCCGCCGAGGAAGTGCGCCGTTTCGGTATCGAGCCGAAGGTCGCGCTGGTTTCGCACTCGAATTTCGGTTCGAGCAATGCGCCGACCGCGCAGAAAATGCGCGATACGCTCGCGATCCTGCAAGAACGCGCCCCCGAATTGCAGGTTGACGGCGAAATGCACGGCGACGTCGCGCTCGACGCCAATCTGCGCCGCGAAGTGTTGCCCGACTCGACGCTGGAGGGCGATGCCAACCTGCTGGTGCTGCCGAACATCGACGCCGCCAACATCTCGTACAACCTGCTGAAGACGGCGGCAGGCAACAACATCGCCATTGGCCCGATGCTGCTGGGCGCGGCGCAGCCCGTGCACGTGCTGACGGCCTCCGCGACGGTTCGACGCATCGTCAACATGACGGCGCTGCTGGTTGCGGATGTGATCGCGGCCCGCTGATGGTCAGTCTTTGCTGACCGGCGCCGGCTTCCCCCGGCGCAGTTGGCGTAGAAACTTGCCGGCGGCTCCTGCCGGCCTCGTCCGCGAAAAAAAAGGCGTGCCCGCAACGGGCACGCCTTGGGCGAACAGGGGATAGCCGCCCAAAACGGCAAACAACAGACTTCCTTGCAAGAACCCAGCGCCCGGCATTCCATGTGAAAAGCCGGTGTTGCTGCGTCTCTTTGCTTGGTTGAGCTAATGTTAGCGCGCCTCGGATAAATTTTGTGTCAAAAGTCGTCAAAGCGCTGCTGGTGGGGCTTTCGCGTCGAATCGGGTCATTTTGCGACTTCGGCGAACGTTGATTCCGGGGACCATTAGCGATACCCTTACGACTTTCATGGTCGTAAAACTCGTGATCTAACAGCCGGGAAACTTGGTAAATGGCACGCAGATGGCAGCGCATCAAGGGCGTGCTGATCGGTGCTATTGCGCTGTGCGTTTTCTGCGGCCCCGTGCCTCACGCCATCGCGCGCAATTACACGGCACCCACCGGCACGGATGCACAGGGCCAAGGCACCATTGCGGCGGCGCAGTTGCCCCGCGAGGCGGTCAATACATTGAACTTGATTGCCGCAGGGCCTTACCCGTATGAAAAGGACGGCGTCGTGTTCGGCAACCGCGAACGGTTGCTGCCGCCCAACCGGCGCGGCTTTTACCACGAATACACCGTTCCCACGCCTCGTTCACGTAATCGCGGGGCGCGTCGCATCGTCTGCGGAGGTCCGCTGAAGCGCACCGACAATTGTTACTACTCGGACGACCATTACACCAGTTTTAATCGTATTGTTGAATGACATCGGGATGAACGGCATGAGCGACAACGTCTACGCGCACGACACCGGAGTCGCGACGGATCTTTTCGCGGCCGGCGACGGCAATCTTTTCCAGCGCGTCATGAAGATGCGCGCCGGCGAGCAGGGCCGTGAGAACCGGAGCGAAGCTGACAGTGTGGTTTCATCGAACGAGGAGCCCATGAGTCTTTTCAGGACCGTACGACCGAACATCGTACAGTCGATCCGCGCGTTTCGCGTTCAGGATCTCGCCGACGAGGCGAATCGACTCGGACAGCACTTTCTCTACGCGTATTGCGCAAACGCGCAGTCCAAGCAGGAAGTCCTGGAAACCATCGCTACATCGTTCCTGTTTCCGAAACATTTCGGCAAGAATTATGACGCGCTCTACGATTGCCTGACCGACCTGGTCCACAAGGCCGGTGCCCAGCCTGGCTTCGTGATCGTGCTTGAGCAATTGCCCGTCGCGCAGAAATTCGACAAGGAAGGGCGAGAGACGCTGCTCGACGTGTTTCGCGAAGCGGCCGAATTCTGGGCAGAGCGCAAGGTTGCGTTCCGCGTCTTTTATTCGTTCGCCTGAATGCTTTGAGCCGAGCTCCCGAGTGCGGCCAAGCCGGAATCGCAAAGGCCCGCCAACTGGCGGGCCTTTGCTTTTGGCGGATTGGGCTTGAGCTT
The DNA here is from genome assembly GCF_000685095.1 of Paraburkholderia caledonica NBRC 102488. Lineage (GTDB taxonomy): Bacteria > Pseudomonadota > Gammaproteobacteria > Burkholderiales > Burkholderiaceae > Paraburkholderia > Paraburkholderia caledonica. The sequence goes on from NZ_BAYE01000019.1 coordinate 94,438, forward strand.
GGCGCCAGTGGCGTCAGTGGCATTGATGGCGCCAGTGGCGCTCTTACCGCTTGTGCCGCCGTCCGCTTTGATCGCTGCCGTTGCTGCCCGCGACCCGCTGCCCAAGCCCCAACTCAATCACCGAATCACCAGCCGCCCCACGCAGCCGCGAGCGCGGACAGAACCGCCATGCCAGCCGTCTCCGTGCGCAAAACGCGCGGTCCTAGCCCGACCGCCTGAAATCCGTGGTCCGTCGCGGCGGCTTCTTCCGCGGCGGAAAAGCCGCCTTCGGGGCCGACCAGCACGGTGACGGGCCCCTTCGGTGGAATCGTGGGCAGCGCTGAAAAATGGATGCTCGCGCGTGGCGACAACAGAATGCGCAGTTCGTCTTCTGCGGGAACGCGCGGCATTGCGGCGAGCCAGGTGGCGATTTCACGCACAGGCATGACTGTCGGCAGGCGGTTGCGTCCGCATTGCTCACACGACGCCCGCACGATGCCTTCCCAGTGCGCATGCCGCCGAAGCGCACGATCGCCGTTCAGCCGCACGACGCTGCGGGCGGTGGTCAACGGCACGAAGCTCGACGCGCCGAGCTCGACGGCCTTTTCGATCAGCCAGTCCATCTTGTCGCCGCTTGCTATGCCCTGAGCGAGCGTGAGCCGATAGGGCGGCTCGACTTCGATGTTGCGGAATTCGCCGACCTTCACGGTGACCGTGCGGCGTTCGATCGCGACGAGTTCGGCGCTGTATTCGCCACCCTCACCGTTGAAAAGCACAATGGAGTCACCGGTCTGCAAGCGCAGCACGAGGACGTGCCGGACGACGTCATCGGAAAGCTGCATGATGTCGTCGGGCGAAAGAGGCGTACCGACGAAGAAGCGAGGCATCAGAAAAATACTCATTAGTTCATGAAAGGTGGCGAGCGAGCGCCCAGCGGTAGCCGTCCAGATCCTCGACCTGGGCGAAGCGGTCGCCCCAGAACTGGTCTTGTGGCTCGCTCAACGATTTGGCGCCGGCGGCAAGCGCCCGGGCGTAAACCGTGTCGACGTCGTCGACGTAGACATAGAATGATTGCGGCGCGATCGCGCCCGAGCTGCGGGGTGTTTGTGCGGTGGAGCCGAACGCGCGTTCCGGCGCGAACATCACGATCAGTTGACCTTGATAGGTCATTTCGACATGCATGACGACGCCGTCGTCCTGCACGCTATCCCGCAATTCGAAGCCGAATGCCGCGGTGTAAAAGGCAGTCGCGGCTCGCGCGTCCCGTACCGTCAGATAGGGGGTCAACCAGGGCACACCGGCTGGGCGGGAGGCGGTCATGGGGTTCTCCAGATCTAGGGTTATTGGGCGCATGCCGGGCCGCCGGCAACGGGTTACGTATCGACAAGGTGATAGCGCACTCGGCGAAGCCGTGCATTTTGCCCATACGTCAGTGTGACGGCTTTAAGAATTGACCTAGTTTATCTTGCACCGACGGCGATGCTGCAAAGAGTCCGGCATGCGCGGCAGGGCTGTAGTGCTTCCGTGCGTCGATTCCTCGCACGACGAGGCGCTCGGCCACGATACCAGCCGTCAGCGCGGCGGGATCGAGCGTGTCGCTGGCGGTCGCCATCATCCACAACGAGCCGTATAGCGGGACGAACGCGTTCATGGTGCGCACGACCGCGAACGCGCTGCGCAGATCGCCAAGCAGGCCGGCAATGCGTTCGGCGTGGAAATAGGGCGAGCCCAGATGGACGGACAACACGGCGTTCGCGTTCATCACCCGCTTGAGCTGACCGTAGAAGGCGGTCGTGTACAGACCGGCCGCTGGCGAGTCGGGCGGCGTCAGATCGAACACGACCAGATCGAACTGCGCAGACCGTGCCTGCGCGGCCGCGGTCACGAAATGCGCCGCATCGCCGATCACGAGTTCGACGCGCGGATCGTCGAATGCGCCGCCGTGTACTTCTGGCATGTGCTCGCGGGTCAGGCTAACCACCTGTTCGTCGAGTTCGGCGACCACGATCCTTTGGATGCCCGGATGCGCAAGCAGTTGCCGCGCTGCGCCCCCGTCGCCTCCACCCAGCACCAGCGCGGCTTTCGGTGCCGGATGCGCCAACGCCGCCGGATGCACCATGCACTCGTGATAGATGAACTCGTCGCCGGTGGACGTCATGGGACGGCCGTCCAGCGTGAAGATCCGCCCGAGCTGGCGTGTATCCCACACCTCGATGCGCTGATACGGCGAATCGACGCGTGCGATCAGCGACGCGTCCGGAAATCCGTAGACAGCGTCCGGACTCGGGTGGAACAGCAAAGTAGCGCTCAAGATGGTTTGCCCAGTGTGAACGGGTCGGTTTCCGCTGCCCGATTGTAAGGGCGACGCGCCGCACGGTCTCGTGCGCGCCCCACGATGCGAAACAAATCAGCGGGTCTGTGGAGGCACCGGGCGGCGCCCGCCATGCGGCTTTGCGCACAGGGAGGGAGGCAACGTTCTGTTAGAATGGCACGCTTTCAGCCTTGTCCGTTTGCTCTGCCCGTCTCGCGTCTTCCGGCGCCGCACCGTGCGCCGAAGCGGACTGGCCGCCGAGCTTCCGGGCCTCAAGCGCGCACCGCTTTCTGACTCTGTCTCCGGACTCGACATGACGACCCCGTCTCCCGCACCCACTTCCTTGATGGCCAACGCAATTCGCGCGCTGTCCATGGACGCCGTTCAACAAGCGAATTCCGGGCACCCCGGCATGCCAATGGGCATGGCCGAAATCGGTGTGGCCCTGTGGTCGCGCCATCTCCGCCACAATCCGAAGAACCCGCAATGGGCGGACCGCGACCGTTTCGTTCTGTCGAACGGCCACGGTTCGATGCTGCTGTACTCGCTGCTTCACCTGACCGGCTACGACCTGCCGATCAGCGAACTGAAGAACTTCCGCCAGATGCATTCGAAGACGCCCGGCCACCCGGAATACGGCATTACGCCGGGCGTCGAAACGACCACCGGCCCGCTTGGCCAGGGTCTGGCGAACGCGGTCGGCATGGCGCTCGCGGAGTCGCTGCTCGCCACCGAATTCAACAAGCCCGACGCTAAGATCGTCGACCACCACACGTATGTGTTCGTCGGCGACGGCTGCCTGATGGAAGGCATTTCGCATGAAGCGTGTTCGCTCGCGGGCGTGCTGAAGCTAAACAAGCTGATCGCGTTCTACGACGACAACGGCATTTCCATCGACGGCGAAGTGGTGCACTGGTTCCACGACGACACGCCGAAGCGCTTTGAAGCATACGGCTGGAACGTGATTCCGAACGTGGTCGGCCACGATGTCGACGCAGTCGACGCCGCCATCAAAAAGGCCAAGCAATCGGACAAACCCACGCTGATCTGCTGCAAGACCGTGATTGGCGAAGGTGCGCCGACCAAAGCCGGCAGCCACGACTCGCACGGCGCGCCGCTCGGCGACAAGGAAATCGCGGCGACGCGCGAGGCCATCGGCTGGAAGTGGGAGCCGTTTGTGATCCCGCAGGAAGTCTACGCAGCGTGGGACGCGAAGGAAGCGGGTGCGCGTTTCGAATCCGACTGGGATAAGGCGTTCGCGGCTTACGCGGCGAAATATCCGCAAGAAGCGGCTGAATTCACGCGTCGTATGGGCAAGCAACTGCCCGCTGACTGGAAGGAAAAGGCGAAGGCGATCATCGCCGGCGCGAACGAGCGTGCCGAAACGGTTGCGACGCGCAAGGCATCGCAGCAGGCCATCGAGGCATTGTCAGCAGTGCTGCCGGAACTGCTCGGCGGCTCGGCCGACCTGACCGGTTCGAACCTGACCAACTGGAAGGCCGCGCAGCCGGTTCGCGTGAACGGCGAAGGGCGCGCGGCGGGCAACTACGTCAACTACGGCGTGCGCGAATTCGGCATGAGCGCCGCGATCAACGGCGTTGCACTGCACGGTGGCTTCAAGGCTTTCGGCGGCACGTTTCTGACGTTCTCCGACTACAGCCGCAACGCGCTGCGCGTTGCCGCGCTGATGAAGGCGCCGTCCATCTTCGTCTTCACGCACGACTCGATCGGTCTCGGCGAAGACGGCCCGACTCACCAGTCGGTCGAACACGTAGCAAGCTTGCGTCTGATTCCGCATCTGCAAGTATGGCGTCCCGCGGATACCGTCGAAACGGCGGTGGCGTGGACTCACGCGGTCGAACATCATGGCCCGTCGTGCCTGATTTTCAGCCGTCAGAACCTACAGTTCTCGGAGCGCACGGACGCGCAGATCGCTAACATTGAGAAGGGCGGTTATGTGCTGCGCGACTGGAACGACGAGATCGTTGCGCGCAAAATCATCCTGATGGCCACCGGTTCGGAAGTCGAACTGGCGCTCAAGGCGGTCGAGCCGCTGGCGCGCGAGGGGATCGCGGCGCGCGTCGTCTCCATGCCGTCCACCACGGTGTTCGACAAGCAGGATGCGGAATACCGCGAACGTGTGCTGCCGCAAGGCGTGCGCCGGGTCGCGATCGAAGCGGGCGTGACGGATTTCTGGCGCAAGTACGTGGGTCTGGAAGGCGGCGTGGTCGGCATCGACACGTTCGGCGAATCGGCCCCGGCTGGCGTGCTGTTCAAGCATTTTGGTTTCACCGTCGAACACGTGGTAGAGACGGCCAAAGCCGCACTCGGCTGATCTGAATCAAAGCGTTGCCGCACGGCAGAAGCAGGAGCACGAACGCGCGGCAACGCAGCCGGTCAGACGAACATCGACGTATTTTTTTAGTCATCAGGAGATAGATCATGACGATTCGCGTTGCAATCAACGGCTACGGCCGGATCGGCCGCAACACGCTGCGCGCCTTCTATGAAAACGGCAAGAAGCACGATATCGAAATCGTCGCCATCAACGATCTGGGCGATGCCAGGACCAATGCTCACCTGACGCAATACGACACCGCGCACGGCAAGTTCCCGGGCGAAGTGTCGGTGGACGGCGACTACCTAGTTGTGAACGGCGACAAGATCCGCGTGCTGGCCAACCGCAACCCGGCTGAACTGCCGTGGGGCGAGCTGAACGTCGACGTCGTGATGGAATGCACGGGCTTTTTCACGACGAAGGAAAAGGCAAGCGCGCACATCAAGGGCGGCGCGAAGAAGGTCATCATTTCGGCGCCGGGCGGTAAGGACGTCGACGCAACGATCGTCTATGGCGTGAACCACAACGTGCTGAAGGCATCGGACACGGTGATCTCGAACGCATCGTGCACGACGAACTGCCTCGCGCCGCTCGTCAAGCCGCTGAACGACAAGATCGGCCTGGTGAACGGCCTGATGACGACCATTCACGCGTACACGAACGACCAGGTTCTGACGGACGTGTACCACGAAGATCTGCGCCGCGCGCGCTCGGCCACGCACAGCCAGATCCCGACCAAGACGGGCGCTGCGTCGGCTGTCGGCCTGGTGCTGCCGGAACTGAACGGCAAGCTGGACGGCTATGCGATTCGCGTGCCGACCATCAACGTGTCGGTGGTCGATCTGTCGTTCATCGCCGCACGCGACACAACGGTCGACGAAGTCAACGCGATCATGAAGGAAGCGTCGCAAGGCGCGCTGAAAGGCATCCTCGGCTACAACGACGCGCCGCTGGTCTCGATCGACTTCAACCACAACCCGGCTTCGTCGACGTTCGACGCAACGCTGACCAAAGTGTCGGGCCGCCTGGTGAAGGTGTCGAGCTGGTATGACAACGAGTGGGGCTTCTCGAACCGCATGCTGGACACGGCCGTAGCGCTCGCCAACGCGAAGTAAGCCGTTCTATGCTTTTCCGGACGCCGTCGTTGCAACGCCGGCAGTTCGGTTTAGCGCGGTTCGGAAAAAAAGCCGCTCCTCGGAGCGGCTTTTTTACGCCTGCCGAGTGTCGAAATACACGTCGGCGCCGCGGCGTTTCAGGCAAAGGGTCCGCCGCTTGTGTCAGCCGGGCAGCGCGGCGTGCGCGGCCAGCAGGCACTGACGCGGCGAGACGGCATGCGCCGCACGATGGCGTTCCCCCGAATGCGCCCGACCAAAAAAATGGCCCAGCCGATTCAACCTGGCCGGGCCATTTTTCTGCTGATCGCAAATCGTTCGACCGCGCCCCCGACACGGTCGGCACCACGTCAATGCTTGCGATGCGGGCAGTTTTCCTTAGTGCAGGCGCCGTAAAGTGCCAGTGCGTGTTCCTGCAGCTTGAAGCCGCGTTCCTTCGCGATGGACTGCTGACGACTCTCGATTTCGGAGTCGAAAAATTCTTCGACGAGGCCGCAATCGAGGCACACCAGATGGTCGTGATGCGACCCTTCGTTCAGCTCGAAAACAGCCTTGCCCGATTCGAAATTACTGCGCGAGAGCAGGCCGGCCTGCTCGAATTGCGTCAGCACACGATAGACGGTGGCAAGGCCGATATCGAGCTCCTCGTGCAGGAGGTTGCGGTACACGTCTTCGGCCGTCAGGTGACGCACCGGGCTGTGCTGGAAAATCTCGAGGATTTTGAGGCGCGGAAGGGTCGCCTTGAGCCCGATGTTCTTGAGATCGGTTGGATTGGTCATGACAAGGGATCCCTAGAGTACAATGCTGGGCTCTCATAGTAATGTGTTTTTGCCGTTCTGGTCATCTTCGATGGAATGAAACTCGCGCGGCTCGTCAGCGGGCCCGCACGGTGAGTGAAATGATTTCAAAATCTCAACTGATCTACCGGGGGAGCCGCATGCGGGGTACCTTGACCGCTGTTGCGGCTGTCGCGATTCTTGCAGGATGTTCCACGTACGACAGCCTCACCCAGCGGGTTGCTCAAAGCATCACGCCGTACCGGATTACCGTTGTGCAAGGCAACTTCGTTTCGAAAGAAGCCGCCGCGCAAATGCAGGTGGGCCTGTCGCGCGCACAGGTGCGTCAGTTGCTGGGCACGCCGCTCCTCGCCGACATGTTCCACGCAGATCGCTGGGACTACGTGTTCTATTTCAAGCGCGGCTCGACTAACGTCGTCCAGCAGCGCGACTTCGTGGTCAACTTCGCGGGCGATCGCGTCGCCAGCTGGAGCGGCGGCGAAGATCTGCCGTCCAACCTCGAACTGCTTGCTGAGATCGACGGTGACAAGCGCGGTAAGAAGGCCGCCGCAGCGAGCGTAGCAAGCAGCACGGGCGAGGCAAGCGCGCCGGCAGCCACGGCGCCGGTCACGGTCGACACCGCGCGTTCGCCGTCCGTCGAAGGTGCTGCCGCAGCGGCCGCGCCGTCCACCGACGCGAACGCTGAAGCCGCTCAAGCCGCGAATCGTGCGACGAATGCGGTGCAAGCGCCGTCGCGAAATACGCCGTCGTCGGTGCGCTCAACGGCTCCGACCGCGAATGCCGGCGGCATCCCGCCGCAAGGCCCGACGTCCGGTGGTCAGCCGCAGTTCCAGTTCCACCGTCCGCCGCCGCCGCAATCGCCGTCGTCGCAGGACAACCCGGTCGGGCCGACGGGCTCGCAAAGCAGCGGCCCCACGCAGAATGCGCCGGTTGGCACGCCGTCCACTTCGGGAACGAGCCAGTAATAGCGCTGTCCTTGTTTTAAGACGGCCGCCGCGCAATCGCCCGCCGTGGAATGCCACTGCAAAGTCGCATCGGGCTTCGCGCGGTGCCGTCGGATTGTCTGCTGTTCCAGTCCCGCGCGGTGCGAGGGCGTGCTGCCCGCCGCCGCTTTTGCCCGCCTCTGCCGGGCTGTGTCATTCGAACCCTCGTAGCCATGAAAATTGCGATTGCTGGCGCATCGGGCCGTATGGGCCGCATGCTCATCGAAACCGTTCTTAACGATTCCGACGCCACGCTGTCGGGTGCGCTCGACCGTCCCGGTTCGCCGCAGCTCGGTCAGGACGCCGGCGCCTTTCTCGGCAAACAGACGGGCGTGATGCTGACCGACGACATTGAACGTGTGTTCGCGGAATCGGACTACCTGATCGACTTCACGCGCCCTGAAGGCACGCTGACGCATCTGGAAGCCGCGCAGCGTCACAACGTGAAAATGGTGATTGGCACGACCGGCTTCGACAATGAGCAGAAGGCGCAGCTGCGCGCCGCGGCGGACAACATCGCGATCATGTTTGCGTCGAATATGAGCGTGGGCGTGAATGTCACGCTCAAGCTGCTCGAATACGCCGCGAAGCATTTCGCGACCGGCTACGACATCGAGATCATCGAGGCGCATCATCGTCACAAGGTCGATGCGCCGTCGGGCACCGCTTTGACGATGGGCGAAGTGATCGCCAACGCTCTCGGGCGCAATCTCGACGACTGCGCGGTCTATAGCCGCGAAGGCGTGACCGGCGAACGCGATCCGTCCACGATCGGATTTTCGGCGATTCGCGGCGGCGATATCGTCGGCGACCATACGGTGCTGTTCGCTGGCATCGGCGAGCGCATTGAAATCACGCACAAATCGGCGAGCCGCCTGTCGTATGCGCAGGGCGCGCTGCGTGCCGTGCGTTTCCTCGAAGGCCACCAGACCGGCTTCTTCGACATGCAAGACGTGCTCGGTCTGCGCTAATCGCGGCGCGCGGCTTACGTATCCGCACGAACTCACTTTTCTCCGGCGAAATCAGATGGCAGGCGGCAGCGGCATCATCCATTACCTGCAAACGAGCGACGCGATCACGCATGGCGTCGCTTATGTGCTGCTGGCGATGTCGATTGCGAGCTGGTGCTTTCTGATCGTCAAAACCTGGGTGCTGGTGCGGGCCAAGCGTCAGGCGACGCGCGCTGTCGGGCGGTTCTGGCAAGCGCCGACCCTGGCGGAAGGCGTTGCCGAATTGAAGCGCGCCGACCGCGAGCGCGTTTTCGCGCCGCTTGCAGAAGCGGCGCTCCATGCAGCCGAAGTCGATATCCCCGGCGCACTGCTTGCGCGCGTCGAGCGCAGCGAGCGTGTGGTTCGCGCGCTGCGTCAGGCGCTCAATGCGTCGCAGCGGAGGCTCGAATTCGGCCAGGTGCTGCTGGCTTCGGTGGGCAGCACGGCGCCTTTTGTCGGCCTGCTTGGGACCGTTTGGGGCATTTATCACGCGCTCGGCAGCATTGCCGCGAGCGGTCAGGCGCAGATCGAGAACGTCGCCGGGCCGGTCGGCGAGGCGCTCATCATGACGGCCTTCGGTCTCGTGGTGGCGATTCCCGCAGTGCTCGCCTACAACGTGCTGGGGCGCCTCGTGCGGCAGCTGTCGGAGGAACTCGACGGATTTGCGCACGATCTGCACGCGTACGTGTGCGCGCCCGTGGGCCAGCCGCAAGCGCCGGTGCGCGGTCCGCAGGCCACGACTCACTAAGGGCAATAAGCGCAACAGGGGCACTAGGCGCGCGTCACGACATAAGGAGGCGGCATGGCGTTCGGCGGACTGGAGAAAAAGCAGACGGCTGCACCGATGGCCGAGATCAACATGACGCCGCTGATCGACGTGATGCTGGTGCTGCTGGTGATTTTCATCATTACCGCGCCCTTATTCACACACGCGATCCGGCTCGACCTGCCGAAGGTCGCGTCGGCGCCGGCGCGCGAAACGCCGCAAACTATTTCCCTTTCAATCGACGCCGCCGGCAAGCTGTATTGGGACGGCAGCGTCATTACGCTTGAGCAGTTGCGCGGGCGCTTCGCGCAAGCCGGCAAGCAGGCCGACCAGCCCGAAATTCATCTGCACGCCGAGCGCAATACGCGCTACGAGGTGATCGCGCAGGTCATGGGCGCCGCGCAGCAGGCCGGTCTTGAGCGCATCGGCTTTGTGACCGAGCCGCCGCCACCGGGCTCGCAGCAGTAGGCGCGCGGGCGCTCGCCACGCGGCGCAGCCGTCCGCGAACGGTATAATCAGCCCTTTCCCCGCAGTAGGGAAAACGACGCCATTTCATCCAGCAAAAGCACCAAGCGGCCGGTGCGGAAGCACCGAACCCAGCGATCCCATCACACCATGCACGAAAAATACGTTCCCTCCGACGTCGAATCCGCCGCGCAAGGGCAATGGCGCGCCATCGACGCGTACAAGACATCGGAAACCACCGACAAGCCCAAGTTCTACTGCGTCTCGATGCTGCCGTATCCGTCGGGCAAGCTGCACATGGGGCACGTGCGCAATTACACGATCAACGACGTGATGTACCGCTATCTGCGGATGAACGGCTACAACGTGCTGATGCCGATGGGTTGGGACGCGTTCGGCATGCCGGCGGAAAACGCCGCGATGGCGAACAACGTGCCGCCGGCAAAGTGGACCTACGACAACATCGCTTACATGAAGAAGCAGATGCAGTCCATGGGCCTCGCGATCGACTGGTCGCGCGAAGTCGCCACCTGCAGCCCCGATTACTACAAGTGGAACCAGTGGCTCTTCCTGAAGATGCTGGAAAAGGGCATCGCGTACAAGAAAACCGGCACCGTTAACTGGGACCCGGTCGATCAAACGGTGCTCGCGAACGAGCAGGTGATCGACGGTCGCGGCTGGCGCTCGGGCGCGCTCGTCGAGAAGCGCGAAATCCCGATGTACTACATGCGCATCACGCAGTACGCAGACGAGTTGCTGAACGATCTGGAAGGCCTCGGCTGGCCCGAGCGCGTGAAGATCATGCAACAGAACTGGATCGGCAAGAGCTTCGGTGTGAACTTCGGTTTCCCGTATGAAATCGACGGCGAACAGAAGCTGTTGCGTGTGTTCACGACGCGCGCCGACACGATCATGGGCGTGACCTTCGCCGCGGTCGCGGCCGAGCACCCGCTTGCCACGCGTCTCGCGCAAGACAAGCCGGAACTGCAGGCTTTCATCGACGAATGCAAGCGCGGCGGCGTGGCCGAAGCCGACGTCGCGACCATGGAAAAGAAGGGCATGGCGACCGGCTTTTTCGTCAAGCATCCGCTCACGCAGGAACCGGTCGAAGTGTGGATCGGCAACTACGTGCTGATGACTTACGGCGAAGGCGCGGTGATGGGCGTGCCGGCGCACGACGAGCGCGACTTCGCGTTCGCAAAGAAATACGGTCTGCCGATCAAGCAGGTGGTGGCGGTCGAAGGCAAGGAGTTTTCGACGCAGGCCTGGGAAGAGTGGTACGGCGAGAAGGGCGGTACGCTCGTCAACAGCGGCAAGTACGACGGGCTGAACTACGAACAGGCAGTAGACGCCATTGCCGCCGACCTGAAGGCATTGGGCTTGGGCGACAAGCAGATCACGTGGCGTCTGCGTGATTGGGGCGTGTCGCGTCAGCGTTACTGGGGCACGCCGATTCCGATCATCCACTGCCCGAAGTGCGGCGACGTGCCGGTGCCGGAAAAAGACCTGCCTGTCGTGCTGCCCGAGGACCTCGTGCCGGACGGCACGGGCAACCCCCTCGCGAAGTCCGAAGCGTTCGTGAATTGCACCTGCCCGACCTGTGGCGGCGCGGCCAAACGCGAGACGGACACGATGGACACGTTCGTCGATTCGTCGTGGTACTTCTACCGCTACGCATCGCCGGGCGCAGCGACCATGGTCGACGAGCGCACCGACTATTGGGCGCCGATGGACCAGTACATCGGCGGCATCGAGCACGCGATTCTGCACCTGTTGTACTCGCGCTTCTGGGCGAAAGTGATGCGCGACCTCGGTCTCGTCAAGTTCGGTGAGCCGGCGAAAAACCTGCTCACACAGGGCATGGTGCTGAACGAAACCTACTATCGGGAAGACGCTGCGGGCAAGAAAACCTGGTACAACCCGGCCGACGTCACGGTTTCATTCGACGACAAAGGCCGCCCGGTCGGTGCCGTGCTGAACTCGGACGGCCAGCCGGTCGTGCTGGGCGGCGTCGAGAAGATGTCGAAGTCGAAGAACAACGGCGTCGATCCGCAATCGTTGATCGACCAGCACGGCGCGGACACCGCGCGTCTGTTCGTCATGTTCGCCGCACCGCCCGAGCAGCAGCTGGAGTGGTCGGGCTCGGGCGTGGAAGGCGCGAGCCGCTTCCTGCGTCGCGTGTGGAGCTTCGGTCACGCGAACGAAGCGGCGCTGCGCGCAGGCGGCCGGTTCGACGCCGCGCAACTTGCCGACGCTGACAAACTGCTGCGTCGCGAAATCTACAGCGTGCTCAAGCAGGCTGACTTCGACTACCAGCGTTTGCAGTACAACACGGTCGTGTCGGCCGCGATGAAAATGCTCAACGCGCTCGACAGCGCAAAGGGCGCGCAGTCTGCTGTGCTGCGCGAAACTTATGGTGTGATGCTGCGCGTGCTGTATCCGGTCGTGCCGCACCTCACGTTCCAGTTGTGGCAGGAACTCGGTTACGCCGACGAGTTCGGTTCGCTGCTCGACGCGCCGTGGCCGAAGGTCGACGAGAAGGCGCTCGAGCAATCGGAAATCGAACTCGTGCTGCAGGTGAACGGCAAGGTGCGCGGCGCGCTGACGGTGTCGAAGGACGCGTCGCGCGAATCGATCGAGCAGTTGGCGGCCGCGCACGAAATGGTCGCGAAGTTCAGCGAAGGCAAGGCGCCCAAGAAGATTGTCGTGGTGCCGGGCCGCCTCGTGAACGTGGTCGTTTGACGATCCAGCAGCATCTGTCAACAGGCATGGCGCCGTCGCGTGCGGCGGCGCGTGCCTCTCGCCGGGAACCCACTGCGAACCAGGAGCCAATGTGACTCGCAGATCGTTTTTTTTGACGCTGGCTTGCAGCGTATTGATGTTGTCCGCGTGCGGTTTCCAATTGCGCGGCCAGCAGGACTATGCGTTCAAGCGCCTGTTCGTCGCCGGCGGTTCGCCATCGGCGAACGCGCGGCTCGCGCGCATGGTGCAAGGCGGCAGCGACACGGTGGTGGTGAACTCGGTGACCAGCGCGGACGCTACCTTGCAGATTACCGAAGGCCGCGGCTACAGCACGCTGACGCTGAACTCACTGGGCGTCGTAGAAGAGTATCAATTGAATCTCTCCATGAACTACTCGCTGATCGGCAAGGACGGCACGGTGCTGATTCCGCCGAGCGTGATCGCACTGAACCGCGCGATGACCTATAGCGACAAGTACTCGCAAGCAAAAGCCGCCGAGTCGGACATCCTTTTCGCCGATATGGAAAACGACGCGATCGACCAGCTCACGCGCCGTCTTTCAAGCGTGCGCTCGCTGCATCCGGCGCCGGGCGAGCAGGTGCCGGCCGTCGCGCCGCGCGCGCCTTTGCCGCCGCCGCCGCTGTGAGCGCGGGCGTCGACGGGATCTGAGAAATACATAGCCATGCAACTGCGACTTGACGCGCTCGAAGCGCATCTCGCCAAGGGACTCGCCGGACTGTACGTCGTGTACGGCGACGAGCATCTGCTCGCGCAGGAAGCGTGCGACCGGATTCGTGCGGCGGCGCGCGCGGCCGGCTTCACCGATCGCTCGGTGTTCACCGTGGAGCGCGGTTTCGACTGGAGTTCGCTGTTGGGCGCGAGCCAGTCGATGTCGCTGTTCGGTGACCGTCAACTGGTCGAACTGCGCATTCCGTCGGGCAAGCCCGGCAAAGAAGGGGCAGATGCGCTGAAAGCGCTGGCGGCCGCCGTCAATGACGACGTATTGACGATGATCACGCTGCCGCGGCTCGACGCGGCCACGCAGAAATCCGCCTGGTTCACGGCGCTTGCCGACGCGGGCGTCGCGTTGAAAATCGATCCGGTCGAGCGCGCGCAGTTGCCGAACTGGGTCGGCCAGCGGCTCGCGGCGCAAGGCCAGCGGGTCGCCGCCGGGGAAGAAGGGCGGCGCGCGCTCGCGTTTATCGCCGAGCGTGTCGAAGGTAACCTGCTGGCGGCGCATCAGGAAATTCAGAAGCTCGGCTTGCTTTATCCGGCCGGCTCGCTGAGCTTCGAGCAGATTCACGACGCCGTGCTCAACGTCGCGCGCTACGACGTGTTCAAGCTGAACGAGGCGATGCTCGCGGGCGACGTCGGCCGTCTGTCGCGCATGCTCGACGGCCTGCGCGGCGAAGGCGAAGCCGCGGTCCTCGTGCTGTGGGCGGTCGTCGAAGAATTGCGTACGCTTTTGCGCATCAAACGCGGCGTCGGGGCCGGCAAACCGCTCGCGATGCTGGTGCGCGAAAACCGCGTGTGGGGTCCGCGCGAGCGGTTGATCGGCCCGGCTTTGTCACGTGTTACCGAGGCCTCGCTTGAAAAAGCGCTCGCGCTGGCGGCGCGGCTCGATCGCCAGGTTAAGGGCTTGTCGGGCAGCACGCCTGGCAATCATCGCAATGACCCGCCGCCCGATCCTTGGGACGGCTTGTTCGAACTCGCGATGACGGTCGCGTCGCCGAAAACGGCGCCTGTTCCGCCGCCGCGACCTCGGGGCGGGGCCGGGGCCGCAGCGGGCGCACGTAGGCCGCTGTGATCCGGTAATGCAGGCCAGCCGGTGGTCCCATTCGATGTGGCACAAATGGGACAAGCGGGACGAGCACGGCGTGACGAGTGCCACGGCTCTGGCGGACGGCTGAACCGTCCGGACCACCAGTTCGCTTTAGCCTGCCGGGCTTCGCGTGCTGAAGGATCGGCGGCTTCAGCGTGATAGGTGGCGCTGGCCGCCATGGCATGCAGACCGCCTTGCCCCGACTTACAATCTTTGAATCATTCGCTAATCAGCCTTTCCGCCGCACGTCGACGTGCGCGCCATCACGAGAATCACATGGATATCGACCAGTACATGACCGACCTCGGCCGCCGCGCCCGCCAGGCCTCGCGTGCGATGGCGCGGGCGTCGACGGCCGCGAAGAACACGGCACTCGCGGCGGTCGCAGCGGGTATCGAGCGCGACGCCGCGTTGCTCAAGGAAGCTAACGCGCGTGACCTCGCGCGGGCACGCGACAAAGGCCACGACGCGGCTTTCATCGACCGGCTGACTTTGTCGGATAAAGCGCTGAAAACGATGGTCGAAGGCCTGCGCCAGGTCGCGGCGCTCGCGGACCCGATCGGCGAGATCAGCAACCTGAAGTACAGGCCAAGCGGCATTCAGGTCGGGCAGATGCGCGTGCCGCTCGGCGTGATCGGCATCATCTACGAATCGCGTCCTAACGTCACGATTGACGCCGCCGCGCTCTGCCTGAAGTCGGGCAACGCCACGATCCTGCGCGGCGGTTCCGAAGCGTTGGAATGCAATACGGCGCTCGCGAAGCTGATCGGCGAGGGTCTCGAAGCTGCCGGTTTGCCACAGGACGCCGTGCAGGTTGTCGCGACCGTGGACCGCGCCGCGGTCGGCAAGCTGATCACAATGACCGAGTACGTCGACGTGATCGTTCCACGCGGTGGCAAGAGTCTGATCGAGCGGCTGATGAACGAAGCGCGAGTGCCGATGATCAAGCACCTCGACGGCATCTGCCACGTGTACGTGGACGACCGCGCGGACCTCGCGAAGGCGCTGACGGTCTGCGACAACGCCAAAACGCATCGCTATGGCACCTGCAACACGATGGAGACGCTGCTCGTCGCGCGTGATATCGCATCGGCGGTGCTGCCGCCTCTTGGCAAGCTGTATCGCGAGAAAGAAGTCGAGTTGCGCGTGGACGCGGCGGCGCGTGCGGTGCTGGCCGACGCGGGCGTGGGCCCGCTGGTCGATGCAACGGAAGATGACTGGCGCACCGAATATCTCGCGCCGGTGCTGGCGATCAGGGTGGTCGACGATCTGGACGCGGCGATCGAGCACATCAACACCTATAGCTCGCAGCACACCGACGCGATCGTCACCGAAGACCACGACCGCGCCATGCGTTTCCTGCGCGAAGTGGATTCGGCAAGCGTGATGGTGAATGCATCGACCCGTTTCGCCGATGGCTTCGAGTTTGGCCTTGGTGCCGAAATCGGCATCTCAAATGACAAGCTTCATGCGCGCGGTCCGGTGGGGCTGGAAGGTTTGACGTCGCTGAAGTATGTCGTGCTCGGGCATGGCGAAGGGCGCCAATAGGCGCTATTCAATGGTAGGCGTGGCCGTGCAACGCGGCCACGTTTGTCCGTCTGTCTACGCCTTCTGGCGTTGCCGCGACCGTCGGTCACTGTGCGTCGCGATGAATGGCCGCCATGATTGCCGCCGCTGGCCACAACACGCTGGTTACAACACTCAACACGCACGCAAGGACATCCGATGCTCTGGATCAAGACGTTTCATATCGTTCTGGTCGCTTCCTGGTTCGCCGGTCTGTTCTATTTGCCGCGCATTTTCGTCAACCTGGCGATGGAAACCGAGCCGGCGGCGGTGACGCGTCTCCTGATCATGGCGCGCAAACTGTTTCGCTTCATGACGTTTATCGCCGTGCCGGCGCTCATTTGCGGGCTGTGGCTCTGGCTCGTCGTGGGAATCGGACGAGGACAGGGCTGGATTCACGCCAAGGTCGGCGTCGTCGTGCTGCTGGTGATTTACCACGCGTACTGCGGCGTGTTGCTGCGGACCTTCGAGCGCGGGCAGAACCGCCGCACGCACAAGTGGTACCGGATGTTCAACGAATTGCCCGTGCTCGGGATGCTCGCTGCGGTCGCGCTGGTGGTGATCAAGCCGTTTTGATGTGCATCGCACGCCCAGCGTGTCGGATGACTCATCGTTTGCATGTCTCGGTGTGAGTGGTGTCCCTCGCCGCGTGACAAGTAACGCTCGTCGCTGTTGCGGAAAACGTCGCGAGTCAACGTACCGCCGTGAACACGAAAAGGCGAGCCCCTTTCCGCAACTGCCGATCATATTCTGGACGACCCCTTGAGCGCGCATGCACACGCCTTTCCGCGCGTGACGGAGATCGTGTCATGGGACAAGGCGCAAGGCGACGCGCTTCGCATGGCGGGCACACCGACGCATCGTTCGACTTCGTGCACTCAAGCCATTGAGGTGTCCCTTCGAGCGACACAAAACAAACGGGCTCCCTTAGGAGCCCGTTTTGTATTCAGGTGAATCAGCACACAACGAAAACGGATTGTTCTCGTGCGCAACCCTTCATCCGTCTGTCCCGATCCTTCTGCGCGCGATCAGTTCCTTCGCATCGGCCAGTTTCTCCGCAAGCTCCGGTCCGCGTTTTAGCGCGACGCCCACCGCGAGAATGTCGCCGATCGCAAGGTGCGAAGTGCGCGAGGTCATCGGCGAAAAGATATCGGTGTCTTCGTCGATGTTGGCGAAAAGTCCTACCGACGCGATCCGCGCGAGCGGCGAGTTGCCATGCGTCACGGCGATCACTTTTGCGCCGCCGGCCACAGCCGACCTGGCTGCATCGACGATATCGCGCGTGCGTCCCGTGTTCGAAATCGCGACCACGACGTCGCCCTCACCGAGCATTGCTGCGGACATCAGGAACGTATGCGGGTCCGAGTAGGCGACGCTAGGCATGCCTAGCCTGAAGAACTTGTGCTGCATGTCGAGCGCGGTAATACCCGATCCGCCGGCGCCGTAGAACTCGATCCGCTTCGCTTGCGCGAGTACGTCGATCGCCGCCGCGACGCTATCCGAAGACAGATTGTTGCGCACCTGGATCAGCGCGCCGATCGTCCGGTCGAACACCTTGGCGGCGACGCCCGGCGCCGGTTCGTCCGCGCGCACGTCCCGATAAACGGCAGGTACTTCAGTCGCGATGCCCTGCGCGAGCCGGATCTTGAACTCGCGGAATCCCGAGAAGCCGAGCGCATGACAAAAACGCGCGATGGTCGGCTGACTGACGCCCGCACGCGCGGCGACTTCCGTCATCGAAAGATCGAGCACCTCGCGTGGCGCCTCGATCACGTAATCGGCCAGCTTGCGCTCGGACGGACGCAGCTGCTCGCGCATCTCTTCAACCTGGGACAGCATCATCGGAAATCTCGCACTATGCTGAAGAATGCGTGGACTATAACTGATTGCCCAGTATGTACAAAAACTACATCTCGGCCGTAGGTGTTATCCCTTAGCTCGGTGATGAATCTCGCGGATCAGCCGTCAGCAAGGCGTTCAGGGGGATTCCCGATGTCGCATTGCAATAGGGATTCCGATTGCGGACGTGTAGTTTTTCTACTAACATTGCCGTCGTTGGTTGATTCGACTCTCCGCGATATCTATCTCGCATCATGTCCGCGCGCCCGCCGCCAGCGACGAAGGAGCTCCGATGGTTTCCCCGCATTCGCAATTGTCAAAGGTCACGCAGCGCGTGGTCGAACGCAGCAAGCCGACTCGCGAGGCGTACCTCGCGCGCATTCACGAGGCGCAGGGCAGGTTCCCGGCGCGCGGCGCACTTTCCTGCGCCAATCTGGCCCACGGTTTCGCGGGCCTGGAAGGCAATGACAAGCTCGTCATCAAGCAGATTCGTGAACCGAACATCGGCATTGTCTCCTCGTACAACGAGATGCTGTCGGCTCACGCGCCGTACAAAAACTACCCGGACATCATCAAGCAGGCCGCCCGCGAGAACGGCGGCGTCGCTCAGTTCGCGGGCGGCGTGCCGGCCATGTGCGACGGCATTACGCAAGGGAACGCGGGCATGGAGCTGTCGCTCTTCTCGCGCGAAGTCATCGCAATGAGCACGGCAGTCGCGCTTACGCACAACATGTTCGACGCGGCGCTGTGCCTCGGCATCTGCGACAAGATCGTGCCGGGCCTGTTGATCGGCGCGCTGCAGTTCGGCCATCTGCCGACTATCTTCGTGCCGGCCGGCCCCATGACGAGCGGTCTTTCGAACGACGACAAAGCCAAGACGCGCCAGCAGTTCGCAACCGGCCAATGCGGCCGCGACGCGCTGCTCGAAGCGGAAGCCGCCGCCTATCACGGCCACGGCACCTGCACGTTCTACGGCACCGCGAACAGCAACCAGATGCTGATGGAAATAATGGGCCTGCATCTGCCTGGTTCGGCCTTTGTGCATCCGCATACGCCGTTGCGCGACGCGTTGACCGCGCAGGCCGCGCGCCGCGTTCTCGACCTGACCGTCGAGCGCGGTAACTACATGCCGATTGGTCACGTGATCGACGAGAAGGCGATCGTCAACGGTATCGTCGCTCTGCTCGCGACGGGCGGCTCGACCAATCACACGCTGCACCTTGTCGCGATTGCGCGTGCCGCCGGCATCGTGATCGATTGGGACGACTTCGACACGCTGTCTCAAGCGGTGCCGCTGCTCGCGAAGATCTATCCGAATGGCAAAGCCGACGTGAATCATTTTCACGCCGCCGGTGGCGTGGCGTTCCTGGTGCGCAATCTGCTCGAAGGCGGATTGCTGCATGAAGACGTCAACACGGTGGCGGGCAAGGGCCTTCATCACTACACGGAAGAACCGAAGCTGATCGACGGCAAGCTGCAATGGGTGCCCGGCGTACAGGCCAGCGAAGACACCGCGGTGTTGCGCGGCATCAAGGAGCCGTTCCAGGCGGACGGCGGCCTGCGTTTAATGCAGGGCAAGCTTGGCCGCGGCGTAATCAAGATCTCGGCCGTCGCGCAGCAGCATCGCAAGGTGAAAGCGCCGGCCATCGTGTTCGACTCGCAGGAAGCCGTGCAGGAAGCGTTCGATAATGGCGAACTGAAGCGTGACTTCATTGCCGTGGTGCGTTTCCAGGGCGCGCGGGCAAACGGCATGCCGGAACTGCATCGTTTGACGCCGCTGCTCGGTGTGTTGCAGGATCAAGGTTTCCATGTCGCGCTCGTCACGGACGGGCGCATGTCGGGAGCGTCGGGTAAGGTGCCCGCGGTGATTCATCTGTCGCCGGAAGCGCTGCTGCAAGGGCCGATCGGCAAGGTGCGCAGCGGCGACATGCTGGTGATCGACGCCGAAGCCGGCGTGCTCGACATCGAGATCGACGCGGCCGAGTGGGCTGCGCGTCCGAACGCCGTGCCGCTGCATCAGGCGGAGAACGAAGTTGGTTTCGGCCGCGAGCTGTTCGGTGTGTTTCGCGCGGCGGCAGCGCCTGCGGAGCAGGGCGCGTCGGTGTTCGGGCCGATGGTGGGCGAGCGTGCGGCATTGCACGGCAAGCACACCGCGCCTGCCGCGAACCACGCGGGTGAGTCGGGCGTGACTGTTGCGAGCACCACGCAGGCGGGGTAAGCAGTACCAGCCGCGTGAGTTGAGTGGCGCAGCAAATCGGACGAGACAGGTACGAACCGGACCGGGTAGGTAATCGACTAACGGGACTGACCAGGCAACTGACGAAGCGGATTGACCGGCACGTCCAGCAAAGCCGATTGCCGACTCGCTAAGCCAACTGAGTCGGCCAGAAAAGCCGGCAAGCAATCAAGCCAGCCAGCCAAGCGCGCCAACCGGCAGCTGGCAGAAACAAGGAGTTTGACAATGACGTCGAAAACAGTAAGCGATATCGTGCGCCTCGGTCCGGTGATTCCGGTGCTTGCGTTCGATTCCGCCGAGCAGGGCGAACACGTGTCGCGCGCATTGCATGCGGGCGGCGTGAAGGTGCTCGAAATCACGCTGCGCACGGCTGCCGGCCTGGAAGCGATTGAGCGCGCAAGCCACCTTGCCGATGACATCGTCGTCGGCGTCGGCACGATCACCCGGCCCGAGCACTGCGCTCAGGCGAAGAAGGCAGGCGCGCAGTTCGGTGTCTCGCCGGGCCTCACGAAGGACATTCACAAAGCTGCGCAGGACGCCGGACTGCCGCTTCTGCCTGGCGTGATGACGCCGAGCGACATCATTACCGCGCTCGAACTCGGTTACGAGATCGTGAAGTTTTTCCCGGCGCAGCAAGCGGGCGGTGTGCCAATGCTGCAAGCTTTTCATGGCCCGTTCCCGACGCTGAAGTTTTGCCCGACCGGCGGCATCACCGCGGAAACGGCCACGCACTTCCTGTCGCTGCCGAACGTGGTGTGCGTCGGCGGATCATGGCTCACGCCGAAAGCCGCATTGGCCGCGCAGAACTGGGAAGAAGTCACGCGTCTTGCGCGCGCCGCTAGCCAGTTGGCCGCGCCCGCTCACTAGTTCCTATCCGCCGCATCTAGCCCGGTCAGCGAACCAGGCAAGCAAAAGCCTCGTCGATACAGCCGGTCAGGCTGTCGCGGCGAGGCTTCGTTGCAAATATGCTCGTTAGTTTCGCGGGCATTTCCAGACAACAAACAGTAAAATTCAGCGTCCGCGCGGTTCGCACAGTTCTGATGCGTGCCGGTCGCCGTGAGACGAGGTGGCTGCTGTCTTGCGCACCCACAATCAATAACGCAAAAGGAGGAGCTTCATGGAAGCTGTTCACGGCAGCACGCTGCTGGTATTCGGGGTAATCGCCATCGCCTTGCTGATCTTGTTGATCACGCGCTACAAGGTCTATCCGTTCCTCGTTCTGATCATCGTGTCGCTGCTGCTCGGGCTCGCGTCCGGCATGCCGATGGCGACCATCGTCAAATCGTTCGAAACGGGCAACGGCAACACGTTGGGTCACATCGCGGTGGTGGTGGGGCTCGGCACGATGCTTGGCAAGATGATGGCCGAATCTGGCGGCGCCGAACGCATCGCCACGACGCTCATCAACTGGTTCGGCGAGAAAAACATTCACTGGGCGATGATGGTCGTCGCGATCATCGTCGGTCTGCCGGTGTTCTTTGAAGTCGGCTTCGTGCTGCTGATTCCGATTGCCTTCAACGTCGCGAAACGCACCAATAAATCGCTGCTGCTGGTCGGCCTGCCGATGGTCGCGGGTCTGTCCGTCGTGCACGGGCTGATTCCGCCGCATCCGGCCGCAATGCTCGCGGTGCAGCAGTATCACGCCGATATCGGCAAGACGATCGCCTATGGCCTGATTATCGGCGTGCCGACGGCTATCGTCGCGGGTCCGCTGTTTGCGCTGCTGATCAGCCGCTATGTGAAGCTGCCGCAAGAAAACGCGCTGGCCGCGCAATTCCTCGGTCACGACGACGCGGCGAAGAACGGTGCAACGAACACAGCGCCGAAGCGCGAACTGCCGAGCTTCGGCATCACGCTCTTCACGGTTTTGCTGCCGGTGATTCTGATGCTGGTGGGTAGCTGGGCGGACCTCGTGTTCACGCCGAAGACCTTGCCGAACGACCTGCTGCATTTCGTCGGCAACTCGGACGTCGCGCTGCTGATCGCGGTGCTGGTCAGCTTCTGGACCTTCGGTGCGAGCCGAGGCTTCAATCGCGATCAGATCCAGAAATTCTGCGGCGAATGTCTCGCGCCGATCGCGGGCATCACGCTGATCGTCGGTGCGGGCGGCGGTTTTGGGCGCGTGCTGATGGATAGCGGCATTTCGAAGGAAATCGTTGCTGCGGCCACCGCAGCGCACTTGTCGCCGTTGCTGTTCGGCTGGCTGGTCGCGGCGCTGATCCGTCTTGCCACGGGTTCGGCGACGGTCGCAATGACCACTGCCTGCGGCATCGTCGCGCCAATCGCCGCGGCAAGCGGTGTGCAAGTGAAGCCGGAACTGCTCGTGCTGGCAACGGGCTCGGGTTCGCTGATTTTTTCGCACGTGAACGACGGCGGTTTCTGGCTGATCAAGGAATACTTCGGTATGACGGTGGGGCAGACCTTCAAGACATGGTCGCTCCTCGAGACCATCATTTCGTTGATGGGTTTGGGCTTGACCTTCGCGCTAGCGGCGGTCCTGTAAGGAGTTTTTGATGATTCTGATCGCAATGGGCGTGTCGGGCGCCGGCAAAACGAGAATTGGCGAGATGCTGGCGGAACGCCTGCACTGCGCGTTCACCGACGGCGACGCGTTCCATAGCGCCGCCAACAAGGAGAAGATGCACCACGGCATTCCGCTCACCGACGAAGACCGGTGGCCGTGGCTCAAAACTATCCGCGCCGCGATCGAAGAAAAGCAGAAGGCGGGCGAGACAGCGGTGTTCACGTGTTCGTCGCTGAAACGCTCGTATCGCGACATTCTGCGCGACGGCGATAGCGACGTGTGCTTCGTTTATCTGAAGGGCTCGCGCGAGGTGTTGGAAGAACGTCTGACCACGCGTACAGGGCACTTCTTCGATCCGTCGCTACTGCAGAGCCAGCTCGATACGCTCGAAGAGCCGGGTGCAGACGAAGCAGTGACGGTGAGCATTGAACTGTCGCCGGAACAGATCGTCGACGAGGTGTTGAAGCAGGTCGACAAACGGTAAGTTCCGGCGCAGCGTTTGCCTGTTAAATGAAAAAAGCCGCTCGATCGAGCGGCTTTTTTTTTGACCTGCCAAACGACGAAGGCTTTTAGCGGATGCGCTTCGCCAGTTCGACCGCCTTGCCGATGTACGAACCCGGCGTCATGGCAAGCAGGCGGTCTTTCGCGTCTTGCGGAATAGCCAGGCCACCCACGAATGTTTGCAACGCCTCGCGCGTGATGCCCTTGCCGCGCGTCAGTTCCTTCAACTGCTCATACGGATTCTCAATGCCATAGCGGCGCATCACCGTTTGCACCGGCTCGGCCAGCACTTCCCAGCAATTGTCGAGGTCTTCGTTCAGGCGCTGTGCGTTCACTTCGAGCTTGTCGAGACCGCGGATCAGCGAGTCGTACGCGAGCAGCGAGTAACCGAACGCGACACCCATGTTGCGCAGCACCGTGGAGTCGGTCAGGTCGCGCTGCCAGCGCGAAACCGGCAGCTTGTCGGCGAGATGGCGCAGCGTAGCGTTTGCGAGCCCCAGATTGCCTTCGGAGTTTTCGAAGTCGATCGGGTTGACCTTGTGCGGCATCGTCGACGAACCGATCTCGCCTGCCTTCGTGCGTTGCTTGAAATAGCCGACCGAAATGTAGCCCCATACGTCGCGGTCGAGATCCAGCAGGATCGTATTTGCGCGCGCGACCGCGTCGAACAGTTCGGCCATGTAGTCGTGCGGCTCGATCTGGATCGTGTACGGATTGAATGCGAGCTTCAGACGCTGTTCGATCACTTCACGCGAGAACGCTTCCCAGTTGAACTCCGGATACGCCGACAAATGCGCGTTGAAATTGCCGACCGCGCCGTTCATCTTACCGAGCAGTTCGACCTTCGCGATACGGTCGATCGCGCGTTCGAGGCGTGCAGCCACATTGGCCATCTCCTTGCCGAGCGTGGTCGGGCTGGCCGGCTGGCCGTGCGTGCGCGACAGCATCGGCTGCTCGGCGTGCGCGTGAGCGAGCGCAATGAGCTTCTGATGCACCGTGCGCAGCGCCGGCAAAATGACATGTTCGCGGGCGCCCGCAAGCATCAGGCCGTGCGACGTGTTGTTGATGTCTTCCGACGTGCACGCGAAGTGGATGAACTCGCTCGCGCGCTCCAGCTCTTCCTGACCTTTAACCGATTCCTTCAGCCAGTACTCGACTGCTTTCACGTCGTGATTCGTTACGCGCTCGATTTCCTTGATGCGCGCGGCGTCGTGCGCGGTGAAGCGCTCGGCCAGTTGCAGCAGGAATTGCTCGGAGGCATCGGAAAAGCGCGGCACTTCCGCGAAACCCGCGCGCGAAAGGGCGATCAGCCAATGGATTTCGACCGTCACACGATTGCGCATGAACGCGGCTTCCGAGAGCCAGTCGCGCAGGGCTTCGGTTTTCGACGCATAGCGTCCGTCGAGCGGAGAAAGCGCATTCAGCGCGAACAGGGTGTCGGGGCGGGTGTCGGACATGATGGCGGCTGGCTCTAGGCGTTGAGCGCTCACTGAACTCACGGTGAGCGGATCGGAACGGAAGGGAACCGCGAATTTTACCACTAGAGCAGCATCCGCCCGGAGCGCCGGCCGCCGGAGCGCCGGCCTTCATTGAACGTGCCGCGACGAAAGACTGCGACGCTCAAGCCGGCGTGCCTTCGTAGCAAGGGAAGAGCGTAGACAGGATGAACGAAGGCATCGAGTAGCGCGAAAAACAGCGCGATGTCGAGCCCGGATGCACGATATGCAGACAACTCGCCTGCGGATCGTCCGCGGCAATGACTTTGCAACCTGCTTCGACCACGGGCCGGATAAAACTTTCGTCGTCGCACAGGTCGATATCGTCGAAGGCGGACACCGCAGCCAGCGCCTTTTCGTACACGTATGAGAAGCCATAGAACAGCACGAAGTCCGCGCCTATCTGCATTTTTTCGTGGAACTCCACATGACTGACCGACTGGCCGCTCAGTTCGTAATGCAGGCCGACTTTCGCGTTGAGGTCCATATAGCCGAGGAATCGCGTGTGCGGCGCATACATGAAAAAGCCCGACAGCTTGACGAGATCGGCGCGGTTCTCACGCATCGTCGTGACCATGTGGGCGAGGTAATGCGGCGCATAGTGGTCGTCGTCGTCGAAATGGGCGACCACCGTACCGCGCGCTTCGCCGATCAGAAAGTTACGCTTCGAGCCGATCGACATTCGCGCCGGCGAATGAAAATAGCGAATGCGTGCGTCCTGCGACGCCAGCGCCATCAGATACGCGCTCGGCACGGCGCTGTCATCGAGAATCAGCCATTCCCAGTCGACTCGTTGGCGCAACACGCAGCGCGTGATGGCAGGCAGCAGGTGCTCACGATTGGCGGTCGGCGTGATGATCGAAACGAGTGGCGGCATGGGCGGGGCCGCGTTGCGCGGCAAGGTGAGGTGACGTGGGTAGAGGAATGACCGATGTGTGCCGGCCGTGTCCGCGATGGCGGTGTAGCGGAACGAGGGTTGACCGCCCGCGTCGCGCGCCGACGCAAGATAGCGATGCGCGGCGCGCGGGCCTATCGGCGAAATCCGATTTTTTGACGAAGCTGCGATAAAGCCGTCGCGGCCAACGCCGGTGTCGCCACGACACCCACTAGAATGCTGACTTCTTCTTTCTCGCCGGCAGCAGGCTTCGCATGGAACTGAAATGGCTGGAAGACTTCGTCTCGCTCGCGGAAACGCGCAGTTTTAGCCGCTCGGCTGAGTTGCGTCATGTCACGCAGCCGGCGTTCTCGCGGCGCATTCAGGCGCTCGAGGCGTGGCTCGGCACCGAGTTGATCGACCGTTCGGTTTATCCGACGCGGCTCACAGCGGCGGGCCAGGTGTTCAACGAGCAGGCGCTCGCGATGCTTTCGCAGTTCCACGAAGCCCGGGCGCTCTTGCGTGGCCATACAGCGACGCCGCAAGCGACCATCGAGTTCGCCGTGCCGCACACGCTGTCGCTCACGTACTTCCCGCGCTGGCTCCAACGCATCGAGGCGCAAATGGGCCCGATCCATACGCGGCTGCGTGCGCTCAACGTGCACGACGCGGCGCTGTCGCTGGTGGAAGGCGGTTGCGATCTGATGATGGGTTATCACCATCCCAGTCACCCAGTCGCGCTCGATCCCGGCCGCTACGACATGCTGACGCTAGGCAACGAGCCGATCAGCCCATTCTCCGCGCCGGGGCGCGCAGGCCGGCCGCGTCATACGTTGCCGGGCACAACCGAAGCGCCCACGCCGTACCTGTCGTACACGCCGAATGCGTATCTCGGACGCATGACCGAGGTGATTCTCGCGAACGCGCACGAACGCCTCCATCTCGACCGGCTCTACGAAACCGACATGGCGGAAGGCCTCAAGGCGATGGCGCTGGCCGGTCACGGCATCGCCTTCCTGCCGCACAGCGCGGTGGAAGACGCGGTCGCGGACGGCAAGCTGATCCGGCTCGATCGCGGTACACGCGGCACGCCCGAAGGCCAACTCACGCTGACCATGGAAATTCGGCTGTATCGAGACAAGCTGGCCGCGAAGAGCGACGACGCGCGGCAAATCCTCGTGCGGCAGTTGTGGGACGTGGTGTCGGAAGAACTCGCGCACGGCAGCGCTTAAAGCGACCCGCTACCAACCTGCTTCGCCTACGACGCAAATTTGCGGCTTTTCGCGGGTTATGCAAAAAAAACATAATCGGATAAGGAAACGGCATTGGATTTCAAAACGGCGTTTTTCGACAATGCTGCTATTCGAACAACGCCGGAGCGTTCATGTCTTCCCAGCAGCAAGTCGCACAATCTGCCTCAACGTTGCAGTCCGTTCCCTCCTACCTGAATAGCGAAGACCTCGGCCCTTGGGGTAACTACCTGCGCCAGGTCGACCGCGTCGCGCCGTACCTCGGCTCGTTGTCCCGCTGGCTCGAAACCCTGAAGCGCCCCAAGCGCATCCTGATCGTCGACGTGCCTATCGAACTCGATAACGGCACCGTCGCGCACTTCGAGGGCTACCGCGTGCAGCACAACGTGTCGCGCGGTCCGGGCAAGGGCGGTGTGCGTTATCACCAGGACGTGACGCTGTCGGAAGTGATGGCGCTGTCCGCGTGGATGTCGGTGAAGAATGCTGCGGTGAACGTTCCTTACGGCGGCGCGAAGGGCGGCATCCGTGTCGATCCGCGCACCTTGTCGCGTGGCGAACTCGAGCGCATGACGCGTCGCTATACCAGCGAAATCGGCATCATCATCGGACCGAATACCGACATTCCCGCGCCGGACGTGAACACGAACGAGCAGATCATGGCGTGGATGATGGACACGTATTCGATGAACCAGGGCCAGACGGCGACCGGCGTCGTGACCGGCAAGCCCATCACGCTCGGCGGTTCGCTCGGCCGCCGCGAAGCGACGGGCCGCGGCGTGTTCGTGGTCGGTTGCGAGGCGGCACGCCGCATCGGCTTCGACATCGAAGGTGCTCGCATTGCCGTGCAAGGTTTCGGCAACGTCGGCGGGATCGCCGCGCGTCTGTTCCAGGAAGCAGGCGCGAAGGTGGTCGCGGTGCAGGATCACACTGGATCGCTCTACAAGTCGACCGGTATCGACGCGGTTGCTTTGCTCGATCACGTCGCGAAGACGGGCGGCGTTGGTGGTTTCCCGGAAGCCGACGCAGTCACGAATGAAGAATTCTGGACCGTCGAATCCGACATCCTGATCCCGGCTGCGCTGGAAAACCAGATTACCGAGAAGAACGCCGGCAAGATCAAGACGAAGATCGTCGTGGAAGGCGCAAACGGCCCGACCACGACGGCGGCCGACGACATCCTGCACGATCGCGGCATCCTCGTCATTCCGGACGTGGTGGCCAACGCAGGTGGCGTTACGGTTTCCTACTTCGAGTGGGTGCAGGACTTCTCGAGCTTTTTCTGGACCGAAGACGAGATCAACCAGCGCCTCGAACGCGTGATGCGCGAAGCGTTTGCCGCCGTGTGGCAGGTGTCGAGCGAGCAGAATGTGTCGGTGAGAACGGCGGCGTTTATCGTCGCCTGTAAGCGGATTTTGCAAGCGCGCGAAATGCGCGGCCTGTACCCCTGATCGCGGGTTGTCACTGCAGGAAACGGCGGGTCTGTTACCTTACCGATCCGTCGCGCATTTCACGTGAATGCGCATGCTCGAACGCGATCCACAAGAGCGCGTGTTTTGGCCGGCGGGCGGCATCGTTACGATGCCGCCCGCCTTTGTATATGCCGAAACCCCGGCCGACTGTGCGAAGCGCCGCCAGGCAATAGCGGCGTGCGCGCAACAACAATGGTTTATAGCCATACTTTCAGAATAATTACTTTGCTAAACTGGCGCCGGTTCTTGCCAAGGAGATCAAACATGAAGGTTAAAAAAGCTGCGCTGCTGCTCGCGACTCTCGGACTGTTTACGGTTGGCGCGCACGCGCAAGACGCCGGTACGCTGAAGAAAATCAAGGACACGGGCGTCATTTCGCTGGGTCATCGCGAATCGTCGATTCCGTTTTCGTACTATGACGACAAGCAGAACGTCATCGGCTATTCGCAGGAATTCGCGCTGAAGGTGGTTGACGCAGTCAAGCAGAAGCTGAACATGCCGAACCTGAAGGTGAAACTGACGCCGGTCACGTCGCAAAACCGTATTCCGCTGGTGCAGAACGGCACCGTCGACATGGAATGCGGCTCCACCACGAATAATGCAGAGCGCCAGCAACAGGTGGCGTTCTCGAACACGATCTTCGTGATCGGCACGCGTCTGATGACCAAGAAAGATTCGGGCATTAAAGACTGGGCCGACCTGAAGGGCAAGACGGTCGTCACGACCGCCGGCACCACCTCCGAGCGCCTGCTTCGCAAGATGAATCAGGACAAGAGCATGGGCATGAACATCATCAGCGCGAAGGACCACGGCGAGTCGTTCCTGACGCTGTCCACCGGTCGCGCTGCTGCCTTCATGATGGACGACGCGCTGCTCGCCGGCGAGCGCGCAAAATCGAACACGCCCAACGATTTCGTGATCGTCGGCGCGCCGCAGTCGCATGAAGCTTACGGCTGCATGCTGCGCAAGAACGATCCGGAGTTCAAGAAGGTTGTCGACGACGCAATCGCGAAGGTCGAAACTTCGGGCGAAGCCGATCAGATTTACAAGAAGTGGTTCGAAACGCCGATTCCGCCGAAGGGCCTGAACCTGAACTTCCCGGAAAGCGACGACATCAAGGCGCTCTTCAAGAGCCCGAATGACAAGGCGATCGACTAAACCTTAGCTGTTTTTTTGAAACGCTGAACGAAACGGAAGGGGCGACGCGCTTCTTCCGTTTCTTTTTGCTGGAGTCTTGGTCATGTCATATCACTGGAACTGGGGCATTCTGCTGAGTCCGGTCTCCACCGGCGAGCCGACCACCTATCTGGGCTGGCTGCTGTCGGGCTTTTGGGTGACGATTACCGTGTCGTTGTCGGCATGGGTGATCGCGTTGGTCGTCGGTTCGTTGTTCGGCGTGCTGCGCACGGTGCCGAACAAATGGGCGTCGGGCATCGGCACGCTCTACGTCGCGATTTTTCGCAACATCCCGCTGATCGTGCAATTCTTCATCTGGTATCTGGTGATACCCGAATTGCTGCCGGTCTCGATGGGCACGTGGTTCAAGCAGCTGCCGCCTGGCGCGCAGTTCTTCTCGTCGTCGATCATCTGTCTCGGGCTCTTTACCGCTGCGCGCGTGTGCGAGCAGGTGCGCTCGGGCATCAACGCATTGCCGCGCGGCCAGCGCGCCGCGGGTCTCGCAATGGGCTTCACGCAATGGCAGACGTACCGCTATGTGCTGCTGCCCGTCGCGTATCGGATCATCGTGCCGCCGCTCACGTCGGAGTTCCTGAATATCTTCAAGAACTCGGCGGTGGCGTCCACAATCGGTTTGCTGGATCTGTCCGCTCAGGCACGCCAACTCGTCGACTACACGTCGCAGACGTATGAGTCGTTTATCGCGGTCACGCTGGCCTACGTGCTGATCAATCTGGTCGTGATGCAACTGATGCGCTGGGTCGAAGCCAAGACCCGGTTGCCCGGCTATATCGGAGGCAAGTGATGCACCACTTCGACTGGAGCGGTATTCCGGGTGCACTGCCCACGCTGTGGACCGGCGCGGTGGTCACGTTCAAGATCACGCTGATCGCGATCGTGATCGGCATTGTCTGGGGCACGGTCCTTGCCATGTTGCGGTTGTCGTCGTTCAAGCCTTTCGAGTGGTTCGCGAAGGGCTACGTGACGATTTTCCGCTCGATTCCGCTGGTGATGGTTCTGCTGTGGTTCTTCCTGATCGTGCCGCAGGTGCTGCAGAACGTGCTCGGTCTGTCGCCGGATATCGACATTCGTCTCGCGTCCGCGATGGTCGCTTTCTCGCTATTCGAGGCGGCGTACTATTCGGAGATCATCCGCGCGGGTATTCAGTCCGTGCCGCGCGGGCAGGTCAACGCGTCGTTCGCGCTCGGCATGAACTACGCGCAGTCCATGCGTCTCGTGGTGCTGCCGCAGGCGTTCCGTGCAATGGTGCCGCTGCTGCTCACGCAGGGCATCGTGCTGTTTCAGGATACGTCGCTCGTCTACGTGATCAGCCTCGCCGACTTCTTCCGCACCGCCACGAATATTGGCGATCGTGACGGCACGAATGTCGAAATGGTACTGTTCGCGGGCGCGTGTTATTTCGTGATCTGCGTGATCGCGTCGAGCCTCGTCAAAGGTCTTCAGAAAAAGGTCGCAAGATGATCTCTATCAAGAATGTTTCAAAGTGGTACGGCCAGTTTCAAGTACTGACGGACTGCACGACGGAAGTCAAAAAAGGTGAAGTGGTCGTGGTGTGCGGACCGTCGGGTTCGGGCAAGTCGACGCTGATCAAGACCGTCAATGGTCTCGAGCCGTTCCAGAAGGGCGAGATCGTCATCAACGGCCAATCGCTGACTGACAAGAAAACCAATCTGTCGAAGCTGCGTTCGAAGGTCGGCATGGTGTTCCAGCACTTCGAGCTGTTCCCGCATCTGTCGATCGTGCAAAACCTCACGATCGCGCAAATCAAGGTGCTCGGCCGCTCGAAAGACGAAGCGTCGGCGAAGGGGCTGAAGCTGCTCGATCGCGTCGGTCTGCGCGCACATGCGGACAAATTCCCGGGCCAGTTGTCGGGCGGTCAGCAGCAGCGTGTGGCGATTGCGCGCGCGTTGTCGATGGATCCGATCGCGATGCTGTTCGACGAACCCACGTCGGCACTCGACCCGGAAATGATCAACGAAGTGCTCGATGTGATGGTCGAACTCGCGCAGGAAGGCATGACCATGATGTGCGTGACGCACGAAATGGGCTTTGCGAAGAAGGTCGCGCATCGCGTGATCTTCATGGACAAGGGCTTGATCGTGGAAGACGACCGCAAGGACGACTTCTTCGCCAATCCGAAGTCCGATCGCGCAAAGGATTTTCTCGCGAAGATCCTGCACTGAGATTGCGAGTGCCGCGTCGTTTCGCACGCGACCTGCCCGCAAGGGCCGCAACAAAAAGCCGCTCGAAAG
>NZ_BAYE01000018.1 GCF_000685095.1 Paraburkholderia caledonica NBRC 102488
CGTAATTGATGGATCGCGGCGCTCACCTCGCGGCGAAGCCTTAGCGGGCGGCGTGCAAGCGGGCATAAAGGAAAATGCAAGGAATGCGTTTGCGAGCCCGCGCACAAACGCCTGTTTGTTTCCGCGACTCAGTGGCAGGATCGGCACGTGAGCGAAACTTCATGCATGCGGCTGCGCGGCCCGGCATCCTGGTAAGAGACGCCGCGAAGTCCGCATTCGCGCCGCCCTTATAGCTGGTAGCGGAAGATTCTGGACTTATCCACCCTGAAAATCAGCGAAAGATGCGTCCAGCTGACGAGCCTATAACCACGCTTCTCAAGATAGTCATACACTCTCGATCCAACGACATCCCGCATTGAAGTAGACGAGGATTCGACAATGATGATTTTCGGCTTGTATTTTTCAATATTGATCGACATCAACACCTGATAATCGTGACCTTCAGCGTCGATGGAAAGCAGGTCGATCTCATGATCGGAGTAACGGCTGTGTTCGAGCACGTCGTCCAACGTCGTAGTCTCGACGCTGCGCACGGATGTGGGCGTCGCCGTTCCATTTGCGGCTACTTCAGGATCGAGAGTGGAGGTCAACCCATAGTTCGAGAAGTTGTAGACGTTCTTCACAGCCTTTTCGCTTGAAATAGCCGCGCACACATTGGTATCGGA
The DNA here is from genome assembly GCF_000685095.1 of Paraburkholderia caledonica NBRC 102488. Classification (GTDB taxonomy): domain Bacteria; phylum Pseudomonadota; class Gammaproteobacteria; order Burkholderiales; family Burkholderiaceae; genus Paraburkholderia; species Paraburkholderia caledonica. Next base: position 666 of record NZ_BAYE01000018.1, read on the forward strand.
CGCCCGCGCGAGTCTGAAGGCCTCGATCTTGATGGGGTCCATATCAATGTTGATGCCCCGCCAGCCGCGCTTGTACAACGCATACGTATTTGAAAACTTGATCGGGTGATAAGCACCCACATCCACATAGACGCCCTTGGAGCACGCAGGGCTGATTATCTCGCGCAGCACAGCATCTTCTCCGAACTGGGAATAATACAAGCGTGCGCCCCGTGTCAGCCACGTTTTCCGCACAAGCCAAAGAAAATGCCCGAAGGTCTTAAGCGAACTCATAGTAGCCCCACGCCCTGAAATCGATGCGATGGCGGAAGACTAATCAACATTCCATGCTTTTCAAGGACATTAGCTCAACGAATTGGGCCTTCTAAAACAGGGGCTTATCACGTGCGTCTTTCGAAGTCTTGATGTGCTACCGCCTTAACACCCCTCAGCCTGCCGTTGCATTATTTTCAGCGCCTGAATATCACCGCACAAAAAGATCTGGTTCATGTCGCGGGCTCACGGCCTGAAGAAGCGATTATGTCGTTGCTTTCGGGCTGGCATAGGATCTTAGAACTTCGCAACCTGCGGAATCATGGCCGCCTGGCCACGCACCACGCCTGAGTCGTCGAATAACTGCCACACTGTTGCTTGCTCGATCCAGAAACGCTGCCCGGACTTCGTAATGCGAATGCCGCGATACCCGGTGACGAAACCGTCGCGCGCCACCTGATCCAGAAACCCCTGGCGCTCCCCGCGCTCCGGAAGTTCCGCTGAAAGCCGCGAGCGCAGAGACGTGATCTCGTCCCAGTCGTATCCGAAGATGCCTGCGCTTTTGAGTTGCCATAGATAAACATCGGGTCGGTCTGCGTATCGTGCGCGAGAAGGCCGAACGGCGCTGACGAATAGAGCCACGCAGCGCCCTCGGTGTCGCTAATGTCGGACGGCACCAGCGATTTACCGAGCAAACGGCGATAGCTATTTGTGAGGAGGCGGAAGAATTCGACATCCGTCTTCAATGACATGGTGTAGATCGCTCCAAATCTGGTTATCCAAAGCAGTGCAATCGGAACACTGCGAATACCGCTGGTTTCAACACGTGCGAGATTACGCAAATCACGACCGTTCCATCAACAGGCACAGAGAACGGGATCGATCTCTTTGTGCGTGAAGCCGAACGTCGCCATTTGCTCGCGATGCGCGGCCGAGCCCAAATACGATCGCAATTCCCGGTCCACCGCATGGCGCAGATCATCGCTGTTCTTGCTGAACGAAAATGCACCAAAAGGTATTTTGAGCGCGCTGCCTGTCACGGGTCGATGCTCGACTGCGCGAAGCACCGAGCCGCCAATGCGCGCAGCCAGTATGCGATTTCCAAGGGCGGTGCTCGCGTAAGCGTCCACGGTGCCTGAACGAACTGCCTCTATCGCTTCGGCCTGCTGCCGAAAGATGACAATCTGGTCCTCGCTTACGCCAGCCGCTCTGGCCGACTCGTGCTGCACCTGTCCTGCGATGATGCCAAGCCGGGCATCGCGCCGCCCGGCGACCGACGCGTAGCTGTCCAGCGCCTTGTCGTTGTCTGTCCGAACGAGAAAGCCGTCTGCCATTGCCCAGACGGGGACGCTGAAGGCCACCTGCTGTGCCCGCTCCGGCGTGATGAACAGAGGAACATTCATATCCCAGCGGCCGGTTGCTACGCCATCAAGCAACTCGCTAAACGTCGTGAGGCAATGCTCGATCTCCGTCGCACCAATGGCACGAAGAACAACCGTGGCCAGATCGATATCGGCGCCCATAGCCGCGCCGTCCGGTCCGCTCCATCCAAACGGAGGTTCTTCCAGGTACGCCATCCGAATCTTCATTGCTGCCTCGCAAATCCGCGAAGTCGATGGTGCGCCAATTGTACTGGCACACGCGGCATCGCAAGAAAACGCAAAGTTTGATGCAAAGAAAAAGCCACCCATGAAGGGTGGCTTTTCAATGTTTGGTGGGCCTCCCGTGAGTCGAACACGGCACCAACGGATTATGCTAACCAGCTACGGCTTTCGCCGCCCCTTTCGGGTTTGTGGTCTGGACTGTCTCTTGTCTTTACGACCTGCCCGTTCAGTCTCTACACGTTCTCTCAAAAGAGAGCTTCGCTCGGGATTGCCACGCTGCGAGAACAGCAGAGGTTTCCCCGAATTTGAGCAGTTCTACCAAGGGGCAGAGCTAACTTACCCCAAGGCAACCCATTCATGACTCACCATGCCGTGCTGCGTGGTTTAGGTGAGTCTTTGCTAAGTCCGCTGCTCTAACCAAGCATGAGCTAGAGGCCCCGAGAACTCAAGATTTTACCGTATCTGAAGCTATCAACGTACAGCATGATGCGCATGCCCGTTCGTCGATTGGCCGCCATACTACACGAAAAAGGGGCCTCCGCGACCGCTCCGCTTTGACGGAACAACTGGGAGACCCCTTCAAACTGCTACTTACTCACTACGGCCACACCTGCCGATCAGTTGCCCTCAAGGAACGACTTGAGCTTGTCCGAGCGGCTCGGATGACGCAGCTTACGCAGCGCCTTTGCCTCGATCTGACGAATCCGCTCACGCGTGACGTCGAACTGCTTGCCGACTTCTTCAAGCGTGTGATCGGTGCTCATCTCGATACCGAAACGCATGCGCAACACCTTCGCTTCGCGCGGCGTCAACGAATCGAGCACGTCTTTGACGACGTCGCGCATACTCGCGTGCAACGCAGCGTCTGCCGGCGCCACGGTGTTCGTATCTTCGATAAAGTCGCCCAGATGCGAATCGTCGTCGTCACCAATCGGCGTTTCCATCGAGATCGGCTCTTTCGCGATCTTCATGATCTTGCGGATCTTGTCTTCCGGCATTTCCATCTTCTCGGCCAGCGTTGCCGGATCCGGCTCGAGGCCGGTCTCCTGCAGAATCTGACGCGAGATGCGGTTCATCTTGTTGATCGTTTCGATCATGTGAACCGGAATACGGATCGTGCGCGCCTGGTCCGCGATCGAACGCGTGATGGCCTGACGGATCCACCACGTTGCATACGTGGAAAACTTGTAGCCACGACGATATTCGAACTTGTCCACCGCCTTCATCAGGCCGATGTTGCCTTCCTGAATCAGGTCGAGGAACTGCAGACCGCGGTTCGTGTACTTCTTCGCAATGGAGATAACGAGACGCAGGTTTGCCTCGGTCATCTCGCGCTTCGCCTGGCGCGCCTTCAATTCGCCGGCTGCCATTTGACGGTTGGTTTCCTTCAGGTCCTTCAGCGGCAGCACCACACGCGCCTGCAGATCCAGCAGGCGTTGTTGCTGCTCGCGAATGGCCGGAATGTTCCGCGTGAGGATCGCGCTGTACGCATGACCTTCGCTGACGATCTTGTCGGCCCACTCGAGGTCCGTTTCGCTACCCGGGAAACGCGCGATGAACTCCGCACGCGGCATGCCGCACTTGTCGACCACCGTATGCAGAATCTGGCGCTCGACCTGACGCACTTCGTCCACCTGCGCACGCAACGTGTCGCACAAACGTTCGACGGTGCGCGCGGTGAAGCGGATCGTCATCAGCTCGTTCTGGATGGTTTCCTGCGCTTTCAGGTACGACTTCGACTTGTAGCCTTCCTTCTCGAACGCGCGACGCATCTTGTCGAACCATTCGCTGATCAGGGCGAATTTTTCGAGCGACGCACGCTTGAGCGCTTCCATTTGCGCTGCGTTGGCCGTGGCCTGCGCGGTGCCGTCGTCTTCTTCTTCGTCCTCTTCGTCTTCTTCCTCGGCTTCTTCGTCCTCGCTCTCGATCGCTTCCGCTTCCTGCACGGAGAAGCCGTCCGCGTCTTCCGCGTCGGCGTCGATCAGGCCGTCGACCAGTTCGTCGATGCGGATTTCCTCGTTCGCGACGCGCTCTGCCATGGCGAGAATGTCGGCGATCGTGGTCGGGCACGCGGAAATGGCCATCACCATGTGCTTCAGGCCGTCTTCGATGCGCTTGGCAATTTCAATTTCGCCTTCGCGCGTCAGCAGTTCGACCGTGCCCATTTCGCGCATGTACATGCGCACCGGGTCGGTCGTGCGGCCGAATTCCGAGTCGACGGTAGAAAGCGCAACTTCCGCTTCTTCTTCGACTTCGTCGTCAGACGAAGCGGCGGGCGCGTTGTCGTTCAGCAGCAGCGTTTCGGCGTCGGGCGCCTGCTCGTACACAGCCACGCCCATGTCGTTGAACGTGCTGATGATGCCTTCGATCGCCTCGGTCTCGGTGAAGTTGTCCGGCAGGTGATCGTTGATTTCAGCGTACGTGAGGAAACCGCGCTCCTTGCCGAGCTTGATGAGCGCGCGCAATTTGGAGCGGCGCTCCTCGAGTTCCTCCACCGTGCCGGGCGCCGACGAAGAGAACGCGTCTTTCAGAAGCGCCTTTTCCTTGGCACGGCGGTCGCGAGCCTTGGCCTTTTCCACTTTGCCGGAAGCGGCCACAGGGGTTTCTTCGCTCTGGGTTGCGTCGTCATCGACGGGTACTTCATTCAGCTTTTTCGTCATGGAGTTCGCCGTACCGGCTGTAGTCTCGACTCGCGGCTGGTGGACAACAGCCGGTTGAACCGTGGATACTGGAGTCTCGCGCACTGCCGCATCGTCCTGCGCGACAGCCGCTTCCCTTGCGCTTCTGACACCCGGTCGTTTCGCGGCCGGAGGTGGTACCGTTTTCGCCGCCTTTGCGACCGCCTTTGCCATCTGAGCCGGCTCCGCTCGCGCGGCCGGACTGGCTAAAGACTTCTTCCCGGCAGCCGGTGTAACGCCGACGGCAGAGGCTTTCCTGACGGAAGAATCTAACCTGGCCGAAGTGACCTTTCTGGTCTGCTCCGTGGAGCGTGAGCCGGGTGTGTTCTTTCCGCCTGTAGTCTTTGCCATCGCATCGCCTTTTCGCCTTTGCTAGGAAAACCCTTTGAAAAACAAACCGCTGGAAACCTTTTATTATACCACTGAGGTTTCTGCGCTTCCGCCTACAAGCCGAGCTGGCGCTTCATGTCAGCCCGCTTCCTGTTGAGCTCCGCAAGCTCCGCGAACTCCTCCGGCGTGTGCCGGGATTGTCGTGAAAGTTGCTCGAGACGATCGCAATAAGCGTCGTATCGCATCTTCAGAATCGCCGCTTTCAGCTCCTCTCCGACGATCCTCTCCTGCTCGCGCCGCTCTTCTATGACGGTCGCATCTTCCGGGTCCTTCAGCAACAAATCCCGGACATTTTCATCATAGTCCAGAATTTTGCGAAAGATTTCCTCGAAAGTTGGGGCGTTTGCGCCGTTTCGCAATAGGTCGGAGAGCAATTGAAACTCCGCCGAATCGCCGAGTGCGCGCGCATGCGTCGTCACTTCCTCAAATAGTTCGCCGTGCCGCGTCACGGTGAGAAGCGCCTGTTCGGCTTCTTCGTCGAGCACCGCGACCGTGCGCGGATACATCACAAGATTGCGCAGCGTCTTTTCTTCGATGCCAGTCACGCTGCGCCGGTCCTTACGGGCCGGCGCCGAACGCGCCGCCGCCGCAATGCGCGAGTCGACCTCGCAGAGCGCGGCAACCTCGTCGAACGGCACATCCAGCCGATCGGCGAACATATGCATGATCTGCGCGCGCAGTGCATTGGCCGGCAGCGCCTGCAGCAGCGGCTTGGCGTCGAACAGCGCGCGCGCACGGCCTTCCGGCTGGTCCAGCTCCTTGCCGGCGAGCACCTCGTTGAGCATGAACTGCGAGAGCGGCATAGCGCGTTCCACCTGCTCGGCGAACGCCTCGGTACCAAACTCGCGGACATAGCTGTCCGGGTCGTGTTCAGCCGGCAGAAACAGGAAGCGAATGGTCCGGTTGTCAGCCGCGTGCGGCAAACAGGCGTCCAATGCGCGCCGCGCGGCGCGCCGGCCGGCTGAATCGCCGTCGAAACTGAAGATGACCGTGTCGGTCTGGCGCATCAGTTTCTGCACGTGAATCGGCGTGCAGGCTGTGCCCAACGTCGCGACCGCGTTCTGAAACCCCAATTGGGCCAGCGCGACCACGTCCATATAACCTTCGACGACCAGCACGTAGTGCTGTTCCCGGATCGCAAGACGGGCCTCGAAAAGCCCGTACAACTCGCTGCCTTTGTTAAATAGAGGCGTTTCCGGCGAATTCAAATACTTCGGCTCGCCGCCGTCCAGCACCCGGCCGCCGAAGCCGATTACCTGCCCCTTCACGTTGCGTATAGGGAACATGATCCGCTCGCGAAAGCGGTCGTAGCGGCGATTCTGGCCCTGCGCGTCCGACTTCTCGCTGACGATTACCAGACCCGATTCGACCAGGGAATCGTCGCGATAGTTCGGAAAAGCCGCTTCCAGGTTCTGCCAGCCGTCCGGCGCGTAGCCCAGCCCGAAGCGAGCGGCGATCTCGCCGGTCAGGCCGCGTTTCTTCAGATATTGAATCGCGACAGGCGCGCCGCGCAATTGCTTGCGGTAGTAGTCGCAAGCCGTCTGCATGACGTCGGAAAGCGCGGTAGTCACTGCTTTCGAGGCCGCCGGCGCATAGCCGCCGGAACCACCGCCTCCGTAGCCCGGCGAAGGCTCGTTCGGCACCGTCAACCCGACCGATTGAGCGAGTTCGTTGACCGCCTCGGGGAACGAGGCGCCGACGTGTTCCATCAGGAAGCCAATGGCCGTTCCATGCGCGCCGCAGCCGAAGCAGTGATAAAACTGCTTGGTCGGGCTCACGGTGAACGACGGGCTTTTCTCGTTATGAAACGGACACAGCCCCATGAAGTTCGCGCCGCCCTTCTTCAACTGCACATACCGCCCCACCACGTCGACGATATCGACGCGGTTGAGCAGATCCTGCAGGAATGACGGAGGAATCACGGGAGATGACGCCAGCTTAGGAGCTCGATACCGCGCGCGCCGCCTATGGCGGCCGCGCGGGCCACAACGCGCGGTTTACTTCGCGAGCGCGGCTTTCACTTGCGCGGAAACGGCGGTCATGTCGGCACGACCGGCGAGCTTCGGCTTCAGCACGCCCATCACCTTGCCCATGTCCTGCGGGCCGGCCGCACCGGCTTGCGCGACGGCGGCCTGCACCTCGGCGACGATCTCCTCCTCTGACATCTGCGCGGGCATGTACGCCGACAGAATAGCCAGTTCGGCCTTTTCCTTGTCCGCGAGGTCCGTGCGGCCGGCGCCTTCGAACTGGCTGATCGAGTCTTTACGCTGCTTGATCATCTTGTCGATCACAGCAGTGATTGCAGTGTCGTCCAGCGTTATGCGCTCGTCGACTTCACGTTGCTTGATCGCGGCGAGCAACAGGCGAATCGTGCCGAGACGCTCCGTTTCACGTGCCCGCATGGCGGCTTTCATATCGTCGTTGATCCGGTCTCTGAGGCTCATTACTCACCTGAATGCGTTGAAAATTGAAAAACCGGCCGAGTGGACTGCATCGACATTCACCAACACGAATACCCGCTTGGGACAGCTTCCTCAAGCGGGTTGGCGCAATGTGCGTAGTGGATGCGACCCTGCCGGCTGGTCCGAAAAGACCTTGTTTTCCGTGGCAGCATCTGTCGTGCCGTCACCGGTTGCATGTCGCGGCTCCGTTTGAGCGAAACAGCGACAACGCCAGAATCAGTAGAATTTCTTTGGCAGCATCTGGCCACGCAGACGCTTGAAATGACGCTTCACCGCAGCCGCCTTCCTGCGCTTACGCTCAGCCGTAGGCTTTTCGTAAAACTCGCGCGCATGAAGTTCCGTCAACAAACCGTTTTTCTCCATGGTGCGCTTGAAACGGCGCATGGCGACTTCAAACGGCTCGTTGTCTTTTACGCGGATGGTCGTCATTTTTCAACAACGGAACTTTGTAAAGGTTCAGGAGTATAGCAGAGCTTTCGCACAAAGCTATTGCGCCGTCAAGCCCCCCGGGCATACTCCGCAGCGGCCTCGCCGGCCGCTACGCCTGACGCCCAGGCCCACTGGAAATTGTAGCCGCCGAGCCAGCCCGTTACGTCGACCGCCTCGCCGATGAAGTACAGGCCCGACGCGCGGGCGCTCATCATCGAGGTGGACGAAAGGTCGCGCGTATCCACGCCACCGCGGGTCACTTCCGCCTTGCGGAAGCCTTCGGTGCCGTTGGGCGTGAGCGTCCAGCGCGACAAGGCTTCGCCGACACGGCGAAGCACCTTGTCCGGCAGGTCGGCCACGCGTGCTTCGGCAGGAATCTGATGGGTCTCGAGCCACACGTGGGCAAGCCGCTGCGGCACCCATTCCGACAACAGATTCGCAATCTGACGCCGCGTTCCGGTCTTCGCTTCAAGTAGCGCCGCGGCGGCGTCCCGGTCCGGCAGCAGGTTGATGTGGATTGGCTCGCCCGGCTGCCAGTAACTGGAGATTTGCAGCACGCCCGGCCCCGAAAGGCCGCGGTGCGTCAGCAGCAGGTCTTCTTCGAATTCAGCGCCGGACTTCTTGTTGCCCGTCGCGATCCGCACCTCCAACGACACGCCGGAGAGCGCCGAAAAGGGCTCCCAGTCGGCGGCGGCGAACGTGAGCGGAACGAGCGCGGGACGCGTGTCGATGAGCTTGTGGCCGAACTGCTTGGCAAGACGATAGGCAAAGTCGGTGGCGCCGATCTTCGGAATCGACAAGCCGCCCGTAGCGACGACAAGCGCCCGCGCCGCGATTGAACCCGCGTTGGTGTCGAGCGTGAAGCGGCCCTCCACGTCCTGCCTCACATGCTCGACCGAAAGCGGCGCACGCCATGCGACGCGTCCCGCGTCGCACTCGTTTTTCAGCACGTTGATGACGGCGTCGCTCGACTCGTTGCAGAAAAGCTGCCCCTTATGCTTCTCGTGCCACGTCACATGATGCCGCTTGAGCAGCGCCATGAAGTCGCGCGGCGTATAGCGGGCGAGCGCCGAGCGGCAAAAATGCGGATTCGCCGACAGATAATTGGCCGGGCCCGCATACAGGTTCGTGAAGTTGCAGCGGCCGCCGCCCGAGATCCGGATCTTCTCCGCGAGGCGCTGCGAGTGATCGATCAGCACAACGCGCCGGCCGAGTTGTCCGGCCACCGCCGCGCACATCATGCCGGCCGCGCCCGCGCCGATCACTGCAATATCGTAGGATTCCATGGGGCCGCATTGTACCTGCGCGCCTGCGGCGCCTTGGCTCGCACTGCTATACTTTAACGCTTACCTTTTTGCATTTCGGGTGCGTCTAAGCGCCCGTTTCAGCCCACCAGACATGCTCGTTCTCGGCATCGAAAGCTCCTGCGACGAAACCGGCCTCGCGCTCTACGACACTGAGCGCGGCCTGCTCGCGCACGCGCTGCATTCGCAGATTGCGATGCATCGCGAGTACGGCGGCGTGGTGCCCGAACTGGCGTCCCGCGACCACATCCGGCGCGCGCTGCCCTTGCTCGAAGAGGTGATGGAGCGGTCTGGCACGGCACGCGGCGACATCGACGCGATCGCCTACACGCAAGGGCCGGGGCTCGCGGGCGCCCTGCTGGTGGGCGCGAGCGTCGCCAATTCGCTCGCCATGGCCTGGGACAAGCCGACCATCGGGATTCATCATCTCGAAGGGCATTTGCTGTCGCCGTTGCTTGTCGACGAGCCGCCGCCGTTTCCGTTCGTCGCGTTGCTGGTATCGGGCGGCCATACGCAATTGATGCGCGTGACCGACGTGGGCGTCTACGAAACGCTGGGCGAAACACTCGACGACGCAGCGGGCGAGGCCTTCGACAAAACCGCCAAGCTACTCGGCCTTGGCTATCCCGGCGGCCCGGAGGTTTCGCGCATGGCCGAATTCGGCACGCCGGGCGCGGTGGTGCTGCCGCGCCCCATGCTGCATTCAGGCGATCTGGACTTCAGCTTCAGCGGCCTTAAGACGGCCGTGCTTACGCACGCAAAAAAGCTTGGGGGCGCGAATATCTGCGAGCAGGCGAAAGCGGATCTGGCGCGCGGCTTCGTGGACGCTGCCGTCGAAGTGCTCGCAACAAAGTCGCTCGCCGCGCTCAAGCGCACGAAGCTCAACCGGCTAGTCGTGGCGGGTGGCGTGGGTGCGAACCGGCAGTTGCGCGAGGCCCTTTCGGCCGCCGCGCAAAAGCGCAACTTCTACGTGCATTACCCGGATCTTTCGCTGTGCACGGACAACGGCGCGATGATTGCGCTCGCAGGCGCGTTGCGGCTGCAACGCTGGCCCGATCAGTCGGGCAAGGACTACGCGTTCACCGTCAAGCCCCGCTGGGATCTGACGTCACTCGCACGCTGAACGTTTCGCGAACCGCGCGTTACGCCGCCAAAAAGCCGCTTGTTCAGAGCGGCTTTTTTCATGCAATCAGGATTTCGAGGCAAAGCGTCAAACCAACCGCTTATCACGCTCGATCACGGCATACGCGCTGTGATTGTGAATCGACTCGAAGTTCTCAGCTTCCAGCACGTATGCGACGATTCGCTCATCCGCGTTCAGACGCTGCGCGACGTCGCGCACCAGATCCTCGACGAACTTCGGGTTTTCATATGCGCGCTCGGTCACGAATTTTTCGTCCGGACGCTTGAGCAAGCCCCATAGCTCACACGACGCCTCTTCCTCGGCGATACGGATCAGGTCTTCCACCGCGACCTCGCCCGCCAGTTCCGCGTTGATCGTCACATGCGAGCGTTGGTTGTGCGCGCCGTACTGCGAAATTTTCTTCGAACACGGACAGAGGCTCGTGACCGGCACAAGCACTTTCAGGAACAGACGGGTTTCGCCGCTACGCGTGTCGCCAGTCAGCGTCACTTCGTAATCCAGCAGGCTCTGCACGCCGGACACCGGCGCGGTCTTGTTCACGAAGTAAGGGAACGACACTTCGATGCGGCCCGCCTCGGCCTCGAGTTTCGTGAGCATCGCGGCGAGCATCTTGCGGAACGTGGCGGGTTCCAGCGGCGCCTTGTTCTCTTCCAGCAACGCGACGAAGCGCGACATATGCGTGCCCTTTTGCTCTGCGGGCAAATGCACGTCGAGATTCCATGTGCCGACCGTCGGCTGGGCCTCACCGCTTGGCGTGCGCACCGTCAGTGGATGGCGGACCGCCTTGACGCCGACCCGCTGGATTGGAATCTGGCGAGTATCGGGCGTGCTTTGCACGTCTGGCATCACAAAGGCGGGATTCATCTGATTCATGTTCTTGTCCTTTCAGGAAGACGCCGACCCGCCTCAGGTTTGCGGCTCCGCAGATAGCCCTGCGCCGGAGAAAACTTGCCGGTCGTTAAGGCTGCCCGCAAAGGGCTTTGCGGAGCGACGGGTTCGGGAGTCCTCAGCGACCGTGCGGAGCAGAAACCGCAACGGCAAACGCCGGCCCCTGCCGGCGTTCGATGATGAGCCACGCACGGGCCCATCGACTCAAGTTAGCGACTTCTATTGCCTCCATGGCAACGGACGGCGCAATACGCGGTGCCGGGGTTTACGGCGTGCCAGTCGATATGTTTTCTATCGCCTGGCTCGCCGACCGGCTAATCGGCACGCTTAAGCGACGCGCTTGACCGACGACTGGCCGCCCACGGCACCGCTCGACAAAAAGCGTTCGCGAATCGACTTCGCAATGCCCGTGGCGTCGAGGCCGCACGCGGCGAGCAGCTTGGCCGGATCTCCGTGATCGATGAAGCGATCGGGCAAGCCCAATTGCAGTACCGGCCGCGTAACCCCACTCGCCAGCAGGGCCTCGACGCATGCCGAGCCCGCACCACCCATCACGCAGCCTTCTTCGACGGTGACGATGGCGTCATGCGTTTCAGCGAGTTGACGCACGAGGTCAGCGTCGAGCGGCTTCACGAAACGCATGTTGGCCACGGTGGCGTCGAGTTGTTCGGCAGCTGCCAGAGACGGCGCGACCATCGTACCGAACGCCAGAATCGCGATGCGCTTGCCCGCCGGTTGCGACGTTTCCCGGCGCACCTCACCCTTGCCGACGGGCAGTGCAACCATTTGCTTGACGGTGGCCACGCCGGTGCCGGCGCCGCGCGGATAACGCACGGCCGTCGGACACGATTGCTGCAACGCCGTGTACAACATCTGACGGCATTCGTTTTCGTCGGACGCGACCATCACCATCATGTTCGGGATGCAGCGCATGAACGCGAGGTCGTAAGCGCCCGCGTGCGTAGCCCCGTCCGCGCCGACCAGACCTGCGCGGTCGATCGCGAACACGACCGGCAGATTTTGCAGCGCGACGTCGTGGATCAGTTGATCGTAGGCGCGTTGCAGGAACGTGGAGTAGATCGCGACGACAGGCTTCATGCCATCGGCCGCGAGCCCCCCAGCGAAGGTGACCGCGTGCTGCTCGGCGATACCCACATCGAAATAACGGTCCGGGAAGCGCTTCTCGAACTCCACCATGCCGGAACCTTCGCGCATGGCCGGCGTGATGCCGACCACGCGCGCGTCCAGTTCGGCCGCGTCGCAAAGCCACTCGCCAAATACTTGGGTGTAGGTTTTCTTCGACGGCGCGACAGCCGGCTTGATGCCTTCAGCCGGATTGAACTTGCCCGGGCCGTGATACAGCACCGGATCAGCCTCGGCGAGCTTGTAGCCCTGGCCCTTCTTGGTGACCACGTGCAGGAATTGCGGACCGCGCAGTTCCTTGATGTTTTGCAGCGTGGGGATCAGAGAATCGAGGTCGTGACCGTCGATCGGGCCGATATAGTTGAAGCCGAATTCTTCGAACAGCGTGGCCGGCACGATCATGCCCTTCGCGTGCTCTTCGAGCTTGCGGGCCAGATCGAGCATGGGCGGCGCGACGCGCAGCACGCGCTCGACGCCCGCACGCGCCGCGGCGTAAAAGCGGCCCGACATGAGACGCGCGAGATGGCGATTGAGCGCGCCGACCGGCGGCGAAATCGACATGTCGTTGTCGTTCAGGATGACGAGCAGAGGCACGTCGTCTTCTACACCGCCATTGTTCAATGCCTCGAAGGCCATGCCCGCCGTCATTGCGCCGTCGCCGATCACGGCGATGCCCATGCGGTTATCGCCCTGCAGCTTGCTGGCGACCGCCATGCCGAGTGCCGCCGAAATCGACGTGCTCGAATGCGCGGTGCCGAACGTGTCGTATTCCGACTCGTCGCGTTTAGGGAAACCGGAGATGCCGCCCAACTGGCGCAGCGTGTGCATTCTGTCGCGCCGACCCGTCAGGATCTTGTGCGGATACGTCTGATGGCCGACGTCCCACACGATGCGGTCGTGCGGCGTGTCGAACACATAATGCAGCGCAATGGTCAACTCGACCGTGCCGAGGTTTGACGAAAGATGGCCGCCCGTCTGCGACACGCTGTCGAGCACAAAGGCGCGCAACTCGTCGGCAAGCGGTTGCAATTGGCGGCGATCGAGGCGGCGCAGGGCTGCCGGGTCGTCGATGGTTTTCAGCAAGTCGTACATCGTCGTTCCATTGTAGGAAAACTTACGCGCCCGCACTTCATACATGCGCCTGGTGGGGACGGCGCGCGGCGGCGGGCTTTCGCGTTCAGCTGACCCGGTTCACCACCAGATCTGCCAATTCGGCAAGACGCTGCGCGCGCGCGCCGAACGGCGCCAGCGCGGCGTGCGCGTCGCTGCGCAGCTGCGCTGCCAGCGAACGCGATGCGTCGAGCCCAATAATCGACACGTAGGTCGGCTTGCCGTCCTTCGCGTCTTTACCTGCTGTCTTGCCGAGCGTCGCCGAGTCGGTCGTGACGTCGAGAATATCGTCGACGACCTGAAACGCGAGACCGACCGCAGCCGCGTATGCATCGAGCGAACGCATGGCGTTCGCGTCCGGCGCTTCACCCGCCAGCGCGCCCATGCGCACCGCGGCGCGCAGCAACGCGCCGGTCTTCATGCGGTGCATGGTTTCGAGTTGCGTGCGCGTGAGCGTGTGACCGACGCTGGCAAGGTCGATTGCCTGACCGCCGCACATGCCGATCGAACCGCTAGCAAGAGCCAGCTCGCGCACAAGCGCCGCCTGCTGCGCCGGCGCCAGAACCTCGGAAGTCAACGCGACGAACGCCTGCGACTGCAACGCGTCGCCGACCAGCAGTGCCGTGGCTTCGTCATATTTGACGTGTACCGTGGGTTTGCCGCGGCGCAGCGCGTCGTCGTCCATGCACGGCATGTCGTCGTGCACGAGCGAGTACACGTGGATCATTTCGAGCGCCGCCGCTGCCGCGTCGAGACACTCGGCGCGCGCGCCGGTCAGCTCGCCGGCTGCATGGCACAGCAGCGGGCGAACCCGCTTGCCGCCGCCCAGCACGGCGTAGCGCATCGCCTCATGCAGCCTGGCCGGCTCCGTTGTTTCAGCCGGCAGGTAGTGTTCGAGTGCCGTTTCGACGCGCTCGAGCACCGAGCGCGTCCATTGTTCGAATGTCATAGGTCGTCCCCGCTTTCAGTAGCGGCTGTTCCTGCGGTATTCACGGGCAGTGGCTTGAGCGTCTCGCCGTCGAGCACCCGCACCTGCTGCTCGACTTTCTCGAGCTGCTGCTGGCAAAACGCCACCAGAGCCGCGCCGCGCCGATAGGCGGAGAGCGATTCTTCGAGGCTGAGATTGCCGCTTTCCATGCGTGCAACAAGCCCTTCAAGCTCTGCCTGCGCCGCCTCGTAGTTCTCAGGCAGCGGCGTGCTATCGACGCCTTCGGCCGGCGCCGCAGCAGTATCGTTCGACGCGGTCTTCGCCATGAATAGTCGCAAAATTAAAACAAGTCGGACATTCTACGGCAAAAGAGACAAATCCGACTCGCCAGCCGACCTTCGGGCCGCCCGTCCGCCCCTCGCCGCCCTGTCAGTCTCGCAGAAAAAAAACGATTGGTCTGCGGCGAAAAGACCGAACTTTCTCGACATTTTTGACCCAAATCAGTGACTTAACTGTCCCAAGGAGGGGGAAACAGGTATAATCTTGGGCTCCCTAAATCGAATCTTCGATGGTTGGGTTGTTCACTGCTTTCACGTCTTCATCGGGAGTGGGAATGTCCAATCTGAGCAATGCATTGCAGTTGCGGTCTGTTCACAGCCAACTGCCAGTCACGGCTTACTTTGACGAAGCGCTTTTAACGCGCGAAATCGAAACCCTTTTCCGGAAAGGTCCTCGTTACGTCGGGCACGATCTCATGGTGCCGGAAGCGGGGAATTATTTTGCCTTGCCCAGCGAGAGCGAGGGGCGCGTGCTCGTTCGTAACCAGCAGTCGCAAGTCGAACTGCTGTCGAACGTGTGCCGCCACCGGCAGGCCATCATGCTCAACGGCCGCGGCCACGCGGAGAATATCGTCTGTCCGCTGCATCGCTGGACGTACGATCTGAACGGCCAGCTTCTCGGCGCTCCGCATTTTGCGGACAACCCTTGCCTGAACCTGGGCGCCACGCCGCTGCAAAACTGGCAAGGGCTGCTCTTCGAAGCGCAGGGCCGCAACGTCGCACGCGACCTGGCCAACCTCGGCACGAAACGACATTTCGACTTCTCAGGCTTCATGTTCGACCATGTCGAGGTGCACGAGTGCAACTACAACTGGAAGACCTTTATTGAGGTCTATCTGGAGGACTACCACGTCGCGCCGTTCCATCCGGGCCTCGGCAGCTTCGTCAATTGCGACGACCTCACGTGGGAATTCGGCGAGTGGTACAGCGTGCAAACGGTCGGCGTTCACAAGGACCTCGAGCAGCCGGGCAGTCCGACCTACCGCAAATGGCACGACGAAGTGTTGCGTTTCCGCGGCGGCACTCCGCCGGAGTTCGGCGCGATCTGGATGGTGTACTACCCCGGCATCATGATCGAATGGTATCCGCACGTGCTGGTCGTGTCGTGGCTGATTCCGCGCGGTGCGCAGAAGACCACGAACGTGGTCGAGTTCTATTACCCTGAGGAAATTGCGCTGTTCGAGCGTGATTTCGTCGAAGCGGAACGTGCCGCCTATATGGAAACGGCCCGCGAAGACGACGAAATCGCCGAACGCATGGACGCTGGTCGCCGCGCGCTAATGGAGCGCGGCGAATCACAGGTTGGCCCATACCAGAGCCCAATGGAAGACGGCATGCAGCACTTCCACGAGTTCCTGCGGCGCGAGCTCGGCACGATCTGATTGCAGCCTCGCTGCAACTCACTTGCCTTTGCATCAACACACGGAAAGACGGGCTTCGGCCCGTCTTTTTTGTTTAGACTAACGAGGTAGCCCGGCCATCCGGTCGCGTCACGAGACCGCCGGCAACGGAGCCGCCATCGCCCTCATCGAGGAGACGTCATGCCCCACACTCACTACACCACTTTGATCTCTGCGACGAATCTCGCCGAACGACTCGCCGAGGCGCCGGGCAGCGTGTTCGTCATCGACTGCCGCTTTGACCTGGCCGACCCGGAAGCCGGTGAAAAAGCCTATCTCGCAGGGCATCTGCCCGGCGCGCATTATCTGCATCTGGACCGCGATCTGTCCGGGCCGAAGAACGGCACGAACGGGCGCCATCCGTTGCCCGATCGTGCGCGGCTCGTTGAAACGCTGGAATCACGCGGGTTGAAGCAAGGCCAGCAAGTCGTCGCCTACGACGCGCAAGGCGGCATGTACGCGGCGCGCGCCTGGTGGCTGCTGCGCTGGCTTGGCCACGACGCGGTGGCGTTGCTCGACGGCGGCCTGCAAGCCTGGGAAGCCGCCGGCCAGCCGTTGACGCAAGACGTGCCGCCGCAAAACACCGGCGACTTCAAAGCGGGCGCCCCGCTTTCCGTCACCGTCGACGCAAACATGGTCGAGCGCAATCTCGGTTCAAAAGAGCGCGTGGTGGTCGACGCGCGCTCGGCCGATCGCTATCGCGGCGAGAACGAGACGCTGGATGCGGTGGGCGGTCACATTCCGGGCGCGCTCAATCGCTTCTTCAAAGACAACCTGACGCCTGACGGCCGCTTCAAGCCGGCTCACACCCTGCGCGACGAGTTCACCGCACTACTCGGCGATACGCCTCCTGAGCATGTCGTCCTGCAATGCGGCTCGGGCGTGACGGCGTGCGTCAATGCGCTGGCGATGGAAGTCGCCGGCCTGCACGGTGCAGCGCTCTACGCGGGCTCCTGGAGCGAATGGAGTTCTGATCCGAAGCGGCCCGTCGCAACCGGCCCGAATCCCTAAGCGAAGCAAAGCGCCGCCAGCAAAGCGGAAGGCCGTTGCTGCTCATAAGCGGCAACGGCCTTTTTATGTGTTGCATGCGGCGGGGACTGGGCGGCCCGAACGAGTCGCAGCGGCAAGCTCACACGCGGAGCAGAAGCAGAAGCCGCACTGTCGAAGCTCAAACCACTCCGTGCTGCTTGAACCAGGCCAGCGTCCGACGCCAGCCGTCTTCCGCGTCGGCCTTCTTGTAGCTCGGCCGGTAGTCCGCGAAAAACGCGTGGCCCGCATCGTCGTACACAACGAATTGCGAACCGCGCGCTACCTGCGGCCCTTGCGCAATCGCCTGCTTCATCTGCTCGAGCGAGTCCTGCGGAATGCTTTGGTCCTGCAACCCGTAAAGACCGAGCACCGGCGCATGCAGATCCGCCACGCGGTCGAGCGGGTTCGTGGGTGTAGTCGCCGTTCGATCGCCGATAACACGCCCATACCACGCAACCGCTGCCTTGAGCCGCGGATTGTGCTCTGCGTACAGCCACGCGATGCGCCCACCCCAACAGAACCCATTCACGCCCAGCCGGTTCAGATCGCCGCCGTGCTCGCCGGCCCACGCTACTGTCACGTCGAGATCGGCCAGCGCCTGTTCGTCCGGCACCTTGTTCAAGATCTGCTGACTGATTTGCTGGATGGTCGGAAGCGCCATCGGATCGCCTTCGCGGACGAACAGATCCGGCGCGATTGCCAGATAGCCGAGCTTGGCGAAACGCCGGCACACGTCGGCGATATGCTCGTGCACGCCGAACGCCTCATGAATGACGATGATCACCGGCAGATGCGTCTTGCCCTTCGGCTGCGCGCGGTAGGCCGGCACGAGCGTGCCGCCTGAACGCACGGCGATCTCGCCGGCTTCGAGACCTTCGCTGTCGGTATGGATGGTTTGCGCCGACACGGGCAACACGGCGGCAGCAAAACCAGTGCCGATCGCGGCCTTGATGAAAGTGCGCCGGTTGAAGGGAACGTGCGGGACCAGGCTGTCGACATCGGGATTCAGCATGCGGGCGCTCCTCGTTGAACGTTGGAGGCAACAGGATACGCCTCACGCGTGTCCTGTTGCAGATGCAACCTCTTCGCGAGGCGCGCCGTCAGTGCAGCTTGACGCGCGGTAAGGTGGTGCGTCGCAGCCAGTGCGCAAAGGTGTCGAGCACCATTCGGGCGTAGCCGTGTAGCGCGGCGATATGCAGCCGGTACAGCGACATGTACATGAAACGCGCGAACAGTCCTTCGATCAGCATATTGCCGCCGATCACGCCGCCCATCAGATTGCCGACCGCGCTGAAGTGACCGAGCGACACGAGCGAGCCGAAGTCGCGATAGGTAAATTCCGGCAGCGGCCTGTTTTCAAGCCGCGCTGCGAGCGCTTTCAGCAGAAAACTCGCCTGCTGATGCGCGGCTTGCGCGCGCGGCGGCACGTTCCTTTCGTTGCCGGGCCAAGGGCAAGCAGCACAATCGCCGAGCGCGAAGACGTTGTCGTCGATCTCGGTTTGCAGCGTGCGGCGCACGTTGAGCTGACCGAGCCGGTTGACCGGCAAGCCGTCGAGCTGGCTCAGAATAGCCGGAGCCTTGATGCCCGCCGCCCACACCGTCAGATCGGCACGCACGGTTTTTCCGCTCGCGGTGCGGATAATGCCGGGCGCGACCTCGGCCACGGTCTCGCTCGTCATGAGCTTTACGCCGAGCTTGGTAAGCAGCTCGGCGGTGGCCGTCGACACGCGTTCCTGCAGAGCCGGCAAAATGCGCGGCCCTGCCTCGATCAACACAATGCCCACGTCATGCCGAGGATCGAGCTTGTGCAGACCATACGCGGACAACACCTGAGCCGTATTGCGCAACTCCGCGGAGAGTTCGACGCCCGTCGCGCCGCCGCCGACAATCGCCACCTGAATGCGCGGCTCGGACGAAGGCGACGTGCCCAGCCCCGATTCGACCGGCTCGTGCGCCTGATGCTCGGCCCGCATGCAAGCCGCGATAAGACGCTTGCGAAAGCGCTCCGCCTGACTCACGGTGTCGAGTGCGAGAGAGAACTCGGGCGCGCCTTTCACGCCGAAGAATGCCGTCGTGCTGCCGATTGCGATGATCAGCGTGTCGTACTCGAGCTGGCGCTCGGGAAGGAGTTCGGCGCCGTCGTCGTCGAGCACTGTGCCAAGGGTAAGACGCCGGTTCGCGCGGTCAAGGCCCGTCAGTTCGCCCTGCTGGAACTCGAAGCCGTGCCAGCGCGCTTGCGCGGCATATTCGAGTTCCTGCGTGAACGGGTCCATACTGCCGGCCGCCACTTCGTGCAGCAGCGGCTTCCAGATGTGGGTTGGATTGCGGTCGACGAGCGTGACCTGCGCCCGCGTACCGGCTTTGTTCTTGTGAACATAGCGATCGCCTAAGCGAGTTGCCAGCTCCAGTCCTCCTGCGCCTCCGCCAACGACGATAAACCGATGCATTGAACTCTCCGTATTTGCCAATGGGTTGTGCGTCGTGATCGCGCGCGAGAGGCACGCGTCTTTACCGATTGTCCGCGAGCAGCATGGTTTGTCACAAGCCGCCAATACGCATATGTGACATGCACACGACGATATCGCGCGCCGTCGCACAGGCGTCAATGCGCTTCCTCCCAGTTGAGTCCCGCGCCCACTTCAGCGACCAGCGGGACTTTCAGCGCGGCGACGCCGCACATCAACTCGGGCAGACGCTGGCGCACTTCAGACAGTTCGGCGTCCGGCACTTCGAGAATCAGTTCGTCGTGGACCTGCATGATCATGCGGGTGCCGATCCTGGATTGTTCGATCCATTTCTGCACCGCGATCATCGACAACTTGATCAGATCGGCGGCCGTACCTTGCATTGGCGCATTAATGGCCGCGCGCTCCGCGGCCTGGCGGCGCGGACCATTGCCGCCGTTGATTTCCGGCAACCACAGCCGGCGGCCGAACACCGTTTCGACATAACCCTTCGCCTTCGCGCTCAGACGCGTTTCGTCCATATAGCGAGCGACGCCCGGATAGCGCGCGAAATAGCGGTCGATATAGAGCTTCGCGGCGTCGCGCGTAATGCCCAGGTTCGACGCGAGGCCGAACGAACTCATGCCATAGATCAGACCGAAGTTGATGACCTTCGCCACGCGCCGCTGATCGTTCGACACTTCGAGCGGCGTCACGCTGAAAATCTCGGCCGCCGTCGCGCGGTGAATGTCTTCTCCTTGCGAGAACGCGCGCAGCAACGATTCGTCGCCGGAAATGTGCGCCATGATGCGCAGTTCGATTTGCGAGTAATCCGCTGAGACGAGCTTGTGCCCCGGTGGCGCAATGAAGGCCTCGCGAATACGGCGGCCTTCGACGGTGCGCACCGGAATGTTCTGCAGGTTCGGATCGTTCGACGCAAGGCGGCCCGTGACCGCAACGGCCTGCGCGTAATTCGTGTGCACGCGACCGGTTGTTGCGTTGACCATGCGCGGCAGCTTGTCGGTGTAGGTCGACTTAAGCTTCGACAAGCCGCGGTGTTCCAGCAGGATTTTAGGCAGCGGATAATCTTCCGCGAGCTTCTGAAGTACTTCTTCGTCGGTGGACGGCGCGCCGCTCGGCGTCTTCTTCACGACCGGCAATTCGAGTCTCTCGAAGAAGATCTGACCGATCTGCTTCGGCGAGCCGAGATTGAATTCGCCGCCGGCGAGCACATACGCCTCGCTCTCCAGCTGAATCAGACGCGCGGCGATTTCGCTGCTTTGCTGACGCAGTTTTTCCGCGTCGATCAGAACGCCGGTACGCTCCATCTTGCGCAATACGCGCGACGTGGGCATTTCGATGTCGCGATAGACATGCTCGAGCGCCTCTTCCGCAGCAAGCTGCGGATGCAGTGCCTGATGCAGACGCAACGTTACGTCGGCGTCTTCTGCGGCATATTCGGCGGCTTTGTCCAGCGCGACTTCGTCGAAACCGATTTGCTGGGCACCCTTGCCCGCGACGTCTTCGTACTTGATCGTTTTGATGCCGAGGTGGCGCAAGGCGAGGTTGTCCATGTCATGCGGACGATGCGACTCCAGCACGTACGATTGCAACAGCGTGTCGTGTTCGACGCCGCGCATCTCGATACCGTAATTGGCCAGCACCTGCTCGTCGTACTTCAGATGCTGACCGACCTTCTTGTGCTCCGCGCTTTCGAGCCACGGCTTGAGCCTCGCAAGCACTTCGTCGCGCGGCAGTTGCACGGGCGCGTCGGGGCCGCGATGCGCGAGCGGCACATAAGCCGCATGACCCGCTTCTACCGACAGGGACAGGCCCACGATTTGCGCGGTCATCGGATCGAGCGACGTGGTTTCGGTGTCGAACGAGGTCAGTTCAGCTGGGTTGATTTTTTGCAGCCACGCGTCGAACTGTTCCCACGTTTGCACGGTTTCGTAGTGGCGCTCGTGATCGACGCTGAGCGCGGGCGGCACGTCGGTTTCCGGCCCTTCGACCGCATCGGCAATTTCGACCTCGCGCAGCCAGGTCTTGAACCCGTGACGCGTGAAGACATCGCGCAATTCTTCGCGCGATTCGGGCCGGCTCTGCAAATTCTCCTCGATCGACGTGAGATGCTCGGTCAGATCGCAATGACGCTCCACGGTGACGAGCTTGCGCGCCATCGGCAGAAAATCCAGAGCACGTCGCAGATTGTCTCCTACCGCACCTTTGATCTCGTCTGCATGTGCGACGATGCCATCTAGCGACTCGAATTGCGACAGCCATTTGAGCGCGGTTTTCGGCCCGCATTTCTCGACGCCGGGCACGTTGTCGACGGTATCGCCGATCAACGACAGGTAGTCGACAATGCGCTCCGGGGGGACGCCGAACTTCGCAAGAACGCCGGCGCGGTCGAGTTTTTCGTTGGTCATCGTATTGATGAGGGTGACATGATCCGACACGAGCTGCGCCAGATCCTTGTCCCCAGTCGACACGATCACGTTCATGCCACGCTTTTCCGCCTCGGTGCAAAGCGTGCCGATCACGTCGTCGGCTTCCACGCCGTCGATCATCAGAAGCGGCCAGCCGAGTGCACGCACGGCCACATGAATTGGCTCGATCTGCCGCGAGAGATCGTCCGGCATGGATGGACGATTCGCCTTATAGTCGGGATACCAGTCGTCGCGAAACGTTTTGCCCTTGGCGTCGAACACGCACGCGCTATACTCTGCTGTGACTTCCTTGCGCATGCGCCGCAGCATGTTGATCATCCCGTAGAGCGCACCTGTGGGACCACCATCGGGCCCGCGCAGATCAGGCATCGCATGGTAGGCCCGGTACAGATAACTCGAACCGTCGACCAATAGCAGGGTCTTACCTTCAAGGCTTCGTTCTTCAGGCATTATGACTAAGAGAAAAGTGATTCCGAGTCTGCGATCACTCGCAGATCAAGAGCGCGCAACGGCAAAAAAGGCCCGCGCATCGTGGCAGATGTTCACGATTATGGCAGAGTTTATCGAGGCGACCGAGTACCTCTCGGAGATCCGCCCCGCTGTCAGCATCTACGGTTCAGCGCGCCTGAAACCCAGCTCGCCGTACTACAAACTCGCCACGCAAATCGCGCGCAAGCTCTCCGATGCAGGCTTCGCCGTGATCTCCGGCGGCGGCCCAGGCATCATGGAAGCCGCAAATAAAGGCGCTCATGCAGGCAAGGCGCCTTCGGTCGGGTTGAATATCGAGTTGCCGCACGAGCAGTCCGGTAACCAGTGGCAAGACATCTCGCTGCGCTTCCGTCATTTCTTCACGCGCAAGGTTACGTTCGTGAAGAATTCAGATGCCGTGATCGTGATGCCCGGTGGCTTCGGCACGCTCGACGAACTCGCGGAAGTACTCACGCTCATTCAAACCAAGAAGTCGCGTCACGTGCCGATCATTCTGGTGGGCGCAGAGTTCTGGGAAGGTCTGCTTGCGTGGTTCAAGAACTCGCTCACGCCTATGGGCCTCATCAATCCGACAGACATCGACCTGATGCAGGTGATCGACGACCCGGACCAGGTGCTCGAAGCGGTGCTCAAGTTCTACGAAGATCGCGAAGGCACTGAGCCGCAGCCCACCAAGTCTGAAGAAGACCGCATGTTCTATCTGTAACGTGCGAGCGCAGCGCTCGCGCGCAACACTGCTGGATCAATCATTCAAGCGGGCGGCCTCGGGGCTGCCCGTTTGCGTTTGCGCCTGATCAGTCTGATCGCCTTGCGCCTGCAACCATTCGCAGAATTGCGCGACGAGCGGCGCGTGGGCGACCTCTCTTCTTGCCACCCACCAATAGCCGCGCGCGTCGATGCGCGGCGCCGCCAGCGGCATCACGAGCCGGCCGGACGCGAGTTCGTCGGCAAGTAACGGCAAGGGGCCCAGCGCCACGCCGAGTCCATCTACTGCGGCCTGCAAGGCCAGATAGAAGTGATCGAACGATTGCTTCTTCCGACATTTCGCCGTCACGCCCGCGGCCGACAACCAGTTGCCCCAAGCATCGGGCCGCGTATCGGAATGCAGGAGAACATGTCGCGCGAGGTCGTCGGCCGTCTTGATTGGCGAGCGCTGCAGTAGCGCGGGACTGCACACAGGAAGCTCGCTCTCGCCAAGAAAGTGGCCGCTCACACAGTTTGGCCAATGAGCGGGGCCTCGCCTCACCGCGACGTCGAAGCTATCCAATGTTTCGACCGGCGCGTTCGACGTCGCCAATCGCAATTCGACGTTCGGCACCTTGCGCTGGAATTGATGCAGGCGCGGCAGCAGCCATTTCATCGCGAACGTGGGCAATGCATTCACCCGCAGAACGTGAACGACGCCGGTGTCGCGCAGTTGGTCAGTGGCGTGCGCGATGCTGTCGAACGCGGCCTGCACGGTGGACAGATAGCGGCGACCGGCCGCCGTCAGGCGAACGCGCTTGCCATGACGCTGGAACACTTGCACGCCTAGCCACGACTCGAACGCCGCGACTTGCCGGCTGATTGCACCGTGCGTCACATGCAGTTCGTTCGCCGCAGCGGTGAAGCTTTCGTGTCGCGCCGCGGCTTCAAAGGCGCGCAGCGCCGGGAACGGAGGGAGATTACGGGCCATGCTTGTGATTGTAGATCACAAAGGCGCGCGCAAAAATCGTTTTGCCGCATGGCGTTTCGGCGCTAACCTCCTGAGCTTGAACCGAAAGCGAAGCGCCATGGACCACAACCTCACCTCACTCGACTCCGCCGCAGGGCCGAGGCCCACTCTGCGGGAAATTTTCGGCGGTTTTCTGGGCTTGGGACTCATCTCATTCGGCGGAGCGTTGCCGCTCGCGCGCCGCGCGCTTGTCGAGCAACGCCGCTGGTTGAACGCGGAAGAGTTCACCGATCTGCTTGGGCTTTGCCAGTTTCTGCCGGGCGGCAATGTGATCAATCTCTCAGTAGCCGTCGGCATGCGCTTTCGCGGAATCCCAGGCGCGCTCGCTGGATTGCTCGGCTTGATCGCCGGGCCGTCGCTGGTGGTGATCGGTCTTGGCGTGTTGTACGAGCGCACGCAGGACGATCCGCATGTGCGTCATCTATTTGCGGGACTTGCGGCGGCCGCGGCGGGGCTTCTAATTTCGATGGCGGTAAAGATCTTGCTGCCGCTGCGCAATAAACCGATGGCCGCACTCATCGCCGCCCTCGGCTTCGTTGCTATCGCGATCATGCGGCTGCCGCTGTTGCCCACCATGCTTGTGCTCACGCCGCTCAGCATCTACGTTGCATCGAGGAGCGCACAATGAACGACACGCTCGTTTCTCTCGCCATCATTTTTAGTCAGCTTTCGCTGCTCGCATTCGGCGGCGGCAACACCATTCTTCCGGAGATGCAGCGTCAGGTGGTCGAGGTGCATCACTGGATGCCGGCCAGCGAATTCAGTGCGCTCTTCGCGCTTGCCCAAGCCGCGCCGGGGCCCAACCTGATGATCGTCACACTGATTGGATGGCACGTGGCCGGCTGGCCTGGCATGCTGGTGACGTCGATCGCGAAGTTCGGGCCGTCGTCAATCGTGACCATACTCGCGCTCCACGCGTGGGACCGCTTCAAGGACCGGCCGTGGCGGCGTTATGCCCAGTTGGGGCTGGTGCCGGTTACGGCAGGCATCGTCGCGGCGAGCGCGGCGCTGATCGCGGAGGCGTCGGATTCGACGGCGATTGCGTGGGCAGTCACGGCGGCCACAGCCGCAATCGCATTGAAGACGCGCATTCATCCGCTATGGCTGCTTGCCGCGGGGAGCGTGATCGGGCTGACCGGCTTTGGGCAGTAGACGCATCGGTTGATGCCCTTGCTCCTCTGCCGGCCGGACCTACCCGCCGACGGAAGAACCGCCCATAGCAAAAACCGCCCGCCCCGACGCTCCGTTTACTGGAACGCCACCTCTGCAAAGCTGCGCAGCTTGCGGCTATGCAAACGATGCAGCCCGTTCTCGCGCAAAAGCTCCATGGCTTTCACGCCGATTTGCAGATGCTGGTCGACCTGCGCGCGATAGAACTGATCGGCCATGCCGGGCAACTTCAGCTCGCCGTGCAGCGGCTTGTCGGACACACATAACAAGGTGCCGTAAGGCACGCGGAAGCGGAATCCGTTTGCCGCAATGGTCGCGCTTTCCATGTCGAGCGCGATCGCGCGGCTTTGCGACAGCCGCTGAACCGGCTCACGATGATCGCGCAACTCCCAGTTGCGGTTGTCCACACTCGCGACCGTGCCCGTGCGCATAACCCGTTTAAGTTCCACGCCGTCGAGCTGCGTGACTTGCGCGACGGCGCGCTCCAGCGCGACCTGCACTTCGGCGAGCGCCGGAATCGGCACCCACAGCGGCAGATCGGCGTCGAGTACGTGATCTTCGCGCACGTAGCCGTGCGCGAGCACATAGTCGCCGAGGCGCTGCGTGTTGCGCAGGCCCGCGCAGTGGCCCAGCATGATCCACGCATGCGGACGCAGCACGGCGATGTGATCGGTAATGGTCTTCGCGTTCGACGGCCCGACGCCGATGTTGATCATGGTGATGCCGCTGCCATCGGCGCGCTTCAGGTGATACGCGGGCATTTGCGGTAGACGCGGCGGCGCCGTGCCTTCCTGCGCCTGCTCACCGAGATTCTCGTTGTACATGACCACATCGCCCGGTTCGACAAACGACGTGTATTCGCTGCGATAGGCGCGCAGTTCCTCGTCGTCTGTATGGGCCATCATGGTGCGGCCAAGTTTGACGAATTCGTCGATGTAAAACTGGTAGTTCGTGTACAGCACGTAGTTCTGGCAATGCGTGGGCGAAGTCGCCGTGTAATGCTTCAGCCGGTGCAGCGAGAAATCCACGCGCGCCGCCGTGAACAGCGCAAGCGGATGCGGCTCGCCCGCCAATGGCTCGTATGTGCCGTTGACGATACGGTCGTCGAGCAGCGCCAGGTCGGGCGTGTCGAACACGTCGCGCATCAGGAAGAGGCGCTCGCGATCCAGATCGCCTTCGAGGTGAATGCCCTCGGCAAACGCAAAATGAATGGGGATCGGCTGATTCGACACGCCAACTTCGATCTTCACATGATGGTTTTTCGCGAGCAGACGCAACTGCTCACGATAGTAGTTGCCGAACAGATCGGGGCGCGTGACAGTTGTCTCGAACACGCCGGGGCCAGCGACAAAACCGTACGAGCGGCGCGAGTCGATATGCGTGTTGACTTCGGTGCAGACGCGCACGAACGGGTAGCACGCACGTACCCGGCGTTCGAACAGCTCGTTGCGGCGATAGCGCGCGAAGGCGTCGCGCAAGAAAGACGTGTTGGCTTCGTAAATGGCCGACAGGCGTGTAACGGCCTCGGCAGCGTCGTCGAAGGATTCGGTCGGGAAGCTGTTGGCGGGAGTTTGCACCGCGCGTTGATTGGTATCGTTGTTCATCTTCATTCGCCTCTATTGATGAGACGACATTACCACGGAACCCATGATCGCCAAATGACGTCGAGGCGCGCGCAGCACGCGCCGCCGGGGGGCGAGCGAGATTGTGGGCGCGCTGCGGGAAAGCGGCGCAAAATAAGGCGATTGCGCCCGTGGCAGAAGCTGGATTTGCTAGAATCGGGGCACCATTCCGGAGAATCACCATGAAGCCGCTCCTTCCCGTCGCCGTTGCACTGGCCCTTGCCTTTGGCAACGCCGCGATGGCTGCCCAGCCTGTCGACGACACTCCGCCCCCGGGCGCGCCGCAGTCCGCCAACGAACGAGCCGGCCTGCCCGACCTGGAGAAGATCAACCGGCCGGCAGCCGAGGTCAGCTCGAAGGTGGAAATCAACGTCCCGCGCACGCCGAGCTTCCACGAGCGCAGCGGGAACGGCACAGAAATTACTGAATACCGCGACAAAGGCAAGCCCGTCGAAATCAACGTCCGCTCGAACCTTGGCACGCGCTACCAGATGAGCGCGCCACTCGATACGTCGCCCACCGTGCGCGACAACGGACGCGCGAGCACGCGTCTGCCCTCGGTGAACCTGAGGTACTGACGCCTGGCGGGGCGCCGGCGCCGCTCCTGATCAATGCCCTGCGCCGGCGCACGTCGCCGGTGCTGTGAGTTTGAATTCCGCATCGCGCGGCGGTGCGCCGAGCCTCGCAACTGTTCCGCCGACCTGCCTGAACGCACGCTCCGCACTGCTTTCACCACCGCACGTAGCCCGCTGGCCGCATCGCGCCAGCCCGACCAACCTGACCTGACGTTTCCCGCATGGCTGTCTTCACCGCTGTCACCGAATCCCAACTAGCAGGCTGGATGCGCCATTACGATCTCGGCGAAGTCGTCGAATTTCGCGGCATTACGTCCGGCATCGAAAACAGCAACTTCTTTCTCACGACCACGCGCGGCGAATACGTCCTTACCATTTTTGAAAAGCTCACGGCCGGGCAGTTGCCGTTCTATCTGAACCTGATGCGCCATCTTGCGGAGCACCGCGTGCCTGTGCCGGACCCCATGCCGCGCGAGGACGGGTCGCTGTTCGGCATCCTGCACGGCAAGCCGGCCGCTATCGTGACGAAACTCGAAGGCGCGCCGGAACTGGCGCCGGGCGTCGAACATTGCATCGAAGTCGGACAGATGCTTGCGCGCATGCATCTCGCCGGGCGCGATTACACCGGCTATCAGCCGAACTTGCGTAGTCTGCCGTGGTGGAAGGAAACAGTGCCGACCATCCTGCCGTTTCTCGAAGGCGAACAGCGTGACTTGCTGTCGTCCGAGCTCGCGTATCAGGAGGCATTCTTCGCGTCGGCGGATTACGCCGCGCTGCCTGAGGGGCCCTGTCACGCCGACCTGTTCCGCGACAATGCCATGTTTGCGCATGCCGCGCCGGAGACCGGTCACGAAGTACGTCTCGGCGGTTTCTTCGATTTTTACTTCGCCGGCTGCGACAAGTGGCTGTTCGACGTCGCCGTCACAGTCAACGACTGGTGCGTCGACCTCGCCACGGGCAGGCTCGACGAGGCTCGCACCGAAGCCATGCTGCGCGCGTATCAGACGGTGCGTCCTTTTACCGTCGAAGAAAACCGTCATTGGGGCGACATGCTGCGGGCGGGCGCGTACCGTTTCTGGGTCTCGCGCCTGTATGATTTTCATTTGCCGCGCGCGGCCGAACTGCTTAAACCGCACGATCCCGGCCATTTCGAACGCATTCTGCGCGAGCGCCTGTCCGGCGTCGCACTTCCAGGCATTCACACCTCATGCAACTGATCGAAGTCCCCGCGAAAACTGGCTATGTATGGTTCCGGCAAGGTATCTGGCTGTTCCGCAAGAATCCGCTCGCGTTTCTCACACTCTTCTTCACCTATCTGCTAGTGATGACGCTGGTTGCGCAAATCCCGCTGATCGGCAGCGTGTTGCCGCTCGCGTTTATCCCAGGCGTCGCCGTCGGCTTCATGGCCGCATGCCGCAATACGATCGCGGGCAAGCCCGTCTTTCCAACAATCCTCGTGGATGGCTTCCGTTCGTACGGACCAGTGGTCGCCCGTCGGCTGATCGTGCTCGGCGTGTTCTACGTAATCGCGATGGCGGTGGTGCTCGCGGGTTCGGCACTCGCCGACGGCGGCATGTTGCTGAAGGTGATGCTTGGCGCGGGCGCCGCAATGGACCCTCAGGCAGTCGCCAACAGCAATATGCCGCTGGCCGTGGTTACGGCCTTTGCGTTCTACATTCCAGTGGCCATGCTGTTCTGGTTCTCGCCCATTCTCGCGGCGTGGCACGATGTACCGCCCGTCAAGGCGATGTTCTTCAGCCTTGTCAGTTGTTGGCGCAACCGCGGCGCATTCATCGTGTTTGGCGCGCTGTGGTTTGCCGTGGCCATGACGGTGTCGCTCGGCTTGTCGGCCTTGATGCAGGCGCTCGGCGCGGGCGACTTCGCGTTCGCCGTGCTGATGCCCGCGACGATGATCGTCACGACCATGCTGTATTGCTCGTTCTACGCGACATATCGCGGCTGCTACGGCGTGCAGACACCGCAAACGCCTGATCTGCCGACTACACCGGCAGCCTGACGCCTGGCGCCAACTGCCGCTCGCGGCACGGGCGCTCTGTTGCCTGTTTGGCGGGGCTGCCATCCACCGCGGCGCCCGTTTCTCGTAGTCCGCCTTTGCATCTCATAGTCGTCAATGTGCGCCGATTTGCGGCACAATGGTTTGCACTCAATCTATTTGCGTGCACTCCTTTGACACGAGATGCATCATGACCCAGCGCCCCGCTTTGCCCTTCACGCTCGACGAGCAACTGTGCTTCGCCCTCTACTCCACGTCGCTGGCGATGACCAAGGCCTACAAGCCGCTTCTCGACAAGCTCGGTCTTACGTATCCGCAATATCTGGCGATGCTGGTGCTATGGGAAAGCGACGACGTCACGGTCAAGGGTATGGCCGCGCGCCTGAACCTCGATTCGGCGACTGTCACGCCCCTGCTCAAGCGCCTCGAGACGCAAGGTCTAGTAGAACGGGTGCGGGGAGTAGAAGACGAACGTCTCGTCTACGTTCGGCTCACCAAGGCTGGCGCAGCGCTCAAGCGTCAGGCCCGCGAGGTGCCCGCCGAAATCTTCTGCGCCACCCAACAGACGCCCGAATTCCTGCTGCGATTGCGCGACGATCTGACTCGCCTGCGCACCACGCTTAACGACTACATGGATAACTAGACGCGCCGATGCAAAACGCTGACCTATCGACGCTATGCAAAATTTCATTTGTACACAAATGATTTGTGTACTATATTTATCACACGCCGCTTCACTGGCACCGCGCCACAACGGCAGGTAGCGCGAAGCGGCAACATGCAGACCCTTACAACCCAGATCAAGGAGCAGCGCGATGAACATCCTCTACAAAGCAAGTGCAACGAGCACCGGTGGCCGCGACGGCCGTGCAGTATCGTCGGACAATGCGTTGGACGTTAAGCTCGCTGCCCCGCGCGAATTGGGAGGCAACGGCGCAGCCGGCACGAACCCCGAGCAGTTGTTCGCGGCTGGCTATTCGGCATGTTTTCTCAGCGCAATGAAGTTTGTCGCGGGTCAGCACAAGCAGACGTTGCCTGCCGATACTCAGGTCACTGCAGAAGTCGGTATCGGTCCGAACGACAAGGGCGGCTTCGCACTGGACATCGATCTTCGTATCTCGCTGCCGGGTCTGGATGCAGATGCAGCCAGAGAACTGGTCGACGCCGCTCACCAGGTTTGTCCGTACTCGAACGCTACGCGCAACAACGTCGCAGTTCGTCTGCAAGTCGCGTAAGCTGCCACGTCGGCGGGTCGCTCACGGCTCGCCGGAAGGGCGCGGCACTTCAAGTGCCGACTTCATCCGCGCCCGCCCCTCGACGCCGAGGGCGGGCGCGCAGCCATTTACATCTCAACTTGCCGATGACACGCGTCCGACGACTGAACGACACCTTCGACACCGGCTTGGTCTGGTTTCGCCGCGACCTGCGCAGCACCGATAACGCCGCGCTGTACTATGCGCTCAAGCATTGCGAGCGCGTGTGGTGCGTGTTCGTGTTCGATACGACGATCCTGCAACCGCTCGTTGATAAGTGGCTGACGCTTCATCCGGGCACGCAGGCGCAAGATCGCCGTGTCGAGTTCATTCTTGCGTCGCTGGGCGAACTTGACGAAGCGCTGCGCGCTCAGGGTGGCGGGCTCGTCGTGCTGAGCGGTGATCCGGCCGATCTCGTTCCGAAGCTCGCCAACGAGTTGCAGGTCGATGCGGTATTTGCGAACCACGACTACGAACCCGCCGCGATCGAGCGGGACGAGAAGGTGCGCGAGCGTCTCGCCGAGGCAGGACGCCAATGGCTGACTTTCAAGGATCAGGTGATTTTCGAGCGCGCGGAACTGTTGACTGGCCAGAACAAGCCATTCACGGTTTTCACGCCGTACAAGAACGCGTGGCTCAAGCAACTGACGAGCTTCGATCTGAAGCCTTATCCGGTCGAAACCTACGCAAACCACCTGGCCAAGCTGCCGGCAAAACTAGACCGGCATCTACCGACGCTCGATCAACTGGGCTTCGCGCCCAGCAATCTCGGAGAGCTCGAGTTGCCCACCGGCATGAGCGGCGCGCGGCTGCTGCTCGACGACTTTCTCACGCGTATCGACAGCTACGCTGAACGGCGGGATTTTCCGGCGGCCAAGGGGCCTAGCTATCTGTCGGTGCACTTGCGCTTTGGCACCGTGTCGATTCGCACGCTCGCGCGGCTCGCTCATGAGATGTCTCTGCAACCGGACGGCCTGGGCTCAGCGACGTGGCTCTCGGAACTGATTTGGCGGGATTTTTACTTCATGATCCTGTCGCATCACCCCAGGCTCGCGGGCGGCGCCTCGTTCAAGGAAGAGTACGACCGTCTGCGTTGGGAGCGGGGCCCGGAAGCGGATGAAGCGTTCGCCGCATGGTGCGAAGGCCGCACCGGCTATCCGCTTATCGACGCGGCCATGTTGCAGCTCAACAGCACGGGCTACATGCATAACCGTCTGCGCATGGTGACCGCTAGTTTTCTGGTGAAGGACTTGGGCGTGGACTGGCGGCTCGGCGAGCGCTATTTCGCCGACCAACTGAACGATTTCGACTTCGCGGCAAATAATGGCGGCTGGCAATGGGCGGCTTCGACAGGATGCGATGCCCAGCCCTATTTCCGGATCTTCAACCCAGTCACGCAATCGGAAAAATTCGATGCCGACGGCCGGTTCATCAAACGCTATTTGCCGCAGTTGGGGAAACTGCCGGCTAAATGGCTCCACGCGCCGTGGCTGGCGGGCGCGGAACGGCTCGCACAACACGACGTTGTGTTAGGCAAGGATTACCCGGCGCCGATCGTCGACCACGCGCAGGCGAGAGCCCGGACGCTGGCTCGTTTCGGAAAGTGAGCACGCGCTCACGGTGTTTTTGTAACGCAGCCGGAAACCGGCCTTTGTAGCAGCACTACTAGCTGGGGAGCCGAAACTCAGCCCGTCGCCAGCACCGGCGTCGTTTGCTACCACCGATGCTTCAATCAGAGTCAGCTTAGTGCTGGCTCATCCACGACGGCTGACGAAAGTTCGCGTCGCGATCCAGCTTGTGCATGCGGAACTCGAGGTCATACAGGTCGGTGGCTTCGGCCAGGAACGCATCAGCGCGTTCTTTTGCGAGTTGTTCGGGCGACTTGGTCAAAAACAGGAACAGGCGGGTAAGCAGGTACATGATGAGAACCTCGGTAATGAGTGCAGGCATTACGCCTAGGGGATAACCCGTATTATAGGGAAAACCCTAGGATTACGCCAACAATCATTTT
The DNA here is from genome assembly GCF_000685095.1 of Paraburkholderia caledonica NBRC 102488. GTDB lineage: Bacteria > Pseudomonadota > Gammaproteobacteria > Burkholderiales > Burkholderiaceae > Paraburkholderia > Paraburkholderia caledonica. The sequence goes on from NZ_BAYE01000018.1 coordinate 33,507, forward strand.
CGGTTGTTGCTCAAAAGTCACCGTGCGTACGCAGAGGCGTCGGCCGAAGTGCTCTCGGCGACGCCCGCGCCCACGCGCCGCTGGTGCTTGAAGAACTCCCACACCATGGTGCTGGCGTCCGGGCCCTTCGCGGAATGAAACGGCACAGAGTCGTCCCCGCCGCTCCAGGCATGCGCCACGCCTTGCACGTGACACACGCGCACGACGCGCCGGCCGCTACGGAAATAGTCGCGTAGCGTCATGCCGCCCTTGCGCTCTTCGCGCATTTCGCCGGATTTGCGCGCGCCTTTGGGATCGATCATCCGATTCAGACGCAGAAATTGCGTCGCAAGCTGGTCGGCGTTGACCGGCGCAACCACATGATCGGCGTCGCCGTGGATGATGAGCGCCGGCATGCCCGGGTAGTGCGCGACGTCCGCGACCTCGTCTACGAGTTCAGCAGGATCGCGCCGCGCGCCGCGCCGCATCACGTCCATCGCCGTAATGCCGGAGCGGGCTTCGCCAAAAGCCGGTCCAGAGTGCAGCGCGACCGCCGCAAAGCGGTCCGGAAAACGCAGCGCCAGCAGCGCCGCGAGCCCCGCTCCCGCAGAAATTCCAGCGACATACACGCGCTCGCTGTCAAAACCATGCTGGGCGACCAGCGCATCGACCAGCGACACCACCGCCCGCGCCTCGGCACCACCCGCGCTTTCGCCCGAGTCGTACCAATGCCAGCAGCGGTGCGAATGCGCGTGCTTCGACTGTTCCGGATAGACGACAGCAAAACCGTAGCGGTCCGCCAGCACGTTCATCCGTGTACCTTGCGCAAATTCGTCTATGGATTGCGTGCAGCCGTGCAACATTACAAGCAGCGGCATGGTTTCGAGAGCGTGGCCCGACGGAACGTAGAGGCCGTATTGAAGATGATTGACCAGCCGGCCGGGCGCAGCAGGCGCCGAATGGAACGAACGTGTCCACGATCCGCTCGCCCACGCTGCCGCCCGTGGCCGCACCCGCGATTCGCGTGCGGCCGCGTGCGGCGCTTCGCGTTTGACGGGCGAACGCAGTGCGGCAGACTTCAGCGGGCGGACCTTCGTCGACGGCTTGCTGGATGCCGCGCGGGTCGGGCGCTTAGTTGCGCGCTTGGCGGTCGTGTGGGCGTGCTCGGTCTGAATAGCGAGCAGGCGCTTGAGGCCGCGGAGCCAGATTTTCGATAGACTTTTTGCCATCGGCGCTAAACCTCGCAAAAAGGGCAGGATTGACGAACGCACATGCGTTTCTTGTGCAATGCACAATAACATCAATCCTCAGGCGATGCAGAAGCCGCCTGGCGACCGCCGGTACCGCTTGCCGCACTAAACCTTGTCCCCGACCGCCATTAAAGGCTGCTGGCGCCTGTTAGCCGCCTAACATCCCCAAGCAAAAAGCTTGTCTACGCGGCGAGAGCCGTCAGCAGGCGCCGTCTATACTAGGCGCTTACCGAACGCGTCGGCGCTTTGCCTTGCTCGCGCGCTAGTGAGATATCAATGATTCTATGCGGCTCTGACCGCCTTTTCGCGATGCCCGACCTACCATCCCAACTGTGGTACTCGATCACCAGCCTCGGCGGCGCCGGCATGACGCTGCCGCTAGCGTTCGCCATCGCGATGTGGCTCGGGGTCGGCTACACGTGGCGCATGGCAGCCGGCTGGCTGCTGCTGCTCGGCGCGGCAATCGGCGTGGTGACGGTGACGAAGCTGGCGTTCCTGGGCTGGGGCGTAGGCGTGCGCGAGTTCGATTTCACGGGCGTCAGCGGCCATGCCATGCTCTCGACGGCCGTCTATCCAGTCGCCCTCTTCCTGATGCTTTTGCGCACGCGGCCGTCCGTCCGCGTGCTGGGCGTTGTACTCGGGTTGGCTGCCGGAATGGCGGTTGGATTGTCACGTGTCGTGCTGAGCGCGCACTCGCCTTCGGAAGCAATCACTGGGTGCCTCGTCGGCGCGCTAGCCGCGCTTTTGTTCGTGCGGATGGCGTGGAACGCCGTTCCCGAGCGCCTTTCCGTGCTCCCAGTCGCGGTCAGTCTGATGGCGCTTGCCGTGCTGATGCACGGCGTTCACGTGCCGACTCAGCGCTGGGTGACGCACATCGCGCTAAAAGTGTCCGGCCACGACCGACCGTTCATTCGGGCTAAGTGGAAGGCCGCGCGCGATGTCCGGCCGGCCGCCGCGCCACTCTCGCAGACGCGAAACAGCCTCGCGCCGCCGCACTCACTGAACGTCTAAGCCGTTTTCTGGCCTCGCCATCCGCCTTCTTCGCCCGGCGGCATGCTCGTCGCGCCAGCGCTATAACCTCGTCTATATTACGATACGGGTTTCCAATCACCGTTCCGGCGCGCGCCGGACTTCCACACGTTCATGACACTGTCCCGCCGCCTGCTGAAACAAGCGCTGCTTATGACCAGCGCGGTCTTTATTGTCTTTAGCGTCAACGCCCGCGCCGATGAACTGGTCGTGTCCGCGGCCGCCAGCCTGACCAATGCGTTCACCGCAGTGAGCGAAGCCTTTGAAAAGCAGCACGCCGGCACCAAGGTCCTGCTCAATTTCGGCGCGTCCGACGTATTGATGCAGCAAATCGTCAAAGGCGCGCCCGCCGACGTTTTTGCGTCAGCCGACCAGAAGGCCATGGACAAGGCCGCAGCGGAGAAAGTCATCGTACCGGCCACGCGCAAGGACTTCGCTGCCAATTCGCTCGTTCTGATCGTCCCGGCGGACAGCCGTTTTGCGCCGTCCAGTCTCAACGAATTGACGTCGTCGAATGTAAAACGGATTGCGTATGGCGACCCGGCCTCCGTGCCGGTCGGCCGCTACACGCAAGGTGCGTTGCAAGCCGCCGGCGTGTGGGATGCCGTGAGCGCCAAGGCCGTGCTTGCGGCGAATGTGCGTCAAAGCCTCGATTATGTGTCGCGTGGTGAAGTGGACGCCGGTTTCGTGTTCGGCACCGATGCCGCAATCGTCCCCGGCAAGGTGAAGGTCGCGCTGACGGTGCCGACGCAAACCCAGATCACCTACCCGATCGCGCAAGTGGAGAGCAGCCGTCATGCAGCGGACGCGCAGGCCTTCGTAAGCTTCGTTTTGTCGCCGGCCGGCCAGGCGGTGTTGGCGAAGTACGGTTTCAAACCGGCCCACTAACTCCCGATCGCTCTACCTCCATCAACGTCGACAACGGACCGCACACGATCATGCAACAAGCCTGGATTCCGCTGATGCTGTCACTCAAGGTGGCAGGCTGGGCGACCGCGCTGAATCTGGTGTTCGGTGTTGCCGCCGGTTTCGGCCTGTCGCGCTGGCGCTCTGGAGCGCGCGACGTCGTCGATTCGTTGCTGACGCTGCCGCTCGTCATGCCGCCCACGGTGCTCGGTTACTACCTGCTCGTCCTGCTCGGGCGACGCGGTGTGATCGGCGCCTGGCTCGACCGCTTCGACATTCAACTGGTGTTCACCTGGCAAGGCGCGGTGATCGCGTCGACGGCGGTGGCGTTCCCGCTGGTGCTGAAATCGGCGCGCGCCGCCTTCGAAGCCGTCGATCCGCAACTCGAACGCGCCGCGCGCACGCTCGGCGTCAGCGAACCGGCGGTTTTCTTTCGCGTGAGCCTGCCGCTTGCCGCGCGAGGAATTCTCGCCGGCGGCCTGCTGGCATTCGCGCGGGCGCTCGGCGAATTCGGTGCCACGCTTATGATCGCGGGCAACTTGCCGGGCCGCACGCAGACGCTTTCGGTCGCGGTCTACTCAGCCGTGCAAGCGGGCGACGACGCCACGGCGAATTTCCTCGTGATCGTGACCTCGGTCACGTGCGTCGTGATCCTGCTGGTCGCCGGCCGCCTCGTGCCGCAGCGCACGCTTCTGGTTTCCCGCTGATATGCCGATCGAAGTCGACATCCAAAAGACATTCGTGAGCGCCGAACGCCGCTTCACGCTCGACGTCGCTTTTACTGCGACCACGCAGCGCGTGGTGTTGTTCGGTCCGTCCGGCGCGGGAAAGAGTCTGACGCTGCAGGCGATCGCCGGCCTGTTGCGTCCCGACGAAGGCAAGATCACGCTGCACGGCAATGCGCTGTTCGACAGCAAGCTCAATGTCGATCTGAAGCCGCAGGCGCGCAAGGTCGCGTACCTTTTCCAGGACTATGCGCTGTTTCCGCATCTGAACGTGCGTCAAAACATCGGTTTCGGCTTGCAGCGCGGCTGGTTCAATCCTCGCGCGCGCAGCAGCCATGCACAGATCGATTACTGGCTCGACGCGCTGGAGTTGCGCGGTGTCGTCGGCAATTTTCCGGCGCAGCTTTCGGGTGGGCAGAAACAGCGCGTCGCGCTTGCGCGCGCGCTCGTCGCGCAACCTCAACTGCTGTTGCTGGACGAGCCGTTTTCGGCATTGGACAGCACGCTGCGTCAGCGCATGCGGCTGGAGTTATCCGACTTGCAGACACGGCTTGATATTCCGATGGTGCTTATCACGCACGATCCCGACGACGTGGCCGCCTTCGGCGATCAGGTCGTGCAGATCAACGACGGCCGCGTTCGCGAAAACCAGGCATTCAGCGGCTACGCACGCAGCGAAACCTGATTGGCGCGCGCCCTTGCCCTTGCCCTCTCTCTCGCACGAACGCTCAGTCTTTCACGCCGAGTATCACGCTGGACGCCTTGAATGCCGCGACGGCGCTCGCGCCTTGTGCGAGGCCGAGTGATTCGGCGCTTTCGTTCGTGACCACGGCTGTGATGATCGCGCCGCCTTCGAGCATGAGCGACACCTCGGCACTAACTGCGCCCCGCTTCACGCATTGCACGATGCCGCGCAGCTGGTTGCGAGCAGACAGCTTCAGCGGCGCGCCGTTTTCACGTTCGACTAGCAGCACGACCCACGACGCCTTGATCAGCGCGAACGCCGCCGAGCCGACTGCAAGGCCAAGCGCTTCAGTGCTTTCGTGCGTGAGGACGGCGACGATCGTATGCCCGCCGGGAAGCGTCAGCGAGACTTCGTCGTTGATCGTGCCGCGCGCGATATGCGCTACGGTGCCGTACAGCTGATTGCGTGCGCTCGTTTTCACGCCGATACGGCCGATCAGATCCCAGTCCGGCGCGAAACCTTCGATTGCGGCGCCCGCACGCTCGAGAAAGCGCCGATGTTCGCGCTCGACCGCGCGAAAGGTATCGATGAGCTTGAGTGCGCGCGGCGTCAGCGTAGTGCCGCCGCCGCCCTTGCCGCCAGTCAGACGCACGACGAGCGGCTCGCCGGCGAGGTTGTTCATTGCATCGACGGCGTCCCACGCACCCTTGTAGCTCATGCCGACGGCCTTCGCCGCGCTGGTGATGGAGCCGGTTTCGCCGATCGCCGCGAGAAGCGCGATTCGCGACGCGCCGCCGAGCGTATTGGCGCCCGCCTGGAACCAGACCGAACCGCCGACTTCCAGCGGTTCGTGAGACGGATCGGTGAGCTCGGGTGCCATGGCGAGGAGCGGTCAGTGAATGATCGGGAACAACGGACCATTATAGCGACCGGTGCTGCGCCCCTCGGAGGCTGAAGGCTGTGCGAGCCAGGCAAGCCGCAACGGCAAAACTGCCGCAACGCCCGGACGGAACCGGTTGAAGCGAGCGCCGCCGCTCAAAGCGCGTATTGGGCGATCCCGTTGCCGAACGACCAGTTCTCTTTCAAAACTTCGACGAGGTTGATCAGCACATCCTCTCGCCTCAGCCCGGGCGACTCATGCAACTCATCGACCATGCGCTTGTAAAGCGCCTTCTTCTGCTCCAGCGTGCGCGTGTTGTTCAGCGTTATCTGAATCATCACGAGGTCGTCGGTTCGCTGCACATTCAGGTACTGGTTGTCGTACACGAAGTTGTCCGCTTCGTGCTCGGTGATCAACATGAAGATGTCGTCTTTCGGCACGTTGAATGTGGCAACGAGCGCCCGCTGAGTGCTGTCCGCAATTGCCTTCCGATATTCGGCGGGCTTGCCGGCGCGCAAAGCGATTTGGGTAAGTGGCATGACTGACTCCTCAAGTGTGTGAATACGTGCACACAGCTTAGGTGGGCCGGTACATAATGAACAGATATTGCTGGCTATTTCATCTATATTCAACTGAAATGAAAGTCCTCGATCTGGATGCCGTCCGTGCGTTCGTGCTTGTCGCCGATCTGTGCAGCTTCACGCGCGCCGCCGCTGCGCTCGACACCACGCAATCCGCGGTCAGCCTCAAGCTCAAGCGCCTGGAAGTGCATCTGGGCAAGCAGTTGCTGGAGCGCACGCCCCGCGTGGTGCGTCTTTCCGTCGACGGCAAGGCGTTTCTGAGCGCTGCCCGCGACCTGTTGAACGCGCATGAGCGGGCGCTGGGGTCGCTATTGGCGGAGCGTCGGCGGCTCTCGCTCGGCCTGAGCGAACATGTCGCGGGGCCCGACCTGCCGCAACTGCTGGCGCGACTGAACGCGCACGACCCGGGGCTCGTGGTCGAACTGCACCTGGGCACGTCCGCTGCGTTGCTCGCCCATTTCGACGAACGCCGTCTCGATGCGGTGATCATCCGGTATGGCGCGGACGAGCCGCCGCGCGACGACGCCCAGGTATTGTTCAGCGAGCCGCTCGAATGGCTCGCAACGCCGGCCTGGCTGCCACGAATGGGCGAGCCATTGGCGCTCGCACTGTTGAGCCCGCCGTGCAACGTGCGCGATGTCGCGCTGCGTACGCTGACGGAGGCGTCGGTGGCATGGCAGGAGGTCTTCGTCGGCGGCGGCGTCGCGGCTGTCGGCGCGGCGGTGGCCGCGGGACTCGCGGTGTCGCCACTTGCGCGCAGAGTAGCGCCGCGCGGTTTGATCGATGTCGGCGGGCGGCTTGGACTGCCGCGACTGCCGGAGTCTCGCGTGACGCTGCACTCCCGCGTGCGGGACGAGCGTTCTAAGGAAACGCTGCGGCTGGTGACGAACGGGCTGGCGAGCGGGTGAGCTGGCTGGAGGGACGCGTTGTGGGTGCGTTGGCGGTCCAGCGACTCAGTGCAAAATCGGCGGAAGTGAGCCGCTGCGGGCTGTCGCCGGGTCCGCGGTTGCTGCCGTCTGATTCGTGCTGGTATTTGGCGAGGGCGCGGAGGCATGAGGCTCGAGCGTCGCCGATGTTTTCGCCGCACTTCGCTTGCTCCCGCTGTCGCTCATCGCGCCGTCCGCGGCGGCGTGACTTTGAGTCGTAGCGGCGTGCGCGGCCTTTGACTGACCGGGTTGCGTCTGCGCCACTGGGGCGCGGCCTTTCGTGACTGGGGCGGTGACCGCTACCTTGTGCTTCGACTTGCCTTCCGCCGTGTGGGAAGCTTTGTTGGCGCCTGTGGCCGCCACGCGTTGGCTACCGCCGTGATCGGCGGACTTCACTACGCGACCGGCCGCGGTCGCCGACTTCGAAGCGCCCTTCCCACCTCGCACGGACTGCCCGGAAACCGCGCCGTGCTTGCCATGCGCGCTCACCTCGGGCGGATTCCACACTTCTGTATAACCGGCCGCCATGGCCGCTCCAGACGCGCACCACACGGCGAGCGCCGTTGCTACTACTCGAAACCACATCTGCCGCATCTCCTGAATCTTTGACTTTCATGACGAGCGGGGATTATATTCCCTTGCAAAAATCCATATTTGGACTAACATATGCAATAAGTACATATAAGGACTTACCCGCTCATGGCTCATGCCGCCCGCGCCACCCAGCCCGAAGCGCCTCTGCGTCGGTCGACTTCGGAACCATCGTTTGCAGAAATGTCTGCGGCGGGTTTGCGCGCGTTCTTCAGAATTGCGCAAGACTGGGATCTAAGCGCCGACGAGCAGATCATGCTGCTCGGTTCGCCGGGCCGCTCCACTTACTTCAAGTGGAAGCAGGCGCCGGAAACGGCGCGCGTCGGTCGCGATACGCTGGAGCGCCTGTCTCTGCTGCTCGGCATCTACAAGGCGCTGCAAATCCTGTTGCCGCAACCGGGCACAGCGGACACCTGGATCAAACGCCCTAACAGCGCACCTCCGTTCGGCGGCCGTCGCGCGCTCGACCGCATGCTGGCGGGCAATGTCAGCGACCTCGTGGCCGTGCGCCAGTATCTCGACGCAATGCGAGGCGGCTGGGCGTGACAGAACCGCATTGGCAGGACCGCTGGCGCAGCGCGTCTCTGGATTGGTCGCCCGCGTATCGCGTGATTCCCACTCGCTTTCCGGCCGTCAATCTGTTCGATCGGGTTGCATCGCCGGAAGATTTCGACGCGTTATACGCGCTCGAAGCAATGACCAACGACCGTCTGCGCACCGAAGTCGGAGAACTCGATCTCGTGCCGCGCGAAGAACGCCGCTTTGGGCCGGGCTACGGACCGATCATGGCCGCGCTCACGCATCTGAATCCGCTAGGCAGCAGGTTTTCCGACGGCACCTACGGCGTGTTCTATTGCGCCCGTTCGCGCGTCACGGCCATCGCTGAAACGCGGTATCACACGGCCAGATTTCTCGAAGCCACCGCAGAGCCGCCAATGCGTCAGCAAATGCGCCTCTACACCGTCGTGGCGCAAGGGGAGGTGCTCGACCTTCGCGGCGATCCGAAGCTCGATCTTGCAGTGCTCTCTCCCGACGACTACCTCGCCGGTCAATCGCTCGGCCGTGCAGTGCGTGAGGCGGGAGCACCGGGCATCGCATATCCATCGGTGCGGGATACTGAGGGCGAATGCCTCGCTGCATTCAGGACAACGCTGTTGCGCGACTGTCACCACGCGGCGTATCTGGAATACAACTGGAACGGCACGAGCGTGGATATGGTGTTCGAGCTCAACCAAGTCGGCTAAGAGCGCCTCGATGAGCGCCTCGTCAGGGCAGCGTCAGCGCCGCCGCACCTTCGGCGCGCGCTTCTTCCACTGAAATCGACCAGCGCCGTAGCGCTCTGGGCTCGACGATAGTCAGCCTGCCGCCCGGACCGAATGCGCCGGTGTCGATAAACACTTGCGCGCCAACCTGCTTGATGTCGCGCATCGGAGTATGACCGCAGTACGTGAGCGACAAACCACGTTGCCGTTGCGGATCGCCGTTGCCCATCGCGAGATCACGTCCCCACAGCAACTGCTGGCGCGTTTCCGCCGAGAAACTGCCGGCGTCGAGTTCGGCGTCGGTGCCGAAAAATTCGGCATGTAGAACATTGAAACGCTCAGGCCCGCTGCCCACCACGCGCACGAGCGGCAGCGTGCGCAGCCGCTCGGCGTAGCGACGCAAACTCTCGTCGGGCAGATTCGCTGCCCACGCGCCGCCAATGCCATACCACCATTGCCGCCGCAACCGGCCATCGGCGACGGCGCACAGCGCGTCTTCGTGATTGCCGAGCACGGCGAAAAACCACGGCTTGTCGAGCAGAGCCAACGCCTGTTCGGAATGCTCGCCGCGATCCACCAGATCGCCGACCGAAAAGAGCCGGTCACATGCAGGATCGAACGAGACGAGGCGCAGCAGATAGCGCAACGCGTCGACACAACCGTGCAAGTCGCCGACTACGAAGTCGCGGCCGCTCCGGTTGGCCGAATGGTGCTGAACAGAGGTGTCGAGTACGGAAGCCATACGTTCATGATAATGCGCAATCTCCAATGCGTATGCGCGCTGCCTCTCGTAGCGCGGCAGGAGAAAGCGCAAAGTTGACAGGAAACCACGCAAAAACCCGCGCGTACGCGGCAGAGTTTGCCGCAAACAGCCTGTTTGCGGGCGCGGTCTTGCTGGCTTCGCGTTTTGACAACTAACGTTGCCCGCAAGCCGCTGTCACGCCCGCGCGAACAGCAATCCGACCTGGACTGACCACGGAAGTTGCGCGCACAAGTGCTGCGGGCCTACATCCGGGCTTCGACTGAAAGGCGCTCGCAAAGCCGTTGTAAGCGGCTGTGAGTGCGACGCGCCACGTTCGTCAATCGACGCACGCAGACGGGTAGAATCCGCGACACGCCCGCCTTCCGCTCGCCTTCCATGCTCACAAAATATTATCCGCAAACGCTTCGCAATCGTCCGCGTATGCTGATCGCACTCGCGATCGGCGTCGTCGTCGCCATATTGACGTCACAACACATGCGTCCGATGGTCCGCGTGCTGGTCGGTTGGGACACTACGGTGTGGAGTTACCTGGTGCTGATCTGGGCGCACATGGCCGCCGCCGATGCAGGCCGCGTGCGCGACTCCGCGCGCCGTGACGACGAGAACGCGGGCGTCGTACTGTTCGTGATCTGCCTCGCCACCATTGCCAGCATTGCCGCGATCGTGCTGGAACTCGCCTCGGCGAAGGGCACGGCGGGCGCGTCGACGGTATGGCACTACGCGCTGACCGGGCTCACGCTGATGGGCGCGTGGTTCCTGATTCCCACCATCTTCACCCAGCACTACGCCCGGCTCTACTACGATACCGACGTACAGGAGACGCCGCTTCTGTTTCCCGATCATTCACTCGAGCCGAACTATTGGGACCTACTTTATTTCTCATTCACGATCGCGGTTGCCTCGCAAACCTCGGATGTCGTGCTGCGCTCACGTCCCATTCGCCGGGCCGCGCTCGCCCAATCCGTCTTGTCGTTCTACTTCAACGTCGCCGTGCTCGGCTTGTGCGTGAACATCGCAGCCGGCCTGCTCGGTTCCTGAGGTTCGCCACTGCGCGAAGACGGCAACGCACCAATACGACGCGAGCGCCTCGACGAGCCATGAGTCGCGTGTGCCGCTCCCAGTGACGGCTATTGCCCGTCCCACAACAAGTCTCGTGTAAAACGCGGACCACCTCGGCCCGTTTTACACGTGCCCGCATCCCTCTCCAGCGGCGCGCGCACTTCGTTGCCGCGCACCCTCCCGTAAGGGCACTCCGTCGCCCTGCACTGCCCGTTGCGTCAATTCAGTGGCACAAGCCTTGCTGACCTCCGCAGACGGTTCTGGCCGGCCCGCCCCGACGCCTGGCGTCTGTGCACCTGTAACTGGCCAGCGGCGTGACGATCTTTGCACTACATTGACCAGTACGCGCCCTAGTCTACGGACCGCGCGGCCTCCGGCTCTGGAAGCCCAATGAGCGCTGTGATCGCATGTCACTTGCATCCACACCGCAGCAGGACAAATCTGGAAACGACCGATGGAATCTCCAAACGGGTACGCGCCGCGGATCTATTTTTTTCATTCACTTCTGGTTGGACCGCTTGACGCGTGGCCCGGGCAGTTCGCCCACGCGGCCGCACTGGGCTTCGATCACGCGTTGATCGGCAGCCTCTTCGAACCGGGCCGGGCGAGCCATGGGCAGGTGGTCGGCAACCATGCGCGGCTGCATCCCGTGTTCGAAACCGAACAGCCCGCCGTCGATGCCATCCGCACACTCGCAGGCGAGGCGCGTCAGCAAGGCCTCACGTTGCTGGTCGATCTGGTGATCGACCGGGTGGCCGCCGATGGCGCACTCTACGCGGAGCATGCGGACTGGTTCCATCCGCTGGAATCCGAAGAGGCGCGGCTAGACCCACGGCATGTGCATCGTGAAGACAACGTCGCCTATGCGAACTTCAACGACGCCGGCACGCGCGCCGCGCTAGCCGACTGGTGGACGCAGCAGCTGCTGGCGCTCGCCGACGCCGGCATTGGCGGTTTCCGCTTCGATTCTCCGCATCGCGTACCCGCCGAGGTCTGGCGGCATTTACGCGACGCCGTGCGTACCGCGCATCCCGACGTGCGATTTCTCGCGGCGACGCCAGGCCTTGCCCGCGGCGATCTGATCGGGCTTCAGGGCGCGGGCTTCGACAGCGTGTTCTCGTCGGTGCGCTGGTGGGACTATCGCGCGAGCTGGATGGTGGAGGAGCATGCGGTGCTCGCGCGCATCGGCGGACCGATTGCGTTTCCCGAAGCACCTTACGGCATTCGCCTCGCCGCCGAGTTGAGCGACCCGCATGATTCGAGCATCGTCGAACGCGCGTATCGCCGCGCGCTGTATGCGGCGTCCGCCATCGGCACCGGCTGGATGATGCCGATGGGCTTCGAATACGGCGTCAGTGAACCGATGTCGCAAACCCGAGGCGACGCGTCGCAATTCGCACTAGCTTGCCAGGCGAAAAAATTCGACCTGACGCCGCAGATCACGCGAGCCAATGAACTTGCACGCACGGCAAGAGCGCTGCACGCGAACGGGGAATTGCGCGCGTTGAGCGGGCCTGGCGCACCCGCCGCGGTGCTGCTGCGCGCCGATCAACCCGACCTGCGCGATGCCGCCGAGGCGGTTCTCATCGCAATCAATCCGGAACTCGGTGCGCCTGTGCGCGTCGATCCGGCACGTTTTCTCGCCAGCGTGCCCGGCAATTTCACGCGCTTCGTTGCTCTCGATGCACCCAGCCGTGCCTCGCCTGCGGCTCTCACGCCGTTCGCGCTGGCACCCGGCGCCGTGCGCCTCTTCCAGGCCCTGGCGGAGAAGCCGATCTGTCTTGCGCCGCCCATCGACAAGCCCAACAGCAAGCGTAGCGGTCGCAAGACCGTGGTCGAAGCGATCAACGCGCCGCGCGTGGCGATCGAAAGCGTGACGCCTTCTGTGGACAATGGCCGCTTCCCCGCCAAGCGAAGCGTCGGTGAGCGCGCCGAAATCAGCGCCGCGATTTTCGCGGAAGGGCACGACAAGATCGCCGCCGCCGTGCTGTGGCGTGCCGCCGACGAGAACACCTGGCACGAAGTGTTGATGGCCCCGGCCCAGCCCGCGGGTCTCGATATCTGGAAGGCGCGCATTCCGCTCGATCGCATGGGACGTCACGAATTCACCGTGATCGCCTGGCGCGACGACTTCGCTTCGCTCGTCGAACATGTCGAGAAAAAGTTGAAGGCGGGCCAAACCGTCGAGACCGAACTGGATGAAGCCGCGCATCTGTTCGCGCTCGTGCTGGCCGAAGTCGAAACGACCGAAGGTGCGGTCATCGAACCGCTCAAAAATATCGTCGAGCATTTCGCCAAAGCCGACGGCGAAACGAAGCTCAAGCTGCTTCTCGATGCGGGCACGAGGAAGGCGATGACCGCCGCGCGGCATCGTCCGTTCCTGAGTCGCGATCCGGTGACATACAAGATCGATGCCGAGCGCACCGCCGCGCGCTTTGCAAGCTGGTACGAAATCTTCCCGCGCTCGATGAGCGACGACGAATCGCGCCACGGCACGTTCGCCGATGTCACGACGAAGCTGCCGCGCATTCGCGACATGGGCTTCGACGTGCTGTACTTCCCGCCGATTCATCCAATCGGCCTGTCGAATCGCAAGGGTCGCAACAACACGCTGAACGCACAGCCCGGCGACGTAGGCAGCCCGTATGCGATCGGTGGGGCAGAAGGCGGACATACCGCCGTGCATCCGCAACTGGGCACGCTCGACGACTTCAAGAAGATGCTCGCCGCCGCGCACGCGCATGGCCTCGAAATCGCGCTCGACTTTGCGGTGCAGTGCTCGCCCGATCATCCGTGGCTGAAGGAGCATCCCACGTGGTTTGCGTGGCGTCCCGACGGCACGCTGCGATATGCGGAGAATCCGCCGAAGAAGTACCAGGACATCGTCAATCCAGACTTCTACGCGCACGACGCGAAGCCCGACCTGTGGCTCGCATTGCGCGACGTGTTCCTGTTCTGGATCGACGCGGGCGTGCATATCTTCCGCATCGACAACCCGCACACCAAGCCGCTGCCCTTCTGGGAATGGGTGATCGCCGACGTGCGTTCGCGCCATCCGGACACGATTTTCCTTGCCGAAGCATTCACACGTCCGCGCATGATGAACCGGCTCGGCAAGATCGGTTTCTCGCAGTCGTACACGTATTTCACGTGGCGCGAGTCGAAACGGGATTTCATCGAGTATCTGACGGACCTCACGCAAACCAGCGCGCGCGACTTCTACCGGCCAAACTTCTTCGTGAATACGCCGGATATCAACCCACGTCATCTGCAATCGCAGGGACGCACAGGTTTTCTGATTCGCGCGGCGCTCGCTTCCACGCTCGCCGGCTTGTGGGGCGTGTATAGCGGCTTTGAACTCTGCGAGGCGGCTGCGTTGCCGAACAGCGAGGAATATCTCGATTCCGAGAAGTACCAATTGCGCGCGTGGGACTGGAACCGGCCCGGCAACATCACGGCGGAGATCGCCGCGCTGAACCGCATTCGCCGCGCGAATCCCGCGCTGCAAACGCACCTCGGCCTCACGTTCCTGCCCGCGCACAACGACAACATTCTGTTCTTCGAGAAGGCAACCGAAGCGCGCGACAACGTGATTGTCGTCGCCATCAATCTTGACCCGTTCAACGAACAGGGCGCGGACATCGAATTGTCGTGGGAAACATTCCAGAATTGGAATCTGCACGATCAGGGCGCACTCGAAGTGACCGATCAGATGACAGGCGCGCGTTTCGCATGGCACGGCCGCTGGCAACATGTGCGGCTCGGCCCGGGCCAGCCTTTTTCTATCTGGCGCATTGCGCCGCTCGGCGGCCTGCCCGCCGAGCGTCCCGATGAAGCCGACAGCGATTCGACCAGCGCCCTTCACGCAGACGCTGGCAACCCTACCCCGACGGAAGGTGCGATATGAAGCGTGACGATCCCTCACAAGGCACGTCGGAAGCCCAGGCAAGCACGGCAACCGCCACCGCAACAAGAGCTCGCGCGCGCAGCCGCGGCAAGCCCGCGACATTAAGCGACGATCCGCTCTGGTACAAAGACGCAATCATCTACCAGGTGCACATCAAGTCGTTCTTCGATGCGAACAACGACGGCGTCGGCGATTTCCCCGGTCTGATCGCCAAGCTCGACTACATCGCCGAACTCGGCGTGAATGCGATCTGGCTGCTGCCGTTCTATCCGTCGCCGCGTCGCGACGACGGATACGACATCGCCGATTACCGCAACGTGCATCCTGACTACGGTCAGCTCTCCGACGTCAAGCGCTTCATTCAGGAGGCGCATGCGCGCGGCATCCGCGTGATTACCGAGCTCGTGATCAACCACACGTCGGATCAGCACCCGTGGTTTCAGCGCGCGCGCCGCGCGAAGCCGGGCTCGAACCATCGCAACTTCTATGTGTGGTCCGATACCGACCAGAAGTATCAGGAAACACGGATTATTTTCATCGACTCGGAGCCGTCGAACTGGACGCACGATCCGGTCGCGGGCGCTTACTACTGGCACCGCTTTTACTCGCACCAACCCGATCTGAATTTCGACAATCCCGCCGTGCTGCGCGAGGTGTTGCAGATCATGCGCTTCTGGCTCGACATGGGTATCGACGGGCTGCGGCTCGACGCGGTGCCCTATCTGGTCGAACGCGAAGGCACGAACAACGAGAACCTGCCGGAAACGCATGCCATTCTGAAAAAGATTCGCGCGACTATCGACGCGGAATATCCGAACCGTATGCTGCTCGCCGAAGCGAACCAGTGGCCGGAAGACGTGAAGGAATATTTCGGCGACGAAGACGAATGCCACATGGCATTCCACTTCCCGCTGATGCCACGCATCTACATGTCCATTGCGAGCGAGGACCGCTTTCCGATCACGGACATCATGCGGCAAACGCCGGACCTCGCGGAAACGAATCAGTGGGCAATTTTCCTGCGCAATCACGACGAACTGACGCTCGAAATGGTTACGGATTCCGAGCGCGATTACCTGTGGAATACCTACGCGAGCGATCGCCGCGCGCGCCTCAACCTCGGCATTCGTCGCCGCCTCGCGCCGCTGATGGAGCGCGACCGCCGCCGCATCGAGTTGATCAATTCGCTGCTGTTGTCCATGCCGGGCACGCCCGTTATCTATTACGGCGACGAGCTGGGCATGGGCGACAACATCCATCTTGGCGACCGCGACGGTGTGCGCACGCCGATGCAGTGGTCGTCGGATCGGAATGGCGGCTTCTCGCGCGCCGATCCTGAACAACTCGTGTTGCCGCCCGTGATGGGTTCGCTTTACGGCTTCGACGCGGTCAACGTCGAAGCGCAAAGCCGCGATCCGCATTCGCTGCTCAACTGGACCCGGCGCATGCTCGCCACGCGTCGCGCGAAACAGACTTTCGGACGCGGCACGATCCGCTTCCTGAAGCCGGAGAATCGCAAGATTCTCGCGTATCTACGTGAGATGCCCAACGAGCCGCCGATCCTTTGCGTCGCGAATCTGTCACGCGCGCCGCAAGCGGTAGAACTCGATCTGTCGGAATTCAACGGCTCGGTGCCGATTGAAATGACCGCCGATTCCGTATTCCCTCCTATCGGCCAGTTGACTTATCTGCTGACGTTCCCGCCGTACGGCTTCCTGTGGTTCATGTTGTGCCCGGGCGGCCAGCGTCCGACCTGGTCGCAGGCGCACCCCGAGCCGTTGCCCGAATTCGTCACGATCGTGATACGCGAGGGTCAGGTCGGACCGACACCCGAAAACGTGCGGCTGCTCGAATCCGAAGTGTTGCCTTCGTGGTTGAGCCGCCGGCGCTGGTTTGCATCGAAGGATCAGAAGATGCATGCGGTAAGGCTCGCCGCGTTGACGACGATCCCCAACGGAGGCTTCGCCTTCACCGAGATCGAAGCGGATGTCGGCGATCACACCGAACGTTATGTGGTGCCGATCGCAATCACCTGGGGTGGCGAGACGACCACGCCGCTGTTCCTTCAACTTGCGTTGGCGCGTGTGCGGCGCGGCCGCAACGTCGGGCATCTCACCGACGCTTTTGCGTTGCCGATCTTCGCGCACGGCGTGATGCGCAAGTTGCGCGAACGCGCGGTCATACCGACCGTGCAGAAAAGCGAGATCAGGTTCATTCCGACGGAGCGTTTCGCTGAACTCGAAAATCTCGGCGAACGACCGGAAATTCGCTGGCTCGCGGCAGAGCAAAGCAACAGTTCGCTGATCATCGCAGACGCTGCAGTACTGAAACTGGTGCGGCGCCTCGTGAGCGGCATTCATCCGGAAGCGGAGATCAGCCGCTATCTGACGCAGCTCGGCTACGCGAACACGGCGCCGCTCTTTGGCGAAGTGGTGCGCGTCGATCCCGAGGGCGTGCCGCATACGCTCGCGATTGTGCAAGGCTATGTCGACAACCAGGGCGATGCCTGGAACTGGTCGCTCGATCATCTGCGCCGCTCAGTGGACGAACTGGCGATCGCCGTCGATACGGACGCGTCGTCGACGCCCGACCGCGGCAACGAAACTCTTCTGCTGGAGGGCTACGCGTCGTTGGCCGGCATCATCGGCAGACGCTTGGGACAGTTGCACGTCGCGCTCGCCTCGCCGACCGACGACCCGGCGTTCGCACCCGAACAGGCGAGCGCCGAGCAAGTGAAGGCATGGGTCGACGGCACACAGTCGATGCTCGCGAGCGCGCTCGACCTGCTCGCGCCGCGCGTCGAACAGATGCTCGATGCGGAGACGAAAGCCCTCGCGCAAAGCCTGGTCGACCGGCGCGCCGCGCTGGTCGAGGCCGTCAACAAACTGGTTTCGCCCGACACGCAAGCGCAGCGGATTCGCATTCACGGCGACTTCCATCTGGGCCAGGTGCTGGTCGCACAGGGCGACGTCTATCTGATCGACTTCGAAGGGGAGCCGGCGCGCTCGCTCGAAGAGCGTCGGCAGAAGTCGAGCCCGCTGCGCGACGTGGCCGGCCTGATGCGTTCGTTGTCGTATGCGAGCGCCGCGGCGCAGTCCACGATGGAAAGCGCGCCGCAGCAGACCGCGGATCGCAAACGCACCCTGTTCGACCGTTTCCGCGTGCGAGCCACGGAGACATTCCTGAAGGAATACCGCGCGGCCACCGCCGAAGCGCCGACGCCGCTCGTCGCGCCGGAGGCGGAACAGGCGTTACTCGATCTGTTCCTGATCGAGAAGGCTGCGTACGAAATCCGCTATGAAGCGGCCAACCGTCCGGCATGGCTCAGCTTGCCGGTGCGCGGACTAGCCGCGCTCGCAGGCCGTTTGCTCGGCGACAAAACCACGTCGCACGATCCGTCAACCCAGGCGCAAGACGCCACCACACCGCCTCATCCGGCCGAGGGCGACTATGAGTGAACACGATCCGGCCGCAGGCCTCCAGCCGCTCGATATGGATGCGCTCGTCGAAGCGCGTCACCCCGATCCTTTCTCGCAGCTCGGCCTGCATCACACGGACGGCGGTCCCGTGGTGCGCGCGCTGTTGCCCAATGCGGCGCACGTCAGCGTGATTTCGCGCGCCGACGGCTCGCTGCTCGGCGAACTTCAGGAGTTGCGTCCGGGCCTTTTTGCGGGTCGCGTGAGTGCGGCGGCGCCGTACCGTCTGCGCATCGACTGGCATGGCACGGAGCAGGAAATCGAGGACACGTATTCGTTCGGCCCCGTTCTCGGCGATGAACCGCTCGGGCGTCTCGCGGGCGGCGATCCTTATGCCGTGCTCGAATGCCTCGGCTCACGCCCCATGGAAGTGGACGGCGTGCCCGGCGTGCGCTTTGCCGTATGGGCGCCGAACGCGCGGCGCGTCTCCGTGGTGGGCGACTTCAACGCGTGGGACGGCCGGCGTCATCCGATGCGCCTGCGTCACCAGGCGGGCGTGTGGGAATTGTTCGTGCCGCGGGTCGGGCCGGGCACGCGCTACAAGTACGAGCTGCTCGCGCGCGACGGCCATCCGCTGCCGCTGAAGGCCGACCCTTGCGCAATGCAGACCGAGAAGCCGCCAGGCACGGCGTCGGTTGTCGCACATGTCGACGAGATCGAACAGTTTCCGTGGAGCGACGATGAATGGATCCAGTCACGCGGCGCAAAGCAGACGCCGCGCTCGCCGATTTCCATTTACGAGGTGCATGCGGAATCGTGGTTGCGCATCGCCGAAGAAGGTCAGCGAGGCCTCGATTGGGACGAACTCGCCGAGCGCCTGATTCCCTATGTGAAGACCATGGGATTCACGCACGTGGAGTTCATGCCGGTCGCGGAACATCCGTTCGGCGGATCGTGGGGCTATCAGCCGCTCGGACAGTTTGCGCCGTCCGCGCGCTTCGGCAAACCCGAGCAGTTCGCCGCCTTCGTCAACAAGGCGCACGAGGCCGGACTCGGTGTGATTCTCGACTGGGTGCCCGCGCATTTCCCGAACGACGCGCACGGCCTCGTCCAGTTCGACGGCACGCCGCTTTACGAGCACGCCGACCCGCGC
This sequence comes from Paraburkholderia caledonica NBRC 102488, assembly GCF_000685095.1. GTDB lineage: Bacteria > Pseudomonadota > Gammaproteobacteria > Burkholderiales > Burkholderiaceae > Paraburkholderia > Paraburkholderia caledonica. The sequence goes on from NZ_BAYE01000018.1 coordinate 52,619, forward strand.
GAGGGCTATCACCAGGACTGGAACACGATGATTTACAACCTCGGCCGCAACGAGGTGAGCGCGTTTCTGGTCGCCTCGGGCCTCGCGTGGCTGAAGCGCTATCACGTGGACGGCCTGCGCGTGGACGCTGTTGCGTCGATGCTTTACCGCGACTATTCGCGCGCCGCCGACGAGTGGGTGCCGAATATTTACGGCGGGCGCGAAAACCTCGAATCGATCGCGTTCCTGAAGCGCCTCAATCATGAAGTAGGTTACGTGCCGGGCGTGCCCGGCGCGATCACCATCGCCGAAGAATCTACTGCCTGGCCGGGCGTGACGGCGCGCGTCGAAGACGGCGGCCTGGGTTTCCACTTCAAGTGGAACATGGGCTGGATGCACGACACACTGCACTACATGCAGGAAGATCCCGTCTATCGGCAGTACCACCATCACAACATGACGTTCGGCATGGTCTACGCGTATTCCGAGCGCTTCGTGCTGCCGCTCTCGCACGATGAAGTGGTGCACGGCAAAGGCTCGCTGCTCGGCAAGATGCCCGGCGACACGTGGCAGAAGTTCGCCAATCTGCGCGCGTACTTCGGCTTCATGTGGACCCATCCTGGCAAGAAGCTGCTCTTCATGGGCGGCGAATTCGGTCAGATCGCCGAATTCAATCATGACGCGTCGCCGCACTGGCATCTGCTCGACGACGCTCATCACCATGGCGTGCAATTGCTGGTGCGCGACCTGAACCGTCTGTACAGCCACGAACCGGCGCTGCATCTGCTCGACACCGAACCTGGCGGCTTCGACTGGCTGGTGGGCGACGACAGCGCCAACAGCGTGTTCGCGTATCGCCGCACGGACGGGGCGGGTCGCGAACTCGTCGTGGTGTGCAACATGACGCCGGTGCCGCGCGTCGGCTACCGCGTCGGCATGCCGCGCGAAGGACGCTGGTCGGAAGTGCTCAATACGGATGCAGGCGTGTACGGCGGCTCGAACATGGGCAACGGCGGTCTTATTCATACCGAGGCGATCTCGAGCCACGGCTGGCCGCATTCCGCCTCCCTGACCTTGCCGCCGCTGGCGACGATCGTGCTGCGAGCCGATTGAGCGGAGACTGACAGGGAACCGGGTGCGATCGGGCGCCGCCCGGTCATGCCGAAGCGAGCGCGCGGCCGCGTGATAACCGGCCGCGCGCTCGTTGCATGAAGGCCCGCGATAGCGCTGCATCAAACAGAACAAGGAAGCGGAACCATGTCGCATGCAATGCCCGACCGGCTTCTGCCTGGCTCGCCGTATCCGCTCGGAGCCAGTTGGGACGGCCTTGGCGTCAACTTTGCAGTGTTCTCGGCGAACGCGCAGAAAATCGAGCTTTGCCTGTTCGATCCCACGGGTCGCAAGGAAATCAAGCGCTACCCGCTGCCCGAATGCACCGACGAAGTGTGGCACGGCTATCTGCCTAACGCGCATCCGGGCACCGCTTACGGCTTTCGCGCGCACGGCCCGTATCAGCCGCAGCATGGGCATCGTTTCAATCCGCACAAGCTTCTGCTCGATCCGTACGCGCGCAAGCTCGTCGGGCATTTCCGCTGGTCGGATGCGTTGTTCGGCTATCGCGTGCATTCGAATCGCGCGGATCTTTCAATCGACCGGCGCGACTCGGCGCCCGCGATGCCCAAATGCGTCGTGATCGACGAAGCGTTCGACTGGTCGCACGACAAGCGCCCTGATGTGCCGTGGGGCGAAACCGTCATTTATGAAGCGCATGTGCGCGGCGCGTCGATGCTGCGTGCCGATTTGCGTCAGCACGAACGCGGCACGTTCGCGGCGCTGTCGTCGCCGGAATTTATCGAGCATCTGCTGAAGCTCGGTGTGACCGCCGTCGAACTGCTTCCCGTACATGCGTTTCTGAACGACCGCTTCCTGATTGAACGCGGCCTGCGCAACTACTGGGGCTACAACACAGCGGCGTTCTTCGCGCCCGAGCCGTCGTATCTCAGCACGCACCGGCTCGACGAAATGCGCATTGCCGTGCGCCAGCTGCACGCGGCCGGCATCGAAGTGATTCTCGACGTGGTGTACAACCACACGTGCGAAGGCAATGAAATGGGCCCGACCGTCTCATGGCGCGGCCTCGACAACGCAAGCTACTACCGGCTGATTCCCGGCGACGAACGGCACCATATCAACGACACCGGCTGCGGCAACACGGTGAATGTGCCGCATCCGCGCGTACTGCAAATGGTGATGGATTCACTGCGCTACTGGTCGACGGCCTTCAATATCGATGGCTTCCGTTTCGATCTCGGCGTAACGCTCGGGCGCGAGCAGCATGGTTTCGATCCGGGCTCGGGTTTCTTCGATGCGTTGCGCCAGGACCCGATCCTCTCTCAACGCAAACTGATTTCGGAGCCATGGGACATCGGTCCGGGGGGTTATCAGCTTGGCAATCATCCACCGGGTTTTGGCGAATGGAACGACCGTTTCCGCGATACCGTGCGCCGTTTCTGGCGCGGCGACGCGGGCCTGCGGCCGGATCTCGCAGCGCGCCTGACCGGTTCCGCCGATTTCTTCAACCGGCGTTTCAGGAAGCCTTGGGCGTCGATCAATTTCGTCTCGTCGCATGACGGTTTCACGCTTGCCGACATTACTGCGTATGAGCACAAGCACAACGAGGCGAATCGCGAAGGCAATAACGACGGTCACAACGAGAATTGCAGCAGCAACTGGGGTGTGGAAGGACCGACCGACGACCCGGCGATTCTCGAAACCCGAAAACGCGTGGCGCGCTCGATGATGGCCACGCTGCTCGTCGCACTCGGCACCCCGATGATGCTGGCCGGCGACGAATCGTTGCGCACGCAGAACGGCAACAACAATGCGTACTGCCAGGATAACGAACTGTCCTGGATCGACTGGGAAGCCGCGCAAGCGCCGGACGGTCGCCAGATGACCGAATTCGTGGCGCGCGTGATCGCGCTGCGCAAACGGCATCCGCTGCTGCGCGAAACGCGTTTTCTGTTTGGCGACCGTGAAGTATTGCCGGGACTTTTCGACATCGGCTGGTTCGACGAGAAAGGCGATCCGCTGACGATCGAAGCCTGGCAGGACCCTGAAGGGCGCGCATTCACATTGCGGCGCGCGGGTCCGGGCCTGAATGGCGAAACGGAAGTATTGTTGATGATGCTCAACGCGAGCGCGGAAGGTCTGCGATTCACGCCCCCTGCGCCGCACCTGGAATGGCACGTGCTGTTAGACACTGCGGATACGGAAAGCGCGCCGCGCCGGCTCGCCGCGTTGGATATCGAAGTCGCCGCGCATGGCCTCGTGATACTGGCCGCGCAACCGGTCGGCGAGGCCGACTGGCAAGCAGGCTGGAAAGCCGGCGCGCAGCATGGGCCACGTCTGTTGACTGCCCTGCCGCCCGATCCCGGCGAGCATCCGCCGACGAGCGACTCGTCGCCGACCACGTAGATCGCGGCGGCGATGCCGCCAACGGCGCGTGAGCAATCCGACAGCAAAACCGAATGGTGAAGAGTCATGTCAGAAAATCCAATCGACCCACACGCGCATCATTACGCTCATTGCCTGCCGTTTGGCGCGCAATTGCTGGGTCCCAAAGGGACGAGCCCGCGCACGCGGTTTCGTTTCTGGGCGCCGTCGTGCAAAAGCGTTCAGGTTGAAATCGAGAACGGCCCCGCGAAAGGCGCACATGAAATGACGCCGGCGGGAAACGGCTGGTTCGAAGCGAGCGTGGAAAGCGGCGTGGGCACGCTGTATCGCCTTCGTCTGGACGACGGCAATGCGGTGCCCGATCCGGCGTCGCGCTTCCAGCCGCAAGACGTGCATGGCCCGAGCGAAGTCATCGACCCGCGCGCGTATCGTTGGGAACATACGGCCTGGCATGGCCGTCCGTGGGAAGAAACGGTGTTGTACGAACTGCATGTCGGCGCAATGGGCGGCTATGCGGGCGTGCAGAAGCGCTTGCCGGCGCTCGCTGCGCTTGGCGTGACTGCCATTGAACTGATGCCGTTGAACGATTTTCCCGGCAAGCACAATTGGGGCTATGACGGCGTGCTGCCGTACGCGCCCGACTCCGCATACGGCCGTCCCGAAGAACTCAAAGCCCTGATCGACGCCGCCCACGGTCTCGGCCTGATGGTGTTTCTCGACGTGGTCTACAACCACTTCGGACCTGACGGCAACTACCTGCATGAATATGCGCGCTCGTTTTTCCGCGAGGGCACGCATACGCCGTGGGGCCCCGCAATCGACTTCGACCGCACTGAAGTCAGCGATTTCTTTACCGACAACGCCATCTACTGGATCAACGAATATCGCATTGACGGGTTGCGTTTCGACGCCGTCCATGCCATCGACAATCACGCATGGCTGCGCGAGCTTTCCGACCATATCCGCGCGCACGTCCAGCGCGACCGCCACGTGCATCTTGTGCTCGAAAACGAGCACAATAGCGCGAGCCTGCTCGAGACGCACTTCGACGCTCAATGGAACGACGACGCGCACAACACGCTGCACGTGCTGCTGACCGGCGAAACGGAAGGCTATTACCACGCCTACGAAGATCAGCCGATTCGCCGTCTGGCGCGCGTGCTGTCCGAAGGCTTTGCGTATCAAGGCGATCCGTCGCCGCTTCATGACGGTGCGCCGCGCGGCGAATCGAGCGGGCATTTGCCGCCGACGTCGTTCGTCATGTTCCTGCAGAACCACGATCAGATCGGCAATCGCGCATTCGGCGAGCGCCTGCGCAAGCTGACCTCGGACGACGCATTGCGCGCGGCGACGGGGTTGCTGCTGCTGTCGCCGCAAATTCCGCTGCTGTTCATGGACGAGGAGTACGGCTCCACGCAGCCCTTCCTGTTCTTCACCGACTACACCGGCGATCTCGCCGACGCCGTGCGTGAAGGACGCCGCCGCGAGTTCGCGCGCTTCTCGTCGTTCAGCGATGAGAAGCGCCGTGCGCAGATTCCCGATCCGAACGACGCCAGGACGTTCGCCGCATCGTCGCCGCCGGAGACCACGACGGCACCCGCGCGCGACGACGAAGCGAAAGACCGGCTGGACTGGATGCACTTCTACAAGTCCGCGCTGACGGTGCGCGCAAAACTGATTACGCCGCGACTGAAACACGGCAAGGCGCTCGACGCAACGGTGCTTACCGACGAGAACGGCGCTGACGCGAATGCGCTGATTGCGCGCTGGAAACTCGGCGACGGCGAGACGTTGTCGTTCGCGCTCAATCTGTCGAAGCAGAGTGTGCCGTTCAACGACGTGCCCGCGGGCAAGGTGATTTTCGAAACGCCGCCGCGCGTGCGCGAACAGATCGATGCGAACGTGTTGCCGCCGAATGCGTTCGTCGCATGGCTGACCGGCGACATCAACGACTACGCGAGCGGTCACGATGCGCGCGTTGTCGGCAAAGAGGAGCGCCGCACGTGAGTACCCGACGCCCTAACGACACGATAGCCACACTCGCGACGCGCGCCGGCTTCGAGGTGGAGTGGGAAGACGCGCATCGCAAGGTGCATCGTGTGCCCGAGAACACGCTTGCAGTGCTGCTCGAACGGATGGGCTTGCCATGCGGCAATGCCACGCAGATCCGCCAGAGCGCCGCCGCGCTCGAAGCCGAACTGTCGGGCCGCAAGCTGCCACCGCTCATGACCGCTGAAGTCGGGCGCGGCATAGCATTGCCTGCGTCGGCGCTAAAAACGGGCAGCCACTACCGGATCGAGCTGGAAAGCGGCTCGATTATCGACGGACGCTTTACCGCGCCCAAAGGCGAGCAGGCTTTGCTCGCGCCGATCGACGAACCCGGCTATCACACACTCGTCATTCACGAACAGCGCGTCACGCTCGCGGTCGCGCCGTCGCGCTGCTATACCGTCGACGACGCGTGGCGCGCCTTGCGCAACGACGACGGAGGTGACGACGCCAGGACTCCGCCGCTATGGGGCATCGCCGCGCAGCTGTACGGCCTGCGACGCACGGGCGACGGAGGCATTGGCGATTATTCGGGGCTCTCGCAATTTGCGACGCAAAGCGCGAAGCACGGCGTGCATGCGCTTGCCGTCAGCCCGACGCACGCCATGTTTAGCGCAGAGCCGAATCGCTTCAGCCCGTATTCGCCGTCGTCGCGTTTGTGGCTGAACGTCACGCATATCGATCCGGCCGCCGTCTTCGGAGCAGACGCTGCACGCGCCGCGATGGAGTCCGCGCAAGCCACCGACGCGTGGACGCAACTCGAAGCCTTGCCGCTGATCGACTGGCCGAACGCCGTGGTGCTGAAGCTGAAAGTCTTGCGCGCGCTGTTCGAGAATTTCTGCAGCCAGGAACGTGCGCAAGGCGGCAAGCAGGACACGCCACGCGCACTGGAATTTCACGGATTCTGCGAACGCGCGGGACGTGCGCTCGAAGACCACGCACGTTTCGAAGCGCTACAGGCAGCGCAACTCGCACAAGGCGGCAACGGTCATTGGCGAAACTGGCCTGAGGCCTTGCGCGATCCGCGCAGTCCCGAAGTCGATGCGTTCGCCGAAGCGAATCGCCATGAAGTCGACTTCCATCTGTTCCTGCAATGGCTCGCGGCCAAGGGGTTGTCGCACGCGCAGCACGCAGCGCGCGAGGCAGGCATGGCCGTCGGGCTGATCGCCGACCTCGCGGTGGGATGCGACAGCGCCGGCAGCCATGCATGGTCGTATCGCGACGACATGCTGCAAGGCGTGTCTGTCGGCGCACCGCCCGACCTGTTCAATCAGGCCGGTCAGAGCTGGGGACTCACCACCTTCTCACCGCGCGCGATGCGCACGCAGGGCTTCTCCGCTTTCATCGACATGTTGCGCGCCGCATTCGCGCATGCCGGCGGCATTCGCATCGATCACATTCTCGGTTTGCGGCGTCTGTGGCTCGTGCCCGAAGGCGAAAGCGCGCGCGACGGCGCTTATCTGCGCTATCCGCTCGAAGACCTCTTGCGTCTTATCGCGCTCGAATCGTGGCGGCATCGCGCGATTGTGATCGGCGAAGATCTCGGGACCGTGCCGCCCGGCTTCCGCGAACGGCTCGACGATCATGGCATTGCCGGCATCCGCGTGCTGTGGTTCGAGCGTGACGAAGACGGCACCGGCTTCAAGCCGCCGCAGTCCTGGGACCGCAACGCGGTCGGCACCACCACGACTCACGATCTGCCGACCGTCGCCGGGTGGTGGCGCGGCAGCGACATTACGTGGCGCAACAAGATTGGGCAGACGACGGCGCGCGCCGACGGCCGCGATCCGGAAGAAGCGGCGCAGGAAGAGCGCGCGAGCGACCGCGCCGAATTGTGGCGCGCGTTCCAGCAAGCCGGCGTCGCCGCGCCCGATGTCGAAGCGCCGCCGCCCGAGAGCCCGCCCGTCGATGAAGCCCTCGCATTCGTTGCGGCGACGCCGAGCCCGCTCGTCACATTTCCGCTTGAAGACCTGCTCGGTCAGACCGACCAGCCGAACCTGCCGGGTTCGATCGACGAGCATCCGAACTGGCGCCGTCGCGGGAATCTGTCTGTAGACGAGATGTTTGAAGACGACAATTTCTGCGACAGGCTTCTCGCCGTCGACCGGGCTCGCAGCATTGCGACCGTTTCCACTCCATCAGCCAACACTTCTTCGGGGCCTGACACGCCATGACCGTCCCGCGCTCCACTCTTCGCCTCCAGTTTCACCGGGGCTTTACGTTCGACGACGCCGCGAAGCACGTCGACTACTTCGCGGCGCTCGGCATCAGCCATGTGTACGCGTCGCCCATTACCACGGCCGAGCCGGGCTCGATGCACGGCTACGACACCGTCGATTACACCCAGGTTAGCGCCGAATGCGGCGGCGAGGCTGGCCTGAAGCGCCTGGTCGACAAACTCCACGCGCGCGACATGGGCCTCATCGTCGACATGGTGCCGAACCATATGGGCGTCGGCGGATCGAGCAACGCGTGGTGGCTCGATATTCTTGAATGGGGGCGACATAGCGCCTATGCACGTCACTTCGATGTCGACTGGCATTCGCCCGATCCGGCTTTGCGCGGCAAGGTGTTGCTGCCGACACTCGGCGGCCCGTATGGCGACGAACTCGCGTCGGGCCGTATCGCGTTGCACTTCGCGGCAGATAGCGGGCGCTTTTATGTCGGCTACGGGCCGCACGTCTTTCCGGTGTGTCCGACCGACTACGCGTCGATTCTGCAGAGCGCCGACCGCGCCGATCTCAGCGCACTCGCCGAGCGCTTCCAGGGGCTGACGACGCAGCCCGCGGATCAGCCGCGCGGCGCCGAAGGGCGCAAAGCCTTGCGTGAGTTCGTCGCGCAAAACGGCAAGTCGGCAATCGATTCCGTGATCCAGACGTATTCCCCCGAAGATCCGCTCACGCGCGACCGCCTGCATCGGCTGCTCGAGCGTCAGCACTTCCGTCTCGCGTGGTGGCGCACCGCCGCCGACGAAGTCAACTGGCGGCGCTTCTTCGATATTTCGACGCTTGCCGCGGTACGCGCCGAGCGGCCAGAAGTATTCGAAGCCGCGCATGCGCTCGTCTTTCGCCTGTATCAGGAAGGCACGATCGACGGTCTGCGGATCGACCACGTCGACGGACTCGCCGAGCCGCGCGAATACTGTCAGCGGCTGCGGCAACGTCTGACAGAGTTGCGCGACACCACACCGTATGTAGTCGTCGAAAAGATTCTTGCGCGTGGCGAACCGCTGCGCGACGACTGGCCGGTGGACGGCACCACAGGCTACGACTTCATGAACGACGTGGGCGCGCTGTTGCACGACCCGGCGGGCGCGGAGCCGCTTGCGCAGGCGTGGACCGAACTCACGGGACGCAGCGCGAATTTTGCGGACGAAGCACTCGTCGCGCGGCGCAAGGTTCTTGCGGAAAATCTTTCGGCGGAACTCGACCGCGCGGCGCGAGCGCTGCATCGCATTGCGCGCGACTCGCTTGCCACGCGCGATTACACCTTCACGACATTGCGCCGCGTGCTGACCGAACTGGTCGTGCATTTTCCGGTGTACCGCATTTATCCGCAAAACGGTCTGCGCAGTGCCGCCGACAATGTGTTCTTCGAGCAGGCGCTGGCCGGCGCGCGGGCGGCACTTTCTCGCGCCGATCATGGCGTGCTCGAGCGGGTCAATGCATGGCTCGGCGGCAGTGTGGACGAAGCGCCCGCCGGGCGTCATGGCCAGCCGCAGCAAGGGCAGAATGGTGCACCGCCGAACCATGCGGGTTCGGCGCGGCGCACCGCGCAGACGCTGTTTTCGCAGTTGACTGCGCCGGTTGCCGCGAAGGCCGTCGAAGATACCGCGTGCTATCGCTACGGGCGGCTGTTGTCGCGTAACGAGGTGGGTGCCGATCCGGGAGAATTCGCGTTGTCGGTCGAGCAGTTTCATGCGGGCAATGTCGAACGCTCGCAGCGCTTTCCTTATGCAATGCTCGCAACGGCGACCCACGATCACAAGCGCGGCGAAGACGTGCGCGCACGGCTCGCGGTACTCAGCGAAATCGCGCACGAGTGGAGCGCGACCTCGCGTGCATGGTCGACGTTGAACGCGCCGCACCGGCGTTCGCCTGAAGGCACGCCGATCAGCAGCGTTGCACAGGACACTAGCTACGACTGGGCGCCCGGCCCCGCCGCTGAAGCGATGCTGTATCAGACGCTGGTCGGTTGCTGGCCACCGGACCTCAAGCCCGATGACGAAGCGGGCGTCAAGGCATTGGCTGAGCGCGTCGCGCAATGGCAATTAAAAGCACTGCGCGAAGCCAAGTTGCAAACCAACTGGTTTGCACCCGACGAAGCGTATGAAGCCGGTTGCCGCGACTTCCTGTTCGACATTCTGGCGCCGCAGCGACGCGACGGCTTCCTCAAGGAGTTGGCCGCGTTCGTCGCACGAATTTCACGCGCCGGCGCGGTCAACAGTTTGCAGCAGACCGTCTTGCGGCTCGCATCGCCTGGGATTCCGGATCTTTATCAAGGTACTGAGTTGTGGGACTTCAGTCTCGTCGATCCGGACAATCGCCGGCCCGTCGATTTCGAGCAGCGTGCGACCTGGCTTGCGCAGGCGCCGCCTTCGGAGTTCCTGTCGACGTGGCGCAATGGACGTGTGAAGCTCGCCGTCGTGCAGCGAGTGCTTGCGCTGCGTGCGCATCTGCCGGAGTTGCTAAGTCAGGGCACGTACCTGCCGCTGACCGTACGGGGCGCGCATGCGTCGAATGTGATTGCGTTCGCGCGACGACATGGGAATGCGTGGGCTGTCGTCATAGCGAGCCGGCTCGCGGCCGGCTTGCTCGGCGAAGAAGGCGATCTGCCGATGGTCGATCCGGAGAAATGGCAAGACACGGCGGTCGAAATGCCGGCGGATCTGTCAGCGCGAGCGTTGTTCGACTGGCTGAGTCCGGCTGCGCCGAAGGTCGATGAAAACGGCTTGCTGTATTTGCGCGATGCCCTTGCCGCGATGCCGATTGCAGTGCTCGTCGAGGACGGCGTGCCGCGCAATTGAGAGCGGGCGGGATTGCCGGCTTGCCGAACCGGAACGAAGGCGGTGTTGGAGGCGTGAGACGCTAACCGCCTTCGTCGTCGAAGACCTTGGGGTACACGCGCACCAGCACGATGCGCGGACCCTTCATCTTTTTCACGACGACGTCGAAGCGATCGAATTCGACACGCTGCCCTTCTGTGGGCAGATCGTTGAGCGCCTGAATAACGAGGCCGCCAACCGATTCGGCCTTGCCTTCATCTATGTCGATACCCAGCGCACGCTCCAGCGACACGACCGGCAAGCTGCCCTTGCCCATCAACGTGCCGTCGTCCATGCGGGTCCAGTCGGCGTCGCCCTGACGGAATTCGTCGTGAATCTGGCCGACCAGCGCGCCGAGCAGGTTGTCGAGCGTGAGAAAACCGATAGGCTTCGAGTTCTTGTGACCGACCAGCGCCAAGTGCGGCGCACCCTTGCGGAAGCGGCGGAACAGTTCGAGCGCCGGCATTTCCGGCTTCACGTATTGAACGGGGCGCGCGTACTGCGTGAGATCGTCGAGCGTACTGCCGGCGTGGCGCGCCAGCAGCAGGTCCTTCAAATGGATCATGCCGGCTACGCGCTCGCCGGAGGCGTCCTCGAACAACGGATAGCGGCTGAAGCGATGCCGCGCCACAACCTGCATGTTCTCGCGCAGCGGCAAGTCGAGCCGCAAGCCGACCATTTCATACGACGGCCGCATCAGGTCGGACACCGTCATGCGCGAAAAGTCCAGCGAATGCGCAATGGTGTTCCACTCGTCCTGGCTATATGCGTCTTCCGGCGCGCCGCGTTCCGACGCAACGTTGGTGCGGCGGCTGCGCAGAATCAGCTTCAGCTCGTCGGTGGAGTAGTGCGAGTCGTGTGCATGGTCGGCGTTCAGACCGGCGAGCCTCAGCACTGCATTGGCACTCGTGTTGAGCACCCAGATGGCCGGATACATCGCCCAATAAAAGCCGTACAACGGTGTGGCGGCCCACAGCGAAACCTTCTCCGCTTCGCGAATTGCGAGCGACTTCGGCGCAAGTTCTCCCACTACGATATGCAGAAACGAAATACACGAAAACGCGAAGAAAAGCGAAATGCCGTGGATTAGTTTCTCGGATTCCACGCCGGCGAGGCTGAAAAGCGGCGTGAGCAGTTCGGCAAACGCAGGCTCGCCGATCCAGCCCAGGCCGAGCGACGCGAGCGTAATGCCCAACTGACAGGCCGACAGATAAGCGTCGAGGCGGCCATGCACCTTGGCGAGCAGACGTCCGCGCATGCCGTGCCTTTCGGCGAGGCTCTGCACGCGCGTCTGCCGCAGTTTGACCAGGCCGAATTCGGCGGCAACAAAGAAACCGTTCAGGGCGACGAGAAACAACGCACCGATAAGGGCGACAACCTGGATCAAAGCGGAGAGCTCCGGCGACAAAAGTTGTCAGTATAGAGGTTGAAAGCTCGCCGAAAAGTCAATCGCCAACAACATGCGCAAGGCGCGGCCATTCATCGGGGCGACGACGCGCTTAATGGAACACGCAAAGCGAGCGTGGCCGGCGCGGCTTCAGTGGCGTCATGCTGGTCGAAGCTGCCGCCGTGCGCTTGCGCGACACGCTTGCAGAGCGCAAGCACCCACGCGATGCGGTTAGCTTCCCGCGTTTCCCGAGCCTGCTTGCGCGCGAACGCTTCGAGCACATGAGGCAGCGACGGATCGTCCAGTGCGGCGCTCGTCTGGTACGTGACAGCGGCATGCCAGCTGGTCGCATCCGCGCGCGATTCCAGCGTGACAGTTGCGCCTTCTGCGCTGGATTCGACGGCGAACGTGAGCATTAGCCACAGCGCGGCGGCAAGACGCTCGCGATCGCCATTCAGTTGCTCGGTGGCGAGTTGAGAGTTGATCGCGATCTCCACGCGTCGCGAACGCGCGAGCGCTGAGCGTACCTCTTCGGCGGTTTCATCGAGCAGCGGATGAAGCGGGAACGGCTCATAAACGAGCGCGAGCGTTTTGGTTTCGGCGCGCGTGGCGTCGACGATCGTTTCGAGCAGCTTGACCTGCTGGTCCACGCCATTGCGGATGCCGGTGACCGCGCGCTGCGAATTGGGATCGTTGGCGTCGAGCTTACGTTCGAGCACGTAAGCCCAGCTATGGATAGCGTTCAACGGACCACGCAGATCGTGCGATACCAGCGAGAGCACGTGGTCGCGCATGAACAGCGCGGTTTCAGCGCGCAAATGCGCGGTGCGTTCGGATACGGCGAAGCCGGAAGTCACCGGTTGAGCGCCAGCGGATCCGGTTGAAGACGTTGTCACGATCGACCTCTCTGGCAATGCATGATGATTGGGGAGCCCCATTATAGGCATGCCGCCGGGCGTCATCACCCTGGCCGGATGGACGGCTGGAACGCAATCGTCGTGCCACGCGGCATTGTTCGACCGCACCACTCCAACGCGCCTACAATGTCGGTTTCACGTTTTGAACTGAGGAGCGACATATGTCGACTGTGACTACCGAATCCGGCTTGAAGTATGAAGACATCGTTGAAGGAACGGGCGCGGAAGCGGTTGCTGGCAAGACCGTCAGCGTGCACTACACCGGCTGGCTGACCGACGGCCAGAAGTTCGACTCGAGCAAGGACCGCAATGATCCGTTTGCGTTCGTGCTGGGCGGCGGCATGGTCATCAAGGGCTGGGACGAAGGCGTGCAAGGCATGAAGGTCGGCGGAACGCGCAAGCTGACCATTCCGCCGCAACTCGGCTACGGCGTGCGTGGCGCGGGCGGCGTGATTCCGCCCAACGCGACGCTCGTGTTCGAAGTCGAATTGCTCGACGTCTGAATCGTCGTTTGCTGTTCGCCATGGCGCCTTTCCGATGACGCACGCCGCTGTTACCGCACCGAGCGTTTCACTGCGCCGCTTCGAGGCGGCGCAAGCGTCGGACGTGCACGACTTTCACCAGGTCGTACTCGGGCTCCATGGCGCGATGGTGATGTCGGTGGACGGTGTCGCGCAACGGATCGACGCACACTGCGCCTGGCTCATTCCCGCGGGCGCGCGGCACGATTACGCGGGTCTCGGCGAGAACCGGCAACTGGTGCTGGATCTTCCGGCTACGACGCTCGCTGTGCCCGAGCGTCTGTTCGACCGTGCGCGAGCCGTCGCCGTCGACGCGCCGCTCACCGAACTTATTCAGCGCATTGCGTCGCGGGCCGCGAACGGTGCGCCGGCGGACGATCTCGACGCCCGTCGTTTCCATTGGGACGCTGCCGCACGTCTGGGCGCCGCGCTGGTGGCGGGCGCGGCCATGAAGGGCACCGAAGCCCCGGCCGCTGGACTCGACTTCGCGAGAATCGACCGCTGGCTGCGCGCGCATTTATCAGAGCCGCTACGTATCGCCGATCTCGCCGCGCATTGCGGCTTCGGCATGCGGCGCTTTCACCAGCTTTTTATCGAAGCGTTCGGCGAAACACCGCATCGCTATTTGCAGCGGCTGCGGCTCGATACGTCGCTCACGCTACTCGCCGATCCGCGGCTTTCGCTGACTGACATTGCGTTGGACATCGGCTTCGGCGATCAAAGCGCTTATACGCACGCGTTCACGCGACGGTTTGGTCTCGCGCCCGGTCAGTGGCGCGCGTTGCGGCAATGAGCGTTGCGCCGCTGAGCGTTGACCCAATGACGCGGTGAAACGCCACGCATTGCGGAATGAAAAAGGCGCGCTGACCGACCATCTCAGCGCGCCATGTACCCACTCTTTTCGATAACGCAGACTGCCTCAGCCTGCCAGACCGCGCTCCAGATCGGCGCGGATATCCGCTGCGTTCTCCAGCCCCACGGCGAGACGAATCAAGCCTTCCGTGATGCCTGCAGCAGCGCGCGCTTCGGGCGTCACGCGGCCATGCGTTGTCGTCGCCGGATGGGTGATGGTCGTGCGCGTGTCGCCGAGATTGCCGGTGATCGAGCAGATTTTCGTGCTGTCGATTACGCGCCAGGCGTTCGCTCGCATCTGTTCCGGCGTGTCGCCCTTCAACTCGAACGAGACGATCGCGCCGCCCGCCTTCTGCTGACGCATGGCCAGCGCGTGTTGCGGATGCGACTCGAGGCCAGGATAAAACACGCGATTTACGGCGGGATGGTCATCGAGCCAGCGTGCAATTTCAAGCGCGTTCGCCGACTGCTTTTCGACGCGCAGCGACAGCGTTTCCATGCCCTTGAGCAACACCCATGCGTTGAAGGCGGACAAGGTCGGCCCGGCGCTCCGCACGAACGGAAACACCTTTTCCATGATGAACTTCTTCGAGCCGACCAGCGCGCCGCCCAGCACACGCCCCTGACCGTCGAGGAACTTGGTGGCCGAATGCATGACGACGTCGGCGCCAAGCTTCAGCGGCTGTTGCAGGGCCGGGCTGCAGAAACAGTTGTCGACCACGAACAACGCATTGGCGGCTTTGGCGATCTTGCTGATTGCTTCGATGTCGGCAACCTCGGTCAGCGGATTCGACGGCGTTTCGAGGAAGAACATCTTCGTCTCCGGACGCACGGCGTTTTTCCACGCGTCCAGATTCGTCGGATCGACAAACGTGGTGGTGATGCCGAACTTGCTGAAAATCTGCGAGAACATGCCGAGCGTGGAACCGAACAACGCCTGCGAACTGACCAGGTGGTCGCCCGCTTGCAGCGTGGACATCACGACGGACATGATCGCGGCCATTCCCGAAGCAGTCGCCATGCACGCTTCGCCGCCTTCGAGCGCGGCAAGACGGTCCTGGAACATCGAGACGGTCGGGTTGGTGAAGCGCGAATACGTGTAATAGTCCTCGGAGTTCTTGAAGCGCTCGGCGGCGTCCGCAGCGCTCGCGAAGACGAAGCTCGACGTGAGGAATATGGCTTCCGAATGCTCGTTGAAGTCGCTGCGCACCGTGCCCGAGCGGACTGCCAGCGTATCGAAGTTCAGGGAGTCGTCCATGTTCGTTGTGGTTTCCAATGTTCCATGCCTGCGTTCGGTGCGCGGTTGGTATGCGGTTGTATGCAGCGAAACCGCGGCCGAACGGCAGCAACAAAAAAGCCCGCTTCTGTGCCGGCGCTTTTGCGTCGGTACAAGCGGGCTTCATATGCGGGGAAAAAGCTGGAGCGGAGGCGGATGGTTGCTGCTTGTCCACCATTCGCTTTAGCTGTTTTGGGTTGCCCCGCGTCCGCAAGCTGAGATCAAATCGACGCAAGTTGCCATGCTAACACGCTCGCGGCGCGGCGTGCACCGAGGCGCGCCATGCCGCGAACGGCAGTTCTGAACTCAGCCCACCGACAACTGCAAATGCAGCTGCGAGCGCGCTGGCCCGCCGCCGTCGATCGCTTCGCTCGCGGCGTCGCGATCCGATTGCGAAGACGGTGCGAGACGCGCCGTTTCAATGCGGTCGAGATATTCAGTGGTCACGTCGCCGGTCACGTAGTTACCGTCGAAACACGACGCTTCAAAGTCCTTCAGCGCCGGATTGATGTCGCGAACGGCTTGCTTGAGCGCATCGACGTCCTGATAGACGAGATGGTCGGCGCCGATCATGCGTGCCACTTCTTCGTCCGAGCGGCCGTGAGCGACGAGCTCGCCGCGCGTCGGCATGTCGATACCGTAGACGTTCGGGAATTTCACCGGCGGCGCGGCCGAAGCAAAAATCACCTTGTTCGCGCCGGCATCGCGCGCCATCTGCACGATTTCATGCGAGGTGGTGCCGCGCACGATCGAGTCGTCCACGATCAACACGTTTTTGCCCTTGAACTCGATGCCCATGGCATTCAGCTTCTGGCGCACCGACTTCTTGCGCACCGCCTGGCCCGGCATGATGAACGTGCGGCCGACATAGCGGTTCTTGAAGAAACCTTCGCGATACTCTACGCCCAGCTTCTTCGCGACCTGCATTGCGGCAGGACGGGACGAATCGGGAATTGGCATCACGACGTCGATTGCGACGTCAGGCAGCTCGCGCCTGATCTTCTCGGCGAGATAGTCGCCCATGCGCAGGCGTACGTTGTAGACCGGCACGCCGTCGAGCACCGAATCCGGACGCGCCAGATACACGAGCTCGAAAATGCACGGGTTCAGGCTCGGGTTCGTCGCGCACTGCTGCGAATGGAGATTGCCTTCGATGTCGATGAAAATCGCTTCGCCCGGCGCGATATCGCGCACGAACTCGAAACCGATACCTTCGATCGCCACCGACTCCGACGCGAGAATCCACTCGACGCCTTCCGCCGTTTCCTGCTTGCCGAGGCAAAGCGGGCGAATGCCGAACGGGTCGCGGAAGCCGAGCAGGCCGTAGCCGGCGATCAGCGAAACAATCGCATACGAACCGCGCACCCGGCGATGCACACCCGATACGGCCTTGAAGAGCGCGGCCGGATCCAGTTGCAGGCCCGAGCTCGAAAGCTGCAATTCGTGCGCGAGCACGTTGAGCATGACTTCCGTGTCGGAATTCGTGTTGATGTGGCGGCGATCGATGCGGAACATCTCATCTTTCAGCTGCTGCCAGTTGGTCAGATTGCCGTTGTGCGCGAGGATGATGCCGAACGGCGCGTTCACGTAGAACGGCTGGGCTTCTTCTTCGCTCGACGCCGAGCCGGCGGTCGGGTAGCGCACCTGGCCGATGCCGGTGTTGCCCGGCAGGCTGCGCATGTTGCGCGTGCGGAACACGTCGCGCACCATGCCGTTGGCCTTGTGCATGTGGAAATTGCTGCCGTTCGCCGTGGCGATGCCGGCGGCGTCCTGACCGCGGTGCTGCAGGAGCAGCAGGCTGTCATAGATCAGCTGGTTGACCGGAGAATGGGAAACTACGCCTACGATGCCGCACATGGCATGTCCTTCAAAGGTACGAAATTCGTCAGAGCGGCCGGTGCCTCGCAAGCGCACGATATGACGCGCGGGTTCGCGACATGATGTAGAGGCAGCCGGTTTGAGCCGGATTCCTGCGGCGTTCCTTGGACACTCATTTGCCCGTCACACACGGACGTAGGCAGCGAGCGTCTCCGGAAGCAGCGGTTTCATTACGTGCACGCCCTCTACCGCATATGGCCGCAGCAAGGCGTTGCGCCAGAATTCCTGTTGGGGCAATTCGGTCAAGCCTGCAAGGGCGACCAGAATCAGCACCAGAACGACCCCGCGCACGAGGCCGAACATCAAACCGAGCGAGCGGTCCACGCCGCTCAGGCCGGTAGCCTGCACGATGCGGCCAAGCAGCGCGTTCAGCACGCTCGCCACCAGCACCGCACCGATAGCCACCAACGCGAAGGCCAGCAGCCACTGCGTCAACGCGCCGCCCGGCCACGTGGACGGGATATACGGCACGACATAACCGACGAAGCGGCACGCAATGAAAAACGCCGCAATCCAGCCGATGAGCCCGAACACTTCGGACAAAAATCCGCGCCACGTGCCGCGCAAGGCCGACAAACCGATCACCGCCATTACAGCGTAGTCGAAGGCAGTGAACATCGCTCGCTTACTGTGCAGCGCCGTTGTTCACGCCCGACGCCAGGCCGGCCTCACGAACCTTTGCAATCGCGGCACTTGCCGCTGCCCGGTCCGCGAACGGCCCGGCACGCAAAAGTGTGAGCGACGTGCCGTCAGCCTGTTTCCGATGTTCGGTATATGCGGGCACTCCGGCCGCTTTCAACTTGGTTGCCCAACTGCGCGCATTCGCTTCGTTTGCAAAAGCGCCGAGCTGGACAGCGAAACGGCTGCCCGGCGGCGAGGCCGGCGTGCCCGAATTCGCGTCCGTATTGGCGACGGCGTTGGATTCCTCCGCCGATGGCGCGGCGGACGTTGCATTGCTGTGCGGTGCCGGCTTGCTGGCCGGCTTCGCCGCAACGGCTGGCGCCGCGGTGGCTGGCGCAGGTGCAGGCGCGGAGTTGGCGGCAACGGCGGGTGCCTGCGGCTTCACAGCCGGCTTGGCGGCGGGCGCAGGATTCGTGCTCGCTTCCGCCGGCTTGGCGTCCTGCTTTGCTTCCTGCGTGGCGTTCTTCTTTGCGCCGCCTGACTGCGTTTGCGCAGACGAAGTAGCGGGCGCGAGGCCTGAAGCCGCGAGCGCTGAGTCGGGCGTCGGATTGTCCGGCGCTACACCAGCCTGAGTGTCTTCCTCGCGCCGCGCGAGCTTGGGCGCCGGGCGACTCGGAATGTCGATGGAGATGTCGTCTGTGACGGGCTTCGGATGCGAGTCGAGCACCATGGGCAGCACGACCACCGCCGCGACGACCATTGCGATTGCACCAACCAGCCGACGCCGCGCGCGCTGCTTTTCGGGCAACGTGGGGTCGAGCAGCATCGCATCGGCGTCGACGGTGCGCTCCGTGCGGCGGGTCCGCCGCTCCACGCGCTCGCTACGGGCAGCCCGGGTGGAACTGGTGTTTGCGTCGCGCCGGCTGGGCGCGTCGTCTTTCTTGCCGAACGAGAAAATTCCCATGAATCGCTTGGTTCGAGCGTGGCGCCCGTTCAGTGTTGCTGCGATTTACGGTAGGCCATAACGCCGGCTACCGTATAGAAACTGCCGAAAACCACAATTCTATCATTCTCTGACGCCCGCTTTAGCGCATCTTGGTACGCCTCGGCAGGCGTGGCGTAGCGCGTCACGGTGCTGTCGGCGCTGTCGCCCACGCCTTGCGCGTGCAAGGCGGTTTCCAGTTCTTCCGCCGATGCCGCTCGCGGCGTCGGCAAATCGGCCACACACCAGTGGTCGATCTCGCCCTTCAGATGCGCGAGCACGCCGGCAATATCCTTATCGCCCATCATGCCGAACACCCCGTACGTGTACGGAAAGAAGCCCATATTGCCGAGGTTCTGGCTCAGCACGGCGGCTGCATGCGGATTGTGGCCGACGTCCAGAACGACTGCCGGTTTGCCCGGCAGGACCTGGAAACGTCCCGGCAATTCGACGTTCGCGAGACCCAGCCGGATGTCCTGGGCCGAGACCGGCAGACGGTCGCGGAGTGCCTCCAGACCGGCCAGCGCCGCGGAGGTATTGATCAACTGATTCGCGCCTCGCAGCGCCGGGTAGGCGAGCGCGGACCGCCGCAGCGTCGGGCCGACGTAGCTCCATTGCTGGCGCTCGCTGCCGGCCTGCCCTTCGTAGCGGAAATCTCGGCCGAATAACCACAATTCGGCGCCAATCTGGTCGGCATAGTCGATCAGCGTTTGCGGCGGGACCGGGTCCGCGCAGATCGCCGGCTTGCCCGCCCGGAAAATGCCAGCCTTTTCGAGCGCGATTTTCTCTCGCGTGTCGCCGAGGTATTCGGTGTGGTCGATGTCGATGCTCGTGATGATCGCGCAATCGGTGTCGAGAATGTTCACCGCGTCGAGGCGGCCACCCAGACCGACTTCGAAAATCACCGCGTCCAGTCCGCGCGACGCAAAGAGACTCATGATCGCCAGCGTCGTGAATTCGAAGTAAGTGAGCGAGACCGGCTCGGCAAGGCTCGCCCGTGCGGTTTCGACCTTTTCGAAGTGCGACAGCAGTTCGGCGTCGCTCGCCATCTCGCCGTTTATCCGCGCGCGCTCGTTAAACGACAGCAAATGCGGAGAAGTATGACAACCCACGGTAAAACCGGCGCGCAGCAGGATCGATTCGAGGATCGCGCAGGTCGAGCCCTTGCCGTTCGTTCCGCCGACCGTGATCACCGGGCACGCGAACGACAGCTCCATCGCGTCGCGCACCTGACTGATGCGCGTGAGACCCATGTCGATGCCGACCGGATGCGCGGATTCAAGGTGCGTGAGCCACGCGTCGAGGGTGGGGAATGTGGTCATCGGGTGAATCGCGAGAAAATCATTGAGCGGTGCGACGAACATGCGCGGGAAGGCACATGGTGCTGCAGGTGAGACCGTGATTATCCCGGAAATGACAGCGCGCCGCTTGATTGCTCACGCGGCGCGCTGTTTTTACTGCTTTTCGACGAGAAAGGCGTTCGACGGACCGTGCCGGTCAAGCGCCGCTTACGCGACGGCGTCCGCCGGCTGATGGCTCAGCAACGCCATCAATTGAGCGAGTTCTTCGCGCAGCTTGCGACGGTCCACGATCATGTCGATGGCGCCCTTCGTCAACAGGAACTCGGCGCGCTGGAAGCCTTCCGGCAGTTTTTCACGCACGGTTTGTTCGATCACACGCGGGCCGGCGAAGCCGATCAGCGCCTTCGGTTCCGCGATCACGACGTCGCCGAGGAACGCGAAACTCGCCGAGACACCGCCCATGGTCGGGTCGGTCAGCACCGAGATGAACGGCAGCTTGGCTTCGGCCAGCTTGGTCAGCATGGCGGTGGTTTTCGCCATTTGCATCAGCGAGAGCAGGCTTTCCTGCATCCGCGCGCCGCCCGAAGCGGTGAAGCAGATGAACGGCACTTTTTGCTCGAGCGCGTTCTGGGCGCCGCGCGCAAAGCGCTCGCCGACCACGGAGCCCATCGAGCCGCCCATGAACGAGAATTCGAAGCAGGCCACGACAACTGGCAGCGTGTGAATCGCGCCGCCCATGACGACCATTGCGTCGGTTTCGTCGGTGTCGTCCATCGCCTCTTTCAGGCGGTCCGGGTACTTGCGGCTGTCTTTGAACTTGAGGGCGTCGACCGGAACGATTTCCTGACCGATTTCGTAGCGGCCTTCAGGATCCAGCAAGCCGTCCAGCCGCTCGCGCGCGCCGATACGCATGTGGTGATCGCACTTCGGGCAAACGTGCAGATTCGCCTCGACGTCGTTGCGGTACAGCACAGCTTCGCACGACGGGCACTTGATCCACAGGCCTTCCGGAATCCCCTTGCGGTTCTTCGGGTCGGTTTGTTTGATTTTCGGCGGCAGCAGCTTATCGAGCCAGCTCATATTCAATCCTTCTGGGGTCAACGGTCGAGCAAACGGCGGGACAAACCCGCCGCTCGCACTACAGACGACAAAATTACTGTTATCGGGCGGTCGCGACGCTATCGAGCGCCTCGCGCACTTCGGCGACGAAGCGGGTGAGCGTCCCGGCGGCGGCTTCGGGAGCCGTCTGCTCGAGCAATTGCACGATACGGCTGCCGATCACAACGGCGTCGGATACTTCGGCCACGAGACGCGCCGTTTCGGCGTCACGGATGCCAAAACCGACGCCCACCGGCAAGGGCACGCGCGACTTGATGGCCGGGATTTTACTCGCGATGCTGGAAACGTCCAGATTTGCCGCTCCGGTTACGCCTTTCAACGAGACGTAATAGACGTAGCCGCTGGCTATTTTGCCGACTTCCGCGATACGCTCGTCGGTCGACGTGGGCGCCAGCAAAAAGATCGGGTCGATGCCCGCGGAGCGCATTTTTTCGGCGAAGTTAGCGCATTCTTCCGGCGGATAGTCGACTACCAGCACACCGTCGACGCCCGCTTCCTTCGCGGCCTTCGCAAAGGCTTCCGCGCCCATGCGCTCGATGGGATTGGCGTAGCCCATCAGCACGACGGGCGTGGTGTCGTTGGTCTCGCGGAAGCGTTTCACATCGGCGATCACGTGGCGCAACGACACGCCGTGTGCGAGTGCGCGCTCGGACGACTGCTGGATGACAGGACCGTCCGCCATTGGGTCAGAAAACGGCACGCCCAGCTCGATCACATCGGCGCCGCCTGCGGCAAGCGCGTGCATGAACTCGACCGTGCGGGCTGGATCCGGATCGCCGGCCGTCATGAAAGGAATCAGGCCTTTCTTGCCTTGCGCTGACAGCGCGTCGAACGTGCTCTTGATACGGGACATGGAGTTATTCTCGATTAAGCTACTGCGCTGGCGCTCGGCGCGTTGCGTCATTGAACTTCGGTTTGCCGCTGAGCCTTGGGTTTGGCCGGCCGACGCGTTGCGGGCGCGGAAGCAGCCGCGCTTACGCGTTCGCGCGCTATCGCGCAGTAACTTTCATTGATCTCATAGCCGACGAATTCGCGCTGCTGACGGGCGCAAGCGACTGCGGTGGTGCCGCTGCCCATGAACGGGTCGAGCACGCGGCCGCCCTTCGGACAACTTGCCAGCACCATTCGCTCGACAATCTCCAAAGGCTTTTGCGTGGGATGGTCGACGCGCTCGGCGTGTTGCCGGTGCAGCCTCGATACAGACCAGACGTCCTTTGGATTATAGCCAAGCTCCAGCCACTTACTGCCCTCGAACAACTTACGCGAACGCGCCTTCTTCGTGACTGCATCGTACGGGATACGGACGGGATCGAGGTCGAAATAGTAATCTTTCGACACCGCGAAAAAACCGATGTTGTCATGCACCGAAGTAAACCGGCGCACCGTTCCGCCCATGCTCGGCACGCGCCGATCCCAGATGATTTCGTTGATCATCGTGAGCTTTGTCTTCAGGAAGCTGAAGATTTCCGGCGCGTACTGCCACGTGCAAAAGATATAAAGCGAGCCCGACGGCTTGAGCTTCGGGATTGCCAGCTCCAGCCAACCACGCGTCCAGGCGAGAAAATCGTCGCCGGTTCGCATGTCTGAGTCGTTGCCATAATCCTTGCCGAGCCCATATGGCGGATCGCACAAGATCAGGTCGATCGACCCGTCAGGAATGTTCGCTACATCGGTCAGGAAATCGCGGTTCATCAACTGGATGCCCGCAGGCACCTGCGGCAAAAGCAGAGCAGGCACCCCGGGCGTCAGAGGCTCGCCGGCCGGCGCTATTTCAGTGGTCGCCGGTTGCGGCTCGTCGAACTCGTCACGCATCGTTGCGGCGCTCAGAACTGGATGCCCGATCGCTCGGCGACCGTGTGCATGTCCTTGTCGCCGCGGCCCGACAGGTTCACCAGGAGGTGCTTGTCCTTGGGCAGCGTCGGCGCGAGCTTCGTGGCGTAAGCCAGCGCGTGGCTGGACTCCAGCGCCGGAATGATGCCCTCGATGCGGCAGCAGTCGTGGAACGCCTTGAGCGCTTCTTCGTCGGTGATACCAACGTATTGGGCGCGGTTGATCTCTTTTAGCCACGCATGCTCAGGCCCGACGCCCGGATAATCCAGGCCCGCCGAGATCGAATGTGTCTCGATGATCTGCCCGTTCTCGTCTTGAAGCAGATAGGTACGGTTGCCGTGCAGAACCCCTGGACTGCCGCCGATCAGCGAGGCGGCGTGACGGCCCGACTCGATGCCGTCGCCCGCTGCTTCCACGCCGATAAGCTCGACCGCAGTGTCGTCGATGTACGGATAAAAAATGCCCATTGCGTTCGAACCGCCGCCAACGCACGCGATGACCACGTCAGGCTGCCGCCCAATGAGTTCGGGCATCTGCACTTTGCACTCGTCGCCGATCACACGCTGGAAGTCGCGCACCATCATCGGATAAGGATGCGGCCCCGCCACCGTGCCGATGATATAGAACGTGTTTTCGACGTTCGTCACCCAGTCGCGCATTGCTTCGTTCAGCGCGTCCTTGAGCGTGCGCGACCCCGACTCCACCGGTACAACCGAGGCGCCGAGCAGCTTCATCCGGTAGACGTTCGCAGCCTGGCGGCGCACGTCTTCGGCGCCCATGTAGACCACGCATTCCATACCGAAACGCGCGGCGATGGTCGCCGTCGCGACGCCGTGCTGGCCCGCGCCGGTTTCGGCGATCACACGCGGTTTGCCCATGCGCTTGGCCAGCAATGCCTGGCCGATCACATTGTTGATCTTGTGCGCGCCGGTGTGATTAAGGTCTTCGCGCTTGAGGAAAATCTGCGCGCCGCCCAGCAGTTCGCTCCAACGCTGCGCGTGGTAAATCGGCGACGGCCGGCCGACGAAATACTTCAGTTCGCGCTCGTATTCGGCGACGAACTCCGGATCTTTCTGGAATTTCTCGTAGGCAGCACGCAGCTCGTCGAGCGCGTGAACCAGCGTTTCAGCGACGAACACGCCGCCAAACTGGCCGAAATGGCCTCTTTCGTCAGGCAAGTTGTACATGGTGATCACTCATATCTGGCGCGCGGCATTTTTCGGGTGCCGCGCCGCGAAATCATCCGGCATCCGCCGCGCGCACCGCGCGCACGAATGCCGCCATCCGGGCGTGATCTTTCACGCCCCTGGCGCCCGGTACTTCGATGCCGCTCGAGACATCGACCGCGTACGGGCGCACGCGATGGATCGCGTCACTGACGTTTTGCGCGTTCAACCCACCACTCAAAACGGCCCGACGCGCGAGCTCTGCTGAAATAAGTGACCAATCGAAAACCTTCCCGCCGCCGCCATAGCCTTCGACATGGGTGTCGAACAGAAAGCCGCTGGCAGCTGAATAGTTGAGAGCCGATTTTACCAAATCGGCCGGTTGAGTATCCGCCGCAACTCGCAGCGCGCGCAACCAAGGCAAACCCGCAACGCTGGCGAGCGATTCGCACTGGTCCGCCGTCTCGTCGCCGTGAAACTGCAACAGCGAAAGCCCGACGTTGCTGACCACCTCGCGCATCCAGTCGGGCGAGGGGTTCACGAACAAGCCGACCACCGACACGAACGGCGGCACCTGATGCACGAGCTCGACGGCCTGCGCAACACTCACCGAACGCGGGCTCGGCGGGTAGAACACGAGGCCGATGGCGTCGGCGCCGAGATCTATCGCGTGGCTGACGTCGGCGGGTTTCGACAGCCCGCACAGCTTGATGCGCGTGCGCCGCGGAATGCCTTGCTCAGGCGCGGCAGCGCCGGCTTCATTCGCGAGGCTGTCGGTCCCGTGATTTTCAAAGTTCATGATGTGCCTGCTCGTTCCATACGGTACTCCACGGCACGCTGCCTGTCTGCGGCGCGGGCACCGCGAAGTGCTCAGGATAGCCCACTTGCGCGAGATACAACCCGTCCGGCATGAAGGTCGGCGCCGCCCATTCGCGGTCGCGGCTCGCGAGCACTTCGGCCATCCACGGGACCGGGCGTCGCCCCTTGCCGACATAGACCAGGCACCCCATCAGGTTGCGCACCATGTGATGCAGGAACGCGTTCGCCCGGAAGCGGAAGTGGATGAAGTCGCCCTGTTGCTGAATGTCGATCTGGTACAGATGCTTGACCGGCGTCTTGGCCTGACATTGCGACGAGCGAAACGCCGAAAAGTCGTGTTCACCAATCAAAAGGGCGGCGGCTGCCCGCATCGCGTCTATATCGAGCGACGTGTGCACCCAACCGGCGCGCGCTGCGAGCATCGGCGAGCGCACCGGATGCACGTACAACAGATAGTGATACGTGCGCTCGAACGCCGAAAACCGCGCGTGGAACGCTTCCGGCACCGGCTTCGCCCACTGCACAGAGATTGTTTTCGGCAGAAACGAGTTCGTCCCGCGAATCCACGAAATGTCCGCTCGGTCCAGCTCCGTATCGAAATGCACGACCTGGCCGAGCCCATGCACGCCCGTGTCCGTGCGACCGGCGACGACGGTATGCACCGGCGACTGTGCGAATTCGCGCAGCGCCTTTTCGAGCTCGTCCTGAACCGTGTTGCCATGCGGCTGCGACTGCCATCCGCAGAACGCCGAACCGTCGTACTGGACGCCTAAAGCAATCCGCTTCACGACAACGGAGCGAGCGTCGAGAGCAACGCGCGGGCGTCGTTGCGCGTGGCCGGATCGTTTGACTCGATCACTTCGTTAATCAGCGTACGTGCGCCGGCAAGGTCGCCCAGTTCGATGTACTCGGCCGCCAGGTCCAGCTTGTTGCGCGCGATGCGGGCAAGGTCAGCAGGCGTGAACGCCGGCAGCGGTTGGGCCGGGCTTGGCGGCAACTCCAGATCGAAATCGAGCTTCAGCGCGCCGAAGCCCGCTGTGCCGAGGTTGCCGGCACCGAGACCTGCCACGGCAGCACGGCCGGCGGTCCCGGCTGCGATTTCGTCGGCCGCATGCGGGGCTTCCTCCGCATCGGGCGGCAGCACGGCTTGCCGCGCCGTTGCTTCCTGAGACGCGACGGGCTGTGTGCTCAGCGACTCGGGCGCATGAACGGTTTCTGCCGCCGACTCCACGCGCGGCGGCAGGGGCATATCGAGACTGCCGAATGCATCGAGGGCGTCGCGCGGGAAGTCCGCCGGCGCCTGGACGCGCGGCTGGTCGGCCGCTGCAGGCTGCGCGGGCGTGTCGACTTGATCGTCGTGGACTTGCGCGGTTGTCGCCAGCGGTTGAGGACTCAAAGGCTCCATCGGCTCGGCCGGCAGCGGCTCGTCGTCCCATTCGAGACGATGCGAAAGCGGTTCCGGCTCCCACGCCTCGTTAACCTGCTCTAGCGGCTCGAGCGGCGCGCGCGGCAGCGCGTCGGCGCCTAGCTCGGCGGCGGCGTCGAGGCTCGCGACGGTCGTCGCGTCGTCCAGTTCGTGGTGGAGCTGGGCCGGCGGGAGTTCGGATCGTTCCAGTGCAGCGGCTTCCGCGGGCGCGGCGTGTTCGTCGCTCAGCTCAGCGTTCGGCGCCGGGAAGTCCGCCGATGACTCGTGCTCTGCGGCTGGCTGGGCCGTCTCGCGCACGCCCGCGACCTCGTCGGCAGCGAATTGCGCAGTATCCGGCTCTGCTGCTCCCTGCTCTGCCGTCTGGCGCGCTTCAGCCTCGCGCGAAGCGGCTGCGCGAATTTCCGCCTCACGCTCTGCGGCAAGACGCTCCGACATTTCGCGAGCGGCGGCTTCGCCCTCGGCAGCTTCGCGCTCGGCGGCTGCCATCGCGGCCGCATGCTGCGCGGCGGCGGCGTCCGCGCTGGTCAGATTCGGCTCGACCACGTCGTCTGCAGGCACAACCGGATTGGACGGCTCAGCCGCGCCGGACGCCGCTATGCCGTCCGCTGACGCAGCGTGTTCCTCCTGCGCCAGACGCTCACGCTTGCGCCGGCCAAGACGCAAGGCGGTCAACAGCACGACCAGCGCAGCGCCGACCGCCGCCGCGATAGCAAGGTTCGTCTGCGAAATACCAGTGTCGTTCGACGTAGTGGTTGCAGTGCCCGGATGACCGGCCACGACCGCGGCAGACGACGCGCCCCCCGCCGATTGCGTGCCGCTTGCAACAGGCGCGACCGGCGCTGCGGGGGCCTTGCCGATGCCGTGCTTCTGCAACTCCATCAGCACGCGATTCTTGAGCGCGAGCAACTGCTGCAAGCTCGACACTTGCGCGCGCGGCTGCGAGGCGCCAGCGGTGGCGGCTGCGTCGCTCGCCGAAGACTGGACCGAGCCGGCCCACACATGCGTGCCGCTCGCAGCCGATGCAGCTTGCGATCCGGCAGCAGTAGCAGCAGTAGCCGACGATGCCGCGTCGCTCGTCACAGCGGAGCTTGCGTCGCTGGCCGAGCCCTGAACCGCGGGCGCCGGCGACGTCGCAGCTTGCGTAGCGGGGCTTTGCCCGCCTGCCGCACTCGCCGCTGCTGCATTGCCCGGCGCGGCGCTGCTTGCGCCGGATCCAACTGCCGCATTCGACGACGAGCCGTTGTCGGCCGTCGGCGCCGATGCCGAACCCGTTGCAGACGCTGCAACCGCGCCCGACGCGTCCAGCGCCGGCACGTTCAGCACTGAGCCCAATCGCATGCGGCTCGGATCGTGGCCCATGAAGGCGCTCGGATTTGCGTCGAAGAGCGCGCGGGCCGCGCGAGCGAGCGTGGCGCGGTCGTGCGACTGCGTGACGGCAATCGCCACGTCATTCAGCGACTGACCGGGCCGCACCGTATATTGGCCGCCAGTCGCAGAGGAGACGGGCGCGGTTCCGGAAGCGGATACGGAAGCGCCGTCCGGCGCGCTCGCTGCGTCGACGGGCGCGGCCATGGCGCTGCTCGAAGCGGCGCCAGCCAGCATCAACGCCAAAGCGGCTGCGACCGCAAGGCGGCCGGTATCTGGGCGCGCAAACATGGCCCGAAGGGAAGAGAGTCGAAGATTCATCGGGACTCCTGGCGCGTCAGCGCGCGGCCCTTTTTTGCGGTTATAAAAAGACAAGATATTCGGAGCACACAAATGAAAAAAGCGCCGCGCAAGCGCGACGCTTCTTGAGTTTTCTACGCGTCGTGACCGCGTAGTTTACTTTACTTGTCGAGCACAATGCGAAGCATACGGCGCAGCGGCTCGGCCGCGCCCCACAACAGCTGGTCGCCGACCGTGAACGCCGACAGATATTCGCCGCCCATAGCCAGCTTGCGCACCCGGCCGACCGGCACCGTAAGCGTTCCGGTGACCACTGCCGGCGAGAGGTCGCGCATGGACGCTTCGCGCTCGTTCGGGACAACCTTGACCCAGTCATTGCCCGAAGCGAGGATGCTGTTCACTTCGTCGAGCGGCACGTCTTTGTTCAGCTTGATGGTCAACGCCTGCGAGTGGCAACGCATCGCGCCGATCCGCACGCACAGGCCGTCTACCGGAATCGAACCCGGCGTGCCCATGGCCGGCTTGCCGAGAATCTTGTTGGTTTCGGCACCGCCCTTCCACTCTTCCTTCGACATGCCGTTGCCAAGGTCTTTGTCGATCCACGGAATCAGCGAGCCGGCGAGCGGCACGCCGAAGTTGTCGGTCGGCATGCGGTCGCTATTCATGGCGGACAACACGCGGCGGTCGACATCGAGAATCGCCGACGACGGATCAGCCAGATCTTCTTTGGCTGCGCCGTATAGCGTGCCCATTTGTTGCAGCAGCTCGCGCATGTTCTGCGCGCCCGCGCCCGACGCGGCCTGATACGTCATGGCCGTCATCCAGTCGACGAGGTTCTCGCGGAACAGGCCACCGAGCGCCATCAGCATCAGGCTGACCGTGCAATTACCGCCGATGAAATTCTTCTGCCCCTTCACAAGCGCGTTCTTGATCACGTCGAGGTTGACCGGATCGAGAATGATGACCGCGTCGTCCTTCATGCGCAGCGACGAAGCTGCGTCGATCCAGTAGCCGTTCCAGCCGGCCGCGCGCAGCTTCGGGAACACCTCGTTCGTGTAGTCGCCGCCCTGGCACGAGATGATTGCTTCGCACTTCTTCAGTTCTTCGATGCTTGTTGCATCTTTGAGCTTGGTCTCGTTTTTGGCGAACGACGGCGCGTTGCCGCCCGTGTTGCTGGTGCTGAAAAACACCGGTTCGATCAAGTCGAAATCACCTTCCTGTTGCATGCGTTGCATCAGGACGCTGCCGACCATGCCGCGCCAACCTACGAGACCTACGTTCATGACTTCATACCCTTCGAGTGGAAACTTCCCCGCATCTTTGCCCGCAGTGACCGCGCGGGGAAGATGAGCGGGCACGACGGACGATCAGCGCTTCGTGATCGTTTTCGGGGTAATCGTTTTAATGGATGTTGCGGTGGTAATGGCGAGCTTAACCACACGGGCCGTTTTGCCGTGCAGTTTCGAAATCGAGGAGATTTGAGCCGTTTGTGCCATCGCTACAATATACACGAAAACCGGAATCCGGCGACGTGAATGTCCGTCGCTGCCGTCCGTATTACGCGCGAATCGGCCTTTTTGAAGGCCGATTCGCGTTTTTGAGGCTGATTAATGGCCTGGCTGATCGGACTGACTAAGCGAACTGACTGATCTTCCGTCAAGCCAGGCGAGCAGCCAAAAGCTGCTACGCGCCCGAGCGGTAGTTACAGCGCCGCGACGACAGCGTCGCCCATTGCGACAGTGCCGACCTGCTTGCAACCGGGCGTCAGAATGTCGCCGGTCCGGTAGCCTTGTTCGAGTACCTTCTTCACCGCATTTTCGACGCGATCCGCCTGCTCGGCCTTGTTCAGCGAATAACGCAGCATCATGGCAGCCGACAAAATGGTGGCCAGCGGATTCGCGACGCCCTTGCCCGCGATGTCCGGCGCGGAACCGTGCGACGGCTCGTACAAGCCCTTGTTGTTCTTGTCGAGCGAGGCCGACGGCAGCATGCCGATCGAGCCCGTCAGCATTGCCGCTTCGTCCGAAAGAATGTCGCCGAACATATTGCCGGTCACGATTACGTCGAACGACTTCGGCGCCTTGACGAGTTGCATCGCGGCGTTGTCGACGTACATGTGCGACAACTCCACATCCGCGTATTCCTTCGACACGTCGATCATGACGTCTTTCCAGAATTGCGACGTTTCGAGCACATTGGCTTTGTCCACCGAGGTCAGCTTCTTGCCGCGCTTTTGCGCCGCCTGAAACGCGACGTGGGCGATGCGGCGCACTTCGGGCTCCGAGTAGCGCATCGTGTCGAAGCCTTCCTTCGAGCCGGCGAACAGGCCGTCAGGCGCTTCGCGCACGCCGCGCGGCGCGCCGAAGTAGATGTCGCCGTTCAACTCGCGCACGATCAGAATATCGAGACCCGAAACGATCTCTTCCTTCAGCGACGAAGCACCGGTCAATTGCGGATAGCAGATCGCCGGCCGGAAGTTCGCGAACAATTGCAGATGCTTGCGCAGACCGAGAATCGCCTGCTCCGGGCGCAGCGCGCGTTCGAGCTTGTCGTACTTCCAGTCGCCGACGGCGCCGAACAGAATGGCGTCGGCTTCCTTAGCGAGCGCGAGCGTGGAATCGGGCAGCGGATGACCCTTCGCTTCGTAGCCCGCGCCGCCAACCGGCGCTTCTTCCAGTTCAAACTTTTCGCCAAGCACGTTCAGAACCTTCACGGCCTCTTTGACGATTTCGGGACCGATGCCGTCGCCCGGCAGCACTGCGATCTTCATGCGAATTCCTTAATGATTTTTCTTCCAGGCTTCGAGCCTGAGCTAACAGGCGCGCCTCAAGCACTCAAGCGCGCAAGTCTTAGCCGACGATGCGATGCGCGAGCCACGGCTGCTTCGCGATACGCTCGGCTTCGTACTGACGAATCTTGTCGGCGTGACGCAGCGTGAGGCCAATGTCGTCGAAACCGTTCAGCAGGCAGTACTTGCGGAACGCCGCGACTTCGAACGGATACTCGGTGCCGCCGTCCGAGGTGCGCACGACTTGCGCTTCGAGGTCGATGGTCAACTGAAAACCGTTGAACGCATACGTTTCGTTGAACAGGTGATCGACCTGTTGTTCGCTCAGCACGATCGGCAGCAAGCCGTTCTTGAAGCAGTTGTTATAGAAGATGTCGGCGAAACTCGGCGCGATGATCGCGCGAAAGCCGTATTGCTGAAGCGCCCACGGCGCGTGCTCACGCGAACTGCCGCAGCCGAAATTCTTGCGCGCGAGCAGCACCGAAGCGCCCTGATAACGCGGCTGGTTCAGGACGAAATCCGGATTCAGCGGACGTTTCGAATTGTCCTGACCCGGCTCGCCGTGGTCGAGATAACGCCATTCGTCGAACGCGTTCGGACCGAAACCCGTGCGCTTGATCGACTTCAGGAATTGCTTCGGAATAATCGCGTCCGTGTCGACGTTCTCGCGATCGAGCGGCGCCACGACGCCGGTGTGTACGGTGAATTTATCCATGACGCTTGCGCCTGTTTCAGGACCGGGCGATGCGCGTGGCGGCATGAAAGCCGCTCGCCGCATCGCCGGCAAAAATCAAAAACCGGTTATTTTTCAGCGTGATTGCTGATCGAATTGCCGAGGTGCGACATGTCCTGCCCAAATCCGTGCACCGTGTTGCAGCCGGTCAGACCGAGCAGTAGCCCAGCCAGAGTACCGAGCGCGAAGCGGCGCAAAAGAGCGGTGCGATTCATGTTCTTCATCATGCGATTTATCCCAGCTTGCGAATATCGACAAAATGCCCTTCGATGGCCGCAGCTGCGGCCATGGCGGGGCTCACGAGATGGGTACGGCCACCGGCGCCCTGACGACCTTCGAAATTACGATTCGACGTGGACGCGCAACGCTCACCCGGATCCAGCCGGTCGGCGTTCATCGCGAGACACATCGAGCAGCCCGGCTCACGCCATTCGAAACCGGCGTCTGTAAAGACCTTGTCGAGGCCTTCACGTTCCGCCTGCGCTTTCACCAGACCCGAACCCGGCACAACCATGGCGAGACGGATGTTCGGCGCGACGCGGCGACCCAGCTTCTTCACGACGTAAGCCGCGGCGCGAATGTCTTCAATGCGCGCGTTGGTACACGACCCGATGAAGATTTTATCCGGCTTGATCGACTCGATCGGCGCGTTCGGTTCGAGCGCCATGTATTTGAGCGCGCGTTCCATTGCATCGCGCTTGACCGGGTCTTTCTCGCGCTCGGGGTCCGGCACGCGACCGTCCACCGCGGTGACCATTTCCGGCGACGTGCCCCAGGTAACCTGCGGCACGATGTCCGCCGCGTTGAGCTCGACAACGCGGTCGAACTGCGCGCCTTCGTCGGACTTGAACTGCTTCCAGTACTCGACCGCGTGATCCCACTCCGCGCCTTGTGGCGAGAACGGGCGGCCCTTCAGATATTCGATGGTCGTGTCGTCGACCGCGACCATGCCGGCACGCGCGCCCGCTTCGATCGCCATGTTGCAGACTGTCATGCGGCCTTCCATGGACAGCGAGCGAATCGTCGAGCCGCCGAATTCGATGGCGTAGCCAGTGCCGCCCGCCGTGCCGATCTTGCCGATGATCGCGAGCACGATGTCTTTCGCCGTGCAGCCGCGCGGCAACGGCCCTTCTACTTTCACCAGCATGTTCTTGCTCTTCTTCTGCAAGAGCGTTTGCGTGGCGAGCACATGCTCGACTTCCGACGTGCCGATGCCGTGCGCCAGCGCACCGAATGCGCCGTGCGTGGACGTATGCGAGTCGCCGCAGACGATCGTCATGCCCGGCAGCGTAGCGCCCTGTTCCGGCCCGATGATGTGCACGATGCCCTGACGCAGGTCGTTCATCTTGAACTGCGTGATGCCGTAGGCGTCGCAGTTCGAATCGAGCGTATCGACTTGCAGCTTCGACACCGGATCGGCGATGCCGTGGCTGCGGTCCGTGGTGGGCACGTTATGGTCCGAAACGGCCAGATTCGCGCTGATGCGCCACACCGGACGCTGCGCCAGCTTCAGGCCTTCGAACGCCTGGGGGCTGGTCACTTCGTGCAGCAGGTGACGGTCGATATAGAGAATCGTCGTGCCGTCTTCTTCCGTGTGGATCACGTGTGTGTTCCACAATTTGTCGTAGAGAGTCTGTGCCATGGTATGCGGGGGTAGTAAT
Organism: Paraburkholderia caledonica NBRC 102488; assembly: GCF_000685095.1. Lineage (GTDB taxonomy): Bacteria > Pseudomonadota > Gammaproteobacteria > Burkholderiales > Burkholderiaceae > Paraburkholderia > Paraburkholderia caledonica. Next base: position 86,089 of record NZ_BAYE01000018.1, read on the forward strand.
GACTGCGGGCTGACTGTGTCGGTCGATTATGCCACGCAAAGTCTCGCCCCGGGGCGCCCCGCAGTGGGAAAAAGCGATAAAAAACAGTGAGTTGGGTGGTAGTGCCGATACCTGTATCGACGTTACCCTGATGAGCGGGGAGATCGTGGTGGTTGTTTGCACGAGGAATCTGTTCCCACAGAACTTTGCGGCGCATCACGAGGAACAGTGTTCCCGCTTGATCGACGGATTGATTGCGAACGCAATGCACGATGAATGAGCGACTCGCTCAGCGGCGCGGCGCGACAGCTTTCAGTGTTCGAACGCTGGCAAGTACGATTAGAATGCGACGAGCCCCGGTTTGCGCACGAGCGACGCCTTTGATCCGACGCGAATAGAAGGACAAAAAATGGAACGACAGTCCGACTCTCGTCCTCCCCGCCCGACAGATGCTGGCCACCGACAGTCTGCACCGACCCACCTCGCTGACATGCTCGACAGCTTGAGCGACGGACTCATGTCGATCGACAGGTCGTGGCGCTTCACCTATCTCAACCATACAGCTGAACGATTCTTGCAGCAGGAACGGCAAAACCTGCTCGGACGCGACATATGGCAGTGTTACCCGGACCTGGTAGGCTCCGGCTACTATCGCGTCTATCAGGAGACGGCGGCAACGGGTCTTCCCGGCCGGCATACTGACTATTACGCACCGCTCGGCACGTGGTTTGAGGTTCGTTCATTTGCGCACGACGATGGCATTACCGTGCTCTTTCGCGACGTCACACGTGAACGCGAGCACGCGGCGCAACTGGAATTCGAAGCGAGCCACGACTATCTGACCGGGTTGGCGAACCGGCGCAAGTGCATGGAAGTTCTGTCACGCGCGGTCGCTGACGCTGCTTCGCCTCGCTCTACGCACGATGCTTCAGATGCGGTCCTGTTTATAGACCTTGACCATTTCAAGGAAGTCAACGACGCCTTTGGTCATGCTGTCGGCGATGAACTGCTGCGCGGCTTCGCGAAGAGGCTGATGGCCATTCCCGATCCAGCATTTTTCGCCGCACGCGTAGGGGGCGACGAGTTCGTTCTGTTGTTACGCAACACCACGGAAAGCGCGGCAGAAGCGTTCGCACATGCGGTGCTTCGCGAACTTGCAGCGCCATTCGAAGTATCCGGAAGATCCATCTCGCTGTCGGCTAGCATTGGCATCGCGCTGCTAAGAGAAGCGCCGGATTCGGCCGAGACGTTGCTCAATCATTCCGACGCGGCCATGTACGCAGCGAAGTCATCTGGCCGTTTTCAGGTGCGCTCGTACGATGGAGCCCTCGACCGAGGCGTGCGTGAGCGCCTTGCTTTGCGCATGGATCTTCGTGAAGCGTTTGAGGCGAACCAGTTCGAGCTTCATTTCCAGCCCCAGATATCACTCACGAACAATTCCGCCATCGGTGTCGAGGCACTTCTTCGCTGGCGTCATCCTGGCCGAGGGCTGCTGACTCCGCACGCATTCCTCGCAGTCTTACTTGAGTCTCCTTATGAAGGGGCGCTCGTCGAATGGCTGCTCGATGCAGTTTGCCGGCATATTGCTGAATGGCGACGGCAGGGCATATACATACCGCGGGTCAGCCTCAATCTGTCGGCTCGGCAACTTCTGAGCGTGGGTCTTACAGACAAGATTCTCCATATCGCGACGAAATACGACGTTTCCCCCGCAATGCTCGACATTGAGGTCACGGAGGATTCGCTGGTAAGCGATATCGAAAAGGCAACGTCCATTCTGTCCGCGCTGAAGCAAGCGGGCATATCCACATCGCTGGACGACTTTGGCTCCGGGTACTCCAGCCTCGGCTATCTGGTCCGATTGCCTATCGACACGCTGAAGATCGACAAGTCGTTTGTTCGAGCACTGGCCGAGTCACAGAAGGCGTCGACGGTCATTCGAGGCATTGTCGGTCTCGCACGTTCGCTGGGCATGAAAACTATCGCGGAAGGCGTCGAGTGCCAACACCAGGCCGAAGAGTTGAAGGACGCCGGGTGCGATGCCATTCAAGGTTATCTGGTGAGCCGGCCGCTTGACTCGAAGGCCCTGGCCAAATTCATGTTGCGGTTGTCATCGGGCCATTGAAACTAATGTTGGCGACTTCAGCTTGCAACTGCGTGATGCTGATAATGCGGCCGGTAATGCGGCCCGGCTGTTGTTTGTTCCAGGTTGTACCGTGCACACGAATGCTCTCCGATCGACCCGGCGGGAAAGCATGTCGACAGCGAACGCAGTACACTCTCCATGACCGACTTGCAATGCTTGCAACAGCACAAGGCCTGAGCGCTGAGGCACAGTCAACACGCCACTGCGCTTGAGCAAATAATCCCGACTCCCACTTCCGCTGCACGCGTCAGTGATCGATGGACACATTACAGAACATGCGTGTTTTCGTGCGCGTAGTGGAGGCCGGCAGTTTCACCGCCGCCGCTCAGTCTTTTAATTCGACGACCGGCGCCATGTCACGCGCAGTCTCCGAACTGGAGGCTCATCTGCGTACGCGCTTGCTCAATCGCTCCACACGACGTCTCGCGCTCACTACCGCAGGCGAGCGTTATCTCAAGCGATGTCAACAAATCCTTGCGGATATCGACACAGCGGAAGAAGAAGCGAGTTGTGCCCACGAACGCCCGAGCGGCGCGCTCCGTATGCATAGCTTTGCGAGTATCGGACAACACTATGTGCTGCCCGCCATCGCACACTATCGCGCGCTTTATCCCGACGTGACCGTTGAGCTGACACTGTCGCAGCGCATGCCGGATCTTTTCGAAGGCAGCGCGGATGTCGCAGTGATTGGTGCTTCTGCACTACCCGATTCCGACCTCGTTTCGTTCCCGCTTGGAACGACGTTCAGCATACTGTGCGCATCGCACGCGTATGTAAGAACGCACGGTGCGCCGCAGCGGCCGGCGGATCTTGCAGACCATGAGTGCCTGATTCTGCAGACGCCGGCATTCGCGCCGCACGAGTGGATACTCGACGGGCCGAACGGCAGTGAGGCGATGCAGATCGACGGCCCGGTGCAGGTGAATATCGCGGAGTCGCTAGTTGTTGCGATCCGGGAAGGGATGGGAATTGGCATGGTGCCGCTTTACGCGGCAATCGCCGGATTGAGGGATGGCACGTTAGTACGCGTATTGCCGGACTACACGCTGCAGAAGATGCACGTTTATGCGCTGTATCCGTCGCGGAAGTTTATTGACGCAAAGACAAGGACATGGGTGGAGTTCTTGCGCGCGCATTTGCCAAAGGTGATCGCCCGCGACGAGGCCTTGCTGGCTGAGATTGGCCGGACCGATAGCGGCAGCGATGCGAAGCCGCGCGGATAGCGTGCCATACATGGGTCTGTCACACCTTGCAGATACCGAAGTCTCTCACGAGCGGCGTGTTGAAGCGTCTGCCTTTGCACACGCGCAATGAGTTCCCGCGAACGAGAGGTTTACCCAAATCCAAGAACAATCTTCTGCACGGAGCACCCTTAATTTTAAGCGCCTGCTTATTTAGACTGTGATCACTGGTTTACGAACAGGGCTGTTCGTAGCAGGACAAACAAGTCTGGAGGTAGGTAATCATGAAGTCTCTCATTCACGCCGTTGTCGTTGCCGCTGCCCTTGCTGCTCCGGTAGTGTCGTTCGCGCAATCGAATGGGTCAGTCACCCGTGCACAGGTACGCGCCGAACTGATCCAGTTGCAAAACGCGGGCTATCACGTTGGTGACGGCGACAACGCACACTATCCCGAAGCCATTCAGGCTGCTGAAGCCAAGGTTGCTGCGCAGAACGGTGCGACAAGCGGTTACGGCGGTGAGGTGAAGGGTTCGTCGGAATCAGGACACCCGTCAGTGACAAATGCGGACTGGAACGCGATGTACAACCACCCGTAATGCATTAGTTTTGGATGTGCGCGACAGGAGGATGCCAAAAATATCTGGTCATCCGCGCCGTCGGGTTCCGTCGTAGATCGATATGCGGTCGGTCTCGTGTTGCCGGAACTCGGATCAATTGTCTCCCTGCTCGCCTTCGCCGGCCCCTGCCCTTTGCCGTCGCTGCGCGAGCGCAACGCGATCGCGTTCCGCTTGCGCAGCGGCCGTTGCGTCGATCGGGTCATCACGCTGCCGCATCAGCCAGTAGACGCTCCCCAACGCCACCAACGCAAACGCAAGCGCCGCGATCTGGGCCGGCGCACCGGCGGGATCCAGAATAATAAATTTGCGGGCGATAGCCAGCAGCGCAACCAGAAGTACTGTTTTGACCTGCACGATGTGATCGCGCCGGGCCATCACGCGCGTAATCGAATGTTTGAATTCCATAGCGATCAACAGCGTCATGATCATGCCGAAAACGGTCTGATACACCGCGTGATCCAGCGGGTTCAGCGCGTTCGAAACCAGCAACGAGATCACCGCGCGAATCAACTGCCAGAGCGACACGAGGATGATGATAGAAATCACCACGCTCAGGACATGCGTGACAATCTGCTCGAATCTTTCATAAAAGGTGAGCAGATCCCACTGTACGCGTAACGTATCGAGATCCTTACGCAGCCAGCTTTTCTTTCTTTCCATGATTTGGCTCCGCAGCGGCCGGATTGTCCAAGCATACCCGGATTAACGACTAGACTTGGAGCATCGTAGACGCATGCGCGGCAACAAGAGCGTATGCGTCATTCAATCGGAAGACGCGGAAGTCGAGCGCGACCCGATGTAAAGGAACGATCGGCGGAAAGCGCACAAAATCCGGGAGTATCGCGAAAGACGCCCACTCACCGTGTGCTTACGATGCACCAATATGGCGGCCCGCGGTTATCCCAACGCGACCGCCTGCTCGTGAACGTCCTCAAAGGCGGATGGCATTTCATGGTCAGAATCTATGGACCCATGCGCAGCGCAAACGGCTACGCAATACGCGACTTCCTGCATCGGAGCGACATTCCGTTCAAATGGATCGAACTGCGCAGCGATAAAGAAGCGGAGGAACTGGCGCACGTTCAGCATCTTTCCGATTCGCGCTTGCCGGTTTGCGTCTTCCACGACGGCACGCGGCTCGAATGTCCGACCATCCGGCAAATCACCGAAAAGCTCGGCTGGTTCGCAAGTCCATCTCGTGAGGCCTACGATCTCGCGATCTACGGCGCGGGACCAGCGGGATTGAGCGCGGCAGTGTACGGTGCATCGGAGGGGCTGCAAACGGTACTAGTGGAGCGTTGGGCACTGGGCGGCCAGGCAGGCAGCAGCTCCAAAATCGAAAACTACCTGGGCTTCCCACAGGGCTTGAGCGGCGCGGAACTCGCAGAGCGGGCGCGCGTTCAGGCCGTCAAGTTCGGCGCCGAAATCCTGCTGGCGCGCGCCGGCGTGCACGCGGAGTTTCCGCCAGGCCGTGGCATCGTATCTCTGGAAGACGGCACACGTATCACGGCGCGCACGTCTATCTGCGCGACCGGGGTGGCATATCGCACGCTGGCCCTCGCGGGTGAAGAGCGCTTTCTCGGCGCGGGTCTCTACTATGGCGCCGGTGCGAGTGAAGCCGAGCTGATCGATGGCGAAGACGTATATGTGGTGGGCGGCGGCAATTCGGCAGGACAGGCCGCCATGCATTTTTCGCAGTCGGCCAACCGCGTCTACATGCTCGTGCGTGCTACATCGCTCAAGAACACGTTGTCGCATTACCTGGTGGATCGCATTACGTCCGCGCCGAACATCGAAGTACGCACGTGCACCGAAGTTACCGCGCTCGCAGGCAGTGACATGCTGGAGGAGGTCACGCTGACCGATATCCGTACCGGCCGGCAAAGCACGGTAAAGACGAACTGGCTATTCGTATGCATTGGCGGTGTGCCACAGACTGAGTGGGCGCAGGAGGTCGGCATTGTCCGCGATGAAGGCGGCTACCTCGTGACCGGTCCCGACCTGCAGGAATACCGGGCGCAGTTCAACTGGCCATTAGAACGCGCGCCGCTGCATCTGGAAACATCTATGCCTGGCGTATTCGCAGCCGGCGACGTGCGTCACGCGTCGATCAAGCGCGTGGCGTCAGCAGTGGGCGAAGGCGCAATGGCTGTGGCGCTGGTGCATCGCTATCTAACTAGTGCTTGAGCGGACGCGCAACCTTGATCCACGCGCCTCTGCGCGTACCTTGTCCGAGGAGTACGAACATGACCCCTGGTTGCACGCACCAAGGCGCGGCCCGCATTTTCCACACGCCCATTGACTATTGCGAGGACTGTGTGAAGCTCGGCCAGCCGTGGCTACATTTGAGGCTTTGTCTTTCGTGCGGACACGTCGGCTGTTGCGATTCGTCGCCCAACCGGCATGCAAGCAAACATTTTCTCGCGACCGGCCATCCGCTGGTCCGTTCAATCGAACCCGGCGAAACGTGGATCTGGTGTTATCGCGACGAGATCGTCGTAGGTGAACTTGAGTCGTGACGGCAAAACCGGCCGCACGTGCGGCCGGTTTTGCGTTCTTCGGCATGCCCGCGTCACGCATGCGCCGGTGCCTGTTTCGGCGCCTCGCTCGGCGCTTCTGCAGGCGTTGCTCCTTTTTGCACACGCACCGAATGCGTACCCGAGTCGTAGGTCATTGTGACCTTGTCGCCGTCGCGCACGTCGCCTCGCAGCAGCGCATCGGCGAGTTGCGATTCCACTTCGAGCCGAATCTTACGTTTGAGCATCCGCGCGCCGAACTCGGGGTCATAGCCGATCTGCGCAAGGTGATCGCGCAAGCCATCGTCGAACGACAGATCGATGCCTTGGGCCAGCGCCGTACGCCGCACGCGCGCAAGTTGCAGGTCGACGATGCTGCGAATCTGCTCCTTGCCGAGAGCATGAAACACAACCACCTCGTCGACGCGATTGAGAAACTCCGGCTTGAAATGATGCCTCAGGATTTCCATCAACCGGTCGCGCAGTGCAGGATAGTCGAGCTGCTTCGAGTCGGCTTTCATGTTGTCCTGGATCACCTGTGAGCCAACGTTGCTGGTCGCGATGATGATCGTGTTGGTGAAATCGACCAGACGTCCCTTGCCGTCGGTGAGGCGCCCTTCGTCGAACAGTTGCAGCAGGAGGTTGTGCACCTCCGAGTGCGCCTTTTCGATTTCGTCGAGCAGCACTACGCAATATGGCCTGCGCCGCACGCGCTCGGTGAGTTGGCCGCCTTCCTCGTAGCCAACATATCCGGGCGGCGCACCAACTAGCCGTGCCACCGTGTGGCGCTCCGAATACTCGCTCATGTCGATGCGCACCAGCGCGTTCTCGTCGCCGAACACCGAGGCGGCAAGCGCCTTCGCGAGTTCGGTTTTGCCGACGCCCGTTGGGCCCAGAAAGAGGAAGCTGGCAGTCGGCTTGCCGGCTTCCGTCAGACCGGCGCGCGAAAGCCGCACTGCTTTGGCGACCGCGGAGACGGCTTCATCCTGGCCGACCACGCGCTCCTTCAGGCGGTCTTCCAGTCGCAACAGCTTTTCACGGTCCTGAGCAGTGAGTTCAGCCAACGGTACACCCGTGAGCGACGAAACGATCTGCGCAATGTCCTCCGCCGTGACTTCCTGCGAACTGGTGCCGCGCTCTTTCTTCCACGTGTCAATGCCTTCATGCAAACGTTTCTGTTCGGCGACGAGCTTCTCTTCCAGTTCCTTGGCTTTATCGAATTTCTTTGCAGCGCTGGCCGCGTCCTGTTCCTGTTTGATGCGGCGGATGGTCGCCTCGACATCGTGCAATGGCTGCGGACGCGAATTCGACGAAATGCGCACGCGTGCAGCGGCCTGATCGAGCAGATCGATTGCCTTGTCTGGCAGAAAGCGTGCGGCGATATAGCGGTCCGAGAGCTTTGCAGCAGCATCGATCGCCTCTTCGGTGATCTTCACCTTGTGATGCGCTTCGAGCCGGTCGCGCAGTCCACGCAGAATCTCGATCGTTTCCTCGACGCTCGGCTCAGGCACCATGACTGGCTGAAAGCGCCGCTCCAATGCCGAATCCTTCTCAATGTACTTCTGGTATTCGTTTAACGTGGTCGCGCCCACGAGGTGCAACTCACCGCGAGCGAGCGCGGGCTTGAAGACATTGCCGATATCCAGACCGCCTTCGCCGCCGCCCTGGCCAGCGCCGACAATGGTATGCAGTTCGTCGATGAACACAACCAGACGGTCCTGGTTCTCGATGATCTCGTCCAGCACCTGCTTGACGCGTTCCTCGAACTCACCACGATACTTCGCGCCTGCCACGACGCTATTGATATTCAGCTCGACCACCCGCTTGCCACGCAGCACTTCCGGCACCTGGTCCTGAGCAATGCGTTGCGCAAGGCCTTCGACAATAGCGGTCTTGCCGACACCGGGCTCGCCGATCAGCACCGGATTGTTCTTGCGCCGCCGCGCGAGCACTTCAATGGTGGTTTCAATTTCCTTGTCACGGCCGATCACCGGATCCAGCTTGCCTTGACGCGCAAGCGCGCTGAGATCGCGCGCGTACTTGTCGAGCGTGGGCGTGGTCGAGCGGCCCTCCATCTTGCCGTCTTCGGCACCCTGGCCGACCACCTTGACTGCCTTTTGCCGCAGCGATGGCGACGACAGCCCAAGCTTGCGCAGCAATTCACCTGCAAAGCCGTCTTCTTCCTCGACGAGCCCTATCAGAATATGTTCGGGCCCGACGTAGCTGTGCCCCAGTTCCTGCGACGCCTTCAACGCGTTTTCCAGTGCACTTTTGGCGCGTGGCGACACGCCGATCTGCTCGTTGTCGCTCGGCTCCTTGCGGGTGCCGCGCGGCGCCGTCTGGTCGATGGTCTTCTTGATCTCTTCGGGATCGAGCTTGAATTCCCGCAGGACTTCCTGCACGACATTGTTATCGGCGAGCGCCAGCAACAGGTGTTCCGTATCGACTTCGTTCTTGCCGTATTCGACGGCTGCTTGCGCCGCAGCTTGCAGGCGGTCCAGACCGCTCTGGCTCAGGTACGTCTGCAGGTCCACCGCTTCACGCGCCCGGCGATGACGGCGTGTCCGGCCGCCCGACTGTCCGCCCGCTGAATCGCCGATTTGTCCGCTACCGGTGCCTGTATCCTGCTCCGCGCCGCCGGATTGTCCCGGCGCGCGTCTAATGCGTGACCGGCTGCCGCGGTCGTCTTCCATCTGCGGCCACATGTCGTCGAACAGACTTTCGAAAAGTCCGCCGTGAAAGAGGGACTCGAGCGGCGACAGGCGGCGCTGATTACGCGCCATGAACTCCATGTAGTGCTGATCGCACAGCATCAGCTGACGGCGTTGGCCGTTTTCGGTGATCGTGATCTGCGAGGTTGCTGGCTTTCCACAAACACTGCACTCGGCCATGATGATCTCCTGTCCGTCCGAGAGCGCATCGCTTTGCGGGCGGGTAATGGGTGGGTGGAAAATCTCTGTTCCGCTGCTTATTCCGATGCCGCCCCTGTTTGCGCGCCGGGCTTCATCGAGACCGCGGAAGCTGACCGGTTGTTCACGACAGGCATGACTGCGGAGTGCGGATCTTCACTTGATCTCAATGCGCCGCTTCGGTGCCGGTTCTCCGGCCGCTTTTGGAACGCGCAGCGTCAGCACGCCGTTTTCGAATCTGGCCTCTACCCGATCGAGATCGACGCCTGCGGGCAGTGGGACCGCGCGCTGAAAGTGTCCAAACGACCGCTCGACGCGATAGCATCCTTGTTCTACGCTCGTCGATTCCAGGCGCTTTTCGCCACTGATGATCAGCATGTCTTCAACCACTTCAAGCTCGACGTCGTCACGGGTCATGCCTGGCAATTCGGCGACGATACGCAGTGCGTCGCCTTCGTCGGTAACATCGATCCGCGGTTGAAACTCGCTGGCGCTGAAGTCGCCGAACCAGCTTCCGAGCGGTCCACGGCCGCCGAACGGATCGCGTATCAATTCGGCCAACAGATGAATCGGATCGGGCAGCGGCCAGGCGGCAGCTGAAAGTGCTACCGGCGCAGCAGCGGCTGCCGCCGGTGCACCGTTACCCATTTGCGTGCCGCCAGTCTGTTGCGCATTTGACCTCGCGCTTTGCTGACTGGTGTTCGGCGCGCCGGCGCCCCCCGATGCGCTCTGTTGCGCGGGGTGCGAGCGCAAGAACCGGAACGGGTTCCATTTGTCGAGATCGAGAAGCATGTGATTCTCCCTTCGTGAGGTACGCCAGTGCCAGACCTGAGGCTGGACCACTGGAGGAGACGGGCGGTCCACTCGATCTCCGGATGCGAGGTTTGCCGCGGGCGAGACCTTTTGACCCACGACGAGTCCCTCAAGCGGTGCGCTTACGGATGTAAAGGCGCGTGTGGCTCGCCGGTCAAGCCGTCATGGTGCCAGGCACGCGCAGTGATGCCGAGTACGAAAAGCAGCGCGCCCGTGAACAACGCATACACGCCGATCAGCCAGACAAGCGCCAGTGCGCCGGCGCCCGGAAAGGCCAGCACGAAGATGCCGAACAGCACGGCGAGCACTCCGGTGAGCACCAGCATCCACGCATTGCGCAGACGCCTATGCAGCCGGGTTGCCGCGATCAGATCGAGTACGCCGGTGATAATCGCGTTTGCGCCGATAACGGCGATCAGCACGAGCGTGGTGAGTCCCGGCACTAACGCGGCTATCACACCGGCTGCGACGCTGCAGATACCCAGCAGCAAGAGCACCCACCATGTGCCGTGCGTCGAGCGGTAGCGGATGGCCGCAACGATCGTGACAATGCCGCCGGCAATTGCGTAGACACTGAAGAGAGTGATGAGCAGTAGCAGAGTAAGACCCGGCCAGAACAGCGCCAGCATGCCGAACAGCAGCGCTACCGTGCCGCGCAGAATGAGCATCCACCAGGCGCGCCCAAGTAGTTCATCCATGTGGGACTCCGAGCCGTAACGTCAGTTAACGAACTTCAGTCTAGGCTCCACGCAGCCGCGATTCTTTCGCGTTTCTGCCATGTGTTTCGCAATTCTGCGTTGAGTCAGGACGCATGGCGAACAGCATCCAGATTGGTATCCCGGATGCACCGAAATGACCCGATCCATCGCCGCGTCTTATAGCGGTTCGCCGTGAGGAGTTCTAACATGAACTTTGCAGCGCACGGTCCGTGCATTACGTCATTCATGACATTCTTGTGGCACAGACCGGTCGGTATCGTTTTCAATCGTCGTGTCAAACGTGGTGCCGGGTTGCCCAGCAATAAAACTGCGCTCCGTCAACGAAGCCGGTTGCTTCTGCCCATATTACGAACCCGCCTTAAGCAGCCTTCAATTCGGCGTAAGCTTAGGTATGCGCCGCGGCAAGAAGGAGACTTTGCTCATCATGAAGCAAGCAATAGATTCGACTCCTGATCACGGGTCACGCTGCCAACCGATGAACGTCGCTTTCACCAATGGCGAGCTGAATCTGGTGCATGGTTTTCGGCTCGTTATACCCACGGGCAACACTGTTGTGCAGGCTGTGGGCTCCGACGACCTCGGAACGAGTCACTCGGTCCTCATAAGTGCTCCATTTGTCGCAGTTATTACTGGGGCGGCGCAGTTGGCCACGAACGCTGACAACGATCCCAGCGGATGGCTTATCGCACTTAGACCGAGCGTACTGGGCCAAGTCTCGCAAGATGCGTTTGGGGCCCTCCCGAAATGGTCCGAGTCTTGGGATCCCTTTTTGCGCGAGGCTGCGGATACATTGAGTGCTTTAGCGAATGCGGATCTTTTCGACGCTGCGTGCGCCGACGCTTTTGCCGATGTCATTTCGGTGCACATCGCTGTCCGTTACGGGCACTGTGCTGGTGCGATCGAGCCGGACATGCCTATTACGCGTCAAATGCTGGCTCGCATTCAAGCCTTCGTTCACGACAACATCGCCGAAACCATTCTGGTCGAGCAACTCGCAGTTCTGGTGAACATGAGTGTTTCAAAGTTTGCACGCGTTTTCAAAACGGCGACAGGAAGCCCGCCCCATCTGTACGTGACACTCGAACGCGTGAAATTCGCGAGAGCGATGTTGTGCGAGGAGACCATTCCGTTGGTCGACGTTGGCGCACGCGCGGGATTTCAGACGCAGCAGCATTTCACCGACGTGTTCCATAGATATACCGGTGTGACGCCGCGCGCATTCCGGCTTTCGCACCGGAGCTCCGGTAATTAATTCGTTTAGCGAAGTTGCGAACAGGTAACAACCGCTGTACTTCCGCGATCGCGATTGATGCCCCCGTAGCGGCGGACCTATGCGGGTTCGCCTTGATTTATGACCCGCGAACCTGTCAGTAATCGACGGTGATCCGGTTGTCGACCCGCATCACACCGGGGGCAAGCCATGCTACCCGCTCGGCCTCCTCGCGCTCGGCCCACGAGCGGACCGTGCCGCGCAGGACGACATTATTGCCTTCGGCCTCCACAGTGATGTTCTGTGCGTCGACTTCCCCGTTGCGCTTGAACGCGTCCTCGATCTTGCGCTTGAGGTCGTCGGGCTCGACCTTCGGCTTGATCTCAATCTCGTTCGTCAGGCCGGTTACGCCGCTCGCCCGTAGCGCCGTATCTGCCGCGCGGCGGCGCTGGTAGTCCCATTCGACTTCGCCCTTCAGCGTCACATCTCCGTCCCTGACAACCACCTTGATGGTGTCCGCCGCATCAGGCAATTCGACCTGCAGTTGGGCAATGATCTCGCGCACGATCTCCGGATCGGGCGGCCTGTTGATCAAAGGCAACCGCACCTCCACATCGTTTGCGACACCCCTCACGCCGCGCACGCGCGTCGCGTCCTCTTCGGCCTTGCGCCTTTGCCGGAAGCTGCGCGCGAAACCGGACAATGTGACCGCACCGTCCCTGACCGCAACCCCGATATCCGATGCATCGACGTCCGGATCCCACTTCAGTTCGTTCTCTACGTCTCGCTTGAGGTCTTCGTCGGCGCTCATCACGCTCCTCGTCGGTTTGTTGATGGACTAACGCGCGCACGCGGACCACGCCCTACTCCACACGCATCGCTCCGCGGTAGGGCAACGGTATGACGCGCCGGGCCCATTTTCTTCCGTACGCCTGCGCAGTTTTGCGGAATGCCACCTTACGTTCACATTCGAAAGCCGCGCAGCACAGCGCAGAGATCCGACACGTCTTCGCAGGAATGAGGAAGAAGTGCAACCGTCAAGAACCTAGTCTTGATGTCATCGTCATCGCGTCAATGACCCGTCCACATTCCAGGGTGTGTGCCGGGCGCGACATGCACGGTTGGCTGGCACCGCTGCTGTTTTGCGGCGCGGTCGACGTCTTGCGCGCGGCACGGAGCATGAGTTCAACCGTCTTGCCGCGTAACGGTCTGCGCTTATTTCCAGAGAAAAGGAGCAAATCGATGAGCGATTTAGTCGTTGTAAGCTTTAAAGGCGAAGAAACGGCCGACCAGGTGTTGACCAAACTCCAGCAGATGCAAAAGGAGCACCTGATCGACCTTGAGGATGCCTGTGTTCTGGTCCGCAGCGCGAATGGCAAGGTACACCTCAAGCAAGCCGTCGATCTCGTCAAGATCGGCGCGCTCAGTGGCGCGGCGTGGGGTGGCCTGTTTGGTGCGCTGGTTGGTCTCATGTTGCTCAATCCGCTCGCCGGACTGGCTACAGGCATGGCCATCGGCGTTGGTACGGGCGCGCTGTCGGGCGCGCTCTCGGACTATGGAATCGATGATGATTTCATGCGTTCGACGGGCCAGAACATCGAGCCGGGTTCGTCGGCACTCTTCATCCTCGTACGTCAAGTGAATTTCGACAAGGTCCTGCCTGAGCTGAAGCCTTTCGGCGGAAAAGTATTGAAAACGTCTCTCACCAACGATCAGGAGGAACGCCTGAAAAAGGCACTAGAGAGCCTGAACAGCAGCGGCACGACAGCATGAGCATCACTGCGCCGCATCACGGTCGTGGTCGTGAGTTGTGTCGAAGCTCGCAGTTGGGTCGGATCGACACCCGGACGCGGAGTACGAACTGAAGTGCGATCCGGACATCGCTTCCAACCGCGCGCGAACCCATGCAAGCTGACCATGCCGCCCTTGACCGCAACCCCGCTATCTGATGGCTTGCGGGAAAGCGTCAGCACACCGAAAGCTCGCGCATCCCGCGGATGCCTTCCTGGAGAGACACGATGAGCATTGCATTAATTGGCGCCACCGGCCGCACCGGTCGGTTAGTCGCGGAAAAATTGCACCGTGCGGGCATTCCGTTTCGTGCATTGCTGCGCGACGAGGCGCAGGGGGCCCACTTCGAAAGCCTCGGCGGGAGCCCCGTGATCGTCGACCTGACGCAGGACTTTTGCGCGGCGCTTGCGGGGGTTAATACGGTTATCTTTGCCGCTGGCTCCGCTGAATCCGAGGGCGCCGAGCAGGAGCGTCAGATCGACCGGGACGCAATCATCAAGGCGGTCGATTGCGCGAAGCAGTATGGCGCGGACCGCTTCATCGTCGTCAGCACGTTGCTGGCATACGCCCCTGAATCCGCTCCAGATGCGCTTCGGCATTACGCCCAGATGAAGCGCGCTTCTGACGATTATCTGATCGGCAGTGGACTCGATTATCTTGTGCTGCGTCCCGCCACACTGACTATGGAGCCCGGTACCGGCAAGATTGAGATCGTGGCCGACGCGCAGTCCGCTCGTGCTCCCGTTGCGCGCGAGGATGTCGCCGATGTCGCGCTCGAAGCACTCAGGATCGGCCTTGTCAACACGATCGTCGGATTTTCTGGTGGCAGCAAACCGATCGACGACGCGTTGGCCGCGCTTCATTGACGTTGCGCGTTGCTCATGCCAGATCGTCGCGCCATAGGCGGTGACGCAGGCCGTCAGTTGCGTCGAGCACTCACACGCGCGCAACGGCGCGAACGTCCGGGCGAACATTCCGACAATACGAGCTAGACTGAAATGTCGGCCGCCAGCCCGCGAGAACAAAGCCGTGCGGCCCGTCGCGATGGAGAACTCCCATGCCGAAGACCGTTTTCTCAGCCGAGCAGATTCGCGATGAAGCGCAAAGTCGCGTGGCAAAAATAAGCGCGAATACGCCGGAAGAACTGCGCGTGCGCATACCGCTGCCCGAACGGCACCCGCCCGATGCCGCCGGCAGGAACTGGAATATGGTGCCGCTCAACGAGAAGGGCACCGACTTCACCCACGAGGTCCGGCGCATTGTCGAAGACATGCGCACCGAGTTCGTTCTGCCGGATTGACGCTGCAACGCCGCATGATCGCGTGAGCGGTTCCCTTGAACGAGGTCGGGCACACAACGGCTTGTATGGTCGGGCGATGAGTTCGGAGAGTGAAGCGGACGATCTGTGCGCGGCACTCACGCTGTACGCTGATGACGGCGGCGTGGAACTCGACCGGAACGCAGCCGGACATGGGGTGGGTCGTTGCAGAGGACCAGACCCGCCCGATGAAGCGATAGACCGCGTGGCGGCAGGATCGCGACAGATCTGGGCAGAAACCGGAAAGAAGCGTGCGCGGACCATGGCTAGAGTGGCTAGAAGCGGAATCAGAACAATGTGATCCGACGCCGACGCCTGGAAACGTCCATGGCAGTACTTTTCGGGCCGAGTCAAAAACGCAAGGAGCGAATTCATGCCGGATACGGAAACCACGTTTGCTGCCGCCGGGCAGCACGACGATCAGATCCCGCTGAGCAAGCTGTTCGAACCCGTCCAGGTGGGGCCGTACAACCTGCGACATCGTGCCGTGATGGCGCCGCTGACGCGTTCGCGCGCGAGCCGGCCAGGCAACATACCGTCTCAGCTCAACGCCTGCTATTACGCGCAGCGTGCATCGGCCGCGCTCATCATCAGCGAGGCGACGCAGGTGTCGATGCAAGGACAGGGCTATGCGTGGACGCCCGGGATTCACAGTCGCGAGCAGGTCGAAGGCTGGCGGCTCGTGGCGAACGCCGTGCACGAGGCAGGCGGGTTGATGTTCATGCAGCTCTGGCACGTCGGACGCATATCGCACCCTTCGTTGCAGCCTGATGAAATGCTGCCTGTTGCGCCGTCTGCGCTCCAGCCGGAAGCGGAGGCGTTCATCGAGAACGAGCGCGGGGAAGGTGTCCTCGCGCCCTGCGTCACGCCCCGCGCGCTGCAGATCGAAGAGATGCCATACCTCGTGCGCCAGTATTTCAGGGGTGCGCGCAACGCAAAGGCTGCCGGTATGGACGGCGTCGAAGTGCACGCAGCGAATGGGTATCTGCTCGACCAGTTCCTGTTGTCGGGCACAAACCGCCGCACGGACGAATATGGCGGGTCGAGCGAGCGCCGGGCGAAGCTGCTGTTTGAGGTGATCGAGACGGTTTGCGAAGTCTGGGGGCCCGATAGGGTCGGCGTGCGGCTTTCCCCTCTCGGCACCTTCAACGACATGCATGACGACGATCCCGAGGCGACGTTCTCTTACGTCATCGAGAAACTCAATCGATACCGGCTCGCTTATTTGCACATCGTTAATCCTGCGCTGGCGGCGACCGGTGAAGACGGCACTTTCACGGAGCATGCGAAACGCATGAGCGAGATGATACGGCGCACCTATCGCGGTGTGCTGATGGTCGCAGGCGGGTTCGACGGCAGCAGTGCGGAAAGATGGCTCGAGGATGGCAACGCGGACCTGATCGCGTTCGGACGCCCGTTCATCGCCAATCCCGATCTGCCCGAACGCCTCCGGTTGCACGCTCCGCTCAATTCGCCGGATCCGTCCACGTTCTACGGCGGCGGCGAGCGCGGATACACCGACTATCCGTCGCTTGCGCAGGAGCGCGGGGAGGCCCCGCGGTCCGTCATCGACGGGCGTTGGAGATAGACCGTCGTTGACCGGCGAGCCCGCTGACGTCACGCGACGATTTGCGATGGCCGCAGAGTCGGCGATCGATCATTGCTGAGAGGCGCACCATGGTTGGGACTACCTGGGTTGTCGTTGCCGACGGCAGCCGTGCACGAATCTTCGAGACACCGGGACTTAAACTGGAATTGCGTGAAATCGAAGACCTCGTCAATGTCGGCCCACATGGACCGGCGCTGAGCGAGAAGGATCGCGAAAAGTTCGCGAAGACCGTCGCCGACTATATCGAACAGGGACGGCTCCATCAGCGGTATCAGCGATTGCGGTTAGCCGCCGAGCCGAAGTTTCTCGGTATGCTGCGCGCGCGCCTGAGCGAGGAGACGCGTCAGATGATTTTCGAAGAGATCAACGAAGACCTCTCGGCCCTCGATGCGCGCGAAGTTCAAGCGCACCTGCGAAGTCACTGACGGCGAACTGCACGGTCGCAGGCCGCATTCAATGCGTCAAGCCGTCAGAGAGTCGGGCCTGCACGCGGGCGTGTTCTCTCTGGTTCGCGGCGGCGGCTAACCCCAATACCGTCACTTCGATACAACAGCGACTCGAGCCGTGGGATGAAGCACGGAAGCGCTGCGCCTTGCGGGCTGGGACACCACCAGAATTGTGGCGAAATTGTGGCGAATTACTTCGGAAATACGCAAAGGTCCAATCCAGACCGGAAATGAAGTGCGCCGCCTGGGCGGTTTTATACTCGCCCCGCTGTCTTCTGACGCAATCCCAACACGCTCGAGTTAATTCATGAAAAAGATTCGCATCGCCCTCGCTGTCTCCGTTGCGCTTGGCGCGACGGCCGCCCACGCACAGACCTCGGTCACGCTGTACGGCCTCATCGACGCCGGTATCACGTACACGAATAACGTCGGCGGAAGCAGCCGGGTCGCACTGGCGAGCGGCAACATCAGCGGTAGCCGTTTCGGCCTGCGTGGCACGGAAGATCTCGGTGGCGGCCTGAAGGCCGTCTTCGTGCTCGAAAATGGCTTCAACGTCAATAACGGCACGCTCGGCCAGGGTGGCCGGATGTTTGGTCGTCAAGCGTATGTCGGCCTGAGCAGCAACAGTTTTGGCACCGTCACGTTGGGCCGCCAGTATGACTCCATGGTTGATTTCGTCGCACCGCTGTCTGCCACGGCAGGCCCGTTCGGTGACTCGGGTTTTGCGCATCCGTATGACAACGACAACCTGCAACATAGCGTTCGCTTCAACAACGCGGTCAAGTTCACCAGCCTCGACTATGCGGGCTTCAAGGCTGGCGGTATGTATGCGTTCAGTAACACCCAGACAGGCTTTGCTGTCGATCGTGCGTACAGCGCGGGCGCCAGCTACAAGTTCGGCGGCTTGAACGTGGCTGCCGCCTACCTGCAGATCAATGGTTCGGGCGCTTCGAATCCGAATACCACGGGTGCCGCTGATCCAACCGAGTTCAAGGGTGGCCTGACGTCGGATGTGCAGCGTACGGCTGGTGCAGGCGTGAGCTACGGCTTCGGCCCTGCGACGGTCGGCTTTGTTTACACGCACAGCCAATATCAGAATACGAACGCGTTCGGGCTGAAAAATGGTGGCGCTCATTTCGACAACTACGAACTCAATGGCAAGTACGCAGTTACGCCAGCGCTCATGCTCGGCGTTTCTTATGCCTACACCGATGCGCATCTGAGTGGTGCAACGTCGTTCGGCGCCGATCCGAAGTGGAATCAAGTCAACGCGATTGCGCGCTACTCGCTGTCGACGCGTACGGAGCTTTATGCCGAAGCCATGTACCAGCATGCAACCGGCAACAAAAACGTCGCAGTCATGTACAACGCAGGTGGCGCTTCATCGACGGGCAATCAGGTCATGGGTTCGGTCGGTATACTCACCCGCTTCTAAGGAAGCCTGGCGCAAGAAATTAGCGAGCTAGCTCCGTCAGCGCACAAGAGCCGTTTGCGCCGGCAAGGCACCTGCCGGCGCAAATTCACCTTGGGCTCGGGCACAGCGCACTTCAACGAAGACTCTTCGGAGTCGTCGGGAATCAATCGATAAAGTCCATCGTCCTCTCAACGCGATTCTGAATGCGCCTGCGTTTTGTCCGATATTCGTTTGGCATCGGCAAAGTTTGTGGACTACGCTCCCCTTTGCCATGCGACATTAAAGCGTGGCTGACTCACGAAGTCACAAATTCGCGGACTGTCGTGCACCCCTTCTGCACGTGCCTGCCGACACCGGGCAAAACTACTGCTTGGTGAAGCGTTTCGCCAGTTAATTACCTGCCGAACGACGAGCATCCTCGCATCCTGTGCGCCAAAGCCAATAGCACGGACGGCCCTCTTTCCTCCATCGCTCGTTTCCGCAAACAGCGGCAGCGCTATCGCTGCACCGATTCTCTAATTCCATTCCGTTTGAATTGGGCGTCTCATCCCGCCAGCAATGGGCCCCTGCGCTGAGATGGTTCGCGCCAGATTGGGTAACAAGGAGATTATCGTGAAGATCAAACCATTCAGCATTCTCTCAGCAACCGCCGTGGCGCTTCTCTTACTCAGCGGCGCCGCGCAGGCCGAGGGTCCCGGTGGACACGACAGCCACGAGGGACACGACGGACACGGCGGCCCACGCGGCCTTTGTTCGAACGCAACACTCAGAGGACCGTATGCATTTACCGGTCACGGTGAAATTATCGGATTGATAGGACCGAACAATAAAGTCGCTCCCTATGCGTCCACGTCGATTCTTGATGACGTCGCCCTCGTGACGTTCGATGGCACGGGCGGCTTCACGCGCACCGACTTCGGCATGATCGGCGGGCTGCCGAAAGGGGGCCTGACGACCTTCAATCCAAACCAGAACGGAACATACTCGGTGAACTCCGATTGCACCGGCACCATGAAAATCATTTATACCGCCGGAGGAGCCGTGCCGGCGGGTGTCGAGACTGACCTGAACATGGTCATCGCTGCGGATGGGACGCTCGTCGAATCCGTTGTTTACAGGGCGGTCACTGTCTCGGGCTCGAGCGGAGACGGCTCGGTAACGTGCCCGCAGTATTGCGAGCAAGCTGTGCAAGAAAATTTCGAGGGGAAGAAGATCGTTGTCTACGGCTTCCGCTAATCGGGCTCCAGATGGGCTCGCGCTTGCTGAGGCGCTTGCCATGAGCGGCGCTGAGCCCGGCCTTGGGCGAAAGTTCCTGGTCCTTTAATTCCGCACCGTCTGCCTGACGATGGGGTCGCTTCCTCGACCTCTCGCACTCATCTAAATTTTTGTGCAACCCCGGCGAAATACAGCCAGGTGAAAGTCAACGTTCACGGACTCGACGCAATCACGTTGCACATTGATGGTCCGGCAGGTTGTTGTGTTACCCATCATCGCGGGGAGACGGCGATCACGGCAGGCACAATGAGGTTGAACATGTGCTTCTCGTCAGCTTCGACGGTTTGCACGAGTCGTAGATAGCTTGAAGCGAAATCGCCTTTGCAACATCGACGAGCCAGAACTCAGATCGTCCCGAACAACGCCCTCGGCCGATCCTTTAGCGTCCCCGCCAGCAATCGCAACGCGCTCACGAGCTGATCGCGGCTCGATGCACACGCGAGATTGATACGCACGCCGTGCTCGATTTCCGAGCGATCCACGGCGAACGCCGACGACGGCATGACCACCACGCCGCGCGCCTTCGCGTTGGCGGCAAAATCATCGGCGCGCCAGGGCGGTGGCAGCTTGAGCCAGACGAACATGCAGGCGGGATCGGTCTGTAGCAACGACTGCGGCAACAGCTCTCGCGCGAGCGCCTGACGCGCGCGAATCTCTGCGAGTTGCGCATCCATGATGTGGCGCGCGGTACCGTCCTCGATCCAGATCGACGCGATCAGCATGGACATCGGCGCGGGCATCCACGCGGTAGTGCGCACGGCCTCCGCGCACAGCGCGGAACTGTCGGGCGGACTCGCCAGATAGCCGAGCCGCAGCCCGGGCGCGAGAATCTTCGACGTCGCGGCGATATGGAAGGTCAGCTCCGGACACAGGCTCGCGAGTGTCGGCAGACGCTGAGACACCAGTGGTCCATATACGTCGTCTTCGATGATCGCGACACCGTGCCTGCGCGCGATATCCACGAGCGCCATCCGGCGTTCGAGACTCATCGTCGTGACAGTCGGATTCTGCAGATTGGGCACCGTGAAGATCGCCTTCACCGGCATGCGTCGGC
This sequence comes from Paraburkholderia caledonica NBRC 102488, assembly GCF_000685095.1. GTDB lineage: Bacteria > Pseudomonadota > Gammaproteobacteria > Burkholderiales > Burkholderiaceae > Paraburkholderia > Paraburkholderia caledonica. The sequence goes on from NZ_BAYE01000018.1 coordinate 107,086, forward strand.
ATGCGGCGTCGATCTCATCTGTCAGCAGTCCGTCGGCGTCGCTCGGAATTCCGACGATCTCGAACTGGAACACGGGCGCAAGCGCCTTCAGCCCGTAGTAGGTGAGCCGGTCGGCGAGGATCACGCCGTCCGTGCCGATCAGACTGTTCAGCACGGCATACAGGCCATGCTGCGCGCCGCTCGTGACGACCACGTGCGCGGCATCCGGCGTAAATCCGGGCGCCGCCATCCAGCGTGCGCCAGCCGCGCGCGCCCATTCAGGGCCTTGTGGCGGCTGATATTCCTGCAATTGCGCATAGCGTGGATCGCGCGGCAACTCGGCAAGCGTGCGCGCTAGACACTCCAGAAATTCGCCCGTGGCCGGCCGGTTCACCGTCAGGTCGATGGCGGCATTGTTCGTCGCGCGCGCTGGTTCAACGCTCGGCATCGCGCCGCCCGTCACTAGCGAGCCGCGCCGCTTGCTCCCGATCACCAGCCCGCGCAACTGCAATTCCTTGTAGGCACGCGACACCGTCGACACGTTGATGCCCAGTTCAGTCGCCAGTTGCCGCTGGGGCGGCAGACGGCTGCCGGGCGGATAGATGCCGCTGCGGATTTCGCTCTCGATCGAGCTTGACACTTCGATGTAGGTCGATCGCTTTGCCTGCTCCGGCGCGCCGTTGGCCGCGCGGGCTGCGTCTTTGCCAGAAGCCATAAGATCAACTGTCTCCATACAAACCGGCTTTGTCCGCAATTGTGCGGAGGTGTGGCGATTCTATACCAGACAGGCCCGAGCGTATGCCTTCCTGACGATCCCAACGTCGCGGCGGATCGGGGCGAAGATTGTGCCCGCCTGATCCAGGGAAAGTGCCAGGACCACACAACAAGCGTTTTAATTGCACACAAAAAATTATTGTGTGATCCTAGTTGTCAGAGTTTGTCTGGTGGTGAGCGTGTCGCGACGCCGCCCGGCATCGTCCAGGAATCAGCCAGCAGGAGTGTTCCAGTGCGTGTTACGCATCCCACGGTCTCCGACGCTACGCCCAAACTCGGCGCGGCTTTACGTCAACGGCACGTCACGATGATCGCGCTCGGCGGAATCATCGGCGCGGGCCTGCGGCTGTTTCCGTGGCTCTCGCATGCGGTGGCGATCGCGATGGTCGGCGTGCCGGCCGCAACGGGCTACCTGTCTCCGATCGGTGAACAGGCAATGGAAGGACGCAAGTAATGTCTGAGATCGCCATCATCGGCGCGGGATTTATCGGCCTTGCCAGCGCTGCTTCATTGATGCGCGACGGACATCGGGTCACGCTGTTCGATCCGTCCGGCGTCGGGCAAGGCGCATCGTTCGGCAACGCAGGGACGTTCGCGCATTACGCGTGCATTCCGGTGAACAACCCGTCTGTGTTCCGTGACCTGCCGCGCTACCTGTTTTCGGGCGACAGCCCGTTCAGGCTGCGTTATCAGTACCTGCCGCACCTGGTGCCGTGGCTCGCGCGCTTCATGTTGAGTTCGCTGCCGCGCCGCTATGAGGCGAGTGCGGGCGCGCTCGCTGCGCTGCTCGCGCAAGCGCAGGAAGGCTATGCGCCGTTGCTGGCGAATGCCGAACTCGCCCGCTTCGTGCGATCACGTGAATGCCTGTATCTCTACTCCAGCGCAGCTTCGTTCGACGCGGCGCGTCCCGCGCTCGATCTACGCAAGAAACTCGGTGTCATTTTCGACGTGCTGGGCGGCAACGATATTCGCGCGCTCGAACCATCGCTCGCGCCGATTTTCGAGCGCGGCGTGCTGTTCAGCGACAGCTGGCATTTCTCGGATCCGCAAGGCTTCCTGCAAGCGCTTTTTGAGCAACTGGCGGCGCAGGGACTGACGCTGCAGCGTTCAACTGTCAGCGCGGTGCAGCCTTCCGGCGATGGCGCGAGCGTGACGGCCGACGGAGTCACGCGGCGCTTTGGCCATGTCGTCATCGCTACGGGTGCGCGCTCAGCGCAGTTCGCACGGCAATGCGGCGATGTGGTGCCGCTCGACACCGAGCGCGGCTATCACGTGCGTTACCCGGGCGCGCAGCAACTCATTTCGCGGCCTGTCGGCTGGGCCGAGCGAGGTTTTTACATGACGCCGATGAGCGACGGCATCCGCGTCGCGGGAACCGTCGAACTGGGCGGCTTCAGCGACACGCGCAACCGCTCGTTGCTCGACCTGTTGACGTTCTCATCGCGACGCGCGTTGCCTCTGCTCGAAACGCCGGACACCAGTTGGCTTGGCTTTCGTCCCACCTTGCCCGACGGTGTGCCGGTGCTCGCGCGCTCGCGTGCAAGCGAGCGTGTGATCTATGCATTCGGTCACCAGCATCTTGGGCTCACGCTGGCCGGCGTGAGCGGGCGAATCGTCGCGGACCTGGTTGCGCGTCGTGCGCCTCCGCTTGATCTTGCGCCATATGCGGCGACGCGTTTTGGCATTTAGCGAAGGACCAGACTGCGGACAACTCACCCGACACAGCAGCGACAGGCTTCAGTTTCATCTATCCATACGTGGGACGGTTTCGACGCGTCGCGCATCGAACCGCTCGTTCAACATAACGCGCGACGTGACATCTCGCAAGGAGCTCATCATGAATCGCCGCAACTGGCTGTTGAATTTTGCCGTCTGCCTACTCGGCGCGCAGACGCCGTTCGCGTCGGCAGCCGATCCGGAAGTCGTCAAGATCGGCTTTGTCGGGCCATTAACGGGCCCTGTTGCACGGGTTGGGAAAGACCTGCAGTACGGCGCGCAACTGGCGATTGACGAAGAAAACGCACGACATCCGACCGTCGGCGGGAAGCCCGTCAAATTCGTGCTCGACGTGCAGGACGATCAGGCCGATCCGCGCGTTGCGATCCAGGTCGCGCAGAAGCTGGTCGACGATGGCGTGGTCGGCGTAATAGGCCATTACAACTCGGGTTGCAGCATTCCGGCGTCGACGGTCTATCACCAGGCAAATGTTGCGATGATCACGCCGGGCTCGACCAATCCGCAATTGACCAAGCAGGGCTACAAGAACGTGTTTCGCACGATGGGCCACGATGGCATCGGCGGTGTGGTCGCAGGACATTTCGTGGTGGAGCAGATGAAGGCGAAGCGAATCGGCATCATTGACGACCGCACGGCGTTCGGCCAGGGCCTCGCGGACGCCTTCGAGAAAGGCGCGAAGGAAGCGAACGGCAACATCGTAGTTCGCGAATTTACGAACGACAAAGCGGTCGATTTTCGCGCCATCCTGACAACGTTGAAAAGCAGGAACGTCGATCTGATTTTCTTCGGCGGTCTCGATGAACAGGGCGCAATGCTGATCAAGCAGATGCGCTCTCTGGGCATGAACGCGCAACTCTTCGGCGCGGGCGCGTTGAAGAGCAATGCGTTCCTGCAGATCGCCGGCACGGCGGGCGACGGCACGCAGGATCTGGAACCCGGTCCCGCGCTCGACAAGCAGCCGGCTGCGCTCGAGTTCGGCAAGCGTTACAAGGCACGCTTCAATCAGGACGTGGAACTGTACGCGCCGTTTTCGTATGATGCGGCGCTCGCGATGCTGAAGGCAATTCACACAGCGAATTCGCTCGACCGCTCGAAGATCGTCGATAGTCTGTCCAAGGTCAACGTCACGGGCGTGACCGGACAGATCGCGTTCGACCCGTATGGCGATCTGATCAAGCCGCCGTACACGCTGTTCCAGGTTCAACAGGGTCAATGGAAGAGCATGAAAACGCTGGGAGGGAGCGGCGCCTGAAATGCGCAATTACATCGCGAGCGCACAGCGGCTTCCCGAGTATTGCAGCAAGAATCGGGGGCTGCTGACTGCTTGTGTCGATACGTTCAGGCGGAGAGAGGCGATCGTGCTTCTCTTTTTCGGGTCTGCTCGCAGTTCACCGTGTCCGCGAACAGCCAGGCGTGGCGGTGAGAAAAGTTACTCGTCCAACGAGGACGCCTGCGCAATGTCCTTATATGGCTTGCCCGACTCGAGTTCTTTCATCGTCTCGACGGGCTTTTTGTAGTACTTGTCCAGAACGGCCTGGGCCGTGGCCGGAGACGGCGGCTCAGAATTGCGTCGTTCAGGGGCCTGCCGCCTGATAGTGGATGCATCGGCTCTGCTCTGCCCGTCGAGCGGCTTGCCCTCGATAGTCTGGTTGTCCCCGAACTTACCAAAGCGACTCAGCCGTTCGACCTCGGAGGAAGAACCGCCATCACTGCGCTTGACGCGCGCATAGGAGCCGCCGAACTCGCCGGGCTGGCCAGGAAGATCCGACTGATTCAGCGAATGTATGCCGCCAGGCGGGTGATATTCGACTTCATTCGATCCAAGCGGTCTGGTTGGCTTGGGTGGCTTGGGCGCACTGCCCAATTTCTGCTGGCCGAGGGCCTTCTCAAGTTTCTTTCCTCCCAGTTGCTGATTCTTCTCCTTAAAGGCGCTGACATCCGCTTCATGTTTTGTCAGCTTAGCCTGATGTTCTGCGTTCCGCTGAGCCATCTCATCAGCGGAGAACTTGTGCGTATATGTGCTCTTGACGACAAAGCCGCCACCCTCCTGGAACGGAACGTCCTTATGTCCCCTTCCCCCTTCGAGTTTCGGCTGCAGCTTGGTCTCGACACCCACATTTCCGCTGCCTTTGAACTTCTGCGCGGCCTCTGCAACGCGGAACAGGCGACCAGCAGAAGCGCGCGGACTGGTTGGTGAAGGCGGCAAGGCGGCCAGCGCCGGATTCCTGGCGCGCGCCGACGGTGATGCACTCAACGGCTCGGACGAGCCCTTGGACGAACGTTGCGTGACGCTCGACGTGTTGATCGTCAAATTCGGTTTCGTTTTAATACTGGACACAGCTAGCTCCTTGTTCGAGACGAGTCCTCCAGACAGTTCTGCAGTCTCAGCAGAGCGAGCGCAGACACGTGAGGGCGCGAGTCAAGACTAGCGGACGTTGTCGAGATACGACGTGCAGCCGCGAAGCGCTCCACACAGACGCGAAGCAAACGCAACAGAGTTCGAAGCGTTTGCAGTGGATCGCGATCCCGAACCTGGTCAACCCCGCAGGTTGGTCACACATCTGGGACGCACTGAACCGGACGGCAATACGCGAAATGCGACCCGAACGCATGCTTGAACAGCTTCGCCGCCCGTACACCTTCGCACATCGAACCGGCTATCGACCGGAAGGCTTCGATTGAAAATATAAGGTAGCGTCCGCTTTATTGTCCTTGTCAGATAGCTACCAGCGCACGTCGCCCTGACAGATAAATAACGCACACTAACGCACAAGATCCGATGCCCACTGCGTTCGCCCATACCGTCAAAGAGAGCTTTACGACGCTCACGCCGACGGCCAAGCGCATTGCCAGCTATATGCTGGCGAACCTCGACCGGCTCGGTCTTGAAACGGCCGATCAGATCGCACAGCAGACAGGAACGAGCGGCATTTCCGTTGGACGCTTTCTGCGCAGCGTCGGTTATCGCAATCTCGATGAGCTGAAGCGCGAATTACGCGGCGCGCAAACACGTCCCTGGTTCATTACTGATCGCCTCGATGCCTATCGCAGCGAGCGCTGTCAAGAAGACACGCAAGGCACGAGTTCGGAAGGCGACTCACACGCACGGTCAATGGAGCTGGAGGTCGACGCCGTACGCTACGTCTACCAGCTCGCACGGAGCGAAGGATTTGGACGGGTCGCAGAGCGCGTTGCCACGGCTGACGCCGTGTATGTCGTCGGCATTCAATCGACTCGCGGCATCTCGAATGCGTTTTTCAGCTACCTCGAATATCTGCGACCACGTGTGTTCTATTCCGACGGTATGTCGGGCTCGTATGTGGATTCACTGAACTCCGAGTTTGCATCGCCCTACCTGATCGTGACGGACACGCGCGCCTATTCACGCATCGCACGCCGCTATTGCGAAGCCGCGACGCAGCGCGCCATCGCCTTCGCGCTCGTCACCGATCTCTATTGCCCCTGGGCGCGCGATTTCGATTGCGATCTGTTGCAAGTCAAGACGGACGTCGGCCAGTTCTGGGACTCGCTTGCGCCGCTCACGTGTCTATTCAATCTTCTGCTGAGTTCAATTGTTGAATGTCTCGGCCCCGCCATCGACGGGCGCGTTGCGCGCAATCGCGAACTGCAGCGCGAACTCGATCAATTCGAATTCTGATAGCCATGACCGACACTCCTCGCCTGATACCTATCACCCCCGACACACATCGAGTGGATATCGACCTCGTTTATGCGACGTCCCGCAACTTCACGGGCAAGCCGATCTACCGCGAAGCGCATTGCCTGCTGCTCGAACCCGCCGAAGCTGCATTGCGCAAAGCCGTCGAACTCGCGGACAGCGCAGGCATGACGTTGCGTATCTTCGACGCCTATCGGCCGCCGCAAGCGCAAAAGGTGCTGTGGGACTTTCTGCCCGACCCGACATATATCGCCGAACTGGGCCGTGGCTCGAATCATAGCCGTGGCACGGCCATCGACCTCACGCTGCTAGACGCCGACGGTCAACCGCTAGACATGGGCACTGGTTTCGACGAGATGGTGAAGGCTTCCGAGCATTTCCATCAAGGACTGCCGCAGTCTGTGCAGCGCAATCGCCTGCTGTTGTTGGGCATCATGCACGCGGCCGGCTTTGCGCATATCGCAAGCGAATGGTGGCATTACGAATTGCCTGGCTCGCGTGCGCTGCCGGTTATAGACAACAGCGAAAGCGGCCCGTTGAAGTTGATGTGACCTGGTAGGTTCTGGCTGTCCGTTTGCAGGTTCTCTTCCTTTACATGCGGAGCAAGTATGAATCTGGTTTTGCGCAATGCGCTGGCAGCGGTCGCGGTGGCATCCGCGCTGACGTTTTCCTTCTCGATGACAGGCAGCGCGCTCGCGGCGACGCCGAAAGACATGCTTGTCATGGCCACGACGCTCGACGAATTTTCGACGCTCGATCCCGGCGAGGTCTACGAGCTGGTGCCGGAAGAATATGTCGCGAACACCTATGACCGCCTGGTACGGGTCGACCTGAAAGACCCATCGAAATTCAACGGGGACGCCGCGCAATCCTGGACCGTGAGCCCCGACGGACTCACATTCACCTTCAAGATCCGCTCCGGTCTCAAGTTTCACTCCGGCAACCCTCTGACGGCCGATGACGTCGCATGGTCGATTCAGCGCTGCGTGCTTCTCGACAAAGGCGCTGCCGCCGTGCTGCAGGGCATCGGGCTCACCAAAGAGAACGCGCTCGACAAGGTCAAAAAGATCGACGATTCAACGGTCAGCATCACGACCGATCAGAAGTACGCGCCGACCTTCGTGCTGAACGTTCTGGGCGCGTGGCCCGCTTCCGTGCTCGATAAAAAACTGCTGATGTCCCATCAGAAAGGCAATGACTTCGGCAACGAATGGCTGCGCACGAACGAGGCCGGATCGGGCGCTTACAAGCTGGTCAAATGGACCGCCAACGACAGCATCATCCTGCAGAAATACGACGATTACCGCGTGCCGCTCGCCATGAAGCGCATCGTGCTGCGACATGTTCCTGAAGCATCGAGCCAGCGCCTGCTACTCGAAAATGGCGATGCCGACGTCGCGCGCAATCTGAGCCCCGACGACCTCGCTGCATTGACGAAGTCGAACAAAGCGCACGTGACGGCCGTGCCGCAAGCCACGTTGCTGTATCTCGGTTTGAACGTGAAGAACCCCAATCTCGCGAAGCCCGAAGTGCAGGAAGCAATGAAGTGGCTGATCGATTACAACGGCATTCAGACGAACGTGGTGAAGACGACCTATAAGGTTCATCAAACGTTTCTGCCAGAAGGCTTTCTCGGCGCGCTCAATAGCAATCCCTATCACCAGGACGTCGCAAAGGCAAAGGCGCTGCTCGCCAAAGCTGGCTTGCCGAACGGCTTCAACGTGTCCATGGACGTGCGTAGCGCCTATCCGTACAACGAGATCGCGCAGGCGGTGCAAGCCAATCTGGCTCAAGGCGGAATCAAGGTCGACATTATCCCCGGCGATAACAAGCAGACGCTCGCCAAGTATCGCGCGCGCCAGCATGACATCTACATCGGCGAATGGTCTGCCGACTACATCGACCCGCACAGCAATGCGCAGGGCTTCGCGTGGAACCCGGACAACTCCGACAAGTCCTCGTACAAGATGCTCGCATGGCGCAATTCGTGGGACATCGCCGGTCTGACGAAAGAGACCAATGCGGCGCTCGCCGAATCGTCCACTGCAAAACGCGCGCAGCTCTATCAGGCGATGCAGAAGGAAATGCTCGCGCAGTCGCCGTTCGTCATCATGTTCCAGCAGGTATCGCAGGTAGCGATGCGGCCCGGCGTGTCGGGGCTCGAAGTTGGGCCGATCAACGACCTGGTGTCGTACCTGCACGTGAAGAAACAGTAATCGCCCGGCGGCGTCCGAACCATGTCGACAACGTTGACTCCTATCGACCGCATTCGCGCAGCGTCCGCGCGCCGCTCGAGCGTGCGCTGGACGCTGCGCCTGTTGCGCTGGGCACTGACGCTCGCCATAACCTTCACGGGTCTGCTCGCTGTAACGTTCGTGATCGGCCGCAAGGTGCCGATCGACCCGGTACTCGCGATACTCGGAGATCGTGCGTCGGCCGCCGCCTATGCGGCCGCGCGCATCCAGCTGGGTCTGGACAAGCCTCTTGTCGAGCAATTTCTGATCTACGTGAATGCGGTATTGCACGGCAACCTTGGCATGTCGTTACTGACAGCCAATCCGGTGCTCGACGACATCCGGCGCGTGTTTCCCGCCACGCTCGAACTGGCCACCCTCGCGACCATCGCCGGCGTGCTGGTCGGCGTGCCGCTCGGCGTCGTGGCCGCGACGCGTCATAACCGCTGGATCGATCACGTTGCGCGCTTCGTGGGTCTCATCGGCAGCTCGGTGCCTGTTTTCTGGCTCGGGCTGATGGGGCTATTGCTGTTCTATGCAAAGCTGCATTGGGTGTCGGGTCCTGGGAGATTAGACCCGGTGTTCGACGGCATGGTGGAGCCGCGCACAGGCAGCCTGCTAGTCGATTCGCTGATGGCCGGCGAATGGGATGTGTTCTTCAATGCCATCTCGCACGTCGCGTTGCCCGCGGCGATACTCGGCTATTACTCCGTCGCGTATTTGAGCCGGATGACGCGCTCGTTCATGCTCGATCAATTGAACCAGGAGTACATCACCACGGCGCGCGCGAAAGGCGTGCCCGAGCGGCGCGTCGTGTGGGTGCACGCCTTCGGCAATATCGCCGTGCCGCTGCTCACGGTGATCGCGCTCTCGTACAGCTTCCTGCTGGAGGGCTCGGTGTTGACCGAGATCGTATTCGCGTGGCCCGGCATCGGGTCGTATCTGACTGGTGCATTGCTCAATGCCGACATGAACGCCGTGCTCGGCAGCACGCTTGTGATAGGTGCCACTTTCATCGCGTTGAATCTGCTCACCGACGCGCTCTATCGCGTGTTCGATCCACGCGCCCGCTGATGCAACGGAGACTTTCGACGTGCGTCATCCCTTAAACGTTCGACGCAGGACTGGCCGATGAATGCCGCGCTCCTAACGTGGAAGCAATGGCTGCTCACCGACACGCCCGCGTCGCGCAAACAGGCAGCGTTGGGCCTCGCCTATCGACGCTGGCGGCGTTTCGCGGGCAATCCGCTTTCGGTATTCGGTTTTGCGATCCTGATGGTGCTGGTGATCGTCGCGATCATCGGACCGTGGATCGCGCCGCATGATCCTTTGCGTCAGGTGCTGTCGGACCGCCTCCTGCCGCCGGGCTCGCCATCGCACTGGCTCGGCACCGACCAGCTTGGGCGCGATATTCTTTCGCGCATCATTTACGGCTCGCGCCTCACTTTGTCGATAGCCATACTCGTGGTCGTCGTGGTGGTGCCGATTGGCCTCATGATAGGCACGACAGCGGGCTTCTTCGGAGGCTGGGTGGATAACGTGCTGATGCGCATAACCGACATCGCGCTGGCGTTTCCGAAAATCGTGCTCGCGCTCGCCTTCGCCGCAGCGCTGGGGCCCGGTGTGATCAATGCCGTGATCGCAATCTCCATCACGGCGTGGCCCGCATATGCACGTCTCGCTCGCGCCGAAACCTTGAGGCTCGTGCAGGCCGATTTCATTCAGGTTGCACGTCTGCAAGGCGCGTCGAATCTGCGCATCCTGCTGCGCTACGTGGTGCCGCTATGCATGTCGTCCGTGATCGTGCGGGCGACGCTCGACATGGCTGGCATCATTCTCACGGTCGCGGGTCTCGGCTTTCTTGGGCTTGGCGCGCAACCGCCGAGTCCCGAATGGGGCTTCATGGTCGCCTCCGGGCGCAACGTGTTGCTCGATTCATGGTGGGTCGCCACAATACCGGGCTTCGCGATTCTGCTCGTAAGCCTCGCGTTCAACCTGCTCGGCGACGGGCTGCGCGACGTGTTCGATCCGCGTCATGGAGACTGACATGCACACCAGCGAAGCGGCCCATCCGCTGTGTGAAATCGACGACCTGCGCATCGCGTTTCGCGCGCATGACGGCACGCTGAACGAAGCGGTACGCGGTCTCTCGCTCACGTTGAAAAAGGGTGAGCGACTCGGCATTGTCGGCGAATCGGGCTCGGGCAAATCGCTCACAGGCCGCGCGCTGCTCGGCTTGTTGCCGCCCGCCGCACATTGCACCGCCAAAAGTCTACGCTTTGACGGCCAGGACATGCTGGCGATGCCGGCCCACAAACGCCGTCGCTTTTGCGGCTCGCAAATGGGGATGATTCTGCAAGACCCGAAGTATTCGCTTAACCCGGTCATGACCGTCGAGCAGCAGATGCGCGAAGCATTCGCGCTGCGTGATCCAAAGCTTGGCCGTCGTGAAATGCGGGCAAAGGTCGTCGGGGCGCTCGAGTCCGTGCATATTCGCAACCCCGAACGCGTCGCCCGCTCGTATCCACATGAGTTGTCAGGCGGCATGGGGCAACGCGTGATGATCGCGATGATGGTCTCGACCGGTCCACGCCTGCTGATCGCAGATGAACCGACGAGCGCGCTCGACGTGCTGGTCTCCATGCAGGTGCTGGCCGTGCTCGATGAACTCATCGAAAAACATCAGACCGGCCTCATTTTCATTAGTCACGACTTGCCGCTCGTCATGTCGTTCTGCGATCGCGTGGTGGTGATGTACGCCGGTCGCGTCATTGAAACCTGCGCGGCGCGCGATCTGGTCAATGCCCAACATCCGTACACCCGCGGGCTGCTTGCCGCGAACCCGCCGCTTGTGGATCCGCCCGTCGAGTTGCCCGTGCTCTCGCGCGACTCGGCATGGCTCAACGACTTGGGCGAACAGCAAGGAGCGTCGTTATGATTCGCGTCGATGCACTGACCGTTCGCTTCAAAACGGCCACGGGACTCGTCGATGCGGTTCGCGGCGCAAGCTTTCATGTCGCGGCAGGCGAGGTATTCGGTCTGGTAGGCGAATCGGGCTCCGGCAAGTCGACTATTCTTCGCGCGCTGAGCGGACTCACACCCGTTGCAGAGGGGTCCCTGCATATCGCCGGTTCGGATCGCGACATGCGCAGGCGCGATGTACAGATGGTGTTTCAGGATCCATATGGTTCGCTGCATCCGCGCTTCACCGTCGATCAGACGCTGCGCGAGCCGCTACGTATCAACGGCATTGGCGATCACGAAGCGAGAATCGTGAACGCGCTGCGCGAAGTAGGCCTAAATCCGTCTTTTCGCTTTCGCTACCCGCATCAACTGTCGGGCGGGCAACGGCAGCGGGTGGCGATCGCGCGAGCGTTGATCGTCGAGCCGCGCATCGTGCTGCTGGATGAACCGACGTCCGCGCTCGACGTCTCGGTGCAAGCCGAAATTCTCAACCTGTTAAAGCGCCTGCATCACGAGCGCAATCTGACGATGATCCTCGTCAGTCACAATCTCGCCGTGGTCGGCTTTCTGTGCTCGCGCGTGGCGATCATGCGCAATGGGGAGATCGTCGAAGAGCTCCCTATAGAAAGCATTCGAGCGCGAAAGGTCGAGAGCGAGTACTCGCGCAGCCTGCTGCTCGCGACAGGCGGTTATCAGCGTAAGGTCGCGGAAGCATTCGGCGTGGACGCGTCGTTATGAAGCAGAAATCGCTCGCGTTCGCGGCTTACGCGATCCGCTGCATGTAACTAGGCAGATCCGGATCGGGCAGCACGGCGAGCACCTTCAAGCGCTGACGTGTGCGCGTTTCGCCATGTCGAAGGTGCACGGCGAGCGCCGTCGACGCCGCGGCGAACTCCCCGCGCAGCAGCAGTTCGATCACGGTCCGGTGCTCCGTGAGCGTGCTCATCTCCGGATGCAGCCGGAACGCATCGTAGAAAGCGTGATTCACGATCAGCGGCATATGCGCCTGGCTGATCGTCGCGAGCAACTTGCGGTTCGGCGCACCGCTCAGGAACGTATCGTGCAGCGTGACTTCCAGGTGGTACAGCGTGCTTGCATCGACTGAATCCGGGTCTTTTATCGCACGCTCGACGTCGCGCAGTGCTGCTTCGAGCTGGTCACGCGACAGTGATGGCGCGCTCGCCAGCAGTGCCGCCGGCTCAAGCAACGTGCGCAACTCGTAATCCTGCCGCACGGCGCGAGCGGTGAGCGGTCCACACAGCCAATGCGAGTACGCGGACTTCTCGACCAACCCGCGGTCACGCAACCGGTTGAGCGCTTCACGCACCGTTCCGCGACTCACGCCGAAGACTTCGGCCGCATTGCTTTCGTCGATACGAAAATGCCCGAACACGATGCCAAGCGAGATGGCGGCCTCTAGCGAATCGTAAATGCGCTCGCTGTTCGAAGGGATATCGAGCGGTTCGGAGGGGCGGTCGAAGCCCAGCGTGTCTTCGGAGATCGGCGCGCGCAGCGGCTCGGGTGCGCTGCCGTCCGCATTCGCCACGAGGTAGCCCCGTCCTTCGAAGGTGAGCAGCAGGCCGCCGGCGTGCAGCATCTCAAAGGCCTTTCTTACCGGCACACGACTCGTGCCGAAGATGCGCGCGACCGGTCCTTCCAGCAGCACGAGTCCTGGCGCGATATTGCCGAGCGCAATGGCCGACTTGAGCCGGTCGTGAATCACGCGGTAGCGCAACCGGTTGTCGGCCTCGGGCGATACCTCCATGGAATCGTTCGGATGGACCGGGTCCACAGTCAGCGGCGCCGCCGGCCGATGCGCGGCTGGATGTGAGCGGGAAGATCGGGAAGCGCCTGCGCGTCTTGTCATCGTCAAACGAACTTCGCCGTCAGGACCGCATGAACTCGGTCCAGCGGCGCACCAGGTAATTGTGCTCATCCATCACCGAATCCCATACGGCGACCCGGCTCATACGCGCGACGTAGCTGCCCCCGTCCCGCATCTGACCCGCGGGCACGAGATGTTTGCTTATGGGACCGGGGAGATCGGCCGACGCGCCCGCACCATCGTACCAGTATGCCCATTCGTTGGCTTCCATATGTGCTCGCGAGCGCTCGGGGTTCGAAATGTAGAAGCCTTGCCGGGCGACTGTCGCGCCGGCCCAGCCCTCAAGCCACCAGTTCAGATACTCATAGGCGGCGTCGAGCACGCGACCATGCGCGAGCCGCGATATGCCGATGCCCCCGAACCACGCCCGATACCCTTCACGTGGCCGCGCGAGCCTGAACTTGAGACCCGCGCGTTCCAGTTCGACGGTGGCGGGCGACCAGATGCTCTGAATCGCCACCTTGTTAGCGATCATGAGTTGCGCGGCTTCGGCGAAGCTCGACCAGAACCCTGCGAAATGCCCACGCCGCTTGAAGTCGATCAGAATCGCGATCAGCCCGTCGATTTCCTCGATACTCAGATTGCCGATGTCGTCGAAGCGCATGAGCCCGCTGGCTTCGACGGCAAGCGCCGCATCGATGGCGCCGATCGCTGCATCCGCCTGCAGTGCGACGCGACCAGCGAGTTCGGGCGCGAGCAGCCAGGCCCAACTCTCTTCGCCTCCGGTGAGCGAAGCAGGCATGGCATCTTCCAGATAGACGAAGCTGTCCGCATTGTGCGTGAGCGGCAGCATGCTGATGCACTCGCTCGGCTTGCGGGCAAGCGAGCCGTCCGGCTGAACGTAGAGCCGGTCGGCAGGTGTGCAGCCCGCACCACTGAGCTTGCCCGTCGCATGCCGTGCGGGCGCCCGGCCGATGCGCCCCGTGCGCGGCAGCACGTTGACTTCGTCCCAGCGGCGAATGCGCGCAAGTTCTATGGGTTGCAGCGCATGAGTCGGCCACAGGCAATCGAGACTGTGGAACCACTGGTCGTAGAGCTCATAGCGGTCGGGATGCATCGCGCCGTCCCGCTGCACGGCGCCGCCATCCTGAACGATGAAGCGCAGCCGGATGCCCAGATCCTGCTCGGCTCGTTTGCGGATGTGCTCCTGAAGCGTAACGGTCGTGCCGAGCACGCGCAGTTCGACCCTGGATGGGTGCACGGCAGGGGCGGGCAAGCTCGGACGGGCGGATTTCAATCTATTAGGGCTTCGGCAGTTTGAAGATGCCGGCACAGGCGCCGGTAGGATGCGGCAACCGCGTCTCGCGTGAGGCCTTGCGCAATGATGACAAGGCGCGAACGAGGCGCTTCATGCTTGCCGGCGCCTGGCCATGCATCCAGATGCAGAACAGGATGCACGAGATGATGCACTGCATGCAGCACCACCGGTTGGCTCGCGCCGGCAAGCGCGAGAATGCCTTTGACTCGCAAAATGTTATCACCGTGGCGGTTAAGCAGTAGCGTCAGCCACAGCGTGAAGACGGGCCAGTCCAGAGGTTCGTCGAACTCGATGCAAAACGCTTCCAGCGCCGCAAGTCCTTGACGGTGGGCGGGCGTCGCGTTGAGTCCCGCGACGGGACCGTCTCCGCGGCGGGGCTTCTGTGTAGTCATGCCCGTGCGCCGAACGAAGTCCCCGAACTCGTGCGCGTTCGCCGCCGGCTCCAGTACGACCGACGCATCGTCCGCGCACGTGCGGCGTGTGATGCCCGCGGCCGGGTTCAGTTGTGAGAGCGTTCGTTCGAGCACATCGAGCGTGGCATCGCCGGCAAGATCGGCCTTGCTGACGACAATACGATCTGCAGCCGTCACCTGCGCAAGCCATTCCGGATGCCGCGCACGTTGCTGATCGGCGTTGACGGCATCGACCACCGTAACGATCGCGCCGATCGAGTAATGGCTCGATACCACGCGGTCGCCGAGCAGCGTCGCAACGATCGGCGCGGGCGTCGCGAGGCCGGTTGTCTCCAGCACGACGCGAGAGAACGGCGGCACCTCGCCGCGAGCGCGCTGCGAGAACAGCGTGGCGAGCGCTTCCTTCAGTTCGCCGCGTATCGCGCAACAGACACAACCGTTATCGAGCAGTACGGTCTGCGCATCGACCTCGCCGATCAGCAGGTGATCGAGGCCGACCTCGCCGAACTCGTTGACGAGCACGGCCGTATCGCGCGCGGCATCGCCCTTGAGAACGTCGGCGAGCAAGGTGGACTTTCCACTGCCGAGAAAGCCCGTAACGATAGTCACCGGAATCACGTCATAGGCGAGGCTCATGGTTGCGCCTCGTCTTCCGCGAACATCGTGAGCGGGTCAAGCGGACGGCCGAGCATGGTCTCGGCGGCTTTCCATATCTGCATGAAATCTTCGACGATCATCTGCGCGCCCGTCGGCGAATACAGCACGAACGATTGCCCGTGAAAATCCGCGAGCTTGAGCCGAAAGCTTTTGAGCACCCGGTTCGCATGCGCAACCTGCACATACCGCTGCCGGCGCGCGCTCACGCTTTCGCCTGCTGCCACGGTGTTGGACCAGTGACGCCCGCCGCCGAGCAATCCGCACATGCCGCACATTTGCACTCTCCACCGTTTAAGGCATGACGTCGCCGGAATTCGGGCCGAGCGTCTGCCCGACGAACAGATTGCCGCCCGGATCGGAGGCGAGCAGCACGGCAGTCGGTGCGACCTCGTCTGCACGGCCGAAGCGTCGCAACGGCAATTCCTTTGACTTCGCTTCCTTCCATGATGCGCTGATTCCATCCACGAGGGGCGTCTCGATCGGACCCGGCGCGATAGCGTTCACGAGCACGTTATCGGGAGCGGCTTCGAGCGCGAGAGACTTCGTAAAGCCGATCACGCCGGCTTTCGCCGCGGCATAGTGCGTGAGTTCGGCGCCGCCCTTAATGCCGAGTTGCGACGCCACGTTGATGATGCGGCCCCAGCGTTGCGCGGTCATTGACGGCAGCGCGCGCCGCGAGCAAAGGAAGACACTGCGCAAATCGACGCGCAGCATGTCGTCCCACATCTGGGTGGTGAGATCGATACAGCGCGCCTGCGTCAGCATGCCCGCGTTGTTGACGAGGATGTCGATACCGCCATAAGCCGCGATGCAGCGATCGACGATGCCGTGCGCGCCCGTCTCTTCGCCCACATCGGCGACGACAGTTTGAACCTGTACGCCGCTTGCACGGCAGGCGTCGGCATGAGCGGCGAGCCGCGCTTCGTTGAGGTCGGCGAGCACGAGGCGCGCGCCGGCCTGTGCATAAGCGAGCGCAATGGCGGCGCCGATGCCGCTCGCCGCACCCGTGACGACCGCGCGGCGGCCGTCGAGTGAGAACATTGATGCCATGTTGATGAGCGTCCTGTGTATGTCCTGAACGAAGGCCTAGCCGGGCCACCGCACGGTGAGACCGCCGTCCGCGATGATCGACTGCCCGGTAATGTATGAAGCGTCGTCGCTTGTCAGATAGCGGATCAGCGACGCGATCTCTTGCGGTCTGCCGACACGTCCGAGCGGAATGCCCTTGGCGGCCTCGCGCAGGCCGTCTGGGCCGAGCGAATTGACCGCGTCGAGCGATTGCGGCGTTTCGATGAGACCGGGAATCACGGCGTTACAGCGGATGTTGCGCGGCGCGAGTTCCATCGCGACGGCGCGGCACAATCCGGGCACGCCCGCTTTGGCCGCCGAGTAATGCGTATGGTTCTCCCATCCATACACTCCGCCGGCGATCGACGACACCGCGACCATTGCGCCACCGTCCTGCATGTGGCGCGCTGCGGCGCGAAACGTGCGCATGACGCCGGACAGATCGACATTCAGCATTTGATGCCACTGCTCGTCGCTCATGTCCGTCAGCGGCGATGCGCGCAGCAGGCCCGCGTTGGCGACCGCGTAATCGATGCGGCCAAAGCGGTCCACTGCCGCGGCCGCGAAGGCCTCGACCTGATCCGCAGAGGTGACATCGACGGCCTGCATCAGACATTGGCCGCCCGCCTGCTCGACGGCCTGTACGGTCAACTGCGGGTCGTGCGGATCGCCAGGAAAATACCCGCCGACCACGGCGACGCCGGCTTGGGCATACGCTACCGCGAGCGCCTGCCCGATGCCGCTCGCGGCGCCCGTTACTAAAGCTACTTTCACAGAGATTCTCCGGTCGGATTACCTGGTTTCGGCAGGGTTGACGTGCCGCGCGAAAAGAATGAGGACGCCGGACAGGAAGCACGGCACCGCGCCGAACCACAGCGCCGCGTGCAACCAGTCGCCGCCATGATTGAGCATCCAGGTCACGCCCACGCCGGCGAGAATGGCGCCGATCGGACCCATCGCGTGGACGATCGAACTGCCCGTGCCGCGGATGGCCGTGGGATAGCTCTCGCCAATGAAGAACAACGCCGCCGAGTACGGTCCGATCAGAAAGAACAGGCCCAGGCTATAGAGCGCCACCACGACGCCCGCGCTGCTCGGACCGAACAGCATGCCGGCAAACGAAAGACCGCCGAGCATCCAGCCGATGGCGAGCGTATTGCGCCGGCCGATCTTGTCGCCGATGAAACCGTGGCTCAGATAACCGCAATAGCCGATCACATTCGACAACACGAGAATCAGCAGGGAATTCTCGAACGAAACGTTATGCACGCGCGTCAGCACCGTCGTGCCCAACACGCTAAACACCTGAATTGCCGACCAGTTGAGCAGAATGCCGCCGCCGAGAACGAGCGTCGCGCGTAGCGCATTGCCACGAAACGCTTCGGCGAGACCGGCGCGGCTATGCTCTTCGTAATCGACCGCATGCGCGCTCGCGAGCGTGCGAGCTTCGCCATCCTCTCCTGTTTCGCGCAGCTGTTTGATGCGCTTATGCAGAAGAAACTGTGGGCTTTCTTTAAGGCGCCGCGTCATGAAGAAGATGACGATGGCGGGAAACGTCGCGAATACGAAGCAACCCTGCCAGCCAATGCGCGGCAACAAAAGCGCGGTGAGTCCGGACGCGATCAGCGCGCCGATCGGCCATCCGCCTTGCACAAGGCTGTAGATGAAGCCCTTGTTGCGGTTGAGCTTCGGGTCGTTGGCAGCCGAGTAAAGCTCGTTCAGATACGTGGCATTGACGGTCTCTTCGGCGTAACCGAGGCCCGACAGTGACCGGATCAACACGAGCGGTACCTGTCCCATCGCCCCGCCGACCACCGTGAGCCCCGAGCACAGCGCCGCGCCTGCAACCGTCCACAGCAGACCGGCTTTACGGCCGAGCCTGTCGAGTAACGGCCCAATCGCGAAGGCGATCACCGCCGTGCCGACGGCGACCAGCGTGGCAATCTCCGCCTGCGCCGCGGCATCCCAGCCGTAGTGCTTGCCGATTTCCGGCAGCAGCGTGCCGAACAGAATGAAGTCATAAACGGCGAACACCCACGCGAAGAACGCTACTACGGTCGCCCGCTTCACGTCGGACGGCAGGATCTGCTCCAGCTTGAAACCGGAAGCATACAAAGGGTTTTCTTTCATCGTGGCGCTCCTTCGGAGCTCGGGAGTGGACATGGTCGGGACTCGCGTTGGTCGACTTGCTGTTGTAATCAGGATTGACGAGGCTGACGCCGCAGGAAG
Organism: Paraburkholderia caledonica NBRC 102488; assembly: GCF_000685095.1. Lineage (GTDB taxonomy): Bacteria > Pseudomonadota > Gammaproteobacteria > Burkholderiales > Burkholderiaceae > Paraburkholderia > Paraburkholderia caledonica. The sequence goes on from NZ_BAYE01000018.1 coordinate 125,963, forward strand.
TCGTCGGCGATTTCGTCACAGGTGCAAAACCGCACGCCCTCGTGCTTGCGGAAATGCGCAATCAGGCGTTCGAGCATGAGCAACACCTGCGCGCGACCGGAGACGTCTGGATGAATCGTGATGGGGAAGACGGCGTAGTCATGTTCGCGATACACCCAGTCGAACTGGTCACGCCACATCTGTTCGATGTCGCGCGGATTGACAAAACCGTGGCTGTTCGGCGCCTTCTTGATGAACATCATTGGCGGCAGGTCGTCGAGGTACCAGTTCGCAGGGATTTCGACGAGATCCGTTTCACGTCCGCGCTGCAGCGGCTTCATCCATGTATCGGGATGCTTGCTGTAGTCGATCTTCGTCCACGAGTCGCCCACACGCACGTAGTACGGGTGGTAGTCGTTGTGCATCAGACTGTGGTCGTACTTGATGCCCTTTTTCACGAGCAACTCGTTGGTCACGTTGCTGAATTCCCACCACGGCGCGACGTAGCCGGTCGGCCGCTTGCCGCTCAGCCTAGTCACCAGATCGATGCTGCGATCGAGCACCGCTTCCTCCTGCTCGGGCGTCATCGCAATCGGGTTTTCGTGGCTGTAGCCGTGAATGCCGATCTCGTGTCCCGCATCGGCCACCGCCTTCATCTGCTCGGGGAAGGTTTCGATCGAATGCCCGGGAATGAACCAGGTCGTCTTGATCTTCTCGCGCTCGAAGAGCTTGAGCAGGCGCATCGAACCGACTTCACCGGCGAAGAGACCGCGCGAGATGTCGTCGGGCGAATCTTCGCCACCGTATGAGCCGAGCCAGCCCGCAACCGCATCCACGTCGATGCCGAATGCGATCAGAATTTCCTTAGCCATCTTCAGTTCTCCTTTGAGCAAATCAATCCAGCGTGACTGTCTGTTCGACGGCCAGCGCGAGCGCGATGAGCGCATCGTCGTCGTTCTGCGCGCGCATCAGTTGCACGCTGGTAGGCAGTCCCGCCGGGTCAGCGCCGGTTGGCATCGCGAAGGCGGGGGTGTCGAGAAAACTGCCGGGCATGGTCATCGACAGCGTTGCGGCATTGACGGCTGCAAAGCGCTGCGGGTCCGCTTCGAGCGGCGCGCATTCCGGCGCGACATGGGGGACGGTCGGCAAGAGCAATGTGGCGCCGTCGATTTCGGCGCCGAATTGGCCGAGCAGGCGGCCGCGCTCCGCGAGCAACTCGGCAAGGCGAGACGCCGGCACGTCGCGGCTCAGTTCGAGCCGCGTACGCACGCGCTGGTCGATGCGCAGGGCATCGTCGGAGTCGAGCACGCTGCGATAGGCCTCGAACGCTTCGAGGGAGCCGAACCAGCCCCGCGTCGCGATGAGCTCGCATGCTGCATCGAAGGCGCGCACACGCACTTGCTGGATACGCGCGCCGGCCTTCGACAGACGCGCCACGAAGCGCATGAAGTTGTCGCCGACGTCGTTCGTCACCGCGAAGCGCGATTCCCAGCCCAGCGGCACAACGAAAGCTTGTCCACGCAAATCGGCGAGCGCGCGAGGCAGCTCGCGCCCGCGCACGACGGCGTCGAACGCCGCGCAATCGGCGACGCTGCGTGCAAGCGGTCCGCAGGTATCGGCCGATTTCGAGAGTCCGATCATGCCTTGCTGCGGATAGCGCGCGCTGCTAGCGCGATATCCGACTACGCCGTTCAGCGCGGCAGGTATGCGTATGGAGCCTGCCGTATCCGTACCGACCGCGATCGGCACGACGCCCGCAGCGACGGCAATTGCCGCGCCCGACGACGAGCCGCCAGGAACGCGATGCCCGCCGCCTTCGACTGTCGCATCGAAAGCGGAATTGAACGGCGTGCCGAAGTGCGGATTAAGCCCGAGCCCGGAATACGCGAACTCGCTGAGGTTCGTCTTGCCGATGCACACGAAACCTGCACGCGCGCCTGCGGCGACCAACGGCGCATCCGCGTTGGCAGGTGGCCGGCCACGGAACAGGGCCGAGCCCGCCGTGCTGACGCTGCCCGCGACGTCGAACAGATCTTTCCAGGCAATCGGCACGCCGTCGAGCGCGCTAGCCGGGCGCTTTTCGCGCCAACGGGCGGCGGCAGCGCGTGACTCCTCGAGAGCGCGCGTCTCAGTGACGTCGATGAAGGCAGCGTTGCAGGCGCGTGCCAGGTCAATCGCCTCACGCACGACGCCTTCGACGTTGGCCGAGCCTTCGCGATAGGTATGAGCAAGGCCGACGGCGCTGCGTCGATCCCACGATGAAACATTCATTAAGTTCTCGTTCAGAATGTACTTCGTTGACAACATACGTTTACGGTGACGACGTCAAAAAAAAACAGCAACACAGGGATTACCCTTGGTTGCTGTTTTTTCGAGGGGACGGCGCTTCGTGCGGATGAACTGCACCGTCCTTTCACGAGTCGTCACGTAGTCCGCTTCTCTGCTCCGCCGATCCTGTCGCAGGTCCTGCCTATCAATTGGAACAATGAGTTACGCCGTCTCGCAGTTCGGATTTCGTTGGCAAGGAACCGAGGCGCGGTTGTTGCTGAAGCATGCGACGCGCGGACCGGCACACATGGACCGCCGGCTCGCCTGTATGCTCGGAAATGCATCGCGGCAGCGAAGCAGCCCGTAGTTAATGAAAACGGTAGTACTCACACTCTTGGGAGGTCAGCATGCTTTCCTTCATCGGTACGGTGATCGTAGGGCTTGTGGTCGGATTGATTGCACGGGCGGTCAAGCCCGGAGACGACAGAATGGGGCTCATCATGACCATCATTCTCGGTATTGCCGGCTCGCTGATTGCGGGCTATATCGGGCGTGCGCTCGGCTGGTATCAACCGGGTCAGGCGGCGGGCTGGATTGCGTCGGTGATCGGCGCGATCATTCTGCTGGTCATTTATGGCATCGTGCGCCGGCGAACCTGATGTCTCGCCCATGACGCGCCTACGTTGGCGATAGCTAAAAGGGCCCGCTTCTGATGAGAGCGGGCCCGGGAGGCTAGCCAGTTCAATCGGCGAGCGAGATCCGATCTAGCAAGGCGGTTCGCTGACCGCCTCGCATTCGACGGCTCAGCGCGATAGATCGAAACCGAGTTGCGCGCGCCCAAGCGGCGTCAAATCGCTTTCCTGCGCCCGTCCGATAAAGTCCGTCTCGAAGTGGTCGGCCGGAAAATCGGGGGGACTTTCGCCGCGCAAGAAGCTCGGTAACTGACGCTTCAAATAAGCCTCGTTTTTTGAGCACCACGGCGCGGACGCGATGTACATCACGTTGCTGTAGCCGTTGCCGCGGTGCGCGTCTTCGACCGAATGGATGACGTCGCTGTGCCAGAACACGGCGTCGCCCGGCTGCATGTGGGGGATCGGCGTCACCGCTTCGAGCAGCAAGCCGTGCCACTCCGGCTTGATCGACAGCGCGCGAGCCGGTTGAGCGCCGCACAGTTCGTCGTCGGGAACGTCGTCCTGCAGCGCGCGCAGAATCACGTAGGCCATGACGTTCGCGATCGGGATCAATTGCAGCGTGCCGTCGCCGGGACCCTGCGGCGTCAGCGCGGTCCAGCCCTGAAATGTGCGAAACATCGAGCACACGGCCGGCGATGGGATTTCCTGAACGTCCGGCCGATACGCCGCGTCGAACGGATCGTAGTCGCGCCAATTGCCCGCCAGCACATGCCGATACACCTTCTGAAAATTCGGATCGAGCCAACGCTCGACCGAGCCGCCATCCACGTGCGGCGACAGACCCAGCGACTCGGAACCGGGCGGCCGACGACGAATGCGGTCCGCGTAGACAGGCACCCGCTCGGGATCGAAGTGCCGCCTGCCTTCGCTTTCCGACGTCCACAGGCGATTCAGGAACACTCGTGTGTTCGTCAGTTGTTCCGACTGACGGGCTGCCGTTTGCGGCTTCGACCAGTAAATGCCGTAGATCTGCGGCTTGCTCGACGACAGGTTGCCGAAATACCTGTCTTCCGCGCGATGTGAGAGTTTAGCGTCGAGGTCGTTGCGCTCGACGTATTCGGTGATTTCGTCGTTCCAGTCGCTCGCCTGCTGCCGGTCGAAAACGCCGCGCACGACGCATGCGCCGCGAGCTTTGATGCCGAGGCTCGTGGCCTGATCGACGTCGCCGGAAACGACTGACGAATAGTCGAACACGGGAATCGCATCGCGTCCCTGAGCGCGGTCGCGCTGAATCGCACCGACCTGCCGACGGATCTCGCCTTCCACTTCCTCGAACACCTGCTTGTAGTTCGGCAACGCGGCTCGCAGCGCGCGCTTGGTGGCGCGAACCGCCTCCGGAAGATTGTCGATGATAAGTGGCATGGTTCGTCTCCTTTAAGCGGTCTGTGTGGTGCTGTCTCATTTGAAGAGTAAGGACGTTTGGCCGTCGCGAAACATGCTTAATGGCCAGATACCGATACAATTCAGACATTGCCGCGCCTCCCGTCGCGCGGCCAGGTAGCCCAGCGTGAAACCTCAATATGAACGCGTCACCATTCCCGACGGCTGCTCGGTCCGCGTCTACCACCGGCAGCTCGCGCAGATACCGTTCGAGTGGCACCACCATCCCGAGTACGAACTCACGCTGACAATGAACAGTCGCGGCCGCCGTTTCATTGGCGACCACATCGCCGATTACAGCGGCGACGATCTCGTGCTCGTGCCGCCGGACATGCCGCATACGTGGGCGTCGACTGAACCGATCGATGCCAGCGCGCCTCAGGTGGCGATCGTCGTGTGGTTCAGCGGCGACTGGGCGCGCCGTATGGCTGACTGCTGCCCCGAGTTCGCGTCGCTGCGCACGCTGCTGCGGCGCGCCGCGCCGGGGCTGAGGTTCTCCACCGAGGCCGCGACGCTAGTGCACGAGCGAATGGAAGCGTTGCTCGACCAGTCGCCGCGTGTGCGGCTTGGCGCCGCTCTGGACGTGTTGGCGCAACTCGCGGACGCGGAATCCGAGCCGTTGGCGTCGCCGGCCGCGCATAGAGACGGAACGAGAGGACACGGCGTACAGGGCGACCACGCTATGCGGTCCGGCGGTGGCGACCGATCCACCAACTCAGCTAATTCGACGGAAGCCGGAAAGCGGTCACTCGCGCGGCCAGCGCCCGCGACGCCGGGTGGCAGCGCATCCGAGGCAGAGCGCCTGAACCGCGTGCTCGATCTGCTCGACAGGCGTTTTCATGAGCCGCTGCGCATTGCTGAACTGTGTGACGTGGCCAACCTGTCGGAACGCTCCTTGCACCGCTACTTCGTGCGGCATGTGGGCGAAAGCGTGGGGCGTTATCTGAGCCGCTTGCGGATCGGCTACGCAACGCGGCAACTGACGGACACCGCGTGGCCCATCGCGCTGATTGCCACGAAAGCCGGCTTTCCAAACCTGGCGAATTTCAATCGACAGTTTCTGTCCGCGCGCGGCATGACGCCGAGCGCGTATCGACGCTTCTTCGAAACGCACGGCCACCCGCCGAAAGATGCGGGCACGGCGCCGCACAATCTGCAGGCGCGTCCGCCGTCGCTCGAAAGATCGGGACGACGGCAACGAGGTACGCCATCGGCTTGAACTGCGCACACGACGAACGGCTTGCGGCAAACACACGCCCCAAAATAAAAACGCCCCAACGGTATAACCCGTTGGGGCGTTTTCTCATAAAGCCTTAGCATTCGCCTCTGCCGATAGCAAACCTCTTGCTATGGGCAGGCAAATTCAAACCCGATTAGCGTTGCGCAATCGGCTTCGCTTCACGTTGCGTGTCGCCGATAAACAGCTGACGCGGACGGCCAATCTTCTGTTCAGGATCGGCGATCATTTCGTTCCACTGCGCAATCCAGCCGACCGTGCGAGCCATCGCGAAGATACACGTGAACATCGACGTCGGAATACCCAGCGCGCGCTGCACGATGCCCGAGTAGAAGTCGACGTTCGGGTACAGCTTGCGCGACACGAAGTATTCGTCTTCCAGCGCGATCTTTTCGAGTGCCATGGCCAGCTTGAACAGCGGGTCGTCGTGCAGGCCCAACTCGTTCAGCACTTCGTGGCAAGTTTCGCGCATGAGTTTCGCGCGCGGATCGTAGTTCTTGTACACGCGGTGGCCGAAGCCCATCAGCTTCACGCCCGAGTTCTTGTCCTTCACCTGCTTGATGAACTCGGGAATGTTGTCGACCGAGCCGATTTCTTCCAGCATGTTCAGCGCGGCTTCGTTCGCGCCGCCGTGCGCCGGGCCCCACAGACATGCGATACCGGCTGCGATACACGCGAACGGATTCGCGCCCGACGAACCGGCGAGACGCACGGTCGACGTCGATGCATTCTGCTCGTGATCCGCGTGCAGGATCAGGATACGGTCGAGAGCGCGCACCAGCACGTCGTTGACCTTGTAGTCTTCGCACGGGTTCGAGAACATCATGTGCATGAAGTTCGCGCTGTACGACAGGTTGTTGCGCGGATACGCAAACGGCTGACCGATGCTGTACTTGTACGCCATGGCGACCAACGTCGGCAGCTTCGCGATCATGCGGATCGCCGAAACTTCACGATGACGCGGATTGTTGATGTCGAGCGAGTCGTGATAGAACGCCGACAGTGCGCCGACTGCGGCGACCAGAATCGCCATCGGGTGCGCGTCGCGACGGAAACCGCGGAAGAAGAAGTGCATTTGCTCATGCACCATCGTGTGATTCGTGACGGTCTTCACGAACTCGTCTTTCTGTTGCGCGTTGGGCAGTTCGCCCTTCAGCAGCAGGTAGCACGTTTCCAGGAAGTCGGCGTTTTCCGCGAGGTTGTCGATCGGGTAGCCGCGGTACAGCAGTTCGCCCTTATCGCCGTCGATGTAGGTGATCGCCGAATTGCACGCCGCCGTTGACATGAAGCCAGGGTCGTACGTGAACTTGCCAGTCTGGCCGTACAGCTTGCGGATGTCGATCACGTCCGGGCCGAGAGTGCCCTTGTAAATCGGCATTTCAACGCTCGGCGAGTTATCGCTGAACGATAGCGTGGCTTTAACATCTGACGGGGTCATAGCACATCCTCAATCGAAGTATGTAAACAGGGTTTCGATAATTGCACGCCTGGAACAACGCACTCGCGGCGCTCAAGCGTTGCGCAGCAGCTCCAGGACCCGGATCACATCCGGGTCGGCAAGCTCGCCTTCAGGTTCCTTGCGCGCGAGAAGCAAGTCCATCAGGTCGTTATCGCTCAGCTCGAGCAAGCGCGTAAGTGCGCCCACATCTGCATCGCTGAGGTCATGCTCATATCGGCTGAAAAAACGTTCAAAAATCAGATCGTTTTCCAGCAGGCCTCGTCGTGCGCGCCAGCGAAGGCGCGCGCGGCGGAGAGGGTCGGACTGATGCGATGGTTCGTTCATGTCAGTACGTACCGGGCCGCTCACAAGCGTACTGACCGCCCGCTGAGGCGGCGAACGATTGTGAGCGTGAGGTTATTCATCCTAGACA
>NZ_BAYE01000017.1 GCF_000685095.1 Paraburkholderia caledonica NBRC 102488
TCCCATCGACACAGGAGACTAATCGATGAGTTTGAAGCCGCTGTTCCGTTCGCTTTCCGTTGCCGCCGTGCTGGGCACGGGCATTATGGCCACCAGCCAGACGGCCCAGGCCGCCACCGAAATCCAGTTCTGGCACGCAATGGAAGCCGCTCTGGGCGAACGTCTGAACGATATCGCCAACGCGTTCAATGCGTCGCAATCCGATTACAAGATCGTGCCGGTGTTCAAGGGCACTTACGACCAGACGCTTGCCGCCGGTATCGCCGCTTACCGCAGCGGCAACGCGCCAGCTGTCCTGCAAGTCTACGAAGTCGGCACCGCGACCATGATGCAGGCGAAGAAGGCTGTCATTCCCGTATCGGAAGTGTTCAAGCAAGCCGGCGTGCCGCTCGTCGAGAAAGCGTTCGTGCCGACCATCGCCAGCTATTACAGCGACGCCAGAAGCGGCCAGCTGATCTCGATGCCGTTCAACAGCTCGACGCCGGTTCTCTACTACAACAAGGACGCGTTCAAGAAAGCCGGCCTCGATCCAAACCAGCCGCCGAAGACATGGGCCGAACTGCAGGTCGACGCGCAGAAGCTCAAAGCCTCCGGCATGGCGTGCGGCTATTCGTCGGGCTGGCAAAGCTGGATCCAGCTGGAGAACTACAGCGCGTGGCATGGCGCGCCGTTTGCGTCGAAGAACAATGGATTCGACGGCGCCGACGCGCAACTCGAATTCAACAAGCCGCTGCAGGTCGCGCACATCCAGTTCCTGCAGAACATGCAGAAGGAAGGCTCGTTCACCTACGTTGGCCGCAAGGACGAACCCGTCTCGAAGTTCTACAGCGGCGATTGCGGGATCATCACGAACTCGTCGGGCTCGCTTGCCACCATCAAGAAATACGCGAAGTTCAACTTCGGCACCGGCATGATGCCTTACGACGCAAACGTGAAGGGCGCGCCGCAGAACGCGATAATCGGCGGTGCGAGCTTGTGGGTGTTGGCGGGCAAGGACCCGGCTGTCTACAAGGGCGTGGCGAAATTCCTGTCGTATCTGTCGTCGGCGCCGGTTGCCGCCAAGTGGCATCAGGACACGGGATATCTGCCGGTCACGACCGCCGCTTATCAGTTGACGCAACAACAAGGCTTCTACGAGAAGAACCCGGGCAGCGACACGGCCATCAAGCAGATGCTCAACAAGCCGCCCCTGCCGTACACGAAGGGCCTGCGTTTGGGCAACATGCCGCAGATCCGCACGATCATCGACGAAGAGCTCGAACAGGTGTGGGCTGAGAAGAAAACGCCGCAACAGGCGCTCGACTCGGCGGTTTCGCGTGGCGACGAGTTGCTGCGGCGCTTCGAAAAAGCCGGCAGTTAAGCGCAGTATCGGCCTGCGCAGCTCATGCTGCTCATGTAACCCATGCAGCGTTATGGGCGAACAACCGCGACCCGGCGCAATAAAAGCATAAAGCCAGTCCGCAGGGTTTCGGCGCAATCGCGTCGAAACCCGCTTGCAGCAACCCTTGGGAATCTTCGATGGAAAAGCGCTCCCGCTTCGGCACCAGTTTGCTGCCCTACCTGCTCGTCGCGCCGCAACTGGCGATCACGGCGCTGTTTTTTCTGTGGCCCGCAGGCGAAGCGCTGTGGCAATCCACGCAAAGCCAGGACGCGTTCGGCACGTCGAGCGAATTTGTCGGGCTCGCCAACTTCCGCCAACTATTCGCCGATCCGCTCTACCTGTCATCGTTCAACACGACGCTGATTTTCTGTGCGCTCGTCACCGTTTCCGGCCTCGTCATTTCGCTGCTGCTGGCCGTCTGCGCCGACCGCGTCACGCGCGGCGCGAAGGCTTACCAGACGCTGCTGATCTGGCCGTACGCGGTCGCGCCGGCAATCGCGGCCGTGTTGTGGTCGTTTCTGTTCAACCCGAGTATCGGCCTGGTCACATTCGCGCTCGCAAAGTACGGCATCGTGTGGAATCACGCGCTCAATGCGGGACAGGCGATGTTTCTCGTCGTGCTAGCGTCGGTGTGGAAGCAGGTCAGCTATAACTTCCTCTTCTTCTATGCGGGCTTGCAGGCAATTCCGCGCTCGTTGATCGAAGCTGCGGCCATCGACGGCGCCGGTCCCGTGCGACGCTTCTTCGGCATCGCACTGCCGCTGTTGTCGCCGACCAGCTTCTTCCTGCTGGTCATCAACATCACCTACGCATTCTTCGACACGTTCCCCGTGATCGACGCAGCGACCGGCGGCGGTCCCGCGCAATCGACGCGCACGCTGATCTACAAGATTTTCGCGGAAGGCTTCCAGGGACTCGACATCGGCAGTTCCGGCGCGCAGTCGGTGGTTCTGATGGTGATCGTCGTCGCGTTGACGGTCGTGCAATTCCGCTTTATCGAACGCAGGGTTCAATACTCATGATCGAAAACCGCCGCGGTTTCGACCTCTTCTGCCACGCGGTGCTGATACTCGGCGTCGCGTTGGTGGTGTTTCCGGTCTACGTCGCGTTCTGCGCGGCGACCATGAGCGAGCACGAAGTGTTCACCGTGCCGCTCTCGCTGGTGCCGAGTTCGCATCTCTTCGAAAACGTCACGACGGTCTGGGCGCACGGCAGCGGGAACGCGGCGGCACCCTTCGGCCGCATGCTGTTCAACAGCCTCGTCATGGCGCTTGCCATCGCTATCGGCAAGATCGCCGTATCGATGATCTCCGCTTTCGCGATCGTGTTTTTCCGCTTTCCGTTTCGCAATCTGTCGTTCTGGCTGATCTTCATCACGTTGATGCTGCCGGTCGAAGTCCGCATTTTTCCGACCGTGCAAGTCGTCTCGTCGATGCACCTCAGCAATACCTATAGCGGCTTGACGTTGCCGCTGATCGCCTCGGCCACTGCCACGTTTCTCTTCCGTCAGTTCTTCATGACCTTGCCCGATGAGTTGATGGAAGCCGCGCGCATCGACGGTGCGGGCGCCATGCGCTTCTTCTGGGACGTCGTGCTGCCGCTGTCCAAAACCAACATGGCGGCGCTGTTCGTGATCACGTTCATTTACGGCTGGAATCAATATTTGTGGCCGATTCTGATTACGAGCCAGCAGTCGCTGACAACGGCCGTGGTCGGCATCAAGAGCATGATCGCGTCGGGCGACACCGCGACGGAATGGCATCTGGTGATGACGGCCACGCTGCTCGCCATGCTGCCGCCGCTCGCCGTCGTGCTGACCATGCAACGCTGGTTCGTGCGCGGACTCGTCGATGCGGAAAAATGAAAGCGCCTCGCCAGCGCATCAACGCATCAATGCACTGACGCCGCACAGGCAACAGACAAACGACACGAAACGAAGGACTAAAACCGCATGGCTGCACTGACACTGCAAGGCGTTAAAAAAACCTACGACGGCAAACAGTTTGTGTTGCACGGCATCGATGTCGACGTGAACGACGGCGAGTTCGTCGTGATGGTCGGGCCGTCGGGTTGCGGCAAATCCACATTGCTGCGGATGGTCGCGGGGCTCGAGCGGATCTCCGAAGGCACCATCTCGATCGCCGGCAAAGTGGTCAACGAGCTGGAGCCGAAAGACCGCAACATCGCGATGGTGTTTCAGAACTACGCGCTTTATCCGCATATGAGCGTGGCGGAAAACATGGGCTACGCGCTGAAGATCGCGGGCGTCGACCGGGCGCAGATCGCGCAGCGCGTGAACGCCGCCGCGCAGATTCTCGAACTCGAACCGCTGCTGCAACGCAAGCCGCGCGAGCTGTCGGGCGGACAGCGTCAACGCGTGGCAATGGGCCGCGCGATCGTGCGCGAACCCGCCGTGTTTCTGTTCGACGAACCGCTGTCCAATCTCGATGCGCGTCTGCGCGTGCAAATGCGGCTCGAAATCCAGCGGCTGCATGCGCGGCTCGCGACCACGAGCCTCTACGTGACGCACGATCAGATCGAAGCAATGACGCTGGCGCAACGTGTGATCGTGATGAACAAGGGTCACGCCGAACAGATCGGCGCGCCAACCGAAGTCTACGAGCGGCCCGCAACCGTGTTCGTCGCCGGCTTCATCGGTTCGCCTGGCATGAATCTGCTGGAAGGCCGCGTGTCCGACGACGGTTCGACTTTCGACATGGCGGGCAACGGTCCGCAGTTGCCGCTCGCCGGCGTCGCGTCGATTGGCCGCGAAGTCGCCAAAGGACGCGAGTGGACGCTCGGCATTCGTCCCGAGCACATGAGTCCGGAGCAGGCCGATGCGCCGCATACAACGCTCACTGTCGATTCATGCGAGCTGCTCGGCGCGGACAATCTCGCGCACGGACGGTGGGGCAAGCACGACGTGACAGTGCGATTGCCGCACGCGCACCGGCCGGCGGCCGGCGAAGCGCTGCAGGTCGCGCTGCCGACCCGGCATCTGCATTTCTTCGATCCGGCAAGCGGGCGGCGGGTGAACTGACAGACGCGGCCACAACAACAATACATAGAAATCATGCAATGCATTGGCTTGAAAGCCGCTCGCTGCGGCGTTGCAGTCGTGGCGGCGCTGCTGGTCGGCATGTCGCCGGCATTCGCGTATGTCGCGCCGGGCACGACGCCCAACGAAGCCGACCTCAGCAATCACAACACCTACACCAATCGCGACGGCAACACGGTCCATGCGCCGGCCCGGTCGCTGTCAGGCAAGGCGCCTGAAGGCGCGACGGCGCGCTGCCGCGACGGCAGCTACAGTTTCAGCCGGCATCACAGCGGCACATGCTCGCGACACGGCGGTGTAGCTAGCTGGCTGTAGATCGCACACAGCCTCGCAGCAACCCGCAACCGCGCATGCCTCACCGCCGCCGCGCGCTCATGCCGAAGTACAATGCCATCTGCACACGGCCCGCGCGCGGCCGTCGGTGAGCAGAACACTGCGCTGGACACCGCGCTCGACACCGCGCCGGCCAACGCCGGGCGCTCCGCCCGGCCATGACGTCGCCGTAACACCGCCGTGGCACCGGTTACCTATCCACCCGCGACTGCCCGCCCCCTCGCGGCCGGCGTCGCCAACGTCTCGCAAGCAAATGGCCCAATACGTCTTCACCATGAATCGGGTCGGCAAGATCGTGCCGCCCAAGCGTCAAATCCTGAAAGACATCTCGCTGTCCTTTTTTCCCGGCGCGAAAATCGGCCTGCTCGGCCTGAACGGTTCGGGCAAGTCGACGCTGATCCGCATCATGGCCGGTGTGGACAAGGACATCGAAGGCGAAGCTACGCCAATGCCGAACCTGAACATCGGCTATCTGCCGCAGGAACCTCAGCTCGACCCGAACAAGACGGTGCGCGAAACCGTTGAGGAAGGTCTCGGCGACGTGTTCAACGCGCAGAAGAAGCTCGACGAAATCTACGCGGCCTACGCGGAGCCCGACGCCGACTTCGACGCGCTCGCTGCCGAGCAGGCGAAGTACGAAGCGATTCTTGCGACAACCGACGGCGGCAGCGCCGAACAGCAGATCGAAATCGCCGCCGACGCGCTGCGCCTGCCGGCATGGGACGCGAAGATCGAACATCTGTCGGGCGGTGAAAAGCGCCGCGTCGCACTGTGCAAGCTGCTGCTCGAGAAACCCGACATGCTGTTGCTGGATGAGCCGACCAACCACCTCGACGCCGAATCGGTCGACTGGCTCGAACAGTTCCTCACGCGTTTTCCCGGCACCGTCGTCGCGGTCACGCACGATCGCTACTTCCTGGATAACGCGGCCGAGTGGATTCTCGAACTCGACCGCGGCCACGGTATTCCGTGGAAGGGCAACTACAGCAGTTGGCTCGATCAGAAAGAAGAACGCCTGAAGCAGGAAGAGTCGTCGGAATCGGCGCGTCAGAAGGCGATCAAGAAGGAACTGGAGTGGGTGCGGCAGAACCCGAAGGGCCGTCAGGCGAAGTCGAAGGCGCGTATCGCCCGCTTCGAGGAACTGAACAGTCAGGACTACCAGAAGCGCAACGAAACGCAGGAAATCTTCATTCCGGTCGGCGACCGCCTCGGCAATGAAGTGATCGAGTTCAAGAACGTCAGCAAGTCGTATGGCGACCGTTTGTTGCTCGATAACGTCAGCTTCAAGATTCCGGCGGGCGCGATCGTGGGCATCATCGGTCCGAACGGCGCGGGTAAGTCCACGCTGTTCCGCATGCTCACCGGCCGCGAAGAACCCGATTCGGGCGAGATCGTGAAAGGCCCGACCGTGAAGCTCGCTTACGTCGATCAAAGCCGTGACGCGCTGGACCCTTCGAAGACCGTGTTCGAAGAAATCTCCGGCGGTGCGGACGTGCTGACGGTCGGCAAGTATGAAACGCCGTCGCGCGCGTACATCGGCCGTTTCAACTTCAAGGGCGGTGATCAGCAGAAGATCGTCGGCAATCTGTCGGGCGGCGAGCGCGGCCGTTTGCATCTTGCGAAGACGCTGATCGCGGGCGGCAACGTGTTGCTGCTGGACGAACCGTCGAACGACCTCGACGTGGAAACGCTGCGCGCGCTCGAAGACGCATTGCTGGAATTCGCCGGCTCGGTGATGGTGATCTCGCACGATCGCTGGTTCCTCGACCGCATCGCCACGCACATTCTCGCATTCGAAGGCGATTCGCAAGTGACGTTCTTCGACGGCAATTACCAGGAGTACGAAGCGGACAAGCGCGCACGCCTTGGCGAAGAAGCCGCGCGTCCGAAACGTCTGCGTTACAAGCCGATTACGCGCTAAGACTCGCTGCGTAGAAAGTAGCTGCGGCCTGCTCGTCGGGAGACGGGCGGGTTGCTGCATGCAGGTTGCTTCATGCACGTCGCCTCTAACGGTTTGCGTCGGCAGTACTCCGATTCACCTGACTGCGAATATCGGCTCGATAGCAGCCGCAATCGCCACATGTCGGCGACGTGGCGACGGGGCACAGCCATTGCTCACCTGGGCGTGCTATATGTCGTTTCGCGCCACGCGTCCACGACGCGCGCATCCGTCACAGCCACGCCGCGCACACGGCACCGAGGAGCAAAGCATGGCAATGTCGAAGGGCAAACGCTGGATCGTTGCCGTGGGCAGCGTGCTGGTCGTGCTCGTTGTCATTGCGCTCGGTCTGCTGCAATACGCGCAGCGAGAAGTGAAAGAGCGCGTGGTGGCCGCGCTGGGTCCACTAGGCAGCGCGCAAAGCATCGACGTCGGGCTGACCTCGGTTCATCTCACCAACGTTCTGTTGAAGGCGCCGCCAGGCTGGCCGGCCGGCGATCCATTGAGAGCCGACGAAATCACTATTACCCCGGACATCCGCGACCTGCTCGCTCGGCGCATGCATGTTCGCAGTGTCGTCGTGCGCGGTTTCGATATGGCGGTGCTGCGTACTCAAACCGGTACGATCCGCCTGCTTCCGAATTTGCGACAGTCGGTCACGACCGTGAACGACGACGCGAGCGGTGCATCCGCGGGCGCAACGCCGCGCGAAAAACAGGTCGATCACATCAGCCTGGAGCAGGGGCGATTCCATTTCTACGACATGACCGTCGGTCCGCCCGCCTACAAGGTGACGGTAGGCAACGCAAACGCGACGGTCGACAACGTTCATCTGCCGGCCCTCACCGAGCCGACCAACGTCAGTGTCAGCGGCTCGATCAAAGGGCCGTCGCACACGGGCACGGTCACATTCGGCGGATGGATCAAGATTGCCAGCAAGGACTCGCAAACGACGAGCACCCTGCGCGGCGTCGACGTCGTGATGCTCGATCCTTATCTCGTCAAGAAAGCCGGGGCCGAGGCGCGAGTGACGGGCGGCACGGTCGATCTGAGCGTCGAGTCGTCGGTGCGTAACTATCAGTTGCATGCGCCGGGCACGATCACGGTTCACCAGCTGCAACTCGCGGACACCGGCAGTCCGCTCGACACCTTCATGTCGATTCCGACGAAGGCCGCGGTCGCCGCACTGAAGGCTCGCAACGGCGACATCACGCTGCACTTCGTGCTGGACGGCAACTTGCGGGATCCGAAATTCTCAGTGCAGGAAGGTTTGATGACTCGCATCGCCGCAGGATTCGCGAAAGCGCTGGGCGTCAGTGTGGAAGGGGTGGCAAAAGGCGCGGGAGAAACCGTGAAGGGCTTGGGTAATGCTTTGAAGAATTTGCTCGGGCAGTAGACTTCGCGCAACAAGAAGCGCGTTATCGTGAGCGCGAGGCGAGACCGACACCCGCGCGCTCACGGCAGCAAAGACGGGCTACACATGTCGCGCACTGCGTGACGCGCGAGCGACACTCGCCTCGTCAGACCGGCAAACCCAGTTCCCGCAGTTTCGCTTCTGTTTGCGCGGCGTTCGTGTGATGCACGCCATGCCAGCCGAGTGCGGTGGCGGCTGCGGCGTTCTTCGGGTTGTCGTCGATAAATACTAGTTCGCCCGGCTCGACGCCTGGTAGCTGCGCGTCGATCCGCTCGCGCATTGCCGAAAAAATCGCCGGATCGGGTTTCACCAGTCCCACGCGACCGGAGACGACGATGTCCCGAAAGCGCCGCAGCACCGGATAGTGCTCCCACGCATACGGAAACGTCTCAGCCGACCAGTTCGTCAGACCGAAAAGCGGGACCTCCGCGGCTTCGAGCTTTTCCATGATCGCTACGCCGTCTTCCAGCACGCCGGCCACCATCTCGTGCCAGCGTTCATAGAACGCGCGGATCAGCGCTTCGTGATCGGGAAACCGGGCGACGAGTTCTTCCGTCGCCTCGACGATCGGCTGACCGCCGTCCTGACGAATCACCCAATCCATCGAGCAGACGTGTGTCAGAAACCAGCGTCGCTCGGCTTCGTCGGCAATCAGTTGCCGGTAGAGATATTCGGGACTCCAGTCGATCAGCACGCCGCCGAAATCGAACACGACTGCCTTGATGGCCATGCGCTCTCCGTTAGCTATGCGGTTGCGGTTGCGGTTGCGGCGCTCACACCGGCTGGGTGCGCAGTTCGAGCCATGCCTTGGCGTCGCCCGAAACATGCGGCGACAGACGCGCGCGCACCGTCTCGTGATAGTCGTTCAGCCACGCGCGCTCGTCGTCGCGCAGCAGCGACAGGTCGAGGCAACGCGTGTCGATCGGGCAAAGCGTTAGCGTCTCGAATTTCAGGAAGTCGCCGAATTCCGTCTCGCCGGCGGGCACGTTCAGCACCAGGTTCTCGATGCGCACGCCCCACTTGCCCGGCCGGTAGATGCCCGGTTCGACCGAGGTGATCATGCCTTCTTCCATTGCCGTCCACGATTCGGCAGGCGCGTAGTGCGAGATCACTTGCGGGCCTTCGTGCACGTTCAGGAAATAGCCGACGCCATGACCGGTGCCGTGACCGTAGTCGGCGCCGGCTTCCCAGATCGGCGCGCGAGCGATTGCGTCGAGCATCGGCGAACGGATGCCGCGCGGGAACCTGGCACGCGACAATGCCATGGTGCCTTTCAGCACGATCGTGAAATCGCGCCGCTGTTCGTCGCTGACGGTGCCGACCGGCACGACGCGTGTGATGTCCGTCGTGCCGCTCAAATACTGCGCGCCGGAGTCGACCAGCAACAGGCCGTTGCCTTCGATCACTGCATGTGATTCGTTAGTGGCGCGATAGTGCGGCATTGCGCCGTTGGCGTTGAAGCCAGCAATGGTCGCAAAGCTCAGCGACACGAAGCCGGGACGACGCGCGCGCGCCGCCGTCAGACGTTCGTCGATAGTGAGCTCGGTGATGGTCTCACGGCCCAATGCGCCTTCGAACCACGCGAAGAATTCCGCGAGCGCGGCGCCGTCCTGCTCCATGGTCTCGCGCACGTGCCTGGCCTCTGCCTCGGTCTTGCGCGACTTGAAGAACGTGGACGGGTTGACTGCCTCGGCTACTTTTACCGTCGACGGCACCGATTGCAGCGAGCCATATGTAATGCGGCGCGGGTCGATGAGCAGCGTGCTGCCGCCGGGCAGCGCAGCGAGTGCCTCAGCGGCATTCGCATATGGCTCGACGCTGATGCCGTCGCGTGCAAGAGCCTCGGCGAGCGCCTGCGGCACCTTGCCGTCGGCAATGAAAAGCGACGCTCGGTTTTCGCCGATCAGCGCGTGCGCCACGAAGACCGGGTTATAGCTGACGTCGGCGCCCCGCAGATTCAGCAGCCACGCGAGGTCGTCGAGCGTGGAAATGAAGTGCCATTGCGCGCCCTTCTCCGCCATTGCCCGACGGACCTGCGCAAGCTTTTCCGAGCGCGCGACGCTTGCATGCGGCGCCGCGTGCTCGAACACGGCGGTAACCGGCAGCGTCGGACGCTGCGGCCAGATCGCGTCGAACAGATCGACGTCGGTGCGCAGCTTCACGCCGCGCGCCGTGAGCGCCTGGGTCAGGGCCCGCGCGGCCGCCACGCCGAGCACCGCGCCGTCCACGCCGACCGCGCTACCGGGCGCAACGTTCTGCGCGAGCCAATCGAAATGCGGCGCCGTTTGCTGGCCGCCCGTCATTTTCATGAGCTCAACGCCGGTGCCGGCGAGTTGCGCGTTGGCCTGCTCCCAATAGCGGCTGTCGGTCCAGACGCCTGCAAAGTCCGCAGTGACGACGAGCGTGCCCGCCGAGCCGGTGAACCCGGAAAGCCATTCCCGCCCCTGCCAACGTCCTGGCAAATATTCGGACAAATGCGGATCCGCCGATGGCACGAGGTAAGCAGCGACGCCTTCGCGCGCCATCGCGCTGCGCAACGTGGCAAGCCGTTCGGGGATGGGAGAGGTCTGGGGAAGTCGGGCGTTCATGGAAGTCACCTGCAAATATTCATCGACGGGAAAGCGAGCCGACCGTCACGGCAACGGCGATCATGGCGACGGCCGTGCAAACAGGCCATTCGAGCGTCTCACCGTCATGGAAAAGGCCAATCACATTGCCGGCCATGCGCGCGACGCTCGCGCCCACTATTCCGGCAAGCACGGCCACCCACAAGCGGGCGCGGCTAGAGCGGTTCAAGCGGCGCAGCGGATGCAACCACCACCCCGCGATACCGATTGCTGCCCCCAACACTACGATTCCGGGCCAGCCCATTAGCGACCGGTCTCGCGCAGTTTCGGATTTGTCTCATGGGCGCGAGGCTCGACGACAGCTAGCATTTTTGTCTCTTTCTAAAAAATCAGCACGGCGCTTTCCGCACAGCGGTTGAGTTTAGGGGTCGGGGTGACGTTAGGCAAGCTATAGGCCTTACGGAAAAGCTTGGTTCCCGGCCGTCGTCGAGCTCAACGCGCCCATGCGAATTGCCCTTATCGAGCCGGATACAAGTCACGCCAAACTGGTCACACGGCTTGTTTTCGCCGGCGGCCACGTGTGTCAGCACTTCACTACTAGCGTCCCTTTCCTTGCACAGGCTGCAGATCAGTTCTTCGATCTGCTGATCACCGAAAACTGGGCCGGCGATCATTCAGCCGAAGACGTAATCGCGCACGCCCGCGCGATCCTGCCGAGCCTGCCGGTTATCGTATTGATGACGGAGCCGCGCGAAAGCCAGATCGTCGCCGTGCTCCACGCAGGCGCCGACGACTGCGTGACCAAACCGGTCCGTGGACCCGAGATGCTCGCACGCGTAGACGCGCTGCTGCGGCGCGCGGGACTGCGCCGGCCGCCCAATCGCCGGCACGACGTGATTCGCGGGTATGCGTTCGACACTGGGAACTTCGCCGTGACCTTCCGTCATCGCACGGTCACGCTGACGCCGAAGGAATTCCGCTTCGCGCTGCTGCTGTTCTCCAATCTGTCGCGGCCCGTGTCGCGCGCGCACATCCTCGAAACGGTGTGGGCGCGCCGCCGCGACGTAAAGTCGCGCACCGTCGACACCCATGCGTCGCGCGTGAGGTCCAAGCTGGAACTGCGCCCAGAATTGGGCTACTCGCTAACGCCGCTCTACGGCTACGGCTACCAACTGGACGTATTCCCGCCGGAAGCGGTTGCCGCGCTCGGCTGAGCGCGCGTCACAATGTAAGAATCGTGAAAACGCTATAATATCGAGCTAAACCATAGCTCCCCAGAATGCAGCTCCTAACGATCGGAATCAATCACCACACTGCGCCTGTCGCCTTGCGCGAACGCGTGGCGTTTCCGCTCGAACAGATCAAGCCCGCACTGGACACTTTCAAAAGCGTCTGGCTTGGAGCCACGGCCCGCACCGCGCCTGAAGCTGCGATTCTGTCCACCTGCAATCGGACCGAACTCTATTGCGCGACCGACGACCAGGCCGTGCGCGAAGCCGCGATCCAGTGGCTGTCCCGCTATCACAACCTGCCCATCGGAGAACTTGCGCCGCACGTCTACGCGTTGCCGCAGTCCGAAGCCGTGCGCCACGCATTTCGGGTCGCCTCGGGCCTTGATTCAATGGTGTTGGGCGAGACGCAAATCGTCGGACAAATGAAGGACGCCGTCCGCACGGCATCTGAAGCCGGCGCGCTGGGCACCTATCTGAACCAGTTGTTCCAGCGCACGTTTGCCGTCGCGAAGGAAGTGCGGAGCACGACCGAGATCGGCGCGCAATCCGTTTCCATGGCCGCCGCCGCAGTCCGGCTGGCGCAGCGCATCTTCGACAAGGTGTCGAACCAGCGCGTGCTGTTCATCGGCGCCGGCGAAATGATCGAGTTGTGCGCCACGCACTTTGCCGCGCAGCAACCGCGCGAACTCGTGGTCGCCAACCGCACGGCTGAGCGCGGAACGCGGCTCGCCGAGCGCTTCAACGGACGCGCCATTCCGTTGTCCGACCTGCCGACTCGCATGCACGAGTTCGACATCATCGTGTCGTGCACGGCTTCCACGTTGCCGATCATCGGTCTCGGCGCAGTGGAGCGCGCGGTAAAAGCGCGTCGCCATCGGCCTATTTTCATGGTCGATCTGGCTGTTCCGCGCGACATCGAACCGGAAGTCGGCCAGCTCGAAGACGTGTTCCTGTACACCGTCGACGACCTCGGCGCGATCGTCCGCGAAGGCAATGCGTCGCGGCAGGCAGCCGTTGCGCAGGCCGAGGCGATCATTGAAACACGCGTGCAGAACTTCATGCAGTGGCTCGAAGCGCGCAGCATTGTGCCGGTGATCCGTCATATGCATACGCAAGCCGACGTGCTGCGCCGGGCCGAAGTCGAACGTGCGCAGAAAATGCTCGCGCGTGGCGACGATCCGGCCGCTGTGCTCGAAGCGCTTTCGCAAGCGCTCACCAACAAACTGATCCACGGTCCGACCCACGCGCTCAACCGCGCGAGCGGCGAGAACCGCGACACGCTCATCGAGTTGATGAGCGGGTTCTACAAACACTCCGGTTCCACGGAGCGTTAGCGGCGCGCATGCCGCCTGTCCGCGCCACCCGGAAGTGGCCCGCGACGTGCTTCTGCCCCAGGGCATCCGCCCACTTCCTAGTTGTCGTCCTTGCCGGAGCCCGCTCCGATACCCGCCTGATGAAAACGAGCATGCAACGCAAGCTCGACCAGCTGACTACCCGGCTGGCCGAACTTAACGACCTGTTGAGCCGAGAGGACATCACAGCGAACCTCGACCAGTATCGCAAGCTCACGCGCGAACACGCCGAGCTCGGACCGGTTGTCGAGCAATACGCGCTCTGGCGCCAGGCCATGCACGACGCCGCCACCGCGCAGGAACTGCTCGCGGATGCTTCCATGCGCGAGTTCGCGGAAGAAGAAATTCGCGCGGCCCGCGAGCGGATGGAACAGCTCGGTGGCGAACTGCAGAAAATGCTGCTGCCGAAAGACCCGAACGACGACCGCAACATCTTCCTCGAAATTCGCGCGGGGACGGGCGGCGACGAGTCCGCGCTCTTCGCCGGCGATCTTTTGCGCATGTATCTGCGTTATGCCGAGCGTAATCGCTGGCAGGTCGAGATGATGTCGGCAAGCGAATCCGACCTGGGCGGCTATAAAGAAGTGATCGTACGAATCGCTGGCGAAGCCGCCTATTCGAAGCTCAAGTTCGAGTCCGGCGGCCATCGCGTGCAGCGCGTGCCGGCAACCGAAACGCAGGGCCGCATTCACACGTCCGCGTGCACGGTCGCCGTAATGCCGGAGGCGGACGAAATCGGCGAGGTTGAAATCAATCCGGCGGATCTGCGGATCGACACGTTCCGCGCGTCCGGCGCCGGCGGCCAGCACATCAACAAGACGGACTCGGCCGTGCGCGTTACGCACTTGCCGACGGGGATCGTCGTCGAATGTCAGGACGACCGTTCACAGCACAAGAACAAAGACCGCGCACTGAAAGTGCTGGCGGCTCGCATCAAGGACAAGCAGTCGCACGAGCAGCAGGCAAAGGAAGCCGCCACGCGTAAGAGCCTGATCGGCTCGGGCGATCGCTCCGAGCGGATTCGCACCTACAACTTCCCGCAAGGACGTCTGACAGACCATCGGATCAATCTGACGCTATATCGCCTCGACGCGATTATGGACGGTGACCTGGACGAACTGATCGGTGCACTCGTCAGCGAGCATCAGGCCGAGCTGCTCGCCTCGCTTGGCGACGCGGACTAAGCGTCCATGACGTCGAACGCCCCAGCCGATCGCGACGATGCGGCCACGCCCGCCGCGCTGTTGCGCGCCTCGCCGCTGCCGCCGCTGGAAGCGCGGATTCTGCTCACGCATGTGCTCGGCTGGCGGCAAACGCAATTGATCACGCGCGCCGACGAAGCGCTCGATAGCGAATCTGTTCAGCGTTATCTGGCATTACAAGCGCGTCGCGTAGCGGGCGAGCCGGTGGCGCAACTTGTCGGCGTCCGCGAATTCTTCGGGCTCGAGTTCGAGGTCACGCCGCATGTGCTGATTCCCCGTCCTGAAACCGAATTGCTGGTCGAAACGGCACTCATCGCGATGGAGAACCTCGTACGCCCGCGCGTGCTCGATCTCGGCACCGGCACGGGCGCGATTGCGGTGGCGATCGCGTCGATGCGCCCGGACGCACGAGTCAGCGCGCTCGACCGTTCGGCGGAGGCACTCGGTGTCGCCTCGCGCAATGCCGCGCGCCTGCTCGATCCGAACCGGCCAGGCGGCGCTGTGACATTCGCACAAAGCGACTGGTACGACTCGCTGGACGCGGCACTTCGGTTTGACGTGATAGTCAGCAATCCGCCGTATATCGCGAGCGGCGACCCGCATCTTTTGCAGGGCGATCTGCGCTACGAACCGCGCGGCGCGCTCACCGACGAAGCCGACGGCCTCAGCGCGATCCGGGCGATCGTCTCGGGCGCGCCTCGTCGTCTTGCCGCAAACGGCGTACTGTGGATGGAGCACGGCTACGATCAGGCTGAAGCCGTGCGCGCGCTTCTGATCGCGCAAGGTTTTACGCAGGTCCAATCGCAGCGCGATCTTGCAATCATCGAGCGAATAACCGGCGGTCGGCTCGCTGACTGACAAAGCCTGGTGTCAGCCGCCAGAGCCGTCGCAATAGCCACGACGAACGAAAGGACAAAGCGGTCGTCGGCTGGCGCAAGCGAAATCCGCTATCATTTCAGCCTATTCTCTACACATACCGGAACCGCAAGGTCAGTCATGGATACGCAACAACGCATCAAGCAAATCGTCGACGAAAACAACGTCGTGCTCTTCATGAAGGGCAGCGCCCAGTTCCCGATGTGCGGCTTTTCGGGCCGCGCAATCCAGATTCTGAAGGCATGCAACGTCAACGAATTCAAGACGGTCAACGTGCTCGAAGACGACGAAGTCCGCCAGGGCATCAAGCAATTCTCG
Source organism: Paraburkholderia caledonica NBRC 102488 (assembly GCF_000685095.1). Lineage (GTDB taxonomy): Bacteria > Pseudomonadota > Gammaproteobacteria > Burkholderiales > Burkholderiaceae > Paraburkholderia > Paraburkholderia caledonica. The sequence goes on from NZ_BAYE01000017.1 coordinate 15,673, forward strand.
AATTGGCCGACCATTCCGCAGCTTTACGTGAAGGGCGAATTCGTCGGCGGCTCGGACATCATGATGGAAATGTACGAATCGGGCGAATTGCAGCAACTGTTTGCCGCAGCCTGACCGTCTGCTTCAAAGCCGATCCTGAAAGGCGCCGCGAGCCATGGGAACACGCGCTGCGGCGCCCCGCCGGCTGATTGTCGCGATCACCGGCGCGACGGGCGCCATTTACGGCGTCCGCCTGCTGCAGACGCTGCGCAAGCTGGGCGGCGTTGAAAGTCATCTGCTGATCTCCAGCGCCGGGTGGCTCAACATTCAGCACGAATTGACGCTGGGCAAGCAAGACGTCCATCCGCTCGCCGATGTGGTCCATTCGGTGCGCGATGTCGGCGCAAGTATCGCGTCTGGCTCTTTCGCGACCGACGGCATGATCGTCGCGCCGTGTTCGATGAAAACGCTCGCGAGCGTCGCGCACGGCCTGTCCGACAATCTGATCACCCGTGCCGCCGACGTCACCCTCAAAGAGCGCCGCCGGCTCGTGCTGCTCGTACGCGAAACGCCGTTCAATCTCGCGCATTTGCGCAATATGACGGCGGTCACCGAAATGGGCGGCGTGATTTTTCCGCCGTTGCCTGCTTTCTACAACCAACCCGCCACCATCGACGAAATGGTCGATCACACTGTTTCCCGCGTACTCGATCTGTTCGCGCTCGGGCCCGCTTTGTCGCCTGCGTGGGCGGGGCTGCGCGGCGCTGACGAGTAATTCCCGGTCGGCGTGCGCGTAGCGACATGCGGCGGGCACGTCTTCACAGTTTCAGACACGCTTGTCAGAAACGACGGCCCGCAGCGCTTGCTGTCGATCATTGCCAACCGCTGGAAGACAATCAAATCCGGTTTGAGCCGTTTATCAAACGGCGGTGCGGCTCTATATTGGCAGTAACCGAACTTTCGAGTGCGCTCCCGGCGCCCCGCTGCCATGAACCGCTTACCGTCGCTTTTTCTTTCCCACGGCGCGCCGACGTTGCCGATCGACCCATCGCTGCCGTCCGCTGAATTCGGCGTGCTCAGCTCGCAATTGGCGCGGCCTGAGGCCGTGTTGATGTTGTCAGCCCATTGGGGCACGGCGCAGCCGGTCGCAAGCACATCGACAGAACCTGAAACCATCCACGACTTTTACGGTTTTCCGCGCCAGCTGTATGAGATTCAGTATCCGGCGCCGGGCGCGCCCGATCTCGCCCGACGTGCAGCCGTTTTGCTCGGCGATAGCGGCATTCACGCCGACGTACAGCCGCACGGGCTCGATCACGGCGCATGGGTGCCAATGTTGCTGATGTTTCCCAACGCCGACGTGCCCGTCGCACAGTTGTCGATCCAGCCGCACCTGGACGCGGAACATCACTTTCGCGTCGGCCGCGCGCTGCGCTCGCTGAGGCAGCAAGGCGTGATGGTGATCGGCTCCGGACAGATCACGCACAATCTGCGCGCCGCGGATTTCTCCGCGCGACCCGAAGATGCCGACCCGCGCGTCGCCGAGTTCACCGACTGGTTCGAAGCGAGGCTCGCGGCGCATGACATCGACGCGTTGCTCGACTACCGCCGTCAGGCGCCGCACGCGGTGTTGATGCATCCGACCGACGAGCACCTCCTGCCGGTGTTCGCAGCGCTAGGCGCGGCGGACGACGATTATTCGCTGACGGTTCAATCGCTCGGCACGTATCAGCGTTCGCTTGCAATGACGAACTACGTGTTTGGGACGGCCTGAGCGGCGACATGGCACGCGCAGCAAGCAAAGACCAAGCAGACCGCTGCAAAACGAAAAACCCCGCCTGAGCAGAACTCAGGCGGGGTTTTTTGCGTCATGCCGGACCTTGCACGGCCGGGCAGCGTCTTAATGCGCGCCCATTCCCTCGAGCACTTCGTCGTGCGTCTGACGCTCTTCCAGATACTCGGAGCGGTAGCCGCTGTTCACGCCCCAGTAATAGAACACGAGCGAGAACGCAATCACGACCAGCATGTCCCAGCCGTAGGGCAGGATGCCGTGCCCGCCGAACTCCTTGCTGCCGATCAGCGACAGAATCGCCATCACCGGCAGATAGGCGACCAGCCACCATGCCGCCTTCAGATCGCGGCCCCAGCCGGCAAATCCGGACTTCGCCTGGAAGTAGAAGTACACGGGCAGCGCGACGACCATCAACAGAATGATCTCGCCCGTCAGCGGCCATTTTGCCCAATAGAGAATCAGCGATGCGCACACGAACGCGAACGGTGCGATCACCTGCATGCCCGGGATATGCAGCGGGCGCTCGACGTCGGTCGCCGCGCGGCGCAGCGCCATCAGGCTGATCGGGCCGGTCAGGTACGAAATCACGGTCGCAACGGAAATCACCGCCGCGAGCGAACTCCAGCCGCGGAAGAAAAACAGGAAGATGAACGAGACCAGCAGGTTGAACCACATCGCTGGCCGCGGCACGCCATAGAACGGATGCACGTTGCCAAAAATCTTCGGCATGGTGTTGTTGCGCTCCATCGCGTAGATCATGCGCGTGGTGGTCGCCATGTAGGTCGTGCCGGTGCCGCTCGGGCTAACGAACGCGTCGACGTACAGCAGAATGGCCAGCCAGTTCAGATTCAGCGCGATTGCCAGTTCCGCGAACGGCGAAGCGAAATTGAAGTGGCTCCAACCCTTCATTACGTCGGCGGGGTTCACCGCGCCGATATACGCGATTTGCAGCAGCACGTAAATCACGAGCGCGAGCAGAATGGAGCCGATCACCGCAAACGGCACGCTCTTCGCCGGATTGCGCGCTTCACCGGCGAGGTTGATCGGGCTCTGGAAACCGTTGAACGCGAACACGATGCCGCTCGTCGCAACCGCGGTCAGCACAGCCGACCAGCCGTACGGCGCGAACGTGCTGGTTTCACCGAAGTTTTCCTTGTGAAAGCCGGTCAGCATCAGGCCGAGAATCGTCGCGCCGGGAATCAGGAACTTGAAGATCGTGATCGCCGAGTTGGCGCGCGCGAAGAGTTTCACGCCCCAGTAGTTCAGCAGGAAGTAAACGATCACGAGGGCCGCCGAGAGCAGCAGCCCGTTCGTAGTTAATGAGCCGTCGACGAATAGTGCGTGCGCCCACTCGTATGGCCACGTGCTCATGTACTGAATAGATGCCTCGGCTTCAATCGGAATCACCGAAACAATGGCGATCCAGTTCGCCCATGCGCTAATGAAACCGACCAGCGCGCCGTGCGAATACCGGGCGTAACGCACCATCCCGCCGGATTCCGGAAACATCGCACCGAGTTCGGCGTAGGTCAGTGCAATAGCGAGAATTACGACAGCGCCGATAATCCACGCGCAGATCGATGCCGGGCCCGCGATTTTCGCGGCCTTCCAGGCGCCGAACAGCCAGCCGGAGCCGATGATCGAACCCAGGCCGGTCAGCATGAGTGCGAACGGCCCGATGTTCCGTTGTATAGAACTTTTCACGTCTTCTCCTGTTTCAGAACCATGTCGGCACCCTACAACCGGCGCTCGTGGCGCTGAAAACGGGTGACACGCATGTATGCGCGGCGGTTATCCATAGGTGCAACCGGCGCGGGCGCGTAGTTTACCGGTTGCACCCAGCGCCTGCGGTGAAACTCAGGGTTCTCCCTAGCAAAAAAGACGCCCGTCCAGCAAGGTTTGTAAGCAACTTTTCATTGCGCTATCGCGAATTTTTGTAAAGTTGACGCCTGAGTGTTGACCTTCTCTCGAAATCGCCGTATAACGTTCGGGCAGGATTTCAAGCGGCGAGTGAATTGGTCTTTCGTAGTTCGCCCATCAACGGTACTCCGGTTGGTCCCATTACCCCCTTCCTTGATTTTCATGCACCCATTGGGCTTCGGCCTTATTTACCATCTTTAGGAACAAGTAATATGGAAACCGGTACCGTCAAGTGGTTCAATGACGCAAAGGGCTTCGGCTTTATCACGCCTGACGGCGGCGGCGAAGATCTGTTCGCGCATTTCTCGGAAATCCGCACGGAAGGCTTCAAGACGCTGCAAGAGAATCAAAAGGTCACGTTTGAAGTGAAGACGGGCCCGAAGGGCAAGCAAGCTGCGAACATCAAGCCGGTGTAAGCGCTACGCTGCTTCCTTCTGGACGCAAAAAAACCCCGCCAAGGCGGGGTTTTTTTATATCGATCTTCATTGCAAGCGGTGATTATCTTCGCAGTATGCGAGCGGTGATTCCCGCTTATGCGAACACGCGTTGCGCGTGAATACCGAGTCCCGTTGCGACACTCGCAAGACGATCGCCGAATACTGCTTCTGCATCCGGAAACGCCTGCGCCAATGCGCCGGATAGAAACGCGAGCCCCGTCGAGCCGCCCGTGAAGTAAATCGCGCTGACGTCGCGGATCGAAACACCGGCCGCCTGCACCGTATCGCGCGCAGCCGCCACGATGCGGCGCGTTTCTTCCTGACCCGCTTCGATAAGCTGAGCTTCGTCGAATGCAAGACGCAGATCGTCCTCCACTTCGTCGAGGTCGATCACGGTTTCGCCGCCCGCCGCGACGCCGATCTTCGCTTCTTCCGCGTGCGCCGCGAGCGCATGCCCAAGGCGCCGCTCCACCACGCGCATCAAGCGGTCATGGTGCTTGACCTCGGTGAACAGGTGCCGCATGAGCCCCAGCTCGCTGACGCGCTTCGGCGCATAAACGGTGTTGATCAGATGCCAGGTCGCCAGATCGAAATAGACGCGGTTTGGAATCTCGCGGCCTTCCGGATCGAGCGTCTGATAGCCGAGTTCGCGCAGAATGGTCGTTAATTCGACGCGGCGGTCGAAGTCCGTCCCCGCGACGTGTACGCCGTGGTGAGCGAGGACATCGTCTTTGCGCTCTACGCGCTTCATCCGCTCGGGGCCGACGCGCACCAGCGAAAAGTCTGATGTACCGCCGCCGATGTCGGCCACCAGCACCAGCCCTTCGCGCGTGAGGCGGGATTCGTAGTCGAATGCGGCGGCGATCGGCTCAAACTGAAAGTGAATGTCCCGCAAACCGACCGCGCGCGCCGCCGCTTCTAGCTGCTTTTGCGCCATCTGATCGGCGCGCGGATCGTCGTCGACGAAGAAAACCGGGCGGCCCAGCACCGCGCGATCGATCGGCGCCCCGGCGCTTTTTTCCGCAGAGCGCTTCAGATGATCGAGGAAAATCGCAATCACATCGGTGTACTTGATCGCGGAGCCGTCGCCGAGATCGGTCGAGTTGTCGGCAAGCGGCGAGCCCAGAATGCTTTTCATCGAGCGCATCAGCCGGCCGTCGAAACCGTCTATATACGCCGCAAGCGCCGCGCGCCCGAATTCGCGGGTGTCCTCATCGGTATTGAAGAAAACAGACGTGGGCAGCGTCGTATAGGCGCCTTCGACCGGCGCGAGCCTGAGCGCAGCGCCGTCGGGAACGGCTACGGCCGAATTGGAAGTACCGAAGTCAATCGCGCAATAGTTCATGGCAGGAATCGCCGCTAACGGCTGGCGCGGACAGGAAGGGGGAGCGGCTTTGTATCACGAAAGCCGGATCAGCATCAACTTGCCAATAGAAGCGCAAGCCGGCCACTGCGGAATACAAATTGCTGCCTCCTGCTGCCTGAGTGCCGGATTCGGGTGCTGACTCAACCTGACTTCACCGGCAAAGTGTCGCCGCACAGTGTCGCCACCAAGGAGACCTCCAGCAATGAACGCGCCGCCTGTCGCCGATGCCGAGCGCAAAACAACAGCGACTATCGAAACCGATCTGCCGTCGCGGCTCGACCGGCTGCCCTGGGGACGCTTTCACACGCTGATCGTCGTGGCGCTAGGCGTCACATGGTTGCTCGATGGACTCGAAGTGACACTGGCCGGCGCGGTCGCGAGCGCGCTCAAGGCGAGCCCGGCGCTGCGTTTCACCAACGCGGACGTGGGTCTGGCCGGCAGCGCTTACATCGCCGGCGCCGTACTTGGTGCGCTTGGCTTCGGCTGGCTCACCGACCGGCTGGGCCGTCGGAAGCTGTTTTTCATTACGCTGGGGCTGTATCTCGCCGCGACCGCTGCGACCGCGGTTTCGTGGAATCTAGCCAGCTTTCTGCTGTTCCGTTTTTTGACGGGCGCGGGCATTGGCGGCGAATACACCGCAATCAATTCGACAATTCAGGAATTCACGCCGCCTCGCGTGCGCGGCTGGGTCGATCTGGCGATCAACGGAACCTTCTGGGTCGGCGCCGGCCTCGGCGCGGCGGGCTCGCTGATTCTGCTCGATCCCCATGTGGTGCCCGGCGACTGGGGCTGGCGTGCGTGCTTTTTCATCGGCGCGGCGCTCGCGCTGATCGTGCTGCCAATGCGTATCTGGGTGCCGGAAAGCCCGCGCTGGCTGCTCACCCACGGCAACGAGCGAGACGCGCATGCGATCGTCGACGGAATCGAAACGCGCTTTCGCAACGAAGGCCACACGCTTTCCACGCTTGGTCTCACGCGTCTGCGTCTGCGCGCGCGTGGACACACGCCGCTGCGCGAAGTGTTCCACACGTTGTTCAATCTGCACCGGCGGCGAGCGCTGGTCGGCCTGTCGCTGATGACCGCGCAGGCGTTTTTCTACAACGCAATCTTCTTCACCTATGCGCTGGTGCTGACGGATTTCTACGGCGTGCCCGGCGACCACATCGGCTGGTACTTGCTGCCTTTCGCGCTCGGCAATTTTCTCGGACCGTTGCTTCTTGGCCGGCTGTTCGACGTGATCGGGCGGCGCAAGATGATTGCGTCGACCTACGCTATTTCGGCGATTCTACTGACAGTCAGCGGCTACCTTTTCGAGCAACACATGCTGACGGTCGTCACCCAGACGATCGCGTGGATGGTGATTTTCTTCTTCGCGTCCGCTGCGGCAAGTTCGGCCTATCTGACAGTCAGCGAATCGTTTCCGCTGGAAATCCGCGCGCTCGCGATCGCCGTGTTCTATGCGTTCGGCACGGCACTCGGCGGGATCGCCGGGCCGGCGTTCTTCGGACGGCTGATCGACACGCATCAACGCAGCGAAGTGTTCTCGGGCTATCTGGTCGGGTCGGCGCTGATGCTCGCGGCGGCCGTGATCGCGGCGGTGTGGGGCGTGGACGCGGAGCGCAAATCTCTCGAACATGTGGCGGCGCCGCTTTCGAGCGTAACCGACGACGCGCCGTAGACACGTCGACGCAAAAACGCGCGGTCTGCGCCGCGCGTTCCCGTAAAACGGTTGAAGCTGGCAGACCCGCTCAGAACGCCTTCTTCCAGCCGCCGCCGTAGGCGATTTCCGCTAACGGCAGACGCTGCCGCACCGACTTCTCGCGTTCGCGCAAAACCGGATCGAGCTTCTCGACATCGCCGAAATGGCCCAACGAAATGAAGGCGATCGGTTCGACGTCGTTCGGCAGGTCAAAAGCCTTGCGGAATGCGTTCGGGTCGAAGCCGCTCATCTGATGAGCGGCGAGACCGAGCGCGTGTGCCTGCAACACCAGCGCCATCGCGGCCGCGCCTGCGTCGTATTGAGCACAGCGGTTCACCTCGCCCTTGCTGGTGCGCGTGAGTGTGGTAACGGCGATCAGCACGGGTGCGGGCGCGTTCCAGGCCTGATTGAACGGCACGAGGGTGGCGAACGCCTGCTTGAACGCGACTTCGTCGACGCTGCGATCAAACACAAGAAAACGCCACGGTTGAGCGTTATACGACGAAGGTGCCCAACGTGCCGCTTCCAGCACAGCGTGGAGGTTCTCGCGGCTCACCGGCTCGCTCGAATACGCGCGCGGGCTCCAGCGACCGGCAATCAGCTCGTGAATGGCAACTGCGGAAGGGGCGGGTTTGTGGGCCATGCGCTTCTCTCGGTAGAAATTCATGATCGCGGGCGGCTGCCCGAAGGTCACATAGCATAACCGGGGTTCGGCGCGCGCGCTGCATGAAGCGAGCGGATAGATTTTCCGTAGCATGGAAAGGCGCGGGCGCTGCCGAGCGGCCGTGCCCTTCCGTGTAACCGGTCTAGGCCGCCTGTGGCTGCGGCGCCTTGGCGGGACGGTTGATCCGCAACACGATGACGGCGGCCACGAGGCACAGACCGCCCGAAATCATCGACGCAACGGTGTACGTACCGAGGCTCGCGCGCAGCATGCCCGCGCCGAGCGCCGCGAACGCCGCGCCGAGTTGATGCCCGGCGACCACCCAGCCAAACACCACGGGAGCCGCCTCCTTGCCGTAGACGTCCGTCGCGAGACGCACGGTCGGCGGGACGGTCGCAATCCAGTCGAGCCCGTAGAACACAGCGAAGAGCGGCAAACCGAAGAAGTCGATGCCGAAAGCGTGCGGCAGATACATGAGCGACAAGCCGCGCAGTCCGTAGTACCAGAACAGCAGCACGCGGCTATTGAAGCGATCGGACAGCCAGCCGGAGAGCGTCGTGCCGAACAGATCGAAGATGCCCATCGCGGCAAGCAGCGACGCGCCCTGCACTTCCGACATGCCGTAATCGCCGCACATCGCAATCAGGTGCGTGCCGACGTAGCCGTTGGTGCTCGCCCCGCAAATGAAAAAGCTGAAGAACAGCAGCCAGAAATCGCGTGTTTTGCTCGCCATGGCGAGTGTGCCGAAGGCGATCGCCAGCGGATTCTGCTTCGTCGCCGTCGCGGTCACCGGCGCGTCGTGCGGCTCGCCATAAGGGCGCAGCGCTACGTCGGACGGCCGCTCGGGGAGCAGGAACGCAACCAGCGGCAGCACGATCGCCGCAACCGCCGCGACGACCCACACCACCTGGCGCCAGCCGTAATGCTCGACGATGGCCGCGAGCATCGGCAGGAACACGAGTTGGCCGGTCGCGGAACTGGCGGTCAGAATCCCCATGACGAGTCCGCGATGCGTGGTGAACCAGCGTGTCACGACGGTCGCCGACAACGACAGCGCTGCCACGCCCGTCGAACCGCCAACCATCACGCCCCAGATCAGGATCATCTGCCAAGGGTGCGTCATGAGCGACGACAAAGCGACGCCCGCCGCCATGGTGCCGAGCGCGATGAGCAGCGTGGGGCGCACGCCAAAACGCTGCATCGCCGCCGCCGCAAACGGCCCCATTAGCCCGTATAGCGCGATGTTCACGGAGATTGCCAGCGAAATGGTGCCACGGCTCCAGCCAAACTGATGCTCGAGCGGCACCATCATCACGCTCGGTGTGGCGCGCGTGCCCGCCGCCGCCAGGAGCACCAGAAACACCACGGCCACGGTCAACCAGCCGTAGTGAAAACGCCTGCCTATCAGTCTCGCTGCCCAGTTCATCGGCTCTCCTGTCGGCGTCGTCAGACTCGCCGTGCCGTTCGCGTTATTACGGTGTCAGTAAGGGACTTGTGACAGATCAGTCACAATGGTGTTGCGATGTTAGTTACCGGTCGGTAACATGTCAAGGCGTCAATTGAATTTAGGAGCACCCATGTCTGACAGCGAAAGCTCCAAGCGAGGCTCCACGGTGGAAAATTCAGCGTCTGGTTCTGCGCCTGCTTCTGCGTCTTCCAATCCGCCTGCTTCGTCCCGCTCGCGGCGACCACGCGGTGGCCACACAACTGGGCCGGAGGCGCAACAGCATCTGCTACGCGCGGCGGATGAACTGTTTTACCGTGAAGGCGTGCGGGCGGTTGGCGTCGATGCGGTGGTCGAGCGCGCCGGCGTGAACAAGATGAGTCTGTACCGCCAGTTCTCGTCGAAAGACGATCTGGTGATGGCTTATCTGGAGCGCAAAGACGCTCAGTTTTTCGGCTATGTCGAAACGAGCTTCGCGAAGTACTCCGGCGACCCCGCAAAGCAGCTGCAGCAATATTTCGACGATCTCGCCGCGCGGGCGTCGGCAGAAGGCTATCGCGGCTGTCCGTTCGTGAACGTCGCGGTGGAGTTCCCCGATACCGCGCATCCGGCACGGCTATTCGTGTTCCGGAACAAGGAGCGTTTGCTTGCACGCCTGACGGAGTTAGCAAGCGCCGCAGGCGCCGACGATCCGGAGATGCTCGCCAGCTCCCTGGCTTTGCTGATCGAGGGCGTGTATGCGGCGAGTCAGACCTACCGCGCTGGATCGAGTCCGGTGCTCGCCGCGCCGAAAGCCGCCGCACAGCTCATCGCCGCGGCGTGTGGCGGGAAATCGGAGCGTTAGCCGGCAGAGAGTTGAGTTCGGCTCGGGTTCGGCTTGTATATGGCTTGGGTCTGGCCCGGCTTCGGCTCTTTCGCGGCTTCGTTGTGTCGTTTCGTTTTCCCGTTCATTCCGCGGCGCTGCCCGAGGCAGTCGTGCACTGGCCTCGCGCACGCGCCGTTAAAATGGCTCTTCGCCCTCTCTGCCCTTTTCGCCGCCTGCCATGACGTTGTCTTCCGAATCGCACGACACTGTCGTTGCCGCCATCCGTCACTGGCTGACGGAAGCCGTAATCGGGCTCAATCTGTGCCCATTCGCAAAGGCCGTCCATGTGAAGGGGCAAATCCGCTACGCGGTTAGCTCCGCGACCGATCTGGAAGGCGTGCTAGCCGACCTTGAGACCGAGCTCACCGATCTCGCCGCCGGCGATCCCGCCGCCGTAGAGACCACGTTATTGATCGTGCCTCAGGCGCTAGAAGATTTTCTGCAATATAACGACGCACTGTTCTTCGCAGAAAGAACGCTCAAGCAGCTTCGCCTGACTGGCATTATCCAGATTGCCAGCTTTCACCCTTTTTATCAGTTTGAAGGCACCGAGCCGGACGATATCGAGAATTACACCAACCGCGCGCCTTATCCGATTTTTCATCTACTCAGAGAAGACAGTATTGAACGCGCGGTTCAGGCATTTCGAGATCCGGAAGCCATTTTTGAGCGCAATCAGGAAACGCTTCGGCGAATAGGGCTCGTCGGCTGGAATAAATTAATGAAAACGTGATTCACGCGGAAACGAAGAATCTCTCTTTCAATTCCTCGATACCGAGCGTTTGCATGACCTCGTTGAGCCGCTCCGCCGGGCGCCGCCGCGGCAGGTCCTTGAACTGCGCGATGATCAGCTCGTTTTTCATCGAATGTTCCCATCCCACGAGTTCGGTTACGCTGACCTGATAACCGTGCGCCTCCAACTGAAGGCAGCGCAGCACATTGGTAATCTGGCTGCCGAATTCCCGAGTATGTAACGGATGCCGCCAGATTTCCGTCAACGCACTGGCGAGCGATTTACTTTTGTTTTGACGTAAAACACCCGCCACCTCGGCCTGACAGCACGGCACGACCACGATATATTTGGCGTTCTTTTCGAGGGCGAAGCGAATCGCGTCGTCCGTTGCGGTATTGCAGGCGTGCAGCGCGGTAACGATATCGATCCGCGACGGCAAGCGGTCGGACGTAATAGATTCCGCTACCGACAGATTCACGAACGACATACCCTTGAAGCCGAGGCGCGCCGCCAGTTCCTCCGACCGCGCGACAAGCTCCTGGCGCGTTTCGATGCCGTAAATGTGCGACGCCCCACCTGCGGCATCCTGAAATTCCTTGAAGAACAGGTCATACAGGATAAAACCTAGATATGACTTGCCCGCGCCGTGATCGACAAGGGTGATTGCCCCCTGCTGGTCCTTCAGATCCTTGAGGAGCGGCTCGATGAACTGGAACAGATGGTAGACCTGCTTGAGCTTGCGGCGGCTGTCTTGGTTCATCTTGCCGTCGCGCGTCAGGATGTGCAGCTCCTTGAGCAATTCGATGGACTGGTTTGGTCGGATTTCGTGGGTTTTGCTGGACATCGTGGGGGACCGGCGTCAATTGCAACGCGAACGTGCGTCAGGTGACGGAAAAAGGAAGAAGTTGCTGCCAGTTTACCCAAACCGCGGCCCGCTCACCGAAGAGCCGCGAAAAACCTGCAGGAAGTGCAGCAATCCTGGAACACTTCCTGCTCGCAAAGGCACGACGCGGGACATTTACGTACGGCGCAGAAACCGATTCCCCGCCGCCCGAGTCCCAAGAACGTAAGCCGTGGTGCCTATAACAATAAGCTGTCGGTCGTGGTAACGGACACACGATCCTGATGCAAGTGGGGAGGGCGGCCCAGTGACATGGGCCGAACGTTACGTCACCGGCAGCGCGCCGCGATCTCAACTGAACGTGCGCCCGGATAATAGAAGAGGCAGCAATGGATACGGTACCCAACGGAAACGTCGAACAGAAGTTCCAGGAGATGATGGCGAAGCTCACCGCCATGCCCGCCTGGTCGGAGAAGCAGCAGCTTGAACTCGAGATGGCCCGCGACATCTCCACCGAAATGCTTCGTCTCGCGGAAGTCATGCGGGACGGGAGCGTCGACATGGAAACGTGTCTGACACTGCTTAAATACGCGAAAGTGCTCGACTTCGTGATGACGACGCTGGCTTCACGGCGCGATATCAAACCGCAAACGCTGCGGGTCATCTTCAAGCTTGCGGGCCTCAAGGTGGACGAGGCTTATCCGAGCTGAGGTCCGGCGAGGAAGCGCGGACATATCGAACCCACACGGCGACTTGCGCGAGCGGCCACCCGCCGCTCGCCTCCCCCGCGAGTCACCGCGGTGGCTCCTTCTTCCAGAACGCTCGATTCACGCGCGCGGCGCTTCCACCGGCGGCGTGCCTTCGTGGAAGAGCGTCCTCAATTGCTGGCGCAGTTCAGGCGAGTCGTCGTGTTTGTGCACGCTGACGGCATGTTGCACGGCTGCGTTGAGCAGTTCGTCTTCGCTATCGGCCGACAGTGCGACCGTGCAGTTCGTTTCGCTCGGGAACTCGCGGCAGTCGATGTATTTGCGGGTCATGGCAGTCTCCTTGATCGATATGTGTGACCATCCACGCTGGCACAAGGCGCAAACCGAAGCGCACCGCTCCCGATGCCACGGCATGCGGCGCCCGGACAGCGCGGTCGCTTATCTTGACGCGGGAATGACGCGGGGAATGACTCGAACGCGCCCAATGGAAGGTGTCCAAAAATTATAGTTGGCGATGCTGAATAACAAAGCCGTGCATCGGACAAGCCCGGGGGCAAGCGCGCCTGAATGTAGCGTTCTGACGCCCGGTTGGTGACAGGTGCGTTTGCTCCGCGCTGGATGCGGTGTGAAAATAGCGGGCTTCGTGGGGTGTTGAGGGGTTGGGCACTGTTTTCGTGCTGCGGGCGTCTGGGCGCATCCGGCGCGTTCTGCCGCACCGGATACGTTCCTGCGCGCTTTGGCGCCTTCATCGTGTCCGACGCTCTGTTGGGCGTCCGGGTTCGCGAGCGTTCCAGCGCCTTCACAATGCCCAGTTAGTCGTTTGTCACACTCTTCGCACCGTCCACGCATTAGCTGCCGGCGCGCCCTCTTTTGCTCATCGGCAGGCTCGCATGTCATCTTCGTTCGATTCCGCCCGCGTCGCCGTTATCGGCGGCGGACCCGCTGGCCTGATGGCCGCCGAGGCGCTTTCCCTGCAAGGCGTACAGGTCGACGTCCATGACGCGATGCCCTCGGTGGGCCGCAAGTTCCTGATGGCCGGCAAAGGTGGCATGAACATCACGCATTCGGAGCCGCTCGAGCCGTTTCTCGATCGCTACGGCGCCCGCCGCGAATGGATTGCGCCGCTGCTGCAGACGTTCGGGCCGGACACTCTGCGCGCGTGGCTGCGAGAGCTTGGGGTCGAGACGTTCGTCGGCAGTTCGGGACGCGTTTTCCCCACCGACATGAAAGCGGCGCCGATGCTGCGCGCCTGGCTGCATCGATTGAGGGATGCAGGCGTGCGCTTCTACATGCGGCAAAAATGGATCGGCTGGCAGACCGAAGAGGAGACCGCCGCCGACGCGTCCGCGACGGCGCATTCCGCGCATACCCTTGTGTTCGCCACGCCCGACGGCGAGCGGGCCGTAACCTATGACGCCGTCGTGTTGGCGCTGGGCGGCGCAAGTTGGCCTCGCCTCGGATCGGATGCGGCCTGGGTTCCGTTGCTCACGTCCCGCCACGTGCCCGTGCGTCCACTGCAACCCGCGAACTGCGGCTTCGACGTGGACTGGAGCCCTTACCTGCGCGGCCGTTTCGCCGGTCAGCCGGTAAAGTCCATCGCCATTTCATTTACCGATGTAGACGAAAAAGTCCACAATCGACAAGGTGAAATACTTTTGACGGAAACAGGCCTCGAAGGGAGCCTGATCTATGCGCTTTCCGCCGCGATTCGCGAGCGAATTCTTGCTGACGGCGAACTCACCATCGCCTTGGATCTGGCGCCCGGCTTGCCTTTGGAGCGAGTGATGTCAGAAGTCACGAGGCCGCGCGGCTCGCGGTCGATATCGAGTCACCTGCAGGGAAGAGTTGGGATTAGCGGTGTCAAACTGGCATTACTGCACGAGATGCTGCCGAAAGACGTGTTCGCAGATGCCCCACGTCTCGCGCACGCTATCAAGGCGCTCCCGGTAAAACTTCTGCGCGCCCGACCGATCGCAGAAGCCATCAGCAGCGCGGGGGGCATTCCGTTCGAAGCGCTGGATCAGCATTTGATGATCCGGCACTTGCCCGGTGTTTTTTGCGCGGGCGAAATGCTCGATTGGGAAGCGCCGACAGGCGGTTATCTGCTGACTGCGTGCTTTGCGAGCGGTCTCGTCGCTGGGCGCGGTGCCGCAGCGTTCACAGGGGCGCGCGGCGCGTCGCAGTAAAGTGGGCGCCGCGTCAGATTCCAAACTCGCTTCAGGCACGCGCCTTTAACCGCCACAGCGACGTAACTTCGGCGACCCGCGCTGCGTGCAACGGATCGGTCTCGTCGGTGGATTTGGGATGCCTCGGACGAATATCCTCGCGCCCGATCACAGTTAAGCCGGCCTCGTCGATCGCGGCAAGCAACCACTCGCGGGTGCGCAAACCCAGATGCTCCGCGAAGTCCGACAAAATGAGCCAGCCTTCGCCCCCCGGCGACAAATGCTCGGCCAGGCCGTTGAGAAAGCCCAATAGCATTCGGCTTTCCGGATCGTAGACCGCATATTCGATCGGCGATGCGGGCCGCGCCGGCACCCAAGGCGGGTTGCAAACAACCAGCGGCGCGCGGCCTTCAGGGAACAGGTCCACTTGAACGACCTCGACCTGCTGTTCGTAGCCGAGGCGCGCAATGTTCTCCCGCGCGCACGCAAGCGCTCTTGGGTCCTGGTCCGTGGCGACGATCTTCTTCACGCCGCGCTTTGCCAGCAACGCCGACAGCACGCCCGTGCCGGTGCCGATATCGAACGCCTTATTCAACGAAGGCAGCGCGGTCCGCGCAACGAGATCCACGTATTCACCGCGCACCGGCGAAAACACACCGTAATAAGGATGAATGCGATCGCCGAGCGCGGGAATCTCGACGCCCTTTTTGCGCCACTCGTGCGCGCCAATCAGTCCGAGCAGTTCGCGCAACGACACGACCGACGCCTCATCGGTCGGCGGTCCATAGGTCTCGATACACGCCTGTTGCACGTCGGGCGCGCGGCGCAGCGGAATCGCGTATGACGCGTCAAGCGGTATCAGGATCATGCCGAGCGTGCGCGCACGTTGTGACTGCGTCTGCCGGTGCAGGTTGAACGCCTCGATCGGCGTGGCGCCCTGCTTGCGCGGTTTGCGTTCGAGACGTCGCGTCACCGCCTGCAACAGTTGCCGCGCGTTCTGGAAATCCCCGTTCCACAGAAGCGCGGTGCCTTCGCACGCGAGCCGGTAGGCGGAGTCGGCGGTGGTCCGGTCGTCGGCGACGATCACGCGTTTTGGCGGAGGCACCGCCGCTTCGGAGCGCCAACGCGCGGTGCGGGGGCCGTCGGCTTCGGGCCAGGTGATGCTTGCAGGGCTGGTCATGATGAGGTGGGTCGTGTTGCGGGAGCGACGCGGTAAGACGTGGCCTGGTTGGACGGCGCTATGCGCCGGTGTGCGCGGGCGGCGTGCATGAGCAAACAGCAATGCCGGCCCGACCCGAATAGTAACCCCTGCCGCCTCGCCTCACGGCATCGTATTCGCCGCGCTGTTCGCCACGGATTTAGACAATTTTGTCCACGATCGACAAGGTGAAAGAGATATGGCGAATTCGAGCATCAAAAGACGCTCACCGATCGGCGAAAAACTGCGATGGCTCGCGTGTGAGCCTCGTCGCCGCCCAATAGGTGCCCAATGAGCGCCAAATAAAAAAACGGGGTTTCTGACTGAACAGAAACCCCGTTTCGTGCTACTGGTGCCGGCTGCAGGACTCGAACCCGCCACCTCATGATTACAAGTCAAGCGCTCTACCTGATGAGCTAAGCCGGCATGAGGCCGTGATTCTACTTCATTTTACGATCTTGAGGCGAGCCCTACCGCCACCTTTTGAACCGTCGTCGTCGGGCTGGTCGCCCTCCGGCGTCTGGTCAGCTTTGGCGGTGCTGTCAGTTGCGGACGGACCTTCGACCGCACGAGGCGCACTGGGGGCAACCGGCGCGGCGGCCGGCTCGACTGTTTCGGCGTCGGCACCCGAATCCTGCGCTTCGCCTCCGGTCGACTCGACCGGAAATGCCATGCCCTGCCCGTTTTCGCGCGCGTATATCGCGAGGATATTGGCGACCGGCACTTCGATCTTGTGCGACTTGCCGGAGAAACGCGCGCTGAATTCGACCCACTCGTTGCCCATTTGCAACTGGCTCGTAGCCTCGAAGCTGATGTTCAACACAATCTCGTTGTCGCGCACGAATTGCCGCGGCACACGCGTCTGATTGTCGACGCGTACTGCGATATGCGGCGTGTAGCCGTTATCCGTGCACCATTCGTACAGCGCTCGCAGCAGGTACGGCTTGGTGGAAATCTCTTGCATCAGCAGTCCTCTTACCGGGCGCGGAGCTGCGCGCGAGACGCCGCGCGAAGCCCGCAACCCAAAGCCAAACTCAACGACGCATCACCTTTTCCGAGGGCGTCAGCGCCTCGATATAAGCCGGACGGCTGAAAATGCGCTCGGCGTACTTCATCAGCGGTGCCGCATTCTTCGACAGTTCGATGCCGTAGTGATCGAGACGCCACAGGAGCGGCGCGATCGCGACGTCGAGCATCGAGAACTCTTCGCCGAGCATGTACTTGTTCTTCAGGAAGATCGGCGCGAGTTGCGTCAGGCGGTCGCGGATCGCGAGGCGCGCTTTCTCGTGATTCTTCTCCGCGGCCTTGCCCTTCTCGTTCTCGAGCGTGCCGACGTGGACGAACAGTTCCTTCTCGAAGTTCAGCAGGAACAGACGGGCACGCGCGCGTTGAACCGGGTCGGCCGGCATCAGTTGCGGATGCGGAAAGCGCTCGTCGATGTATTCGTTGATGATGTTCGATTCGTACAGAATCAGGTCCCGTTCGACGAGAATCGGCACCTGACCATACGGATTCATCACGGCGATGTCTTCCGGCTTGTTAAACAGGTCGACGTCGCGGATCTCGAAGTCCATGCCCTTTTCGAACAACACCAGCCGGCAACGCTGGGAGAACGGGCAAGTTGTGCCGGAATACAGAACCATCATGATTTACGTTTCCTCAAAAAGCTGAAGGGCCAGCGCGCGGAAAAACCGTTCAGCAGGTTTTTCCTGGCGCCGGCCCCACGCCGTGTAGCGGCGTGATTATTTGATATGTTTCCAGTACGCGGCGTTCAGTCGCCAGGCGAAAAAGCTCAGAATACCGAGGAACATCAGCACCCACACGCCAAGCTGTTTGCGGGTTTTCTGAGTCGGCTCGGACATCCAGGACAGATACGACACAAGGTCGGCCACAGCAGAATCATAATCTACCGGCGACATCGTCCCCGGAGTGACCTGCTGGAAGCCCACAAATTTGTGCACCGTTTCGCCCGTTTTTTCGTCGACTTCGTCACCGAACTTCGCGGTACGTTGCCCCTGAAGCTGCCACAACACGTGAGGCATGCTCACGTTTTCATACACCAGATTATTCCAGCCAGTCGGCCGCGTATTGTCGCGATAAAAGCTGCGCAGATACGTGTAGAGCCAGTCCTTGCCGCGCGCCCGCGCTTCCACCGACAAATCCGGCGGACTTGCGCCGAACCACGCCTTCGCGTCGTCCGGGCGCATTGCCACGGTCATCGTGTTGCCGACCTTGTCGGTAGTGAAAAGCAGGTTCGACTGAATCTCGGCTGGCGCAATGCCGAGATCGGTCAGCCGGTTGTAGCGCACCAGATTCGCGCTGTGGCAATTCAGGCAGTAGTTTACAAACAATTGCGCGCCGTGCTGCAAAGAAGCGAAATTGTCCGCGTTATCCGGCGCGCGGTCGAGATGAACATTCTCGTCCGCATACGCCGGGCCGCTCAGCACCGCGAGCAGTGTCGCGCCGATCAGCGCGCACGTCGAAAGCAGTTTCTTCATCTTCGTGTTCTCCTCGCTCGCCATTAGTGGGACTTGAACCGCACCCGCTCGGGCGGCTGCTTGAACGTGCCAAGCCTCGTCCAGAACGGCATGCCGAGGAAAAACGCGAAGTAGATCAGCGCGCACACCTGCGCAATCAACGTGGCGGCCGGCGACGGCGGTTTAGTGCCGAGGAAGCCCAACGTCAGGAAAGCGAGCACGAAGATCCCGTAAAACACCTTGTGGAAGAACGGCCGGTAGCGGATCGACTTGACCGGCGAGCGGTCCAGCCACGGCAGGAAAAAGAGCGAAATCACCGCGCCGCCCATCACCACCACGCCCCAGAACTTCGACTCGGTGAAGGCCATTGCCAGAATCACGAGCACCGCGAGCACCGGCAAACCCAGTTTCCACTTGCCGCGGGCGCGCACCAGCGCGAGCAGGCCAAGCAACGCGATCACGATCATCAGCACGATCTTGAACGGATCGGTCGTGGCGCGCAGCATCGCGTAAAAGGCCGTGAAGTACCACACGGGCGCGATTTCCTGAGGTGTTTGCAGCGGATTCGCCGGGACGAAGTTGTTGGCCTCGAGGAAGTACCCGCCCATTTCCGGCGCGAAGAAAATAATCGCCGCGAAAATCATCAGGAAGATCGACACGCCGAAGAAATCGTGCACCGAGTAGTACGGATGAAACGGGATGCCGTCGAGCGGAATGCCGTCCGGGTCTTTCTTCGCCTTGATCTCGATGCCGTCCGGGTTGTTGGAACCGACTTCATGCAGCGCGACCAGGTGAGCGACGACGAGCCCAAGCAACACCAGCGGTATCGCGATCACGTGGAACGCGAAGAAGCGGTTCAGCGTGACGTCCGACACCACGTAGTCGCCGCGAATCCAAAGCGACAGGTCCGGCCCGATGAACGGAATGGCCGAGAACAGGTTGACGATAACCTGCGCGCCCCAGAACGACATCTGGCCCCACGGGAGCAGGTAACCGAAGAACGCTTCGGCCATCAGGCACAGGAAGATCGCGCAGCCGAAAATCCATACGAGTTCGCGCGGCTTGCGGTACGAACCGTACATGAGGCCGCGGAACATATGCAAATACACGACGACGAAGAACATCGACGCGCCCGTGGAGTGCATATAGCGGATCAGCCATCCCCACGGCACTTCGCGCATGATGTACTCGACCGACGCGAACGCGAGCGTCGCGTCGGGCTTGTAGTTCATCGTGAGGAAAATGCCGGTGACGATCTGATTGACCAGCACCAGCAGCGCGAGCGACCCGAAGAAGTACCAGAAGTTGAAATTCTTCGGTGCGTAGTATTCGGAGACGTGCTTTTTCCAGGTGGACGTTAAGGGGAAGCGCCGGTCGATCCAACCGACCAGCCCGGTCGTCTCTACTTCGTGTTCGATCGCCATTACGCTTCTCCTTTCTCGTCCTTGCCGATCACGAGCCCGTTGGCTCCCGTGAACATGTAAGGCGGGATGTCGAGGTTCTGCGGCGCAGGTTTGTTCTTGAAGACGCGGCCGGCCATGTCATAGGTCGAACCGTGGCACGGGCAGAGAAAGCCGCCTGGCCAGTCGTCAGGAAGATTGGGCTGCGCGCCCTCCATGAAGCGCGGCGTCGGCGTGCAGCCCAGATGGGTGCACACGGCAACGGCGACAAATATGTTCTTGCGGTCGGTCCGTGCACGGAATTCGTTGTTGCAGTACTCCGGCAACGGCATCGAAAAGACGTTCTTGCTGTGGGGATCGGCTACTTCGTTATCGGCTTTCTGGACATCGGCAAGCATCTTGTCGGTGCGGTTGATGATCCAGACCGGCTTGCCGCGCCATGCAACGGTCATCATGTCGCCGGGCTTCAGATTGCTGATGTCAACTTCGACCGGGGCACCTGCTGCCTTGGCCTTTTCAGATGGTGCAAACGAACTAACAAAGGGTACGACAGTGGCAACGCCTCCTATGCCACCTGCTACGGTCGTCGCTATCAGCCAGGTACGGCGGCTGCCGTCGACGCGTTCATCTTCCTTGTCTCGCATCACACGCCCCACTTCTGAGTTGGATTTTTCCTTCACGTCGCTTCTACCGCCGCTAGTTTGCTCGAATGGAGTCGCCATTTACAAGGGCCGATTGCCAAAAACCGTGCGAAGCCCTTGATAGGTAAGGGTTTCTCCGTACGGATCGCAAACTTTTTCGCACCTCCTTTTAAGTGTCCCCTCCGTTATTCGTGCCTTTTGCTTAGCTAATGCGTATTTTCTATTTCAAACGAATCAAACCGGATTAGGGATATCGATAAAGAGATGTTCGATATCGAACTGCTCCGACAAGTGCTTGCCCACCGCCTGCACCCCGAGGCGCTCCGTCGCATGATGCCCGGCCGCGAGAAACGCGACGCCGCTTTCCGCCGACGTGTGCATGACCGACTCCGACACCTCGCCGGTCAGATAAACGTCGGCGCCGGCGTTGATCGCCGCGTCGAACATGCCTTGCGCAGCGCCCGTACACCACGCGACGCGGCGCAGACTGCGATCCGGGTCGCCGAACACGAGCGGCGTGCGGCCAAGCGTCTGTTCGATCTCGGCGGTGAAGTGCGCGAGCGTGATCGGCATCGCAAAAGTGGCGAGCCAGCCGAGGTCGTTCTCGCCGAAGCGCGCGTCGCTGATCCAGCCCATCTTCGCGCCTATCTGCGCGTTGTTGCCCAATTCGGGATGGTCGTCGAGCGGCAAGTGATAAGCGAACATGTTCAGGTCGTTCGCGAGCAGCAGTTTCAGGCGCGCGTATTTGCGGCCGGTGATCTGCGGCGCCTCGTTGCGCCAGAAATAGCCGTGATGGACGAGCACGGCGTCCGCGCCCCAGTCCAGCGCGGCCTCGAGAAACGCCACCGAGGCGGTCACGCCCGTTGCGAGCTTGTTGATCTTGCGACGCCCTTCGACTTGCAGACCATTGGGGCAATAGTCCTTGAAGCGCGCGGTTTCAAGGAGATTGTTCAAGTACAATTCAAGTTCGATCCGATCCATATAAACCTCTAGTCTTCAGATGCTTAGACGCTTTTGGCTGTTCTTTGCCCAAGCGGTGACTGTGCTGTTGGCGCTGATGTTCATCATCGCGACCCTCAAACCGCAGTGGCTCCAGCGTCAAGGGCAATTCGGCAAGCAACTTGCCGAACCGATCGTCGCCTTGCGGGAAGTGGCGCCTGGCATGGGTAGCGGGCCCGCAACGGCGTCTTATGCAGACGCCGCTCAAAAGGCCATGCCTGCGGTCGTCAATGTCTTTTCCAGCAAAGATGGCTCGCTGCCGCCCGATCCGCGAGCAAAAGACCCGTTGTTTCGCTACTTCTTCGGCGACAAGAACAATCGCAAGCAGCGCGAGCAACCGGCCGCGAACCTCGGCTCCGGCGTGATAGTGAGTTCGGAAGGTTACATTCTAACGAACCAGCACGTGGTCGACGGCGCCGATCAGATCGAAATCGCGTTGGCCGACGGCCGCACCACGAACGCCAAGGTGATCGGCATCGATCCTGAAACGGATCTGGCCGTGCTGAAGGTCAACATGACCAACTTGCCCACCATCACCCTGGGTCGCATGGAACAGACCCGCGTTGGCGACGTCGTGCTCGCGATCGGTAATCCGTTCGGCGTCGGGCAGACGGTCACCATGGGCATTGTCAGCGCGCTCGGTCGCAACCATCTCGGCATCAATACGTTCGAAAACTTCATTCAGACCGACGCGGCGATCAATCCCGGCAATTCGGGCGGCGCACTGGTCGACGTGAACGGCAATCTGCTCGGCATCAACACCGCGATTTATTCGCGCTCTGGCGGTTCGCTCGGCATTGGCTTCGCGATCCCGGTGTCCACGGCGCGCAGCGTGCTCGAGAGCATCATCACCACGGGTTCGGTCACGCGCGGCTGGATCGGCGTCGAGCCGCAGGATGTCACGCCGGAAATTGCCGAATCGTTCGGGCTCGAGCAGAAGTCGGGCGCGATTGTCGCGGGCGTATTGAAGAACGGTCCGGCCGACCGCGCCGGTATCAAGCCAGGCGACATTCTGATGAGCGTGAACGGCCAGGAAATCACCGACACGACCCGCCTGCTGAATGTGATCGCGCAGATCAAGCCGGGCACGGCCGCGAAGGTGCACCTGGTGCGCAAGAACCGCGAGCTCGATCTCGACGTGACCATCGGCAAGCGCCCGCCGCCGCCGAAACAACCCGTCGAAGATAGCGATCAGCAGGACGACGACGGCGGTTGAGGTCTGCCAGTGCCAAAGCCATGCGGGCTTGAGGCAGAACGCAGAACACAAAAAAGGGCAGCCCATGACGGACTGCCCTTTTGTTTTAGCCGCGCTGCGTGATTTCTGCCGCAGCATTGCCGCAGGACTCACATCGAGTCACCGCAGGCCTGTCACCGATCGGCAGAGCCACGGCAAACCGTAGCGGTTTCACTTCAAGCCGGCGGCGTCGCGTCTTCGACAACTGCGGGTTGCTTGCCGACGATCAACCGCGCGGCGATGATCCCCGCCTCATACAGCACGATCAGTGGAATGGCGAGAATAAGCTGAGAGAACACGTCTGGCGGCGTGACCACCGCCGAAATCACGAACGCGCCGACGATCACATACGGCCGGATCTCCTTGAGCTTCTTCAGCGTTACTACGTTCATGCGCACCAGCAGCACGACGACGATCGGCACTTCGAACGTCACGCCGAACGCAATGAACATGGTGAGCACGAAGCTCAGGTAGTTGTCGATATCGGTCGTCATCTCCGCGCCTAATGGCGCGTTGTAATGGGCCATTACGCGAAAGATGGTCGGGAACACCACGAAGTACGCGAACGCCATGCCGCACAGAAAGAGCGTATAGCTGCTGCCGACCAACGGCCCGACCAGCTTCTTTTCGTGCTGATAGAGACCCGGCGCGACAAACGCCCAGATCTGATATAGCACGATGGGCAGCGCGATCACGAAAGCCACCAGCATGGTCACTTTCATCGGCACGAAGAACGAGCC
Organism: Paraburkholderia caledonica NBRC 102488; assembly: GCF_000685095.1. GTDB lineage: Bacteria > Pseudomonadota > Gammaproteobacteria > Burkholderiales > Burkholderiaceae > Paraburkholderia > Paraburkholderia caledonica. Next base: position 38,974 of record NZ_BAYE01000017.1, read on the forward strand.
GGTGACGTCGGTGACGATCATCTTGCCGTCTTTGGGCAGGTTCTGCATCAGCGGCCGCGCCAGCAGCCGGAAGATATCCGGCGCCCAATACACCAAGCCGACAAACACCACGATGACGGCAAGGCCCGCGCGGATAATGCGGTCGCGCAATTCAACGAGGTGAGAAATGAAGGTCTCTTCAGCGCCTTCGTCCTGACTTTTCTGGGGGTCGCTCACACCGGCCCTCGGTTAGAGATTGTCGTTCTGGTCATCAGAAAAACCGCGTCGGACGACGCATGCTGGCAGGCGTGTGCCGCGCGACGCGCGCCGCGCCCGACTGCACGCGCGTGCGGCGCGTGGTTGCGCGCTTGTACCAGGTTGGCATTGCGGTTTGCTTGACGCGCCAGTTCTTGCGCTTGGCGGACCCGGCTGGCGTGCTGCCTTGCCACGGAGTATTGACGGCGTCTTCGACCGCACCGCCGGCAATGCTCGGCGACACCGACGTGCCGCTGTTCCACGCGTCGTTCAGTTCCGTCTCGTGCTTGCGCAGGTTCTCCTGCACGGAGGTCTGGACATTGCTGGCCGCCGTCTCGAACTCGGTTTTCATGCGACGCAATTCGTCGAGCTCGATTTCCCGCGTGACTTCCGACTTGACGTCGTTGATATACCGCTGAGCGCGACCGAACAGCGCGCCGGCTGTGCGGGCGACGCGCGGCAAGCGCTCAGGGCCGAGCACGACTAGCGCGACGACGCCGATCAGCGCCATCTTGGTTAGACCGAGGTCCAGCATGGAGGAAAATGTCCGTCAGTAACGCGGTTGGCCCGCGACTTAGCGGTAATCGCCCGAACGCGGGGCCTTTTCCTTTGCTTCCACATCGACGGCGCCGTTGCGCGGCAGTTCGCGCTGCTGCGTCTCGGCCGGTGTTTCACCTTCCTTCATGCCTTCTTTGAAGCCCTTCACAGCGCCACCCAGGTCGCCGCCGATATTGCGCAACTTCTTCGTGCCGAACACGAGCGCCACGATCAGCAACACGATCAACCAATGCCAAATACTCAACGAACCCATGACTACTCTCCTTAACCCCGACGCCGCACGTGATGCGGCAAAAATCGTCTGCCTTGCGGCGTGAATCGAAGCAGATGCGCTTCTTCTACGTTACAGCGGCACAGTGCATATTGTGGCCATGCGATCGCGTCGCCGAAATTACAACGCAGCAAAAACAACGCCGACCCGATGGGCCGCTCGCCCGATCTTCGCAATCAGCCCATGCGCTGCCACGGACGCGGCCCCGCCAGGATGTGCGCGTGCAGGTGATAAACCTCTTGCCCACCGCCCGGCCCCGTGTTGATGACCGTGCGGAAGCCCGTTTCGCCACCTGTGTACGCCACGCCCAACTGGTCGGCAAGACGCGCCGTCAAAACGAGCATTCTACCAAGCAGCGGCGCATCGCTCTCGGTGCAGTCACTGAGGGTGGCAATGTGCTTGCGCGGGATCACCAGCACATGGGTCTCGGCCGCCGGACGGATGTCGCGGAAGGCGACGAACTCGTCGTCTTCGTGGACTTTGGTCGACGGAATCTCACCTGCGGCGATCTTGCAAAAGAGACAGTTCGGGTCGTGGCTCATCGGATTCCTAATGCGGTAATGCCAAGCATGACTCGACGCGGTACGTCGCGGTTCCGCCATCGCCCTTAACGTCGGACGAATTCAGAACCATGAACGCGGATTCGCGAGTGGCTTGTTATCGTACAGATACAGCCACCCTTTGATAATACGGTACAACATCCAGATGCTCACGGCCCAGAGCACCGCAACCCCGATCACCACGAACAGCAGCAGTCCGCCTATCGCATAACCCAGGAGGCCGATCCAGAACGTGCGGATCTGCCACTCGAAGTGCGCTTCATACGGCGTGCCCGCCGCGTCGCTCCGCTTCACATAGTTGATGATGATCGCGACGAGGATGGTCAGCCCGCCCGTCAGCCAATGCACTGCATACAGCGCGTACAGCACGTGCGTCAGCGTGCGCAGGCTGCGTTCCCGCTCCGGCTCGATCGCGTGGCGATACGCCGGCCGCGGATAACTCTCATGCGACTGTTCCATGCTTGCGTCCTCCCGAGGATGCGTTTGCGATGCGTTCAGTGCAATGTGGGCTCCGGCGCGCGCCACTTCAAGACAGTACGGGAAAACATCGACGAAGAATGCGGGTCAGTCGCCGTTCTGTTCGCGCTCGCGGCTCTTGCGCAGCGCCTTTTCTTCGATGCCGGACATGCCTTCGCGACGCTCTAGTTCGGCGAGCACGTCGGCTGGGCTCAGATCGTAGTGCGAGAGCATCACAAGGCAGTGAAACCATAGGTCCGCGACCTCGCCGACGAGCGCCTTTGTCGCGCCGCCGTGACGCGTGTCCTTGGCTGCCAGCACGACTTCGGTGGCCTCTTCGCCGATTTTCTTGAGCACCGCGTCGTCGCCTTTGTGGAACAGGCGCGAGACGTACGACACGTCGGGATCGCCGCCCTTGCGGCTGTCGATGATCGCCGCGAGGCGCATCAGCGTATCGGTCGTCGACGGCGTGGACGGTATAGCTTGCGTGGTCTGCGTCATTTGTAGATGTGTTCGGGGTCTTTCAGCACGGGATCGACGGCGATCCAGTCGCCATCTTCGGTCGTGCCTTCGAATTTCTGGAAAAAGCACGAGTGACGGCCGGTGTGGCACGCGATGCCGGACACCTGCTCCACTTTCAGCAGCACGACGTCTTCGTCGCAATCGAGCCGCACTTCATGCACATGCTGCACGTGGCCGGACTCTTCGCCTTTGAACCACAAGCGCTGGCGCGAGCGCGAGAAGTACACCGCACGGCCCAGTTCGATGGTCTTTGCCAACGCCTCGCGGTTCATCCACGCGAACATCAGCACGTCGTTCGTCGACGCTTCTTGCGCGATGACCGGCACGAGGCCGTTCGCGTCCCATTTGACCTTGTCGAGCCAATTGACTGCCGTTGGATTCACCACGTCACAACCTCACCGAAATGCCTTGCTCGGCCATGAAGCGCTTCGCCTCGCCCACTGTGTGCTCGCCATAGTGGAAGATGCTCGCGGCAAGCACGGCGTCCGCGTGGCCGCTCGTGATGCCGTCGGCGAGATGCTGCAGATTGCCGACGCCGCCCGACGCGATCACCGGAACCGGCACAGCGTCGGACACCGCGCGCGTGAGCGCGAGGTCGAAGCCGCTTTTCGTGCCGTCGCGGTCCATGCTGGTCAGCAGGATTTCGCCTGCGCCGAGTTCGGCCATCTTGCGCGCCCATTCGACCGCTTCGAGGCCGGTGGCCTTGCGTCCGCCGTGCGTGAAGACTTCCCAGCGCGGCGTCTCACCGTCGGCGGAAACGCGCTTGGCGTCGATCGCGACGACGATGCATTGCGAGCCATATTTGTCGGTAGCGTCTTTTACGAGCTGCGGATTCGCGACCGCCGACGAGTTCATGCTGATCTTGTCCGCGCCCGCATTCAGCAGACGCCGCACGTCTTCGACGGCGCGCACGCCGCCGCCGACCGTCAGCGGAATAAAGACCTGCGAGGCAACCGCTTCGATGATCGGCAGGATCAGGTCGCGCTGATCCGAGGTTGCTGTGATATCGAGGAAAGTGAGTTCGTCCGCGCCCTGATCGTCGTAACGGCGCGCGATTTCGACCGGGTCGCCCGCGTCGCGCAATTCGACGAAGTTGACGCCCTTGACCACGCGGCCAGCGGTGACGTCGAGACAGGGAATGATGCGTTTAGCTAGAGCCATGATCTTGCAATTCTGCCAATACCGCTGATGAGGCCGCTCACTTCGGACTGAAGCGAGCGGCATGGTCCGGCGCGGGAGGTCGCGCCACGCCGGATGTGTTTCGCGCGGCCAAGCCTCGAGCCGCTACGGGAGCGCGCCGCCGGAACACGCAGCCACGTGCGCTCGAATGCCGGAAAAAATCCGGGCGCGATCGCGTCAAACCCGCCTGTCGCATACCGACGACAGCGGCGCCACCATTCAGGCGTCGTCCGATTCGCGCAGCCGGTCCGCGAGCGTTTGCGCAGCCGCAAAGTCTAGATCGCCCGAGTAGATTGCCCGGCCGCAGATCACGCCTTCGATCCCTTCGTCCTCGACTTCGCACAGCGATTCAATGTCGGTCAGGTTCGACAGCCCGCCGCTCGCGATCACCGGAATTTTCACCGCGCGAGCAAGACGCACTGTCGCTTCGATGTTGATGCCTTGCAGCATGCCGTCGCGGCCAATGTCCGTGTAAATGATCGACTCGCAGCCGTAATCCTCGAACTTGCGCGCGAGATCGGCGACTTCGTGGCCCGTCAGCTTGCTCCAGCCGTCGGTCGCGACCTTGCCGTCTTTCGCGTCCAGACCGACGATGATATGGCCGCCGAACGCCGTGCACGCGTCCTGCAAGAAGCCCGGATTCTTCACCGCCGCGGTGCCGATGATCACGTACTCCAGACCGTCGTCGAGATAGCGCTCAATCGTATTCAGGTCGCGGATGCCGCCGCCGAGCTGCACGGGAATCTCGCCGCCCACTTCCTCGATGATTGCGCGAATCGCCTCTTCGTTCCTCGGCTTGCCGGCGAACGCGCCATTCAGGTCGACGAGGTGCAGACGGCGCGCGCCGCGCTCGACCCAATGTCGGGCCATAGCCGCCGGTTCCTCGGAGAATATCGTCGCCTGGTCCATGTCGCCCTGTTTGAGGCGTACACACTGACCGTCTTTCAGGTCGATGGCGGGGATCAGCAGCATAGCAATCGGGTGTTGTGTGGGAAGGGATTGAAGGTCGGCGGCAGCGGCTGGTAGGTCAGCCCGCCAAAACGCCGTCTCGCTAGTTTAGTACAACTCTTTCGGCGGCCTTGCGTACCGGCAGGGCCGCGCGAAATTACGGTGCAAAAGCTGTGGCGCGCGGCGGAGGTTCCGCTCGTGGCGGAACGACGCACGGCAGCGGAACGGACAAAGGCGCTCACGGGTTCCAGTGCACGAAGTTGCGATACACGCGCAGCCCCGCGTCGGCGCTCTTTTCCGGGTGAAATTGGGTCGCAAAGATGTTATCCCGCGCCACCGCCGAGGTAAAGGGCACGCCGTACACGGTTTCGCCGGACGTATGCGCGGCATTTTCCGGCACCACGTAGTAGCTGTGCACGAAGTAAAAGAATGCGTTGTCCGCCACGCCGTCCCACAGCGGATGCGGCAGCGCCTGACGCACGCGGTTCCAGCCCATTTGCGGCACCTTGAAGCGCGAGCCGTCGTCCTGCACCTGGCCTTCCAGATCGAAACGCAGCACTTTGCCCGGCAACAGTCCGAGGCCTGGCGTGTCGCCCTCCGCACTCCAGTCGAACAGCATCTGTTCGCCGACGCAGACGCCCATCAACGGCTTCACCCGCGACGCTTCCACGACCGCTTCCTGCAAGCCGGACTGCGCGAGACTGCGCATGCAATCAGGCATCGCACCCTGGCCCGGCAACACCACGCGATCGGCCGCGCGAATCGCTTCGGGCTTGTCGACGATCGCCACGTCCGCTTCCGGCGCGGCTTTGCGCAATGCCTGCGCCACCGAGCGCAGGTTGCCCATTCCGTAATCCACAATCGCTATCGAAGTTTTCATTTCAAGTTAGGCAGCAAAGCCTTCAATCCATCGACGATGAATTCCACCGCCAGCGCCGATAACATCAAACCCATGAGCCGCGTGCCGATGTTGATACCCGTGCGACCAACCCAGCGGGCAATCGGCTCGGCAAGACGCAGCGAAAAAAAGCAGATCGCCGCCAGAACCGCGCCGATCACGATCAGGCTGATCCGGTCGTACCAGTGCGGCGAGCCGGCTGCATAGATGATCGTGGTGCTGATCGCGCCCGGGCCGGTCAACAGCGGAATCGCCAGCGGCACGACCGCGATGTTGTCCTTCTGCTCTGCCTCGTGGCGTTCTTCGGGCGTCGAACGGCTATTGCCGATCTGCGCGTTCAGCATGTTGATCGCCATCAGCAGCATGATGATCCCGCCGCCCACTTCGAGCGAACCGACCGAAATGCCGAAGAAGCTGATGATCTGCTGCCCGAGCATCGTGGTTATCGCAATCACGCAGAACACCGAAATCGCCGCGATCCGAATGGTTCTGCGCCGCTCGACGTCGCTCTGATTCGCCGTCAGGCTCATGAAAAACGGAATGGCGCCGATCGGATTGATCAGCGCGAGCAGCGAAATAAACGACTTCAGAATATCCATTGAACACCGGGCGCGAGCATTGCGCGATCCCGGTCCTGGTAAATGCGTCGCTTAAAGGCTGCCCTTGGTCGACGGAATCTGTCCCGCCGCGCGTTCGTCAAGCTCGACAGCCATGCGCAGCGCACGACCGAAAGCCTTGAACACCGTTTCCAGTTGATGGTGAGCGTTCAGGCCGCGCAGGTTGTCGATATGGAGCGTGACGCCCGCGTGGTTCACGAAGCCGCGGAAAAATTCGATCGACAGATCGACGTCGAACGTACCGATGCGTGCGCGCGTGAACGGCACATGAAATTCGAGTCCCGGACGGCCGGAAAAGTCGATTACAACACGCGAAAGCGCTTCGTCGAGCGGCACATACGAGTGGCCATAACGGCGAATGCCCTTGCGGTCGCCGATTGCTTTTGCCACGGCCTGACCGAGCGTGATGCCGGTGTCTTCGACAGTATGGTGGTCGTCGATGTGCAGGTCGCCATGCGCTTCGATGTCGAGATCGAACAGGCCATGCCGCGCGATCTGGTCGAGCATGTGGTCCAGAAACGGCACGCCGGTGGCCAGTTTTTGCTGACCGGTGCCGTCCAGATTGATCTTGACACGGATCTGCGTTTCGCTGGTATTGCGAACGACTTCCGCAAGGCGCATGGTAATTCCTCGAATCTAGCTGTGAAGCGATAGTAGTGTGGGGTGGGAGCGGCGAGCCGCTGCTTGCCGCCGCTCGCTCAGTGCAGCACGAGTTTCAGCGCAGCGAGCAATTGGGCGTTTTCTTCGGGAGAACCGACGGTCAAACGCACACAATTAGCGAGCAGTGCATGCATTTTACTCACGTTTTTGATCAAAACCCGCGCGGCGAGCAGGGTTTCGAACAGAATCGAAGCGTCGGGCACGCGCACCAGCAGAAAGTTGCCGGCGCTCGGGAACACTTCGGCGCCCGGCAATTCAGCCACGGCCTGCGCGAGTTTCGTGCGCTCCTCGCGTAATTGCGCGGCTTGCGAGTCGAGCACGTCGACGTGATCCAGCAGGAAGTCCGCCGCCGCCTGGGTCAATACGTTGGTGTTGTAGGGCGGGCGCACCTTGTCAAGTTCGGTCAGCCAGGCCGGCTTGCCGACCAGATAACCGAGACGGATGCCGGCCAGGCCCAGCTTCGACACCGTGCGCATCACGACGACGTTGTCGAACGCGTCGGCGCGCGGCAGCCAGCTTCGCTGCGCGAACGGCTGGTACGCTTCGTCGATCACCACGAGACTTTTCGTGGCCGCCGCAATAATGTGCTCCATGTCGGCATCGTCGAATAACGTGCCGGTGGGGTTGTTCGGGTAGGCGAGATAGACAACCGCCGGCTCGTGTTCGGCGATTGCCGTGAGCATGGCTTGCGTGTCGAGCGTGAAATCGGCGTTCAGCGGCACACCGATGAACTCGAGATTCGCCAGCTTCGCCGACATCTGATACATGACGAAGCCCGGCACCGGTGCCAGCACCTTGGCGCCCGGCTTCGCGCACGCGATCGACACCATACTGATGATCTCGTCGGAGCCATTGCCGAGCAGCACGTCGCAGCCGGCCGGCACGCCCATTACGCGCTTGATTTTCTCTATCAGCGCTTCGGGGCGCGGCGCCGGATAACGGTTGAGCGCGACGCCCGCCAGATGCTCGCCAAGATGCGCGGCCAGCACCGGCGGTAGCGGAAACGGGTTTTCCATTGCGTCGAGCTTGATGTAGCCGGTAGCGTCTGCAACGGGATAGCTCGTCATCGCGAGCACGTCGCGCCGGATGATGTCTTGAGGTGTCGTCATAGGTCAGTTGGCTGGCCGCGCGCGTCGCATGCGTCTGGCGCATGAAACGCGTCGGAGGCGCCTTGTTTCGCAGCGGCTCGCCGCGTCGGTTGGTCTGTGTTGTCGTTATTGGATACGAATTCGTCAACAGGAGTTGCGCGGGAGTTGCGCGGTGAGCGGCGAACGGTGCGGCATCGTTGCATTGGCTGCGTACCGTTCCCGCCTTGTGCGCGGTTCGGGGCGCCCGGCTTGAGCCACGTGGCCCGCTCCGATCGCCTTCGCTGTGATCCTTCGCTGTGATCAGCCGGTCACCTGATTCGCGTAGCCGCCTTGCCGCTCCAGCCGCGCTCAGCCGCTATGCCGCATCCGGTACTCGGCGCTGCGCGCGTGTGCCTGTAAGCCCTCGCCGTAAGCCAGCTCCGCGGCGATCTCGCCAAGCGTCTGCGCGCCTTCCGCGCTCACTTCGATCACGCTCGACCGCTTGAAGAAATCGTAGACGCCCAACGGCGACGAGAACCGTGCGGTGCGAGACGTGGGCAAGACGTGGTTCGGCCCCGCGCAGTAGTCGCCGAGACTCTCGCTCGTATAGCGACCGAGGAAAATTGCGCCTGCGTGGCGGATCAACTGCCCCCACTGATGCGGCTCCAACGCCGAAATTTCGAGGTGTTCCGGCGCGATGTCGTTGGCGATCGCGCAGGCCTCCGCCATGTCGCGCACCTTGATGAGCGCGCCGCGCCCTTCCAGCGACGCCTGGATCACGTCCCGGCGCGGCATGGTGGGCAAGAGTTCGTTGATCGCGTCGTTCACGCGGCCGATGAACGCGTCGTCCGGGCACAGCAGGATGGACTGCGCGAGCTCGTCGTGCTCGGCTTGCGAGAACAGGTCCATCGCGACCCAACGCGGGTCGGTCGTACCGTCGCACAGCACAAGGATTTCCGACGGCCCCGCAATCATGTCGATGCCGACTGTGCCGAACACGCGCCGCTTGGCCGACGCCACATACGCATTGCCTGGCCCGCAAATCTTGTCGACAGCCGGCACCGTTTGCGTGCCGTACGCGAGCGCGCCGACGGCCTGCGCGCCGCCAATCGTGAATACTCGATCCACGCCGCCGAGCAAGGCCGCCGCCAGCACGAGCGGGTTCTTCACGCCGTCCGGCGTGGGCACCACCATGACGATCTCGCGCACGCCGGCCACGCGCGCCGGGATCGCATTCATCAGCACCGACGACGGATACGCTGCCTTGCCGCCCGGCACGTAGATACCCGCGCGATCGAGCGGCGTAACCTTCTGGCCGAGCACGGTGCCGTCCGCTTCCGTGTATTGCCAGCTATGGCTGCCACACTCGATCTTCTGCTTCTCGTGATAGCCGCGCACGCGCGCCGCCGCCGCTTCGAGCGCCGCGCGCCGCTTCGGCTCGAGACCTTCGAGCGCCGCTTCGAGTTCCGACATCGGCAGCTCTAACGCGGCAACGCTGTTCGCGCTCAGGCGGTCGAAGCGGTTCGTGTATTCGAGCACCGCCGCGTCGCCGCGCGCCTTGACGTCGCTGAGAATCTGCGCAACCGAGCGCTCGATTGCTTCGTCTTCGCTCGCCTCGAACGCGAGCACCGCATGCAGTGACTTCTGGAAGTCGCGAGCAGTGGAATCGAGTTTGCGAATCTTGATAGACATACGGGTATCCGTTTCGGTAAGGCGCGCTTTAGAGCGAAGTCAAACTGGCTCGACCCGCCTGTCAGGCCGCGGCAAGACCGGCTTTCGTCGCGCGTTCGAACGCGTCGAGAATCGGCCGCAATGCGGCGCGCTTGAGCTTCAGCGCCGCCTGGTTCACAACGAGGCGCGACGAAATCTGCATGATCTCCTCGACCTCCACGAGATTGTTGGCGCGCAACGTGTTGCCCGAACTGACCAGATCGACGATCGCGTCCGCGAGTCCGACGAGCGGCGCCAGTTCCATGGAACCGTACAACTTGATCAGGTCGACGTGAACACCCTTGGCGGCAAAATGCTCACGTGCGGTTTCGACGTACTTGGTCGCCACGCGCAAGCGGGCGCCCTGGCGCACCGCGTTCGCATAATCGAAACCCGCGGCGACCGCGACCGACATGCGGCAGCGCGCGATGTCCAGATCCACCGGCTGATACAGCCCGCTGCCGCCGTGTTCGAGCAACACGTCTTTGCCCGCCACGCCGAAATCGGCCGCGCCGTATTCCACGTAGGTCGGCACATCGGTCGCGCGCACGATGATCACGCGCAGATTGGCGTCGGTAGTCGGCAAAATCAGCTTGCGCGAGGTCTCCGGATCTTCGGCTACTTTGATGCCGGCTGCAGCCAGTAGCGGCAGCGTTTCCTCAAAGATACGCCCCTTCGACAAAGCAAGCGTAAGCGGCGCGCTGACCGCCGGCGAGCTCGACGTTTGCGGCATGGAACTCATGCCTGGCTCCCGGCGATGCGGCGGACCTTCGCGCCAATCGCGTTTAGCTTGGTTTCCATGCGGTCATAGCCGCGGTCAAGGTGATAAATGCGGTCGATCAGCGTCTCGCCTTCCGCACGCAAAGCAGCGATTACGAGACTGGCCGACGCGCGCAGGTCCGTTGCCATCACCTTGGCGCCGGAGAGCTTGTCGACGCCGGTCACGAGCGCGGTCTTGCCGTCCGTTGTGATGTTGGCGCCGAGGCGGTTCAACTCCTGCACGTGCATGAAGCGATTTTCGAAGATCGTTTCGACAACCTGCGCCTTGCCGTCCGCCACCGTATTCAGCGCCATGAACTGCGCCTGCATGTCGGTCGGAAACGCCGGGTACTCGGACGTGCGGAACGACACGGCATTCGGACGCTTGTCCATGCGCACGCGCATCCAGTCGTCGCCTTCCTCGATCGTCACGCCGGCTTCGCGCAATTTGTCGGTCACCGCTTCCAGAATCTGAGGACGCACATTGCGCAAGGTGACGTCGCCGCCCGCCGCGGCCACCGCGCATAAGAACGTGCCGGCTTCGATCCGGTCCGGAATGACCGTGTGCTTTGCACCATGCAGCTTGTCTACGCCCTGAATGACGAGGCGGTCAGTGCCGATGCCCTCGATCTTCGCGCCCATCTGCACGAGCAGATGCGCAAGGTCGCCGACTTCGGGTTCGCGCGCCGCGTTTTCGATGATCGTCTCGCCTTCCGCAAGCACCGCTGCCATCAGCAGGTTTTCGGTTCCGGTCACCGTGATCATGTCGGTGATGATGCGCGCGCCCTTCAGGCGCTCCGCGCGCGCTTCGATGAAGCCGTGCTCGATGGTGATCTCAGCGCCCATGGCCTGCAGGCCCTTGATGTGCTGATCCACCGGGCGCGCGCCGATCGCGCAACCGCCGGGCAGCGACACGCGCGCGTGGCCGAAACGCGCGACCAGCGGGCCCAGCACCAGGATCGATGCGCGCATGGTCTTCACCATCTCATACGGCGCGACGAGGTTATCCACCTTCGATGCGTCGAGCGACACGCGTCCATCGCCGCTTTCAATGCGCACGCCCATCTGGCCGAGCAACTTGAGCATCGTGCGCACGTCCTGCAAATCCGGCACGTTATCCAGTTCCACCGGCTCCGCGCTCAGCAGACTGGCGCACAGGATCGGCAACGCCGCGTTCTTCGCGCCCGAGACAACGACCTCACCCGACAGCGGGTAGCCACCTTCAATGACGAGTTTGTCCATGCCTGTCTGTTCCTGATCGACCCGGACTTCAGCCGGGACTGCTTTGAATGTGTTCGACGCGCCGCTGCCGGCGTCGCGTCCTTCCTGAGTAATTCGCACTAAATTTCCAGATTACGCGTTCTGCCATTCGGCGGGCGTCAGCGTTTTCATGCTGAGCGCGTGGATTTCTTCGCGCATGCGGTCACCGAGTGCCGCATACACGAGTTGATGACGCTGGATCAGCCGCTTGCCCTCGAAGCTCGGGGAAACGATGGTCGCAAAGAAATGCTGACCGTCGCCTTCGACTTCGAGATGCTGGCAGGCGAGCCCAGCGGCGATGTATTGCTTGACCTGTTCGGGAGTCGGCAACATGAGAAAAGCTCCAGTCAGTGGCGCAGCTTGTAGCCGGACGCGAGCATGCGCATCGCCACCACGGCCAGCACCACGAAGAAACCGGCGACAATCGCGAGGCTCACGAGCGGATTGATATCCGACATCCCGAAGAAACCGTAACGAAAGCCGTCGATCATGTAGAAAAAAGGATTGAGCCGCGACACCTCGCGCCATACCGGCGGCAGCGTATGTGTGGAGTAGAACACGCCCGAGAGAAACGTGAGCGGCATGATCAGAAAGTTCTGGAACGCGGCGAGCTGGTCGAACTTTTCGGCCCAGATACCGGCGATCAGGCCCAGCGTGCCGAGAATCGCAGCGCCGAAAATGGCGAATAGAATGATATAGAGCGGCGCCACGAAACTGATCGGCACGAACCAGATCGTCACGATGAACACGCCGAAACCGACCGCGAGCCCACGTGCGACCGCCGCGAGAACGTAGGCACCGAACATCTCGTAATGCGACAGAGGCGGCAACAGCACGAACACCAGATTACCGGTGATTTTCGACTGGATCAGCGACGACGAACTGTTCGCAAACGCGTTTTGCAACACGCTCATCATCACGAGGCCTGGAATCAGGAAGCTCGTGTATTCGACGCCCGGATAGACCTGTACATGGTCGCGCAATGCGTGGCCAAAAATGGTCAGATACAGCAGCGCGGTAATGACGGGCGCCAACACCGTCTGGAACGACACCTTCCAGAAGCGCAGAATTTCCTTGTAGAACAGCGTGCCGAAACCGCTATAGCCGCTCATGCGAGCCCCTCGATCACTTCCGGACCGTTCATCACCTGAACGAAAACGTCTTCGAGGTCGGCTTTGCGGACCTCGATTTCTTCGAATGTGCAACCCGCCGCACGGCATTGCGCGAGGATTTTCTCGACCTCGTCATAGCTCGTGAGACGCAGCAAGTGCTGACGGCCGTTGCCGTTGCCCGCGCCGCCCTCGGCTTCGAGCGGCCGCAGTTCGGCCGGCAGCACGCCTTGCGCGAAGCGCACGAACAACTGCATGCCGGCGAAGCGTTGCAGCAAGGTGCTCGTGCGATCGAGCGCTACCACTTCGCCGCGACGCAGCATCGCGATGCGGTCGCATAGCGATTCGGCCTCTTCCAGATAGTGCGTGGTGAGCACGATGGTGTGGCCTTCGCGATTCAGGCGCGAGATGAATTTCCACAGCGTCTGGCGCAACTCGACGTCGACGCCGGCAGTCGGTTCGTCGAGCACGATTACCGGCGGGCGGTGCACCAGCGCCTGCGCGACGAGCACGCGGCGCTTCATGCCGCCCGACAGTGCGCGCATGTTGGCGTCGGCTTTGTCGGTGAGATCGAGATTGGCCATGATCTCGTCGATCCACGCGTCGTTGTTGCGCAGCCCGTAATAGCCGGACTGGATACGCAACGTTTCGCGCACGGTGAAGAACGGATCGAACACAAGTTCCTGCGGTACCACGCCGAGCGCGCGGCGAGCCGCACGGAAGTCGCCGACCACGTCGTGGCCGCGCACGGCGATGTTGCCTTCGTCGGCGCGCGCGAGGCCAGCGAGAATGCTGATTAGCGTCGTCTTGCCCGCGCCGTTCGGACCGAGGAGCCCGAAGAACTCGCCTTCTTCCACCGAGAGGCTGACGCCCTTGAGCGCCTGCAAGTCTTTGTAGCGCTTTTTGACGTTACGAATTTCTATGGCTGACATGACAGTGCGCCACGTGCGACGCGGCGCTTAAAGGAGCCCTGGGCGGGCGCACAAATGCGGGAAAAAAACGGAATTGGGGCCGGTTAGGCGGTCCGAACCGCGCCCCAAAAAACGCTTGATTATAGGGCAAAAAGCAGCGGCCCTATCTCAGTAGCGGGGAGCGCGGAGCGGCGCGACGAACGCTTCAGGAGAGCGTCAATGTCGCGCCGACAGCAGCGTATCGACGCCGTAGGCTTGCGCAAGACTGGCAAGGCCAGCCGGCAGATTGAGGATCTGGAAGGGGGCGCCGCGAGCCTGAGCGGCTCGCTGCCATGCGAGGAGCACGGCGAGCGCCGACGAATCGAACTGCGTAAGCGGCGCGCAATCGACGGCACCCGCACCCGCGGCAATCCGATCGAGACCCGCCGCAAGCGCGGCATTCGCGCTCGCGTGGGTCAGCGTCGTGCCGCTCGCAAAACGATTTGCGACGGGGCTCAGCACTTCGCTCACGACTGCTTGCCCGCGGCGAGTTGCTGGTTGCGCTGCGTGAGGAACTGGATCAGCCCGTCCACGCCCTTCTGCTGGATCTGCTCGTTGAACTGCTGCTGATACGCCTGAATCAGCCACGCGCCGAGCACGTTGATGTCATAGACACGCCAGCCTTGCGGCGTCTTGTAAAGACGATAGTCGAGCTGGATCGGCGAGCCGTTGTTCATCACGACGGAGCGAACGACCGTGTCGGTGTCGTCAGGATTCATGCGGAACGGCTTGTACTGGATCTGCTGGTCGCGCACCTGAGCAAGCGCGCCCGAATACGTGCGAATGAGCAGCATCTTGAATTGCTCGACGACCTGGTTCTGCTGCGCAGGCGTCGCCGTGCGCCAGTTGCGGCCCATTGCCAGCTGCGTGGTGCGGCGGAAATCCGTGTACGGCAGGATCTTCTGGTTGACGAGCTGCGTGATGTGCGAGATGTCGCCCTGCTGGATCGACTTGTCGGCGCGCACGGCGTCGATGACCTGCTGCGTGACCGTTTTGATCAGTACGTCTGGCGCGCTACTGTCGACGGTCTGCGCGGATGCGCCCAAACTCGTGAACGAGAACAGCGCAGCAAACAACGGAATCAGGAAAAATTTTTTCATATCGAGCCTTGCGTAAAAAATAGTGCAACCGTTTGAACCGACATTAACACGCGAGTTCAGCGGCAATCCACGCGCAAACTGCGAGAGTCGTATCGATCTGTTACGGCCACGCTGTCAGCGCAATTTGAATGACGGAAAGTTGAACCGCGTGGGCGGCACAAGCTGGCCCGCCGGGATCTGCGTGGTTTCCGGGCCGCCGTTCAGATCGAGCGGCGGCGTTTCCGAACTGCCCGAAGCCGACTCGGGCGCGGCGGCGTTGTTAGCCGTTCCGGTTCCAGAAGCGGCTTGCGGCGGTGTCGCGGCGCTCGCACCTGACGCGGCCGACGCCTTTGCGGCAGCACTGTTCGTTCCAGCCGCGCCCGCCGTTCCCGTCACCGCGCCTGCCGGCGCTCCGGCGGCCGTGCCGTCGACGTCCTCGTAGTTCGGCAGCGGCGCTTCGTCGCCATAGTTCGGCAACGCCTGCGACTGCTTGCCGTCCGACAACAGATACTGACGACGCTGCAAATACGCGTTACGCACGAACGAATACTTGTCGAGCGCGGCGCCTTCCAGCACATCGCTCGCGTTAAGCAGATTCGCGCGCGTATTGACAATGTTGAGGCCGTACAGCGCCCAGCTCAAACCCGCCGGATCCACATAACTGAGCGGGTTCACATAGTAGTTGCCGATGGAACCGACCGCGTCGCGCACCGTGCTCGGGCCGAACAGCGGCAGCACCAGGTACGGACCTGCCGGCACGCCATAGTGGCCGAGAGTCAGGCCGAGGTCGTTGTCGTGCTTCGGCAGCTTGGCAAGCGTCGCTACGTCGAAAAGACCGCCGACACCGAAGACCGTGTTGATCACGATCCGCATGATGTCCTGCACGCCGTCGGTGATCTTCAGCTGCAGCAGGTTGTTCGCCGCGATGTAGACGTCGCCGATGTTCGAGAAGAAGTTAGTCACGCTGTCGCGAATCGGCTGCGGCGTGATAAACACGTAACCCTTGGCGACTGGCTTCAGCGCGTACTGGTCCAGCTTGTCGTTGACCGTGAAGATTGTGCGGTTCAAGCCTTCGAGCGGATCGCCCTTGGTGGGCGTCTGCACCGTGGTACAGCCGGCGAGCAGCGCAGCGGCGACGGCCAGTTTGGCCACCCGGAAGGCGCCAGCGCTCCCAGCGTGTGAGGTCTGCATTATTGTTCTCCTTATTGACCGGCGGAGCCGGAAGCAGGCAAAGCCGCCGCAGGGGCCGCAGATCCCGCGCCGGGCTTCGACGCGCCCGAATCAGCCGCTTTGCTATAGAGGAACTGTCCGATCAGGTTTTCGAGCACGATTGCCGATTGCGTCATCGAGATCGTGTCGCCGGCTTTGAGCATCTCGGAGTCGCCGCCTGGCTCCAGGCCAATGTATTGCTCGCCGAGAAGGCCCGAGGTCAGGATCTTTGCCGACGTGTCTTTTGGAAACTGGTATTGCTTGTCGATATCGATAGTGACGACCGCCTGATAGGCATTGCTGTCAAAACCGATCGAGCCGACGCGGCCAACCGTCACGCCCGCGCTCTTCACGGGCGCGCGCGCCTTCAATCCGCCGATATTGTCGAACTTCAGCTTAACCGGGTAGGTCGCCTGGAACGACAGCGAGCTCATGTTGCCGGCCTTGAGCGCGAGGAACAGCAACGCCACAAAACCCAGCACCACGAACAGGCCGACCCAGAAGTCGAGAGCAGTCTTTTTCATCGTCATCCCAAAGTGAATCTGCCGCGCCGCCGTTACTCCGCCGCGCGCGCCC
The DNA here is from genome assembly GCF_000685095.1 of Paraburkholderia caledonica NBRC 102488. GTDB lineage: Bacteria > Pseudomonadota > Gammaproteobacteria > Burkholderiales > Burkholderiaceae > Paraburkholderia > Paraburkholderia caledonica. The sequence continues at coordinate 55,596 of NZ_BAYE01000017.1, forward strand.
ACTGACGCGCCGCAGCGGAAAACATGCAGCGCAGTCTTAGCTGAACATCAGCGCGGTCAGCAGAAAATCGAGGCCGAGCACCGCAAGCGACGCGTACACAACGGTTTTCGTCGTGGCACGCGACACGCCTTCCGGCGTCGGCTTGGCTTCATAGCCCTGAAAGAGCGCCACGAACGTCACCGCGAGACCGAACACCACGCTCTTGACGACACCCGCGCCCACGTCGCGCCAGACATCCACGCCGCCTTGCATTTGCGACCAGAACGCACCGGCGTCCACACCGATCAGCAGCACGCCGACCACATAGCCGCCCGCAACGCCTACCGCGCTGAAAATCGCGGCGAGAATCGGCATGGCGATGATGCCGGCCCACAGGCGCGGCGCGACCACGACCTTGACTGGATCGACCGCCATCATTTCCATCGCGGTCAATTGCTCACCGGCCTTCATCAGGCCGATTTCAGCAGTGAGCGAGGTGCCCGCGCGACCGGCGAACAACAACGCCGTGACTACCGGCCCGAGTTCGCGCACGAGCGATAGCGCAACCAGCAGCCCAAGCGCCTGCTCCGAGCCGTAGCGATTCAACGTGTAATAACCCTGCAGGCCGAGCACGAAGCCGACGAACAGCCCCGACACCGCGATGATCACCAGCGAATAATTACCTACGAAGTGGATCTGCTTCGTGACAAGACGCGGGCGGCGCAGCAGCGGGAAAAACTCGAGCACGAGGCGCAGGAAAAAGCGCGTCGCATAGCCGGCCGTGCCGAGCCCGTCGAGCACCGAGCGGCCGACCGAGCTGATCAGTGAACCGATCATGACTGACCTCCGCCGACGCCGAAATCCGCCGCCAGCGGCGTCTTGCTCGGATAATGAAATTTGAACGGGCCGTCTGGCGCGCCGTCGATAAACTGCCGCACCGTTGGGTCCGTGGACGCCCGCAGTTGTGCGGGTGTGCCCTCGGCGTGGACGCCGCCGTTGGCCAGAAAATAAACGTAATCGGCGATCGAGAACGATTCCGGCACGTCGTGCGTGACCAGAATAGACGTCGCGCCGAGCGCCTGATTGAGCGCCCGGATGAGGTTCGCCGTGATGCCGAGCGAGATGGGATCGAGGCCGGCGAACGGCTCGTCGTACATCATCAGTTCGGGGTCGAGGGCGATGGCGCGCGCGAGCGCTACCCGCCGTGCCATGCCGCCCGAAATCTCGGAGGGTAGCAGATCGCGCGCGCCACGCAGGCCGACCGCGTTGAGCTTCATCAGCACGAGGTCGCGAATTAATTCCTCGGGAAGCTCGGTGTGCTCACGCAGCGCAAACGCGACGTTCTCGAACACCGACATGTCGGTAAACAGCGCGCCGAACTGGAACAACATACCCATCTTGCGGCGCAACGCGTACAGGCCCTCGCGCGTCTGTGCGCCGACATTCTGGCCGTCGAACAGAATCTCGCCGCGCTGGGCGCGCACCAGACCGCCGATCAGCCGCAGCACCGTGGTCTTGCCGCAACCCGAGCCGCCCATGACCGCGACGACCTGACCGCGCTTGAAGCGCAGGTTCAGGTTCGACAGGACGAGCCGGTCGCCGTAACCGAAGTCGACATTGCGCAGCTCGAGTAAGGTCTCGGAGGGGGAAGACACTGACTGACAGTCCTTTTACACGGAAGGCCGAATTATAGGGCCATCATGCAAAAGTTGCCGTGAGGTACCCTGTCTCTTAACGAATCATCGGGATTATCGCGTAAACCCTTGCTGCAGTGCGGAAACTGCGGCAGCGGGATCGGCGGCTTCTGTCACTGCGCGGACCACTGCGGCGCACCCCACGCCGGTCGCGAGCACCTCGGGCAAGACCTGCAGGTCGATTCCACCGATTGCGACCAGCGGCACGACGCCGTCCAGCAGCCGGACATAGCGAGCGAGGCGCTTGAGGCCCTGCGGCGCGGTAGGCATCACCTTGGTCGTGGTCGGAAACACTGCGCCCAACGCGATGTAACTAGGACGAAAATGCAGCGCCTTCAGAATTTCGTAGAAACCGTGCGTCGAGAGTCCAAGCCGTACGCCCGCCGCGGCGAGCGCCGACAGATCCGCGGTATGCACGTCTTCCTGGCCGAGATGCACGCCGTAAGCGCCCGCATCGAGCGCGGCCTGCCAGTGGTCGTTGATGAAAACCTGCGCGTCGTGCTGGCGCCCCGCAGCAACGCAGCGGGCAATTTCGCGCTGAAGTTCGTCGGCGGGATGGGCGGACTTCCGGCGTAGCTGCACCGTTTTCACGCCGAAGCCGACCACCCTTTCGACCCACTCCGCGCTCGGCAGAACCGGATAGAGCCCGAGCCGCTCCGGGCAGCGCGGAAAGGCCTGGGCCGGCGCTTGCGGCAAATCGGCGAGGCGAGGGAAAGTGGCCAGATCGCAGGGGAAAGCGTCACCCGCGGCGTTGGTCCGGGTTTCGTCGCCGTCGCGCCACGCAAGCGCCAGCACCAACGCGTCGTGCGGATCGAAACCGCAATCTAGAAATGCGGCCAGTGCGGGAATCCAGTCTTCCGCGAGATGCCCTTCGAGGCGATATTTCTCGCCGCCCAGGTGCAGCGTGGCCTTGTTCTCGGCGGCTTCGACCACCGCCGCGCCCTTTACCAGCCAGTGCGCCATCTGCTCGCCGTGCCGCGCGGCATCGGTGAGCACGATCAGATCGCCGCCGTTCGGCTCGTCCGGCGCGGTCAGACAGATACGCCACGGCGCGTGAGTAGGCGGCCAGTCGCCGAGACGCGCGCGGATGCGCTCAGTCGCCTCGGTGAGTTCGTCGGCGGGCGGCCAGAACAGGTCGCGGTCTTTCAAAGCCAATGTTTGCGTCATGCAGCGCTCCCGTCCTGATGCCAGAACGGCATGCCGACCACCGGCGTGCTCGCGTGCGCGCTCTCGCGCTCGGCCATCGGTCCCGCGAGAAACGCCTGACGTCCCGCTTCGACGCCCAGCGCGAAAGCGCGCGCCATCGCGTCCGGATGCGTGGCCTGCGACACGGCCGTGTTCAGCAGCACCCCGTCGAAGCCCCATTCCATCACCTGCGCCGCATGCGACGGCACGCCAAGTCCGGCGTCGACAATGAGCGGCACGTCCGGCAGCCGCTCGCGCAGCACGCGCAAGCCGTACGGATTGATGACACCCTTGCCGGTGCCGATCGGCGCGCCCCACGGCATCAGCGCTTCGCAACCGGCATCCAGCAGACGGCGGCCGATCACGAGGTCTTCGGTGCAATACGGCAGCACCTTGAAGCCGTCTTTGACGAGCTTCGCGGCTGCTTCGATCAGACCGACCGGATCGGGTTGCAAGGTGTAATCGTCGCCGATCAGTTCGAGCTTGATCCACTCGGTTTCGAAAATTTCACGCGCCATGTGCGCGGTCGCCACGGCCTCGCCGACGGTCAGGCACCCTGCCGTATTGGGCAATAGCGGCACGCCATGGCGCTTGAGCAGATCGAAGAAGCCGGCTTCCGCGCCGCCTTCGTTCATCTGCCGGCGCAGCGCGACCGTCACCATGCCGGGTCGGGCGGCGTCGATGGAATCCGACAGCGATTGCAGCGACGGATAACGCGACGTGCCAAGCAGCACGCGGCTCGCGAAGGGTTGGCCGTACAGCGTGAGCGCGTCGGCGGCCTGTGGGGTAGTCATTTGCATGTCCTGGTCTCCTGCAATGCGTGATGGCTTTAGCCGCCGGCCACGGGTTGCACGACATCGAGCTTGTCGCCCGGTTGCAGCGCGCGCGCCGCGTGCTGCGTGCGTGCGACGAAGTCGCCGTTTAGCGCGACGGCAAACGGAGGCCGCGCGCCGTAAGCAGCGAGCGCATCGGCGACAGTCGCGCCTTCGGGCAACGACAGCGGCTTCTGGTTGATGTGAATGTCCATGATGTTCGAATACGGTTCAGTCGTTGGCTAAAGCACAAGCGTGCTAACGGCACTGCGGCACGGTTCGGCGCTCATGCCGGCTCCCGCGCACAATCGTGCTGGAAAAGCTCGCTCCAGCGCGCGCCGCGCTGCCAGTCCGCGAACGCGTCGGCGTTGCCGATGCGCCCGTCCAGCAGCGCCGCCGCGAAGCGCACGGCTTCGTCGGCGACTTCGGGCACGATCATGTAGCCGTGCCGGTAAAGGCCGTTCACCCGTAGCGTCTGCGCGCCGTCCCACAGCAATGCCGGCCGATGATCGGGCAAGGTCGGGCGGCACTGCGAATTGAGCTCCAGAATGCGCGCCTCGCCAAAGCCCGGATGCACAGAAAACGCAGCGCTTAGAAGCTCCAGCGCGGAACGCACGCTGACGGGCGACATGTCCTCGCCTTCCACCTCGGTTGCGCCGATCACGTAGAGATTGTCCTGCTTCGGTGCGATGTAGAGCGGATAGCGCGGATGCAGCAGCCGCACCGGGCGCGTCAGGTCGATGCCTGGCGCATGCACGCGTGCAACCTCACCGCGAATGCCGCGCAGTGTCGGCAGCGCGGGTTTGGCGCCGAGGCCGCGGCAGTCGATCGTGACGCGCGCGGGCGGCAGCGCGCTGTCGCTAACAGGCGTATTCCAGTGAGTCTGAACGCCGCGTTGTGCAAGCCCCGCAGCAAGCGCGCGAAGCACCTGGCGGTTATCCAGCTGGCCCTCGCGCGGCAGGAGCCACCCCTGACTGAAGCGTCCCGCCAGCGCCGGCTCGGCTGCACCGAGCTGGGCGCCGGCCAGCGTGACGAAGCCGCCGTCCAGCAATTCGGCCGGCGCGTTCGAGCGCACGCGTCGTTCGAACAACGGGGCCTCGGTGCGATCCGCGTGATGCCAGACGACGAGCGTGCCATTGCGCTGAAAGAACACCGGTTCGGGCAGTTCGGCCAGCACTTTCGGCCAGGTATCGAGCGAGGTCGCGCCCAATCGCGTGATCAGAAGTTCGGCACTCGCGGCTTCGGCAAGCGGCGCCAGCATCGCCGCGGCGACCCACGCGGCGGCTTGCGAACCGGCTGCGTCGCCGCGCTCATAAAGCGCAACGCGATGCCCTTGCCCGGCAAGCCGCCACGCGACGAGACGCCCGCACAGGCCGCCGCCGAGCACCGCGAAATCGGGTTGTGCGGAGTGGATCATCGTGCGCACTCCGATCCAACGCAACGCGCAATGGCAACGCAGTGCACGCCGCCGGCGACGTGACAAGGAGCAAGAAACATAACTGAAGAATAGGCGGTCATCGAGTCCTTTCCGTACGGCCAAAAAGAAGCGCGTACCCAGGACGAAACCGGCGGGCAAGGCCGGCCAGGCAATAGCGTGCTCCAATGAAGAACGCCGCCCGGCGGGGAATGGAAGACTGGTTGCTTCCGGAAACTTCCCGCGCCGGTATTACCCGGATCGGGTGCAAAGGGTCTCTCTCAGCCTCGCTGCCGCAGCGTGAAAATCACGCCGCTCAAGTGCGAAGCACCCCTGTTTCGTCGAAGGTCATTAGACCATAAAAGGCGCGGCGCTCGCAAACGAGCGGCGCGCGGCATCGCACGCGCCTCGATCCGGCACCGCCTTGGGCGTCACCCATATCGGCGGCGCGGCGCTCTGGCACAATGCCAGCAGAGATGGCGCGGCGAATGCGGCATGACGCGGGGCCTGGCGGCGCAAAGTCGCGGCGACGCAGGCGAAACACCCGCAGCGCGATCGCCGGAAAACTCGCGCCGATCATTAATTTTCGCTTAAGGGCTTCGCGCCAGAATCGGCAATCGCACCGGTGGTGCTTGCCGGGTGTCGCCACCCGCACACGCACAAATATTCGCAATGGGCCGGCCTGCGTGGGTCGGCCCGAATGGAACAGCACTCCTCAGGACGCTCATGACAACGAATACATCCGCCAGCCCCGCGCTGCCGCCCGACGAGAAAGTCTCCGCCTGGAGCCTGATCAAGCCCTACTGGGTGTCGGAAGAACGTAAGACGGCGTGGGCGTTGCTTCTCGCGATCATCGTGATGAATCTGCTGGTCGTGTGGATCAACGTCCGGCTCAACCGCTGGAGCGCCGACTTCTACAACGCGCTGCAAACCAAGAATGTGCGCGACTTCCCGCATCTGCTGATGGTGTTTTCGGGTCTCGCGTTCGGCTACATCATTCTCGCGGTCTACGGGCGTTATATGCGGCAGATGCTTGGGTTCCGCTGGCGTCAGTGGCTCACCACGCGCTATCTGAACGAGTGGCTACACGACAGCGCGTTCTACCGGATCGAGCGCGACCGCCTCGCCGACAACCCCGACCAGCGGATCAGCGACGACCTTCAGTCGTTCGCCACCACCACGCTGTCGCTCACGCTCGATCTGCTGTCCACGGTCGTCACGCTGGTGTCGTTCATCACGATCCTGTGGTCGCTCGCCGGTGCGCTGACCATCACGCTCGGCGGCGTACCGCTGCAGATCCCCGGCTATATGGTGTGGGCGGCCGCGCTTTATGCGGTGGTCGGATCGCTCGTGATCCAGAAGGTCGGCCACCCGCTCGTGCCGATTAACTATCAGGCACAGAAAGTCGAGGCGGATTTCCGTTTCGGCCTGATCCGTCTGCGCGAAAACGCGGAGCAGATCGCGTTCTACAACGGCATGGACACGGAGAAGAAAAACGCGCATTCGCTGTTCGGCCGGATTCGCGACAACTGGTGGCAGGTCATGAAGTACACGAAGCGATTGACCTTCGTGCTCAGCTTCTATGGCCAGATCGCAATTATTTTTCCGCTCGTCGTGGCCGCGCCGCGTTATTTCGCGGGCGCCTTCACGTTCGGCGTACTGATGCAGATTTCGAGCGCGTTCGGCACCGTCAGCGATTCGTTCTCGTGGTTCATCAACAGTTACTCGACGCTCGTCGAGTGGCGCGCAACCGTGAACCGGTTGCGCGAATTCAAGCGGGTCGTGCATGCGCCGCGTCTGAAGGAATCGGTGTCGCCGGCCACCGCACACGGCGGCATCAATCTCCATTTCGTCGACGCCGACGCGCTCACCACCGACGGCCTCAAGCTCGCGCTGCCCAACGGCACTCCGCTGTCGCGCATCCGCGATATCGCGATCGAACCCGGCTCACGGTGGCTCGTGCGCGGGCCATCCGGCTCGGGCAAGAGCACGCTGATGCGCGCGCTCGCCGGCCTCTGGCCATTTGGCGACGGCTCGATAGACGCGCCGGTCAACGCTCGCATGATGTTCATCCCGCAGGTCAGCTACATGCCGATCGGCACACTGAAGGCTGCGCTCACCTATCCGTCGGCAGCCGACACTTATACCGACGAAGAATGCCGCGAGGCGCTCGTCACCTGCCATCTGTCGCAGTACGCGGACCGTTTGCAGGAATCGGGGCACTGGACGCGCATGTTGTCGCCGGGCGAGCAACAGCGCCTTGCCGCGGCACGCGTGCTGCTGCACAAGCCAGACTACCTGTTCCTCGACGAAGCGACGAGCGCGCTCGACGCCGAAAACGAAGCGAGGCTCTATCGCCTCTTCACCGAGCGCCTGCCGAAGGCGGCGATTGTCAGCGTCGCGCACCGCGAATCGCTTGCTGCGTTCCATGACGAGACGCTCGAAGTCGAGCGTTCCAGCGAAGCGGTCGCCGCATGAATTCCGGCAGCGGTGCGACGAGCGGCAGCAACGCGGTTTTCGAGCGCGTCGTATTGATCACCGGCGCGGGGTCGGGCATCGGGGCCGCGCTGGCCCGGCGGCTCGCCGCCCTGCGGATAATCGCGCCGGAGATGAGTGCGGCGTCGACGGCCCCGCCAGCGATCGACACTCCACGCATTGCGCTGATGTTGCATGCACGCGGCGCCGATCACGAATCGCGTCAGCGTCTCGCGCAAGTTGCCGCCGAGTGCAGCGCGAATGGCGCGGCCTGCGCCACCGTCTTCGGCGACCTCGCCGAGCGAGGCGCAGTCGAACATGTGGTTCATCAAACGCTCGCCACCTTTGGCGCGCTCGATCAACTGGTCGCCAACGCAGGCCACGCGCAGCGCCAAACGTTGCAGGCACTCGACCCCGACACGCTGGGCGCGGCCTTCGCAGCGATGCCCGCCGCGTTTGCAGCGCTTCTGAAACGCGCCACGCCGGCACTCGAAACGTCGAAGCGCGGACGCGTGGTCGCGCTCAGTTCATTTGTCGCGCACCGTTATCGCGCCGACGCGCCATTCGCCGCCACAGCGGCGGCCAAGGCCGCGCTGGAATCGCTCGCGAAAACGGCGGCCGCCGAACTCGCGCCGCATGGCGTGACCGTGAATTGCGTGGCCCCAGGCTATACGCGCAAGGATCGCGGGCCGAGCCCCGATAACGCCGCGGTGTGGACGCACGCGGCCGAGGCGACGCCGCTTGGCCACATCGCCGAGCCCGCCGACGTCGCGGCGCTGATTGCCTTTCTGCTTTCCGACGGAGCGCGTCACATCACCGGCCAGGTGATTCACGTCGACGGCGGTTTGACCCTGGGTTGAACTACCGAGTTGAGCCACCGACGCGAGCGACGCGATCATCGCGCGGGCCGCACAAACGGCAAGATCCGGAAACACGAGAGAACAGTTCGAAAGCATTTGCGAAGCGGGCGAGCTTTTCCGCCCTTTGAAAAGAGCCGACAACAGCGACGATAGTCGTGCGAGCCGTCCCCGCGGCCCGCAGTCATTCACTGCTAACGGACTCTTCGCTCATGTCACTCGACCGCCGCTCTCCTCATTTCACTCACCGCCTCGCGCTTGCTCTCGGCACGGCCATGCTGCTCGCGAGCGCCGCACAAGCAGCACAAACCACTTCGCCCAACGAGCCGGCTGACGTGTGCCCTGCGCTCAAGCACATCGTCGAGGCGTCCGACTTCAAGCAGTTGCATACGCAACCGGCCGCACAATTGCCGGGCGTCGCAAGTACGGAAGATTGCCGCTCCAACGCGCACGCGTACGACTGCCACTGGCGCGCGCATTGGCAGGCCGACGGAGTGGTCAACGATCCGCTCGAAGAAATCGGCGCGGACATCGCCGCCTGCTTTCCGAACGTCGTGCACGACGTCAATACGCCGACACGCCAGCACTTCGTCGTCACGACCGCGGAGCGACGCGTCAACGTGACAGCGAGCGTGCAAGGGCAGAACGAATTGCGTCTGCGCGTCACGCGCTAGGCGTCGGGACGATGCGCGTCTTCCTGCGTCTCGCGCAGACGGTCGATCTGTGTTGCCTGTCCTCATCGCCACCTGGCTCTGCTTCATGACCATCCTGCCTGGCACACGCGCTAACGCTAACGCCTTCACGCGAGCCCCTCGTGCGGCCTGGATCAGGTTGCGGCGGCCGAGCGCAAGGCTCGTCGCCTGTACCACGCTGACGGTGGGACTGAACGGCTGCGCATGGACGCTGATCCAGGCAGCCGACGCCACCGGCTCCGTGATTCAGGCCGGCTATGCGATTGCCGCCAACTATTCGTCACCGACCTTCGTGAACGGCCGTCCCGCCGATGTGCGACATGTCTGCATTGAAGTGAATCAGACGGTGTCGGTGGGCGACTTCGTGCCGGCGCTGCAACTCGCGCTGGACCGGCGCGGCATTCGTTCGGATGTCTACAATCCCGGTACTTCGCCCGCCGGCTGCGAGGCGCGCCTCGTCTACAACGCCGCGATCGACTATGGCCGCCGTTCGTTCAGCGACGAGTCGATCCAGTACCTGTCGATCATCGACCTGACGCTCGTGCAGAGCGGCCGCGTCCTTGTCACCGCGCGCTATCAGACGGGCGGCCTGAACACCGACCGTTTCTCTTCGGCGTCGACCAAGCTTAATGGCCTCATCGACAAGATGGTCGTCGATCAGACCGACTTTAGCCGCCAGACGCTGCAAACAATTCAGACCTCGCAGGTCAATTGAAGCGCGCTCATTGCTCGCTCAATGTTTGGGTCTTACTCAGGAAAGGTTTGGAAAGCATCAACCGCTTTGCTGCGCTCGCGCCGATCACTAAGATGATCTGAATGAACCAAACCATTCTGGTCGTCGACGACGACCCCGTCGTACGTGAGCTCGTCAGCCAGTATCTGGAAGGGCGCGGCTTCAAGGTCGCTACGCTCGAGCATGGCATGGCACTGCAGCGCAAGCTTCAGGACGAGCGCCCGGCGCTGATCGTGCTCGACATCATGATGCCCGAGCTCGACGGCATCAGCGCGCTGCGCGCGTTGCGCGTCGCGGGCGACGATATTCCCGTGATCCTTCTCACCGCTCGCGCGGATCCGATCGACCGCGTGATCGGTCTCGAACTCGGCGCGGACGATTACCTCGGCAAGCCGTTCGAACCGAGTGAACTGGTGGCGCGCATTCGCACGGTGCTGCGGCGTCGCGGCTCGGTTGCTCCGAGCGCACCGGAACAGCGCGCGCCGTATCGCTTCGGCCGCTTCGAAGTCAACTTCCCGGCGCGCGAACTGCGCCTCGACGGCGAGCGCATCACGCTGCGTTCGAGCGAATTCGCGATGCTGAAAGTGTTCGTCACGCACGCGATGACAGTCCTCACGCGCGCGCAGTTGCTCGAAAAACTGCACGGCAATAGCGAGGCGCATCGCAATCGCAGTCTAGATGTGTCGATCTGGCGTTTGCGCCGTCTGATCGAAGTCGATCCGTCAGAGCCGCGCTATGTGCAAACGGTGTGGGGGCGCGGCTACGTGTTCGTCCCGGACGGTGAGATCGGCGCGGCTGAGCGTGGCTCAACTGCGCTTTCACAGTAAGCGTGGCAAGCGCATCAGCGACACGAGATCAGACTCAAGCACGGCGCGGACATAACAGAGAGGCGGCGCAAACACAGCGCGCCGCATTGCGTCGCGCCCGCTTCAAAAAGTCAGCACGCTAAGAAAGATTCGCTGCAGCCAACCCATGGTCGTCGCATCGGAGAGCATCCCCACGCCCGCCTGTTCGATGCGTGCATTTGCGACCTTGCTCGAAGCCACGTAGTTACCTGCTTCGATATCCTTAGGATTGATGACGCCCGACAGACGCAGGCGGTCACGGTTGCCGCTCATCGAAATGATTTTTTCACCGGACACGACCAGGTTGCCCGTGGGCATCGTGCCGATCACCGTGACGGCGAGCGTGCCGGTCATGCCGCTCGCGTCGGTCAGGCTGCCCTGCCCTTTGAACTCGGTGCTTGCTGAGCCAACGTTGAAGAGCCTTGCGAGCCGCGCGGCGGCTCCGGTCGAATGATCGGCGGCATCCGCAGTGATGCTGCTTGCCCGGCTTGCCCCTGCCGTCGAACTATTGTTGCCGCTATATGACTCCGACAGTCGAATCGTGAGCACGTCGCCAATGTGCTGCGCGCGCGGCGTCTCGTACAGCACCATCAGCGTGCCAGCCTGGTAGATGGCGCCCTGCGTGTTGACGTTAAGCGGCGCGGACACGAGCGGCGGAGCCATCGGCGTTTCGACGATCGACTTTTGTCCGCCGGCGCAAGCCGATAGACCCACCACCGCGCACATCGCCGCGGAAAAACGAAGCTTAGGCATTGTTTTACTCCTTGGCCTGATCGGCCTCATCTTCGAGTGGTTTGGCTGTCAAGGGCGCATGGCGCCTCAACCGGCTTCCGCATCGCTTGCCTGCCACTGCCGCACGACCGACTTGACCCACGCGTCGGAACCCTTGAGCAGGTAAGTCAGCGTGCCGTTGCGAGTGCCGGGCAAAAAACACAACGTGATCGAACTCACCGCGTTCTCCCATACGTAGACCGGCAGCGCTCCTGGCGCCGACACGTTCTGCGTCGCGTGACGCGGCGGGCCGTAGCGCTCCGCTAGCGCCTCGCGCAAGTCCTCGGCGGTGACTTCGTCGATCACGAACGAGATTTCGTACAGACGCAGCGCGCTTCGTTCTTCGCTTCGTCCCGCGATACGCGCGAAGCGCAGCACGTGCTCGGACGCCGGCGCACCATCGACCACCGCTTGCGACAGCGCCCAACCGTTGTCATCGCGATGTGCCCAGCGGCACGCGACTGTCAAACTCTCGTGCGACTTGAGCCGCATGCCGAGCACGCCCGCCTGCACGTCCGTCTCGCAGACCGGCACGCTGCCGATCGGCGTCGCGCGCACCTTCGAGCCCGCGCGAAATTCGTCGAGCGTGATGCCAAGCGCAATGCCGCGGAAGGCGAACGGCGCGTCCTGCGCGCGCCGTCGCGCGTCGGCCAAAGCGTCCTTCGACGCGGGAGCCGCCGCGCTGGCTTCGCGCGCCGCCGGTTGCGCCGGCACTGTCAGCGAAAACGTGCTGCAAACGAGCGCCAACGCGCAGGCAATCCGTTGGGGATTCATGATTCAGTCGATCGCGGATGAACACATGTCGAACGGGCTGGCCGCCGCATGGCCGACGACCGGGATGATTTTCAGCGTGGCTGAAGTGAGCCTGCAGGGCAGCGCGGCAACGGCGCAGCCGCCGAGCGGCAACAGCACCGCGCCAAGCGCGAGCCACACAGCGGCGCGGATGAAACGCGCAAGGATTTTCGGAGTCGACACGCGGGCCTCGGCAGATCAGGCCGTCGTGTTGACGTGGTGACCGACGAGGCCCGCAGGCGTCGAAGGCTGCGGCTGCGTTGCGGAAGCCTTGGCTTGCGCCGTGCCGCCGGCACTTGCGGAATTGCCTGTAGACGTAGGCTTTTCCGTCGTTTTGGTGGGCGCTACTGCAGAGAAGTGGGTGGAAGTGAGGTTGCCTGGAACTGTCACGATGAGCCTCGCATGGTTTGGCGGAATGTCGGTCTTGCGCCGTCTATGCCGGACAGGGCCGTTAAGCTCTTGCGGCGTGTGGCGCTACGTATTGCAGGACGAATCTTCCCGCCGCCGGGCCCGTGGCGATGCACGAAGAAAGACGCGCTTTCCGGCGGTTCTTACGACCGGTTTCGAACGATTGCCACTACTTCCCGGTGTGCGCAAACTGTTTCCGGAAAGCGGCCTGCGGCATGAGAAGCCGTTCGACGCAATGCGCGACGTTGGCGGCCGCGTGGTCATCGCGTGGTCATCGCGTGGTCATCGCGTGGTCATCGCGTGGTCATCGCGTGGTCATCGCGGCTGCCAGTCGCGTTGCTAAATATGGCCGTGGTGAAATATGCTGTGAGCCTTGGGTGACGGGACTTACGCGCCAACACGCCGATTCCGCGCAGCGTTGGGTAAGCATTGGTAAGAAAACAGTCGGCCGCGCGTTGCGCGCGTCAGTCTAGAATTTCGCCATGAATCCACAGGTCCTTATCGTCGACGACGATCCGGTCGTACGCGATCTGCTTTGCAAGTTCTTGCAGTCGAACGGCTTCGACGCGTCGGTGCTGCATGACGGCACCCATCTCCAGCGCAGGCTCGAGCGCGAACGGCCATCGGTTGTCGTGCTCGACATCATGATGCCGAACACCGACGGCCTGCGCGCGCTCACCGCGCTGCGCGCCGCCGGTGACGACATTCCGGTGATCTTCGTCACGGCGCGCGGCACGGTGGCGGACCGCATAGTCGGGCTCTCGCTCGGGGCAGACGACTATCTGACCAAGCCGTTCGATCCGCGCGAACTGCTCGCGCGCATCCACACCGTTCTGCGCCGCCGCGGCCCTTCGACCACCAGCGCACCCGAAGCGCGCAAACCGTACAAGTTCGGTCCGTTCGAACTGGACTTCGCCACGCGCTCGCTGTCGCGCGCGGACTCGAAGCTCCCGTTGCGCGACAGTGAGTTCGCGCTGCTCAAGATCTTCGTGAACAATCCCTATAAGGTGTTGTCGCGCGTGCTGATTCACGACCTCGTGCATCGCGACAATCTCGCATTCCGCGACCGCAGTCTCGACGTACCGATTTGGCGGCTGCGCCGCGTGATCGAGGACGATCCGTCCAATCCGTGCTATGTGCAAACAGTGCGCGGCAAGGGTTACGTCTTCGTGCCCGACGCAGACGGCACACCGTTCTCCGACGAGGCCGCCGCGACCGCATGAGAAACCCGCTGAACACGCTGTTCGGCAGAATGGCGTTGCTTTCGACGGCGGTGCTCTTCGCGATTCAGGCCGGCTGGTTCGTTCTCGTGGTGATGCAGCCGCCGCGTCATGAAGTCGACGGCTTTGCGCGCGGGCTCGTGCTGGTGCTGCAGGCGATCAACGGTGAGCCGATCAAGGGTGCCGCCCTCGCGCCCGCCATGCGCGTGCATCTCGTTCCGACCTGGAACATGCCGCCGAGCATCCATCTGCACGAACCGACGGAACGTCTCGTCGCCGAATTGGCGCGGCGCCTGCGTGACGATCTCCCGCCCGGCACGCAGACCGCCGTCGACGACCTGCGTCCGCCACAACTGTGGGTGCTGTTTCCCGGCAAGTCGAACTGGGTGGTGCTGCCGGTCGACCTTCCGCCGCCGCCGCGCTTTCTGATCGAATCCGTTTCGATGCTGGCCGCCGCGCTCATCCTGTCGCTCTTCGCGGTCTGGCAGATGCAGCGACCGCTGTCGCGCGTCGCCGATGCCGCGCGAGAGTTCGGTTCGGGCGTCCGGCCACAACCCGTCACAGTGCAAGGTCCGCGCGAACTGCGCGATCTGATCGGCTCGTTCAACGACATGATGCGGCGCCTGAACGAAGCCGGCGACGATCAGGCCGTCATGCTCGCCGGTGTCGCGCACGACCTGAAAGCGCCGCTCACGCGCCTGAAGTTGCGCGCGAGCGTGCTGGTAGAGGAAAGCGAACGTGCGGGCTTGATACGCGATGTCGACTCGCTGACGAACATCGTCCAGCAGTTTCTCGAATTTGCCGGCCAATCCGCCGACGCGGGGCCTGCAGTAGAGGTCGACGAGTTCCTGCGCGAACAGTTTTCCGCGAGCGACGGCTTCGCCGAACACACGGACAGCGGCGACAGCATGGACAGCACTTCCAGCGCCGGGGAGACGCCGCTCTTCGCGCTCCATCTGCGCGCAGGTCCGGCGTTCACGCTGCCGCGCACGCTGCTTGACCGGCTCGTGACGAACCTCGTCGATAACGCTTTGGAACACGGCGCGCCGCCCGTCGACATCGCCACCGAACGCGGCGACGGATATTGGCTCATCGGAGTGCGCGACCATGGCGCGGGCATTCCCGACGAGCGCATTGCCGCGGCGATGAAACCGTTCGTGCGGCTCGACGCCGCGCGCGGCGGCGAAGGCCATTGCGGCCTCGGCCTTGCAATCGTCGCGCGGCTTGCGCACGACCGCGGCGGACGTTGCCATGTACGCAATCACGCGCAAGGAGGTCTGGAAGTGTGTATCGAACTGCCGGCGGCGTCTGCCGCGACCGCATAAAGCGCAGGCTGTTGCCGCGAATGAGCGCCGCGACCGATCCGCTTACGTCACCTTACCGGATCGTCTATCGCGTAGCCGGCGGTCGTATAGTCGGCCCCGGCAACCTCGATGCCGCCCTTCTCAGTCCGCCCGCTTGTTCGGGGCGGATTTTTTTTGCCCACGGTTTTGGGCGCGGGTTTTATGCGCGTATTTGTCCGGCCCCAGCAAATGACTTTCCCTGCGCTCCTCAAACGACAAGCCGGCTGCGCAAACTCTCGATAGCCGACTCCGACACGCCAAGGCCTTCGGTCAGATAGCGCGTCATCGTGCCGTAGCTTGCCTGCACCTGGTCGAATCCCGCCTGCAGATAGCTTTCCTGAACGCCGAGCAAGGGCTCCTGGATCGCGGCGAGCGCATCGCCGTCCTGCGCACGCAAAGTCTCTTTCTGCGACCTGATCGCCTGTGCGCGATAGACGTTGCTCAACAGGTAGTCCTGCATGATCACGTCGAGCGGCACGTTAGCAATGCTCTGCAACAACGCCGCAACCCAACCCGCGCGATCCTTACCGGCGTTCGAATGGAACAGCTGCGCGCCCGCGCCATCGGCCAGCTGGCGCAGCAGCGCGCCGTAGTTCGCCCGCTGCGCGGCGCCGGTTACATAGGCGCGAGCCTCGGACTCCATAAAAGCCGCCGCGCCGCCCGCGGAATTGAAGGCGGGCGTGATGAAGTCGCGAGCGCCAAGCACATTCAACGTCTGCGAGACGGTGACACGCGGCAGGATATCGGCCGTCCGCTCGATCTCGCCTGGCGTGCGCAGATCGAAGATGCTGGCAATGCCGAGACTTTCGATCTCGGTCTGGTCAGCCACGCTGAGCGCGAGCACGTTCGCGCGAAAGAACACGCCTCGGCGCATCGTTTTGCCGTCGGCAGTTGGATAACCTGCGGCTGCGCCTGCGACATCGCGGAAATTGTCGACCGAGGCCAGTCGCGGCGTCTCGCCCTGCTCGCTTTCCAGGTTGCCGCCGCCGCACGCGGAGAGCAGCGAACCGCTGATACCGGACGCCAGCAGCACGCTTGCGGAACCCTTCAGGAATGTCCGGCGCGACCCGCTCGCGGCAAGTTGGCGAGCGGGCACGGCCACGCGCG
Source organism: Paraburkholderia caledonica NBRC 102488 (assembly GCF_000685095.1). Lineage (GTDB taxonomy): Bacteria > Pseudomonadota > Gammaproteobacteria > Burkholderiales > Burkholderiaceae > Paraburkholderia > Paraburkholderia caledonica. The sequence goes on from NZ_BAYE01000017.1 coordinate 71,923, forward strand.
CAAAGTGGCGGCGAGGTTCCCGGCAGATTTTCGCGGTAGCGGACATTAGGCGATTAGATGTAGCAGGCGCGAGTGTGGGCGAACAATGTGCAGCCGATGCGCTGCGTGCGGAGTGTAACGGTGTTCATTATCTTTTTGGTTACGGCGTATTAGTTCGTAAGCAACGGCTTTCGCGAGCTTTCGTCGTCTTGCATGCATCAGCCGGTATGCCGTCCGGCGTGCGCTCGCCGGATCCGTTTCTTACGCATCTCGTCTGTTATCTACTGCGTACCCTTTGCTGCGATGTTCGCTGCCAATTTTGACCACAACTGGCCGCATGTTGCCTCGTCCCCGTAGAATAGAAACACCTCCCATGAGCCGCCGGCACACAAAAAACCAGGAGAACACAACAAACATGCCTTCTCTCCAATGGTTCACCGAACTGACGCAGCGGGAACGCCGCACCCTGTACGCCGGTTTCGGCGGCTATGCGGTCGATGCGTTCGACTTCATGATCTACTCGTTCCTCATTCCGACGCTGATCGCGACGTGGGGCATGACCAAAAGCGAAGCGGGCATGATCGCCACGAGTTCGCTCATCTCGTCGGCGTTGGGCGGCTGGCTTGCCGGCATTCTGGCCGATCGGTACGGCCGCATCCGCGTGCTTCAATGGACGATCGCCACCTTCGCGCTGTTCACGTTTCTATCGGGCTTCACGCATTCGTTCTGGCAGCTGCTTGCTACACGCACCCTGCAAGGAATCGGCTTCGGCGGTGAATGGTCGGTCGTGACGATCATGATGGCCGAGACGATCCGCTCGCCGCAGCATCGCGCGAAAGCCGTGGGCACCGTGCAGAGCAGCTGGTCGTTCGGCTGGGCGGCGGCGGCCATCGTCTACTGGGCATTTTTTGCGTTGCTGCCCGAACAGTATGCGTGGCGCGCGTGCTTCTGGATCGGTCTGCTGCCCGCGGCCTGGATCATCTACATTCGCCGCAACGTCAGCGACCCCGACATCTATCTGCAGACACGCCGTGCGCGTGAGAGCGGCTTCGAAACTGCGCATTTCCTGCAGATTTTCTCCGGGCCGCACTTGCGCATCACACTGCTTGGCAGCGCGTTGTGCACCGGCATGCTCGGCGGTTACTACGCGATCACCACGTGGCTGCCCACCTATCTGAAGACCGTGCGTCATCTGTCCGTGTTCAACACGAGCGGCTATCTGATCGTGCTGATCGTCGGTTCGTTCACCGGTTACATCGTGGGCGCGATCTTGTGCGACAAGATTGGGCGCCGCGCGTCCTTCATTCTGTTCGCGATCGGCTCGTTCGTGCTCGGCATGGTCTACACGATGCTGCCGATCACCGACGGCATGATGCTTGCGCTCGGATTTCCACTTGGCATAGTCGTGCAAGGGATTTTCGCGGGTGTGGGCGCCTATTTGTCGGAGCTATATCCCAATGCGATTCGCGGCTCCGGGCAAGGCTTCTGCTACAACCTTGGGCGCGGCTTCGGCTCGTTCTTTCCGATTCTCGTCGGCACACTTTCGCAGGGCATGTCTCTGGTGAAAGCAATGGGCATTGTCGCCGGCGCGGGTTATCTGCTCGTGATCGTCGCTGCGTTGTGCCTGCCCGAAACCAAGGGCAAGGTGCTCGGCACGGCCAGTCCTGCTGCCTGACTTTGTCGCTGATTACTGCCGCTGATTCCTGCCGTCTACGCACATGAAAACGATTGTTCTGGGAGGCGGCGTGATCGGCGTCGCGACCGCTTTCTACCTGCGCCAGCAAGGCTGCGAGGTTACGGTGATCGAGCGGGAGCCGGACGTCGCGCTCGCCACGAGTTTCGGCAACGCGGGCGTGATCGCGCCCGGCTACGTGACGCCGTGGGCCGCGCCGGGCATGCCGGCCAAGATCCTCAAGTACCTGTTCAAGCCAGCGTCGCCGCTCATCTTCCGTCCTACCCTCGACCCGGCTCAGTGGCGCTGGATCGTGCGCTGGTTGCGCGAATGCGACCTCGAACGCTTTCGCGTCAACAAGCAGCGGATGCAGCGCATCGCCTATTACAGCCGGGACTGCCTGCACGAATTCCGCAGCCGTCATCCGTTTGATTACGGGCGCAGCCAAGGGTATCTGCAACTCTTTCGCAGCGAGTACGACGTCGAACTCGCGCAACCGGCGCTGGCCGTGCTGCGCGACGCGGGCATCGCGTATCGGGACGTGAGTCCCGCGCAATGCATCGATCTCGAGCCGGGCTTGCGTTGGGCGCGCGCGGCTCCGGTGTCGGGCATTCATCTTCCCGACGACGAAGCCGGCGACTGCGCCCGCTTCACGCGCGAATTACGAGCTATCTGCGAGCGCCACGGCGTGCAGTTTCGCTTCGACACGCGCGTGACATCGCTCGACGTGCAAGGCGGTGCGGTGCGCGGTGTGCGTGTGGAAAGTGAACCCGGCGGACGACCAGGTGTTGCAAACGGCGCCGCTGAAACCGTACAGGCCGATAACGTCGTGGTGGCGCTGGGCGTGGACAGTGTGGCGCTGCTTGCACCGCTTGGCGTGAAGGTGCCGCTCTATCCGGTGAAGGGGTATTCGGCAACGCTGCCCGTGATCGATCATGAGAAAGCCCCGCGGGCCGCGCTCATGGACGAGTCGCTCAAGACAGCCATTACGCGCTTCGGCAACAACCTGCGGGTGGCGGGCACGGCCGAGTTGGGCAACCGGCAGACCACGCTGCGTGAGCAGGCGCTACAAACGCTGATGAAAGTGCTGGATGACTGGTTTCCGCATGCCGCCGCGCCGACGTCCGCGCACTTCTGGGTGGGTCGCCGTCCAATGACGCCCGACGGCGCGCCATTGCTCGGACCTTCGGGCATCGACAATTTGTGGCTCAACCTCGGGCACGGCTCGACAGGCTGGGCGATGTCGATGGGCTCGGCGCGGGTGGTCGCCGATCTGATCACGCAGCGCAAGCCGGAGATCGATCTCGACGGGCTTACGTTGGCGCGTTATGGGAAGTGACGCGGCGAACTGGATCATCTCAAGCAACACATATAAAAAAACCGGGTCACCCTATCGGGCGCCCGGCTCTGTTTTACCGCCTTGATGTGCCTTCTAGCCGCTTCGTGCACCGCTTAACGGCCCACGCCGTCTCCACCTCTTCCTGCAGGCATTAACCGGCTTGTGCATCGCGAACAGCCGTTGCGGCAAACCAGCAGCGACGTTTAGCGCGGCAGGTCCGAATGCCCCATCAGGAAAGCGTCGACCGAACGTGCGCACTGACGGCCTTCGCGAATCGCCCACACTACGAGCGACTGACCGCGGCGCATATCGCCGGCAGTGAACACCTTGTCCACCGACGTGTAGTACGCCTTGTCACCTTCGGTGGTGGCCCGCACGTTGCCGCGCGCGTCCTTGTCGACGCCGAAGGCTTCCAGCACAGGCGACACCGGCTGCGTGAAGCCCATGGCGAGGAGCACCAGGTCGGCCTTCATTTCGAACTCGGAGCCCGGCACTTCGACCATCTTGCCGTCCTTCCATTCGACGCGCGCCGCAATCAGCTTCTCGACCTTGCCGTTCTTGCCTTCGAGGCGCTTGGTCGCAACAGCCCAATCGCGCGAACAGCCTTCCTCATGCGACGACGACGTGCGCAGCTTGATCGGCCAGTACGGCCACACGAGCGGCTTGTTCTCTTCTTCCGGCGGTTGCGGCAGCAGTTCGAACTGCGTGACGCTCTTCGCGCCGTGACGGTTCGACGTGCCCACGCAGTCCGAACCGGTATCGCCGCCGCCGATCACGACGACGTGCTTGCCCTTGGCGAGCAACTGGTTCGGGACTTTGTCGCCGGCATTGACCTTGTTCTGCTGCGGCAGGAATTCCATCGCGTAATGGATGCCTTCCAGTTCGCGGCCCGGCACCGGCAGATCGCGCGGCGTTTCCGAACCGCCGGCTACCACGACCGCGTCGAAGTCTTCCTTCAACTGGTCCGGCGTGATGGTTTCCTTTGCTGTATTGCCGATGTAGGCCGGCAGCGAATCGGCCTTGCCGACGAACACGTTCGCGCGGAACGTCACGCCTTCGGCTTCCATCTGGCGCATACGGCGATCGATCAGCCACTTCTCCAGCTTGAAGTCGGGAATGCCGTAGCGCAGCAGACCGCCAATGCGGTCGTTCTTCTCGAACACCGTCACATCGTGACCGGCGCGCGCGAGTTGCTGAGCGACCGCCAGACCGGCAGGACCGGACCCGACCACGGCAACCTTCTTGCCGGTCTTATGCTTCGGCGGCTGCGGCGCGACCCAGCCTTCGGCCCATGCCTTGTCGATGATCGCGTGTTCGATCGACTTGATGCCGACCGGGTCGTCGTTAATGCCGAGCGTGCATGCCGCTTCGCACGGCGCCGGGCAGATGCGGCCCGTGAACTCCGGGAAGTTGTTCGTGGAGTGCAACACCTCGATCGCCGTCTTCCAGTCCTGTTGAAACACCAGGTCGTTGAAGTCCGGGATGATGTTGTTCACCGGGCAACCGTTGTTGCAGAACGGAATGCCGCAGTCCATACAACGTGCGCCTTGAACCTTCGCTTCGTCGTCGGTGAGTGCGGCGACGAATTCCTTGTAGTGCTTCACGCGTGTGAGCGGAGCTTCATACGCCTCGTGGCGGCGCTCGAACTCGAGAAAACCGGTTGCCTTGCCCATGTGGTTCTCTTCTCTATCTGTATCTAGGGGGTGATCTGAACCCGCCGCAGCGCGCCGTTGAACGGTCGCGCGCGGCAGGAACGGCTAAAGGTGACGTCTCTGTGCGAAAGCAGTCGAGCGGTCTGCGCTCAGGCGGCGAGAACTTCTTTATTCGCCTTCTTCGCTGCCATTTCGCCCAGCGCGCGCTTGTACTCGGTCGGGAACACCTTCACGAATTGACGGCGCGACGCGTCCCAGTTTTCGAGCAGCGCTTTCGCACGCGGCGAGCCGGTGAACTGGAAGTGACGTTCGATGAGCCCCTTGAGCAGCGCTTCGTCGGTCGTGCCGGCGTGCCACAGGCTCTTGTCGACCGTGCGCTCCTGTTCGGCCTGCTGCAGAACCGGCTCGAGCGCGACCATCGACTTGTTGCACTTGCCCGCGAACGTGTTGTCCGGGTCGTACACGTAGGCGATGCCGCCCGACATGCCGGCCGCGAAGTTACGGCCGGTTTCGCCGAGCACGATGACCGTGCCGCCCGTCATATATTCGCAGCCGTGGTCGCCCGTGCCCTCGACAACCGCCGTCGCGCCCGAGTTACGCACGCAGAATCGCTCGCCCGCCACGCCGCGGAAGAACGATTCGCCTTCGATCGCGCCGTACATCACCGTGTTGCCGCAGATGATGTTCTCTTCCGACTTGCCGCGAAAATCGTTCGTGGGACGGATGATGATGCGCCCGCCCGACAGACCCTTGCCGACGTAGTCGTTGCCGTCGCCGACCAGATCCAGCGTGATGCCCTTCGCGAGGAACGCGCCGAAGCTCTGACCCGCAGTACCCTTCAACTGGATGTGAATGGTGTCGTCGGGCAAGCCGTCGTGGCCGTACTTCTTCGCGATCGTGCCGGACAGCATCGCGCCGACCGTGCGATTGACGTTACGCACCGGCTGGATGAACGAGACGTGCTCGCCGCTCTCGATGGCCGCCTTCGACTTTTCGATCAGCGTGTGGTCGAGCGCGCGGTCCAGACCGTGGTCCTGGTCTTCCACATGCTTGCGCGCGACTTCAGCCGGCACTTGCGGCAGATAGAACACGCGCGAGAAGTCGAGACCCTTAGCCTTCCAGTGCTCGATGCCCTTCTTCGTGTCGAGCAGTTCGGCGTGACCGATCAGGTCGTCGAACTTGCGGATACCCAGTTGCGCCATGATTTCGCGCGCTTCTTCCGCAACGAAGAAGAAGAAGTTCACGACGTGTTCCGGCTGGCCCTTGAACTTGGCCCGCAGCACCGGGTCTTGCGTCGCGACGCCGACCGGGCAGGTGTTCAGATGGCACTTGCGCATCATGATGCAGCCTTCGACGACGAGCGGCGCCGTCGCAAAGCCGAACTCGTCGGCGCCGAGCAGCGCGCCGATCACGACGTCGCGGCCGGTCTTCATCTGACCGTCGGCCTGCACGCGGATACGCCCGCGCAACTGGTTCAGAACCAGTGTCTGCTGCGTTTCGGCTAGACCGAGTTCCCACGGCGTGCCGGCATGCTTGACCGACGACAGCGGCGACGCGCCGGTGCCGCCGTCGTGGCCTGCGATCACGACGTGGTCGGCCTTCGCCTTGGCGACGCCCGCAGCGACCGTGCCGACACCGGACTCCGACACCAGCTTCACCGACACGCTAGCCGCCGGATTTGCGTTCTTCAGGTCGTGAATGAGCTGCGCCAGATCTTCGATCGAGTAGATGTCGTGGTGCGGCGGCGGTGAAATGAGACCGACACCCGGCACCGAGTAACGCAGCTTGCCGATGTACTCGGACACCTTGTGGCCCGGCAACTGGCCGCCTTCGCCCGGCTTCGCGCCCTGCGCCATCTTGATCTGGATCTGGTCGGCCGAGGCGAGGTATTCCGCCGTCACGCCGAAACGGCCCGACGCGACCTGCTTGATCTTCGAGCGCAGCGAATCGCCTTCCTTCAACGGAATGTCGACGATCACCTCGTCGCCGATCACGGACTTCATCGTGTCGCCGTTGTTGATTGGAATGCCGCGCAGTTCGTTGCGATAGCGGTTTTCGTCCTCGCCGCCTTCGCCGGTGTTCGACTTGCCGCCGATGCGGTTCATCGCGACCGCCAGCGTGGCGTGCGCCTCCGTGCTGATCGAGCCGAGCGACATTGCACCGGTGGCAAAACGCTTGACGATTTCCTTCGCCGGTTCCACCTCGTCGAGCGGAATTGCCTTGGTCGGGTCGAGCTTGAATTCGAACAGACCGCGGAAGGTCATGTGACGCCTGGTCTGATCGTTGATCAGATGCGCGTATTCCTTGTACGTCTGATACGAATTGCTGCGCGCCGAGTGTTGCAGCTTGGCGATCGCATCCGGCGTCCACATGTGTTCTTCGCCGCGCACGCGGTACGCGTATTCGCCACCTGCGTCGAGCATGTTCGCGAGGATCGGGTTGTCGCCGAACGCGTCGCGGTGCAGGCGGATCGCTTCTTCGGCGACGTCGAAGAGACCAATGCCGCCGACCTTCGACGAGGTGCCCTTGAAGTACTTTTGCACGAGATCTTCAGCAAGGCCGACTGCTTCGAAAATCTGCGCGCCGGTGTACGACATGTAGGTCGAAATGCCCATCTTCGACATGACTTTCTGCAAGCCCTTGCCGACTGCCTTCGTGAAGTTGTAGACCGCCTTTTCCGGCGACAGGTCGCCCTTCAGGCCGGCTGCGAGCTGGCCGAGCGTTTCCATCGCCAGGTACGGATGCACGGCTTCCGCGCCGTAGCCGGCCAGCAGCGCGAAGTGGTGCGTTTCGCGCGCGGAGCCGGTTTCGACGACGAGACCCGTGCTGGTACGCAAGCCTTGCTGCACGAGGTGCGTGTGAATCGCCGCCGTGGCGAGCAGCGCCGGAATCGCGACGTTGTCGCGGTCGGTCTTGCGGTCGGACACGATCAGCATGTTGTAGCCGGACTTGACGGCGTCGACAGCTTCCGCGCACAGCGACGCGAGACGCGCCTCGATGCCTTCCTTGCCCCACGCGACCGGATAACAGATGTTCAGTTCGTACGAGCTGAACTTGCCGCCCGTGTACTGATCGATCGCGCGGATCTTCGCGATGTCCTTGAAGTCGAGCACAGGCTGCGACACTTCGAGACGCATCGGCGGGTTGATGTTGTTCGTGTCGAGCAGGTTCGGCTTCGGCCCGACGAACGACACGAGCGACATCACCATGTTTTCACGGATCGGGTCGATCGGCGGGTTCGTGACCTGCGCGAACAGCTGCTTGAAGTAGTGATAGAGCGTCTTGTTCTTGTTGGACATGACCGCGAGCGGCGAGTCGTTGCCCATGGAGCCAACCGCTTCTTCGCCGGCTTGCGCCATCGGCGCCATCAGGAACTTGAGGTCTTCCTGCGTGTAGCCGAACGCCTGCTGGCGATCCAGCAAAGCGGCGGCCTCACGGCGCTCGGTCGCGACGTCTTCGGCCTTCGGCTCGATCTCGTCGAGCTTGATGCGCACGGCGTCGATCCAGCTCTTGTACGGCTTGGCGTTCGCGAGGTTGTCCTTCAGTTCCTTGTCGTCGATGATGCGGCCGTGTTCCATGTCGATCAGGAACATCTTGCCCGGCTGCAGGCGCCACTTCTTGACGATCTTCGACTCAGGGATAGGCAGCGTGCCCGCTTCCGACGCCATGATGACGAGGTCGTCGTCGGTGACGATGTAGCGCGCCGGACGCAGTCCGTTACGGTCCAGCGTCGCGCCGATCTGGCGACCGTCGGTGAACGCGATCGCGGCGGGGCCGTCCCACGGCTCCATCATCGCGGCGTGGTATTCGTAGAACGCGCGGCGGTTGTCGTCCATCAGCGTGTGCTGTTCCCAGGCTTCCGGGATCATCATCATCATTGCGTGGACGAGCGGGTAGCCGGCCATCACCAGCAGTTCGAGACAGTTGTCGAACGAGGCAGTGTCCGATTGGCCCGGATAGATCAGCGGCCACAGCTTCGGCAGGTCGTCGCCAAGCACGTGCGACGCGATTGCGCCGGTACGCGCGTTCAGCCAGTTGACGTTGCCCTTCACCGTGTTGATTTCGCCGTTGTGGGCGATCATCCGGTACGGGTGAGCCAGTTCCCAGGCGGGGAACGTGTTGGTCGAGAAGCGCTGGTGCACAAGCGCGAGCGCCGAAACGGTGCGCTCGTCCTGCAGGTCGCGGTAGTACACACCGACCTGACCTGCCAGCAGCAGGCCCTTGTAGACGACGGTACGTGCCGACATGGACGGCACGAAATATTCCTTGCCGTGCTTGAGCTTGAGCGCCTGAATGCGGTGGCTCGCGGTCTTGCGGATCACGTAAAGCTTCCGCTCCAGCGCGTCGGTCACCATGATGTCCTTGCCGCGACCGATGAAGATCTGGCGGATCAGCGGCTCGCTCGCCTTGACGGTCGGCGAAATCGGCATGGTGTGGTCGACCGGCACATCACGCCAGCCGAGCACCACCTGGCCCTCGGCCTTCACCGTGCGCTCCAGTTCCTGTTCGCAGGCGAGACGCGACGCGTGTTCCTTCGGCAGAAACACCATGCCGACGCCGTATTCGCCGAACGGCGGCAACGTCACGCCCTGCTTTGCCATTTCCTCGCGATAGAAACCGTCCGGGATCTGGATCAGGATGCCGGCACCGTCGCCCATCAACGGATCTGCGCCGACGGCGCCCCGGTGATCGAGGTTCTCGAGAATCTTCAGGCCTTGCTCGATGATCTCGTGGCTCTTCTTGCCCTTGATGTGGGCGACGAAGCCGACGCCGCAGGCGTCGTGTTCGTTTTCCGGGTCGTACAACCCTTGGGCGGCGGGAACCGGGTGAACCGGTTGCTGGCGATCGTTCATGGGGACACCGTCTGTGAGGGGCCGACAGGCCGTTAAACCGTTTTTCTATTGCCGCACGTGCACACCCGCAACGGCTGAGACGCCTTTGACGCTGCAACCTACGCAGTTCAAAAACGCCGGAATTCGGAATATACGCGACGAATCAATGGAATAGCAAATAAAACGTTATGATTGATCCCTAATTATCAGTTTGGTGCATTGCGGGTATTTTTTATTGGTGCCATATCAAGCAAGGGCAAAATAAAACGGCATGTCGTGATGCCGTTTGAAAGACAAACAATTGGTTCGATTCGCTTATTGCGCCTGCGGAGTCTCCCGGACCTTGCGAGGCCGCCCACGGGGCAGCGGCGATACGCGCCGGTTCGCCGCCCGGGCCGCCCATTCACGGTACGCGTCGCTGCCGAGCACCCAGCCTTTTAGCGTGGCCTGCTGAAGCTGGCTTGCCTCTCGTTCGTCGAGCGGCTGCTCGCACAACTCGCGGTACGCGCGCTGCCTTTCGAACGGCGTGTTGCCGAGCGACCAGTAGAGCGGATGGTCGGTGATCAGGCTGTCGAGCGTGAGACCGATGTGATGACGGTAGCTCGACCAGCGGTAGTCTTCTGGCGCGCTCGCGATCTGCATGCGCACCGGGCACATTTCGACGACGCGGCTCGCCAGCAGAAAATACCGCTCGCCCTCGATCACCGTGGCGCGATAGCGACCTTCCCATAACGTGCCGCGTCGCGCGTAACGGCGGTTGAAGTGCGCTACGTAGCGGCGCCCGACCGCCTGCATCGCTTTCGGCAGGCTCGACTCCTCCGTTGGAGTGACGAGCAGCTGGACCGCGCCCGGCATCAACGCATATGCGTGGATCGATAAGTGATGATCGCGCGAAGCCGCTTTCATACAGTCGATGAAGAGTTCGTAGTCCTGGTCGTCGACGAACGCAGGCTGCTGATCGAGTCCGCGGAGGATGACGTGCTGCGGCTGGTCAGGAACATAAAGACGTGCAAGCCGTGCCATGCTGAAGTATCCGATAGTCGCGTTGGTACATACCCGAAGGTCCGAGGAGCCGCATGCGCCGGAGGTTCGACGCGGCGCGGCCAGGCCAGGAAGCGCGCCCGGCTTAGGGAGAAAACTCTAACCGGCGCGTATGGTTAGTTTCAAACGTTGTGGTCATAATGAGCGGGCCTTTTTTGGAGGAGCACATATGAAATTAAAACAGGCCGTAACGGGGATCGCAGTGCTAGCCAGCATGACAACAGCAGCACACGCGCAATCGGCCGGTAGCTTTTTCGTCTCAACAGGCTGGTTCCATCTTGCGCCTCAATCGAGTAGCCAGCCCCTGCAAGTAACGAGCATTGGCGGTAGCCCGACCAACATCACAGAAGCCAATACCGGAGCCTCACTGAGTTCGGCCGACACCATTGGCCTGACCGCGGGCTACTTCATTACCGATCACATCGCCACCGAATTCGTGATTGGCTACCCGCCTTCGTTCGACCTGAACGGCACCGGTAGCCTCGACCAATTCGGCAAGCTGGGTCAGGCGAAGCAGTGGAGCCCAACTCTGCTGTTCAAGTACTACTTCAACGCTCCCACTGCCACATTCCGTCCGTATCTCGGTATCGGCGTGAGCCGTATCTGGTTCACCGACGAGAAGATCACCAACGGAGCATTCCAGGCGAACGTCCTGCATGGTCCGACCAGCGTCACTACGGATAGTTCGTGGGAGCCGGTGTTTAATGCGGGTTTCACTTACGCGTTCAATCAGCACTGGTTCGCGGGCGTGTCGGTGTCGTACCTGCCGCTCAGCACGACGGCCAAACTGAACACGCAGGCGCAGACGCCGGTCGGTACGCTCAACGTGCAATCGCAAACCAAGATCAAGCTGAACCCGATCGTTACCTACGTCAACATCGGTTACCGCTTCTAACACGGTTTCGCACGCGTGGAATGCTGTGGTTTAGGGTAGTCGAATTCGCGGGGCTTGAACAACGCCGTCATTTATCCAATGGCGGCGTTTTTTATTTTGTGCCCCCAAGGACAGCACGCGCCTCCTTTACCGATGCACCGCGCCGCAGCTTCGGTGTGTTTGTAAAACTGACCCGCAAGCGTTGTGCTTCGTGCAATATCTGCTGACGATTTTCGCCCCGCGGCACCGTCTGCCGGGCATTTGGGTTTGGCACCGAAGTTGCGTCCTGCTGGTGTTTCCTGCGTTGCGATGTGGTTTAAGCGTAACCGTGAACGTGGGCCCTTTTTACCCTCATCGACGGAGCGACTATGACAGCACTTCCGAATACGCGAGATGCCCTCGGCGAATCCTGGACCAGCACGAGCCGCCGCGCGCGGCGTATTGCCCGCCACAGCCGCGACGCGGCTGAAGACATTGCAGGCGAACTTCGCACGCTAATGTCTGAGCTCGAATCCACGCTGGCCGAAGGCACCCAGGCCGATGCAGTAGCGCTGCGCGGCAAACTGCGCAAGCAGCTCGACAACGCCCGCGCCCGCATGAACGACACGCGCGAGGCCGTACGCGAACGCGCGAATGTAGCGCTCTCGGACGCGGACGACTATGTGCATGAAAATCCGTGGCAGACGCTCGCGATTGTTGGCGGCGTCGCGCTGATCGCAGGCGCGTTGTTCGCCTCGCGCATGCGCTGAGCTTTGCGCTGCATGTTGCCCTAAAGCGCGCTTGAGCTTGCGCTGAGAAGAGCGCTGAGAAGTGCGGCTCAAGCCCGCGGCCGGGCTGCATGGCGTTAGCGTCCCGTTGCATCGACGCTGTGCAGCCCGGTGTGGGAGACCGCCAACCCAGGCAGTCTCTGCAGTGCCTCGTGTGCCGGGCTCGCCCGACATGCTTCCTGCCGTGGCCCTCGCTTGCCACGGCTCGTGCTCGCTCAGTTATCTTCGATCACGAAGAGACGCTGATACTCCTTCAGCGCGTACCTGTCCGTCATGCCTGCGATGTAATGCGCGATAAGCCGAGGTTGCTGCGCGGCGTCGGTGGACTGGTAGCCCGGCGGCAGCAGCCGCGGATCTTCGGTGAACGCGTCGAACAGACCGACGACCACGCGGCGCGCCTTGTTCGCCATGCGCATCACGCGGTAATGGCGGTACAGGTTCTTGAACAGAAAACGCTTGAGCGCTGCAGCCTGGGCCGCCACCGCTTCGCTATGCTCGACGATCGCCGGCGCAGCGCGCACGGCGTCGAGCGAATCCGGCGCATGACGGGCCAGATTGAGCTTCGTGGTGTCGATTAGATCGACGATCAGCGTGTTGATGATGCGCCGCACCGTCTCATGGATCAGCCGGCGGCCTTCAATCCGCGGAAAATCGCGCCGCGCGGCTTCAGAATGTGTTTGCCACAACTCGACTTCGGCGAGTTGCTCGACGGTGAGCAAACCGGAGCGCAAGCCGTCGTCCACGTCGTGATTGTTATACGCGATCTCGTCGGCCACGTTCGCGATCTGCGCTTCGATGGACGGCTGGCGTCCTTCGAGAAAACGCTCGCCCAAAGCACCCAGCCGCCGCGCGTTCTCGCGTGAGCAATGCTTGAGAATACCCTCGCGCGTTTCGAAACACAGATTCAGGCCGTTGTACGCGCCGTAGTGCTCCTCGAGATCGTCAACCACCGCGAGGCTTTGCAGATTGTGCTCGAAGCCGCCGTGCTCGCGCATGCATTCGTTCAGCGCATCCTGGCCGGCATGTCCGAAGGGCGTGTGACCGAGATCGTGCGCAAGTGAAATGGCTTCGACGAGGTCTTCGTTCACACGCAGGTTGCGCGCCACGGAACGTGCAATCTGCGCGACTTCGAGGCTGTGCGTGAGACGCGTGCGAAACAGGTCGCCCTCGTGATTCACGAACACCTGCGTTTTGTATTCGAGCCGGCGGAACGCCGTTGAATGAACGATGCGGTCGCGGTCGCGCTGGAATTCGGTGCGCGCGTTCGGCGGTGCTTCCGGATAGCGGCGCCCGCGCGAGAGCGCCGAATGCGCGGCATACGGCGCAAGGTGCGCTTCGAGCGCTTCCTGCGTCGGGACGCCGAGCGCTGCGGCGTTCGCCGCGGGTTCCTGCTTTACATCGTCGCTGCGCCTGTCTGTCACCGGGTTCTCCGAAACATGGGGGGCGCCGGTCGACGCCGTGCGCGGCGCCTCGCTGCCAAAGCCGGCCTTCAGACGGCGGCGGCCAGCGTGGCGTGCACCTCGGCGTCGGGCGCCTGGGTGATGAGCGTCTCACCGAAACGCTTGAGCAGAATGAATTTGATCGCGCCGGCTTCCGCTTTCTTATCGACCTGCATCAGTTCGACATAACGCGATTCGCCGAGCGCCGGCGCGCGGGTCGGCAAATGCGCGGCGACGATGACGTCGACGAGCCGCTTGCGCGACGCTTCGTCCAGATAGCCGAGCCGCACCGACAGGTCCGCAGCCATCACCATTCCGCAGCCGACCGCCTCGCCATGCAGCCACTCGCCGTAGCCAAGTCCGGCTTCGATCGCGTGGCCAAACGTATGGCCGAAATTGAGAATGGCGCGCAGTCCGCCTTCGCGCTCGTCCTGCGCGACCACGGACGCCTTGATCTCGCACGAGCGCTTGACCGCTTCGGCGAGCGCTTCCGGCTCGCAGCGATTCAAAGCCTCGACATTGGCTTCGATCCAGCGGAAAAAACCGGCGTCTGCAATAGCGCCCGTCTTGATGACCTCGGCCACGCCCGCCGCCAGCTCACGCGCGGGCAGCGTGCGCAACGCGCCGATGTCGGCGATCACGGCCTGCGGCTGATAGAACGCGCCGATCATGTTCTTGCCGAGCGGATGATTGATGCCTGTCTTGCCGCCCACCGACGAATCCACCTGCGAGAGCAGCGTGGTCGGCACCTGAATGAACGGCACGCCGCGCATGTAGCAGGCAGCCGCGAAACCCGTCATGTCGCCGATCACGCCGCCGCCCAACGCAATCAGCGTGGTCTTGCGGTCGGCGCGCGAGCCGAGCAGTGCGTCGAAGATGAGGTTCAGCGTTTCGAGGTTCTTGTGGGCCTCGCCGTCCGGCAACACGACAGTGGACACCTGCTTGCCGAGCGGCGCGAGCGAGGCGCGCAACGTGTCGCCGTAAAGTGGGTCGACGGTGGTATTGGTGACGATGGTGACCGAGTTGCCGGCGACGTGCGGCGCGAACAGCGCGGTCTGGCCGATCAGGTCGGCACCGATATGAATGGGGTAGGCGCGTTCGCCCAGTTCGACATTGACGGTAATCATACGGCCCATTATGACGCAGGATGTTTGGCGACGCCGGCCATCTCGAGCTGCATCAGAACCATATTGACGAGTCCGTTGACGGAAGGCCGGCCGGTTTCAATCACGAAATGCGCGCACTCGCGGTAGAGCGGATCGCGCACTTCGTAGAGCGCCTCGAGGCGCGCTTTGGGGTCTTCCGTCTGCAGAAGCGGGCGATTTTTGTCGCGCCGGGTTCGCAGCCACAGATCGTGCGGATTGGCGCGCAAGTAGATCACCACGCCCCGGCTTTGCAGCGCCTGCCGGTTTTCCGGCCGCAGCACCGCGCCGCCGCCGGTCGCGAGCACGATTTCGTCGCGCCCGGTGAGCTCGGAAATGACGTTCGCCTCACGTTCACGAAAGCCCGCTTCGCCCTCCAGCTCGAAGATCACAGGAATGCGCGCGCCCGTGCGCGCTTCGATTTCATGGTCTGAATCGAAGAACGGGCGATCGAGACGGCGCGCAATGGCCCGGCCCACGGTGGTTTTTCCCGCCCCCATGAGCCCTACAAAAAATACATTGGCGTGTGCGTCCCGCGCTTGCAACGGTGTCCTCTGGCTAATCCGGTATGGTTCGTGCCGCAGCTTACTGGCAAAGCGGCTGCCTTGTCGAGCCTGCGCGCCGCCGCTTTCGAACGGCGGCAGCGAGCCCCTAATTCGTCTGAACGACGCGCGGCGTGATGAAAACTGCCAGTTCGCTGCGCTGGTCGCGATGAGCCCGATGGCGAAAAAGCGCACCTAGAATCGGTATTTTGCCCAGGAGCGGCACCCGAGTCACATCGTCCCGGCCGTCGGTCGCGTAGATTCCACCAATCGACACCGTACCACCGTCTTCCACCTCGACCCGAGTCTGCACGTGCTTCGTGTTGATTGCAGGCCCGGCGTCGGTCTGTTCGCCGACGCTGTCCTTGGCAACATCCAGGTCCAGCACCACGCGGCCGTCCGGCATGATCTGCGGCTCGACTTCGAGCTTCAGCGTGGCGCGGCGGAATTGCACACCCGATACGCCCTGCCCGACTTTGGCCTGATAAGGCAACTCGGTGCCTTGTTCGACCACCGCCTTCATCCGGTCGGCGGTGACAACGCGCGGACTGGAGACGATTTCGCCGCGCCCCTCGGCCTCCAATGCGCTCAACTCGACGTTCAGAAGCCGCGTCGCGCCCGCTGCGAACAGCGTCAACCCGGCCGTCGCCGCGTCGAAACCCGCAATCGGGCGGGCAGACAGATCGTAGACGAGACCGTCCTTGCCGCCGCTCAAACCTCGCGTGGTGCCGTCGGCGTTCGTACCCGCCATAGATAGCCGCACGCCGAGATTGCGAGAAAAACCATACTCACCTTCGACGATGCGCGCCTCGATCAGCACCTGGCGCGTGGGCCGGTCGACGGAGGCAAGCAGCGCGGCAATCTGCGCGAGGCGCCCCTCCAGATCCGTGACGAACAGTAGATTCGTGCGCGGATCGGCGGTCACCGCGCCGCGTTTGGACAACACCCGCTGATTGCCCGAGCCTGTCAGCAGGCGCCGCACGTCCTCGGCGCGCGCGTAGTGCAGCTCGAACGTGCGGCTTGCGAGCGGCTCGAGATCCGCAGTCCGCGCATGGGCCTCGAAGCGCTGCCGCTCGCGCGCGGCCAGATCTGCGATCGGCGCAACCCAGACCACGTTGCCGTGGCGCTCCATGGCGAGACCGTTGACGTCGAGCAGCGTGTCGAACGCGACGCGCCACGGAACCTTGTCGAGGCGCAGCGAAACGGCCCCGCGCACTCTCTCGCTCGCGACGATGTTCAATCCGGTGAACTGTGCGAACGCGTTCAGCACGGCGCCGAGTTCGGCGCGCTGAAAGTTGAGCGAAATCGGCTTGTCGTCGGCGGCAAGCGACGCGTCCGCGGCGGTTTTCGGAGCGCCGCTCAGACGTGCGAGCGGAGGCAATGGCACTGGCGGACCTTCCAGCGCCGACGCGGTCGCGCCGGCATGGCTGGTGGCGGCAGATTGCCGGCCAAGAGGCACCGAGCCATCTGCGTCGTCCATTGCATCGTCTGTGCGGCTTTGCCCGGCCTCCGTCGGCGTGCGCGAGACGGCGGTGGCATCCGCGGAATCGTCGCGGAACGGGTTCGGTGCTTCAGAGATTGAACCGCGAGGCAGCGGCGGCGCATTGTATGGCGAGTCGGACGATGCCACCGCATCGTCGAGCGGCATGTAGGCAGGCAACGGAGGCAGCGATGGAATCGCGGCTCCTGCCGCGTCGGTGGTTAGCGCCGCGCCGAGAGACAACGTCACAGATAGTCCCACGCGAACGCAGGCACGAACACTTAAGACTGCGGCAACACCGATAGATGCATGCCGGTCGCCGCGCAATAGCTCCGTTATGCTCATGACGAAGCCTCCGCGAGCTCAAGCGTCCGCGTTGCAGCGCCTTTGGCGAGCGTAATGCCGAACGCGTCGAAGCGCGTGACGCGCTCGTCGCCGATCTGCTGGCCGGACGCAACAGTGGTCGCGCCCTCGGGCGTATCGAACAATGCGAGACCGCGCGCGCGATCGTGCAGCAATCCGACAAGACGGAGTTGCGGCTGCCCGGGCAAACCGATAGTCGCCTGCATTTGCGCGGGCGAGAAGGGATCGAAAAACACCACGTCTTCTTCGTCATCCGAATCAAGGCTCGCGTCGGCAAGCTCCTGCGTCGTGAGGCTGGCAGGAGCCGGGCGTAGACCGCTGTACACGCGCAGTGCCGCGCTCACCGAAAGCGCAGACCCGTCGCGCTTGATGACGACATCGACGGGAACCATCAGCACCGGCAGTTCGATCAGTCCGCGCATAAACGACATCAGGTGAATGAAGTCGGTGCGCGCGGCAAGCTGAAGCGGACGCTCGCTCTGAACGCCCGTGCCGCTCGCTGCACCGGGCTCAACGGCCAGTAACGCCACGCCGTTCTGCGCGGCGAGTTCTGAGACGACGCGCACGTCATCGGCCGAAGTCCATTGCTTCGACGCACGCGAAGCAGTGACTATGGCAGCGGGGGCGAACTCTGCCGCGGCGGCTTCGCGGCGCAGCGACGGCAATTGCGTAAGCGCTCGCCTTGCATCGGCTAGATGCTCCGCGCTTGCAAGTAGCGCCGCGCGGCTCGCTGCCAGACGCCCCAGATCAGCCACGATCCAGCCGTGCGCCCCAAGGCTGAACACGACGAGCGCAATCAACAACGCGATCGCCCAGCGACGACGCGGGCTCCACGTGTGAAGCGGCGCGCGCAGACGCCTGAGCGCATGCGACAGCGACACTCGTGGCCGCGGCACGCCGCTGAATCCGGCAAATGTCGTACTCATTTCGAACCTCCAATGTGCTCGGCTTTTGCTTTTTGCGATGCCGCGACGCCAACGCGTTTGTCCGCCACGTTCGCAACGTCCTCCCAATGCAGGCGAGCGCCAAACTCAAACGCAGCGGCCGCTCCTTCGCTTGCATTCGCACCTGGATTCGCATGCGGCGACGAGCGATGCGAATCGCTCATTTCCGCACCTGTCACGCCGGGAATCCCACCGAGACGCTTAAGCCACTGCGCAGAATCGATATGCGCTCGCGAGGTCGCTACCAGTTCCGTCTCGTGCTCGCGCTGGCGAAGCTGCTGCAATAGAACGCCGTCGCCGGGTTCGAAACTCAACGCGTCGAGCAGGTCGCGCAGATACGTGAGCGGCTCGGACAAACGCTTCGCGCGAGCGGCCTTGTCGCGCTGCTCGTCGCGCGCCTGTAGCAGGCGCGCATGCTCGGCGAGCGGCGCGGCGAGCTGCGCAAGCGATTGCTCGATAGAAGCACGCTGTGACTCAAGCCGCGCCTTTTCTATCGCCTGATATCCAGCAAGCGCGAAGACCGCTGCGCAACCGGCCAACGCTGCGATCGCCAATGTCAGCAGACATCGCCGACGCGCGAGCCGGGCTTTGCGTTGTCGATGAGGCAGCAAATTGAAGCCGCCGAGCCATGGCTTGACAGGACGAACGGCGCGCCGCCCGCGCATGTCGCGCCCGACATGAAGTTGCGCCGCTGCGTTAAAGCGGCCTGCATCGAAAACTGCGGCGCTCATTCGAATACCCCGCGCAACGCGAGTCCGAACGCGACGGCGCCTGCCGCTTCATGCAGAAGCGGATCGTTCAATTGACGTGCTACCGAGCCCAGCGCCGCGCACTCGAACGGCAAGACCGTGCAGCCCAGAATGTCTGCGATATCCGCGATCGAGAAGCCAACGCCGTCCAGCAGTTCCACCTCACCGCTCACGAGCGCGCAGTCGAGCATCGGACCATGCGCGAGGTCGCGCAACGCGTCTGCGAGATCCGAATGTTCCGGCGCGGGGTAGTGCATCTCGGCTGCGACGGTGTCGTCGACGAGACGCCAGCCATGCACGCCGTCGGTGCCGATCCATAACGCGACATACGGTTCGTGCGGATCGAGTTCGTGACTCGCCGCGTAGCGCATGGCCCGCAGCGCAGCATGCGGTTCGCCGTCGATCGCTGTGAGTGATATGCCCGCAGCGGCTGCGCATTCGATCCGCGCTTCGAGATGTTGACGCCCGGTCGCGGCGATCGTCACGGAACGAGCGAGCAAGGGCCTGTCGTCGACGAACCAGTCGACGGCCAGCGCGTGCCGCTCCAGTCCTGCAATGCGCTCCACTTCGTTCATGACCGCCGGTTCGAGTTCGGCGAGTTCGTGCCCGCCGTCTTCCGCGCAACCGCTTTGCATCGCAAGCCGCGCGAGCGGCACAGTGGCGGTCAACGTTGCTGATGCGGGCACGGCCATCGCGCATCGCAACGCCTGTGTCGCGCACGAGTGAGGCATATCGGCGAACGCGTCGCGCAACGCGCGAGCGACTGACTGCCGGTCAGCGATCTCGTTGCCGGCCATCGCATTAGCGGGAAGCGGCACTGTGCACGCATACTCGATCTGCATCGAAGGGCATGCGCGTGCGCGTGCACGCTGACTCACCACGACGAGCCGCACGTTTTGCGAACCCACGTCGATACCTGCAGCGAAACGCTGCACCCCTGCCTGCACGGCTTCAATCCATGAATTTCTTAACGTCATCACGCCCTCCCTGAGACTCACGCGGCGAACCATTCGAGCGCGAGTAGCGAGGGAGAATTGTGCGCAAGCACGCCGCTGGGCGACACTCAGCCAAACGGCTAACGTTGAAGGCCGGCCGCCCCGACGTTCGTCAAAGCAGCTACAGTGAAGCCTCATTTCACGCGGTGCAGAGACTTGTAAAGAACTGTCGGTAAGCACGCCGAAAGCTGAAAAGCTGGGCGGCTATAATCGCGGGACTGTTTTTTGGTGCCTATATGCAATCCACGTCTCCCACGTCTCCGCCGCCCGCGCCGCAGAAGCGCAAACGCCCGTTGTGGCTCAAGCTCCTGTTGGGCTTTTTCGGGTTGATCGTCGCGGGCATTGTGTGCGTGCTTCTGGTGGTCGGCTATGCGCTCGTCGTGGCCACGCCCAATCTGCCCTCGCTCGACGCGCTCACCGACTACCGGCCGAAAGTGCCGCTGCGCATCTATACCGCCGACCATGTGCTGATCGGCGAGTTCGGCGAAGAACGGCGCGACATCGTCCGCATTCAGGAGGTGCCCGACAGCCTGAAGAAAGCCGTGCTCGCAATTGAAGACGCGCGCTTTTACGATCATGGTGGCGTCGACCTGACCGGTATCGCTCGCGCTGGAATCGTTGCGCTGACCAACGGCCATGCGACGCAAGGTGCAAGCACGATCACCATGCAGGTCGCGCGCAATTTCTTCCTTTCGAGCGAGAAGACGTACACGCGCAAGATTTACGAGATGCTGCTCGCCTACAAGATCGAGTCGAAGCTTTCAAAAGATCAGATTCTCGAGGTCTACATGAATCAGATCTATCTCGGCCAGCGCGCGTACGGTTTCGCGAGCGCGGCGCGTGTGTACTTCGGCAAGGACATGAAAGATCTGACGCTCGCGGAGTCCGCCATGCTGGCGGGCTTGCCGAAAGCGCCGTCCGCGTATAACCCGGTGGTGAATCCGAAGCGCGCGAAGGTACGTCAGGAGTACATTCTTCAGCGCATGTACGAGCTGCATTACATCAACCAGCAGCAGTACGACGAAGCGAGCCGTCAGGCTCTCGTCGTAAAGGGCGCGGGCAAGGAATTCAGCGTGCACGCCGAGTACGTGGCGGAAATGGTGCGGCAGATGATGTACGCGCAATACCGCGAGGAAGCGTACACGCGCGGTCTCAACGTAGTCACGACGATCGACTCCGCGGATCAGGACGTCGCGTACCGCGCATTACGCAAAGGCTTGATGGACTATGAGCGGCGCCACGGCTATCGCGGCCCCGAAGCGTTCATCAACCTGCCGTCCGACGCGGACGACCGCGAGCAGGCCATCGACGACGCATTGCTCGAACATCCGGACAACGGCGAAATCATTGCGGCAGTCGTGACGGCGGCGAGCCCGAAGCAGGTGCAGGCGACGTTCATCGACGGCAATGTGGCGACCGTTCAGGGCGACGGCCTGCGCTTTGCACAGCTTGCATTGAGCGCGCGCGCGCAGCCGAACCAGCGCGTGCGGCCGGGCGCGATCATCCGCCTCGTCAAGAACGACGACGGTCAGTGGGCAATCACGCAATTGCCGCAAGTAGAAGGTGCGTTTGTTTCCGTGGTGCCGCAAGACGGTGCTATCCGCGCGCTCGTCGGTGGCTTCGACTTCAACAAGAACAAGTTCAACCATGTCACGCAGGCATGGCGTCAGCCGGGCTCGAGCTTCAAGCCGTTCATTTATTCGGCGTCGCTTGAAAAAGGACTTGGACCAGCAACCGTGATCAACGACGCGCCGCTATTTTTCAGCGCAGCGGAGACCGGCGGCCAGGCGTGGGAGCCGAAGAATTACGGCGGCGGCTTCGACGGCCCGATGACCATGCGCACCGCGTTGCAGAAGTCGAAGAACCTGGTGTCGATTCGCATCCTCAACCACATTGGTACGAAGTATGCGCAGCAGTACATCACGCGCTTCGGGTTCGATGCGGACCGTCATCCGGCTTACCTGCCCATGGCGCTGGGCGCGGGCCTCGTCACGCCGCTGCAAATGGCGGGCGCATTCTCGGTATTTGCGAACGGCGGCTATCGGATCAACCCGTATCTGATCGCTGAAGTTACCGATCCGCGCGGCGTCGTAGTCGCGCATGCGCAACCGCTCGTCGCCGAGCAAAGCGCGCCGCATGCCATCGAACCGCGCAACGCCTATGTGATGAACAGCCTGCTGCAAAGCGTCGCGCAGCGTGGCACCGGTGCCAAGTCGAACGCGCTCAAGCGCACGGACCTCGGCGGCAAGACGGGTACGACGAACGATTCGCGCGACGCGTGGTTCGCCGGTTATCAGCACACGCTCACGGCGATCGCGTGGATCGGCTACGACAACCCTCGCAGTCTGGGCGACAAGGAAACCGGCGGCGGCCTCGCGTTGCCGGTCTGGATCGAGTACATGGGACGCGCGCTCAAAGGCGTGCCGGAGTACAAGATGCCGATGCCCGACGGAGTGACCGAAGTCGGCTCAGAACTGTATTTCGACGAGTTCACGCCGGGCCACGGTTTTGTTGGGACGGTCGGCATCAGTCAGGCGGCACTCGACGAAGCAAGCGCTGCGTCTGCCGCACCGGGACAAGTCGGCGAGCAGGAGAAGCAGGACATCATGAATCTGTTCCGCGGGCACTAACGCAGCGTCCTGCATGCCGCAAAAAAAGCCGCCGTGCAGTTCCTGCGCGGCGGCTTTTTCTTTTGTTAAGCGTCTAACCGCTCGATGTTGGTTTCAGGCCTCGAAATGCACTGGCTCACCGGCCTGCTCCGTCGCGTACTCCGAGAGCGCCGCAAAAAACTCGTTGCCGCTGCGGGTGTCGCGCCACTCGCCATCGACAAAACGGTAGTGGAAACCGCCCGCTTTCGCGGCGATCCAGATCTCGCTCATCGGCGGTTGCAGATTCACGATGATCTTCGAGCGATTCGCGAATTCGAGGGTCAGCACGTTGCCGCTGCGCTCGAGTTCGATGTCGGCCTCGGTGTCGTCCAGCGCGCGTTCGATGGCGGCTAGCGCGGCCTCTGCACGGGTCAGGTAATCACTATCGGACATGCTAAACTCCATCGATTATTTATTCAGGGACAGTCATGCGAGTCGTATCTCGGATGCGCGCGGCGGCGCCCGGCCGCGCGATTGTAGCGGGTTTAGCCATTCTCGCAGGTTGCGCACTCGGTGGCTCGCTCGCCGGCTGCGGACAACGCGGTTCGCTCTATTTGCCTACCGTGCCACCTTTGCCGGAAAAGCCCATCGACCGCACACAGCCGCCGTCTCCTGACGAAGTACAACCCGGCGCCGAAACCGCGTCCGACGCAGACTCCATTCCTGACACTTCCGGCACGCCGCTCTCGCTCGCGCCCGCGAACGAACTGTCGGCGTCTCCTTCATCTGCTGGTTCCGCTGCTTCGGCTTCGCAGCCCGCTTCCGCCGCCACTCCCGTTCAATAAGACCTCCGCATGACTCGACCTGCATTTGACTACGTCAACGGCGTGCTTCACGTCGAAGGCGTGTCCGCCGTTTCGCTCGCCGAACAGTTCGGCACGCCGCTTTATGTGTACTCCCGGGCCGCGCTCACTGACGCCTGGAATGCGTACGCAGGCGCGTGCGCCGGCCGTCGCGCGAGCGTGCACGTGGCTGTGAAGGCCAATAGCAATCTCGCAGTGCTGAACGTGTTCGCGCGTCTCGGCGCGGGCTTCGACATCGTGTCGGGCGGCGAACTGGCTCGCGTGCTGGCGGCCGGCGGCAAAGCGGAAAACACCGTGTTTTCCGGCGTCGGCAAACACGCGAGCGAAATGCGCGAGGCACTCGCGGCGGGTGTGAAGTGCTTCAATGTCGAATCCATTCCGGAACTCGATCGCCTGAACACGGTGGCCGCGGAAATGGGCAAGATCGCGCCCGTCTCGCTGCGCGTGAATCCCGACGTCGATGCGAAGACGCATCCCTACATCTCCACTGGGCTGAAGTCGAACAAGTTCGGCGTCGCGTTCGAAGATGCACGCGCCACGTATCAAGCGGCCGCAGCCATGGCGAACCTTGAGGTTGTCGGCATCGACTGCCATATCGGCTCGCAGATAACCGAGATTGCGCCTTACCTCGACGCGGTGGACAAGCTTCTGGAACTGGTCGAACTGATCGAGAAAGACGGCATTGCAATTCGTCATATCGACGTAGGCGGCGGCCTCGGCATCACCTACGACGACGAAACGCCGCCGGACATCGGCGAATTCGTACGCACGGTGCTCGATCGCATCGAGGCGCGCGGTCACGGCCACCGCGAGGTGTATTTCGAGCCGGGCCGCTCGCTAGTTGGCAATGCGGGCGTGCTGCTCACGCGCGTCGAATTCCTGAAGCCGGGCGCTGAAAAGAATTTCGCCATCGTGGACGCGGCGATGACCGAACTTGCCCGCCCTGCGATGTACGAGGCGTACCACGCTATCGACGCCGTTGTTGAGCGCGACGTCCCCGCGCATGTGTACGACATCGTGGGACCGGTTTGCGAAAGCGGCGACTGGCTGGGGCGCGAACGGCTGCTCTCCGTCGAGCCCGGCGATCTGCTCGTGATTCGCTCGGCGGGCGCCTACGGCTTCGTGATGAGCTCCAACTACAACACCCGCCCGCGTGCAGCGGAGGTGATGGTTGATGGTACACAAGCGCATGTAGTTCGGGCGAGAGAAGCAGTCCAGCAGTTGTTCGCGGGCGAAACGGTTTTGCCGGCGTAACCAGCGTCGCAAGTCCGCTTTATAAAAAAGGCGATGCCATTGCGGCATCGCCTTTTTTCTTAGCACTTACGCTCGCGCGCAGTCAGCGCGGCTTCAACTTGCGCCGCTCGCGTATCCACACAATCAGACGCCAACCCAGCAGCGCGAGCATGATCCCGCCGTAGATTTTCGGCAGGATGAGGTCGTGTTTGCCCGCTTTCATCCACCAGAAATGCAGAATCGCCAGCGCGCCGATGGCGTAGATCGCGCGGTGCAACGTCTGCCAGCGGCGGCCGAGCTTGCGCACCATTGCGCGCGGCGACGTTGCGGCCAATGCAATCAGCAGCACGAACGCCGCAAAACCCACAGTAATGAACGGCCGCTTGCCGATGTCCTTGACGATCTCCGCCACGTCGAACCATTTATCGAACCAGAGATACGTCGTGAAATGCAGCGTCGCGTAGAAGAACGCGTATAGCCCGAGCATGCGGCGAAACCGCACGAACGCCGCGATGCCTGTGAGGCGGCGCAGTGGCGTCACGGCGAGCGTGATGCAGAGGAACACGAGCGTCCACAGGCCCGTTGAGCGCGTGATGAACTCGATCGGGTTCGCGCCCAGCCGGTCGGTCACGCCGAACAACACGATCCGCGCCAGCGGATACCACGCCGCGATGAACACCGCGATTTTCGCGGGCACGACCCAGCGCGAGCCAGCGGCGGGACGCTTTGCCGGCGCCGCAGCAGGCGCATTGGCTCGCGGCGCGCTGTGCCCGGTACGAGTGACAGATTGGGTATCGGAAGCCATCGTCGTGTCGCTCAAAAATTCTTCTTCAGGTCCATGCCCTGATAGAGAGACGCCACCTGATCACCATAGCCGTTGAACAGCAGCGTTTTGCGCTTGGGCGTGAAAAAGCCGTCTTCGCCGATGCGCCGCTCTGTCGCCTGACTCCAGCGCGGATGGTCGACGTTCGGGTTCACGTTCGAATAAAACCCGTACTCGCTCGACGCATAAGTGTTCCAGCTCGTCGCCGGCTGTTTCTCGACAAAGCGGATTTTCACCAGCGACTTCGCGCTCTTGAAGCCGTATTTCCACGGTACCACCACGCGAACCGGCGCGCCGTTCTGGTTCGGCAGCACCTGACCGTACACACCCATAGTGAGCAGCGTGAGTGGATTCATCGCCTCGTCCATACGCAAGCCTTCGGAGTATGGCCAGTCGAGTATCGGCGTGGAGAGTCCCGGCATCTGCGACGGGTCGGCCAACGTAATGAACTGAACATATTTCGCGTTGCCTGTCGGCTGCACGCGCTTGATCAGCTCGGCGAGCGGCACGCCGATCCACGGAATCACCATCGACCACCCTTCGACGCAACGCAGCCGATACACGCGCTCCTCGAGCGGCGCGAGCTTGAGCAGTTCGTCGATGTCGTAGACCTTCGGGTTCTTGATCTCGCCCTCGACACTGACCTTCCACGGCCGCGGGCGCAGCGTTCCGGCGTTGTGTGCCGGATCGGACTTGTCGGTGCCGAACTCGTAGTAGTTGTTGTATGTGGTGATGTCCTTGAACGGCGTGATCTTGTCCAGCGCGACGAACTTCGCGTTCGTTTTGGCCGCCAGTTTCTGCGCCTTCGGATCGGTCGACGTGTAAGCCGCCAGTGCTTCGCCGTTCACGCCGATCAGACTGCCGAGCGCCAGCGCGCCTGCGGCCTGCAGCACGCGCCGCCGGTTCTCGAAAATGTGCTGAGGCGTGATTTCGCTACGAGCGATATCGTCGCCGGTAAGTTGAATCCTGTCGCTTCGCTTGATCCACATCATGCTGCTCCTTGCCGGCCGCCGCTTCTGACATCTGACGGGGCCAGGGTGATGATCGCTCGTCGGGCCATCCATGCGTACTCACATGGACGAACACATTTGGCGTGCAAATATTCCGTCGGTCATAAAAAAACCGCCGGTGCGAAACACGCGGCGGTTCTTTGTCGGTTGGGAACAGCGGAAATTACAGTTTGCCGTAACTATGCAAGCCCGACAGGAACATGTTCACGCCAAGGAACGCAAAGGTCGTGACGAGCAGGCCCGTCAGCGCCCACCACGCGGCGACAGCGCCGCGCAAGCCTTTCATCAGACGCATATGCAGCCAGGCTGCATAGTTCAGCCAGACGATCAGTGCCCACGTTTCCTTGGGGTCCCAGCTCCAGTAGCCGCCCCACGCTTCTGCCGCCCACAACGCGCCGAGAATCGTCGCAATCGTGAAGAACGCGAAGCCGACAGCAATCGACTTGTACATGACGTCGTCGAGCACTTCGAGCGCCGGCAGGCGGTCGGCCAACATGCCGCGCTCCTTTGCCAGATAAGCGACTGCGACCATTGCCGACAAGGCAAAGCTACCGTACCCGATGAAGTTCGCGGGCACGTGGATCTTCATCCACCAGCTTTGCAGCGCCGGGACGAGCGGCTGGATCTGCTGCGCGTCGCGGGCGACCGAATACCACATCAGGAAACCGACGGCGGCGCTGATCACGAGCAGCACGAACGCACCGAGCGCGCGCGTGTTGTAGTGCTGTTCATAGTAGAGATAGAACAGCGCGGTGATCAGGCTGAACAGCACGAAGACTTCGTACAGGTTCGAAATGGGAATATGCCCGACGTCCGCGCCGATCAGATACGACTCGTACCAGCGCACCATCAGACCGACGAAGCCCATCAGCACGGCGGCCCAGGTCATTTTCGAGCCGATGGCGGCGCCCGTGGGCGAGCGCGAGAGCAGGCCGATCCAGTAGAAAACGGTGGCGAATACGAACAGCGCACTCATCCACAGAATCGCGGACTGGCTCGACAGGAAATACTTCAGGAAGAAGGCGTTCTCGGCCCGGCTCAGATCGCCGTGATAGATCTGGATGGCCAGCAGCGACAGTGCCGCAATGCCCACCATCAGCGGACGCACGGGTTTCCAGCGCCAGCCGAGCACGACGAAGACCGGCACCGCGCACACCAGCACCAGTTTGTCGTAGTAATTCATGAACGGGTAATAGCGCGACAGCGCGAACCCGGCCCCCGCGACCATGGCGAGGGCGAATAGCCAGTCGACGATGCCAAGCCGTTTCAGGAACGGCCGCTCGTCATATTGGGCAGAGTTGAACGCTTCGTCCGCAGACGCCTTGGAGGGTCGGGCGGATGAAGGCGAAGATGAGGAAACCTGAGTCAAGTCCATGGTATTACCGGGTCGAATCTTGTGAGCTTGCGGACGGCGTGCCGGCGTTGCCGGACGATGCATCGGTGAGCTTCGCGCCCAACGCGGCGCCGACCGCGTCGCGCGTCTGAACAAATTCTTTTTCGAAGTCGAGCGTTTTGCGCGCGCTCGACATGGCCATCACGACATTGGTGCCCTGCTCAGTATCTTTGAGCCAGAACCACAGGCGCCGTTCGCGGACGTAGAACATCGAAAAGATGCCCAACACGAGGAGCAGGCTGCCAAGATACACGACTTTTTTGCCGGGTGCGCGCGTCAACTGAAATACCGAGGCTTGCACCTGCTTGAACGAGTCGAGCTGCAAGTAGACCGGCGATCCATACAGAAAGCTGTCGGATATCGCGTTGATCGAGCTTTGTACGAAGCGGCTCGAATCCGCGTTGGCCTGCGCTTCTGGCTCGCCGACTTGCTGGCGCGACAGTTGCCAAAGGTCCCACATTGAGCCTTCGAGCATGCGCAGCAAGAGGCCTGCAGCCTTTTCCTGCTCGCCTTTCGGCACCGAATGGTCGATAAATCCGGCGATTGCCTGGAAGCCGCCGACCGGCTGGCCGTTCGGCATTTTGACGGTGTTGTCCGCGCCAGCAAAAAGGGTCAGCACGCGCAGCGCGCTTTCTTCCAGGTGCTGCTGCAATTCTGTGTTCGCTTCGGGCACCGAGCGCTGGGCGAAGCGGTGAGCGGCTTGCGCGCGCATTCCCGGGTTCTCGAGCGTTGCGCGCATGTTCATCCAATCCTTGACGGTTCCGCCGCTGTCGGCGGGGATGCGCAGATAGCGGAACGGATCGTCGGGATTGAGGCGCATGCCGGCAAGGAAGAATCGTTCCCCGGCAACCGCAACCGGCAGCATGTAGTTGTTGTACTCGCGCGCCTGGCCGTCCTTGTCGCGTACCTTGTACTGCACCGACGGGCCGACGTTATGCAGGTCGAGCGGCTTTGTGGTCTTCGCGCCCGAGCCGAGCCGCTCGTCGAATGCTTCCTTCAGCGAGCGATGGGCGGCGACGCCGCGGGCGTCCGTCTGGCCGCTGCCATTGGAAATGTTCTCCACGTTGATCGCGCGGAAGTCGGTGAACTCGACCGTCTGCCCGTCGGCAAGCGACGTGGCCGAACTCAACGGCGCATTGCCTCCTATCGTGCCGCCGAAAGGCGCGGTTTTCGCGCTCGGACCTGTCATCGGATAGGCCGTCATCTGCATTTGCGAGCCACCGTCCTGGAAACTCGATTGATAGATCGACACGCCGTCGTATTCGAACGGCTTGTTCACTTCGATACGAGCCGGCACGCGCGCGCCGGTCTTGTGATCTACCACGACGATGTCGCTAGCGAACAGCTTCGGCATGCCCGTCGAATAATAATCGACGATGAATTTCTGTAACTCGATCGAAAACGGCAGGTCCTGGATGAGCGAGCCGTCCGGCTGGTTGAGGATAGCGGTGGACACGTGCTGCCCTTCCGGCACCCATGCGTACCCGCGGAACGTCGGATTCGATTGCGACAGGCGATGTTCCGGCGGGATGTCGTTGATTACGGTGTTCGCGCGGATCGGCGATTTGTCGAACAGCCACATTTGCAGTTTGATCGGCAGATTGCTGTCGAGCAGGCCGCCAAGGCAAATCACCACGATCGCAATGTGCGCGGAGATGTAGCCGAGCTTGGTCAACGCGCCGCGCTTGGCCGCGATCAGCGTGGCGCCGTCCGACTCGCGCGTGACGAACTTGTAGCCAAGCTTGGCGGACAGTCTGGCGAGCACCGCCGCCGTCTGGGCACGCGTGCCGTGCACCGCGAATTCGCCCTTGTGATGGAACGCGCGGAGGCTGGCTTCGCGGACCTTGTCTTTCCAGCTCTTCGTGTCAGCGATCATTTTCGGCGCGTTGCGGATCACGCACAGCGACACCGACACCATCAGAAAGCCGAGAATCAGCATGAACCACCACGAGCTGTAAACCGTGTAAAGGCTTAGCGCGCGGAAGATATCGGCCCAGAACGGGCCGAACTGGTTGACGTAATTGGGATACGGATCGTCCTGCGTAAGGACGGTACCGATAATGCTGGCGATCGACAGGATCACGAGCAGCGCAATGGCGAAACGCATCGAACTCAATACTTCGACAACGCTGCGCACGATGCGATTGCTCGACTTCGACTGCAAACCCGACGTGGTGACGCTCATTCATACTCCGACTGAACAGCAAAAAAGGGTGAAGGGCGACCGTTGACACGACGCCCCCACCCTTTTCTTGTTTTTTACCGGCCTCGGCGGGCCGGTTGCAATTGCGCGCGAACCTCTTAGTGCAGGCCCGCGATGTAATCGGCCACAGCTTTGATCTCGCTGTCCGACAGACGCGATGCGACAGCATGCATCGCCTCGTTGTTATTGCGCGCTCCGGGGCCCTGCGTGAACGCGTTCAACTGCGCCACCGTGTATTCAGCCCACTGGCCGGACAAGCGCGGGTACTGCGACGGAATACCCTGACCCGTGGGCCCGTGACAACTGGCACAGGCCGGCACGCCCTTGTCCGCGATGCCGCCTCGATAAATCTTCTGCCCGAGCGGCACCGTGTCCTTGTTGTGCGCATAACCAGGCTTTGGAGCCTGCGTCGCGAAGTAGGCTGCGACGTTGACCATATCCTGGTCGGACAGCGCGGCCGCCATAGCCGTCATGATCGCATTGTTACGCGCGGGCTGCTTGGCGCCGGGCTGCGGCTTGAAATCCTTGAGTTGCTTGACGAGATAGTCGGGATGCTGGCCCGCCAGTTTTGGGTATGCGCCGCCGGCACTGTTGCCGTCTGCGCCGTGACATGACGCGCAAACCTGCACTGCGATTGCCTGCCCCCGATTGACGTCCGGCTTTGCCGGATCTGCTGCTCGTGCCTGAATTGCCAAACTTGAAAGACCTGCTGCTACATGAAAAACCATCAGAGCCTTGCACAGTCGATTCATTCGCACACCCTGTCTCGTCTTGTGGATTTTAGAGGTTTTGCACAATACGACGGCGACCCGAGTGACCGCCAGGAGCCGCCGAGGCACGCGGGCTGGCCCCCTCAGGTTTTCAGTAAACCATCGTATTGTACAATAACTCGCTAATCGCTAAGACGCCAGTCGGGCTTGACCCGTCCCCACTCCGGGTTCCCCGGCGTCTCGAAATCTGGCCTGATCATGTCCTTCCTGCTCCACCAATCCCGCTTTTTCACGACCGTCAATCACCTTCGTGATCTGCCGGCCACCGCCCAGCCCGAGATTGCTTTTGCCGGGCGCTCGAATGCAGGCAAGTCGACGGCCATCAATATCCTGTGCAATCAGAAGCGGCTCGCATTCGCGAGTAAGACACCGGGACGCACGCAGCACATCAATTACTTCTCCGTCGGCAAGGCGGACGAACCCACGGCCCATCTTGTCGATCTGCCTGGCTACGGCTATGCGGAAGTGCCTGGCGCAGCCAAGGCTCATTGGGAAGCGCTGCTGTCCACGTACCTGCAATCGCGTTCGCAATTGCGCGGCATGATCCTCATGATGGACTCGCGCCGGCCGCTGACCGACCTGGATCGGCGAATGATCGAGTGGTTTGCTCCGACCGGAAAGCCGATCCACGCACTGCTCACCAAATGCGACAAATTGACGCGGCAGGAAAGCGTGAATGCGTTGCGCGCGACACAGAAGGGTTTTGCGGAATATCGTGCCGCGGGCTATCAAGGCGAACTGACGGCGCAACTCTTCTCAGCGCTCAAGCGGGTCGGTATCGACGAAGCTCACGAACTGATTGAAAGCTGGCTGATCCCCGAAATGAAGGGCGCAACCGACGCCGCGCAGTAACCCCGAAGTGTGTTTGCCGGCGGCCTGAGCGCGCACTTTCCGCCGCCCATAAAAAAACCCGCCGCTTTAACGGCGGGTCAAACAGCCTAATCGAAAAACGACAGGCACCCGCTCAGGGAGGAGAAGCGGGGAGGTCAGCGCCAAGCGCCTTGCTCGATCGGTATGATATACCATTGTCTTGAAAAGTTTCCGTGAGCGGCGCCGGCTCCCGAGCACCTCTCTGGGCACTGTCCTACCAAGACATCCACGATCTTCGATTCCATGAGCTTCTACCCGCACTATCGTCCTCGCCGCATGCGCCGCGATGACTTCTCGCGCCGTCTGATGCGCGAGAACATTCTCACCACCAACGATCTGATTTACCCCGTCTTTGTAGTCGAAGGCAGCAACGTGCGGCAAGCCGTGCCGTCGATGCCTGGCGTCGAGCGGGTTTCGGTCGACTTGCTGATGAAAGTCGCCGAGCAATGCGTCGAGCTCGGCGTACCGGTGCTGTCGCTGTTTCCGGCGATCGAGCCGTCGCTCAAGACATCTGATGGCCGCGAAGCGACCAACGCCGCGGGTTTGATCCCGCGCGCGGTTCGCGAACTGAAGAAGCACTTTCCCGATCTGGGCGTGCTCACCGACGTCGCGCTGGATCCGTACACGAGCCACGGCCAGGACGGCGTGCTCGACGAAAACGGCTACGTGATCAACGATGAGACCGTCGACATCCTGATCGAACAGGCCCGGGCGCAAGCTGAAGCCGGCGTCGATATCGTCGCGCCCTCGGACATGATGGACGGCCGCATCGGCGCCATCCGCGAAATGTTGGAAAGCGAGGACCATGTCCACACGCGCATCATGGCTTATGCGGCCAAGTTCGCGTCCGCGTTCTATGGCCCGTTCCGCGACGCCGTGGGCTCCGCGACGAACCTCGGCAAAAGCAACAAGATGACGTACCAGATGGACCCCGCCAACTCCAATGAGGCGTTGCGCGAGGTGCAAGCGGACATTAACGAAGGCGCGGACATGGTCATGGTCAAGCCGGGCATGCCGTACCTTGATATCGTGCGCCGGGTGAAGGACGAGTTCCAGTTCCCGACCTACGTGTATCAGGTCAGCGGCGAATACGCGATGCTAAAGGCAGCGGCTCAGAACGGCTGGCTGGACCACGACAAGGCGATGATGGAATCACTGCTCGCCTTCAAGCGCGCGGGCGCGGACGGCATTCTGACCTATTTCGCGCTGGATGCAGCGCGGATTCTCCGCTCGCAAAAGTAGTTGGCGCCGCGCATAGCGGCAACTACCTCGTCTGGCACGGGCTGAGTCGATTCATGTGCGAGTTCAGCAGGGGCCAGAACGTAAAACGGAGGCGGACTTTCAGTCACGCCTCCGTTTTTTATCCACTCGCGCTTGCCGCTCATTCATGCGGTTATTGCAATCACGCCTGAGGTCGGCTCGCCCGTTCGAGCGTGCGCAGGAATTTGTCGGCCGACTCATAACCGACGACGCGCAGTACCTCCTTGCCGCCGCGGTCGAAAAAGATAATTCCCGGCGGGCCGAAAAGGCCAAAGCGCTTGAGCAGTGCCTGATCGTCGGTATTGTTGGCCGTCACGTCGGCGCGCAGCAGGTTCATCTCCTTCAATTTCGCCTGGACGCGCGGGTCGCTGAAGGTGAATTTCTCCATCTCTTTGCAACTGACGCACCAGTCGGCGTAAAAGTCGAGCATGGCCGGCTGCGCGGCAGCTTTGACGGCCTCGTCCAGTCCGACCGATGATCGCACCGGCTGAAACGTCAGATCGCCCTGCGACGCATTCTGGGGTGAGCCAGCCGCACGATCCGGCACCGGCGCACTGCCGCGCGTTGCTAGCACAGCCAACGGGCGCAGCGGATCTGACGAGCCAGCCGCCAGTCCAACGAGCAGCACCGCCGCCCAAACAGCCATGGCGGCGCCGATACCGCGGCCAAGCCGGCGCCATATCGACGCTTGCGCCAAAGGCGCCGAAAAGAGACCCAGCGACGCCGCGGCGATCAAGAGCCAGAGCGCACTCAGGAGCATGGCAGCCGTTGCCCCGAGCACCGGCCAGACGATCCAGAGCGCCGCGGCGAGCAGCACGACACCGAACAGCACTTTGACGCCGTCCATCCACGCGCCAGCGCGCGGCAGCAAGGTTCCGGCGCCAAATCCGATGATAAGCAGCGGCACGCCAAGCCCGAGTCCCATCGAGAACAGCGCGGCGCCACCGAGCACGGCATTCCCCGTGTGCGCAATGAAGGCGAGCACCGCGAAAAGCGGCGCAGTCATGCAGGCACCCACGACCAACGCGGACAGCGCGCCCATTCCGGCGACGGCTGCAAACTTGCCGCCAGAGCGCCGCGCCGACACGTGTGAAACGCCTTCCTGCCAACGCTGCGGCAATGCGATATCGAAACCCGCAATCAGCGTGAGCGCAAAAACGGTCAGTAGTACACCGAACGCACCCAACACCCACGGATTTTGCAGCCACGCGCCCAGACTTTGCCCAACGAGCGCGGCAGCAATGCCGAGCGCGGTGTAAACGAGCGCCATTCCGATTACATAGGCGAGAGACAGCGCCAAGCCCCGCGCGCGAGTGACCCGTGCGCCCTCGCCGATGATGATTGCCGAAAGAATGGGAATCATCGGGTATGAGCACGGCAGGAGGCTCAGCACCATGCCCGCGACGAAGTAAAGTCCGATGATCGTGAGGAAACCGCCGCCCTGGAGCAGCGATTGCGCGTACTCGGCGTTGGTGGCCCGCTCGTACCACGGCGTATCGCTCGCCTCAGTTTGCAGCGCGGCCGCGCTTCCCACCGGTCGCAGAGCGGCACCGCTTACATGGTAGACGCGCTCCATCGGCGGATAGCAGATGCCAGCGTCCGCACACCCTTGCGATGTCACGGCCAGATCGAAACCTCCTGCGGCCTGCTTAACTGGAATGCGGATCGTCAGCTCGTTGCGATACGTCTCGACGTTCTTATTGAACGTCTGATCGAACTTGATATGGCCCGCCGGCAACTGTGGCTCACCGATTGTCGCGTTTCCACTGCGAGTCGCGAACGCGAAACGCTCCCGGTACATGTAGTAGCCGTCAGCAATTTTGTACGTAATGTCGACTTCGCCCGGCTTTTCAGCCGCACTGAACTTGAACGCTACCGCCGGATCGAGGAAGTCGTCTGCCGCACGGGCGAGGGTGCAGAACTGCGCCAGAATCAGGCCGGCAAAGAGGAGGAATGCGGCACGAAACGCATGGCGCGCGCGCCCGTCGAGACAGTTAAACATGTAGAGGGCGTTGGGTTTCTGCAAGGATCCACTGACCATACGTGGCCGAGGCCGTGGCTTGCCACGACAGAATTTCCGGTGTGTCGTACGGATGGTGCGTCTGTATGTACTGCTCAAGCTCAAGAGCACGGGCAGCGCTCGTCTTGAACAACAGCTGTATTTCTTGTGCCGTTTCGACACGCCCCTGCCAGTGGTAGCGCGATTGCACGGCGCCGAGCTGCGTTACGCAAGCACATAGCCGGGCAGCGAGCGCTTCTGCGGCCAGCTTGTCAGCAGCGGCCGCGTCGGGCACCGTCGTCAGGATCAAGGTAACACTCACGCTCACTGAAAGCTCCGGCAAGGCACAGTTCGAGTGGCAATATCGTATCACCTGGCAGACAAGTGCCGCAGGCTGTGCGGCCCCGTGCGTGCGGCGTTTGGTCACTGCGGATTGACTGGCTCCGTCGTTGCACCTGGATCCAAAGCGCTGGGGCCGTTGTGGATCGCTTGAGGCATGCATGCTGCAGCGATGCGGCCGGTTGGTCATGCGTGCTTTGACCTGCCATTGCGCTTTTCGAACGGCTTTTCCGACGAAACCCCGCGGCTCACGGGAGCATTTACCTAGCCAAAAAAACAAAACCCCGCGCTCCGAGAAGCGTGGGGTCTGTCTGCATTCTGTAGCCAAGCGTGACGCCTGGCTTTTTAGTGCCCTGAAGCTTACTCGGCTTCTTGCACTTCAACTTCTTCGACTTCCGGACGATCGAGCAATTCGACCAGAGCCATCGGTGCGTTGTCGCCGACGCGGAAGCCGAACTTCAGCACGCGCAGGTAGCCGCCCGGACGGGTAGCGTAGCGCGGGCCGAGGACTTCAAACAGCTTCGTGACCGAGTCACGATCGCGCAGGCGGTTGAATGCCAGGCGACGATTTGCCAGCGACGGCTTCTTGCCAAGCGTGATCAGCGGCTCGACAACTTTACGGAGTTCTTTCGCCTTCGGCAGCGTCGTCTTGATGACTTCGTGCTCGATCAGCGAGTTGGACATATTACGGAGCATTGCCAGACGGTGGCTGCTCGTGCGGTTCAGTTTCCGCAGACCATGACGGTGACGCATGTTGATTCCTTCGATTCAGAGTTTTGGTCCAGCTCTTCTATCGCGCTCGCTCTACTGCAAATAGCGAGTGCACGGGCCGGTAGTGAAAAAAGCAAGACGCGGATTTTAAAGGAAAATCCGCGTCTTTGCCAGTGCAGCGACGGGTTCTGTCCCGAGACGAAGCGCCGACTTACTTGTCCAGCCCAGCGGGCGGCCAATTTTCGAGCTTCATGCCGAGCGTCAAACCACGCGACGCCAGTACTTCCTTGATTTCGTTCAGCGACTTGCGGCCCAGATTCGGCGTCTTGAGCAACTCGTTTTCCGTGCGCTGGATCAGATCGCCGATGTAGTAGATGTTCTCGGCCTTCAGGCAGTTCGCGGAACGAACCGTCAATTCGAGATCATCGACCGGACGCAGCAGGATCGGATCGATCTGCGGCGCGCGCGACGGCGCTTCAGCCGTTGCTTCGGTGCCTTCCAGTGCAGCGAACACAGACAGTTGATCAACCAGAATGCGAGCCGATTGACGAATCGCTTCTTCCGGCGAGATCACACCGTTGGTTTCGATGTTCATCACGAGCTTGTCGAGGTCGGTACGCTGTTCGACGCGAGCGCTTTCCACGGCGTAGCTCACGCGGCGAACCGGCGAGAACGACGCATCCAGCACGATACGGCCGATGATCTTGGCCGACTCTTCGCCGTAACGACGCACATTGCCCGGCACGTAACCGCGGCCCTTCTCGACCTTGATCTGGACGTCGAGCTTGCCGCCCTTCGACAGATGCGCAATCACGTGATCAGGGTTGATGACTTCGCAATCATGCGCGAGTTCGATGTCACCGGCGGTAACAACGCCTTCGCCTTCCTTGCGCAGCGTAACCGTCACTTCGTCACGGTTATGCAGCTTGAACACTACGCCCTTCAGGTTCAACAACAGGTTGACCACGTCCTCTTGCACACCGTCGAGCGTCGAATACTCATGTACGACGCCTGCGATCGTCACTTCGGTCGGCGCGTAGCCGATCATCGACGACAACAGCACGCGGCGGAGCGCGTTACCCAAGGTGTGGCCGTAACCGCGTTCAAACGGTTCCATGACCACTTTCGCGTGGCTTTCGCCCAGCGATTCAACTGCGATGATCTTGGGCTTCAACAAACTGGTTTGCATAGGTTTTCCTTTTCAATACCCTCGGCTCGTTACACCGATAAGGCTGACCGGTAACAACCTGAAAATAAACAGCCGAGACTCCCCCTTGCGCAACGCAATCGGGGTGCCCCGGCCGTTAATCCGATTACCGCGAATACAATTCGACGATCAGGCTTTCGTTGATATCGCCAGCGATGTCGCTGCGTTCCGGCTTGGACTTGAACGTGCCTTCGAACTTCTTCGAATCGACAGCGACCCAGCTGGGCATGCCGCCCTGTTCAGCCAGCGACAGTGCTTCGAGGATACGCGCTTGCTTCTTCGATTGTTCGCGCACTGCGACGACGTCGCCTGCCTTCACTTGCATCGACGGGATGTTCGACACAACACCGTTCACCGTGATCGCCTTGTGGCTCACGAGCTGACGCGCTTCAGCACGCGTCGAGCCGAAGCCCATGCGATACACGACGTTATCCAGACGCGACTCGAGCAATTGCAGCAGGTTCTCACCCGTGTTGCCCTTCAGACGGTCGGCTTCAGCGAAGTAACGGCGGAATTGGCGCTCGAGGACACCGTAGATGCGCTTCACTTTTTGCTTTTCGCGCAACTGCGTGCCGTAGTCGGACGTACGTGCACCCGACGTGCGACCATGCTGGCCAGGCTTGCTGTCAAGTTTGCACTTGTCAGCGAGCGAACGACGGGCGCTCTTCAGGAACAGGTCAGTGCCTTCACGGCGGGACAGCTTGGCCTTAGGGCCGATATAACGTGCCACGTTGATTCCTTCGTTGATTGATCACGCGAATGCAGGCACTCGCGCTAGTCCGAACCCTTTGGGTCGAACAGTGGGCTTAGTCAATTCAATAGCGCAAGCAGCCTGTTTCGCCGGTTTACTAGATCCGGCGGCAACAGGCGCTGGCGAAAACAGCGTCTTAGATACGACGACGCTTCGGCGGACGGCAGCCGTTGTGCGGGACCGGAGTTACGTCGGAGATCGCGGTGATCTTGATGCCAAGACCATGCAACGCGCGCACCGCCGACTCACGGCCAGGACCGGGGCCCTTGATCCGCACTTCGAGGTTCTTCACGCCGTATTCCATCGCCACGCGGCCAGCCGATTCGGCTGCCACCTGGGCTGCAAACGGGGTCGATTTACGCGAGCCCTTGAAGCCCTGACCACCCGACGTTGCCCAAGCAAGTGCATTGCCTTGACGATCGGTGATCGTGATGATGGTGTTGTTGAACGACGCGTGAACGTGAACCACGCCCTCGGCGACGTTCTTCTTGACCTTCTTGCGAACGCGTTGCGCCGCGGAGTTGTTCGAAGCCTTAGCCATTACGTTTTCCTGTAACTGTCAGTTCCGCTTACTTCTTCAGCGATTGCGCTGCACGACGCGGACCCTTGCGCGTACGGGCATTCGTACGCGTACGCTGGCCGCGCAGGGGCAAGCCCTTACGATGCCGAACGCCACGGTAGCAGCCGAGATCCATCAGGCGCTTAATGTTCATCGTCGTTTCACGGCGCAGATCGCCTTCAACGATGAACTTGCCGACTTCTTCACGCAGCTTTTCGAGGTCTGCGTCGTTCAGGTCTTTGACCTTCTTCGAAAATGCCACACCAGCAGCGACGCAAATGTCGCGCGAGCGCGTGCGGCCGATACCGTAAATAGCCGTCAGGCCAATTTCAGTATGCTGGTGATTCGGGATGTTAACCCCTGCGATACGAGCCATTGTTTTTCCTCAAACAAAAAGCGCAAGCAAAAGCGCGGCGTTCAGCCTTGACGCTGTTTGTGGCGCGGATCAGAGCTGCAAATCACGCGCACAACGCCTTTGCGCTTGATGATCTTGCAATTGCGGCAAATGCGCTTAACCGATGCCATCACTTTCATGATATTACCCTTTTTTCAAATCACTTCGCCCGGAACACGATCCGCGCACGCGACAGATCGTAAGGCGTCAATTCAACCGTCACCTTGTCGCCCGGCAAGATTCGGATGTAGTGCATCCGCATCTTGCCGGATATGTGTCCCAATACGACATGGCCGTTTTCCAGCTTCACCCTGAAGGTAGCGTTAGGCAGGTTTTCGATGACTTCACCCTGCATCTGGATAACATCGTCTTTGGCCATAAGTCCTTTCAACGCATCGGGACGCCGCCGCCTTTGAAATTAGCTTTCTTCAGCAGCGATTCATACTGTTGCGACATAACGTACGACTGCACCTGCGCCATGAAATCCATTGTGACGACGACAATGATCAGCAGCGACGTTCCACCAAAATAAAACGGCACGTTCCAGCGCAGCACCAAAAACTCGGGCAGCAGGCAAACAAACACGATGTAGATCGCACCAGCCAGCGTCAGACGCGTCAGGATGCGGTCGATATATCGCGCCGTTTGATCGCCCGGGCGGATGCCAGGAACGAATGCGCCACTCTTCTTCAGGTTGTCGGCCGTCTCCCTGCTGTTGAACACCAGTGCAGTGTAGAAAAAGCAGAAGAATACGATCGCCAACGCGTACAGCAACACGTACACGGGTTGGCCGGGCTTGATGGCTTCGGCCACATTATGCAGCGTGTCTGCGAACCATCCGGTGCGCGACCCTGAACTAAACCAGTTCAGGATGGTTGCCGGGAAGAGAATGATCGACGATGCAAAGATCGGCGGAATCACGCCCGACATGTTCAATTTCAGCGGCAAATGCGAGGATTGACCGCCGTAAATCTTGTTACCGACTTGCCGCTTTGCGTAGTTCACAAGAATCTTGCGCTGGCCGCGTTCGATGAACACCACCAGATACGTCACAGCAGCAATCAGCGCAACGACAATAATCGCCGAGATGATACTCATCGAGCCGGTTCGCACCAGTTCAAAGAGACCACCGATTGCATTGGGGAAACCCGCTGCAATACCGCCGAAAATGATGATCGAGATACCGTTGCCGAGTCCGCGCTCCGTAATCTGCTCACCGAGCCACATCAGGAACATCGTGCCCGTCACCAGCGTCACGACCGTCGTCAGCCGAAACACCATTCCCGGATCGATCACGAGGGCCGGCTGATTTTCCAATGCCACGGCGATGCCGAATGCCTGGAACGTCGCCAGCAAGACCGTGAAGATCCGCGTGTACTGCGTGATCTTCCGCTGCCCCGCCTGCCCTTCTTTTTTCAGCGCTTCCAGCTGCGGCGAGACAATCGCCAGCAACTGCATGATGATCGACGCCGAGATATACGGCATGATCCCAAGCGCGAAAATCGTGAACCGCGAAAGTGCGCCACCCGAGAACATGTTGAACATGCCAAGGATGCCGCCCGACTGACTCTGAAACAACTTTGCCAGCTGGTCCGGGTCGATACCCGGCACCGGAATGTGCGCGCCGATACGGTAGACGATCAGCGCCAGGAGCAGAAATACTGCCCGCCGACGCAGATCGCCAAACTTCGCCGCGCTGCGACCGGGTTTTGCGAGACTCGGGCTGTTAGCCAAGTACCTTCTCCGATGCAAATGCTAGTGACGGCAAATAACTTGCGCGTTACTCGGCAAAAGAGCCGCCGGCTGCTTCAATAGCAGCGCGCGCACCCTTCGTCGCACCCAGACCCTTCACAACGATCTTGCGCTTGAGCTCGCCCGTCGCGATGATCTTGGCGCTCTTGATCAGCTCACCAACCAGACCGGCTTGCTTCAGAGCCAACAGGTCGATTTCATCAACCGGCAGCTTTTCCAGATCAGAGAGACGCACTTCACCAACGAATTCCTTCGTCAGCGAGGTGAAGCCACGCTTCGGCAGGCGACGTTGCAGCGGCATTTGACCGCCTTCGAAGCCAACCTTGTGAAAGCCGCCCGAACGCGACTTCTGACCTTTGTGACCACGGCCGGCGGTCTTGCCCAGGCCAGAGCCGATGCCGCGACCAACGCGACGCTTTGCGTGCTTCGCGCCTTCAGCCGGCTTCAGGTTATTCAATTCCATTATCAACTCCTTGAGTCCCGGTCAGCCGCTTAGCTGATGACCTTAACGAGGTACGAAACCTTGTTGATCATGCCGCGCACGGCCGGCGTGTCCTGCAATTCGCTAACCGAGTTGAGTCGGCGCAGACCGAGGCCACGCACCGTTGCACGGTGCGTTTCGCGGGTGCCGATCAGGCTCTTGACGAGCTGGACCTTGACAGTTTTATCAGACATGGTGTCCACCTTAGCCCAGAATATCTTCGACGGACTTGCCGCGCTTCGCCGCGATGTCGCCCGGGGTGGACTGCTTGCGCAGACCGTCGAGCGTTGCACGAACGAGGTTATACGGGTTCGTCGAACCGTGGCTCTTGGCCACAACGTTCTGCACGCCCATCACGTCGAACACTGCGCGCATCGGACCGCCAGCGATCACACCGGTACCGTCCTTCGCCGGAGCCAGGAGGACCATCGATGCGCCGTGCTTGCCGTGCACTTCGTGTTGCAGGGTACCGTTCTTCAGCGGCACCTTGAACATGTTGCGGCGGGCTTGTTCCATCGCCTTCTGGACAGCGACAGGCACTTCCTTCGCCTTGCCCTTGCCCATACCGACGCGGCCATCACCGTCGCCGACTACGGTCAGTGCGGCGAAACCGAGAATACGGCCACCCTTCACGACCTTGGTCACGCGGTTGACCGAAATCATCTTTTCACGCAGGCCGTCGTCGCGTTCGTCAGCCTGAACTTTCGCTTGCATCTTTGCCATGACGAATTCTTCCCTTAGAACTTGAGTCCGGCTTCGCGCGCCGCATCAGCCAGCGCTTTCACGCGGCCGTGGTAACGGAAACCCGAACGGTCGAAGGCGACGGATTCGATGCCGGCAGCCTTAGCCTTTTCTGCGATGCGCTTGCCGATCAGCGTGGCAGCAGCGACGTTGCCGCCCTTGCCCGTTTGATCAGCCAGTTGCGCACGCACTTCGGCCTCGAGCGTCGACGCGCTGGCGAGCACCTTGGTGCCGCACGGCGAGAACACTTGCGCATAGATGTGCGTATTCGTGCGATGCACGGCGAGACGCGCGACCTGCAGCTCAGCGATCTTGATACGCGTCTGACGAGCGCGGCGCAGGCGAGATTGAGTCTTATCCATGATTGCGCACCCTTACTTCTTCTTCGTTTCTTTGAGGATCACGACCTCGTTGGCGTAGCGCACACCCTTGCCCTTATAGGGCTCCGGCGGACGATAGCCGCGCACTTCTGCAGCGACCTGGCCAACTTTCTGCTTGTCGATCCCCTTAATCACGATTTCGGTTTGCGACGGGGTTTCAGCCTTCACGCCTTCCGGCATCTGGTGCACCACGGGGTGCGAGAAACCCAGCGACAGGTTCAGCTTGTCGCCTTGCGCCTGTGCGCGGTAACCGACGCCAACCAGCGTCAGCTTGCGCTCGAAACCCTTCGTCACGCCGTTCACCATGTTCGCCACCAGTGCGCGCATCGTGCCCGACATCGCATTCGCTTCGCGGCTTTCGTCAACAGGCTCGATCTTCAGAATGCCGTTGTCGTTCACCACTTTCACGAGGCGGTTAGCCGCCTGCGTAATCGTACCCAGCGGGCCCTTGACGGTAATGCGATCGTCGCTCAGGGCCACTTCTGCGCCTTGCAGCGCGATCGGGCTTTTACCTACTCGAGACATGTTTCTCTCCTTTCGGCCTTAAGCGACGTAGCAGATGACTTCGCCGCCAACGCCCGTTGCGCGCGCCTTGCGGTCCGTCATCACGCCCTTCGGCGTCGACACGATTGCCACGCCGAGGCCATTCATGACCACGGGGATGTCGTTACGGCCGCGGTACACACGCAGACCAGGCTTCGAGACGCGCTCAATGCGCTCGATCACCGGACGGCCAGCGTAGTACTTCAACACGATATTCAATTCAGACTTCGCACCTTCGGACTTCACTGCGAAATCATCGATATAGCCTTCGTCCTTCAGGACCTGCGCAATCGCAACCTTGACTTTCGACGAGGGCATAGTCACCGAGACTTTCTCAACCATCTGCGCGTTGCGGATGCGAGTCAGCATATCGGCGATAGGATCACTCATGCTCATTTACGTTTCTCCTATTACCAGCTCGCCTTGGTCAGGCCAGGGATCTCGCCGCGGAACGCGATTTCGCGAATCTTGTTACGCGCCAGCCCGAATTTACGGAACGTACCGCGCGGACGACCAGTAATCGCACAACGATTGCGCTTACGGGTCGGGTTAGAGTTGCGCGGCAGTTGTTGCAGTTCCAGACGTGCTGCGTAATGCTCTTCGTCCGACTTGCTCATATCGCCAATGATCGCCTTCAACTCTGCACGCTTGGGCGCGTACTTAGCGGCGAGGCGAGCACGCTTCTTTTCACGTTCGATCAGTGCCAGTTT
This sequence comes from Paraburkholderia caledonica NBRC 102488, assembly GCF_000685095.1. Lineage (GTDB taxonomy): Bacteria > Pseudomonadota > Gammaproteobacteria > Burkholderiales > Burkholderiaceae > Paraburkholderia > Paraburkholderia caledonica. Next base: position 115,313 of record NZ_BAYE01000017.1, read on the forward strand.
AGCCACGGTAACCTCAGTTTCTGAACGGGAACTTGAAGCTGGCGAGCAGAGCCTTTGCTTCGTCGTCGGTCTTCGCAGTCGTCGTGATGCTGATATTCAGCCCACGCAGTGCGTCGATCTTGTCGTAGTCGATTTCGGGGAAAATGATCTGCTCTTTCACACCGATGTTGTAGTTGCCGCGACCGTCGAACGCACGACCCGACACGCCACGGAAGTCGCGCACACGGGGGAGCGCAACCGTCACGAAACGGTCCAGAAATTCGTACATTGCCTGACCACGCAACGTGACCATTGCACCGATCGGGTATCCCTGACGGATCTTGAAGCCAGCGATTGCCTTGCGTGCCTTGGTGATCACCGGCTTCTGGCCAGCGATCTTCGTCAGGTCGCCAACGGCGTTTTCGATGATCTTCTTGTCAGCAACCGCTTCGCCAAGGCCCATGTTCAGGGTGATCTTGGTGATGCGCGGCACTTCCATCACGGACTTGTAACCGAACTTCTCGATGAGGCCGGGTACAACCTTTTCTTTGTAAAACTCTTGCAAACGAGCCATTTTTTTACTCCGCAGCGTCAGGCGCTCAGCTCGGCACCAGTCGTCTTAAGGAAACGGACTTTCTTGTCTCCTTCGACCTTGATGCCTACACGCGACGCCTTGCCATTCGCGTCGACCAATGCGACGTTCGAAATTTGCAGCGGCATCGTCTTGGCTTCCACACCACCCGTCGTACCCTTCATCGGGTTCGGCTTGACGTGTTTCTTGACGAGGTTGATACCCTCGACAATGACCTTGCCTTCGCCAACGGACAGCACGACGCCGCGCTTGCCTTTATCTTTGCCGGTGATGACGATAACTTCGTCACCTTTGCGAATCTTGTTCATCGCGACTCCTTACAGCACTTCAGGTGCCAACGAAACGATCTTCATGAATCGTTCGCTGCGCAACTCGCGCGTGACAGGCCCGAAAATACGGGTGCCAATAGGTTCGAGCTTGGCATTCAACAACACTGCGGCGTTGCCATCGAACTTGATCAGCGAGCCGTCCTGACGGCGCACACCCTTGGCGGTGCGAACCACCACAGCGTTATAAATTTCGCCTTTCTTCACGCGCCCGCGCGGCGTTGCTTCTTTGACGGTCACCTTGATGATGTCGCCAATGCTGGCATAACGACGCTTCGAGCCGCCGAGCACCTTGATGCACATGACTTCACGCGCACCCGTGTTGTCGGCCACTTCAAGCCGAGTTTCGGTCTGGATCATGGTTTATCTTTCCCAACTTAATCCGGTCACACCACCATGGCGCACCCGGTCAGTCTTGGTCCCGTCAGCCAATCGGCTGCTTGGGTTAGAACAGCAGCGACGGCAAACGAAACCCGCCATCGCAATCCGGTGAATCCTTCGGGACAGACTGGCGCCTGAACCGCTTCCCCCACCAACTTCGCCCGCGACGGGGCTCCCATAAAGAGGGAAGACCGAGATTATAACAAATAATCTCGGTCTTGCAAGCGAAATCTACTGCGATTTCAACAACTTCTACTACTCAGCGGCGTCAGATGACGCGAGCAGCCTCGACCAGGCGAGCCACAACCCAAGCCTTCGTCTTCGAAATCGGACGAGTTTCCTGGATTTCAACGAGGTCACCCTCGTTGTACGTGTTCGCGTCGTCGTGCGCATGGTACTTCTTGGAGCGCACAACATACTTGCCGTAGATCGGGTGCTTCACGCGGTGCTCAACCAGCACGGTGACCGTCTTGTCCATCTTGTTGCTGACGACCTTGCCGACCAGCGTCCGCTTGAGCGAGGTTTTTACGCTATCGTTCATTTCTGGTTCGCCTTCTCAGTCAGGACGGTCCGCACACGTGCGATGTCGCGACGAACCTTCTTCAGCTGGCTCGTGTTCGTGAGCTGCTGGGTCGCGAGTTGCATGCGCAGGCCGAATTGCGCCTTCAGCAGGTCCGACAGCTCCTTGTTGAGCGCGGCCTGATCTTTCTGGTGAAGTTCGGAAGCCTTCATCATTTGCTCCTTAGGCGCCGAGCTGACGCACGATGAAGGTCGTCTTGAGCGGCAGCTTAGCTGCAGCCAGACGGAACGCTTCGCGTGCCAGCTCTTCGGTTACGCCGTCCATTTCGTACAGCATCTTGCCCGGTTGAATCTCTGCGACGTAGTACTCAGGGTTACCTTTACCGTTACCCATACGTACTTCAGCCGGCTTGTGCGAGATCGGCTTGTCCGGGAAGATGCGGATCCAGATGCGGCCACCACGCTTGATGTGACGCGTCATTGCACGACGTGCCGCTTCAATCTGGCGCGCGGTCAGACGACCACGACCGATAGCCTTCAGGCCGAACTCACCGAACGACACCGCGTTACCGCGGGTAGCGACACCGGTGTTACGACCTTTCTGCTCTTTGCGATACTTTCTGCGTTTCGGTTGCAGCATCGTTATTCTCCAGTCTTCCCGTCGCCGCCGGCACCGCCAGCACGACGAGGAGCGCCACGGCGTGCACCTGCCGGGCCACCACCTTCACCATCGCGACGCGGACGGCGATCGCCACCCGGACGTGCGTTGCGACGCGGACGCTTTTCTTCGGCGACTTCTTCAACCACCGGTGCGTCGTTGCGGCCGAGCGTATCGCCCTTGTAGACCCACACCTTCACACCGATGATGCCGTACGTCGTTTTGGCTTCCGAAGTCGCGTAGTCGATATCTGCGCGCAGCGTATGAAGCGGAACGCGACCTTCGCGATACCATTCCGTACGAGCGATTTCGATACCGTTCAGACGACCAGCGCTCATGATCTTGATGCCTTGAGCACCCAGACGCATCGCGTTCTGCATCGCACGTTTCATCGCGCGGCGGAACATGATCCGGCGCTCGAGCTGTTGCGTGATCGAGTCGGCAATGAGTTGCGCATCGGTTTCCGGCTTGCGGATTTCTTCGATGTTGACGTGGACCGGAACGCCCATGCGGCGTTGCAGTTCCGACTTCAGCAGCTCGATATCCTCGCCCTTCTTACCGATGACCACACCCGGACGCGAGCTATAAATTGTGATGCGCGCGTTTTTCGCCGGACGCTCGATAACGACGCGACCAACCGAAGCGTTCTTCAGCTTCTTCTTCAGGTATTCACGAACACCGATGTCTTCCTGCAACATCGCCGCGAAATTGTTGTTGTTCGCGTACCAACGCGACGCCCAATTGCGGCTGACGGCCAAACGGAAGCCAGTCGGATGAATTTTCTGTCCCATCGTATGACCCCTTAATTCCCGACCGTCACAGTGATGTGACAGGATTGCTTCTCGATGCGGTTACCGCGGCCTTTAGCGCGCGCGGTAAAACGCTTGAGCGACGCAGCCTTGTCGATGTAAATGCTCGTGATCTTGAGCTCATCGATATCGGCGCCTTCGTTATGCTCCGCATTCGCGATCGCCGACAGCACGACCTTTTTCACGATTCCCGCAGCCTTCTTCGGCGAGAACGTCAGAACGTTCAGCGCCTTGTCGACCGGCAAACCGCGGATCTGGTCAGCCACAAGGCGCGTTTTCTGCGCCGAGATGCGGGCACCGCGATGAATTGCTTTCACTTCCATCTTGAGCCCCTTATTTCTTAGCCTTCTTGTCGGCTGCGTGACCCTTGAACGTACGGGTCAGTGCGAACTCGCCAAGCTTGTGGCCGACCATGTTTTCCGAGATGTACACCGGAACGTGTTGACGGCCGTTATGAACGGCGATCGTCAGACCGATGAAATCCGGGAGGATCGTCGAGCGACGCGACCAGGTTTTGATCGGCTTCTTATCCCGCGAAGCTGCTGCCGCCTCAACTTTCTTCAGCAAATGGGCGTCGCAGAACGGACCTTTTTTTACAGAACGTGCCATTGCCTACTCCTTAACGCTTGTGACGGCGCTGGACGATCATGCTCGTCGTGCGCTTGTTGCTGCGGGTGCGATAACCCTTAGCAGGCGTGCCCCACGGGCTCACCGGATCGCGACCTGCAGCCGTCTTGCCTTCACCACCACCGTGCGGGTGATCGACCGGGTTCATTGCAACGCCGCGCACCGTCGGGCGGATACCGCGCCAGCGGTTTGCGCCAGCCTTACCGATTTGACGGAGGCTATGCTCTTCGTTGCCAACTTCACCAATCGTCGCGCGGCACTCAACGTGGACGCGGCGGATTTCACCCGAGCGCAGGCGGACCTGTGCGTAGATGCCTTCACGAGCCAACAACATTGCCGACGTACCAGCCGAACGCGCCATTTGGGCACCCTTGCCCGGCAGCATTTCAATGCAGTGAATCGTCGTTCCGACCGGAATGTTGCGGATCGGCAGCGTGTTGCCTGCGCGGATCGGCGCTTCAGAACCGGACATCAGTTGTTGACCGACGGTGACACCCTTCGGAGCGATGATGTAACGGCGCTCGCCGTCCGCATACAGAACCAGCGCGATGTTCGCGCTACGGTTCGGATCGTATTCGAGACGTTCGACCTTCGCTGCGATACCGTCCTTGTTGCGACGGAAATCGACGACACGGTAATGATGCTTGTGACCACCACCCTTGTGACGCGTGGTGATGTGGCCATTGTTGTTACGGCCGGCGGTCGAGGATTGCGAGTCGAGCAGCGGTGCAAACGGCTTGCCCTTGTACAGATCCTTGTTGACCACCTTGACCATCGCGCGGCGACCCGGCGAAGTCGGCTTAACTTTAACGATTGCCATGATTACTTGGCCTCCGCTTCGAAGTTGATTTCCTGGCCGGGCTTCAGGCAGACATATGCCTTCTTCACGTCTTTGCGCTTGCCCATGAAGCGGCCAAAGCGCTTGGCTTTGCCCTTCGAGACCAGCACGTTGACGGAATTGACTTCCACCTTGAACAGCAGCTCGACTGCAGCTTTCACTTCCTGCTTCGTGGCATCGGGCGCAACTTCGAACACGACTTGCTCGTTCTTGTCGGCCACCAGCGTCGCCTTTTCGGAGATCACCGGCGCGAGCAGGACCTGCATCAAACGATGATCGTTTTTGCGAATCTCGCTCATGACAGCAACTCCTCGATCTGGGCGACCGCAGCCTTCGTGATCAGGATCTTCTTGAAGTAGATCAGCGACAGCGGGTCGGCGTAACGCGGCTCGACAACCGCCACATGGGCGAGGTTGCGCGACGCGAGGTACAGGTTTTCGTCAACCGTGTCGGTAATCACCAGCACGGAGTCGAGACCCATCGCCTTGAATTTTTCGGCCAGCAGCTTGGTCTTCGGCGCTTCGAGCGTCAGTTCGTCGACAACCGAGATACGGCCTTCGCGGGCCAGCTGCGAGAAGATCGAGCAGAGACCTGCGCGATGCATCTTCTTGTTAACCTTGTGCGAAAAGTTTTCTTCCGGCGAATTCGGGAAGATCCGGCCACCGCCGCGCCACAACGGGCTCGACGACATACCGGCACGGGCGCGGCCCGTACCCTTCTGACGCCACGGCTTCTTGGTCGTGTGCTTGACTTGCTCACGATCCTTCTGCGCGCGGTTGCCGCTGCGGGCATTCGCTTGATACGCAACCACCACCTGGTGAATCAGGGCTTCGTTGTAATCGCGGCCGAACACGACGTCCGACGCGCTAACGCCTGCACCTTCCTGACCATTGGCATTCAGGAGCTTAAGTTCCATTATTTCGCTCCTTTCACGGCACGCGTCTTCACGGCCGGCGTAACGAATACCTTGCCACCCTTCGCACCCGGAACGGCGCCCTTGACCAGCAACAGCTTGCGGTCAGCGTCGATACGAGCGATTTCGAGGTTTTGCACCGTTACCGTGTCGTCACCCATGTGACCAGTCATGCGCTTACCCGGGAAAACACGACCCGGATCCTGCGCCATACCGATCGAACCCGGCACGTTGTGCGAGCGCGAGTTACCGTGCGATGCACGGCCGGATGCGAAGTTGTAACGCTTGATGGTACCGGCGTAGCCCTTACCGATCGACACGCCTTGCACGTCGACCTTCTGGCCCACTTCGAACAGGTCAGGACCAACTACGGTGCCGTTCGACAACTCGGCAGCCTTAGCGGCGTCGATCTGGAATTCTTTGAGGATTTCACCGGCTTGAACACCGGCTTTGGCGAGATGACCGGCCAACGGCTTCGTCACACGCGATGCACGGCGCGTACCGAATGCAACCTGCACGGCCGTGTAGCCGTCGGTTTCAACAGTCTTGATCTGCGTCACGCGGTTGTCGGACACGTCCAGCACGGTAACGGGAATCGAATCCCCTTCTGCCGTGAAGATACGGGTCATGCCAACCTTGCGACCTACGAGTCCAAGGCTCATCGTTTTCTCCATTCCCGACTGCGATTGGTCGGGGCTAATTTACAAAATGCCGGTGCCGTTTCGGGCATGAATTCATGCTGCAGCACACCGACTTTTTTGCGCAAATGCGCGAAAAGCCTTGCATTATAGCGAGGCTTTTCGTTTTCCGCAAGCAATCAAAGACTTAGCGTTGCCAGCGACGCTGAGCAACGCTCGAAGCCTTATTGCAGCTTGATCTCGACGTCCACGCCAGCCGGCAAGTCCAGCTTCATCAGTGCGTCGACGGTCTTGTCCGTCGGATCGACGATGTCCATCAGGCGTTGGTGCGTGCGGATTTCGAGCTGATCGCGCGACGTCTTATTGACGTGCGGCGAACGCAGGATGTCGAAGCGTTGAATGCGGGTCGGCAGGGGCACCGGACCACGAACGATTGCGCCAGTCCGCTTTGCCGTGTCGACGATTTCAGCAGCCGATTGATCGATCAGGCGATAGTCGAAAGCCTTCAGGCGAATGCGGATTTTCTGGTTCTGCATGACAATTCCTTGGAAAAGAGCGAGGCGGTATTGCGCCGCCAGATAGTAAAAGAACGTAGAGCCGGGGTGCCCGCTTGGAGCCGGCGCCCGGCTCCGGGCACCACATACAGCAAAGTTAATCCGCGATTTT
>NZ_BAYE01000016.1 GCF_000685095.1 Paraburkholderia caledonica NBRC 102488
ACTGGCTTTCCCGCTTCCCGTGCCCCAGCGTCCGGAGCACGAAAGAGCGAGATTTTAGCGAGCCAGCCAGCGCCTTGCAAGCGTTATTTCGACAAGCGTATTAACGGTGCTTGAAAACCGGTTTGCGCTTTTCCACGAACGCCGCCATCCCCTCTTTTTGATCTTCCGTGGCAAAGAGCGAATGGAAGAGGCGACGCTCAAAATGCACGCCTTCGGCAAGCGTCGTTTCGTATGCACGATTGACCGACTCCTTCACCATCATGACTGCCGGCAGCGGAAACTCGGCGATAGTCGCGCCGGCGGCGATCGATTCGTCAATCAAAGACGCGGCGGGAATCACGCGCGATACCAATCCGGCGCGCTCTGCTTCAGCGGCATCCATAAAACGCGCCGTCAGGCACAGGTCCATTGCCTTAGCCTTGGAGACCGCGCGCGGCAGGCGCTGCGTGCCGCCAGCACCCGGCATGATCCCTAATTTGATTTCCGGCTGACCGAACTTCGCCGTGTCCGCGGCGAAGATCATGTCGCACATCATCGCCAGTTCGCAGCCGCCGCCCAATGCAAACCCCGCCACCGCTGCAATGATCGGCTTACGAATGGAGCGAACCGTCTCCCAGTTGCGCGTGATGTAGTCGCCCTTGTAGACGTCCATATAGGAGTAAGTCGACATCATCCCGATGTCGGCGCCCGCCGCAAACGCCTTTTCGCTGCCCGTCAACACGATCGCGCCAATCGCATCGTCTGCATCGAACTCGCGCAGTGCCACCCCGAGCTCATCCATCAAAGCATCATTCAAAGCGTTCAGCGCTTTAGGACGACTCAACGTGACGAGGCCGACCCGCCCGCGCGTTTCGACCAGAATATTCTCGTAAACCATGCCGCCTCCTAGTGGTTAATCGAGCGCGAAAACGCTTCGCGCAGCCATCTTAATAATGCTAACATTCCCCAACCAACCGGTCGGTCAATTATTAGACAGGCTTTCCCCAACGTACACCAAGCCCTCTGCCATGACACATCCGTTATTCACAAAGCACGAAGACACGCTGCAAAAGGCGCTCGCCGCGGTCGAAACGCGCGGTTACTGGAGCCCTTTCGCTGAAATGCCCAGCCCGAAAGTGTACGGGGAAACAGCCAACGCGGACGGCGAAGCCGCCTTCAAAGCGCATCTGAACGCCGCGTTCGCGCTGGACCAACCGTCGACCGCAGAAACCGTTGGCGCCGAAGTATCACCGTTCGGATTTCCGCTCGGCATTCGATACCCTAAATCGGATCCCGACGCGCTGTTGTCGGCCGCTGCGGACGCGCAACGCGACTGGCGCGCTGCAGGCCCCCAAGCCTGGATCGGCGTATCGCTCGAAATTCTCGCGCGCTTGAATCGAGCCAGCTTCGAGATCGGCTATAGCGTGATGCACACGACCGGCCAAGCCTTCATGATGGCCTTCCAGGCGGGGGGCCCGCACGCACAGGACCGGGCGCTCGAAGCCGTCGTGTACGCGTGGGACCAATTGCGCCGCATTCCCGCCGACGCCCACTGGGAAAAACCGCAAGGCAAGAACCCGCCTCTCGCCATGCACAAGCGCTACACGATCGTCCCGCGAGGCACCGCACTCGTTCTCGGCTGCTGCACGTTCCCAACGTGGAACGGCTATCCGGGGCTGTTCGCCGACCTCGCAACTGGCAACGCCGTGATCGTCAAACCACATCCCGGCGCGATTCTGCCGCTCGCCGTGACCGTGCGAATTGCGCGGGACGTTCTGCGTGAAGCAGGTTTCGATCCAAACGTCGTCACCTTACTAGCAACTGAACCGAACGACGGCGCCATCGTCCAGAGCCTCGCCGTGCGCCCGGAGATCAAACTGATCGATTTCACCGGCAGCACGCAAAACGGCACGTGGCTCGAACGCAATGCGCATCAGGCGCAGGTCTACACCGAGAAAGCCGGCGTGAATCAGATCGTGATCGATTCGGCTGACGACATCAAAGCCGTCGCTCGCAACATTGCCTTCTCGCTTGCGCTCTATTCCGGCCAGATGTGCACCGCGCCGCAAAACATCTACGTGCCCCGCGGCGGCATCCGGACTGCGGACGGCACGCTCTCATTTGACGAAGTCGCGCAGGCCATTGCCGGCGCCGTGCAGAAACTGGTTGCCGACCCAGCCCGTGCCGTGGAACTGCTGGGCGCCATTCAGAACGAAGGCGTCGCCCAGCGCATTGACGAAGCTACCAGGCTCGGCCGCGTCCTGGTCGAAAGCCAGGCGCTCGAGCACCCGGCTTTCGCCGGTGCCCGCGTGCGCACTCCGCTCGTGCTGCAGCTCGACGCCGCAACCGACGGTGAGCAGTTCACCAAGGAATGGTTTGGCCCGATATCGTTCGTTATCGCCACTGACTCGACCGCTCATTCCCTCGATCTCGCCGGCACCATCGCAGCCGAGCACGGCGCACTCACCCTGTCCGTTTACAGCACCGACGAAGCCGTGCTCGACCAGGCGCACGAGGCGTCGATTCGCGGCGGCGTCGCGCTATCGATCAACTTGACGGGCGGCGTGTTCGTCAACCAGTCGGCAGCTTTCTCTGACTTTCATGGCACCGGCGCGAATCCGGCTGCAAATGCCGCGCTCGCCGATGCGGCATTCGTCGCAAATCGCTTCCGCGTAATTCAGAGCCGCGTTCATGTTGAACCGAAAGCCGCGCCGGCGGTAGCTGGCTGAACGTCATAAGACAAACGCACGGCTTTCGTCCTATGCCATTTGGCCGAATGGACCACGCCGTGCGCGCCAACTAACATGAGACATCGGATCGGCCCGCGCGCCGGTCTTCCCAGCAGGAACCTTATGAACGACGCCTATATCTGCGACGCGATTCGCACTCCCATCGGCCGCTACGGCGGCGCCCTGAAAGATGTCCGGGCCGACGACCTCGGCGCCTTGCCAATCAAGGCGTTGATCCAGCGTAATCCTGGCGTGGACTGGCGTGCCGTGGACGACGTTATCTACGGCTGCGCCAATCAGGCCGGCGAAGACAACCGCAACGTCGCTCGCATGTCGGCGCTGCTCGCGGGACTGCCGGCAGACGCGCCCGGCGCGACGATAAACCGGCTGTGCGGCTCTGGCATGGACGCCGTCGGAACAGCCGCGCGCGCAATCAAGGCAGGCGAAGCGCAGTTGATGATCGCCGGCGGAGTCGAAAGCATGACTCGCGCGCCGTTCGTCATGGGCAAGGCGGCGAGCGCATTCACGCGGCAAGCGGAAATCCACGACACGACGATTGGCTGGCGTTTCGTCAATCCGCTAATGAAACGTCAGTACGGCGTCGATTCAATGCCCGAGACCGCGGAGAACGTGGCTGAGCAGTTTGGGATCAGCCGGGCCGATCAGGACGCATTCGCATTGGCCAGCCAGCAAAAGGCTGCCCGCGCGCAACGCGACGGTACGCTGGCACAGGAGATCGTCGGCGTGGAAATCGCGCAGAAAAAGGGCGATGCGATTCGTGTGACGCTCGACGAACATCCGCGCGAAACATCGCTCGAAAGCCTGGCCAGGCTCAAGGGCGTCGTCCGCCCCGACGGCACTGTAACCGCAGGCAACGCGTCGGGAGTGAACGACGGCGCTTGCGCACTCCTCATTGCCAGTCAACAGGCGGCCGAGCAATATGGCCTGCGCCGCCGCGCACGTGTGGTGGGCATGGCAACGGCGGGCGTCGAACCGCGCATCATGGGCATTGGGCCGGCACCTGCCACGCAAAAGCTGCTCAGGCAACTCGGCATGACGCTCGATCAGCTGGACGTGATCGAGTTGAACGAGGCGTTCGCGTCGCAAGGCCTCGCGGTTCTGCGCATGCTCGGTCTGCGCGACGACGACCCGCGCGTCAATCCCAACGGCGGAGCAATTGCGCTCGGCCATCCGCTCGGTGCATCGGGCGCACGCCTTGTCACGACCGCGCTGCATCAGCTGGAACGCAGCAATGGCCGATTTGCGCTTTGCACGATGTGTATCGGCGTCGGCCAGGGCATCGCGCTCGTAATCGAACGGCTCTGACCTCTTACATAAGCGCTGCAGCCTGGCAAAAAGAGACTTTGAGGAGACACCCAATGTCATATGAAGCGATCGGCCTCGACATCGACGCAGCGAGCCGCGTAGCAACCATCACGCTGAACCGCCCGGACAAGCTGAACAGCTTCACGCGCGCGATGCACCAGGAGTTGAACGCGGCGCTCAACGAGGTCGAAACCTCAGGTGCCCGCGCTCTCGTTCTGACCGGCGCGGGGCGCGGATTCTGCGCAGGACAAGACCTCGCCGACCTCGACTTCACGCCCGGCGCGATGACCGATCTGGGCGAATTGATCGACTTGCACTTCAACCCTTTGATCCGCCGACTGCAAGCGTTGCCGTTGCCCGTCATAGCGGCAGTCAACGGGACGGCCGCGGGCGCCGGCGCAAACCTGGCCCTAGCTTGCGATATCGTGCTCGCGGCTCGTTCGGCCAGTTTCATTCAGGCATTCGTGAAAATCGGCCTCGTGCCGGATTCGGGCGGCACCTGGTTCTTGCCACAGCGTGTCGGCATGGCCCGCGCATTAGGACTTGCGATTACCGGCGACAAACTCAGCGCCGAAAAAGCCGAAAGCTGGGGGCTCATCTGGCAAGCGGTCGACGATCAGGAACTGGCGGCCACCGCCGCCAAACTGGCGGCGCAACTCGCGCAGCAACCCACGCGCGCCATCGCCGCAATCAAGCAGGCCATGCGCGCCGGCGCAACTCAAACGCTCGATCAGCAACTCGATCTCGAGCGCGATCTGCAACGCGAACTGGGCGCCTCGCACGACTACGCAGAGGGCGTACAAGCCTTCGTCGAAAAACGCGCACCGCGTTTCGAGGGCCGCTGATATGTCGACGCAACCTGTGTATCCCGCCGAAATGACACCCGACGAACTCGCCCGCGCAACCGCCGCCGCGATGTACGAAAACGATGCGTGCAGCCGCGCGCTCGGTCTCGAAATCATGGAAGTGCGCCCCGGCTACGCGCGTTTGCGCATGGTCGTACGGGACGACTTCCTGAACGGTCATCAAATCTGCCATGGCGGCCTGATATTTACGCTCGCCGATTCGACCTTTGCGTTCGCCTGCAACTCGTACAACCTGAACACCGTCGCGTCAGGATGCTCAATCGAATTCCTGCGACCCGTGCATGGTGGCGACGTGCTTACTGCAGAGGCGGTCGAGCAGACATTGAACGGCCGCACGGGAATTTACGATATCCGAGTAACCAATCGTGCGGGCGATACAGTCGCCATGTTTCGCGGCAAATCGGCGCAAATCAAAGGCAACGTGATCCCGCCGATAGCGTCCGGCACGGCAGCGGAGTCACCGGACTAAGGCGCAGGAGTATCGGCATGACCGGCAACGAGGCGCACGCAAGACGCTCCTCGCAAGAGTCGCCAGTCCAAAGCGCCATTGAGCGGTGACACCGGCAACCGAGCCCCCGCAGAGGCGGCAGTCGGCGAACGCCGCACCTGGTTTCGCGCTTGAGCGCAACGCATATCAGACCTGAGCATTGAAGCAGCAAGGAGACATTTGATGACCACCGCCCTCCCCCTCGATCCGATCGAGACCGCCAGCCGCGACGAGCTATGCGCGCTTCAACTTGAACGGCTCAAATGGTCGCTGAACCACGCTTATGAAAACTCGCCGGTCTATCGTCGCAAGTTCGACGAAGCCGGCGTCCACCCGAGCGAACTGACCACGCTTGCGGACCTCGCCCGCTTCCCATTCACGACGAAAAAAGATTTGCGTGACAGCTATCCGTTCGGAATGTTCGCCGTGCCGCAAGACCGAATTTCACGCATTCATGCTTCGTCGGGCACGACCGGCAAGCCCACCGTGGTGGGCTACACCGCGCGCGATATCGACACGTGGGCGAATCTGGTTGCGCGTTCAATCCGCGCCGCGGGCGCCAAACCCGGCGACAAAGTTCATGTGAGCTACGGATACGGCCTGTTCACAGGCGGCCTCGGCGCCCACTACGGCGCAGAGCGCGCAGGCCTCACCGTCATCCCGTTCGGCGGCGGTCAGACCGAAAAACAGGTGCAACTGATCCAGGACTTCCGGCCCGACATCATCATGGTGACGCCGAGCTACATGCTCTCGATCGCCGACGAACTCGAACGCCAAGGTGTCGACCCGGCCAGTTGTTCGCTGCGCATCGGCATCTTCGGCGCGGAGCCGTGGACGAACGACATGCGTCACGCAATCGAGAAGCGCATGGGCATCGACGCTGTCGACATCTACGGCTTGTCGGAAGTGATGGGCCCCGGCGTGGCGTCGGAATGCGTCGAGACCAAAGACGGCCCGACCATCTGGGAAGATCATTTCTACCCGGAAATCATCGATCCCGAAACCGGCGAGGTGCTTCCGGACGGTGAACTGGGCGAACTGGTGTTCACGTCCCTGACCAAGGAAGCGTTGCCGATCATCCGTTACCGGACGCGCGACCTCACGCGTCTCTTGCCGGGCAGCGCGCGCACCATGCGTCGTATGGAAAAGATCACCGGCCGCTCAGACGACATGATGATCGTGCGCGGGGTCAACGTGTTTCCTACGCAGATCGAGGAACTGCTGCTCAAGCAGCACGCGCTCGCGCCTCACTATCAGATCGTACTCACCAGGGAAGGCCCGCTCGACGTTTTGACGCTGAACGTCGAGCCTTGTCCGGAAACGGCGCCGGACACCTCCGTGTTGAACACGGCCAGGCAGGCGCTGGCCTATGACATCAAAGCGCTGATCGGCGTCAGCGCTGTGGTGAATGTGCTTGCGGTGAACGGGATTGAACGCTCGGTGGGCAAGGCGCGCCGGGTAGTCGATAAGCGCAAGTCGGGGCTGTAAGTCGAGCCTGAGAATCGCGCGAAGCTACGTCGCGGCAAGAGCGGCGGTCAGCCGGACCGCCGCACTACAGCCGCCTCCGGCAAGGCTTTGCGCCCGGAGGCCAGGTCAGGAGTTCGGCAGCAGCAACCACATCCGGCCGCCCTGCTTCATTTTGCCGGCGAGATCGCCGGCGTCGTCGCCGAGGCCCCAGAAGTAGTCTGCGCGCACTCCGCCCTTGATCGCGGAGCCGGTGTCCTGCGCAAACACGAGACGGTTCATCGGCGAATTTGTCAGCGGGCGCGTGGTCTGCAAAAACACCGGTGTACCGAGAGGGATCGAAGTCGGATCGACGGCAATCGAGCGCTCCGGCGTCAGCGGCACCCCCAAAGCGCCGATAGGACCATCGGCGCCGGCTTTGGACACGCCCTCTCCTGATGGCATCTCGCGGAAAAACACGAAGCGCGGATTCGTATCGAGCAGCGCATCGACCCGATTCGGGTTCGCGCGCGCCCATGCCTTGATGCCTTGCATGGTGGCCTGCGCGGGGGTGAGTTCGCCGCGATCCAGGAGCCACCGTCCAATGGATTTATACGGCTGGTTGTTGGTGCCGCCAAAACCGAGGCGCATCACGCTTCCATCTTCCATCACGATGCGCCCGGAGCCCTGCACTTGCAGGAAGAACGCTTCGATCGGGTCGTCCACCCAGACGAGTTCATTGCCGTTTAGCACGCCCATGCGTTCCAACTGCGCCCGTGGCGGCATCGCCGCGCCAGGACGATAGCTGGAAGGCCAACGATAAAGCGCCGTTTGATACACGCCGTGGCGCGTGCGCGAGCCGCGCAGCAACGGCTCGTAGTAGCCGGTGACGAGTCCGTCGAGCGTGCCGTCGGTATTCGCTAGCTGAAAGGGCGTGAAATACGCTTCAAAGAATGCGCGGGCGCTGGTGGCGTCGAGATCGTCGAGTTGCGCCGCCGCCGCACATGCCCGCGCCCAGTTCGCCTGGCGCGCAAGCCTCAAGCAGTTCTGCCGCAAAGCCGCTGTTGCGCCGATCAGCGAATCGTCCTGCCAGCCGGGAACCTGCTGCCACGCCACCGGCGTGAGCCGCGTCGCCGAGATCTGACCAGGAATGATCGCCGCACCCGTGGGCGGCGAAACCACAGGTCGAACCGCACCGCCACCACCGCAGGCGGCCAGAATCGCCGCAACTGAAAGCGCGCTGAGCCATGCTCCGGTCGCGCGGACAAAACGCCTACAATGTTCGTTCTTAATGGAAACCGCCATGTCTGATCTGTTCGACGAATACCCGATGCTCATCTTCGCGCTGGAATCGCTTCTCGCGCTGTTCCTGCTCGTGTTCATCGTTGTGTGGACGTCGTCTGGTAAAAAGAAAGCGGCGCGCGCCAGCAGCAGCAAGGAAACACAGAAGCCGCAAGAACCGCGCTGAAGCGGCGCCGATTCACGCATTCCACGGCGCGCGTAGAACCGTTAAAGACCGTGGACTGCGCTCACGGTTCAATGCAATGTGCGTGGCATGCGCAGAATGAACTCCGGCACCGGCGCGTCGAAACGCTCACCGTCCTCGGCCACGCAGAAATACTCCCCGCGCATCGTGCCGACCGGTGTGGCAATGACCGCCCAACTCGTATATTCGAACTGCTCGCCGGGTTTCAGCAACGGCTGGTGCCCGACCACGCCCAAACCCTTCACTTCCTGCACGGTCTTTTCGCTATCCGTGATGACCCAATGCCGCGCGATCAATTGTGCAGGTACCTGACCGGTGTTGCGGATGGTCAGCGTATAGGCGAACGCATACTGGCGGCGCTCCGGGTCCGACTCTTCGGGCAGGAATTGCACCTGCGCCGACACGCTGAATTCGTACTGGCTCATCCTGATTCCAATCTGGTGAAACGGGGCGACAAAATCGCTGGAAAGCCCGAGTGCCAATGGCTTAAGCGGCCATTGGCGACGCAGCGCCATGGTTTGGCATTCTGCGTCATGCGCGACACGCCCGCAACCGGACATATCCTTTGGCCAGGGACGCTTAAGGCGTTTCGCCATACTCGCGGCTCAAACCCGAGGCTGCGCCGCGCGTCGTTCCGGCGCCCCGCCCGCCGCTTCGCGCGTGCGCAACACAAAACGGTAAAATGACGTTTTCCCGCTTGCATCCGCCCGCCGCCATGACGCAATTCCGAATCGCTCCCAGCATTCTGTCCGCCGACTTCGCCCGCCTCGGGGAAGAAGTGCGCAACGTCGTCGCCGCTGGCGCCGACTGGATCCATTTCGACGTGATGGACAACCACTACGTGCCGAACCTGACCATCGGTCCGCTCGTGTGCGAGGCGATCCGTCCGCATGTGGACGTGCCTATCGACGTGCATCTGATGGTGCGTCCCGTGGACCGCATCGTGCCGGACTTCGCGAAAGCGGGCGCGAATCTGATCAGCTTTCACCCGGAAGGCTCGGACCACATCGACCGCACGCTGTCGCTGATTCGCGACCACGGCTGTAAGGCGGGCCTCGTGTTCAACCCCGCCACTTCGCTGAACTACCTCGATCACGTGATGGACAAGCTGGACCTCGTGCTGATCATGTCGGTCAACCCTGGATTCGGCGGCCAGTCGTTCATTCCGGAAGCGCTGAACAAGCTTCGCGAAGCGCGCAAGCGTATCAACGCGTACAAGGAGCGCACAGGCCGCGAGATTCATCTGGAAGTGGACGGCGGCGTGAAAGTGGACAACATCGCCGAAATCGCGGCGGCCGGCGCGGATAC
This sequence comes from Paraburkholderia caledonica NBRC 102488, assembly GCF_000685095.1. GTDB lineage: Bacteria > Pseudomonadota > Gammaproteobacteria > Burkholderiales > Burkholderiaceae > Paraburkholderia > Paraburkholderia caledonica. The sequence goes on from NZ_BAYE01000016.1 coordinate 9,625, forward strand.
CTTCGTGGCTGGCTCGGCCATTTTCGGGCAGCCGGATCACAAGGTCGTGATCGACAAGATGCGCGCCGCGCTCGCCAACATTCAGCACTGACACTCGCGCCACATGACCGCTTCGTTCCCTGCCCCGACTTTCAACGGCCCGCGCCTGCAAGCCGCGATCATCGACCTGGACGGCACGATGGTCGATACCGCCGACGATTTCACCGCCGGCCTGAACGGCATGCTCGCGCAACTCGACGCAGTCGAAACGTCGCGTGAAGAAGTGGTCGGCTATGTTGGCAAAGGCTCCGAGCATCTGATCCGCAGCGTGCTGGCGCCGCGCTTCGAAGCAGAGCACGCGCAGGACCGTTTCGACGAAGCGCTCGCCATTTATCAGGCCGAGTACGCGAAGATCAACGGCCTGCACACACGCCTCTATCCAGATGTGGAAGCCGGCCTCGTCGCGCTGCGCGACGCCGGTCTGAAGCTCGCGTGCGTGACCAACAAGCCGCATCGCTTCGCGCTCGAACTGCTGCAGCAATATGGGCTCGCACAATATTTCAGCGTCGTGCTCGGCGGCGACAGTCTGGCGAAAAAGAAGCCGGATCCGCTGCCCATGCTCACCGCCGCCGCGCAACTCGGGGTGGAACCGCGCGCCACGGTCGCCATCGGCGATTCGGAAAACGACGCGCTGGCGGGCCGCGCGGCAGGCATGGCGACGCTCACCGTACCCTATGGCTACAACCATGGGCAAGCTATACAAACAATAAAATCCGATGGTATAGTTGCCTCGCTGCTGGACGCCGCCAAGGCGATTGCAGCGCACCAATCCACGACTTGAAAAGTCCTTCATCCTCATGTTTCTGAATAAAAACCGGAGTCTGATTAGCATCGACCGGGGAGCCTGGCCCTGGCGTCGCTGGTCGCGCTAACCTCGCCTGAGGTACGCTGAAGCTCGTCTTCCGCAACCGTTTTTTACTTCGCTGCGCTCACGCGTTTTTCCATCGTTCTGTTTCGCTGCATCGGCTGATTCCGCCTGCGTGTACCCGCAAGGTACGTGTGTGGCTGGAACTCCCTGCTCGCGTCGATGGGAAAATCGCGCCGGTCGGTTCATCATCGAAAAAACGCACGAACGCCTGACCGGCCGCGCAACGCCCCGCTTTGTCCGACGCACGCTGCCGCCGGACCTACGTACAGGATCGGAACATGACCGAACTCGAATTTCAGTCCCTCGCCAACGAGGGCTTCAACCGTATTCCGCTGATCGCCGAAGCGCTCGCCGACCTCGAAACGCCGCTCTCGCTGTATCTGAAGCTCGCGCAGCCCGAGCGCAACGGCGCAAATTCGTTCCTGCTGGAGTCGGTAGTGGGCGGCGAGCGCTTTGGTCGCTATTCGTTCATCGGACTGCCGGCGCGCACGCTGCTGCGCACGCGTAACGGCGTGTCGGAAGTGGTGCGGGACGGCAAGGTTGTCGAAACGCACGAGGGCGATCCGCTCGAGTTCATCCAGCAGTTTCAAAGCCGTTTCAAGGTCGCGCAGCGGCCGGGCTTGCCGCGTTTCGCCGGCGGCCTCGCCGGCTATTTCGGCTACGACGCGGTGCGCTACATCGAGAAAAAGCTCGCGCATAGCGCGCCGAAAGACGATCTGAATCTGCCGGACATCCAGTTGTTGCTGACCGAGGAAGTCGCGGTGATCGACAACCTCGCGGGCAAGCTGTACCTCGTGATCTACGCCGACCCGACGCAGCCCGAGGCTTACACGAAGGCAAAGCAGCGTCTGCGCGAACTGCGTCAGCGTTTGCGCGCAACGGTCGAGCCGCCGGTCACCTCGGCGAGTGTGCGCACCGAGACGTACCGCGAGTTTGCGAAAGACGACTACCTGGCCGCCGTGCGCAAGGCGAAGGAATACATCGCCGCCGGTGAACTGATGCAGGTGCAGGTTGGCCAACGTCTGACGAAACCCTATCGCGACAACCCGCTGTCGCTGTATCGCGCGCTGCGTTCGCTCAATCCGTCGCCGTACATGTACTACTACAATTTCGGCGACTTCCATGTGGTGGGTGCGTCGCCGGAAATTCTCGTGCGTCAAGAAAAGCGCGGCGAAGATCGTATCGTCACGATTCGTCCGCTCGCAGGCACGCGTCCGCGCGGCAACACGCCCGAACGCGACACCGAACTCGCTACTGAACTGCTGAACGATCCGAAGGAAATCGCCGAACACGTGATGTTGATCGACCTCGCGCGCAACGACGTGGGCCGCATCGCGCAGATCGGATCGGTGGTCGTCACCGACAAGATGGTGATCGAAAAGTACTCGCACGTGCAGCACATCGTGAGTTCGGTTGAAGGCAAGCTGAAGCCCGGCACCACCAATTTCGACGTGCTCCGCGCCACTTTCCCCGCTGGCACGCTGTCGGGCGCGCCGAAAGTCCGCGCGATGGAATTGATCGACGAACTCGAACCCGTGAAGCGCGGCCTCTACGGCGGCGCAGTCGGCTATCTGTCGTTCACCGGCGAAATGGATCTGGCGATCACAATTCGCACTGGCGTGATCGCGAACGGCAATCTGTATGTGCAGGCGGCGGCGGGTGTCGTCGCGGATTCGGTGCCGGAATCCGAATGGCAAGAGACCGAGAACAAGGCGCGCGCCGTGTTGCGCGCGGCGGAACAGGTTCAAGACGGCCTCGATAGCGACTTCTGACCGGAGACACACCATGCTGCTCATGATCGACAACTACGACTCGTTCACTTACAACCTGGTGCAGTACTTCGGCGAACTTGGCGAAGACGTGCGCACCTATCGGAACGACGAAATCACGCTGGACGAAATCGCGAAGCTCAACCCCGAGCGCATCTGCCTGTCGCCCGGCCCGAGCAATCCGCAACACGCCGGCATTACGCTCGACGTGCTGCGCGAGTTCTCCGGCAAGACGCCGATTCTCGGCGTGTGCCTCGGCCATCAGGCGATCGGCGAAGCGTTCGGCGGCCGCGTCGTGCGCGCGCAAACCATCATGCACGGCAAGGTCAGCACGATCGAGACCGATTGCAAAGGCGTGTTCGCGGATTTGCCGAAGCATTTCGTCGTGACCCGCTACCACTCGCTCGCGATCGAACGCGAATCGCTGCCGGACTGTCTCGAAGTGTCGGCATGGACCGAAGACGGCGAAATCATGGGCGTGCGTCATAAGGAACTGGCCGTCGAAGGCGTGCAGTTCCATCCGGAATCGATTCTTTCCGAACACGGCCACGCGCTGCTCGAAAACTTCGTAAAACAGTCAAAAGCGAAGCCGGCCCAACGCACCGCCTGATGAAGCGAGATAACATCATGACAATCACGCCGCAAGAAGCGCTGCAACGGACCATCGAGCACCGCGAGATTTTCCACGACGAAATGCTGCATCTGATGCGGCTCATCATGCGCGGCGAACTTTCGCCCGTCATGGCGGCCGCCATCATTACAGGCTTGCGCGTCAAAAAAGAGACCATCGGCGAAATCACCGCCGCCGCCACGGTGATGCGTGAATTTGCCAGGCACGTGGAGGTGCAGGACAACTCGAACTTCGTCGATATCGTCGGCACCGGCGGCGACGGTTCGCATACGTTCAATATCTCGACGGCGACAATGTTCGTGTCCGCCGCAGCCGGCGCGAAAGTCGCGAAGCACGGCAATCGCGGCGTGTCGAGCAAGTCGGGCAGCGCGGACGTGCTCGAAGCGCTCGGCGTGAATATCGACCTGCAGCCGGAACAAGTCGCAGCGTCGATTGCCGAAACCGGCATGGGTTTCATGTTCGCGCCGAATCATCACCCGGCGATGAAAAACATCGCGCCGGTGCGCCGTGAACTCGGCGTGCGGACCATCTTCAACATTCTGGGTCCGCTGACGAATCCGGCCGGCGCGCCGAATCAGCTGATGGGCGTGTTCCATGCGGACCTGGTCGGCATTCAGGTTCGCGTGATGCAGCGCCTCGGCGCAAAGCATGTGCTCGTGGTGTACGGTATGGACGGCATGGACGAAGTGTCGCTCGGCGCGGCCACGCAAGTCGGCGAGTTGCGTGACGGCGAAGTGCGCGAGTACGAGATTCATCCGGAAGACTTCGGCATGCAGATGGTGTCGAATCGAACGCTGAAAGTGGCGGACGCCACGGAATCGAAAGCAATGCTGCTCGAAGCGCTCGACAACAAACCGGGCGTCGCGCGAGAGATCGTTACGCTGAACGCGGGCACGGCGCTGTACTCGGCGAACGTGGCGTCGTCCATCGCGAACGGCATCGAGCTTGCGCGGGAAGCCATCGCCAGCGGCAAGGCTCGCGCAAAAGTCGACGAACTCATCCGCTTCACGCAGCAATTCAAGCACTAATCAGGCAGCAACCAACGTAGCGAGATTCTTATGAGCGACATCCTCGACCGTATCATCGCGGTCAAACGCGAAGAAGTCCGCGCCGCCGAACAGAGCGCGCCGCTCGAAGAGCTGCGCCTCGAAGCGTCGTCGCGCGATATTCGCGATTTCGTCGGCGCTCTACGCGCAAAACATGCGGCCGGTCTCGCCGCAGTGATCGCTGAGGTGAAGAAAGCGAGCCCGTCGAAAGGCGTTCTGCGCGAGAACTTCATCCCTGCGCAAATCGCGCGTTCGTATGAAACGCACGGCGCGGCCTGTCTGTCCGTATTGACCGACGTGCAGTTCTTCCAGGGCAGCGTCGCGTATCTGGAACAGGCGCGCGCCGCGTGCCAGTTGCCGGTGCTGCGCAAAGACTTCATCGTCGATCCGTACCAGATCGTCGAAGCACGCGCGATGGGCGCCGACGCGATTCTGCTGATCGCCGCCGCGCTGGAAACTTCGCAGATGCAAGACCTCGAAGCGCTCGCGCATTCGCTCGGCCTGGCGGTGCTCGTGGAAGTGCATGACAGCGACGAGCTGATGCAGGCGCTCACGCTGAAAACGCCGCTGATCGGCGTCAACAATCGCAATCTGCGCACTTTCGAGACGTCGATCGAAACCACCATCGACATGCTCGAGGCGATTCCCGACGACCGCATCGTGGTGACGGAATCGGGCATTCTGTCGCGCGCCGATGTCGAAAGGCTGCGCGCGATGGACGTGAATACGTTCCTCGTCGGCGAGGCATTCATGCGCGCAGACGAGCCGGGCGTGGAGCTTGCTCGCATGTTCTTCCCGGGCGCGGCGTGAGCACACCGCAACCTATGTAACGCATACACAGCGGAGCACGACATGGCCATGGAACGCGAGATCAAGTTGCTGCTGCCGGCCGCGCAAGTGAACGCGGCCGGGCAATGGTTCGTCGCGCGCACTGGCAACGAGGGCCGCGCGATCAAGCTGTCGAATATCTACTTCGACACGCCGCAACTCACGCTGGCAGCCTCAAAGAGCGCGTTGCGCCTGCGCCATACACCCGACGGCTGGCTGCAGACGTTCAAGACGGTAGGCAGTGCGGCAAACGGCTTGCACAGCCGCCACGAATGGGAAATGCCCGTCGCGGGCGAGGCCCTCGAAATTGACGCGTTACTGCGCCAATGCGACGAGTCCGCCGCCGCGCAAGCGTTGCGTGAAGCGGCGCCGCAGCTGATCGAACTGTTTCGCACGGACTTCACACGCACGCTGTGGCAAGTGAGCGTCGACGGCTCCGAGGTGGAAGCCGCAATCGACCAGGGCAACGTGCTGGCCGAAGTGAACGGCGAATTGCGCCGCGCGCCTATTTCGGAGATCGAACTCGAACTGAAGTCCGGCGACGAAGCCGCGCTGCACGCGCTCTCGAGCGAACTCGGCAAGCAGATTGCAGGCCTCGCGCCCGAGAACATCAGCAAGGCGCAGCGCGGGTATCAATTGCGCGCGGGCTGAGCGCGGGTTGCGTCATCGCCGCGCGTTCTCGCCGCCTACTGTGCGCGCCGCCGCCTCGGCTTGAGTCACACCGCGTTTGCTGCGACACTTCTGCGCCATGACTACTGCATCCCGCCCCCGCTCAGCGCCGTCACAAGCATCGTTATTCGGCGACGCCGCGGCGCCGGCCGGCACTATTTCCGCCGAGCCGCAGCCGCAATCCCAGCAAGCAGCTGGCACGCCGCCCACGCTCGAAGAGCAGTTCGCCGCGCTACCGGCCGAATGGCGAGCGCACCTGAAGTCTTTCATTGAAAGCGATGCTTACGCGCCGCTCTGCCGTTTTGTCGACGGTGAGCGCGCGGCCGGCAAAACCGTTTATCCCACCGACGTGTTCCGCGCTCTGCGGCTTACGAGCCCCGATGAAGTGAAGGTCGTGATTCTCGGTCAGGACCCGTATCACGGCGAGGATCGCGGCACGCCGCAAGCTCACGGGCTCGCATTTTCAGTCGCGCCGAACGTGCGCACGCCGCCGTCGCTGCGCAACATTTTCAAGGAAATTGCGGCAAGCCTCGGTCACGAACCGCCCCGTCACGGTTGCCTCGACACGTGGGCGAAGCAAGGCGTGCTGCTGCTGAACACGGTGCTGACCGTCGAGCGCGATTCAGCCGCCAGCCACGCGAAGCGCGGCTGGGAAAAATGCACAGACTCGCTGATTCACGAACTCGCGATGCGTCACGACGGTCTCGTGTTCATGCTGTGGGGCGCACATGCGCAGGCGAAGCGCGCGCTGCTCGGCGGCAAGTCGCATTACGTGCTGGAGGCGCCGCATCCTTCACCGTTGTCCGCGCATCGCGGCTTTCTCGGCTGCGGACATTTCGCGAAGGCAAACGAGTATCTCGTGAAGCATGGCCGCGAACCGATCGACTGGCGCCTGCCCGACGAAGCGCAAATGCTGGCTTAGCGGCCCCTGTCTGCAAACCGGGGGAGAACCAGCGGCAAAAAACAAAAATGCCACGGAATTTATTTCCGTGGCATTTCAGTTTTCAACGCTCGCAATCGGCTTAACTTGCGAACCTCAGCAGCAAGCCACAAGTCGCGAACCAGGCGGCGAACCTGGGCCGCGAACTCGTCAGCCAGCTCAAGCAGCCGCGATCGCCTCGCGCGCCGCAGCCAACGCTGCGCCCGCTGCGTCCGGGCCCATGTTCAGACCTTCGGCGTAAATGAAGTTGACATCCGTCATGCCGATGAAGCCTAGGAAGCTCTTCAGATACGGCGTCTGGCTCTCGTTCGGCGTACCCACGTACTTGCCGCCGCGTGCGGATACGACGTACACCTTCTTGCCCGTCACGAGACCCTCGGGGCCGTTGGCGGTGTAGCGGAACGTGATGCCGGCGCGGGCGATGAAGTCGAAATAAGTCTTCAGTTGCGACGAAATGCCGAAGTTGTACATCGGCGCGCCGATCACGATGATGTCGGCGGCTTGCAGTTCCGCGATCAGCGCTTCGCTGCGCGCGGCGATCGCGGCTTGCTCGGGGGTACGCTGATCAGCCGGCGTAAAAAACGCGCCCAGAATGGCGTCGTCCAGATGCGGCAGCGGTTCGGCTTGCAGGTTACGGACGACGACTTGCGCGCCCGGATTCGATTGTTGCAGCTTTTCGGTCAGCTCGTTGAGGAGCAGCGTCGAGTTCGCGCCTTGCGAGCGGGCTGCCGAGTTGATTTGCAGGATCGTGGTCATGGTTGACTCCAGTGGGGGGCGCGCTGTGTTGCGCGAGTGGGGCCATTGTGTTTTTTTACCGATCCGGGAAAAAGCCGTCCGGCAGCGACGGATTGTTGCAGTGATAGAACAATCCGCCGCCCGCCGACCGGAATTGACGTCGGCACGGATTCCGATCAGCTTGTCAGCCAGCGCTCGCGCGCCTTGCGGGGGGCGGGTCGCTGGTCGGCGACGGTGAGCTTGTAGCGTGACACTTCAGGCCCCTCCAGCTTGAGCTGCGCCGTGCGCAACTCGTCGCGGCGGAATGCGTGAACTTCCACTTTGGCTCCAGGCTGATAGCGCGCGAGCAGTGTGTCGAGATTCGAGCCCGTCACGCGCAGGCCGTCGAGCGCGATCAGCACGTCGCCGGCCGAGAGCCCCGCTTTCTGCGCGGCGCCGCCTTCGTGGACAGCCGTCAGCGTACAGTCCGCGCCGCCGCGCACCCGCACGCCGAGCGACGGTTTGCCGCTCTTGTCGGCTTCCGGCGCGAGCGTGACGCCGAACGGTTCCAACAGTGTTTCGAGCGGCAAATCGCGCGTGCCGTGCACCGCTTCTGCAAACAGGTCGCCCAGCTGCACGCCGGTCGCTTCCGCAAACAGCGCTTCGACCTCGGGTTCCTCGACGCCCACCGGCTTGCCGCGGTAAAAATCGCGGCCGAAGCGCTGCCACAGCAGACGCATCACGTCGTCGAGCGACTTACGATTGCTGGTCTGCGCGCGGATCGCCAGGTCGAACGCGAGCGCAACGAGCGAGCCCTTCGTGTAATAGCTGACGATGGCATTCGGCGCGTTCTCGTCCTGCCGGTAGTATTTGACCCAGGCGTCGAACGAGCTTTCCGCGACGCTCTGCTTCAGTCGCCCGCTGCCGCGCTGCACGCCGCCGATCACCTTGCCGAGCAGGCCGAGATAATCGTCGACTGAAATCAGGCCGCTGCGCACGAGAATCAGGTCGTCGTAGTACGAGGTGAAGCCTTCGAACAGCCACAACAGCGACGTGTAGTTTTCGACGGAAAGGTCATACGGCGCAAAAACCGCGGGCTTGATCCGCTTCACGTTCCACGTGTGAAAGTATTCGTGGCTGCACAGGCCGAGGTAGGTCCGATAGCCTTCTGTCAGCGCGTCGCGGCCTTGCACGGGCAGATCGCCGCGATTACAGATCAGCGCCGTCGACGCGCGGTGTTCGAGGCCGCCGTAACCGTCCGTGACTGCTTGCGTCATGAATACGTAGCGATCCACGGGCGCTTTCTTCGACTTCGGCTCGAAGAGCGCGATTTGCGCTTCGCAAATGCGCTTCAGGTCGGCGCTGAGCCGCGCCATGTCCAGTCCGATCACGCGCCCTGCGATCACGACGTCGTGCGGCACACCGTGCGCGTTGAACGTCGCCAATTCGAATTTGCCGAGCGTGACCGGATGATCGATCAGCTCATCGTAGTTCTGCGCGCGATATTCCCCGAAGCCATAACGCTTCGTGCCGCGCGCTTCCGGTAGCGCCGTCGCGACGCGCCAGTTGCGATACGCCGCGCCCTCCGGCTTCTGGATATCGACCACGCACTGCGCTTCCTCGTGACCGAGCGGCGCCAGGAACACGCTCGTGCCGTTGAAAAAACCCGTGGTGTCGTCCAGATGCGCCGCGCGCACCGACAGATCCCACGCATAGACCTCGTAGCGCAGCGTCAGCGCGCCTTTCACCGGCGCCGCCTGCCACGTGTGCTTGTCCGTTTTCTCGACACGCACCTTGCGGCCCGCGTCGTTGAAAGCGCGCAGCGTCACGATGTTGCGCGCGAACTCGCGCACCATGTAGCTGCCCGGAATCCATACCGGCAGCATGAAACGCTGGCCGGCCGGATCGGGATCGGCAACGGTGACGGTGACTTCGAACAGGTGAGCGGCGGGTTGCTTGGGAACGATGGTGTAGCGGATCGGCTTCATCGGCGGCGTTTGGTGGATTGGTGGTTTTGGCTGATTGTTGGGGGCTTGATGCGAAAGGAGGCGCCATTTGCGCCTCCTTCAGTTGGTCAGTGCCGCGTGTGTCAGTGCACCGCTGCCATTTCCTTGTCGAGCCGGTCGGCCGGCACCGCGCCCGGCAGGCGGCGGCCGTCGGCGAGGAACACGGTAGGCGTGCCTTCCACGTTCATCGCATGCCCGAGCGCGAGATTCCTGTCGATCGCGGCAGTGTCGCAAGTGCCGGCGGCCGTGGGCGCCTGATGGTCTTGCATCCAGGACTCCCACGCCTTCGCGCGATCAGTCGAGCACCAGATCGACTTCGACTTGGCGGTCGAGTCCGGCGACAAAACCGGGTACAGGAACGTGTAAACCGTCACGTTGTCGATCGACTTCAGCGTGGTTTCGAGCTGCTTGCAGTACGGGCAGTTCGGGTCGGAGAACACCGCGATCTTGCGCGATCCATTGCCCTTCACGACCTTCACCGCATTGGCGAACGGCAGGCTTGCGAAGTCGATGCGGTTGGTTTCCGACAGGCGCGCTTCGGTCAGATTCTTGCGCGTCTTCGTGTCGACCATGTCGCCGAGCAGCACGTAGTCGCCGTTGGCGTCGCTGTAGACGATCTGGCTGCCGAGGTTCACTTCATACAGGCCGGCAATCGGCGACTTGGTCACGCTCTTGATCGTCACGTCCGCGAGACGCGTTTGCAGCGTGGCCTTGAGTTTGTCGGTGGCCTGGTCGGCTTGCGCGGAGCAGCCGATGGTGACGGCGGCAATCGCAAGCATGGCGGTCGCCATGCGGAAGGTTCGTTTCATGCTGAATTCCTGGTTCAATCGCGCGTTGCGCGTTGGGCGTTCATGCCGTTGCCTTCTTTTGCGTGGGAAGGCAGCAGCATCTGTGCGTTCATGATACCTGTCTCACCGGTTCGGCATGCCGCGCCGGGTTAGAGCCGGGTTAGAGCCGGGTTAGAGCCGGGTTGAAGCCGCAATGCAGCCCGCCTTTCAGCCGAGCGCGGCCGACACGAGCCAGCGCTTGATAAACGGCTGCGCACCGACGAAAGCCATGCCGCTATTGCGCACGATCTTGGCCAGCGGGCCGGGCACGGAAAACAGTTTTTGCAGACCGTCGGTGGCGATCATCAGCGCACGAATGTCTTCGCGGCGCGCGCGTTCGTAGCGCCGCAGCAGGACCATGTCGCCGAGATCGCGAAACGACTCCTTGCCCGCGACGACATCGGCAAGCGCAGCGACGTCGCGCAAACCGAGGTTCATTCCCTGCCCGGCGAGCGGATGGATCAGATGCGCGGCGTCGCCGACCAGCGCGACGCGCGGCGCCACCAGGCGGTCCACGGTTTGCAGCGCGAGTGGAAAGCCCTGTGCCGGCGTCACGCAGTCGAGGCCGCCAAGCTGGCCGCCCGTCACGCGCTCCACTTCTGCTGCGAGCTGTGCCGGATCGAGCGCGATCAGTCGCTCGGCATGTTCCGTGCGCGCCGACCACACGAGCGACACATGACCGTCAGGCATCGGCAGCAGCGCGATGATCTCGCCGTCCTTGAACCATTGGTAAGCGGTCTCGCCGTGCGGTTTCTCGGCCTTGAAGTTCGCGACGACGCCGGTCTGCCGGTAGTCGCGCCGGTTCATCTTCGAGCCGATCTGCGCGCGTACCCATGAATGCGCGCCGTCTGCGCCGACGAGCAGATCCGCCGCGAGCACGCTGCCGTTCGCGAGACCGACGCTCGCACTGTCGGCGGTGAAATCGAGCGCTTGCGCGCGGCTGTCGATCCACGTGAGGTTCGGCTGGAAGCGCAGCGCCGCATCGAGCGCGCGCTCGATCAACGACGACTCGACGATCCACGCCAGTTGCGGCACCGAAGCCTGAAACGCGGAGAAATGCAGTTCGGCGTGGGCGTCGCCGTAGACGCGCATGTCGTAGACGGGACCGAGCCGCGACAAGTCGAGCGCCTGCCAGACACGCAAGCGCTCGAGCAACGCCTGCGAACTCGACGACAACGCATACACCCGCGAGTCGAATGAAGCGCCGGCGGAGAGGGGCGCGCAGGGCTGCGCGAGCAGCGCGACGCGCAATCCGCCTTGCGTGAGCGCAAGCGCCGCGGTCTTGCCGACCAGCCCACCGCCGATCACGGCGGCATCGAAAGTCTGATGGTGTGCGTTCATCCGCGCATTATAGCTGCGGGGTTGCGAGGGACGGATCGGGCGCGCAGCTTTCTGAAGCCACGTCAAGAAGCTGATTGGAACGGGTTACAATTGCGTTTTCCGTGACAGAACTCGCCCAGAATCGTCGAGGCAACACCCGCTCTGGCGTCGCGTCCCGCTCCGCTGCGTTCCCTTTGCTGCCAAACGCGAAGGCTTCCCGAATCCTGCACACAGCGTCGAGCGCATCACGCAATTTACTGAATTACTGAAGGATTTCCATGAGCCTCAAATGCGGCATCGTCGGCTTGCCTAACGTCGGCAAGTCCACTCTGTTCAACGCGCTGACCAAGGCGGGCATCGCTGCCGAAAATTACCCGTTTTGCACGATCGAGCCGAACGTCGGCATTGTCGAAGTGCCGGACGCGCGTCTGAAGGCGCTCGCCGAAATCGTCAAACCCGAGCGCATTCTGCCGGCCGTCGTCGAATTCGTGGACATCGCCGGTCTGGTGGCGGGCGCGAGCAAGGGCGAAGGCCTCGGCAACCAGTTCCTCGCGAACATCCGCGAAACCGATGCGATCACGCACGTTGTCCGCTGCTTTGAAGACGAAAACGTGATTCACGTGGCCAACAAGATCGATCCGTTGTCGGACATCGAAGTCATCAACACCGAACTGGCGCTCGCGGACCTCGCAACGGTCGAAAAAGCGCTCGCGCGTTATTCGAAGGCCGCCAAGTCGGGCAACGACAAGGAAGCCATCAAGAACGCCGCGGTGCTGGAAAAGGTGCGTGCGCAACTGGATCAGGCGAAACCGGTCCGGGCGCTCGATCTGTCGGACGAAGAAAAGGCCACGCTCAAGCCGTTCTGCCTGATCACGGCAAAGCCGACCATGTACGTCGCGAATGTGAAGGAAGACGGCTTCACGAATAATCCGCATCTGGACGCGGTGACGAAGTACGCGGCGTCGGAAAACGCGCCGGTGGTCGCCGTCTGCGCGGCAATCGAAGCGGAAATCGCCGACCTCGACGAAGCCGATATGGAAGTGTTCCTCGCCGACATGGGCATGGAAGAGCCGGGCCTGAACCGCGTAATTCGCGCCGGCTTCAAGCTGCTGGGCTTGCAAACCTACTTCACGGCTGGCGTGAAGGAAGTACGCGCATGGACCATTCATGTGGGCGACACGGCGCCGCAAGCGGCGGGCGCGATCCACACGGATTTCGAGCGCGGCTTTATTCGCGCGCAGACCATCTCTTTCAACGACTACATCGCCTATAAAGGTGAGCAAGGCGCGAAAGAAGCCGGCAAGATGCGCGCCGAAGGCAAGGAATATGTCGTGCACGACGGCGACGTGATGAACTTCCTGTTCAACGTGTAACGCCGGGCGCTTTCCTCGAGCGCCTAACAGCTGATACTTGGCCGCGTCGCTGCGCGCGGCTCCCGCCTGTATTACATCTGTCAAAGCCCGCTTCGCGCGGGCTTTGTGCTTTTTTGCGGGTTTCGGAAGTGTCTGGCAATGCTGTGCGATCGATCTTGAGCGCGCCGGGATTGTGCGCGGGTGCAGGTGTCACCCTTGGCTCATCCCAACCCGCCGAGTATTCGATGCAACCGCAAATGTTTCAATTTCATGACATGCGATGTTAAATTGCGGCATTCGGCGTCACAGTAAAAGCGACGCCGGACTGTCATCGAACACAAATAGAATCGCGCGATTCGCAATTGCGCCCTTTCCGCATCTGCATTGCTGGGACGGGAGGTGGCGCTTTAGCG
>NZ_BAYE01000015.1 GCF_000685095.1 Paraburkholderia caledonica NBRC 102488
ATTCGTGAAGAAGCTCTGCTTTCTTCGCGTCCGTCATCAAACGGGAGGCGAATTATGCGATGCAGCCCGCAGCCCGTCAACCCCTCATCTGCAATTATTTTCAAAAAGTTGAAAAACGGAACGAGCAGTACTTTTCCCCCACACCTGCAAATAGTTAGGTATCCAACACAATTTGCCGGCCTGCCCGATTACGAACACACGAAAGAACTGCCCCTACGGTCCCGCACCAATTAAAGCTCTCTCACCGGTCGCCGTTAAACTGGATATCCCGCCACTCGAACGATCGCTGCTCAATGGACGAATCAGCCGACCAGCAAGTCCCGAATCCCGCGCCAGCAGCGCCTTCGTCGGTCCTCAGCGCCGACGCGGTACCGGTAGGCACACCGCTCGAATGGCCGATCGTCGATGCAGACGGCTCGCTGCTTTTCGCAAGCGCCACAGTTCTCGCGACAGCCGACGAAAAAACCTTTCTCTTCAAGCACTTCCAGCCGCGCCGCGGCGACCTGGCGGACGCGACAGCACAGCCAGCAGCCGTAGCGGATACGCATGCCGAAGCGCAAACACCGCTGACGCTCGCCGACATGCACGTCGAAATCGGTGCATTGGTTGGCGTACGCCTGCAATTGGGCAGCGGTGCACCCATGCATCCATGCCGCATCATCGGTTTTGCGCCGAATCATTCGGTGTTCATCACTCCGCCGCTTCAGCAGGGCCGCATGCTTGCGCTCAGCCTCGGCGAAAACATCGACATCGTCGCGATTGCAAGCCAAGCGGTGTTCCGATTCGTATGCACCGTCGAAGCCGTCTGCCGCTCTCCGTTCGATTATGTGGTGCTATCGCGCCCCGGCCCCATCCGGCGTCTGCGCGAACGCAAGTCGATACGCGTTCAAACGCATTTCGCGGTGCGCTTCGGCATCGGCGAAACCGGGGACACGTACGACGGTCTCGGCGTAGCGAAGAGCCTCAGCGCGCTTGGCATGTCGCTGATGGCGCCGTGGGCCTTGGGTGCCGCCGGCGACCGATTGCGCGTGGCTTTCCGGCTCGGATCGGAGGAGATGGACACAGAGATACAGACCACGGCCGTGATCCGAAACCTGCAGAAAAGCACCGGCGCCGATACTTCTTCGGTACATGGACTCGAATTCGATCAACTCGAACCGGCTCAGCAGATAGCGTTAAAGGTCTTCGTGTTCGATCGTCAGGACGATGTGCAGCAGTGGTCGCACGGCTTCAAATAAGCCCGCAGCAAGCAGTGCGCGAAGCGCGCTTGCCTATCAACCAATCAGTTCTTCCGGCGTGACGCGGCGTGCGCCCCACGCGCTCGCCATCCGCTCGCAGCGGCCGAGCCGTATCGCGCCGCGCTCGAAGTCGACGAATACGACTTCGTCTGCATCCAGCGGGCGCGTCGCTTGATCAGTCGTGCGGCCGTCAGTCAGGACCCAAAGCCAGCGCTGTTGCGCCGGGTTGCGGCGCGCGCTGCGCCCGAGCAACTGCGTTGCATGTCGAATGCCCGCTGCGAACGGCGTCCCGCCGCCACCGCCGACGGGCTCAAGCCAACGCTCGTTCCACCAGCGCGGCACTGCTGGGCCAAAGCGCAGGTCTGCGCCGGCTCCGCCGAAGCAGATCAGCGCAGCCTCGGCACGCATTGCACTCGCACGGTCGAATAGCGCAATCAGCAGACCTTTCGCGAGTGCGAGGCGCTGACCGGCCAGCATCGAGCCGGAGCAGTCGAGCACGAAGCAGTGCAGCACACCGCCGGACGGCGTCTCGCGCACGAAACGCAAATCTTCGGCACGCAGCGCGGGTTGCCCGCGCTCTTCCCGCTGCTCTTTCGCTCGTCGCTGTCCACTCGCAGCAAACGTCTGCGGCCATGCGATACGCCGCGTTAGCTTGCCACGCGGATCTGCACGCGCATCGCTGTACAACCGCGAGTGCGTCTGCGCCTGTTGCCGCCATCGGAAACCGCTGCGCGAGTCAGCGGCGGCGCCCTTCCGATGGCTCAGCGTTTTTTTACGTTAAGCGGTATGACGCCTTTGACGCGCGTCGTCGCGGATGGCTGCGGCGGCAGATAACCCCAGTCGCCATCGCCGGCCTCGACATCAGACGATGAAGGCATAGCCGAACTCCGCGGTAAATCACGCGAGATTGCTTCGCCACCAGCCGCATTGTCAGCAGTCGACGTATCGCGCTGACGCCGCCTGTGCACCAGCACCGCTTCGGCGACGCAATCCACATGCTGCGACGTCACAGCATCGCTCTGCTCCAGCGCCGCGAGCGCTCGCGCGGCGCGGAGCATCACCAGGTCGGCGCGCAAGCCGTCTACTGCGGCGTCGATACACAACGCGCTGACATGCGCATGCACGGCGTCGTCGAAAGAAAGCTGCGCGAGCTTGTTGCGTGCCGCACGGATCCGCTCGACGTAATACGCCTGCTCACGAGCGTAACGGGCGCGAAAGGCCACCGGATCGAGATCGTACGCGAGCCGCGCCTTCACGATCTCTTCACGCACGCTCGGCTCGAAACAGTTCTGCAACTCGACCATCAAGCCGAAGCGGTCGATCAATTGCGGCCGCAACTCGCCCTCTTCGGGATTCATGGTGCCGATCAGCACGAAGCTCGCCTCGTGACTATGCGATACGCCGTCGCGTTCGACGGTGTTCACACCGCTCGCTGCGACGTCGAGCAACGCGTCGACGAGCGCATCGGGCAATAGGTTCACTTCATCCACATACAGCACGCCACGATGCGACTTGGCCAGCAGACCCGGCGAAAAACGCACGGAGCCGTCGCGCAGTACGGTTTCGATATCGAGCGTGCCGATCAGACGATCCTCGCTCGCGCCCAGCGGCAGATTAACCAGTTGCCCTTCCGGCAGCAGTTCGGCGAGCGCGCGCGCCGCGGTCGACTTAGCCGTGCCTCGCGGCCCGCTCACCAGCACGCCGCCGAGCCCCGGATCGATCGCCGCGAGCAACAGCGCCTGCTGCAACGGCGCCTGACCGATCAATGCGGAGAAAGGAAACGCCGGCCTTTGCGCGGGGCTTTGCGCAGGATTTGGCCGCGCATCTTGCGTGGCTGCATTCATGATTGCATTCCTTCAATCTGCTGTTCGCTCGCGAGCAGATGCTGTTCGACCTGCGCGCGATAGTCGCCGGGCGTCTGCCACAGACCGCGCTGCATCGCTTCCAGCAGGCGCTCGCAAATCGAATGTAACGCATGCGGATTGTGCCGTTGCAAGAACTCGCGCGTATCCGCATCGTTCAGATAAGCATCGGTGACGAGCGCATATTGATGGTCCGCGACCACGCGCGCGGTCGCATCATAGCCATAGAGATAATCGACCGTTGCTGCAATTTCAGAAGCGCCTTTATAACCATGGCGCTTTACACCGTCGATCCATTTCGGGTTGACCACGCGCGAGCGCACTACGCGCGCGATTTCCTCGTGAAGCGTGCGAACGCGCGGCGCGGCGGGGTTGCTATGGTCGGCGTGATAAACGCTCGGCTGATTGCCGGCAAGATGGCGCACGGCTGCGACCATGCCGCCCTGAAACTGATAGTAGTCGTTCGAATCGAGCAGATCGTGTTCGCGGTTGTCCTGATTCTGCAATACGACATCCATCGCGGCGAGGCGTGTGCCGAATGCGTGATGCGCTTCTTCGCCGGCGCTTTTCTGCGTGTACGCATAACCGCCCCAAGCCTGATATGCATTCGCGAGGTCGGAATCGGTCTGCCATTGTTGCGAGTCGATCATGTCCTGCAAACCGGCGCCGTAAGCGCCCGGACGCGCACTGAATACGCGCCAGCCGGCGCGCTTGCGAGCCTCGGCCGCGTCCATACCGTGTGCGATCAACGCATCGCGTTCCCGCAGCACACGCTCGCGAATCGGGTTCAGTTCTGCAGGTTCATCCAGTTCTGCAACGGCTTGAACCGCAGCATCGAACAGATGCATCACGTTCGCAAACGCGTCGCGGAAAAAACCGGATACACGTAGCGTGACGTCGATGCGCGGCCGGTCGAACGCTTCGATCGGCATGATTTCGAAGTCGGTCACGCGATGGCTGCCCGGCGCCCATTTGGGTCGTACCCCAAGTAATGCGAGCGCTTGCGCAATGTCGTCGCCGCCGGTGCGCATCGTCGCGGTGCCCCACACAGACAGACCGATCGCACGCGGGTAATCGCCGTGCTCCTGCAAATGCCGCTCGATCAACTGCTGCGCCGACTTCAGTCCCAGCGACCAGGCCGCTTGCGTTGGGACCGCTCGCGTGTCGACCGAATAGAAATTTCGGCCGGTCGGCAGTACATCGGGTCTGCCACGCGATGGCGAACCGCTCGGCCCCGGCGGCACGAAACGCCCTTCGAGACCGCGCCTGAGATGCGTCATCTCCTGGGTACCGCATGCGTCGAGCCGAGGCAGCACGTCGTTTCGCAAGCGCTCGATCACGCGCCAGGCCTGCGGCAGCGGCGCCTCCGCCAACGCGTTCGCCGTATCCGCATGCGCTTGCGGTTCGCATAGGCTCCGCAGCATTTCCGCTGCGAACAGTTCCAGACGCTCGCGCGTATCGCCGCAATGCCGCCAGGGCGCATCGCTGACGTGTTGCAGAATGTCAGGACGCGGACCTGTCCAGGCCGCGGACCAATCGACCGATAGCGGGTCGAAGAAATGATCGATCTGCAGATCGCGCGCCAACGCATCGATCAACCCTGCGTTGCCACCTTGCCCATCGCCGACGGGAAAACGCGCTAGCGCAAGCAGCGTATCGCGTCGTTGCACTGCTTGCGGCGATTGGCCGAACGTGTGCAAACCATCGCGAATCTGCGCTTCTTTCAATTCACACAGCCACGCATCGACGCGCGTGAGCAACGCATCTTCGTCGTCTTCACCTTTCGGCTCGGACAGGCTCAATTCTTCATGCAGCTTATGTTCGACGATAGTCGCAAGAATCGTGCGCCGTAACAGTTTCGAGCGGCGCGGGTCGACCATCAGCGCTTCATAGTATTCGTCGACCTGGCGCTCGAGGTCCTGCAACGGACCGTAGCTTTCGGCGCGCGTGAGCGGCGGCATCAGATGATCGACAATGACAGCTTGCGCGCGGCGCTTGGCCTGACTGCCCTCGCCCGGATCGTTGACGATGAACGGATACAGATGCGGCATGGGCCCGAGAATCAGATCCGGCCAGCACGTATCGCTTAACGCAACACTCTTGCCGGGAAGCCATTCGAGGTTGCCATGCTTGCCGACATGCACGACCGCGTCGATGCCGAACTGATGACGCAGCCAGAAATAGAACGCGAGATACGCATGCGGCGGCACGAGCTCGGCGTCGTGATAGCTCGCGTAATCGCCTTGCTCGCGCGAACGCGACGGCTGAATGCCCACGAATACGTGCCCGCAACGCCAACCCGCAATCATGAAACGGCCGTGCCGCACGCTCGGGTCGTGCTCCGGCGGACCCCAACGCGCATTCAACGCGTTGCGCGCTTCGGCGGGCAGCGCGTTGAAATGTGTGAGGTAATCGCCAAGCGCAAAGCTTTGCAAAGCGGGCCGCAGATCGCGCACCACGGGATCGTTCGTCACGCCCTCGGTCAGCTTCTGCAATAGCGCGTCGCCGTTTTCGGGCACGGTTGCTACGCGATAGCCTTCGTCGCGCAACATCGACAGAATGCCGACTACCGACGCCGGCGTATCCAGTCCGACTCCATTGCCAATGCGCCCCTCGCTCATCGGATAGTTGGCGAGAATCAGCGCGAGTTTCTTGTCCGCGTTGTCGAGCGAGCGCAGGCGGCACCAGCGGCGGCTCAACTCGGCAATAAAGCTCACGCGTTCGCGATCCGGCTGATAACGCACCACGTCGACTTCCGTATGCGGACAGCGATACGCGAGTCCCTTGAAACTGATCGCGCGCGTAATGATGCGACCGTCCACTTCGGGCAGCGCGATATGCATGGCGATGTCGCGCGAATTAAGGCCTTGATTGTCCTTGAGCCAGTCCTCGCGGTTGCCGCCGCTCAGGATCACCTGAAGCACAGGCGCGTCGCCGGCGAGCGCGAGCGGTTCGGGATCATCGATCGCGGAAGCGGCGAACGCAGTCGTGTTGAGCACGAGCGCCGCGTCATGTTGCGCGCACAACGACTGCACGACTTCGCGACTCACCGCGTCCTTCAACGACGTAATCGCGATTGGCAGCGGGTTCACGCCTTGTGCTTCGAGCGCTTCGACCAGCGCGTCGAACACCGCTGTGTTGGCCGCCTGAAGATGCGCCTTGTAAAACAGTATCGCCGCGACGGGCGCATCGTGCCGCCAGCGCGCTTGCCAGTCGGCGATTGTCGGCGTGTCGCGTTGTGGATGGTAAAGCGACGCGGCCGGCAACGCGCGGGGCGGCGCAGGCTCGTGTCCCCAACCGAGCGCGCGATGCGCAATGCAGCGCAGAAACGCCTCGGCATTCTGGGGACCGCCTTCCCGCAAATAACGCCACAACTGATGGCATAGATCTGCGTCCGCGGTGCTGCGCGCAAGCAGATTGGGATCTTCCTGCAGATCGCCCGAAAACATCGCGAGCGTTTGCTGTTTGCGCTCCGCTAGCGCGACGACCTGTTCGATACCGTACGGCCAATACGCCTCGCCGCCAAGATGATCGACTACGACAACGCGCGCGTGTTGCAACACGTCTTCGACGTAGAAATCCACCGACGCCGGTTGCCGCAGATACGTTACGTTCGCGAGGCGCACGGTGGGAAAGCCGTCGCCGAGACGAGGAAACACGCTTGCCAGCAGCGACAACGTGGTGTCCGCAGAACTGAGCACGACGATATCCGCAGGCCGCTGATCGATACGGATCACGCCCTGCGTATCGTCGACGAAACCGCCCGGCGTGGTGCGCAGAAGATGCATGTGCGCTTACGCCTGCTGCGCTGCGACGCCCGGAACCTGAGCGTTCGATATGCCCAGCGCCGCGTCGAACGCGCGCTGCAGCGCAGCTTGATCGAGGTCTTCACCGATCAGCACGAAGCGGCTTTCGCCCGCCTCCCCAGGTTGCCAGCGCCGGTCGAAATAGCTGTCGAAGCGCCGGCCCACGCCCTGAATCACGAGACGCATTGCTGCGCCCGGCAAGGCCGCGAAACCCTTTACACGGTAGATCGTGTTGCTCTGAACAAGCGTTTGCAGTGCGGCGATTACTGCGTCACGCGACAGCACGTTTGCATGCACCACTACCGAATCGAATTCATCGTGGTGATGGTCCGCGTCGTCCGCCGAACCGTGATGGTCGTGGCGCAAGTGAATCGTTTCTTCGGATGCCGCTTCGAGCCCGAACAACGTGTGCAGATCGAGCTGCCCCATGTGCGCGCGCACGACCTTCACTTGCGGCGGAATCTCCTCGCGGATCACGGCTTCGACCGCGTTCTGACGAGCCTCATCGAGCAGATCTGTTTTGTTCAGAATCACCAGATCGGCTGAAGCCAACTGATCTTCGAACAACTCGTGCAGCGGCGATTCATGATCCAGATTGGGATCCGCTTTGCGCTGCGCGTCGACAGCGAGCGGGTTTTCCGCGAACTGGCCGCTCGCGGCAGCGGGGCCGTCGACCACGGTAATCACCGCATCGACGGTAAAACTGTTTTTGATCTGCGGCCAGTTGAACGCCTGTACGAGAGGCTTCGGCAACGCGAGACCCGAGGTTTCGATCAGCACATGGTCGATCTGCTCACGGCGCTCAACGAGCTTTTCCATCACCGGAAAGAACTCCTCCTGCACCGTGCAGCAGAGGCAACCGTTCGCGAGTTCATACAGTTGCCCTTCCGATTCGACACCATTCTCGTCGCAACCGATGCCGCAACCCTTCAGGATTTCGCCGTCGATACCAAGTTCGCCGAACTCGTTAACGATCACCGCGATGCGCTTGCCGCCCGCGTGCTGGAGAATGTGCCGCAACAGAGTGGTCTTGCCGCTGCCGAGAAAGCCCGTGACGATCGTGACGGGGATCTTGCGCATTTGAGTTTGCATCGTGAGGTCCATCCCAGGAGTTGCAGGCGCCGGCCGGCGTAGCCCGCACGCATGAGGTCCAGCGCGTGCCTCAGGCATGAACGACGACCTTGCTACAACAGGAAAAACGCAGAAAACGGGTGTGAGGGCATGAGCGCAGCGCCGCATCCCCGCGACGTTCGCCCTTCGTGTTCCGGCCGGTATCCGGGCTGGCGAAAGCGCCGCTTCCCCTTCCCGAACGAGTGATTTCTCGCCCAGTGGTGATATGCCCACGCGGCCTTGCGCGTGGACACCGAAGCCGGCACTGCGACGCCACGCAAACCGCCATGACGTCACTTTTCGCTTACCGTTGCGGGGGCAGCACAGGTTGACCCAAACCGTGACAGGCGGGTGCCCTGTTTCCCGTTTAACTGCATGCGCACGAGCGCGCACACGAGCACCAGAAGTGCGTGCGAGTTTAGGCCGACCGTCTGGCGCCGTCAAGGAAACGCGGGCCCGGCGCGCTTATCGCACGGGCTTCTCGTGTGCTATCGTATGCGCGCGTTTGGTGCCCGCACATGCATTCGCGTGTGCAGTTAAACGGGAAACAGGCAGCGCTCCCGCGCTCAATCTGTGCTGTCCCCGCAACGGTAAGCGACCTGCGGTGCAATGTTCATGCTGCACCGCGCATGCGTTTTCGATGCCACTGTCCGATACATTCGAATGAATGCGGGCGGGAAGGCAAAGCGCGTGAGGCCGCCAGCCCGGATACCGGCCAGATGCGGAGGCGGCCGTGCGTTTCTCGACGTCACGCCGCCGGCAGCCGGAATCCGCGAGGGACGGATGTGAAGGCGCTGAAGCACGACGAGGCGACCGGGTTCGCACCCGCGCGTGCCGTCGTGCGTGAAGACACCGCTTGAATGACTTCGATCTCCAATCACCTGGGCCCGTTCGCATGCGGCACCGCATGGCGTACGCCGGCGGGACGCGCAACGTCGTTGCCGTGCACGGTTAGCGAGGCGCGATGACACGCGCGTGGCTGATCGGCGCAGGGCCCGGCGACGTCGAACTGATGACGTTGAAGGCAACGCGCGCCCTCGCACAAGCCGACGTGATACTCGTCGACGATCTCGTGAATTACGACGTGCTGCAATTCGCGCGCGCCGACGCGTTTATTGTTTATGTCGGCAAACGCGGCGGTCATCCGTCGACGCCGCAAGAAGGCATCGTCGCGCAAATGCTCGAGCATCTGCATGCTGGGCGCAGCGTCGCGCGACTCAAGGGCGGCGACCCGTTCGTATTCGGCAGAGGCGGCGAAGAGCAGCAGGCGCTGCATGCGGCCGGTATCGAGGTGGAGATTGTCAGCGGGATCACAGCCGGAATCGCGGCGCCCGCAGCTATCGGCATTCCGGTTACACACCGCGATCATGCGCAAGGCGTGATATTCGTGACCGGCCACGGCGCGGGCAGCAGCGAACCGGATTGGGGCGCGCTCGCCGCCACCCACATGACGCTCGTCATCTACATGGGCATGCGGCGTCTGAACGATATCGTCGGCGCATTGCTCGCAGCCGGCATGCGCGCCGACACGCCGTGTGCGGCGATCGAGTCGGCTACGCGTCCGGAGCAACGCCATGCGCTTTCGAGGCTAGGCGAATTTGCCGATGCCGTCGCGCGCGCGGGACTCGGCTCACCTGCGATCGTGGTGATAGGCGGCGTGGCGTCGCTCGCGCTCGCGCGTGCCGCCGCGGCAAGCTCATCAGATACGGCATCTTCGCCGGACGCGAAATGAAAACGCTTAGCGTGGGCATCGGCTGCCGCCTGCATACATCGGCGGACGAGATCGAAACGGCGGTGCGCGCCGCGCTCGGTTCGCACACCTTCGAACAGATTGCAACGGTAGCCTCAATTGGAACGAAAGCGGACGAACCGGGCCTGCTGGAGTTCTGCGCGCGTCACGGGTTCGCGCTGCAAGTGTTCAACCGCGAGCAGATTCTCGCGATTCGCGTGCACGAACCGTCGGCCGCCGCGCGCGAGCATCTCGGTGTGGACGGCGTATGCGAACCGTGCGCGCTGCTCGCGGTGGCCGCCGGTCGCACCGCACATCTGATCGCTCGCAAAACCGTTTACGCTGGTGTCACCGTGGCGATCGCATCGACCGCACCAGCACACAGTGTCACCACCATCCAACAGGACCTTCCATGAAGACCGATCCCGAGTCCCACCAACGCATGACCGAACGCCGGCGCGAAGGCCATGAAAAGAAGCAGGCCAACGCGACCGTCGAAAAAGGCCTGTTGATCGTCAACACGGGCACCGGCAAGGGCAAGACAACTGCCGCTTTCGGCATGGCCGTGCGTGTGCTCGGCCACGGCATGCGGCTTGGCGTCGTGCAGTTCATCAAGGGCGCGCTGCATACGTCGGAGCGCGACTTCCTCGGCGCGATTGCAAATTGCGACTTCGTGACGATGGGCGACGGCTACACCTGGAACACGCAGAACCGCGACGCCGACATGGCCACCGCGCGCAAAGGCTGGGACGAAGCACGCAGGATGATTGAAAGCGGCGACTATCAGATGGTCATCCTCGACGAACTGAACACCGTGCTCAAGTACGAATATCTGCCGCTCGACGAAGTGCTGTCCGTCATCAACGCGCGTCCGGCGATGCTGCATGTGGTCGTGACGGGCCGCCACGCGCCCGATGCGCTGATCGAAGCCGCCGACCTCGTCACCGAGATGCGCATCGTCAAGCATCCGTATCGCGAGCAAGGCGTCAAGGCGCAGCGCGGCGTGGAGTTCTGAACGTGTCCGCCTGCCCTGCGCTCTTTATTAGCGCGCCCGCGTCGGGTCAAGGCAAGACCACGATCACCGCGGGCCTCGCGCGCTACCATCGGCGACTGGGACGGCGTGTGCGCGTGTTCAAGACCGGGCCCGACTTTCTCGATCCAATGATCCTCTCGCGCGCAAGCGGCGCGCCCGTGCTGTCGCTGGATCTGTGGATGGTCGGCAAGGACGCCTGCCGCAATCTTCTCGCGCAGGCCGCGGACGAAGCCGACCTGATCCTGATCGAGGGGGTGATGGGCCTCTTCGACGGCACGCCGAGCAGCGCCGATCTGGCAGCCGAGTTCGGTGTGCCGGTACTCGCGGTGATTTCGGCGAAGGCGATGGCGCAGACCTTCGGCGCGGTCGCGTTCGGCCTCGCGAATTTCCGGCCCCAGGTGCCGTTTCATGGCGTGCTCGCAAACCGCGTCGGTTCCTCGCGTCACGCGCAGATGCTCGAAGAGGCGTTGCCGCCGACGCTGCACTGGTGCGGGCACATTACCGCCAGCGATGAAATCGAATTGCCCGATCGCCACCTCGGCTTGCATCAGGCCGCGGAAATCGACGATCTCGACGCGCGTCTGGATCGCGCCGCCGATGCGCTGAGTCATACAGCGCTGGCCGGGCTGCCGCCCGCGGTGGAGTTTGGCGCGGCTACGCCACAAGTACTTCCCCGCCTTCTGGACAACAGGAAAATCGCCATCGCGCGCGATGCCGCGTTTTCGTTCATCTACCCGGCCAATGTCGCGCTGCTCGAAGCGCTCGGCGCCCACATTCACTACTTTTCGCCGCTCGCTGACGAAGCGCCGCCCTCCCACACCGATGCGCTGTACCTGCCCGGCGGATATCCTGAACTGCACGCCGCGGCGCTCGCCGCGAATGCCCGCAGCGCCGCGGCGATCCGCGCGCACGCGGCGGCTGGCAAACCGCTCGTCGCCGAATGCGGCGGCATGCTCTATCTACTCGATAGGCTCACTGACACACAAGGTGTCAGCACGTCGATGCTCGGCTTGCTGCCTGGTCACGCGACGATGCAAACACGCTTCACCGCGCTCGGCATGCAGCAGATCGACAGCATGCATGGCCCAGTGACCGGCCACACGTTTCACTACTCGAAGCTCGGCACGCCGCTTTCGCCGTTGCGCTCAGCCACGCGGCCTCAAGGCGATGCACCCGGCGAGGCGATATATCGCGTCGGCTCGATTGTCGCGACTTACATGCACGCTTACTGGCCCTCCAACCCGGCCTTCACGGCCGCTCTGTTCAATGGCGAAGCCTTTTAACGAAGCCGACCGCGACGCGGTTTATCGCGCGATTTACGAGCGCCGCGACATGCGCCACTTCGTGCGCGATTCCGTCGATGCCGCGGTATTGCAGCGTCTGCTCGATGCCGCGCATCACGCGCCGAGCGTGGGCTTCATGCAGCCGTGGCGCATCGCGCGCATCACCGATCCCGCCTTGCGTATTGCCTTGCATGCGAACGTCGAAAGCGAACGGCTGGCCACCGCCGACGCGCTCGGCAAGCGCCGCGAAGAGTTCATGAAGCTGAAAGTGGAAGGCATGCTGGAGTGCGGCGAACTGCTCGTCATGGCGCTGATGGACGGCCGCGAGCGGCACATCTTCGGCCGCCGCACGCTGCCGGAAATGGACCTCGCATCGGTGGCCTGCGCGATCCAGAACATGTGGCTCGCCGCCCGCGCGGAAGGGCTCGGCATGGGCTGGGTGTCCCTCTTCGACGTCGATGCAGTGCGTCGGCTGCTGCGCATGCCGGAAGGCGCGCGGCCGGTCGCGATACTATGCCTTGGCCACGTCGACCGCTTTTATAGCGAGCCGATGCTGCAAACCGAACGATGGGCGGAGCGCACGCCGCTCGCCGATTGCGTATTTGAAAACCGCTGGCCCGAAGATCCGATACCGCAGGAGCAGTCGCCGTGCGATCCGCTGTAGCCGGCGTTATCGTTGCAACGGCATCACCGAGACCACTTCAGGCAGGCTGCCTTTTGGATTCGGGCGCAATTTCACGCGCCAGTCGGTTGGTGCGTCGAACGGGAATTGCACTAGGGCGCTTCTGATCAGCGCGGGCGTGGCGCGCAGCGGATCGGCGTCGCGGTCTGTACTGGCTGCGCTGACCTTGTACACTTCCCGCCCGCTCTCGCGTTCGAAAAACCGCAGCGTGAGCGTATGACGGTAAACGCGTGCGCCGAATAGCGAGACCGATGCGTCGGTCTGCGGGCCGCAATTGCCAGACGCACAGTCGCTCACACCAACGCCGATTTGCGCGGGCCGCGTCTCGTATCCGACTGAGAGCACGTAATGCGCGGGCCGCTCGGCCGTATCCGCGAAACCCTGCTTCGCGAGTTCGTCGCGCAGCACGGTTTCGAACTGCGCATGGTCGGCGCGCGCTTCCTGCGTCGGCGGACCCGCGAATGTGTACGTCCGCTCGCCAGCAAATGCGGCTGCTGGCGTCGCGGCGTGCACGTCGGCGTGCATGCCGGTACATCCGGCGAGCGTCGCCACAGCAAACGCGATACAGACAAGAGTCGCGTTCACCGCTTTCATCGCATTCATCGCTTTCACAATTCGCTCCCCGATTCGATAAGACGCGCGCTCAGGCGTCATGACGCCGGCTCGCAGGCCGATCCAGTTGCGCTTCTTCCAGTGCCGGCAGATAGATCGTGACTGCCGTGCCCCGCCCGGGCGCGCTCGCCACGTTGACTTCACCGCCATGGCGCGTGACCACGGTCTTGACGAAGGCCATGCCGAGCCCGGCGCCGCCCACTTCTGGCCGCTCTGTTTCGTGAAAACGTCTGAAGCGTTCGAATAGCTGTGCCTGCTGCTCTTGCGGTATCCCATAGCCCTGGTCGCGGATCGTGCACGACACGCGTCTCGTCGCGCGATCCGATGTAACGGCCGAAGTGAAACCGGCCGTCGTCGAGGTGCGCGCGGGCACCACGTGCGATAGCTCGCAGGTGATATGCGTATCGGGCGGACTGTATTTGACTGCGTTGTTCAGGATGTTGACGAGGGCACGCGTCAGGAGCGAACGATCGGCGCAGATCCAGTGGCCCTCGTCCCCGTTATCGCCTATGTCGCGGCCTTCTGCCGATAGGTCTGTTTCCGTATGCAACGCGATCCGCTTCGCGTGTGCCTGCGGCCAGACCTCATCGCTCGCGTCGATCATCAGCTCAGCGAGATTCACCGGCTCCAGCATGTAGGTTTGCGACTCGGCGCGCGCGAGTTGTACGAAGTCATCGGCGAGTGTCAGCGCACGTTGCGCGTAACGTTCGATGCGCTCAAGCAAGCCGCGCGCGAGCACCGGCTTCTCGCGGGCCCGCTCGATCTCGACGAGGGCCAGGATCGACGCCTGCGGCGAGCGCATATCGTGGGACAGCAGCCGAAGTGCGTCTTCGCGCTGGCGCTCGGCGGCGTGCAACGCAGAGACATCGACGAGGCCGGCTATCCATCCGGTCGTCTCGCCCTGAGCGTTCGTGCAGTTCGCGCAACGCAGCAGATGATCGCGCCCGTCGGCGTCGCGCACCTCAACGCCCTGCGCCATCAGTGCGGCAAATTCGCGGCTCGTGGGATCGAGCAGCGCGGGCCAGTGCGCGCGGGACAGCAAATCGTTTTCGGCATCCGATCCCGCTCCGCTGTCGATGGCCTTGACGAACGTCAGGCCACCCAGCACCGTCTGCATGGAACGCCCCTCGGGCATCGGCGCACCAAGCCGTGCAAAGTGCGCCTTCGCGGCATGGTTCGCGATCAGCACGATGCCCTGCATGTCACTCACGAGAATCGGCTCGGGCATGCTGTCCAGGCTGTCCCACATAAAGCGCTTCATGTCCTGCACGCGTTGGGCGGCTTGCGCCATCAGCGCCATGTGCTGTTCGAGCACGTCGCCGCCGAACTGGCGCCGGCGCTGCGGCGTTTGCGGCGTTTGCGGCAGCAGATGCGGTTCGTCCGCGAGACGCTGCAACTCCTTGCGCAGATACGCCATCGTCATTTCGAGGCGGCGCCAGTTCCAGATCGGATAAACGGCAACCACACCGAGAATCGCGGGCACGGGCGACAACCACAGCTGCGCGCCGTACAGCAGAATCGCACTGCCGGACATCGCGAGCAGGCACAGCGCGCCCGTCAGCAGCAGCGAGCGGCGCGGCGACAGCACGAGGAAACCGGCCAGCAACGCCGCGAGCGGAGCCAGTGAGACGACGAGCAGCAGCCATCGTGCGGCAGGCGCGACTTCGCGGCCGGTGAGCAGCGTATCGAGCACGTTCGCGTGGATATAGACGCCGGGCAGCGGCCCCAATGCACCGGATACCGGCGTCGCAAACCGGTCGTAGAGACCCGATGCGGTCACGCCGATTACGACGATGCGCCCGCGCAATTTCTCGGGCGGGACCTGGCCCGCGAGCACGCTCGCGAAACTGAGCTTCGCGTAGCTCTGTGCATTCGGGCTGAACGGGATCAGGAAGCGGCCGTCGCTCGCAGCGTCGTTGCGCGCACCGGTGCCCCGATCGCTTGCGTCGCTCGCCGATTCCAGAGACGCGCGCCTCGCCGACTGCACATTCAACCCTAGCGCGCCGCGTTCTGCCGCGCGCGCCACCGTGAGCATCAACTGCGGCCAGCGCGAGTCGGCGTCGCCTTCGAACTGGGCGACGCTGCGCACGATGCCGTCGCTGTCCACTTCGAGATTGATATGCCCGAGGCCGGCCGCCGCGCGCACGAGCGGCGCCACCGGTTCGACGACGACAGCCGGTGCGCCTCGCCCGACATCCGTGAGGAGCACCGGCAGATAGGTCGGACTCAGCGCAATGGCGCGGGCAAGTTCGGCATCGTCGGGATTGGCTTCTGTGAAGAGCACGTCGTAGACGACCGCGGCGGGCTTTGCCTTCGCGACCTGCTCGAGCAATCGGGCGTGTACGCTGCGCGGCCACGGCCAGCGGCCGAGTTGCGCGATGCTTTCATTATCGATTTCCAGCACGACGATGTCCGGCAGCACCGCCTGCGCATGCAGACTCAGTAAGCGGTCGTACACCAGATGATCGACGCTCGCGCTCATGCGACCCAACGAACTGAGCGCGATCACGACAAGACCCAGGCATCCGATAGCCGCCCATTCGATCAGAAAACGACGGCCGGCGCGCCGTCCGAGACGGGCGCGCGGGTCGAGGCTCAAGCGCGTGGATGTGTTGGGCAAGGCGTGATGTCAGAAGGTAGAAAGCCAAAAACAGCGAGCGGACCGGGCCACTTCCGGGCCAGTGAATCTACCAGCGTCAGCGCGCAAGCGTGAACGTGCGAACTGCGCTGGCCGTCTCGTACAAGCGGCCGTTGTCGAACTGCTCGGCAACGATGGTCCAGTAATAGACGCCTGGCGGCAGATCGCTCACCACCAGTTGCCCGCCCGTCAGATCCGCGCGGTCGACGATCGGATGACGCAGATTGGCCGTCGTCGCCATGACGAAGCGAAAACGCGTTTGCGCCGACGCCGGCGCGCGGCTCACGAACCAGCGAAATTCGTAATCGTGGCTGCCCACGCGCGCCGCGGCCGACGCACCGACCGCGAATTGCCGTCTCTCGAAGGCATACACCTGCGGCAAACCTTCGAGCCCGTTCGCGTCGATCGCCGCAATGCGCACGAAGTACGTGCCGTCTGCCAGATCGCCGAAGTCCGCATGTGGCGCGCTCACACGAATGTCGCGGATGAGGTCGAGCTGGTCGGCGTCGCGAGAGATCTGCACGCGGTAGGTTGGTGCGGTGTCGGCGGTTGCAGCGGCCTCAGCCGGAATCAGATCGAAAGCCACCGTCTTGCCGTCTTGCACTCTCGCCGGCTCGCTGAGCGCAGGCGCGGGAAGCAGCGCAACTGCATTGCCTACCGCGGCGCCGCCTCGCGTCACGCTGCCAAAGCGCGCCGTGAGCAGTTGCGCCGACGCCCGCAGCGGCACGCCTGGCGGCGGTGCAGACTTGCGCGAAAGCGCCGCGACCGGGTCGACGCCGACCGCGCCGTCCAGCACTTCGACAGCCGTGGTTTGCGCGTCGCCGTCGTAAGCGACCCTGAAGCGCGTTCCACGCACGCCCGCAACCACCGAAGGCGAACGGATCTGGAAGCGGTCGTCTTTTTTCGTCGCATGCGTGACCTGGCTCTCGACCTGCCCGCGGCGCAGTTCCAGTTGACGGTCGCCCGCGCCCGTCAGCGTGGTCCGCCGCAACCTGTCGATGTCGAGCGCGCCGTCCTGCGTCATCGTGAGATGAGAGCCGTCGGACAACTCCAGTGTGACGAAACCGTTGGGCCCGGTGCGGATGCGGTCGCCTTCGCCAAGCGTCGCGCCCGTCATGAGCGGCAGATAAGGGCTCCCGCCCGACGCATGTTCGGCCGGACCGCTCGTCGCGATCAAACGTGCCGTCTCCGGGTCCTGCTTCAGTTTGTCGGCTGGCAGACGCAGCGCAATGCCGGCCGGCATGCGACGCGGTGCGGGCACGTGATTCAGGCGACTGAGCACGGCCCAGTCGGCGGTGTCGCTGAGATAGCGGCTCGCGATTTCATAGAGCGTGTCGCCTGCCTGCGTCACATAGGAAACATAGGCGGGAGGCGCGGTTTTCGCGCGCTGCTTTGGCGCGCGTGACGGCTGCGCATGTGCCGAAGCGGACGCGAAGCAGGCGAAGGCGAAGAGTCCCGCGGCGGCCAGCACGGCGCTCGCGCGGCGGCCAGCCGAGCCGGTCCTGCCGCGTATAACTGAAGCGTCGTCGACGCAAAACGTCACGCCTGCCCCGCTTGCGAACGGTCTGCGGCTGCCGGTGTATCGCTCGCTGACTCCAGCCGCTCCAGTCTGTAGCCATAGCCGTAAATTGGCGTCAGACGGTAGCCGTGTTCGGGCCGCAGGCCGAGCTTGCTGCGCAGCATCGACACGTGCGTGTCCATCGTGCGCGACGGAATGTCCGTCGCCTGCTTCCAGACGACGTCGAGAATATGCGCGCGCGACAGCGGCCGGCTCAGATGCTGGAA
This sequence comes from Paraburkholderia caledonica NBRC 102488, assembly GCF_000685095.1. Classification (GTDB taxonomy): domain Bacteria; phylum Pseudomonadota; class Gammaproteobacteria; order Burkholderiales; family Burkholderiaceae; genus Paraburkholderia; species Paraburkholderia caledonica. The sequence goes on from NZ_BAYE01000015.1 coordinate 17,779, forward strand.
CAGCAACAGCGCGAGTTCGAACTCCTTCTGGGTGACCGCCACCTTGGTGCCGCGCACCACTACATGCTTTGCATGCAGATCGAACTCGAATTCGCCGAAGACTTCCGTCGCCGCCGACGGCTTCAGGTGATAGGCGCGGCGCAGCAGCGAACCGACGCGCGCGAGCAGTACGGCGGCCGGGACTGGCTTGACGACGTAGTCGTCGGCGCCGATGTTCAGGATCGACGTAATGTCGCTCTCCTGGCCGCGGCTCGTCATGAACAGCACGGGCAAGCGTTCTGACAGGCTTTCTCGCACCCAGCGCAAGACTTCCTCGCCCGACATATCAGGCACATTCCAGTCGAGCACGAGCAGGTCGAATGACTGGCGCCGCAACTGCCGCACCAGTTCGCGCCCCGCGCCGTATGCGTGACAGACATGGCCCGCTGCCGACATTGTTTGGCAAACCAGATCGGCCTGCGCCGAATCGTCATCCAGGACAGCAATTCTCATAAAAACCCCGCAACGCGACTTCGTCGTTTGTTCGTCGTTCGTTCGTCGTTTGCCGGTAACGGGCGCAGCGGCGCATCAGCGGCCGCGACCATTACCGGCAAGCCGGCGGATCGACCGGGATGCCTGTACTCGCTTGCACCGGCTTTCCGGCCTTTCATTCATCTTCGGTTCGAAGTTTGTTTGACTCTCTTTCGACTAATGGTCCTTCGCCTCGCGCCCCGTACAACCCTGCTGCCACCCCATCTCAAAATTAGCGCGCATTTTTCGATTTGGGAGCGGCGATTATCAACCGCCGATAATCATAATCGAAAAGACGGGCGATCTTTGCTGAATGCCATTAAACGATTCCGCGGCAGCTGTCGGCTCGCATGCCGCTTCTGCCGGTTTTGCGCGCCGTTCCCGACGCCTCTCAGGTCCCGCCGGCCAGTTTCAGCCTGCATGGGCTTGCCATATAAAAAAGTGGTCTCTCTCGCACGGTACAAGCCCCGCGCCTGTCTTTTCAAACCGCGACAAGCTTTTCGGGATGCGGCGATTTGACAATTTGAGTGAGTATAGAAACGGTCTCAAAATAAATCGTTTAAGGATTGTCAAATTGGTGGGTGCCGCTGTTGTAGATGCGCAATAAAGCCGTCAAGTCCGTACAAACCAGTCGAAAGAAAATGGATGAGTGGATAGCCACATCGACCTCACACTGTTGCCACGTGTAATTAATCGCGGAGCAAAGCTTTCAGGTTATATCTTGGTCAACCGCTCAATAACCGTGTCGCGCTCCGCTTGCCCGGGCGTCCCGCGCGTCTCGCGCGGCTCAGCCGGCGCGCCGCCTGAGGCGGTTGTCCGACAGTACGCCAGTGTGTCGTTGCGCGCCGGCCGTCGATAGCAAAAAAAACGGCGTCGTGCCTGGTCAGGACGACGCCGCTAAAAAACATCACACGCTCGCGGGGGCTACCTCACGAGTGCACAGAAATTAACCGCTCAGAAATTGATTCTCAAGATGAAAGAACTACGTTTGTAACGAACGACGCGGTAGATATTACGCAGGCCATAACAACAACCGCCGACGTTGCAACCCCGCGCGGCAACGAATCATCGGGATGAAAAGTGCGGCCGTGTGAACATTTACAGACGGCGATGATTTGTTACACCAGGCCGTAAAGCGAGAAACTCGCACGCCAGAACTGCATTCTCTCGCGCATGAGTCACGCGTATTCCGGCCGCAGCGGAACCTGCCAAAGAAAGCGGCCAACGCTCATGCTGCCCGGTCTACGCAGCGACGAGCGCCGTCCAGACCACGCGCGGGCGCAATGTGTTCGAGCTTGACGGGCAAGGTACCCGCAACGTTCACACCAATCGCCTCCGCAGCGGCATACGATAGATCGATGATCCGTCCGTGCACGAACGGCCCACGGTCGTTAATGCGCACGATCACCGAGCGTTCTCGCCCCACTGCCGTCACTCGCACACAGGCGCCCAAGGGCAAAGTGCGGTGCGCCGCGGTCAATGCGTGCATGTTGTAGCGCTCGCCACTCGCGGTGCGACGACCATGGAACATCTTCCCGTACCACGACGCGAGGCCGGTCTGCAGAAAGCGCCTGCTGCAAGCGCAAGCCGGCGCGGCCGGCGAATCGTCATCTGCGGACTGCGCGTCGGATCGCGGCTCGGCAGCCGATAAGCTCGGGGCAAGTGCAGCGCCGCGCTCGTCGCCATCGTTGTAGCCGCCTTGCAACGCATGAGGCGCTGTCTGCCCGACTGTACGAATGGGCGGCGCGCCGCTGCTCAGCCCGGCGGGTTCGACGACCGACGGCGCGCAACCCGCCAGCGCCCACACACAGCCAAGCGACGCGAGCGTGAGACCGAGAGGATTTGCAGCCGCGCGAAGAAAACCGGTAAAACCGGTTGAGCCGGTGCGGTGGGTGAAGCGAAAGGTCATAGGGCATTCCATTGCGCAGCGCGCTGCATGTAACAGCACGCCGCGTCGGTCCGGTTCGAGGAAAGCGGCAATGCCGCGTGGGCACCGGCTTAAGGGCGCTTCGGAAGATAGAGGAGCGGATCGACAGGCTTGCCGCCGTCGCGCACTTCGAAATGCAAAGACGCGTCGCCGTGGGAGTCCGACGAAAGCTCGGCAATCGCCTGCCCTTTCTTCACGAGCGCGCCGTCTTTCACCAGCAGCGCGCGGTTGTTGGCGTAGGCGGTCAGCAAATGTGAGTCGTGCTTGATGATGATCAGCAGACCATAAGCCGCAATGCCGCCTCCCGCGTACACGACTCTCCCGCTCGCCGCCGCTCTCACCTGTTCGCCAGCGGCCGCAGCGATCGCAATTCCCCTGGTTTTTCCTGCGACGAACGGCGCTTCAACCGGCCCGTTGACCGGCCATGCGAGCCGCGCTTTGCCGATGGGCGCGACACTCTGCACTGCTTTCGCGCGGGGTTCAGGGCTTGCAGGCGTGCGCGCATTTAATCCGGCAGGCGTGCTCGCCACTCCCGGTGGCGGCGCGACACGCAGCAGTTGCCCGGCATCCAGTGCGCCATCCGCCGACAGGTGATTCCACTGCGCAATGGCCGCAGCATCGCGGCCAAAAGCCTTGGCGATGCCGGTCAAGGTATCGCCCGAATTCACCCGATAGAACCCAGCCGGAACCATTGCCTCATTAGGCACTGCAGGCACTGCAGGCACTGCGGGCGGCCAGCTGGAGTGCCACGCTAACGGCGGACTGGCGGGCGGGCCGCTCGGCGCGAGCAGGGAGCAACCGCTTAGCGCGCCTGCCAACGAGAAGACGAGCAGGATTGGGACAGCCGGTGTGGCGAAACGGGGCAAACAGATTTTCATTGAAGCAGTGGGCGAGATCGGGGTAGTGCAAGGCGGCGCATCGGGCGACCGTTGCTGCGGCGGCGCGGCGATCGGCATGGCCGTCAGCACGGCGAGGTCCGCCTGTCAACACGCTGCGCAGGCGGCGGGCGCGTTCAGTGCGGGCGAGAACATCAGCAATCGTGTTTCTTCGCGTGGCCCGGCGGGCAATGAGCGTCGCGATTGAAGCGATAAGCATCGTTGTGGCCTGCTGCACGCGTGCGCCGCCCTTCCCACTCGTCGCGGCTCCACGAACGATGACCGTCCCAATAGCGTCCGTCGTGCCAGTCTTGTGTCGCTGGAGCATTCGCAGTCGTGCGTGTGGACGGGCTGAGCTCGAAGCTGAAGCTCTTTGCCTGAGCGACGACGGACAGGCTCATCGCGCAGCCGAATGCGATCGAAAGACAGATACGTTTCATATATAGTCCTAACTAAACCGAGGTGAATCCAGGCGGCAACGCGAATGAGGCTCTGCGCCGACGACCGGCGACCGACGGCCAGCCACCGAACCGCCTGAAGACCGAGTGTTGTGTCTTGCGCAGGTTTTCTTCGATGAACCGCAGGCAGCAAACGGGCCGATGTCATGCACCGGCCCGCGTCTTCAGAGGCTCGCTAGGCGGCGTAACGGTTACGGCTTGGCGGGCGCTGCTTCGTCGGACACCGGTGCGGCGCCCTGTCCGCCGCCGGCAGCCGATGCTGCATGGTGCGAATGCTTATGCGCGTGCTTGTGTTGCTTCGTGGTGTGATGGTGCTTGACTGCCGGCGCTGCTTCCTGCTGAGCAGTAGCAACAGCAGCTTGCGACGATGCCGCGACCGGTGCCGAAGCTTGCGCAAACGCTGCGATCGAGAAAAGGCCGGCAACAGCGGCGGCGACGAAATGCTTGTTCATAACGGTTATTTCCTTAACGTACTGAGTTGACTGACCTGATGACGGTCGCGTGTTCAACGAGTACGGGAAGCAACCGTTGACGGCAGGCAGACAAACTCCGCGTTTCTTGACGACTTGTGACGTCTTTGAACAATGCGGAGTCAAATCTGGGAATATTGGATACCGGAAAACGTCGGCATTCAGTGGCTGAAGAGTGCGCGACTCGCGCGCACTGTCCCGGAAACGGTTCGCGTCACCTTCCGCCTTCGAGCTCGGGCATCGGCGCGAACAGCGCGTCGATGTCGTCGTCGGAGAACTTGGCTGCGCCGGCGGCGTCTTCCGAAAGAATGCTGTCGGCAAGACCTGCCTTCTGCTCCTGCAACTCCACGATCTTTTCTTCGATGCTGCCCGCCGCGATCAGTTTGTAGACGAACACGGGCTTATCCTGTCCGAGTCGATGCGCACGGTCGGTGGCCTGATTCTCGGCGGCGGGATTCCACCACGGGTCGTAGTGGATCACGGTGTCCGCAGCGGTGAGGTTCAGGCCCACGCCGCCCGCCTTCAGGCTGATCAGGAACAGTGGCACCTCGCCTTGCTGAAAGCGCTCGACGGGCGTGATCCGATCCGTCGTGTCGCCCGTCAGGATCACATAGGGAATCGCCGCTTCGTCCAGCGCCTCGGCGATCAGCGCGAGCATGCCGGTGAACTGCGAGAACAACAGCACGCGGCGTCCCTCTTCGATCAGTTCCGGCAGCATGGACAGCAGCAGGTCGAGTTTGGCGGAGCGCATACCTCGCGCGCCCTTTTCCGCCTTATCAGGGCTCGCCAGTTTTGGCGCTGCGTCCTCGCTGCGTTCGGCGCCCTCGTTCGCGGTCCTGAGCGTGCGCACCAGTCGCGGATCGCAACACACCTGCCGCAGCTTCAGCAGCGCGTCCAGCACGACGATGTGACTGCGCGCTAGGCCCTGTGCGCTCACGGCCGCGCGCACCTTCTCCTGCATCGCCGTACGCACGGTTTCGTACAGATCGCGCTGGGCGCCTTCCAGATCGACGGAACACACGATTGTCGTCTTGGCCGGCAACTCCTTCGCGACCTCGTCCTTGCGACGCCGCAGCATGAACGGCCGGATGCGACGCGCAAGCAACGAACGGCGCACGCCGTCGTTATTCTTTTCGATCGGATTGCGCCAGCGGCGCGTGAAATCCTTCTGGCTGCCGAGAAAACCCGGCAGCAGAAAATCGAACTGCGACCACAGTTCGCCCAGGTGATTTTCGAGCGGCGTGCCGGTCAGACACAGCCGGTGCCGCGCGTTCAAGCCACGGATTGCCTGCGCGGCTTTCGTCGTCGCGTTCTTCACGTACTGCGCCTCATCGAGAATCAGCAGGTGATATTCGTGTTCAGCGAGTACCTTCTGGTCGCGCCACAGCAAGGCGTACGTCGTCAGGATCAGTTCATGTTCGCCGATCTGATCGAAGCGCTCCTTGCGTTGCGGGCCATTCAGCACCAGCACCTTCAGTTCGGGCGCGAAGCGCCGTGCCTCCTCGCGCCAGTTGTGCACGAGCGTGGTCGGCACCACGATCAGCGCCGGCCGGTCGAGCCTGCCCGCTTCCTTCTCGGCGAGGATATGCGCAAGCGTCTGCACGGTTTTGCCAAGGCCCATGTCGTCGGCGAGTACACCGGCGAGACCCTGCTCGCGCAGATACTGCATCCAGTTGAGACCCTGCTGCTGATACGCGCGCAGTTCAGCGCGCAGACTGCGAGGCACCGGCACCTCGCGCAAGCCGGGACCGGCTTGCAGACGCTGCGCGAGTTCGCGAATGGAATCGTCGCCGCGAAATTGCCAGCGTCCCGTATCGCTCAATGCCTGGAGGCGGCCTGCGTCCACGGAAGGCACGCGCAGCGGCGCGCCCTCGGCCAGGCTCGCACCGAGCGAGTCGAACAGATCGACCAGCACGCGCACCACCGGCTTCAACCGGTCCGCGCGCAGCCGCAGGCGCTTGTTCTCTTCGGTCTTCAGTTCAATCGGCTCGTCGTCGGCGATCGCCTCCAGCGTGCCGCCCACCCAGCGCCGGTCGCGCCGGAACAGATCGGCGAGCAGCGGCTCGAGCCGCACATTGCGCTCGCCGATGCGGATACCCATTTCAAGATCGAACCAGCCGTCGCCCGCCTGATGCGCGGTGCCGTCGATCGCGTCGATCTCGATGACGTTGTAGCGGAACTCGGGCGCCATCGTCACGCGCCAGCCTTTGCTGACGAGTTCCGGCACCGCGTCGCTGACAAACGAGGACCAGGCGTCCGCATCGCCCAGGCCGAGCATCGTATCGGGCAGTTGCCGCGACGTGAACACGCGGCTCGTGGGCACCTTCTGCAGCCCGCTCTTGCGAAGTTCGAGCAGGCGCTTCTTCTCGACCTCGTAGCGGCGGCGGATATGAATGACGTCGCCGCCCGGCATGGGCACGAGTGTCACGCTGCTGTCCACGTTGATGCTGACGCCGTCGTAGTCGAAGCTCACGCCGGCCAGTTCGACGGCCAGGCCTTTTGCCTTTCCGGCGGACGGCAACGCGTGGCTATTGAGCGTCAGCACAGGCACCGGCTCCACGTCGATCACCCGGATCGCCCGCGAATCATGCGTGGGCGGCAACGGCAAATCGGGCGCAACCTCCCGCAGCACCGACGCGACAAGGGGCGCTTCGGCGAGCGAGATCGGCGGCATTGCGAGGTAATCGGGCAATTGCTGGAACGGTAGCGACGAGCGGACCACACCCGCCTCGTTTGCCGCGCCGTCCACATACCAGACGGGCTCGGTGGGCAACACCATGCTCGCGCGCGGCTCGGTGCACAGAACCGGGCGCAGCCGCTGGTCGGCAAGCGGCTCCCATTCGATGCGCCCGGGCCGGTCGGCCGCGCGCGTGAGCGGCGTGGGGCCGTCATCACCGGGCGCAATTCTGAAGTCGACGAAGAGGCGCCCGGTGGCAATGAGCTTTTGCAACATCTCCGCGCCGTTCGTGCCGCGCAGAATGAATTGCCCGAAATCTTCGCGGGAACGGCCGAGCCACAGGCCGCGCAAGATGGAGAGGTCTTCGTCCGATACGAACCCCGGTTGCTTGACGAGCGCCGCTTCGACGTTGCCCCACGTTTCGCCGACGGAGACGATCCGACCGTCCGGATCGCAGCGCGCGCGGTGCAGCACGACCTCGTGCCGCATGTGGAAGTCGGACCAGTTCAGCCGATAGGCGAGCGTCTCGGTGCGCGCGGCGCTTGCCTTCTGGACAGCCGCATCGGCGGCTTCCACGCGTGCCCGGAAGCGTTCGAGCCAGCTGACCAGTTCGGGACGCACGCCAGGTTGCAAAGCAGCGCGTTCCGCCGATGCAGATCGGGCGAAAACGGCGGCGCTATCTTCGCGCTCATTGCCGTCCACGTCGATGATGTGGTCCATCTCGTCGTGGTATTCGAGCTCGGCCAGCAGCAGCGCGGCGACGTGCTTGCAATTGCGGCCGACCGGGCACGTGCAGTCGCTCTGCGCCCACGGCAAGCCGCCGTCGGTGCGAAAACGGACACGCGTTCTGTAAGGAAGCGGCTGCGAGCCCTGTACGTCGCCAGTCAGCGTGGCCCCGTGCCATGCGACTTTGCTGACGGGCCCGACCGCGCGCGCCTTGGCGACGGTGTTCTCACCGAGCCATTCTGCAATCCGTTCCCGATCAAAGAAAACTGACGACATCAGGGTGCATCCTCTTCAAGCCGGCGAAGGCAGGCGGCGCGGAAGGCAACTGCCGGCGGACGGCGCAGTCCACCGCTTCGTTCGCCCGGAGCCAGGCTGCCAGTGATAACCGGCCATTTTACGCGTCGGCGGGAATTGGCTGTGCGCGGGCGGCGCTCGCGTGGGGCGAGGCTCTGGGCGGGGTTGGGTGTGCGTTCGCCAGTGTCCGCGTTCGAACCGCTCTCAGCGAGGCCGGTTGCTAGCGCGGGCGCGCGCCGTTCTTGCCGTTCCCGTCGTTCCCGTTCTTCGGGTCGTACTGGTCCTGCCCACCCTTCTCGCCGCTTCTCGCCCCGCCGCCGGGCGGCGCGCCGACGAGCACCTCGACACCTGCGGCCGTCAACACTTGTGCAAGCGCCGGCGCGGGAGTTTCGTCGGTAACCAGCAGGTCCACGCAATCGGCGGCAAACGCGTGCAGCAGCGCGCTATGTCCGAATTTGGCGTGGTCCGCTGCGACCACGCGACGCTCGGCCTGAGCGAACGCCGCGAGCGAATACGCGACGTCGGCGGGAAGCGCGTCCATGAAATGCCCCTGCATGTCGATCGCGGTCACGGAGACGATCGCGTAACGCACATGAAACTGGCGCAGAAAAGCTTGAACGCTGTCGCCGATCGCGGCGCTGTCGTCGGCACGCAGTTCGCCGCCCGCGATGAACACGCGGTTGCCGTTGCGCGGCGCGAGCAGCCGGGCCACTTCGATGGAGTTGGTCACGACCGTGAGCCGCGAGCGCGCCGTCAGCGCCCGCGCGATATGCACGCAGGTGCTGCCGCCGTCGAGAATCAGAGAGTCGCCGTCGCGCACCAGTTCAGCGACGCGCGCGCCGATTGCCCGCTTGCCCGCGAGGCTGGCCGCCATGCGCCGCTCGAACGGCGGTTCGTCGAGGCGCTCGGGCAGCATGATGCCCCCGTGGACTTTGAGAAGCAGGCCCTGCGCAATCAACGGTTTGATATTGCGGCGGATAGTCTCGTCTGAAACCTCGAAGCGCGCCGCGAGACCGGTGATCGTACAGGTGCGTTGCTCGCGGACAAGCTGCAGGATTTCGCTCTGGCGTTGGGTCGAGAACATGGAGTGCGCAAATGTGGACTTCGGTGAGTCTAACAAAAACCACAGTTCAGCGTGAGACTTCACATCGATTCCCACGCAAAGCCACATTTAAGTCTGCAGTGATTGCAAAGCGGTCGACTCAGGGTCCGCGCCACGCTATTAGCGCCCGTACAGTAAGTGTCGCAAGCGATAAATGACAGCCTCATGTCAAGCTGCCACCTCAGAGCTTGCAACGACCTCCCGTTGCATTATGTGCATTTAAGCGTCAATCTTCGCGTACCGGTCCTCTAATTCCAACACATGTCCACATCTATCCCTCAGCACGCGCGCGTCGTCATCATTGGCGGCGGCATCATTGGTTGCTCGGTTGCGTACCACTTGACCAGGCTCGGCTGGACCGACGTGGTCCTGCTCGAACAAGGCCAGCTTTCCTGCGGGACGACGTGGCATGCGGCCGGTCTGGTCGGCCAGTTGCGGGCTCAGGAAAGCATGACGAAGCTGATCCGCTATTCGACCGCGCTTTACGCGGAACTCGAAGCCGAGACTGGTCTTGCAACGGGCTGGAAACAATGCGGCTCGCTGTCGGTCGCCCGCACAGCCGAGCGGATGACTCAACTCAAGCGCACCGCCGCCGTGGCTCGCGCGTATGGCGTGGCCTGCGACGTGATCAGCGCGCGCGAGGCCGGCGATCTATGGCCTGTCATGCGCACCGACGACCTGCTGGGCGCCGTCTGGCTGCCCGGCGACGGCAAGGCGAATCCCACCGATCTGACTCAGGCCCTGGCTCGCGGCGCCCGCATGCGCGGCGCGCGCATCGTCGAGAACACGCGTGTGACGGCTATCCACACAAGCGACGCGCACGGCGCGCGGGAAGCGACTGGGCTTGCGTGGCGCAACAAGAACGGCGAAGAGGGGACGATTGGCGCCGAGATCGTCGTGAATTGCGCCGGCCAGTGGGCCAAGGCCGTGGGCCGCCTGTGCGACGTGACGGTGCCGCTGCACTCGGCCGAGCACTACTACATCGTCACCGAACGCATTGCCGGCGTGCACCCCGACCTGCCCGTCATGCGCGATCCGGACGGTTTCATCTATTTCAAGGAAGAAGTGGGCGGCCTCGTCATGGGCGGTTTCGAGCCCAACGCGAAACCGTGGGGCATGCAAGGCATTCCCGAACACTTCGAATTCCAGCTGCTACCCGACGATTGGGATCAATTCGAAATTTTGATGACGAACGCGCTGCAACGCGTACCCGCGCTCGAAACGGCGCAGGTACGCCAGTTCTACAACGGTCCCGAATCGTTCACTCCCGACAACAACTTCATGCTCGGCGAGGCGCCCGAGTTGCGGCGCTTTTTTGTCGGCGCGGGTTTCAACTCGATGGGCATCGCCTCGGCGGGCGGCGCCGGCATGGCGCTGGCCGAATGGATTGTGGCGGGCGAGCCGACCATGGATCTGTGGCCGGTCGACATTCGCCGCTTTGCGCGCTTCAACGGTAACGACACGTGGCTGCACGATCGCGTGAAGGAAACGCTAGGCCTGCACTATGCGATGCCGTGGCCCAATCGCGAACTCGACAGCGCCCGTCCGTTTCGCCGCTCGCCGCTCTACGCTTTGCTGCACGAGGACGGCGCGTGTTTCGGCAGCAAGATGGGCTGGGAGCGCGCCAATTTCTTCGCGCCGACGCGCGACGAAGCACGCATCGACTATGCGTTCGGCCAGCAGAACTGGCTGCCGTTAAGCGGCGCCGAACACCGTGCGTGCCGTGAACGCGTGGCGCTCTTCGACATGACGTCGTTTTCCAAATTTCTTGTCAAAGGCCGCGACGCGCAAAGCGTCCTTCAAAACCTGGTTGCGAACGACGTCGATGTGCCGCCGGGCACCACGGTCTACACCGGCATGCTCAACGAACGCGGCAATTACGAATCGGACTTCACACTCACGCGCCTCGCCGCAGATCAATACCTGCTCGTCACCGGCACGGCGCAAACCACGCGCGACTTCGACATGATCGACAAAGCAATTCCGCGCGATAAGCACTGCGCGCTCGTCGACGTGACGAGCCAGTATGCGGTGCTCGCCGTGATGGGGCCGCGCTCGCGTGAACTTCTGCAAAGCGTGTCAAAAGCAGACTGGCGCAACGAGTCGTTCGCGTTCGGCCAAAGCCGCGAAGTCGATATCGGCTATGCACCCGTGCGCGCGACCCGCCTCACCTATGTCGGCGAACTGGGCTGGGAACTGTACGTGCCGGTCGAATTCGCAGTGGGCGTGTACGAGATCCTGCATGAAGCCGGCAAGGCGTTCGGCCTCGTCAATGCGGGCTACTACGCGATCGACTCGCTGCGCATCGAAAAAGGTTACCGCGCATGGGGCCGGGAGCTCACACCGGACATGAATCCGTTTGAAGCGGGCCTTGCATTCGCGTGCAAACTCGATACCGACATTCCATTCCGCGGCCGCGACGCACTGCTCGAACTCCGCGGCAAGCCGCTGCGCCGCCGCATGGTGGTGCTGACCGTGGACGGCGCAGCGGATCGCACGCTCTGGGGCGGCGAAGCGATTCTCCGCGACGGCAAACCGGTCGGCTTCGTGAGTTCGGCGGCATTCGGCCATACGCTCGGCTGTCCGGTCGCGATGGGCTACGTCAACAACTCCGATGGCGCAGCAGACTCCGCGTATCTGACGAGCGGCGCATATGCGATCGACGTAGCCGGCGAATTGCTGCCGGCTACTTTGCACCTGAAAGCGCCTTACGATCCTCGCTCCGAGCGAATCCGCAACTAGCGCGCGGCGTCTAGCGACCGCCGCGCGCCATGCTCGAAAACACGCCGTCGCGGCGGATCAGGCCGTGAAACAGGGCCGCCGCGAGATGCAGCAGCACCGTGCCGAACAGCGCAAAAGCAAGCCACGTGTGCAACGCGCGCAGCACCGCGAAAAGTTCGACGTTATGCGGCGCGATCGGCGGCAAATGCAGCGGACCCCATAGCGTGAGCGGATAGCCCGCCGCGGACAGCATCGCCCAGCCGATCAGCGGCATCGCAAACATCAGTGCATAGAGCACCGCATGCGAGCCCTTCGCCGCCATTTTTTGCGATGCGGGCATGTCGTGAGGCAATGGCGGACTGCCGCGCCGTATGCGCACGCTTGCGCGTATCACCACGAGCAGCAGCAGAGCGATGCCAAGCGGCTTGTGAATCGCAATCAACGTGTCATGCGCGCGCGACACCGTTGCGACCATGCCTACGCCGATAAACAGCATCGCGACGATGAGCGGCGCCATCGTCCAGTGCAGAAACCGCGCTAGCGGACTGAAGTGCGTGCGGGTCCGCGTCATGAGCGCTCTCCATGTGTCGTCGGGGTTTGATGAAGCTCGGGATGCAGCGTTTCCTCGCGCGTGCGGCGCTTGAACGACAGCGCATAGGCCGCCGAGCGCGCGGCGAGCAAAGGATCGTCGGACGGCGCGATGCCCGACGGCACGATCGTCGGATCGAAATTGACGTCGCGGCAAGCGCCGTTTTCCTGCGACGTGCTGCGTTCGATCACGAGTGTCCCCGCGTCGATATTTTCCCGATCGGACGGCCATTGCAGCGTGGCGTCGTCGGTGGGGTCGCCCGGATGGGCAACGGTCAGGATCAGATGCCAGCGCAACGGGCCGCTCTGCAGACGCTCGTCCAGGTCCGCCGCGAGGAAATTCTTCCCGGCCTTTTGCGCGTCCGTAATCGGCGCGTACGGCGTCTCGGGCACCATCGCCCAGCGCACCGCGCGCGTGTCGCCGCTCTGGTTGGTGAAGCGGAACGCGTTGATTCCGTAGTACGCGGCGTTCGCGAGGCTCGACGAAGGCGGATGCGCTTTCACCCACGCCTGGAAGGGTCGGGTCTCCGGATTGGCTGCATAAAAGGCCTTGAGCCGGGCCGGGTCTGGTTTGCCGGTCGCCGGATCGGGCGTTGCGGCGAGCAGTTGCTGATAGAACTGCTCAGGCGTATGCACGGCGAAGACCGGTGTCGAGTTCATTCCGGTCCGCCACTGCTCGCCGTCCTTCAATTGAAAGAGCAGCGCCAGACTGCGCACCGGGGAACTCGTATCGGGCGCGGACGGATTGCCGCCGGGCACCGCAAAGCGTCCGGTGACCGGCGTGCGTCCGGGTGCGAATACGACGGCCCGCGAGACACGCTCGCCCTGGCCATTACTGTCGAAATAACCTTCGACGCACAGGCCCTTCGCATGATTGCGCCGATAGCCCGGATGCGGTTGACCCGCCACGGCCTGCAGCGTATCGACGATGCGCGGCGCGCTCAGGCGTTGCGGCGTCAACCACCCCGCCGTATAAGCGAAGCCGCCTGCGGACAGAAGCACGACGGCGCCTATCGCGGCAAGCCGGCACGGCACGCAGCGAGGTAGATGATCGGGAACGGTGTTTTTTGTCACGGAGACTCCTTGCTGAATCGATGCGTTGATTTGCTAACACGCGCGGCGCAAGTCTATTCCGTTCGATTTCCGGCGCGCCCGTTCGCCACGCGCGCCGGCCATCGGCATTTCAAATGCCCTCAATTCATGCTGTCCGTCGGCCTGGCGTCGCTCGCGACGCGGTTCGCGGCCGCCTCGGCAGCAAGCGCCTGCTTGTGTTGTTCGACCATATGCGCGAAGACGGGGCTGACGTCCGGATATGATGCGTCGGTCACGTAATCGAGACCGTTCTGTTGTGCCTGGATCAGTTCCTGGTAGACCTCAGCACGGGTTTTTCCTTGCGCAAAAACATTCGACGATGCGGCCAGAACGACGACGGACAATGCGGCAAAAGCAATCTTCTTCATGATGAATTCCGGTGAGCTGGTTGCGGGTTTGCATCAGGGAGAACCACGCCTCACCGGCTTTTATTCCTGCGCAAGCCACGTGGGAAAAACATTTCCATTGCGCGGAATAAAGCAATTCGCGAACGGGTTTGCTAGCTTCCGCGACGTCGCGATGGCACAGTAAAAGATGTTGCGCAAACCCGGTTACGAGAGCGGAATAAACCGGAGCGCGGCGGTGTTTGCACCTCAATAGCCGGATTTTGCCCGGAGACCTTTTCTCATGAACCCGACCGACGCCCCCAACGATTCGCCGCTTTCCGAAGCCGACATTCAGGCCTACGCCGACGGCACGTTGTCGCCGGCGCGCGCCGCGTTTCTGCGCGACTACCTCGGCCGCGATCCGGCAGAAGCCCGCCGGGTCGCCTTTTACGGCAAGCTCAACGAACAGATGCAACGCTCCTTTCAGACCGCCGACGAACCCGAGGCCAGCGCGTTCAACGGGCGGCACAACGCCGGCAGCCGCTGGGGCAGCGCTGTAAGGCTGCGCTTGCGCAAGCCGCTCAGGGTGCTGGTTGCGCTCGTCATCGCGTGCATCGCCGTGAGCGGCTGGTTCGCGGCCACCGAGGTCACGCGGCAGGCGCTTAACAACGCGGCCATCATGGCGTTGGCCGAAACCGCCGCCGCCCCGTTTCCTGCCGGATCGCCAACTCGCAGAGACCCGTCCGCTCCCAACCTGGAAGCGATCGGGCTGCGGCTCGTGGATCAGCGCGTCGTGTCGCTGGGTCTGCTGCAGCGCGCCACCGAATTCATCTATCTGAATGGCGATAACGAGCCGGTCGTAGTGCTGTCGACGCTCGCACTGCTCGCGCCCGCTCAGCCGCAATGGTCGGCGCGCCGCATCGGCGATGTACGTCTGTTGACATGGACGGCGCAACGGCAGCGCTTCGTGGTCGCCGGCAATGCACGCACACACGGCCTGATGCGCGCCGCCGACGCCATGACCATCCAATGAAACCGCACGATCTTGCGGCGAGTCGCTCGAGCAACGGAATAAAATGCGTTCACGCCTGTTTGCACTACAAACGCGTGCGACGCCCGACGAAGCGCCGCCGCTCCGTGTCCACGAGAGGCCCCATGACCGGGATGAATAATGGATGTTCGTGACGAGTTGATGGAACACGTGCCGCGCTTGCGGCGCTATGCGCGGGCGCTGATCAACAATCGCGACCTCGCGGACGATCTGGTGCAGGACACGCTCGAACGCGCGCTCGGCCGCACCGAACTGTTCCAGGCCGGCACCGATCTGCGCGCCTGGCTATTTACGATCATGCACAACGTGTTCGCGAATCAGGCGCGCAAGGCGTCGTCACGCGCGGTTCACGTCGCGGTCGACGACGAAAGCGTGCATGAAAGCGAGTTCGCCGTGCCGGCGCAACAATCCCGTTCGCTGGAAATGCGCGATCTCGACTACGCGTTGCAGCGTTTGCCCGTCGAGCAGCGCGAAGTCGTGCTGCTGGTGGGACTGGAGGAAATGAGCTACGCCGACGTCGCGCTCGCGCTGAACGTGCCCATCGGCACGGTCATGTCGCGGCTTTCGCGCGGTCGCGAACGGCTTCGGGCATTGATGGCGGGCAGCCAGCCCGGTGCGAAATTACAGGTGGTGCGATGAGCGAGCAAATTACGCCAGTTAGCGAAGAAGAACTGCACGCCTATGTGGACGGCACGCTGTCCGAGGAACGACGTGCGGAGGTCGAGCGCGCGCTCGAACAGAATCCGGATCTGGCCACGCGCATCAGCGATTATTTCTCGCTGAACAGCATGTTCCATGAGCGCTACGACCGCGTGCTGAACGAACCCGTGCCGAAGCGCTTACAGCCGGGCGCGCCGCGCCGCTCGCGCGTCGCTGCCAACTGGCCGCAGTTCGCGGGCATGGCGGCGGCGCTGGTAATGGGCATTGGCATCGGCGTCGGCACGCATATGGGACGCGACACGTTGCCTTCGGTGGCAGGTTCGTCCGACACGCGCCCTGTCAGTGCGGACAGCAGCGAAGTACTCGCGCGTCAGGCTGCGGTTGCGCATGTCGTCTATATGCCGGCGGTCGACCGGCCCACCGACATGAATGCGGATCACGAGCAGGACTTCGTGAAGTGGCTGGCGAGTCGCCTCGGCACGAATGTGCATCCGCCCATGTTGTCGAAGGCAGGCTTTGCGCTCTCGGGTGGCCGCCTGCTGCCTGGTCCGGACGGCGACACCGCGCAGTTCATGTATCGCGGCCAGAATGGCGAACGGGTGACGCTGTGCATCTCGCGCCGCAAGGTGAACGCGAACACGACAGCGTTCAAGCTGTATCAGGACGGGCCGGTCAACGTGTTCTATTGGGTTGACGGCGATTTCGGCTATGCGGTGTCAGGCGGTATCGACCGCAAGCAGTTGCTGCAACTGTCGCATGACGTGTACTCGCAATTGACGGCAGCGGCGCCGCCGTCGAGCTGATGCGGATACGGTCTATTGGGTTCGTCAGCGCGCGCTCGACTTCACGAGCTCGCGCGGCGTGATACCGAGGAGCCGCCCCATCCAGTGCGCCATATGGCTCTGGTGTGCGAAGCCCGCGTCGAGCGCGACCTGGCTGGCGCTCAGCCGGCCTTGCAGCAACAACGTTCGCGCGCGTTCTACGCGCCGCTGCACCACATATTGATGCACCGGCACGCCGAGCGTCGAGCGAAATAGCACCTTGAAATGCGGCACGCTGAGCTCGGCAAGCGCGGCAAGCTCGCTCAACGTGAGGCGTCGGTCGAGATGCGCTTCGATAAACTCCGTCACGCGCGCCGCGGTCCTCGGCGCGAGCGTGCGCCGCTTGTCGTCGAGCGACGCAGCGCCGCCAATCAGACGTACCACCATTGCCGTGCACAGACTTTCGGCATAGAGCGGCTCAGACGCGACGTCTGCTTCCAGTTCCGCGCGCAACGCCCACGCCAGGTGCTGAAAGCGCGGATCGCGCATCTGGAATTGCGGGCGAATCTGCGCGCCGTCCGGTTTGAGCGCCAATTGTTCAGCGGTCCTGCGCGCGAAATCTTCGCCGATCCAGATACTAAAAATCGTGCAGGCCGATTCATCGCTCCACTGCCCGTCGAGTCCTACCGGAATCACGTCGGCGTCGCCGTGCGCCTGAATGCGCGAGTGCGGTTTCTCGTTGCAATGACAGTGCGCCCGGACGGGCGCGCCCACATGCACGCCGATTCGATGGTGCTTGAAAGCAGGTATCCGGTGCACGCCGGCTGACACGTTCACCAGCTCCGCGCCGAAACCCTGCCAGCCGAGCAGTCGGCTCGAACGCAGCGCAATACGGGAGCCGGTATGCGCGGGTGGGATCTGCGTGCGGGTCTCGGGGACGGCATTCATCGTTTATCTCGCGGATGGCAGTCGGTCTGCGGGCATTGTGCATGGTTTTTCGCGCCTACGCTCAGTAAGCCTCCTCGCTCCTCGTGCGCAGCGCCGACGAGCAACGAGTCATCCGAATCTGCTCATGGGCATCCTTGCGTGCGCGCTTTGCGCTGGGTGCGTCCTTATGCTCCTCTCATGACGATCCGGTAAGGAGCACCTCATGTTCGTGATTTTTGGAGCCGGCGGCAATGTCGGCAAAGTGAGCGTAGCCGCGTTGCGACGCGCCGGCCGCGAAGTGCGCGCCGTGGTTCATAGCGTGGCGCAGGCCGATGCGTTCGAGCGAATCGGCTGCGATGTCGCGGTCGCGGATTTGCACGACCGGGCTGCGGTGGCTCGCGCATTGGAAAACGCGCGCGCGGTGCAGATCGTGTGCCCGCTGCCGCGCCATGACGACGACCCGGCAAACGCGATGCGCGACATGATCGATGTGAGCGTCGAAGCGTTGCGCGCAAATCCGCCGCTGCACGTACTCGCGCTTTCGGACTATGGCGCCGAGCAGGCGAGCGGAACGGGCATCACGACGCTTTTCCACTACCTCGAAACCCAGCTCGGTACCGTCGACACCCGGTTGACGTTCCTACGCGCGGCCGAGCATATGCACAACTGGGCGCGTGTACTGCCGCTCGCATTGTCCAAGGGCGTGTTGCCGAGCCTGCATCATCCGCTCGAAAAGCGCTTTCCTACTGTGGCTGCGCAGGATGTCGGCGCGCTGGCGGCTCAATTGCTGCTCGACGGCGAGCCGCGTGAGCGTTCGCCTCGCGTGGTGAGCATAGAAAGTGAAGAGCGCGTCAGTGTGAAAGACGTTGCGCGCATTATCGGCAAACTGTCCGGCCGGCCTGTCGTGCCGCACGCGGTGCCGCGGGAGCAATGGGCCGCGATGCTCGAAGGCGCAGGCTTGGGCGAGCAGCACGCGCGGCTCATCGTGGATCTCTACGACGCGCACAACGCGGGGCGCATCGACGTGCAAACGGGGGTTAGTGAACGGCGATTCGGTCCCACTACGTTGACGCAGGCGTTAGCGGCTATCGTGCCGCAGAACGCGGCACAGAACGTTTGATCGAGGAGCATGGAGATGTCGACCTGCCCCTTGAGATGCGAGGCGAGAAGAATGCCCAGTCGTGCGAGCGGCTTGCTCGCGCTCGTGCTGACTTTATCGGCACTGGTGGGCTGGCGTGCGCTTCGGGATCTGCTCAATGCGATTCCCGATAGCAACGATGATTTTGGTTTGTTTTAAGCGGTGTTGTTGCGCTGATATGACGGCCTCAGCGGTGGCCTTGGACACAATAAATATCGGCGCCGCTCAGCGAGCCTGTCGCCAGCAGTCATGGTGGGCGGCTTGCGCGTCGTCGCGAGAAACGCCGCGAGATCGCCTTGGCTTAGTTTCTCCGAACGTCACCACCGCGCTTTAAAGCTGTCGCAGCCGCAGGTCCAAGTACGTCAGATATCGCGTCAACTAACTGACGAGCCCCGTCATTCGAACGAATAAATGCGCCTGAATGGGCGGCGTTCTCTCAAGGCAGACACTTGGCCAAAACGTGTTTGCTATCCCACGACACCTTTTGCTGGCTCGCGCCCCGCAACCGCATGAAAAATTCCGCGGGCGATTTTATTTTTCCCTTTAAATTCAGCAGGTTAAATGCCAATCACAGCCTTGCACAATTGACGTTGGCACACCCTATGCAAATACCCCTGTGAGCGCGACAAATAGTGCTCTTCCATCCAGACCGAAGACCCTCACAGGAGATTTACCATGAGCTCACTGACCATCAAAGACATCGCCCATACCGAAGAACTGTCCGCCAAGGCGCTGTCCGCTGTACGCGGCGGCAGCAACTACAACGCAGGAAACCTCAACCTTGCCTACGGTGGCGGCTTCGCCAGCCCGGGCGTCGTAGTGGCACCCGTCACGCAGACTGACACGTACACGAAAGTCGAGATCCCGACGATCCAGAACTTGGGCGGCCTGCAGTTTGCCAAGGCGTGAGTTAAGCGCCGCGGAGAGTCGCGCTGACAGCGGATGCCGTTCAATCCCATAGAGGTGCGCTCTCCCCGCTTGCACGTCGAACCGTACTCTTTAAACCGAAACACTGAAACAGCCCCAGGAGACCTACCATGACCTCGCTGACCATCAAAGATATCGCCCATACCGAGGAACTGTCCGCCAAGGCGCTGTCCGCTGTACGCGGCGGCAGCAACTACAACGCAGGAAACCTCAACCTTGCCTACGGTGGCGGCTTCGCCAGCCCGGGCGTCGTGGTGGCGCCCGTCACGCAGACTGACACGTACACGAAAGTCGAGATCCCGACGATCCAGAACTTCGGCGGCCTGCAGTTTGCCAAGGCGTGAGTTAAGCGCCGCGGAGAGTCGCGCTGACAGCGGATGCCGTTCGATCCCATAGAGGTGCGCTCTCCCCGCTTGCACGTCGAACCGTACTCTTTAAACCGAAACACTGAAACAGCCCCAGGAGACCTACCATGACCTCGCTGACCATCAAAGATATCGCCCACACCGAAGAACTGTCCGCCAAGGCGCTGTCCGCTGTACGCGGCGGCAGCAACTACAACTTTGGAAACGTCAATGCTGCTTATGGCGGCGGCTTCGCCAGCCCGGGCGTCGTGGTGGCGCCCGTCACGCAGACTGACACGCACACGAAAGTAGACATTCCCACGATCCAGAACTTCGGCGGCCTGCAGTTTGCCAAGGCGTGAGTTAAGCGCCGCGGAGAGTCGCGCTCACATCGGATGCCGTTCGATCCCATAGAGGTGCGCTCTCCCCGCTTACACGTCGAACCGTACTCTTTAAACCGAAACACTGAAACAGCCCCAGGAGACCTATCATGACGTCGCTGACCATTAAAGATATCGCCCACAGCGAAGAACTGTCCGCCAAGGCTCTGTCCGCTGTACGCGGCGGCAGCAACTACAACTTTGGAAACGTCAATGCTGCTTATGGCGGCGGCTTCGCCAGCCCGAGTATCGTGGTCGCACCGGTTACCCAGATCGGCACGTACACGAAAGTAGACATTCCCACGATCCAGAATTTCGGCGGCCTGCAATTTGTCAAGGCATGAGTCCAGCGATCGAGAGTCGCAAGCCCGGATCGCATGATGGATGCTTTGCAGTGTCTGACAGCTTCATACCAGGGGAGCGCAGCGGGAGGGCCAAGCGGTTGGTCCAGCCATCGTAGTTCGTTCTCCTGCCGAACCATCCGGACTTGTCACCGAGGTTCGGATCTCGGGGCCCGCCGGCCACTCCGCCCGGCGGGATTTTTTCACGCGTTTTCAGTCAGCACAGAAATTTCTCGCATCTGCCCTCTGCTTTTCGCGCGGTGGCTCAACGGCCAGGCGAACGCGCACATGCGGGCTTGGCTTCCGTCCACCGAGAACGCACACGGCGACAGATCGCGGAGCTTGCACCGGTACCGGCCAATGCCCTTACGGTGCTTCGCCCGCGGTCGTCGATGGGCTCATTGACGCCAGAATCTGGTCGCGGCACGCCGCAAGGATTTCGTCGGCCAACGGCGAATCGTCGGGGCAGGCGCGCGACACGACAATGGCACCGACCGCATGCGCCAGCATGTCGAGGGCACGGGCTCGCGCCTGGCCTGCGTGCCCACCGTCCACGGCACTGCCTTCAGCGCAGAGCACAGTCAGCAGGCTCTCGATACCGGCCGCAAACTCGGCCCGAACTGCGTCCGACTGACGCGCGGCATCCCCACCCAGCGCAGCCATCGTGCAACCGGTCGCGCGGGCGTCGCGGTGTTCGCGGGAAAGGTAGTACCGCACAAATTCAGGTGCGTCGACACCCGCGCTCAGCGCCACGGTCTGCGCGATACCGCAGGCCGCCGATTCCGCCATCAGATCGGACTTGGAGCCGAACTGCTTGTAAAAGCCACCGTGCGTGAAGCCAGCGGCTGCCATCAGATCCGCAACTCCCACTCCATCATAGCCGCGCTCCCGAAACAGCCTTGACGCCGTCTCGACGACGCGTTCCCGGTTGGCCTGCGCCTGTGCCTTGGTGATCTTCATTTCGTGACCACAGTGGTTCATGTGTTCGATGGCTCGATTATACATTGATGTCGATCATCATCAAAACCTTGACACGTTTGATTATGACCGTCATTATTGCTTCCGTTGACAACCCAGAAACTGACCGACATGACCGGAACGACGCCCTTCGAGCCCTACGCCCTTGGCCGCCTGACGCTTGCCAATCGCTTTGTCATGGCACCGCAGACCTGTTCGCGTTCGGCCGTGCCTTCATCAGCAATCCCGATCTGGTCGAACGCCTGAAGACCGGCGCCCCGCTGGCTCAGCCCGATTTCGCCACGCTCTATGGTGGCGGCGCCGCGGGCTACACCGATTACCCACCCATCACCGCGCGAGGCGCGCAGCGCTTGCTCCCGCATCCAAACCGCTCATTCGAAGGAAACCACTCATGACCACGCTTCCGACTGTTCTCGTCACCGGCGCATCCTCCGGCATCGGTGCCATCTACGCCGAGCGCTTCGCACGCCGCGGCCACGACCTTGTGCTCGTCGCACGCGACAAGGCACGCCTCGATACGCTGGCCGCACGCCTGCGTGAACAAAGCGGTGTTGCCGTCGAAGTGTTGCAGGCTGATCTGACCCAGCCGGGGGACCTGGCAGCAGTCGAGACTCGTCTGCGGGAGGACGCTCGCATAGGTATCCTGATCAATAACGCGGGAATGGCCCAGTCGGGCGGCTTCCTGCAACAGACCACTGAGGGAATCGAACGCCTGATCACGCTCAACACCACCGCGCTGACGCGGCTGGCAGCCGCAGTCGCTCCGCGCTTTGTCCAGGCGGGCACAGGCGCGATCGTCAACATTGGCTCGGTGGTGGGCTTCGCGCCCGAGTTTGGCATGACGATCTATGGCGCCACCAAGGCGTTCGTGCTGTTCCTGTCGCAGGGACTGCACCTCGAGTTGTCGCCTAGCGGCGTCTACGTGCAGGCGGTGCTGCCGGCAGCGACCCGTACGGAGATCTGGGAGCGCGCCGGCATTGACGTCAATTCGCTTGCCGAGGTGATGGAGGTCGGCGAACTGGTTGACGCGGCGCTCGTCGGCTTCGACCGCCGCGAACTGGTCACCATCCCGCCGCTGCATGTGGCCGGCCGCTGGGACGCGCTGGATGGCGCGCGTCAAGGGCTCCTGTCGGACATTCGACAAGCGCACGCGGCCGATCGCTATCGTTCAGAAGCCTGAACACTGCGGCTTCTGTTTTACCCGAAAGCCAGCCATGCCTTATCGACGGATACCCCGGCTCAGTTCTTGAGATGTAGCTCGATGACTATCATGCACACACGACGCTCGCGCGCGTTGCAGACGATCGACTCGACCGGCAGGGTTAGCCAGTCGGCAACGTCCTATGCCCGCGCACAGAACAACCATGTCTGGGCGGCCGGAACCACTTTCGCATACCGCGAGCTTGGCCCGCGTGGCGGCATTCCGCTGATCCTGCTCAACAACTGGGGCGCCGTGCCGGACAACTTGGATCCGCGCATCGTCGATGGCCTGGCCCGCAAGCATCGCATCATCGCCATCGACTATCGCGGCATCGGGCTATCTGGCGGCCGCGCGCCCGTGACCGTGGACGAGATGGCGCGCGACACGATCGCGTTGATTCGCGCGATGGGTTTCAGTCAGGTCGATCTGCTCGGCTTTTCGCTCGGCGGTTCCGTCGCGCAGGACGTGGCGCTAAAGGCGCCGGACCTGGTGCGCAGGCTCATCCTCACAGGCACGGGGCCCGCGGGCGGTCGGGGCATCGACCGTGTGGGGGCCAAGTCCTCGCCATTGATGATTGAAGACATCGCGGCCGGCGACAGGTACCCGACACTGGATCTGGAACACCATGAAAGCGCTCACCTTTAAACGCTACGGCAAGACACCCGAAATCGGGTTCGCCGAAGTGCCCCGCCCCACGCTCAAGCCTGATGAACTGTTGGTCCAGGTCCACGCGGCGGGGTTGAATCCAATCGACAACATGATTCCGTCGGGGACGTTCAAGCCAGTCCTCAAGTTCGAGTTGCCCGCTACGCTGGGCAGCGATGTTGCCGGCGTGGTGGCTGAGGTCGGCAGCAACGTGACGCGTTTCAAGCCGGGCGATGCAATCTTTGCCAGCCTTTTCGATCTCGGCAGGGGCTCAATCGCTGAATTCGCGGCGGTGCCGGAGAGCGTTGCTGCGTCGAAGCCGGTCAACCTCGATTTTGTGCAGGCCGCGGCCGTTCCGATGGTCGGGCTCACCTCGTGGCAGGCGTTGAAAGAGCGCGCTAATCTTCAAGCTGGCCAGAAAGTTTTCATTCCTGCCGGGTCCGGCGGCATTGGCACGTTTGCGATCCAGCTCGCAAAGCACTTCGGTGCCCGGGTGGGAACGACAACCAGTACGGGCAACGTACAACTGGTAACCAGTCTGGGTGCAGACGACGTTGTCGACTATAAGAAGCAGGAGTTCGAGAAAGTTCTGGGCGGCTACGACGTTGTGCTTGGCACCATCAGAGGCGATGCGATTGAGAAATCCATAGGCATCCTCAAACCGGGGAGCAAGATCGTGTCGCTCGTCGGGCCGCTGGACGCAGCGTTCGCCCGCGCCCGCAGGCTGAACTTCATTCTGAGGTTGGTATTCGGGCTAATGAGCCGCAAGATCAAGCGGCTCGCGAAGAAGCGGGATGTAGCCTATTCATTTCTCTTCGTGCGCCCCGATGGAACGCAACTCTCTGAAATTGGCGGACTCCTCAAGTCGGAACAGCTTCGTCCAGTGATCGACAAGGTGTTTCCGTTTGAGCAGGCGAAGGAAGCGCTCGAATACCTGGCCCAGGGACGCGCCAGGGGCAAGGTCGTCGTGAGAATAAAGTGAGTTTTGCAGGGGGCGGCCAGGTCAAGGCTCATAGCGAACCGGATGGCGGCTAAGGAGAACGCCTCGCTGCAGGACAGGGACGCGGCGATCGCCGCAGGCATCGACGACCACCCTCTTGCTTACCCGTATCACCTGTACAGGAATGACGAGGAACGGGAGGACTACATTCGCCGCATGATGCAAGGCTGAAGGCTCGCGATTCTCGTAATGAAGCCCCTCGGTCTCGTGCTTGGAAATTAGCCACCAAAGGCCATCGCTTTCGCCCGCAATCCCGGGCGTTCTCACCGCACACAACTACGCATAAATACCGATTTCCGCCTACTCATTCTCATCAAAGTAATGCCCGAACTTAAGCTGCTTCGTGCGGATATAGCGCTCGTTTTCCTCGCGCATCGGAATGGCGAGCGCGACGCGTTCGCAGACCGGAATGCCGTGTTTGGACAGCGTGTCGAACTTTTCGGGGTTGTTGCTCATCAGGCGGACCGAGGTCACTTTCAGCGTCCGCAAAATGCCCGCCGCCGAGTCGTATTCGCGTGAGTCATCCGGCAGACCGAGATCGAGATTGGCCTCGACGGTATCGCGGCCCTGCTCCTGCAGCGCATAAGCGCGGATCTTGTTCGACAGACCGATGCCTCGGCCTTCGTGCCCACGCAGATACAGAAGCACGCCGCAGCCTTCGGCAGCGATATAGCGCAGCGCCAGATCGAGCTGCTCGCCGCAGTCGCAGCGGTAGGAGCCGAGCACGTCGCCCGTCAGGCATTCGGAGTGCAAACGTGTCAGAACCGAAGACCTGTTCGCGACGTCGCCCATCACGAGAGCAAGATGTTCGGCGCCACTTTCGACCACGCGAAACACGTAAGAGGTGAACGTGCCGTAGCGCGTGGGAAGCGTGGCGGTGGCGTCGAGAACGACGCATTCGCCGTTGATGGCGCCGTCTACTGCGGGCGACGGATCGTGAGACGTGAGCATGGCGTTAGACAAAGGTGCTGAACATGAACCCGATGAAACCGGGGATAAGGTACGGACAGGAGTTTACCGCTAATCGGCCGACCACACCGTATGCCCATGCATGGCGCACGGATCTTGCACCAGCGAAGCGCGCGACGCACCGCAAGTGCAACAGTGTGAGGCCGCACTACCCGAAGTAAACGCTTCGCGCGCTCCAGGTATTCCCGAACACACTCGCTGGCGTCTCGCGCCTATACTGGAATTGCTTGGTCCTCGACAGCCGCCGCGCCGGCGTGCTGCACCGCGAAACGGAGCCGCTCCATGACAACCGTTGCACAGCTTCTTAAAACCAAACCGAACAACACGACCGTCTACACGATACGGGCCGACGACTCCGTGTACGAAGCGATCAAGCTGATGGCTGAGAAAGGCATTGGCGCGCTCGTCGTTACGGACGGCGACAGCATCGCGGGGATCGTCACCGAGCGCGATTACGCGCGCAAGATCGTGTTGATGGACCGGTCATCGAAGGCCACGCCGGTGCGCGAGATCATGAGCAAAGCCGTGCGCTTCGTGCGCCCCGAGCAGACCACCGACGACTGCATGGCGCTCATGACCGAGCGGCGTATGCGCCACTTGCCGGTGATCGAAAACGACAGGCTGGTGGGAATGGTGTCGATTGGCGACCTCGTGAAGAACATCATCGCCGAACAGCAGTTCACCATTCAGCAACTCGAGTTCTATATTCACGGCGAGCGTCCCTGACGCGCCGCGCCTGCCGCATGTACGAGCCGCAAAAAAAGCCCAATCGCTGAACGGTTGGGCCAAGCTACCTTGCGGCAGCGGAGGTTCCTGTGAATTCCTGGGCGGTATGTGACACCGCGCAACGCTTTGCCAGCTACCCGCCTCGCTAGCGCATGCGGCCACGGCGCCGACTGACGGGTATAGGCCACGGATTTGAGTCTTTGCGCTAGCCCGCCCAACGTGTCAGAACCACGTGATTCGGTATTTCAATCCCGGCTGGGAGACCGGCGCGCCGCCGGTTCTAGCGGCGCGCTCTCCTGCTCCCATCCAGACTTGCAATGCTTGCGGCAGCAGCGGATCGCGCTTGATGAATCCAACGCTCTGCGGCCGTAAGAAACTGACCGGCCGGTTGCAGACTCAACTAGTTGATTCTGCCGACGCGGCCTGGTTGCCGAAACTCAGTTGGAAACTCAGTTGCCAACCTTAGTTGCCGAAATAAACCGACTTCGGGCCGGTCATGGGCTCACGCACGCCGCCCGATTGCGACGAGCCATTCGCCACGCCGCCGTAGCCGCTGGTGTCGGCAACCGGCAATTGGGTTTGCGCAATTGCAGGATTTTGCGCCTGGACGCGACGCTCGGCGGCCTGGACGTCGGCCGGATAGTTCGGGTCATTGCTGACTGCCGGGTTGTAACCTGCCTGTTCCAACTGGATCAGCTCGTTGCGGACTTCGGCACGCGTCACGGGTTGCTGGCTCGATTGAGCGAACGATGCGACCGGAGCGGCGAGAACGGCTGCAATGGCGACTGCCTTGATAAGCGATTTCATGATTATTACCTCCAGACTTGGTTTTATTTGCTGCTTGCCACACCGTGTGGAAGCGAGTGATTCCAGTCTAGTCACCGCGGCACCAAGGGAAAACCCCTAATTGTGAGATACATAATTGTCGTAATCGAAAAAGTCAAACTGAATTGCCGCCACACGAAATGCTGCTTGCATCGTTGCCGTAATAATTTCGCCGACGTGCCACGCTTGCGTTCCGGTCTTCCGGAGCTGCGGTACTTATCCGGGAGGTCCGTAGACGCGAGACGGTCAAATTTGCGAATTGCCGCCGAGATCTGCGTGAGGTGCGAGAAGCAGTTTGCGCGGGCCGCTGACGAACGCGCTGCCCGGCTCGAAGAAGCGCAGCGGCCGATGCGTTTCCCGGGACAAGCCAATGCGTGTCGTCACACCGACCGGCACATCACCTTTTTCGATGACACCGATCCACAGCTCACGCCCGCCGCAAAGGTCGTGGCCGTCGAAGGACTGGCCGATGCCCAACGCCATAGTGAGACGGCCGGGTCCGCGCGCCAGGTCGCGCAGCGGCACGCCGGGGCGGCGCGCTTCCATCAGCGGCAGGCCCTCGAGCGGCTCTATCGCCCGAATCAGAATGCCCGCGCCGACGTTCTCCGCTTCGGCAGACATATTGAGCATGTACGATAGCCCGTAGGTGAGCCGCACGTAGGCGTAGCCGGGCGCGAGAAACATCGAGCCGTTGTATGGACGGCGTCCGATGAAGGCATGGCTGGTCGAATCGCCTACCGGATATGCCTCGGTCTCGACGATGCGACCGCTCATACGCCCTTCGGGCACATCGTGCACGAGGTATTTGCCGATCATGAAACGCGCGAGGTCCGCCGCCCCCACGGGCAAATCGTTACGCGACAACGGGATGATGGGAAGCAATGATTTGCTCATGCAGCGTGCCTTTTTTGAATGCGTTGTTTGTTGCAGTGATTGATGCGTTGGCTCGGCCGCGGGCTGACGGTTGGTTAGTCCACGGTTAGTCCACTCTCTGGGACCAAGGGACGCCACGGCCTACACCAGCCCGCACGGATATGCAGCAAAGCTTTGCTCATCATGGCTTCACCGTTGTAGCAAAGCCTCATTCCGGGCACCGTCGCGTTCACCATGGAACCAATTGGAGTATCGTTTGCTTCCGGCCCCAAGCAAGCCTGCGCCGGCTCACGCGGGCTTCGGCCCGTCGAAGCAGCCGCGATGAGCTCGCCAGACTCAAGCATTTGCAAGACCCGCAGTAACGTCCTTCCGATTTGATTCCGCTGTACCCGTAGTGCAACACATGGTCTCCGCCAGGGGACGAGCATATTCACGACAAGGAGAAACTCGCATGAAAGCATCCACGGCAATGAAGATGGTCGGCGGCGCGCTGATCGTATTGGCATCGCTCAACGCATCCGCACAAAGCAGCGACGCGGCGGCGTCAGCACCGGCAACCGCGGCGTCGTCGGCGGCAACGGGCAAGCAGGCCAAGGCTGCCAACCGTGCGCTCGGACGCAAGGTCCGTAGCGCGCTCGCCAAGACCAAGGGCTTGAGCGTCGCGAACATCAACGTGCGCGCACGCGGCGGTGCTGTGACGCTGGCCGGCACGGTGCCTGACCAGTCGCAAGTCGACATCGCAACGCAAGCGGCGCAAGGCGTGGCCGGCGTGACGTCGGTGAAGAACGCATTGACGGTTCGTCCGGTCGGCCAGTAACGAGCAGAAGCCGGCGCTTACGTGGCGCCGGCAGCAATATAGGCGAGTGCCGGCGTCGAGTTGCCTGACGTTGGCACTCTGCCGGGCGTAACAGGTTCGAGCAACTCTCCTGGCAGGCGTCGCTGCATTTTGACGTGTAGCGGTTCGCAGTCGGCAATCCCGACCAAGCCATTCCAGCGCGGCCTCCAGCGTGGCAATCTCGCGCTGCCAGAACCCGCGCCGCCATCAACAAACCTTCCCCGCGCCTGACAAAAAGCTCTACCATCCAGACCGTTGCACCATCCTGCTAACGCATCGGTTTAATTCGTCGCTCCCGTTTCCAAAGCCCGCCTCGTCGCACGATTCACGAACAAGTACCAGACAAAAGGAAGCCCGATGGCCAATCCGCCGACCGTCTTGCCCCGCTGGACTCTCGCCGTGCCGCTGGTTGCGTGGATCGTACTGGGCGCGGCCTACGCGTTGCCGGGCAACCAGTTACTGCTCGTGCTAGTGGGTATCGCGCTCTGCGCCGCGGTGTTCACGGCAGTGCATCACGCTGAAGTAGTCGCGCACCGCGTCGGCGAGCCGTTTGGCACGCTAGTGCTCGCTGTCGCCGTGACCGTAATCGAGGTCGCGCTGATCGTCTCCGTCATGCTGACGTCCGGCCCCGAGAAAGCCGGCCTGGCACGCGATACCGTGTTCGCCGCGGTCATGATCGTCTGCAATGGGATCGTCGGACTGTGCCTGCTGGTGGGCGGCATTCGCCATCGCGAGCAGGATTTTCAGAGCCGCGGCGCGGCTGCGGCTCTCGCCGTGCTGGCGTCCTTATCGGTGCTGACCCTCGTCATGCCGAACTACACGACGACGAGCGCCGGCCCGATGCTGTCGCCGTCGCAACTTGCTTTCGCCGGCGTGTCGTCGCTAGTGCTGTACGGCGTGTTCGTATTCGTGCAGACGGTTCGCCATCGCGATTACTTTCTCGCCGACGTGCCGGACGAAGACGTGCACGCCGAGCCGCCCAGCGCCGGACTCGCGCTTACGAGCGGCGGCTTGCTAGTGGTGTGCCTCGTCGCGGTGGTGCTGCTCGCGAAAGTGTTGTCGCCGGTCGTGGAGACAGCGGTTCAGAATGCCGGCGCGCCGCCGGCGGTGGTAGGCATCATCATCGCCGCGCTGGTGTTGCTGCCGGAAGGCCTCGCCGCCGTGCGGTCGGCGCGCGCCGACCGTTTGCAGAACAGCCTGAATCTGGCGCTCGGCTCCGCGCTCGCGAGTATCGGCTTGACCATTCCAACCGTGGCGGCCGTATTCCTGACGACGGGGCAACCTCTCGTGCTCGGCCTCGACGGCAAGGAGACCGTGCTGCTCGTGCTTACGCTGATTGTCGGCACACTGACGCTGAGCACAGGACGCACGACGATCCTTCAGGGCGCGGTGCACCTGTCGCTCTTCGCCGCATATCTGTTTCTGTCGTTCGCGCCGTAAGGTTTGCGCTCTACCGCTCCGCCTTCAAACGCGCGGAACATCGACACCTACTCTTCCCAATGCGCGGCGATCCAGTCGCGAAAGAGATTCAGCTTCTGCTGGTGCGCAACCGAATCGGGATACACGAAGTAATAGCGCCAACCCGTTTTGAGGACCATATCGAAAGGCCGCACGAGACGCCTCGCGGCCACGTCTTCGTCGATTAGCGCCAGGTCGCTGATCGCCACGCCGAAGCCCTGCAACGCGGCGTTGGTTGCCATGTCGAGGGTGTCGAAGCTCGGCCCGTGCTCGGCGTCGATCTCGCGCGTATTTGCCGTGTCCGCTTCGGCGACCTTGGCAAGCCACATTTTCCAGTCACGATGATCGCGCGTGGGATGCAACAGCGTATGCCGCGCGAGATCCCCGACGGCCGCGAGCGGCTTGTCCTTCAACAGATCGGGCGCACACACGGGCGTGAGACGCTCCTCGAATAACGGCACCGCCTGCACATCAGCACCGGGCGACGAGCCATAAATGATCGCCGCATCGAACGGTTCGAGCTGGAAGTCGACGTCGTGCTGCCATGTCGTGGTGATCTGCACATGCAGGTCCGGATATTCGGCCTGAAAGCGCATGATTTTCGGCAGCATCCAGCGCATGACGCAAGTGGGCACCTTCAGCGCGAGGTCCGTGCGTTGGCGCGTCAAGCGCAGCGAAATCTCTTCGATTCGCGCGAAGCTTTCCTTCACCGCCGGCAGCAGCAACTCGCCTTCGGCGGTCAACGTCAGCCCTTTCGCGTGGCGCTTGAAGAGCGGAAACTTGTAGTAGTCCTCCAGCGCGATGATCTGCCGGCTCACCGCGCCTTGCGTGAGGCACAAATGATCGGCGGCACGCGTGAAGCTGCGGTGGCGCGCAACGGTTTCGAAAATCTGCAGCGCGTTGAGCGGCGGAAGGCGTCGCATCGAAGTAACAGGTATCCGGATTAGAAAAAATCATTGGGTGCGGCGAGAAGGATCGATATCGACGCTCGTCGCCTGCCCACAGGATACGCGATCGCGCGTCGCCGCACGAGTCGTGGCAACGCGTGGCGCCATGCGTTGCGCTCATGCATCGATCGAAACACGCGCCGAAGGTGCGCGGCGCGCACTGCAGCGGGGCACGAGGCCCCCACGGCGCACCAGAACCGAGCTTTGCTCATACCTACGGACAGGCGCAGAGTGCGGAAAAGCATGGACGTTAACCCGAATGCGCCGGTGGCTCAACCTTCGAGCGGATCCCGTGGCGCGCTCCCGGCACTTCGCGAGACGTGCCCGGCATGAGATTACGTCATGCCCTCCATGCACATATTTCGTTTGTTGACGGATTTTGGCAAACCTAGAGTGCATCAACAGTACGCATCCGCCAACGCCAACCAACGGTGCCATGCGGCCGCAGCGGTCACAGCGATTATCACCAGGCAACAGGCGTTCAACACAGGGAGACCGCCATGCAAGAGATCAAACGGGGCAGAAGGCAGGCCATCAAGACGATTGGCGCAGCGCTCGCGGCGTCCACGTTGCCGATGCCGTTCGTCAATCTGCGCGCGCAGCAGCAGAACTTCAGCGGCAAAACGCTGCGGCTCCTGACGTGGTCGGACGACACGGGCGCGGCTGCGCTGCGCAACATCGCCGCGACGTTCACCGCGAAGACCGGCGCGAAGGTGATCGCCGACCGAGCGGACGGCACCTCGGGCATGGTCGCGAAGGTCAAGGCTGCGGGCGAGCGCCCGACCTACGACGTCATCACGCTCGCGGGCGTGGGCGCAGCAGGTCTCGGCGACGCGGGCTTGCTGATGAAGCCCGATCTCGACAAGCTGCCCAACCTGAAAGAAGTGGCGCCGCAATACCGCACTGGCGCGAACGGCTTTGGCATTGGCTACCTGCTGTGGTCCGACGGTCTGATCTACAACACGTCGACGGTGAAAACTGCGCCGTCGTCGTATGAAGCGCTGTGGGACCCCAAATACGCCGGCCGCCTGTTCCTGCCGCCGCCGGAATGGGCCGAAGCGGTCGACCTGGCGATCATCGCCGCGAAGATGAACGGCGGCTCCCAGCAGAACATCGAGCCCGGCTTCAAGAAACTGATGCAACTGAAAGACCACGTTATGACGCTCGGTGAAAATCCGAATCAGGTGGCCGATCTCTTTCGCACCGGCTCGCTCGATATTGGCGGCATCTATTCGCCGGCGTTTTTCCCCGCTCAGATCCGCAAGCCCGAATACAAGATGGGCGTGACGTACGGCATGAAAGAAGGCTTCGCCACGCAATTGATGTTCACCGTGATCCCGAAATCGCATCCCGGCGACATCGATCTCATCCACGCCTTCATCAACCATTCGCTCGATGCTGGCGTGCAAGGCCGCATGGCCGCCGACGTGCTCAACGGCCCGGTCAATTCGAAAGCGGTGATTCCTGCCGAGAGTCGCGCGTTCGTGCCGAGCGCGCAGCAGATCGCCGAGAAAGCCGTACTGCATGACGACAAGGCGCTCGCCGCCGTGCAGCCTGCGTGGATCAAGCGCTACACCGAAATCTTTTCGGCATGACGACGATGCCCGCGCGCTTCTCGCGGCGTGCTTCAGCGGCCTCCTCCGATGCTACGGCTCACGAGGCGGCGCCTGGCATGGGCGCCGCGTCCCGCGCGGCACTGAACGCAAAACCCGACGCCGCAGGACCCGACGCGCCTGCGGCCAGCGCCGCGCAGAAGGCGCGGCCATGGCTGCTGCTCGCGCCGATCCTGCTGTTTCTCGCGGTGCTCGGCGCGGCGGCGCTCGTCGTGCTACGCATGAGCTTCGGCACGCAAGGCAACGAATGGCATGGCTTCACGCTGCAGAACTACGCTGATCTGCTGGACGGCTACTTCATGCGGTCGTTGTGGCTCACATTGAAGCTCGCGTTCCAGAGCATGGTCTGCGCGGTGCTGCTGGCAATTCCGGTCGCGCTCGCGATGGCGCGCACCAAGTCGCGTCTCGCGCGGCGGCTGTTGCTGGCAGGCGTGCTGCTGCCGCTGCTCGTCAATCTGCTGCTGCAAGGCTATGGCTGGCTGATCATCCTCGGCCCGGCTGGTTTGCTGAATCATGCGCTGCTCGGCAGCGGTCTCATGCATCGTCCGTTGATGTGGCTGTACCGTGAAAACGGCGTGCTGCTCGGCCTGATCCAGACGGCGTTTCCACTTGCCGTGCTGCCGCTTTCGAGTGCCATGCGCGCCGTCTCCAGTTCATTCGAGGAAGCCGCGGCGACGCTCGGCGCGACGCGCTGGCAAACGCTGCGGCATGTCCTGTTGCCGCTCGCCATGCCGGGTCTGGTGTCGGGCGCGCTACTCGTGTTCGCCTATAACGCCAGCGCGTTTGCCGTGCCGCTTTTGCTCGGCGGGCGCCGCGTGCCGATGCTCGCGGTACTGGTTCACGATCAGGTCGCGCCTTTGCTGAACTGGCCGGCCGCGTCGGCATCCGGTGTCGTGTTGATGATCGCGACGCTCGCCGTGATGGCGCTTTCACAACGACTCGTGCGCCGCACGCAACGTCTCGCCGAGGAGCCCCACGCATGAGCACGCCCATCCCGAGTGCGCGCCTGCATCGCGCGTCGCCGCCGCCCCGCTGGCCGCGTCTATCCAACGCTCTGCCCGGTCAGCTCGGCAAGGCCACGGCCTTGCTCGCGGCTATCGTGCTGTTCGTCGCCGCGCTGCCCATTCTCACCATGATCACGATGTCGTTCAGCGCGGCCGACACGCTCGAATTCCCGCCGCGCGCGTACGGTCTGCACTGGTATCGCGCCGCATGGCAAAGCTTCGTGTCGCCGGACGCAACCAGTTCACTTTCGATGGGCGCCGCGTTGAGCACGAGCCTGATCGTCGCGCTGTCGACCATGCTGATCGCGACGCTCGTCTCCGTGCCCGCGGCTTACGCGCTCAGCCGCTATCGCTTTCACGGCAAACCGGCGGTCGAGCAACTGGTCGCGCTGCCGCTCGTCTATCCGCTCGTGATGCTGGGCCTGTCGCTGTTGCTTGTTTTCAACGTGCTGCCGGTTGAACTCGGCGTCTTCCGCCTGATCATCGCGCACGTGATTCTGGCCCTGCCCTTCACGGTGAAAAACTGCGCGGCGTCGGTCGCCTCGATTGGTCCCGAGTTCGAGGAAGCGGCCTGCGTGATGGGCGCGAGCCCGGCCCGCGCGCTCGTCGACGTGATCCTGCCGCTGATGCGGCCTGGCATTCTCGCCGGCATGCTGTTCGCGTTCATCGTGTCGTTCAACGAATTCACCGTGACGTTCTTCCTGTACACCATCGACACGATGACCTTGCCGGTGTGGCTCTACAGCCGCACGGTGTCGTCGCTCGATCCGACCGTGTTCTGCTTCGCGGTGTTTATCGTCGCGATCGATTTCGCGCTGATCTGGCTGCTCGAAAAGCTGATCGGCGACGAAGGGGTTGCGCTGTGACCGCTCGTGTTTTTCCGACGCCTTCTTGCTGGAGCATTCGATGACTCATCTGACCTTGCAGGCCGTGACCCGGCGCTTCGGCGCGGCCTATGCTGTCGACAGCGTCGATCTGAGCGTGCCGGACGGCAAGCTCGTGTGCTTTCTCGGCCCGTCCGGCTGCGGCAAAACCACCTTGCTGCGGATGATCGCCGGCCTCGAAACGCCGACCTCGGGCAGCATCGAATTCGCGGGCCGCGACATCACGCGTGTGCCGGCCAATCAGCGCGACTTCGGCATGGTGTTCCAGTCGCTTGCCCTCTTTCCGCACATGAGCGTCGCGCAAAACGTCGCCTATCCGCTGAAGCTGCGTAAGACGCCGAAGCCCGAACAGGCGCGCCGGATCGCCGAACTGCTCGAACTGATCCAGTTGCCGCACATGGCGAACCGGCCGGTCACCCAGCTTTCCGGCGGTCAGCGGCAACGGGTGGCGATTGCGCGTGCGATCGCGTCGCAGCCGAAATTGCTGCTTCTGGACGAACCGCTTTCCGCGCTCGACGCCAAACTGCGCGAAGCGATGCAGGTTGAAATCCGCCTGCTGCAACAGCGCCTCGGCATCACCACGATCATGGTCACGCACGACCAGCGCGAAGCAATGACGATGGCCGATGAAATCGTCGTGATGGAAAAAGGCCGCATCGCTCAGGTCGGCAAGCCGCTCGACATCTATCGCGATCCGGTCAGCGAGTTCGTGGCCGACTTTATCGGACTGGGCAATATCCTGCCGGTCACTTACGACGGCGCGGGCGCGGTCAGTCTGCCGGGCGGCGTGCGCATCGCGGTGTCGCAGGCGGCTCGCGTTCCGGAGTCCACGAGCGACATCCGCTTGCTGATACGTCCCGAGGACGTCTGCGTAAAATCCGCGACCGCCGCCGCGGGCCCAAACCGGCTGGCCGGTACGGTCACGTTCATCCGCGACGTGGGCGCCTCGCTTGAGGCGACGATAGATTGCGCCGGTTTTACGCTGACTGCCGCAACCACGCCGCGCGAAACACCTGGCCTTGCGCTCGGCATGCCGGTGCTGGCCGAACTGCCGCCGCACGCGTGCAAGCTGATCGCCGCGCGCGCGGTGCAGTGATATCAATCGCATTCCAACACAACAGTTGCACACACTCGACAGAGGACAGACCATGAATCAGCTCATGAATCAACTCAAGCCCGTTCGATCGACAGCGCGCCGCGCATTCGCCACGCTGGCCGCAACGCTCGCGTTCACCGGCGCTGGCGCGCTCAGCGCGTTCTCGCCGGCCGCTCATGCCGATGCGCTCGACAGCATTGCCAAATCGGGCACCGTGCGCATTGGGGTGTTCATGGACTATCCGCCGTTCGGCTCGATCGGGCCGGACATGAAGCCGATGGGCTATGACATCGACGTCGCGAATCTGATCGGCCGCGCGCTCAACGCCAAGGTCGAACTGGTGCAGGTGACGGGCGACAACCGCATGGCGTACCTCGCGGACCGCAAGGCCGACATGCTGCTGTCGGTCGGTCAGACGCCCGAGCGCGAGAAGGTGATCGACTTCTCGCAGCCGTACGCGCCGTACTACCTTGCCGTGTTCGGCCCGAAAGCATTGCCGGTGAAAAACGCCGCCGATCTGGCAGGCAAGTCCATTTCGGTCGCGCGCGGCACACTGGAAGACCTGAGCGTGACGAAGATTGCGCCGCCCAGCGCGAACATCAAACGTTTCGACAATCCTAACGGAGCAATTTCGGCGTTTCTTTCTGGTCAGGTACAGTTGATGGTCGTCGGCAACGACGTCGGCGCCACGATTCTCGCGCGTCATCCCGCGAACGATCCCGAGCAGAAGTTCTCGCTTTTCAGCTCGCCGGATCACGTCGGTTTGAACAAGAACGAGCCGCGTCTGAAGCAGAAAGTCGACGAAACCATAGCCAAGGCCCGCAAGGACGGCACCATGAACGCGATTTCGCAGAAATGGCTGCGCACGCCGTTGCCGGCCGACCTCTGAATTTCCTGTACGGAGTTTGACTTCACGATGAGCGCCACGCCATGACCTATGCGTTCGATTTCAGCGGCTTCGGCCTCTATGCGGGGATGCTCGCGCGCGGTGTTGCCGTCACATTGGGACTCACGGCGATCTCGACCTTGCTCGGCGGTGTCGTCGGCATCGCAGGCGCGAGCGTCGCGGTGGCCGGACCAAAATGGGCGCGCTGGGTCGTGGCGAGCTATGTGGAACTGATCCGCAATACGCCGTTCATCGTGCAGTTGTTCTTCGTGTTCTTCGGCCTGCCGAGCCTCGGCGTTCATATCGACGAAATACAGGCGGCGATTCTGGCGATGACCGTCAACCTGGGTGCCTACGCAATCGAAATCGTGCGCGCGGGCATCGACTCCATTTCGCGCGGCCAGGTTCAGGCCGCGCAAGCGCTCGGTCTGCACGGACGGCAAGTGTTTCGCTACATCGTGCTGCCGCAGGCGCTCGCCAATGTGTTTCCCGCGCTCCTGAGCCAGGTGCTGATCGTGATGCTCGGCTCGGCGGTGGTGTCGCAGATCTCCGTTCCCGATCTCACCTACGCAGCCAACTTCATCCAGTCGCGCAATTTCCGTTCGTTCGAGAGCTACCTGATCATCACGGCGACGTATCTGCTGCTGTCCATCGTGCTGCGGCAAATCCTCAACAGGTTCGGACGCGGCCTGTTCGCGGGCCGCACCGCGCGCGGCGCCGACAGCGCGCCTCGCAGCTGGCGCGCCCGCCTGATGTGGCGCGGCGCCCGCACCCTGCCCGCGGAGCGTTGATCATGGTCGAATTCACCCTGTGGGACATCGCTCGCAATCTGCTGCTGGCGGCGCGCTGGACAGTGCTGCTCTCGTTGATCGCGTTTGTCGGCGGCGGCATCGTTGGCCTGATCCTGCTCGCCATGCGTGTGTCGCCGCTCGCGTGGCTGCGCCGCATCGTCGTGCTCTATGTGGAGGTGTTTCAGGGCACCCCGCTACTCATGCAACTCTTTCTCGCGTTTTTTGGTCTGCCGCTCCTCGGCGTGGACGTGTCGCCGTGGGTCGCCGCCACGGTCACGCTCACGCTTTACACGAGCGCGTATCTGGTCGACATCTGGCGAGGCTGTGTAGAAGCCGTGCCGCGCGGTCAGTGGGCCGCCGGCGCGAGTCTCGGCATGACGTTCAGCCAGCAGTTGCGTTATATCGTCTGGCCGCAGGCGCTCAAAATCGCCGTTGCGCCGACGGTCGGCTTTCTCGTGCAGGTGGTCAAGAGCACTGCGCTGGCGTCGATTATCGGCTTCACCGAATTGACGAAGACCGGCACGATGATCACGAACGCAGCGTTCCGGCCGTTTCCGATCTACGGGATGGTCGCAATGATCTACTTCGCGATGTGCTTTCCGCTGACCTGGTACGCACGCGTGCTGGAGAAGCGGCAAAAGGTCGGACAGCATCGCTAGACCGCGCGAGCCGCGTGCGTCGCAGAATGGAAAAAAGCGTCAACCGCCGAAAGACGGTTGACGCTTTTTCATGCGCTCACGCTTTACGCTACAGCTAGCGCGCCGCTTGAGTCGACTTGCGCAGCTTCGTCACGTCGGCGGCCGTGACTGCCGGCGCACCGTTGTTCCAGCCGGCACGCACGAACGTGAGCACGTCGGCGATCTGCTGGTCGTTGAGCACCGGCGCGTACTTCGGCATCGGATACGGCGCGGGAATACCGCCGATCACGAGATCCTCGGTGCCGTTCAGCGTCACGTTGATGAGCGACGACGCGTCCTTTTCCAGCACGTTCGGATTGCCGGCCAACGGCGCGAGCATCGGCGCAAAACCGCGTCCATCGACACCGTGACAATGCATGCAATAGGCGGTGTAGACGCGCGCGCCGGCATCGTTCGCGGGACGATTGAGCGACACCTTCGTCGTTTGCGGATCGTACTTGTAGGGCGGCGCACCGTTGCCGCCCACCGCCGGCAGCGACTTCAGATACGTCGTCATGGCCGCGATATCGCCGTCGTTCAGGTGCTGCGTGCTGTTGTTGATCACACTCGTCATCGAGCCGAATGCGGAAGCGTGACGATTCGCGCCAGTCTTCAGGAACGCCTGCAAGTCCTGATCGCTCCAGCGCCCGAGGCCCACGTTATGTTCGCCGGTGAGGTTCGTCGCGTTCCAGTTGTCGAGCAGACCACCAGTCAGGAACGCGTTGCCTGTTTCGTCGAGCGCCTTCTCCTGGAACGCGATGCCGCGCGGCGTATGACATGAGCCGCAGTGCCCGAGTCCCTGGATCAGATACGCGCCGCGATTCCATGCGACGTCCTTGCCCGGCTTGTTCTGGTACACGCCCTTCTCGAGGAACACCATGTTCCACAGCTTCAGCGGCCAGCGCATGTTCATCGGCCATTTGATGTCGGACTCGCGATTGGCCTGCTGCACCGGCGCGACGCCGCTCATGAAAAACGCGTAGAGCGCTTTCATGTCTTCGTCGTTGACCTTTGCATACGACGGATACGGCATCGCCGGATACAGGTTATGCCCGTCCTTTGCGACACCTTCGCGCATGGCGCGGGCAAAGTCCTGTTCCGTATAGCTGCCGATGCCGGTTTGCGGGTCAGGCGTGATGTTGGTGGTGTAGATCTGGCCCATCGGCGTGTTCATCGGCAAGCCGCCCGCGAACGGCTTGCCTTTCGGCGCCGTGTGGCATGCGGCGCAATCGCCGGCCTTGGCCAGATACGCGCCGCGTTGTACGAGCGCCTGGTCGGCTGCGGATGCCGCCGCGCTTGCCGGCGATGTCTGGGTCACAAATGGCAACGCCACGCATAGCGCCGCACCGAAACCCTTCAGAGTGTTTTTCATGTCGGGCTCCCGTTAAGCGGTTTTCAACTGGCTGCCGACCGGCAATTGCCGCAGCCGCTTGCCGGTGGCTGCGAAAATCGCGTTGGTCAGCGCGGGCGCGAGCGCGGCTGTTCCCGGCTCGCCGATGCCGCCCGGCGCCTCGCTGCTCTTCACAATATGCACGTCGATAGGCGGCGTCTCGTCGATACGCAGCATCCGGTAATCCGTGAAGTTGTTCTGCTCCACGCGGCCGTCCTTGATCGTGATCTCGCTATAAAGCGCCGCCGTAATGCCGAAGATGATGCCGCCTTGCACCTGCGCTTCGACGGTGTTCGGATTGACGACCATCCCGCAATCGACCGCGCACACCACGCGCTTGACCGCCACCTCGCCCTGATCGACCGCGACGTCGACGACGATCGCGAAGTAGCTGCCGAACGCATGCATGACCGACACGCCGCGCCCTTGCCCCTTCGGCAGCGCGCTGCCCCAATTGGCCGCCTGCGTGGCAGTGTTGAGCACGTTCAGCGCGCGCGGCGTCTTGCCGAGCAGATCGCGCCGGTATTTGACCGGGTCCACCTTGGCCTCGGCCGCGAGTTCGTCGATAAAACTTTCGACCACGAACGTGCCGCGCGTCGGGCCCACGCCGCGCCAGAACGCAGTGGGAATGGCGTGCGGCTCCTGGCGCACGTAGTCGACAAGCTGGTTGGGCAAGTCGTACGGCAGATCGGACGCGACTTCGACCGCGTCGGGATCGAGCCCGTCCTTGAATGCAGGCGGCGCAAAGCGCGCCATGATCGACGAACCGACGATCCGGTGCTGCCACGCGAGCGGCTTGCCGTTTGCGTCGAGGCCTGCGGAAATCTTGTCGTAGTAGTACGGCCGGTACATGTCGTGCTGAATGTCTTCTTCGCGCGTCCACAGCACTTTGACGGGCGTCGACACCTGCTTGCCGATCTTGACCGCCTGCGTGACCATATCGAACTCGAGCCGGCGACCGAAGCCGCCGCCGATCAGATGGTTGTGCACGACGATCTTGTCGGCGGGCAAGCCGGTCACGGCCATCGCCGCGTCGCGCACGCGCGTGGGCACCTGCGAGCCGAGCCAGATTTCGCAGCCATCGGGGCGCACATGCACCGTACAGTTGATCGGCTCCATCGTGGCATGCGCGAGAAACGGCTGCTGATAGACGGCATCGACTCGCGTCTTCGCGTTGGAAAAGGCGTGCACCACGTCGCCGTCTTTGCGTGCGACCGCGCCGTTGCGTTGCGACGCGTTGGCCAGATCGTCGACGATCTGCTTCATCGAAAGCTTTGCGTCCGCGCCCTCGTTCCATTGGATGTCGAGCGCCTGCAGCCCGCGTTTGGCTGCCCACGTGTGATCGCCGATCACGGCGACCGCGTTGTCGATCTTGACGACCTGACGCACGCCGGGGATTTTCTTCGCGTTGGTATCGTCGACGCTCGCAAGCTTGCCACCGAACACGGGGCAATTAGCGATGGCCGCATAGACCATGTCGGGTAGTCGCACGTCGAGGCCGAAGGTTGCGGTGCCGTCCACTTTTTCCGGCGAATCGAGGCGCTTCACGGCCGTGCCGATGATCTTGAAGTCCTTCGGGTCCTTCAGCGGCACGTTCTGCGGCACCGGCAGTTTGGCCGCGGCATCCACCAGTTGGCCATAGCCGATGCTGCGATTGCTCGCTGCGTGAATGACCTGGCCGGATTTCGCATGGCAGCTCGCGGCGTCCACTTGCCATTGCTGCGCGGCCGCGCCGATAAGCAGCATGCGCGCGGTGGCTCCTGCCTTGCGCATCGGCTCCCATGCATAGCGGATCGACGTCGATCCACCGGTGAGCTGGCCGCCGAGCAGCGGGTCGGTGAAGAGCTTCTCGTCCGGCGGCGCGTGGTCGAGCGTGACTGTGTCGAGCGGCACTTCGAGTTCTTCGGCGATCAACATTGGAATCGACGTATAGACGCCCTGACCCATCTCGACCTTCGGAATCACCAGCGTGACCTTGCCTGCTGTATCGATCTGGATGAACGCATTCGGTGCGAACACGCCGTTCTGCGCCGCTTCGTTTGCGTCGCCGCCAATCACCGACTTGCCGGCTTTCTGGTCCTGACTGACGGCCGGCATGCTGAAGCCGAGCAGCAGCCCGCCGCCCGCCGCCGCGCCCACGGTCACACTCAGCTTGAGGAACGTGCGGCGCGACACGCCGCGCTTTCCGTTTGCCTCGGGCGAGGACGTTGCGCCGTTCTGTGCATCGAGCAATCCTTGCGACATATCAGACTCCCTTCGCTGCATGCTTGATTGCAACGCGAATGCGGTTGTACGTGCCGCAGCGGCAGATGTTGCCCGCCATGGCCGCGTCGATGTCAGCATCGGTAGGATTGGGGTTGCTCGCAATCAGCGAGGCCGCCGACATGACCTGGCCCGACTGGCAGTAGCCGCATTGCACCACGTCCAGTTGACGCCACGCCTGCTGCACCTTCTGGCCCGCGGGCGTGTTGCCGACGGCTTCGATGGTCGTGATCTTCTTGTCGCCGACGGCCGCCGCCGGCAATACGCACGAGCGCACCGCGACGCCGTCGAGATGAACGGTGCAGGCGCCGCACTGAGCGATGCCGCAGCCGAACTTCGTGCCGGTCAAGCCGACGAGATCGCGAAGGACCCACAACAGAGGCATGTCGGGCGGCGCGTCCACGGTATGTGTCTCGCCGTTGATATTGAATGTTGTCATGATCGACTCCTTGTGGGGTTATCTTTTGCCACGCTGTTTAGTCATGACCGGCGTTCAAAACGCAGTGACTCGCCGCGTTTATTCGACAGCAATGACTAATGCGCGATGCCAATGTGCGCCGTTGCAAAGGCGTCGTCGCGTAACTGCACGCCAGGCATCGCGCTATTGGCTGCGAGGGTTCGGCGAATTGTAGCCGTGCATTAAGAACTTCGCCTGGACCCCGCCATTGGTGTGCAATGGCACCGGAGCGGCCCCAGGCGCCGCATTTTTGTTAGCATGGACGAGACCTGCACCGACTATCCGAAGGAGCCGCATCATGAACGACCAGCAATGCACCCAATTCCTCTCGGAGATCCGCAGACCTTTGCTGGCGCTGCATAAGGCGATACTCGATCATGAGCGCGCGTCATACGAGAAAGAATTCGGCCCGGTCACGCCTGCGGCGTTTCTGCAAGTGCTGATCAACGGTACGGGCTTCCGCTGGCTCACGCCGCTCTCGACGATCATCGCGAACGTCGACGAAATTCTCGACGACAAGGAAGCCGACGCCACGGACCGGATCGCCGCTGCCGAAGCCGTTGCCGGCCTCTTCTCCCCCGACCAGCCAAACAATACTTTCCTGCCACGTTATCTGCCGCTGCTGCAGGCCGATCCGGCGATACTCCATTTGCATGGCCAGGTATCGCAGCTCTTGCGCGGCACGCAGGCGAAGTAGACACCGACAGGCCTCGTCTCCCGGATTTCCTCACCGTTCGCAAGCCGCTGCATGTGGGGAGTGTGCGTTAATCCGGCTTGCTTGTTCATATGCGGCGGAGCTTCGCCAACCAGCGATTACCAGGCTTTGCCAGCCGTGACCGCGCAAAATCGCCCTGATTCAAGGGCATTCATGCGCGATTCGTAAAGATGATGCATGCGTGACCGGTCGACGGGTTGGCGTGCAAGCGCGATGAAAGATCTATCGGCCAAATTGCCTGGGTTTGCTGAACAATCTGAAGGTGAGCTTTTGCGGGACGTGAGTGGCTATGCCGAGCAGAGTCTGCATGTGCATCGCGGCGCCTGCCGCAAAACCACGCAAAACCGTCATGCATGCTATCGCGAGGCCTGCTAACGTAAGCAGACTTCGTCACCACCGCTCACTGCCATGGACGACTGGTCACTACCCCAAACCTATACGTTCCGCGATCAAAGCGTGCGCTTCAACGTGACAGGAACCGGCCCGCCACTCGTGCTGGTGCATGGCACACCGTTTTCATCCTATGTCTGGCATCGCATCGCGCCACATCTCGCGCAACGCCGCACGGTCCACTATTACGATTTGCTGGGCTATGGGCAGTCCGCCATGTGCGACGGCCAGGACGTGTCTCTTGGTGTCCAGAATGAGTTGCTCGCCGAGTTGCTCGCGCACTGGCAATTGAAGAGCCCGGATGTGATCGCGCATGACTTCGGCGGAGCCACGTCGTTGCGTGCGCATCTGATCAACGGCTGTGACTACCGCAGCCTCATGCTGATCGATCCGGTCGCGCTCGCCCCGTGGGGCTCGCCGTTCGTCCAGCATGTGCGCCGCCACGGCGATGCCTTTGCAGAGCTGCCGCCCTATATTCACGAGGCGGTGGTCAACGCGTATGTGCGCGGCGCGATCGCGCGCGACATCACAGATCAGGAGCTTGCGCCGTACGTGACGCCATGGCTCGGCGCAACAGGGCAAGCCGCGTTCTACCGGCAGATCGCGCAAATGGATCAGCGCTATACAGACGAAGTCGAACCCCGCTATGCGCAACTGCGCTGCCCGACGCAGATTCTGTGGGGCGAAGAGGATCGGTGGATTGAGCTGGAGCGCGGCCGTCGTCTGGCCGCGCTGATTCCGCAGGCGCGCTTTCAGGCCGTGCCGCGCGCAGGCCATCTGGTGCAGGAGGATGCGCCGGAAGCAATCGTCGCGGCGGCGCTCGGTTGGTTCGGGTGGCTCGACTGAAGCCGCCCGCCGGGGTGCGCCTAGCCGCGTCCTTGCGGCAGGTACGGCATTGGATCAATGGGCTTGCCGTCGCGGCGCAATTCGAAACCGACCGAGACGCGTGAGTTGTTCTGATCGCCCATCTCGGCGATCTGCTGCCCTTGACGAACGATGTCTCCGGTCTTGACCAGCAGCTTGCGGTTATGCGAGTAGGCGGTAAGAAAGTCTTTGTTGTGCTGGACGATGATGAGACTGCCGTAGCTGTTCAGCCCCGTACCGGCGTACATGACCTTGCCGTCGGCCGCAGCACGAACCGGATCGCCGGGCTTGCCGCCGATCTCGATGCCGCGCGTTTCGCCCGGCTGAAACCCTTCGACCACCCGGCCGCCCGCCGGCCACGCGAGTGCAACACCGTTCGCGTGACGCATGGTCTGTTGCGCGACTTCGCGTGCTTCGGCGGCACTGGGGCCGGCCGAAGCTTGCGCGGCTGACGACATTCCGGCTGCGGCAGCATCGGCCGCGGAAGTCTGCGCGACGGAGGCGCTCGACGTAGCAGCGGTGGCTTTGTCGGCAGCCACTGCCGCGTTGACCGCCTGCGCCGTTTCCGGCGATGCAACACGCAATACCTCGCCCCGCTTCAACCGCGACGAAGCCTTGAGGCCGTTCCACGCCTGCAACTGCCCGACGCTGCAATGATGACGCTGCGCGATGCGCGCCAGCGTGTCTCCGCGCTTGACCCGATACACCAGCGGCGGCGCCTTCCTGAGTGGTGAGGCTTCATTGGCGGCTGGCGTCGGCGTATTCGTCGATGCAGACGGTCCCGCCGTGCCTGCCAGGCTTGTGGCGCCTGTTGCCGATGCCCCGTCGCCCTGCGCACCCTGCTGCCCGAAGTTCGCGCAACCGGTCATCGCAAGCGCCAGCGACGCGCCGGCAATGCTGACCATTATTGCTCTGTCGAAACGCTTTCCGATCATGTTCAAATCCTGACGTATCTTGTTGGCAGGCCGCAGGCGCCTGGCCGCAAGCGATGCGCGCGATTGAACAACGCGCAGCCTTTCGTGTTGCGACCCGGCGAGCGCGCGCTGCGCGCCCCGCACCATTGCCGCCCTTGCCTTGCATTCGACCGGCCCGGCTCGTCGATTCGTCGCTCGCGCGGCGGCGGATTCGGGCGCTCAAAGCAGCCACTCCCTCCGAGGACGGGCCAGACCGGACTAAA
The DNA here is from genome assembly GCF_000685095.1 of Paraburkholderia caledonica NBRC 102488. GTDB lineage: Bacteria > Pseudomonadota > Gammaproteobacteria > Burkholderiales > Burkholderiaceae > Paraburkholderia > Paraburkholderia caledonica. Next base: position 62,737 of record NZ_BAYE01000015.1, read on the forward strand.
TTCCCAGCAGAATTGTAGAGTGGCTTCAACAGAAAACCCGGCGCGTCACACAGTCTGATACAAACGTTACGCACGGCCTTGCATGCGCCGTTGCGCGCGCAACGGCGCGGGCAACGCGATCGACGCCATCTGCTTAACGGCACGCCACCGTCAGAACTTGAATGGCCGGTTCGGAAAACGCGATGGACCACGCACAGCAGTCAACCTGCGAGTGTCAGCTGTAGTACTGCCCCGCATAGCGCACGTAACCGACGGGATGGTGAGTGAAGTGCAGGACTGGCAGGACAGGGCCCGAATTGTCGTCGGTCGGATAGGCGTTCGCCTCGGGAATATATTCGCCTTGCACCTCGATCGGTTGGCCGGCTTGTAGTCCGGGAATCTCTTCGGACAGTCCCTCGTTATCGCCGAATCGAACCGCCACGAACACTTCTGTGCCGACCAGATTTTGCGTGCCGCCTTCGAACTTCAACACTTTGTCGATCTTGATGACCATATGCTGATGATTCGCGCCGTGGTGGTTGTCCGGACTCGCGAATACTTTGCTGACTGTGCCTTGCACGCAGGCGAGCGGCGCGCCCAGCGAATGAACATAGCGATGGTGAGGAAGAATTTGCGTCGCACGATTGCTCATGAAATCTCCATTGAAGAAGTCAGGTCAATGTCACGGTTGACTGAGCCGGGATGGCGCCCGCATCCGCCCCCGCGCTTTAGGATTTCTCCGAAGCGTGATTAGGAAACGGACGATAGGTTGAAGAGCATAAAAAAAATATTCTTAGGCGTCTTTTGATGCTGACTGCCGCGCACCGAAAAAGCTCCCCAGTTGCTCAACTGAAATACCTTCCCTTCAGAATATTTTGCTTCATCAACCCTCACCTGGGCGATGAAGAAGTCGAGGTTCAAGTGGATTCTCTTACATCAGCCAACCGCTTCATGGGCGGTTTCTTCTTTGGCGCTGTGATCGCTACCGCCATCATGGTGCTGGTCTGCGTCGGGGCTGAATTTTCCCCGTTCATGGCCAGACTGCATGCACTCGAACAGGTCATTGCGACGGCGGTCATCTCGCTGCTTATCGCCGACACCAAGCCGGTTCTGTACAAGACGGTATGGAGCAAGCGCCGCAGCAGCTTTATTCTCGACGAAGATCTGAGTGCGACTCTTCGCGGCCGAACCTTCGGCATTCCCGCAGGCGTGATGGCCGGCATTCTGGTGCAAAACGTCGTGATGAACTGAGCATCGAATAAAGCAGCCGGTGCGAATGGCCGGCAAAAAACGGCGCGCCTCGTGAACTGCTCATTGGGGCGCGTTTTCTTTTGTATTGTCGTTATCGGCGGCGGCGTACAGATCGGATCTAGAATTTATGCCGTATCGCGGCGCGCACCACGACCTGTTTCGATGTCGACGACGGCGCTTGTGCGCCGGTTATAAACGCATCATCGAGTATCGAGTAAGTGGAGTCGCCAGTCACGTGCTGGTACTCGCCTTGAATGTAGACATCGGTGCGTTTGGACAGGTTGTAATCGGCCATCAAACCAAATGAATGGATTTTCGGTTTGACGCCGCCGCTCGACGCGTCGTAGTTTTCCATCGTGTACACGTACTGTGCCCCGACGAACAGCACCGGTGAAAACTGGTATTTCCCATTCAACTCGAAGTTCTGATATTTCAACGAATTCAGCAATACGCCGGGCGGCACTAGCGGCGTAACGCCGAGATAACCATTACCGGTCGGATTCAGATAGTTCGAGTTGCTGTACACAAAGCCCGCCGTAGCCGGACCGAAATTATAGGTAATGCCGCCGCCGAACACGCGCATACGGGTTGCGATAAAGCTGGCGTCATTGGCGGTAATTGCACCATTCACGCCATTGCCCGGATTATTGGCCTGTAAATAGGCGGCGCTAACGAGCAGCCCTCCGTAGGCGTACCGTCCGCCGACGCTATAAGCGCGGTTATTGCCGAAGTTGGTATCGTTACTGAAGCTGTATGTGCCGCCGAATTGAAAACCGCTAAGCGACGGGCTCGTGTATTTGACGGTGTTGTCAAGGCGAAACGAGTTATCCGTGTTGTCGTTATCGTAGGGGTGCGAGAACAGCGAGCCGGCCCAATTGCCATTGGCCGTGGTCTGCGCCAGATAATCGACTACCGAATCGTATTGGCGCCCGAACGTCAATGTGCCAAAGCGGTCCGCGCTCAGGCCGACGAAAGCCTGCCGCCCGAACATACGGCCACCCTGATTGAATCGCCCGGAGCTCAGGTCGAAACCATTCTCGAGCTGAAAAATCGCCTTAAGGCCGCCGCCAAGTTCCTCCGCGCCCTTGAGCCCCCATCGGCTGCCTTGCGCATAGCCGCTCGCCAACTCGTAGGCATGGCCACGGCCGGCGTTGTTCGTGTAGTTGATACCTTCGTCGAGCACGCCGTACAGCGTGACGCTCGTCTGCGCCGAAGCTGGTGCGCTAAAAGCGGCGGACACAGCGGTGGAAACAGCGAGCGCGAACACTTGCTTGTTCATGACGATCCCCCTGCACTCGAGTAATGGGCCTAACTCGATCCGACGCCTTCTTCTTGACCCTACGACAACGCGCTTCTGAAAGCCCGACGCGCTTACAGGAAATCCTCACACGCCGTAAGCCGTCCGTCCATTGGGTGTCGCGTGGATATGTCAAAACGTTGCGAAATCTCCACTGTCTTTAACCGCCTATTCCGCCGACAACCCATGTGGGCGGGCGTCCCATTTGCGTGACTCCAAGCAGACTTGTCACAGAAAGAAATATAATCGCTGACTTTCGCGGCACCGAAGCGGAACTCCGCCGCTCTGCCCGGGTCATTTTTACTGCATCGTGCAACCGTGCCTTCGTGCCGGTCGACAGCGGCAACGCGATTGCGCGGCCGCAGCAGCACTCATCCACTATTCCAAAGCCTTGTGAGACGCCCGACGCGCTGAAAGAGCGCGCCGTCGCACGCGGCTGCTTTTGGCATAAAAACAATGAAACCGTCGCAATCCCGTTTAGTCGAGCTCGACTTTTTTCGCGGACTCGTTCTGCTGATCATCGTGGTGGACCACATCGGCGGAAGCATTCTGTCGCGCGTCACGCTGCACGCGTACGCGCTGTGCGACGCCGCGGAAGTCTTCGTCTTTCTCGGCGGCTTTGCCACAGCAACGGCTTACGCGGCGCTCGCCGAGCGGCGCAGCGAAACCATCGCTCGAAACCGCTTCCTGCGGCGCTCGCTGGAAATCTATCGCGCGTTTCTCGTGACCGCCGGCCTGATGCTGCTCGTAAGCGCGGTCCTGAACGCATTCAGCATCGACGCGCCGAACCTCGCGATCACCGACCTCGACGACCTGATGGACACGCCCGTCGCCGCCATGCGTGACATCCTGTTGTTCCGCCGCCAGCCGTACCTTGCGTCGGTGCTGCCCATGTACGCTTTCTTCGCGCTGCTCGTGCCGATGATCCTGCCGCTTGCGCGCAGCAAGCCTTGGCTTCTGCTTGCCGGCAGCGTCGCGCTGTGGGCCGGCGCGCCGGCCATCAATGCGTATCTGCCGGCCGCGCCCGACATGCATTGGGACTTCAACCCGTTCGCCTGGCAGTTGCTGTTCGTGCTCGGCGCGCTCGCGCGCTGCCAGCCCGTCTATCAGCGAGTGAGCGAACATCGCCTCGGCTGGCTCGTGACTTTCGCGGCGTGCTCGGTAGTCGCGCTCGCCGCTTACTACAAGCTCTTTATCGAACGCCAGCCGCTCGATGCGAGCTTCAAGCAGAACCTATCCTACTTGCGAGCGGTCAACTTCCTCGCCATCGCGTGGCTTGTCGCCAATCTGATCGAGCTTGGCTGGGCAAGAAAGCTCGCCGAGTCGCTGCCGTTGATCGGTGTCATCGGACGCAAGGGGCTGCTTTGTTTCATTGCCGGCGCAGTGATCTCGCTCGTGGTGGACTCGGTGCTGTATGCGGCAACCGACGGCTATCTGAACTATCCGCTAGGTCTGCTCGCCGACGCGTGCGCGGTCACTGCCTTGTTCGCCGTCGCATGCGGGACCGAGCCGCTCAAGCGCCTCGTGACGCGTCTTTTCAGCACGCGGCTTCGCACGTCGCCTTAACGCGCCGAAAGCAATGCGCATGGCGGCACCCTCAACACGCCGCTTCGCAAAGCTTTTGCCCCACCGCGTGCCCGGTATCGAGAACAGACGATCGCCATAAGGCGCTTTGGACAAAGATCCACCGGATGCTGATAGCATGACGGCCGCGCGTCATCTGGCGCGGCTGCTTCCTACCCTGACATGCGTCCATTCCTACATTCCGTGCTGGCTGTTCTTTGCGCCGCTTGCGGCGCTTCGTCTTCTGCAAGCACGGTAACGAATCGAAGCTTCCATTCGTCCGCGCTCGGACGCGACTGGTCCTACACGCTTTATCTGCCGACCGGCTATCGTCCGGACGCGGCGCGCATTCCGGTCATCTATCTCCTGCACGGCAACAATGGCGACGCGAATGACTGGATCACCCAAGGCCATTTGCAAAGCACGGTCGACGCGCTGATCGAACACCGCGATATCCCGCCGGTCGCGGTCGTGATGCCGCAAGGCGGCACCGATTGGTACGTGGATCGCAAGGAAAAGATGGAGACCGCTTTCTTCGACGATCTCCTGCCCGAGATCGAAACGCACTACGCCGTATCGACCCAGCGCGCCGGGCGGATGATCGGCGGCGTCTCGATGGGCGGCTTCGGCGCGTTGCGCTACGTGATGACGCAGCCGGAACGGTTTTGCGGCGCGCTGCTGCTGAGCCCTGCTATCTATGCAAACGAGCCGCCGCGCGGTTCGGCGGCGCGACGTGTCGGCGTGTTCGGCGAGCGGCAATTCGATCCGCGCATCTGGCACGAGCTGAACTACCCGGCGCAGTGGGAGCGCTATATGAGCCGGCCTTATCGCGTGCCCATCTTTATCGCCGCCGGCGACGACGATCTCGCCATTCAGGCCGACGCGTCTTTGCTTTACACGCACCTTCGGTTGGCCGGCAATCCGGCAGCGCTGCGCATTATCGACGGCGGCCACACGTGGGACGTATGGAGCGCCCTTCTGCCGGGCGCATTGAAATACACACTCGGCTGCGCGAGATCGCCGGTGCAGGAACATCCGTCGAATCAGCGGCCCTGAGCCGGGCGCCGCGCGGATGCCGGAACCGGCCATTGCAACCGTGTGCATGCAACTACTGCACGAGGTCGGTCCACAGCACCGTCAGCACGGTCATCAACGCCGGCCCGATAAAGAGGCCAAGCAGGCCGAACGTCTCGGCGCCGCCGAGAATGCCAAAGAGCACGAGCAGAAACGGCAGGCGCGTCGAATTGCCGATCAGCACCGGCCGCACGAAATGCTCGGCGACGAACACCACGATCGCACCGAACACCAGCAGACCGATTGCGCCCGCCACCGATCCTTGCGAGAACAGCCACAACGCGGCGAGGCTAAAAGTAATCGGCGCGCAGAACGGCAACATCGCGGCGATCGCGGTGATGAGCGCGAGCAGCGCCACGTGCGGCAAGCCCGTCACGAAATAGGCGACGCCGAGCAACGCACCTTCGCCTAGTCCCACCACCACCAGCCCGGACACGGTGCCGCGTACCGCCGTGGCCATGCGCTGAACGAGCTGCGCGCCGTCTTCACCGAAACCGCGCCGCAGGCCTCGGCTCAGTGCGCCCGACAGACGCGGCCCCGCCTGGAAGATCACGAACAACGTCACCAGCATGAATGCGAAGACGGTGACCGCATGAACGGCGCGCGCGCCGAAGTGGCGCCCGAGCGTGACGACCGTGGAGCTGTGCAAGCCCTTCATCGCTGCGGAATCGCGCAACGGCGGCGCGAGATAGGTCTGCCACCACGCTGCGACCTGCTGTGCGCCGAACGGCAAACGGTGAAGGAAATCCGGCATTGCGATGCCGTTCTCCTGCGCGGTCTTGAACCACTCGGTGAGGTCATGCGCTTCGCGCAAGGCCTGCCCAATGCCGATGCCGACCGGCAGCACCACCAGCAACGCTATTGCAAGTGTCAGCACGGCCGCGATCAAGGTGGTGCGGCCGGTGAGCCAGCGGTTGCCTTCGACCTTGCGCAGCAACGGCCACAGCGCAATAGCCAGCACGCCTGCCCAGGCGACCACCGGGATGAAGTCGCGCACGACCCACAACGCCAGCAGCACGAGCCCAATGTAAAGCACCAGCGAAGCCGCCCTCTGCTTCTGGACGCGCCCAGGCGTTGCCAGCAACTCCGTGGAATGCGTCGACTCTGGCGGCGTAACGGGTGGACGTGAATTCATGTGAGCTCTTCTATTAATGCCTATGTGTTGAGACCGGGATGCGCGCGAGCCGACTCGCCAAAGCCAAACACGTTAGACTTGCGGGACGCGCTCGAACCATCGCAATGACATCTTAAAGGAAGCGCGCGCACGCCTCTGACCGCGGTTCTGGTGTCTCAGCGGTTACAACACTGCGTTGCAAAAAACGCTCCTATCCGATTTCGTGCTAGCAAACCCGCCGCCAGGCCCCGCCGTTTCAAGCCCCTTCGAAAGTCAAGTCTGATTGTTGCTAATTGGGGAACAGTGTTTCAACGGGGACACAATGGCTCTGCGGCGCGCGCGGGTCTACATTCGGCACACTCACAAATACGGAGCCGACGATGATGACCCTGGAGTCCATCCCCCTTGACGGTACCAACGGCGTACGCATCGAAATTCTCGAGCGCTCCGACACGACGCTGGTGATCCGCTGGGTCGAGCCCGGACGATGTCATTACGGCGAGCAGCGCTGGCGGCGCAGATCCGCGCACACTTCGGGAACGTGCGCAGTGACGCGTCGCAAGATTCGACGCGGCGACGCGGTATTCAAGCCGGCCGAGCGCCCAGCGCCGGCGAATGCGTCCGCCATGATCTGCGCCGAAATCGTCGGCGCGCTACCTGCCGAAGCCTGATTTTTTCTGCTGTATCCCTGTCTGCACGCCGGCGCGGCAGTGCGGTTCCCAGACCGCGCCGCGCACAACCCTCCCCGATTGCGGCCCTTCGCCACGTGCGTTAAGGTGGACCTGCTTGCGTCAAGTCATCCTGCCGGCTCACCGCGCGGGGGTAACGTGACGTGCATATTCACCTATCGCGCCGTGCGCGCCACGGCGCTGCTCGAGGGCATACCATGGCAGAAGACACGCCGCATCCGTCGACCCGGCAGGACACCGGCGCGGCGAGCGCGCCTCCCACTCCCCTAGTCGCTCCGCAGCAATTTTCCACCGACGTCCTGCTCGAAAAGTACGCGAAAGGCGACGAGCAATCCGCCGACGACGTCTTCAGGCGCGTCGCCCGCGGCGTCGCCGAGGCCGAACCGCCGGAACTGCGCGAGTCGGTAGAAGCGCTTTTCGTCGACAACCTGCGACACGGCGCGCTCGGCGCCGGCCGCATCATGAGCGCGGCGGGCACCGGCATCGCGGCCACGCTGATCAACTGCTTCGTGCAACCGGTCGGCGATGCGATTCAAGGCGTCGACGAGCAAGGGCTGCCTGGCATCTACGTCGCGCTGCTGCAAGCCGCGGAGACGATGCGGCGCGGCGGCGGCGTCGGCTACAACTTTTCGGCGATCCGGCCCAAGGGCGCGCGCGTTCACACCACGAGTTCGTCGGCGTCCGGTCCGTGCAGTTACATGGATGTGTTCGACGCGTCCTGCCGCACGGTCGAAAGCGCCGGCTCGCGGCGCGGCGCCCAGATGGCCGTGCTCGACTGCAATCATCCGGACCTGCTCGAATTCATCGAGGCGAAGCACTCGAAGGGACGCTGGAACAACTTCAACGTCTCCGTCGGCGTAACCGACGAATTCATGCGGGCGGTCGAAGAGGATCAGCCTTGGCAGCTCGTGCATCGCGCCGAGCCGTCGCCGGCGCTGCGCGCGGCAGGCGACGTCAGGCAGCGGAACGACGGTATGTGGGTCTACAGCGAGCGGCCCGCGCGCGAGATCTGGGACCGCATCATGCGCTCCACTTACGACGTCGCAGAACCGGGCATCGTCTTCATCTCGCGGATGAACGACGACAACAACCTGCGCGCCGTCGAAACGATTCGCGCGACCAACCCTTGCGGCGAACAACCGCTGCCGGCTTACGGCTGCTGCAATCTCGGCCCGCTGAATCTCACGCGTTTCGTGATCGATCCGTTCGCGCAAATGAAAGGCGGCAAGCCGTCATTCGACTGGGACGGTCTCGCGAGGCGCACGCGCACGCAGGTGCGTTTTCTCGACGACGTGCTCGACGTCACGCTATGGCCGCTGCCGCAGCAATACGACGAATCGCGCGCGAAACGCCGCATCGGCGTGGGCTTTACCGGGCTCGGCGATACCCTCGTGATGCTCGGCTTGCGCTACGACTCGCAGGAAGGCCGCGACTTCGCCGTGAGCATTGCGCGGCTGATGCGCGATGAGGCGTATCGCGCTTCGGTGGAACTCGCGAAGGAGCGCGGCGCGTTTGCGCTCTTCGATGCCGCGCGCTACCTCGAAGCCGGTACCTTCGCATCGCGCTTGCCCGATGACATCAAGGAAGCGATTCGCCGCCACGGTATTCGCAACAGCCATCTTCTGTCGATCGCGCCGACCGGCACCGTAAGCCTCGCATTCGCGGACAACGCGTCCAACGGCATCGAACCTGCATTCTCGTGGACCTACACGCGCATGAAGGTGATGGCGGACGGCGGCCGCGAATCGTTCGACGTCGAAGACTACGCGTACCGGCTTTACCGCGAGCTGGGCGGCGACGTGAGCAGGCTGCCCGACTATTTTGTCAGCGCACTCGAAATGTCCGCGCGCGATCATCTGGACATGATGGCGGCCGTGCAGCCTTACGTGGACACGTCGATCTCGAAGACGGTCAACGTGCCCGCCGACTACCCGTTCGGAGCCTTCGAAAGCCTCTATTTCGATGCGTGGAAAAGCGGCCTCAAGGGTCTCGCCACGTATCGGCCGAACGAGACCCTCGGCGCGGTGCTCAGCGTGAGTCCGCCGCAAGCCGACGACACGCTGGCCGAAACCGATCTCGATCCGCTGCGTATCGCGATCGACCATCGGCCGAAAGGCGAGCTGCCGGCGATCATCGAGAAGGTCGAGTATCTGACGCAGGCCGGCAAAAAATCGCTGTACGTCGCGGTATCGTTTATCGAGGTGACAGGGCGTCTCGGCGGTGAAGACGTGACAATCGAGCGGCCCATCGAATTCTTTATTCCGACGGGTCAGCGCGACGAGTCGCAGCAATGGATCACGGCGACCATGCGTTCACTTTCGCTCGCCGCGCGCGGCGGGTTCGTCGCACGCAATCTGCAGGACATGCGCAAGGTGTCGTGGGATCGCGGGCAGGTGCGTCTTGGCGAAGTGCAGCGTCTGGACGGTCACCGCACGCCGCGCTGGCACGATTCGGAAGTCGCCGCCCTCGCCTTTGCAATCCAGCAGATCCTGCACCGGCGTGGATTCCTCGATGCCGAGGGCAATCAGGTTCCATCGCGCCTGCTCGCGCGTTTGCCGCGCGGACAGATGAAAGCGGAAACCGCGTTGCCCGCGGACTTCGGCATCCGCCCGCATCCGGGCGAAGCCGAAACCAGCACGTTGCAATCGACGCAGCCCGGCGTGCTACCAGGATTGCATACGATGCTGGGGCGCAAATGCGGGTCGTGCGGCGCGAACGCCGTGATTCGCAAGGACGGATGCGACTTCTGCACGGCGTGCGGCGAAGTGGGGGCTTGCGGGTGACAGGCGCGGGCCGCTACGTATCGGGAAGTATTGAAACGACTCGTCACACCAGGTCACGACACGAAGGTTGCCCGCACATCGTCCGATAGTGGAATGCGCACCGCGACGACAGTACCCGAACCGGCGTTGCTCGCAATCGAGAGCGCTCCGCCGATCAGGCGGGCGCGCTCGGCCATGCCGAGCAATCCGTACGAGCCGCGGTGCCCGGCCGACACGGCATTCAGATCGAAACCGCAACCATCGTCGCGAATCTCCAGGTCGATCGACGCGTCGTCCGAACGCAGCGTCAATACCACGCGCGACGCGCGCGAGTGGCGCGCCACATTGGTGAGGGACTCCTGCGCAATGCGGAAAATGGCCGTCGCACACGAATCCTCGAGTGCCGGTTCGTCGCCATGCGTCACGAACGAGCAGCGAATGTGGTGGCGTCCGTGGAAGTCCTCGGCGAGCCATTCGAGCGCGGACACAATGCCGAAATTCAACGCTGCAGGCCGCAAATGATTGGCCACGTTGCGCACCATCCACATGGTTTTCTCGACGAGTTCGCGCATTGCTTCGGTCTTGCGCAGCGCGTCCGGATTGCCCGCCAGTTTCATCTGCAGCAATGAAATGTCGATCTTGAGCGCGGTCAGAAGCTGGCCGAGTTCGTCGTGAATTTCGAGTGCGATACGCTTTCTTTCCTCTTCGCGAATCACTTCGAGGTGCCACGACAATTGCCGAAGCTCCTCGCGCGAAGCCCGCAGTTCCTGCTCGGTGCGTTTGCGCTCAGCGACTTCCACCTGAAGCCTGTCGCGGTGGCGGCGCAGGTTGTCCAGCGCATGCTTGCGAGCCGTGACATCGGCGAGCAGGCCGTCAAGCCGAACGATATCGCCATGCGAGTGCGCGACGCCGCGCGCGCTCAGTTGTACCCAGATTGCCGTGCCGTCAGGTCGCGTGAGCTGCAAATCGAGCTCGGCTATTTCGCCGTCCCGCTTCAGACGCGCAAAGAGGTCGTCCACCAGTTCGGACGAAAACGGCCGCTTGCCCGGCTCGCCGGTTCCCGCAGCGACGAGCGCCGCTGCGCTGCCATAGCCGAGCAGACGCGCCATCGCCGGATTGGCTTCCTCCAGCCAGCCGTTGCGATGCAGCCGGAAAATGCCCTCCAGCGCGTTTTCAACAATGCTCCGGTACTTCTGTTCGCTGTCGTAAAGGCGCGCCGTCGATTCGCGCAGGCGGCGCGCCATTGCATTGACGCGCGCAGCGAGGCGGCCGAGTTCGTCGTCGGACTCCACTGCGCAACGTGCATCGAGATTGCCGCCTGCTATGCGGTCCACCATTTCTTCGAGCCGGTTGATGGGACCGCGCACCATGCCGTTCAGCAGGACCAGTGTGGCCGCGTAGAGCGTGGCGACCATGGCGGCTATCGTCGCGAGAATTGCGTTGCGCGCATCGCGCATTGCCTGCATCGCCGGTGCTCTCGACAGTTGAACGCGGACCTCGCCGAGCTTCTCGCGCGGCGCATTGCCGGGCGGCTGGTATTCGATCGGCCGCACGCGCACCACGTCGCTGGACTGGTCGGCGCGGCGTGCGCCCTTGACCTCGGCCACGACGCCATAGCCTACCGCTGTGACCGTGAACTGCACGACCTCCGGATTCGGCGAAAGTGCGGAAAGCTGGGCGCTGATTGCGCCGCGGTCCACGTTCCAGAGCGGCAACGCGAGCGAACGGCTGAACAGATCGGAAATGCGGGCGGCTCGTTCTTCGAGTTCGGAAAATTTCTGCGCGCGCTGGCGCTCGATCAGCAGATAAGCCGACGTGCCCGCGATCACTGCGACCAGTATCGCAAGCGCGAGCATGAGCTTCGCGTGCAGGTTCAACGAGCGTAGACCCGGAAGCGCAAATGGACGCATCACCCGCTCCGGGCGAATGGACCGACAAGCCGCGCGAGACTGAAATCGTAGGGGCCGGGTTCGGGGTGCCGCACCTTCGAAAACATCGTGAAATCGAACTCGTCGCCATGATCGGAGATCGCCTGGCTGAAGCGCTCGACGTTGCCCTGATGAACCACGCTCAGAAAATCCAGCGTCTGGCGAGCGCCTCCCGATGCCGCAAAATCTTTGCCGTGATGATAGTCGTATAGCAGCACCATCGCCCACGCGCCGATGAAGTAGTCGCCGCCCACCATCGCGGCGAGTCCACCCTCAGCGACGCTGCGCAGCGCGCCTGGCAGCGCGCCCATGCCGCCGACGAGCACGCGCGCGCCGCGCGACCGGACCGCGCTCAGCACACCTAGCGCCATCGAATCATTAGCAGCCCAAACGAGATTGGTGTCCGGATAGCGCGCAAGCAGTACGCGTGTCTTTTCCTCGCTATCCGCGTAGCTCCAGTCACTGAACACCAGTTGATACATTCGCGAGCCGCCGGCGCGCGACAGGAACGCGTCGACACCCGCGGCGCGCTCCTGCGAAACCGGCGTGTTGGGGTCTCCGGTGATGCCGATCACCCTGGCCGGTTCGCCGGCCAACCGGCCGCATAAATAGCTCATCAGACGATAGCCGCCGCTCGTCGCGTTGGCTGTCACCGTTCCGATCCAGTTCTGTAGGACTTGCCGCTCGTCACCGATCTCACGACGTTGCCGCGCGGTGACGTCGTTATGAATGACGACAACTTTCGAAGACGAGCGAGCAAGCGACTGAAGCATCTGCTGGGCGGCCATTTTTTCATTGACGATTACCACGTAATCGGGAGGATCGGCGCGGCGCGCGACCTCTTCGGCTTGACGCAGCATGAGCAGATGATCCCGCTCGGCGTACACAACGTCGAGACGCATGTCGAAAGACCGCGCCGCAATACCCATGAATTCCGACACCAGTTGCCAGTGCATTCCGGTGCCATGCTCGACGGCCTCACCCGGGTTCAGGAACACCACACGAGGTCTGCCCGCGGATGCGCGAGCCAGGCTGACCGGGCCGAGCAGAGCGCCTAGCGAGCATGCAGCGAGCGCATCTCTGCGTTTCATATTACCAATAGGTCGACCATGACGCGGGACACTCATTATGAGTCTACCGCCACGCCATTGCACCTCTGGCAAATGCGTAGGCGGCGGCATTCACAGCGGTCGCAATGGACAGACGAAAGCCAGCGGCCTCTGGTCAGATTGGGGTCAACACAGGCTCGCCAGCGAAATGCCGTGCGGCGTTCCGCAGAAAGTTGTTCATGGCTGCCGCTATCGCGTCGGGCGAGCGTCCGCCGACGTGCGGTGTCAACACGACGTTGCGCAGCTTCAGCAAGGCGGCGGGCGGCTGCGGTTCGCCCTCGTATACGTCGAGTGCCGCGCCTGCGATCGTCCCTGCTACGAGCGCTTGCGCGAGCGCCGCGGTATCGAGCACGCTGCCGCGAGAAACGTTGACGACGAAACCATGCGGGCCCAGCGCCTCCAACACCCTGGCCTCGATCAGATGATGCGTACCCGCACCGCCGGGCGTCGCGATCACGAGGAAGTCGCACCACTGCGCGAGTGCTCCGACGTCGTCGAAATAGGATAACGATATGCCTTCGCGCGGTTTGCGGTTGTGGTAGCCGATCTCCATGTCGAAGCCCGCGCCGCGCCGCGCGATCTTCTCGCCGATGTTGCCGAGCCCCACGATGCCGAGACGCTTGCCCGAGACATTCGGACGCATCGGCAATGCATCGCGCCATACGCCTTCACGCGTCGCCTCGTCGAGTCGCGGCACATCGCGCACGATCGACAGGAGCAACGCAAACGCGTGGTCGGCGACGCAGTGATCGTTGGTGCCCGCTCCGTTCACGAGCACGATGCCGCGCGAGCGCGCATGGTCGACGGCGACGTTTTCATAGCCTGCGCCGAGTGCGCTGATGAATTCGAGCTTCGGCATGCGATCGATCTCAGCCGCGCTGAGCCCGCGTGTGCCGTTCGTCAGCACCGCGCGGATCGTCGCGCCGTGAGCGGCGATGACAGCGGCATGTTGGGTCGAATCGGGCGCGTACACGATATCGAATTCCGCCTCGATGCAAGCGCGGCTCGCGTCGTCGAGATGAATGAGAATCAGCAGAGAAGGCTTCATATTCGTCTTTTTTCTCGTTGGCGTGTGTCAGGTTGGCAAATGAAACGCGTCAAATCGAGTGTAACAAGACCGACCAATGCGTGCTGACGCGAAGCCCTGCTGCAAGCCGATGAAAGCCGTTTGTTTTTTAGGCGGCTTCAAAGGGGCCGTAAGATAGACGGACTTTCCGCTAAGAGAACCTCATGCTGGATACTCTGCCAGGCGTCCCCAAGCCCGCCAACGACGATTCGAAAATGTTCGACCTCGCGCGTCGAATACTTCAGCGCGGTCAAGCATCTGCTCGATCAGGCGCGGGCGGCCGTCATTAGCGATTTTCGCGTGTTTACCGATGTGCATCCGGAGTTCGTCGAGCGCTGCATGCAGGAGATCACGAGAAGAAGTGGGGCCTCGTGCTCGTCGCGCTGACCGACATCACCGCACGCAAGAAGGCCAAAGCGTACCTCGAACTTCTCGGCAAGCATGACGTGCTCACCAAGCTGCGCAATCGTTCGTTCTATGTGGACGAACTGAACCGGCTGGAGCGCAAAGGTCCGTGGCCCGTCACCATCATCATGGCCGATCTGAACGGCTTGAAACGCGTAAGCGACCAGCTCGGCCACGCTGCCGGCGATCACGGGGTGGACTGCAAAATGGACGCCGGTAATTTCATGTTGAAGGCGGCGTATCTGAAGCAGGTGTGAGGAAGCGCGCTTACACGGCCGTGACATAACGTGCGACCGGCTGCACGATTCGCGGCGGCGGTGAGTCGTAGATTGCGCGCATGCGCTTCACTTCGTCGACGGGACTCAGGCCAAACAGGCGCTTGAATTCGCGGCTGAATTGCGAGGCGCTTTCATAACCTACGCGCGCCGCTGCGGCGCCCGCATTCAAACCGTCTTGCACCATCAACAGGCGCGCGTGATGCAAACGCGTGGTCTTCACGTATTGCATCGGCGAAGTCGCTGTCACCGCCTTGAATTGCGCGTGAAAAACAGCGAGGCTCATACCGGCTTCCGCAGCAAGCGTATCGACGTCGAGCGCGCCGTGATAATCGGCGTGGATGCGACGCAGCGCCTTTGCAACGCGGCCAAAATGATTCTGATGCGTGAGCGCCGCGCGAATCGCGTCGCCCTGCTCGCCGGTCAACACCCGATAACAGATTTCGCGCACGATGCTGGGCGCGAGAATGCGCGCGTCGAGCGGCGAGGCCAGCGCATCCAGCAGACGCTGCACCGCGCTGCTCAAAGCGGGATCGAGCGGCGTGGAGTAGATGCCGAGCGGTTCGTTCTTCGCAGTGCCTTGCGTTTCGTTGAGCGCCATCAACAACTCGGCCACCATGGTCAGATCGACCCGAATAGAAATGCCGAGGAACGGTTGGTCAAAGCTCGCTTCAGTTTCGCATTCGAACGGCAGCGGCACGGACAGCACGAGATACTGTTGCGCATCGTACTGGAACACCTGGTCGCCGAGATAGCCGCGCTTGCGCCCCTGACACACGATAACAATGCTCGGCTCGTACATGACCGGCATGCGCGGCAGCGGGCTGTTGGCGCGCATCAGGTTCACACCTTCCAGGCTCGAACGCGTCATGCCGGGCTTCGGCGCGAGCATGTCGAATACCTCGATCAGGCGCTGCTGCGCGGCGTCGGCCACTGGAAGTTCGGCTGCGGGTGACGACAGTTCGGACGAGTGCTGCGACATGACGATATAGTGACGTACAAGAGAATAATGCTTGAAATTTAGCACCAAACTGCCTGGTGCGCTTCTCTCCAGGAGTTTTAGGCAAATCTTCAAGACATTCAGGTATTCACTGAGTGGCCGCGCGCTCCTACTATGGGAACCCTGCCGGATCATCCTTTCCGCGCTACGCCACCAGTCTGGTCGGCAGTTCAAAATAATGAACTTGCCACCCATGCGGGCGTTCCGATCCGCGCGGTGGTCCGACGCTCTGATCGAAACATTGGCAAGACCTGGCCGAATCGGCGACATGTATCGCCCATCGCGGGCGCCTTGCAACATTCACCCTCTTTTGCTGGAGCTACCCATGAGTACGACATATGCCTATGCCGCGACCGACGCCAGCGCGCCGCTCGCCCCGTTTGAAATCCAGCGCCGCGAACTGCGCGCGCACGACGTGCAGATGGAAGTGCTGTATTGCGGCGTGTGTCACTCCGACCTGCATCAGGCCCGCAACGAATGGAAGAACACGGTGTATCCAGTGGTGCCCGGTCACGAGATCGTCGGCCGCGTCACCGCCGTGGGACCGGACGTCACGAAGTACAAGACGGGCGATCTCGTAGGCGTAGGTTGCCTCGTCGACTCGTGCCGCACCTGCGCAAGTTGCGCCGAAGGCCTCGAGCAGTATTGCGAGAACGGTTTCGTCGGTACCTATAACGGCGTGGACCGCGTCGACGGACAGATTACGTACGGCGGTTATTCGACGCAACTCGTCGTCGACGAAGAATTCACGCTGCGTGTGCCGCAAAATCTCGACCCAGCCGGTGTTGCGCCATTGCTGTGCGCGGGCATCACCACATATTCGCCGCTGCGCACATGGGGCGCTGGCCCTGGCAAGAAGGTCGGCGTTGTCGGCCTCGGCGGTTTGGGTCACATGGGCGTGAAGCTGGCGCGTGCGATGGGCGCGCATGTCGTGCTGTTCACCACGTCGCCGTCGAAGATCGAGGACGCGAAGCGGCTGGGCGCACACGAGGTGGTGATCTCGAAGAACGCGCAAGAAATGGAAGCGCATGCGAACAGCTTCGATCTGATTGTGAATACTGTGGCTGCGCCGCACGACCTGAACCCGTTCCTTAACCTGCTCAAGCGAGATGGAACGATGACGCTGGTAGGCGCGCCGGAGCACGATCATCCGTCGCCGCAAGTGTTCAACCTGATTTTCAAGCGCCGCCGCCTGGCCGGCTCGCTGATCGGCGGAATTGCCGAGACGCAGGAGATGTTGGACTTCTGCGGTGAGCACGGAATCACTTCGGATGTCGAAGTTATTCCGATGCATAAGATCAATGAGGCTTATGAGCGGATGTTGAAGAGCGACGTCAAGTATCGGTTTGTGATCGATCTCGATTCTTTGCGGAAGTGATTGAGAGGGTTGCTGCCTGCGGCGCGGTATTTTTTTCGCGCCTGCGGGCGGTGGCTTTGTTTTGCGGATTTTTGTGGTTTGGAGTTCTGTTTCTGGGTGGAACCTTTGCGCAGCAACAACAAAAACAAAGCCCCAGCGTAATCAATCAAACACCCAGACAGCCCGCCGCAAAGGCAAAAAGCTAACCCCAACGAGAGGCACCGAATGATGGACAGAATAACCGCCATGCGCACATTCATCCGGATCGTGGACACGAACAGCTTCACTCGTGCAGCGGAATCGCTGAACATTCCGCGCGCGACGGCGACTACCATCGTCCAGAATCTGGAAGCCCTGCTCGGCACGCAGTTGCTCGCCCGTACCACGCGGCGGCTCAGCGTCACTCCGGAAGGCGCCGCCTATTACGAACGCTGTGCGCAAATTCTCGCCGATATCGACGAAATGGAAGCCAGCATCCGGCACGCCACCGATAACCTCACCGGCCGCCTGCGCATCGAAATGCCTGGCTCGGTAGCGAGCGCGATCGTGCTGCCTGCGCTCGACGACTTCCATACGCGCTATCCCAACCTGGACCTTGCCGTTGGCGTCAGCAATCGTACGGTGGATCTGGTGTCGGAAGCAATCGACTGCAGCATCCAGCTCGGTGAATTGCCGGACTCGAATCTCGTCGCGCGGCATCTCGGCACGCTCGAGCATGTGACCTGCGCAAGCCCGGATTATCTCGCGCGATACGGCACGCCCACCGACCTCGACGACCTGCGCGGGCACGTCGCGGTCAATTGCATGTCGCCGCATAACGGCCGCGAAGTCGCATTCGATTTCGAAGTGGACGGCGAAGCGCAAAGCGTCAAAGTGAATGGTTTCGTGAAGGTCAGCGACGAGCAGGCGTATCTCACCTGCGGACTGCAAGGCCATGGGCTCATTCAACCTGCGCGGATCGCCGCGCAACCGTACCTCGACTCAGGACTATTGCGTGAAGTACTTCCGCAATGGAAGCCTGTGCCCATGCCCGTTTCGATCGCCTATCTGAAGAATCGCCGCGTGTCGCCCCGCGTGCGCGCATTCGTGGACTGGCTCGCGGAGTTGTTCGAAAACGCCGAACACGTCGATCAGGACCTCTCGCGCGTGCGCCAATTGCTGCGGGGCTTGCATCCCGCGTGAAGCGGATTCATGCAGCCTCGCAGCAGTACACGCGTGACAATAGATCAGCCTGGCAGCGGCACCGGCCGGGTCAGCAGATCCACATAGAAATTGAAGAAGTTCTGATTGTCGAAGCGTTTGACGATGGTCATCTTCTGCAATCCAGCCGGCGGTGAGCTTGCATAGCCGGTAGCTTTGCCGTCATTCGCGCCGAAACTCGTATCCACGTCCACCCACTCGTCCACGGTCTGGGTTGCAAACGAAGGATGCATCAAATACCCGAGTGTCAGTGTGTCCCATATGTTCGTGGTGTAGTTCGGGTTCGTCTCGAAGCCGTTCTTGCCGTCGAAACCGTAGCCATTCAATGTCTTGAACAATTGAGTAATGATGGTCTGCTTCGTTGGATCGTGTGCAATACGGTCGTAAAGCGCCTTGTCCATTTTCACGGTGTCCGTCACGTCGAGCGGCACGACGACCTGCTTCACCGGCAGATGCAGCACCTCTTTCGCTGCTTGCGGATCGAACCACCAGTTGAATTCCGCCGTTGGGGTGGTATTGCCCGGCACGTCGATCGCGCCTCCCATATAGATGATCTGTTTGATCAACGGCACGATCTCGGGATGCTGACGCGCGGCGAGTGCGATATTGGTCAATGGTCCGATTGCAAGAATCGTCACCTCGCCGGGATTCTGCTTCACTGAATCGACGATGAAATCCACCGCGCTCTTGCTCTGCACCTTGGTGTGGGTCGCGAAGCCGTCGGGCGGTGCCACGAGGTCGCTATCCGACTTCGGCTCGGGCGTGCCCCAAGCGCCGAGATAGCCGTCGCCGCCGGGGAATTGCGCCATTTCTGCCTGGATCGTGGCGAAGTCATGCGACAGCGCAAAGTTTGCGCCCGCATAGACGCCGATCTGCTTTTCGACGCCGAGCCGCTCGACTGATTTCAATGCATCCGCCACACCTTGCTTCAACCATTGATTACCCGACACTACGGTAATGCCGAGTACTTTCAGCGATCCCTGCGCCTGTAATTGCACCGCCATGACGCCGAGCTGGCCGTCGTCGCTCAGCGTGTTGTAGTCGCTGTCGATAATGACCTTGGGGGGATTGGAAGGATTCAGTTCGCTGCCGCCGCATGCCGCAATGACCAGAGCAGTCACGACGCTTGCTACATAGCTCAATGCCACGAAAAACCGCTTCATTGATGTCTCCTGTTCTATCGCATCGGTGTGCGACTAGGGAGAGTCATCATAGACTTAAAGACGCCGAAATCAAACCGGAGTATCGACGAGGCTCGCGGATAACGCGAACCTCGTCAAGGCCTCTTGAACAGAACACTCGTATGGCAAAGAGTCAGGGCTGACGCGCTTGCTGCGCAGAACCTGGGCATGCGGGGTCTTTGCCCCAATGACCGTCGCACACGCGCCAGCGGCACAACTGGTCTTCGAAAAAGCCACGCTGCCCGCACTCTTTCACGCGCTCGGCAAGCTTTGCATTGCCCGGCGCCGCCGAGGTAGGCACCTTGGCGGTCGGACTACTGCCGCCGGCCTTGCTGTCCGCCGGTTTGGTCCGTGCAACAAGCGCGGCCAATAGATCGGCGTCCGAATCATCTTTCGACGTCGCGCCCGGCTTCGTTTTCTTCGCCTGCGTGGCGGCAGTCGTCGTGCCGGAACGATGGCTGCCCGCGCTTGCCGTTACGGTTTCCTTCTTGCCGTGCGCCGCTGCCTCGTGCTTGCTCCTGCTCGCAACGGTCGTCGAACTCTTGTCGTGCTTCGCCGCCGACGCAACCGCTGGCGCCGTTCCGGGCGCGCCGGCGACCGGAGCGACCGACGCAACCGACGCAACCGAGGCTGAAGCGCCGCTCGGCACAGCGCCGTCAGCAAGCGCCCGCGACAAGCGGTTGTCCGCCAGACCCGCGGACGCCGATGTAGAAGAAGCCGCGGCTTTGCTGTCGCTGTCATCGGCGATGATCGTCGCCGCTTGCGACGATGCCGGCGCGGGCGCTTGCGCACTCGCGGCGACCTGAACGGTTGCGCTCGCAACGGAGGCCGGTACGGCGGCCTTGGCGACGTTGGCCCCACTCGCGGGCACGGCGCCAGCGACCGGCTCCGCAGGCGCACGTTGTTGCATGTGCCACGCGCCCCAGCCCCCCGCTGCGATCACAAGCAGGGCGACCAGCGCAACCGGCGTTCTTGACCGGCGTGGTTTATCGTTAGGCGGCGCGACGCGGCCTTCCAGATTCGCAAGAATTCGCGAACCATTGCCATCTGCGCCTTTAGCCTTATCGGATAACAGGCTAGGCGGGGCTTTGGAATTTGAATTTTCCGGCGCACTCATTCACTGTCTCATTGAATCCTGGATTATTTCGCCGTGATAATACTGCTCCGGCTCCTCTCCGAGCAGGCCTGATTCTAAGAGCAAGCATTACAAAATACAATTGTTTCCACTTTCCGGGGTCGCCATTGATTGCCGTAGTACTTCTTGCCTATTTCACCATCGCGGTTGTGTTCGCCGCATTGCTGCTTTTGCCGGCGGTCCGCGCTTCTCTATTAGACGCGGCACTGACCATTCATGGACGCGTTATGCGCGGGGCATCGCGCAGCGCATATGTCGCGCGCGGTCAATTAGCACGCTCGGCAAGAATTTCGCAATCCACTGCGATGGATGTGAAGAAATTACTGGCGCGTCGGCGCTTGCTGATTTTTACCACCACAGGTATTCTTGCGACGCCGCCATTGGTGGCATTGGCATTACGCGGCCGGCAGTTATTCCAATTCGACGAAACCGCACGGGTACCCGACGAGAAAATTGCTGCCTTACTAAACGGCGAACAGCTCGTACCCCCGCCGCCGCTGCCGCCGGAGGTGTTTGCCACGCGTGAAGTCGAGCAGATCCGGCCCGCGCTAAAAGATGCGAGCCGCGACTGGAATCTGCTCGATGCCGATTTCAGAACGCGTTTATTGCTCGTCTACAAAATCATGCACGAGCAGCACGGGTACGAAATGGCTTTGCTTGAAGGTTATCGCAGTCCGGAGCGGCAAAACCGGCTCGCGCAAATGGGGAGCAACGTCACCAATGCCGCTGCGTTTCAAAGCTATCACCAATACGGTCTTGCGGCGGACAATGCGTTTCTACGCGACGGCAAGCTCGTCATTTCAGAAAAAGATCCCTGGGCGATGCGAGGCTATCAGTTATATGGGCAAACAGCCGAACAGGTCGGCCTGACATGGGGTGGCCGCTGGAAAATGATGGATCTCGGGCACGTTGAATATCACAAACCCGGCTTCGTCCTCGGGCGGAGTCATTAAAACGTAACGGGTACAAGAGGCTGGAAAATGGGGCGATCAATCATTATTTATGGCAAAAAGCGGCAATACAAACCGCAATCGGCCATACATCGGTGCATTCATCGGGCCGCTATTTGCAACGACGGCACTCACGCATTTAACAATTCACCCGTTTTCATGTTTGTCCCGAACCCGCTTTCGTTTTCTTTCGCTTCGGTTTCAAACGCTGCACTCGCGTGATGCCGTTTGCCACGGCACGCGCCACAACACCAATCATCAAGACCTGAACGGCTTATGCGACGCATTCTCAACGTGTTGACCCATCCACGCACGCTCTCGATCATCGGCCTGCTCGCGCTCGCTGCTGTGTTGTTCGTCGGCGCCGATACATTGCAGATCGACCTGATGTGGCCGGCCATCGCACTCGGCGTGGTGATCGCGCTATGGCTGCTCGTGTGGGCGGTGCGCCGCCTGCGCGCGCGGCGCGCGAACCGCAAGCTCGGCGAGATGCTGGAACAGCAGGCCGAGACACAGAGCACAGAGGCCGGTCCTGCGCCCACGCCCGCCCGCCAGGCGGAACTCGACGTGCTGCGCACGCGCCTCGTCGATGCGGTCAAGACCATCAAGACCTCGAAGATCGGTCAGGTCTCGGGCGGCTCCGCACTGTATGAGTTGCCTTGGTACATCGTGATCGGCAACCCCGCCGCCGGCAAGAGCAGCGCGGTGTTGAACTCGGGCTTGCAATTTCCCTTCGCCGACAAGAACAACGCGGTAATTCACGGCATTGGCGGCACGCGCAACTGCGACTGGTTCTTCACGACCGAGGGCATTCTGCTGGATACCGCCGGACGTTACTCGGTGCATGAGGAAGACCGCACCGAATGGCTCGGCTTTCTCGGCCTGCTCAAACGCTTCCGGCCGAAAGCACCGATCAACGGGATCATCGTGACGGCGAGCCTTGCGGAACTCACCAGCAGCAAGCCGGAATTCGCAATCAACCTCGCGAAGAACCTGCGCCAGCGCGTGCAGGAATTGACCGAGAAGCTCGAAGTTTTCGCGCCTGTCTACGTGATGTTCACGAAGGCAGACCTGATTACGGGCTTCACCGAATTCTTCAGCGGCAGCGACCGTCATGAATACGACCGCGTGTGGGGCGCCACCCTGCCCTACGAACCGGACGAGAAGCGCGACGTAGTCGGGCTTTTCGACGAGCACTTCGAAGAACTGTACGACGGCCTGAAAGAAATCAGCGTCGCGCAAATGTCAATCAATCGCGGTAATAAGCTCTCGCCAGGTCAACTGAGCTTTCCACTCGAATTCTCGACGATCAAGCCGGCATTGCGTGCTTTCCTTGCTACGTTGTTTGAAACGAACCCGTTCCAGTACAAGCCGATCTTCCGCGGCTTTTATTTCACGAGTGCATTGCAGGAAGGTGAAACCAATAGCTCCGCGGCCACGCGCATCGCGAACCGCTTCGGCCTGAGCGCCGACAGCATGCCGAAGCCGCATAGCGCATTCTCGAAGAACGGCTTCTTTCTGCGCGATCTTTTTTCAAAAGTAATTTTCGCAGACCGGCAAACGGTCAAGCAGTTCGCAAGCCCCGCGAAAACGCGCATGCGTTATGCAACGTTCTTCGGTTTCGTCGCTGCGCTGGCGCTCGCACTCGGCGGCTGGACCTGGTCGACCATCGGCAATCAGCAACTCGCCGAGAACGTGAAAGCCGACCTCGACAATGTGGTGCGCCTGCAGCAGAACCGCAACGATCTGCAATCGCGCCTGCAGGCCATGGACGTTCTCGAAGACCGTATCGACCAGTTGGAACAGTTCCGCCGCGACAAGCCGCTCGCCGTTTCATTCGGTCTGTACCAGGGCGACCGTCTCGAAGAACGCCTGCTTACCGAGTACTACAACGGCGTGCGCCAGATCCTGCTCGATCCGGTTTCGCAGAACCTCGCGTCGTTCCTGAAGGAAGTCAACGCGCATCCCGATCAGCTTGCGCCGCTTAACCGCACGCCCGATGCGGCCGCCATTCCCGTCTCGGCTCACATGGCCATGGCGGCGAACAGCCAGGGCGGGCTTTATAGCGACGCATCGCCAACCAACGTCGAAGACGCGTACAACGCGCTCAAGACGTATCTGATGCTAAGCGACAAGCGTCACGTGGAAACGGCTCACCTGACCGACCAGGTTGCGCGTTTCTGGCGCGGCTGGCTCGAAACGAATCGCGGCAACATGCCCCGCGACGAGATGATCCGCAGCGCGGAGCGCATGATCACGTTCTACCTGTCACGCGTATCCGACGACGACTGGCCGATGATCGACCAGAACCTCGGCCTCGTTGACCAGACGCGCGAGAACCTGCGCCGCGTGGTGCGCGGCATGCCGGCGCGTCAGCGTGTCTACGAAGAGATCAAGGCGCGCGCGTCGACCCGTTTCGCGCCAATGACCATTGCGCGCATCGTCGGCGAAAACAATACGTCGCTCGTGGCGGGCAGCTACGCGATTCCCGGCACGTTCACGCGTGAAGCGTGGTTCCAATACGTGCAGCCTGCAATCCGCGACGCCGCGACGAAAGAACTGCAAGCGAAAGACTGGGTGCTCAACACCTCCGCTCACGACGACCTCACGCTCGAAGGCAGCCCTGAGCAGATTCAGAAAGCACTCGTCACGATGTATAAGACCGAGTACGCAATGCACTGGCAGAAGTTCATGCAAGGTATTGCGGTGCAGAGCTTCGGCAGTTTCGGACAAGCGGTGGACGCAATGAACCGTCTCGGCGATCCGCAGGATTCGCCCATTCGCAAAGTACTCGAAACTGCTTACGACCAGACCTCGTGGGATAACCCTTCGCTTTTCAATGCAAACCTGAAACGCGCGCAAAGCGGCGTGACGAGTTGGTTCAAGCAATGGTTCGCGCGCGCGCCGACCGGTCAATTGAACGCGAACATCGACATCAACGGTAATCCGGTCGAATTGACGATGGGCCCGATCGGCCAGGAGTTCTCCGCGCTCGGCCGCATTGTCGTGACGGGCGACAACGGCTCGATGCTCAAGGGCTACATGGACACGCTGTCGAAGGTCCGTACGCGCTTTAACGTCATCAAGAATCAGGGCGATCCCGGGCCGGGCGCGCGCCAGCTCATGCAGCAGACGCTCGACGGCAGCGGCTCCGAGTTGGCCGATTCGCTCAAGTATGTCGACGAGCAGATGTTGACGGGTCTCACCGACTCACAACGCAAGGCGTTGAGGCCGTTGCTGGTGCGTCCGCTGATGGCCGCGTACGCCGTGGTGATTCAACCCGCGAGCGTCGAAGTCAACAAGGTGTGGAATGCGCAGGTGTATCAGACGTTCCAGAGTTCGCTTGCGAACAAGTATCCGTTTGCCGGCGATGCGAAGGTCGAAGCCGGCGCGGGCGAGATTGCGCAGGTGTTCGGACCCGACGGCTCGATTGCGAAGTTCGTCGGCACCACGCTCGGGCCGCTCGCGGTGCGCCGCGGCGACACGCTCACCGCCCGCACATGGGGCGATATGGGCCTCGCGCTCACGCCCGACTTCACCAACGGCTTCGCGCGTTGGGTCGCGCCGCTTGCAGGCGGCGCAGCGGGTGCGTCGGCGGGTCAAAGCTCGGCCGAGCCGCAGACGGTGTTCCAGATTCTGCCGCAACCGAGCAGCGGAACGACCGAGTACACGCTCGCGATCGACGGTCAGCAGATGCGCTACCGCAACACGCCGCCACAGTGGACCAACTTCGTGTGGCCGAATCCGTCGGGCTCGCCAGGCGCTACGCTGAACGCGACGACCTTCGATGGCCGCACGCTGCAGCTCGTCAACGAGCCGGGCCGCTACGGTCTGGAGAAGCTGATCAACTCGGCGCAACGAAAGCGCCGACCGGATGGGACCTTCGACCTGTCGTGGACCCAAGGCAATGTGACGGTGGCGGTGAGCATGCGCATCATCAGCACGTCGCAAGCATCGGGCAGCAGCAGCGACGCCCCGCAACAGCAGAGCCTGCGCGGTTTGCGCCTGCCGTCGTCGGTAGCGGACGTAAGTGCGGCGGCCAACTCGGTCACCGCAACGGCCACGAACACGGCGGCGCCCGCGTCGCCAGCAGCGCGGCCGGCCACGGCCGCCACTGCGGTTTCGAACACAGGGAGCGCGCAATGACGCAGACCGTGCAGGCGCAGATCGCGTACTTCGGCAAGATTCCGTCGCGTGGGGACTTCGTAAAAAGCGCGCACAACCCGCAATTGCTCGCCACGCTGGACCGCTGGATCGCCGAGGCAATGGAATTGCTCACTGACGATCCGCGCTGGAAGATCGTCTATGAAAATGCGAAGCCCATGCACTTCGCGTTCCTCGGTTCGCGCAGCAAGCTCGCCATTGCGGGCCACATGATGGCGAGTCACGATCAGTCGTCGCGCCGCTTTCCGTTTCTTGCGGCAACCGCGCTCGAAGTCGAAAAGCCGCTCACGTTCCTCGCACACAGCCCGCTCGCTTTCGCGCGTTTGTGGTCGCGCGTGTCGGCGCAGATGAAGCCGTTGCTTGGCGCAAGCGAGCCGGCCGGCGCATTGCAGGCGCTGGGCGAAACGCAGGTGCCGATCGAGATTGGCGGCGGTCCGGGCAATCCGCATGACGGCACCTTCAACGACTTTGTCGAGCACCAGACGCTCGCCGGGCTCGAACAGATGCTGCTGGCAAGCGGCCATCCGGTGCGCTTGCGCGGCGCGATGCTCGCGCTCGGTTCTCTGCTGCGTCCCGTGATGCAAAGCGGCTCGTCGCATCTGGAACGCGGACTCACGCTGCCGCTGCCTAACGATCCGTTCTATCGCAGTCTCGTTGCGGCATTCTGGCTCGAACTGATCGCGCCGTTCGTCGCGCAGGCGGATTTCGAACTGGCGATTTTTATCGGCACAATCGCCGAGCGCGAGCGGCTCATTGTCGGCTTTAACGGCGCGTCGGCGAAAACGCTGCATAGCGTGGTCGATCCGCAAGCCTATGCAGCACATAACATCGATATCGACGATCCCGAGTGGATCGACGAACACGCACAAAACGATCATGGCATCAGCAAGCTTGTCAGCTACCTCGACCAACCGCAACTGTCCTTGCGCGTCAGCATCGACACGTTCCGCGAAGCCTTCACGGGAGCGTAATGCAATGCTGAACTCACGCACCAGGATCGCCGTGCTGCTCGCGGGCTTGATGTTCAACGCGTCGGCGCACGCCGACAACGACGGCCCCGCCCGCGTCACACCGGTCGACAACAGCGGCATTTCTATTCGCACTACGACACTGCCCGCGCCTTCGGCCTACCCGTCGGCTACTGCGGGCAATGTGGGGCCCGCGGTGAACACCGCCGGCCTCGCGAGCGGCACGACCGGCGCGGGCACCGGCGCCGTCACGGCATCGCCGCCGCCCGCTAACGCGGCGCCCGGCCAGGTCGTGGTGGGCGGCAAAGTACCGGACGAAGCGACCAAGGCTGCTGTGCTCGCACGTTTGCGCGACACGTATGGTGCAGCCAGCGTGGTCGATCAGATCGAAGTCGCGGACGTCGCGACGCCGCCTAACTGGTCCGCCAACGTGCAAAAGCTGATCGGCCCGCAATTGAAGCAGATCAGCAAGGGCCAATTGAAAATCGACGGCACGCAGATCGACGTCAAGGGAGAAGTACGCAACGAGTCGCAGCGTCAGCAACTTGCGAGCGATATGGCGAATGCGCTGAATCCCACCTATACGATCAAGAACGGTCTGCGCGTTAGTGCATCCGAGCAGGGCTTGCTGGACCAGACGCTCGCGAATCGTACGATCGAATTCGAGACCGGCAGCGCGACGCTCACGCCGCAAGGCCGCGCCATTCTCGATCAGATGGCTGCGGCGATGCTGAAGATGACCACGAAGACGGTGGCGATTATCGGTCACACCGACAACTCGGGTAACCGAACCTCGAATATCGCCTTGAGCCAGGCACGCGCCGATGCCGTAAAGGGCTACCTCGTCGCGAAGGGCATTCCGCCGCAACAGATGAGCACGACCGGCGTCGGGCCCGATCAGCCGATTGCATCGAACGATAGCGCCGATGGGCGCGCACGCAATCGCCGCATCGAGTTTCGCGCGGGTTCCTGAGCGAACCAACGCGTCAGCGCTTGAACTGCTCGCGTAAAAAAAACCTGGCTCGGTCAAGCGACTCGAAGCCAGGTTTTTTTAGCGCGGACCTCTAGCCGTTTTCTTCCGGCTTTACACCGAGCAACTCGCGGATATGCGCGAGCGATCCGTCGTCTTTCACCACGGTCGAAAGCCACTGATGCAGCGGCATGTCCGCGGCCTCGGCGGCCTTGTCGGCAAAGTAAGCAGCGGGATTATGCGGCTCCGTAGTGCGAAAGAACCGTGCCACCGCACGCAACTGCGCGACGGCCTGCGCGCGGCTCTGGATTCCTGCGACTGCGTTGGTCGGCGTCGTCGTCAACACGGGCTCCTCGCGTTGCGGTGAAGTCTTGAAGGTGGGTTCGGCCCGTTCCAGCTCGTGATGCGTGGGCGCGCTCGATCTGTCGACAGACGTCGGTTGCGCATCCGCATTCACGCCCAGTTCGCGCGCAAAACGTTCGGCCAGCCGATAAACGCTTTCATACGCGTCTTTCGCCTGACGGAAGCTCGGTGCCGAGTCAGCGGCGCGACGGTCCAGTTCCTGTTCGAGTGCGAGCATTGCCGCTTCGAACGCCTTGAGTTCGGCCAGCAGTATTGAGTAAAACGCGGGCGGCGTCGCGCGTTTCGATGCGTCGATCTGCTCGATGGACGGCTTGCCGCGCGCAATGTCGTCGGCATGATCGGGATCGCGCTTCACGGCTTGCGCAACATGTGTTGCCACCTCCCAATCGATGGTGCTGTAAAGGTTGCCTTGCGACGACGTAAGCGGCATGGCGCGCAGCAGATCCCCGGTGCGCCCAACAAGCCATGCAACGTTGCCGAGTCGATATTCGGTGTCGTCGCCCTCCGGCAGCGGATGGATTGTGTCCCAGAACTTCTCGCACAACCCAGCCAGCAACGTGTAACCCTGCGTGAGTCCGCTCACGCCTTCTTCTATGGCAAGCGCTTCCGTGAGCCACACAGCGAGCCGCAAGTCTTTGGTCTGCGTCTGCAGCAAAGCGCTCGAACGCTCGATAACGAACGGCCAGTCGGCTTCCTTGATCTCGGTGATCCACTCGCCTTGATCCAGCGATGGGTCTTCGAAACGCCGGGCGTGCTGGATTGCATCGAAGTCGGCGGAGAAAAGCAGATCTTCGCCACAGGGCGCGGCTTCGCTGATTGGAGCGAGCAGCGTGTTCAGATTGGTCGGCATGGCACAGAGCTATCAGAATGCATTTGTGAAATTGCTTAGGCGACGGCGTATTCGAACTCGCCCGCCTCGCTTGCGCGCACCGAAATACGTTGAATCGCCACGCCGTTGGCTATGCGCTCCAACACGTGTTGTGCGACTTCGGGCAACAGCGTGCCGTTCAGAATATGGTCGACGTTGCGCGCACCGGAATCCACTTCGGTGCAGCGCGCGAGGACCGCATCGACGAGAGACTCGTCCCACTCGAACACCGCCTTGTGATTCGATTCTATGCGGCGGCGAATCCGCTCCAGTTTCAACGCGATGATCTCGGCAAGCACGTCGTCGGAAATCGGATAGTACGGCACTACTTTCATGCGCCCGAGAAAAGCCGGTTTAAATGCTTTGTACAGTTGTGGGCGCAAGGTTTCAGCTAGTGCATCGGCGTCAGGCAATTCCTCGGCGGTTTTGTTCAGACACGCCTGCATGACCGCTTGCGAACCGACATTCGACGTGAGAATGATCAGCGTATTGCGGAAGTCTATTTCGCGGCCTTCAGCGTCATCCATCGTGCCTTTATCGAACACCTGAAAGAACATTTCGAGCACATCGGGATGAGCTTTTTCGACTTCATCGAGCAATACGACCGAATACGGGTTGCGGCGCACCGCTTCTGTCAGCACACCGCCCTCACCATAGCCGACGTAGCCCGGCGGCGATCCTTTGAGGCCAGACACGCTATGCGCTTCCTGGTACTCGCTCATGTTGATCGTCACCATCTTGCGCTCGCCGCCGTACAGCACATCGGCGAGTGCGAGTGCCGTCTCGGTCTTGCCGACACCCGACGGTCCGACGAACATGAACACACCACGCGGCTTGTTCGGATCTTCGAGATTCGCGCTTGCCGTGCGCACTCGTTGCGCGATGGCTTCCAGTGCGTGATCCTGTCCTATCACCCGCGCGCCAAGTAATGGCTGCAGGTTGAGCACGGTCTGGATTTCGTCCTTGACCATGCGGCCGAGCGGAATACCTGTCCACGACGCGACGATTTCCGCGACGACGTGGCCGTCCACCTGCAACGGCACCATGGGCTGACCGCCCTGCAATGCACGCAATTCGGCGACGCGAACCGCGAGTGTTTCGCGCGCCTGTTGCGCCTTCGCCCCTTGCTCCGCGTCCGCGCTACTCACCCGCGCGGCGTCGATCTCTGCCCGCAAGCCGACGATCTCGCTCACCAATGCGCGCTCCTTGTCGTAACGCGCTTCGTCTTCGGCGAGATCCTTCAGGTCTTCTTCGCGCAGTTCGCGCAACTGCGCGAGCCGTTCGTCGTGAAGCGCCCCGCTCGCCACTTCGCGCTCGAGCGCCGCAATTTCCGCGTCGATACGTTCGAGGCGCTTCTTCGTGTCGTCGATCGCGGCCGGTGTCGAACTGTGCGCGAGCGCGACTTTCGCGCAAGCGGTGTCAAGCAGGCTGATCGCCTTGTCCGGCAGTTGCCGGCCGCTAATGTACCGATGCGAGAGGCGCACTGCCTCGGTAATCGCGTCGTCGAGCACCCGCACGTTGAAGTGCTTTTCCATCAACGACGCCATGCCGCGCAACATCGCTGCCGCAAGCGTTTCGCTCGGCTCCTCGATCTTCACGACCTGGAAACGGCGTGCCAGTGCTGCGTCTTTCTCGAAGTACTTCTTGTACTCGCTCCAGGTGGTCGCCGCGATCGTGCGTAATTCGCCGCGCGCCAATGCCGGCTTCAGCAGATTCGCCGCATCGTTCTGGCCAGCCTGGCCGCCCGCGCCGATGATCGTATGCGCCTCGTCGATGAACAGGATGATCGGATGCGGGCTCTTCTTGACCTCGTCGATCACATTCTTCAGGCGGTTCTCGAATTCGCCCTTCACGCTGGCGCCTGCTTGCAGGAGGCCCATGTCGAGTACATGCAGCGCCACGCCTTTGAGCGGTGCAGGCACGTCGTCTGCCGCAATGCGAAGCGCGAGCCCTTCGACCACCGCAGTTTTACCGACACCCGCCTCGCCTGTCATGATCGGATTGTTCTGCCGGCGCCGCATCAGTATGTCGATGGTCTGGCGAATCTCGCCTTCGCGGCCGATCACCGGATCGATCTTGCCTTCACGCGCTCGCTGCGTGAGGTTGCTGGTGTAGGTATCCAGTGCCGGCGTCTTCGACGGTGCCCCCACGGCCGCGTCCGCTTTCGCTGCGTCGCTCGCGCTTTCGTCCGAACCCTGCGCCGCATCGCTGCGCTCGACTTCGCGAGAGCCTGCAGTCAATTCGTCGAACTTATGCTTCAGATCCGTCACACGCACATCGCCCAACAATGGCGACATCCGCTCGGCGAATTGTGCGAGATCGGGTGCGCTCAGCAACGCGAGCAGCAAATGCCCGGAACGGATGCGCCCAATCTGCGAATCGAGCGACGCAATCAGCCATGCCTGTTCGAGCAGATCGATCAGCTGTTTCGAGAACACCGGCGTACGCGTATTGCCTGTTTTCAGGCGCTGTAACTCACGCTCGATATCCGCGCGCAACGCATGTGGATCGATCCTGCTTGCGCGCAGCACTAGCGCAACATCGCTTGCCGGTTCATCGAGCAGCGCAAGCAACAGATGTTCGAGATCCACCTCGTAATGACCGCGGGCAAGACAGTTGTTCGCCGCCAGCAACGCTGCTTGCCGGCAAGTCGGATTCAGTTTCGCGATCAGGGTATTGAGGGACGTGCTCATGTGGTGCGATCCGGTCAGGTTCTATCGTTATGGTCAGTGAATCACGTGCAGTTCGTAACGCGCATCCATGCGGTCGCGCTCGGCGTCGCGTGTACAAAGAAACGCGTCCCAACCGAGGCGTGCGCTCTCACTGAGAAGCGTCGGGCCCACTGCCTCGCGGCGCAGCACTAGCGCCACTTCGTATTCGAGCGTGATGCCTGCCAGCAGCGTAAGCATGCGTTCCAGCGCAACCGCGCGGTCCGCACCGGGCAGAAAAGCCTCGTAGTCAGCTTTATCGAGCGGTCCGATCACGAGCCGCGCGCGCATGTCGCGCTGCCAGACGCGCTCACCGGCGAGCGCCGTTGCGCCAAGTGTTGCGTTGACGCTGCCGAGCAGGGTCAATTGATCGCGCGGCACGTCATACCATTTGCCGACGAACTGCTCGACACGCACCGGCACCTTGAAGTATTCGGACAACGTGCGTTGCAAATAGGCTGCCGACACCGGCCTGTGTCGCGCGGGCAGCGCATAGCCGGCAATCGCTTCGTCGAATAGCGCGCCCTCGCCAGTTTGCAGACTGGTGCGGGTGTCGTTGTCCGCAACGCCCGCGAGCGCAAGCAGCAATGGCAAGTAGCGTTCGTCGCGATCCAGTTCGTAATGAAACGGCAAGCGGTACTTCTTCCAGGCCGCGTAAAAAAGCGCGGTGGCGCGATTGGAAAACACATCGAAGAATTCGCGCGCGGCGCGGTCGCGCTTGATCTGTTCACGGGCGATGATCTGCTCGGTGTAGTGCAGGGGCAACGCACCCTGCCCGCCGAGCAAGCCGAAAAATGCCGGCGTGATGTCCACTTTTTCGAGCGAGCCGTCTTCGAGCGCTGCCGTACGCTGTGCCTTTTCCTTCAGCGCAGTGCCTTCTTCGTTGTACGATTGCGCATCGTGGATCTCGCTCGGCGGGAACGACATGGACAGCGAATTGCGAAAGGCAATGCGCTGCGCGACAATATCGCCGGAACGTCCGGTGTCAGACGGCGATTGTTGAGCGAACCACTTTTCGAACAGCCGCACCGCCTGAAAAAATTCAAAGCGATGTGGTTCGTCGAGAAGCTGCTCGACTACGCCAGGATCGATTCGCCGCTGCGCGGTTTGCATCGCAAGATCTCCTCGCCAGTGCGCTTCGACACGACGACCAGTTGCACAAAGCTGTTCAGATGTACGTACAGCCCAAAGAATGTGTCGATCACGCGCACGAAAGACGCGAGACTCGTGCCGACAAAATGTTCTTCGTCGATGGTCAAGCGAATCTCGATGCCGCGCACGAACGTCGCGAACGGTTTGCCGGGCAGCCATTGCACGGCCGCGCGCTGCTCGATCCCGACAAGACCGTCGATATGCCGCGCCGACACCGCCGTGCGCCGCAAATCGTAGAGCACCAGCATTTCCTTCAGTGCGGAAAGCCCGCTATTCGCGAGCGACACATGGTTCAGCGCAAGATGCGAAATGAGCCGCCAATGCGCGGCCCGACCGCGTTCGAAACGCACGCTCGGCGTAGGCCGGCGCAACATCGTAATGCTGCCCGTCAGCGACCCGCCTTCGAGAAAGAGATCGCCGCCTTCCAGACCTACGGCGAGGCCCGCTGGCAAGTCGCGGTTCGTACAGGTCAGATCGAGACTCAACGTGTCGGTTTGCGGCGCCGCCGGTTCAAAGTCGATATCGACAATCGAGATCTCGGTCTCGTAGCCTGGGCTCTTTTGCGCGACCCAATCGTTGCGGCGCGCAAACCAGTAGTGCCCGGCGCGTGCCGCTTCGCCGTGATGCAGCGAATAGAACGGCCTGAATTCGGTGACCGACTCCTGGTGCGCCTGTTGCCTGACGAGCTTTACCGAATCGATCGAATAAACCTCATAGGCAAATGCGCGGCGCGCTTCAGCGATCACCGGGTACGAGACCGCCTGATGGGTCACGCGAATCGGTTCGCCGTGCTGTTCGAACAGATTCACCACCGGAGTGCAAAAGAGACGGAAATGATGCGCCGACAAAGCGTCGAGAAGCCTGGCGACATGCGAATCGCTGCGCACTTCTTTCAGCACGACATGCAGTGTCAGGCGTTGGCAACGGCCTGTCGCGCGCGTCATTGCGGTCAGATCGAAGTCGGCGAAATTGAATTTTTCCGGGAATGCAAAGTATTCGGTAAGGAGCCGATAAGCCGGATGGGACTTGGCCGGATAGTCGATCAGCGCGTCCTGTTCGTCAAAGCCCGCCTGCGCGAGCGGCGATGCACGCAGTTGCGTCCATACGCCGCGCCGGTCGGCTTCGACATATGAAGCCATTGCATTGACGAACAGGCAGTCGGCGAGCGCCGCAATGAACGACTGCTCGCCGTGCAGATGCGCGCGCAATGTACCGACTTTCAACGCGGACAGATCGAGTTGCGCGGCGGTGGATTCGAAGGTGATCGACACGATTGCGGTCGCATTGCCGGGTAACACGGTCGCGCTGGGGGCCATTGCGACTGACGTGTACTTCGCCTCGGAGATACGGACCGGTGCGAGCGTGACGTCGTACGCGGTCCGGAAACGGCATTGCACGCCGCGAATGGGCCGCGACTTCAGTTCAGTACCGCGTTCGATCGTGACCGGTTCCGTCAGATGACTCAATGCGGCGGAGTTGCCCAATTGCGCAATCGAACAAGATGGAAATGGCCGCAGATAATGCGGATACAGCACTTCGAGCAGCGCTTCGGTGAACTCGGGATAATCGTCGTCGAGCTTCTTGTTGATACGCGCACCGAGCAGCGCGAACGACTCGATCATTCGCTCGACATGCGGGTCCTCGCAGTGCTCGCCCGACATCGCAAGACGCGCGGCGATCTTCGGGTAGCGCTCCGCGAAGTCGCGCGAATAGCGCCGCAAAAATGACAGCTCGCGCTCGTAATACGGCAGCAATTCTTCCATCGATCTAATCCCCGGACCCGAACCTTCTCCGCTTCACTACTGCCACCGGTGCGCGTGGCGGCGGCGGAAAAGCGGCATTGAAGCCAAGCGGTATCAAGCTAAAAACAGCGTCTACAATTTTGCGCGTGCGCGCGTCACCGAGTATTGCAATGTGGACGGCTGCAACATCGCGTCGAAACTCACCGGTTCTTCTGCCGGATGAACGACCAGCAGCGCCTGAATTGCGAAGTTCAGCGCGTTGGTCGATTGTTCGTTCAGTTCGAGCGTGACAGATACCTGCTGTAAGCGCGGCTCATGCCGCGCAATTGCCTGTTGAATCGATTTGCAGATGAACGTGCGGTCATAGTGACTCGCCAGACTCAGTCCTGCGAAGTCGTTCAAGCCATACGTGAGCACGGAGCGCTGACATTCGGGCAAAGCCGCGAGCTCATGCTCGGTCAGCGCGATACGCGTGTTCAGTATCGCTTCGACGTCTCGCGCGACAGTGCCCTTTAGCTCCTCCAACGACAATTGCCGCATCGCCGGTGAAGCCGGCAGATGCGGTTCGTCGTCGAACAGCTTGTCGAGAAAGCTGGGTTCGAAGCGTTTCATCGGCGTCCGAAGAAGCGGTTAGATGCAGTGCGCACGCCTTGCGCTGCAGCCCTCGCGGGGCCGCGCGCGGCGTGCGCCCATGCATCAGACCGCGTACGTCTTGTCGTTCTTCGTCAGGCTCCACGCGCCCTGCGCGTTGCCGCCCTGATTGCCGCCAATCTTCTGCTGCGTGTACTTCCACTGCACGGCAGCGTACTTCAGCGAGAACTGTTCGGTGGGCAGACCTTCGCCGACGACGCTCGGCGTCACGCTCGAAATGATCACGTACTTCAGCTTTACTTCGAGGTACTTGATGCGATTGCCTTCGCCGTCCGAACGCATGAAGTCGATGGTGACTTCGTCGAACGTCGTGCCGCCCGATGCGTGCTGATAGATCAGCGGGCTGACTACGTCGATGTCTTTCGTAAACTGCATGTCCGCGTGTTCGCAACGCTCGGACGTGTGGCCGCCTGCGGTCGAAGCCGTGGCCGAGCGCGGTTGCGTGATCGAGTGGCTCCACGAATCGATTTCGATCCAGCCAGCGTGATCTTTATCGGCAGACTCGCCTTTGATCGCCGGATTGCCGAATTTTAAATAGATGTCCTTCATAACTCATCGACTCCCCAAAGAGGTGGTTTTAACAGCTAACCCGGGCGGCCGGCCCGGGTTTTCTGACTTCGTTTATGAATTGGCCGGTTTCGGCAGGTCGGCGACGAGCCGCAAGGAGATCGACAGTTCGTCGAGCTGGAAATGCGGGCGCAGGAAAGCAACCGAGCGATATGCGCCTGGCTTGCCCGGAATCTCCGAGACCTGAATGGATGCTTCGCGCAACGGGAACTGCGCTTTCTGTTCCTGAGTTGCGTTGTCATCCAGCAGCACGTACTGCGAGATCCAGCGATTGAGAAAGACCTCGACGTTCTGCGCCGATGCAAAGCTGCCGATCTTGTCGCGCATCATTGCCTTCAGGTAGTGCGCAACGCGCGATACCGAGAAGATGTACTGCAATTGCGCGGACAGAACGGCATTCGCATTTGCGCTGTCGGTGCTGTACTTCTTGGGCTTCTGCACCGATTGCGCGGCGAAGAACGCGGCGTAGTCGGAGTTCTTGCAATGCACGAGCGGAATGAAACCCAGGTCGCTCAACTCTTTTTCCCGGCGATCGGTAATCGCGATTTCGGTCGGGCATTTGAGCGCAACTTCACCGTCGTCGGTCTTGAAGGTGTGAGTCGGCAGATCTTCCACCAGACCACCGCCTTCCACGCCGCGAATAGCGGCACACCAGCCGAAATCGTCGAATGCAGCCGTGAGGCGCGCAGCGAACGCCCACGCCGCGTTGCACCACAAGTACTTGCTGTGATCGGTGCCGTCGACGTCTTCGACAAAGTTGAAGCCTTCTGCCGTGGCGCCGTCTTTAGGATTGAACGGCAGGCGGCCAAGAAAGCGCGGCAGCGTGAGGCCCACATACCGCGAATCTTCGGAGTCGCGGAACGACTTCCACTTCGCGTATTCGACCGTGTCGAACACCTTGCCCAGGTCGCGCGGCTTGCCGAGATCGGCAAACGTTTCGAGGCCCAGCAATTCGGGCGACGCCGAAGCGATAAACGGCGCATGCGCGGCCGCCGCGACATGCGACATCTGCTCGATGAAATAGACGTCTTCGGGCTGACGCGTGACCTCGAAATCGCCGATGATCGCGCCGAAGGGCGAGCCGCCGAATGTGCCGAATTCTTCTTCGTAGATCTTCTTGAAGAGCGCACTTTGATCGAATTCGATCGCGGTCTTGAAGTCACGCACGAGATCGCGCTTGGGCGCATGCAGCGCCTTGATCTTGACCGTCGCGCCGGTGTTGCTTTCCTTGCACAGATAGTCCAGACCGCGCCAGGTGCTTTCCATGCGCTGGAATTCGGGTGCGTGCATCACCGCGCTCAACTGCGCGGAGATGAGGCGGTCGAGTTCCGCAACGCGTGCGTCGATCGTTGCCGACAGGTTGTCGGAGACGACCACGGTGCCGTCGAGCACCTGGTGCACGAGTTCGCCGATCAGGTCTTTCGCACGCGCATGTTCGGAATCGGACTTCGCCACGCGGCTTTTCTCGACGATCTCGTCGAGCAGCGTGGATTCCGGACCGCTTTGCGCAGTAGCGAGTTGGGCTGCTGCTGTTTGCTGGTTCATCTCACACCCCGTACTTATTCGCCTTGCTTGTCGTGGTCCGGCGCGCCGCCGTTCTGGTCCGCCGCATTGCCCTGATCTTTCGCCAGGGTTTGCAACTGTTGCGTGTTGTTGAGCACTTCGGAAAGCAGATCTTCGAGCTTGTCGTTGCCGGCGAGCTTGTTGCGCAGATCCGCGAGCTTCGAACGTGCTTCGAGCAGACGCCGCAGCGGCTCGATTTGCGCGACCACTTCGTCCGGATTGAAATCGGCCATCGACTTGAAACGCAGATCCACGGCAAATTTTCCGCCGGCTTCGCTCAGGCGGTTCTCCACCTGGAACGCAGCGCGCGGCTCGATCGCCTTCATCACGTCGTCGAAATTGTCGCGGTCGATATTGACGAACTTGCGATCGCGAAGCTTCGGCTGATCGACTTCGGATTGCCCCGCCAGATCGGCCACCACGCCGACGACGAACGGCAGCTCTTTCACCTCGATCGCATCGCCGCGCTCGACCTCATAGGTGAGCTGCACGCGGGGCGGCCGCACTTTTTGCAAGCGTTTTTGTATGCTTTCTTTCTTCGCCATCGTCGGCTCCCGAATGCTGATGGTGAGACGTGGAGATCAGCGCAGCGCGCTGAACGGATCTGACGCGCCGCCGCTTTGCGCGGCCTTGGCGGGCGCTGCGGGCGCTGCCGGGGCAGGCGCCGCCGGGGCCGCCGGCGTAGCGGCCGGAGCCGCTGCCGTGGTGCTCGCTTCCGGCGCCTCCACTGTCTTGCTCTTCGCGACGCGGCGAATCACGCGCTTTTTCTTTGCAGGCGTCTTGTCGCTCGGGTCAGGCGGGAACAGCGTGGCTTCGCCCAGCGTGTCGCGCAACTGCCTGGCGAGCGCTTGCGCGTCTGACTTTGCGTCGCCCGCGAGCGACGCGTCCTGACGCAATTCGCCGAGCGATTGAGTGGCAACGCGCAGACCTGCCACGGCCAGTACGCTCTTTGCCTGCCGGTCGGTCTGGTCGCGCTGCAGCGCCTCTTGCGCGGCGACGATAGCCTGACCGTAATGAGCTTGCGCAAACTGGATCTGCGCAATGCGCGACCACGGTTCTTCGCGCGTCGGATCTGATTTTGAAAGCTGCTGATAAAGCGCGATAGCACGATCCTGATCGCCGCCTTTCGCCACAGTATCTGCGTCCGCGAGCTGCTTATTAAAAGCCTCCGGTGTGGTCGCCGTGTTGTTGCCTTGTGTCGCGCAACCGGCCATCACGCCGCATGCCAACACTACCCCAGATAGTTTTACTAACAGACGGTCATTCATCGTTTTTCACCGACGTGCGAATTTTTTAATTCATGGAGAAACCGGAGTTTTGCTTTGCTTCAAGTGCGCGGGTATAGTACAGGCCAATTTTCGATAATTCAACTTTCATGTGAAGAAGCATTGCACGAAAAAAATACGCATGGATCTTTAAAACCAGGCACGCAGAAATTGTTTCCTGGCGCAATAGGGGCAGCCGGGGAAACGGGAAATTTTGCCACTCACCGGGCGCAAAGCCAATGTATGCGCGGCATTACATGCAAGCGGCATCGCGCGGCAGTAAACGGCGGAAAGCGGCATTAGTTGGTGAAGTTTTGCAGAAATCATTTGTTATCGATGTTTAGACGGGGGACGGCGGCCAGCCGGTCGATGTATATGAATTCGCGTCTTGTTCGCCATGCATCGCTATTGATTGCAAACGGCGCCTTGTGCGCCGCGCTAGGCGGGTGCGCCGCAGGCGTTACTGTGCTCGGAGCCGCTGCCAACGCGGCTTTGCAGGCGAGCGGGCTCGGCAAGCCGGATTTGCCGGACGCGCAAAAACCGCCGCGCAATGTCGGCCTCACGTTATATGCGGCGCCCAATCTGAATGCCGCGAATGACAAGCGGCCATTTGCGCTGGTGGTGCGGCTTTACACATTGAAAGATCCCACTTCATTCCAGCAGGCGCCATTCGACGCATTTACCGATCCGGCGAAGGAAAAGACCATACTCGGCGGCGATCTGCTGGGCGTGCGTGAAGTTACGCTGATCCCGGGCCAACGTTACGTTGTTACCGAAAAGGTATCGCGTGAAGCGCAAGCCTTCGGTATCGTCGCTCTATTCCGCGATCCGGCCATGCAGCGTTGGAAATTCGCCTTCGACCCGGCGAAGTCGGAGAAATCCGGCATAATGATCGGCCTGCATAACTGCGCAATGACGGTGACCAACGGCACGGTGATCCCGCCAGAACAGGGATTGCCCGCGCAGCCGCTCAATATGCTTTCCGCTGTTAGCTGCGGTTAAAACTAGCCGCGAAAGATGCGGAAGCAGTGAGATTTAACATTTTCAAGAGAATTAACAATGCGGCGCCCGAATAGGCAGATTGCGGGCGCGCCGCACGCTGAACCCATATAACAGGTTTGAGATGAGTTATTCCGCAAAAGTGCTCTGGGGGGAAGGCCTGTTTCTGAGGCCGCAGCATTTTCAGCGTCAGGACGCCTATCACGAGGCGCGCCTGTTCGAGTCCATTCAGGCTATCCAGCCGTACAACTGGGGCGTGCGTTCCGCGCGCTTGGACCGTGACGCACTTGGCAGCAATGTGCTGCGTGTGAGCGAGCTTTCGCTGGTGTTTCCCGACGGCGCACTGTATTCGGCGCCCCAAGCGGACGACCTGCCGCCGCCCATCGCGTTGGACACGTTGCCCGACGGCATCAACGAATTTACGTTTTATCTCGCGCTGCATCCATTGCGCGAAACGGGCGCCAACTATTCGCACGACAACAACGCGGGGTTCGTCGCGCGCTACGTCAGTGAGCAGATCCCCGTCGCCGATCATTTCACCGACGCCGCCGAAGCCGACATCACCTTCCTCAAGACGAGTGTCAAGCTGATTGCGCACAGCGAGCCGCGCGATCAACTGCTTTCGGTGCCGCTCGTGCGGGTGCGCCGCACAGCTACGTCGGGCTTTGAAATCGACGACAGCTTCGTGCCGCCGTGCCTCGCAATCGACGCTTCGCCGATTCTGCATCACCGGCTGCGTCAACTGATCGACGCGTTGCAAGCCAAGGTCAACGCGCTATACGGCTTTCACCGCGAACCGACCAAGAACATTATCGAGTTCCGTTCGGGCGACATTGCGTCGTTCTGGCTGCTGCACACGGCGAGCGCGGCGTTCGCGTCGCTCGCACATCTGTATCAGCATTCGGCGCTGCATCCGGAGCGGCTGTTTCAGGAGTTGCTGCGCCTCGCCGGCCAGTTGATGACGTTTTCCAAGGGCTATGCGCTGTCCGATCTGCCGGCTTATCGTCACGACGATCCGGGCCCCGGCTTCGCCCGGCTCGATATGATCCTGCGCGATCTGCTGGAAACCGTGATCTCCACACGCTACTTCGCGATCGCGCTCGAAGAAGTGCGTCCGTCGTTCCATGCCGGGCGGTTGGACTCGGGCAAGATCGACGACAAGACGCTCTTCTATATTGCGGTATCCGCCGACATGCCCACCGCCGAACTGGTCGAAGCGGTACCGGCACGCTTCAAGGTCGGCGCGCCAGACGACGTCGACAAGCTCGTGCTCTCGGCCATGCCGGGCGTGCGGCTCGTCTACACGCCGCAGGTGCCGCCCGCCATTCCGGTGCGGCCGGGCGCGTGCTATTTCTCCTTCGAGCCGCGCGGCGCGCTGTATGAGCGCATGTTGCAAGCGCAATCCGCAATGATCTATGCGCCCTCGGGCATCAACGATCTTCAACTTGAACTGATCGCGGTTACATCATGAGCTACGCGCCTTCACTTTTCGGCGGCAGCACGCCTGCCGCGACGCCCGCCCCGGCGACCGAGCCGAGCTAT
Source organism: Paraburkholderia caledonica NBRC 102488 (assembly GCF_000685095.1). GTDB lineage: Bacteria > Pseudomonadota > Gammaproteobacteria > Burkholderiales > Burkholderiaceae > Paraburkholderia > Paraburkholderia caledonica. Next base: position 103,594 of record NZ_BAYE01000015.1, read on the forward strand.
CAGGTCCGTTCGCTACTCGACCTGCTGTACGACGGCTTCTTCATGCTGTTCCTGTTGAAGAACGGCCGCGAGCCTGGCGAAGCACACGAATTCAGCCAGCGCATTCAGCAGTTCCTCGGCGACTTCGAGCGCGGCGCGAAAAAGCTCAATGCCTCCGCCGAAGATGTCTACGCGTCGAAGTTTGCGTTCTGTGCGGCGATAGACGAGTCGGTGTTGTCGTCCAGGTTCAAGATTCGCACGGAATGGGAGCGGCGGCCGCTGCAACTGGTGCTGTTCGGCGAGCAGCTCGCGGGCGAAAAATTCTTCCAGTATCTAGAAGAATGCCGCGCGCAAGGCGCGGCTCGTTTGCAATCGCTCGAAGTGTTCCACATGTGCCTGCTGCTCGGCTTTCAAGGCAAGTATTTGCTGGAAGGGCCGGAGAAGCTTGCGTATCTGACCGCGCGTATCGGCGACGAAATCGCGCACATGAAGGGCAAGCGTGCGCCGTTCGCACCGCATTGGCCGTTGCCCGATCAGGTCGCGCATCGTCTGAAGCGCGAAGTGCCGTTGTGGTCGATCGGCGCGGTGTTCGCGCTGGTGGGACTGCTCGCCTATCTCGGCCTGAACACGTACTTGCGCGATCAGACATTGCGCACATTGGCGCCCTATTCGCAGGTGGTCAAGCTGGGGCCGCAATCGGCCACGCTGACTATTTCGTTGCCCTGAAGCCAGTTCGCTACAAGTAAAACGGCCCGCATTGATTCAGCGGGCCGTCTTTCATGGTGCGACAGAAAAGACCGCTTACTGCGACTCCTCCGCCCACACCGCATTCTCGCGCGCCATCAGTGCCGTCGACGCAGCCGGCCCGAACGTACCCGCAGTGTAGTTACGCGGCCGCTCGCCCGACTTGGCCCAGCCTTCGAGAATCGGCTCGGCCCACGCCCACGCAGCTTCCAGTTCGTCGCGGCGCATGAAGTGGGTGAGGCGTCCGCGAATCACGTCGATCAGCAGACGTTCGTAGGCTTCCGCGCGACGCTCGGTGAACGCCTGCTGCAAGTCGAGGTTCAGATTCACCGGCAGCATGTGCATGCCGCTGCCCGGTTCCTTCGCGAGCATTTGCAACTGGATCGACTCTTCGGGCTGCAACTGGATCACGAGACGGTTGCCGTAGTTGCGTCCGCCGCTCGGAATGATCGAGAACGGCAGTTCGGAGAATTCAATGACGATCTCCGATACCTTTTTCTGCATACGTTTGCCGGTACGCAGGAAGAACGGCACGTTGGCCCAGCGCCAGTTGTTGATATGCGCGCGCAACGCGACGAACGTCTCCGCGCGGCTTCCGGCCGGCACGTTGTCTTCCTGGAGATAGCCCTTCACCGCCTCGCCGTCTACCGCACCCGCGGTGTATTGGCCGCGCACGGTATCGCGGGCGATGTCCTCGGGCGTCATGGGCCGCAACGAGCGCAGCACCTTGAGCTTTTCGTCGCGGACCGCGTCCGGGTCGAGCGACACGGGCGGCTCCATTGCGACGATGCACAACAGTTGCAGCAGGTGGTTCTGCACCATGTCGCGCAGCGCGCCGGTTTTGTCGTAGAAGCCCGCGCGGCTACCCACGCCGACCGTTTCGGCCACCGTGATCTGCACGCGCTTGATATAGGGCGCCTGCCACAGCGGGCCGAAAATCGGATTGCCGAAGCGCAGCACCATCAGGTTCTGCACGGTTTCCTTGCCGAGGTAGTGGTCGATCCGGTAGATCTGCGCTTCGCTGAAATGCTTGCCGACCGCCGTGTTGATCTCCTGCGCGGACGCCAGATCGTGGCCGAGCGGCTTTTCGAGCACGACGCGTGAGTTGCCGTCTACGAGGCCCGCCCCCGAGAGGTTCTCGCAAATGTTCATGAACAGATCGGGCGACGTCGCGAGATAGAACACGCGGCGCACGCCTTCGCGCGACACTTCCTTCAGCCGCTGATAGTCTTCTGGAGAGTCGACGTCCATGCGCACGTATTCGAATAGCGCGAGAAATTTGTCCCACGCGGAGGCATCGAATGCTTTCTTTTCGATGAAGGGCTTGGCCTTCTGCTCCATGAACTCGTTGATGTACTCCTCGCGCGACCACGGCTTGCGCCCGATCGTCAGGATGCGCGTTTCCGGCGGCAGGTTGCAGTGCAGATGCGCCATGTAAAGCGCGGGGAGCAGCTTGCGAAACGACAAATCGCCAGTGCCGCCGAAGATGATCATGTCGAGCGGAAGGTCGGGAGTCGCAGAAGCGTGTTGGGTCGTCATAGCGCGGTCGCAGCGTCGTGAGAAAGAAAGCGTTGCCAGGAGCCAACGAGCCGTTGAAGCCGAGGCCTGGGGCAAAGGCAGAAAAAGTGAACACGCGGCCTCGCGGCGCGCTGATCGGCACATTTTTCTGGCAAAGGCTTATGGTGCAACGTTTTGCGATTGTTTGCACGGCAACATGCGCCGCACATTGGCGCAATATGCCAATGTGCCCCGGCAAGCCTATGTTTTAATGAGGTTTCTTATCGAGCCTGATGCGATTAGCGTTGCCGCGGCTGAGTAGGCCGTGGGAGCAGCCGGTCCACCTGGGCTCCTGGCAACGGCCGTTCGTGCCCTCGGTGCGGAATGCGCCGCGCCCGCCTCGCCGTGCCTGGCTCAGCCGCCCGCCAAAGCCTCGCGCGCGACCCGGCACGCCGCCAGATCCCACGCTGCACAGCCGACGCTTTTGAAAACGATCGGCGTTCGATCCGGCAGCGGCATTGAGTTATCCAGCACGGCCGCGATGCCCCGAACGTCGCTCCAATTTACGCCTGCCTGGATGAAATCGCCGGCTTCGTGTTTTGCTCCGGCTTCGTCGTCGACAAATAGTGCGCTGTTTGCGATCGTCCGGGCGCCGATTTCGACCATCTCGGGCGTAAAGGCGCCGACGCCGATCACGAGGCGGCTCGCGCGCGGGGCCTCCTGATAGACGGGTTGCCGGCTCGTGGTCAGCGCAATGACCGTGTCGACCGACTCGGGCAGCGCTGCATCCGGATCCGCAAGCGGCCGGACTTCGAATGCCTTGCTGCGATGCGCGGCGCAAAACGCTTCGGCGCGGGCCGGCGCACTGCCCCTCACCCACACGCGCGCGTCCGGGTACAGCTCGCCTATCGCTTCCAGATGATTCAGCGCCTGCGTGCCGGTGCCGATCAGCACGAATTCGCGGGGCGTGGCCGCGGCAAATGTCCGGACGCCAAGCATCGACATCGCCGCGGTACGGCGGCCCGTGACCGTGGGGCCGTCGAGGATGAACAGCGTTTCCCCAGTGTCGGCATCGAATGCCATCACCTGGCCGTGGATCGTGGGCAAGCCGCGCGACCCGTTACCGGGACACACGTTGACGAGCTTGTGGATTGCGAGATCCGGCGAGGTTGCCGGCATCGACAGCAAAATGCCGCCTTGATTCAGCGGCACGACAAGCCGCTCAGGACTCGCTATGCGTTGCTGCGCGTACTCGATGCTCGCGCGCTTCAACGCGTCGACGAGTGCGGCATACGGTGTGAGCCGCGCGGTCGCGGCGGCGTCGAAAATCTGCGTGGTCGGACGGGTCATGAGCGGATGTCTGGTCGCAGTGGAGACAGGCGATTCTACGACGCCGCGCCGCCTTCAGAGCGCGTAATGAGATCTCTCACGAAGACTATGGCGATGACGGTGACCGTGAAGGTAGCCATCATGACCGCGCTGCAACTCCGCGCGTGGCCTTCCCTTCGCGCGTGTCCGGCGTGTCCCGCTCGCTCAAAGCGGACTCACTGCGGACTCACTGCGCAGCGCCCGAATTCCCGCTGCTGTCGCCGGACTTTTTGCCGCCTTTGAACATCGCGCGGCACGGCGGGCTCAGTTCGTCGACGTGCTGCTTCATGCAGGCCGTGATTTTCGCTTTGTTAGGAATGTCCGCGGCGCAGAAGTGCATCGCGTCGCCGCGACAGGCCTTGGCCTGTTCGTCCTGTGTCGCGGCGTTTGCCGCGGTAACGGCGCTGATGGCGAAGAGGCTCGCGGCGAGCAAGGCGTGGATTCTGGTCATATCGGGTCCTGTATCGCAATGTCGATACAACGCGTGACAGCAGAAAACGGGCCTGATCATCTGCGGCGCTGCGCGGTTGCGCCGGTTGTGCCCGCTACGCATGCCGTCCCGCGTTGCCACGCTCGCTTTACAGCCTTCGCCCTCAGCCCTCGCTCACACTAAGCACCATTCCGCGGCCGGCGTAAAAGCGCGTCATTGTCGCGAACGGCAGATACACGTCGGCCTGTTGCGGCCCGATCCCCGAAGGATTGTGGAACCACACGCCGTTCGCGTCGCGTCCGTGCAGCAGAATCAGATGCCCGCCCCGGCGCTCATTGGGCCGTTCCGGATAGCGGATCTCAGGGCTGACGGAGACAATGGCGAGCGTCCGCGAATTCAGACGCGAGGCGATTTCTTCGAGCGTCGCCTCTGACAGTACGTCGACGCGCACCCCGAACGCCTGCTGCACCCACGCCGCAAACGGGTGATAGATAAGACCGTCGACGCCGCCGTCGTCGCGAATTCGATACACGCCGCGCGCAAGCGCTTCGTCAAGCAGCGCAGCGCGCGGCGGATGTTCGATACGCCAGGGGTCGAGTGCGGATTCGAGGCACGTCAGACCGCACAGGCGTTTGGCCCAGAAGCGGTAGCGCTCCGGGTCCGAAAAGCCGCTCTTCTGCCAGCCGGGGTCGTCGCAAGGATCGCCGTTCTGCTCGACGATATGGCGAACCCATTCGGGGCTGCCCCATTGCGTGTGATACGGCACGCCGGCGTGGCGCAGGGTCGGTTCGTTCATGCTGACGCGATCAATGAAAAGTGTGGGACGCGAAGACGGCAGACGCGCTTACAACATGCTGCGAGGCCGCTGCATGGTGCCGTCGAAAAAACGCTGCAGGCGAAACGCCGACAGATCCAGCGACGCCTGCCCGCCGTCGTTCAGCTCCGCAAGCAGCTTGCCGACGATAGGTCCCATCGCGAAGCCATGGCCGCAAAAGCCGGTGGCAATCGTAAGACCGCTGATCTGCGGCGGGGCGTCGATCACCGGAATCCCGTCGGGCAGCACGTCGATCAGACCCGCCCACGACTCGACCACCTGCGCGTCCTTCAGCGCGGGAAACAGCGCGCGCAGTTTGGCAAGCGCGCGAGGCGCGTGGCTCACGTTAGGCTGCGGATGCGGGTCGCGCGGATGCAGCACGCGCTCGCTCTGCGGCACGCTGCCCGGCAGCCGGTCGCGCAAGTCCCGCAAGCAGGCGCCGTTCAGATGAAAGCTGAACTTCTGGCGCTGACTCCACAGTTCGGGCAGAAACCATTTCAGCGCGCGGAAATGGCCGAGCGTCATGTCGACGTCGACCTGCATGTCGTCGGCGAGATTGATCGCCCCGTTCGCGCGTTGCCGCACGCCCAGACCGTGCCCCCAGAACGTGGACGCGGTGACGGGCGGCATTGGGTTCGTTCGCATGCAAGTGCCGCGCACCGCCTGCTGCGGCAATTCCAGGCCCAGTGTTTTCAGAAGACGCCAGCTGCTCGCGCCGGCCGCGCAAATGAGACGCGACGTGCGGATGGTTCCGCGCTCCGTGACAACGCCGGCAATCGCGCCGCCCGCGCGCTCCACGCCGAGCACGCCGCAGCCTTCAAAAAATAGCGCGCCCGCTTCCCGCGCCCGCGCCGCGAATGCGGCAGCGGCGCGGCGCGGCTCGGCCTGACCGTCGCTCGGCGTATAGAGGCCGCCGAGCGCTTGGCCTTGCATGCCGGTCACCACCGAATCGATCTGCTTTCGATCCAGCGTACGCGTGTCGAGCCCGTGTTCACGTGCGACGTCCATCCATTGCTGGAAGGAGGTCCAGTCCTCCTCGCTGCTCGCGACATAAAGGCAGCCGCCCTGGCGCCATTCGAGGTCGAAGTTCAACTCGCGCTCGAGCGTTTCCCACAACGGTATGCTCGCCATCATCAGCGGGACTTCGGCGGATTCGCGCCCCTGCTGGCGCACGAAACCCCAGGCTCGGGACGACTGCTGGCCGGCGATGCGCGACTTGTCGAGTACGACCACGGACAGCCCGCGCCGCGCAAGGTAGTAGGCGGCTGCGCAACCCATGATGCCGGCACCGGCAATGACTACGTCGGCGTGCTTGGGAAACGGTTGGTCGGCGACGCTGAAGCCGGCGTGCAACGGATAAGTCGTGGTCATCGGGCGAGTGGTTTTAAGTGCGAGCGTAATCTTCGCAGGCGAACCGATTGTCCGCAATGGCGACGGCGCCCGAAGCCCTGCGGGAGCCGCTCGTCAACCGCGTGATCCGCGCAGTTCAGAAGGGATGTGGTTTTATCTGCGAGACAAATAATTTGCGGATATCCGCCTAGCAGATATTTTACGCTTATTCGCCTCATGAATATTTGCCAGATATTCGCATGGCGAATAAAATGCATTTATTCGTTTGACGGATATTTTGCCATGCTCCATCTCATCGCCACACCAGACCAAATTGCCCAACTGCTGGCTGCAAGCCGCCGGCAAGCGGGTCTTACGCAGGCCGAAGCCGCCGCACGAGTGGGCGTGAGTCAAAGCCGCATTTCGGCGTGGGAAACCGACGCGGCCGCGCTGACCGTCGCCCAGCTGCTAACGCTGTGCGGTGCTTATGGGCTGCAGCTGCAGCTGCGCGACAAGAACCAGCCGGCCTCCGCGCCGGCGCTTTCCACCGAATGGTAAGCATGGCCCGCCCTACTCACTCACGCGCGCTTTCCGTCTGGGCGAACGGCGAACGCGTCGGCGTGTGGCGCCTTCCGGCCCGCGGTCCGATGGAATTTTCCTACGACGCCACCTGGATCGGCTCGCCCGCCGGCCGGCCGCTGTCGCTCTCACTGCCTTTCATGCCCGGCAACATCGCGCACAAAGGGCCGCGGGTGCTCAACTACTTCGACAACCTGCTGCCCGACAGCGACATCATCAGAAAGCGTATCGCTCAGCGCTACCGGACTGAAACGCTGGACGCGTTCGATCTGCTGCAAGCTATCGGCCGCGACTGCGTGGGCGCCGTCCAGTTGCTGCCCGAAGACGATGCGCCGGTGGGCGTAGACCGCATCGAGGGCACGCCGCTGACCGATGCCGAGATCGAGACCATGCTGACGCGCACCGTCAGCGCACCCGCGCTCGGCGCGACAGAGGAAATCGACGATTTCCGCATTTCGCTTGCCGGCGCACAGGAGAAAACTGCGCTGCTGTGGCACGACGAACAATGGAAACGGCCGCACGGCGCCACGCCCACCACCCATATCTTCAAGCTGCCGCTCGGACTCGTCGGCAACAAGCTGGCGGATCTGAGCACGTCGGTCGAAAACGAATGGTTGTGCCTGCGCATACTGCGCGCTTACGGCTTGCCGGTAGCGAACACGGAAATCGTGACGTTTGGCAAGCAACGTGTGCTGAGCGTCGAGCGTTTCGACCGGCAACTGCATTCGAGCGGGCAATGGCTGCTGCGCCTGCCTCAGGAAGACTTTTGCCAGGTGTACGGTGTGCCTTCGCATCTCAAGTACGAGAACGAAGGAGGTCCGGGCGTGCTGGATCTGGCGCGCGTGCTGCAGCAGTCGGTCACGGCCGCGCAAGACATCGAGACGCTGCTCGCGAGCCAGATTCTCTTCTGGATGCTCGCCGCGCCGGACGGCCACGCGAAAAACTTCAGTATTCGCCTGCTGGCGGGCGGCCAATACCGGCTGACGCCACTCTACGATGTCATGTCTATCTGGCCGGTGGAGGGAAACGGCCCTAACCAATGGTCGTGGTTCAAGGCACGCCTCGCAATGGGCATGTGGTCGCGCAGCAAGCACGACGCTTTTCGCGACGTGCAGCGGCGCCACTTCAACACGATGGCGCTCAAGTGCTCGTATGGCGCGAGCGCCGAACCGCTGATCGAGCGCCTGATCGGGCAGACGCCCAACGTGATAGAACAGGTCGCGGCAGAATTGCCCGAGCGATTCCCGGGCAAGGTCGCCGAGCGGATCTTTAAGGGCCTGCGGAACTCCGCCACGAAACTTGCGAAGATGCCGGCGGCTTGACGTCGCCCGGGCGCTCGGTGGATGCGGCCCGGTTTCGCCGGTAAAATACGTTTTTATGCGCTACGCATAGCGGGTGCGCGAGTACGACCGTTAAATCTGTCGAATTTCCGGCTTTCCCTGACAGAACCAGCGGCGCCTTTACAAAAACCCTGACCGGGATGTTTTTACGGTACATTTGCTGTCCCCCGCGTACAGCTTTGCCTTGTGTCCATGATGCACGGCCGCGCTACGCCTGCCGTATCGCCCCCACAGCCCTTTAAGACGGCGGATTTTCACGCAGTATGACCAACGAAACACACTCACCAGACTCCATCGCAGTCGCCGAGCGCGTGCGCGAGTTGATGAGCCGGCATGGAATCGGCAAGCGACAGCAAACCACAGAACTTTGCCGCATCCTCGATCTGAGTTTTTCGCAGGGGCACCGCAAGCTGCGCGGCAATAGCCCGTGGACCCTGTCGCAAATCAAGAAGGTCGCCGAGGTGTACGGCGAGCCCGCTGCGCAACTGTTCGGCGCCCAATCGCTCGACCCAGGCATGGTCGGCGCGATTGCGCAGGAGGCCGTGTTCTGCATCGGCGCAATCGAGCTGCCTTGCACCGCCTGGGTCGGCGCCGCGCTCGAACCGGGCAGCCGGCCGGAATTCGTCGCGTACTCCAAGCTCGGCCAGTGGCGCGTCGCGCGTCACGACGGCGCGCTCTACCAAAGCGCGTATGAAGTCCACAAGATCGAGATTTATCCGCGCCGCGCGGAAACGGACAAGCCGACCATCGCCGTTGTCGACGACGATCAGGCGAGCGCCGACAATCTGCGAGATTATCTCGAGCGCAGCGGCTTCACCGCAGTGGCGATCTACGGCCTTTCGGCTTTCGCCGAACAGCTGCAAACCCAGGTGTTCGACGGCATCGTGATCGACTGGCTGTTCGGCACGCAGACATCGGCGGCCGCGATTCGCGCGGTACGCGCGTCGGAAAATCCCGATGCGCCGATTTTCGTGCTGACCGGCGAATTGCTGACCGGCAAGGCGAGCGAATCGGAGATCAGCCAGGTAATCCGCAACTACGACGTCGCCTGCTACGAAAAGCCAGCGCGCATGGCGATTCTGGTGGCCGATCTGTCCAAGCGGCTGAACCGGCCATGAACGGGTCGTGAACCGGCCAGCGCTGTTCTAGACGGTGTGTCGCGAAGCCAGCGCGCGCTGCAACGCGTTGCGCAGGTCCCCGTAATGTATCGGCTTTAATAACGCCTCGAAGAACGGCAGCGCGCCGTTCTGTGTCTCACCACCCGGCCTCGCGCCGGCCTCGGGCGCATAAGCGCTGACCACGATCACCGGTACTTCCGACGACGGCCCGCCGCGCGCGGCCAGATCCGCGAGAAGCGCGTAGCCGTCGCGTTCGGGCATGTGCAGATCGAGCAGCACGACATCGCAACGATGCGCATCGAGCCACGCGAGAGCATCGTCCGCATTGGCGACCGCGTGCGCGTCGAACTCCATATGCGCGACCATTTCACCGAGCGACTCGCGCATCAGCCGGTTATCGTCGACGATCAGCACGCTGGGCCGCGCGCCGCCCGGCTCGGCCTGCGCAGTGACGCCGGGCGCCTGAGCAGACGCGACCGGCGTGACAGGAATGGTCACGGTAAAAGTGGTGCCCTCGCCGACCATGCTCGACACTTCAACGCTGCCGCCGAACAACCTGACGAGCCCCTGAACGATCGCGAGTCCCATGCCCGCGCCTTCAAAGCGGCGCGTGCGCGAACTGTCCAGCTGCGTGAACTCTTCGAAGATCAGTGGAATCTGTGCCTGCGGCACGCCCGGCCCCGTGTCGCTAACTATGAAACTCAGCAGTGCCGGCCGCTGCATCAGCTTCACGCGCACCGTGCCGGTTTCCGTATAACGGATGGCGTTGGTAACAAGGTTATTGACGATCTGGCGAATGCGGTGCGGGTCCGAATCGACGAGCCCGCTCACGCCGCTCGCCTCGCTCTCGAGCGTGAGGCCGCGCGCGGCGGCGGACATGGCATGTTCGTCGACGATCGACGCCAGCAGCTCGCGCGGCTCGAAATGCTCGTGACGCAGTTCGAGCTTGCCCGCGCCGAGGCGCGCGTAATCGGTCAGGTCCTTCATCTGCGCTTCGAGATGCCGCGCTGCGGTCTCGAGCCGGTGAATCACCTTGCGGTCGGCTTCCGAGTGATAGTTGAAGCCAAGCAATTCGATCGACGAAACAATCGCGTGCAACGGCGTGCGCAGCTCGTGACTGATCATGCCGAGAAACGCGTCTTTCGCGAGGCTCGCCTCGCGCGCCGCACGGCTCGCCTGGTGCTCGGCTTCGAGCGCGGCGTGCTGCTGATGCATGAGGCGCGTGCGACGCCGGCCATTCACCACGAGCAGCAGCGTCGCGGCAGCGGACAGCAGCAGCAGGATCATGCCGCCCGCAAAAAGCAGCCGGCGCTTGTCGATGTAATCGCGGTTCATCGCTTCGCGGTCGGCGACATCGGCGAAACGGCGGCTCAGCGCGAGATCGTTCACTTCGTTCCAGTGCTGGCGCAATTGCGCGACGATCCGGTTGACCCCGCCGGGATCGTTGGGCAGTGACGCGACCTGGGGAGCCATGCCGGTCAGCATGCGGTCGAGCGCATGGATTTCGTCGAGTTGCCGTTGCACCAGCGCGACTTGCGTCGTGAGCCTGAGCGTGGAACCTTCCATGACGTGCAGTTTCGACTGCAGCAACTGATAGCGCAACGTGAGCCGCTGATAGTCGTCATCGACGCCGGCCTGGTAGAGCAACAGCTGGTTTTCGAAGCGTGCGTAGGCGATTTGCAGTTGCGCCGCGTCCCAATAGAAGCCGTCGTACGAGCCTGTCAGCGACTCGGCCGTGCCCGGATTGAGCAGGTTCGCGTAGAGCAGATAGCCGATCGCGCCAGCCGGCGCGGCGAGCGCGGTGAGCCAGATCAGCACATATAAAACCCGGCGCCACGGACGGCGCGTTACTTGACTATGAGTGCCTTGATCTGCCATACGAATTTGGAATCGCCCGAGGCGCCCGCGAGTTCATCGGGGAACGCGTCGCGCGGATAGATGAGGAACAGGGGCCCGAAGTCGCTGATCTTCAGGCGCCGGCCGTTCATGCTGTACGCCACAACCACGCCGTAGCGGTCGCAATCCGATACTGGGACCGTGTAGGTGTAGTCGTCGAGCGTGCGGATTTCAATCTGCGTGCCGTACGCACCAACCGTCTTCAGAATATCCGCGAGCAGCGGTCCTGTGAAGGTGGAGCGCGGCGTCCACGTCGTGGCGGTGGTGATCGAGCGGGCCGGCAGCGCAAGCAGCTGCGCCTCGGCGAAGCGATATGAACGGTGCGCCGCGTCGTTCGTCTTGCCGATTTTGCCGGAGACGTCGAGCGAGAGCGCCGTCGCGTCGGTCTGTGCCTGCACGCTCCAGGCGGTCAGCGCAAACATCAACCCCATCGCCCACCGCGCGCGTGCCTGCGCGCCAAACCTGCGTTGCAGTCTTGCAGTTACTTTGGTCATCTGCTCTTTTATTCCGTGGTCTGTTGTTTTTCTTGCGGCGCATCGCCCCGCGTTTGCCGTCACACGCGCCACCCCGACGCGCGATCGCTGAACGGCATGCATAATATCGTCAAAATTTGTTGCAGGAAAAAACGAAGGCCCACCGCCGCCCTATCTGCCAACGCGCGTCGCGCTTCAGGCGGCGGTTTTCCCACACGCGTTGCGCGACCTCACGAGCGTTATGAACAAGCCGGTTTTGCCCCTCACCTATGAGCAACTCGATCACTGGATCGAATCGCTGCAACCCGCGTTGCTCGCCGAAGGTTTTGCGATGGCAATCGGCATTCTGCGTGGCGGTGCTCCACTCGCACTGATGGTTTCGCACTCGGCCGGCGCGCCGGTCGCGTTCCTGCGCTATGACCGCACGTCGCGCACAGTGGCGTGGGACTCGACGCTGCCCATCCCGCCGGCCGGCTCGAAGGTCCTGCTGTGCGAAGACATTGCGGGCCGCGGCTTTACGCTGGTGGACTGCCTTGCGTTCCTCGAACAGCATGGCCTCGATGTGAAGATGCTGACGGGCGCCGTCGACGACCTGAGCCGCACGCAGCCAGACTATGCAATCGACGCGCGCGGCTACTTCGCGCTATTCCCGTGGGAACGCCAGGCCTACACCGAGCGCTATCGCGACGACTGGGCGCGCGTCGAGGCGGGCGATGCGCCGGCAATGGCAGACGATCACCACTACGCGACTTATGCGATCGACCTCGACGGCATTCTGCTGCCCGACGTGCCGCTTGCGCGCTACGACGAAGATCTCGCCGCGGCACTGCTCGAACGCGATGCACTGCTGCCGTTCGAAGTGCTGCCGGGCATCGACCTCAAGCGCGTTCGCACGATCATCACGGGCCGGCCTGAAATGGACCGCGCGCGCACACAAGCGTGGCTGGAGCGGCACGGCTTCGGCCATATGCAACTGGTGATGCGCACGCCCGGCACGCACGACGAGAGCCCGGCCGGTGCGGCCGCTCACAAAGCGGCTGCGGCGCTCGCGGGCGGCGTCACGCACTTCGTGGAAAGCGATCCGGTGCAGGCCTTGCTGATCGCGCAACAGGCACCGCTATTGCGCGTGATCTGGTGGGACGCCCAGACGCATACCGGTATGCTGGTCGGCGCGCGCGCGTGGGCGTCGGAGTGAGCGTGAGCGCGCGTCAGGCTTCGCGCGCTTCCTTGTTCTCCTTTCTCTCCTTGCCGTCGCGCAAATGCAGATACTGGGCCGCGCGCTGCGTAGCGACGATGATGAGCTTCATCGTTGCCCGCGTGGCGCCGACAAACAGTTTGCGTGCGATACGTTCGTCGAATGCATTGAAGTCGACTTCAGTGAGAATCACGCAGGGCGCCGCCTGACCCTTGAAACGGTAGATCGATTCGAACAGAACATCGCCGTCGCGATATTCTGGATTGCCAAACAAATCATATTTCCCGGTAAAACTGCGCAGCCGATGCGGGCCGAGATGATCCTGCGCGGTCATCGCCGAGCCTTCGCGTCCGCGAAACGACAGCACCGCGATGTCCTGCTTGCGAAAGCCAAGCGACAGCGCCTGGGTGATCGCGCGCTTGGTTGCTTCGATGCTGCCCTCGGCGGCGTTCGCTTCGTCGTAGACGGACAGCGAAATGTCGGAGCCGTCGAATGGACTACCCGACGCGAGCGTCGCCGCAACAGGCACCGCTGCGCCGACCACGTCGCGCACGTAGTCGAGAATGTCGCGCGGGCTACGATAGTTGGTGGTCTCTTTTAGCGTGGTCCAGCCGGGCAGCGCTACCGGTTCGCGCATATAGAGATTCTGCAGCGGATCTTCGAGCCACCACCACGCGCCGCCCGGGCTTAGCAGGCGTTCGAGTGCGGCGACCCACGGCTCCTGAAAATCCTGTCCTTCGTCGACGATCAGCACGTCGAATTGCCAGCGCGCGTCGATCGGCGTTTCCGCAAACATCGCTTCGAGTTGATCGAATACCTGGCCTGACTCGAAATCGGGCTCGCGGCCAGCATCGCGCGCAATCCAGTCGCACAGTTGATGATAGTTCGCGACCTTCGCCTCGGGCGGCGCCACGCGCGAGATATGGTCAGCCAAAGGCCGGTTGAAGCACACATATAACGGACGCTGCCCACGCCCGACGGCGTCTTTCATTACCTGCACCGCCAGTTGCGTCTTGCCGGAGCCTGCCGTGCCGATCACGCGCAGGCGAAACGGCGAGAATTCGAGCCGCCGCGCCCACGTTGCAAGACCGCCCGCGAGGCGTGTGACGAGCGTGCCCGCCTGGCCGACGAGAGCACTTGCGTCCGGGGTGAGCGCGAGTTCATCGGCGAGAAAGTGGTGGATTTTTGACGCGCATGGCAGGCGCGGCTCGTCGGCCGGCAGCGCGTCGCGAATCACCGCGGCGAGCCGGTCGCGGCGCGTCGCGTCGACGATCCGGGCAGGATTCACGCCTGCAATCGCGGCGTCCTTCACGATATGGTCGGGGCAATACAGCAACTCTTCGATGAAATAGGTGCCCGCGCCGAACGCGGCGGTAAAGCGCCGGTGCAACCCTTCGATGGTATGCGCGAGCGCGATCGCCACGTTGCGCTCGGTCTGCAGATAAACCTTGACGAGCCCCTTCGGTGTTTCGCGCAGAAAGCCGGTCTTCTGTTCGACGATCATTACGCGCCCGGCCGGACTGACGATCACAAAATCGGCCTCGCCGAAGACAGAAAAGTTCTGGTTGAGCCGCGTCCAGTGTACGCCGTGATAGACCGTGTAATCGTCGGGGAGCGCCTGTTCCAGCAATGCGAGCGTTTCCCGCTCGCGCGACGCCGCGCCGGTGGCGGCGAGGCTCTTCCAGTCGTCGGGGACAATGCGGGCCATGCGGTGCCTCGTCGTATTTCGGTGCGCTCATTGTACGCAACGCATTGAGCGGCCGGCGCTCCGGCGTTCTGTTGCGAGATCGCCGCATCGCTGCGCACGCATCCAAACGTATGCGCATCGTGTATCGTTACTGGTTGAACGCCGAGCGCGATGCACGGCTTGCCAACTGTCGACAAAAAAGGATTAACCGGATGATTACGATCTGGGGGCGCACGAATTCAGTCAACGTGCAAAAAGTCTTGTGGTGCTGCGATGAACTGGTGCTGCCGTACGAGCGCATCGACGCGGGCATGCAATTCGGCCGCAACAACGAGCCGGCGTACCTTTCAATGAACCCGACCGGCAAGATTCCCACGCTGGTCGACGACGACTTCGAACTGTGGGAATCGAATTCGATACTGCGTTACCTGGCGCTGCAGTACGGCGCGGGCAGTCCGCTGTATCCCGCCGAACCGCGGCTACGTGCGAGCATCGACCGCTGGCTGGACTGGTCGCTGTCCACGCTGCAACCGGCCGAGCGGCCGGTGTTCTGGGCGCTCGTGCGCACGCCGCCCGAACAGCGCGACGCGGCCAGGCTCGCCGAAGACATCCGCACCGTCACCGCGCTGTGGCAAATGCTCGACACGCATCTGCAAGGACGCTTCTTCCTTGAAAGCGACAAATTTACGCTGGCCGATATCGTGATCGGCGCGTATGCGAAACGGTGGTTCGGCCTGGACGGCGTGGAGCGTCCGCCGTTACCCAATTTGGAGCGCTGGTATTCGCGCATTGCGACCCGCCCGGGCTTCAAGAAATACGTCGACTTCCCGCTCACGTGAACTAGTGCGGGCAGCGGTGCGCAATCGGCGGAGCTGCGGAGCCGGTCTCCGTCGCCTGCTGTGAGCGCGTCCGGCGCGGCGACTCACGCCGACGTGGCAACAGGTTGGCAACAGGCGTTCGCCCTGGTTGGCCTTTATAATCGACGCATGAAGAACGCCAAGCCCGCCGCCGCTACCGCCGCAAACCCAGCCAGTCCCACGCGCACGGAGAAAACCGCAGCTTCCGCCGATGCCGTTGCTCAGGCGCCGGGGCACACGCACGGCGACTCGCCCGAAGCCGCGCTGGCTCTCGCGGAAGAGTACTGCCGCGAACGCGGCGAGAAGCTCACGCCGATTCGCCGCAAAGTGCTCGAATTGCTGCTGAACTCGGGACGCGCCACCAAAGCGTATTCGCTGCTCGACGACATGCGCCAGATTCATCCGGGCTCTGCGCCGCCCACGGTTTATCGTGCGCTCGACTTTCTGCTGTCAGCAGGTCTCGTGCATCGGATCGAATCGATCAATGCATTTACGGTGTGCCACGATCTGACGCAATGTCAGCATGGCATTCTGGTGGTTTGCCAGCAGTGCGGCAACGTCACTGAACTGCATCAGCCGAAGCTGCGCCAGGCGCTCGTCGCGCAAATCGAAGATGCCGGTTACCGGATCGCAAGCGACGAAATCGAACTGAAGGGATTGTGTTCCGCATGTCAGGCGGCAGAGGCGGCCGCAGCGGCTGTGCCGAAGACAGGATCGACGGCGCCCGTTGCGGCTAAATAGCGGCAATGTGTTGTGCTTGCGGCGCAAAGCCTTTGACGCTTCGCGCCGCGTTGTAACCTGCTCAGCGGGCTCCGCGTGCACCAATGGCGTCGTGCAGCAGAGTTACCAGATCTTCCGGTAACGCCGGTTTGGTCATGAAATGCTGGAAGCCTTCGCCGATACTTCGCAGACGGTAAGCGTCGTCGGTATGTCCCGTCAGCGCCACCGCTACCGAAGGCGCGTGATCGCCGCGAATCTCGTGATCACGCAGCCGCTGGATCAGATAGAAGCCGTCCATGGCGGGCAGTTCGAGGTCGCATACAACCGCATCCGGCAGCAGCCGGACGGCCGCTTCGACGCCCTCTTCCGCATCCGCCACGGCAACGACGTTTGCCCCTTCCGCTTCCAGCAACAAGGTCAGCGATTCCCGGCTGTCCGGGTCGTCTTCTACGAGCACGATCGTGGCCTGATCGAGTCTCATTGCTCCGTTCATTTTATGTTGTTGCTCTAAAAATCCGGTCAGGCCGTCAGGCTTGGCCAATGTGTCGCCCTGCTGGGAGGGTTGCTTGCCGCCGATTTGCGCGGCCGCGAAATTGCTGTTCATGGTTCGGACTCGAATTCATGTGCCGAGTTGCAA
The DNA here is from genome assembly GCF_000685095.1 of Paraburkholderia caledonica NBRC 102488. Lineage (GTDB taxonomy): Bacteria > Pseudomonadota > Gammaproteobacteria > Burkholderiales > Burkholderiaceae > Paraburkholderia > Paraburkholderia caledonica. Next base: position 120,257 of record NZ_BAYE01000015.1, read on the forward strand.
AAAAGGCCCACGATTGTAGACATGACCCCTGCAACGCGCGCACAGTAACGCGCCAAAATTGCACGCCAATGAAAAAACGGCTCCCGCCGTCCGTCTCCACGGCGACCGGGGCCGACACCCGATTCGCCGCGGCGGCATAGGCGATTGATTGCTTTCACTTGTCGCCGCGGCGTCTTTTCGTCATTCCTGCCGATTTCTTCTGCGACGCCAGCAGCCCCGTTGCCCGGCGTTCGCATTTACCCCACTGGTAGCACGTTATGTGCCGCGCATGGCAAGGCATGCAACAGGTAAGTTGCATGGTTAACCAATTTTCTCCGGACTAATGCCCTGCACGAGAAGCGCCACCGCGTGGCGGGCGATCTGGTCGCCGCCAATCAGGCGACGTTTGGGGTCGCGGCAAGCGACGTCTTCTGATTTGCGTCGCCGGAACGCTCCTGCATGCGCTGACGCAGCAGGCCGCTATCGCTGATGACTTCGCGCACCCACAGCGACGGAAACCACGGCCGCTCGACCCAGCCTGCACCATGCGCTGTGCGTGCTGCGTGATCGCCGCGACGGGATCCGTCGGCATGCTCCTGGAACGGCACGCCGAGACTCGCGCGCAACGGGCCGAAGCGCTCCTCGATGAGCACGTCGAGCGGTTGCTCACGCGTCTTGAAGTAGTAATGCATCATGGCCGGCGTGAAGCCCGCCTCGCGGGCAATCTCGCCGAGCGTCGTATCGACGATGCCTTGCCGCGCGAACAGCACGAGCGCCGCGTCGAGCAGACGATTGCGCTGCTCCGCTCCGCGCGAAGCGCCCGGCGGCCTGCCAGGCCGTCTTGAAGATGCGCCCTCTGACGCGGTTTTTGCCAGGCCGCCTGTCGCGGGATCTGCGGCAACCGCCGCCGTTTGCCTCGCGCGCTTGCGCGGTTTCGCCGCAGAGCCGCTACCCCCGGAAGTCTTCGTGCCGCTCGTCTTCTTATCGACTGATGGAATTCTTGGCATTGCACTCGTTTGACGCCCGAGAGAATGTCGCACATGGCGCTGGATTTTCTCTATCGACCTGCCGCTCGGCATCGTCTCGCTGGCTGTGATCGGCGCGGTCTTCAAGCCGCGTCTGCATCACGTCAAGCACAACATCGACTAGATGGGCGCTGCGTTTCTTGCAGGCGCACTCACCTGCATCATTCTGTTCACGAGCCAGGGCGGCACGATCTTGCCGTGGTCGTCGCCGCAATTGTGGATCACGCTCGGCATGGGGCTCGTCGCGATCTGGGGGTTCATCCACGAAGAACGAAGCGCGGCTGAACCGATCAAGCCACTCGAACTTTTCAGGCAACGCACGTTTTTGCTGAGCAGTCTGATCGGCTTTATCGTGGGCGTGTCGATGTTCGGCTCCGTGACGTTTTTGCCGCTCTATCTGCAAGTGGTCAAAGGCTCCGCACCGACAGAAGCCGGCATGCAGATGCTGCCGACGATGGGCGGCCTGTTCGTCATGTGGATGGTGACAGGTCGTCTGATCAGCAAAATTGGCCGCTATCGCATGTTCCCTATTGCGGGCACCTTGCTCGTGGCGATCGCCATGATGCTACTCGCGCGCCTCATGGAAATATTGATTGCGTGCGCCCGAAATTCGTCTGCGAAATGCGCGCGCCATACCACAAAAAGAATCGCGCGCGTTCGTCCTCATGGTGTGCGCGATCATTCGTCCTACCTGGTAATGTGCGCTAGCGCACACAACATAGGGTCGATCGTCCATTGACGTCCGTCTCGAAACGCCACATATTGAAACGGACGGCATGCAAGCATCGCTCGCTTGCCTGCCCGGACTCTCTGGCGCATGTAGATCGTGGTTTCCGCGGATACCCATACCGCTTCAAGCGCGATCGGAAGCATGCCGTAACGGCATTGTTTTCCTCAGTTGGAGCCATAGCATGTCCACTCAGACCTTAGCCGGCGATCGCTTTCCGACGCCATGCAAACAATGTGGCGGTGCGCTTTACCGGCGAGTGGATCATTGCCCGTATTGCGGCTCGGTTCATCCGCTCGATGCCGACGCACGCGCACCTGTGCGCAGCGCGCTGCACGAGAGTCGAGCCAGCACGCTGAGCATGTCGATGTTGAACGACGGTTTCGGCGCGCCGGCGCTCAACGAGCCCGACTTCCCCGGCGGCGCATTGCATGCCGGCCTCAACCTCGCTCCGGCAGGCGCGCTTCAGGCGTCTTCGTCGTCGCTGCTTTCGCCCGACACGCCGCTGTTGCCCGTTGCCGATCCTGCCGAACTGCCGCATCGCGCGGCTCTGCGCATGCGCCACGCGGTACTCGCGACCGCGACCATTGTCGCCGCGGGCCTGGCGTATGTCGGCTACGCGCTATTCAACGACAGCCGCGACCTGCATTCCGGCAACGGCGAGCAGTCTGCAGAAACCGCCCACGACGCCAGAACGACAACAGGTACCATCGCGCGATACTCGCCCGATCAGGCAGCCGACTCGCGCATCGCTGCGATGCCCGGCAAATCCACCGGCACAGAAGGCGTGCGAAACGCCGTACAGGCAATACCGGCCGCTGTACCGATCGCGGTGGTTTCAGCGAAACCGGCCACACCGCAATTCCGCGACGGCGCGCAAGCCCTGCGGGCGGCCCGCACCGCATTGCGCGCCAACGATCTGAGCGCGGCGCAAGCGGCCTTGGGCGCAGCGCAATCGCTGCAACCCGAGAGCAGCGACGCGCAAAGTCTCGCCGCCGAATTGAAACCGTTGACCGCGCGCCGCGACGCCGCGTTGCTGGCGGCGCAGATGTGCGCGGACCAGCAAACATGGCCGTGCGCGCGGGAGCATGCGAACGAGGCGCTGGCGCTAGACACCGGCAGCGACACGGCAAAGACGATCCTCGAGCGTGTGATTCGCGAAACCGGCTGGGCGCCGCTCAGTTCGCAGACAACCAGCAATGCCAGGCTGCCGCGGCAGCCTGCCGTCCAATAGTTCGGATACCGAATTTAATGGCTGGAAAATTGCCAACCCGACCCGATAGGTGCAGACCATGCTAAAGAGATTTCTGACGGGATGGCTAGGAGCGATGCTGCTGATCACGTCTTCGCTGCTGAGTGCCGAACCCGCGCACTACAAGATCGTCACGGGCCCCGAACGCGGCACCTACATTCAGATCGGTCAGGACCTGTCGAAATGGGTCGCGCAGCCGGCGGGCATCGATCTCGCCGTGGTCGCGTCGAAGGGGTCAGCCGAGAACGTGCAGCGCATGCGCTTCGAGCCGGGCGTGAAACTCGCGCTGGTGCAGTCCGACGTGTATCAGGCGTACATCGACATGGCCAACTCGGGCAATCCCGACGCCGGTACCGCGATCCGCCCGCTGCGCCTCATCATGCCGCTTTACGACGAAGAGATTAACGTCGTAGTCCGCGCGGATTCGCCGCTCAAAAGTCTAGGCGACATCAGGGACAAGACCATCAGCGTCGGCCTGCTCGGCAGCGGGACCGCGCAATCGGCGACTACCCTGTATCGCCTTATGTTCGGTCAGCCTATTCCCGAACAGAACGTCCAGCACCTGAGCAACGAAGACGCACTGGCCGCATTGATCGTCAAGAAAGTGGACGTCGCGATCATCGTGGTCGGCCAGCCCGCAAAGCTGTTCAACGATATGAACCCGGAACTGCTGCAGCAGATCCGTCTGCTGAAAGCCGAGCCCACGGCACCCGAAACCGTCCGTGCGAAGCAGACCTATTTCCCCGCCACGATCCGGGCGAGCAGCTATCCGAACTGGCTGAAAGAAGACGTGCCGACGCTGACGGTCAAGGCCTTCCTCGTCACCTATGACTATGGTCTGCGCGATACCGTGGGCAACCTGAATCATTTTGCCGACTCGCTATGCGCGAACTTCGACAATCTGCAGGAGCACGGGCATCCGAAATGGAAACAGGTCAAGCTGGAATTGCCCAGCCTCGTGCGTGGTTGGAAATATTACCCGCCTGTAGAGAAGCATTTACGCGCGTGCCTTGCAAACCGGAGTGCAGGCATCAACGCGGCCGCGGCTCAGGTCTCGGAAAAGCCGCGTAGCAACTGTACGAGTCAGGAACGCCTGCTTCTGCTGTGCAAGTAATGCATGCGAATGCGGAGCGGCAATGCATCAGCAGCGATCCTGCTGCGATCACGCCCGCTTGCGCTCGCCGGATGCGGCAGCGCTTTCCATCGCGCGCTGCAAGACCTCGTACACTTTCGGCCGGTTGCATTGCGAGACGTTAAAGCGCAGGTAACCGGCCGCCGATTGCGAGACGCTGAATACATTGCCCGGTGCGAACACGACATCTGCGCCTAGCGCATGGCGCGCGATGTCGGCGGCGTCGAGCGAATCGGGCAAACGCGCCCACACGAACATGCCCGCACGCGGCTGCGTCCATACGTCGAGGCCCGCGTAGTTCAGGCGGCGCATGGTTTCGCCCATCGCGTCCGCGAGCTTCGCGCGCATCGACTCGAGATGACGCCGGTAAGTACCGTCCACCAGCAACCGATGCACGACGCTTGCCGTAAGTTGCCCATTGCCGAACGACGTGGCGAGTTTCAGGTCGATCAGCGGCTCGATCCATTCGGTGCGCGCGGCGATGTAGCCGCAACGCGCCGCCGCGGAAAGCGTCTTCGAAAAGCTGCCGATCGACACCACGCGCGTGAGCCCGTCGAAGGCGGCAAGCCGCGGCGCGGCTTCGTCTTCGAAGTCCGCGAAGATATCGTCCTCGACGATGATCAGTCCGTGTTCGCCGGCGAGCTTGAGCAGCCGATGCGCGACCGCCGGCGCGAGCGTCGCGCCGGTGGGGTTATGAATCGCGGAATTCGTCACATAAAGCCGCGGACGATGCTCGACCAGCGCCCGCTCGAAGGCTGCGAGGTCCGGGCCCGACGGCGTATAAGGCACGCCGACGATGCGCGCGCGATGCGCCCGCAACAACGCCTGGAAGTTGAAATAGCACGGGTCGTCGATCAGAACCGTGTCTCCCGGTTCGAGCAGAAAACGGCACACGAGGTCGAGCGCGTGCGTGCCGCCGTCGGTGAGGACGATCTGTTCAGGCGGCGCTTCCACGCCGTGCTGCGCGAGCCGCCAGGCAAGCTGCTGACGCAGCGCGGGCAGGCCATACGGGTTCGCGTAGTCGGCGAGCGGCGACTGCGGATCGCGCGCTATGGCCCGCAACGCACGACGCACGCCGTCCTCTGGCAGCCAGGACGCCGGCATCCAGCCGCAACCCGGCTTCAGCACCTTGGAGCCGGGTTGTAGCGACTGGCGAGTGAGCCACAGCGGATCGACCTCGCGGTCGAGGCGCGGCCCGAGATCGGCAAGCGCAAGCGGCGGCGCATGACCTGACACGAAAAATCCCGAGCCGCGCCGGGCCACGATCGCGCCTTCGGCAACGAGCCGGTCATACGCCTCCACCACCGTCGACTTCGACACACCGAGCGTTTCAGTCATGACGCGGATCGACGGCACGCGCGCGCCGGGCATCAGCGAGCGGCTCGCAATGCGTTCGCGCAAATTGTCCATGACGATGCCCACGCGTGTTCCTTGCGGTTTGCCGAGTTCTCGCATCTGCCCACCTTGCTCCATCTGTACTGCTCCTTCGTCGGTACAGTTTGCACGAATTGTACTGATCCGTAGCTTAACCTTTTCGCGATGAAAGCGGATGCTATACGCTTCATTCCAATACGCGTGGACCTCTAGATGGAGAAGACAACGAATGGCTGGCTGAGCGGGCTCATAGGCGTGCTGATTTTCAGCGGCTCGCTGCCGGCCACGCGCATCGCCGTGCAAGGGCTCGATCCGGTGTTCCTGACGGTGGCGCGCGCGACCATCGCGGGCACGCTCGGCCTGTTGCTGCTGCTCGTGTTTCGCGAGGCGCGTCCCGCTCGGCGCGACATGGTCCCGCTCGTAATCGTCGCGCTCGGCGTGGTGGTCGGTTTTCCGCTTCTGACCGCGCTTGCGCTGCGCCACGTGAGTTCCGCGCACGCGATCGTGTTCGTCGGACTGCTGCCGCTTGCAACCGCGATCTTCGGCGTGTTGCGCGGCGGCGAACGTCCACAAGCGGCCTTCTGGTTCTTCTCGGCGCTCGGCAGCGGCGCGGTGGTCGCGTTCGCGATGCGCCACGGTCTCGATGCGTCTCCGGTGGGCGACGCGTTGATGCTCGCCGCAATCGTCGTGTGCGGGCTGGGCTATGCGGAAGGCGCGCGGCTATCGCGGCATCTCGGCGGCTGGCAGGTTATTTCATGGGCGCTGGTGCTGTCGCTTCCGCTGATGTTGCCGCTCGCATGGTGGACCCGCCCGGCTTCTTTCGAGGGCGTCAGCCACGCAGCGCTTTGGGGGCTCGCGTATGTGTCGCTGTTCAGCATGCTGATCGGCTTTGTATTCTGGTATCGCGGCCTCGCGCTTGGCGGCATCGCGGGAGTCGGACAGTTGCAACTGCTGCAGCCGTTTTTCGGCCTGGTGCTGGCGGGGTTGTTGCTGCACGAACAGGTGCCGCCTTCGATGATCGCGGTCACCGTCGCAGTGGTAGCGTGCGTGGCCGGCGCCCGGCGCTTCTCCAAAGCGACGCCGGCTCGCCGCACGGCGTGAACTGGCGCCGAGTCGTCACGCAACGATTTTTGTCCGGCTTCAAATTTGCGCGCGCGACGGGCATAGTCAAACGTATCCTCAGAAGAAGAGACACGACAGGCCGGACCGGCCGCACCAGGACCACGTATGACCATAGCCCGCCCCGCATCCGGCGCCTCGGACGCAAGCGCTGCAACCGCCACAACCGCCGAGTCGCCCGACCGCGACCCGCTTATTCGCGACGCAACCGAAGCCGACCTGCCCGCCATTCAGGCCATTTACGCGCACCATGTGTTGACCGGCGTCGCGTCGTTCGAAGAAGTGCCGCCTTCCGTGGACGATCTGCGTATGCGGCTCGCGTCGGTGCGCAGCCATGGACTGCCGTACATGGTCGCCGAGATTGGCGGAGAGGTCGCGGGCTACTGCTATGCAACGCCGTACCGCCCTCGCGCCGCGTACAGGAACACCATCGAAGATTCGATCTATGTGAGCGACGCCTATCGCGGTCGAGGCCTCGGCCGCGTGCTGCTACAGGCGCTGATCGACCGATGCGAAACCGGGCCATGGCGCCAGATGGTCGCCGTGATCGCGGACGGTGGCAGTGGCGGATCACTGTCGCTGCATAAGCAGTTGGGTTTCGAGTTGACCGGCACGTTGAGGGCTGTCGGTTTCAAACATGGCAGATGGCTCGACACCACGCTGATGCAGCGGACTTTGGGTGCGGGTGCTTCGACGCCGCCGGACTACGAACCCTAAAGCCGCAACCCGAGCGTCGTGCTGGTCCGCCTCCATACAGCGGGGGTAAAATTCCCGGCATGCCTAACACGCCGCCCTCCACGCCGCCCTCCACTCCGCCGTCGTCCTCGCCCGGCGCCGCGGACACGTCCGCAGGCGCCGCGCTGCGCAACGAGTACACCGTCGACGAACTCGCGCGCGTCAGCGACACAACGGTGCGAAACGTGCGGGCGTACCAGGACCGCGGCCTTCTCGCGCCACCGGAAAAGCGCGGCAGAGTGGGCGTGTATGACGACGCGCACGTGTCGCGTCTGAAGCTGATCAATCATCTGCTTTCTCGCGGCTACACGCTCGCGAACATCCAGGACCTGATCAAGGCCGTGGACGAAGGCCACGATCTTCGCTCCATTCTGGGCCTCGAAACCGCGATCGGCGGGCGCTGGTCGCGCGAACATCCAAAGAAGTATTCATTGGTCGAACTGCTGCAAATGTTCGGCGACAAAGCTTCGCCGAGCGCGCTCGCGAAAGCGGTCGATCTCGGCCTGCTGGAACGCGACGGCCTGTCGTTCGTGTCGGGCAGCCCCACTGCACTCGCCGCTGGCGCCGCGCTCGCGAAAGAAGGCATTCCGCTGGCCGATCTGCTCGACGCCGTCGGGGTCGCACGGCCGCATTTCAGCGCGATCGCCCACGCACTGGTCGATCTGGTGGTTCGCCAACTGGACCGCTACGATCCCGACGCGCTGCCGCCGCCCGCCGACGTGCCGGCCCTCGTGGATGCGATCTGGCGTGTGCGGCCGCTCGCTATGGTGCTCGTCGAAAGCGAGATGAACCGCGCGCTTGAAGAGGCCTCCGGCGACTACCTCGGCGATCGCGTCGCGGCCATCATGGAAAAGAAACTGGCCCGCTCGGCCGGCCAACCGAAGCGGCCGAAGAAGTAGTCCGAGGCACCGGTCGGCGCTTCGTTACCAATGGCCTGAGTCCCCGCCTGTCCAACCCCTAGAGTTTGGCGTCTAGACGTGCTCTTGCGTCGTCCGTGCTTCCGCCCTATCGTTACATCAATCAATGTAACAGTTATCAGCGTAATAAGGAGGCGATCCGGATGAACGCACGCATGCCACACGACGCCGCGGGCCCCGGCGCGTTCGCACCTATCGAGACGGACATCGCCATTATCGGGACCGGCTTTGCGGGGCTGGGCATGGCGATACGCTTGCGACAATCCGGCTTCACCGACTTTATCGTTGCAGAAAAGGCCGAGTCGGTCGGCGGCACATGGCGCGACAACCACTACCCGGGCTGCGCGTGCGACGTGCAATCGCACGTCTATTCGTTTTCGTTTGCACCGAATCCGCGTTGGACCCGCATGTTCGCGCGTCAGCCGGAAATCCGCGCATATCTCGAGGAATGCACGCGACGCTTCGGCGTGGAGCGTCATCTGCGTTTTGGACATGAACTCGTTAGCGCGGTCTACGACGACACGCGCCACCGCTGGCAACTGCGTTTCGCCAACGGGCAACAGTGGTCGGCGCGCGTACTGATTTCTGCGATGGGCGGCCTGTCGCGCGCGGCGATACCCGATATTCCCGGCATCGAACGATTCAAAGGAAAGGCATTTCACTCGCAGCACTGGGATCACGCCTATCCGCTCGAAGGCAAGCGCGTCGCCGTGATCGGCACCGGCGCCAGTGCGATCCAGTTCGTGCCGCAAATCGCATCTCGCGTCGCGCATCTCGATGTGTTTCAGCGTACACCGCCGTGGATCATGCCGAAGGCCGACCGCGCGGTGCGACCGTTCGAGCAGTGGCTTTTCAGACACGCGCCATTCACGCAAAAGATCATGCGTTCTGCACTCTATTGCATGCTCGAATCGCGCGCCCTCGGCTTCGCGATCCATCCCTCGCTAATGAAGACCGCGCAGAAAGTCGCCGAGCAGCATTTGCGCCGTCAGGTGCCCGATCCTAAATTGCGCGCGACGCTCGCGCCGAATTACACAATGGGCTGCAAGCGCATTCTGATCTCAAACGACTACTTACCCGCTTTATCGCGGGCGAACGTAACGGTGACGACGAGCGCTATCGAGCGCATCGACGAAGACGCGGTAATCACGCGTGACGGCGTGCGTCATCCGGTCGACTGCCTGATCTTCGGCACCGGCTTCCAGGTCGCCGATCCGTTCGTGCGAGGTGTGGTTCAGGGACGCGGCGGCGTCGACATCGTCGATACATGGCGTGACGGCGCGCATGCCTATCTCGGCACGGCGTTGCCTGGTTATCCCAACTTTTTCATGATCGTGGGTCCGAACACGGGACTCGGCCATAACTCGATGGTGTTCATGATCGAGTCGCAAGTCGAGTACATTTTGCGCGCGCTGAAGACCATGCGCAGTGAGCGTGCCGAGGCAATAGAAGTTCGCCCGCAGGTGGAGCGTGCGTACAACGAAAAGATCCAGCACAAACTCGGCCGCGCAATCTGGTCGACGGGCGGTTGCAAGAGCTGGTATCTCGATCCGAGAACCGGCAGGAACACCACGCTGTGGCCCGGGTTTGCGTACAAATTCCGCCAGGCCACCAGCATCTTCAGTATGGACGATTACTTCGCTTTCACATCAGCGCCCGGGACAACAATTGCGCATGCCGCCTCGCCGCACAGCGTGCACGGCAGCGTGCAGGCTGCGGCGTCGGCCGACGTCACCTGAAACACACATAACGACAACGCACATTCAGAGAGGACGGGAGATAAAACCAATGAAGCATTTCAACGATAAAGTCGCTGCGATCACAGGCGCGGGTTGCGGCATGGGCCGCTCGCTCGCGATCCGCCTCGCGCGAGAAGGCTGCCACCTGGCCCTTGCCGATCGCAACGCGACGAGCCTCGAGGAGACCGCCCGACTTGCGCAGGCCGCCGCGCCGCATATCGTCGGCGCGCCGCTGCTGATCACCACCGCTGTGTTCGATGTCTCCGACCGAGCCGCAATGTTCGCGTGGGCTGCGGAAACCGTCGCGCAGCATCGGCGCGCGAACCTCGTGTTCAACAACGCGGGCGTCGCTCTGTCCAGTACGATTGAAGGCATGGAATACGCGGATCTGGAATGGATCGTCGGCATCAACTTCTGGGGCGTCGTGCATGGCACCAAGGCGTTTCTGCCGCATTTGAAGGCGTCGGGCGAAGGCCATATCGTCAACACGTCGAGTGTGTTCGGCCTTTTCGCTCAGCCTGGCATGAGCGGCTACAACGCGACGAAGTTCGCGGTCCGCGGCTTCACCGAGGCACTGCGCCAGGAACTCGATCTGATGAAATGCGGCGTGTCGGCTACATGCGTGCATCCGGGCGGCATCCGTGCAAGCATCGCGCAGTCGAGCCGCATTGCGCCGAATATGGTCGGCTTCATGCTGGAGAACGAGCAGCAAGGCAAGGACGATTTCGAGAAGTTCTTCGTCACCACCGCCGACGAAGCCGCCCGTACGATTCTCGACGGCGTGCGCAGGAACAAGCGGCGCGTGCTGATCGGGCGCGATGCACGCGCCGCCGACTGGCTCGCACGCACGTTGCCCGCCGCTTACCAGGCACTTGTCGTGCTGCAGACGCGGCGCATGAAGCGCGATGCGGACAAATGCGCCCGGCGCGCGGCGCAGCTTGCCGACCGGCGCACTTGACGTGCGCGCCCGAGGTATGCGCCTGACAGCACCATCCAGACGCTCATAGAATCACGAGGAGAAAGGCCATGATGCCCGTTCGCCGCGACTTACGTTTCAACCTCCCGCAGGACCGTGCGTGCGACTGGCACGCCCAAGGTCGCATGTGACACACTTCTTCAATGCGCTTTCGCTGCTCTTTCCCGCCGGCGAGCGCTTCTTCATGGACAGCGTGCGCAACTATCGCGATCAGATTGACGACCCGGTGCTGAAAAAGCAGGTACTCGGTTTAATCGGCCAGGAAGCGATGCATACGCGCGAGCACGTTGAATACAACGATCTGCTGGAACAAGCCGGTTTGCCTGCTCATAAGCTCGACAAACGGCTGTGGGCCATTCTCAACTTCGGCCGCAAGGTGCTGCCGCATTCGTATCAATTGGCCGTCACCGTGTGCCTCGAACATTACACGGCCATGCTCGCGGGCTTGCTACTCAAGGACGCGTCACGCATCGAAGCGTCGGTCGACGGTTACGCGCAAATGTGGACGTGGCACGCGCTCGAAGAAACCGAGCACAAAGCCGTTTCCTACGACGTGTGGAATACGGTACTCAAGCCTGGACTCGGGCGTTATCTGTTACGTACAGGCGTTATGCTCGCCACCACCATCACCTTCTGGCTGATCGTGTTCGACTTTCATGTCCGTCTGCTGATTGCAGACCGCAAACGCGGCGGTCATCTGCGCGGCATGTGGCGAGTCGTGAAATACCTGTACGGCCCGCGTCATGGCGTCTTTCCGCGTATAGCTGCCGAATGGCTGAGCTTTTTCCGGCCCGGCTTTCATCCATGGGATCACGACAATCGCGCGCAACTCGCGCGTATCGACGGCCTTGTAGCGGCGGTCGACGCCTCCAACGCGGCCGCCCCGAATTCGCGTCGAGCAGCACGGCGCGGCGTGCAGGCGGCCGTGTGATACGCAACGCGTTGCCGGTGGATGCCGGCGACGTGCGGCTTGCGGCCTACGTGAGCGGACCGCGTGACGCGCCGCCGATCGTACTGGTGCACGGCTATCCCGACTCGGCCGCCGTATGGGAACCGGTACGCGCGCAACTCGACTCGCGCTACCGCGTCATAAGCTACGACGTGCGCGGCGCCGGCGCATCGCAGGCGCCGACGACGCGCGACGGATACCGTATTGAACGACTCGCCGCCGACCTCTGCGCAGTCGTGAACGCCACCTGCGGTGAGCAGCCCTTTCATCTGGTCGGCCACGACTGGGGTTCGATTCAAAGCTGGGAAGCAGTGACCGACACGCGGTTCAAAGGCCGCATCAGGTCATTTACCTCTATCTCGGGCCCGTGCCTCGATCACGCTTCGGTCGCGTTGCGTGGCACGCGTGACGCTCACAACAAACACAGGATAGCGAATCGATCGCCGCGCCTCAGCATTCGTCAGTTGCTCAGATCCTGGTACATCTTCTTTTTTCATTTGCCATGGCTGCCGGAACTGGTCTGGCGCATGGGCGGACTGCGCATGTGGCCGCTGTGGCTACGAATCACGGAACGCGTTGACGCGTCGCGTGACTCCACGCAGATGCGCAACGCGATCAACGGACTGAACCTTTATCGCGCGAATTTTATCGACAAAGTCTTGCATCCGCGCGCACGCCACGTGCATACGCCCGTTCAATTCATCGTGCCGTTGCGTGACCGCTATGTCGGGCCGGAATTGTCGCTGGGTCAGGAAGCCTGGCTGGGACCCTATGACCGCGTCGAACTCGACGCAGGTCATTGGGTCGTGCTGAGCGAGCCGCAACTAGTTGCTGCAAACATAGAACGCTTCGTCGCGCGACATCTGGCAGAGCCGGGTGGCCCGGTCGCGTCCTCGTTCAACGCTCGCGCGGCAGGCGAGTGAATAGCGTCGGATAGTCGATGACAAGGCCGTCGCCGTCGACTTTCATATTCGCCGTGAAGTCGCGGAAGATGCCTTCATAGCGGTACTCGCGGTTCAATTCAATACACGAATACGCCTGCTCGACACGCGTGACCTGCAAGTCCGGTGTGGAAATGTACGCGACTTGTATAGGTCGACGCTCACCTTGCGTGAGTTGCAGCCGGCGGATCGGCAACGTATTAGTGAACGGTGTGGCGGCAATGTCGATATCAACGCATCCTTCAATCGCGCTCAACAGAAGGCCGTGCCCATCGCGCCAATTGCCCTCGCCGTCGCCGTGCAGTTCCAGTTCTCCGCCGCCCACGATCTTCAGCCATGCGTAACGCGTGCGCCATTGCGCATCGCAGCGCACTTTATAGTGCAACCCGTAAGCCTTGACGTAACGCTGCCCGACCACGACGCTTTCCACGTCGAAGCCGTCGCCGCGTGCGTCGAACGACAGGTGTTCGATTCCATCGGCCTCTTGCGATGCCCACCGTACTTCCCGCATCAGATCGCCTCCTTATGATGAAACGCGCAGCAAGCGCGTCGCACTTCATATCGTAGCGCGAACGCGGGACGCTCGCCGATGCGCGTGCCAATCAACACATCGTGCGGATGCTCTGCAAATAGCCACTATCAACGCACGGGCATGCACACACCCGCGCGAGTGCCCTATCCTCGCGTTTCGCAACTGTTCGCCTCCGGCGCGCCATTCGATTCCAGATGCGCGCGCCGCCGAACGCTCATCGACCGATACCATGCATGCCGCCGCGACCGAAGCGCATTCCGCCGCCTTGCGCACACTGCTGCGCAGCCTTGGGCAGATCGTGCTCCAGGCGAACGCATTCACGGGGGCGTGCCTCGTTGCCGGCTGGCTGCTTTGCGACCCGCGCCTTGCCTGTGCTGCTTTGATCGGCGCAGGCCTGCATGTTCTGCTGGGCGCGGGGGCAAGCTCGTTCGACGCAGGCCTGCTAGGATTCAACGGCGCCCTCACCGCGCTTGCACTGACCGGCTGCGGCGTCTTGTGGATGCTCGGCGGCGTGGCACTCTCAGTGGCTTTGCAAGCGGCGGCGGCTCACGTCGGCGTCGCCGCGCTAAGCGCGCCTTTCGTCGCCGCAACGTGGAGCGTGCAATGGCTGAGGCAGCGTGCTGTTCGCTGAGACTCCGCCTGTCAGGCAAGATCGGGGAATACCAGACAACCTAAGGAGACATGTATGTCTTTCATCCACACACCCGCAGGCCGCATTGAGCAATCCGGGCCGACTTCGCAAGCGGAGCAGCAGACTCGCGTCGATCTCGCCGCCGCGTATCGCCTCGTCGCGCTCAACGGTTGGGACGACCTGATCTACACGCACATCTCTGCGAGCGTTCCGGACGAGCCGGGCCACTTTCTGATCAATCCATTCGGTCTTGCATTCGACGAGGTGCGCGCGTCGGATCTCGTGAAGATCGACATCGACGGCAACATTGTCGGCGCGAGCGAACATGTGGTGAACGTGACCGGCTTCGCCATTCACGCCGCAGTGCACGCGGCGCGCGCAGACGCGTTCTGCGTAATGCATTTGCACAGTACGGCAGGCGTGGCCGTGTCGGCACAGCCTGCGGGTTTGCTGCCCGCGTCACAACACGCGCTGCGTTTTTATCGTCAGCTCGCGTATCACGACTATGACGGCCTCGCCTTTACGCCGGCCGAAAGCCGGCGCCTCGTGGAGCACCTGGCGGACAAACCGGCCATGCTGCTGCGCAATCACGGCCCGCTGACCGTGGGCCGCACCGTCGCCGAAGCGTATGTGCTGATGGCCACGTTGCTCAAAGCATGCGAGATCCAGTTGCAGGCGCAAGCATGCGGCGCCCCGCTTGTCGTGCCTGACGACGCGGTCGCCACGCGCACAGCCGAGCAACTCTATGACGGCGGCGCAGTTGAAGGAACACTGGAATGGCCTGCGTTGCTGCGCAAGCTGGACCGCCTCGACCCGACTTATCGTGACTGACGGGCGACTAATACCTGAATTACCCTGACCATACCGCACAATGAATACCGCAATTGATTATGCGGTGTGCGGTGTCGATTAAATTCTCAACGGAGCCGAACCATGCCCACGTTTCGTATCGAACTGTTCGAAGGCCGCTCGCTGGAACAGAAACGCCAATTCGTCGAAGCAATCACGAAAGCGACTTGCGAATCGCTCGGCGTCGAGCCGAATTCGGTAGACATCATTCTTACCGACGTGAAGCGCGAAAACTGGGCAACAGGAGGACGCTTGTGGTCCGACAGCGGAAGCTGAATTGATACGCTGCGCGCGCGGTGCGCGCAGCGGTTTTATTGCTCAGCGACGCATGAATAAAATGCGTCGCTGTGGCGGCGTAACAACACGCCGCCGCTACCCCAGAGCCATTAGAAGCGGTGAATGATGCCCACGCCGCCTGCAACCTGGCTGCGCGACGAAGACGGCGCGCTGTTCTGACCGTCGCCGATATTGGCCGTCGCGTTGATGATGCTCACGCCGTTGTTGCCGATCGTCTGGCCGTTCGCACGCTGATACGCTTCCACCGCATACAGACCCGTACGCTTGGAGAGGCTGTAGTACTGCGACAGGTTGAACTGGTTATAGCTAGCTGCGCTCGAGATGCCATTCGATTCCGTCGCACGCGTGTAGCTATAGCCGGCTGCCAGATCCAGTGCACCAATCGGCTTGAAGTGCAGCACTGCGCCACCCGTGTTGAATGTCGCCTGATGACGGAAACCTGAGTTCACACCCGGAATGTATTGCACGTTCGAGTACGAGAACGACACGTCCCATTGCGAGTTGAACGCGTAGCCGCCGGTAACTGCAACGCGCTGCTGAGCCTGCGCCGTGCGGTAACCGTTGGTGATGCCGGACAGACCCGGGCCGGTCGTCGCGCCGTTATTCGACGTAGTCGAGTCGGGGCCCCAGAGACCGCCACCAGGCGTCGAGTTGTTGATGCGCTGGAAGCCTGCTGCGATACCGAACGGACCGTTCAGGTACTGCACCGCGGCGCTCCACGTCGAGCCGGCGTTGAAGCTGCCCGGCACGCCGCCCAACGAGTACGAACCGCTCACCGTCAGACCGTACATGTTCGGCGACGTGTACACGAGGGAGTTATTCGCGCGATAGATCGTATCCAGCGAATCGAGATCGCCCGGGTGCGCGCCGTAAGCGCCCGTCAGCCACGTAGTCGGGCTATACGGCGACAGCAGCGTGTAGTACGACGTGTACTGACGGCCAGCCGTCAGCGTACCGTACGTGGGGTTCGTCACACCGATCCATGCCTGGCGGCTGAAGCCGAGGCCGTTCACGCTCTGCGCGCCGGTTGCGCTGTTAAAGCCCTGCTCCAACTGGAAAATGGCCTTCGTGCCGCCGCCAAGATCCTCGCTACCCTTCAGGCCGAAGCGGCTACCCGCCCAGATGCCGTTGTTCATCTTGACAACCGAGCGGCCGCCCGAAGTCGAGCCGAGCGTCGTCGAGCTGCTTTGGTAGCCGATCCCCGTATCGACGATACCGTACAACGTCACGCTGCTCTGAGCGTGCGCGCCAAGGGCGAACAGGCCAAGGGCGGAGGTTGCTAGTGCCTTTTTCATTTATGCTCCTCTTTAAAAAAATTGTTCTTGACTACCGGTCATTGTCTGAACCGCGCAACCGGTGAATCGGGGATTTCAGGTCAGAAAACCGGGTGTCCATTTATCACGCTCGGCAACCACGTGGAAAACATCGGCACGTAAGTCACAATATTGATGGCGCTGAAGATAGCGAGGTAATACGGCCAAGCCACCTTGGTAGTTTCCCCAATCGACACATTGCCGATCGCGCAACCAATGAACTGCACCGAGCCGATCGGCGGGTGAACGAGCCCCAACGCGCAGTTCAATAGGATCATGATGCCGAACTGCACGGGACCGACACCGCTATGCATCGCCATCGGCAGGAACAGCGGCGTAGTGATCAGAATGTGCGCCGCCATGTCCACGAAAGTGCCGAGGAATACCTGAATGATGTTGATATAGAGCAACATCAGCCAGGGAATGCTCGTCGCGCCGTCGAGCATGTGCTCGATCGCATCGGGGATCTCCAGATACGCCATCTGGTAGCGCAGCATGTTCGATACACCGATCAGCAGCAACACGACGCCTGTGGTCTTCGCGGCCTTCGACAGTGCGAAGGAGAGCTTTTTCAGCGTCATCGAGCGATACACCACGACCGTCAGCACCAGCGAATAAGCCACCGCAATAGCAGCGGCTTCCGTCGCTGTTGCAATGCCCTTCGCCACGCAGACCAGAATGATCGCGATCACCATCAGGCCGGGCAATGCGCCGAGGAAGGTCCGCGCGACCGCCATCCAGCCCGGGAAGCGCTGCAGTTCGGTCGAACCGTCGGGGCGGCGCGGATAACCATAGCGCACGGCTTGCCAGTACGCGGCGATCAGCACGAAGCCCATCACCCACAACACGGGCAACAGCCCCGAGAACAGCAGATCGCCGATCGACACGCCGCTCATCGGCACGCCGTTCAGCGTGCCCGTAATGCCCTGCGCCGCGAATGCGTAGATGATCATGTTCGTCGACGTCGGCATCAACGCGCCCGCGAGCGACGAATGCGTCGTGACGTTGACCGCGTAAGCGGCGCTGTAACCCTCGCGCTTCATCAGCGGAATCACGACGCCGCCCATTGCCGACGTGTCCGCCGTCGGCGAGCCCGAGACGCCGCCGAACAGCGTACATGCGACGACGTTCGCCATGCCGAGGCCGCCGCGGAAATGGCCGACCGTTGCCTGCGCGAAACGCAGAATGCGATCGGCAATGCCTCCGTGCAACATCAGTTCGCCCGAGAAGATGAAGAACGGCACTGCGAGGAACGAAAACGCGTTCATCCCCGAGATCATCGACTGCATCGCGGTGGCAGCCGGCAGCCCTTCATACAGATACGTGAGCACACACGACAACCCCAGCGCGAACGAAACAGGAACGCCGAGCACCAGAAAGACGATAAAGCTAATAGAGAGGAGTGCAAGTTCCATGATTGTTCTATTTGTGTTTCTTTGCGAAAAGCGTCAGAAGGTTCTCGAATGAGAACAACGCAATGCAGACGCTCGCAATGACCGGGATCACGTAGCGGAGCGCTTCGGGCAGACCGAGAATTGGAATCTTGTCATGCAGCGTGGTCTCGGCCATTTGCAGCGAGCCGAAGAAAATCGCCACGGCGAGCGCGATGAGACACAGATGCTGGAACGTGTGCGCGGCGAGCTGACCTTTCTCCGGCAGACTCTTCACCAGCGAATCGAGCCCGATATGGCCGCCTTCGCGGACCTTCAGCGCTGCGCCGAACATCGCGATCACGATCACCAGCAACAGTGCGATTGGCTCGACGAAATCGGGAGCGTCGCTAAACACGTAGCGCATGACGACGCTGTAGATCACCAGCAGACTCAGCGCTGCGAGGCTGAGCGAGGCGATGACAGCGAGCGCGCGAAAGATAAAATCGTTTGGGCGTTTCATGAATCTCTTGACCCCATTCTTGCCTACGACGGACCGTTTTTACTCGTTAGTCGTGCTACTTTCCGTCACCTGTTACGCAATCGCGCAGACAGCGGAAAGCCTCGCAGTACTTCTGCAAGGCTTTTCCGCTATCGCGAAAGCGCGATGCGAGCGTTACTTGATTGCCTGGATCTCGTCGACGAGCTGCTTCATTTGCGGCGTCTTCTCGTACTTCGCCCAAACCGGCTGCATCACCTTGACGAAAGCCGCGCGGTCAATCTGCGACGATGCAACGATCTGCGCGCCGCCCTTCGTCACCGTCTTGCTCGCGTCGTTCTCACGCGCGGTCCACAGTTTCTGGTAGTAAGGCACCGAGTCGGCCGCGGCCTTCTTGATGATGTCCTGCTCCTGCGGCGACAACGTGTCCCACACCTTCTTCGAGAAGACGAGAACTTCCGGCGTCATGGAATGCTGGGTTTCCGAATAGACCGGCGCGACTTCGAAGTGCTTGGTCTCTTCGTAAGAAGGCAGGTTGTTTTCCGCTGCATCGACGAGGCCGGTCTTCAGGCCCGTATAGACTTCGGCAAACGGCATCGGCGTCGGCGTGCCACCCATTGCCCTGATTTCGTCGACCATCAGATCGGACGGCTGCACGCGCACTTTCAGACCCTTCATGTCGGCCGGCGTGCGGATCGGCTTTTTCGTGTAGATGGAACGAGCACCGCTTTCATAGAAAGTCAGCGCGATCATGCCCTTTGCCTTGAAGGCGTCCAGAATCTTCTGGCCTTCCGGGCCGTACATTACCTTGCGGAAATGGTCGATGTCGCGGAACAGGAACGGTAGCGACGGAATCATCGATTCAGGCACGATTTCGTTGAATGCCGCACCGTTTGCACGCGCCATGTCGAGTGCGCCGATGCGCACCTGATCGATTGTGTCGTTCTCCGAACCAAGTGCGCTATTGCCGAACACCTTCACGGAATCCTTGCCGCCGGTTGCCGTCTTGATCTGCTCACCCATGTACTTCACGGCCATATTGGTCGGGTAAGTGTCGCCGTGCACGTCCGACACGCGGAACACGCGCGCTTGTGCCGACATGGCGCCAAAGGCCAGCACCGATGCCGCGACAATCAACGAAACACGGGAAGAGGCGAACTTCTTGTTCATCATGACATTCCTTGAAAAATAGACGCCCAATCGATGCGAAGGGCTGCTGACGGCTGGCCAAACGCGAACGGCCGGCTGCAAACGGACAGTCCCGGAGTGACATGGTTTGGCTGGGTCTCCCGGTGCGGCGCTCGCGGTCTCCTACGGTGGCAAATGCTTTGCCGTGCTGTCCGTGCAACGTCCCCGGCACAATGATCAGCACTCCTGTCGGACAACTCGACTTCTTGTACTTCTGCTGCGTCGGCGTACTTTCACGCGAGCGATTGCGCGCGCCAAAAGCCGCCACTCATCGCGTTGCTATCTCGAAAAGCGCAGAAAGCTGTCTGTTTGCGCTTATACGTTGTACGACGACATACGAAGTCTATAAAACGCAGTTTGAGTTGTACAGACGGTATTTACCCGAGGAAACAACAGTTCAGTATGGATGACATGAACGCGCCAAAGGCGAGCCCCGGCGAGGCGGCACGCCCGATTGCGCGTGGAAGTGAAGAACGTATGCAGAACGACGGGCATTATTCGGAATAACCGAAAAACGTCGCGTCCGCACGACAATGTTGTATGACGAGTGATGAATTAGCGACTGCGAGGAACGGGCGCCGGCCGGACTACCAGGCCAGCGCCCTACGCGAGGACCGTGCGCAGCGACTTAGAGATCACCGGCGAATTCGGGCTCAGGCAAGCCGCTCACGCCAGGACGTACCGCGAAAAGATGCCCGTCATGTTCGCTCGCGCCCGCGCCCGGACGAATCGACGTGACGAAAAGCGTGTCGAGATCGCGGCCGCCGAACGCGCACATGGCGGGCTTGATTGCAGGCACGGCAATCTGCCGGTCGAGTTTGCCTTGTGGCGTGAAGCGCAACAGCGCGCCCGCGTCGTTCGCGCAGATCCAGTAGCAGCCGTCGGCATCCACAGCGGCGCCATCGGGCCGGCCAACATAGTGATTCAGATCCGCGAAGACGCGGCGGTTGCTCGGCTCACCCGTCTCGACTTCGTAATCGAAAGCCCATATCTGCCTGCGCAACGGATGCGAGTCGGACAGATACATGGTCTTGCCATCCGGCGACCAGCCCAGACCGTTTTGCGTAATGAGTCCGTCGACAACCGGCGCCGAGAGCACGCCCTGCGCGTCGAACCGATAGAGCGCACCGGCCGGCTTGGCCGCGGCCATGTCCTGCACCATCGTGCCGGCCCAGAACCGGCCTTGCCGGTCGCAGCGGCCGTCGTTGAAACGCATGTCGCCACAGGGGAAGACAGGCGCGGCGAGCTTGCGTCCTGTTACTTCGACGGGCTCGCTAGTGCGCACGGCTTGCGCAGTGGCATCGGCCGAACTGCCGCTCAAGGTCACCGCAAACAACGCAGTCTCGCAGCCTGCGAGCACGGTGCCGCGGCGGTCGAACGCGATGCACGCGACCTTCTCCGGCAACAGCCATTCGGAGCGCTCGCCCGTCTCCACCACGAGGCGCACGATTTTCTGCGCTGGAATGTCCACCCAGTAAAGCGCCTGTTCGGCAACACGCCAGACCGGACTTTCGCCGACGAGAGCCGGCGCCTGCCCCGCCGCCTCGACTCGCTCGACTCGCGGATTGGCCGCCGCGCTCATCGTTTTGGCTCCATCGGCCCGGCCAGTACGAACGCGCCGCCCTGGAAGCGTTGCGTAGGATCGTCGAGATCGGTGGTCGGCGCCGCGACGGGGAAGAGATGTTCGAATTGAACCGAACTGTCCTGCGGACGAAAGCCGAGGAACGCCGCCTTCGTGTTATCGACCCACTTCGTGCGATTGTCCGACACGCCGTACACGATCGCATGACCGACGCGATTGGTGAACAGCGAACAGCGCACCAGTTCGACGAAGTCGCGATAGCTGAGATACGTGACGAGCATGCGCGGGTTCTTCGGCTGCTCGAACGACGAGCCGATCCGCAGACACACCGTCTCCAGGCCGAAGCGGTCGAAGTAATAGCGCGACAGCGATTCGCCGAAGCATTTGGTCACGCCGTACAGACTGTCCGGACGCAACGGCGCGTCGATATCCACCACTTCGGTCACTGGGTGAAAACCCACCGCGTGATTCGAGCTCGCGTACACGACGCGCTTCACACCCTGTTTCTGCGCAGCCGAATACAGGTTGTACAGTCCGCGAATATTCGCTTCGAGCAGATCTTCGAAAGGCGCCTCGACGGAGATGCCGCCGAGATGGATCACCGCATCCACGCCTTCGAGCAGCGCGTGAACCGCGGCTTCGTCTGCGAGGTCGACGATCGCCGCTTCTTCGTGCTCGGCCACTTCGCCGAGCGGCGCTATGTCGGTTACGCGCACGACGTCGGCCCACGCCGCGAGTGCGCCGCGCAATTGCGTGCCGAGGTTGCCGGCGGCACCGGTGAGCAGAAGGCGCCGGAAAGGTTTTTGTGCAGCCGCGCGGTCAGAATTCGAATCAGTCATGTCTTTGTATTTATGAGTAGCACTGTCAGTGAAGCGAGAAAGGCGAATAGAGCCAGTCATGCAACGAGCCGTCAAGCCCAAAGTAAAACGAGCCGCGAAATCGCGGCCCGCTAAATCCGGCGATCAGGTCACCGGCGCCGGATTGAAGAGCGCCAGCGCATTGTGCAGCTTGAGCTTCTCCGCACAGGTCTTCTTGCGGCCGCTCGCAACGTCGAGCATGAAGCGGAACAGCTCCCAACCCACCTCTTCGATCGTTGCCGAGCCTGTTGCAATCGTGCCCGCGTTGATGTCCATCAGGTCATGCCAGCGGCGCGCCAGATCCGAGCGCGTGGCGACCTTGATGACGGGGACTTCCGCGAGACTATACGGCGTGCCGCGGCCAGTCGTGAAGACGTGCAGGTTGATGCCGGCCGCAAGCTGAAGCGTGCCGCAGATAAAGTCGCTCGCCGGCGTGGCCGCGTAGATCAGGCCTTTCTGGCGCACTTTCTCGCCCGGCGACAACACGCCGGAAATGGGCGAGTTACCCGATTTGATGATCGAGCCCATCGCCTTTTCGACGATGTTGGACAGCCCGCCTTTCTTGTTGCCCGGCGTGGTGTTCGCGCTGCGGTCGGCGCCGCCGCGCTTCAGATAATCGTCGTACCACTGCATCTCGCGGATGATCGCCTGAGCGACGTCCGCGTTCGCCGCGCGCGCCGTCAACTGGTCGACGCCGTCGCGCACTTCGGTGACTTCGGAGAACATCACCGTGGCGCCGGCGCGCACCAGCAGGTCAGTCGCGAAGCCGACGGCCGGATTCGCAGTGAGACCGGAGAACGCGTCGCTGCCGCCGCACTGCACGCCGACGACCAGATCCGCTGCCGGGCAGGTTTCGCGACGCCGGTTGTTCAGGCGCTTCAGGTGGCCTTCGGCTGTTCTCATGATCGACTCGACCATCGACTGAAAGCCGACGTGCGCTTCGTCCTGCAGCACGACCACGTCGCCGTTCTCGTCGGCGCCGAGATCGCCGATATCCGCGATTTCGCTCGGGTTCTGCGCCGCGGCGATGGGGATCGTGCCCGGCGGCATCAAACGTTCCGGCTGCAACTTCTCGCAACCGAGGCTCACCATCATCACCTCGCCGCCGAAGTTCGGGTTCAGCGCGATATTGCGGACCGTGCGGATCGGCACCATTGCGTCCGGCGCGTCGATCGCCACGCCGCAGCCGTAGGTGTGGCCGAGACCCACCACGTCGTCGACATTCGGATATTTCGGCAGCAGTTCGGACTTGATGCGCACAACCGCGTGCTCGACGACGTCGGCGACGCACTGCACGGTCGTGGTGATTGCCAGTATGTTGCGCGAGCCCACCGAGCCGTCGGCGTTCCGGTAGCCCTCGAACGTGTAGCCCTCGAGCGGCGGCATTTCCGGCGCATTGATGGTGGCGATCGGCAGGTCCTCGAGCCCCGGCGGGCTCGGCATGCGGATCACGTGTTCGTTGATCCAGCTTCCCTTGGGCAGCGCCTTGAGCGCATAGCCGATCACCACGTTATAGCGGATGACTTCGTCGCCTTCGGCCAGATCCGCAAGCGCAACCTTGTGACCTTGCGGGACGCGCTCGCGCAGCACGAGGCCGTCGGGAAAGACCGCGCCCTCGCCTAGGCCGCCGTCGTTGACGACGATCGCGACATTGTCATTGGGGTGAACGCGAATGTAGAGGGGTGAGAGTTCCATTGCATCGATCCTTATGGCGATTTACGCCTTCTGCGGCAGCAATTCATACGTCATCCTACAACATACATGTTTGCCCGCATGTTCCGTATTTACCCTATGACTAGCATTATGCCGCGAAAACGCCGTTGAGTTAGCCGAACTGTTGTTGTACGATGACGTATAAGAAATCTTCATTTCTATCGATCGACGCTCCAACCGATCTCAACCTTTAGCGACGCCCGGATACATACATCATGACTACACCGCAGGAACTCAAGCAGATCGTCTCGCAAGGCCTCCTCTCCTTCCCCGTCACCGACTTTGACCAGAACGGCGATTTCCGCGCCGACACTTACGCCGAGCGCCTGGAATGGCTGGCTCCGTATGGCGCGTCGGCATTGTTCGTGGCGGGCGGCACGGGCGAGTTCTTCTCGCTGACGCATGACGACTACTCGAACGTGGTGCGTACCGCAACTGAAGTGTGCAAGGGCAAGGTACCAATTCTGGCCGGCGCAGGCGGCCCGACGCGCGTCGCCATTGCGTACGCGAAGGAAGCCGAGCGCCACGGCGCGAACGGCATTCTTCTGATGCCGCATTATTTGACGGAAGCCTGCCAGGAAGGTATCGCCGCGCACGCCGAAGAGGTCTGCAAGTCCGTGCCGAACATGGGCGTGATCATCTACAACCGCGCGAATTCCAAGCTCAACGCCGACATGCTCGAAGGGCTCGCCGAGCGCTGCCCGAACCTGATCGGTTTCAAGGACGGCGTGGGCGAGATCGAAAACATGGTAACGATCCGCCGCCGTCTGGGCGACCGTTTCTCATACCTCGGCGGCCTGCCGACCGCGGAAGTCTACGCCGCGGCATACAAGGCGCTGGGCGTTCCGGTGTACTCGTCGGCGGTATTCAACTTCATTCCGAAGACGGCAATGGACTTCTACCGCGCTATCGCCGCGGACGACCACGCAACCGTCGGCAAGCTGATCGACGACTTCTTCCTGCCGTACCTGAAGATCCGCAACCGCCGCGCCGGCTACGCGGTCAGCATCGTCAAGGCAGGTGCAAAGCTGGTTGGCCATAGCGCCGGCCCGGTGCGCGCACCGCTGACCGATCTGACCGAAGAAGAAATGGCGCAACTCGACGCGCTCATCAAGACGCTCGGCCCGCAGTAATGCTGCGCGCCTGACCGGCGCGTGGATTTCTCGCCGGTCAGGAACCAGGCGCCGCACAGGCGGCAGCGCAACAGCGCCCGGGGACAACACCGTCGCCGGGCGTTTTTTGCACATGCCTTTGGGAGCCGCCGCGCCGCCAAGGCCCGACCCCCGCTCCCTTGCATAAGAACTAAGGAGATGACCATGGACCTGAGCCGCACGGCAAGTTCCGCGAACGTTGCGAAGCGCACGAAAGTCCGCTACGCAATCCTGCTGCTTATCTTTGTAATCACCACGTTCAACTACGCGGACCGCGCGACGCTGTCGGTCACCGGCTCGGCAATGCGCGCAGAGTTCGGCTTCGACGCGATCCGGATGGGCTACATCTTCTCCGCGTTCAGTTGGGCGTACGTGCTCTCACAACTGCCGGCCGGCTGGCTGCTCGACCGCTTCGGCGCGCGGCGCGTGTATGCCGCGAGCATTTTCTTCTGGTCGCTCTTCACGCTGCTGCAAAGCTCGATCGGCCTGCTTGGCAGCGCGGCTGCGGCGGTCACCGGTCTCTTCCTGTTGCGTTTCGCGATGGGCGCGGCGGAATCGCCCGCTTTTCCGGCTAACGCCAAAGTGGTGGCAAGCTGGTTTCCGACCAAGGAACGCGGCACGGCATCGGCGATATTCAACTCGGCGCAGTATTTCGCGGCAGTCGTATTCACACCGTTGATGGCCTGGCTCACGCACGCGTTCGGCTGGCACATGGTCTACGTGGTGATGGGCGTCGCCGGCTTACTGCTCGCGCTCACCTGGCTCAAGGTGATGAAGCATCCCGCCGATCACCCGGGCGTCTCCGCTGCGGAACTCGAGTACATCGAACAGGGCGGCGGCGTGGTGAGCGGCCAACATAACGCGCGTCGTGAAAGCGTCGAGAAGGCGGGCGGCTGGTCCCTCGTGCGTCAATTGCTGGGCAACCGGATGCTCGTCGGCGTCTATCTGGCGCAATACTGCATCAACGTGCTGACGTACTTCTTCCTGACGTGGTTTCCGATCTACCTCGTGCAGGCGCGCGGCATGACGATCCTGCAAGCGGGCCTCGTGGCGTCGCTGCCCGCGATCTGCGGATTCTCCGGCGGCGTGCTCGGCGGCATCCTGTCCGATTCGCTGATCCGGCGCGGCCATTCGTTGACCGTCGCGCGCAAGGTGCCGATTGTCGGCGGCATGCTGCTGTCGGTGTCGATCATCGGCTGCAACTACGTGTCCACCGACTGGGTCGTCGTCGCGCTGATGTCGCTCGCGTTCTTCGGCAAGGGCATCGGCGCGCTCGGCTGGGCGGTGGTCGCCGATACGTCGCCGAAGGAAGCGCTCGGTTTGTCCGGCGCGATCTTCAACATGTTCGGTAACGTGGCCGGCATCGTCACGCCGATCGTGATCGGTTATCTCGTGGCGAAGAGCGGCTCGTTCAATGGCGCACTGGTTTTCGTCGGCGCAAATGCGCTGCTCACGGTGTTCAGCTACCTCGTTATCGTGAAGGACATCAAGCGCGTGGAATTGCGCCCGCGCTAATCGCCGCGCCGGGTCGCCGCCCGACAGCGCCGTACCGCGCGCCGCCGCTTCCCGGCCGCGGCACGGCGCTAAATGATCCGGCCTTTCTATAATCAGTCGTCAGACGACGGTATAATGGATCGCACGAAGTCTCTGCAACTACCTGATTCAAGGGGCGTTTTCGATGGCTACACCACTGGCATCCGCGGCACCGCCACGACGCGCTCGTAATCTCGCCGAGCTCGTCGTCAATTACGTCACCGAGCAGATCGCGTCGAACGCCCTCAAGCCCGGCGACAAGCTGCCGACAGAATCGCAACTCATGGTCACGCTGAGCGTAAGCCGCACGGTTATCCGAGAAGCGATTTCGCGCCTGCAGGCGGGCAAGATCATTGAGACGCGTCACGGCATCGGCAGCTTCGTGCTCGAACCGCAGCGCGAAAAGCTCGGCATCGACATGGTGCCGGCCACCACGCTTCGCGACGTGCTGTCGATTCTCGAACTGCGCATCAGCCTCGAAACGGAATGTGCGGGCCTCGCCGCTCAACGCGCGAAGCCGGAAGACGTCGCGCGCATGCGCGCCGCGCTCGACGCGATCGAGGCGACGCGCCACAACGGACGCGACAGCGTCGACGCCGATTTGCAATTCCATATCTCGGTGGCGCGCGCCACGGGCAACCGCTATTTCGTGGACATCCTCACGCAAATGGGCAGCGCGCTGATTCCGCGTAACCGGCTCGACTCGGCGGGCATTGCGCGCGCGGAGCCGGACGCGTATCTGTCGCTCGTCAACCTGGAGCACGAGAGCATTCTCGAGGCGATCACCCGGCACGACGCCGAAGGCGCGCGCGCTGCCATGCGCATGCATCTGTCCAACAGCCGCGAACGGCTGCGCCGCGCGAACGAAATTTCAGAAAGCCATAGTTGACGGGCCGCTGAGCACCTCGCCGTTTGTCACGGCGAATACGCAAAAAAAATGGCCGGGGAGTCGCCTCCCCGGCCATTTTTCGTTTCAGCCGCAGTTCAAACGCAATGATCAGCTGCGCGTGATCTCGCCATCGCGGCGGCGCCACAGGTCGAGCGGATTGTCGTCAGCCAGTGCCTGCGGCAGCAGGTCGGCCGGGAAATCCTGATAACAGACCGGGCGCAGGAAACGCTCGATCGCGGTCGTGCCGACCGAAGTCGCGCGACTATCGGACGTAGCCGGGAACGGGCCGCCGTGAACCATCGCGTGACACACTTCGACGCCGGTCGGATAGCCGTTGACCAGAAGCCGGCCAGCCTTGCGCTCGAGAATCGGCACGAGCTTTCTGGCTGCGGGTACGTCGGCGCTGTCCATCTGGATCGTCGCGGTCAACTGGCCGGCAAAGTGCTCGGCAACCTGAAGCAGTTCGTTTTCGTCCTTGCAACGCACGATCGTCGATGCCGGTCCGAACACCTCGTCTTCCAGCGCCGGCGTGGCGAGGAACGTTTTGGCGTCCGTCACGAACAATGCCGCGCGCGCCTGGTTCGGCCCCGTCACGTCGACGCCGCGCGCCACCGTCTCCACGCCCGGGATACCGGCGAGTTTGCTTTCGCCTTGCGTGTACGCCGAACAGATGCCCGAAGTGAGCATGGTCTGCGCCGGCTTGCCGCCCAGCGCCTCGGACGCCACGGCGACGAAGTTCTTCAGCGCGTCGCTGTCGACAGCGATTGCAAGGCCCGGGTTGGTACAGAACTGGCCGGCGCCGAGCACCAGCGAATCCACGAAACCGCGAGCGATGTTCTCGGTGCGCTGCGTGAGTGCGTTCGGCAGCAGGAACACCGGGTTGATGCTGCTCATTTCCGCAAACACCGGAATTGGCTCGGGACGCGCCGCCGCGACGCGCATCAGCGCCAGGCCGCCCGCGCGCGAACCGGTGAAGCCGACCGCCTTGATCGCCGGATGCGCGACCAGCGCTTCACCGACCGAATTGCCTGCGCCGACGATCAGCGAAAACACGCCTTCGGGCAAATCCATTTCCTGTGCAACGCGTTGAATCACGCGGCCCACCATTTCCGACGTGCCGAGGTGAGCACGATGTGCCTTCACCACCACCGGGCAACCGGCCGCGAGCGCCGCAGCCGTATCGCCGCCCGCCACCGAAAACGCGAGCGGGAAGTTGCTTGCGCCGAACACGGCGACCGGGCCGATCGCAATCTTCTGCATGCGCAGATCGGAACGCGGCAGCGGTTTGCGCTCGGGCAGCGGCGAGTCGAGCGTCGCGTCGAGCCACTGGCCCGAGCGAACGAATTGCGCGAACAGCTTCAACTGACCCGTCGTGCGACCGCGCTCGCCTTCGAGGCGCGCTTTCGGCAAGCCTGACTCCTGCTGCGCACGCTCGACGAGAGCATCGCCCAGCGCAGTGATGCCGTCGGCGATACGCTCCAGAAATTCCGCGCGCACCGCAAGCGGCAGTTGGCGGTACGGATCGAACGCTTTCTGCGCCAGTTCGCACGCGAGGCCCACGTCGCGAGCCGTGCCGCTGCCGAAAACCGGCTCGGCGATGTCCGCACCGGTGGCGGGATTGAATGCGTGCAGCGCCTCTTCGGCGCCGCGCACCGATTGACGGCCGATCAGCATTTCGCCGGTGATCCGACCGATGACTTCGCTGGAACTGGACATGTCTCTTCCTTTGGATTGAATGCTAAAGATATAAGTCATCCTACAACATGACGGCGTTACCACGCAACCTGAACCGCTTTGCATCGGCATAGATTCGGGTTAACGTGCCCGTTACAACGGCTTCCTCGGGTGCTAATCTGAAATAGATATACGACGACCTATAACATGCGGTCAGCCATCGTCGGAACAAGCCCGATCCATTGTCGTTCGAGGAAAACGTTCATGCCCGCCGTGACCTGCCAGCCTTATCAGTCCCTTCCCAATAGTTTCCGCCGGGCGGTACGCGGAGGCGAAACCCTGATCGGCTGCTGGGCCTCGCTCGCCAGCCCGATCGTCACGGAGTTGCTCGGTGTGATCGGATTCGACTGGATGCTGCTCGACGCCGAACATGCACCCAACGACGTCCTCACGCTGATTCCGCAACTGATGGCGCTCAAGGACAGCCGCAGCGCGCCCGTGGTGCGCCCGCCCGGCAACGACAGCGTCGTCATCAAGCGGCTGCTCGACAGCGGTTTTTCCAACTTCCTCGTGCCGTTCGTCGATAGCGCCGACGACGCGGCGCGTGCGGTCGCGGCCACCCGCTATCCGCCGCAGGGCATTCGCGGCGTCTCGGTGGGTCACCGCGGCAACCGCTATGCGACGGTACCCGACTATTTTGACATTGCCAACGACAACGTCTGCGTGATCGTGCAAATCGAGAGCCGCAATGCGGTAGACGCCATCGACGAGATTCTTGCCGTGGACGGAGTCGACGGCGTTTTCGTCGGGCCGTCGGACCTCGCTGCGGGGTACGGGCACCTGGGCAACGCCGGACATCCCGACGTGCAGCAGGCGATCGCGCATGTGTTCGAGCGCGCGCAGGCCGCCGGCAAGCCGAGCGGCATTCTTGCACCGGTGCAAGCCGACGCGGAGCGCTATCGTGATATGGGCTGCCGCATCATCGCCGTTTGCGCCGACCTCGGGCTTTTGAGGAACGCCGCGCAGACGGTCCACCAACACTTCATGCAGAAACCGGCGGGCCAAAGCTGAACCGGGCTAAGCGCACACTACCCGGCACAGGCGTGGCCGCCACGATATCTTCGGAGCATTCCATGCAAAAAGCAGGCTTTATCGGACTCGGCATCATGGGCAAGCCCATGGCTGCCAATCTTCTCAAGAACGGCGTCACGCTCGCTGCCTTCACGCGCAGCGGCGTGCCCGACGATCTCACCCAAGCCGGTGCGCAGGCTTGCGACAGCCCCGCCGCCGTCGCCGCGCAGGCGGACGTGATCTTCATCATGGTGCCGGACACGCCGGACGTCGAGCGCGTGCTGTTCGGCCAAGACGGACTGGCGAGCGGCTTGCGGGCCGGACAGACGGTGGTCGACATGAGTTCGATTTCGCCGATGGCCACCCGCGACTTCGCCGCTCGCGTGCGTGAAACCGGCGCGGACTATCTCGACGCTCCGGTGTCGGGTGGCGAAGTCGGCGCGAAGGCGGGTTCGCTCACCATCATGGTGGGCGGCGAGCAGAACACCTTCGACAGCGTGAAGCCGTTGTTCGACATGATGGGCAAAAACGTCACGCTAATCGGCGCGGTCGGCGCCGGACAGGTATGCAAGGTCGCCAATCAGGTGATCGTGGCGGCCACGATCGAGGCAGTCGGCGAGGCGCTGCTGCTCGCGTCGAAAGCCGGTGTGGACCCGGCTCGCGTGCGAGAAGCCCTGATGGGCGGCTTCGCGTCGTCGCGCATTCTCGAAGTGCACGGCGAGCGTATGACCAAACGCACGTTCGACCCCGGCTTCCGGATCGAATTGCATCAGAAAGATTTGAATCTCGCGCTTCAGACCGCGCAGACACTCGGCGTCTCGCTGCCGAATACCGCCACCTGTCAGGCACTTTTCAACGCATGCGTCGCGCACGGCGGCAAAGCGTGGGACCACTCCGCGATGGTGCGCGCGCTCGAAGTGCTCGCCAATCACGAAATCGGCCAGCAAACAGCCTGATCCGCCACGCGCATCCAGCCGCGCCGCTTTCTCCGTTCAATCCGACGAACGGTCAAAGCGGCGCGGATTGCGTTTCAACTCACCCAAGCAGACAGATTCCCTTCATTTCTTTCATTTATTAAGGATGACTGATGGAATTCAAGCGGTCGAAATGAACCGCGTACTTTCGAACATCGACGACTATTTACAACGCCCTCCAGGGCATGGCGACATTCGTGGCAATTCAATATAAAAGCGGCAGCCAAGGAGCGACATCGACCCCCCCCGGTCGCGCCGAGCCTGCTTCGCCGGGGCGCCGGGCTTTCATGGTGTTCGCCGGGACCTCGGCGGGCGCAACGCTCGTCGGCGGCCTGTCCGCATGCGGCGGCTCGGGCAGTTCGGGCCTGACACCGGAAGATCCGATCTGGGGCAGTGCCGGCGCGGCGACACAAATCATCGCGTCGCTCGCCGGCGTCACGCAGTCCATGTTCCCGTCGCGCGACTTCGTCGTCACACAATACGGCGCACAGCCTTGCGCCGT
Source organism: Paraburkholderia caledonica NBRC 102488 (assembly GCF_000685095.1). Taxonomy (GTDB): domain Bacteria; phylum Pseudomonadota; class Gammaproteobacteria; order Burkholderiales; family Burkholderiaceae; genus Paraburkholderia; species Paraburkholderia caledonica. The sequence continues at coordinate 151,747 of NZ_BAYE01000015.1, forward strand.
TGTCGCTGCGACCAATCCGTACACGGGTTCTTCTTCACCCGCGAGCCCCGGCTCGAACCAGACTAACGCGCCCTCGTCGTTCGACTCGCGGCCCGCGTTTCTCGCCGCGATTCAGGCCTGCAATGCAGCCGGCGGCGGACGCGTCGTGGTGCCCTCCGGTACCTGGTATTGCGCCGGGCCGATCGTGTTGCTCAGCAACGTCAACTTCCACCTGAGCGCGAATTGCACGATCTATTTCAGCCCGAATCCGGCGGACTATGCGAAGGATGGCCCCGTAGACTGCGGTGCGAACGGCAAACTCTTTTACAGCCGCTGGCAGGCCAATGATTGCCTGAACTACGGCTCACCGGTGTACGCCCGCAATCAGACCAACATCGCGTTGACCGGCGAAGACGCGACCTCGGTTCTGAACGGCCAGGCCATGATACCCTTCTCCGGTTCGGGCAACACTGCCACATGCTGGTGGACATTCAAGGGTTCGAATGGCGCCTACGGTTGCGTGAGCTCGTCGACGCCTTCTCAGGTATATCGGAACCCGAACAATGTGGACCTCCGGACCGCCGCACCAGGCATTTCCGACACGCTATACGCACAGCTGACGAGTCCGACGACGCCATGGCAACAGGATCAGAACTACTTGCCCGCTCTCTCGGAAGCCGGCGTTCCGGTTGCGAAGCGTATCTTCGGCATCGGCCACTATCTGCGACCGTGCATGGTCGAGTTTATCGGCTGCACGAATGTGTTGATGGAGAACTATTGCACCAATAACACGCCGTTCTGGCAGCATCATCCGACCGCTTGCAAGAACGTGGTGATTCGCGGCGTCACGACGAACAGTATCGGCCCGAATAACGACGGCTTCGATCCAGACGCCTGCAATAACGTGCTCTGCGACAACGTCACGTTCAATACGGGCGACGACTGCATCGCGATCAAGTCGGGCAAGGATCTCGACACGCAATACGGTCCCGCACAGAACCATGTCATCCAGAACTGCACGATGAATAGCGGTCACGGCGGCATTACGCTCGGCAGTGAAATGGGCGGCGGCGTGCAGAACATTTACGCACGCAATCTGCAGATGTTGAATCAGAACTGGGCGACCAATCCGCTGAACATCGCGATCCGCATCAAGACGAACATGAATCGCGGCGGCTTCGTGAAAAACTTCTTTGTCGACAAGGTGACGCTGCCCAACGGCGTCGCATTGAAAGGCGGCGGCTACGGTAGCGCGCTGCTCGCGGGCAGCCCGATCAACGGCACGGTGCCGCTCGGCGTGGTCACCGCGAGTGCGGCGAATCCGTCAGCGGCTCAAGGCGGTCTCATCACATTTGACTGCGATTACCAGCCCGCCAACGACGCGATACGAACGCGGCCTGCCGTCGTGCAGAACGTGAACATATCGAATGTGCAGGCGAGCAACGTGACCGTCGGCGGCGTCACCGGTTCGTGCTTCCAGGCGATCGTCGCACAAGGTCCGGTTGCATTCGATTACAACGGACCCACGCCCGCGCCGACGATCCCGCCGATTACAGGCGTCACCATCTCGAACTGCAACCTGGGCACGGCGGTTTGCGCGGGACCGGCCACGTCGACCACGCCCGGACCGATCTACGCGTACAACGTCAACGGCATCACGTTGAAGAACGTCGTCATCGGCTCGACCACGTACAACACGAATGTGACCGATCAGCGTTAGAAGGCGAACGCGGCAGGACGGTCGCTCCGCCGCGCCCGCAATCGCACCGCGACGCGCGCTTGCGGGCCGGGAAAAAACGGCGCAAAAAAAACCGCTCGG
>NZ_BAYE01000014.1 GCF_000685095.1 Paraburkholderia caledonica NBRC 102488
CTGTTGGCCTGAACGGCGGCAACCTGTTCTTCCTGCTCATCAACGCCTGCTATGAGCGATGCGCAATCATCCTGACGTCAAACCGCAGCTTCGGTGAATGGGGCGAGGTGTTCGGCGACACCGCGGTAGCTGCCGCGCTGCTCGACCGCCTGCTGCATCACGCGGTCGGAGTGCACATCGAGGGTTCGTCATATCGACTGCGCGAGCACGCCGACCGACCTGCTGCCGGAGCATTTACGTAACCGTCCAGGTTCGCTTAACCAGGTTCCTGCCGAACCCATTCGTCGACGGCCCGGCCGTCCAGAACGGAGTTCTGCGGATCGCGATTCCGGTTGATCACCGATTGCATAGGGTGGGGATTTTTACCTCGATACTTCGGGGGAAATTACGCGCGGCATTGGCAAGCGACCAAAGAGAAGCGATCACGCTGCACCAAGGCCCACAAAAACCCCACCCATCCTCCCAAAACAAGTGGTTCGCAACCTATTTGAAATCGCTAACCTCATGAATAAAGTCAATAAGCGCACGCAGCGCCGGTGGCAGATGCCGGTGACCGGAATAGTAGAGGCATAAGCCCGGCACGGGTCTCACCCATTCATCAAGCACGCGCTCAAGACGGCCTTCGGCCAGGTCGTCCGCCACATACCACTCGGCAAGCTGCGCCAGCCCCACGCCTTGTCGTACGGCCTCGCGCATCAGAATGGGCGCATCGAGTACCAATGTGCCCGGCACGTCCATGTTGAACTTCTCGGTTCCCCGGTCGAATTCCCAAGGCGAGGGCACCCCGCTTGGCAGCCGGGCGCGAATGCACGAATGCTGCAGTAGATCAGCCGGCGTCATAGGCTTAGGATGCCTGACGAAATAATCAGCCGATCCCACTATGGCCACAGGCGTATCGGCTGTTATAGGCACACGGATCATGTCGCCCGGAACGCGCGAACTCGAGCGCAGCCCGGCGTCGAACCCTTCCGCGATGATGTCCACCATCCGTCCTTCGGTAACGAGATCGATGGTGATGCCAGGATGGCGGTGCAGAAATCCGACCATAACGGGCTGGAACGTCATGAGCGCCGCGCCAAGAGAACTGTTGATCCGAATGGTTCCCGTCAGCTTGCCCTCGCTCTCGCTCACCGCTGCCATTGCATCCTGGATGTGGGTCACCGCAGGTCTGATCTGATCCACGAAGCGCTGACCGGCCTCTGTCAGGGAGACGCTTCGCGTAGTACGGTGAAACAGACGCACGCCCAGCCTTGCCTCCAGGCCCGCCACGGCGTTACTCACGGCCGATGTGGACATGTCCAGATCAACTGCGGCCGATCGGAAGCCTCGCCGTCTCGCCACCGCCAGCACAACCTCGAGTTCGGTCAAACCGCTTCTGTTCATTGTTCTGGTTTCCGCGATAAGTCATCCCTGACTCACCATATTATCAAATCAATGAGTCGCCCCCAGACTGTCTGTATCCCGGCAACCGCCGGCGCTTTTGGGGAATCAATATGTGGAACATCGACAAGGCATACATAGACGGAATGTTCGTCCCCGTGCACGGTGGCGAAGTCATTGAGACGACCAACCCATCGACGGAGCAGGTCATCGGCGTCGCAACGCTGGCTAACCGTGACGACGCCAGGCGCGCAATCGCAGCCGCTCAACGCGCTCAGCAGACGCTCGCTCGCACCAGCAAGGCCGAGCGCATCGACATGCTGATGAGATTGCAGACCGCGGTTCTTGCAAGTACCGAGCGGATCCGTGACGCCACGATCGACGAATACGGCGGTCCTGTCGCGCGCGCTCAATGGGTCAGTGAATACGCGTCGCAGTGCTTCGCCAATACAGCGAAAGCGCTCGACGATTACCCGCTGACACGCCGTGTGGGAGACGCCACCGTGTTCATGGCGCCGGTGGGCGTGGCGGGCCTTATCGCGCCCTGGAACAGCACGGCCGGCACGATTTGCAGCAAGCTGGCGTCGGCGATCGCGGCCGGCTGCGCCTCGGTCATCAAGCCTAGTGAGTTGAGTCCCATCCAGACTATGGTGGTCGCCGAAGCGCTGCACGACGCCGGCTTGCCCCCGGGTGTCTTCAATATTCTGCTTGGGCGGGGCGCGGACGTCGGCGACGAAATCTGCACCAATCCCGGCGTAGCGAAGATTTCGTTCACCGGCTCGACGCCGACCGGCAAGCTCATCGCCCGCGCCGGGCTCGAGACGATGAAGCGAGTCAGTCTGTCGCTAACCGGCAAATCCGCCTCCGTCTTACTGGACGACGCAGACCTCAACAGTGCAATTCCGCTCGCGTTGAACGCCGCCTTCATGAACAACGGCCAGGCGTGCGTGGCCGGTACACGGCTTCTGGTTCCGCGATCGCGCCTCGACGAGGCAATCGAAAAGGTGAAGGCAGCGGTCGCAACCATGCGCGTAGGCGATCCGCGCGATCCATCCACCGCCGTGGGGCCGCTCGTCAACCGTGCTCAGTACGATCGCGTGCGGCATTTCATCCGCCGAGGGATCGAGCAAGGCGCTCTGCTGGTGACGGGAGGCGAGGGCCGGCCCGCAGGACTCGACAAGGGCTATTTCGTAAACCCGACGGTGTTCGCGGGCGTACGCAACGACATGGACATCGCGCGTGAAGAAATCTTCGGTCCAGTGTTGTCGATTCTGGAGTACGAAAACGAGGACGACGCCATCCGGATCGCGAACGACTCGGTCTACGGTCTTCAGGCGTACGTGTTCTCATCGCAGACCGGGAGAGCCGAGCGCGTCGCTTCGCAACTGGAAGCAGGCACGGTGCTGATCGACCGCATCAAGCCCGAACTTCTCGCGCCGTTCGGTGGGCTGAAGCAGTCCGGAGTGGGGCGGGAGTTTGGCGTCTTTGGCCTGGAGGCATTTCTGGAGCCGAAGTCCATCGTCTCGGCGTAGTGAGGCAGAACAGCTGCGGTCACACCGCATGTCCTCGCGGCGCCTCCGCAGTTACGGTGTGTGGGAGTCGCCGCTTCTCGAACAGCTGCGCGCCGTCGCGCAACCTTTCTGAAACACAGTGCAACAAACGAGCGCGCTAAAGCGCTGCATTCGGCACTGCATATCTACCTCACGCCTGTCCGCAAGCACAGCCCGAGCCTCACGGACAGGCATTTTCCCAGCATCCAGGTTCATCTCTGCTGCATCGCAAACTTCCAAACTGTAGCAGGTACAGTTAGCTGTCTGTAGTCGGTAACTGTGCCTTTTAAAAGGGTACAAAACACCTATCATTCGCGCATCCGCTTCCAAACAGGACGAGAGCAACTGGAGAACGAAGATGATTGCGTATCCGACTCATTCAGGTAACGCGCTGCTCGAACGGCCGACGCGGGATCGTACTCCTTCGGTTCGACATCCGCGGCGTTTGAGAGGCCGGGCAGGGCGCGTGGGCGCGGTGCTTCTGTTGGCGAGCCTCAGTGTCTATTGCGCGCATCTGGGGGAAGCGGTCGCGTGGTCATCGCTGAAAGGTGCCAGCTTGCCGCTCGTCGCAGCGGCCGTCGTCGGAATAAGCCTTGCCGTCGCGGCGACTCTCAAGGCGGCCGAACTGTGGGGCAGACTGCGGCAGCTCACTGCCGCGATCGAAGCAGACACCGGTGAAGGTACAGAACCCGTGTTGTCCGAGGACGGACCGCCGGCGCTCGCCAGACTGGCTCGTGCGATCAACGCGGCCGCCCGCCATCGCGCCGGTCGTCAGGCCGAGCTGCTGCAGGTGCTCGCTGCCTATGCGCACGATCAGCGCACGCCGTTGACACGCATGGGTATGCGCTGCGAACTGCTCGAAGACGCAGCGGTACGCGACGCATTGCAGCGCGATCTCGCGGAGATGGCCCAACTGGTCGAAGCCAGCGTGTCTTGCGCGAAGCTGCAATGCAGCGCCGGCGAGCGGACACAGCGGGTCGATGCGGACAATTTGCTGGGCACACTGGTCGGCGATTACCGCGAAGCCGGGCGCACTGTGGCATTGGAGGGGAGCGTGGGGCGTCCGCTCGTCACCTGTCCGCATGCGCTGCGCCGTGTGCTGATGAACCTCATCGACAATGCGCTCCGGTACGGTGGCGACGCGCGCTTATGTGTCCGCGTCGAAGCTCGCCATCTTGTCCTGGCCGTAGTGGACTCCGGGCCCGGCATTCTGCCTGCGCAAATGGACGCGGTGTTTGCTCCTTGGTACAGGTCTCCAGAGACATCCGCGCGTGCGCCGGGTTCGGGACTGGGGCTCGCGATCGCACGGCGTCTAACGCTCGCAATGCGCGGCGAACTGCAACTGGAAAACCGCTGCGCAGGCGGCCTCGAAGCGCGGCTCACCTTGCCACTCGCGACCGCCTGAATAACCTGGCATAAAAATCGCCCCTTCGTTTCTGCAGGCAGGGCTTGCATACTTAATCGACACCCGGAACAGGTACACCGCGAACCCCGGTTCGCACACGCACATCTCACGTTCTTCGGAGACGCGTTCCAACGGTGCGTCACCGGATACTTTCCGATACCGGGCCGACACATCCGGGATACATTTCGCGCTTCTAATGGATACATGGCGCGAGGTTAGCAAAGTCGAGAAAGCACTCGACGCAATACGTGCCCAGGCACATCGTAGTTGCAGTGATGGTTCTTGCAGTGACAGTTCGATAACTCAAACGATTTTCTCTCATACTTCAAAGGATCAAATCATGAAACTTCGACATCTCGTCGTGAGCAGCGGCCTCGCGATTGCCGCCGCCGCATTCGCGTACACGCCGGCCTTCGCGGCGGACGCGGCGGCGGCCGCGTCGGACAGCACCGCAGCGACCAGCAAACCGGCGCCGACGAAGAAGTCGGTTCGAGCAGCTAATCGTGCTTTCTCCAAGACGGTCCATAAGGCGATCTTCAAGACCAAAGGTCTTGAACAGTCGACAATCGCCGTTTTCGGCGATGCAAAGACGGGGCATGTAACGCTGTCCGGTCAGATCGAAAGCGAGGATCAGGAAGGTATCGCCGTCAACGCTGCAAAGAAGGTGCCGGGCGTGACCTCGGTCAGCAGCAAGCTGACGCTGCGCGAGCAAGGCGGAGGCTGATACACCGACCGGCACATGGCGCAGCGTCTGAACGGACAACTGCGCCGCACGTGTCGTCACCGGCAAGCCTCGGGCCGTTTCGCACTATGTCCACGCACGCTAATGGAGATGGATCGATGACCGTACCTTCCAAAGACCATATCGTGGTTCGCGCGCTGCTGAACGTGCTCGATCCGTCCGCGGAGCAGCTCGACGCGTGCGCGAAAAAACCGTTCGTGAAGCTCAAGAAGCGCGGCGTCAACGCATGTGCGCCCGCCGCCGACGACCATCGCCGCGTGGTGGGACGGCCGGCCAGCATCGTAGTGGTCGAGCGCTTGTCGGCGTGCACGATCAGCGTCTCGTGGAGCGACGCGTGCTCCGGCCGCTACACCGAACAGATCTGGTGCAGCGGTCTCGCTCACGTCGCCGCCGTCTGCGCGCTGACGGGCCGCGCGATCCGCCGCGGCGACCAGGTGTTTCGTCCGCGCACACGCGAAGTGCGTGTGCCGCCGAACCGCCATCAGATGATTCTTGCCGCGACGATCGGTCATCGCGCCGACCTGGCAATCGCGGGAACGTGACACTACTGGTTGCCGAGGCTCGCGGTTCGAGGCTCGCGGCTCGCGTCTTCGTGAGCGCAGCAAAGCGAGCTTCGGTTCAACCAGTCATGCGGATTCTCTCAATGCGCCCATTCAGCGCCTTTTTCGTGCTCATCGGCACCTTGCTCGCAGCGAGCGGGTACGGAGCAACGTTTTTCCTCTCGATGCATTTCCGCTCGATGGGAGGGAACGACCTCGACACCGGACTGGCGCTCGCGGAAGCGACAGTTGGCACGCTCGTCGGCGTGCCGCTGGTGGGCTGGTTCGCTCAGCGCATCGGCGCCGCTCGCACGACCGCTCTCGCGGCGTTGTGCATCGGTTCGGGCGTGGCGGGTTTTGCGTTGATCGACCGCATGAGCGGTCTCAGCGTATTTCCTGGCTTTCTCGTGGGATTCGGCTGGGGCGCGTTCTGTCTTGCTGCGCCGATGGCGCTCGCGGAACGCACGAGCGATACGGACCGCGGTTTCTGGTTCATGCGTTTCGGCACGATCCAGATGGCCGGCATCGGAGGATGTCCCGCCGCGGCCGCGTTCGCCATTCGTTCATGGCATTGGCCGCTTACGAGCGTGCTCTATATCGTCGGCGGTCTGTGCGCGCTCGCCGCGCTGATGCTCGAAGTATTCGGCCGGATCTCGCCGCATTCGTCGGCGTCGCCCGTGCAGGAGCGCTGGCTGCGCCAGATCGGCGCAATTAGCCGAACGCGTGCGGCTTATCCGATTGTGATGATTTCGCTGTGCGCCTGCGTTTTCTCAGGCTTGATGACGTTTCAGATGTCTTTCGTGCAAGGCACGCATGCGCAGGCGGGTACCTTTTTCAGCCTGTATGCGGTGACCGTCGTGGCCGCTCGCTGGCTGCTTACACGCGTCGTGATCCGGCTAAATCGCGCAGTCGCGACGAAACTGTTGCTTGGCATCATGGTGCTCGGCATCGCCGCGATGTCCGCGGTGCCGTACTACACGGGGTTCCATTCCGCGAGCGCCGTGTTGCTCGGGGCCGGTTACGGTCTCGTCTATCCGACCATTCAGGCGCAGGCGGTCAACGATTCCGCCGCGATGCACCGCCCGGCCGCGTTGACCTGGTTCGTCGTCGCGTACTTTGTCGGCACGTTCGGCTTTCCGGCGATCGGCGGCTGGGTGCTGGTTCATCTGGGCAAGATCGCTTTGATTGCGCTGATCGCGACATGTGGCCTCGCGGCGCTCATGCTCGCGATCATGCGTGACAAGCACGACAGGCTCAGCATTGGGCCGCTTGCTGGGGCTTGAATAGCCGCGCGATGAATGCGCCGGCTTACGGCGCGAGCGCGCGCAATGCATTGGCGAACCGCTCGTCGGCGAGATAAGCGACGTTGAACCGCGAGTATGCCGAGACGCGCTCAGACGCGGGCGAGAAAACGGCGCCGGGCGCGAGAATCACGCCGCGCTCCAGCATTGCCTTCGCGAGTTTCATCGAGTCGTTCCATTCGGGCAATGACGCCCACAAGTACATGCTTTGCTCGCTTTCCTTGAAGATCTCCGCGCCCAGTTTTTTGAGCGCGGTTTTTGCCGTCGCGGTTGCGCGCTTCAATTTTTCCTGAAGTTGATTCGTATGCCGAAGGAAATGGCCGTCGCTGACAATGGCCGCGAGCGTCCGCTCGCTGTATTCCGAACTGCTTACGTGAATGAGCATTTTTACATCGGCGAGATCGCTCGCGAGCGCCGCGTTGCACGCGAGAAAGCCGACGCGCAAAGCAGCCGAGACCGACTTCGAAAAGCTGCCCACATAAATGGTGCGGCGCAGTTGATCGAGTGTGGCGATACGTGTCAATGATCGCGGCCGCAGGTCGGCGAACGCGTCGTCTTCAACGATCACCGTGTCGTGTGTTTCGGCAAGTTGCAGAATGCGATACGCCTTGGCGGCGCTCGTATCGGTGGCCGTGGGATTATGTCCTACCGATTGCGTGAAGAACAGCTTCGGCCGGTGCTCGATCATGCAGCGCTCGAGTTCGGCGAGATTCGGTCCGTCTACTTCGCGCGGCACGCCGATGATATTCGCGCCGCTCAATTTCAGTTTGCCGAACAACGGATAGTAGCCAGGGTCGTCTACGAGTACGGTGTCGCCCGACCGCACGAAATAACGCAATACGAGATCCATGGCCTGGTTGGCGCCATGCGTGAGAACAATCTGTGAAGGCGCGGCCTCGATCTCATAGCCAGACAGCTTCTGTTGCAGCGATTGGCGCAGCGGCAGATAACCGTAGCGGCTGCCGTAGCGAAACAGCGACGCGACACCAGTGCGAACAACCCGCTGATGGTACTGATCGAGTCGAGTCGCTTCGAGCCATTCGATAGGCGGAAAGCCTTCGCCCAGATTGAGAACGTCGGGCTTGACCTGCAATTGCTCCCGCATTAACCAGACGGTATCCATCGCGCGATCGAGCACGCCGCTTTCTTCTGTTTCAGTAGCGGCTCTTGCTCTTTGCGCGACATAAAAACCGGAGCCTCGCCTAGGCTCGATCAGTCCGCTTGCGGTAAGCATTTCGAATGCGCTGATCACCGTGTTCTTCGAACAACCGGACGCATCAGCATATTCCCTGATCGAAGGAAGTTTTGCGCCTGCCGGAATCACGCCTTCTTCAATCTGTTTGGCGAGATTGTCTGCCATGGAACTCGACAGACTCGCACTTCTACGCAAGCTCATTAACGCGACTCCGGCGGGATATAAAAGTGTCACTGGTACAGCGGTGCAACTGTAAGCACCAACTGTACCTTTTAAAGGGGTACGGTGCGCCTATTATTGATCCTTTAGTTCATAGCCGCAAGCACGAATGAACGCGGCGACCGTAACCCCAAGGACAGTACATGGCTATTGATTCGACGCTGCCGAATTTCCGTTCACTCAGCCCGCAGGAGCGTCTCGCTCACATCTGCAAAGAGGTCGGTCTGGATGACGCGCAATATTCGCAATTGGCAAAGCCCGGCGCGTTGCCGCTCGAAACGGCGAATGGAATGATCGAGAACGCGATCGGTACTTTCGAATTGCCAATGGCGGTGGCTGGCTACTTCCAGATCAACGGCAAAGACGTCATCGTGCCCATGGCAGTAGAAGAGCCGTCTATCGTCGCGGCGGCTTCGTTCATGGCGAAACTCGCGCGAGTAAGCGGCGGTTTTCAGACGTCGAGCACCGGACCGCTGATGCGCGCACAGGTACAGGTGGTCGGCGTGAGCGATCCCTATGGCGCGAGATTGGCGATCCTCAAACACAAGGACGAATTGATCGGCCTTGCGAATAGCCGCGACAAAGTACTCATTGGCTTGGGCGGCGGTTGTCGCGACATCGAAGTGCACGTGTTTCCGGACACGCCGCGCGGTCCGATGATAGTCGCGCATCTGATCGTCGACGTGCGCGATGCGATGGGCGCGAACACCGTCAATACGATGGCCGAGTCCATCGCGGAACGGGTGGAACAGATATCCGGCGGAAAGGTTCGTCTGCGCATTCTGTCTAATCTCGCCGACTTGCGGCTCGCGCGTGCTTCCGTACGCTACTCGGCGGACACGCTCGCTACCAAAGACTATTCCGGTGAGGAAGTGATCGACGGTGTGATCGATGCGTATCTCTTCGCCGCGATCGACCCGTATCGCGCGGCGACGCATAACAAGGGCATCATGAACGGCATCGATCCGGTGATCGTCGCGACCGGCAATGACTGGCGCGCAGTGGAAGCGGGTGCGCATGCGTATGCGACGCGCGGCGGCCGTTATACGTCGCTCACAACGTGGGAAAAGGCGCAAAACGGCGACCTCGTCGGCACGATCGAAATGCCGATGCCGGTCGGACTTGTCGGCGGCGCAACGAAAACGCATCCGCTCGCGCGTCTCGCACTCAAGATCATGGACGTGAAGTCGGCACAGGAACTCGGTGAGATTGCAGTCGCCGTTGGCCTTGCGCAGAACATGGGTGCTTTGCGCGCGCTCGCAACAGAGGGCATTCAACGCGGTCATATGACCTTGCATGCACGCAACATCGCTTTGGGTGCGGGCGCAACGGGTGACGATGTTGACTGGGTAGTCAAGCAAATGATAAGTTCGGCGGACTTCCGCACCGACTTCGCATTAGAAGTTCTACAGCGTCCGCGAGATGCATGACATTTGCGCGGATACGATTTTGCCGGGGCCGCAATCGAAGGTCCTCCCAAAGCGAGACGGCGCTCTGCCGGCACCGGCTATTCCGTTGTACTGGCGCGCCGCGAACATCGCGCCAATAGTGAGCGCGCAAACGTGCGCCGATTCGCAACCAGGCGGAGTACTTTCCCGCTATATGACTGAGCTTCACTGTTGCGTGTGAGCCGCGCTTGCTTGAGCAGCGCTCATCGTGCGTGACATCTTCGCTGATTAAATTAGACGGAACCCAACCGCAACTCGAAGGCCCACGGCGAGGTTCTCGCCGTGCATGAGGCGTCGCGAGGCGCACGCCCAGAATAAAACATCTTGGTCAGGAGACAGACATTGAAATCATCCAGTGCCAGTGCAGCGCCGGCCGCCGGCGACGGGTCGGGCATTCGCGCGCACGTCGACGCGTCCGCCTTCAGGCTTGCCGAAGTGTGGGGCGATACCGTCGATCTCCGCCATCTGGCGTGGTCGGTGGCGTTAGGCGTGGCAGTTAGCGTCGCTGCGTTCGAGGCGGGCAAGGCTGTGCTGTCGTCCGCTGTCAGCGACGCGGCCATCGTGCGTGCCTACGCAATGCTGATCGGCTTGGGCGGATGCCTCGCGGCGGGCGCGCTCAGTGCGTTCTTCTTCAAGCCAAAGCGCGTGGTGATCCACCACACGGTTGGCGAATCGGACCGCCAACATGTGTTGAAGCAACTCGCTGAAGAAGGAGGCGGCATCGGATCGCTCGCCGATCTTCCGCCAAACGCTGCAGCCGAATTAAAAGAGTTGGGACTCTACGATCTGTTCGCCGCATATGAGTTATCCGAGCAAGCCGCGCAAGTAAAGGGAGAACGCTGATGGACTCGCTGCTCCAACAGTTTCCGATGGCCTTGGCGATGGGACTGCTCGGCGCTGTCGTATTCGCGGCGATCGGCCTTGTTTCCGGCACCGACGAAACGACCACGATCGCACCGTTGACCTTGCTGGTCGCATTGCTCGGCGTGCCGCCGGCTGGCGTGTTCACTTTCTTCATGGCGGGCGCGGTTGCCAAGCACATGACCCACGCCATTCCCACCGCATTGCTGGGCATTCCGGGCGACACGATGGCCGCACCGCTTCTCCAGCAAGCCGCGATGCTGCGCTCGCTTGGTGTGCCTCATATCGCGTTGCGCAAGATGATTTCTGGCGCGATCGTGGCAGCATTCGTTGCATTGCCTTTCGCCGTGCTGTTCGCCGTCATGCTCGCGCCGTTCGGCAGTTTGATCACGCGCGCCGCGCCGTGGGTGTTTCTGTTCGCGGCGGTTTGCATCGCGTACTTTTCGGCGGGACGGTGGGCCTCGGTGCTTCTATTGATTCCGTTCGTGTTGCTGATAGTCGGATTGCAAACGCTCACGCGCAGTCACGGCGTCACTCTGAGTGTCAGCTATTTTCTAGGCATTGCCATTGGCCCGCTGATCGCGGATCTGTTCTCGATACTCTCACCGGTCGAACGGCGACGCATGCGTCGCGACCACGTGTCGAACTTTGCGCTCGCGCCGGACCTCAAAGGCTGGAGCGGTTACTTTCCGAATCCGCTGAAAGTACTCGACCGGCAACAGACGGCATACACGGTCGCGACGGCGGCGGTATCGAGCGCGACCTTCGTGTTCAGTCCCGTCGCGATGACTGTACTGATGGGAGAGATAGTCGGCGCGCGAATCCGTCATGCGTACCATCGTTTGACGACGGTCATTGCCGTGCGTAACGGCGTGACCGAAGCCACTTATATTGCGGAAGCGCTGATCCCGCTGATCGCGTTCGGACTGCCGCTCAGTCCGGTGGCCGCGGGTCCTGCTGCGCCGCTCTTCAATGCGCCGCCGCGCTTCACCGTGAACACGGCGACCGGCCACATCGACAACCTTCATACGCTGATGACGACGTGGCAGTTTCTCGTCTTCGGCCTGTTGTCCATTGTGCTGGCCGCGCTGATCGCTTATCCGCTCGCGATGAACTATGCACACCGCGCCGCTTCTTTCGTCGCGCGCAAGCTGAGTCACGAGGCGATTATCGCGACGTTCTCCGGGCTGATCGTCGTGATCGGTCTTTGGGAAGGGCAGTTGCTGGGGCTTGCCGTGATCCTCACGGTCGGGCTGTTTGGCGGACTGCTGTCGCGTCTGTTTGCGTTCAATGCGGGCGTCCAGTTCATGGGCTATTACGCCGCCGTGCTGAGCGTGCCCGCAATCATCAAACTCTTCTAACACGACACGCGCTGCGCGCCTGCTGCGATGACTTCGAATCGCCAGCAGGTCAGCCGCGCCGGGCGCGCATCAAGCGGTAGGCGAAACAGAGTTCAGGAACTGGTGAATTTCAGAGACAACCGCCGCGCCGTCGCCCACTGCGGCGGCAACGCGTTTGGCCGAAGCCGCCCGCGCATCGCCGATCGCGAACACGCCCGGCACGTTCGTCTGCAAAGCGAAACAGGCCGTCTCCGGCCGCACTCCGGCGGTATAGCCCGTTTTGACGAAACCGCGTTCGTCGATCTCGACGCTGCAATCGCGCAGCCAGCGTGTATTGGGATCGGCGCCGGTGAACAGGAACAGGTGGCGCGTGGCGACACAATGCGGCCCGTCAGGCGTATCGCAGACGACCGATTCGAGTCCCCACTGATCGCTCGTGACCGCCGATACGACCGTGTTCGTATGCAGCACGATATTGCCAAGCGACGCGATGCGATCGATCAGGTAACGCGACATGCTTTTCGCAAGATCGTCGCCGCGAATCAACATATGGACGCGGCTCGCATGCGAAGCGAGGAATACCGCCGCTTGACCCGCCGAATTGCCGCCGCCTATCAGCACGACTTCAGCGCCTCGGCACGAGCGTGCCGAAGCGCAGCATCTTGCCGATGTCGGTTTCGCTGAAACGCGGATAGAGGTGATCGCGCGGCGCACCGAGCGATGCGGGAAGGCGCGGCGCCGATGTGTGTTTGCTGCTTCGATCGTGGTTCATCGGATACCTTTCCTTGCACGCGGACCGCGCGTCGCCTGGCGCGCGGCGCGGATTGGGCGGCAGGCAATCATGCCGCCGGTCACAACGACGGTCAAGACAAACGAAGGTATGCCCGCACACACATGGACCGTCCACCGGCAGAAGGTCTTCGGGCGCGGTTCCTAAGCTCGACTGACCATCTTGGGCGGCCTTGGCTCATACCTACATATGATGGCACTCCGCGCTTCGAAAGATATGCTTCTATCACGGGCGATGACGGCGAGCGACTTCCTTTCATCCGGCATGCCCGAATGAACAAGCCGCCTTCACACGGCGACCAGATGCCTGCTGCGAAGAATGTCGAAACGCTCGTGCGATTTGAACGCGAGTATCGATGTGCGTCCATCGCGGCGGCGATAGGAGAATCTCCATGACGATGATTGCGTTGATGCCGTCCGATTCCACTCGCCGATCGCCTGCACCGGTTCGAGCAGATGCCGAAGATTCTGCGTTGCAGCCGGCCGTTGGAATTCGTCGCCTGTTTGAAACTGGTCGAGCCCGCAACGCATTGGCAATCGCTGCGTGCGCGTTGCTCGTGCCGCTCTTCGACCTGGGCGACCGCGCGATCATGCTGTTCGTGACTCGCTGTTTCGCTACAACCGGTCCAGTGGCGATTGCCACAGACGTGGCCGTCTCGCTGTCGCTGCTCGCCGCCGCATTGTGGATGTACGTGCGGTATCTGCGTGTGAGTATCGAGCATCTGACAAAGGCGATCGAGTTGCACAGTGCAAGCGACGGGCATGCGCCGCTCCCCGAGCGCGGTCCGTCTGCGGTGTTGCGGTTGACGCGCGCAATCGATTTCACACGCGACCGTAATGCGGCCCGCCTCGCGGGATTGCTCGATAGTCAGGCCGCTTACGCACACGACCTGCAAGTACCGCTTGAACGCATGGGCGTTCGCTGCGAGACGCTCGACGATCTCGCGTTGCGGCGTTCGCTGACGCGCGACCTCGCCGAAATGAAGCAGCTAGTCGAGGCGAGCATGGCTTGCGCGAGAATGCAGTGCAACGTGGAAGAGCCGCCAACTCATGTGTCCGTCGACGCACTGCTAACCGGCCTGATCGACGACTATCGCGATGCCGGACATTGCATCGAACTCGAAAGCGAGGTGGGTTATTCGATCGAGACATGCCCGCATGCGCTTCGTCGCGTCCTCGTCAATCTGATCGACAACGCATTGCGTTACGGCAGCGACGTGCGTTTGCGCTTGCGAGTCGAGGCGCAAGCCGTCGTGTTCGCCGTGCTGGATGACGGACCGGGCATCGAACCGTCGCAGATGGAAGCAGTATTCGCGCCGTGGTATCGCGCGCCGCGCACTGCCGCACGCGCGCCCGGTTCGGGCCTCGGTCTCGCAATCGCGCGGCGACTCACCCATGCGATGCACGGCGAGCTTTGTCTGGAAAACCGCCTGACGGGAGGCCTCGAAGCGCGGCTCACGTTGCCGTTGATCGTCGGGTGAACCAGGCGACGCCGTGCGATTCATTCTTGCCGTTGCTGCATCACCGTTCACGTGCATAGCACGTGCGGACTTTCGTAGCGCAGTGTATTTGCGGCGCTTCTGGAAAAAGTGGCTTGCAAAGCGGCATCAGTTGGAAATACGGCGGATACGTTGAGCCGTTCAAATAAGAATTCTTATTGGAGGCAACATGAGTGAACTATGGCGTTTGTCCGCGGCCGAGCTTGCCGGGCTGGTCAAGACCCGCAACGTATCTGCGCGCGAAGCGGCGCTATCCGCGCTGGAGCGGCTCGATGCGGTGAATCCGAAAGTCAATGCAGTGGTTGCGCATCGGCCTGAGCTGGTACTCGAGCAAGCGGATAACGTGGACCGCGCGATAGCGCGCGGCGAAGATCCGGGGCCGCTCGCCGGCGTGCCGGTCACGACGAAGATCAATACTGACCACGCCGGTTTCGCGACCACCAACGGTACGCGGTTGCAGGAGAACCTCGTGGCGCACACCAATAGTCCCGCCGTCGACAATCTCGCGAAGGCTGGTGCGGTGCTGCTTGGCCGGAGCAATTCGCCGACCTTCGCGCTGCGCTGGTTCACCTCGAATCAGGTGCACGGCCGCACGCTTAATCCGCGCAACGCGAAACTGACGCCGGGCGGCTCGACCGGCGGTGGCGCGGCAGCGGTCACGGCGGGCATCGGCCAGCTTGCGCTCGGCACCGACATCGGCGGCTCGTTGCGCTATCCCGCCTACGCATGCGGCGTACACGGGTTGCGGCCGACCTTCGGTCGCGTGCCGGCCTTCAACGCTTCGTCGCCTGAACGCGCAATCGGTGCGCAACTCATGTCCGCGACCGGGCCCATCGCGCGCACTGTGCAGGACCTGCGCCTCGGTCTCGCCGCGCTCGCCGCGGCTGACCTGCGCGATCCCTGGTATATGCCGATGCCGCTCGAAGGACGCGCGGTGCCGCTGCACGCGGCCATCTGTCTGCGGCCGGGCGGCTTGCAGATCGCGAAGGAAGTAGAGGACGCCTTGCTCGACGCCGCGCGCCGTTTGGTCGACGCCGGTTGGACCGTCGAGGAAATCGACGACGTGCCGGCGATTCGCGAAGCCGCGCAATTGCAGGAGAGGCTGTGGCTCGGCGACGGCTTCGCGTCGCTCGCCGACATGGTGGCGAGCGACGGCGATCCTGGTGCGCACGCCGTGGTCGCTGCCGCGCGTCTCAAAGTGAAAGACCTGCCTGCCGATGTGATCAGCCGTTCGCTCGTGAGGCGCACGACGTTGCTGCGTCAATGGCGGCTGTTTCTCGACCAGTACGCGGTTGTGCTGATGCCGGTTTCGTCGGAGCTCCCGTTCCCCGACGACCTCGACATGCAGGGCGCAGCGGGCTTCGACCGCGTGTGGGAAGCACAATTGACGATGCGCGCTTTGCCTGCGATGGGTTTGCCGGGTCTGGCGGTAACGACGCAACTTGTCGACGGCGTGCCGGTCGGCGTTCAGATCGTCGCGGCGCACTTTCGTGAAGACCTGTGCCTGCTCGCCGGCGAAGCGATCGAAGCGCGTGGTGCACCGGCGTCGCCTGTCGATCCGGATTACTGAGTATGTGAAGGCCCGCACTGTGAAGCACATGGGGGCGCGAGCCACCTGTCGTGCGCGTTACGTGCAGCGCGTAACGCAACTTCACAGTGCAGACTACCCCACGCTATACCGAT
The DNA here is from genome assembly GCF_000685095.1 of Paraburkholderia caledonica NBRC 102488. GTDB lineage: Bacteria > Pseudomonadota > Gammaproteobacteria > Burkholderiales > Burkholderiaceae > Paraburkholderia > Paraburkholderia caledonica. The sequence goes on from NZ_BAYE01000014.1 coordinate 15,952, forward strand.
GGCAGCGTGACGGTGACAATAGTCGATCCGCGCAGGCGTTCGGCCAGATCCAGATGAACCGGCCGCTCGCCCAGCCAGCGCAAGAACCCTTTCTGCGTTCGGTGGCCGACCACCACGATATCCGAATTGAAGTTGACCGCGTGTCGCGAGACGGCGTCCGCCGTGCGTCCGAAAGTAAGGTAGCCGTGCGCGGTGACGCCGCTGTCCGCGAGTTTGCCAATGGCCGTTTGCAACGTATGGCGCGCGAATTCTTCGAGGCGGCTGTAGGCGAGATCGCTCAGCATGCCCGCAGAGTGCGCGTTTGCGCCGGCCGGGTCGACGACTGACACCACATCGACTGCGGCCGACAACGCCAGTGAGAGTTGCGAACAACGCGACAACGCGGCTTGGGACTCGGCTGTGCCGTCGTACACGAGCAGCATTCTGAAAAGAGATGACATGTATGTCTATCGCAAGTTAGGGCATGAGGGGCGGTGCTGACACAAAAACACGCCGCCCCGCGCGTTTATTCCCGCTTGACGATGGTGCGGCGCTATCGCGCGGTTTTGCAGTCGTCGTCGAACAGCGCGCCGATGGTTCGGCGCGCACGCGACAGTCGGCTCATCACGGTGCCCACAGGTATCTGCAACGCGTCGGCCGCCTCCTGATAGCCGAAGCCTTCTACGCTCACCAGCAACAGGACGACACGCTGCGTTTCAGGCAGACGCTCGACTGCCGCGATGATCTGATGAGCCAGCGCACCCGCTTCCGACGCGGAGCCCGGATCGGCGACTGTCTCCGACAGCGTGTCGCTCCATTCGGCCTGCAACTGGCTGCGCTGATCGCGCTGCTTCAGATCGTTGAGCCATGTTGAATGGACAATCGAAAACATCCAGTTCAATGCCGAAGTACCGGGGCGCATTTGATGCGCTCGCTCCAAACCCCTTACGCATGCTCTTTGCACCAGCTCTTCCGCGTCGTAGCGATTCCGTGAAAGCCGGAATGCGAACGACCAGAGCCGTGGGAGCATGTCGGGGAGCAGAAGTGAGAGATCGGTTTGCTTCATTGCCCATGTAACGCTGAAAAGAAATGCCACCCCTCTGCCTTGTATGCCGTGTATGTCGCGTGGCCGGTCGAAGTGCTCTCAACCGGTCGAACGCATTCATCAACTGACGCAGGCGGACCGCGCGTTACAGAGAGTTCTTCTGAAGAAGTCCTTACACCTCTCGCGATGCATCGGACATGTTGTCGAGGCGACGACTATCCCTTCTCTGCGACGCGCATTAGCAACTCGAATAACGAAGCCGTACGACGATTGGAACGCCTCAAGGTATCTGGCGTATGTCGGCGAAGTGGAGTTTTGCAATGTTGTGTAGCTGTCGCGCAAATGGATACATTGCAAAAGAATGGAGGGCGAAACTGGAACGTATGTCTCGGGACTGCTGCCCGTTAAACACGCCACGCTAAGAAGAATGAATAGCGCTGCAACAAGGAAGCGTCGCTGCAAGATGTGAAGGAGGTGCTTCCGCGCGTACAGGCGCGCGTCATCGCGGGCGTACTCATGAAACGCGTTCGGCATGGGTGGTGCTGACTGACCAGGCGACGCGTTACAGCGGCAATCATCCCAGTGCCGCTCACCTGGAGATCGCGAGAAGGAAGGGCGGATGCCGCGCGTATGCCGGCGTGATAGCTATAACGCAATCTTCAGGCGGCGCTGCAGCGAGTCGCCTTCGGATTGCCGATGTTCGTGTACGCAGTGCTGACGCAAGTACTCAAAGCTGCCCGTGTTGCGACGCGTGGGCAGTTGTTGAAAGACGTTTGCTCAACTCGCGAACGGGCGTTCGGCTTTGGACAACTGGCCGATGAGTTCCTCGACATTGCTTTCGGAAATCCGTTTTCCGAGCGCACCGAGATCGGTATCGCCGGGCGTGGCGATCAGCGCATAGCTCAGTTTGGCGCGCCGCCACGTGACGACGTCCATGCTGTCCACCTGTTGTTGCGCAAGTGCCGAATCAGCCTTTTCGTCCTTCATCACGCACAGTGCAACAGGCAAGCCTTTTTCGGGTAGATAAACGATCTGCACCAGCGGCTTGTTGTTATAACGCAGCCGCTGTATGCGTTTGAATGTCAGTCCGGCCGAACGAAGGTCGGGCACGCGAATAGGCAGTCCGTCGTCGTGACGGATGTTATCGACAACGTGCGCGGCTGCGGCCATATTGGACGAATCCAACGCGACGGTATCACGCGTGTACAGGCGCTGATAACTGACTGCCGCCATGACCCAGGGCGACGCGCCGGCCTGTGTGCCATCGTGCATGCCGTTCTGCCCTGCCACCTGAGCGGTCGATTGCGCGAAGCCGCCTTGCGCAGCGCCAGGCGCGAAGCGCAGCACCACGCCGCAGCAGAACGCGCCGGCGACGAACGCGACCGCGAGCCACGGTGCGGCAGTGCGTAAGCGCGAGCGTACCGGCAGGGAAGGGCCTGCGAGAGGGTCGGGCTGCGACTCGGGGGCGGCCGCGCGATGGTTGCCGCCCACTGGCGACGCGGCCGCGGGTGTCGCGTACGCGTGCGCAAGCTCGGCGATCTTACGAGTGAGGCTTTCCGGAACCGGCGGCAATGCCTGTTGCTGGAACGCGCGCCGATACGGCAGCACCGACGCTTCGAGTAACGCAACGCGTTCGGCGACATCGGCCGAGGTGCGAATTGCCTTCTCGACTTCCTCGCGCTCGTGCGGCGTTAGTTCGCCATCCACATACGCCATGAGCAGGATGTCGTCCATTTTCATGCCCCTTGGTCCTTACTAATCGCCGCGCTGTGTACGCGTTCTTCTTTTAGGTCACTAAAGAGGGCGCCGATGGCCTGGCGAGCCCGCGAAAGCCGGCTCATTATCGTGCCGATCGGCACGCCCAGCGCCTCGGCCGCTTCCTTGTAGGAAAGGCCCTCCACGCCTACCAGCAGCATAACGACGCGCTGTGATTCGGGCAACCGCTGCACCGCCTTGACGATCTGGCCATCCATGACGTTCTGTTCCGGCGTGCGCGCGGCCGGGTCGGCGACGGTTTCCAGGAAGTCGTCGTCCCAATCCATGCCCGAGCGCCCGCGCACGCTGCGCGCGCGCAGTTCGTTGATCCACGTGGATTGCACGATCGAAAACATCCAGCTGAGCGGCGCGGTGCCCGGTTGCAACTGGTGCGCGCGTTCCAGCGCGCGCACGCAGGCACGCTGCACGAGATCTTCGGCATCGTGCTGATCTCCCGAAATACGCAGCGCGAATGCCCACAAACGCGGCAGCAGCGGCGGAAGCATGGCGGACAGGTCGGCGGCGGTCATTGGCACGAGTCCTCGTCCGATACGGCACTGCCGGCGTGCACCGGCTCGGCGAATAAGTGCTCTCTGATATGACAGGAGCACCGCTGTGGGGTTGATTCGTGCGGCAGGGTCCGCGTCTGACGCGAACGTCGACGCTTGAGGACCGGTTGCGGTATCTGGCGAGTATCCATGGGTTCAGGCGAAATTGGGCAGGCAATCCATCAACACGTAAACAACCCGATCGAATTATTATTCCATCAGGGCTGAAACATAACGCAAATTGCCGTATCGCACTTACCCGGCGCATTGGGGCTTGTTATGACCGGGCGATGAATGGATAGGTAAACAAGCCGAATTGCACCAGATTGAGTCCGAAGTGCGTCAGCATCGCGGCCTGCAGTCCGCCGGCGCGATACGCCAGGCCGTAGCCGAGCCCCGATAGTCCCGCCAGCACAACCAGAGCCGTGCCAGACTGATAGTGCGCGAGACCGAAGAGAACGGCCGCGACGATAAGTCCGAACCACCAGGCTTGCGGCCGCGCGTTCATCAGCCGCGCTATTCCTGCTTGAATATAGCCGCGGAAAAACGCTTCTTCGGCGAACGCAACCAGCAGGAAATTGTTGAGCATCCAGAGCCACGCGAGATGCGGCCACTTCGGCGCCCATGCAATCGAGCCGGCTTCAAACGCAATAAAAAGGCAGACCGCCGACGTGAGCGCACAAGCGCCGAGCGCGGAAACGGCCACGACCGGGAATGATTTCTTCGGCTGAACCCACGGATAGGTGAGCAGCAGCCAAAAGCCGATTAACGGCTTATCGAAGTTCAGATACATCGTATAAGGCGCGGCGTCGGGCGTGAAACGCGCGGCATCGATCACCTTCAGATTCTGAAAGCCCGGTAGCCAGTGCTGAAAGAGGCCGAGCGCGAGGATCGCGAAAACGACATTGCACAGCAGTTTGCCGAGCGGCGAAGGGTTCCACTGCAACAGAATGCCGGTGCACAGCAGTAAGGCAATTGGAACTATCGCGAGTACATGCAATTGTCCAAGTGCGAACGCGAGCCCGTAGCCGATAGCGAGAAGGACTAATGTCAGTCGGCGGGGCGCTCGGAAAATCGCCGTAGCGGCGGCGATGAAGATGGCAATCCATGGCAATGCGGCCATTAGAACTTCCGGAAATATTTAAAGGCTATTGTTTGCTTTGCACCGCGCATTCGCAGCGCATTCACAGCGCAATTACCAGCGCGGACATGCAGCCGAATTAGCACCGAGTCAGCTCACGCTTCAGGCCGGCCGATAAGTCTTGAAGACCGTTGTGCGATGGTAGCCGACTCTCATGTAAACGGGCAGGCCCGCGTCGGTAGCGTGCAGGATGGTCCGCCTGATCGCCGTTGCATGGTACGCGGCATTGAGCGCATAGCGGACGGTGGCCTCGCCGAACCCGTTGCGTTGCGCGTCGGGCCGCGTCGCCACGAGCGCGAGATAGATGGCGCCCTCGTTGACGATTGCCGCCGCGGTCGAGACCGGTTGACCGTTCAGATAACCGATGTAAGCGAAAGCAGTTTTCTTCCAGAACGTCGATCCCGCAAGGCCCGCGCGTCCTGCTTCGAGCGGAAAACCGTATCCTTCGCTGTTGATGTCGGCATAGGCCTGCAATGCCGTTTCGCTGTCGACGCGCGCAAAGTCCAGCACCGGATGCGGCAAGCCCGCTTCGAGCGGCAGGATATCGCCGGCCATACCGGTGATATCGAGCGCGAAAGTCAGATTCTCGCTCGCAGCGATTGCGTCGAGTTCCTCACGCGCCGCACCGCTCAGCAGATCTTCGCAAACGTATACGAGGCCGCTGTGCTGTTTCGCCAGCATATAAGTACGCGACATTCTCAGGCGAACTCGCAGCAGATCGCGATCCGAAATGTTCTCGTTGATGAATAGCGCGTTCCAGAATGGGAACGGGCTGTCCGCCCAGCACACGGAGAGCCCCGCTTTATCACGCAGATCGGCGCCCTTGCGGTCGCCGGCCAGTACTTTCCACATCGACACGTACTGGTCGTTGGATTCGAGGATTTCTGATCTTTTCATGACTATGGGGCTGGTGGATGAAGACGCTATGCACGGCAAAGCAATGGCGCAGAGATGCCTGCTGACGCGTATTTCGAGCGTTGTAACAGTCGAGAACACCTGGGCGTCCGGCTTTATTCCAGTAGCTCGGTGTTTTTGGCAAGACGGGTCGTTATCGCCAGATGCGTCGTTGAAAGCGCGCGGGCAGGTGTCGATCAACGCGGCCCGGACATCGCAGGCATTGAGTTGCTTCCCGATTGCGACAAGGGTCTCAATAGCGGCACCATCGACGTAATCGCGACAGCTACCAGGAAGAGCATCAGATACGACGCGAAATAGCTGTCCGTGCGATCTCGCAGAAAGCCGAAGCTCAACGGCCCGAGCGCCGCCACGAGATAGCCGACGAAGAGCATGAATACGCTCCATGCATTGGTTTCGGCCGGCGTGTGGGTGTTGTCGAGCATTCCCGCGAAAACGGTGCAAACGAGCAGCACGGCCGCCGAGCCTGCGAGCGCGCGGGCGATCATCGCAACGCAAAGCAGAACGAGCGCGGCGACCACCGCGTTGTCCGTGCCGAATCTGCGCGCGACGCCCGGCGCGACCAGCGCGAACACACCCATGCAGATGTCGGGAATCGCAGTGAGCAACGAAGCCTGCGTGTAGCTCAGGCTGAAACTCCTCTGTATCGAATCGAGTACCGGGCCGATCGAAACGATTGGCGGACGCAGCGCGACCGAGAGTATCAGAAGGGCAATGGCCGCTGCCGCTTTCTTTGTATTCGTGGATTCAGGCATGAAATTCCCGGCGTTGTGGCACTCGCGGCCGACGTTGGCATGCGCAACGTCACGGCGACAGCGCGAGGCGCTCGCCGTGACTTACGGCTCTTCTTAACGCAGCGTGCGGAACGCGGCGCGAACTTCGGTTGCGAACAGTTGCGGCTGCTCCCACGCAGCGAAGTGGCCGCCTTTGTCGACTTCGTTGAAATAGATCAGGTTGTGATAGGCGCGCTCGGTCCAGCTACGCGGCGCCTGATAGATCTCCCCGGGAAAGACCGTCACCGCGGCGGGCAACGAGATATCCACGGCATTGAAGTTGTTGGAATGGTCTTCCCAATAGATCTGCGCGGCGGAAGTCGCGCTGTCCGTCAGCCAGTAGAGCGAGATGTCGTCGAGAATTTCGTCGCGCGTGAGCGAGCGTTCCGGCACGCCGCCGCTATATGTCCATTGCGAAATCTTGTCGTACATCCAGGCGGCCTGGCCCACGGGCGAATCCGCGAGTGCATAACCTACGGTTTGCGGGCGGGTCACCATCATCGACGCATAACCGCAATTGTCACGATAGAAAACATTCAGCGAGTTATAGGCCGCTTTCTCTTTCGGCGACAGATCGGCCGGCGCCGGTTCTCCAAGCAGGAGCAAAGTAGCGATATCCGGCGGCACGGTTGCGGGCATGTTGACGTGAATGCCGATCAATCCTTTCACTTTTTGCATCGCCATGCGGTGCGAGATGACCGATCCGCAATCGCCGCCTTGCGAAACGAAACGCGTATAGCCGAGACGCGCCATCAACTCGCCCCACGCGCGAGCGATGTGGTCCGAGCCCCAGCCGGTTGTCTTCGGTTGTCCGGAGAAGCCGAAGCCCGGCAGTGACGGCACGACGATGTGAAACGCGTCGTCGGCGCTTCCGCCGTAAGCGGTGGGGTCGGTGAGCGGCCCGATGACCTTGATGAGTTCGAAAATCGAACCCGGCCAGCCGTGCGTCATGATGAGCGGCAAAGCATTCTTGTGGCGCGAACGTACGTGGATGAACTGGATGTCGAGTCCGTCTATTTCGGTCATGAACATGGGCAGCGCATTCAGTTTCGCTTCGCCTTTACGCCAGTCGTAATCAGTGCCCCAATACTGCGCTAGCGCCTGCATTCTGACGAGCCGCACGCCTTGCGATTCATCAGCGACGGTTTCCTTGCCTGGCCAGCGCGTGGCCGCGATGCGTCGGCGTAGATCGGCAATATCGGCTTCGGGCACGTTGACCTTGAACGGACGAATCTTGCTGCCGCCGGCGGCGGCGAACACCGAGCCGGGAATCAGCCCCATGGCGCCGACTGCGACAGAGGCGGCGAGAACGTGACGTCGAGCGGGAGAAAACGGTGTTGAAGACATGTTTGATTTCCTGACGCTATAAGAAGCCGGCGAGCCGGAATGTTCACGAAGAGAGCGCTTCACAGCCGAACCTGTCGATGCGACTAACCTAGCTGCTTTGATAGAGCTTGCTGAGCGTCAAAGGTGCTGATGGTGGTGCTGGCGTTGGCGTTAGCGCCGGCGGAAGTCGCCGCAAAAGCGGAAGCACTCAGTGCGGAAGCGGCTAAAGCAGCAAGGGCGAAACCCATGATCGAAACTTTCATGTCGTGCTCCTGAAACAGATCGAGTGGAAGCCATCCGTACGGGCATCTGAAAGTCGGCCGTGAACAGTGAGGTCCGCCGCGTCGCGTTGTTCAGATTCCGTCGTTGGAGTGCATTAAAGCCAGACGAGGTATCTGGTGTGTGTCACGGAAGCTGGCTATTGCAATGCCGTGTATCAGTTCGAATCTCATACACATTGAGAAACAAAACTGTCTGTTCATTTGCAATAGCGCTTTGATTGAATCGCGAATATCAGCGGGGAAAGACGTTGCAGGAAAGTAGCGGTTGGCTATACCGCGTTCTATCAACTGCAACGTCAACGGCGCGAATAAATAGCGCGACAAACGCAATTAGAAGAAGCCGACGCGCCGCGTCGTATGCAATCGCTCAGGTATGTATCCGCAACGATTGCACGCCGCGCAGATTATTGCGGCGGTGCCAGTTCAGCTGGTCGAGATCTTCGGGCTGCATCTGCGGAAAGCGCGCGAGAAGATCTCGCAGCGCCACTTCCATTTCGAGCAATGCGAGCCTTGCGCCGAGGCAATAGTGAATGCCGCCGCCGAATGCGAGCGAAGGGACTTTTGAACCACGGTCGAAATCGAGTTGGTCGGGATGCGGGAACACCGCGGGGTCCCGATTCGCTGCGCCGGTCAGCATGAAGACGATCGTGCCGGGCTTGAGCGTCACGTCGTGAATCACCACTTCCTCCAACGCGGTGCGTACCACCATTTGTACTGAACTGTCGAAGCGCATGCACTCGGCAACCGCCTTTGCGATCGCTGCCGGCTCGCGCCTGAGCACTTCTAGTCGCGCCGGATGCCGAAACAGAGCGACCATTGCGTTGCCGATCATGTTCGACGTGGTTTCATGGCCAGCAATGAACAACAGTATGATGTTCGAGACGATTTCGTCGTCGCTTAAGGTCGCGCCTTCGTCCTCGACATGAACCAGCGACGAAACGATGTCGTCGCCGGGCCGTGCGCGGCGCTGCTCGATGACCGTGCGGAAATAGCGTTCTAGCGTGAGCGCGGCTTCATTCGCATCGGCGAGCGCGGCCTCATCGAGCGGCGCGAGATCGAATGCGGCGACGAGGCGGCTCGCGGCCACACCGAGTTGAGTGCCATCAGAAGAGGGGATATCGAGCAGCCGGCAGATGATCTCGACCGGCAATGGCAACGCATACTCGCTCACCAGGTCGAATTGGGCCGCGGAGCCAATGCGATCCAGAAGTTCGCGACTGGTTGCTTCGACTATCTCTCTCTGCTTTTCGACTTGTCGCGCGTTGAACGCTTTCATCAGCAGCGTCCGGAGCTTGGTGTGCACCGGCGGGTTCATCATCAGAAAGGTGCGGCTGAGTGCCTGAAATACCGGTTGTTCAGTGGCCGCGTCGCCGTAACGTGCGCGTACACTTTGCAGATAAGTCTTGCCCATGCGCCGGTCGCGCAACAGCGCGTCGATGATCTCGAAGCGGCCCGTGACCAGCGCATTAGGCCCGACAGGCAGCAGCGGACCTGCCTCCCGCAGCTTTTCGTACATCGGATAGGGATCGGTAAAGAAGGCGGGAGACGAGAAAGTCGCGAAATTCATCGTGCGGGGTGTTCCAGTAAGTCGGTGGACGGACGGCTACGCCGGTTGCAACCGATAACACCCGGCAGGCCTGTCTTATTCCACCCGCCACAGCGAATTGTGTCCAAGCGGAGGAAGGTCAATGTGAGCCGTCATCGTTTTGTATCCCAATGTGTCTGCATGCCGGGGCGTTACATAACGTTGCACCGGCGCGGAGCGCCGACATACGCCAGATACCTGGAGAGTGTCTAATGATTCCATGCCAGCCGGACTGGCGCTTGCAGAACCCGAAAACGCAAACGGGCGTTTGCGTCGAAAGACATTCTCTTGAGGTGGATATCATGAAAGTCATTCAATCGCTGATTGTCGTCGCTTCCGTTGCCGCCGCCGTTGCGCTGCCATCTGTATCGTTCGCGCAGTCGAACCAGCCGCTGACCCGCGCGGAAGTCCGTGCGCAACTGGTCGAATTGCAGAACGCCGGCTATAACCCCGCGAGCGATCAAACGCAGTATCCGAAGAACATCCAGGCCGCAGAGGCGCGTGTCGACGCACAGAAGAATGTGCTCGCGTCATCGTATGGATCGTCTACTTACGGCAGCTCGGCTTCCGGATCGCCGCATTCGTCCGAGTCGGATGTCATCGGCCTCGGCCCGATCTACGCCAAGCCGTAACGAAACACACCGTTCATTTATCCAACTGCCTGTATTCATTTCGACGATTGACCTGTTCGTACGCCGTTGATCGCGTGCGGACCCGTTAGAAGTTCTTTCCGCGAGTGTATGCAGGTCCTACCAAGCTTTCGTACAAGAAAAGGAAATAGCCATGTCTGAACAGGTCAATACGCGGCGGCGCCGTCTGCTCGGCACGACGGTCGCAGGCATCAGCCTGATGGAACTCGGTTTGAGCGGACTCGCGCACGCGCAGACGAGCGGCACGAAATCCGGAACGGGCGCCACGTCGTTCGAGAACTTACGGCAGATCAACGCCGGCACGCTGAACATCGGATACGCGGAAACAGGCCCGCAAAACGGCCCCGTCGTCATTCTGGTGCACGGTTGGCCGTACGACATCTATAGCTACGTGGAAGTCGCGCCGTTACTGGCCGCGGCCGGCTACCGCGTGATCGTGCCGTACCTGCGCGGCTACGGCTCGACGCGCATTCTCTCGGCGGATACGCCGCGCAACGGCCAGCAGGCGGTTATCGCGGTCGACATCATCAACCTGATGGACGCGCTGAAGATCGACAAGGCCATTTTCGGCGGCTTCGACTGGGGCGCGCGCACCGTGAACATCATCGCGGCACTGTGGCCGGAGCGCTGCAAGGCGATGGTGTCGGTGAGCGGTTATCTGATTGGCAGTCAGGAAGCCAATAAAGCGCCGCTGCCGCCGAAAGCGGAACTTGCCTGGTGGTATCAGTTCTACTTCGCGACCGAGCGCGGCGTAGCCGGCTACGACGCAAACCGTCACGAGTTCAACAAGCTGATCTGGCATACGGCCTCGCCGAAATGGAATTTCGACGACGCGACGTACGAACGCACGGCGGCATCGTTCGTCAATCCCGATCACGTCGCGATCGTGATTCACAACTACCGCTGGCGTCTCGGCCTCGCGTCCGGCGAACCGAAATACGACGACCTGGAGAAGCGCCTCGCGATGGGTCCGACCATCTCCGTGCCGACCATCACGATGGAAGGCGACGCCAACGGCGCGCCGCATCCGGAGCCGTCGGCCTACGCGAAGAAGTTCACAGGCAAGTACGCGCATCGCAACATCGGCGGCGGCGTGGGGCATAACCTGCCGCAGGAAGCGCCGAAAGCTTTCGCCGACGCCGTCATCGACGTCGCCCGTTTCTGAGCGGACGAACGGGAGACACGCAATGCGAAAGATCCGGCTTGCACAGGTTGCGCTAAATGCGGCGCTCCTGCTTGGCACGGTGGGAAATCATGCGCTGGCGGAGCCTGCGAAGTCAGCGCCCTCGCCAATCTACGGGGTGACGATTCCCGATGGCTACCGCAAGTGGCAGATGATTGCGCCTGCGGAAGAGGCCGCGCCGCTCGACGAACTGCGCGTGGTGCTTGGTAATCCCGCCGCGATCAAGGCAATCGAGAAGTCGACGTTGCCGTATCCCGACGGTACCATCCTGGTCAAGCTTGCGTACAAGCGCAAGCAGTCGCCCGAGTTCGCGACGGCGACCATCCCCGGAGAGCCCACTACCGTGCAGGTGATGGTCAAGGACTCGCGCCGTTATGCGTCAACAGGAGGCTGGGGTTTCGGGCGTTTCGTCAACGGACAGCCGGTTGACGCCGCGCAGCACGAGACTTGCTTCGCGTGTCACGCGGCGAAGGTCAAGGATCGCGATTATGTGTTCACGCGATTTGCGCCGTAGCCGAGGCGGCGCGCGCAGTGGATGCGTCTGAGTGTTTCAGAAGGGCGGGCCGCAGCGATGCGAAAACATCGCTGCGGCCCGTTCGAACGTTACGGCGTTCTTCGCTCCGCTATGAGCGCACGGCGAGCCGCTCGACCGCGAATTTCGCAAGGCGTCGCAGCGCAGCCGGCGTCATGCCTGCGCGTGCATTCAACTGAATGCTTTGCATGGTGCTGCCGATGAACAGCGCCACTTCTTCCGTGTTCATTTGCGGATCGATCTCGCCGTCGCGCTGCGCCTGTTCGATGCGAGCGAGCAAGTGCTGCTTCAGGCGCTTCGCACCTGCTGCGCGGATCGCAACGAGATCGGCATCGCTTGCGCCGAACTCGGCGGCGCTGTTCACGCCCATGCAACCGTTTGCGCGCTCGGCGGCGTCGGCCGCAATCGCGCCAAGCAACATCGCCTTGATGCCGGCTAGTGCCGACGCGCCGCGTGTGAGCCGCTCGACGTGGGCCGAGATGCTGTGCTGCTGATAACGGTCGAGCGCTTCCAGGTAGAGCTTGCGCTTGTCGCCGAATGCGTTGTACAGACTTTGCCGGCCAATTTCCATGGCCGCGAGCAGGTCGTCCGTGGACGTCGCCGAGTAACCCTTGGACCAGAACACGCGCATGGCGCGATCCAGCGCTTCGTCCCGATCGAATTCACGTGGTCTCACCATATCTTCAGCCTGGTAGTTGTGGACTGAGCAATCAATAAAAAAGTTTCGCCGTATGTGCTGCGGCTAGCCGCCGCTTGCGCGGCTGGATGCCCGTTTTTGCGGTTTGTGTCTCTGTGCGTTTCCGCGTGCGAACATCGGCATGCGTTCCTCGATCCATTTCAACAGTTCGAGCGGGCCGGCGGCGAGCGGCCGGTCGGCTTTGACCAGCACTCTAGCCTGTGCGCTTTCAAAGAGCGGATGGGCGACCGGAACGGTGGTGAACTCGTCGCTGGCGAGTTCGCGGTATGCGGCGAATGCTCCGATCAACGTCATGAAATTCTCCGCCGTGACGAAGCGCTTGAGGGCGCTCAACGAGTTGGTGGTCAAAGTGGGGCGGATCGACACGTTCGCGGCCACCTGCGCCATCGACACGACATGACCGATGCCGAACGTAGACGGCATGAGCGCGAGCGGATAGGCCTGCAGATCCTCGAGACGCGCCGGGCCGCCACGTTTGACCAGAGGATGGTCTTTTCTCAGCAGCAGCACAACCGGCTGCGCGGAACTCGCCCGATACGCGATGCGCGCGTGCGGCGGTGGATTATAGGCGAGACCGATGTGGGCGCGATTCTCCGCGACCTCGTCGAGGATCGCGTCTACCGCCAGCATCGTCATGCTGACTTCCAGACCGGGATAGCACGTGCAGAACGGCGCCAGCACGTCGTCGACGAAGGTATCGACGAAACCTTCGCTGACGGCCAGTTGAATTTGCCCGGTGCGCAGACCCCTCAGCGCGTGCAGCTGGTCTTCGAGCTTCTCCTGTTGCGAGCGGTAGCCGCGCCAGAACTCGAGCAGATGCATGGCGGCTTCGGTCGGCTTGACGCCGCGCGCCTGGCGCTCGAACAGTACGGCACCCAGTTCGTCTTCGAGCAGCTTGATCTGCCGCGTGATGACCGACGGCGACGTGTTGATGTGTTCGGCGGCTCCGCGAATCGTGCCGTGACTGAGCACCTCGTGGAAATAGCGTAGCCGCTGCTGGTTGATTTCTCGCATTTGATCGCTCCGACCGCCGGACCTTTCGCTCACCGCAGGTTTGGTGAGTGTTGCCCATAAGACAACGATATGTGAACTTAGTTGCTCTTGCTAGTCCGTTTTTGCGCTGCCACCATCGACTCAACCCCTGCAACTGGCCAGCAAGGCATACGGAGACAACCATGTCCGCAATCCATCCCTCGGCCGCCGGCGATCCCGCCGCCGCGCTCTACAGCAAGCTTAACTGGCGGCTGCTGCCGTTCCTTGTGGCCTGCTACATGTTCGCCTATCTCGACCGCGTCAACGTCGGCTTCGCGAAATTGCAGATGCAGTCCGACCTCGGTTTCTCCGACGCCGCATATGGCGTGGGCGCGGGCATTTTCTTCATCGGCTATGTGTTGTTCGAATTGCCGAGCAATCTGATGCTGCCGAAAGTCGGCGCTCGCAAGACGTTCAGCCGCATTCTGGTGCTGTGGGGTATCACGTCGGCGTGCATGCTGTTCGTGCGAAGCGTGCCGGCGTTTTACGCGATGCGCTTTTTGCTGGGCGTCTTCGAAGCGGGCTTCGCGCCGGGCATGATCTATTACCTGTCGTGCTGGTACGGTCCGGCGCGCATGGCGCGCGCCATTGCGTTGGTGTTCGTTGCGGGCCCGCTGGGCGGCATTGTCGGCGGACCGGTGTCGGCGTGGCTGATGACGAGCCTCGCCGGCGTCGGCGGGCTCGCCGGCTGGCAATGGATGTTCCTCGTGGAGGGTCTGCCGTGCATCGTGCTGGGCCTGCTGACGCTGCGCGTGATATCCGATCGGCCCGCCGATGCGCGCTGGCTCGATGACGGCGAAAAAGCACTGCTCAACGGCGAAACGGCGCCGACCCAGCATCGCGCGGATTCGTTCAAGGCGGTGCTGAAAAGCCCGCGAGTTTATGTGCTCGCGCTCGCGTACTTCAGCGTCATCTTTCCGATCTACGCGATCAGTTTCTGGCTGCCCACGTTGCTCAAGGAGCAAGGCGTGACGGATACGGTGCGCCTTGGCTGGTACACGGCCATTCCCTACGTGGCGGCTGCCGTCTGCATGTATCTCGCAGGCCGCAGTTCCGACCGTTTCGGCGAGCGCCGCTATCACTGCGCGATTCCCGCACTGGGCGCCGCGGTTTGCCTGATCTCCACGGTCTTTGCCGACGGCAATCTCCCGCTCACGCTTCTCGCACTGACGCTGGGCACCGCGTGCTTGTGGATGGCTTACACGGTGTTCTGGGCTATTCCGTCGCAGCTCGTCGAAGGGACGGCGGCGGCGGGCGGCATCGCGCTCATCAATACCGTTGGACTGTCGGGCGGCTTCTGGGGGCCGGCGGTGGTCGGCTGGACCAAGGCGGGGACCGGCGGCATGCATGCGGGGCTTCTCGTCATGGCGTGCGCCGCCGCGCTGGCCGCCATTCTGATCCTGAAGGGCAAGTTGACGATGAAACAGCAATAGCCGCTTCACAGCGGGCTTCGCAGATATATATCGCGACATCACAGATAGGTATCCGAATTAATTGGTAAGTGCTGCGTCGTGCTGTGGCGCAGCAGTGAAACACATCAAGGTGAACCACATGAAAATCCTGATTGCCGGTTTCCAGCATGAAACCAATACGTTCGCGCCGACCAAGGCGTCTTATGAGAGCTTCGTCCAGGGCGAAGGCTTCCCGCCGATGGTTCGCGGCGCGGACGTGTTTAACCTGCGCGACGTCAACGTGCCGATCGGCGGCTTCATCAAGGTCATGGAAGCGAACGGCCGCGAACTGAAGCCGGTGATCTGGGCGGGCGCGAGCGCGTCGGCACATGTCACCACGGATGCGTTCGAGCGGATCGGCGGCGAGATCATCGCGGCCGTCGAGCAATGCGGCTTCGACGCGATCTATCTGGACCTGCACGGCGCAATGGTGACCGAGCAGCACGACGACGGCGAGGGCGAGTTGCTCGAACGCGTCCGGCGGATCGTCGGCGATCGCATGCCCGTGGTCGTATCGCTCGATCTGCATGCCAACGTCACGGCCCGCATGTTCGCTCATGCGAGTGCGCTCGTCGCGTACCGCACGTATCCGCACGTCGACATGGCGGAAACCGGCGAGCGCGCCGCGCGGATTCTCGAAGATCTGATGTGGGAGCAGCGCCCGTTGCATTGCGCGGTACGCCGGGTTCCTTTTCTGATTCCGGTGAACGGCATGTGCACGCTCGTCGAGCCGGCGAACGACATGTACCGCATGCTCGCCGATCTCGAGAAGCGCCCGGTCGTATCGGTATCGTTCGCACCCGGCTTCCCGGCGGCGGATTTCCCTGAATGCGGTCCGACTATCTGGGCCTATTCGTTCGACGAAGACGCGGCAACGCAGGCCGCCGACGCATTGTTTGCCAGGATCGTCGGCGAGGAAGCGCGCTGGGACGTGCCGTTTCTCTCACCTGACGAAGCCGCGCTCGAAGCGATTCGCGTGAGCGCATCCGCATCGCGCCCGGTCATCATCGCCGACACGCAGGACAACCCGGGCGTGGGCGGCGACTCGAACACGATGGGCATGGTGCGCGCGCTGTTGCGTAACGGCGCGAAGGATGCGGCGGTCGGCGTGATCTGGGACGCACAGGCGGCGGCCGCGGCACATCGCGCGGGCGTCGGGGCGCGCATTGCGCTGCGGCTCGGCGGCGGTGCCGGCGTGGAGGGCGATGCGCCGCTCGAAGCCGAGTTCGAAGTCGAGCACCTGTCGGACGGACGCTTCCGTTTCGACGGGCCGATGCTCAACGGCATGGAAGGCGAGCTGGGTCCGGTCGCGTGCCTGCGAATTGAAGGCGTGCGGATCGCGGTGAGCTCCGTGAAAATGCAGGTCTTCGACCGCAATCTGTTCCGCGTGGCGGGCATTGAACCCGAGCGAATGAAGATTCTGGTCAACAAGAGTTCTGTCCATTTCCGCGCAGATTTCGAAGCGATCGCAGAGGCGATTCTCGTCGCCAAAGCGCCGGGCCCGATGGCCGCCGATCCGGCGGATCTGCCGTGGACGCATCTCGATCCGGAAATGCGGGTGCGGCCACTCGGTCCGTCGTTCAGTGATTTCAATACGGTAGCCGGCTGATTCGCTTCACTGCGTCTTTGTATCGCAGTGTATCCAGGCCGTGCCCCGATAAACACGCTTGCATTAAACGGGTTCGCGAAAACATTCCAGATACGTCGGCGGGTTCAAATGTCGTCACGCAAGGTTGATTCGCAACACTGCGCCCGATTCGGGTGACACGCTAGCTCGCAGATATGGGCTGCAGAGTGTTTCAACCGAACTTCTGACCTTTGAATGCCGTCGTTTTCTGGAGAAAGCTCATGAAATTCGTTCAATCCCTTCTCGTTGCAGCACTCGTTGCCGTCCCCGCTGTTTCGTTCGCCCAGTCGAGTCACGCGGTGACGCGCGCCGAGGTGCGCGCGGAACTCGTCCAGTTGCAGAAGGCGGGCTACAACCCGGCCAGCGACAGCACGCAATATCCGAAGAACATCGAAGCCGCTGAAGCGCGCGTTGCCGCGCAGAACGCTTCGGCCGCCGCGGCATATGGCGGCGTCGTGCAAAGCCGTTCGGCTGCGGGGTCGCGCGCACAGACGACCGGCGCATCGGCGCCGCAGCAGGGCGTGGTCGGTCTCGGCCGGATCTACGCGCACTCGTGATTTACGCGGCGGCGCGCGTTCGCCGCGCGTCGTCTGCGCAATAGTTCAATCAACGTCAACTCCTTTCTGCCGGAAGAAAAATCAATGACCAGGCTTCTCAAGAAATTCGTCGGTTCCGCGCTGCTGCTCGGCGGACTGTTCGCGCTGCAAGCATCGCACGCGGTGCCGCCGCAGGACCTGAAGGGCAAGAACATCGTGCTGGTGCACGGCGCATTCGCCGACGGTTCAAGTTGGGAGAAAGTGATTCCGCTGCTCGAAGCGCGCGGGGCGCACGTGGTCGCAGTGCAAAATCCACTGAGCTCGCTGGCCGACGACGTTGCCGCGACGAAACGCGTGATCGAGCAGCAAAACGGACCTGTGGTTCTGGTCGGCCATTCGTGGGCAGGCGTGGTAATCAGCGAGGCGGGCAACGAAGACAAGGTGAAAAACCTGGTCTACGTGGCGGCGTTCGCGCCTGATAGCGGTCAATCGATCGAAGACATCACGAAAGGCAAGCCGGCGCCCGTGTGGGCGAGCGAATTGCAAAAAGACTCGGCCGGCTATCTGACGCTGTCGACCAAAGCGGTGCTCGAAGATTTCGCGCAAGACGTGCCTTTGCCGCAGCGCCGTGTGATCGCCGCAACGCAAGGTCCGTGGGCTTCGGCATGTATCGGCGAGAAGGTCACGAAAGCAGCGTGGCATGACAAGCCGTCGTACTTTGTGGTGACCGAACGCGACCGCATGATCGATCCTGGCCTGCAAAAGACGATGGCGAAGAACATCGGCGCGCACGTCACGTTGGCGAATGCAAGCCACGTCGCGATGGTCAGCCAGCCGAAGCTTGTCGCCGACACGATCATCGCCGCAGCGAACGCCGCGCAATAAGCGGCAATAAGCGGCAAAACAGCAGCAAACTCGCTGCGAGCTTCATCAGTTATTCGCCCGCTTACCACGTGAGCGGGCGAATAAACTTTTGTTCAAACCGACACGTTAATCTGTTGTCCAGACGCTTTCTGTTGTTGCATCTCTTGCTGTGCCTCCATCTCCTTCTTCAGCATTTCCCGGACTTTCGCCATAACCTTCTCGCGCTCTTCCGGCGACATCTTCTTCAGTTCTTCTTCTGTGACTCCCAGCTTCGCGAGGATCATTTTTTCCATGCGCTCGCCGGGCGTGCCGTTCACATAATCGGTGAGTTCGGCCAATAGCGACTGGAACGACGGCTTATTGCTGCTGCTCGCGCCGACCGACGTCGAGCCCGAATTCGCAGATGTACCGGCGACGCTATTCACTTTCGAAAAATCGATGGTCATTGTTTTCCCCGAAGTTGGCTGCGACTGACCGGCTGCAGCGGACGATTGTTAATTATGGATCAGTTGGTCCATAATAGGGCGTGCTTTTTCCGAAGGCAAGTCCGCAACGGCCTGTTTCAGGCCGTTATAACGTGAACAGTACTGCTTCGTAATCAGGACAGTTCTAGTTATCGAGAGGGTACAGTTGTCGTGCTTTGATACGTACGATCGTACAGATTCTGCAATGTCTATTTTGTTTTGACTGCCTGACCCGAAATGAACTGGGAGTGGGTATTATTTTCGGCGCACACCTCAGGTAGAGGCCATTTAGCTGCCCGTAGAACTGGAGGGTGAAGGAGTGTGCAATCGTCCGCATGGGTGCTGTGCGCACCTTCCCTGAACTGCTCGCGCGTCGCTGCGTCCATACCGTCTTCGCATGATCGAACTGTCGAACCGAAGCTTTATCGAACTGGGCAATGGTTCACCGCGTCTGCAACGAGCCGTTGCTCATGGCTCGTCGTCGGTGCTCGTCGCCGGTCGAGGGAGCGGCGCGCCGGCCGTGCTGGCGGCGCTGCAGCGCGAATACGCGTTGCGCGCCGTGCTGCATGAAACCTGGTCGGCGGTTCCCCAGGCGCTCGTGCCGCACGGTGACGGCGCGCTGCTCCTGCTCGCCGATCCGGGCGGCGAGCCGTTGCGCTGCTGCAGCGGCTCACGCCAGGCCGGCACCGCAGCCTTCCTGAAGGTCGCCATCGGCCTTGCGCGGGCCGTCGGCGCGATGCACGCGGCGGGCATCGTGCATCGTGCGCTGTCGCCGGCCCGCTTTCTCGTGAACGACGAAGGCCAGGCGTTTCTCACCGGCTTTGGCTCCGCCACCCGTCCCGGCGACAACATTGCTTCGCCCGACGCCGACCTCGAATGGAACGACGGCAGCTTCATCTACATGGCGCCCGAACTCGGCGCGCGTATGAACGTGCCGGTTGACGAACGCGCCGATCTCTATTCGCTTGGCTGCATCTTCTATCAGTTGCTGACAGGCATGCCGCCGTTCGAGGCCGCCGACACCGCCGCGCGTGTGCATGCGCACGCGACGCACCGGCCGCGTCCGCCGCACGAACTCGCCGCAGACGTGCAGCCGCAAATCTCGCGGGTCGTGATGAAGCTGCTCGAGAAAGCGCCCGAACAACGTTACGCCGATGCAGCGGGGCTGCTTGCGGACCTGCATCGATGTGAGGAGCTGCAACGGCGTCACGGCGAGATCGCGCCTTTTACGCTCGACACCCATGCGGCGCTGCAGCGCCTTCAGCAGGCCGACCGGGTGCTCGGCCGCGACGACGAAATCGAGGCGCTGCTCGCGCAGTTCCGTGCGGTCGTGGACGGCCGGCAAGCGCGCGTCGCGTGGGTGTCGGGCAGTTCCGGGATCGGCAAGTCGACGCTGCTGCAAGAAGCCGTTGCGCGGATGCAGCGTCTGAGCCCGCCGCTTCTCGCCGTCAGCAAGAGCGAGGAAGGTCATCGCGGCAAGCCGTACGCGATTCTCGGCCAGGCGCTCGATCAACTGCTGCGCTTCGTGCTCGGCTGCCCCGACGGCGAGTTTGCGATCTGGCGTGAGCGGATCGCCACGGCCACAGCGCCCGTCGGCCGCACGCTGAGCGCATTTCTGCCCGCGCTCGGCGCCGTGCTCGGGCCGCAGCCCGAAGCGCTCGACCCGCCGGACGCCGCGCCGGCGCTTGAACGCGAGCGCGTGCTTCAGGGGATCGCGCGGTTGATCGCGTGCTTTGCGAACGGCGCGCGTCCGCTCGTTCTCGTGCTCGATGATCTCCAGTGGGTGGACACCGGCACCTTGCAGGTGCTGGAGCGGCTTCTGCATCAGCATAGCGATGCGGCGCTGCTGCTGATCGGCGCGTTCCGCGACAATGAAGTAGCCGCGGATCACCCGCTGCGCGCCGGCAAACTGGCCGACGTGGCCGCGGCGCGGCATGTGCAGTTGGGGCCGCTGAACGAGGGCGCGCTGCGTGAGTTGATTGCGCGCGCGCTACATCAGGACGCGGACTCGCTCGGGCCGCTCGTGGAGATGATCGGCCGCAAGACCGGGCGCAATCCGTTTTTCGCGCAACATCTGCTGCGTCTGCTCGCGGACGACGGCCTCCTCGAATACGACGTGGAGTCGTCCGCGTGGCGCTGGAGTCTCGAACAGATGACGGCACAGCGCGGCGTCGAAAACGTCGTCGAACTGCTCGCGCGAAAGCTCGGCCAATTGCCCGCCGCCGCGCAATTCATGCTGCGGGTGCTGGCTTGCCTCGGGCAGCGCGCGTCCACCCCAACGCTCGCGGTGGCGGCCGGGTTGTCTGAACTCGACGCGACCCGGCATCTGCAACCCGCGCTCGAAGCCGGCACGGTGTATCGCGAGAACGGCGACTGGGTGTTCTGGCACGACCGGATTCGCGAGGCGACTTACGCGTCGATGTCGGCAGCCGAGCGCGCCGCGCTGCATTTGCAGATCGCCCGTCGCCAGTTGGCGAACCGGGGCGGCGAGTTCGATGTGTTCGCGCTCGCGGCACAAGCCAACCTCGCGCGCCCGGCGCTCGACGATCCCGACGAACGGCGCGTCTTCGCGCGCCTCAATCTGGACGCCGGGCGCGAGGCGAAAGCCGCAACGGCGCATGATTCGTCACTGGGCTTCTTCCGCGCGGCGCTCGACTTGCTGGGCGACCAGGCGGCGAGCGAAGACGGCCTGCTCGCCCGCAAGCTGTGCGGCGAGGCCGAGTTCATGACCGGCGCGCTGGAGGTTGCCGAAGCGCGCCTGTCGGCGCTGGAAGCCGAGGCGGGCGACGGCATCTTCGGCGCCGATCTCGCGCGGCTGCGCGCCGCGCTCTACACGACGCTCGGCCGCTATGATCTCGCGCTCGGCGTGGGTCTCGCGTTTTTGCATCGCGCGGGTATCGAGGTGCCCATGCATCCCGTCGATGCCGACGTGGACCGCGAATACGCGCGTCTGCGCAGTTGGCTGGACCAGCACGGCATTGCCGGGCTGCGCGAGTTGCCTATCATCGCGGACCCGCTGCGCCGCGCCATCACCGACATCATCTCGGACCTCATCCCGCCCGCGCTCTACACCGACCAGAACCTTGTCGACTTCATGCTGCTGCGCTCGGTCAACCTCGCGATCGAGCACGGTCATTCGGACGCGGCCGCGAACGTGTACACGTGCATGAACCAGATCTTCGGCGTGCGTTACGGCGACTACAGTTTTTCGCTTCCGTTCGGCCAGCTCGCGCTGCACCTGGTCGACGAACGCGGGCTCGTACGGTATCGGGCGCGCGTCTACATGGTGTTCGGCACCTTCGTCGTGCCTTGGACCTTGCCGGCGCGAAGCGCGCGCGATTATGTGCGCCGCGCCTACAACGTCGCCATAGAAAGCAGCGACCACACCTTCGCGCTGTATTGCGGCCGCAACGAAGCCACCGGCATGCTGTTCGCCGGCGAGTTGCTGGCCGACGTGCGCGAGACGGTGGCGCGCGCACTGGCTAGCGCGCGCGACGCCAACTTCCAGCTGGTGATCGACGCGCTGCTGTCGCAATGGGCGCTGCTCACGCACTTGCAGGAAGGCAAGCCCGACGGCCGCGTCGAGATGCCGCCGGTGCCCGTGGACGGCAGGCCGACCACGCTGGTGGACTTCTCTTACTGGGTGTACCGCTTGCAGCGTTCGCTGCTGTTCGGCGACCTCGCGGATGCGCTCGAATCGCGTCGACGTGCCGAAGCCAGCGCGAACGCATCGCGTTCCTTCGCCGAGAGCGGCGAGTTGCCTTTCTACGGGGCGCTCGCGCTGCTCGCATTGCCGCGGCGCGATCCGGCGCAAGAGGCTGCGTTGCAGCGCCATGCCGGGCAACTCGCGGTCTGGGCGCGAGCCTGCCCGGAGAATTTCGTCGGACGATGCGAACTGGTGCATGCTGAGATGGCGCGTGTCGAAGGCCGCGCGCTCGACGCGCTGGAAGCGTATGCGAAGGCTGTCGCGCACGCGCGTCGTCACGGCTTCACGCAGATCGAAGCGCTTGCTGCCGAGCTTGCGGCGTCGTTCCACGCCGCGCGCGGCGAAGAGGTGACCGCCCAGGCGTACCTGCGTCACGCGCGCGGGGCGTGGCAACGCTGGGGCGCGGTGGCGAAGGCGCGGCAGTTGCAGACCGGCCACCCCGAACTGTTCGACGCCGACACGGATGCACCCGCGGCGAGCCGTCTTCAGGAACTCGACGTGCAAGCGGTGCTGCGCATTTCGAATGCGCTCGCAAGCGACATCGTCCCGGCGCGGCTCGTCGAAACGCTGTTGCGCACGGCGCTCGAAAGCGCCGGCGCCGGGCAGGGCGCACTCGTTTTGCTGCGCCGCGGCGTGTGGCAGGTGCCGGCGCGCGCGCAGGTGGTCAACGGCGCGATTGCCGTCACGCAGGACGCGGTGCCGTTCACGTCCGACGTGCTGCCGGTCTCGCTCGTGCAGGCCGTCGCGCGCACCCAGGAAGGCGTGGTAGCCGACGACCCGCACGACTCGCCGGTCTACGCGCAGGACGTCTATATCCGCCGCAAGCGTCCGCGCTCGGTGCTGTGCGTGCCGTTGATGCGTTATTCGACGCTGGTGGGCGTGCTGTATCTAGAGAACGATCTGGCCGCAAAGGTGTTCACGGCGGCCAAGGCGGCGGTGCTCGAAGTGATCGCGTCGCAGGCGGCCTTCGCGCTGGAAAACGCGCGGCTCTACGACGATCTCGTCGAGCAGAACGAGCAGCGCGCGCGGGCTGAGGAACAGTTGCGCGCCGCGCTCACCGACCTCGCACGCGCAACGCGGCTGAAGGCGATGGGCGAGCTGGTCGCTTCGATCGTGCACGAAGTCGGGCAGCCGCTCGCCGCCGTGGACACCTCCGCGAGCGCCGCGTTGCGCTGGTTGAGCCGCAGTCCACCGGAAATCGGCGAGGCGCAGCAGATGCTCACGCACATCAGCCGCAGCGCGACGCGCGCGAAAAGCATCATCGAGGCGCTCCGCGCAAAGGCGCGCAAGGCCGAGCCGCAGTTCACGAGGCTCGACCTGTCCGAAGCGCTGCGCGAGGCTGCGGCTCTCGTGGCCGCGCAACTGGACGCGCTGAACGTCACGCTGGAATTGCGCGGCCTGAACGAACCCGTCTACGTGCATGGCGACCGCGTTCAGTTGCAGCAGGTGGCGATCAATCTGCTGACGAACGGCGCCGAGTCGATGGCTGCGCTCGACACCGGGCGGCTGCTCGTGCTCGCGTGCACGATGGGCGCGGACGGCACGGTGCAGGTGACGGTGGACGATCTGGGCAGCGGCATCGCGCCCGAAGTTGCGGACCGGCTGCTCGAACCGCTCTTCACCACGAAAGACAACGGCATGGGCATGGGCCTCGCCATTTCCCATTCAATCGTCGACGCCCACGGCGGCACGCTGACTCTCGCGCCGCGCGAGGTGACGGGCACGCGCGCCCGCTTCGTGCTGCCGCGGCTCGACGCGGAAGGCACCTAAGCAGCGCGCCGCCGTGCGGTTCGCACGAAGCATGTGCGAGCCGGCGCCGGCGCTTCGAATTCGTCAACCACCGGGCCGCCTCGCGGCCCTTTAACGAGAGCTCTGCGAACGCCGCAATGTCCGATTCCCGAACCTTCCGTACAGCCGCTTCATCCACGGGCCGCGAGTCCCGCGTCGTCTACATCGTCGATGACGACGACCTCGTGCGTGGCGCGCTGGTCGGTCTGTTGCGCTCGATCGACCTCGAAGTGCACGCGTTCGCCTCGACCGAGGAATTTCTCGCCGCGCCCAAAAGCGCGAATCCGTCGTGCCTCGTGCTCGACGTGCGGCTGCGCGGGCAGAGCGGCATTGCGTTCCAGAAATCGCTGTCGGAGACCGGCCAACCGCACATGCCCATCGTCTTCATGACGGGCCACGGCGATATAGCGATGACCGTGAAGGCGATGAAGGCCGGTGCGATGGATTTCCTCTCCAAGCCGTTTCGCGATCAGGACATGATCGATGCGGTGGTCGCCGCGCTCGACAGCGACGCGAAGCGGCTGGAGGCCGACCGCTCGCTGCACGACGTGCGCGCCTGCTGGGAATCGCTGACGCCGCGCGAACGCGAGGTGCTCGAGCACGTGGCCGCGGGGCTGATGAACAAGCAGATCGCGGCCAACATGGGAATCGCGGAGATCACGGCCAAGATCCATCGCGGGCAGGCGATGCGCAAGATGAACACGCGCTCGGTGGCGGAACTGGTGCGCAAGATGCAAGCGCTTGGTATCGCCAAACTCGGCGGAATAGGCGCCGCGCAGCAGTAAGCGTACGCTTTATACCGTACCGTTCGCGCGCACCAAGCTGTACCCACCGTGTTCCGGCAAGCGGCGCAGGTGTACCCATACCTACATATGATGGCGGTACCCATGCGTGGCGTTATGCTGGGCTACCGGTGAGCGGTGGGATGGGCCCATCCGTTTGCCTGGCCTCAGGCAGGTATCGCTTTGTCGCTTTCGTCCACCGAACTCGTCGTCATTGTCGACGATGACCCCTTCGTGCTCGCCGCCGCCAGCAGCCTCGTGCGTTCGTTCGGCTGGGAGGCGCGCGAGTTCGCGAGCGCGGCAGCGTTTCTCGCGTCGGATGTACTCTCGCGAACCGATTGCCTGATCTGCGATATCCAGATGACCGGCATGGGCGGGATAGAACTCCTCGACAAGCTCGAAGCCGACGGCATGCGCATTCCCACGCTATTCATCACGGCCCTGGCCTCCGCGCGCACGCGCGCGCGGGTAGGGGCCAGCTCCGCGTTATGCGTGATCGAGAAACCCATCGACGCGAGCGAACTCGAGTCGTGGATTCGCCGCGCGCTGGGACACGGCTAGCAAAAGCGACACCAGTGCATGGCGAGGGCAAACCTTCGTAGGGGGTGGGCGACCACTCGTTTGATGGTGCGAACGCCACGCGGCATGCTCTCATGTCTCCTATGCCGTCCGACGTGGCGGCGCCAGGAGAACGACGATGACCTTCATCCATTCGACCGTGTCGCGCGAGGCCTTGCAGGAATCCGTGCTGCGCATCTGCACTCGCGCGGCAAGACACTCCTCGTTCCGGATTGCTCGCGCGAATCCGTCCAGTCCGGCGGCGAGGACCGCTCAAGCCATTCGCACCATTCGCACGAGGGGCGCCATTCGCACCGTTCGCACCGGCGTGCAATCGCAGCGTATCAGTGCGACCGCGATCTTCGTGCTGCTCGTTGCGCTACTCGTCACGATAAGCGCACCTGCTGCCAACGCGGCGATGCTCTACACGCGGCCGTGCCGCGCCGACAGCAACCTGCTGCCGATCGCCTGGCTCGTCGCGATCGGCTTCGGACTGCTCGCGGTGACGCTGTGGGTATATGCGTACGAGCAGCGTTCGAGCATCGCGCGCCTCGCCGCCGCGATCGAGCAGCGCAGCAGCACGGACACGTTGCCGCAAGCGTTGGCCGAGTTCGGGCCGCCCACGGTCGCGCGCCTGGTACGCGCGATCAACAGCGCGCAGCGCTACGACGCCGAACGCGTCGCCCAGGTGCTCGACGTGCTCGCAGCGTATGCGCACGACCTGCGCACGCCGCTGACACGTATGGCTTTGCGCTGTGAGCGGCTCGACGACGGCGAAGTGCGTGACGCGATCGAGCGCGATCTCGCCGAGATGGGCGAACTGGTCGAGGCAAGCCTCGCCTGTGCGCGAATGCAATGCTGGGCCGGGCAACCGTTGCGGTGCTTCGATGCGGACGGACTGATCGGCGCGCTCGTCGATAACTACCGGGACGCCGGCCGCTCGGTCGAACTCGAAGGCGAGGTCGGGCGTCCAGTCGTGACGTGCCCCCATGCGCTGCGCTGTGTGCTCGTCAATCTGATCGACAACGCGTTGCGCTATGACAGCGCCGTGCGGTTGTGCGTGCGCGTCGATGCACGGCGCGTGGTGCTGGCCGTGGTCGACTCCGGACCGGGTATCGTGCCGGCCGAAATGGAGACCGTATTCGCGCCCTGGTATCGCGCGCCCCGCACGACAGCGCGCGCGCCGGAATGCGGCTTGGGCCTCACGCTCGCGCGACGTCTTACGCTCGCGATGCGCGGCGAACTGCAACTGGAGAACCGCCGTAACGGCGGACTCGAAGCAAGATTGACGCTGCCTCTCGCGGTAGCGTGAGCATCAAACAGCGCTCGATAGAAAAGCTCAACGCGAACTCGTGGAATAAGCGAGCGGTCTCGCGTGTTGTAGCTGGGGCTTCATGTGCAGTGGTCTATGTCGTGTGTGAGCACGCCCAGAGTTCTCAAAGATGCCCGAACACCCTCACATCCGTTCCCGCCGACGCCCTATGAGCGCAGCCGCAACGCGCCCTTGATCGCATCCTTCGACTCCTTCGCGGCGTCAGCCGGTTTAAGACCCGGCTCGCCGATCATGCCCGCGATCTTCTCGAGCTTTTCATCATTGGACATCACACTCGGGTCTTGCGCTTGTGCTTCAGCCGCTTTCTCTCCGGCGGGTTTCAACGCGTCGGCGGCGAGGCGCATCATCGCTTTGACCGCGTCGGCTCGCGGCATGCCGGCGTCGGTGAGCAGCGTGAGCGTGGCCCGCAATTGCGGATCGTCTTCGATCTTTTCCAGTGCAGCTTTTTCGCGCGCCGACCGCGTGAGGTTCGGCTCGCTGCTGGTCTCGTGCAACTGACCGAGCTTCTCGGGCTGCGCACGGCGCATTGCCTTCTGCGCGATCTCCGCGATGTGCGCGCCCACAACATCGGTTGCCGCCGTTTTATAAACGCCAGCCTTGCGATCGTCGATCAACGAGCCGGGCAGCCGGTAACCGAAATTGTGCTGCTGTGCCGTTTTGCGGCGGGCGTTGTCGTACATATTCGCGTAGACGCCGGCTTGCGCTTCGAGCGGCGCGTGGTCGAAGGCCTCGCTCTTGCTGGCTAATTGCGTGACATGACGCTGTACGTCGTCGGCTTTCTCGTCGCGCAGGTTCTGCCGCGTTTCCAGCGCGAATTTCCTTATGTCCAACGCGTCCTTCACCGCATTGAGCGATTGCCCAGCGACGATCAGCGGCGTGGCCGCGCCATGTGTGCCTGCGGCGAGCACCGCGCCGGCCGCCGCCGCCGTGGCCGACGTCGCGCTCTCGTATAGCGCGCCTCTGCGCCGTTTGCCCTGATTTTCCGCGATGGACATGGTCGTGAGCACATCGCGCGCCCGTTGATGCTGCGGATGAGCCGGATCGTTCGCAGCACGCAGCAATTTCGGTTTGTCGTATTGCCATTCGCCGTGCTGGCGCGTGACGATCATGTTCTCCGGTGTGGTCGGCAGATATCTGTTGGTTCTGTGTACGGCTGATTCGGGTGCGTTCGTGCGGACAGGTTCGGTCGTAGCGATAAAGTCGTCCGTCGGCGCTTGCGTTTGGGCTTGCGTTTCATTGTGGGTCGCGGCGCCCCCGCCTTGCTGGGACGACGAAATACCGTTCGTCGGAATGCCCTTCGGCGCGGGTTGGGGCAAGGCGTCGAAGGCAAGCACATCTTCGCGCAGCATCGCCGCTAGCTTCTGCTCATAGCGTTTGGTGGTTTGATGCGCGACCACGGCCGATGCGCCGCTCGCGATCATGCCGGGGATCTCGTGTGCGGTGTGGGCGTCGTACACGAAGCTGCCGCCAGCCGCGCGGGAATTCGCGCCGAGCACGCCGGTGAGCGGTTTTCTGGAAGCCAGGTTGAGCGGCGTGAAGCCTTTCTGCCCACTGCCCAAAGCTTGCCTGATCGCATTGAACATGCCCTTGCCGGCGCTGCCCTTCGGCGGCACGAAATTGTGAATGTCGTCGACTGCGGGCTGCGGTTTGGGCGGCGACGCGAGCTTGCCGATCACGCCCATTGGCCCCTTCAGAAGTTGATCGCGATAGGCACCGGGCTGCACGGGTTCGCGCTTTGGTTTGTATGGAGCAAGTTGCGCCGGAATCGGCGCGCGCGCCGAAGCGTTCGGCGTCGGGCCGCTCGCGGACTTGTCGTCCTGCGCGGCTGGCGTCGCTGAATCAGGTGCTGCGGGCATTCCGTTGACACGCATCATCTGGAGGCTCTCCGGTCGCATTCACGCAGACAACGGTAGCCGCTAACGTATGAGTGCCCCTCCGTCGCGCGAAGTCATAAGTGCGCGAGCGAACTACCTGCGCGCGGCCCGCCCGGATGCAATGCACTCCTTCGCCAAACCGCGCAGACCTTCGGCATCGCCGCCAAACGCGGCTCACTCGAACTCTATTCTTCAATGCGACGATTCCTGGCCGGCCGCCCTCGTCGCAACCCATCCCTCAACCTTGCAGACGGTAGATTCAAATGAAATATAAACCCGCGTTACTCGAGACAGCAGCCGCTCTACTTACCGCATTGACGCTCACCGCCTGTGGCGGCGGCGATCATGTCGACAACGGCAAGACGGCCAGCGCAAGCGTATTCAAGTCCATGGTGCTAGTGTCCGACGGCAGCATCGCCGCGCCCAACACTGCGCCCGATCTGAAGAACGGCTGGGGCATCGCGTTCAATCCGGCCGGCGCCGCATGGGTCTCGGGCAACGGCTCGCAAAAGTCCGTGCTGTTCGACGGCAACGGCGTGCCGCAATCGCTGATCGTGACGATTCCTCCGGGCACCAACGGCGTGGCGGGGCCGACCGGCATCGTCTTCAACGGCACGGCCACGGACTTCATGATCGCGACGCCGGACGGCTCTGCGAAGAGCAACGCCGTCTTCATGTTTGCGACGGAAGCGGGCACGATTGCCGCGTGGTCACCGAAAGTGTTGCCGACCGCAGCCGTCACCGCGTTCGACGACGCCGCCGGAGGCGCCATCTACAAAGGCCTGACGCTCGCCAGCAACGGCGGCCGCAATCTGCTGTACGCAACCGACTTTCACAACGCAAAGGTCGATGTGTTCGATGCGGCGTTCAACAAAATCGCGCTGCCTGGCACGTTCAAGGACCCATCTGTACCGGCGGGTTTTGCTCCGTTCGGCATTCAGGCGGTCGGCTCGAAAATCTTCGTGACATATGCGCAGCAGGACGCGGACCGCAAGGTTCAGGTGACGGGCGCGGGCCTCGGCGTGGTCGACGTATTCGATCTGAACGGCAACCTGCTGCAACAGATTCCAGCGGGTGGCGTGCTCAACGCGCCGTGGGCGGTCGCACAGGCGCCCGCAGGTTTCGGCACGCTGAGCAACGACATTCTGATTGGCAATTTCGGCGACGGCAACATCAACGCGTTCGATCCAGTCTCGCTCAAGCCGCTCGGCAAGCTCACGCTGCAAGACGGCACGGCGTTCCAGCAGACCGGGCTGTGGGGCCTCTCGTTCGGTAACGGCGTATTGAGTCAGCCCAAAACGACGCTGTTCTATGCTGCAGGTCCGAACAAGAAAGTTGCGGGCGTGTATGGCCGTATCGATCTGGCCAACTGACGCTGAACGTCGAGATGGCGACCCGCGCTGCGGGTCGCGAAAAGGCCGTATTCTCTGCTGCGTTACACGCAATGGCCGGCAAGTGTCACGACACTGCTTCGGCCATTCGCGCGCGGGGCGCACGTGTGGTGCAGATATCGCGGTGATGCGGCGCTTCTATCTGTTCGAGCATGTAGCCGAGCGAATACACGGTGCGCAGTTTGAGGCCGCTGTGTTCGTCCAGTTCCAGTTTGGCGCGCAGTTTGTAGATGTGCTGTTCGAGCGAACGCCCAGCAATATCGAGCTCCTTTCCCCACACCGCGTGCGCCAGTTCCTTGCGCGTGATGAGCGCACCCGGATGCGAAAAGAACAGCCACGCTATGCTGAATTCTCGCGCCGTGAGCCGCACGCGTTTGTCGAGTGTGACGAACTCGCGTGTCGCCCGGTACAGCGTCGAAGAGCCGAGCGTGATAATGCTCTGCGCCGTGGGCTCGCCGCGCCGGCGCGCCACCGCGTGACGGCCGCGCGCCACTATTTCCTCGAGGCGAAACTCGCCCACGACGATTTCGTCGACGCCCGCGTGCAGTGCGCTCGTCATGCTTACCGAGTCCCACCATTGGCCGATCATCATGACCGGCAAGTCCTGTCTGAAATGACACGCCCGCCATGCGAGCACGAGATTGCTAGTGGAGAACTCAGTCTCCGATTCGATGATGACGAGATCCGGCGGACTGCGCTCGAGTGAGCGAATCAGGCCGAGTTCATCCGTATAGCGAACGCAGTCGGGCATGCCGTCCGCTTCGAAAGCATTCTTGATCCGTCGAAAGGTCGAGTCGTTGCGCGTTAGCAAGGCGATTTGCATGATCGTTCCAAGATGAGAATGTCTGACCGAGGCGCGCGCCAAACGTGTTTTTCGTTCTGGCGGCGCGGCTTTCGTCTCACGCTCCTGATCACACAACACGCGATAGTCGAGTCCTATTCCATTTTGTTTTTCGATCGCCGAAACGCCGGTGGGGTGGCGGCTTCCGTGCGCGCAACTATGCGCATTAAGCGCGAATCCACATGAAGGCGCCTGACGCGACGGCCTGATACTGCTCGTCGGTGGCTTGAAGTATGTTCTGCTGCCAGTAGCGGCCGTGTTCCGCATAGTGAGCGAGCAGGTCGGCGAGCGTTTCGCCGTTCAGTTGGGACAGTTCCGCACGCACGACCAGCACGGAGCTGCCGGTGTCGCTGTCTACACCCAGTTGCGCCTGGTCCTGCGCATAGACGAGCAGGTTGGCTTCCAGCATCAGCCGGTAAACACCGAGCACGCGTTCCGGCGCGACTGTTCCGAACTCGAACACGATGTAAAGACCGGTGTCGTTATCGAAATGATCGAGCCGGACGTCGAAACCTTCGACCTCGATCGAGCGTGTGTCGAGCACATGACCGGCATCGGGAAGGCCGACCGTCGTGCATAGATCTTCGATCAGCGGCGTGTAGTAATCAAGGTCCACGGCGTGTCCGACTCCGGTTGATGTTGAAACCCGGCGTGCTCGACGCCGGAATTGAAAAGGCGCGTGTCGCCGGGGCGAACGCGCCAGAAACCGCTTGCTGCAACGCGCGTGAAGCGCGTCCGCAGCCAGGCGTCAGCTTGCCTGCGCGGCCTTCGTCAGGCTCGACGCGCCCGACTTCAGCGCTTCGCCGACGGCTTGCAGCACGCTCGCGTTCGACTGAGCCTGCGCGATCTTCAGTTGATCCTGTGCGTTGGCGTTGATCTGGTTGACGGCGGAATCAGTGCCGGCGGACGACGACAGATCTTCAGCCTTGCCGGCCGCCGTGGCTTGCGCCGCAGTGCCTGCGCCTGCTCCGAGGGAACTCGCTGCACTCGTGATTGAACCCATGATTGACACTCCTTGAAATGAACGGCCGGACCGGAGTGGCCGCGGCATCGGAATCCCGCGTAGTGCGGGGATAAACGTTTCGACGCAGCTACGTCGAAACTCAGCCATTGAGCGCGTCTTCGCGCAGTTGAGCGATGATCCGGCTCGCCGCGAGCAACCCGCGATAGATCTTTGCGCGTGCATTGCGGTCTTCCGGCGAGCCGTCGGTGCGGCTATTCAGTTCCTCCGCGCTTTCTTCGAGCGCGCGGCGCAACACGGCGACTTGCGCATCGGCATCGGGCGCGCGCACGAGCCCTTGCAGATCGTTGAACTTCGCCGCATGACGTTCAATTGCCTGATACATGAGATTTCTCCGTGACAGTAGGTCCGGCTGCCGGGACGGCTGCCAATTGAGGTGGTTGCGAGGCGGCTTGTGCGGTCGCTTGTGTGCCTGCTTGCGTGGCCGCTTCGGGCGCCGCGCCGCTCAGTCCGTGACTTCGTTCGCCATCGCCATCGCCGTTCGCCGCGGCGTCGCTCGCGGACATGGGTGGGGCGGCGGGGTCGTCGGCGAGGATGAAGATGTGCTTCACGCCATCCGGTGTCTGCGCATAGCGCACGCGATCGGACGACACCACGGTCGTGTACTGGCCGTCGGCCTCGGCGGTGGGACTCGCGTCGCTGCCCGTCGCGTCGATGCGCAGTTCCTTCACGTTGGCGTCGAGATCCGCCCGTACGCGCTGTACGGCCTGCTGCACGCCGTCGATGTCGACACCCGTACCCGTGATCGCGAACACGCCTTTGCCCGCGTAATGCACGTCGACGTTCGCCATGCCGATCGCTTCCTTGATGCCGCGCGCCGTGTCCTCGGCGTTGCCGTATTGGCGGGTCACGCGCGCGCCCTGGATGTGTTCGAGCAGACGCTGCGCGACCAGATCGTCGCCGGCACTGGAGACAAGCCCGGTCACGAGCACGCCGCCGTGACCGTCGAGCGTCGCGTGCAGGTCGGTCAGACGCGCGCCCGCGAGATCGCGATTGGCCTGTTCGGCGGCGGCGACATCGGGCGGCGGCAACGATGCCTTGGCCCGCGTGCTCAATGCCATCGACGCCACGCCCGACACAATCGCCAGCATCACGCACGCGGCGCCCACGGCTGTCACGAGCTTGCGCTTGATGATCCATTGACCGCTTCCGGCGGCGGTTTCGTTTGCGGGATCGTCGGCGCTTTCGGGCTTGACCAGCAGCGTCGAGAGGAGGGCGAGATCGCTCGGCCACACGGCGTCGTCGGGGCCGATGCATAGAACCGTCTGGTCGAACTGCATCGGCACGAAGTCGGTCATCAGCACGACGCCGGGGTCGAGCGCATCCGGGTGCGCGGCTTCGTCGGTGTGAGCGGCGGCGGAGTCGGCTGAGTTGCTTGCGGCTACTGCCTTGACTGGCGCGGGCTCGATACGCGTAACCGTCACTACATCGGTTTCGTCGACGTTCAGCACGACTGCCGCGCCGCTCCAGTCGGTGATGCGGATGTCGGCATCGTCGTCGGAGTGGACCCGGTGAGCGCCCGTGCTGAGGCGGGCTTCCGCGCCGGCATGGTTACCTGTCAGGATGCGCAGCAGTTTCATGGTTTCAGACTTACGCGAAGATCGTTCGGCGCATCGGATCGACACACCACGCAATCCAGATTAGCGATATCCGCGTGCAGCGTGCCCGTGTTTGCGAAGCCGTCCACGGCCGCACGAAACGCCACTCAGGCACGCGACGCGGCGCGCAGCCGCGCTTCGATCGCACCGAGCAGGGCCGCGTTCAGATGACGCCCGCGCTCGGCCTGATCCGGGGTGTTCGGGCGTTCAAGCACGAGCAGGACGAGATTCGCCAGCAGATTCACGCGCTGCGCAAGACCTCCGGTCGATCTGGCGGTGCGCAGCGCGGCTCGCGCATCGAGCTGTTGCGCTGAGCCGGCCGCGCCCGTTGCGTCCAGTGCCGTTTGCGCGAGACGCTGTGAAACTGTAGTGAGCAGTTCGCGCCTCGCCGCCGACGTGCTCGGCGCAAGCGCGCCTTCGGCGGCGCGCAACATGTGGATGCGCTGCATCAGCGACTGCAACGCGCGATCGGCTGACGGCACGTTTCCGGCCGCGATGCCGTCGCGCAACTTCAGCAGCGCTTCGCCGATGGCCGCGCGTATTTCGCCGCCGCGCGCGGCACCCGAGCGCGGCGGTGCGACCGCGCTGACGCCTCCAACGGCAGTGGCTGCAAAGACGCCGCCAGGCGTGCTGTCCTGATCATGATCATGATCGTGCTGATTGTCGCGTTGCTTGCCGTTCTGTTGGCCGCTTTCCTGCTGCGGCTGGCCGCCGCCACCGCCGCCGCCTTGCCGGCCGCCGTCGCGTGTGACGCGATCGGCTTGCACCTTGCTCCGCGCCGTTTTTGCGCTGGTTGCGTGAGCGCCTTTGGGCGCACCGTGTGCAGTCGACGCAGCGCGTTGCGACGGCGCGAAGCGTTTGCCTGCGGCTCGCGCGGCCGCCTGACGCTTGCGCAACGCGGCAGCAAGTTGGCGCGCCTTCGCGCTGTTCGCTTGCGCAAGATGATGCGAGTGATGCGCGTGTGCAAACGTCACGTTGTTCTTGTAGACGGCAGAAAAGCGCACGGCCTGTGTATGCGATGCGTCGTGGTTCGCGCGGTTCGCTGCTGACGTTTCGGTGGACGCGCCGGCTTGCGCCGCGCGCGTCTGGGCGGAGACCGTCGTCATTGCGAGGTCGCGGCCTGCAACACCTGGTTGGCGAAGCGCAGCACGGCGGCGGCCGAAATGGGCGCGGCCACGACGAGCGCCACGACGACTGCCACCAGTTTGACGCCGAATGACAGCGTCTGATCCTGCAGCGAAGTGACGGCCTGCAGGAATGAAACGACGAGGCCGACGCCGGCTGCGATCACCACGATCGGCAGCGACACGTAAAGACACAGCAGAAGCCCCTGCGTCGCGAGGCCGATCAACGCGTCGATGTTCATGAGAACTCCTAGCGATAGCCGAGAATAAGGCCGTGAATGAGCGTCGACCAGCCGTCCATCGCGACGAACAGCAGCAGCTTGAACGGAATCGCGACACTGGTCGGTTGCACCTGGCTCAGGCCCATTGCCATCAGCACGTTGGCGATGATCAGGTCCACCACGATGAACGCGATGTACAGCAGGAAGCCGATCTTGAAGGCATCCGTGAGTTCGGTCAGCGTGAAGGCGGGCGCGAGCACGATGATGTCGGTGTCTTTGAGCGCCTTCGCCTGTTCCTTCGGCCAGATCGCGCTCGCCGAGCGCAGGAAGAACTGCCGCTCGCGCGGTTGCGCATGAGCCTTCAGAAAATTGCGAAACGGTTCGCGCGCGGCGGCGATGCCTTGCGTCACCGTCTGCGTGACCGTACTGCCGCTCGTGTTCGCTCCGCTGCTGCCTTGCATCGCGCCGGCGGCGGTGAACGCGATCGGCGCCATGATGTAGACCGAGACGATGATCGCGATGCCGTTCAGCACCATGTTCGGCGGCACCTGCTGGACGCCGAGCGCGTTGCGCAAGAGCCCGAGCACGACGACGATCTTCATGTACGAGGTGACGACCATCGCCACGAACGGAATGATGCTGATCGCCAGAACGACGATCAGCAATCCGGTGATGTCACCGGTCTGTGTCGCTGGCATAGGCCATCCCCGTGATGCGGATTCCAAAGTGTTCGCCCACGCTTACCAGTTCGCCGTGGCCGATCGTCTGACCGTGCGCGACGAGTTTGATCCGGGCGTCGGTCACGGGCGTGCCGAGCTCGATCACGTAACCGCGCCGCAGCGCTGCGACTTGCGACAGCGGCAACGCCAGCGTGTCGATCTCGAACTGCACCGGCAGATCGAGTTCGCCGATGTCCAGAGGCGAAGTTGGGGTGAACGGTGCGGCTTCCGCTTCGGCTTCGGCCTCCGCTTCCGCTTCCTCTTCCGTTTCAGACTTCGTCGGCGCCTCGATGCCTGTCACGATGGCCGCTTCGTGCGCAACATCGTCTAGCGGAGGGTCGCCGTAGTCGATTCGCGGCAACTCGTCGCCTTCGACCTGCAGGTTTTCGTCACTCATGATGGGGTCGTCGTTGAGGGTGAGAAGGGCGCCGTCGAGCGCGACCGTGGCCAGCATGCAGCGTAGGCCCGGCGTGCCCCACGCGGCGCGCAGGTGCAAGGGGCCGTGGCCGCGCAAGCCAGGCACGGTCGCGCGGCTGAACGTGCGTAACAGCACGTCGCCGGGACGTAGTTTTTGAAGCGCGCGGATCGACACACGCCGCGCGCCGAGCGCGATGCGCCCCGGTACGCCGAGCGTCGCGAAGGCGTCCGGATCGCAGCGCCGCTGCTGCCCGTCGAACGAAGCAAGCCGCGTTTCGATCAGCCGGAGCGTGGGCAGTGCGATATCGAATAGCGTTTCGTACGCGGCACCCTCGCGCATCAGCGCGATGCGCAGACGCGCTGTGTTGTCGGACTCGAACGTGGCCGATTCCTTCGCGCGCTGCACGGACGCCACGCGCCACGTGCCCGCGCCGCTCGCATTGAAGCTGTCGACGAGCGGCGCAAGCACCGCGTTCGCAATCGCATTGCGCAGGCTCTGCTGCGCGCCGCTGTGGTCCACCTCGGCGGGTGTGGCAAGTATCTGCAGCGACGGGTAACGCGCGAGATCGACATGAAGCGAAAGTTGCCCCGACAGATGTGCAAGGACGATACGGCCGGCATCCTCTAACGGCTCGGCGCTCGCGGCGTCGTGCGCATCCACGTGCGAGACATGCACGGCATCGAGCCGGCCGAGCCGGCGCAATGCGTCGACGTTGCGCGCGTCGCACAGCAGGCGCGCGGCGCAGGCGTCGGCGGGCTGGATGGCCGGCAGTAGGCCGGCGAGAGAGCGAGGCCGGGTTTCGAGCATTGCGGAGGTCAGCGTCGAGCCATGAGTAGGGAGGGCGGGAATTACCAGATGGTCAGCGTCAGCGAACGCGGTTCGCTCCAGCTGTCGAGCAGCGCCTTCAGTTGCCGTTCGAGCATGCCGCTATGTAATAAGAGTAATTGCTTTGCCTGGGCGTCCTGCACGTCGAAGCGAAGCGACAGGCCGGCGGGCGAAAGCGTCAGGTTGAGCACGGTGTCGGCGAGCAGGTTGGGATCGAGCCGCATCGTCAGATCCCAACTGCCCGATTCGGCGACGAAGCGATTTGCGGAGAGCCGCGCGACCTCGCGCGCGATCGAAGCCGCCAGTTCGATAAAGCCTTGCTGCTGCATGTAGACCGCTTCGATCACGGGGGCGCTGCCGGCGCCAACGCGGCCCGCGACGGTCGTCCGATCCGGTGCGCGGTGCTGATCGGCGTCGCGTTCTTCGTCTTCGAGTGCGAACGGATTCGCGTTACTGTCGGCAAGCGTGCCGTGTTCCGGATCGCTCTCGCGTCGAACCAGCGCCGCATAGTCGAAGCCGCGCGCGCGCCGTGCGCGCTCGCCCGAGGTAGCGGACCCCGGCGCGAAACCCGGGCCGGACGCGCCGCTCGATTCCGTCGAATCCGGTGCGATGATGCGCGCGGGGCGTCGCATGGAGCGTGATAATGTCGACATTCAGGATGCCCTCATACCGTGACGGCGTAACAGCGTCCAGCCATCACGCCGTCATGCCGTCACGCGGCCGATCGGCTGCAATTCTACGAGCCCGCCAAGCTCCTGGTACGAATACACGTTGAGCCAGTCGAGCTTGCCTTCGAGCATGCGCCTCACATAGCGGCGAATATCCATCGACGTGACGAGCGCGATGTCGTCGCGCGCAATCGTTCCTGCGTACGCTTCGATGCTGTCGAGCAGAAAGGTCACTTCGTCGGGCGGCAGCGCGAGGTAGTTGCCGGTCGGAGTCTGCTTGATTGCCTGGCGGATATGCTGCTCGACCGGCCCGTCGAGCAGCACGGCGGGCAGCACCTTCGCGCCCTGGGTCGCGCGATGAGCGAGAAAGCGCGCGAGGTCGCCGCGCACATACTCGGTCAGCATCAGCATGTCCTTCTCTTTCGGCCCCCACGCGATCAGGCTTTCCATGATGTTGCGAACGTTGCGGATCGGAATCTGTTCTTCGAGTAGACGGCGCAGCACGTCGGCGATACGCTGCGGCGGCAGCACCTTTTGCACTTCCGCGAGCAGACCCGGATAGTCGATGCCGAGTTGCTCCTGAATCCACTGCACTTCCTGCACGCCGAGAAACAGCGACGCGTGCCGCCGCAAGAGCCGCACCGAAACATGCGCGATCACCTGTTCCGCGCGCCACGCTTCGGTCTTTGCGGGCAAGCCCTTTTCGTCGTGCCAGTAACTCGGCTGACTGCTGCCGTCGAGCGGCGCTCGTTGCTCGCAATTGGGTGCAAGCGCGCGCAATTCGGCGTCGCCCGGCCGGTCTTCGCCAATGCCGCTCGCCTCACGCGCGAGCGCGAGCGGCAGCGTCGGCAACACCACTTTTCCAGGCGGAATCTCTACGGTCAGATAAGGCACATCGTGCATCAGGAACTCGCACGTGGACGCGGCGAGGCGATCGGACGTCCACATCGTGATGCCGGGAAACGGCAATCCCAACTCTTCCTGCAATACCTCACGCTCCGCTTCGAACGACGTGTTGAGTCCCGCGAGACTCAGACGCGCGACCAGATCCGGCGCGATCCGCACGCCGAGCGCGCAGGTGAACGCGGGCGGATGCATCGCGATGGCGGGCGTT
Organism: Paraburkholderia caledonica NBRC 102488; assembly: GCF_000685095.1. Lineage (GTDB taxonomy): Bacteria > Pseudomonadota > Gammaproteobacteria > Burkholderiales > Burkholderiaceae > Paraburkholderia > Paraburkholderia caledonica. The sequence goes on from NZ_BAYE01000014.1 coordinate 54,317, forward strand.
TCGATTTTCGCGCCGACACGCTGCATGGAGCGCACGGATTCGCCGTCGTGCAACTGGCGCGACGGCTTGCTCTTTTGCAACCGGTATGCGGCGAACGCCAGCACGCCGGACAACAGGATGAACAGCAGCCACGGCAAGCCCGGCACCGCAGCGAATGCGAGCAACAGCACCGCCGCGAAAAACAGTGCGGGCGGGCTCGTGATCAACTGCCGGCCAATGTCAGCGCCGAGCGAGCGTTGCGTTTCATCGCGATCGTCGGCGACGCGCGTGATCATCACGCCGGCCGCGACGGAGAGCAGCAGCGCCGGCACCTGCGCGACCATCGCGTCGCCGACCGACAGAATCGAGAAGCGGTTCGCCGCTTCCGCCGCCGTCATGCCGTGATACGCGACGCCCACCGCGAGTCCCGCCACGATGTTGATGACAGTGATGATGAGTCCTGCCACGGCGTCGCCCTTGACGAACTTCATCGCGCCGTCCATGCCGCCGTGCAGCGCACTTTCGAGCGCGAGCGTCGCGCGCTTGTGGCGCGCTTCGTCGGAGGTCAGCAGATTGGCGCGCAGATCGGCGTCGATGCTCATCTGCTTGCCGGGCATCGCGTCGAGAGTGAACCGCGCGCCCACTTCGGCGACGCGTTCCGAGCCCTTGGCGATCACGATGAACTGCACCAGCGTGATGATGATGAACACGACCATGCCCACCACCAGGTTGCCGCCCACCACGAGCTTGCCGAAGCTGTCGATGATTTCGCCCGCCTCCGCGTGCAGCAGTATGGATTTGGTCGATGCAATGCTCAACGAAAGGCGGTACAACGTGGTGAAAAGAAGCAGCGACGGGAACGCGGACAGCGACACCACGCTCGGCACGTAGAGCGTGATCATCAGCAGCGTTACGCTCGCCGCGATATTGAGTCCGACCAGAATGTCGATCATGAAGGTCGGCAGCGGCAGAATCATCAGCGAGAGGATTGCAATGATCAGGAACAGCATCCCGATCTCGCCGCCCACAGGAAATTTTAGCGTCTTGAGCATGGTGAATGTGGTGAGTCCAGCAAGAGCCGCGAACAGTGCTTACGCGGCGGGTGTCTGCATACTCTGGTTTTGCTTCGCGAGACCGATCGAGTCAACCCAACGCAGGATCGCCGCGACGGCTTCGAACAGTTCGTCGGGAATCGGCTCGTCGATCTCAACCTTGTAAAGCGCGCGCGCAACCGGTGGATTGCCGATAATCGGCACGTTGTAAATCTGCGCCTCGCGGCGCAATTGCGCCGCGGCTTCGTCCATACCCTTCGCGATCACGACCGGCAGCGGAAATTCGTCGGGCGCGTAGCGCACTGCGACGGCGTAGTGCGTTGGATTCACCACCATGATGCTGGCGGCAGACACCTTGCGCGGCGGCGCGGAGGTTGCGAGTTCGCGCGCGAGCCGCTTGCGTTCGCCTTTGATCACAGGGTCGCCTTCGTCCTGCTTGAATTCGCGCTTGATCTCGTCCTTGCTCATTTTCTTGCCGCGAATGTAGAGAAACTTTTGCAGCTTGAAGTCGACGCCGCCGAACATCACGAACAGCGCAGCGGCGGTGCCGAGAATCTTGAGCATCAGCCCGCTCGCGAGCCGCGACAGTTGCGGCACCGACTGAAACAGCGAGCCGATCACGAGCGGCAGCAAACCTTCGATCGTTTTCCACATGACGATCATGAGTACCGCGCCCTTGACGACCATCTTCAGCAATTCGAGCAGCGATTTCAGCGAGAAGATCTTTTTCACGCCGGCGGCGGGACTGATTGCGTCGAACTTGAACGACACGGCCTTCATCGAAATCACCACGCCCACCTGCGCGCCTACTGCGACGATCGCGGCGAGCACCGCCGCGCCGATGCTCGGCAAAATCGCGCCGGTCACGTGTGAGCCGATGACGTGCAACGTCACGTACAGCGTATCCATGTCGCGCGGCCCGCTCACGAAGCGGAGCGCGTCTTGCAGGCCCGCGCGCATTGCGTCGACCATCGAATCGCCTGCTGCCGCGAGCATCAGTACGCCGGCCGCGAGAATCACGCCGTCCGCGACGTCGGCGCTTTTCGCGACGTCGCCTTCCTCTCGCGCCTTGCGCAGCTTCTTTTCGGTTGGCTCTTCGGTCTTGTCGTCGCTCATCGCAGAGGTCCAGTGGAGGGGAGGCGGGGCGAGCCCGAACGTACGGCGTGTTCATGCAGCCATAGCGCGGCTCGATTCTATGCAGCACATGTCTCGCGCTATTGGCGCGATACGAAGCAGGACATCGGCGCGCGAAGCGACCGCCGTGTGAGCGGCCCTTGTCGTGCCCGGTGTTGCGCCCGCGTTGCGCCCGCGTTGTGCCTGTATCGAGCGCCGTTTCGCAATGCTGCTGATCGCTTCGCTCGCGGCGTGAGCCGCCGCGTTTTGCGCTGCTACCTTTCGCTCACTGGAAGCATCACCGAACACACGGAGTCAAACACCATGCTCGCAAACCAGCCCAAGTCGGCCCAGCTCTCTCAGTCGGTCAGCCAGGCCGACTATCTGAAGTGCAGTCAGGACGTGATTTCCGCGCTCATCGAAACGGTGTCGGTCGGGCTCTTCAGCCATTTCCCGACGGTGCGCGGCGATACGACCGACATCGAACTCGTGCTGGATGCGTTGCGCGCGCTGCGTCCGAAAGTGAGCGAGATCGAGTCGTTGCAAGGCGTGCTGTACATCGTGCATGGCCGTTGGGACGACGCAGTTCAGGTGCTGCGCGAGGTGATTCACGCGGCGCCGTCCTTTTCGTACGCGAAGGCGATGTTCGCTTACTGCCTCGCGTCGAAGGGCGATCCGAACTGGCGTCAATGGGCCGATGAAGCGCTTGCCGGCGACACGACGCCCGAAACGCGTTCGCTGATTCGCGCGCTGGAAGTGCGCGCAGACCTGCTGGCCGCGCGCGCGAGCTATCGCGGCGGTGAGTTTGTGTTGCCGCAGTCGTATCGCGAGCTGGCCGAGGAGCAGGAAGCCAAAGCCGCCGCCGAACACGCCGGGTCGGCCGCGCAGCCTGCGCGCGAGAATGCCGCGCAATTCCAGCAGATGGGTTTTCTGCGCGCCTGATTGCGGCGCGCGCGTCGTTTCACTTCGTTCACAGTCACGCCGGGAGTATTCACATGAGCCTGTCCATCACCAACGACTCGGTTGCCAAGGCGATTTCGGAAGCGTTCAAGACCGGCAATGGCGCCGAGACGCCCGGCGCCGACTCGGCCGCGAAATTCCAGGCGTTGATGCAGCAGGAGCGCGTCGCGCCGGATCGAGGCGGCGCGCATGCCGCAAACGACAAGCTCGTCGAAGCGATCTCGCACGAGGACGGCCAGATGGAAGCCGCGCTCAAGGAAGTCGCGCAGTTCGGCCAGCAATCCAGTTCAATGGCGCCAACGGAGGCAATCGCTAAAGCATCCGAAGTCGCGCTGAATCTGTCGATGGTGCAGTTCGACTTTCAGGCGAAGATGGCCGTGGTGACGTCGTCCAAGTCGTCGGCGGAAACCTTGATGAAGAACCAATGACCATGTTCACGGCTGAAGCATTCGGACCATGGCAGCACGCGCGCTGGCGCCGCGCGGCGATGGTCGTAGTGTGCGTTGCATGTGCGTTGCTCGCGGGTTGCAAGAAGGAGTTGTACGGCAATCTGAGCGAGCAGGACGTGAACGAAATGACGGTCGCGCTTCTGGAGCGCGGCGTGAGCGCGGAGAAGACCACGGCGGACGGCGGCAAGACCTACTCACTGCAGGTAAGCGACGACGACATGGTTCGCGCAATGGAAGTACTGCGCGACAACGGCTTGCCGCACAGCAAGTTCGACGATCTGGGCAATCTGTTCAAGAAGGACGGTCTGGTTTCCACGCCGACCGAAGAGCGCGTGCGGTTCATTTACGGCTTATCGCAGGAACTGTCGGGCACCTTGTCCCGGATCGACGGCGTACTGGTGGCGCGCGTGCAGATCGTGATTCCGAACAACGATCCGCTCGCGCAGCAAGTGAAGCCGTCGTCGGCGTCGGTGTTCATCAAGTACCGGCCGGGTCTCGCGCTCAACTCGCTTGTGCCGCAGATCAAGAATCTGGTCGTGCATAGTGTGGAAGGCTTGTCGTACGAACAGGTCAGCGTGACCGGCGTGGCAGCCGATCAGGTCGATCTGAGCCGCCGCAGCGACGCGCATGGTTCGGTGTGGCCGTGGGTTGCTACGGGGCTGCTCGTAGTCGTGCTGGTGGGCCTCGCGCTCGGCTTCGCGTTCCGCGACGCGTTGCAGCGGCGCTTCGGGCCGCTGTCGAATTTGGCCGGTGCTTTGTCGCAGCGACTCGGCCGCAAGGATCGGCGCTCCGCATGAACATGCCGGCTTCCTATGTCGCTTCCCACGTCGCCTCCCATCTCGCGCCCCGCGCTGGCTTATTGCATGGCGGCCATCGCGGGCACGTCCGCCTCGGGCCGAATGCCGATCATCTGGCGAGCATGTTTGCGAGCTATGAGCACAACGTCCGCACGGCGATTCGCTGGGTCCACGGTTCCTGGCTGGCGCGCGCATCGGGTCTTGGCGAAGCCGCCGCGCTTGCGTTGCGTGAACGTCTGCGACACGGTCCGTGCGAAGGCGTTTCGCTTGCGCTGATGCGCGCGTTGCCGTTCGCGCCGCCCTCGCTCGAACGGCTTATCGGCGTGCCGGCGGCGCGGCTCGATGCACTGCCGATCGAGCAAGGTCTTGCCGCGCTGTGCATCCGCGCGCTGCTGCTGCGGCGCGCGCAGGTGCGTCGTCTGATCGATAGAAACACGCGTGTGCGGCTCGCGCAATGGGCCGGATGTCCGCTCGACCGCATTACCGGCTCGACCGCTGCGGACACGCTTGCCGCGCCCGATCTGACGCGCGTGCTGGGCGCGGCGGCGGTGCCGTCGCTGGAGTCGCTCGAACATGCGCAACTCGCCCTGGAGGGCTACACATTGCTTGCGCGCGAGCCGCAAGCCGGCGACGTGCCCTGTGCGCTGCTGCGCTTCGCATTGCCGTACGACGCCCGGCACGCTGCGTGGCTGGGCGCCGTGCCCGCCGCGCTCGACGAAAGCGGAACGGGTGTCCTGCACGCGCGGCTTGCGGAGTTTATGCCGGAGTATCGATGGTTATCTGGCTGAGTCATCCACGTATCGCGCATGCGGCCGACGCGCTCGGCGAGACACGTTATGGCGTGAACGAGGACATCGTCGCGCGTGAGACGTTCGGCATGCTGGCGAGCGTCGACGATGTCTATGGGCGCGCCGAAGCGGAGCGCCAGGCGATTCTCGCCGCCGCGCACGTTGAGCGCGAGCAGCTATTACAGGCCGCACGCGAGGAAGCCGCCGCGCTCGTGGCCGAAGCGGCGCGGGAACGCGCCGACGCGGCCGAGGCGGGTTATCGCGACGGCATGGCGCAAGGACTCGCCGACTGGCTCGAGCAGGTCGCGAATGTCAGCAACGACGCTCACCGTCTACAGCGTCAACTCAGCAAGCGCATGGCCGAAATCGTGATGCTGGCGGTCGAGCAGATTGTCGGCGGGCAGGGTGCACAGGCGTTGTTCGCGCAGGCGCTGGGTGCAGTGGACCGGATTGTCGAAGGCTCGACCTATCTGCGCGTGAGCGTGCATCCTGGCGATCTCGACGCCGCGCGCGCGGCGTTCGGCGATCTGGAGCGCCGTTGGCGCGAACTGGGCCGTCCCGTCGCGTTGAGCGTACTCGGCGACAAGCGGCTCGCGCCCGGCAGCTGCACATGCGAGTCCGATGTCGGCATTGTCGATGCCGGTTTGTCGACGCAACTGGGCACGCTGCGCGCGGCGGTCGAACGCGCGTTACGGGCGTCGGTGGATGAATCCGTTGCGGCGCCCGCACAAGCCTTACCGGTTGAAGAGGGTTACAGCGCATGATCGAACTCGAAACACATGCGGGCGACAAAGCCGCGGCCACGCACGACGGCCTGCTGGGCGGCGCGGGTTTGCGGCAACTGAGCGACGCGATCGAACGGGAAATTCTCGCGAGCGTGTCGGTCCGCCAGGTCGGCAAGGTCGTGGAAGTGATCGGCACGCTGATCAAGGTCGCGGGCATCGATCTGAAGCTCGGTGAACTGTGCGAATTGCGCGTGCCCGGCGGCCGCCTGATGCAGCACGGTGAAGTGATCGGCTTCACGCGCGACTACGCGCTTGTCTCGCCGTTCTCGCGCCTGTCCGATGTGTCGCGCTCGACGCAGGTGGTCGGCCTCGGCCGGCCGCTGTCGATCAAGGTGGGCGACAAACTGCTCGGCCGCGTGATCGACGCGCTCGGCGAGCCGATCGACGGACTCGGGCCGATCGACATCGACCGTTACCGGCCCATTTTCGCGGACCCGCCGAGCCCGATGAATCGCCGCATGATCGAGGCGTCGATGGCAACCGGCGTGCGCGTGATCGACGCCATGACGACGCTCGCCGAAGGTCAGCGCATGGGCATTTTCGCGCCGGCCGGCGTCGGCAAAAGCACTTTGCTCGGCATGCTCGCGCGCGGCGCGCAATGCGACATCAACGTGATCGCGCTGATCGGCGAACGTGGCCGCGAGGTGCGCGAATTCGTCGAGTTGATTCTCGGCCCCGAAGGCATGGCGCGCTCGGTCGTGGTGTGCGCGACGTCCGACCGTTCGTCGATCGAGAGATCGAAGGCGGCTTACGTGGCGACCGCCATCGCCGAACACTTTCGCGACGAAGGCAAGCGGGTGCTGCTGATGATGGACTCGCTCACGCGTTTCGCGCGAGCCGGCCGGGAAATCGGGCTCGCGGCCGGCGAGCCCCCCGCGCGACGCGGCTTTCCGCCGTCGATCTTCGCCGAGCTGCCGCGCTTGCTGGAGCGCGCGGGTATGGGCGAGACGGGCTCGATCACGGCGCTCTACACGGTGCTCGCCGAGGACGATTCCGGCAGCGACCCGATTGCCGAGGAAGTGCGCGGCGTGCTCGACGGCCATCTGATTCTGTCGCGCGAGATCGCCGCGCAGAATCGCTATCCGGCCATCGACGTGCTCGGTAGTTTGTCGCGTGTGATGCCGCAGGTCGTCTCCCGCGAATTCATGGCGTCGTCGTCGCGGCTCCGCAAGCTGCTGGCGAAACACCGCGAGGTGGAGATGCTGTTGCAGATCGGCGAATACCAGCCCGGCACGAATGCGCTCGCGGACGAAGCGATCGAAAAGATCGACGCACTGAAAGCGTTTCTCTCGCAAGCGACGGACTCCTACGCCGATCCCGCCGCAACGGAAGCGGCGCTGCACGAACTCGCGCAAGGCCAGGCGGTATGAGCGCGCAGCGGCAGATCACGGCACTCAAGCGGTCAGGCGCGCGGCGCGAACGGTTGGACGAAGCCTTGCGTGGCGCGCTCGCCCAGCGCCAGAACGAGCGCGCCGCGTGTTGCGCGCAAGCCGATGCGGCCGCGCAACGGCACGCGGAGCTCGACGCCGTGGTGCGCATGTATCGTCAGCGCATCGCGGCGACGATGACCGGCGCCGAGCCGTTCTCGATCGACAACTTCACGTCGATCCGCCGTTATACGGAGACGGTCGAGGAACGGCTCGCGCACGCGAAGTCGGAGTTGAACGAAGCGCGCGCCGCAATCGCCGCGAAAGATGAAGAGATCGCCGCCGCGCGTCGTGACATCGCGCAGAATCGCGGTCGCATCGACATGTGCGAGCAGCGCGTGAAAAAGCTTGAAGCGGTGCTGGATGGCATTGCCGCCGACGCCGAGGACGAAGAAACCGAAGAAATGGCGCTCGCGCGACTGGGCCGCAAATGAACGCGTATCTGCTTGAACACGGTTTGCAATTCTCGCAGTATCTGGCGGTGTGGGGCGTGTGCTCGCTGCGACTGTTCGCCCTGATGACACTGTTTCCGCCCACCTCCGACGGCGTGCTGCAAGGCGTCGTGCGCAACGGCGTCGCTCTCAGTTTCAGCATGTTCATCGCGGCGGGGCAGCCGGATTCGTTTGGCGCGTCGCTCACCGGCCTGACTCTGCTGACAATCGGTCTGCGCGAAACCTTTATCGGCATCGTGATGGGCTTTGCGGCGTCGACGGTATTCTGGGTCGCGGAAGGCGCGGGCAGCTATCTGGACAATCTCACCGGCTTTAACAGCGCGCAGTTGCAGAACCCGATGCTATCGCAGCAATCCACGCCTTCAGCGACGCTGCTTGGCCAGGTCGCGACGGTCGCGTTCTGGTCGCTCGGCGGCATGCAGTTTCTGCTGGAAGCGTTGTATGCGTCGTATAAGTGGTGGCCGGTTACGGCGTCCATTCCAGCGTCCGTCAATGTGCTCGATGCATTCGTGATGCACCAGACCGACACGCTGATGCAAACAGTCGCCAAACTTGCGGCGCCGATGCTGCTCGTGCTGCTGCTGATCGACATGGGCGTGAACCTCGCGTCGAAATCGGCGCAGAAACTCGAACTCAGCGCGCTCAGCCAGCCGATAAAAGGCGCGGTGGCGGTGCTGATGATGGCCGTGTTCGCCGGCATCTTCGTTACGCAAGTGCGCGACCAGCTCGACCTGCGTCTGTTGAAAACCAGCCTCGAAGCGCTCGCTCGGGGCGAGACGAAAGCATCTGCGGATGCGCCCGCCACCGTACCTTCACGGCCGCTGCGGTAAAGCCGCGCTCGCGGCGACATGCCAATTCTCAACTATTTTTAATAATCACCGTTTCCCTCTGATTATTGAGAATTGGCGGATCCAGCTTTGTTAAATTGACCTCCGTTGTCGCAAGGCGCTGACGATACCGCCGAAGTTCGGCGCGCAGAAAATCAAGACGCCTAAGCATTTCATGCCGCGACGTCCGCTCGAAGACCTGTTACGGAGCAAGCCATGTTTTCAACCTTTTACTTTCCTCTCGTATCCGTTCTCGCGTCGTCGGCGGCGCCGGCGGGTCTCTACGACATGATCGCCGGGGGCCGGATTCTGGCGGCATCGACACAGATCTCGCGCCACGTCGAATCGTGCGACGAAGACATTCTGCCCGCATGGCTGCAATTGCAAGGCGACCTGAACATGACGTTCGGCATGGAACTCGACGCCGATGAATCGTTTCGTCAGGCACAGAAGAAAATGCGCGCATCGCGCTCGCAGATGCGAGCAGCGTCGTGCCGTAATGCGGGCTGGCAGGCGTTGTTCCGTCATCGGCTCGGTACGGCGATGGCGTGCTTCACACGCGTAGTCGAAGATACTGGCGGCGACGCTGCGCTGCGTCTCGAAGGTTTGTTCGGCACCTTCTGCGTATTGTTCGATCTCGGCCGTTTGCGCGAAGCGGGTCTCGCGCTCGACGAGCTCGAGAACCTCCTCACCAGCGACGCCGCGCAGTTTCACAACGTGGCCGGCTGGCACGATCTGATCGACACCGTGCGTTTCGATCTGACGACGCAAAGCGAACTGCGCTCGCACGCCGAACTTGCCGATCACGGCTACTGGCAACCGGGGTTCGCGGGCGACGCGCAATGCTCGGTGGTGTCGGTGCCCGCCGCGCTGATGCGTCGTGCCGCAGCGGGCGTTAAAGGGCCGCTGCTGCGCGGACGCATTGAGTTTCTCGAGCAATTGCATGCGTTGGCCGAGGGCGGCCGCGACGCGGAACGCACGCTCAACGAGCATCTGAACTGGGCCGCGACGCAAGGATTGACGGCGTATCAGCGCGCAGCGCGTCTCGAGATGATGCTCGCGAGTCTCGCAGGCGGCGTGCCGCAACTCGCGGAGTCGATCATCAATCTGCTCAGTGCGGAGAGCCGCGGCTGGCAAGGGCATCGTCAGCTGGAATATCTGTACGGGCTGGCAAAGCTGCGGCATTTGCAAGGCCGCAACGGCGAGTCGCTGACGCTCTACGCGCGTTATGCGGTCAACGCGCTGCGTTGCGTGCGCGACGAGGCCGGCGCGCTCGCGCAATACACGCAGCGCACCGCGCGTCCGCCGGAACAACTGGACGACATCGCGGCTCGCCTGCCGGCGAAATACCGGCGCGCGTACCGCTTTCTCGTCGCGAATCTCGAACGCAAGGATCTGTCGATACGCGAGATCGCGCTGGAGATCGGTGTCACCGATCGGGCGTTGCAAAGCACCTTCAAGAACAGCCTCGGCTCGACGCCGAGCGAAATCATCCGGCAGTTACGCATGCAGCGCATTCGCGCGGAACTGCAAGCCGCGAGCGGCAGCGAGCGGGGCATTCTGGAAGCCGCCAGCAAGTGGGGTGTGAGTAACCGCTCGACCCTCGTCAACGGATATCGGCGTCAATTCAACGAAGCACCTTCCGACACGCTCAATCGCTGAAATTGTGCATCACGCCTGCACGTCATCTCAATCACCGACTTTCCACAACATCATGAAATCAAAACTAGGTCGCTGTGCAATCGGCGCGGCTTTGCTTCTCTGTCTCACTACCGCTCACGCTGCGCCAATCAAATGGCGGCCGGGGCTCGTGCAGATCTCGGTGGAAAGCAAGGACGTGAAGGATGTACTGAGCGATTTCGCGGCGAGCCAGGGCATCATCATTTCCATTGCGCCAAATATCCAGGGCACGGTGTCGGGCCGCTTCGACCTGCCGCCGCGCAAGTTCATCGACACGATGGCCGCGACCTTCGGTTTTGTGTGGTTCTACGACGGCAGCGTGCTGTCGATCAGCGCGGCCAACGACGTCTCCACACGAGTCATCAACCTCGACTTCGCCGGAACGGAAAATCTGCGTCAGACGCTCAAGCAGATCGGCCTCGAAACCGACCGCTTTCCGATCGTGTACGACCCGGTTCAGGGCGTTGCACTGGTAACCGGACCGAGCCGGCTTTTGTCACTCGTGAGCGACGTGGCGGCGCGCATCGATCAGAACGCGAATCGACGCACCGGCAGCGAGGTCCGCGTGTATCCGCTGAAAAACGGTTGGGCCGACGATCATAAAGTGGTGATCGACGGCAAGACAGTGATCGTGCCTGGCGTGGCGAGCGTGCTGTCGAGCCTGTATCACCCGCAAAACGATAGCGACAAAAATGGCAACTCGCGCGGTGCGACGCCGGATGTGACGCCTTCGGTGCGACCTGTCGACGCGATGGCGGACGTGCGGGGCGGGACCTCCGGCGGCTCGCCGTATCCCGACAACGCGGGCGTCAATCCGCCGTTGCCGGGTCTGTTCGGCGCGCCGTTGCCGAACGCGGCGGGGCCCGTCGGCGCGCCTGCGCAAGGCGCGCACAACGGCAACGACGCGAGCGGACGAGGCGCGCCGTCCACGGCCGCGCTACCCGACGGCGCGGGCTCGTTGCCGGTCATCATTGCGGACCCGCGCACGAACTCGGTGCTGGTGCGGGATCTGCCGCAACGTGTCGATCAATACAAGCCGCTCATCGACCGGCTCGACGTAAAGCGCCGCATGATCGAGATCGAGGCGAACATCATTCAGATCAACGACAACGCGCTCAAGCAGATCGGCGTGGACTGGCGCGCTCACAACAGCCACGTCGACTTTCAGACGGGCAACGGCGTGACGAGTGCGAACAGCTTCAACGGCCAGTTGAATCCGACGTTCACGGGAACCGACGCGAACGGCAACACGATTGCCAACGTGACGCCGGCGGGCTTGTCGTTGACGGCGGTGGTGGGCGATGCGGGGCGTTATCTGCTCGCGCGCGTCAATGCGCTCGAACAGGACGATCTCGCGCGCGTCGACGCAAGCCCGAAGGTCGCGACGCTGGATAACGTCGAGGCGGTCATGGACAACAAAACGCGCTTCTTTGTGAAGGTAGCGGGGTTCACGTCGAGCGATCTGTTCAGCGTGTCGGTCGGCAATACGCTGCGGGTGCTGCCAATGGTCACCGACGACGAAGGCAAGACGCAAATCAAGTTGCAGGTGCATGTCGAGGACGGACAGATCGTGCCCGGACAAACGACCGACCAGATTCCTCAGATCGCCACGAGCGAAATCAACACGGAAGCCGTCGTGACGGAAGGGCAGAGTCTGCTGATTGCCGGATATCGGATCGATAACCAGACCAACGGCGAATCGGGCGTGCCGGTCCTGTCGAAGATACCGTTTCTGGGCGGACTGTTTCGCTATCGGCAGAAACAGAATAGCCATATGGAACGGTTGGTATTGCTTTCGCCGCGCGTGATCGAGTTCTGATCGAGTTCTGATCGAGTCCTGGTAACGGATGCAGGAACGAAACGCTGAATGCCGGTTGTGCGCGATATGCGTCACACCGGCTTTTTTTTGCGGTGCTTCAGGCGTGCACGGCTTCGGTCACACGCTCGGCGAGCAGCGACGGGTGCGCGCCCGGCTCGATCGTCACGCCGAGAAACCGCCCGACGATAGCGATTGCTGTCTGATTGCCGCTCTCCAGAACCTGCGCGCCGAGACGCCGCCATTCGTCGTCGCGCAGCATGAAGAGACACAAGCCGTGCAACGCCGATACGATCGGCAAACCCGCGTACCGGTCACTCACCTGACGCAGCAGTTGCGCCGCCTCGCGCCAGTCGGTCCGGCTGATATGCAGACGCGCTTCGAGTACGTCGGCGAGCGGCGAATCGGGCTGCCATGTTCGCAACGCAAGCAACATGTCGTCGAGATCGGCCTGCGCTCCGATGCGCATGCCGCCCGAGAATACGGATAGGAAAGCGTCGAGTACGGTGGCGCTGCATTGAATGGTCGGCATGCTGGTTTCACAGAGAAGAAGGAACAAACGATTCGCGTGGTGCGTCCATTTGCATTGTGCGACGCGGCCCGCCGCAACAAGCGGATCGCGCGAAGCGTCGTGCTTTGCCACGAAGTGGGCCGCGTGCCACCGCGGCTTTGACGCATGCTCGACGCATGGCGGCACGTCAAGGCGCCGGCATTCCCAATGTCGATGCCGACGCCGATCCCATGCTCCAGCGCTCGACGATAGCGGCGATACGACGCGCGTAGTCGTCGCGTAATGCGGGCGTCGCCGAGTGATAAGCACCAACGGCGGCCCACGTATTGCCGTATTTGACGACCTGCCGGCGCAATTGCCATGCGGCGATGTAGACGTTCTTGCACGGCGTCATCAACGCGTCCTGACCGATTCCGTAGCGCGCTAGCGCGCTCAGATGAATCGAATTGATCTGCATGAGACCGTAGTCGATCGAGCCGTTTGCGTTCTTGTGAACCGCGTCCGCACGATAGTGTGATTCCTGCCATGCGATTGCACGCAGGATAGTCGGATTGACGTGCTGATACGCGGCGGCGTCGTCGAAACAATCGGCATACGCGGGCGCTGCTGCAAACATAACGAGCGAACAAACGGCGGCGCCGGCAATGCGCGGTTTTACAAGGCACATGGGCGGCGTCAATACAGTTGCCCGCGTTCGCTCGCGGCGTGAGCGCGTTGCGCGCGTTCACTGCGTTGACGATAGTCGTCGTGAATTGCCTGCTGACGGCGCGCGTCCTGCTGACGTTTTTCCCACAACCGCTCCTCGCGATGCCGTTCCGCCACGGCGTCGTAATGTGCATCGACACGCACGAACCCGGTGGCTGCTCGCGTCGAAACGGTAAACGTCATCAACAGGGCGGCGCCGGTGAACAACGAAGCGCAATACACGGCACAAGGTCGGCGAATGAACATGACAGCGTTGCTCAAGATGAGCGATTCACATGGAGAACTTCACCATACCTGTTGCCAGCGTTTGCGCATGACGTAACGCGAAGCGGCACCACGGCGGCGCGAAGCGCGCGTCGCAAGTCGCCTGGGGTCGCCTCGGGTCGTCTCGAAGCAGGCGACTTTCAGATTGCGGGCGCGCAGGTTCGGCGCACTGCATGCGGCTTCGCACGCGCTACGCAACAGCGTGCGAGGGAAATCTATCTTGATGCAAACGCGGCGCTGTCGAGCGTCACGCGTCTGTCACTCATCGAGAGAAGAGAACGCCATGAATCCCATATCTACAGCGAGCGGTAATTACTTCGTCGGCACTTCGACAAACAGATTGCCCAATGCCGACAACGATCGTTCGCACGGCTCGGACGTCAGCAATCTGCTGCGCGATATCGCGAACCTGCTCGACGGCGGCAATTCCGCGAGCGGTGCGGCCAGCAACGGCGCGGGCCAGGATGGCCAGGTCAACGACGTCGCGAAGTTCATGCAGGATCTGCTCGCATTGCTCAAGCAAGGCGACGACGCTCAGGATCAGGGTTCGGGCATGCCAGGGTCCGGCGCGCATCACGGCGGGCATCATGTATTGGCGGGGCTCGGCGGTGCGCATGGAGGCGCCGCAGGCCCGGCTGGGGCTTCAGCGCCAGCGGCTTCCGGCGGTGCGTCGTCTGCTGCGCCTGCCGCTGATTCCGCCGCGAGCGCAGCAGGTGCAGCGGGTGCATCGTCGAATAACGGCAGCACCGGTCTCAGCACTGCGCCGCAAACTACCGCGAACACGCCTGCACAAAGCAAGCAGGTTGCTGACGCCTACATGGCCAATTTGCAAAAAGACTTCGGCCTGACGAAGGACCAGGCGGCCGGCGTCGTCGCGAATCTGTGGCATGAGAGCGGGGGCATGAACTCCGGCATCAACCAGGGCGGAGCAATCGGCAAGCCGAGCGGCAACATGGCCGACGACAACGCCAACGGCTACGGAATCGCGCAGTGGGGCGGCTCGCGCAAGCAAGGTCTACTCGACTTCGCGGCAAGCCAGAAGCCGCCGCTCGATCCGTCGAGCCAGGCCGCCAACTACGGCTTCCTCAAGCAGGAACTGGAAACGACACAACGCGGCGCGATCGACGCGGTGAAGAACGCGAAGACGCCGCAAGCCGCGACGCAGGCGTTTTCCGACGCGTTCGAGCATCCAAGCGATCCGCAGATGGCGTCGCGGCTTGCGAATCTGTCGACGATTCTGGCGTAACGGTCTCGCCGCGCGGCAACGCAGTCGGGACGGCAGCGGGGCTGAACGGCCGGCGCTTGCCAATCCCGCTATTTCGGTCCGACCTGGAACGGCGCTATGTATGCAAGTGAGTTGCTGCTGATGTCTTATCTTGACGGCCAATTGTCCGCGGACGCTTCGTACGCGTTCGAAATCACGCTGCAACTGCGCCCCGCGCTTCAGGCGCGGGCGGCGGCGCTGCGAAGACAGTATGAAGCGTTGCAGGCGGCTTTTGCACGCCAGCATCTGCCGCCAATGTCCGCGAGCGTCGCGCGGCGAATCGAATTGCTTGTTCGCGGTGCGGGCAAGTCCGGCCAATAACCCGAAATCATCAAGGAAGCTAACAATGAATATGCGCGTACTGACGCAAACCACGCCGCTGCAGGCCAACACCGCGAGCGATGTCGGCACGCCCGAAGCGGCGGCGCTGAGAAACGGCGCGCCGGCCGACACGCAGGACGCCGGTTCGGCGGAAATGCAAGCATTGTTTAGCGCGATGCTGACGGGTTTGAAGCATGCGTCGTCAGCTGGAGGCAAGGCGCCGGGCACTCCTGACGGCCAGACCGTGCCGCGCGGACTCGTGCTGCGCAATCTCGCCCAAACGGGCGGCGCTCAGCCGAATGCGAGCGGACCCATGTTGCGCAATACGATGCAACCGGCGGACGGCCAGCGCGCCGATGATGCAGGCGAAGACAGCGGCGCGGCCGCGCCCGTCGCCGCGCAGCCCGAGCCTGCCAATACAACGGCGGCCGACCCTGACGCGAGCGCGTCCCCGGCATCGCCCGCACCCACGCCGGAAGAACAGCAGGCCCAGCAACTCGCCCAACAGCGCTCGAACACGTTGAGCGTGCTCGACGCGCACGCGAAGGAACTGGGCACGATGAGCTTCTCCGATCTCGACAAGAAGATCGACGATCCGAAGACGCCGCCCGATCTCAAGCAGGCGCTGCAATCGCTGAAGAACGATCCCGACTTGCAGAAGCAACTCGACGGCGCATTGAACGGCAAGTCGGACGGCAAGTTCATCGCAGGCGACATAAAGCGCACGCTCGCGGACCAGCAACTGGCCGCGTCGCCGGATCGTGCAAACGCGATCAACGTGTTGCAGCGTCACGAAGGCGAACTTGGCACGCTCAAGTTCTCGGATCTCGACAAGAAGATCAATGATCCGAAAACGCCGCCCGATCTGAAGGCGGCATTGCAAACGGTAAAGAACGATCCCGGCTTGCAGCAGATGCTGGACTCGGGCAAGAACGGCAAGACGGACGGCAAGTTCAGTGGCGGCGACGTGAAAGCGCTTTCGAACTCCCCCACGTTGATCGCGATGAACCAGAAGCAGGCCAGTTCGTTCGAGAAGAACTACATTCCGTCGGACGACACCAGCGGCGCGAAGCAGGGCCGCCCCATGACGGCGAACGACGCCGAGCGCGAGCTGTATCGCTATTCCGACAACCTGCCCGACCCGGTGACGAAGGACTCGTTGCAGCAGATCGTCGACGGAACGGGCAGCGAGGGCAAGCGCCCGCCTCAAGTGATCGCGGCGGCGCAGTATTACCTCGATCATCCGGACGACTGGCAGAAGCTCGCAGGCAACGCCGACGGCAAGGTCAAACGCGGCAAGCTGGAGGACGCGATTTCATCGAACGTCGAATTGAATGCAGACGAAACCGCCACCGTTAAAACGATGCAGGCGAATTCCGACGCGTTCTTCAAGGACGGCAACCTGACGCGCGACAAGCTCAAGACCTTGTCGAACGATCCGAACCCCGACGTCGCGAAAGCAGCGAAGCAACTGCTCAACGATCCGATGTTGTTCGGCATGATGGACAACGCGCTGCACGGCAATAGCGGCTCGTTTTTCCACGCCGCCGACGACGGCAAGATTTCGAAAAAGGACTTCGACAAATTTACCTCGACGATGAACAAAACGCCCGCGCCGACCTACGCGACCCAGGCGCCGTCGAGCGCGGAGGACGCGAGCGCGGTCGCCGCGATGCAGGACGGCGAAGCCGACCAGCCGGACACGAAGGCGAAGAAGGGCGGCCAGTTCCAGGACTTCCTGCACGGGCTCCTCACGATCGCCTCGAAGATCGAGGGTGTTGTGTCGAAGGTGCTCGGCGTGATCGCCGATCTCAAGATTCCGCTTATCAGCCAGCTGGCGGCAGCGGGCTCGGTTGGCGCGCAGGCGCTTTCGAGCGGCTACGAACTTGCCGACACCGCGCTCGAAGGCGGCGACATGAAGCAGGCCGGCATCAAGGCCGGCTTCGATGTGGGCGGCGCGGCCCTCGGCGCGCTGACCGTGCCGGGTGCGGGCACGGCGCTCAAGGGCGCGGAGTCGGCGGCACTGAACGCGGCGTATCAGGCCAACAAAGGTGTGATCAACAAAACGGCCGCGAAGGAAGCGGGTAAGCAGATCGCCAAGGACGGCGCGAAGGAAGTCGCCGGAACCGAGTACGACGATCACAAGGACGATTTGAATCTTCCCGGCGCGGCCTGATAACAGCGATGCTCGCTGCGAAACAGAAGAATGACACGAAGCAGAAGAACAACGCGAAGCAGAAGCGCGTCATGAAGCAGCAGAACGACACGAAGCAGAAGACCGACGCGAAGCGGCAGAGCGACGCGCCGCAAGGCTCCGAAGCGTCCCAATCGTCCCGTTAGAAGCGGGCAAATAATTCCCCGCCACGATGGAATAGCCAGATAGCGTGGAATGTTGTGTGAGTGCGGCGGACATCATGAGCGCCGCGCCACATTACTGGGGATTTCAAACATGCTCAAATCGTCTTTGTCGCGCCGTCGTCTGATGGCAACCGGATCGCTGGCGTCAGTCGGTGTGCTGCTTTCGAAGATGTCATTCGGCGCGAGCACGCAGGCCGCTGCGAAGGCTGCAAGCTCGCGTGGGGTGCCGGCGTATCTCGGCGCGTCGCCGCAAACTTTGCCGCCGTTGCCGTGGGCGGACAACGCGCTCGAACCGGTTATCTCGGCGCGTACGATCGGGATTCACTACGGCAAACATCATCGTGCGTACTTCGACAATCTGCACAAGCTGCTGGCCGGCACGCCGCTCGCCAATGCGTCGCTCGAAGAGCTGATCATGCAGTCGCACGATCAGCCGGCGCTCGTCGACGTGTTCAACAACGCAGCGCAGGCGTGGAATCACAATTTTTACTGGAACTCGCTCAGTCCGGATGCGAGCGCGCCGAGCGAGAAGCTGCAGGCGGCGATCCAGCGCAAGTTCGGCTCCACGGAAGCTTTGACCAAAGCATTGGTGGCCACTTCAGCGTCGCAATTCGGCAGCGGCTGGGGATGGCTGGTGGTCGATCGAGGCGAACTCGCGGTGGTGAAGACGAGCAATGCGGAAACCCCGTTCACGCGCGGTCAGGCGCCGCTGCTGACGGTGGATGTGTGGGAGCACGCCTATTACCTCGATTATCAGAATCGCCGGCCGGATTACCTGGTCGCGACCGTGTCGCGTCATTTGAACTGGGCGTTTGCTTCGGCGAATCTGGATCGGGTTTGATTCCAGCGCTTCAGCCCGTTCATTGAGATTCAGACCGCACACCGCCGCAATGGCGGTGTGCGTCGGGAAGTGCCTGCTGTATGGCGTTTTCTCTGGAATGGATGGCCCACGAGCTTGGGCACGCACCTGTCCTTCCATTCGTTCCCAAAAAAAGTGCCTGTTCCCCGTCGCGAAAATCCGTGTAGGATACTGTACATCCATACAGGTTTTTTCGTCCATGACTGCCTCTTCTCCACCGCCCGAAGCGATACACCCGTCCCTGTGGCGGGCGTCCCAGCTTGCGCGCGGCCGGGGGCAGGTGGTCGACACCGGCTACCCGGCGCTATCGGCTGAACTGCCCGGTGGCGGCTGGCCAGTGGGCGCACTGGTCGACCTGCTCGTGCAGCAGCCGGGTGTAGGCGAGCTGCGGTTGCTACGACCCGCACTCAGTGCAGCCGGCAACCGGCCCATCGCGTTCGTCCAGCCCCCGCATACACCGGACGGCCTCGGGCTCAGCTACATCGGCCTGTCGCTTGAGCAGGTGCTGCGCGTCAAGGCGCAGAAAACGGCGGACGCGCTGTGGTCGGCAGAACAGATTCTGCGTGCCGGCAGTTGCGGTGCGCTGATTTTCTGGGCGCAGTATGCGCAGGCTTCGTCGCTTCGGCGCCTGCATCTGGCGGCGCAGTCGTCGGAGACGCTTTTCGTCATGGTGCGGCCGCTCGCGAGCGCTCAGGACGCCTCGCCGGCGCTATTGCGGCTGGCGCTCAAACCATCTGCCGACGGCCTGACCGTCGACATCGTGAAACGACGAGGGCCCTCGCGCGCGGAGCCCCTGTCGATTCCCCTTCAACCCACTCCTGTTCTGCTGTCACGACATGCGCGTCTTCCTCGCCGTTCACCTGCCGAAGTTGCCGCTCGAAGTTTTCAGGCCGAAGTGGTCGCCTGAGCCCGCTCACGGCAGTGTCGTGCTCGAGAAGGACAAGGTCGTGATTGCGGACAGCGTCGCGCGCGCGGCCGGAGTGAGGCTTGGCATGAAACGCGGGGGCGTGCTCACGCTGTCGCCCGAGACAGACATGCACGAACGCGACTTCGCCCGCGAGCAGTCCGCACAACGCGAGGTCGGCATCGCGCTAATGCGCTTTTCGCCCGAAGTCGCGCTGCTCGATGAAGCGACTGTCGTCGTGGAAATAGGCGCGAGCCTGCGCCTCTTTGGCGGACTGCTTGCGCTGTGCCGCGAGGCGAAGGCGCTGCTTGCCACGCTCGGTCTCACCGCGCGTGTGAGCGCCGCGCCGACCGGCCAGGGCGCGTGGCTGCTGGCGCGATATGCGAAGGGGCGGGGCGCGAGGCGCGTGCTGAAGCTGTCCACGCTCGAGCAGCGTCTCGCCGCGCTGCCCATGGTCGCGGTCCCCGAAGTGCGCGAGTTCGCCGACTGGTTCGCCGGGCTCGGCTGCGAAACCATCGCCGACATCCGCCGGCTGCCGCGCGCCGGGTTGCAGCGGCGCTGCGGCGAGCACCTGCTCGATTCGCTCGACCGCGCATTTGGCACCGCGCCGGAACTCTTCGACTGGCTCGAACTGCCGCCCACGTTTTCCGCGCGCATCGAAATGCCCGACCGGCTCGAACATGCGGACGGCGCCGTGTTCGGCGCGCATCGGCTGATCGTGCAGTTGTGCGGCTGGCTCTGCGCAAAGCAGTTGGCGCTCACCGCAATACGTTTGTTGCTGGAGCACGAGCGGGGGCGCGACGCCATTGAACCCACCACCATCGACATTGCCCTCGGCGAACCAACGTGGCGTGAAGAACACCTGGTGAGGCTGCTGAAGGAGCGCTTGCATCGCATCGAGCTCACTGCGCCGGTTATCGCATTGCGTCTGGATGCCTCGAAAGTGGAGTCCGCTGCGCCGGCTTCCGATACGCTTTTTCCCGAGCCCGGCGGCTCGAAGGAAGATCATGCACGGCTACTCGAACTGCTGGTCGCCCGGCTAGGCGACGAGAACGTGCTGCGGCCCGCGCCGAGCCCCGACCATCGGCCGGAAGTCGCCAACTGCTGGGTGCCGGTGACGCAACCGGTGAAGCCCGCAGTCATACCGGAAGGCTTGCCGAGGCCCACGTGGATGCTCGATACGCCGGTGCGCTTAATCATGCGCCAGCATCGTCCGTTCTATGGCTCGCCGCTGCGCATGGTGTCGCCGGGCGAGCGTATCGAAGCGGGCTGGTTCGACGGTGAACTCGTGACGCGCGACTACTTCGTCGCTCAGGCCGACGACCAGAGCTGCTACTGGATTTACCGCGAACGTGTCAGCAGTCGCGACGCCGAAGAAGACCAGCGGTGGTTCCTTCATGGCCTTTTCGGATGACGCGCCATGGACACCACCTTCAGCATGCTGCCGGCGTATGCCGAGCTTTTCTGCCTCTCCAATTTTTCGTTTCTGCGTGGCGCGTCGCACGCCGAGGAACTCGCTGAGCGCGCCGCGCAACTGGGCTACTCGGCACTTGCGATTACCGACGAGTGCTCGCTTGCCGGTGTGGTGCGCGCGCACGTCGCGGCGAAAGAAGCGAAGCTGCCGTTTATCGTCGGATCCTACTTTCGTCTGGTGAACGCCGACGGCTCGCCGGCATTCGGACTCATCCTGCTGGCGAAAAATCGCGAGGGCTACGGCAATCTGTCCGAACTCATCACGCTGGCGCGTACACGCGCGCCGAAGGGCGAATACCGGCTCACGCCGCAGGACCTGTCGCGACCGGAGAAGGAATACCGGCACCTGCTGGGCCTGCCGGACTGCCTGGCCATTCTCGTGCCGACCTTCCCGGCAAAAGAGGATGTGCTCAATGCCCAGGTCGAATGGCTGGACGAGACATTTCCCGCACGCGCGTGGGTTGGCCTGGTGCTCCATCAGCGGGCGATGGACGACATTCACCGCGGCGCGGTCGAATTCGTCGCGCGCAACCGGGACGTGCCGGTGGTCGCACTCGGCGAAGTGGTCATGCACGTGCGTTCAAGAAAACCGCTGCAGGACACGATAACCGCCATTCGCGTCGGCAAGCCGGTTCATGAATGCGGATACGAGCTTGCGCCGAATGCGGAGCAGCACCTGCGCTCGCGGCTGCGGCTGGCCAATCTGTATCCGCCGGAGGCACTTGCCGCGACCGTCGACATTGCCGCGCGCTGTACCTTCTCGCTCGACGAACTGCGCTACGAGTATCCCGACGAACTGATACCGCCCGGCTTCACGCCGACCGCCTATCTCCGGCAGGAGACGTACATCGGCGCGCAACGGCGCTTTCCGTCGGGTATTCCGCACCACGTGCAGGAGCAGATTGAGCACGAACTTGAACTGATTGCCGACCTGCAATATGAACCGTACTTCCTGACGGTCTACGACCTGGTCCGCTTTGCGCGCAGTCAGCACATCCTGTGTCAGGGACGCGGATCGGCGGCCAATTCGGCTGTCTGCTATTGCCTCGGCGTGACGGAAGTGGACCCTGCGCGCGGCAACATGCTTTTCGAGCGTTTTATCTCGAAAGAGCGCGGGGAGCCGCCTGACATCGACGTCGACTTCGAGCATCAGCGGCGCGAAGAAGTGATTCAGTACATCTATCGCAAGTACGGTCGCGACCGCGCGGCGATTGCCGCTGCGGTCTCGACGTATCGTGCGCGTGGCGTCTTGCGCGAAACGGGTAAGGCGCTCGGCGTCGATATGCAGATAGTCGATGCGGTCGCCAAGTCGCATCACTGGTTCGATAACAGTGCGGACCTGCTGAAGCGCTTCGAGGAATGCGGGCTGAACCCGCAAACGCCGCTCATCCGCGCGTGGGCCACGCTCGCCGCGCAACTGTATGGCTTTCCGCGGCATCTGTCGCAGCACTCGGGCGGGTTCGTCATTAGCCGTGGCAAGCTCACGCGCCTCGTTCCCGTTGAGAACGCCGCGATGGCAGAGCGCAGCGTCATCCAATGGGACAAGGACGACCTCGAATCGCTGGGGCTGCTCAAGATCGACGTGCTTGCGCTCGGCATGCTGTCGGCCATTCGGCGCACGCTCGACCTCGTGTCGGAGCAGCGCGGCGAGCGCTTCGAGATGCAGGACATTCCCTCAGAAGACGATGCAACCTACGACATGATTTCCGCCGCCGACACGGTGGGCGTCTTCCAGATCGAGTCGCGCGCACAGATGTCGATGCTGCCGCGCATGCGGCCTCGAACGTTCTACGACCTGGTGATCGAAGTGGCCATCGTGCGGCCGGGTCCGATTCAGGGTGGTGCGGTTCATCCGTATCTGCGCCGTCGCCAGGGCTTTGAGCCGGTCACCTATCCGAGCAAGGATTTGGAGACCGCACTGGGCCGCACGCTCGGCGTGCCGATTTTCCAGGAGCAGGTGATGCAGGTCGCGATTCTCGCCGCGGGCTTTACGGCGGGCGAAGCCGACCAGTTGCGGCGCGCAATGGCGGCGTGGAAACGCAAGGGTGGTCTCGGCAAATACTATGACCGCATTGTGCTCGGCATGCAGGAGCGGGGCTATGACCTTGCGTTTGCGGAAGCCATCTTCGAACAGATAAAAGGTTTTGGCGAATATGGTTTCCCGGAGAGTCATGCCGCGAGTTTCGCGCTGCTCGTGTATGCGAGCAGCTGGCTCAAATGCCATGAGCCCGAGGCATTTCTGGCCGCCATGCTCAACAGCCAGCCCATGGGCTTCTACTCGCCATCGCAACTCGTGCAGGATGCGCAACGGCATGGTGTCAGCGTACTGCCAGTCGATGTGACTATCAGTGGGTGGAACTCGTCTCTTGAGCGTATTGCGGATGCCGCACGGCCTGCGGTGCGTCTGGGTCTGTCGCTGCTACGTGGCATGAAGGAAGGCACGGCCGAGCGGATTGAGAATGCGCGTGCGGTGCGCCCGTTTGCAAGCGCGAAAGACCTCGCGCGTCGCGCAGCGCTCGATCGCCGGGACCTGCATATCCTGGCGGACGCCAATGCGCTGACCTCGCTTGCCGGCAACCGGCGCGAGGCGCTATGGCAGTCGGTCGCTGCCGTGCCGGACAAAGACATGCTTGCAGTCGCGGCCGTCGAGGACGAAACGCCCGAACTCGGCGCGCCCTCCGAAGCACACGACATCGTGGCGGATTACCGCTCAGTGGGCCTGACGCTCGGCCGCCATCCGCTGGAACTTTTGCGCCCGCAGTTGCTGGCAAACCGGTTAATGCCGGCTGCGACGCTGCGCACTTATCGCGACGGCCGGCTTGCGCGAGGCTGCGGTCTCGTCACCGTGCGGCAGCGTCCCGGCACCGCGAAAGGCGTGGTGTTCGTGACAATCGAAGACGAAACGGGCAACGTGAACGTCATCGTGTGGCCAAGCCTGCTCGAGAAGCAACGCAAGGAAGCGCTCAGTGCGTCGTTGCTGGCTGTCTATGGAGTATGGCAATGTCAGGGCGAGGTCCGGCATCTGGTGGCACAACGGCTCGTCGATATGTCGCATCTGCTGGGCGGGCTGCATTCCGTTAGCAGGAATTTTTGCTAAGACGTTTGTGCGCTTCGAAAGGCGTTCGACATTGAGCGCATGCCTGCAGAGCACAAAATCGGGGTATCCGGTTCAGGTGGATGTATCGCCGCGCCACGGGAACGCGGCCAACACCTCGCGTATCGCCGTATCGAACGGCGTGCGGCGGCCGATCCCGAGTTGCTCCAGCCGGTCCGACGCCAGGTGGCAATTATGCGGACGCGGCGTCGCATCGGTCGGCGTGTGTTGCGGCACGAGCCGCGCGTCGAGTTGCAGCGCTCGCGCGAGGCGCATGGCGATCTCGTACTTGGTCATCGGTTCGTCGCCCGACCATTGCACGATGCCGCGAATCGCGTCACCCGCTGCGTGACGCTCGAGCATCTGCCGTATCACGAACGCGACGTCCGGCGTGAAGGTTGGATAGCGGATCGCCCATGCGTCCATGCTGGCCGCTTTGCCCTGCGCCGATGCCGACGCGGCAATGGCCGGCACGAGACTCGTCACGGCGGATTCCGCCCAATCGACAATCGGCCCGTACAGCAGCGGCAAGCGCAGCACGCAGCCCAGGTCGGTCGTGTCGGTCAACGCCTGCTCGCCGTCCAGCTTGCTGCGCCCATATGCATTGAGCGGCGCCGGTGCGGAATCCGGCCGATAGGGCGGATGCGTGCCGTCGAAAACGTAGTCGGTGGAAATGGACAGCGTCCATGCGCCTCGCCGGTGCGCGGCGGCGGCGAGCGCGCGCACGGCATCCACATTGAGCGCGCGGGCCACTTCCGGCTGACGCTCGCACACATCCGGCCGACGCTCGGCGGCGGCAATCACGAGCGCATCCGGCGCTTCGCGCTCGACAAACTGCTCGACTGCCCGCGGATCCCGGACATCGAGCGTGACGGTATTCGGCGCTGGCCGGCTGAAGGCAGTGCCGACGACTTGCCAGGCCGGCTGAGCCGCCAGTTCGTCGACGACAGCGCGACCAAGCAGGCCAGAAGCTCCTATGACAGCGACCTTGAACATGATCCGCGTTCCCCTTAGCTCGCTGCGCCGGGCGACACGCCTTTGACCGTGTAGCCGGCCTCGTCGATGGCGGCCTTCAATGCGTCGACCGATTGCGTCGACTCGACCGCGACCCGGCCCGCCGCGAGATCTACCTGCACTTGCGCGGCTTCGTCGTGCTCGCGAATAGCGTTGGTGACTGCCGCAACACAATGCTGGCAGCTCATGCCTTCAACCTGGAATTCGGTTTTCATCGGAATTGCCTCGGGGAAATGTCGGTTGCGATGATTGAATTATGCCTTCCTGACCAGATTTAGGTGGCTGACCTTCCCATCATGGGAAGGTGTACGATCGACGCATTGAGTGGGGAAACAGTGATGAACATTGGTGAAGCGGCCCGCGCGTCGGGCGTCACGGCGAAAATGATTCGCTACTACGAAAGCGTCGGCTTGCTCGCGGCGAAATCCCGTACGACCGCCGGCTATCGTGTCTACGGTCCGCAGGAGGTGCATTCACTGCGCTTCATTCGCCGGGCGCGTCGACTGGGCTTTCTTGTGGAAGACATCCGGCGACTGCTCGCGCTGTGGCACGACCGCACGCGTGCGAGTGCCGAAGTGAAGGCAATCGCGCTGGACCACGTGGCCGAACTCGATCGACGCATTGCCGAACTCACCGATATGCGCGACACGCTGGCGCATCTTGCCAACCATTGTCACGGCGACGACCGTCCGGAATGTCCGATCATCGAGGGGCTTGCGGACGTCGGCATGGTTTCGGCGGAGAGCGGGAACGCTTGCAAGGGGTTCTCGAAGGCCGAAGTCAACGTGTAGTGGCATGAGGCGGCGATGCGTTGGTTTATGCACCTAATGTGTGCATGAAGTTAGTCTCCTTCGTACTTTGTGGTCTACTGGCTTCCGCGTGACCTAATCAAATCAACGTGCTTTATGCACTACCCATGTGCAGCATTCCAATTTGGAATGCACATCATGCGAGCATTTCACTGGCGCGGTTGCACCATCAGCCTATAATCCGGGTTAACCCTTTTACGGGAAATCCCTGATGCCCGATCCACCGGGGATTCAATCTGATCCTTGGAGAACATCATGTTTGCATACGTCCTTGAAAAACTGAGCACCTGGTTTGAAACTGCAGAGCGCGACCGCCGTGAAGCGTATCTGGCTTCGTCGTCGGATATCGTTCAGCTCGAACAGCGCATCCGCTCGCTCGAAGCCAACGGTTATTCGCTGTAAGCTTTTTAGGCGAGCGTCTTTTGCCGCCACAGTAGTTCAGAAGTAGCTGTTAAGTGTGAGCCCCGTCTTTTGCGGGGCTTTGTCACATCTGGGCGCCACGTTGTCCTCAAGGCGTCGCAAAACTCGAGGTGGCGAATATCGACTAGCGGGGAAGCCCGCGTCGCGGTAAGGTAAAGCGTTTTTCAGCGCAATCCGGCCTTCCCGGCTCAATCGGTCCGCCCCATGTCTTCGACCCATTCGTTCAAATTCTCTCTGACCGCCATTGCAGTTTTGTTTGCCACGGCTTGCGCCGTGTCGAGCGCGTCTGCTGCGTCGAGCAATAGCCGCAAGCCTGTGATCCTCGACTCGCAGAATGGAATCAGCGACGGGCAGAGCGGAACCGTCCTGCAGACAGCGCCGCTATCGCGGCAACCCATCGTCGAAGCACAACCTATCGCTACGCCTACCGAACTGGCGCCGAATTCATCCATGCCGATCGTCGTCGCGCCGTATATCCAGTTGCCCGTCGGCGGCGGTGGTGTCGCACCGCAACCTCAGCCGTATCCTCAACCGTATCCCGTGCCTCGGCCCGCTCCGCGTCCGCAATAGCTGAGTCGCGCCGATCCTGCCCGTAGCTTGCTGCCCGGAAGTCCGCGCGAAACGCGGCGCCGCGAATTCGTGCGCCCGCGCCTGGCCATTGGGGTTTGGGCGCATGGCGCGCCACCAGTCGGGCGACGACAATCCTCAAGCGGTCTCTGCCGCAAAGTCGCGCCGACAGTCCCACAGGGGCGGCCCGGCAACCAGATTGAACGAGAACATACAAAAAGGAGACGTCAAATGCCCAATCACTGGATGCGGCGCGCCGCCGTTTGCGCCACGTTGTTCGCCCTTGCCGCACTGCACGGCGTGGCGTCCGCGAAAGACGTCCCCGAAAAGCCGGCACTGACAATGGCCGTTGGCGGTCTGCCGGGTCTTTACTACTTGCCGGTGCTCACGGCCCAGCAGTTGGGCTTTTTCAAGGACGAGGGTCTCGAGGTCACGCTCGAAGATTTCGCGGGCGGCTCCAAAGCACTCGAAGCGGTGGTGGGCGGCAGCGCGGATATCGGCGCCGGGGCATTCGAGCACACACTATTCATGCAGGCGAAGGGCCAACGCTACCGGGCCTTTGCGTTGATGGGCCGCGCGCCGCAGATCGTCGTTGCCGTATTGACGTCGAAGGCAGACAAGATCAAGACGCTTGCCGATTTCAAAGGCGCAAAGGTCGGCGTGAGCGCGCCGGGGTCATCGACCGATCTCGTGCTGACTGTCGCCTTGCGCAAGGCCGGCGTGCAGAGGAGCGACATTGCGGCGATCGGTGTAGGCAGCGGCGCAACCGTGCTCGCGGCGGTGAGCAACGGTCAGATCGACGCGCTATCCAACGTCGATCCGATGATGACGAAGCTCACACGCAGCGGCGCAATCAAGGTGCTGGTGGATACGCGCACCGTGAAAGGAACGCAGGAGGTGTTCGGCGGAACGATGCCGGCGGCCACACTGTATGCGCCGGAGAGTTTCATTCAGAAATACCCAAAGACGACGCAGGCGCTCGCCAATGCCATCGTGCGCGCGGATCACTGGCTGCAGACCGCGAGCGATGCCGATCTGCTGAAGATGGTGCCGCCGGCCTATCTGTTAAACGATTCCTCGCTCTATGTCGAGGCGTTCCACAATGTGCGGGACGCTTATTCGCCAGACGGCCTGATGCCCGCCGACGGCCCGGAGACTTCGTTGCGCGCACTGGCGTCGTTCGATAACCGGCTCGATCCGAAAAAGATCGACCTGAACGCGACCTATACCAACGACTTCGCCCGCAGGGCCGCGGCACAACTCAAGTAACAGCGTGGCGAGGGCGCGCCATTCGACTATGCGCAACCTCGCCTGGCGTCAATCGCCGCGGTATTCGACCTTGAACTGCGCGGCCTTGTCCTCACCGAGCGTTTTCACCAGCCAGGGCATCTGATCCTTCAGCATCTTCGGCAGCGTGTACGGCGGATTCAGGATAAACATGCCGCTGCCGAAAAGCCCGAATCCGTCCGTGGGCGGATTGCTCACCGTGAGGCTGACGTGCAGCCAGTTGCGCTCCTGCAGCTTTTTCAGCTGGTCGGGAAAGCGTTGCGATTCGGGGCGCTTCACTTGCGGATACCAGACAGCGTAGGTGCCGGTGGGGAAGCGCTTCAGGCTCTCTTCCACGCACCGCAGCGTGCGCGTGTAGTCGCGCTTGTCCTCATAGGAAGGATCGAGCAGTATTAGCGCACGGCGCGGGGCCGGGGGCAGCAGCGCGAGAATGCCGTCGAAGCCGTCGCCCGCGTATAGCATCGCGCGCCGGCCCGCATCGCGGAAATTGTGACGCAGCACGTCGATCTCAGTGGTGTGCAACTCGAATAAACGCATACGGTCCTGCTCGCGCATCTGGCGCCAGGCGATATACGGCGAGCCGGGGTAGAAGCGCAGCTGGCCGTCGGGATTGAGCGCGGCGACTTCATCGACATAGTCGGAGAAGAGCGACGGGAGATCGTTGCGCTCCCACAGCCTGGCGATGCCTGTCTGAAACTCGCCGGTCTTGACCGCATAGCCTTCCTGCAGCGAATAGACGCCCGCGCCGGCATGCGTGTCGATATACCAGTAGGCTTTGTCCTTCTGACCGAGATAGCGCAATAGCTGCAACAAGACCGCGTGTTTGAGAACGTCGGCGTGGTTGCCTGCATGAAAGGCGTGGCGATAGCTGAGCATGATGAGGAGATGCAGAAAGAGGGCGCGCCGTTCCCGGCTGGAGTCGGCGATGCGGATGCATTGCGGCGGCACGCCGGCACAGAACGCCGATGTGCCGCGCGGTCGCGTATTGTACGCGACGCCGCGCGCGTCGCAGTGAGTTGCGGCGGCGTTACCGTGCGCGTTGTCGGATTGCGCTGTTCCGTGCACAACCACGACCGCAACCACGATCGCGACCACGACCGCGACCGCGACCGCGACCTTGCCGCGGCCGTACCCAGACGTCCGACAGAGCGGCGTTAGTCGTGCACGTCTCCGAAAATACCTTCGATTCTCTCTTTGATCTCCGGCGTGATCTGCTGGGCGACCTCAGCCGATTTCATATTCTCGCTAATCTGCTCGACGCGCGATGCGCCTGTAATCACGGTGCTGACATGCGGATTCTTGAGAATCCATGCAATCGCAAGCTGGCCGACGGTGCAGCCCAGTTCGTCGGCCACTTCGCCCAGCTTGCCGACCACATTGTTTTTGCCTGCGTCGGTAACCTGTTTGCGCAGCCAGTCGTAGCCCTGCAACTGCGCGCGGCTGTCCGCCGGCACGCCGTTGCGATACTTGCCGGTGAGGAGGCCTGACGCGAGCGGGCTCCAGGTAGTCAGCCCCAGACCGATATCTTCGTAGAGACGCTTGTATTCCTGTTCGACGCGCTTGCGGTGAAACAGGTTGTACTGCGGCTGTTCCATGACCGGCTTGTGCAGATGGTGCCGCTCCGCGATGTCATAAGCGGCGCGGATTTCGTCGGCGCTCCACTCGGAGGTGCCCCAGTACAAGGCTTTGCCGCGCGTGATCATGTCGCTCATTGCCCATACGGTTTCCTCGACCGGCGTGTTCGGGTCCGGCCGATGGCAGAAGACCAGATCGACATAGTCGAGTTGCAGACGCTTGAGCGACGAGTCGATTGCGTTCAGCAGATATTTGCGGTTCAGCGTGTGGTACTGATTAGGCGCTTCTTCCAGGCCCCAGAAGAATTTCGTCGACACGACGTAGCTAACACGTGGCCATGCCAGTTCCTTGAGCGCCTGGCCCATGATTTCTTCCGACTTGCCGCCCGCGTACACCTCCGCGTTGTCGAAGAAATTGACCCCCGCATCGCGCGCGGCAGCGAGCGATTCACGTGCCGCGCGATGGTCGACCTGATTGCCGTACGTAACCCACGAGCCGATGGACAACTCGCTGACCTGCAGCCCCGAGCGGCCTAGACGCCGATAATTCATGCAATTCTCCTCGATAGTGAAGCGACCGGAATCCTGCCAGAACGCCTAGTTTAAATAGATAAGCCGGGGCGTGCTTTTTACCGATCGATTCCACACGGTTCATGCACAATAGCAGCATTGGCCGCAGTGCAACATCGGCCGAACGGTATAGGACAGCGCCTATGCGCGCCTATGCCATTCGGTCTACTTCTCGCTGCGCGCGGCTCGTGGTCTCATTGCTCATCAACTGCATGGAGGTTCTGGATGTCGTCACTGAACACAAATCTGAATGGCAAGGTCGCGGTCGTCACTGGCGCGGCGAGCGGCATCGGCAAGCAGATTGCGTTGACCCTTTCGGCTGCGGGCGCGGCTGTCGCAATTGCCGACCTCAACCAGGACGGCGCGAATGCCGTTGCTGAAGAAATCACGAAGGGCGGGGGCAAGGCAATCGGCATCGCAATGGATGTCACTAACGAAGACGCGGTGAACCAGGGCATCGACAAAGTGGCGGCAGAGCTGGGTTCGGTCGACATCCTCATTTCCAATGCCGGCATTCAGATCGTCAATCCGATCGAAAACTACTCGTTTTCCGACTGGAAGAAGATGCAAGCCATTCACGTGGACGGGGCGTTCCTCACCACCAAGGCGGCTCTCAAGCACATGTACAAGGACGATCGCGGCGGCATCGTGATCTACATGGGTTCGGTTCACTCGCATGAGGCGTCGCCGCTCAAGTCCGCTTACGTGACGGCCAAGCATGCGCTGCTCGGTCTCGCTCGCGTGCTCGCCAAGGAAGGCGCAAAACACAATGTACGCTCGCATGTCGTGTGTCCGGGTTTCGTGCGTACGCCGCTCGTCGACAAGCAGATTCCGGAGCAGGCCAAGGAACTGAACATCAGCGAAGAAGAAGTGGTCAAGCGCGTCATGCTGGGCGGTACGGTCGACGGCATTTTCACCACGGTGGAAGACGTCGCGCAAACCGTCCTGTTCCTGTCCACTTTCCCCACGGCTGCACTGACGGGCCAATCGTTTATCGTAAGTCACGGCTGGTACATGCAATAAGGAGGTGCGCATGGCGCAACGCAATCTCAAACGGGCGCGCCTCGGCGCGGCCGGTAATGAGGAAGGCGCAGGCGCCAGCGCGGCGTCCGCGTCGGCCCGCGGCAAGCGCGTCCAATTGCCGCCCTATGAAACCGTTGCGCTCACACTGCAAGGTGGCGGCGCGCTGGGCGCATATCAGGCCGGCGTTTTTCAGGGGCTTCATGAAGCAGGCGTCGAGCCGAACTGGCTGGCAGGCATTTCTATCGGCGCGTTGAATACGGCGATCATCGCCGGCAATCCGCCGGAAAAGCGGGTCGAACGGCTGCTGCAATTCTGGGAAACCATCTGCCAGCCGGCATTCGGTTTGCCGCTGCCCGCGTTCATTGAGCACGCGTTTTTCAATTCGAGCGACGCGGTGCGTAAGGCTTTCACGGCAACGCAGGCCATTGGCGCGCTCGTGGAAGGGCAGAAGGGCTTCTTTGTGCCGCGCTTCCCGCCGCCTTTGCCGACGGTGTCGGGACCGCCTCAAGCGGCCAGCTACTACGACACCGCGCCGCTCAAGGCGACGTTGGAAAGTCTGTGCGACTTCGACCGCATCAACTCACGGGAAATGCGTGTGTCCGTGGGCGCCGTCAATTGCGGCACGGGGAATTTTGCCTACTTCGACAACACGCAGACCACGCTGAGGGCTGAGCACTTCATGGCATCCGGTGCTTTGCCGCCCGGCTTCGCTGCTGTGGAAATCGACGGCCAGTATTACTGGGACGGTGGCTTGATGTCGAACACGCCGCTCTATGAGGTGATTCAAACCACGCCGCGGCGCGACACGCTGGCGTTCCAGGTCGATCTGTGGAGCGCGATCGGGCCTGTGCCCGACAACATCACCGACGTGCAAGGGCGCATGAAAGATATTCAGTATTCGAGCCGCACGCGTCTTGTGACCGACATGCTGCAACGCTCACAGCGTTTCCGGCACGTGCTGCGTGAGGTGCTGGACCGGGTCTCGCCGGACCAGCGCGACGATCCATGGTGCAAGCTGGCTGAAGACCTGTCGTGCTCGAAGCGCTACAACGTGATTCATCTCATCTACCGGCAGAAGGAATACGAAGGGCACTACAAGGACTTCCAGTTTGGCCTCTCGACCATGCGGGAGCACTGGGAAAGCGGACTGGCAGACATCCGCCATTCGCTTTCGCAGCCGGATTGGCTCGCCATGCCGGATAACGACGCGGGCTTCGTCACGCACGACATTCATCGCGACTCGCGCTGACATCATCCGCCAACACGGAGTCCACAAACGAGAACGGCACCCTCAAAGGGGCGCCGTTCTCACATTCGGCTTCAACCGAATCAACCAGAGCGCGCGGCATCGCGCGCCTTGGAAAAGGCTTTACTTCAACACGTGAGCAATCGCGTTGGCCACCACGTCGAGGTTGCGCGTATTCAATGCAGCGACGCAAATGCGGCCCGTGCTGACGGCGTAAATGCCGAACTCCTCGCGCAGACGGTCCACTTGCGGCGCGGTCAGGCCTGAGTACGAGAACATGCCGCGCTGCGCATTCACGAAGCTGAAGTCGCGATCCACGCCGCTTGCCTTCAGGCGTTCGACGAGGCCATTGCGCATTGCGCGAATCCGATCACGCATCCCCGCCAGTTCCGTTTCCCACGTGGCGCGCAGTTCCGGCGACGCGAGCACCGCGGCGACCACCGAACCGCCATGCGTCGGCGGGTTCGAGTAGTTCGTTCGAATCACGCGCTTGAGTTGCGACAACACGCGAGTAGCTTCTTCCTTGCTGCCGGTGATGATGGACAGCGCGCCGATACGCTCCCCGTACAGCGAGAACGACTTGGAGAACGACGACGAGACGAACACGTTCAGTTCGGAGGCCGCGAAGAGTCGCACGGCCGCTGCGTCGGCTTCGATGTTGTCGCCAAAGCCCTGATAGGCGATGTCGAGGAACGGCACCAGATTGCGCGCCTTGACGACCTCGACGATCTGTTTCCATTGATCGACGGTCAGATCCACGCCCGTCGGGTTATGGCAGCAGGCGTGCAACACGACGACGGTGCCCGCTGCGTAGCTGTTCAGCGCGCTCAGCATGCCGTCGAAATTGACGCCGTGAGTGTGCGCGTCGTAATACGGATACGACACGACTTCGAAGCCCGCGGCTTCGAACAATGCGCGGTGGTTTTCCCAGCTCGGGTCGCTGATCGCGACCTTGGCGCCCGGATTCAGGCGCTTCAGGAAGTCCGCGCCGATCTTCAGCGCGCCCGTGCCGCCCAGTGCTTGCGCCGTCACGACGCGGCCCGCGGCGATCAGCGGCGAATCGTTGCCGAGCAGCAGCTTTTGCACGGCTGCGTCATAGGCGGCAATGCCTTCGATAGGCAGATAGCCGCGCGGCAACGCGGCTTCGACACGTGCCTTTTCCGCTTCGCGCACGGCGCGCAGCAGCGGGATCTTGCCTTCTTCGTTGAAATACACGCCAACGCCGAGGTTGACTTTGGTGGGACGCGTGTCGGCGTTGAAGGCTTCGTTCAGGCCCAGAATCGGGTCGCGGGGAGCAAGTTCGACGGCGGAGAACAGAGACATGGTGGGTGGGCAGCAGTAGTGAAAAGAGGGCAGCTACGAGCATGCGCGACCGTGCCGACTGCGTTTCATGCAAAACGCAAACGCCGGATGATGCAGAACGCGGACAGCCGCAAGCGAGCGCAACTTCGCATTGTAACGAATCTACGAACGTTTTTCGGACGAGAACGCCCCTTGGCGGACTTATTCGCTTGAAAAACGGGCAGGCCGTCGCTAAATGTCTAAAACCGACCGCATCACTCAGCGCTGCCAGCCTACGCAGATCCGCTTGGTCCGTCGCCGGTCCATCTCGATGCAACCCGTTAGAATAGTTTTTTGCCCAAGGCCGCTGCCGCCCCCATGTCCGAACAACATTTGACCGAAGTCGACGACGCGCTCGACGAATCCCGATTCGTCCGCTTCGAAGGCTCGCCGTTCCAGCTTTATCAGCCCTATCCGCCCGCCGGCGACCAGCCAACGGCGATCGAGACGCTCGTCGAAGGCGTCGAGGACGGCCTCTCGTTCCAGACGCTGCTCGGCGTGACGGGGTCGGGCAAGACCTTCACAATGGCCAACACGATCGCGCGGCTCGGCCGTCCGGCCATCGTGTTCGCGCCGAACAAGACGCTCGCCGCGCAGCTTTACTCGGAGTTCCGCGAGTTCTTTCCGCGCAATGCGGTCGAGTACTTCGTTTCGTACTACGACTACTATCAGCCGGAAGCCTACGTGCCGCAGCGCGACCTGTTCATCGAGAAAGACTCGTCGATCAACGAACACATCGAGCAGATGCGCCTGTCGGCCACGAAAAGCCTGATGGAGCGGCGCGATGTGGTGATTGTCGCGACCGTGTCGGCCATTTACGGCATTGGTAATCCGTCCGAATACCACCAGATGATTCTTACGCTGCGCACGGGCGACAAGCTCGGCCAGCGCGACATCATCGCGCGGCTCATCGCGATGCAGTACAACCGCAACGAGGCGGACTTCCAGCGCGGCTCGTTCCGCGTCCGAGGCGATACCATCGACATCTTCCCGGCCGAACATGCGGAAATGGCGGTGCGCGTGGAATTGTTCGACGACGAAGTCGAAACGCTACAACTCTTCGACCCGCTCACCGGACGGGTGCGTCAGAAAATTCCGCGTTTCACCGTCTATCCGTCGTCGCATTACGTGACGCCGCGCGACACCGTCGTGCGCGCGGTCGAAACGATCAAGGCCGAGCTGCGCGAGCGGCTGGAATTCTTCTATAGCGAAGGCAAGCTGGTCGAAGCACAACGGCTCGAACAGCGCACCCGCTTCGACCTGGAGATGCTGCAGGAGCTCGGTTTCTGCAAGGGCATCGAAAATTATTCGCGACACTTTTCGGGCGCGGCGCCCGGCGAGCCGCCGCCCACTCTGGTCGATTACCTGCCGTCGGACGCAATCATGCTGCTCGACGAATCGCACGTGCTGATCGGCCAGCTGAACGGCATGTACAACGGCGACCGGGCGCGCAAGGAAAACCTGGTGGATTACGGTTTCCGTCTGCCTTCCGCGCTCGACAACCGGCCGCTGAAATTCAACGAGTTCGAGCGCAAGATGCGCCAGGTCGTGTTCGTGTCGGCCACGCCGGCAGATTACGAAAAAAAGACCTCCGGCCAGGTTGCGGAGCAGCTCGTGCGTCCAACCGGACTCGTCGATCCGGAAATAGAGGTGCGCCCCGCGCGCAGCCAGGTCGACGACGTGCTCGCCGAGATCAACGAGCGCGTCAAGGCGGGCGATCGCGTGCTGGTGACCGTACTGACCAAGCGTATGGCCGAACAATTGACGGAGTTTCTCAGCGACCATGGCGTCAAGGTGCGCTATCTGCATAGCGACATCGACACCGTGGAGCGCGTCGAGATCATCCGCGACCTGCGGCTCGGCACTTTCGACGTGCTAGTCGGTATCAACCTGCTGCGTGAAGGTCTGGATATTCCCGAAGTGTCGCTCGTCGCGATTCTCGACGCGGACAAGGAAGGCTTTCTGCGCGCCGAGCGCTCGCTGATTCAGACCATCGGCCGGGCGGCGCGCAACGTGAACGGCAAGGCCATTCTGTACGCGGACAAGGTGACGGATTCAATGCGCCGCGCCATTGACGAGACCGAGCGGCGGCGCGCCAAGCAGATTGCGTTCAACCTCGAACGCGGTATTACGCCGCGCGGCGTGGTGAAGCGTATCCGCGACATTATCGACGGCGTGTACAACGTCGACGACGCCCGCGCCGAGCTGAAGGAACAGCAGACGCGCGCCAAATTCGAGGACATGTCCGAGAAGCAGCTGGCCAAGGAACTCAAGCGCCTCGAAAAACAGATGATGGAGCACGCGAAAAACCTCGAGTTCGAGAAGGCCGCGCAAACGCGCGATCAGCTCGCGTTGCTGCGTCAGCGCGTGTTCGGGGCGAATGTCGGCGACCACGTATCAGGCGTCGATTAATCGGCAGGACCATGCAGCGAAGAAGCAGTGAGGTTCCAGCGCAAAGGGCGCGGCAATGTGCCGCGCTTCTTTTTGCCGATGCGCGCACAAGACCATAAAGGGAATTGCCCGCAGGCGCCCGCCGCTTCAAGCCCACACCCTCTTTCTTAAGACATCCTTAAGCCCCTGCTGTCACAAGGCTCGGCGTGCGTCCGTATTTGTTCCAGCAAGCGAGAGATGATAAACTCGACCAATAGTGAGAATGGTTCGCATTAACGTTCATCTATGCGATCTGCTTCGGTTCTTCGCCCGACGCACTGTTCCAATGAGATCAAATCGAGTCTGATAAAAACAAGGAGTTTCAATGCGGATTTCTTCATTTGTGCGTGGCGGCGTTGCCACGGCCGCAGCGGTGGCGGCTCTTTCGGCAACGGCCGCCGAATATCCGATCGGCAAGCAGCAGATTCAGGGCGGCATGGAAATTGGCGCAGTGTATCTGCAGCCGATCACGATGGAGCCGGAAGGCATGATGCGCAAGGCGTCGGACTCGGACATCCACCTCGAAGCGGACATCCACGCAGTCAAGAACAATCCGACAGGCTTCGCGGAAGGCGACTGGATGCCGTATCTGCAGGTGCGCTACGAACTGACGAAAGCCGGTTCAAAAGAGACGCAGAAGGGCGACATGATGGCGATGGTCGCCAACGACGGCCCGCACTACGGCGACAATGTGAAGCTGCAAGGCCCTGGCAAGTATCACCTGAAGATGATCGTCGAAGCGCCGATGCAAACCGGCCACATGGCGTTTGGTCGCCACGTCGACAAGGAAACCGGCGTGGGTCCGTGGTTCAAGCCGATCACGCTTGAATACGACTTTACGTTCGCCGGCATCGGCAAGAAGGGCGGGTACTGATCTCCACGATCGTCGCAACTCGTCACCTGGCAGTATGCGAGCAAGCTGTGACAGGTGAATGAATGCAGCAGGCGGCGCGCGGACTCCACGCCTCGCGCCGCGTTTTCTGGAAACGCCAATGAGAATCAACCGAAAGATCGCTGTGCTTGCCTCGTCGATTTTGCTGGCGGGCGCGGCCCATGCAGCCGATCTGCTCACGTTCAAGCTCGAAATGAACGACGGCAAGCTGAATCCGGCCCGCATCGAAGTGCCGGCGGGGCAGCGTATCAAGATCGAGGTGCGCAATACCGGCAAGGGCGCCGCTGAGTTCGAAAGCGTCCAGTTGCGCAAGGAAAAAGTCCTCGCGCCGGGCGCGGACTCTTTCGTCGTGATCGCTCCGCTGGAACCCGGCGAGTACAAGTTTTTCGACGATTTCCACCAGCAGGCGCAGGGCGTGATCGTCGCGAAGTAGCAGTGGTTTTTGAGGCGGGCGCGAAGGCCTCGGGCCGCTCGCGCTCGCAAGAGCAGTTGCAGAGCAGAAGGGAGTCCTTGATGGGTCAGATTCTATTCATCGTGTGGCGGGAAAGTGTCGAGGCATTGCTGGTCGTCGGCATCCTGTACGCGTGGCTGAAAAATGGCGACGACGATGCGCGCCGCGGTCTGCCGTACCTGTGGGGCGGCGTCGTGGCGGGCCTGATTGCAGCGGTGGCGCTCGGCGCGGCGCTCGTCGGCTTCACCGAGGTGCTCTCCGGCGACGCGCAGGACTATTTCCAGACCGCGATGGTGCTGGTTGCCTGCGTGCTGATCGTGCAAATGGTTCTGTGGATGAAGCAGCATGGCCGCTCGCTGAAACGCGACATGGAACGCTCGCTGCAACAGAGCCAGCGCGACTCCAACTGGTGGGGCGTGGCGGTGCTCGTGGCGCTCGCGATCGCCCGCGAAGGCAGCGAGACCGTGATTTTCCTGTACGGCCTCGGCTTCGGTCAGTCCGGTCACGTGGATACCAACCAGATGCTCGCGGTCGTGATCGGCCTCGCTCTCGCATTGCTCACGTTCTACGTTTTGCAACTGGGCGGCAAGTTCTTCTCGTGGCGGCTCTTTTTCCGCGTGACGGAAATCATGCTGCTGTTCCTCGGCGCGGGGCTCTTTCAAACGGGCGTCGATAAGCTGATCGACAAGGAATTCCTGCCGACCATCGTCGACCAGATGTGGAACACGTCGGCTGTGCTCGATGATTCGAGCACCTTCGGCTCGCTCGTCGCGACGCTCACCGGTTATCGCGCGCATCCCGCGCTGATGAATCTGATTGCGTACGCGGTGTACTGGGCGGTCGTCTATCTGCTGCTGCGCCGTGCCAACCGCAAGCCGGCGCAACAAACGGCAGGGCGTGCAGCATGAGTACGGTCATGACCCGCCCGGGGCGTCTCGCCGCGGCCGGGCAGTGGATGCAGCGTCACGGTTCCGCAATTCGCGGCATCCAGTGGGTCGTGGTGACGGTGTACGCGTTGCTGATCCTCGTTCCGGCTGTGATGCCATTGCCGGACGACAGCGCGCATTTGTGGAACAACCTGACGCTTGCGGCCCAATTCGTGTTCTGGGGTATCTGGTGGCCGTTCGTTCTGCTGTCGATGGTCATGCTCGGCCGCGTCTGGTGCGGCGTGCTGTGTCCCGAAGGCGCGCTCGCGGAATTCGCCAGCAAGCATGGTCGCGGCAAAGCGATTCCGCACTGGATGCGCTGGGGCGGCTGGCCTTTCGTCGCGTTCGGCATCACGACCATCTACGGTCAGATGGTGAGCGTCTACCAGTACCCGAAAGCGGTGCTGCTGGTGCTCGGCGGCTCGACGTTGGCGGCTATTGTCATCGGCCTGCTGTACGGGCGAGAGAAGCGCGTCTGGTGCAAATACCTGTGCCCGGTCAACGGGGTCTTTTCGCTTCTGGCGCGCCTCGCGCCGTTCCACTACAAGGTCGATGAAGACGCATGGCGCCGCTCGTACAAGAACGGCGAACACGGGCATCGGGTAATTCCGATCAATTGCGCACCGCTCGTGCCGTTGCGCAATATGAAGGGCGCGTCCGACTGCCATATGTGCGGCCGTTGCAGCGGCCACCGCGACGCCATTGCGCTCACGTGGCGCGTGCCGTCGTCCGAAGTCGTGCAGCTCGGCGACAAGCAGGCGAATGTGTGGGACACCGCGCTGATCCTGTACGGCCTGCTCGGTATCGCAATTGGCGCATTCCACTGGACGGCTTCGCGCTGGTTCATCGACCTGAAGATGTTCTTCGCCACGTGGCTCGTCGATCACGACATTACCTGGCCGCTCGATACGAACGCGCCGTGGTTCCTGTTCACGCATTACCCGGAACAGAACGACGTGTTCTCGTGGCTCGACGGCACGATGGTGATCGGCTATATCCTCGCGACGGCGCTCGTCTACGGCACTGCGCTGCTCGTTCTGATGACGGGCGCGACGCGCATGCTCGGGCGCTTTAGCGCCGTGCGTCTGCATCACCTGACGCAAGGGCTGATTCCGATTGCAGGCGCGGGCGTGTTCCTTGGTTTGTCGGCCACCACGCTGTCGCTGTTGCGTGCCGAGCATGTGCCGCTGTGGTGGGCTTCGGACCTGCGCATCGCGATTCTGGCGATTGCCAATCTCTGGAGCGCATGGCTCGCGTGGCTCGTCACGCGGCGCTACAGCGAGCGCTTCGTTCAACGCGGCCTCGCCATGCTGTGGTTTGCCGCTGCGCTCGCCGTCGTCGACAGCGCCTGGTGGCTGATGTTCTGGGGCTGGGCCTCGAAGTAGGCTGGAATTGGGCGACTACTCTGCTGGGCACTCGCGTGCCCGAACCGCCCGACACAAAAACAGAAGCCGTGTAGACGACGTCGTCTACACGGCTTTTTCATTGGCATGACGGTACACAGTATTTCGTGTCTGCATGGGCGGGAACCAAAAAAGCGGCCTGGCTGGCTGCGACGGCTGGCTTGGTGTCTGCACGAAGGGGTCTAGTTCTCACGTGCAAGCCGTCGTGGCTGGCTAATGCCCAACACCTCTCTGGGAGGTGGTCCCCACAATACCCGGTACTGAAATCTCGTTCGTCGTTACTTGGTCAGGATCAGCTTGCCCAAACGGGTGGCGCGCAGTTGATACGTTTCCCCGTTATGCAAAATGCTGATGTGACTATGTCCTTGTAGCAAAGCGTCGCTGCGCACCACCCGTTCGGCCGTTTCGCCGGCGCCGTTCGCACGCTCGGCAGCAGGCTTGGCGGCGGCCGTTGCCGATGCCGTCGCTGCCGAAGGCTTCGGGCGGCTGGTCAACGCGGCGGCCGGGCGGCGCAGGCTGAGCGTGGAGGTGCGAGTGGTATCGGTCATTCGTCTTTGCTGTTGTTCGATTCGATGGATGAATTCTAAATGATAACTATTCCTATTTACAAGAGGTAGAAATTCATCGATTGATACTTTCGATAGGCGCAGGCGGAATCGAGGCGGCACGCGTAGCGAGGGGTGGCGGAGGGCGCTGCGTGTTGCGCAGCGCCCTCCGGCGCCGTCCGGTAATGAATTACCCCGGCGGCGGGGCGGTGGAATGATAGACCCGAGGCAGGTTCCTCAATGCAACGAGCCCGGCTCCTGTTTAGCCTGCACATATTGACGAATCAGCCGCACCGTATCGATGTCGTTCTCGCGGTAAGCCGACTTGACGATCTCCTGCGTCTGCACGGCGTCCTGGTCGTCGGAAACGGGCAGCGTGGTCGCGTATTCGAAGCGCAGGAACAGTTGCAATTCATCCGGCTGTTCGATGGTCATCGTCAGCGAGCCGCCGACATAATCCGCTGTCGGCAGGATGTCGTAGCGCACGGCCTGGCTCTCGTGAAGCGTCACGCGATCGCGCACGGTGGCTTGGCCATAGTGCAATTCCCGCTCGATCGTATTGCCTTCGCGCGAGAGGATCGTGCAGCTGTCCAGTCCAATCACGAACAGTTGCGGCTGTTCGGCGCGCAGCACGAGACCTTCCCATAACTGCTCGCGGGTCATGGAGTCGACAAACGGATTCAACGGGTCGTTGATCTGGATAAGGTGTTCGAAATTCAAGACGACGGCATCCTATGAAAGCGTTGCAAGCGTTGCAGTAACGCGGCCCGGACAGCTTCGCGCGCGTGCCGGGCCGTTCCCCGCGTCACGCGACGGTCAGACCCGAGCGGATCGTGATGGAGCGCGTGAGGATCTTGTGAACTGGGCATGCATTAGCAATTTGCAAGAGCCGTTCCCGCTGTTCATCGGACAACTCGCCGAGCAGCGTGATTTTGCGGTCGATGGTCGAGGCCTCGTCGCCCTGTTCGATACCCAAGGTCACATGCACCTCTTCGAGCGGCCAGTCCTTGCGCTGCGCGTACATCTTGAGCGTGACCGACGTGCATGCGCCGAGGCTGGACAGCAGCAGCGAAACTGGAGTGGGGCCGCGATCGCCGCCGCCGAGCGATTCGGGTTCGTCGGCGAGCCACGTGTGCTTGCCGTCGTCGAGACGGACCTGGTAATTTGTCGAACCGATATGCGCGGTGACGGTGGCTTCTGCCATGCGGGCTCCTGAGCAGGACGGAAATCGCCGCGCGCGGCGGCTCGACGGCGTCAAGACGAGGGCGCGGCAGGAATTGCTATTGTGAACGAAGTCGGCGGCATTTGCGCCGCGAGTGCGCGCGGGTTCGCGGGAGGCGGCAAGCTGGGATCGCGCGCGGGTTAGCAGCTGTCTGGCACCACGCCCGCGCGCTCGGCAAGTTGCTCAGTGGGTGATCGAACCCATGCGGCCGGCCTGATAATCGACGACCGCCTGGCGGATTTCGTCTTCTGTATTCATGACGAACGGACCGTAGCGCACGACGGGTTCCTTCAACGGCACGCCGCCGAGCAGCAGTACCTCGAGCGGCTCGGCGCCGGCCGTGAGCGTCACCGAGTCGCCGTCGTTCTTGAACACGACCATCTTGCGCGGATCGACTTCCTGGCGTGCGTCGCCTTCGCCGTAAAAGCCTTTGCCCGACAGGCCGTATGCAAATACGCGATAGTCAGCCGGCACCGGCTGCCGGATCGTCGCGCCTGGCTGCAACGAAAAGTGCTGGTACAGAATCGGCGTGCGTGTTTCGACTGCGGCTTTCACGCCGAGCGCCTCGCCGGCGATCACCTTCACGCGGACCTTGCCGTCGGCCGAGGTCGCCACAGGAATTTCCGACGACGGCATCTCCTGATAGCGCGGCGCGATCATCTTGTCGCGGCGCGGCAGATTCACCCACAGCTGCAAGCCATGCACGCGTCCGCCTGTACGCACGAACGACGGGTCGGGCATCTCGCTATGCACGACGCCCGCGCCCGCGGTCATCCATTGCACGTCGCCGGCATGCAGGGTGCCGGAGTGGCCCGCCGAATCCTTGTGGCCGAACTGGCCTTCGAGCACATAGGTGACCGTTTCAAATCCGCGATGTGGATGGTCGGGCGCGCCCCTGGCCTCGCCGGGCGCGTAATCGACCGGTCCCATTTCGTCGAGCAGCAGGAACGGATCGAAGTCCATCAGCATGCGCGTGGGAAACGGGCGGTGGACGACGAAACCGCCACCTTCGGTCGTGCGAACGGCAGGATACGTGCGTTCGATCGTGCGTGTCGCGGTCATCAATGTCACCTCGAAAAATGGGGAATAGCGTGATTTTTGAAACATGGAGCTATTATAGGGACCGT
Organism: Paraburkholderia caledonica NBRC 102488; assembly: GCF_000685095.1. Classification (GTDB taxonomy): domain Bacteria; phylum Pseudomonadota; class Gammaproteobacteria; order Burkholderiales; family Burkholderiaceae; genus Paraburkholderia; species Paraburkholderia caledonica. The sequence goes on from NZ_BAYE01000014.1 coordinate 97,042, forward strand.
TTTTTCGGGTGCCAGCCGCCGTCACGCAATGGATTGTTCTATTACTGGAACGATGAGATGAAGATCGATTCACACAATCTGAATGACCTGATGTATTTCTCGCAGGTCGTCGAACATGGCGGTTTTTCCGCCGCCGAACGCGTGCTGGGTATCTCCAAGTCGCGGCTGTCGCGCCGCTTGACGGAACTCGAAGCATCGCTCGGCGTGAGGCTGTTGCAGCGCTCGACACGCAAGCTCGCGCTCACAGAGGCGGGCCAACTTTTCTACCAGCATTGTCAGGCGATGTTGAGCGAGGCGCAGGCGGCCGTGAACGTCGTGCAGCAACTGCGTTCGTCGCCGCGCGGCACGGTGCGCGTCAGCGTGCCGGTCACCGTTTCGCAGACGATACTGTCGACCATCCTGCCGGAATTCATGCATCGCTATCCGGAAGTGCGCGTGGTCATGCGCGTGACCAACCGCGTGGTCGATCTGTTCGAAGATTCGATTGACGTCGCATTGCGCGTGCGTTCCGATCCTCCGGAAAACGCCAATATCGTCGTGCGTCCTCTGTGGCGCACGCAGCAGATGCTGGTCGGCGCGCCGAGTCTGTTGCAGCAGAACGCGCCGCCGCTGCAACCGGGAGATCTGTCGCGCTTCGAAACGCTCGACGTACCGACGGGCGACGGGCGACACGTCTATAACCTGATCGCGCCGGACGGCACGCGTCACGCACATGAACACGAGCCGCGTCTCGTGACCGCCGATCTGTTGACGATTCGCGAAGCCGTGCTCCGCGGTGTGGGTATCGCCGCGTTGCCCGAGATGATGTACGGCGCCGCGTTGCGCGCGGGCCAGTTGTCGCCGGTGATGCCTGGCTGGACTTTTCCGATGCCGCAGTTGTACGCCGTCTTCCTGTCGCGCCAGGGAATGGTGCCGGCCGTACGCGCTTTCGTCGACTATCTGGTCGAGATGCTCGATCCCGATGAAGGCAGGCACATCATGGGCGAATGTCCGGCGTCCGAAACGCGCCAGCAGCCTGTACCCGTGCGCGCGACGGCCGCTGTAGCGTCCTAGCAGATCGCAAGCTTCGCGGCATCGCTTTTAGCATTGAAGCGCGGGCTGTCATGAGTACTTTCAATGGCCGTTTGCTTGTGTGCGCAAGCTCATGGGGCTATATTGAAATCCCTTCGCTAAGGAGTCTCTTATGCGAAAACTCATGGCCGCTATCATAGCCGGCCTGATAGGGCTGACCGCGCTGTCCGTGTCGAGCACGGCTGTCGCATGCGGTGATTCGAGTCAACAGTCTTCGACTGATGGCAAATGATCCCGCCGCCCGAAGGCGCCGAGCGCGCACAAAAAAAGGCCTTCATCAAACGATGAAGGCCTTTTACTTTTCAGCCCTTGTTTCATGGGCTTTTCTTCGCTTCCGGGTATTGCCCACAACCGGGCCCGGCAAGGTCACTTGCCTTTAGGCTGCGTGACAAAACCGATTTTCGTCAGGCCACCGGCCTGCGCTGCGGACATCACCTGCGCGACCTTTTCGTAAGGCACTTTACGATCTGCATCGAGATGCAATTCGGGTTGCGGATTCGCCTGCGCGGCCTCTGCAATTTTCGCGCTCAGTTCGGCCTCGTCCACTTTCTTGTCGTTCCACAACACGTTACCGTCAGCGTCGACTGCGACCGTGACCTGCGCAGGCTTGGTGTCTTCCTTCTGACTGCTTGCATGCGGCAGATCGATTTTCACCGCATGACGGATCACCGGAATCGTGACCATGAAAACGATCAGGAGAACCAACATCACGTCGACGAGCGGCGTCATGTTGATTTCGTTCATCAGGCCGTCGTCATCGTCGCCGGCGAAGGGGCTCATTGCCATCTGTATGCCTCGTCGTTCAGTTGGCGCTTCAGTTGGCGCGAGTCGCGAGACGCAGGCCGTCGCCGCGCTTGGACGACGACAGGCGTGCGCCCGTCACGAAGAATGCGTGCAAGCCATGCGCGAAACGGCTCAGCTTGGCGACGATCGCCTTGTTGGCACGCGTCAGTGCGTTGTAGCCCAGCACGGCCGGAATTGCAACGAAGAGACCGAATGCGGTCATGATCAGCGCTTCGCCGACCGGGCCCGCCACCTGGTCGATCGACGACTGGCCGCTTGCGCCGATGGCCAGCAGCGCATGATAAATGCCCCACACCGTGCCGAAGAGACCCACGAACGGCGCCGTGCTGCCGATCGACGCCAGAATTGCGAGTCCGCTCTGCATGCGCGCAACGCTTTCGTCCATCGTGTCCTTCAAACAGCGCGTGACCCAATCAGACACGTCCATGCGGTCGTGCAGATGGGGCTGCGTCTGGTGATGATGATCGGCCGCTTCCTGGCCCGACAGCGCGAGCGCGAGGAACGGATTGTCATGCGGCGTCGACGATCCGGCGCCGAGCTTTTTCACGCCGTCAGCGAGATCGTCGGAATGCCAGAACGCCTGCTCGGCGTTCTTCGTGAGGCGGTTCAACCGCATCACGTTCCAGCCTTTGATGACGATCACGCTCCACGACATCACCGACATCACCAGCAGCGCGAGCGCGATGCCGCGCGTGACGAAATCCCCTTGCGCCCACACGTGCGCCAATCCGTAGTTTTGCATTGCAATTCCTTTTTTTGAAATCCGCTTCAATCTTCGAGATTGAAGTTGTATGGCTGGGTGTACGCGGCTCGAACGGGTTGGCCGTCCTCGAGATAGGGTTTGCACGCGCTCGAATGCGCGGCCGCTAGAGCGGCGTCGTCGAGCCGGCTGAAGCCGCTGCTTTTCTTCAACTCGATGTTCTCGAGCTTGCCGGTCAGGCCCACCACGAACTTGACATACGCGGTGCCGCTTTCGCCGCGACGGCGCGAGAGGGCCGGGTAGTCCGGCTTGGCAATGTTGCAGTCGAGGTGCGAGACATTTTTCGGCGCGGTGATTTCCATGGTCTGACGGCCGATTGCTGGCGCGGCCGGTGTCGGCGGCGCCACCGGAGCGGGCGGCGCGGCCGGCGTCGGTTCGGCGGCCGCCACGGGCGTTGGCGACGGCGCGGGCGACTCGTGCAGCGGCGTTGGCGTGGGCTTCGGGGCGGGCGTCGGCTTGGGCTGCACCTTCGGCCTGGTGCGAAGCGACGGCGCTGGCGTGGGCGGGGGCGGCGCGACGGATTGCATGGCGACCGGCGCGGCAACCGGCGCCGGCGGCAGCAACTGCGCGGTCATTACGCGCGACTCGATGGTTGCCTCGACCGGCTCGTGACGCAGCGTCAGGACGACGGCCAGCAGCGCGACGTGAACCGCCGCAACCATGGCGGTCGCCGTCAGGACACGGGAATTCATTCGGGGGGACGAAGCCGGCGCGGCACCGGCTGAAGCGGTATGCGAAGCCTGCATGTTAGCGTGGCGGCGCGCTGTCGAGGGAGCGCGGCTGACAAAACATCGTCATGTTCGGAAGATCACCAGCGAAATACACATTGTGGTCACGAAACCGATCAGCAATTCCATCTCGAACTCCATTAATGGGTGAGCGGGTCGCTGGCTGGCAGGGATACTGGCTTGCTGACGGCAGTGCGATTAGCTGAAAGCGCTGAATCGGCACCAGGAAACAGGGAGCATCGGCTAACGATACGGAGCAGGCACTCATACGTGCCTCACGTCCTCGTGCCAGGTTTCGAACGGTACGTTACGCCGCCTTGCGCTCGTAAAACATCATGGGCACAGCTTGCGGTTGATGCTCGAAGCCGCAGCGGCTTGCGCACACGCCGCTTTGCATCATCACGTCGCGCACCGAATCCGCGCACTTGCCGCAGCAGGACGCAACGCCAAGCTCGAATTGCAGCTCGTCGAACGAATCGACGCCTTCCGCGATCGAGGCACGGATCTTTCGGTCAGAAACAGACTTGCAGACACAGACAATCATGGCAGGGCGTCATAGCTAACGTTAATGCGAATTATTATCATTATGTTTGAGCCGTTTGGCAAGCGTCCTCCGCGGTTTTTTGTAACAAAACCAGACTCTTAGAAGGGTTTCGGCCATGCGAGCGGCTGCTGCTGAGGCGCGTCCGGCCGCGCCAGCGCGCATCGAAGCTGCGCATACAAGCGCCAGAAAGTCCCTGGAACGGGCGCCCGAGGAGACTGTCAGGCAGGCTGCGAGGACGGCGCAGTGCGGCGCGAAGGAATGAGCACGCGCTCGACCTGCGCGTCGATTTGCAGCAGGGTTGCGACAAGTTGCCGCAGATGGGTGCCGTCGCCGGTGGAATAGAAGCGGGGCGGCACGGCGTCCGCCGTTTGCGGCGCTGCGCGCACGCCGTGTTGTTCGAGCACGCGCTCCAACTGGCGTGCAATAGCCACGCTGGTGTCGATAAGGGCGAGCCGGTCGCCGACGATGTCGCGAATGGCGGCGTCGAAGAATGGATAGTGCGTGCAGCCAAGCACCAGCGTGTCGGCGCCCGCGTCCAGCATCGGCTGAAGATAGTCGCGCAACAGCGCGCGCAACTCCGCTGAACCGACGTCGCAGCGCTCGACGGCCTGCACGAGCCCGTGGCCGGGCTGGCATAGAAAGCGGCAATCCGCGGCGTAGCGTTCCAGCAGCGCCTGAAAGCGCGCGCTGCGTAGCGTAACTTGCGTGGCGAGCACGCCGGCGACTCGCGTTTTCGATTGCAGCGCGGCGGGCTTGATGCCCGGCTCGACGCCGACGAGCGGAATGGACAGTTTCTCGCGAACCAACGCGATGGACTGCGCGGTCGCCGTATTGCAGGCCACGACAAGCGCTTTCGCGCCCCGTTTGACGAGCCACTCGCCGATAGCGAGCGTGCGGTCGGCGATGAAGTCGTCGTCGCGCTCGCCATACGGCGCATAAAGCGAATCGGCAACGTAGAGCAACGTTTCGTCAGGCAACTGCGTCCGAACCGCTCGCAATACCGACAGCCCGCCGAGGCCCGAGTCGAAAATGCCGACGGGCGCCCGCGAATCCGCGCTCAGGGAGCCAATTGATGCGTTCGGAGACGACGATTGTTCGGGCATAAGCGATCGGGGCGGGCGGCGCGGCGTTCAGGAAAAGCAGGGGACAGCGAAGCGAGCAAGTATATCGCCAACGCGGCGCATGCTATCCCGAATGAGCCGGCACCTGCGCCAGCGCTTGAGCGTAGTACCCAGCGGAACCGCGCGATCCGCTCAGGACTCCACCGAGCCCATGGCGGTTTGCTGGTAGTTCTGAATGCCGACCTTGTCGATCAGGTCGAGTTGCGTTTCGAGCCAGTCGATGTGCTCTTCTGTGTCGTCGAGAATCTTCACGAAGATTTCACGCGAGATGAAATCGCGAACCGATTCGCAATAGGCAATGGCTTCCTTGCAGGTGCTCTGCGAGATCTGCTCGAGCTTCAAATCGCATTTGAGAATTTCTTTCGTTTCCTCGCCGATCAGCAGTTTGTGCAGATCTTGCAAGTTCGGCAGACCGTCGAGCATGAAAACGCGTTCGATCAGCCAGTCGGCATGCTTCATTTCGCCGATCGATTCATCGTATTCATGCTTGCCGAGTTTCTCGAGGCCCCAATGCTTATACATCCGCGCGTGCAGGAAATACTGGTTGATCGCGGTCAGCTCGTTTTTCAACTGCGCGTTGAGATACTCGATAACTTTCTTGTCGCCTTGCATGATCTTTCCTTTTTCGGGGAACTTCAATTTTCCAACAACAATAAACGCCATGCCTTAAAAAGCCAAGAGAACAGAACATCTTTCGACGTCGGTTCCGGCATGCGCGTAATGCGTGCCATCCATGAAAAAAGCCGGGACCGTGGCCCCGGCTTCTCAAGACACGCTATGCGCGTCGGCGGCGAATCAGACGGTCGCGACCGGAATCTTGCCGATCTTTGCCTGCCATTCCTTCGGGCCGGTCTGGTGCACCGAGGTGCCGCTCGAATCGACTGCCACTGTTACCGGCATGTCCTGCACGTCGAACTCGTAGATCGCTTCCATGCCGAGGTCTTCGAATGCCAGCACCTTTGCGCTGCGAATCGCCTTCGACACGAGGTAAGCTGCGCCGCCCACGGCCATCAGATACGCGGCCTTGTGCTTCCTGATTGCCTCGATCGCGACCGGTCCGCGTTCGGCCTTGCCGATCATCGAGATGAGACCCGTTTGTGACAGCATGGTCTCGGTGAACTTGTCCATGCGGGTTGCCGTGGTCGGGCCTGCGGGGCCGACAGCTTCGTCGCGCACTGGATCGACCGGGCCGACGTAGTAGATCACGCGGTTCGTGAAGTCCACCGGCAGCTTCTCCCCCTTGGCCAGCATGTCCGCGATGCGCTTGTGCGCGGCGTCGCGGCCCGTCAACATCTTGCCCGACAGCAGCAGCGTCTGGCCCGGCTTCCACGAAGCGACTTCTTCCGGCGTCAGGGTGTTCAGATCGACACGCTTGCTGGTCTCCGTGTTCGCTTCCCATTGCACCTTCGGCCATGCGTCGAGCGACGGCGCTTCGAGCTTGGCGACGCCCGAGCCGTCGAGCGTGAAGTGCGCGTGACGCGTGGCCGCGCAGTTCGGGATGATCGCAACCGGCTTGGACGCGGCGTGCGTCGGGGCGGCCATGATCTTCACGTCGAGCACCGTGGCAAGGCCGCCCAGGCCTTGGGCGCCGATGCCGAGCGCATTGACCTTCTCGTGCAGTTCGACGCGCAGTTCCTCGATCCAGTCTTTCGGGCCGCGTGCGATCACGTCCTGAATGTCGATCGGGTCCATCAGCGATTCTTTCGCCATCACCATCGCTTTCTCAGCCGTGCCGCCGATGCCGATGCCGAGCATGCCCGGCGGGCACCAACCCGCGCCCATGGTCGGCACCGTCTTCAGAATCCAGTCGACGATGGAGTCCGACGGATTCAGCATCGCGAACTTCGACTTGTTTTCCGAGCCGCCGCCCTTGGCCGCAACTTGCACGTCGACCTTATCGCCCGGCACGATCTCGTAGTGAATCACGGCCGGCGTGTTGTCTTTCGTGTTCTTGCGCGCACCTTCGGGCGGGCTCACGATCGACGCGCGCAGCACATTGTCCGGGTTCAGGTAACCGCGGCGCACGCCTTCGTTGATCATGTCGGTGACGCCCATCGTCGCACCGTCCCAACGCACGTCCATGCCGACCTTCACGAACACTGTAACGATGCCCGTGTCCTGACAGATCGGACGCTTGCCTTCGGCGCACATGCGGCTGTTGGTGAGAATCTGCGCAATCGCATCTTTCGCGGCCGGGCTCTGTTCGAGTTCGTACGCGCGGCCCAGGGCCTGGATGTAGTCGAGCGGATGGTAATAGCTGATGTATTGCAACGAATCAGCAATGCTCTGAATCAGATCTTCCTGTTTGATGACGGTCATGGCTAAGCTCGGTGGGGACGGTTGCGCTTTTTTCTGTTCGCAGGCTGTGCGGTCAGTCGTGCGCTTTCAGGGGAGTGGAACCGCTGGAACCCAGCGGCTGCAGATCCGCGGGTTCCTGAAAATGAGTTGGATGCGTGTGCGTGGTCAGCCGGTCGACCAAGGCCATGATCAGTGCCGAGACGAGGAACGCGACGTGGATGATGACCTGCCACATGATGGTGTGCGTCGAGTTCTGGTCCGGGCTGATAAACGTTTTCAGCAGATGGATCGACGAGATGCTGATGAGCGCCATGGCGAGCTTCACTTTCAGCACGCCGGCGTTCACGTGGTCGAGCCATTCCGGCTCGTCGGGATGGCCTTCCACCCCGAGGCGCGACACGAACGTTTCGTATCCGCCGATGATCACCATGATCAGCAGGTTCGAGATCATGACCACGTCGATCAGACCGAGCACGACCAGCATGATGTTGGTTTCGTCGAGCGTCATCGACGCTGTGACGAGATGCCAGACTTCCTTCAGGAACAGCACGACGTATACGGCCTGCGCGACGATCAACCCGAGATACAGCGGCACCTGCAGCCAGCGGCTCATGAAGATGACGACGGGCAGCGGGCGCATGGGACGACGTTGGCGCGGGGAATTGATTCGCGAAGCGGACATAGACAGAAATCGGATCGAACGCAGGTGACGGAACGTGGAGCAAATGCGCCGGACAGCGTGCGAATCACGCGCGCGGATCGGCACGCGAAGCGAAGTGCGCAAGGCGCGGCACAGGCGCGAGGCGACCCCGTTCTGGGCCGGCAACGGCCCGGCAACGGCCCGGCAACGCTGGCATCAGCGCGCGCTATTGTACAGCGTTGGGCGGATTTGCTGCGGCGCGGCGGGCATGGTCGAGGCCCAACGCTTACGATGCAACCGGCGGTACGCGCTTCACTTTCAGACTCGCGAGTCCAATGCCCGCAATCACGCACGCAAGCGCGACGCCGTGCGCAAGCGTCGGGCGCTCGCCGAGAAACGCAATGCCGTAGATGGCCGCGGCAACCGGCAGAACGGCGCTGAATACACCCGCAAGACTGCCGGGCACATGCCGGATGCCTTTCATCCAGAGCCAGAAGGAAAAGATGCTTGCGGACAGTCCGTACCACAGCACCAACGTCCACACGCCCGGCGGCACCGCGCGATAGTCGAAATCGACGAGCGCTGTCGCGCCCAGCGGCAGCATCAACAGCAGGCCAAACAGATGCGTGTATGCACAGATGTCGATAGGTGCGAGCGTTTGCGTGAGGCGCCGCGACAGGATGATGTAGAGCGACTCGCAACACACTGCGCTGAGCACCATCAGGTTGCCCGTGAACGAAGTCTCGCCGTGCGCGCCCGTATCGACATGCGCGATATTGATGACCACCACGCCCGCAATGGCCAATGCAATCGACGCAAGCGCACGTCCATTGGGACGCTCCTTGAGAATGAGCCACGACAGCAGCGCGACGACGGCCGGAATGGTGCTCGTGATGACGCCCGCGGCCACCGCACTCGTGCGCTGCACGCCGTTGAGCATGAGTAGAGTAAACCCGAAGGTGCCGAAGAGCGCCTGCAGGAACAGATTGAGCCATTCGTCGCGCTTCACGTGACGCAGTTTCGCGATGCGCAGAAGCGGCCACAGCACGGCCATAGCAATCACGAAGCGCAGCAGCGCGAACAGCGGAACGGGGACGAATTCGACAATCGATTTACCGATGCCGACATTGCTGCCGACGAGCAGCATCGAACTGATAAGGAGCAGGGCGTAGCGATTCAAACTGGAATCCGGGCAGCTAGTTCAGTTAGCATTGTATTAGGGCCCGCAACGCAGCGTAAGGGAAGCAGGCTTAACGAAGGTAACCTGCATGGCGTGCGCGAATGGCGCAGCATGCGAGGCTCGTTGAAAGCGTCGTACGAATCGCGTTAGGGTTTGTGCGGGCAAGCCGATGCCGCTCGCGTAAGTGGCCGGTAAGTTGCACCGCTTATGGTTGAACATGAGAGCGGACGTTGTCCCGCCTGCGTTTATGTTGCGTTGCGGCATGACGCAGGCTGACGGAAACGGTCCGCGGCGCAGCGACCTCACACGGTCGGTGCGTGAGGCGGGAGACACGCGCCAGCAATCGCGTCTGATTGCGGCGTCTACATGACACGGCGCGCGAGCGGTGCGCCGGCACAGGTTTTACGTTTCATCTTCACCAAGGGGTTGTCGATGTCTGCGATTGAATCGGTTCTTCAGGAACGCCGTGTTTTCCCGCCCTCCGCCGAAGCAGCGGCCGGTGCCACGATCTCCGGCATGGACGCTTACCATGCGCTGACCGCCGAGGCGGAACGAGACTACGAAGGCTTCTGGGGGCGCCTCGCTCGCGAGACGCTAAGCTGGAACAAGCCCTTCACGAAGGTGCTCGACGAATCGACAGCGCCGTTCTACACGTGGTTCGAGGACGGCCAGCTGAATGCGTCGTACAACAGCATCGACCGTCACGTGGAAGCGGGCAACGGCGAGCGCGTCGCGATCGTTTTCGAAGCCGACGACGGCACCGTCGCCAACGTTACGTATCAGGATCTGCTGCAACGTGTGTCGCGCTTTGCGAACGCGCTGAAAACGCGCGGCGTGAAGAAGGGCGACCGCGTGGTGATCTATATGCCGATGTCGATTGAAGGCATTGTCGCGATGCAGGCATGCGCGCGGATCGGTGCGACGCACTCGGTGGTGTTCGGCGGCTTCTCGTCGAAGTCGCTGAATGAGCGGCTCGTCGACGTGGGCGCGGTCGCCCTCGTCACGTCGGACGAACAGATGCGCGGCGGCAAGGCGCTGCCGTTGAAGAACATCGCCGACGAAGCGCTTGCAATGGGCGGCTGCGACGCCGTCAAGAGCGTGATCGTCTACCAGCGCACCGGCGGCAAGATTGCGTGGAACGAAAGCCGCGATCTGTGGATGCATGAAATCTCACAAGCCGAGTCGGATCAATGCGCGCCCGAGTGGGTCGGTGCCGAGCATCCGCTTTTCATTCTCTATACATCGGGTTCGACGGGCAAGCCGAAGGGCGTTCAGCACAGCACGGGCGGCTATCTGTTGTGGGCCGCGCAGACCATGAAGTGGACCTTCGACTGGAAGTCCAGCGACGTGTTCTGGTGTACCGCCGACATCGGCTGGATCACGGGTCACAGCTACATCACCTATGGTCCGCTCACGCTCGGCGGCACCCAGGTCGTGTTCGAAGGTGTGCCGACCTATCCGAACGCCGGCCGCTTCTGGGACATGATCGCGAAGCACAAGGTCACGCTGTTCTATACCGCGCCGACCGCGATCCGCTCGCTGATCAAGGCCGCGGAAGCCGATGCGAAAGTGCATCCCAAGAGCTACGACCTGTCGACGCTGCGCATCATCGGTACGGTCGGCGAGCCGATCAATCCGGAAGCGTGGGTGTGGTATTACGAGAACGTCGGCGGCGGACGCTGCCCGATTGTCGATACGTGGTGGCAAACGGAAACCGGTGGCCACATGATCACGCCGCTACCGGGCGCAACGCCGCTCGTGCCGGGCTCCTGCACGCTGCCTTTGCCGGGCATCATGGCGGCGGTCGTCGACGAAACCGGCCAGGACGTGCCGAACGGGCAGGGCGGCATTCTGGTGGTGAAGCGGCCTTGGCCTTCCATGTTGCGTAACGTGTGGGGCGATCCCGACCGTTACAAGAAGAGCTATTTCCCCGAGGAACTCGGCGGCAAACTGTATCTCGCCGGCGACGGCGCGGTGCGCGACAAGGACACCGGCTACTTCACGATCATGGGCCGTATCGACGATGTGCTCAATGTGTCGGGTCACCGTCTCGGCACGATGGAGATCGAATCGGCGCTGGTGTCGAATCCGATCGTCGCGGAGGCCGCCGTGGTCGGTCGGCCAGACGCAACGACCGGCGAGGCGGTATGCGCGTTCGTCGTGTTGAAGCGCGCGCGTCCGGAAGGCGAGGAGGCGGTCAAGCTCGCCAACGAATTGCGCAACTGGGTCGGCAAGGAAATCGGTCCGATCGCGAAGCCGAAGGACATCCGCTTCGGCGAGAATTTGCCGAAGACGCGTTCAGGCAAGATCATGCGCCGTCTGTTGCGTTCGCTTGCAAAGGGCGAGGAGATCACGCAAGACGTATCGACGCTGGAGAACCCGGCGATCCTGGATCAACTTGGCGAGTCGCTTTAAAAAGCATGCGTCTGCCTGCACGTTGCGGGTGAAAAGGCAGGAGCGTATCGGACGATGCGCTCCTCGCCGAACGCCAGATTCAGCCCTCGGGCGGACAATCCCGATTGCCTGAGCGGTGCCTTTTTGATACATAGGCGCATGGCCGCGCCTCACCACTCCTCTCACGCTACGCAGAACCCCGCGCCCGAACCGCCGGCGGTGTCGGCGGCGCTTGCTCGCGCACATCAGAAGTACTGGCGCTTCAATCTCGCGCTCATCGCGGCGTTGATGTCGGTGGGCTTCGCCGTATCGTTCCTGTTACCGCTCGCGGCACCCGCTCTCGCGCATCTGCGTTTTGCCGGCTTCAGATTGCCGTTTTACTTCGGCGCACAAGGCGCGATCCTGATGTATCTCGCGCTGATCGTGGTGTACATCGTGTCCATGCAGCGCGCCGACCGCCACTTGCAGCGCGCGTTCGAGGCCGACGCTCATACAGCTGCCGACACCGGTGCCGCTTCAGGCGCAGGTGTGCCTTCAGGCCCGACCGCCGCCGATGCCGGCATGCGCGGGAACCTGATCCGATGAAGCTGACGAACAGGCTGGTTCGCTCATATGCGTTTTACACGCTTGGCTTCCTGCTGTTCATCTATGTGATGTGGCGCATCGAGCGCACGACCGGGCCGGGCATGTGGATCGGCTATGTGTTCCTGTTCGTGCCGATTGCCGTGTACGCGGTGATCGGCTTGCTGTCGCGCACGTCGGATCTCGTCGAATACTACGTAGCGGGACGGCGCGTGCCGTCCGCGTTCAACGGCATGGCGACGGCGGCGGACTGGCTTTCGGCGGCTTCGTTCATCGGCCTCGCCGGTTCGATCTACGCGACCGGCTATGACGGCCTGGCCTATCTGATGGGCTGGACCGGCGGCTATTGTCTCGTCGCGTTTTTGCTCGCGCCGTACGTGCGCAAGCTCGCCCGCTACACGATTCCCGATTTCCTCGGCACGCGTTTTTCGAGCAACGCCGTGCGCAGCCTCGCGGCGTTGTCGGCGATTCTTTGTTCGTTCGTTTATCTGGTCGCGCAGATTCAGGGCGTCGGCCTGATTGCGACACGCTTCATTGGTGTCGACTTTGCCGTGGGCATTTTCTGCGGACTCGCGGGGATTCTCGTGTGTTCGTTTCTCGGCGGCATGCGCGCGGTGACGTGGACACAGGTTGCGCAATACATCATCCTGATTTCGGCGATCCTGATTCCTGTGTCGATGATCGCGCATAAGGACGGGCTCGGCTGGGTGCCGCAATTGAGTTACGGCCGTTTGATGGAGCGTATGGAGAGCCTCGAGAAGCAGGTGCGCGACGAGCCGCTCGAGCAGACCGTGCGCGACGATTATCGCCGCCGGGCCGCGCTGATGCAGCAGCGGCTCGACATGCTGCCGCATTCATTCGTCGCGCAGAAGCTGAAACTCACACAGGAGGTGGCGGATCTGCGCCGCCGCAATGGTCCGCTGCGCGAGATCAAGGAGCGCGAGAAGGCGCTCGAGCAGTTTCCGCGCGATGCCGCCGCCGCGCAGATCGTTTGGAGCCAGCAGCGAGACGAGATGCTGATGCGTGCCGCCGCGCCACTGCCGATGCACGAGCCGTTCCCCGCGGCGAGCGACGACGACCGGCGCATGCACGAGCGCAACTTTCTTTCGCTTCTGCTGTGCCTGTCGCTCGGCACGGCGAGTTTGCCGCATATTCTGACGCGCTATAACACGACGACGTCGGTAGCGTCCGCGCGACGCTCGGTTGGCTGGACGCTCTTTTTCGTCGCGCTGTTTTATGTGACCGTGCCGGTGCTTGCGGTACTGATCAAGTACGAGATGTTGACGAACCTCGTCGGTCATCACTTTTCCGATCTGCCGCAATGGCTCACGCAATGGCGCAAGGTGGAGCCGAGCCTGATCACTCTCGCGGACACCAATGGCGACGGCATCGTGCGATGGAGCGAGATTCAGATGCAGCCCGACATGGTGGTGCTTGCCGCTCCGGAGATCGCGGGATTGCCGTATGTGATGTCTGGCCTGATCGCGGCGGGCGCATTGGCCGCGGCGCTTTCGACGGCCGACGGTTTGCTGCTCACGATTGCGAACGCTTTATCGCACGACGTGTACTACCACATGGTCGACCCGGGCGCGTCGAGTCAGCGTCGCGTGACGATTTCGAAGATTCTGCTGCTCGGAGTGGCGCTGTTTGCGTCGTATGTGGCCTCGCTCAACACGGGCAACATTCTCTTTCTGGTCGGCGCGGCATTTTCACTGGCGGCGTCGAGCCTGTTTCCGGTGCTGGTGCTGGGTGTGTTCTGGAAGCGCACGACGCGCCTCGGCGCAGTGGCCGGCATGCTGGCGGGACTCCTCGTGTGCATCTACTACATTGTTTCGACCTATCCCTTCTTCGCGCAGATGACGGGCTTTGCGGGGCCGCGGTGGTTCGGCATCGAACCGATCAGCTCGGGCGTGTTCGGCGTGCCGGCGGGCTTTCTGGTGGCGATCGGCGTGAGCCTTTTCGACCGCAAACCGGATGCGTATACGACGGCGCTGGTGGACTATATCCGTCATCCGTAGAGCGGTTTGCGCGAGGGTGTAGCGGACGGCTCGAAGTTTGCTATAATTCGGCTCCCCGCCGGAGAGATGGATGAGCGGTTTAAGTCGCACGCCTGGAAAGCGTGTATAGGTTAATAGCCTATCCGGGGTTCGAATCCCCGTCTCTCCGCCAGAATTTCAGTACGGCTTTGCGGCCGGTCAGAAACTGCCGCTGTACCCTTAAAAGCCACTTGTACCCTTGGCGGACCTATCGAAGCGGCATGACACGCCCCGGTTTGCGTCGATAAACTTGTTCCGTGATCTTGTTGTCCGCATGCGCGAATAGCGCGTGCTCGAGTGTCTCCGCATCGCTTACACATTTGGCTCACATGTCGTGCTCGGTGAAGGGCTCTTTCACCTTGGTTTCCTTCAGCACACAGGTCATGAAATTGCGCCACATCGTGTCCCACCGCCGGCGCGGCCGGTCTACTCGCGGAAATAGCATTCGCCGCGGCGGTTGCAAAAAAGCCAAGGCGAAATAGACACTGGTCGAACCGCCTCTGCCATAGCGACGTATCCGCGCAGTTTGTCGTTCCCTAAATGAATCAGCATCTTCCCGGTCGTGTCTTCAGTCTTGCCCGGCGTGATTTGGAAGCCGTCCTCTTGCAGGTTCGACATGTTCAGGCGAAGAAGGTCGTCGCGGCGCATGCCTATCAAAAACTAGATGCGCATGTACGCCGGCATGGCGCGCACGCGGCCAACCTTGCACCCGGAGTCGATGGCCAGGCATTCGGCGAACTCCCAATCCTGGACGAGGCGCGTTCGCGCCGGCTCCGTCGAGCCGAACTTCGCCCGCAAAAGGATGTCGTCCCAAATATCCCTAGAACACTTCTAAATAAGCAAAAGCTGACCCACGCGGTCGGATTACGAAAGTAGAAGCAATGCCGGATTGAAGCACTGAATAAATGCCGCAGCCTGAGAAAGGAGGAACCAAGGGACTGCCAACGCCCTCGAGCAAGGTTGCGCCTCCTTCGGGGTATCCAGTAATCGAGCAATACAGCCCATTGCCCCATTGCCCGAGTGGTCAGCGCCGTACTAAATGGTGGCCTCGTGAATCTAACGGTAAGGTTATGCGCCTCGAATTAACATACGCGAATCTGTGTCGTTAATCAGACATTGCATCATTTTATGACATTGTTCTCGCGGAAGTTTCGGTAATATTCGATCCGAAAATAATATTCGGATATACAGCCCATGCTACGGGGTGCTCGTAAGAGCATGCTGCGACTCGTCCAGAGAGAGGCGGCGCGGCAGGCAAATTCATTCAAGGCGGCAAGCGGCATAGCGGAGAAGACTCGACCGCTATGGATGAAATTCATCGCTTGCATCATGGCGGCGGTGACCTACTTGCTGCCTGGTGTGCTCATCCTCGATGAGGTCGCCCATGCTGCGCCGATTGTCGATCCGCGCGCCCCGATTCCGTTTCAACCGACGATCACCCAGACCACAACTGGTGTGCCGGCGGTCAATATCGCTGCGCCCAATGCCAATGGCATTAGCGTCAACAGTTACCAGTCGTTCAATGTAGATAGCAACGGACTGGTGCTGAACAACAGCCTGACGTCGGGGACACCTCTTCTTGGCGGTTCTCTTGCCGCCAACCCGAATCTCGCTGGTCGTACAGCGAGTGTGATTGTCAATCAGGTAACGACTACAGGGCCCGCATCGACCCTGCTCGGTCCGCTCGAAGTGTTTGGGAGTCCGGCGTCGGTCATTATCAGCAATCCAAATGGCGTGTCGGTTAATGGACTTTCCCTGACCAACGCGACAGGTCTCGTCCTAACCACGGGGACACCGCAATTTTTGACCGGCGTTGGCGGGACACCGACAGACTTCGCCAACGCGGGTTCCTTGGCCTACGATGTCAGGTCGGGCAACGTTTCTATCAGCGGGCCGGCAGGCGTCAACGGACCTGGAGCAGGCATCGAGGGCACCGTTGGCAACATCGATGTAATCGCGCAGACCATCAGTCTGAATGCGCCGTTACGCGCCGACCAACGCATCAATCTTATTGCGGGCAATCAGCTCGTAACTCCAACGACCACGGATGCGTCGGGTACGAACTATGGCACGACATCCAATGGGGCGGCCAATACAGCGACTGCGATCGGCAACAACGCGGTAGCAATTGATGCAAGCAAGTACGGGTCGGTGACGAGCGGACAGATTTATATCGTCTCAACGGCGGCGGGGATGGGCGTGAATACGCAGGGCGCGTTGACGGCGACGGCAGGCAATCTCACCGTCACGTCGAACGGCGACATCGCAGTCAACACCACGTACGCGCAACAGACGGCCAGTCTTACGGGTGTTGGCCAGGTGTCGATGGCCGGCGGCAATCTCGCCAATCAATACACGGTCAGCGCGGGAGGGGACATAGCCGCTGCGGGTGCATCCGTGCAGTCGGTGCAAGACCTCAATATGACCGCGGGCGGCGGCCTCAATGTTGCCACCGCGCAGTCCAATGGAAGTGTCGATCTTCGGGCTGGCGCGGACATGACGGTGGGATCGGTGCAGACAGGCAACAACCTGTCGATGACGACGACCGGAAGTACAGGCAATGGCGACATAACCGTTGGAGGCGCTGTGTCCGCGCCTGGCGCAATCGCATTGAATGCCGCTCGAGATGCGACGGTGAGCGGCGCGCTTACCGGTGGCGCTACGGTGCAGGTTCTCGCGCAGCGCAGCGCGACGGTTAATGGTCGCGTAGCGTCGTCTGGCGATCTCACGCTAGTCGGGCAAACAGGCAACGTAACGACTGCAGGGGACGTGCAGACCAACGGCAACCTGAACGCCACCGCGGGCCAGACAATGGCGCTTGGCGGCAACGTTGCGGCAAACGGCAGCACGACACTGAACGCAGGTGACGATCTCAATGTTTCCGGCACCCTGGCGGGCAATGGCAATGGTCTATTGGGGGCGGGTGGCAATCTCACGACGAACGGTGCGGTCACCTTTGGTCAAAATGCGACGCTTGCTGCCGGTCATGACGTCAAGCTGCCAGGCGCCGTGACGGCGGGAGCGAACTTGCATGTCACCGCAGGCAATAGTCTGACCGTGGCTTCCGCCACCGCGGCAGGGGACACAACGCTGACTGCTAGCGGCGGTGCTGCAACGGTTAACGGTGCGATCGTGAGTGGCGGCAACACTGCCATATCCGCTGCAACGGACGTGGCCGTTTCAGGCAGCATTGCGGGTAACAAAGCTGGCAACCTGAGTGCTGGTCGTGATGTCTCGTCGAGCGGGACCGTGACGTTTGGGCAGGACGCGATCGTCAATGCGGGACGCAACGTGGACCTTGCCGGCGCCGTACAAACCGGCGGAAATTTCTCCGTCACCGCTGGCAACAACGCGACCGTAGGCGGCGCGGGCGTGGTGGGCAACTCGACTCTGATCGCGACGAACGGTGCCGTGACGATCGATGGTGCGCTCGCTACCGGTGGCAACACGGTGGTGACCGCTGCTACGGACGCGGTTGTCTCTGGCTCGATCACTGGTAACGGCTCGGGGACTCTGAGTGCAGGACGCAATCTGTCAGGCGGTGGCACGGCAGGCTTTGGCTCAGATGCCGCCTTGAGCGCAGGGCAGGCGATCAACCTGTCCGGAGCACTGCAAACCGGCGGCAATCTGAATGCGAGTGCGGGGACGAGCCTGACGATGGGTGCTGCAACCGCGGTGGGCAACGCCCGGCTCCAGGCGAACGGCGGCGACGCAACGATCAACGGCGCGGTCCTGAGTGGTGGAGACCTCAACGCTCAGGCGACTGGCAGTCTCATCGTGACCGGCAGTGTGACGAGTCTTGGAAAAACGGCTCTCACGGCCCAAGGCGGAAATCTCATCGCGCAGGGCGACGTGAACTCCGCCGGCGACGCAAGCCTGGCTGCAGCTGGAAACGTCGCAGTGACAGGCACGACGCAGGTGGGCGGAGACGCGATCCTGACAGGTACAAACATCAGTACGGGCGGCACGACTACCGTTTCAGGCAGTCTTGCGGCGACCGCACAGAACAGTCTCGACCTGTCTGCGGGACAACTGAATGTCGTCAAGAACGCAACCCTCTCCGGTACCAATGTGAGAACCGGGAACGCGTTGATCGGCGGGAATTTAAGCGCGAACGCGTCGAACCAGTTGACGACGGCGGGTGCCCAGACCCTCGTCCAAGGCTTCGCCACATTATCTGGCCAGAACGCAGTCGTGAACACGGGTAGCGTGCTTGCGGGCGGTGCGCTGACGGTGACTGGCGCGAACGTGACGAATACATCGAACGCAAGCCTGATTTCCACGGCGACGACGACCGTTAATGCAACGAACCTGAATAACCAGGGATCGATTGCCGGGTTGACGACAGGGGTCACGGCGGCCGGCGCTCTCACGAATAACGGCGGCGCGATCATCGGTACGAATTCGCTGAACGTCACGACTGCGAATCTGGCTGGCAACAATAACGGCGTCATCTTCGCCGGTAGCACGAGTGCCACGAGCCCGGGTACACCGGGTGATGCGACGGTCACCGTGACGGGCGGCAACGGCACGTTCAATAACGCTGGCGGCCAGATTCTCGCGCAGCACAACCTCACATTGAATTTGCAGAACCAGGCGTTCGACCCTTCGGCTGTCTCGAGCGGCACGTTCAATCTCGGCAACGCACTGACGATCAATACCCTGCAATTGAACAATTCCGGTACGTGGGCCATGCCGGGCAACAGCGTGTCGATCATCGCAACGCAAGGTGTCAGCAACAGCGGCATTATCAGCAAGGCAGGCGACATCACGCTGTCGACCAACGGCACGTTGATCAATAGCGGCACGATCAGCGCGGGCAACGACGTCAATCTGTCCGGCACGATCGTCAATCAGGGGAGTGGGACCATCCACGCGAACGAGGACGTCAACCTCACCGGCGCCATGACCAACCAGGGAACGGTCGGCGCCGTGCGCGACGTCAACCTTGGCGGCAGCAGTTACGACAACAGCGGCGCGACGACGGCGGCAGGGCGCAATCTGAATGCGAACCTGGGCGGCGACCTGACGAATATCGGCGGCAAGATCACCGCGCAGAACGACATCACGATCACGGCAGCAGATGTCAACAACAGCCGGGCCGGCGCGAACACGACGACTACGACGACGTCGAGTACCACGATCGCGGCGGCGGGGATGGGGTCAGCGTTTCTATCGACGGCGATCGGATCGCTGACCTTCTCCGGTTCCACGACAAACCAGATCGACGGTTCGACCAACAATTATTCAGGCTCGCTTACGGGCCGGGTTGGCGATTTTCAGCCGGCTTCCGCGACGGATGTGACGGCTGCCGATTTGAGCGGCGGGACATTCAACGGCATCGCGCTGCCCACGGTCACGCAGACCACGACGACGACCCAGCCCACCGGGCAGGCCGGCGTGATTGCCGCTGGGCACGACCTGTCGATCACCACCGGCGCGTTAAACAACCACGGCAGCACGATCTCCGCCAGGAACAACATCACGTTGAACGTGGCGTCGCTCGATAACGGCGGTGACGCGGCGACTTCGACGATCACGGACAGTATCGATAGCGCGGCGTACGCAAATTTCCTGACGCAACTGAAGGCGGCCTATACAGCGGGCACGCTGGTCCCGATGCTTCAATCCATCGACGATCAAGGCAATCCGGCACCCGGCGCTTATACCCCGACCTCCGCGAACATCTTCACGACGAGCGCGCCGCCGGCTGCGCAGACGTCCACGGTCACTGTTTATACCAACCAGAACGCCGGACAGATTGTCGCCGGCAACGATCTGTCGCTGACCGGAACCGCGGGCGGGCTGACGAACGCCGGGAGTCTGTACGCGGTGGAGGACATGCGTATCACCGCGAGCAGCTTTACGAACCAAGGCTACCACAGCGAATCCGTGACGTCGAAGACGGGCTGTGCGGCGGGCGTTACGACGCCGCAATGCGGCTACATAGGAACGGTGATCTGGTCACCGAGTGGCAACGACATCTACTATCAGCGGCCGGGGCAGGATGTCACCGATGCGATGACGAGCTCCCAATTCTTCTGGGCGCTTGCGGGTAGTTTCAACGCGACCTATGGGCCGGGCAACGACGCTACGCTGGTCTACGGCGATCAGACCACCACGCAAAGCTACAGCTACACGCAGACGAACAACACGGTGTTCGCCGGCCGCGATCTGATCATCGCCGCGCCGACCGTGAACAACACGTACGGCAATCTGCTCGCCGGCCGCGACGTCGTGATCGGCGGTACGGGGACCACGCGCAGCAACACCGACCCGAACGACCCGCAGACCAGTCTCACGCAGTCGGCCAGCGTGACGAATACATCGGGCAATATCCAGGCGGGCCGCGATATCGCGATTAATACCGCTGCGTTGACCAATGCGTTGGCCGCGCCCGTGCAGATTTATCAGAACTTCGGCAAGACCGCCGTGGCCGGTTGCAGCGGCGCCAATCTGCACTACTGCGACGCCTTCACCGACCAGCAGTCAGGCGATGCATCGACGATCACGGCGAATCGTAACCTGTCGTTCAGCGTGGGCACGTTGTTCAACACGGGTAGCCTGATCACGGCGGGCGCGCAGGCGTCGATTGCGGCGACATCGACGGTGACCAATCAAGACCAGACGCTGAACGCCTACTGGCATGACGCCTTCTACGGTGGCGTGATCGGCGGGTCGAAGCCGCCTGATAACTTCGGCTGCGGAACGGCAGCAAACTGCTCAACGCTTTTCGGCAGTGCGTATCACGCGAGCGACAGCGTTCAGCCGCCGACACCGTACAAGAGCCTTTCTGGCACGATCCAGGCCCCCTCCTTGTTAGTGACGGCCGGTGGCCAGTTGCAGAACTCAGGCAATGTGTTAGGACAGCAGGTTGCGCTGACGGGTGCGACGCTCGTCAATGGTCTCACATCGCCCGCTGTCTACACGCCACAGCCCACAGGCTCGAATCAGGTCATCGCATTGGGTCCTGTTGGGGTGCCGGTCGTTGCGTCAAACGCAGCGAACCTGACCGCCAATATGGTGGCTATCGGCGCGGGCCTTGCGGGAGCCTCAGGCATCGCGGGCGGCATTGCGGCTGGGTCGAGCGGGTCGTTGAACACTGCGGGCGGCACGTCGGCACCCGTCACTGCGCCGGGTAGTGCAGCCGGGACAATTAGCGCCCCTATCGTGAGCGTCGCTTCTTCGTCGGCGCCGGCGTCGCCAGGCGTGTCGGTAGCGACGGGAGCGTCTGCTGCCAGTGGCGCGCCGAGCATCAGCTATCTGGTCAACAGCCCGGCCTCGCTGGTGATCGGCAACATCGGGCCGGGGCAGTTGCTTGCGAATCTGCCGACGAGCCTTCAGCCCAACACCACACAGTTTTACTACGATCCGTTCACCGAAGATCAGCTGCTGCAGCAGGCAGCCTTGACGCAGACAGGGCAGGCGAGCTTTGTCAGCGGGCTGTCGTATGACAACACGAAGCAGTCGTCCATCACCGATCAGGAAAAAAAAGCGCTCTACGGTAACGCCATCCAGTACGCCGAGGCGAACAACATTGCGCTCGGCACAGCGCTGACACAGGATCAGATCGCCGCGCTCGACAAACCTATGCTTTGGTACGTGGAAGAGACCGTGCCTGAGCCGGGATGTACCGCGACTGGAACGGCGACCTGCCCGACCGTTGATGCGCTGATGCCACAGGTATATCTGCCGCAAAACTATGCCGTGGTTCAGCACGACGGCACGATCAGCGGGCAGAACGTCACGCTTACGGCGTCGAACGGCGGGACGATCACGAATACCGGCTCCATCACAGCGACGGACACGCTGACAGTCAACGCTGGTTCGCTGACCAACCAGCAGCGTTCAACGGACATTGGCACCCAGAGCACTTTCATTCCCGATCTTTACACGCTGATCACGACTACGGGGACGGTGGCCCAGCAGGGCGGTTTCATGTCGGCTGGGAACTACCAGTTAAATGTAGATGCAGTAGACCAGATCGGCGGCGCATTGCAGAAGCTCAATGCGGATGGCACGGTCAACACCGCGGGTACACAACAGCAACTCGCTGCGCTGAAGGCGCAACTCGGCAACAGCTTCACGCAGAGCACAGTCCAGAACGATCTGCATACGAGCGTGACGTCCCTTGCTGAAAGCGAGGGCGCATTCCAGACAATTGGCATGCTGGCAGTCATGGTGGTCGCATCAGTTATCACGGCTGGAGCGGCGTCGGCTGCGATAGGTTCTGGAGCAACCGTAGGCAGCACGTTTGCAGCAGGCACGGCTGCTACGACGACCGCGGATGCCGTATCTGCGGGGTTGGGCAACATCGTGTTGTCCGCGGGCGTCGCAGGCATGACTAGCAGCGCGTTGGGCCAGGCTGCGAACGGCACATTTAGCATGAGCGCCATGTTCCAGGCAGGCGCTACCGCAATGTTGACTGCGGGGCTTACGAACGGAATCACAGTAAGCGATGGGAGCTTGGGATGGACTTGGACCGCGTCGCACAACAGTCTTGCCTCGTTGGCCGGCGTGCAGAGTGTCGGCGGGGCGTTGGTGCCGCAGGCAGGTTCTGTTACGGCAAGCACCGTTCTTACGCAAGGGGCGGCGATCGCGGCGGAAGCGACGGTCCAGGCCGGCGTCCAGACTGCAATTCAAGGCGGCAGCTTCCTGACCAACCTGAAAAACGATGCGGTCAGTGATGTCGCGGCGGCCGGGGCGTACGCGATCGGTAGTGGGACTGATCCGCTGACGTTTGCGAACGTTGCGGAACATGCAGTTCTCGGATGTGCAGCAAGCGCCGCCGAAGGCAACGGATGCGCGGGGGGTGCCCTAGGAGCGGCGACGAGTGCGGTGGTGACACCGTTTGCGCTTGCGGGTATCGATCCCGATGGGACGGCACCGGACGCTGGGCAGACAGCTGCGATCGCGGCCATCGCGATGCTTGCGGGCGGAGGCGTGGCCGGGGCGCTTGGGCAGAACGCAGCGTCGGCAGCGACATGGGCGCAGAACGAGGCGCTGAACAACGACCTGGCTTCGCTGCTGCATACCCAGGCGGCAATTGGTGCGGCAAAGAGCGCCTTTGCGACAGCCAGTAACTCGGCAGCAGGGGTATGGAACGGCCTCGTTGGCCTTGGTGAGATGGTTGCGAACATCCCCAATGGTGGGCCGTTCGCTTCGCCGGGTGATCCGGGGTATATATCCGCAAGCGCGCTGAAGTTGCCGTATTCGCCGGGCGATCAGGTTGGACCTGCCGCCGAGTTCCTGACCGCTGCGCTGGCGACGAGGGGAGTCGGCCAGGGGGCAGCCGATGCGGAAGCGGAAGCGATTGCCACAAACAGTGGGGGCAGTTCGTTCTGGTCCTCGACTGGCTCCAGTACCGCAGTCGAAAATGCCTACGGCCACTGGGACAAGCATATGTCCGAGTTTCCTGAGTATCAGAATTCGGTTCAATATGTCCAAGGTGCGCAGGACTTTGTATTGGATCCTCCTGTTGGGACTTTGACTAAGACGCGTCCCAATGGCGATACTTTGTTGTATGACCCGTCGACCAACACGTTCGCGGTCAAGACAATAAATGGTGCGCCACGAACGATGTTCAGACCGCAGGGCGGGATGACATATTGGAACAAGCAATGATGCGAGAGAAAGAAAAACATTCGTTAAATCCATGTCCTTGCTGCGGTCACTTAACGCTTCATGAGCTAGGTGCCTACGAAATCTGTGAGGTGTGTGGTTGGGAGGACGACCCTGTGCAATCGGCCGATCCTGCATATGCAGGGGGAGCCAATTCAAGCAGCTTGAACGAGGCGCAGGTGCGTTGGAAGGCGAGAAGCGTCTAGGTGCAGGATAGGCTTGCGCCGGTTTTTATCCGGACAGCAGCAGTGACCCGAACCCGGCCCGAGCGCCGGGTTTGTGCTTTATGGCGTTGGAGCGCATCGCGGCGCCGTCGTTCGATTTGAGCAATTCGTCGCCGCAATGCGTTCGGCGTCGCGAGGGCTAAAACAGTCTTTGCGCGACTTCCCTTCGAGCGTCCTCGCTGCTGTGCATTTCCTTAATTCCGGTGATTGCACGGCGTAGCCACTCATTGGCGATTGAGCGATGTTCGTCATGTTGCCGATCGGTCTGTCTCGTCGCCGAATTGCGCAATCGATCGTTGTTGTTCGTCATCAAAAGCCCCCTGTTTAAGCTACACACATTACGCACGCGCCAAAGCGCTTGCAAAAACCCGGCAAACTGCAATCGGTGGTGGAAGCTTTCTGACCAACCTGCGCAATAGCGCGGTAAGTGACGTTGCGGCTGCCGGCGCCTATGCGATCGGGAACGCGTCACTCACATCCGGCTCACTGGTTGCGGCTGGCACTCCGGGCTACTGGCTGGCCCATGCGGCATTAGGGTGCGCCGCATCGGCGGCGGAGGGAACCGGATGTGCTGGAGGCGCGATTGGCGGGGCCGTGTCCGCGTTTAGTGCTAACGCGATTGCGACGGCGGTGACGGGTGGTCAGGGTGTTACCGACCCGTCACAGCTTGCTATGATTACGGCGGCCACGACGCTGCTGGGCGGCGGCGTTGCAGCGGCACTGGGCCAGAACGCAGCAGGGGCTGTGAATGCTGCTGCGAACGAGACGCTGAACAATTCATGCGCACACGCCTGCGGCGACGACCCAGAGAAGGTGAACGAGCACACGTATACGCACCAGGTCTTGCCGCAGAGTGGTGGAGCGGTCGACGAGGAACAAGCCGGGCAGAATCTCGGAGTCGGCAAGGGAACGCCGCTGGCGGGATTGCCCGCTGCCACAAACAGTGGCGTGCCGAGTAGCCTAAGTGGTTTGGCGAACCCGAGTTCGATCAGGTTTACGCAGAGCAGTATCAGTTCGACTTTCTCGGATGGGTCCTCTTTGCAAGATGCAATCGGAGCGTTGAAATCGGGGGTCTTGTCTCCCAGCGATTTGCCGCCGATCCGCGTGTATGAGCAGAACGGGCAGATCTATACCCTCGATAATCGCCGCTTGTTTGTGACATCGCAGGCGGGAACAATGGTTAACATCACGCCTGCAACACCTCAGGAAATAACGAGCCAAGCGTGGAAGTTCACAACGCCAAACCAAGGATGCATCATATGCATTCGAGGCGTGCCCAAGTAGTGAGGCCAGGATGCTATCGGAACAAATTAACGACGTTGACTCGAAAGAGCGGCTGGCAGATTTCGTTGCCGCCCTGGCAAGAGACGTGCAAGAAAATGCGAGGGAGTGGGAAAACGTTAGTCTCGACAGGTTTCTCGGTGCTATGGAGGCTTGGATTCGAGACATGGACGGGTATTACAAGAACACGGGGCAGCCGATTCCAGATACGCCTACGTGGCGAACGTTCGCGGACATCTTGTTTGCTGCCCGAATGTACGAATAGGCTGCGCTAGCGCAGGATAGGCTTGCGCCGGTTATTGGCCGGAAGCAGCAATGGGACGAACCCGGCCATGCGCCGGGTTTGCTGGATACGGCCGCGAGCGCGGCACTCTCGCCTGACTTCATAAAGGGAATAGACGCGGCTGGCGTACCGCTCGACGCCGGGCAGATGGCCGCGCTCGCGGGATTTGCGACGCTGGCCGGTGGTGCGTTGGCGGCCTTAGGTGGGGCGAACGTACAAGGCGCGGCCACGGCGGCGCAGAACGAGGCGTTGAACAACTCGGCTACCCACATCGGGGACGGCAGATCCGAATCGCAGAAGGAATTCGATGAACAACGCGCGCGGCTTGAGAAAGAAAAGCAGTTACTGGGCGAATCGACAACGGTCACGCGTGACGATGGCGTAGCTTACAAAACGGGCTCAAATGCGATCGGCGGACTGGGAGGAGCCGCCAACAGCTCCGCCCGGCCTGTGACGGCACAAAATTTTTTCGACGGGACTCAGTACACGCCCAAAGTGCTAGGCCAGGCTGCTTTGGGTGACTATCACGGCTTTCCCGAGTCAACTGATGGTTTCTCCGGGGAGAGATCGGTCACCCCGATTGTCGGAAACGATGGTGTCGCTCGCTGGCGGTTGACGATACCGGGGTCTTACAATGGAAAGAGCGGGGTGTTCGAATACATCCGTAACCCCGATGGCACTATCAATCACCGGTTGTTTGTTCCAAACAAATAAACTATGCCAGTATCTAAAATCCTTGAGCTTTATGCGCGAAATGGACATAGCCTCATTGACAATGGTCTGAATGAGGCAGCGCTCCCACTGGCGGATGCAGATACCGCGCTACAGTTGTTTAGTCAGCAGCGATGGCATGTGCTGGGTGGCGATGTGTATCGGTTGGACGAGAGTGGCCGATTCGAGCCGACCTACGAAAATTGGTTCTATGATGGAGTGGATGGCTTACAAAGTGTTGCGGTAGCTCGTGATTTCGTGAGTGGTCTTGCAGGACGGCCCGTGTACATCGTATTCGTCGTTGAGGATCGCGATTAAGTATTCGCCCAACCATTGAGCGCCGCACTTGTTGCTTGCAGCCGCCGGCTGCGTTCGAGAGACTGTGCGTTGCGCAGCCTGCTCCATTGCACGTATGGCGGCGGATGTTGAAGCTGCTGGTTCTACGCGGATATTGGTACGGTGAATGCATGCTTCAATAGCGCTGAAAGCAACGTTGAAGCGCGGCTTAGTTTTGCGCGATGAGCGACATTCTAGAAAATGTGCACGTGTGCGTCCTTGATCGTGCGCGAGCTTGATCGCGCAGTCGAACACTGACGCGAAGGGGATTGTCTGGTCGTTGTCTTATCGAGATCATCTGAATAGACGGCTTAAAGCAACCAGGATCGATGGCAGTTCCATTTGCGATTTGCGCATAGTCACCTGACTACTTCGCGGACGACCAAGGGCTTTGTCCGCAATGAATATAACATTCGACTGACAATCAGCGGGAAATGTAAGCGAAATCGGGGAAGCACTTGAAGACCAGCATTGGACGAACGAAGCGCCAGCGGCGGTCGTTCTATTTATTCACATTCATTGCATTGAGCGCAGTTGTCACGTCGAGCGCCGGTTACGCCGCGGGCATTGTGGTCGACGGCAGCACGGCGACAACTGTCACCATCTCACCGGGTGGGCGTCAAACCGTAAATATCGCCCCCGCAATCGGCGGAGTTTCCGACAACACGTACACCTCATTCAACGTATCGAAAGCCGGCGCCAATCTGAACAACGTCGGCATCAACGCCCGCACAATCGTGAATCAGGTGACCAGCACAAACCCGTCCCTGATCCAGGGCGACATCACCGTGCTCGGGCCACGCGCGAATGTCATCCTTGCGAATCCAAACGGCATCACTTTCGACGGCGGCAGCTTCGTCAACGCCGGCCACGTTGTTCTGTCGACAGGTCAGGTGAGCTTTAACGATCTCGCGCCGGCACCAGGTGTCATGCAACGAAATGTCGTTCTAACCACGAATCGCGGCGCGATCGCCATCGGTCCCGGCGGACTCAGCGGCACCCTTGTCAATCTCGATCTGATTGCTAAGCAGTTGTTAGTGAACGGTCCTGTGACTAACAACTTCACGACGTCGACGGGCGGAGTGCGAGCAACTATCGGAGACAGCACCAACACGTTTGACACGAGCCTGTCGCCCAGTGATAACAACCACGACTGGCTCGTCAGTTCAACATCTCCCGGCTCGACGAATTCGGCATTGGCTGTCGACATCACGTCGCTCGGTGGGTTGACTGGCGGTCGCGTGCAACTCATGGTCACGGACAAGGGTGCGGGCGTGCGTAATCTCGGTTCGATCTACGCAAGCGCTGGTGATGTCGTTGTATCCGCGCTTGGTGACGTGAGCGTAATCGGCGGATCGATCAAGGCAGAAAACAATATTGAGGTCACAACGTCAGGCGCGTTCCTGTTGCGTGGAGCACAGACGTCTGCTGCCAATGGGGCGACGGTAAATGCGAACGGCATTACGCTTGTCGATGACGCTGCAAGTGCCTCTACGCTTACCGCACAAAACGGCGCTGTCCAACTGACCAGTACCGGCGACATTTCCAACACGGGCAGTTTGATCCAGTCAGGCGGGACCACCTCGGGTGGCGTTACCGTCGGCGGCGATGTGACGTTGAACGCCACCGGTAGCATCCTGAATCGATCGAGTGTGGCCAATCTTGGCATTGTCTTTGCGGCAAACGGCCAGACGTCGCTGAACGCACAAGGCAACATCACCAATGAGAACGGTCGCGTACTGGCAAATGGAAAAACCAGTGTAATCGCGCAAGGCGACATATCCAACATCATCGATCATACCGACGGAACAAACAGTGGACAGCCTGTCGCCTACTCGCATACAGGCGGCAGTTTCCTGTTTTTCACTCACGGTACGAGCGGCTTTGACGTCGATTACGGTACCGTCGCCCAACCGGGACAGCTCGCATACATTGCATCGACTGCGGGATCGGTCAAGGTTTCGGGGCGAAACGTCATCAACTCGGGCGGCCTCATCCAGTCCAACGAGGGCGACATTTCAATCACCGCCCAGCAGGCGTTCACTAACGAAGCGGTATTTTCTGGGCAGGCCAGCTATGCGCGCAGTTGCTGGGTTTTCTGTCATGCAAGCGCGTCAAGCAATGTGATGCCTCACGGTGGCACGATCCAGTCCGGTGGAAACATCGCGATTTCCGCAGGGACCGTCGCACGTAACATCGGCGGGAACGTTTTCGCCGGTGGTGATATTGCCGTGTCCGCTCCCATGACCTACGCACAAGGCGTCACCGGTTATTCGGCGATAAATCAAGGCCGCGGATTCAAGGCATTTTTTGGCAGCACATGGGCGCAAATTATCGCGACCGATGTAGGCGGTGGCTTTACGGCCAACGGATCAGTATCACTGGTAGGCAGCGCTACTATCGATGGCGGTTACATCGTCGGCGGCAAAGGCGTTTCCGCAAGTGGCCGCATAACGACGGTTCGTGCTCCTGCGTCGACTCCGGTGCAGCTTGGCCAGCACTTGGGCATGACAACGTGGTGGTGGCATTGATGCAGTCAGTATCGAGTAAGTCACGTGCGAAGCGCTCGCTGATATTTCGAGTGTTGCCGCTCGTCTTCGCGCCGAGTGCAGCTGTTCTCGCACAAACGCCGCCGGTTCCGCCTATTCCGCTCCAGTCGCTACCACTAGCTCGCCCGGTGCAGGATCCCGCGCAGCTGATCATCGACCAGCAGCGCGAGCAGGCGGCACAGAGACAGCTAAATCAGGCACCACCGTCGATCACCTTGCCGGAGTCTGCGTCGCAAGGTTCGCTAGACGTTCCCCTAGATACACCGGTTGACCAGATTCATGAGCCCGGGCCCGCGTTTCCGATCACCCGCATCACGGTTGAAGGCAATACGGTTCTGCCTCAAACGGGTGTTGACGCGATTGTGACGCCGTTCGTCGGCCACGCCCTTGGCTCACATCGTCTGAACGTATTGCTCAAGCGGCTTACCGATGCGTTCGTGTCGTCCGGTTACATTACGACGCGTGCGTTTCTCGGACCGCAAAATCTTGAGTCTGGCGTGCTGACGATCCGAGTCCAGGTCGGTCGCATTTCAGAGTACACGCTGAACGGGAAGCCGCTGGGAAAACGGCTGAAGAAGGATGAAAAGTCTGCTGGCGGTGGCCTGCTGACGGACGCGGGGTCCGAGTGGGCATTCCCGGCAGCACCTGGCGACCCGCTCAGGTTGCCCGATATTGACCAAGGTGTCTCACAAATCAACCGTCTGCGCCGCAATCAGGCCGAAATCCAGATTCTTCCTGGCCAATCTCCGGGCGATTCTGTTGTTGCGATCAGCAATCGCCCCGGCGACCGACTTTACTACACGCTAGGCGTCGACAATTACGGCAGCTCCGCGACCGGGGTTACGCGTTATCGCGCAGGTGTCGAAGCCGACAACCTCATTGGCTTGCAGGAGTCGATCAGTCTGAATTTCCTTAATAGCGAGGACAGCAATGCGTTCGTCGGTTCGTTCGCGATGCCATATGGGCGACATACATTCAGCTACACGTTCTCGGATTCGGAATACCAACAGGTGATAGGCACGAGTGCGCTGATGTATGGACGCACGTTGAGCCATATTCTCGGATGGAATTACACACTCGATCGCAGTCAGGCCGGCATTACGAATCTGGACGCAACACTATCGTGGCGGCGCACGGATCGCGAAATCAACAATATCGAACTAAACCCGCAGCACATCGCTGTTTTACGTGTTGGTGCAAACTGGCTGCGGAAATTCGTCGTGAACGACGCCGCAGGTAACATCACTTTCGATGCAGGCATTGCCGAGGGGTTGCCGTGGCTGGAGGCAGATCATGATCCGCACGGAATCGGCCGTGACGATGCACACAGTCAGTTCACGAAGCTCGATGCCACGGCTTCTTTCACAGTTCCGTTGCCGAAGCTCGGTCGGGTGGCGCTCGCCTACCGCGGAACCTTGAGCGGACAATTCACCAATGTCGCGCTCTACGGTTCCGAACAGTTGTACCTCGGCGGAATGGATACCGTTCGCGGCTTTCGTTCGGGCGAGATCGCCGGCGATAGAGGCTTGTATTCGCGCAATGAGATCGCATGGCTGAACGTTCCGGCATGGCATGACGGACGTGTAGAGCCTTACATATTCTGCGATGCCGGCAAGGCAAGTCTCGTCGCCGTGCCGGGTTTTCCAACACTCGCGGGAGCAGGCGCGGGATTGCGCACGCAATGGTTGTGGCATCGACAGATGCTGTCGGCAGAAGCGCTCGTTGGCCGTGCGCTGACTCAACCGGCTGCGCTTGGCCCCAAGGCAACTTTGGCGCTTGCAACAATTAACTGGAATTACTAGTCGTGAAAAAATACTCCCCGTTGTCCTTCGTCGCAGCGAGCGCTTTTTGTCTGGGCGCTGCCTTTAACGTTTCTGCACAGGCGGCTGCGGCAGACTTGCCAGCGGGTGTCGTGGCACTTGTCAATGGGATGCCGATCTCGCAAATGGAGTTGGATGCGGCAGTACAAGAGTCCCATCAGCCAGACACAACGCGCTTGCGCCAGCTTATCAAGCAGCAACTCATTGCGCGCGAACTTTTCAGACAGAACGCCGAGAAGCAGCATTACGATGCCAAGCCGGAGGTGCAGCAGGCGATTAGTGTCGCGAAGATCAACGCCGAAACGCAAATCTATCTGAGAGACAACCTTCATCCGGAGCCCGTGACCGATGGGCGGATTCGAGCCCGTTATGACGAAATCGTCGGATCACTCGGCAAGGAAGACTACAAGGCACGAGTGATTGCCGTTGCTGATGATGCGACGGCCAACGCAGTCATCGCTCAGCTTAAAGCGGGCGCGGCGTTTGACGCTGTGGCCCGCCAATATAGTGTGGCACCCACAAGGTCGGCCGGCGGCGAGCTGCCGTGGGTGAGTTTCAAGACGCCTGTGACAGAAGGTAAGACTCAAGGGCTGCCTATCGCGCTCGCGCAGGCAATCATCCAGTTGCCCGTTGGCGGCATCACCCCGACGCCGATCGTGACCGCCGATGCACGCGTGATTGTGAAACTCGACGCGAAGCGTCCCACCAATGTGCCGACGTTCGACCAAGCAAAGGATGCGATCCGTGCGCAGTTGAAAACGCTCGCCTTGGAGAAAGCCGCGGCGGCTTTCGTTAGCGAACAGCTTCAAACAGCAGCGATCCGGCAGTGAGAAGGGAGGTGTCACATGAGTGGATGGCGTCACAGACACCGATACATGAGGCAGCTTCGTCATCGGCGTGCCGCTCTAGTTCAGAAAGGGAGCCTACGGCGTCGCTTTTAGACGCGGCCGCTCCGAATTACGTGTTTGGTGTCGGCGGGCAAGGCACTCGGACCGGGCTATTCAGATTTGGGTAAGTCGAAGAAAATTCTCTTTTGGGCACTGAAATGAGACGACTGTCGGGTGTCATTTCAGCAATGGGTCTTGGGCTTCTCGTGGCATGGTTCTTTGGTTATGTGACGAGTCACATCGATTGGCCGCGTGGAAAAGGCGCTATCCACGGGTGCTATGAGATCGACCATTGCGATGTACCCTGGTGGGCGTTGGCAGTCTTCATTTCATGGTTTTTGGGTCCAGCACTCGTCTATGGCGGCGTTGCCTTTGTTGGTCTCGGGAAACAATGGTCATTCACACGATGGACAGTGGGGTTCTTGGCTTAAGCATGAAGGTTGGCATCGGGCCGGCAACAGCCTCCCCTCCATCAAACAAGAGCATTACTAGCAGCCGCCGCCCGCCCGCGCAGCCACGTGATGCTCGCAAAGAGCAGCACTGCGAACACGATCAGCATTGTCGCGACGGCGAGGATCGACGGGTCGATCGAGTCGCGAATTCCACTCCACATCTGCCGCGGCACGGTTGTCTGGTCCGGGCCGCCGATGAACAGAATGACAATCACCTCGTCGAATGACGTCGCGAACGCGAAGACGCTGCCGGTGGCGATCGCCGGCATGATGAGCGGCAACGTCACGCGCCTGAATGTCACCCACGGCGGCGCGCCGAGCCCTGAAGCGGCACGCAACAGGCTGTGGTCGAACGAAAGCAACGAAGCGGTCACGGTAATCACGACGAATGGCGTGCCGAGCGCCGCATGCGCAAGCACCACACCGGGATACGAGTTCACGAGTCCGAGCGGCGCGAAGATCAGATAGAAGCCCGCTGCGACCACGACGATGGGTACGATCATCGGCGAAATAATGAGCGGCATGATCAGCGAGCGCAGCGGAAACTGCGAGCGCGACAGGCCCAATGCGGCGAGCGTGCCGAGACACGTGGCAATCACCGTCGAAGCCGCGCCGATGCCAAGGCTATTGAGCAGCGAACGTTGCCAGTCCGCGCTCGTGAGCGCCTGCTCATACCAGCGCAGCGAAAATCCTTGCATCGGATACGAAAAGTAGGATCCCGAATTAAACGAGAGCGGGATGATCGCGAGAATCGGCGCAATCAGGAAGAACAGCACGAGTGCGGTATGCAGCCGCACCCAGCGCGCGGCGACGCGTTCGGTCAGCATCTTGTTGCGTTGATCTTGCATATCGTTCCTTCGTCGTGTCCCTTCGTCTTGCTTCGTCGCGTGTGCGTTCGAACGGTGCTTACCCGAAGCGCAAGCGGTCAATGCCTACGATCCGGTTAAAGAGAAAATAGAAGATCGCCGTGAAGATCACGAGATAGGCCGAGAGCGCACCGGCGAGGCCCCAGTTGAGCTGCGTGTTCGTCTGCATTGCAATGAGCTGGCTGATCATCTCGTCGCCGGCGCCACCGAGCAGCGCAGGCGTGATGTAGTAGCCGAGCGCGAGCACGAACACGAGGAAGCAGCCGGCGCCGACGCCCGGCAGCGTCTGCGGCACGTAGATCCGCACGAACGCGGTGAGCGGATGCGCGCCGAGCGATTGCGCGGCGCGCATATAAACCGGCGACACGCTTTTCATGACCGAGTAGTTCGCGAGAATCATGTACGGCAGCAGCACATGCGTCATGCCGATCAGAACGCCTGTACGATTGAAAATGAGCGGCAGCGGGTGAGTGGCGAGGCCGAGACCCGTCACCAGACTATTGATGACGCCGCCCGGTTGCAGCAACACATACCACGCTGTCGTGCGCACGAGCAGCGAAGTCCAGAACGGCACGATCACGAGCAGCATCAGCCGGTTGCTGCTTTTCGCGGGCAGGTTCGCCAGCAGCCACGCGACAGGATAGCCAAGCACGAGGCATAGCAGCGTGACCGTCGCGCTGATCGAGATGGTCCGCACGAACGCTTGCCGATAGACCGAAGCGTTATCCGCGACGAAAGCGAGCGTGCCTTGAGGCGTCACCTGCGCATCGACCGCGGCGAGCAGATAGTCGGGCGTCGGCGACGCTGCGGCTCGCTTCAGCAAGCGCCACGTCTCGGGCGAGTTCCAGCGTTCGTCGAGTTCGACGAGCGCCGGCTTCCACGCCGGCGGCGCATCGCCCGATAGCTGACGCGCGGTGCGCATGAGCAGGCTGCGAAACTCGGGCTGTGCGAAATTCAGCCGCCGCGCCACGGTGCCGAGCTGTCCGCTTTGCTGGGCCTCCTTGAGCCCCGCGGCGAGCAGCGCGAACGTGGCCTCGTCCGGCACGCCGCGACCGTCCCATGCATCGAGCGCACGTGTAAGTGCGGGCATGCTGTCCGGCACTTCGCGGTTCTCGACGCTGCGCGCGAGCAGCAGCATGATCGGCGCAATGAACGTCGAGAGCAGAAACACGAGCAACGGCAGTGCAAGCAGCAGCGCCTGCAACGATGCGCGGCGGCGCGCCTTCTGGAACGACGCGCGGCCTTCGGCTCTCGTCGGAGAGCCCGGGACCGTACCTTGGGCGGAAGCGGGCATGCTGGTAGTCAAGTTGGGCTCTCGTCGAACGGTGGCGTTACTGCGTCAGCCACACCTGGAAGCGCTTGTTGATCTGGTCCGCGTTGTCGGCCCAGAAGTTCGCGTTGATCTGCAGCGCGCGCTTGAAGTTCTCGGGTGCGGTCGGCAGATCGGCAAGACGCTGCTTGTCGATGAGCGCAATCGCGTCCTTGCGCGGCGGCGCGTACGCGATGTACTTCGACAGATCCGCGTAAGCCTTGGGTTGCGAAGCCGAGACGATGAATTTCGCCGCGGCGTCGGCGTGCTTCGCGCCCGTCGGCACTGCCCACCAGTCGAAGTCGTAGACCTGCGCGTCCCAGACCGCCTTGAACGGCTTGTTGTCCTTCTTCGCGGCATCGGAGATGCGGCCGTTGTAGGCCTGCGTCATGACGACCGCGCCGTCCGCGAGCAACTGCGGCGCCTGCGCGCCCGACTCCCACCACACAATGCTCTTCTTGATCGTGTCGAGCTTCTTGAACGCGCGATCCACGCCGGCGGGCGTGCCGAGCACCTTGTAAACATCTTTAGGATCGACACCGTCCGCGATCAACGCCCATTCCATCGACACCTTCGGCGACTTGCGCAAGCCGCGCTTGCCCGGGTATTTCTGCAGGTCGAAGAAGTCGTTGACGGTGGTCGGCGCGGTCTTGAGCTTGCTCGCGTCGTACGCATAGACCGTCGACCACACCATGCTCGCGACCGCGCAATCGCTGATCGAGCCGGGAATGAAGTCGCTCGTCTTGCCGATCGTCTTCTTGTCGAACTTCTGCAGGAGGCCTTCGTCGCAGGCGGTGATCTCATCGTTGGTTTCGAGGTCGATCAGATCCCACGTGGTGTTTTTGGCCTGCTCCATCGCGGAAAGCTTGGCGAGACCGCCGTCATACGATTCGGTCGAGAAGCCGATCCCCGTGGCCTGCGTGAACGGTTCGAAGTAGGCCTTCTTGGCCGCCGCTTCGTACGCGCCGCCGAAGGTCACGACGGAGAGCGTCTCCGCTGCCTGGGTGGTCACGGTGGCGAATGCGGCTACGGCGAGTGCAGCGCATTGTGCTTTGATGAGGGTGCGCATGTCAGTTGGCTCCTGCTGGTGCGGTCGTGATTATGGAAGGTGAGGGCGGTGTGGTTACGTTGATTGCGGGCGCGCTTCGGAGCGCAGGTGCGGCGAGGATCTTGCAGTCGTCGTGGCGCCACGCGACGTCGATGGTGCTGCCGGGCGAGGGCAGCGCATGGCGCTGGGTGTTGGGCACTTTCACGACAATCGAATCGCGCGAGCCGAGTGTCAGATGTACTCGGTGATGATCGCCGCAATACACCAGTTCGTCGACGCGCGCACGCACTACGTTGTCGTGTTCGGCGGCGAGCGTGCCTTCCGCGCTCGGGATATGCGCGCGTTCGGGGCGCAACGCGAGCATCGCTTCGTCGCCGGCGCGCAGGCCCTCTTCGCAACGGCCGCGAATCATGCTGCCGTCCGAAAGCGCGAGCGTTGCGGAGCCGTCGCCCGTATTCGCCACGCGCCCGGTCAGTCCGTTGTTCTCGCCGACGAAGTTGGCGACGAACGCGTTCTGCGCGTTTTCGTAGAGCTCGCTCGGTGTGGCGGCCTGCTGGATGCGACCATCGGAAAACACGGCCACGCGGTTCGACATGGTCAGCGCCTCCGCCTGATCGTGCGTCACGTAGACGATCGTGAGCGACAGTTCGCGATGCAGGCGCATGATTTCGTATTGCATCGTTTCGCGCAGGCGCTTGTCGAGCGCACCGAGCGGCTCGTCCATCAGCACGACACTCGGCTCGAACACGAGCGCACGTGCGAGCGCGACGCGCTGCTGCTGTCCGCCGGAGAGTTGCGCGGGACGCCGGTTCGCCAGATGCGGAAGTTCGATCATGTCGAGCGCACGCTTCACACGCACCTTCTGCTCGGCGCGGCTCACGTGCCGCACGGAAAGCGGAAAGGCGACGTTCTCCGCAATGGTCAGATGCGGAAAGAGCGCGTAGTTCTGAAACACCATGCCGATGTCGCGCTGATGCGGCGGCTTGTCGTCGAGGCGGCGGCCGTCGAGGCGGATCTCGCCGTGAGTGGGCGTTTCGAATCCCGCGAGCATCATCAGCGTGGTTGTCTTGCCCGAGCCGGAGGGCCCGAGCAGCGACAGAAATTCTCCCTTGCCCACCTCGAGATTCAAGTCATCGACGACATATTGGGCGCCGTCATACGATTTGCTCACGCGCGAGAGCGAAATGAAGGAAGGGTTTGACATCGTGATCGCGTCCTGTCGATGATGCGTCGTAATCAATGTGTACCGGGCTGCGTCGCGGCGATCTTGCTGGCAATGTAGCGCGCGAAGTCATAGTTGGGGCGTTCGAGATGGCTCAAATGGCCCGGTTTGGCGAGCGGCGCGTGCACGCCGCGAAAGACCGCTTCCACGCCGCGTTTATCTTCGGCGTTCACGTCGTCCAGCAGTTTCTTCAGCGTCGCCATGTGCCCGTTCGCCTCGGGGTCCGCGATGAACTCCGGCGCAAGCCCTCCGCCGAAGCGGATATGCACGCGCCCTACGCCCTGAGGTTGCAGCACGAGATACCAGAAGTAACCTGGGGTAAGCGTGACCAGATGCGTCGGGTAGATCGCGAGCAGCGCGGTGGTCTTGCGCCAATGCCCGGTAAGTCGCGTGTTCTCCGGATGCGCGTTGCCGATCGGCAAAGACGCTTCCTTCGTAATCCAGTGATAGTTGAACGCGGGATAACCCGGCGGGCATTCCATTTCTTCGAGCCGCGAATGCGGTCCGACCGTCGCGCGATGCAACATGGGCAGGTGATAGCTTTCCATGAAGTTTTCCGCGAGGATCTTCCAGTTCGTGTCCCACACGTGCTCTTCATAGAACGTTTCAATGTAGTCCGACATGCCATATGCGCCGATCAGTTCGCTCAGATCGGCAAGCTGCTTGCGCACGGGCGGCGTGTTTTCGTCGAGCGTCACATAGAGCCAGCCTTGCCATTCTTCGCAACGCACTGCGGGCAGCCGGTAGTTTTCCTTGCAGAAGCCCTGTTGCCGGTCCATGAGCGGCGCGCCGTGCAATGCGCCGTCCAGTGAATAATTCCACGCGTGATACGGGCAGACGATGCGGCGCACGTTTCCGCGTCCTTCGAGCAATACCGACATGCGATGCAGGCACACGTTCGACATCGCCCTGAGTTGCATCTGTTCGTCGCGCAGAACTACAACGGGTTGCGCGCCGATGCGCGCGCTCAGGTAATCACCTGGGGCTTTCAGCGCGCTCGCGCGGCCGACGCATTGCCATTCCCGCGAGAAGATGGCGCGCTCTTCCAGCGCCAGGAATTCGGGCGACGTGTAGACACCGGGCGGCATTGCATGCGCATCGCCGAATGGCCGTTCGCAACCTGTCTGCAGGTTTTCAACCAGTCCTTGCACTGCAGTCGTCGTTGGCAGGTCGGTCATGCGTCCCCCTCGATTCGTGACGGTAAGAGCGAGCCGGCGTAAAGCCTCGCGGCGTAGCGCTCAACATGGCCACCAATCTATCAAGCCAATTTGCAAGCCAAAATATTGTTTTCAGATACAAAGCAAAGGTTTTGTCTATGCAGCGAACGCAATTTGAAAGCAGTCGACCAAGCGCGGTGAATCACTCGTCTATATGTAGTCGCCGGATGTAGTTCTCGCAGAACGACGCGAAACGATGCACGACCTGGCGAGGCTTCATCGTGCGCGATTGCGCGATGCCTAGCATCGTTGCGTTGACGTTGTCTTTGAAGCGTTTAATGACGAACTCTTCGCCATCTACCGTGCGATTGGACTTGAGCGGAAAGTTAAGCAGGCTATAGCCGAGACCGTTGGCTACCATGCCGCGCACGACCTCGGGCTGCGACGAGCGAAACGCCGGCACCGGCCGGCTGCCCACGGCGTCGAAGAGCGCGGCGAAGTACTCGCGGCTGTGCGGCAGGTCGAGCATCACATAAGGCTCGGGCAATAAGTCGGCGAGCGATACCTTGCGCGCGCGGGCGAGCCGATGCGTGCGCGGCAGGATCGCGTAAGGCGGCAGCGAAAGCAGCGGCGTGAAGGCGATGTCCTCGGTCAGGTCGAGGCTGTAGGTGAGGGCGATGTCGAGCGAGCCGTCGTGCAGGCCGCGCAAAAGGCCGTCCTGATGCGCCTCGACGGTGCGAAACGAAATGCCTGCGTGCTCGCCCGTAAAGCGGCTGATCAACCGCGGCATGAGCGGCGGCGCGAGCGAGACGAGGCAGCCGAGCGCAATCGCGCCCGTCATGCCGCCGTCCATTTCCTTCGCGGTCGTTTGCAGTTCCTCCGCGATCTTCAGCAGATTGCGCGCCTGGCCGAGCAGATCGCGTCCGGCCTGCGTGAGCGAAAGACCGCTCGCATGATGTCGTATGAAGAGTTGCACGCCGAACGAGACTTCGAGATCCGCAAGCGCCGTCGAGATCGACGGTTGCGAAATATGCAGGCGCTTTGCCGCCGCCGTGAAAGACAGCGCTTCCGCCGTGACGACGAAATAGCGCAACTGGCGCAATGAATAGCGCAACGGGTGACTTTCCATCGACGACGCTCCATCTTCAAGGTCTTCAACGAGCGGCATTGTGAGGCGGTCAAAAAGCGCTGCATAGGAAAAACCGATGCGCTGCATTTTTTTAATATGTTTTTCGGATTCGGAACGGGCGGGTAGATTTTGACGGGAGACGAACGGCCTGGGCGGCACACGCCGTCTGCAAGCACGATTCGCTATAGCCTCTTCTGAAGGACACAGTCATGACACTCGAAACAACGTCGATCGATACGCTGGTGGTCGGCGCCGGCCAGGCCGGCGTCGCCATGAGCGAACACCTGACGAGGCTCGGGGTGCCGCACCTCGTACTGGAGCGAGCCCGTATTGCCGAGCGCTGGCGTACCGGGCGCTGGGATTCGCTGGTTGCGAACGGTCCCGCATGGCACGATCGTTTCCCCAACCTGGAGTTCGCGGACGTTCACCCGGACGCTTTTGCGCCGAAGGAGCAGGTCGCGGATTATTTCGTCGCATACGCAAAGAAGTTCGATGCGCCGATCCGCACTGGCGTGGAGGTGAAGCACGTCGTGCGTAATGCCCGACGTCCGGGCTTTACGGTCGAAACGTCGGAGGGCACGATCGAGGCTAATCGCGTGGTCGTTGCAACGGGCCCTTTCCAGCGTCCCGTCATTCCGCCGATTGCGCCGCAAGACACGCGTCTCACGCAAATTCATTCCGCCGACTATCGCAACCCGGGGCAATTGCCTGAAGGAGGCGTGCTGGTGGTGGGCGCGGGATCGTCCGGCGTACAGATCGCGGACGAGTTGCAGCGTGCAGGCAGGCGCGTTTATCTGTCGGTCGGGGCGCACGACCGTCCGCCGCGCGCTTATCGCGGTCGCGATTTTTGCTGGTGGCTCGGCGTGCTCGGCGAATGGGACGCGGAGGTCATGAAGCCGGGCAGGGAACACGTGACGATCGCAGTAAGCGGGTCGCGCGGCGGTCATACGGTGGACTTCCGGCGTCTCGCGCATCAGGGCATTACGCTCGTGGGTCTCACGAAGTCCTTCGACAATGGCGTCGCTGTCTTCGAAGACGATCTGGCGGCGAACATCGCGCGCGGCGACGAGAACTATCTGTCGCTGCTGGACGCGGCCGACGCGTATGCCGAGCGCAACGGTCTCGATCTTCCGCAAGAACCGGAGGCGCGCGCCATTCCCGCCGACCCCGAGTGCGTCACGCATCCGCTTCGCGAACTCGATCTGGCAGAAGCCGGCGTGACGTCGATTGTGTGGGCAACCGGTTATGCAGTCGATTTCGGCTGGTTGGACGTGAACGCGTTCGACGAAAAAGGTAAGCCGTCGCATCAGCGCGGCGTATCAAAGGAGCCGGGCATTTATTTTCTCGGACTGCCGTGGTTGTCGCGTCGCGGCTCTGCGTTTATCTGGGGCGTGTGGCACGACGCGAAGCACGTCGCCGATCACATCAGCACCCAGCGCAAATATCTGGCGTATTACGATGGACCGCAACGCGAGGTAGCGAGCCGCGACGAGAGCACAGCAGGTACTGAAGCCGCCGACGGCACGTCCGCCGGTTCAAAGGTTCATAAAGTAAGCGAAATGGGCGTGAACTGATTCACGCGTCTCTTCCGCGATCCGCCTCCCCCCATCTTTCTCCCCATATAAATGGTGCACTCATGAGCCAACCTACGCATACCCGTATTCGCATGTTCAACACGAAGGACACGTATCCGAACCAGACGCTCGACAACGACCTCTGTCAGGCCGTGCGCGCAGGCAATACGGTTTATGTACGCGGCCAGGTGGGGACCGATTTCGAAGGACGTCTGGTCGGCTTGGGCGACCCGCGCGCCCAAGCCGAGCAGGCCATGAAGAACCTCAAGCAATTGCTCGAAGAGGCGGGCAGCGACTTGTCTCACGTCGTCAAGACAACGACATATTTGACCGACGTTCGCTATCGCGAGCCTGTGTATCAGGAAGTCGGCAAGTGGCTGAAGGGCGTATTTCCGATTTCCACCGGCCTCGTCGTGGTTGCGCTGGGTCAGCCGCAATGGCTGATGGAGATCGACGTGATCGCCGTCATTCCAGACGGATGGACGCGGCCGCAAGCCTGAGGAGCGGGATATGACATTCTCCATTGTCGGACGCTGCGCGCAATCGGGGCAGCTAGGGGTTGCGATCAGTTCTTCGAGCATTGCAGTGGGCGCCCGATGCCCTTGGGTGCGTGCAGGCGTCGGCGTGGTCGCGACGCAAAACGTCACGCTGCCAGCACTGGGACCGCAGATTCTCGATATTCTCGAAAGCGGGCAATTCGATCCCGCCGCCGCGTTGGATCGTGCGCTAGGGGCAAGCGACTGGAGCGAATATCGTCAGGTGACGGTGGTCGATAGCCAGGGCCGCACGGCGTTCTTCAGCGGCAAGGAAGCGTTGGGTACGTATCACGCGGTTGCGGGCAAGCAATGCGTGGCAGCGGGCAATATGCTCGCCGGCGTCGAAGTGATCGAGGCGATGGTCCCTGCGTTCGAGCAGACCGCAGGCCCGCTTGCCAATCGGCTCCTCGCGGCCATGCACGCGGCGATGGCCGCAGGCGGCGAGGCGGGGCCCGTGCATTCGGCGGCGCTCAGAATCGTGGGCGATGTGAGCTGGCCGATCGTCGACTTGCGTGTCGATTGGGCGGACGACGATCCCATCGGCCAACTCGACGGTTTGTGGCGCGCGTATCAGCCGCAAATGCAGGACTATCTGACTCGCGCGTTGAATCCGACCGCCGCGCCGAGCTACGGAGTGCCCGGCAATGAGTGACAGGTCCAGCCGCGCGCTGCTCGCCACGTTGATCGGCTTTGCCACGGTCAGCCGCGAGTCGAATCTGGACATGATCGCGTTCATTCGAGATTACCTGGACGAACTGGGTGTAGAGAGCGAACTCTTCTACAACACCGAGCGTACCAAGGCGAACCTGTTTGCGACGATCGGTCCGCGTGAGCGAGGCGGCATCGTGCTGTCAGGCCATACCGACGTGGTGCCGGTCGAAGGACAGGCGTGGAGCGTCGACGCCTTCCGTCTCACCGAACGCGACGGGCGGCTGTACGGTCGTGGGACGGCCGACATGAAGGGCTTCATCGCATCGGTGCTCGCGGCGGTGCCGAGCTTCGTCGAACGCGATTTGAAGCTCCCGGTGCATCTCGCCTTTTCATACGACGAGGAAGTCGGGTGCCTTGGCGTGCGACCTATGCTCGCTGAACTCGAACGGCGTCCGCATAAGCCGGTGCTGTGTCTGATCGGCGAGCCGACCGAACTCAAGCCAGTGCTCGGACACAAGGGCAAACTGGCGATGCGCTGTCAGGTCAAGGGTGCGCCGTGCCATTCGGCCTATGCGCCGTATGGTGTCAACGCCATTCAGTACGCGGCGCGCATGATCAGCCGTCTGGAAGAGATTGGCGACCGTCTCGCGCAGCCCGAGTATCGCGACGAACGGTTCGATCCGCCGTTCTCGACCGTGCAGACCGGAGTTATCAAAGGCGGTCGCGCGCTGAACATCGTACCGGCAGAATGTGAGTTCGATTTCGAAGTCCGGGCGCTGCCGGGTTTCGACGCCGGCCAGGTAGCCGATGAGTTGCAAACGTACGCCGAAGCCGAGCTGCTTCACAGGATGCGTGCCGTGAAGTCCGACGCCGACATCCGCTTCCAGTCGCTCTCGGCTTACCCGGGGCTGGCTACGTCGCCCGACAGCGAAGCGGCGCGTCTTCTAACGTTGCTGACCGCTTCAAACGAGTTTGGCACGGTGGCGTTCGGCACCGAAGGCGGGCTCTTCGAGCAGGCGGGCATTCCCACCGTGGTCTGCGGACCAGGCAGTATGGACCAGGGGCATAAGCCAGATGAATTTCTCACCAGCCAGCAATTGAGCGATTGCGATGCAATGCTTGCTCGTCTGGCGGATTACCTTTCGGCTATGGATTGAAACGCACGCGCTGGCGACAGCGCGCGGTCGCGATTCAACCTTGGTTTCTGGCGCTGAAACCTCGGCTTCGATTTACAGAGCACTCGCGGCGCTCGCCGCGTGATCGGCCGGTCCCTAGGCCGGCTCCCAGGCCGGCCCCGGCCGATACCCGGGCCGTGCTTCAGTTGCCGTCGTCATCGCCTCGCGCCTGCTTGCGCGAACGCGGCGGTTTGCTCGCGGCTTTCGCGGCTTTCGCGCCTTTCACGTGCCGCGCGTCGCGTTCCCGGCTCCAGTGTTCGAGCAGTATTCGCGTCTGATCGCGTACCGTGGACTTCAACTGCTCGGCCTTCTCTGCATCCATGCTTTTCCAGCCGAGAACCGACAGCGTCGAGCGATGCGCGAGGTGAAAGACCACCAGCTGTCCATGCAGACTGAAAGTGCGAATCTGCGTGACCGGGTCGTCGGAGGCTAGCCCGCAGATACGCGCGACCAGCGCGGCGCTCGCTTCGTTCAACGGCTGACGGATCCGGCACGCGAGAATCTGCGTGGCGCTCTCCGGCTCGTAGCCGGCCTGCTCGCGTGCAAAGAACATCCGCCGGCCCGGCTTGCTCGCTTTCGTGAACGCGCCGTCCGCCATGGCTTCCTGAATCCGGATGA
The DNA here is from genome assembly GCF_000685095.1 of Paraburkholderia caledonica NBRC 102488. Classification (GTDB taxonomy): domain Bacteria; phylum Pseudomonadota; class Gammaproteobacteria; order Burkholderiales; family Burkholderiaceae; genus Paraburkholderia; species Paraburkholderia caledonica. Next base: position 140,649 of record NZ_BAYE01000014.1, read on the forward strand.
AAGCGTCGATCAACACTTTGGTCCCGGCGTTTTCGCGCACCACGGCCTGTGCGTGTTCGATGGCCGGGCCGAAGGTTCTCCATGCATCGTCGGCCAGTGCTTCGACGCACGCGCGATACACCCCTTCCTTGTTCTCGAAGTAGTACTGCAGCGCGGGCGCGTTGACGCCGGCGCAAGCCGCGATCTCGCGGGTCGACGCGCCTTCGAATCCGTGATCGCCAAACAGCTGGATCGCTGCTTCGATGATTCGTTGACGTGTCTCGTCACCGCGCGCGTAGCCGCCTTCCGGCGACCGACGCACTTTCTGTGCGGGATTCATGCATTTCTCTCCATTACTTCCACACAAATATATCACTTGACACAATTCTATCGACTGGAATAATTCTGCCAACTGGAAATAATTGGACCACTGAGATGTCAACGACCGCAGATTCCCCGTCCCGTCCCCGACCCGCTGAAGAGTCGCCGCCGTCAGGCATGCGCCGTCCAGGCCGGCGCACGGTGTTGATCGCGCTCGGCGTCGTCGCGCTCATTGCCGGAGGTGTCTGGCTCGCGCGTTGGTGGACCGTAGGCCGCTTTATCGAGAGTACCGACGACGCCTATCTGCAGGCCGACAGCGTCACGGTCGCTCCCAAGGTGTCCGGCTATGTGACGGAAGTTTATGTCGCGGACAATCAGATGGTGAAGCCGGGCGATCCTCTCGTGCATCTTGACGCGCGCCAGTACCAGGTCGCGCTCGACCAGGCGCTCGCCACCATCGACGCACGCAAGGCGGACATAGAACGCGCGCAGGCCGACATCAAACAGAAGCAGTCCAATATCGCGCAGGCACAGGCGCAAGAGCGGGTGGCCCGCGTGAGTGCACAGCATGCGAGCGACGAAGTGCGGCGTTACGCTCCGCTCATCGCGACCGGCGCTGAAAGCAGTGAACGCATGGCCGAGCTGACCAGCACGCGCGACCAGGCGAATGCCACGCTTGCCGCAAACGCAGCCGCGGTCGACGCCGCACGTTCGCAAATCGGCTCTGCCACCGCGCAGCTCGCACAGGCGCGCGCGCAACTCGAAGCCGCCGAGGCAAGCGCACAACAGTCGCGGCTCGATCTCGAGAACACGGTGGTGCGCAGTGCGCTCGGCGGCAAGGTGGGAGACCGCACCGTGCGCGTCGGTCAATACGTGCAGCCCGGCACGCGGATGCTGACGGTCGTTCCTGTACGAAGCACCTATTTGCTGGCCAATTTCAAGGAAACGCAGGTGGGCCGCATGCGTGTCGGCCAGCCCGTGGAAATGCATGTCGACGCGTTGCCCGGTCATACGCTGCATGGCGTGATCGACAGTTTCTCGCCGGGCACCGGCTCGCAGTTCGCATTGCTGCCGCCGGAGAATGCGACCGGCAACTTCACGAAGATTGTGCAGCGTGTGCCCGTGCGGATTCGTATCGATACGGGGGCGGAAACGCGCAGCGTTTTATTGCCTGGCCTCTCTGTGACGGTCGATGTCGACACGCGGTCTGCGCGTGAGCGCGATGCGCGTATCGATGCCGAGAACCGTCGTGGCTGACGCGACTGCGGCGCCTGCCGCACCACACGGTGAAGAGCGGGCGAGCGTCGGCGACTGGATCGCCGTCGCCGCCGGCGCGCTCGGCGCATTGATGGCGACGCTCGACATCTCCATCACGAACTCCGCGCTGCCGCAGATTCAGGGCGAAATCGGCGCGACAGGAACGGAGGGTACATGGATTTCCACCGGCTACCTGATGTCCGAGATCGTGATGATTCCGCTCGCGGCATGGCTCACACGCGTCTTCGGCCTGCGCAACTTCCTGCTCACCAACTCGGCGCTCTTCATTGCATTTTCGATGATGTGCGGCTGGTCGCACACGCTGCCCATGATGATCGCCGGCCGTATCGGCCAGGGCTTTACTGGCGGCGCGCTGATTCCTACCGCGCAGACGATCATCCGCACGCGGCTGCCGCTTTCGCAGTTGCCGGTCGGCATGACGATGTTCGGCCTGATCGTGCTGCTCGGGCCGCTGCTGGGACCGGTGGTCGGCGGCTGGCTCGCGGAGAACGTCAGCTGGAGCTGGTGCTTCTTCATGAACCTGCCGATCTGCCTTGCGCTGATGACGCTGCTGATTGTCGGCCTGCCGTCGGACAAGCCCCACTGGGAAGCTTTCTTCAAGGCGGACTGGCTCGGCATCGTCGGGCTCGCGATCGGGCTCAGTTCGCTCACGGTGGTGCTCGAGGAAGGGCAGCGTGAGCGGTGGTTCGAGTCGTCGACAATCGTCCTGCTCACCTGCGTATCGGTTTTCGGCATGATCCTGATCGCAGTTTCGCAAATGACGGCAAAGAAGCCGATCGTGCGCCTCGGCCTGATGCGCAATCCTAACTATGCAAGCGTGATCGTGATCGTGTCGGCGGTCGGCGCCGCGCTTTATGGGGTGTCGTATCTGCTGCCGCAGTTTCTCGGCGTGGTGGCGGGCTATAACGCGGAGCAGTCGGGCGCGATCATGCTGCTCTCGGGGCTGCCGGCATTTCTGATCATGCCGGTGCTGCCGCGGCTGCTTGGCAAGTTCGATTTCCGTCTTCTGGTCATCACCGGGCTCGTGTTGTACGCGCTCAGTTGCATGCTCGACATCAGCCTGACGGCGCAAAGCGTCGGGCACGATTTCGTCTGGTCGCAGCTGATACGCGGCACTGCACAGATGCTCGCAATGATGCCGCTCAATCAGGCGTCCATGGCTGCGGTGTCACGCGAAGATTCCGGCGACGCCGCGGGACTCTACAACATGGCGCGCAATCTCGGCGGCTCGATCGGCCTTGCGATCATCGGCACCGTGATCGACCGGCGCACGACCTTTCATACGGCAATGATCCGTGAATCGGTGAGCGCGAATTCGCTGATCGGTCAGGACAGCATTGCCGCCAATGCGGCGAACTGGTTCACCCATACCGGCGACATGGCGTACTCGCGAATGCGAGCGCTCGGCCAGCTCGGCGCGCAGATCCAGCAGCAGGCGATCGTAATGACCTATTCGGAAACTTTCTATCTGCTCGCCATCGCGCTCGTCGCCTGCATTCCTCTTGCGTTGCTTCTGAAGACGCCGCGCAGGAATGCGCCGGCGCCTCCGTCCGCCGGACACTAATGTTTTCTGATCTCACATGATGTTCAACCGTCCCTCGAGTTTCGCCCTGGCCGCCGCGGCGCTTCTGTCTTCGCTGTCTGTGTTGCCGGGCTGCACAGTCGGTCCCGACTATCGCGGTGCACCGTCCGTTGCGCAGGATGCTCACGACGCCGCGTTCGTGCGCACGCCGGCGGCGGGCACGACCGCGGCGCCGGCACCCCGTGAGTGGTGGCTCTCGCTGAACGACCCGCAACTGGACGATCTGATCGCCGCCGCGCTCGCGCATAGCCCGGACATGCATATTGCGCAGGCGCGCCTGCGCGAGTCGCGCGCGCAGCTGCAGTCGCAGCGCGCAGACGCTTTGCCGAAGCTTTCGGCCAACGCGGCTGCGCTGCGCACGCGCGAGCCCGATCTGAGCGCGCTTAGTTCGGCGGGCTCGTCCGGCGGCAGTTCGGCGTCGTCGGGAAGGGGGCCGCTGCAGCTTTACACGGCGGGTTTCGACGCCTCATGGGAAATCGACCTGTTCGGCGGCACCCGGCGCGCGATCGAAGCCGCATCGGCCAATGCCGAAGCTGTCGACGCGGATCTCGCGGACACCCAGGTGTCGCTTGCCGCGGAAGTGGCGCAAACGTACATCGACCTGCGCGACCAGCAAACGCGGCTTGAACTCGCGCGGCGCCAGGCGGACATCGAACAGAAAATGTTGACGCTGACGCAGCAGCGGCGTGAGCGCGGCACGGCTGCGGATATCGATGTCGAACGTCTGACCACGCAGGTCGAAAACACGCGCTCGACGCTGATTCCGCTCGACGCGCAAATGAGCGATTCGCTCGACCGCCTCGCGGTGTTGACTGGGCGCGCACCCGGCGCGCTGGATCAGCAACTGGCGTCTGCCCGGCCGCTGCCGCCCATGCCTGCGACGGTGCCCATTGGCGACCCCTCTGCGATGTTGCAGCGCCGTCCAGACATTCGAGCCGCGGAGCGGCGGCTTGCATCGAGCAACGCGCAAATCGGTGAACACGTGGCGGACTTTTTCCCGAAAGTGACGTTGTTCGGCGATATCGGCTTCAGCGCGAGCGATCCGGGCCATCTCATACGCAAGAGCAACTTCAGCTGGATTACTGCACCCTATCTGCAATGGAATGCATTCGATTTCGGACGCACGCTAGGCAGCGTACATGCGGCTGAGGCGTCGCGAGACGAAGCCGAGGCTCGTTACACGAAGGCTGTTCTCGGCGCGCTTCAGGACGCGAACTCTTCGTTGTCGCGCTATGGGCATCAGCGTGAGCATGTCGTGACGTTGCTGAAAGTGGAGACGTCCGCCACCCACTCTGCCGCGCTGATGCGGCAACGCTACACAGCGGGTGTCGCGACGTTGATCGATTTGCTCGACACGCAGCGCCAGGAATTCAGCGCGCAGCAGAATGTCGTGGCAGGGCAGGCGGAGTTGCTGAAGGACTTCGTGTCGCTGCAGAAGAGCCTTGGCATCGGGTGGCAAGCGCCGCAGGGGTAGTCCGGTCGGGCGTTTGCGTGGTGTGGCGCAAAGCGCGAAGGGATCACCAACGATGCGAAGGCGCCGTTCATTTCGCACCGCGTCGCAGCAGAACGTCGAACCGGCCTGCTACGAGATGCGATTCGCTCACTTCCGGCAGCGTTTTGGCAGCCTGGGTGATGCGCCAGACTTCCTCCAGAAGCGAGAGGTCCGTGCCCGACCAGCTCGTCAGCACATTTTCGATGCGCTCGGAGCCGTGAATGTCGCCGGTGAAGTACCCCATCGACCACTCGGCAAAGTGCCTGTTTTCGAGCGAGCCGATTGCGACAATCCGCATGTCGTAGTGACGACTGTCATTGCCGATACGGCGCAGGCATTCCCTCACTGCTGCGGGATCGCCTTCGAGGTACTGGACAAAATTGCGGCCCGCGTGCACGAGAAAACCGGTCAGTGCATCGGCGCGATTGAGCACGCGAGACACCGACACAATCGATTCGACGTCTGATATGCCCACGCCCGACGCAACATTGCTGATGTAGACCGCGCCGAATAGTGTTTCATCCTGGTCCCGCGTTTCGAGACGTTTGGATTCGTCTGAGAACATAGGGACACCTCTAAAAGACGTTGCGCGTTTCCACTTTAGTACAGGGCCGGCTGTCTAAACTCGACCAACGTTAGACGGCTGCGCCCATGCGGCGGAAATTGACGGCACGCGTTATGCGTTTGTCCGATTAGTGCGGGGCTGACGCGGGACTGACCGCATCATGTGCTTGAACGCTTGCTGGGAAATTGCACTTTCTGCCGCGTTTCGCGGAGCTTCTAGTGAAGCGGGGTGATCTGTCCAATCGCTGCAGACATCTTCAAACCGATGCGCGCCCCAACCACTCACGCACATACAGCGAATGCGGTGGCCGCACCGCCGAATGGTCACGAGATTTCGGTGTGCCAACAAATAAAAAACCCAGCACGCGCTCGGCTGGCTCGAAGTCGAGCGCGGCCTGGAGATGGGGGTCGTATGCATCGGCGCCCGTCGCCCAGAAACCGCCGTAACCGAGCGCGTGAATTGCGTTGAGCATGTTCATGACCGCCGCGCCGACTGCGAGCAGTTGCTCCAATTCCGGAATGTGCGAATTCGGAGTCGGTGCTGCGGCTATGACGATCACGAGCGGCGCCGTGTACGCGCGTCGCCGGCGTTGCTCGTGATCTGCGCGGGACGTTGCCGGCTCGCGCCGCGCCGCGACATCGACGAGTACTTCGCCGAAATCAGCGCGCGCGTCGTCGCGAATCAGCGCGAATCGCCAAGGGCGCAACGCACCATGGTCCGGCGCTCGCATGGCGGCGTCGAAGATCAGGCTTAACTCGGTGGCGCCGGGTCCCGGCTCGGCCAGCGGCCAGTGCGACTGGCGCGAGAGCAGCGTTTCGAAGAATGCTTGTTGTCGCGGCGAAGCGGTGTGCTCGATCTGACGGACTTGGGAGGTATCCATGACGGTGTCATTGAGTTTCTGTCGGATGGATGATGGCGACAATCGCATTTAAATGCAAATGATTCCTATTTGCTTGTCCGATGAATGGTTTTGTTTTAAGCTGTGCCGTCATTGCCCCGACACAAAGAGGGCGAGCGATGGACCTTGACATCCATCAAGGGCAACGAGTAGATTTAAATGCAAATGATTCGCATTTAATGCATAGCGGTTCAAAGATCTGCCGGAGCAATATTCCGCGCTTCTGCGAGGGCTGCCCGGAATGATCAGCCGCAAACCGACGTACAACTTCATTCAGGAGCCGCGATGAGCTGGGGTGACGAAAACACGAACTTCGTTGTGGTTGTAAATCACGAAGAGCAGTATTCGATCTGGCCTGGCTACAAGGCGATTCCAGCCGGCTGGCGTGAAGCCGGAAAGTCGGGCAAGAAGGACGAATGCCTGCAATGGATCGACGAGGTCTGGACGGATATGCGTCCGCTGAGCTTGCGCCAGGCCATGGCCGGGAGCTCTGCGGCCGAAAGCGTCCCCAATGCTTGATCAACAGGCGTCCAGCCGATGACCTCGTCGAACGGTCTGCCGCGTAGGTCTGACCCGCTAGTCCTCGTGTGTCTCGCGCATGCAGGCGGCAGCGTGGCGTTGTACCGGGACTGGCAGCCACGGTTGCCCTGGTTCGTGCAGGCACGCATGCTTGAATTGCCCGGCCACGGCATGCGCCGGTCCGTATCGCCGCATAGCGAATGGCCCGCGCTCATCGCGCAACTCTCAGATGAACTGCTCGCGCTGGTCGGCGGCGCTTCGTTTGCGTTGTTCGGACACAGCATGGGCTCGCTCGTCGCACTCGAATTGATGCACGCGCTGTGCGAGCGCGGAGAACGCGCTCCTGTCTGGTTCGGTGCGTCGGCAACCATCTCGCCCGCCCGCCGCAAGCACGAAACGCATTGGCTGAACTGTTCGCATACCGAAATGATTGCTTGCCTGCGGGAGCGCGGCGGCACGCCCGCCGAGCTGCTCGACGACGCTGAGTTCGTCGACTTCATGTTGCCGATGCTGCGCGCCGATTTCCACCTGTGCGGCGTGCATCCGGCGCATATTGCGAGGCGCGCGAAGCTGCCCGGAACGTCGAATACATCGGCCATGCTCGACTGTCCGATCGACGTGTTCATCGGCCGCGATGACCCCGCCACGGCAAACCGCGCGGACGTCGACGCCTGGGCAAACGAGACACGCGGCCCATGCGCAGTCCACTGGTTCGACGGCGGGCACTTCTTCATCGACACGGCTCGCGAAGCCGTACTCGCAGCCGTAGCCAAAGCGCTCTTGCTGCATGGACAACGGGCGCAACCGGCGCGAGGCGTCGTGGCATGACGAACCGGTGGCGCGGAGTGCTCGCGTGAATCGCTGACCTCGTGCACGCCGTAATCATCAATTGAAATATTGAGGCAACCCGGATAAGGAACGAATGACCATGAGCCAGGCTTCGCTGCCGATCTTCGATTTCTCGCCGTTCGTTGGGCACAGCGAGCGCTATGTGGCGCTCATCAAACAGTTTGCCGCGGCCGGGCCGTTTCGCAGCGCGGCGGTCGCTGAACTGCTGCTCGACGACGACTTCCATCGACGCCCGCTGCGGCCAGAGGACTTCGACTTCCTCAAGTTCATGAAACCCGTGCGCGAGCACAACGTGAGTCGTCTGCCGGCGCTCGCGTCCGGGCGCACGCTGATGTCGATTTACGAGCTCGACGTCGCGCGCCCGCCGGTAAGTAGCGAGCCCGCCGACTGGCAGCGTTTTGCCGATTTCTATCGCGAAGACACGCGCGAACTCGGGGCGCAGATTGCGCCGTTCCTGGAAGCGTACGCATTCGAATACCTGACGAAGGACGTCGATACCCGCGAAGAGACAGGCGCCGTGAGCACGCGCCTGACGCGCATCGTCGATGACGAACTCGCATTCTGGAGCGCTACGTTCGAGCGGTTGATGCGCAACGACTACCTCGAACAAGGGCTGCGTTTCATCATGGTGCAGCGCTGGGCGCTCGCGGTATCGAAGCGCCGCGCGCTCGCGCGAGCCGGCGCAAGCGGCTTCTTCGACATGCTCGCGCCCGACGAGCGGCCGAGCCTTCACCGTCAAGTGCCTGACGACGCACTGTTCGAACGCGTGGCCGAGGCAAGCTGCATTACGCGCCGGCAACATGCGTACTGGCAGTTTTATTTGCCGACGAGCATCGCGAAATGCAATCTGCTCTATGCGCTTGCTCGCCGCCCGGACCGCGCGTTCGCGCTTATCGGCGCGGCGTTCGCAGCCGAGGCGGAGTGGCTTGCGTTCGGGCTCGCGCTCGAACGGGCTTGCGCGCATCTGCACCCGGCCAGCCGCGGCCCGGGTGATTCCGATGCATTGAGGGCTGCGCTGCAGCAGCGCTGCGCGCGTGCGCTGGAGCGTGTTGCACAAGGCTTCGGCGACGTGGCGCGCGCTCAATGCGTGCAAGGCGTTGTCGCAGGCGAGCGCCTCGCGGAACGCGGGCGTTGGGATCTTGGCGAACAGTTGCGCTGGCTGTCGTCGATTCGCGACTATGTGAGCTTCGCGCATCGCATCAGCTCGCGCATCGACGCGGAGTGTCCCGGCATCGACCGTGAGACCTTCGTCGAGCCTCAAGAAATGTGTTCGACGACGCACGTGCACAACGATCACCGTCTCGTCACGATCGAGGAGGGCGACATGCTGTTCTGGGGCAACGTCGGCATGCAGCTTTCCATGCACAAAGGCGACATGGTGCTGATTCCGGATGGCAGGCTGCACGGCTCGACGGTCGTATCGAACGAATGCACGTACCACCAGCCGATCATTCCGAACGACTGGGTCGAGGCCCTCGTGGCCGAGTTCGACGAACCGGCGGCGGCTTCGACATGACAGCAGCAGATCGCGCGGTATATCCGTAACCGATCGGCAAAAGGCCGCCGGCACCATGCAGGCGCTAACGGCGGAGATCGACAAAAAATGCGCCTCTTCCCCACGACAGCAATATCGACGTTCCGGCCGCGCAGGCTGGGATGCCTCGCGCGTTCGGCGCGCGCAACAGTGGGTCAGGAAGAGAGAGCGAACGATGCAAGCAGGCAACAGTGCTATCGCAGAGGCCGATCGGTTCGAGGTCAGCGACTGGAAGAGCCGGATCATTGCCGGCAGGGCGACGGGCGCGGCGGTGTCCGCGCCTGCGTGGCTGGGCGCTTCGTATGCCACGCTGCGGGAACAGGTACTCGATCCGGCGTATCCGTGCTTTTTTGGCACGATGGCCGAGCGGCGCGGCGAGATGTTCTACTCGTTCGTCAACGGGCGCGATTTGCGCGACTTGCCCGCGACGATGCAAACCTTCGCGGAGCTCGCCGTGCAGCCCGAGTACAGGAGAAACAACATCGCGGTATTTTTCGAACCGGACCCACAGCCGCTTACGCACGATGCGTACCGGACATTGTTCTGGGGCGTCCTGCAGCGTCTGCACGACGGCGATCCGGATCCGGCGGCCGACCAGCAGCCGGACCCGATGGACGAGGCGTGGGAGTTCTCGTATGCGGGCGTGCAGATGTTCGTGGTGTGCGCGTGCCCGTCGTTTCGCGCGCGCCATAGCCGCAACCTGGGCCCGGGCATGGTGCTGCTGTTTCAACCGCGCTCGGTGTTTGTCGATACGATCACGAACAAGGTCATTGGCCGCGAGGCGCGCAATCAGGTGCGCAAGCGTCTGGAAACATGGGACGAGATTCCCGCGCATCCCGATCTCGGCTTTTATGGCGATCCGGGCAATCTCGAATGGAAGCAGTACTTTCTCGACGATGCAAACGTGCCCATCGAGGAGCGCTGTCCGTTTCTGAAACGCCGCGCGCAGGCACGCGACGCAGAGTCGGCGCAAGTGCAGTCCAGGCAGGCCCGCCGTCAGGTGGCTCCGCAAGATGCGTCCAATGAACACGAAAGAGGCTTCGCGCAAAAAGACACTGCGCGAGGCGCCGATAACTGACGCGGCCGGCGCACGAGGATGTCTGCATGACGCTCGCGGCATTCGCTACTGCGAGCCGGCCTGCCGTCCTCCTGCTCTCATGCCGCAACGAAAGGAGATTCATGTCCGTACTTTTGCAACTGGTCAGCAAGTCACGCTGGATGATCGCTGCGGCGCTCATCGCAAGTGTGCTCGGCGGCCTCGGCAATGCGGCGCTGCTCGCACTCATCAATCAGGCGCTGGTCGCGACGCCGCAGGGGCTCGCGCGCCTCGGCTGGCAGTTCCTTGCGATCGGCCTCGGCGTTCTGGCGATGCGCGCGCTCGCACAGTCGCTCTTCATGTGGCTCGGCCAGCAGGCGAAGGCGACGCTTCGCATGCGGACCATTCGTCGTATCGGCGACGCCGCGTTCGCGCAGCTGGAGAAGCAGGGCGCGGCGAAATCGCTCGCGGTGCTCACGCAGGATCTCGACACCATCGTGGTGTTTTTCGTGAGCATGCCGTCGCTCGCGATGCAAAGCGCGGTGATAGTCGGTTGTCTTGCTTATCTCGGCTACATGTCGTGGCCGATTCTGCTGGTCGCGATCGTGACTATCGTGCTGGGCATGGCAGGCTTTCGCTACGCGCACAGCCGCGCAATGTTCCATCTGCGCGCTTCGCGCAAACGCGAAGACGATCTGGTCAAGCACTTCCGCGCACTCTTCGACGGTGCGAAGGAACTGAAGCTGCACCGTGCTCGCAAACACGCGTTCGTCGAGGACACGCTCGCAAGCAACGTCGAGGCGGTGCGTGTGCAGCGCACGCGCGGCTACATGCTGTATGCGGCTGCGTCCAGTTGGGGCAACTTCATTCTGTTCGCGTTCATCGGCCTCACGCTGTTCGTGTTCGCGCGCTACATCAAAGTCGATCCGCATGTCATGTCCGGCTACGCGATCGTGTTCGTCTACATGATCATGCCGATAGAAGCCGTGCTTTCCGCGATACCGAGCCTTAGTTCGGCGCGCGTCGCGCTCGAACGGATCGAGCAGGTCAACGCGGAACTGCCGCGCGAAGTCATGCTCGAGCCGCCCGTCGCCGCATCGTTCGACACCATCGCGCTCGACGGCGCCACGCACCGTTACTTTCGCGAGAAGGAGAATGAGGTTTTCACGCTCGGGCCGATCGATCTCACGTTCCGGCGCGGCGAGCTCGTTTATCTGATCGGCGGCAACGGCAGCGGCAAGACCACGCTCGCAAAGATGCTGGTCGGCCTGTACGTGCCGGAGAGCGGCAGGGTGCTGTTGAACGGCGAGCCTGTCGACGAAGCACGGCGCGATGCGTACCGCCAGCATTTTTCGGTCGTGTTCAGCGACTTCTTCCTGTTCGACACGCTGCTTGGCATGCACGCAGAAGGACTCGACGCGCTCGCGCAGCAACTGCTCGTAGATCTGCAGCTCGATCACAAGGTGAGCGTCAAGGACGGCAGGTTCTCGACGCTCGATCTCTCGCAAGGGCAGCGCAAGCGGCTCGCGCTCGTCGTCGCGTATCTGGAGGACCGGCCGTTCTATGTGTTCGACGAATGGGCTGCGGATCAGGACCCGCTCTTCAAGGACGTGTTCTATAAGCGTCTGCTTCCCGAACTCAAGGCGAAGGGCAAGACCGTGCTGGTCATCACACATGACGACCGCTATTTCCATCTTGCAGAGCGTTTCATCAAGCTCGATTTCGGCCAGATCGTCGAGGACGGGCCGGGCGCCGCGCATGCGGCCAACCTCACGTCCGTTGATAACTGATCAGGATGCCTACGCACATGAATGCCGATCTATCCATTGATTCCGCACGCGCCGTGCACGGCGAACCGATGTACGAACTCGATGACGTGTCGTTTCGCATCGGCGAGCGGGTGTTGTTGCATCCACTTGCGCTCACTCTGCCGAGAGGTCGCGTGTGTGGCCTGATCGGTCACAACGGCTCGGGAAAATCGACTCTGCTCAAACTGCTCGCGCGTCAACAGTCGCCCACGACGGGCACGCTGCGTTTCGCGGGCCGCCCTTTGCGCGAGTGGGAGAATCGCGAGTTCGCGCGACAGGTGGCCTATCTGCCGCAGCAGCAGCCGGCCGCGAGCGGCATGACGGTGCGTGAACTGGTTGCGCTCGGCCGCTATCCCTGGCACGGCGCGCTAGGCCGCTTTACCGGCGTCGACGGCGAGAAGGTCGATGAGGCGATGGAGCTGACCGACATCACCCGATTCGCGGATCGTGTAGTGGACAGCCTGTCGGGCGGCGAGCGGCAACGCGCATGGATCGCGATGCTGGTCGCGCAGGATAGCCAGTGCCTGCTGCTCGACGAGCCGATCTCCGCGCTCGATATCGCGCATCAGATCGAAGTGCTCGATCTCGTGCGCACGCTGAGTCAGCAACGCGGTCTTGGCGTGGTCGTCGTGTTGCACGACATCAACATGGCCGCGCGTTTCTGCGACGACCTGATCGCGTTGAAGAGCGGCCGCCTGCTAGCAAGCGGCACCGCGCCAGAGCTGATCGAGGAAAAGATGCTCGGCGCGATCTACGGCGTGCCGATGGGCACGGTCGCCCATCCGCGCGGCGGCATGCCGATAAGCTTCGCGTATTGAGCGGCATGCGCATGCCGGCTCTCGCATCGTCATGATGCATCGCTGCCGGCATTCATGACCGACAGCAGATAACGGCGCTCCCAAGAGACGCCTTGCTTTCCCCGCAATGACGAAATTCAGGTTGTCGACGCAAGCATGCGTCGGCGACGGTCTGCGTGCGCCGCGCTGATGCGGTGCACGGCGAAGACGACCGCGCGGCGCGCGGTAAATCTCGGGAGGCGAGGATGTCTGTTATCAATACGCCGCGCCAGGATGGCGTGAACCTGCATGCGGCGGGTGCGGCCGCCGCGGACAACGCGGCAGAAGATAGGGTGGATCGTGGCGCAGGTGATATTGCGGCGATTACGGGTGCCGATTCTGCGGCCGGTAGCGCTACGAGCGCAACGGCCGACACAATGGCCAACGCAACAGCCGAAGCCGCAACGGTCAGCACGGCGCCCCACACCGCGACCTGGGCCGCAGCGCCAGCAAACGACCTTGTCTCGGTGATGAAGTTGCACGTCGGCCAGCGCCCCGATCAATTGGCGGTGCGATTCCTCGCCGACGGCGACGCCGACGCACGCGAAATCACCTACGCGGCGCTCGACGAGCGCGCGCGGCGTCTCGCGGCCGTGCTCCGCCGGCATGGCGCGCCCAACGATCGGGTGCTGCTGATGCTGCAAAGCGGGCTCGATTACATCGTGTCGTTCTTCGCCTGCCAGTACGCAGGGATGATCGCGGTTCCCGCGTATCCGCCCGATGCGCCGCAAAGCGCTCACCTCGCGCGGCTGCGACGCATCGCCGGCGATTGCATGGCGCGCATCGCGGTGCTCGATCAGGCATCGCATGGGTCGTTTGCCAGCATCAGAGACGAGCTTTCTTTGCATGGCGCGACGCTGCTGTCGCCCGACGCCGCCGATGCGGACGTTCACGGCAACGGCTTTTGCATCGACAGCGCGGCGCCCGATGCAGTTTCGTTTTTGCAATACACGTCCGGCTCTACGTCGTCGCCGAAAGGGGTGATTGTTAGTCATGCGAACGTATGCGCGAACGTCAGCGCAATGTCGCGAGGCATGGGTTGCCGTGCCGGCGACCGGATGTTCTCGTGGCTGCCGCTTTATCACGACATGGGCTTGATCGGCAGCGTGCTGATGCCGGTCTTGTGCGGCTTCCAGGTCACGCTGATTTCGCCGTTGCATTTTCTGGAACGCCCGGCACGCTGGCTTGCGGGTATTGCAGGTGAACGCGCGACGGTGACGGGCGGCCCGGACTTCGCGTATCGGCTGTGCACCGACCGCGTGCGCGATGCGCAACTCGCCGGGCTCGACCTGTCGTCGCTGCGCGTCGCGTTCTGCGGTTCGGAGCCTATTCGCCAGACTACCCTCGACGGTTTCGCCGCGCGTTTCAGCACGCACGGCCTCGATCCGCAGGCGATGTATGCGTGCTACGGGCTCGCCGAGGCGACATTGTTTTTCACGGGCGTCGAGGTCGGCTCGGGCGCGCCCGAGACGCGCTTCTGTGCATCGGCGCTTGCGCGGCGCGTGCCGGTCGCGTTGCCGGTCGGCCGCGGAAGTGACGGCGAAAAGCATGGCGAAAAAGATAACGAAAGCGACGACGACACCAAGGCCGTGGTCGGCTGCGGCGTGACCGCGTTGGGCCATGCGCTCGCGATCGTCGACCCGAATACCTGTGAGCGTTTGCCGGATCGACACGTCGGCGAAGTGTGGTGCAGCGGCCCGAGCATCACTCGCGGTTACTGGCGCAATCCCGAAGCGAGCGCTGCTGTATTTCTCGACGACGCGCCGGGTTTTCCGGGGCGTTGGCTGCGCACCGGCGACCTCGGCTTCGTCGAGCGCGGCCAATTGTTCTTTTGCGGACGCCGCAAGGACCTGATCGTGCTGCGTGGCGAAAACATCTATCCGCAGGATCTTGAAACAGTACTGGCCGATCGCATTGAATGGCTGAGGCGAGGGCGCGTCACCGCGTTCGCCGTTGAAGCGGCCGACGGCGCCGAGGCCATCGGCGTGGCCGCCGAAGTGCCGCGCGGCAGGGCGCGGCAGGTGGCGCCCGAGACTATCTTCGCCGCGATCGCGGCCGCGCTCGGCGACGCGTTCCAACATGAAGCGGCGTTGATCCTGTTACTCGAACCAGGCGATTTGCCGCGGACGTCGAGCGGGAAACTGCAGCGCAGCGCGTGTGTTGCCGCGTGGCAGAGCGGCGCGCTCGTGCCGTTCGCAGTGCGCGACGCCAGGTCCGAGCAGTCGCAACGCATTGCGACAGACACAGCCCCGGCGGATGCAATCGCGGCGACCGGTTGCGGCGACATGCTGACGCCCACCGCGCGCGCTATTGCACAAGTATGGAGCGAGGTTCTCGACGTGCCGACGCCGTGTGCATCGGATGATTTCTTTGCGCTCGGCGGCCGTTCGTTGCTGGCCGCGAAAGTCGCGTCGCGGCTGCGCGCACGGTTGGGTCGCGACGTGCCAGTCGGGCTGTTGTTCAGTCACCCGACGCTCGCGAACCTTGCCGCGGCATTCGATGCTCGCTGGGCAACGCCGTCGAATGCGGTCGCCC
The DNA here is from genome assembly GCF_000685095.1 of Paraburkholderia caledonica NBRC 102488. Taxonomy (GTDB): domain Bacteria; phylum Pseudomonadota; class Gammaproteobacteria; order Burkholderiales; family Burkholderiaceae; genus Paraburkholderia; species Paraburkholderia caledonica. The sequence goes on from NZ_BAYE01000014.1 coordinate 155,881, forward strand.
CGGTTGCACCGCTCGCGCGCCGCGCCGAAAGCGAGCGCGGCGAGGCGCCGCTATCTCTGCCGCAGGAGCGTTTATGGATGCTGTGGCAACTCGATCCGGACAGCCCCGCGTACAACATTTCTGCTGCACTTTCGCTGACGGGGCCGCTCGATACAGATGCCGCCAGAACCGCGCTCGACGCTGTGGTACGCCGCCACGAGATGCTCCGCACGCGCTTTGCGGATGTCGACGGCGTGGCGCGTCAACTGATCAGTCCCGTCGCTGACGGGACCGACGCCTGGCGCTGGGAATATGTGAACGCGATGGAACTTACCACCGGCGACTTCTACGCGCAGTTGCGCCGACGCGCTCGCGAGCCCTTCGACCTGACGCTCGGCCCGCTCTTTCGCGCGGCGCTGTTTGTCCGCGGTCCGGAGCAGTATGTGCTGCATATCGCGATGCATCACATTGTCTGCGATGGCTGGTCAATCAATGTGCTGCTGCGCGATTTTGCGGCAGCCTATCGCATGGCGCGGCTCGGCGGCATGCCGGCTTTGCCGGCTCCGGCGGTCCAATACGCGGATTACGCCGCATGGCAACGCGCGCGGTTTTCCGACGACGGCCGCGGCCGCATCGAACTCGCTGTGCAACTCGATTACTGGCGCAACCGTCTGGCGGGCTACGACGCGCTGCTCGATCTGCCGATCTTGCATGAGCGCGGCCGTCCGTATGAGCCTCGCGCCGAGCGTGTCGGCGCCGATATACCGGCCGTGCTCGCGAGCCGTTTGGAAGTGCTCGCGCGCGAGCACAACGCCACGTTGTTCATGGTGCTGCTCGCTGCATTCGCCGCGCTGCTGTCACGTTACAGCGGCGCGCACGACGTGGCGATCGCGGTGCCCGTCGCCGGCCGCGACCGGATCGAAACGGAGGAGCTGATCGGCTTCTTCATCAACACGCTGGCGATGCGCGCGTCCGTGAAGGGCGCGAAGTCGTTCGCGACGCTGCTGCGTGAGGTGCGCGACGACAGCATCGACGCGCAGACGAACGCCGACGTGCCGTTCGAGCGCGTCGTGGCCGCGTTGCAGGTCGGCCGGCGCGCGGGCGTCAGCCCGCTTGCGCAGATCAAGTTCGTGCTGCACGACGAGTTCGAACGCGCGCTCAATCTCGGCGGCGTGCGTTGCGCGCTGGTCGACGCCGACGCGAGCGACGCGCGGTTCGAAATCGCGCTCGATGTGTTTCGCGAGGGCGCGCGCGGACTGCGCTGCGTTTTTGCGTACGCCGCCGAGCTTTATGACGACGCCTTTATCGCGCAGTTCGCGCGGCACTACGTCGGTCTGCTCGAACAGATCGCCGACGCCCCAGAGCGCGCGATCGGCGAATTCAACCTCGACGACGATGAAGCGGTCGACGGCACTGCGCCAATCGCTGGAGCCTACTCGCTTTGAGCACGCGGCCGCCGTCCTGACATCGCATCGACGCATCGAGCCCGCGCTTGCCCGCGCGAGTGCAAGACACCTGGATCACACCACGGACACCATGCAAGCTATCTCTTTCGACACCGATTTTTTGCCCGCCCGCGTCGCGCGGTTTGCCATCGAACGGCCGGATGCCGTTGCGCTTGTCGACAGCTCGGGACCGCTGGTCTGGAGTGATTTGTGGCAGTGGTCCGGTGCGCTCGCGGCGGCGCTCGTCGCTGAAGGTGTGCGGCCCGGTGATCGCGTGGTGCTCGCTTTACCGCGCTGCACGGCGTTCGTCGCGGCGATTCTCGCGGTGTGGCGGGTGCGCGCATGCTATGTGCCGCTCGACCCGGCGCTTCCGGAAGCGCGGTTGCGCTGGCAGGCCGAGGACTGCGGTGCACGCGTGGTGGTGACGGGCGCTGCGCTGGCAAGTGGGGCGGTGGATGCGGTGGTGGAAGCTGTCGCAGCTGATGCAACCAATGCAGTCCATGCAGTCCATGCAGTCCATGCAGTCCATGCAGCCAACGCGACCAACGCGACCAACGCCGCAATCAGAACCCACGGCCCGAGTTGGCTGCCCGAGGGCGTGACGACACTCGACCCGCATGCGTTCCGCGTTCCCGACGATGCTGCGGCTGACGTGCTCGACACAACTAACGCATCAGGCAGCGAAACCTTTCACCACGCGATGTCTGGTCCATCGAGCGACGACAGCATCCTCATCTGGCCCGCGTACGTGATCTACACCTCGGGCTCGACCGGCCGTCCGAAGGGCGTCGTGCTCAGCCATGCGGCGCTCGCCGCCTATTTGCAGGGCGTCTCCGAACGGCTGCCCGAAGGTATTGCAAGCGCAGCGTATCTGTCGACCACCGCCGCCGATCTTGGCCATACGTCGTTGTTCGGCGCGCTGTGGCACGGCTGGACTCTGCATCTGATCGACGCCGACGTCGCCGCCGATCCGGACGCCTTTGCCGCCTACATGCACACGCATTCGATCGACCTGCTCAAGATCGTGCCGAGCCATCTCGACGCGCTGTTGCAAGCGCAATCGGCGCAATGGGTGCTGCCGCGCCGCTGCCTCGTGCTGGGCGGCGAGCCGGCGCCGACGCGTCTGGCCGGGCGCATCGCGACGTTGCGGCCCGAATGCCAGTTGATCAACCACTACGGGCCGACTGAGAGCGCGGTCGGCGTACTCACGCGCGCGGGCGCACAAAGTCGCGCGGGGACGCTGCCGCTCGGCAAGCCGCTCGCGCACGTGAAGGCTCGCATCGTGGATGCCGACGGTAATGCGGTGCCCAAAGGTGCAACTGGTGAGCTGTGCATCGGCGGCGCGAGTGTGGCTCACGGCTATCTGAACAGACCTGCGCTGACGGCGGAGCGCTTCGTGCCCGATCCCGACGGTAACGGCGCGCGGCTCTACCGGACGGGCGACAGAAGCCGCCGTCTGCCGGACGGCGAATACGCGTTTCTCGGCCGACTCGACGACCAGGTGAAGATCCGCGGGTTTCGCGTCGAGCCGGAAGAGGTCGCCGCACGTCTGCGCGATGAGCACGGCGTGCGTGACGCAGTGGTGATTGCCTACGCGGATAGCAACGGCGTCGCGCCTCGCCTCGTCGCGTATCTGAGTGCTGCAGAGCGGCTCGACGTCGACGCGATCCGCGGCCGTCTCGCCGCGGAACTACCGGACTACATGGTGCCGTCGTCGCTTCAGGTGCTGGCCGCGTTGCCACTGACCCGGAACGGCAAGATCGACCGTGCCGCGTTGCCGGCGCCGCTGCAGGAAAACACGGCGGGCGCCGCGCGTATCGAGCCGCGCAATGACGCGGAACGCACGCTGATCGGAATCTGGAAGCTGGTGCTCAAGCGCGATGACATTGGCGTAACGGACAACTATTTCGAAATTGGCGGGGACTCGATTCTCAGCTTGCAGATCATTGCCAAGGCGCGCGGCGCGGGACTCAAGCTCACGCCAAAACAGATGTTCGACCACCCCACGATCGAGGCGGCGGCGCGCGTCGCCGTCCCCCTGAAGGTGGCGTCCGAACATGGGAGCGCTGGAGAGAGGGGCGCCGGGACGAAGCAGCGGGCAAGCGCAGGCTCGGCTGAGCAGGCAAGTGCAGGTACAAGCCAGCAGGCAAGTGCGAACGTAAGCGTTCCGGTGAGCGCGGAGGCGAGTGCCGGCGCTGGCGAGCAGGCAAGCACGACGACACGCATCAAGACAGGCGAGTGGACCCGCGCCGGCGCCAGCGCGAGTTACGCAACGGCCCATGCCGCCGCAACACCGCCGCACACCACGCAGCCCGCCGCCGACGATCGCTGGTTCGCCGAGGCCGGTGTTTCGCGCGACATGGTCGACGCAGTCTATCCCGCCACGCCGATGCAGCAGGGTCTGTTGTTTCACGGCATGCTCGATGGCGAGCCAGGCATGTACGTATCGCAATTGCGTCTCACGATCGACGGGTTGAAGATCGACACCATGCGCGCGGCGTGGGACGCCGTAATCGCCCGCCACCCGGCTTTGCGCACGCGCTTCGTGTGGCCGGCCGGCGGCGAGCCGTTGCAGGTCGTCGAGCGGCGCGTGCGCATGCCGTTCGAATTGCATGCAGGTAATGTGTTCGTTGTGCCCGCTGCGATCGCCGCGCCCAATGCGGCGGCATCGACGCAAGAGCAGTACAACGCCGCATACGAAGCCGCACGCGGGGCGATTGCCACGCGCGGTTTCGAGCCGGACGTCGCGCCGCTGATGCGCGTCGACGTCTTCGAGCGCCCCGACGGCGCGCACGATCTGCTGTGGACTCACCATCACGCGTTGACCGATGGCTGGAGCACCGCGCAGGTGGTCAGTGAAGTCGCGCGCGCGTATGCGGCGCTCGACGCGGGCGGTGTCCCCGACACGTCGCCGGCGGCGCCTTACGCCGATTACGTCCACTGGCTGCGCTGCCAACCCGACACGGCTTCGTTCTGGCGCGCACGGCTCGCGACGCGCGATGAACCGGCGCGCCTCGCCGATGCGCTCGGCGGTGCGTCACGGCCGTCGTCTGAAAAAAGCGCCGATGGCGTAGCGGCACAAGCGCTGATCCGCGAGCTCGACGGCCCGTCTCACGCGCGGTTGACGCGCGCTGCGCGGCGCGCACAGGTCACGCTGAATACGCTTGTCCAGGCAGCGTGGGCGCTCGTGCTCGCACGTTTCTCCGGGCGCGCGCAAGTGACGTTCGGCATGACGGTGTCTGGCCGCCCGGTCGATCTGCCGAATGCGCAATCGATTGTCGGTCTGTTCATCAACAGCTTGCCGTTGTGGGTCGATGTGAAATCCGACGCGACGGTGCGCTCCTGGCTCGCCGCGCTGCAGCGGCAAAACGCGGAGTTGCGCGACGTCGAGCACACCCCGCTAACGAGCTTGCAGCAATGGGCGAACTCGAACGTCGATGCGCTGTTCGATAGCCTCATCGTGTTCGAAAATTATCCGCTCGACGACGCGCTCGATGCGCTTGGCGACGTGCCGCGCATACGCGCTGTCGACGCACATAACCGCAGTCATTTTCCGCTGATGCTGGTCGTCGCGCCGCGTCATGTGGGAGGCGGCGACGCGCTGAGACTGGAGTGGCACACGCATGCCGCGCGCGTGTCCGAGGATGGGGTTGCCCGCATCGCGGAGTATTTCGAGCGGGTGCTGGGCTGCCTCGCGAACGCGCTCGTTGAAGGCGACGACCCGCACGTGCGGCTGCGCGATCTGCCAACCGACGACGCTTCATTTGCAAC
>NZ_BAYE01000013.1 GCF_000685095.1 Paraburkholderia caledonica NBRC 102488
ACGGTGTGATAACGGGATGACCGACGCGAACGGGCTTTCCGTTCCGCATCACGACGACATCGACGAGCCGGCACTGACGGCGCTGCATTAGATCCTGTGGGCCGTGACGCAACAGGGCAGCGGTCGCCTTGGCGTCGGCTTCCCGCTTCTACGCCGATGCGTGGTCCCAAATCCAAGGCATGCTGTGGAGCTAACAATAGCCGGCTGATTTTCATATGCTGGCGGTTTGCGAGCCGGCGTCTGCTTCGATACGTGAAAGCAATTCATGGCGTTGTGCGATGGCTCGCTTATCGACAAGGAGCCGCGCATGTCCGACACGATTCAGATCCGCCCCGTCACACACCAGGATTTCGATGCCTGGTTGCCGCTATGGGATGCGTACAACGCGTTCTATGGCCGCTCGGGCGACACGGCACTGCCGCGTGAAATCACGCATCTCACGTGGGGCCGGTTTTTCGATTGCTACGAACCGATGCATGCAATGGTCGCTGAACGTCATGGCGAGCTGGTCGGCATCGTGCATTTTCTTTATCACCGTCATACGACGCTGGCGGGACCAATCTGCTATTTGCAAGACCTGTACACGTTGGAGTCCGAGCGCGGCAAGGGCGTGGGCCGCGCGCTGATCGAAGCGGTGTATGCGCGGGCGAAGGCCGATGGTTCGCAACGCGTGTACTGGCAAACGCATGAGACGAATCACACCGCGATGCGGTTGTATGACACAGTGGCCGATAAGTCGGGGTTTGTGGTGTATCGGAAACAGATGTGATGCGTGCAGCGTGGTGACGGAAATGCCGAGTGCACCTGAAAAAACAAAAGGCGCACCACCCAGTGCGCCCTTCGTCCCCTGCAATTGCGGCACTACATCACCGCCCACCGAAAACCCTCTTCAAGCTTCCAACTGCTCAAGCACCTTACCCTTGGTCTCAATGCCGAGAAAATGCACCGCCACCGCCGCAAGAAACGGCACTGCGGCGAGAATATAAAACGCTACCTGCAAATTGCCGCCGATCATCGTCTTCGACACAATGGCCGGTGCAAAAATGGCCGCGACCTTGAGCCACGCGCCGCCGACACCGCAGCCCATTGCACGAATGCTGGTCGGGTACAACTCCGGCGTGTACACGTAAGCGGTGATAAAGCCGCAAGCGAGGAAGCCCAGCGAGAATGCGCAGAACGTCGCCACCACATACACCGACGACTCGTGGAACACGCCTGCCAGCAGCAACGACACGGCGCACGCCACGAACGACAGGTTGATGATCGGCTTGCGGCCCACCTTGTCCACCAGCAACGCGCACGTCAACGACCCGACTACGCCAAGCACCGAAGCGGCCACCGCCAGATTCAGCGCCAATTGCAGCGGCGCGTGATAAATCGTGCGATAGATGGTCGGCAGCCAGGTCGAGAGACCGTACTGAATGAAGCCGCACGTGATCCACAACATCGCAACGGCCAACGTGCGCTTCAGGTACGCGGGACCGAACAGATCGCCCATGCGGCGCTTCGGATGACGATTCGCCATCGCTTCGAACTCGGCCGAGTGCGCGACCGGCGGCAGCGGACCCTTGGCGGCACGCTCGAATGCATGCACCGCTGCATCGGCATCGGCCATACGTTCACGTTCGGCAAGCCAACGCGGCGATTCGGGAACGAGCTTGCGCAGCACGAAGAACAGAATCAACGGCATGCCGCCGATGAAATACATCGCTTGCCAGCCGAAACGCGGCACGATCCACGCGCCCAACGCGTTCGAAGCCAGTAGCCCCACCGGAAAAACGATCTCATACAACAGCACGAAGCGCCCGCGCCCATGCGCCCGGCTGATTTCGTTGATGTAGGTCGCCGCGACTGGCAATTCGCCACCGAGTCCGAGCCCTTGAATCACACGCAGTACGACAAACGCGGCGAACGTCGGCGCAAATCCGCACGCGATACTTGTAATGCCGATAATCCCCGAGCTCAACGCAATTGCACGCACGCGCCCATGACGCTCGGCGTACCACGGAAACACGAACGCACCGATCAATTGGCCGACCGAACCCGAGCCGATCAGAAAGCCGATTTCCCACGGCGTGAGATGCCACTTCGCGATCAGAACCGGCAACGTGGCCGCGATCGCGATCACGTCGAAGCCGTCGAAGAATGTCGCCAGACCGATCAGAATCCGCGCACGGACCTGCATTGCATTCTTCGGCAGCCGCTCGAGTCGCGCGATGATCGAGCCTCTCGTCACGGGCCCGGAGACGCCAGCACCGCTGCGCTCCGCAATTGTGTTGTCGATGGTTCTCATGCCGTTGTGCCGTCCGTAGATGTGGTTAGGCAAGCGCCGTTGAGGCGTCGGTCAATGTCGCAAGGTCGATCGTCCGGCCTTGATTCATCCACTTGCGCGAAAGCTTGAGCTCGCGTGGAGTGTTGATGGCGATCACGCCGCGAATGGCGCCGTCTTCCAGATGGAAAAGCGTCGCGCGCTTCGCCAGCAGATCGCCGCGTACCGCAAGCTGTGCATCGGCGGGAATGTCGCCGAGAATCTGCAGATTGACGTCATACTGATCAGACCAGAACCACGGAATGTCCGCGTACGGTTCGAAGGTGCCGAGTAGCGCTTTCGCCGTGGCAATCGCCTGGTTCTGAGCATTGGCCCACGATTCGAGCCGCACACGGCGCTTGAGCCACGCGCTCGGATGGTTCGCCACATCGCCGCACGCGAAAATGCGCGGGTCGTCAGTCGCGCCAAAATGGTCGACCACGATGCCGTCCTGCACCTTGACGCCCGCCGCTTCGGCCAACGCCGTATGCGGAGTCAGACCGATGCCGGCCACCGCGAAATCGGCGTCTAACGTCGAGCCGTCGGCGAACGTCGCGCGAATGCGCTTGGCGTCGTTCGGATGATCTTCGAGCTTAGTGAGCGCAGCGCTCAAGCGCACATCAACCCCATTCGCGCGATGCAGTTGCAGGAGAAAATCGGACACCATCGGCGGCAACGAGCGCGCGCAAAGACGCGGCGCGCCTTCCACCACGGTTGCATCCACGCCGAGCTTGCGCGCTGTCGCCGCGACTTCCAGGCCGATCCAGCCGCCGCCCACCACTAGCACGCGCTTGCTTGCACGCAGCCGCTCGCCGAGCGCAACGGCTTCGTCGAGTGTGCGCAGATAGGCGATGTGCGATGTACTTACCAGCGAATCGGGCAAGCGCCGCGCCGCGCCGCCTGTCGCGATCACGAGGCGGTCGTATTGCACTTCGCGTCCTGATTGCGTGCGTACAATGCGCTGCTCGCGATCGATCGACGTCGCGCAATCCGGCTGCCATGCTTCGATATTCAGCGCGTCGAAATCGTCGGGCTTCACGAGACGTACTGTGTCGATATCCGCTTCGCCCGAAAGCACGGCCTTTGAAAGCGGCGGGCGTTCGTAGGGCAAATGCACTTCGTCGGCGATCATCACGAGGCGGCCGTCAAAGCCTTCCTTGCGCAACGTCTTCACGACCCAACCAGCCGCCTGGCCGCCGCCGATCACGACAATCGTGCGCGGCGCTTCGAGTTCGGCATGCGCGGCCTGCGCTTTTGCGGTAGCAGCATCAGTCATTTTTGCGCTCCGTCATGAACTTGCCTTCCGGCGCCTTCGCGTTTTTCTGGCGACGCGTATTGCCGTCGATGCCGCCGTCGATCGCCCATTCGGCGAACACGGTCGGGCCGGGTTCGAAGTCGCGCGGCTGCCATTCGGGCGTGAGTTGATCTTCGTCCGCGTAGTACTCGATCAGGCCGCCCGCCGGATTCTGGAAGTACCAGAAGTACGCCGACGAAACCGGATGGCGTCCCGGCCCAAGCTGCGTGTCCCAACCGCAGCGGCTGATATGCATGCCGCCGCCGAAAACTTCATGGATGTCGCGGACGGTGAACGCGACGTGATTCAAACCGCGCTTACCGTTGGGCAGCGCGAGCAGGAAAATGTCGTGATGACCGCCGTGCGGCGCACAGCGCATGAACGCGCCGCGGCCCGGATAACGGTCCGACATTTCGAAGCCGAGCAGTTCCTGATAAAACTTTTCCTGTTCGGCAAGCTTGTTTGTGAAGAACACGACGTGGCCCACTTCAACCGGTTCGGCGCGTTCATAAATTGGCGATGGCTGATCGACGCGCAACGTTTGGCCCCACACGTTCGACGGCGAGCCGTGAATGTCGAGCGCACGTTTGCGGGTCACTTCCACGCGAATCGCCATGCCGTTCGGGTCGATGCAGCCGACCGCGTCGTCGGTTTCAAAATGGCCTGGCTGACCGGCAAAGCGTCCACGCAATTCGTCGAGCTCTTCTTTGCTCGCCACGCCCCACGTCACTTCGCGCAGCGTGGGACCTTCTTCGAATGCAGGAGGCAGCGACGGGTCCTTTGCGTCAACGGCGAGAACCGTGCAGCCGTTGAGCGTCTCGAAGCGCGCATGCGTTTCGTCGTGCGCGACTTCCTTCAAGCCCCAGTCCGCGAAAAAGCGGCGACAGGTAGCGAGATCCGTCACGCCGTAGATAATCTGTTCAATGCCGAGAATCGTCATAACGTGCCTCTTGCCTAGTTTGCCCACGCCAGCGGCGCGTCGTTCAAGCCCCAGTAGAGGCTCTTCTGTTGCATGTATTCGCGGATGCCGAGCCGGCCTTTCTCGCGTCCCATGCCGCTCTCTTTCCAGCCGCTGAACGGCGTCGAGATCGAGAACAGCTTGTAGGTATTGATCCAGATGGTGCCGGCTTCCAGCGCGCGGGCGGTCCGGTAGGCGCGCTTGTAATCGCGCGTCCAGATGCCGGCAGCGAGGCCGAACACGCTGTTGTTCGCTTCCTTCAGCAGGGATGCCTCGTCGTCGAACGGCATTGCCACCAGCACGGGCCCGAAGATTTCTTCCTGGCAGATGCGAGCGTTGTTGGAGAGGCCTTCGAGAATCGTCGGCTGAAAATAGGTGCCTTGTTCACGGCCATCGCCAACCGGGCGTTCGCCGCCGCACAGCAGACGTCCGCCTTCTTCGAGACCGAGCGCCACGTAACGCTCGACGGTTTCGCGGTGGGCTTGCGTAATCAACGGACCCATCTGCGTTTCCGCTCGCGACGGATCGCCCACGCGCAACTTGCGCGCGCCTTCAACGAGACGCTTCATGAACGCGTCGTAGACCGAGCGCTGCACGAAGAGACGCGAGCCCGCAATACAAGCCTCGCCGGACGAACTGAAGATGCCGTACAGCACACCGTTGACCGCATGGTCGAGATCGGCGTCGTCGAAAACGATGGTCGGCGATTTGCCGCCGAGTTCGAGCGAGACCGGCATCAACTTGTCCGCAGCGATCCGCGCAATGCCGCGGCCGACCTCCGTGCCGCCGGTGAACGAGACCTTCTTCACGAGCGGATGACGCACGAGCACGTCGCCGATCACCGAGCCTTTGCCCGGCAACACGCTGATTACGCCTTTCGGCACGCCCGCTTCCTCGCAGATGCGGGCCAACGCCAGTGACACCAGCGGCGTCACCTCAGCGGGCTTCAGCACCACGGCGTTGCCGCCCGCTAATGCCGGCGCAAGTTTCTGCGCGTCAGATGCAATCGGCGAATTCCAGGGCGTGATCGCAGCGATCACGCCGATCGGTTCGTAGACGCTCATGGTCAGATAATCGCCGCGCGAGGGCGTGACTTCTTCGTCGAGCGTTTCGAGGCATGCCGCGAAATAGCGAAACGTGTTCGCGGCGCTAGCCACCAGCACGCGCGTTTCGCCAATTGGCTTGCCGTTATCGCGGCGCTGCAACTGCGCGAGCGCTTCGTGACGCGCCATGATCAGATCAGCGATGCGATACAGAATCAGCGCGCGTTGATGCGGCTTCAACCCCGACCAATCTGCTTTACGCCATGCGATGTCAGCCGCTTCCACGGCTTCGCGGGCGTCGTCTGCGGTGGCTGTTGAAATCTCCATGTTGACCGACTGGTCCGCCGGATACAGGCTTTTATACGGGTTGCCACGCCCCTGCCGCCATTCGCCGCCGATAAAAATATCGCCGGTCGGCACAAGGCTGGTATCGAAGTGAGTCATGTCGGTCATTCCGGTTTGCTCAAGCTGCTGGCTTGAATCGTCTAAATCACTAGATCACGCAGCGGGCCGCGCGATTGCGTAGCGCACGAATCGCGCTGTACGCGGTCAATGCCGACGTCTTGGGGTTGTCGGGCAGCGGCTTGCCGCACATTTCCAGCGACATCTCGCCGAATGCGCCGCGCGCAAGAATGCGGTGCACATTTCGGGTCACGTTCGGATCGGCAATCAGTCGAACTGTCGTGTGGTCGAGGCCGAGCCCGGCCAGAGCGATGGTCGCCGCAACGTTGGCGTTCTTTGGATAGAGCCGCGCCGCTTCTCGTGCGCTGCCTTCGAAGATCACCTTCTCTTCCTTCAACGTGTTCAGATCGCAGACCTGTTCCGCGGGCGTACCGAGCCAGCCCGTGGGTGGCTTGCGGCCCGTGTACAGCACTTCGTCGAGGCCACCGAGCTTCGCCGCGGCCAATGCATCGACTCCGCCGATTGCGCCGGACAACAGCGTCAACGTCGCGTCGCCCTCATCGGCAGCGGCTGACAATGCGTCCAGCAACATCACATCGGACAACGCACCGATCGACGCCACCGCGCAATCCGTGCCGGCTTTCAGCAGCGGCACCACGTGATCGACCAGTGCGCTGTGACCGGCGCATTCCAGAGCGAAATGCGGGCGGCTGCTCAATGCGGACACTGAAGCCACCACGTCCACCGTCGAGCCGACCACTTCGCGCACCGAATTCATATGACGCTCCGGCACGATCACGTGCGACACGCGCACCGTCGGATCGGCGGCGACCGAGCGATACACCGCCTGGCCGATCGCGCCGAAGCCGATCATCGCGACATCGACGGGAGCGTGGTGCCCCGCGTAGCCCGCGTCACGCATGTTCCGGCTCCTCTTCCTTGACCGGCGGCCCCGCGAAAGCGGTCGCGAACGAGCCGACCGACAGCATGTCCACTTCAACCAGCACCGGTCCGGTCTTCGCCATGCCTTCGCGAATGATCGCGTCGGCCTGATCGAGCGACTTGATGCGGTAGTGCGTGAGCTTCAGACTGTCGCAGAACTGCGCGAAGTCCGGCTGATGCAGATCGACGTAGCAGCGACGGCCACCGTATTGCGCATCCTGAATGTTGCGGATCACGCCATAGCATTGGTCGTTCATCAGCACGATCATGACGTTGGCGTTTTCCTGCACAGCCGTTGCGAGTTCGCCGACGTTCACCATCAAGCCGCCATCGCCGACGAGGCACACAGTTTTCGCCGCGCTGTTCGCGAGCGCCGCGCCGATACCCATCTGCATGCCCTGGCCGATGCCACCGCCCAACGCATGCACGCCCGCGCGCGGCGAGAAGATCTTCAGCATGCGGTTGCCCCACGTGCTGTTCGAGATCGTGACGTCGCGCACCCAGTTGTAGTCGCGGCCCACTGCTTCCTGCAACGCGTCGACGAGGCGCTTATACGGACCCAGGCCCTTGCCCACATCGGCGACGGCGCTTTCGCGTGCCGAGGCCAGGTCTTGCGCGAATGCTGGATCGACCTTCACGCGGCCTTCCAGCAACGTGGCGAGTTCTTCGAGCACCGCCGACGCATCGCCGTGAACGAACATCTCGTTGCGATAGCCGCGGTTGTCGGCGAGCGCGTCGGCGTCGATGCGATAGAGCGGCTGCGGCAGTGCGAGCTTGTACTTCAGCGTTTCATTGCCACGCAGACGCGAGCCGACGACGACCAACGCGTCGCACGTCTTGTAGAAACTTTCGACCGCCGGATGCACGTTGAACGCGCCGAGCGTGGCCGGATGATCTTCGGGCAATATGCCGCGGCCCTGCACACTCGTCACCACACCGAAGCCCAGCGCGACGAGGCGTTCCACCGCTTTTGCCGCATGCCGCGCACCGCCGCCCAGCCACAACAGCGGACGCTTTGCGTTCGCCAGTTGATCCGCGAGTCGCGCGACGCGCTGGCTGCAATGCGTGAGCGTGGTGATATGCGGCGCGGCCAGATCGGCGGGCCATTCAATTTCAGCGGCTTGAATATCGATGGGAATCTCGACGCTCACCGGACCGCTCGGCGCGGTTTGCGCGACGCGCACGGCTTCGCGGATCGTCGGCAGCGCGGTCTCGACGGAACGCACGCGGTACGCAGCCTTCGAAATCGACTGGAGCATCGACAACTGGTCAGGCGCTTCGTGAATGTAGGCGAGATCCTTGTCGAGATATTCGGTCTCGATCTGACCGGTCACGTGCAGCAGCGCGGTGCCCGCAGTCAGCGCTTCGACCATTGCGCCCGCTGCGTTGCCCGCTGCGGTGCCCGTGCTGGTGAAGGCCACGCCGAGGCCGCCTGAAACGCGCGCAAGACCGTCGGCCATGTTCACGGCACCGGCTTCACCGCGCGCGCCGACGTAGCGAATCTTGCCGCGGTTGTGGATCGCGTCGAGGATCGGCATGTTGTGAATCGAGATCACGCCGAATGCGGTTTTCACGCCGCATTGCTCGAGAAAAGCGGCGATCAGTTCGCCAACGGTGGTTTTGTTAGACATGTCGTGCAACGCCTCCAGAAACATCGATGTGACTGCCTGTCGTGTATGACGACAGCGTCGTAGCCAGATAAAAGAGCGCTTGAGCGGCTTCTTCGGGCTTGCCGAAGCGGCCTAGCGGAATGTTTTTCTTGCGCGCGAGTTCCGCGGTCCAGTCTTCCCAGCTCTGGTCCGGCTGCGCTTCTTTCGCATAACGGCGGCGCCATTGCCCCGATTCGACGATGCCGATGAGAATCGAATTGACGCGGATGCGCTGCGGCGCGAGTTCCACCGCGAGGGACTTGATGAGGTTTTGCACGCCCGCACGCGCCGACGACGTGGCCACCATGTGCGGCTCCGGTTGCAGCGCGAGCAGCGAATTCACGCAGACCACGGCCGCGTTGGCCGCTCCGCCGTTGGCCGCGTCGCGAAGCATCGGCAGAAACGCGCGGGTTGGGCGGATCACGCTGAAGTACTTGAGGTCGAGTTCTTCGCGCCACGCTTCGTCGCTCGTGTCGGCGAAGGTCGACACGCGGCCTTGGCCCGCGTTGTTGATCAGCATGTCAGCGCGGCCAAAGCGCGCTTGCACCGCTTGCGCAAAAGCGCTGACGTCTTCGGCGTCGAGCACGTCGCAGCGGCGCGCGAGCAGTTGTGCGCCAGGAAACTGCGCGTTCAACGCCGCCTCGGCTTGCGCAAGACGCTCGGTATTGCGGCCACAAATCGCAACCGAAGCGCCGGCTCGCAGGAACAGCTCGGCTGTCGCGAGGCCGATGCCGGACGAGCCGCCCGTCACCACCGCCACCTGCCCGCTCAGATCGATTCGAATCATTTGAGCCCCAATGCCTTCATGTATTTGCTGCCCGCGTTCGATGCATTGCCCGGCCGGTAGTTGAGCCGTTGCGACAGTTCGTCGGCCGCGCGCCGTACCTTGTCGACGAGACCGCTGTCGAGCAGCGATGCGTCTATCTCCTGGCGCGGAATCGTCGTCGTGATCACGGCGACGATGCGCCCGGTGTTATTGCGCACCGGCGCGCTGACCACCGAAATGCCGCGCTCGAACGACGACTCGCTGATTGCGAAACCGCGCCGCGCGTCGTCGCGGACCCGTTCATAGAGGTCCTCCACGGTCGCAGGCGTCTGCCTCGTGAAGCGTTCGAGTTCCGGCTCGGGATAGAGCTTCTTCAACTCGTCGAGCGTCATGTCGCCCATCAGCACCTGGCCGTGCGTCGTTGCATACGCGGGCAAGCGAGTGCCGACGTTCACTTTCACGGAACTGAAAATCGGCGCGTGGCTTTGCGCCTTTGCGACGAATACGACATCGCGTCCGTCGCGAATCACAATGTGCGTCGTGAGGCCCGTTTCGTCGCGCAACGCTTCGATGATCGGCAAGCCGAGGTCGGTCAATTCGAGCGAGCTCAAGTATTCGAAGCCGAGGCGCAGCACCGCGACGCCGAGTCGGTAGTTGCGGTCCTTGTCGGCGCGTTCGAGAAAGCCAAGCGATTCGAGCGTTTGCAGCAGACGGAAGACCGTCGTGCGCGGAATCTTCAAGCGGCGCGACAATTCCGGAGCGCCGAGCACCGGCTCGCGAGGCGAGAACTCCGTGAGGATCTTCAGGCCGCGCTCCAGACCCGGCACCCGGTAGCCCGTGTCGCTGCTGCTGTCGTTGCGGTCGTCTTCCGCGTCACGCTCGTTGATAGTGTCGGGCGTCATTCATTGGCTCCGTTGTCCGGCGCTTGCGCGGCAGAACGTGTCGATGATCGCGGTGTACGCGGCAGATGCTTCGATATAGCCGGCGTGCCCCGCGCGTGGCACGACTTGCAATTGGGTCCCCACGACGAGCGCGAGCCGCTCGCAGGCTGCGGGAGTCGTAATGGTGTCGTCGGCACCGACCGCGACATTGATGCGGCCTTTGAAGCGCACGAGGTCGGCGGCGAGGTCGGCGTTGGCAAGCAGATGCGTAGCCTGCGCGTAACCGCGAACAATCACGCGCGACATGTTCCAGCGCACCCATGCGCGGGCTTCGTCGCTTGCATGCGGGGACAACATGTTGGCGCTGCGCTTGTCGGCGAGGCCATGCGGGCCGAGTTCGTTCAACATGGCGAGGCGCTGATCGCGCTTCGTCTCGCGGACGTCTGCGCAGGCCGCGCCGTAACCGCCTGCCGGCGATAACAGCAAGAGGCCGGACACGCGCTGCGGATGGATCGCAGCAAACGCACCGGCGATGATCGCGCCAAGCGAATGGCCGACCAGCACGCAACGTTCAATGTGAAGTGCGTCGAGCCATTCCGTCAGCACACTTGCGTAGTCGCTGGCGACAGGCGACTCCGGTGCTACCGGCGTGGACATCCCGTAACCAGGCGCGTCCCATGCAAGCACGCGGCGGTTTGCGCCCAGTGCTTCGAGTTGCTGCACCCACGAAGCCGCGCCCGAACCGATGCCGTGCAGCAAGACGAGCGGCAACGCGTCGTTCGCGGCACCGTCCGCTTCGAGATAGCTCAGCACACGTTGATTCGCCAGTTCGATCTGCCGCGCCGGAAAGCGCGCAAGGCGCGCTTCGAGCGTGGCGTTTGCATCGACGGCGGCGGACGGGACTGCGGACATGATTTCCTTCGTGGTATCTGTACAGGGACGACTTAGCGCTTGAGCTTCGCGAGCGGCGAATCCGGCGGATAGGTGGGCGTGATCGGCTTCGGCGAACCGAGCATCACGCACATCAATGCGTCTTCCTCGCCGATGTTGATTTCCGTGCGATACACGCCTGGCGGCACCGAGATCAGATCGCGCTCGCCGAGCACGGCTTCCCACGTTTCGCCATCCTTTTCGCAGACCACTTTCATCTTGCCGCGCAGCACGAAGAAAATTTCTTCGACATCCATATGAATATGACTGGGTCCGATATTGCCGGCCGGAATCACCATCGTCGAAAACGTGAAGCCGCCTGCGGGCACCGTATTCATGTCCTTCGCTACGCCGGTGCCGCCGGTGCCGACATAGCGCATTTGCGCGCGGCGATACTTCGGGTCGTAGTCGGCCTGAAACTTCAGCGCGTCCCAGTCGTAGCGGCGCGTTTCCAGGCGCGCGACGCGGCTGTCCAGCCACTGGGCAAAGCTCGCGTCCGCAGGTTGTTCCCACGACTTGCGTTCGATATCGGCGTCAGCCATCTCTTTCTCCTTTGAATTCGACAAGATCAATTCATCACAAAGCCGCCGTTGACCGGCAGCAACTGGCCGGTCACGAAGCGCGCGGCATCGGACAACAGGAACAGCACGGGCCCGGTGACGTCGTCGGGCACCTGCGCACGCGTCAGCGCGCGGCCTTGCAGGTAATACTCATGACGTTCGGCCGGCACATACGCGGTTGCCTCCACTTCGGTGAGGCCAGGCGCGATTGCGTTGACTGTCACTTGATGCGCGCCGAATTCGCGAGCGAGCGAGCGCGTCATCGAGATCACTGCGCCCTTGCTCGCCACATATGCGAGCAGCTTCGGCGCACCCCACATTGCCGTGTCAGAAGCGATGTTCACAATGCTGCCGCGACCCGAGTCGCGCAGATGCGGCAGCACAGCCGTACTCATCAACCAGGTGCCGCGCACGTTCACATTCATTACGGCGTCCCAGGTATCGACGGATAATTCATCGGCAAACTTGCCGCCCGAATTCGTGATGGCGGCATTGTTGATCAGCGCGTCGATTCCGCCGAGTCGCGCGGCGCCTTGTTCCGCGAATTGCTTGATGCTTTCAGGATCGGCGAGGTCGAGCGGAAGATAGATCGCCGCGTGACCCTGCCCCGCGAGCGACGCAGCGAGCGCGCGCCCTTCTTCGTGCAGCAGGTCGCCGAATACGACCTGAGCGCCGGCTTGCACCAGCGCGCGCACAAACGCCGCGCCGAGGCCGCGCGCGCCGCCTGTCACGAGGACGCGCCGGCCGTTGAGCGTCGCGGACGCGTCGTTATGCATGGCTGTGGCCTGCTGCTTGGGTTTGCGCGGCTTCGGCGCCATGCGCTTCGAGCGCGGCTAAGTCCTGTTGCGCACGCTGGCGCAACATGCGGCGCACTCGCGTCATGCCGACGTCGTGCTGATAGAGGAATTCGTGCTCGCGCGCATTCGGTGCCATGCTTTCGAGCACATAGCGGTCTTGCTCGAGCACGGCCCAGTGCAGGCCTTCCAGGCGATTGCGATACATAAAGCGCCATGCGTCGCGCTGCCAGCCCTGCACCCTGCGGGTACGCCAGAAATAGACCTGGCAGTTGTTTTCGTCGACCGGAACGGCGAAGCCGATGATCCCGAAGTTGCCGCCGGGGCCGAACTTCTTCTTGTACGGAATCGCGAGTCGCATCCACAGGCAACCGGTTTCGCCGAGTTCGACCCAGTCGAAGTTCACGTCGCGCTGGCCGACCTTTTCGAACATCAAGCCCGTTTCGGTTTTGCGCACCCGCATGTCGGCCTGCTTGTCGCCTTCGGCCATCGAATGCGACGTTGCATGCAGATAGGCGCCGTGCATCGGGTCCATGACGTTGTCGATTGCGTACTGGTAATTGCACTTCCAGTTCGACATACAAAGAAAGCTCGCGTACTCCTCGCCGACCAGTTCCTCCGGCAGCCTGAGCGGTGCGGGTTCCTTGTGTGCGTCGTCGCCGAACCACAGGAAGATGGCGCCCGCATGTTCTTCCACCGGATACGACTTCACGCACTTCTGACCTTCTAGCGGACATGCCGACACGGCCGGCACCTTGGTAACCGTGCCGCCACCGTTGATTTCAATTCCGTGATACCAGCACGCGACGCTGCCGCCGAGGTTCCAGCCGAGCGACAGACGCGCACCTCGATGCGGACAGCGGTCTTCGAGCGCGTGGACTTTGCCTTCCTTGTCGCGCCACAGCACGATCTGATCGCCGAGGCGGGTAATGCCGACCGGCGCGTCGCCGACTTGCCAGCTCGGCGCAACGGGATACCAGTAATTGCGCAGACCGCGGTCCAGATACGACTGGACCGGATCGGCCGCGTGTTGACTTGTAGCGGGGGACGTCATGAAGAGACTCCGGATGCGGATGCGAGGAAACGTGTTCGGAAAAGCGCGCTTATTCGGCGAGCAGGCGGAATTCGGCGGCGAGGCGATCGGCGCTCCACGCATTGCCTTCCGGCGTGCGGAAACCAATGCCGTTCAAACCGTCGACGACTTCCTGCAACTCCACCGCGCCCGCTTCAAAGACTTTTTCGAGCGCGTCGCCGAAGTCGTTTTCGTATTGCGTCGGCTCGGCCTTGCGCGTTTGCCAGATGAAGTTTTCTGTCTCGCCCGGCTTTTCGATGACGCCCTTGCCAGCGACGTTGTTCGGCTGCGGCGCAAGCCACGGCTTCAGGAAGGGATTGAAGTTCACGGCTACCTCTCGCATGTCATTCCACCTTGATCTGGATTTCTTCGCCGGCAAGGCGGACCGAATACATCTTCAGGTCGCGGCCGCCGGGCTCCTTCAAGCACTTGCCCGTCGGAATATGGAATACGGCTTCGTGCAGCGGGCATTCGACGGTGTCGCCGTCGACAAACCCCTGCGTCAGCAGCGCGTACGCGTGGGGGCAGACGTTTTCGAGCGCATACAGCGCATCGCCCACCTTGTAGATGCCGATCTCCGTGCCGTCGAGCTTGAACTCGAGCGGCGCATCTTCGGACAGGTCGCCGGCATGGCCGGCGCAGCGCCATTGTTCAGTCATTTCTCGCCTTCTCCTGAAGCACTGTGTTCCACATAAGGAACGTCAGTTCGTGTATGGATAATTATAGGAGCGTCGTTGACGGGAAAAAATAAAAATCTGGAGGGTTAGGGGAAAACACTATGTGTGGCATCCGCAACACATCATTGCGAGCACTGCGAGGACGGAGAGTCCTGCCTGCTGCGGCTTATGGCACGGCACTTTGAGCGCTTTGTGGACGGAGGACGCCAGGCGCAAATCCGGGTTTCTACGGACACCGAAAATTTATTTTGATCGCTTTTGGAGTCACTATACTTTTCCATAGGCGATACAAACGCCCATAGGTGGAACATAAACCGTAGCAGTTTTGGCGCATAAACCCGAGCTGCATCAACCCACAGCAAAGGATCAGGGACGTCGGATTCGTGCGAGCGATTCGGTCGTGTGATCAGGAGAACCAACGGTGAAGCACATCATTGCAGCCGGCTTGACGGCAGTCTGCGCAACCACAGGCGCATTGGCGCAGAGCAGTGTGACGCTATACGGCAGCCTGGATGCCGGGATCGCGTATATCAGCAATGTCGGCGGCCACTCGAAGTGGATCGAGGAGCAGGGCAACATGCAGCCGGACCGCTGGGGCCTGAAGGGCGTGGAGGATCTCGGCGGCGGTCTGAAGACGATCTTTCAGTTGGAGAACGGCTTTTATACGAACACCGGAGCCTTCGCCAAGGCGGGTACGCTATTCAATCGCCAGGCGTTTGTCGGTCTGAGCTCGGACAAGATCGGCACGGTGACACTCGGCCATCAGACGCCGTTCAGCTTCGATGTGCTGGGTCCGCTGAGCACCGCTTATCTCGCCGCCAGCTGGTACGCGTTCCACCCTGGCAATATCGACGAACTCGCGGACACGGGTGTCGTGCCGTTCGACAACTCGGTGAAGTTCCGATCTGCGAGTTTCAACGGCTTTTCAGTCGGCGCGATGATGGGCCTCGGCAACACGACCAACTTCTCGACCGGCAAGACGTTGAGTTTTGCGCTTAGCTATGCGAACGGTCCGTTCAAGGCCGGCGCAACGTATGCGAACGAGCACAATCGAACGCCGTCGATCGTGACGACCGGCATTACGAATTTCCAGGGCGTGGCGGCGGCGAACTACAGCGCCGACAAGGTGCAGAACATGGGCGCGGGCGCGTCATACCAGTTCGGCAAGCTGCTCGTGCATGGCTTGTACACACGCGTCAAGCTGGAGTCGGCCGGACATTCGGACACGTATCAGAGCTACGACGTCGGTGCGAATTATCAGTTCACGCCGTTCAACAGCGTAGCCGGGGGCGCCGCGACCACGACGCTGTCCGGCCACCGCTGGACGCAGTTCGAAATCGGCGACATTTATGCGTTGTCGAAATCGACGCAGTTGTACGTGAATGCTTTGTACGAGCGAGCGGGGTCCAATACCGACGCCGCATTCTTTACGGCGGGTGTGTCGAGTGGCCGGAACCAGACGATCATCCTTACCGGTATCCACCACTCGTTCTGATCCGAACTCGGAACTAGCTCGCCGCGACGGGTTTGCGGCGAGCTTGCATCACCGTCGGTTCGTCGGCGCGTGGACGGTGGCCGAGCCGCTCGGACAACTCGAGCGCGGCCTGGCAAACGGCGGTAACGAGCCGCTCGCGTTCTTCGGTCTCGCCGAGATCGGAACGTGGGATCGTGACGGTCAACGCGGCCGCGATCTTGCCGCTCTGATCGCGCACCGGCGCGCTCACCACGGAGATGCCCCGCTCGAACGACGCCTCGCTCAGCGCATAACCGAGCGCCGCGCTTTCGCGCACTCTTCCATATAACTCTTCGACGGTGGCCGGCGTGCGCTCGGTGTAACGCTCCAGTTGCGGTTCGGGATACAACTGGCGCAGCTCGTCGAAAGTAAGGTCGCCCATCAGCACCTGGCCGTGCACAGTGGCATGCGCCGGCAAACGCGTGCCGACGTGCACTTTCACCGAACTGAACATCGGCTCATGGGTTTGCGCTTTGCCGACGAACACCACGTCTCGTTGATCGCGGATCAGCAGATGCGAACTCAGGCCGGTGGCGTCGCGCAGACGTTCGAGAATCGGCGTGCCGACGTCGGTCAATTCCAAAGAATTCAGATATTCGAAGCCGAGCCGTAGCACAGCGACGCTCAGGCGGAAGTAACGGTCGCCATTGACGCGCTCCAGAAAACCGAGCGCTTCGAGCGTCTGCAATAAGCGGAAGGTAGTGGTGCGCGGAATGCCGATGCGCTTCGACAATTCCGGCGCGCCCAGTACCGGCTCACGTGCACTGAATTCCGAGAGAATGCGCAGCCCGCGCTCCAGGCCCGGCACCAGATAGGTCGAGCCGCCGGCGCTGTCTTCGTCGGCATTTGCGGCGCTGGCGGTGTTGGCGTTAGAACGGATCGAATCAGTCGAATCGGCGCCGCCTTTTTGCGCCGACGACATCTCGTCGTGATGCGAAGCCGGCGCTGCCATAGCGCGTGGCTTTGCCTGCTTGCGTCCCGCTCCTGTCTGCTCTTCTTTTGCCATCTTGGCTGCCGTTTTCTGCTGTTCATCGAGGTCAGATCAGCATCATAGCGTCTTTGCGGTGCTATGCTTTGATGCGGTCCGCTGCGCGAGGCCCCGCTGCCGCGCCTTCGTTCCGCACAAGCGTCCGGAGGCCACGCTCATGTCTGATTCCGTGCAGATTCAGGTTGCCGATTCGCATCTCTATCCTGGGTGTGCGGTGCACATTGCGCACTTACCAGAGTCAGAGCGAGCGGCCGCCGCGGTGGTCGCGGTCGTCGAGTTCGCAGACGGCTCCGGCGCTAATGCCACCTGTCATTTGCGAGCGCACGACGAACTCGAACTGACGGTAGACGGTTATGCGACGCAGAAGCGCCACCCTGTCAACGCGAGACATTGGCTGCTGCTCGCCGTCGATGCAACGCACAACAGTTGGCGCGTCAAACGCCGATTGCCTTAGCTGGAAAAACCGCCGCATCTATTGACGCAGTAGTTCGACTGCACGTCCAGCCGTATCCGCAACGAATCGCAGCTTCCGCCGGCGTTTTGCGCGCCGCCCCGAGCCGCACCTGAGCGCTCGCCACGCACACTTCGGAACCGACCGATGACAGACCACGACTCCTCCCTGCCGCCGAACGCCGGTAGCTCAGACAACGCGTCCAGCACCGCAGACGACCCGCACAATCCTGAACGCCGGCGTGTTCTTACCGGCCTCGCGGCCGTCGGCATCGGGCTTGCACTGACCGGCTGCAAGACCGGCCAGGCTGCGAGCGAAGTAGCACCGCGTACCGCCGCGGACTTACGGCTCGACGCCGCGTTGCGCGACCAGGTCAAGCAGATCGTGGTGATCTACGCGGAGAACCGCAGCTTCGCGAACCTGTATGGCAATTTCCCAGGCATCCAGCATCCGCTCGATGCAGTCACCGCTGAGCGATATCTGCAACTCGACCGCGACGGCAAGACGCCGATGCCGCGCCTGCCTGCCATCTGGGGCGGCCTTGTGCCGCAGGCGCAGGAAGTGGCCGGCAAGCGCTACATGATCGGCCAGAAGGACATCGGCAATCTGCGCAATGGACCCTTCCACCTGACCGACGCGCAAGGCGCGCCGTTGCCCACTGGCGTGATCACGCGCGATCTCGTGCATCGCTTTTATCAGAACCAGATGCAGATCAACGCCGGGCGCAACAACCAGTTCGCCGCGTGGGGCGATTCGGGCGGGCTCGTCATGGGGCATTACCGAAATTCCGCCGATACGCTCAAGCTCTGGAGCCTCGCGCAGCAGTACACGCTGTGCGACAACTTTTTCATGGCTGCGTTTGGCGGCTCGTGGCTGAACCACATCTTTTTGATCTCGGCGCAGGCGCCGTTCTATCCGGACGTGCACAACAGCCCAGCGAAAAAAATGGTCTCCGTGGTCGAGGGCAACGACCTTACCGGGGCCCGGCTGAAGCTCGCGCCGGACTCGCCGGCATCGGCACTCGACGGCCCGCCGAAATTCGTGAACGACGGCGCATTTACCGCCGACGGCTATGCCGTGAATACAATGGCCCCGCCGTACCAGCCGAGCAACGTGCGCCCGGCGGAAGGCGGCAACCCGGCTTTTGCGGATGCGTCGAATCCGCGGGTGCTCCCGCCGCAGAATTACGCGACGATTGGCGACCGTCTTACCGAAAAGGGCGTGGATTGGGCGTGGTACAGCGGGGCCTGGCAATATGCGTTGGAACATCAGGACACAGGCGCCGTGCCCGACTTCCAGTATCACCACCAGCCGTTCAACTATTTCGCCAACTACGCGCCTGGCACGACTGCGCGGCGTAGATATCTGCGCGATGCGGGCCTCGGCAGCGACGCATCGACCAACCGCCTGATTGCCGACATCGACGCGGGACATCTGCCCGCGGTCACCTTCTACAAGCCGCAGGGCGATCTGAACATGCATGCCGGCTACGCGGACGTCGAATCCGGCGACCGGCACATCTCAACCGTGATCGAGCATATTCAGAAGGGTCCGCAATGGGCCAATACGGTCGTGATCGTCACCGTCGACGAAAACGGCGGCTGGTGGGATCCGGTCGCGCCGCCGAATGGCGACCGCTGGGGTCCAGGCTCGCGGATTCCGGCGCTCGTCATTTCACCGCTCGCCAAAAAACGCTATGTCGATCACACCGTGTACGACACGAACTCGATCCTTCGCCTGATCAGCCGCGTGCATGGACTGGCGCCGCTCGACGGCGTCGTGGCGCGCGATCGTGCGTTCGCAAAGAACGGTTTGGCGCCGCTTGGCGATTTGACCGCGCCCCTGGATCTTGCCTGACGATCACGGCGCGGCCGCGTGAAGCCTGGCGATGACGGCATCGGAAATCTGCTGAGCCGTTTTCTTGATCGTCTTCTTCTCGTCGCCGCTTGCCATGACGAACTTCGCTGCGATCACGTACGGATTGAGCTTGATGGCAGCGCCCGGAGCGTGCTTGCTGTCGGCCTCTTCCACGGCTTCATAGAGAGGCGGCAAATTCGCCGATGCAAGACTGTCGCATGACACGGCGACCTGAATGTCAGTCTGACCGGCGCCCAGACCGACCATGGCACGCCGCAGACGGTTGCCGTCGTCGACGCTCAGGAACACACCGCGCACTTGCCAGCCCGCGGCCGGCGAAGTTTGACCTGGCGCGATGCGCCGTGCGTCGACGCCGCCTTCGCGCAGATCGGCCGTGAGCGCCTCCGCCATTTCGTTGACGATGTTCTTTGCGTGCTCCTGCGGATTCGCGTTGTGGTCCAACGGTCCCGGCCCGCTTGGCAATAATCCGCGCAGACGGCGCACGCGTTGGCCGGGGCCACTGTCCGGTGCAACGTTCGCAACGTCCAGTTCGAAATCCGACACGTAGACAATCGGCGCGGGCTCGGCGAACGACGCTTTATCCGCTGCAAAACCAGGCGCCGGCGCCGCGCTTATGCACGCGGCCAGCGCCACAAAACGCAGAAATTGATGCTGCATGACACGTCTCCAGGATCGGTGCAGCGGCAACGAAGAAGCAAGATAGCGCGGTAAAAAACGGAGGCCGGATCGCGACGCGAACATCGTACAGCCGTGTGCATGCAGCGTCTGTATTTTCGTGCACAAGTCTTACCATTTGCCTTGAATAACCGGCGTTGCGACATAGACTGTTAAGGCAATTCTGAGTACTTTGTACGGAACTGATATGCGCCTGACTATTCTCATTAACGGTTCCGATCCCACCGTCAGTCACGACTACGCTGTGCTATGGCTCGACACCGACCAACGCCGGTGGTCGAGAGAAGCGCATCAAGGGATCGATCTGCCCCCGTGGGGCGAATTGCGCGACGAAGGCGGCGTGACGACACTGTGCGCGCCGAGCACGGACGCGCCGTTGTGTACGCTGCGTGGATTGCACGTCGACCGTAAGCAGCGCGTGAGCGCCGCCCAAGGCGACGCAGCGTGGACGGCCGTGCGCAACCGCGCACCGACAAGCGGCTTCTGGCGCTTGCAAGCGGTCGATCGTCAAAACGTGCGCGCCGAAAACAGCGTGTTCGGCAATTAATTCCAACACCGTTTCTACTCGGTCGATGTTCCCGCACGCGCGCCGCAAGGCGCGCGTGCGGAATCCGTTGGCTTACACTCTGCACTGTTTCCTTTCGCCGATTGATGGACCGTTTTCCGCAACGCATGCATTTAAGCCTGCCTTAAGTTTGCGTGCGTAGTGTCGGAAGTCCACGCATTCGGGTCGCCGCAAGGCGGCCCATTTTTTTGCCTGTGCGACGTCGCGTCACGCGCCGGTTCCGGCGGGCGAGCGTCACATTGCCGTTCTTCGCTACGCTCTCCTCCTCGCTTTTACATCGCTCGATCATCGCGCTCAACGCTATACTTTGCGCCCCTCTCTTTTCACCGATTAACCCATGAAGAAGTGGTTCGCCTGTCTGCTCGTTGCAGTCGCCGCTCATGCAACTGCGGCGCCTTCCTGCACCCAGTTCACACCCAATGCGCAATGGCCCGTTCTGACCAATCAGAAGATGGCGCCCAAAACGCGCATGCTTTGCTATAGCGATTTCGCCGTCATGCATTCGGGCATCACACACGGTCCATTGTGGTCCGCCGAACACCTGACGCCCGACCATATTGAAGCCGCGAAAGACATGGTGCGCACCAACAAGTTCTTCGAAGACGCGCGCTTGCCCGACGGCGAAGGCGCAACGCTCGCCGATTACAAACGCAGCGGCTTCGATCGCGGACATATGAGCCCTGCGGGAAATCGCTGGAATGAGCAAGCGATGGCACAATCGTTTTCGCTCGCGAACATCGTGCCGCAAAATCGCGAAAACAATCAACGGCTGTGGGCGCGCATCGAAACGTCGGTGCGCAAAATCGCGATGGCCTATGACGACACGTATGTCGTCACCGGTCCGATGTTCAGCGGTCAGCAACTGCAGACGATCGGTCCCACACGCGTGTTCGTTCCGACGCAGTTGTTCAAGGTCGTCTACGTACCTTCGCGGCAACTCGCGTTCGCGGTAGTGGTCGACAATGTGTCGACGAATCGCTACGAAATCAGAACGATTCACGAACTTGAAGCAGCATCGGGCATTCGCTTTCCGGGCATTCCGGAGAACCTCAAAGATCAGCGACCGGGAGGACTCAAAGGTGTTTAAACCCTATTCGAACGACGACGACGTACTCAACCTTCAGGGCGACGCAATGACCGTGAGCAACGGTACGAAGCGCGTCGTGCTGAACGGCACGCTCGAACTGACACAAGACCAGCGAGGGCTGAAGGCTGCGCTCGCATTGAAGGAAGCGGTAGATGCGATCGTCGCGGCTTTGCAGGCGCATCCGGGGCTGCCCGCTAAAGTGAAAGACGAACCGGATGCGAAACCGGGTGTCGTGGACAATCCATTCAACTAACGTTTGAAGTCTTAAATCGTCGAGAGCAGGAAGACCGGAAGAGTAGTCAGCAACCCGATATGTTTCTGCCGTTACGTTTTGTCACCAGAACATCGTCAACTGCTGTCTTCCGGGCTGCGTTAAACCGGCAGCGCTGAATAAATCCAGCCGCGAAACAGAAACTCGCAGGAATCCACAGGAATCCACCGGTTTAACAAGGAGTCACACCATGAAGACGCTTTTCGCTGCTCTCGCTTCCGCTCTGCTCGTGTCAACCGCTTTCGCTCAGACTGCCGCGCCGGCACCGTCTGAAGCAACGCAGCCCGCGGGCCAGGCGAATCTCAAGGCAAGCACCGCCGTGCAAACCGGCGCGTCGAATGACACCACCACTCACGCAAAAGCACCTTCAGGCACGACCGCGAAGTCGCATGTGAAGACGTCTTCCAAACACACTGTGAAGAAGCACAACGCCGTGAAGAAGACTCCGGCCGACTCCAGCGCAGCGAACAAGAAAACGGACGGCGCGCAAGAGGCCAGCAATGCGCCGGTGAGCGCTGACGGCGCAAAGACCGGCACGACCAAAACGCAATAACACGTGCACGGTTCCGGCACGCACCGGCCAACCAGGCATTAGAAGAATCAAGCTATTAATCGAAGCCGGGCAATGCCGTTCAGGGAGGGCGAGTCGTATGACTCGCCTTTTTTTATGCAAGCTTCCGTGTTGCCGTAGCAGTGGAAACGTGCGGCAATCGCGCGGCGAAACCGCTTTCAAGTCTCAATGTGCACTTGAGCCCAACTGCGCAAGCTCGTGAAGGCGGCCCTTGTCGACTATCTGGATTTCCGCATAACCAAGCTTTACCGCGCCCCGCGTTTCAAACTGCTTGAGCACCTGGTTGATGGTCTGCCGCGACAGTGCGAGCATCATCGCGAGATCTTCCTGTGGCACGTTGATGACGCGCCGCATGGTTTCCCCCTCGCCATATCCACCCGCCATCAGCAACAGCCGTCGCGCTACGCGTTGCGCGGCGGGCAGCAACGCGGATTCCTCTATCGCATCGAAGGCAAGACGCAGTTTTTGCGTGAGCAGCAAGCCGAAGGTGTGCCAATGGGCCGGCGTGCGTTCAAGCAGCGCGACGAGTGCCGCGCGCGTCACATGAAACAGTTCGGTATCGCGTTCGGCATACGCGTCGTGCGTTCGCGGACGATTGTCAAACAGCGCGATCTCGCCGAACCAGTTCACCGGTTCGATCACAGCAAGCAATGCTTCCTTTCCGCTCTCACTCGCTGCGCCGATTCGCACCACGCCACCCAGCACGCAATAGATGCCGTCATCTGCATCGCCGCGCGTGAACAGACGCTGGCCAGCGGCGAGGCGCTCGGTCCGGCCCGCGTCGATCAATTGTGCCTGCAGAGCGGCCGGGGCCGAGCGGAACCATGCACTGCTCGAAAGCAGCGTGGCAAGCTGAGTACGAGGAATATTTGCGGTCATTGAATCGCACTTATACCGATTGTCGGCTACCCGATGGTTTCAGATTCCAGTCGTCGCGATTATGCTGGCTTTGATGAAGGAGCGGCATCCATGAGAACGCTGACGCAACAGCTTACGCAGTATGCGGCTTACCATCGCGACCGGCGCAATATCGCCACGCATTTCGTCGGCATCCCGATGATCGTGCTTGCATTGGCAGTGTTGTTGAGCCGTCCGGCTTTCGCGCTAACCGCGCCGCCGTTGGTCCTATCGCCCGCATGGCTGTTGTTCTCGGCGGCCACGCTCTATTACCTGGTGCTCGACGTGCCTTTGGGTTTGCTGATGACAGCGGTGTCCGCGCTTTGCATCGTGTTCGGCCAATGGATCGCGACGCAGTCCACGCTGGTCTGGCTGGCAACTGGCGTCGGCCTCTTCGCGGTCGGCTGGGTGTTTCAGTTCATCGGCCACATTGCCTACGAGCACCGTAAGCCGGCTTTTGTCGATGACGTGATCGGTCTTCTGATCGGACCGCTGTTCGTGCTGGCCGAAGCATTGTTCTACACCGGCTGGCGGCCTGCGCTTCGTGAAGCGATAGAAAGCCAGTTGAGGCCGTCGCCGACGAAAGACCATCGCGCGGCGGCGCACAAGTGAACGCACAAGTGAGCGCAAAACAGCACGGTCGTCGCAGGCGCTTGAGTCTCACGCAAAGCGCACGATCCGCATGCTGTGCAACGCTGTCAGCACGACCGCGATCCAGATTGGGATGTACGTGGCCAACTGCGCAGCACTCAAGGTTTCGCCGAGCAACGTGATCGACACCAGCACGAGCAAGACCGGCTCGACATAGCCGAGAATGCCGAACAACGCGACGGGCAATAAGCGACTCGCCGTCAGATACGAAGCCAGCGCAAGCGTGCTCAACGCGCCCAGCCCCGGCAGCAGCAGAAGCCACATGTCGAGGCGTCCGGAGATCAGCGTGAGCGACCCGCCGGTCACGATCATCGCCACTGCGACAGGCAGCAGCAAGATCATCTCGACGGTGAACAGCGCGAGCGAATCGTGTTTGATTTTGCGCCGCAACACGAAGTACGGCGGATAGCCGAGCGCAACGAGCAACGTCGGCCACGAGAAAGCGCCCG
Source organism: Paraburkholderia caledonica NBRC 102488 (assembly GCF_000685095.1). Lineage (GTDB taxonomy): Bacteria > Pseudomonadota > Gammaproteobacteria > Burkholderiales > Burkholderiaceae > Paraburkholderia > Paraburkholderia caledonica. The sequence continues at coordinate 24,273 of NZ_BAYE01000013.1, forward strand.
TCACCCACAGTTCATGACCCACGCCCACAGCCGCGCATATCACGGCTGCCCACTGCAAACCGTCGAGACGCTCGTGATAGTAGAAGCGCCCGACCAGTACCATGACGAGCGGCAACAGGAAATAGCCGAGCGATACTTCAAGCATGCGGCCATGCAACGGCGCCCACAGAAACACCCACAATTGCGCGCCGAGCAACGCCGCGGCGGCGAGCATGGCGGCGCCGAGCGCGGGCTGCGTCATCATCCGGTAAAGAAGTTGCCGCAGAATCGGCATGCGCTTGCGCGACGCGACCAGGAGCAGTGCGCCCGGCACGGTCCAGACGATACGCCACGCGAAGATATCCAGCCCGGTGAGCGGTGCGAGCAGCGTCGCGTAGGCCGACAGCAGCGCGAACATTGCGCAGGCGCTAACCGATAAGGCAATGCCGCGTTTCGGCGAGTATTGATTCATCGTGCGCCCCGCTGTGCGAGAGCTTCGCCTTGCGGCGCGAGCGCATGCGCACGTGGCGCAACATGGCGGCGCACCGCGATTCTCGTTGTCATTGAAAGTGAAGGTCCTGAGCCGCAGCGCGTGTCGCGCGCCGCTTCTTGTAGTTTTATCCGGCGATGCAAGCCGGGCATTCTAGCCGGATTATCGACGCGGCACGGGCACACTACGCGTCGCTTTCATTCTTGCGGCAGCAATTAATCCGTGCAGAACGCGCGTCGATGAACTAGAACATAACTTCACGCGCGCGGGAGTCAGCCGCGCGCGTTCGACAAGCAACTCCGTCGATCAAGCGCGAATCTTGCTTCCAGCTTCTGCTGCAGCGTTTGCAACCAGCGTTTGCGACATCAACGAGCCCGGCCGCACGGCGGCCCGCTTCCTCTGCGGCACGCACCAATCGGCTTCGGTCACGCGTGCCGCCTCCGGCCAACCATCCCGCTCATCGCATGTGACTACTGGAGCCAGCATGACCCAGCCAGCCCTCTCGCACGACGCATCACCCGATCAACGTTCCGCTTTCGCCGCCGACGTCCGCAGCGGCCTCACGCATGCGCCGCAGAAAGAGTTGCCCTCGAAGTATCTGTACGACGAAGTCGGTTCCGCGTTGTTCGAAGTGATCACCGTGCTTCCCGAATACGGCGTGACACGCGCGGAGGAGCGGCTGCTGGCGAAGCACGCGGTGGACATCGTCGAGCATCTTCCGCACGACGTAACCGTCGCCGAACTCGGCAGCGGCAGCGGCCGCAAAACGCGCCGCATTCTCGAAGCGCTGTGTAAAAAGCGCCCTACTTCATACTGCCCGATTGAAATTTCGCGCACCGCGTTGCAGTTGTGCAGGCGCGAACTAGGCGACATCGAAAGGATTTCAATTGTCGGCTATGAGCGCGATTATCTGGCGGGTCTCGCGGAAGTCAGCAAAAAGCGCGCAGCCGACGAACGGCTACTCGTACTTTTTCTCGGCAGTACGATCGGCAATTTCGGCCGACTGGCCGCGACGCGCTTTCTGCGCGACATTCGCAACATGCTGGCGCCCGGCGACGCGTTGCTGCTCGGCACCGACCTCATCAAGCCCACGCCCACGCTGATCGCCGCTTACGACGACGCAATCGGCGTCACCGCGTCGTTCAACCTGAATCTGCTCGCGCGGATCAATCGCGAACTGGGCGGCGATTTTCCGCTCGACGCATTCGAGCACGTCGCGCGTTTCAATCCGGACGCACGCAGTGTCGAGATGCACTTGCGTGCAACGCGTGACGTCACCGCGCATATTGCCGCCTCGAAACTGACGGTGTCGCTCAAGGCAGGCGAAACGATCTGGACCGAGAGCAGCCACAAGTATCGCGCCGACGAAATGCCCGCGATCGCCGACGATGCGGGCTTCGTGTGCAGCCATCAGTGGCTGGAAAACGAGTGGGGATTTGCCGAAAGCCTGTTGGTGGCGCGATAGCGCCGAACGACTAAAGGGCGGCGGGCTCTCGACCCGCCGATGTGGTTACGCGCCGTTCAATGCTGTTCGAAACGCTCGTAGCGTTTTTCGGTCACGCGCTCTTCGCCGGCTACCTCGGTCACGCGCGCGGCCGGCGGCCCGTGCCGCAGCCACGACAGCATCCGGTCGACCTGATTCGCCGTGCCCTGCAACATCGCTTCGACCGAACCGTCGTCGAGATTCGCAACCCATCCCTTGATGCCCAGCGCGTGTGCCTGCCGCACGGTCGCGTGACGAAAGCCGACGCCCTGCACGGTGCCGCGCACGCGCACGTAATACGTTTCGATCCGCTCATCCAGATCTGGGGACATGCCGTTCTCTCCTCGCAATCTTTCAAGCGGGCATTCTAGTCGCGTCGCGACGAGCCTGCTTGCGTAGCGGGGGTCGGGATAGCCGCGTCGACGTCGTGACCGGTCCGTGCTCAAGGCGTCGGCGACGCGGCCCCCGCTCGCCACGTACAATCCCCCGACTGTCACGCAGGGAACGGAAACAGAATGACCGAACAGAATGGCGATCTCGTGCTCGTGACCGGCGCATCCGGCTTTGTCGGCTCGTCGGTGGCGCGCATCGCGCAACAGAAGGGCTTCAAGGTGCGTGTACTGGTGCGCGCCACCAGCCCGCGTCAGAACCTCGAGTCGCTCGACGCGGAAATCGTCGTGGGCGATATGCGCGACGAAGCGTCCATGCGCAACGCGCTGCGCGGCGTGCGCTATCTGCTGCACGTTGCCGCCGATTACCGGCTGTGGGCGCCGGACCCGAGCGAAATCGAACGCTCGAATCTGGAAGGCACCGAGGCGACCATGCGCGCGGCGCTGAAAGAAGGCGTCGAGCGCATCGTGTACACAAGCAGCGTGGCCACGCTCAAGGTGACGAGCGCCGGCAATTCAGCCGACGAAACATCGCCGCTCAAAGCCGATCAGGCCATTGGCGTCTACAAGCGCAGCAAGGTGCTGGCCGAGCGCGCGGTGGAACGCATGATCGCCGAAGACGGCCTGCCGGCGGTGATCGTCAACCCGTCCACGCCCATTGGCCCGCGCGACGTCAAGCCGACGCCGACCGGGCGCATCATCGTGGAAGCGGCCCTCGGCAAGATTCCCGCTTTCGTCGACACGGGGCTGAACCTCGTGCACGTGGACGACGTCGCAGCCGGGCACTTTCTGGCGCTGGAGCGCGGCAAGATCGGCGAACGCTATATTCTCGGCGGCGAAAATTTGCCGCTTCAACAGATGCTTGCGGACATCGCGGCACTCACCGGTCGCAAGGCGCCCACCATCAGCTTGCCGCGCTGGCCGCTTTACCCGCTCGCGATGGGTGCAGAAGCGGTCGCGAAGTTCACGAAGCGCGAACCGTTCGTCACCGTTGACGGATTGAAGATGTCGAAGAACAAGATGTACTTCAGTTCGGCCAAGGCGGAACGCGAACTGGGCTACCGGGCGCGTCCGTATCGCGAGGGCCTGAGCGATGCGCTCGACTGGTTCCGGCATGCGGGCTATCTCAAGCCGTAGCGCGAGCATTTTGTTACAACGTCGCTGTATTTGCGGAAGGTAAAGCCTACGCGCAGCAGTTAAAATCGCGGGTCTTACCAGAGAAATCTCGCATGAACCTTCACGAACAGCTCGGCGCGCTCGAAGTGGGCGTCGATCAGCTCATTCAGGCTGTCGTGGCCCCGCAGGCCCAAAGCATCCCCGAGACACGCAACCAGGCTGACGCGCAGCACGCGCCGGCTGAACAGGCCGTGCCGGACGTCGAATCGGAAACGGTCGAGGTTCAAGCCCAAGCCCAAGCCGACGCCGCGGTCAGCGAAGCCGCTGCGCCCCCGGCTCTGCCCACGCTGGAAATCAACCGCCCGGCGCAGAATGAAATCACCATGACCATCGGCGGCCAGACCGTCGCATTGCGCGCCGAGCAGATCGGCCAGCTCATCGAGGAACTGTCGAACGCGCGCGCCTCGATGACACCCGAACCTCCTCCGGGCATCCCGCCGGGCTGGCGTTTCGTGTCGACGAAAAATCCGGTCATGGCCGTGCAAAAGCAGTCGAACGGCGACCGTTTGCTGGTATTGCGCCATACCGGTCACGGCTGGGTGCCGTTTACGTTTTCACCGGACATGGTGATTCAGCTCTATATGCTGCTTACAAAGGGCTAAAAGAAAAGCGGCGCAATGCGCCGCTTTTTCGTTACTGCTTTGCGTCAACGTTCCTGCATGGGCGCCTGAACCCGCGCCTTCCACTGCCCGCCCTTGCCACGCCAGTAGCGCACCGCCGACGCAAACGTCGCCCCCACGTAAAACAGCGCGATAAGCGGCAGAAACGGCGCCCATAGCGGCGAGCGACGGTAATAGCTCAACATTGGCGCATACGCGCAGCACATGGCCGCCCACGCGAGCCAGGCGGGCCAGCCCGTTGGTCCGAGCACGATAGCGGCGACCGGCGGCATCAGATAGATGATCGTCATGCCGGCAAGCGTGCCCGCCAGCAGCAGCGGCGAATAGCGCAACTGCGTGAACGCGGTGCGCGCAATCATGTTCCAGATGTCGCGCCAGCTATCGTAAGGACGCAACGACACGCTTCGCGCCGCCACGTCGAGCCGGATTGGGTGACGCCCGGTGCCGCGATGCTTGATGCGCGCCGCGAGGCTGCAATCGTCGATTAGCGCGGCCCGGATCGATTCAATGCCGCCGGCTTCCTCCAGCGCGCTGCGACGCACGAGCATGCAGCCGCCTGCCGCAGCCGCGGTGCGATTGCGGGGATTGTTGACCCATGCGAACGGATAAAGCTTCGCGAAGAAGAACACGAAGGCCGGAATAAGCGCTTTCTCCCAGAATGAGTCGCAGCGCAGCCGCACCATCAGGGAGACGAGATCGCGCTTCTCAGCGTCGGCACGGACGACGAGCTGCGTGACGGCCTCCGCGGGATGACCGATATCGGCGTCCGTCAGCAACAAAAAGTCGGCCGGCAAGCCGAGCGTGCGTACCGCCTCGATGCCTTGCGACTGCGCCCACACCTTGCCGGACCACCCCGGCGGCAGCGGCTTCGCGCTCAGCACGGTCAAACGGTCCGGGCATTGCAGCTGCAGCGCGGCTGCGCGGGCAGCGTCGGCGGTGCCGTCGGTGCTGTGGTCGTCGACCACGATCACGTGAAATTCGCCGGGGTAATCCTGCTGAAGCAGCGTCGTAACGGCCTGTGCAATAACATCGACCTCATTGCGGGCAGGCACTACGGCGGCCACGCCGGGCCATGTGCTACGCGCTTCGGGCGTGAGCGGCGCGGCGGGACGCGCGCGCCAGAAGCCGCCGCGGGCGAACAGCAGCACGATCCAGATCAGCAAGGACAAACAGGAAAGGAAAAACAGAATCACCGCCATCAACCCCATTAAGCGTTACCCTCGATTCGCAGCAAGCGTCGGCCATTTTTGTATTGCGAGGCGCGAGCGCTTCACAGGACGACGTAGTTTAAGGGTTCCGCCAGAGCGGTGCAGCGTGCAATTTTTGCCACCTGAGTTGTGCGGGGTGAAGGGCATGTGCCGCGTGCGCCCAACACTGTAGCGGCCCCGGCAAAGCAAAGCTGGCGTGATAGCGTTAGAATGCGCGTTTGGTTTTGCTGTACCGGCACGTCGCCGGGGCTCAAGACGTCAACTAATTAGATGGTCGCGGCGATAAAGTCAGAATTTCCGACTTGCTCGAAACCCGCGTCAGTCGGAGTCCGCCAACTTATGCGAGTCATCCTTGCCCAACCCCGCGGCTTTTGTGCGGGCGTTGTTCGTGCGATCGAGATTGTCGATCGGGCGCTGCAGCAGCACGGCGCGCCTGTGTATGTACGCCACGAAATTGTCCACAATCGTCACGTGGTCGATAATCTGCGCCAGAAAGGCGCGCGTTTCGTCGAAGAACTCGATGAAGTGCCGCAAGGCGCCGTGGCAATCTTCAGCGCTCACGGCGTTGCTCAAACGGTTGAGCGCGACGCGGAAGCCCGCGGTCTCGACGTGCTCGACGCAACGTGCCCGCTCGTCACCAAGGTGCACGTGCAAGGGCGTCAATATGTGAGCGCCGGGCGCACGCTGATTCTGATCGGCCATGCCGGGCATCCGGAAGTGGAAGGCACGATCGGCCAGATCCCGGGCAAGGTGCTGCTGGTGCAGAGCGAAGCCGAAGTCGAGCATCTGCAACTGCCGGTCGATACGCCGCTCGCGTACGTCACGCAGACCACGCTGTCGGTGGACGACACACGTGGCATTATCGACGCCTTGCAGCGCCGCTTCACCGACATCGTCGGCCCCGACACGCGGGACATCTGCTATGCGACGCAAAACCGCCAGGCCGCGGTGCGCGAGTTGAGCAAGCAGGTGGACGTGCTTCTGGTGGTGGGCGCAACAAACAGTTCGAACTCGAACCGGCTGCGGGAAATCGGCAGCGAAAGCGGCGTGGCGAGCTATCTCGTCGCCGACGGTTCAGAAGTGAAGCCGGAATGGTTTGCGAATGCGCAGACCATCGGCATCACGGCCGGCGCTTCGGCGCCGGAAGAAATGGTCAGAAACGTAATCGATGCGCTAAGCGCAATGGGGCCCGTCGATGTCACGACGATGGCGGGCCGTGAAGAGAAGGTTGAATTCAAGTTGCCATCGAAGCTGATGCAACCACTCGCCGCACGCGAAGTTTAAGGAGGACGTCTTGTCTATTCCGCTGCTACAGAAAGTCCGGGTCGGCGCATACATCATGCGTCAGCACCTCTCCGGCAACAAACGCTACCCGCTCGCCCTGATGCTGGAGCCGCTGTTCCGCTGCAATCTCGCCTGCAATGGCTGCGGCAAGATCGACTATCCGGACCCCATCCTGAATCAGCGTCTGTCGCTGGAAGAATGCCTTGGCGCCGTCGACGAATGCGGCGCCCCGGTGGTGTCGATTGCAGGCGGCGAACCGCTCCTGCACAAGGAAATGCCGCAGATCGTGAAGGGCATCATCGCGCGTAAGAAGTTCGTGTACCTGTGTACGAACGCGCTGCTGATGGAAAAGAAGATGGACGACTACGAGCCGAATCCGTACTTCGTGTGGTCGGTTCACCTGGACGGCGATCAGCAGATGCACGACCATTCGGTGTCGCAAGACGGCGTGTACGACAAGGCGGTCGCGGCCATCAAGGAAGCGAAGCGCCGCGGTTTCCGCGTGAACATCAACTGCACGCTGTTTAACGACGCGGTGCCGGAGCGCGTTGCCGCTTTCTTCGACACGGTCGGGCCGATGGGCGTTGACGGCATCACGGTCTCGCCGGGTTATGCCTATGAGCGTGCGCCGGACCAGCAGCACTTCCTGAATCGCGACAAGACCAAACATCTGTTCCGCGAGATCTTCAAGCGCGGCAACAATGGCAAGAACTGGTCGTTCAGCCAGTCGGCCATGTTCCTCGACTTCCTCGCCGGCAATCAGACCTACGAATGCACGCCTTGGGGCAACCCGGCGCGTACAGTGTTCGGCTGGCAAAAGCCGTGCTATCTGGTCGGCGAAGGTTACGTGAAGACCTTCAAGGAATTGATGGAGACCACGGACTGGGATAAGTACGGCACGGGAAACTACGAAAAGTGCGCCGACTGCATGGTCCACTGCGGCTTTGAAGCCACGGCCGTGATGGATACGGTTGCGCATCCGCTGAAGGCATTGAAGGTCAGCCTGCGCGGCCCGAAGACTTCGGGCGCTTTCACCAAAGACATCCCGCTGGACAAGCAGCGCCCGGCTGAATACGTGTTCTCGCGCCATGTCGAGATCAAGCTCGAAGAGATCAAGGTGGCCGGCAAGGGCAACAAGGTGCAGACGGCTACGGCCGCGCACTGAGCGTCGAATCGGGCGGCCCTGCGCCGCTCCTGAATCGCGCCGCATAACCACGCATAAAAAAGCGCGGTGGCTTTTAAGGCCACCGCGCTTTTTCTTTTGCTGGTCTGCTCCTACCTCGCAGGCAATCGGCTTGCCGCTCCGGCTACCCGCCGCTGCGTGCGTTATGCGCGGTGAGGAACTTGATCAGGCCGTCGACTCCACCCTTGGAAAGCTGATCGGCGAACTGTGTCTGGTACACCTGAATCAGCCATGCGCCCATCATATTGATGTCGTAGATCTTCCAGCCGGACGGGCCCTTGGTAAGCCGGTAGTCGATCGCGTCATCGCCGCCATTGCTAATCACGTGCGACTGCACTACGACGTCTTTCGCAGCGCCCGGTGCATTGGCCGGCGCGAACTTGAATTTGACGTCCTGGTCGCGCAACTGCGAAAGCGACGCAGCATAGGTGTGCACGAGAAGCAGCGTGAACTGCTCATAGAGCTGCTTTTGCTGCTCGGGCGTGGCGGTGCTCCATGCCTTGCCGACCGCGATGCGCGTAGTGCGCTGGAAGTCGGTTGCCGGCACGAAGCGCGTCTCGACCAGTTGCGTGATCTTGGCCATATCGCCGCCGCGAGCTTGCGGATCGGCCTTCATCGCGGAGACCGTGCCTTCGACTGCACTTTTTACCACCGCGTCGGGCGCGCTTTGCGCATGGGCAGCCGTTGAGACTACGGCTGCGGCCAGAAAAGCAGACAGATAACGTTTCATACGCTGGACAAGACCCGTAAAGAGTGTGCGCCGCCGACCGGCAAGGTCGGGGCGAAAGCTGGATAGACCAGTATACCGACATTGCGTTCCCGCCCTTTCATGTTGCGCCGGGAGCCGCTTTTGCTACGCGCATTGCTGCCGAATACGATCCGGATTGCTCTGGCTCTGTATACTTGTGCACTTTCGTCAAAATGCCACCCGTGATAAGGCCAAGTTCGCCTACATGCTGAAGTCATCTATTGTTCGCCTCGTCGCCTATTCGGTGCGCCATCCGTTGCGGATCGTCGTGCTGTCGATCGTGCTCGCCGTGTTGAGCGGGATCTATGTCGCGCATCACTTCAAGATCAACACCGACATCAGCCGCCTCATCGAAACCGACAAGGAATGGTCCACGCTCGAGCACGCGATGGACCAGGCCTTCCCTGATCGCGGCCAAACGGTGCTGGTCGTCGTGGAGGCGCGCGCGCCCGAGTTTGCCGACGCCGCAGCGAATGCGCTGACGGCGGCGCTCAAAGCCGAGCCGAAAGAATTCGTCGCGGTCTCGCAACCCGCCGGCGGGCCGTTCTTCGAACATAACGGTCTGCTTTTCCCGTCGACCGAAGAGGTCATGTCGACCACGTCGCAACTCGTGCAGTCGCGTCCGCTCGTGAACACGCTCGCGCACGACCCCAGCCTTACGGGACTTGCAGGCACGCTCACCACGAGCCTGCTGCTGCCGCTGCAGATCGGTCAGGTGAAGCTCTCCGACATGAGCCGCCTGTTGTCGCAAAGCGCCAACACGCTGGACCTCGTACTGGCCGGCAAGCCCGCCGCTTTCTCGTGGCGCGCATTCGTCGACAAAAGCGCGGCGACCAATCCGGCGCGTGCGTTCGTGGTCGTGCAGCCGGTCGTGAACTACGATGCGCTCGAGCCGGGCGCAACCGCGTCGCAGGCGATTCGCGATACGGCGGCCTCGCTGCATCTGGACTCGCGTTATGGCGCCACCGTCCGTCTGACCGGCGAACAACCGCTCGCAGACGAAGAGTTTGCGTCAGTCAAAGACGGCGCGGTGCTCAACGGCATCGGCACGTTCGTCGTCGTGCTGGTCATTCTGTGGCTCGCGTTGCGCTCAGGACGCATGATCGCCGCAGTCTTCATCACGCTGTTCGTTGGACTCGCAATCACCGCCGCGCTCGGCCTCATGATGGTCGGCGCGCTGAACATGATCTCGGTTGCGTTCATGGTGCTGTTCGTCGGGCTGGGCGTCGATTTCGGCGTGCAGTTCGGCGTCAAGTATCGCGAGGAGCGCAATCGCGACGACCGTCTCTCGGCCGCGCTTGCTCATACCGCGCACAGTATCGGCGTGCCGCTTACGCTCGCCGCGGTTGCGGTCGCGTTGAGCTTCTTCTCGTTCCTGCCAACCGCGTACCGCGGCGTGTCGGAGTTGGGTGAGATCGCCGGCGTCGGCATGTTCGTCGCGTATCTGACAAACATGACACTGCTGCCCGCGTTGCTGAAGATCTTCAACCCGCCGGGCGAAGCCGCGTCGCCGGGTTTCAAGCAACTGGCACCCGTCGACGACTTTCTTGCCCATCATCGCAAGCCCGTGTTGATCGGCACGCTGATCGTCGTGATCGGCGCAACGCCGTTGCTCACGCGTTTGCACTTCGACTTCAATCCGCTGCATCTGAAAGACCCGCATACCGAGTCGATGGCCACGCTACTGTCGCTGAAGGATTCGCCCGAGGCCGCGGTGAACAACGTGCATGTGCTCGCGCCCTCGCTTGCCGACGCCGATCGCATGGCCGAGCGGTTGCGCGCGTTGCCCGAAGTGGGCCGCGTCACTACTCTGGACACCTTCGTTCCCGCGCAGCAGCAACAAAAGATGATGCTGATCGCAAGCGCCGCGCAGCAATTGCTGCCCGCGCTGCAACAGCAACCCGCGCCACAGGCCACGGACGCCGTGCGCGTCGCCGCGCTCAAGCGCGCGTCGAATCAACTTTCTCTCGCCGCCGAAGATCATCCGGGTCCAGGCGCCGCCGAAGCGCAACATCTGTCGGTCACGCTGCAAAAGCTCGCCGCGGCCGACGCCGCCACGCGCGACCGCGCGGAACACGCGATGTCGGAGCCTTTGCGCATTGCGCTCAAGCAGTTGGAGAACCTCCTGCAGCCGACCGAGATCACGCGGGACAATCTGCCGAAGGAAATCTCGAAGGGCTGGGTGTCGAAGGACGGCCGCGCCCTCGTCGACATTGCGCCGAAGGTGAAGCCGGGCGCCGATCCGAACGACGACGCCACGCTCGCCCGCTTCGCCCATGCTGTGAAAAAGGCCGAGCCCGGCGCGATTGGCGGCCCGATCTCGATCCTTCATTCCGCGGATACGATCATCAAGGCGTTCTTGCAGGCGGCGGGCTGGGCGCTGCTGTCCATCGCGATCCTGCTGTGGATCGCGCTGCGGCGCGTTGGCGACATGCTGCGAACGCTCGTTCCGCTGCTTGTGTCGGCGCTCGTCACGCTCGAGTTGTGCGTGGTGTTCGGCATGCCGCTGAACTTCGCAAATATCATTGCGTTGCCGCTGATGCTCGGCGTCGGCGTGGCGTTCAAGATTTACTTCGTGATGGCGTGGCGCAACGGGCAGACCGGCCTGTTGCAGTCGAGCCTGACGCACGCGGTGTTGTTCAGCGCGGCGACTACGGCGACGGCGTTCGGCAGCCTCTGGCTATCGCATCATCCGGGCACGTCCAGCATGGGCCGCTTGCTGGCGCTGTCGCTGTTTTGCACGCTCATCGGTGCAGTGGTTTTCCAACCCGTGCTGATGGGCAAGCCGCGCCCACGTCGCGCGAAGCACAAAGGAATATAAGCATGAAACTGCGTACCACTGTGCTGGCGCTAGCTGCCACCGGCCTCATAACCGGCTGCGCAACCGGTCCTGACCGCAAGCCCGGCGACCCGTTCGAGCCGATGAACCGGGCCGTGTTCAATTTCAACGACGGCCTCGACCGCTACGTCGCGGTGCCGGTCGCGAAGGGCTATCAGAAGGTGACGCCGCAGCCGTTGCGCACGGCCGTCAGCAACTTCTTTTCGAACCTGGGCGACTTGACCAACGCCGCGAATGCGCTGCTGCAGTTGAAGATCACCGACGCGACCGAGGATCTCGTCCGTTTCGCGTTCAACTCCACGTTTGGTCTGGGCGGACTGCTCGATTGGGCGACGCCGGCCGGACTGCCCAAGCATCATCAGGATTTCGGCCTGACGCTTGGACACTGGGGCATCCCATCGGGACCGTATCTCGTCTTGCCCCTTTTCGGACCGAGCACCGTGCGAGACAGCATGGGGCTGGTGGTGGACGTGAAGTTCAATCCTTTGAACTACATGGAGCCGGCAGTGCGCAATCCGCTGTACGTGCTGCAGTTCGTGAGCGTTCGCTCCGACCTGCTCGGCGCGACGGATCTTCTGCAGCAAGCGGCGCTGGATAAATACTCGTTCGTGCGGGACGCCTACACGCAGCAACGGCGGGCGCGTCTGCGCGGCACCGGCGACAATGCCGCGCCGCTGCCGGAATACGAGGATCAGGACGACTCGGGCGCTGCGACGACTCCAGCGAAGGGCGCCGCGGCCGGCGCGCCGGCGACGCTTCCGAACTACGCAGACCCGGGCGATACGGCCGACACGCCGGACGCGGCCTCTGGTGCCGCTACGGGCACGCCGGCGGGCGTGCCGGATTACACGGATCCGGGTGAGTCGCCCGCGCCGGCAAGCGGCGCGGCGGGCTCGGTGCCAGCGAGTGAAACGACGGGGGCTAAGTCAGGGACCACCGCGGCGCCGGCAACAGCGCCAGCTGCGGCTTCAGCGCCCAGTACGGGCACGGCTGTCCCGACCACGTCTGCGCCTGCTGGTAATCAGCAACCGGCTTCAGCGCCGGCTGCGCAATGAGATCGGCGTACGCACGCCCAAGGTGTGCGTCGATGCTGCTGAAGCGCTAGGCTAGCTTCAGCAAGGCCTCAGCCGCACCCAGCGCTTGCCGGGCCTGCACCAGTGAAACGCGCGCCGCGCGCGCATCCATCGCCACCTGGATGAGCGCGCCAATCTGTGACGGTTGCCGCATCAGCTCGCGCAGGATCGGCGCAAGCGCGGTGCTGCCGTCATCGCGCAACCCCGCGGTCGCCGCCGACGGCAACGTACGCCACGCAGGATCCACAATTGCACGGCACACGGCGAACGGCAGCCCACGGGCGGCGGCCATCGCGCCAGCCAGATGCGATTCCATATCCACAGCCAATGCACCCGTCGAGCGATGCAGCGCACGCTTGTCGTCGGCGGACATGAGCGGCGCCGCTACCGCGGCCATTGAACCCCGCCGCAAGCGTGACGCGAGCGGTCCGGTCGCCAGCGCGGCGGCAAGCCTGTTCGTCCAGGCCGGATCGGTGGGGATGCGGCCAAACGGACCTTCGACGGCGTCGGCGACAATGAGCGCGCCCGGCTGCAAATCCGGCGCCAGGCCGCCCGCCGTACCGAAGCTGACGATCCCAGAGCAACCGCGCGCGACCGCAGCATTCAGCGCGCGTTCCAGCAGATCGGCGCGCGCCGCATAGACCACTTCGACGCCTTCGCCCCGCGCGATCCGCGCTTCGAACGCCATGCCCGTTACGACGATGACCGGCAAGCTGTTGCCGTCGGCATCGGCGGACGGCGCTGTTGGGCGAAGCATCCGTTACATCCCGACGGCAACGCGCGTGAGCCCGTTGCGCTTCAGGTGACGGAAACGCGCCAGCGCCCAGAGCGGGAAGAACTTGCGATAGCCGTGATAACGCAAATAAAACACGCGCGGGAAACCGGTGGCGGTGAAACGCGTTTCGTCCCACAAGCCGTGCTCGCGTTGTTCACGCTGCAAATAGTCGATGCCGCGCGCAACCGCCTCGTGATTCACTTCGCCCGCCGCCATCAGGCCCATCAACGCCCATGCCGTTTGCGACGCCGTGCTCGGCGCGCGTTCGTAACCGTGGTAGTCGAGCTTGTAGCTCTCGCCGGCTTCCCCCCAACCGCCGTCTTCGTTCTGGATCGACAGCAGCCACTGTGCGGCGCGTTTGATGCGCGGGTCGTCGTGCGAAATGCCGGCCGCGTTCAATGAACACAGCGCGGTCCACGTACCGTAGATGTAGTTCAAACCCCAACGGCCGTACCAGCTGCCGTCGGGCTCCTGTTCCTTCAGCATGTAGTCGAGCGCACGCTGCGCCGGTTCGCTGTTTTGCGGCAACTCGCCGAGTTGCGCGAGCATCGACAGGCAGCGACCCGACACATCCGCGGTCGGCGGATCGAGCAGCGCGCCATGATCGGAGAACGGAATGTTGTTCAGGTAATACTGCGTGTTCTCAGGCTCGAACGCGCCCCAGCCGCCGTCGCTACTCTGCATGCCGACGACCCATTCTCTGGCGCGCGCAATCCCCTCGCGATCGACGCTCGACTGCGTGAGCGCGGCCGAGCGATGCATAGCCATCGCGACCACCGCTGTATCGTCGACGTCCGGGTAATACGCATTGTTGTACTGGAAGGCCCAGCCGCCCGGCCGCACGTTCGGCCGGCGCGAAATCCAGTCGCCGCGCACGTCGAGGATCTGCAGCGGACGCAGCCATGCGAGGCCGCGTTCTGCCGCCTGCTCGGCACGCGCTTCGCCCGTTTCGAGCAACGCGTGCGCGGCAAGCGACGTGTCCCACACCGGCGACAAACAGGGTTGACAATATGCTTCGTCATCCTTGACAACAAGCAGCTTTTCGATCGACTGACGCGCAATTGCGCGGTTCGGATGATCGGCCGGATAACCGAGCACGTCGTACATCATCACCGAATTGGCCATGGCTGGGAAAATCGCGCCCAGGCCGTCTTCGCCGTTCAGCCGCTGATCGGCGAAGGCCACTGCCTCGCGGACCGCTCGCTCGCGCGTGGCTTTCGGAAACAGACCGTCGACCGCGCGCAGCACCGTATCCACAACCCGGAAAAAGCGGAACCAGCCGACATGTTGATGCGGCGCCCGCTGCGGCATGCCGGTGTTCACGGGCGCGCCGCGGAACAATTCGTCGATGCGCACGCGGCGCGGGTTGCGCGCGAGCGGCCGCTTCGCGTTGAGCACGAGCAGCGGCACGATCACGGTCCGCGCCCAGTACGACACCTTCGACAGATGGAACGGAAACCACATGGGCAGCAGCGTGATTTCCACGGGCATCATCGGCACCGCGCGCCACGACACCACGCCGAACAAGGCCAGCAGGATCCGCGTGAAGACGTTTACCGCCTCCGCGCCGCCGTGGGCCAGAATCGCCTCGCGCGCGCGAACCATGTGCTCGGCGTCGACGGGGTCGCCGATCATCTTCAGCGCGAAGTACGCCTTCACGCTCGCGCTGACGTCGAGCGCGCCGTCGGTAAAGAGCGGCCAGCCGCCGTCGGGCAGCTGGATGCGGCGCAAATAGCGCGCGATTTTCTGCTCCAACTCCACGTTCGGCGTTTCGCCAAGGTAATGGACCAGCAGCACATATTCGGCGGGAATCGTCGCATCCGCTTCCAGTTCGTAGACCCAGTGGCCGTCGGGCTTTTGCGCGGCGAGGATCGCGTCGGTTGCGCGCGTGATCGAGGTGTCGAGCGAAGAGGCAAAACCGGCAAATTCTGCAGACGCGGTAGACGCGTGGGGCGCATCGCTCGCAGCAGCTGGCGCGCCTCGCGCTTCGTCGGCGAATTCGGGCATGACGGCACCCAGCATGTGGGCTTGAGATAAATCGTTCATCGGCGTTCCATCGGTTGATTCAGCAACGTATCCGCGGCCTTCTGGCCTGAGCGGATCGCGCCTTCAATCGTCGCGGGCAGGCCGGTAGCCGTCCAGTCCCCCGCGAGCATCAGATTATTCCAGCGAGTGCGCGTGCCGGGACGCAGCGTTTCCTGGTCCGGCGACGCGGCAAAAGTCGCACGTTCGTCGACGACGATCTGCCAGGCCGGCATCGGCGCGGCGGGCAGATTGGCCGCCTGAGCCACCTCGGCCCATAAGCGCGCTGCAAGTTCTTCGCGCGGCGTGTCGACAACATTCCCGACGCCATAAACCGTTGCGGACAGACGTCCGTCGGACGCGAACAGCCATTGCGCGGTGCCGTTCAGGAGACCGGTGACAGGCGGCAAGCCGAACGGCGGTTCGACGGCGAAATACGCGCTGAGCGTCGCGGCAAAGCGGGCTGGCGCCCGCAGGCCAGGGACAAGCGTCTGCGCGATGTCCGGCGGCACCGCCAGAATCACAGCCTGGTTGACGTCCAGCGCGACACTCTGTTCAGCGAAGTCGAGCGCCTCTACGCGGCTCGCGTTCGCCGCAAACCGCATCTTTTCGAGCCGCGAGCCGATCTCGATCGTCGCGCCGCCATGCTGCAATAGTCGCAGCGCCGGATCGACGAAAGCGCTGCTCAAACCGTTCCGCGCGATGAGCGGCCTGCACGCGAGGCCGCCCGCCATCAACGTCTCGCGCACCATTGCCCCAGTCAGCACTGCCGACGCGTCGCGCGGCTCGGCGTTGAGCATTGCGCGAAACAACGGCGCGAGCAGGCGGTCCCACAGCGGGCCATTGCTGCGCATGGTTTGCGCGACGGTGCGACCGGGCTTGGCGAAAAGCAGCGGCACGAGACTCAGATAGTCGCTCGGGCCGGTGTTGGGTACACGCGCGTCCTGATCGAAGATCCACCAGGGCAGCCGTCCCGACGACAGGCGCACGGTCCAGCGCGCGTGAGTGGCCAGGTCCACGAACGGGAATTCGGGCAGAGCCAGTCCCGTCAGTTCGTCCACGGCGCCGATAGCACGCGCGTAATTCAGCGTCGCGGCGTTGCCTGACATCATCAGGTGATTGCCGCTGTCAATCGTTGCGCCTAGCTTGGCGTCGTAGTACGAACGGCACCGGCCGCCCGCCTGTTGCGCCGCTTCGTGAAGCACGACTCGTGCGCCGCGCCGCTGCAACTGCACTGCGGCGGCCAGGCCGGCGAGGCCCGCGCCGACCACATGTACGAGTCTCGGCATCGGCTCAGAAGAGCGCGTAACGCGCGACGATCCACAGCATGCGCAGCTTCGGCTTGCTGACCTTCGTGCGCGGAATGTCGAAGCCGCGTTCGAGTGTGCGTTCCAGCAGCAAGCGGTACACGCCCGACATGATGCGCGGCGCGCGCACCTGGTTGCGCGGCTCGCGGTCCATGATCGCGTCGGACGCGGCGAAGTGCTCTTTCGCGCGTTCAGCGAGCGTTGCGCAGACGCGCGGCAGCGACGGATCGTCGGCGATCTGCGAGGGACTCTTTACCGCGATGCCTTCACGCGCCAGCAACTCATGCGGCAGATAGCAACGGTTGATGCCCGCGTCTTCGTCGATGTCGCGAAGAATGTTCGTCAGCTGAAGCGCACGGCCGAGATGGTGCGCCAGCAAACGGCCCGACTCCTCCTGCATCCCGAATATCCTCACCGATAGACGGCCCGCCGCACTCGCGACCCGGTCGCAGTACAGGTCGAGCGTGGCCTCGTCGGGGGCGCAGATGTCGGCGACCGCATCCATCGCCATGCCGTCGATCATTGCGTGAAAATCCTCGCGCTGCAGATGGAACGTGTGGATGTGCCGCGTCAGCGCGCGCAACGAGGCGCGCGGCGAGCCGGTATAGCACGCGTCGATGTCGGCGCGCCAGCGCTCGAGCGCCGCGGCGCGGTCGGCGCGCGGCATGGCGCTGTCGGCGATGTCGTCGACAGCGCGGCAGAAAGCGTAGACCTGATACATCGCGTCGCGCTGCGCGGCCGGCAGGATGCGCATTGCGAGATAAAACGAACTGCCGGACGTGGCGGCAGCGGCGTCGATTTCAGTATCGTCCACGACAAGATTGGATACAGCCAAGACGATCTCCGCAGGAGGGCGCCCGCTGAAAGGCGTACAGGAATTTTTATGCCTCGCCGCAGGGCGGGCGGCCCGCGCGCGCGGACACGCGCGAAACACACGGCTGGGATGCCGGAAACGGCGAAAAGTATAACAACGTTTGTCCGACGACGCAGTTTCCACAGAGCATTGACCGACACAACCCGCTGCGATCGGCAAACCCGGTGCGACATGCGGCGCACGATGCCGCGGGCAAACCGGCTTTCTAACGCAACCGGGCGCTATGAGCGAACCTCAATCGCCGCCATTCACGTCAACGCGACGCAGCGATTGCGGCCTTGCCGTTTAGCGCTATAGAGCGCCGCATCAGCCTCGTTGATCAGCACGTCATACGCGGGCGAGCCGGCACGCGCGGCCGCGCCGCCCACGCTCGCCGTAACGGGCACGCTCGTGCCCTGCACCTCGACCGGCGTGTCGGCGATCGTGCGGCGGATTTTTTCGGCGACGCGCATGGCGTCCTCCAGCGGCGTGCATGGCAGCAGCAACGCGAACTCTTCGCCGCCGAAACGCCCGAACGTGTCCTGCGCCCGCACGACCCCGGCAACGCGCTGCGCCATCACGCGCAAAACGGTATCGCCGACGCCGTGTCCAAACTGATCGTTGATCTTCTTGAAGTGGTCGAGATCGAACAACAGCACCGACATGTCGCCGCCATAACGCTGCCAGCGCGTGTATTCGTCGAGCAGCCGCGCCTCGAAGAAGCGGCGGTTGGCAATGCCGGTCAGTCCGTCACGGTCGGCGTACTCCTGCAGCTTGGCGACCGCCTCCTCGCGCTCTCTCTGCACGATGCTCACATGGGTCACGTCGGAGATGGTCACGCAAACGGCCACCACCTCCCGATCGCGCGTGAGCGGCATGAACGTGACGTCCTGCTGCATGTAATCGACCCCGCCCGTGATCGGCCGGTCGTGGTCGAACTTGAACAGATACGGGCGCTGTTCCCACGAACTGAACGCGAAGCTACCCAGCTGAAAGACACTTTCGATCTTGCGCGACAGCCACACTCGCGGCAGTTCCGGAAACTGCGTGAACAGCGACTTGCCGACCACCTGCTCCGCCGACAGACCGCTGTGGTCCTGCATGAACCGGTTCCACATCAACACGTTCATATCGCGGTCGAGTACGAAGATGCCGAAGCCCACCCGCTCGACGACCAGATCGCTCAACGACTCCGTAGGCGCGCTCATAGGCTGGACAACAACGCATCGAGCGCGTCGCTCATGTGACGGATGGACTCTTCCGCCATCAGCATCACGAGATGCGCGCGGAAGCTCTGGTCCTCCAGCGCGAAATTGACTTCGACGAGCAACGCGACTTCCCATTGCAGCACGCCGGGCTGAAACACTTCGTCGAGCGTCAAGGCGTCGCCCAGCAGGCCGGGCGCGGAGAATACCGGCGTGCGGCCGAGCTGGTCGAGAATGCACGAGACGCACGCGCCGGTGAGCACGTTCGCCACGTCGAACATCAGTTCTTTTTGGCTCACAGCTTCGTAAGCGGAGCGCGAATACGGGTCGCTGACCAGCGCGCACAAGTCTTCCACGCTGTCGCTGCGGCAAATCACCAGCGCCTCGCCCTTGATGTCGGAGCGAAAGCCCTGGCGTACCGCGCTGACCCGGTCTTCGATACCGGTCATGTCCCGGAGCGCTTGCGCGGCCTCGCTGACGGCCACCACCCTCACGCGCGGCACCGATAATTCGATAAACGAATCGAGCAGCCGCGCGAGACGTGTCGCGGCTTGACCCATCGCCAGATTGGCGACCTCTTGCAGCGCGTCGCGCTGATCTTCGGTGAGGACTGGCTCAGACATACAACCCGTACTCCTTGAGGATGGGCAGTACCGCCTCCGGCGTCACGGGTTTGGCGATGAACGCCGCGGCGCCGAGCGTGCGTACGCGTGCCTGGGCCATCGGCTGGATATCGGCCGAGACGACGATGACGAAGGTGTTCAGATCCTCATGCTGCAGTGCCTCGAGTACCTGATAGCCGTTCATTTCCGGCATGGTCAGGTCGAGGAACATCACCGAGGCTTTCCCTTGACGATACAGAGCGAGGGCTTCGCGCCCGTTCGACGCGTACGACACGTCGACGTCCCAGTCCGGCGGCAATGCCTTGGTGAGCACCTTGCGGGCAAGCAATGAATCATCGGCGATCACGATTGGCAAAGGCATGGCGGGTCGAAAGACGGAATAATCTCGTACGGGTTAACGGCGGATAGTGGAATTCCTTTAGGGCGGAGTCTGGCAAGCCGCGAACTGTGCGTTGCCTCGGTGGAAGGCTGCTTGCGGCCCCGCGGGGAGGTGGCGCGGCGACGCGCGTCTCGCGAAACCATGGCGCGCGCAAGGCTGCGTGCGCTGGACGACGGTTATGACCGGCATGTGAGCCTACCCCGTAGATGAGGCGCGGCTGGTTGGATCGGCTGGTCCCGTGCCGCGCGCGTGTTTTCCGCGAACGCCGGCACTCACGCGTAAACG
This sequence comes from Paraburkholderia caledonica NBRC 102488, assembly GCF_000685095.1. Taxonomy (GTDB): domain Bacteria; phylum Pseudomonadota; class Gammaproteobacteria; order Burkholderiales; family Burkholderiaceae; genus Paraburkholderia; species Paraburkholderia caledonica. Next base: position 44,194 of record NZ_BAYE01000013.1, read on the forward strand.
CGTGATCCGATGCCCTCGCGGCGTATGCGTTCGAACATAGCGGACGCACTTTTTGTCATTGCGTCGATTCTCAAAGCAAACCAGTCGAAATGCAATACGCGGTATTTTCGTCCTGATAACAATATCTTCCTTACACGCACGTTATTTGAAAAAATACGCCCCGCATAATAATAGTTTCAATCCCGTTTATACTTTTGTGTACGTTTGCGCTTCTTGATTCTTCACTGTTTTAAAAGGGCAATGAATAGGTGTCGAAATGTCTGGCGCCCTCAATTACGGTAACTTCTACCGCCATTCTGCGACTATGCTTCTCGTATCCGCCGTGCCTCCCAGCCCCGAAGACCTGAGCGCTTAACAAATGACCCATAACCGGTTCGACCCGCATCGAGCGAGCCGCCTTTCCGCTGATGGGCAGGACGAGGCTGTGTTTCCCGCGGTGCCGGAGCAGAACTTCCAGATCCGGCGAATGACTTTGATCGCGCTGCTGGTCGCCGCGATCGTGCTGCCATGCCTCTACGTCGCAATCATGGCGTTCAGCGACCTGCGAACCCGCGAAGCCGATGCCACCAACATGACGCTGCGCACCGTGCGCGTCGCCGAGGAGCATGCGCTGAAGGTCTTCGACATGAACGAGACGCTCGACACGCGCATCGTCGACCTGACGGAAGGCCTGGACGACGACGGCATTCGCGCGCGCGAGGCAGCCATTCATCGGAAAGTCCGGACAATGGGCGGCGGCTATCCGCAAGTGGCCGCCGTGTCGATTTTCGGCCGCAACGGTGCGCTTCTAGTGAGCAGCCGGGTTTATCCGGCACCGCCGGTTTCCGTTGGCGAGCGCGACGATTTTGTGGGCCTTCGCGATGGCCACGACCTCGAACACGTGTCCAAGGTGATGACGGGGCATGTCGCCGGCGAACAGGTCTTCAACACCGGCGTCGAACGGCGCGCGCCCGACGGCACTTTTGCCGGCGTGGTGTCGGTCGCGCTGCGCCCCAGCTATTTCGACGCGTTCTATCGCGAACTGCTCGGCGGCAACGACGGCGCGCCGATGACCATGATCCTCGTTCGCTCCGACGGCGCGGTCCTCGCACACTATCCGCGTCGCCCGCGCGAACCGGCGGTCGTCGCGGCAGATTCGCCGTTCGCCGACGCCATGAATCAGGGACGGCGCGCCGGGGTCGCGCGCATGCGCTCGAATATCGACGGCGACAACATGATCGTCGCGTTCCGGCACGTCGGCTCTTACCCGGTCTACGTCATGTGCGGGTATCGCGCATCGGCGATGTGGGCCGCCTGGTATCGACACCTGGCCGTGTTGATCCTGTCGATATTCACGCCGTCCGTCGCGCTATGGTGCGTGATCTGGCTGTCACTGCGGAGGCTCAGCGCCGAAGAAGAGGCGTGGGAACGCTGGCAGGCGGAAGCGTCGATGCGCCGTTCGATCGAATCCGCGTACCGGCAGTCGCGCAAGATGGAAGCGCTCGGCACGCTGGTGGGCAGCGTCGCACACGACTTCAACAATCTGCTCATGATTCTTGCCGCCAACGTACAGATCGCACGGCGGCGCGGCGCGCCCGGGCTGGACCGCGAATTGTCGGCCATGGAGCGGGCGCTGAAGAGCGGCCAGTCGCTCACGCGGCAGTTGCTCGGCGTCGCGCGCAAGCAGCCGCTGCGCAATGAAACCGTCGCGCTCGAGCGTTGGCTGCCCGCATGCCGCGACCTGCTGCGCGCGTCGCTCGGAGCCAAGGTTTCGCTGGTGATGGATATCGGCGCCGGCGTCTGGCCGATGCGCGTGGACGTTGCCGAGCTCGAGCTCGCGCTCATCAACATCGCCGTGAACGCACGCGACGCCATGCCCAACGGCGGGCGCTTCACCGTGCGTGCGACCAACATCACGTTCCGTCACGAAGACGGCTTTCCGCTGACAGGCGACTTCGTCCAGGTGTCGCTGGAGGACACCGGTGCGGGGATGGCGCCCGAGGTGCTCGCGCGCGCCTTCGAGCCGCTCTTTACGACCAAGGCAAAGGGCATGGGAACGGGACTCGGCCTGCCGCAGGTGTTTGCCTTCTGCGAGCGCTCGGGCGGGCTTGCGGCAATCGACAGCGCGGTGGGTGCCGGCACTTCGGTGCGGCTGTATCTGCCGCGCGCGCCCGAACAATCAGAGGTCGACGCGCCGGTTGAAACGGACGCAGAGCACCAGGGCGCGCTGCACGGGCTGCGCATCCTGCTCGTCGAGGACAACGAAGAAGTGGCGGCAGGTACCGAAGCGTTGCTGCAGATGATGGGCCACCAGGTCACATGCGTGTTCAATGCGGACATGGCGCTGCGTCTGCTGCGCGACGCTTACGCGCAGCGGGTGCGCACCGGCGACCCGGTGCCGTTCGAACTCGTGCTGTCCGACATTCATATGCCGGGCGCCCTTAACGGCATCGATCTGGCCGAGGCGATCAGAACGCTCGATGTCACGCTGCCCGTCATTCTCGTCACCGGCTATGCGGAAGAACTCGATCGGGCACGGCATGTGAACGTGCGCGTGCTCTCCAAACCCTTCGACATCGCCCTGCTTGAAAGTCTCCTGCAGGGAATCCAGCGCGAACTCGCCCAGACCGGGCTCGATCCGGCCACGCATCACGCGCAATAGGACCGAACACGGTCAGCCGCTTTCAGCCGCTCCCATCCCCGTTTTGCGCAATTTGCGCTGGATTGTAAAAAGCGCGGCGGGCCGGCCGGCGCGTCGTTCACCTCAAGCGCTTCGCGCAGGCCAGCAGGGCCGGGCGTGCGGCGCTTGAACCAGGACTCCGGCATGAACGTTGCGGCAACTCTTGGATAGTCAGGATGGCGCGCGCCGCGCTATCCGTCCTACCCAAAAACGGGAGACAGCCATGCGACATACCGTGATTGGTTTGTTTAACACCTATCCTGAGGCCGAAACCGCTCGGGAGACGCTAGTACAGACCGGTTTCGCACGCGAGACAATCGAGTTGCAGGCCAACGCCGAACCGTCAGTCGGCTCCGCAACCGCCGAAGTCGCGGGTTCGGGAGTGCTCGCGAACATAGAGCGCTTTCTGTCGAGCCTCTTTGCCAGCGGTCCACGGGCGCCGGAGACCGCGCGTTACACCGAAGCCGTGCGGCGGGGGGCCGTGCTCGTCGTAATCGACGCTGCCAGCGAATCGCACGCGGAACTCGCTCGCAACACGCTGACGCGGCTAGGCGCGACCGATATCGGCGAGCGTTCGCCGGACTGGAGCACGCAGTCAACAACAGAGAATGCCCGCGAGCATTCGTTACTCGACGAACTGGGAATCGGCGCGGTCACGCCGGGAACCCCGCGTGGCCCCGAGCCCGGAATGACGACTTCGACGGTCCGGGAAACGCCGGCATCCGTCAGAACCGAGACAGCGACGCCGGGCGGCGTCGGAACACCTGCCTCGCCTGGTTTCAGTGCGAGCAGCGGGCCTGATGCTACGGCGGCTGATCCGCTGTACACGACCTCGCCTCGCAGCACCGACGCGGAGCCGTTCGTCCCGCCGCCGCTCACCGGAAGCCGCGCGACCGATCCGCTGAACGTTCCTCTGTCGGACCCGCTGGCGCCCGACGCGGGACGCAGCGCAATTGCAGCCGGGTCCGCGCCGGGCTCAGGCGCTGTGATGCAGCCGTCCGAAGTGGTTTCCGGGTCGGCTCAACCGACGGCCGGTCTGAGCGGCCAGATTCCGAACGAATATCTCGAGTACGAAGAAGATTTCCGCACGCATTACGACGAGCAGTACGCCGCCGACGACGCGCGCTACGAAGACTACGTTCCGGCCTACCGCTATGGTGCGGAAATCGGCAAGGACGTGCGTTATCGGGACAGGGCGTGGGACGACGTCGAACCGGAAGCTCGGCGCCATTGGGAGACGACGTCTCCTGACAGCACCTGGGAGCGCTTCAAGCTTGCCGTGCGTCACGGCTGGGAGCGCGTGACCGGGCATCACCACGTATAAGAGCAAAAACGCGAATAGCGGAAGCGGCGGCGCGCAAGGAGGCGTGGCGGCGCCACCGCGTTCAGGGCAGTCGGAGCTAGACAGTGTCAGGCAGCGGTATGCCGCTTGACCCACGTAACGTAGCGGTCGACGAAAGTCTGTAGGAACTTGCGCGTCCCATCGTTCAGAATCTCGCCCTTCTCATTGATGACCGCGGGATCGTGCTTGATGAACACCTCAGGCTGACCGAGCACCGGCACGTCGAGATAAGCCAGCACATTGCGCAGATGTTGCTGCGCGAGGGCCGAGCCGGTCGCGCCCACCGAGGTGCCGATCACCGCACCCGGTTTGTTACCCCACGAATTAGTGCCCCACGGACGCGAGCCCCAGTCGAGCGCGTTCTTCAATACGCCCGGAATGGAGCGGTTGTACTCCGGCGTGACGAACAGCAGGCCATCGGCGGCCTCGATCCGCTGCTTGAGTTGCTTGCCCGCTTCGGGATAATCCGCGTCGTAGTCCTGGCTGTAGAGCGGCAGTGAGCCGATGTCGATGAACTCGAACGTGAAGTCGGACGGCGCCAACGAGATGACAGCTTGCGCCAACTGACGGTTGAACGACTCGCGACGCAAACTGCCGACGACAACTGCAATGTGTAAGGCCATGATCGCTTCCTCGAATAAGGCGCTCGACGCGCAAAGGGTACGGACTGTCATCATAGGCAAAAAGCCGGAAGAAGGCCTCCGCCCGCACCGCGATGGACAAAGTGGCGGAAAAGTACGGCGGTTTTACGCTGACGCGGTGGATAACGCCGCAGCCGCAAAAGTTATCCACAGTTTTACTGAATAACCTTGTGGATAAGTGCTACTTTTGCCTTGTCAATCAAGCCTGCCTCCGGCCTACGCTATTTGGAGGCAGCGACAGTTTTTCGGTGATCAGCCGTGAGGGGTGATGGTATGCGGCTTATCGCACGTTCAAGCAGTCGTGGCGTGGAATCGGGCCGCGAACACGCAGGTCAAAACGCGTGGTCGGAGCGCAGGAATGTGCAGGTGGCGTAGGCAGCGGCGCGGATTGGGTAACGGGGCATCTGACCCGTGAGTGGTTTTGTTCTGACGTTGCTACGAAAAAAGGGCGCCCATCTGGGCGCCCTTTTTCGCTTCGGACAGGTCGTCTCAGCGTCTTCCGCAGTCAATGCTGGTGCCTGCATCGATGCAGGCGGCCGGTAGCCGGAGCTTAATTGCCGAAAAACACGTTGCAGTAAGATGCGGGGCCATTGCATTGCGCCGGGGCAGCAGCCTCGGCTGCGCCGGAAGCGGCGGTGAACAAAGCGACGGAAGCGATCAGGGCGGACAGGATGCGTTTCATGGTGCTACTCCTCGTGGTGTTGGCTGGCGATCTGGTGCGATCGATGGCCGAAGAATAGCGATTCAGTGCCTACCTAAAAATGGGCTAGACGGGAAGACTTCTTTTCACTAACTGAAATAATGCAGTCGCAACGAATACCTCGCTTGCCCATCCCTTGACTGGCGTGCCTTTGGTGGGAGAGAAACGCCAGGTGCACGACGCCCGAACCTTATTTTCGTTTTTCGCAATAGTCGATTTCTGTTTGTCACAAGATGCCCGCCCAGCGCGACCAACGCCTACAAATCCCCCGTGTTGGAGACCGCGTATGTCCAATATCCATTCGCTTGCGCCGCAAGCTGCGGCAGAATGGCGCTCGTGCCAGAACCCCGTGCGAGACAACCTCTCCGTTTATGAGCAACAACCATTCAGACGACCGCGCGCACGCTTCGCGGAGCGTGCAGCGGAGCCTACCGTGACGCAGGCGAGCGCCGGGACACTCAGCGACCCTGTTTATCTGGCTCAACTGCGTCGCGACCTCGTGCGCTTCGCCCGTTTGCAATTGCGCGATGCCGCGGCTGCCGAAGATGCTGTCCAGGAAGCGCTCGCCGCAGCCTGGACGCAAGCCGACCGGTTTGTCGGGCAGTCGGAACATAAGACGTGGGTATTCGGCATCCTGCGGCACAAGCTCGTGGATACGCTGCGCGCCCGGCAACGCACGGTGAACCTCTCAGCCCTCGAGTCAGAACTCGACGGCGAAGCGCTACTCGATCGCGAATTGTTCAAGGACAACGGACACTGGTCGCAACAGACCAAGCCGCGCCCGTGGCCGACGCCCGAAACGGCGCTGCGTCAGCAACAATTCTGGGCGCTCTTCGAGGCGTGCCTTGAGCACCTGCCCGAGCATATTGGGCGCGTTTTCATGATGCGCGAATTTCTCGACCTCGACACCGATGCGATCTGCGCGGAACTGCAGCTGACCGCCAACCATTGCAGCGTGCTGATTTATCGCGCGCGCCTGCGCTTGCGCACCTGTCTGAGCGAGAAAGGCCTATCAAGCGAGGATGCAAATGGGGAAATGTAAGCACATCACCCGGCTGCTGTCCGACGCGTTGGACCGTCCGTTGACGACTGGCGAATGGGTTGCCATCCGACTGCATCTGCCGACTTGCAGCGGCTGCCGCAACTATCGCAAGCAGATTCGCTTGCTGCGTGACGCCGCTCGTACCATGAGCGGCATCTCGACGCCGGACGGGATGAACGGCGACGATTGATGCTGAGGTGCCGGTGGACTTGCGGCGCTTGCCGTAATGCTGCTGTCGGCGACGCGTATATACCGAAGCGTCAACGTTCGCCGGGTGGCGTAGTGCGATAGCGCCCGAGAAATTCGGAGTGCGAGGCGTCGTTGATCGCAACGGCGGTTCGCTCGCTACGGGCCGGGTGCTTTGCTAACTGAGCACGCGTGCGTATCGGTCGATGTGCAAAATTTCCGCCGCAGTTAGGGCATACGTTGCGCAGAGTCGTCAGCGCGCACACTTCGCAGAAAGTACATTCGTAGGTGCAGATCATCGCATCGGACGCATTCGGCGGCAGCGACTTTCCGCATCCTTCACAAGATGGGCGTAGTTCAAGCATTCGGACTCCGTTTTGTGTTTGTGAGCCGCACACGCGGGGGTGTGACGCGTCTGTTCCTGTTGCGCTAGCGTAGCTCGTGTCGTGTATCGGGAAGGGACAGGTCTGCGTTAATTACTGCCAGTGCGATGAATTTTTCGGGGCGCGTCGCTGTCTGCGGACGGTTGCGCGACGCACGGCGCGTTGCCCCTGCGTCGGTCGGATCAAGTCGACGCTAGCGCCTGCGACGCGTTGTTGTCACCCAGGGCGTTGGCTTCGTTTCCACCGACGTCGACTCACGGCCTCGATGAGATGTCATTGCATTTGGTTGAGCCGGTGCAACGCATGCGAATGTTCGTCGGTGCAAGCATATCGCCTGAACGAAGCGGATCGCTGACTGGTTGAGATGAGGTGCAAATCATGCCAACACAGTTGCGCAAGAATATGGCGCTGGACGAGGGCGTCTCACCTCCACAGCACATTGCGTAGGGGCCACGCAGTGCACTTCATTGCTGGGCGCTGGTGCGCGGTCCTGGACGAACAAGCTCGCCACCTTCTCGGGTGGACGGCCGATCACAGCACGCCCGTTTCGCACGACGATCGGCCGTTGCAGAAGTGTTGGGTGCGCAGCCAATGCTTCGTATAACTGAGCGTCAGTTAACGTGGACTCAGATAGGCCTAATGACTCGTATTCGGGCTCGGTGTCGCGGATCATTGCGCGCACCGGACAAGCCAGCTGCATGTTCAACTGCTGCAATTGGGCGACGGTGAGCGGATGATCCAAATATTCGATGACCTCAACAATCTCCTCGCCGTCGCTATAAGTGCCGGTAATCAGATCGTAGGTCGCGCGGGATTTGGAGCAACGAGGGTTGTGGTAGATGGTGATCATGACGCGATTGGTGGTTAAGAGGAGAGGCGGGTACGTCGGGGACGTTGTTGTCGGATTTTATCCGCTATCTGCGGATGCTTTGTTGCCCGGTCTGCCTGGTCTCGGTGCCGCCCGCCGCTGCCTCGGTGCATGACTGACGGCGGGGCGCGGTCGCGATGTTGTTTGTGAGGAACGCGTTGTTCTGGGCTTCTGCAAAGCGGCCGGTTGGGGAATGCAAAGGTCTTCGATGCCGACAGCCGCTCGCACGGATCAGAGCTGGTTTGAATGCCAGCTTTATGGGGTAGTCCCGATGCGGCGGCGGCACCGCTCTGCGTGGTCCGCGAACCGATTTGATCTCCGTCGGCCCTATCTACTCGGGGCGCGGGAGATAGCAACTTTATGCGCATAAAGCCGCCGACGTTTGCCCGGCTCATCCTCCCGTGCCTGCGGCGCCGGAATGGGTGGACAGCGGGTTTTGTGCCCGTTCTCAAACCGCCCGTTCTCTTAGCGACCCGCGATGGCCCAGGTCTGTAGTTGCCGCCATGTGGCAGGAGTCTTGATCCACTTGCCACTGTGAAGCAGCGAACGAAAATGAGCTTTCCGGCAACGGCACTTTATGCGCATAAACCCATTACTTGAGGTCCCATAGAGTTGCCGGGTAGCCGCCGCGACGCGATTGGCACTTACGCCAAGCGGACCCGCTCACAAGCGCCGATCACTTACCCAGCTGCGCATGTGGCCACCTATGTCTCCTCTGCGCCTCACTTCGCATCGCATCGCGCCTCGTCATTGCGCCGCGCTACGCCGCAGCCAGGTTTATGCGCATAAACCTGGCTGAACGGCTAATTCCATCGCGATTCAAAAGAAACGATTGAAATACGAATTCTTCCAGGTAGAATCCATCTGCGCTTAAAAAAGAGAGGTGAACATTGGCAGCCGAAATCATCGCGGTAACTCAGCAAAAAGGTGGAGTCGGGAAGAGCACAATCGCGATGCATCTCGGGGCCGCTTTCCACGAGAAAGGAAAGCGAGTCCTGGTCGTGGATGCCGACGGTCAGAACACATTGATCCACTGGGCCAGTGCATCCTCGGACGGTGACACTGGCATCCCGTTCCCCGTCGTCAATCTCTCTGAAGCCGGCAGCCAGATTCACCGTGAGATCAAGAAGTTCGTTGGCGACTACGACATCATCGTCGTCGACTGTCCACCTTCCATTACGGAAAAAGTCTCGGGCGTCGTACTGCTCGCGGCGAGCGTTGCGGTTATCCCGACGTCGTCGTCGCCCGCTGACTATTGGTCGAGCATTGGCTTAGTCAAACTCGTCCAGCAAGCTCAAGTTATGAACGAAGACCTGCGCGCAGTTTTCCTGCTCAACAAGACGGAAGAAAAGCGCATGCTGACGCGCGAGCTCAAGCGCGCGTTAGAAGAGCTCGGATTTCCCCTCCTCAAGACCCAGATTCCTACCCGTGAAGCCTACAAGCAGGCAATGGCATTGGGTCAAACAGTGCTACAGATGAGCGATCGCGGCGCCAAGCTCGCCGCCATCGAAGTACGGGCGTGCGCGAATGAGATCGCCGCCTTGCTCCCGTGAATTTATGCGCATAAAGGACCCTGAATGAAACCCTCCCAATTTGCCAAAGGCTTTCAAGCACGTCCTGATACGACCAGCAGCGAGAAGCGAACGGCGCTAGACCGACTGAACGCCATCGACGGGCTGGTCAAAAACAATGCCTCGAAAGCCCCCGACGGTACCGTGCGACCACTTCCGGGCGTAGTTCCGCAAGCCGATTCGGGCCTCGACACCGTCGATCCCGAAAACGAGTCCGCCGCCTATCGTGCATGGAGAGTTGGACACGGATATCGCCCGGGCCAGGTCATCGAGCTTGCACTGAAGACGATCAAGCCGAGCCCCTTCAATCCGCGGCACTTCTACGTGAAGTCATCGATTGCCGAACTCGCCGTCAATCTGGCGAAGCAAGGACAACAGCAGGCGATCCACGTCATTCCTGACTATGACAATCCCGGCACCTACTTCGTCAGCGACGGCGGTAGACGTGTGCGGGCGTTGAAGGAAGCAAACAAGGAATCAGTGAAGGCGATCGTTATCGATCTGCCAATTGGAATTCAGAGCTACAAGCTCGGCTACGATCTCAACGTCCAGCGAGACTCGCAGACAGTGTTCGACAATGCGGTGGTCTGGAAACGCTTTCTTGACGACCGCCATTTCCAAAGCCAGAAGGAACTGGCTGAGCATCTTGGTTTGGACGAGTCGACGGTGGCTGTGGCGTTGTCGATTGCCAAGTTGCCCGAAGCAGTCATGCATGAGATGGTCGCGCGGCCTGACCGTTTCGGCTCCAACATGGCATATCAGGTCGGCCGATATCACGCGGCTCGCGGTGCCGACGCGACGCTGCGTCTGATCAACAAGATCCTCTCTGACGACCTCAGCACGCGGCAGGTTGCCGACATCGTCAAGGGCAGAGCGACTGCGCAGGAAAGCACCAAGCCGGCAGGTCGCCAGCGCTATGCGCAGCGGCTGGAAGTAAAGCTCGACGGAGTGTCGGTCGGCGACCTGAAGACCTACGGAGAGGACCGCATCGAATTGCGCCTCAAGGGCCTCACACGTGAAAAGCGGGACGACATTCTTCGACAGATCGAAAAGATGTTGAAGTAATAGTCGCTCAATAAGCGGTCTGGCGGCGGCCGCCGTCAGATGCGCCGCCGCGAACCATTATTGTCGGCAGCGTGCCGGCTAATCAGGCAGCGCGCGACTGACTCAGTGTGAAAGCGAGCAGATCGCCGTCGGTCGGCTCGCCCCACGTCTTGCGAGCCAGCCAATCGAAGAACGCCGTCTCGACGATCTTCGAGTCGAGTCCCCGGCGACGCCAGTCGTCGCGCATATGGGCGCCGAGCCCCGGCAACTCTTCTTCCTCGAACGACTGCCGCGCGATGTCCCGTTCGGACTCACCCTGTTCGTCGTAGAGCTCGCGTGCTTCCCTGCGGCGATACGCGGAATACTCGCCCAACAGGCGCGCCTTCAGATCGTCCGCGGGGGCCGCGACGGCAGCCTTAGCGCTACCAGCAGATGCCACGGTCTCGACAGGCGGTGCGTACCCTTTCTTCAGCGCGTCCTTGAACAGCGCCGGCGCACTGCGGACCGGCGGCAACGACGTGCTACGCATGCGTTGCTCGGTCATCTGCAAAGCCGCGCGGATGCGGTTCTCCTCGCTGTCCGCGTAGAGCGTTTGCGCCTCTTTCAGCGGAATGCCGATCTTGACCATCCGATCCACGAGCGTGCTGTCGAACACGTTCGGATGCTCGTCAAGAGCCAGCATAGGCTGCTTGCGCTCGGTTACGCGGAACTGAATTTCGGCGACACGACGGCCCTCGCGGTGCTCGATCAGCTCAACGAAGATATTTGTGACTGCGTTCACCTCGGCGATTGCCGGCCGTAAATAATCGCGCTTGAAGTATTTGTATTCGCGCTTTGCTTCGTCGCCCGCTTCCGTGTCCGGCGTGCCGGAGAGGATAGGGCGCCACCACTCCCACGACTCGCGCATCGTCAGATGGCTGGGATTGGTCAGATAGCGCACGCAGATTTCATACAGCGCTAGGCCCGCGCTGCTGCGCAACTGGCTCTGGAACTGCAGGCTAAGGCGAGCATACTGAACCGGATCGAGCAGTTTCTTCTTGATCTTCGGAGCGAACGAAAATTCAACCCAGACCCGGCGGGTGGTCGGATCCTCAAGAATCTCCGCGTCTGCGATCAGCGTGGAGATGCCCCACTTCCGGCCGGGCTTCTGACTGGACGTGCCAGTGCTCCATTCGACCTGAACCGAAACCATCCGGCGCAGGTGCTCCTTGACGAGAGCGGTGTCGTTGGAATCGAACGCAGAGTTGGCAACGATATCCGACAGTAACGCGCGATAGGTATCACCCGATTCGTCGGCTTGCTGCGCGACCGCGAGCAGCACATTGAACAGCTTGCGAGTCAGCAGCGTGATCTTGCCGCTCTTCGGCTGAATCGCGATCGCCTCGACGGCCTTGCGCAATTCCGCCGAGCTGGGGCTGACTACATCGGTTTTCTTGGCGCGCTTCGTGGCCATGCGTATGGTCAAGGAGGGATTTGGCGAGAGCATACCGACTGTGGTGATACCCGTCTATAGCGTCATTCTCACCATTGCGGGTGAAGCGAGTTTACTCGACGCGACTCACCTCGACAGACTCCCGAAAACCCTCACCTTCCCCTTTCGGCGCCAGGTTCGTCAATCCTTTGAGCGTCGCGGGCTGCGGAAAAATCGCGAGGTTTGCTGCGTCGGCTCGAAGGAGCGCGCGATATCCCGAACCTCCTCACCTCAAAAATTTTTCGCCTTTTTACGTTGGCGTGCATGCCGGTCACAAGGGCTGTGATCCCCTCGCCATATAGAGAGACCAGGGTGTGCGTGGCCATGTGCGTTGCGGCATCTTCGACAAAAGGGCCACGCAGAGGGGCCGAAATAGCGGCGCCAATCGCAACCCGTTGCGCGAGTCCCCCGAAAAAGCTCACCTTAGGATCGGTTCAATGCTCCAAACGGCGCGGGTTCCCTCGTGGCGAAGCGATAAAAGTGCTTCGAAATCGTCCCGAAAAGCCTCACCTTGGAACGCGGCGCCATGTTCGCAAGTCTTCCAGATGCACCTCCTGAAAAGCCTCACCTTTGCGGGAATAGCGATATTTATGCTTTATTTTCAATAGGTTATATCAAACAAAAATGGGTCCAACGTTGACTTTGCCAGCGTCGCGGCTCCCGTAAAATCTCACCTTAAGGCCGAATTGCACTTTCCCTCTATGCGCCATGCTGGCTTGGACGCTCCTGAAAACTCTCACCGTCGGCATTCAAGCGCCACCGCTACACGAACGGACAAGGGCCGTAGGTAGGACCTTTCCAGCCGATGAGCAGCCTGTGGCCCCCGAATTCCCTCACCTTTTCGGTTAAGACCGCCCGACACGCTCCCCGAAAACCCTCACCTTTCACGTCATCTCCGTTGACTTTGGAAAGGATTGGGTGCCTTGGCGACCAACTCCCGAATTTGCTCACCTTTGCAGCGCCGATGCCTGGCAATTTCACTGTGATGCGGGAAAACGTGCGCCGGAAGCGTGAACAGGTCCCGCAAAAGCTCACCTTGGACTCCAAATGCCTAAAATAAAGGCAAAACGGCCAGCTAAGCCCCGTAAAGCCTCACCTTTCATCGGCGTTTTCTCCCGTCTTCACTCACCACGAGGTTTTTCACGGCTCAAACAGGGTCAAAAAGAGGGCGTCGCGACCCTCCCGAAAGTGCTCACCTTGATCCTGACGGCTTTACGAGTCGCTGGCGAGGCCTGCCGGGCGCTCCAGACCGAACCGGTCCCGCAAAAACTCACCTTTCCCTGATGTCTCCTGCAGCGGGGTCCCCTGAACCCGCTCACGATACATCCCGGACCTGCTCACCACGCTTCCCGAACCCCATCACTCCGGATTCCCGCAGAACCTCACCAACTCTCCCGGAAAGCTTCACCTTGCTGCTCGGAAAGCCCCGCCAGGCATGGCTTTGCTTTGGCGTTAACGTTTTTAACTTGGGTTCAAAGGTGTTTACTTTTATTACTCTCTAGCCACAAACCAAGAGAGCTCTCGTATAGAAACAATCGCCAATCGCTTGTAGGATGCGTATCGTGAAACAGTGCGCTATCAAACCGATGCGCACATATCATGTTTGTTTACAATAGGTTATCCGCGGTTCTTAGTTTTGTTTCACGAAGAATCGTCGCATGGGTGACTCTGTATCTGCAAAATACGCCGTCCCCCACTAAGAACAGCCCCTGCACAGATCGAGCTCACAAAAACGTATCGTTTGCTACGTAAATTGTTATTATTCGTCCAGTTAGCACAATAGTGAGCCCAATATGAACGTGGACGACGAACGGCAAGCCATCCGCGAAGAGCTTGACGCGATGCGAACTCGCGGCAGCCGCCGCCAGGAATTGTCGCTGCATGCATGCAAGCGATTATTTTTCGATCTGGGCATACGACCGTCCATGGCTACCGTACGCGATCTCACTCAGACCGGCAGCGCAAGCGACATACCGAAGGACATCGACCACTTCTGGGAACGCATTCGTAATGTGTCGCGCGTCAAAGTCGGCGCGGGTGCCATCCCGAAAGCTCTGGAAGAGCGCGCCGGCGAATTGCTGGGCGCGCTTTTCGAAGAAGCCGTCGCCCATGCGCGCACTACACTGGACGCCGAGCGGGAAGAGTCGCGCTCGCAAATTGCCGCGGCGGAACAACGCGCACGCGAGGCGGAAATCCGTCGCGACGCTTCGGAAGATGCCATCAAGCGCAGTGAACAACGGGCGGAAGCTGCATGGGAACGTGTTCGCGCGCTGGAGGCGGAGTTGTCCACCGTCACTACGCACGGCACCGCCCACCATGAAGGCCTGCAAGCAACGGTGCGCAGGCTCGAACAGGAAAACGAAACACTCCGCCAACGCCTGGACATGGAACAGGCCGCGAACGCGACGTTGCGCGATCGCATCGACGCGCTTCATGTGGAATTGCGCCAAAGCACCGAACACTACGCGCAGCAGATCAAAGATGCCGTCGCCGAGGCCGAGCGCCGGGTGAAGCCGATGCTTGTCGAACTGGATTCGCTGCGCAGCATGGCCGCGACCTATCAGTCCGGCGTGCGCGATGCGAGTCGAAAGGAATTCGAGTTCATTCAGCAACTTGCGGCAGCCAAGGCACGGGGCGACCGGCTCGATGGCCAACTGCGCGAGCAGTCGAACGAGGTCGACGCGCTGACAAAAGAACTTGCGGCTCTGCGCGGCCAGCAGGGCATCGACCCGGGCATCGGCAGTTTGCTGTGCTCGCTGGTTGAAGGCGGCCGGCTCACGAGCGACGAATTACGAACGATTGGAACCGCAGCGGACGGCCACGTGCGCTTGCCGCTGCGCTGCCCCAAGTGCGAGGAAGGTGAGCCCGAACTCTCGCAGGTCGATCACCGGTTCGAACTGCAGTGTCCGGAATGTGAGCACTCTTCCGGGCTCGGCGATTCACGGCTGGAAGCGGTAAGCCGATTTCTATCTAGCAACTCGCTTTCAGCACAGGCGTGAAACGAAGGAGCCGCCTACGTCAAAGGTGAGGAAATTCGGGATGCCAAAAGTGAGAGGTTTCAGGACTCCGCCGCATCCGGCGTCCTCGTGAAACGCCCGTCCATGCGAGGTTCGGGCAACATCGGCGCGGCAGGATCCGGTTCGTGTATGGCGCCTGGATCCTGCTGTTTCGTCCATGTTTGCCAAGCTCGATAGAGACGATTCGCAGACACGGCCTGCACAAATCCGAGCCATTGTCCGACGAGTTCCGCCTCCACTCCGCTTTCGAACAGTTCGGCAGCAAACGTATTGCGCAAGGTTTGCGGACTGGCGCGCGATGTACGCGACGCCGCAATGCCTGCCGCTTCGACGAGTGCATCGACGGCACGAAGCATAGTGGCCTTGTGCATCGGCCTACCCGAAGGCGACGCAGGAAAAATCAGATCGCCGGCAAGGTCCGCCATGCGCCGCTCGGCGAGCCATGCGTCGAGTAACGCCGACGCGAAAGGCGCCAGCCGCGTGCGCCGCATGAGCGTCGGGTTTGTCGAGTCGATTGTTAACCACGGCGAGCCTGGTGCCGCGCAACTAACCGCTAAGGCGGCGGCCTCGCCGGTTTTCAGTCCACCGCCGAGAAACACTGCGATCAATGCGCGGTCGCGCCGTTCTTTCCAGCGCTGCACTTTGGACACGCCCTGTAACGGCGAAAACAGATGCGCTATCAATGCGGCCCGTTCGGCATGATGGAGAAAACCGGTCGGCTCGTTCTCGCTTGCGTTGCGCCACGCGGCTTCCCCATCCTGGGCGATGAAACGAGCCGGATTAGTCGACGATGCTTCGACTTCGCGCACATGATCCAGCACGCGCTCAATCAAACGCAGGTAACGCACACGCTGCGGCTTGCGAATATCCAGGCCAGCGACAAAGTCGGCGATGCTCTGCGTGTCGACAGCGACCAGCGTCTTTTGACGCGTGGCCAACCACTCGAGAAAAAGTCCCCACTGGGCCTGATAAACCTGCGCTGACGAACGCCTGAAATGCTGCTTCGCAAGCCACGCGTCGAACGCGATTTGTGGATCGCGGCGCCAGTCTTCGCGTTGCTGATCGAAAAGATCGGTGGATGGATCCGGGCGCGGAACCGGATCGGATAAATGAGGAGGCGACATGCGCAATCGTTCAGTTAGTTGCGCCCATTGTAGACTCGACTGTCCAGGCTGACGGTCAGTCGCCCCAAGCTCTTGCCCGTTTATGTGCGGCAGGTTGAGATGCGCGTTTCGCAGCGCTGCGAGCCGCCTGCTCATAAGCGGAGACCGCAAATGCGAACACCGCGGGCAGCGCGGTGGACGTGCCGAAGTCCACGCCTTCGTCGGTCTCCGGATAAGGAAGGTCCGACGGACGCTGAAACAGACCGAGCATGAGCGCGTCGTGGCGGCTGGCAAATCCAAGGTCAGCCAGCGCCTCCGCCTCGATCGCGTGCAGCAGGCGCCAGGTAAGCGGCACCTGCTGCGCGATATAGCGCGCGGCGATATTGCGGACGATATATTCGAGATCGCGCGCCGCGGTTTGATAGCGCAGCGCGGCCAGAGCGCGGTCAGTTGTCTCAGTCGTCAGGTCGTTCATTATCGGCTCCAATCGATACCCTGCACTGTACAAATATACAGTGTTCGACGCAACCTTTCACACGCCGCGACTCCGTCGGCGACTGCGAGGACCGTTGAAAAGATTGCTACGGTGAGTCAGCCGCTCAGCCGTGGATCACCACCAGCAGCGCTTTTGCCTCGCCCTTGCCAGCATTGCGGATCGCGTGCGGCTCGTCTGCCACATAGCGCGCAGTGTCCGCAGCTTTCAGGCGCCTGGTGGTGCCGGCTGCCTCAATCTCAATCGATCCTTGCAGCACCGTCAGATGTTCACGTGTGCCGGGCTCGTGCGCATTGGACACCAGCGCCCCGCCCGGTTGAAGCGTCAACTCGTACCACTCGAATTTGCCGGCCAACTCGATCGGCCCCCACACCCGCAGTTGATACTTCGCATCGTGCCCGCTCAGCGTGGGGATTTCATGTGGACCCGCAACGGCGATCGCTTCGGGCGTCTTTTGCGGCGCAAACAGCGAATCGAGGCTCACTCCCAGCGCGTTGGTCAACCGCCACGCCACCGCGATCGTCGGATTTGCCTTGTCGCGTTCAATCTCCGAAAGCATCGACTTCGATACGCCGGCCGCGCGCGACAGATCGTCGAGCGTCATGCGCCGTTCTGCGCGCAAGCGCTGAATTTGTTCCCCGACGCGCGGTGGCGCCGCGATTGCGGGAGCCGCGACTGCATGAGGAGCGGACGCCGCGCCCGCCGCCGCACGACGATTACCCGAGCTTGCCATTTCCAGATCCATCGTTTAGAGTTGTTCGACATACCGGATTCTAGTTCGGAAAAACGAAAAAATCCGATAAAACTGACAGCCGACTATAGCAGGTCGCTTCGTGGCCGCCCATGTCGCGCGTGCCCAAAGCGGTGGAAGTCCCGCACTCGCCTATCACCCATTCAGGAGCCCGGTTCATGCGTGAACAATATCTGGCCCATCTGCGCGGCACTTTGGAGCAGATCCGCGCCGACGGTTTTTACAAGAGCGAGCGCGTGATCGCCAGCCCGCAATCGGCCGACATTCGTCTTGCCAACGGCACAGGCGTGCTGAATTTCTGCGCGAACAATTATCTGGGACTCGCCGACGACGCACGGCTCATCGAGGCGGCGAAGCAAGGCCTGGACAACGACGGTTTCGGCATGGCGTCGGTGCGTTTCATTTGCGGCACCCAGACCGTGCATAAGCAACTCGAAAGCGCGCTCGCCGAATTTTTGCAAACCGACGATTGCATTCTCTATTCGAGCTGTTTCGATGCCAACGGCGGTCTCTTCGAAACGCTGCTCGACGAGAACGACGCCATCATCAGCGACGAGTTGAATCACGCGAGCATCATCGACGGCGTGCGGCTTTCGAAGGCGAAGCGCTTCCGCTACAAGAACAACGATCTCGCCGATCTCGAAGCGAAACTACAAGAGGCAGACGCCGCCGGCGCACGCTACAAGCTGATCGCCACCGACGGCGTGTTTTCAATGGACGGCATCATCGCCGACCTCGCCGGCATATGCGATCTCGCGGATCGTTACGGTGCGCTCGTGATGGTCGACGATTCGCACGCCGTTGGATTTGTCGGCGAACACGGACGCGGCACGCCGGAGCATTGCGGAGTGCTGTCGCGCGTCGACATCATTACCGGCACGCTCGGCAAGGCACTCGGCGGCGCCTCGGGCGGTTATGTCGCCGCGCGCAAGGAAATCGTGGACTTGCTGCGGCAGCGTTCACGCCCCTATCTGTTTTCTAACACGCTGACGCCGAGCATTGCGGCGGCATCGCTGAAAGTGCTCGAACTACTCGCAAGCGACGAAGGTTCGCAGTTACGCGAGCGCGTGCGCGAGAACGGCGCACACTTTCGCGACAAGATGAGCGCGCTCGCATTCACGCTCGTGCCCGGGGAACACCCAATCATTCCAGTGATGCTCGGCGACGCGCAACTCGCTTCGAAAATGGCCGATGCGTTGCTGAACGAAGGCGTCTACGTGATCGGCTTTTCGTTCCCGGTCGTACCGAAGGGCCGCGCGCGCATCCGCACGCAAATGAGCGCCGCGCATACAACAGAACAGATTGACCGCGCGGTGGATGCATTCGCGCGCGTCGGTCGCGAACTTGGTGTCATCTGAAACGGGACGCATATGAAAGCATTGGCAAAACTCGAGCGCGCGCCCGGTCTCACGCTCACTGACGTCAAAGTGCCCGAAGTCGGCCATAACGACGTGATGATCCGTATCAAGCGCACCGCGATTTGCGGCACCGACATTCATATCTGGAAGTGGGACGACTGGGCGCAGAAAACCATTCCTGTGCCGATGCATGTCGGTCATGAGTACGTCGGCGAGATCGTCGAAATGGGCGCGGAAGTGCGCGGCTTTTCGATTGGTGACCGCGTGTCCGGCGAGGGCCACATTACCTGCGGGTTCTGCCGCAACTGTCGCGCCGGGCGTCGGCATCTGTGTCGTAACACGGTGGGCGTCGGCGTAAATCGCGAGGGCGCATTCGCCGAGTATCTGGTGATTCCGGCGTTCAACGCGTTCAAGATTCCGCCCGAGATCTCCGACGACCTCGCGGCGATCTTCGACCCGTTCGGCAATGCCACGCACACCGCGCTATCGTTCAATCTGGTAGGCGAAGACGTGCTGATCACGGGTGCCGGGCCGATCGGCATCATGGCCGTGGCGATTGCGAAGCACGTGGGAGCGCGCAACGTCGTGATTACCGATATCAATGATTATCGGCTCGGCCTCGCCCGCAAGATGGGCGCGACGCGCGCCGTGAACGTCTCTCGTGAATCGTTGCGCGACGTGATGGCCGATTTGCACATGGCCGAAGGTTTCGACGTTGGCCTGGAAATGTCCGGCGTTCCGGGCGCGTTCACCGGCATGCTCGAAGCAATGAACCACGGCGGCAAGATCGCGCTGCTCGGTATTCCGCCCGCTCAAACAGCGATCGACTGGAACCAGGTGATTTTCAAAGGCCTTGAAATCAAGGGCATTTACGGACGCGAGATGTTCGAGACCTGGTACAAGATGGTCGCGATGCTGCAAAGCGGTCTCGACCTGTCGCCGATCCTCACGCACCATTTCAAGGTCGACGACTATCAGCAAGCGTTCGCGACCATGCTCTCCGGCGAAAGCGGCAAGGTCATTCTCGACTGGACTTCGGCATAGCACACATGTGGCGCCATGCGCGCCGCGTCAGACACGCCCGCAGCGTGCTCAAGCGCCTGCGGGCGTTCTGTCGAACTCGGCCTGAATGCGCACGTGAATGTCGTCGCCGACCGCTGGATACCATGTCGCGAGCCCAAACTTCGCGCGGCTGATATGCCCTTCTGCGGAAAAACCCAGCGTGTCTTTTTTCGTTAGCGGGTCGGGTGCAAAACCGTTGAAGGTGACGTCGAGCGTGACGGGTTGCGTTACGCCATGAATGGTCAGATCGCCCGTCAAGGTGCCGCGAGCTTCGCCGGTGCGCTCAAATTTCGTACTCACGAAACGGATTTCCGGATAGCGCTCCACGTCTAGCAGGCTCGGGCTTTTCACCATTTTGTCGAGCAGCGGCACATTCGTGTCAATGCTCGCGGCGTCGATCGTAACGGACACGCTACTCCGCTCCAGCCCGCCTTCTTTCCAGTCCAACTGCCCCGTCTTGCGGTCAAAGCGCATCGTAAAGCGCGAATACTTGAAGTGTTCGACGTCGAATGTGATGCTGCAATGGTCATGGTCGAGATCGTAGCGCCCCACCGGCACGCGCGCCTCATTCTGGCTGACCGAATGCGTGAGCACTTGCAATGGCGTGCAGGCCGTTGCAAAGAGGAAGGTTGTAGCGAACAAAGCGCGCACGACAATGGCGCGAGCGATAGAGGTCTTCATCAATAGCTTCCGGTTGACTCGTCTCGATCAAGATAACAGTTAGCGGTAGCCGCACGCAAAATGCGGGAAAACTTGACGAGGGAGAATGATCGTTCTACCCTTCGCACATGGCTACTCATTCTCGCATTGAAGAAGCGGCGGCGCCCAGCCCACGCGAGCGACTGCTTGACGCCGCGGAAGCGTTGATCTACGCCGGAGGCATACACTCAACCGGCGTGGATGCCATCGTCAAGCAGTCGGGAACCGCGCGTAAAAGCTTCTACACACATTTCGAATCGAAAGACGCACTCGTCGCGGCCGCACTGGAACGGCGCGACGAACGCTGGATGAACTGGTTTATCGCAGGCACGCAGCAGCGCGGCGGCACGACCGCACGCAAACGCCTGCTTGGGATGTTCGATGTATTGCGCGAATGGTTCGCCTCGGAGAACTTTCACGGTTGTGCGTTTCTGAACGCGGCCGGCGAAATCGCTTCGGCAGAAGACCCGATTCGGGTCGTCGCGCGAGAACACAAGGAACGTCTGCTTGCATTTGTGCGAGCGCAATGCGACCAGTTCGTCGCGCAAGCGAACGTGGATGCAAGGCGCGCCGCGCGCTTGTCGCGGCAATGGCTGTTGTTGCTCGATGGTGCGATCGCTGTCGCACTTGTAAGCGGCGAACCTGACGCCGCGCTCGACGCGCGAGCGGTCGCTCAAACTTTGCTCGACGCTGAATCAGGCGGAAAGCCCAAGAAGTCTGCAGACAGCAAGGCCTTACCTCGATCTGCAAGTAAGTCGCCGCCTTCCAGGCGGACCGCAACCTCACCGCAACCTGACCATTAGCGAGGAATTTCATGGCCGATCAAATCGAAAGCCGCCCGCCGCTGCCGCCGTTCACGCGCGAAACCGCGATCCAGAAAGTACGCGCGGCCGAAGACGGCTGGAACACCCGCGATCCCGAACGCGTGTCGCTCGCGTACACGCCGGACAGCGTGTGGCGCAACCGCGCCGAGTTCACGCATGGCCGCGCGGAAATCGTCGGGCTGTTGCGCCGCAAGTGGACGAAGGAGCTCGACTATCGTTTGATCAAGGAATTGTGGGCATTCACCGACAACCGCATTGCCGTGCGCTTTGCCTACGAATGGCATGACGACTCGAACAACTGGTTCCGCTCGTATGGCAACGAGAATTGGGAGTTCGACGAACACGGATTGATGGCGCGCCGTCACGCGAGCATCAATGATCTTCCGATTCGTGAAGCGGACCGGCTGTATCACTGGCCGCTCGGCCGCCGTCCCGACGATCATCCCGGTCTCTCCGATCTCGGGCTCTAGACCTTTCCACCCAACGTGAAGGCGGGCGCGTCGCCTTCACCGCTTTGCCATCAGTCCTCCGTTATGGTTGTGCTGCCGCTTTCCGGCACGTCTTGTGCCCGCAGGCCCGAGTGCGTCTTCAACATCGCATGAGTGGCTTGCGGTACAGTGCGCGACGGGCGGCACGCACAAAAACCAAACAGCATCGCGCCGGCGCTCGACCGGTGATGGAGAGGACATGCATCTTGGGCAGATCAGTAAGGGCATCCGCAAGCACATCAGCCACACATTGTTCGCGCTTGTCGCGGGCCTCGCTGGGACATCGGCAGCGCACGCGGGCAGCTGGTGCGACGGCGGCGTTTGGGTCGACGCCATGCTCGGCTCGTATCACATCAATCCCGACCCGGACACGCATTTCGAGCAGTTCAATCCGGGGCTTGGCGTCGAATGCTGGCTCAACAATCAATGGGCGCTGACGGCGGGCGGCTTCCGCAATTCGCTGCGCCGGCCGTCGTATTACGGCGGCGGCGTCTGGTCACCCGATTTCCTGCATTGGGGAATTGTGCGAATCGCGGCGATGGGCGGCATTATCTCCGGCTACAACTACGGCAACTGGGGACTCGGCCGCGACCATACGATCGGACCAGTGCTCGCCCCGCTCGTCATGGTCGAGTACAAGCGCGTCGGAGCGAACTTCATTGTCATTCCGCCGATTCCTTCCGACGACCTTCCGTTCACTATCGGCTTCCAGGTGAAGGTGAAGTTCTAGCCGCGTCTCGTGCAATGTGAGGCTAGTGGCCGCCTCTCGATGCCGTATCGAAGAACTCGACAAAACGCGTCAGCAAGCCATTCTTGAGAGTCATGACGTGAATCCACTCGCTTTCAACGACTTCACCCGTCGACCGGATCGTACCCTTCACGAAGCCTAGTGTGACGATATCGTCCCCCGCGTCGATATATTCGCGCGGTTCGAATACTGCGATGTCGTCGCTTTCCGCGAGCGACTTGAAGAATGCGGACACCTCGTTCTTGTTGCGGCATTCCCTTGGAAACGGCAGCGAAGCGGGTCCAACGACACGCCATTCAACGTCGTCCGCGATGACCTCGAGTATCGCGGGAATGTCGCCCCGCTGAAACGCCTCGTATGCACCTTTGACGACTGAGAGATTCGTGCTCATTGCTGTCTCCTTCAAAAAATCATATGAGCGGACGCGGCTGTTGTTCAGGGCGATCTGCGCCTGCGCTCAACCGCCGGCGTCGGCGAAGGTTGTGCACTAGCGGTCTCGCATCAGGCGTGCGGAGCTTACGGAAAGTCTGTTTGGAGAGTGCGGCAACTGGTTGCGGATTCGCTGGTGGCTCTATGAAAAATAGGCAAGGTTGTCAGCGAAGTGAAGCGTTATTTGCAAGGTCTTGGTAAGCCTTGTCTTGATTAAATGCACCACACACGCACACCTCCGCGAAGCTGTACCGACGAGCGCTCCTCAGCGTTACCTGAGCGTCACACAGGTAGTACGGGAGATAATTCTTCAGTCGAAATTTTCGCCGTTTCCCAGTGATCACGTCGCCGCCTTTGCCGGCAAACGACAACTGCCGTGATGAGCGCAAGGCCGTGCGCATAGCGGGCAGTTCCTCTGTGTGACAAACGGCGAACATCGAACGACAAGCGGCCCCGGCGGTCTGCTTGCCCACCCTGACGAAAAGCCGCCACGGCTCTCCAGTATGATTGCAACCTTCTCGCCACCCTCACCGCCCTGGAGCTCTTGTGACCGCGCGTCTGTTTCGCTCCGCGAAAGCCGATCGTAACCGTTTCATCGTGCTGTACGTCAGCATGGCCATTGGCTTGCTGGTTGCCGCCGGCCTCTTCGTGTATGAAGCGAGGATCATCGTTGCCGACGGTTGGCGCGACGAAGAAGCGTTTGCGGTGCTCGGCGCAGCCAACCGCGTGCTGCACGATCTGGAGAACGCGGAGACCGGGCAGCGCGGCTATCTGCTGACGGGCGACGAAAGTTACCTCGTACCCTACCGCAAGGGCATTCGCGATCTTGACGACACCGTGCTGCGCCTGCAGCAGGTGGCGGGCAGCGACGAGAGATCTCTCGAACTCGTGCGCCGTGTCGAGCACGCGAAGACAGACAAGGTGACGGAACTTGCGCGCACCATCGAACTGGCTCGCAGCGGCAATCGCACCGCTGCCGTCGCACTCGTGCAGACGAACGAAGGCAAGCTCTACATGGACGGTCTGCGCCAGGACCTCAGTCTCTTGCTGAACGACTGGCGCGAAAGACGAAGGGTGGCGACAGAAGACGCTCACCAGCGCCTCATATTCGGAAGCGCTGCGCTGGTTGCTATCGCTGTACTGGTGTGCTGCCTGATGGGTTATACGGTATATATACAGCGCCGTGCGTTCGCGAGGGTGCATGCGTATTCCAATGCACTCAA
Organism: Paraburkholderia caledonica NBRC 102488; assembly: GCF_000685095.1. Classification (GTDB taxonomy): domain Bacteria; phylum Pseudomonadota; class Gammaproteobacteria; order Burkholderiales; family Burkholderiaceae; genus Paraburkholderia; species Paraburkholderia caledonica. The sequence continues at coordinate 68,296 of NZ_BAYE01000013.1, forward strand.
TCAGCAAGCGGCGCAGGACACTTTGACGGGACTGCCGAACCGGCGCCGGCTGCTTTCCACCATCGACGCACTTTCGAACGATGCGGCCGCCGCGAAGCGCGTCGCGCTGTTGTACCTCGACATAGACGGCTTCAAGAATGTCAATGACGCAATGGGCCACAGCGCCGGCGACGTACTGCTGCGTCGGCTCGCCGAATCGTTGCGCACGGCGACGCGACAAAACGACATGCTCGCTCGCGTTGGCGGCGACGAGTTCGTTCTACTGGCAACGGATTGCGGTGAGGACGCTAAGTTAAGGGAACTCGCCGACCGCCTGCTTTCAAGCGTTCGCGCTGTCGGCGACAGCGAGTATGGCGGTCGTTTTGCGATTGGCGTGAGCATCGGCATCGCCACTTTTCCGGACCGGGTTCAGACCATCGCGGGACTGCTCGACGTCGCGGACGCCGCCATGTATGTGGCCAAGCGCAGTGGCCGTTCCACCTACAGCTTCGGTTCCTCGCCGGGACCGGGGCTTTCCAATGTCGTCAAGCTGACGAGATGACGCGTCGTACGGCGGCATACGGTTTAAGCATACCGACGTCAAAGGTGAGCAATTCCAGGATGGTGAGGAATTCCAGGAGACGGCATCACCTTTGACCTTCTGCACCCAAAGGTGAGACGTTCCAGGAGACGGTGCAACGCGCGCAATGGTGAGTCGTCCCAGGATTTACGCCGCACCGTTGAGCGCTCCACGCGGCGTTGTCATCCGGCGCCACGCGCAAAGGTGAGGAGTTCCAGGAGGTTGGCGCAAAGGTGAGCGATTCCAGGAGGTACCTGACTATCAGACTCGTCTATATCCGAGAGGTGAGATAGGCGAACCGCTGTTCGCACCTTTAGCGATGTGGTGAGGATATTCGGGAGCGCCCCGGACTCGATCCCGCGTCCCGCCTTCCGCCTTCGGGTTTGATAAATGTCGACACGCGATTGCAACGGACGCCACCCAACGGCATAGCCGCCAAAAACTTGAGAAATAAAAATTGCGGCTCCGAATGCGAAGATAAGTCTGTAGTCATCGCTTAGTAACACGGGTCGGCAATACTCGGCAGCGCTGCAAGCAAGATCTCATGTCGCATAAAAACGCGCTGCTCCAAACGAGGGCAGACGCGAAGGCCAGAACCCGGGGTTCACATGACTATCCGTCATCGCATCACGCTATTGGTTGTTTTAATGTTCGTCGCGTTGTCGGCGATCGGCGGTTACGCCGTCTATCAAACGCGCGGCAGCGCAGCCGAAGTGCGCAAGGTTACCGAAGGCGTAGTGCCAAGCGCGCTTGCTTCCGCCGACCTCGTATCGCAGGTCAAGGACGTCCAGCTCGCTACCATGACCCTCGTCTATGCGCCCGACGGCGCCGTTGTCGCGCAGGCGCAGGATGAACTGAAGAGGAAAAGAATCGCGCTCCAACAGGCGCTCGCCTTGCAAGCGAAAGACGCCGCGAGCCACGCGCAAAAGGGTCTCGTTACGCAGGCCAGCGACAGTCTCGACAACTACTTCTCCGCGATTGCCGAGACGGCGAAAATGAAAGCCGATGGCAAGAATGAACTCGCGCAGGCCTATCTGTTTGCGAACGTCGCACAGTATCGGGACGAACTCGAGGGTATTGTCGAAACGCTGCGCGTTGAGAAGAACCGCGAGAAAGACGAAGCGATCACGACGTTGAATGCGACACTGTCGACCACGACGACGGCGATTGCTGTCGTGACCGGCATCGCTATTATCCTGCTGACTTCGATCGGCGCTTTGCTCTATCGTCAGATCACGTGGCCGCTCAGCCGCATGCAGGCCATGATGAGCGAGATCGCTTCCAGCCAGGACTTCACGCGTCGCGTGCCGGTGGGACGGCTTGACGAGATCGGCCATTCGATTGTCGCCTTCAACGGCATGATCGAGAAGATCCAGGAAAGCTCGGCACAGCTCAAACAGAAAACCGCCGACATCCAGGCGATGTTGCAGAACATGCAACAGGGCATTCTGACGGTGATCGACGGCGCCGTGATCCACGCGGAGTACTCGGCGTATCTGGAAGACATCTTCGAGACGAAGGACATTGCCGGGCGCGGACTCATGGACCTCGTATTCGCGGATACCGATCTGGGCGCCGACGCGTTGTCACAAGTCGACGCCGCCGCGCATGCGTGCCTTGGCGAAGACTGCATCAACTTCGCGTTCAATCAGCATTTGCTGGTCGGCGAAATTTCGAAGCGCATGCCCGATGGCCGCGTGAAAATACTCGACCTGAGCTGGTCCGCAATTACCGACGAAGACGACACCATTGTTCGCCTGATGCTTTGTGTGCGCGACGTGACCGAATTGCGCAAGCTCGCTGCGGAAGCCAGCGAACAGCGCCGGCGTCTCGACATGATCGGCGAAATTCTGGCGGTCAGCGAAGAGAAGTTCCATCACTTCATCGAGAGTTCGGCCGGTTTCATTAGCGAGAACGAGCGCATCATCCGCAAGCATTCGGAGGCCGACCACGCCGCGATTGCAGAGCTGTTCCGCAATATGCACACCATCAAGGGCAATGCGCGCACGTATAACCTGCAGCATCTGACCGACGTCGTTCACGAAACGGAGCAGAGCTATCACGAGTTGCGCCAGCCCGACGCGGATCGTCCGTGGGATCAGGAGCATCTGATGCGGGAGCTGACGCGTGTGCGCGAGGCTATCGAAAGTTACGCGACGATCAACGAGCAGAGCCTTGGCCGCAAGGGCAAGGCGCAGCGAAACGACGCGGGCAACGCGGGCCGCTATGTGATGGTCGACAAGGAAGAGATGCAGCGCATCGTGAATCTGCTCGACGGGACCAATGCAAGCGAACTGCACGAGCTTCAGGCGATGCAAAAGACACTGCGCGGCCATTTGCGCGCGCTCGGTAGCGAAAGCGTCCGCGATGCGTTGTCGGGCGTGCTGGGCTCGCTGCCGTCGCTCGCAAGCGAATTGGGCAAGCCTGCGCCGTCCGTGCATATCGCCGACAACGGCTACCGGCTTCGCGGCAAGCCGGCCGGCACGCTGAACAACGTCTTCATGCATTTGCTGCGCAACTCGATGGATCACGGCATTGAATCCGCCGAAGCCCGCGCCGCGAAAGGCAAGACGCCGGCTGGCGCGATCTCGATCGAGGTCGGCGTGGATGGTGGCGCATTGCAGATCACGCTCAGCGACGACGGTCGCGGCCTCGCGCTGGAACGCATTCGCGGCATTGCGATGGAGCGCGGCTGGATCGGTCCCGACGAAACGCCGGGCGACGAAGCGATCGCCGAGCTGATTTTCCGTCCGGGCTTTTCGACCGCGGACACCGTCACCGCAGTGTCGGGCCGCGGCGTCGGCATGGATGCCGTGCGCGATTTCCTGAAGCGCGAAAACGGCAGCATCGAACTGCGCTTCACCGACGATCACAAAGGCGCGGCGTTTCGCCAATTCCAGACGATCGTGTGTCTGCCGGACAGCGCCGCCGTCGACACGCTCGGCACCGGGTCGCGCAACGAAGACGGCGAAGTTCGCATCGACGCAGTGACGCGCTGAGCACTTTTGCGCCGCACGCCGCGGCGTCATTCAAGGAATGGTTGTGATTCAACAGTATCTATTGGCGGCACTGGCGGGCAGCGCCGCGACCGCGTTGCTCGGGGTGGCCGCGCATCGGCTGTACGTTACGCGGCTGACCGCAAAGTTGCGCGCGGACGCACAAGGCCAGATCAATTCGCTCAGAGCCGGGCACGTCGCGCTTGACGCAGCAGCACACGAGCGCGAGCGGGCAGAGCATGAGCTGCAAACGCAGACCGCCCAATTGCGCGCCGAATTAATGGAACGATCGGCAAGCGTCGACGAATTGCGCGCGACGCTCAAGAGCATGACCGAAGACAGGGAACAGTTAGCGCAGCAGGCGCGGCAACTTGCGAGCGAAGCCACGCGCCTTAAAAGCCTGGGGGCTGCGTTCGAGCGTTGGCACGAGCAAATGATCTCGCTGATGACGCAGAACCACGACATGCACGCGAAGAATCATGAGCTCTCGTCCATCGTGCGGCATGTGGTGATCGTGTCGCTGAACGCGTCGATCGAAGCGGCACGCGCGGGCCCGGCCGGTCGCGGCTTTGCGGTGGTGGCGAGCGAAGTGCGCTCGCTCGCCGCGCGTTCCGAGGAATTGTCGAAGAGCTATCGCGACAGCCTGCATCGCAACGACTTGACCACGACTTCCACGTTTCAGGACATTCAGGCCGGCGGCAAGATGATTGCGGCGTCGCTTGCCAGTGTGGAGTCGATGGCCGGTCAGTTTCATTCGAAGCTGGACGAGGTGTCCGCGTGATTACAACCCACGCCAAGGACACCTTCGAGCGCATATTTCGCAAGGCCGCGCAGGCGCGCCTGCCGCTGAGTCCGGAGGACCAGTGCGAGATCGTGCCGATCGCGCAAGCCGACGCGGGCGCGGCACATGGCACACAGGTGGTCGTACTGACCATTTCGTCGATCGTGTTCAGACTGCTGCTGATTCTTCATTTCGACGAAAACGACAGCACGCGTGCGTACTACCTGAAAGAAGCCGACGAGCGGCCGTTTCAGGACGCGTTTCTGGAAATCTGCAATCTGTGTTGCGGGGCGATCAATCAGGAACTGCTGCGCTACTTCCCGGACCTCGGCATGTCGACGCCGTACGTGCTGAGCGCGCATTGCCTGCCGCACCTACATGAGTTGAAGCCGGCGCTGCTGTCTTCGTATTCGGTGATGCTCGGCGGCACCGCGCGGCTTGGAGCGACCCTATGCGTTTGCGCGTATGCGCCTCTCGACTTTATTGCGGACACAAGCGCCATTGAAGAAACCAGCGGCGAGCTGGAGCTGTTTTGATCTCTGACGGATTAATGAAGGGAAAGATATGTCGAAAATTCTGGTAGTGGACGACTCAGGCACGGTGCGCGACGAAGTGGCCGGCTTTCTGAAGAAGAATGGTCTCGATGTGGACACCGCGGTGGACGGCAAAGACGGCCTCGCGAAACTGAAGGCTAGTCCAGGCATCAAGCTCGTGATCAGCGACGTCAACATGCCGAACATGGACGGTCTCACTATGGTCGAGAAGATTCGCGGCGAACTCGCGAACAAGACGGTCAACGTCATCATGCTGACAACGGAAAGCAGCCCGGCGATGAAAGAGCGCGGCAAGGCGGCGGGTGTCAAAGGCTGGATCGTGAAGCCGTTTAAAGGCGACGCGGTTCTCGAGACGTTTCGCAAGCTCGCGAGTTGATGCACGAGCCCGACGGCAAAGGTGAGGCTTTTCGGGAGCGAGTCGGCGGCGGGTCGAAACGCTCGGCTAGCTCCGCTTCTTGCTGAAAAAATGGCAAAAAATCGCTAGAAGTCCAGTCGACGCGGTAATGCAAGCAGGCTCTTCACCACGTGTAGCCCACGCAAAGGTGAGGGAATTCGGGAGTAGTTAGGACGTTGCATCGACCGTGAGCGGCCAGATTCAAACCGCCTCACCGTTGCTGTAGTCGCACGATTCGCTGCCGACGAGTCCTTCTCTATCGAATCGCGTACCCCGGCGTCTTACCTGGGTATCCAGATCGTTCGTGCATCCGAAAGGTGAGAGTTTTCGGGAATCATCTGTTCGCGACAACCGGTGCCCCGCCCAGTATGGCTTTGCAGCCTGTCCCTTACCGCGAAAGGTGAGCGTTTTCGGGAGTTCTGAAAACGCTGGCAGCTGCGAAGCATTGATCGCTTCTTGCTGAAGGTGAGCTTTTCCGGGAGCGCGGGCTTCGCCTCCAAATCGTCGGCAAGCAGCGAAGCAACGGGCAAAAATCCCCGAATAAAGAGCGTGGTTCGCGCGATGATCCCGCCGCGAAGCCACGGTAATCATCGCCACGTGCACGCAAAGGTGAGGTTTTTCGGGAGCTACGATGCTGCTACACCTCAGGCCGACTTCGCGATTTCGCGAATGTCGGCCACCGGCGTTTCACCGAATGCATCGCTTAGTGCGTAGTCGAGCAACTGAGCCGCGCATTGCTCGGGCGTGGAAAGTCGACCGCTGCGCTTGAGGTCCTCGAACTTCTCACGCATGGGGAACTGTTCGACGCCGGTTCCGCGAATCTCTGCCTGCATGTTCGTATCGATCACACCTGGTGCAAGACTGCAGATGCGCAACGCGCGGTTCGCGTCGAGCGAGACAGCGCGCGCATGGTGATCAAGCGCCGCCTTCGTCGCGCAGTAAATGCTCCAGCCGGCGTAAGCGTTGCGCGCCGCGCCGCTCGAAATATGCACGATACGCCGGTCGCTCGCGTGCGGGCTTGCGGCGGCGATTGCGCTCGCGAGCATCAACGGCGTTGCCACGTTGAGGCTGACGGCCGTCGCGATGTCCACCACGTCTTGCCCTTCGATCGGACCGATTGGCTGCACCATGCCCGCGTTGTTGATCAGCAGGACAGTGTCTGCGCCGCTGACGAATGCGCGCAAAGCATCAGTCGCCAGCCATTCAGCAACGCGTGCCGTATCGGCGAGTGCGAGTTCGGCTTCTTCTAGCAGCGTGGGAAAGCGCTGTTTGAGCGATGCATGACGCGAGCGCGATAGACCGAGCACCGCGATATCGCGTGCAAGCAGTTGTTCAGCGAGCGCCGCGCCAAGGCCGCGCGTGTGTCCGGTGACGATCGCGCGAATCGGAGAAGAGGGGGTCATGTCGTTCCTTGAGCGTTGGCTTGAGCAGAGCGTTATCTTCTCACGCATGTTTTGCGCGCGCAGCGGCGCCGCTCATGGACGATATTCAGGTTGCTCGAAAGCGCTCACGATATTGCATCGGCGTTGCGCCGATTCTTTTCATGAAGACGATCCGCATGCGGTCGGCCGTGCCGAAACCGCAATCGTAGGCGATCGTCTTGAGCGCAGCGCCGCTGCTTTCCAGCAGCTTGCGCGCTGCATCCACACGCGCGCGCTCGACGAACTCATGCGGCGTCACGCCCGTTTCCTGCACGAACACGCGCGCGAAATTGCGGGCGCTCATTCCCGCGACGTCGGCGAGTTCTTTGACCGTAAAGCTTTCGTGGATGCGCTCCATGACATGCGCCTGGACTTTTGCGACCGGCGATGTTTCGTCGGCGGGTGCCGTGAGGTACGGGCTGAATTGCGACTGACCGCCTTGCCGCTGCGCGAATACGACAAGCCGCTTCGCCACTGCGAGCGCAATGTGCGAACCATGGTCTTCGGCGACGAGTGCGAGCGACAGATCGATGCCCGCAGTCACGCCCGCCGATGTCACCAGCTGGCCATCGCGCAAATAAATGCGGTCGTAATCGACGCGCGCTTTGGGAAACTGCGCAGCGAGTTGGGCCGCGTGTTGCCAATGTGTCGTGACATTGCGTGCATCGAGCAGGCCCGCATGTCCAAGCGCGAAAGCGCCGGTGCAAATGGAACCATAACGCGCGCATCGAGGCGCGACGTCGGTCAACCAGTCGAGCAACGGTGCAGCGGGCGGCTCGCCGTCGGGCAGTGCAGGGCCGCCCGCGACCAACGCGAGATCGAACGGCTCGCGAGCGTGATCGAACGTGGCGTCGGCGATTAGCGTCATGCCGTTCGACGCGCGCAGCGGAGCTTGGTTCGCGCTGAGCAGTGTGACCTCGTAGCGCTCCTGTGGCGTGACGAAGCGGTTCGCTTCTGAGAACACATCGACAGGCCCGGCGACGTCGAGCGCCTGCACGCCGGGGAAAATCGCTATCGCGACGGTGGGCATCGAATGATTCCTTTGACGATGGGCGAACTGCGAGAGCCTTGGCAGCCGACGCCGTGCGGTTGGCAGCGTTCGACCGGTCGTGGCGCTTATCGCGACAAGCGCTTTGGTGAATAATGAGGCCGATGGAACGACCATGGCGCCCCGCGAAGTGCCCGGCGATCCAGCATACCAAACGCGCTTTAGCACTGCACGGCAAGCGGCTCTGTTGATTCGCACAATCACAGACTCGACTCATGGCCATGAGTGCCCGCTTTGCCGCTGGGCGATCTCAACACGACAACCCAGAGCTCGGGCTGCGCGGCTGCATATGGGATGATTAGCACTGACCGAACTGCCGGCGCCGCGCCATGGTGATCAAGAACCTTCTTCGCAAGCTCGACCTCACGACCCTTCAACTGTTCCTTGCCGTCTACGAGGAAGGCACGCTGACGCGCGCCGCGGAGCGTGAGGCTATTGCCGTTTCGGCGGCGAGCAAGCGCCTGCTCGAATTGGAGCAGGCGGTCGGCGCCACGCTGTTCCAGCGCAACGCGCGCGGCATGACGCTCACGCCGGCCGGCGAAACGCTGTTGCATCACGCACGGCGCGTGATGCGCGACATCGAAAACATCGGCATTGAGCTCGCGGGCCACGCGAGCGGCGTGCGTGGTTACGTGCGAATGATGGCGAATCTGTCGGCGATCGTCGAATTCTTGCCGGAAGATTTACGCGCGTTCCAGCTGGAGCACGAGCGTGTGAAGCTCGATCTGGAAGAGCGGCCGAGCGGTGGTGTGGTCGAAGCAGTGGACGACAGCCTGGCCGATCTCGGCATCTGTTCAGGCGACGCCGACACGCGCGACTTGCACGTCGAGCACTATCGGCACGATTCGCTCGTGCTAGTGATGCGCGACGATCATCCGTTGGCTACGCGCAAAAGCGTCGCGTTCGCCGAAACGCTCGACGGAGATCACGTCGGCCTGCACGCCGCGAGTTCCATCAACGCGCGCACGCATATGGCCGCGCGCCAGGCCGGCAAGCCATTGCGGCTGCGAATCCATGTGCCGGGTTTCGACGCGGTTTGCCGGATGGTACAGGCAGGTATGGGCGTCGGCGTATTGCCGCAAAAGGTTTATCAACTCATGGGCCGCCCGCTTGGACTGGTCGGCGCGCCACTCGAAGACGAGTGGTCGGAACGCAGCCTCGTGCTGGTCGTGCGCGACGTCGACGCGTTGTCCCCGGTGAGCCGTCTGCTGTTCGATCATCTGCGTTCGGTCGAAGCGTCGGACGTTCGGCAAGCTCCGGCGGCATGAATCCGCGCCGCAGGTGAGCGTTCGCCGTTCGCGAACGGTCGTTGGCGAATTGCGGTTGGACGCCGCCGCGGCATGCCTGCAAGCTGTCTCCCAACAGAAAACTGCTTTGGAGACAGCACATGAGTGGACCCCTTCAGGGTATCCGCGTCGTCGAGATCGGAACTCTCATTGCCGCGCCGTTCGCCGCGCGCCTCATGGCCGAGTTCGGCGCCGACGTGGTCAAGATCGAAGCGCCTGAAACGGGCGATCCGCTTCGCAAATGGCGCAAGCTGCACGAGGGCACCTCGCTCTGGTGGTATCTGCAGTCGCGCAACAAAAAATCGGTTTGCGTGAATCTCAAATCGGCAGATGGTGTCGAGATCGTGAAGCGGCTTGCGGCCGAGGCCGATGTCGTCATCGAAAACCTGCGTCCGGGCGCGCTCGAAAAGCTCGGCATCGGCTGGGACGTGCTGCACGCGATCAACCCGAAGCTGACGATGGTCCGTATCTCCGGTTATGGACAGTCGGGTCCGTATCGCGACAGGCCGGGCTTTGGCGCAATCGGCGAAGCGATGGGCGGCATCCGCTACACCACGGGCGAAGTGGACGGCGCGCCGGCGCGCGTCGGCGTGAGTCTCGGCGATTCGCTCGCGTCGCTGCACGGCGTGATCGGCGCGTTGATGTCACTGCTGCGCGTGAAGACAGGGCAGGGCGACGGGCAAGTGGTCGACGTGTCGCTCGTCGAAAGCGTTTTCAATCTGATGGAAAGTCTGGTCCCGGAATACGATCTGCTCGGCCACGTTCGCGAGCGGAGCGGCGGCGCCTTGCCCGGCATTGCGCCGTCCAACACGTATCCCACCGAAGACAACGGTTACGTAGTGATTGCAGGCAACAGCGATCCGATTTTCCGGCGACTCATGCAGGCGATCGGCCGCGCCGATCTCGCCGACGATCCGGCATTGGCTCACAACGACGGCCGCGCCAGGCATTGCGCGATGCTGGACGAGGCCATCGCCGCATGGACCTCGCACCATTCCACCAACGACGTGCTGGCCGCGCTGGAGCGCGCCGAAGTGCCTGCGGGACGCATCTATTCAGTCGCGGACATCGTGTCCGATCCACACTACCAGGCGCGCGACATGTTGTTGCAGGCGCAACTGCCTGGCGGTGCATCGGTGAAGATGCCGGGCATCGTGCCAAAGCTGTCGGATACGCCAGGCGAAGTGCGCTGGCAAGGTCCCACGCTTGGCGAACATACCGGCAGCGTGCTAAGCGAACTCGGATTTGCAACCGAAGAAATCGAGCGGCTACGCCGCGAAGGAGCCGTGCAATGAGCCGCGCATCGAACAGTGTGTTGGACACCGAACCTGCCGACAAGCTGATCGTGCAGGAAGTCGCACCGCGCGACGGCTTGCAGATCGAACCCACATGGGTCGATACCGCCGACAAGATCGCGTTGATCAACGCGCTCTCGACGGCGGGCTTCACGCGGATCGAGGCCGGTTCGTTCGTATCGCCGAAAGCGATCCCGGCGTTGCGTGATGGCGAGGCGGTGTTCCAGCAGATCGAGCGCCATGCGGGCGTGATCTATGTGGCGCTGGTGCCCAACCTCAAGGGCGCCGAGCGCGCGCTGGCTGCGAAGGCGGATGAACTGAACCTCGTGATGTCGGCAAGTCAGACGCACAACCGCGCGAATATGCGCATGAGCTGCGAATCGTCGCTGACGGCGTTTGGCGACATCGTGCGTCACGTGAAGGGCGCGGGCGTGCTGTTGAACGCATCGGTCGCGACCGCGTTCGGCTGTCCGTTCGAAGACACGATCGACGAGGACCGTGTGGTCGGCATTGTCGATACGTATCGCGAGATGGGCATTGAGGGGATCACGCTCGCGGATACGACCGGCATGGCGAATCCGCGCCAGGTGGCGCGGCTCGTGACGCGGGTGCTTGAACGCGTGACACCTTCCGCGCTCACGCTTCACTTCCACAATACGCGCGGACTTGGGCTCGCCAACGTGCTGGCTGCGTATGAAGCCGGCGCACGCCGTTTCGACGCCGCGTTGGGCGGCCTTGGCGGTTGTCCGTTCGCGCCGGGTGCATCCGGCAACATCTGTACGGAAGACCTCGTCAATCTGTGCGATGAGATGGGCATTCCGACCGGCATCGATCTGGAGAAGCTGCTCGCGTTGTCGCGGGCGCTGCCGGATCTGCTCGGGCATGACGTTCCCGGGCAGGTGGCGAAGGCCGGACGCAACAGCGACCTGCATCCCGTGCCGGACTATGTGCTGCAAATCTAACTTTCCTTGATCCACTAAACGACCGGACGGCAGCGCCGAATCCGGCATTGGAGACGAACATGAGTGACCTCGGCGCAATCGCAACAGGCGGCCGCGAGCAAAGCGCGGACGGCGCGGCGGCCATCATCCGCAAAGTGGCATGGCGGCTGATGCCGCTCATCATGATCTGCTATCTGTTTGCGTTTTTCGACCGCATCAACATCAGCTTCGCGAAGTTTCAGTTGCAAAGCGATCTCGGGTTATCCGACACCGCGTATGGTCTTGGCGCGAGCCTGTTCGTGATCGGCTACGTATTGTTCGAAGTGCCAAGCAATCTGTTTCTGTACAAAGTTGGTGCGCGGCGCTGGATTGCACGGATCATGATTTCGTGGGGCCTCGCCACAGCGGCGATGGTTTTCGTCAATACCGAATGGCAGTTTTACGGACTGCGTTTTCTGATCGGGGCAATGGAAGCGGGCTTCGCTCCCGGCGTGCTGTATTACCTCACGCTGTGGTTTCCGCCGAGCTATCGCGGACGCATCACGTCGATGCTGTTTCTCGCGTCGGCGTTTTCGGGACTGGTCGGGGCGCCGCTGGCGGGCCTGGTTATCGGGCATATGAACGGCGTGCTCGGTATGCCCGGATGGCACTGGCTGTTCCTGCTCGGTGGCCTACCGTGCGTGCTGCTCGGTTATCTCGTGCTAAAGCTGTTGAAGGACCGCATTGAGGACGCGAGCTGGCTGTCTCCCGCCGAGAAGTCGTATCTGTCTGAGCAGATCGCGCAGCAAAGCCGTCATCCCGACACCGGGCATTCGCTGCTCGGCGCGATCAGGACGCCAGGCTTTCTCACGCTGGGTCTCGTGTACTTTCTGATTCAGGTTGCGTCGTATGGATTGAATTTCTGGACGCCGCATCTGATCCGCGTGGCCGGCACGCACAATCCGACGCTGATCGGTTTGCTCACGGCGGTGCCCTATGTATGCGGCGCGATCTGCATGGTGGTGGTGGGGCGCCTATCCGATGCAAGCGGCGAGCGGCGCAAGTTCGTTTTCGGGCTGCTCGTGATGTCGGCAATCGGCTTCTTTGCCGCGGGTTTCTTCGATAAACAGACCGGCTTCCTGATCGTCGCGTTGGCCGTAATGGGCGCAGGCGTGGTGGCATCCATCCCGGCATTCTGGGCATTGCCGCCTAAACTGGTGACTGGGGCGGGCGCGGCTGGCGGCATCGCGTTGATCAATACGCTGGGTCAGCTCGGGGGGATCGTGAGTCCGATCATGGTTGGACGCGTGCGGGATCTGACCGGCAGCACGACGCCTGCGTTGTATGTGATCGGCACGATGAGTGTGATTTGCGCGTTGATCGTGCTGCGCGGGTTGCCGGAGTCGCTGCGGCGCAAGGATGGAGTACGGTGAGGGGCTGTTTCCCAGCGATGCCGTCTCCGGCTGACTGTTGCGGAGACGGCGCGGGATTGCAGTGTGCCATCAAGTACTTGGTGTGGGTTTGCTGAGGTTGTCCACAGGGTTTTGAACAAAAACTGGGGATAAGTTTTCGCTTTGGCTGGCACAGCGCGATTGAGCGTAAAACGTCTCCGTCGTAGTTCCACGTGCAGACCCAACGCCGTTGATTGAAGTTGCGACACGCTCTGATCGGTTGAACTGGTGGTAGGTCGCACCCGCAGTTCGCTGAAGCTTGCCGTCCCACTTAGCGTCGAACCTGCGCACCCGTTGGATCGTTGGTCGGTTGCGTCCCATGGTGCGACCCACTGGCAGCAGCGGCGCGATGATGGGCGCTATGTGACGTTCCCGGCTTTTTCCAGATAGTTACTAATGCCCGCCTCGTGCGGGCGTTTTTTCGTGCCTTTCCCTATCTTGCGGACGATCTGGTTCTGTCCAGCGTCAGTCAATCCATTAGGTGGCTATGCGTTAAACCTATCCCGATTTTGTTTTACAAAACTGCGACAGTTTCCATCTGTACGCCGGTCGGGATCGATTTGATAATGCAGAGGCCCGAGCCCTCAATGGAAAAGGGGTGCCTCGTGGAGACATTTAGTAGGATTCCAAAATGTCCGGACAGCCAGCGGCATATGAAACATAACTTTTAGAGGGGGCTAACAATGTCGTGGCTTTTCCAGCCGCGTACGTCGGACACGACCGGCGATGCGCAGACGCAATCGGCGGGCAAGCCGCTTCCCACGGTTCCCCGACCCGCTGAAGCGAGGCAAGCATGACCCGGTGGACGACGCAAACGCGCACCCTCACGTTCAGCGGTGCCGCGCTTCCCGAAATCGTCGGCGTCGATTACCGCAGCCGGCAACGCATCGAAACCCGTGAGCCGATGCTGACGGTCCGCAGTCTCCGAGGACGCGAGGCGGTGGGCGAGCTGTTCGAATACATCGTAGAAACCGAGGTCGAAAACCCGGACTTCCTGCAGGACCCGGCGAGTGCCGCGCAGCTCGACCTGGCGAAGATCGTCGGCACATCGGGCACCGTCGCGATCCAGGTTGCGGGCATCGGCACTTTCCGCGCCGGCGCGACAGGCGATACCGGGCGCGTGAACGTCGGTGCCGATACCCGCCATATCAATGGCGAAATCGTTTCAGCGCGCATCCGGTGCGTTCAGGACCGCGCGGCAGTTTTCGAATTCGTGCTGCGCCCGTTCGTGTGGCGCGCGACGCTGAACTGCGATTCGCGCATCTTCCACGGTACCGTCATCGAGGTGCTTGAACAGGTGCTGCAGCCCTATGAGGGCACCGTCGAGTGGCGCATTGGCGGAATGTGGCCCGGCAGGGGCAAGGCTTATCCGGCGCGCGACATGATCCGGCAGGCGTGGGAATCGGACTGGCAATTTGTCTCCCGTTTAATGGAGGAGTTCGGACTTTTCTACTGGTGGGAACACCGGAACAACTTTCATTCGCTCGTCATCTCCGACCTGCTGGGTGGTTTCCGTCCACATGGACTGGCCTATGAAACGCTTCGCTATCACACCGAAGCCGCATAGACGAGGAACACATCAGTGAACTGTCGATCGCCTACACGCTGACACCAGGTAAGGCGACGGTCAACGACCATAACTACGCACAGCCGCGGCTGGCAAAAAGCCTTGTGCCTAACCGCGAGTCCTACGAGGACGCGCGCGGTACGGCGAGCCAGCGCATCGAGCTGTACGAGCCCGCTGACTTTGCTCAGCCCGAGGCGCGGCGCACGTCTGCCCATCCGAACGACGAGCAGATCGAAGGCCAGTACCTTGCGCGGGTCAAGCTCGAAGCGCGGCGATGCCAGGGTTTGCGCGCAACCGGCACGGGGCACCTCCTGGCCCTTCAGCCGGGCCGCACGTTCACGCTTGCGGGCTATCCGCAGGAGCGCGCGAACTGCGAATACATCGTTCTGCGCTGTGATCTGGACATCACTGAGGTCGGCACGTCATCGGGCGCATGGCGTCAATACACCGTCAACACGGAGTTCGAACTGCAACCGGCGAGCGAGTATTTCCGGTTGCCGCAGCTCACGCCCCGGCCGCGCATCGACGGTTATGAATATGCGGTGGTGGTCGCGCCGCAGGACAAGGAAATGTTCATCGACCACCGGAACCGCCTGCGCATCCAGTTCGACTGGGACCGGCGGGCGAATCTCGATGGCGCAAGCTCGATCTGGGTGCGCGTCATGACGCAATGGCAGGGCGGCGAGCTGGGCGTCGTCGCCCCCGGCCGCGCCGGTCAGATGGTGCTGGTCGCGCATGTGCATGGCGACCCCGACCGGCCTGTAGTCGCGGGATTCGTAGTGGACAGATTCAACATGCCGCCGTGGGAGCTGCCGGCCAATGCGGCACTGAGCGGCATCCGCAGTAAAAGCCTCGAGTATGGTCTGCGCTCCAACCACCTCGCGCTGGACGATACGCCCGGCAGGATGCAGGCGCAGCTTGCGAGCGACCAGGCGAATTCGCGGTTTGTGGCGGGGTTCAACACGCGCATCGACGGCACAAAGGGGCGCACCGAGGCGCGCGGTGAGGGAATCGAGATCGCCACCGATGCGCATGCGGTGATGCGCGCTAACAGAGGCATGTTGCTGACGACGGAAGCGCGCGCGGGTGCGAGCGCGCCGGTGAAGGACATGGGCGAGACGGTGGCGCGGCTCACGCAGGCGCGACAGCTGCACGAGGACCTGTCACGGGTCGCGACCCAGCACAATGCGCAGACCCTGGAGGCGGGTCAAGGCGATGCCACCAGCACGATCAGGACGCAGAACGATGCGATCCGGGGCGGGCAGAAGACGGCGGACAACCCGTCGCCCGAAATGACGCGGCCCGACGTCGTGATTGCGAGTGCGGCGAGTATTGCGACGACCGCGGCCGACAGCACGCACATGGCGAGTGCGAACGATCACGCGATCACAGTGGGACGCGATTACAGCCTGTCCGCGGGGCGCTCGTATCACGTGTCGGTACGCGGGTCGGTGTCGCTGTTCGCCTACCAGGACGGCATGAAGTTCTACGCCGCCAAAGGTGCGGTGCAGTTGCAGGCGCAGAGCGGCGGGATGGCGTTGGCAGCGCTCAGGGACATCACGATCAGCAGCACCGACGGCAGGATCGTCATTAATGCCGCAAAGGAAGTCTGGATTGGCGCGGGCGGCTCGTACATCCAGATCAACGGCAGCGGGATCGTCAACGGGTCGCCGGGGGCGATTCTGGAGAGGGGCGCGTCGTGGGACGTACCGGGGCCGGACGCCCAGCTGAGGAATTTTCCGCCTTTCGGTTCGGGCACGCCTACCGATGACTACCTCCATTCGCTGTGATCTTCCCCTCCTGACAGACTCATGATTACCAGCCCTCCCTTTCTTTCAGCCGCCCATCCGCAGCAGAACGATGCAATGCCCACAGCGGATGCGGGCAACACGGTCGTGCCCGATGGTGACGTATGCACGGCCAGCATGCTGGAATGCGCACCAGGCAATGGCGCCTATCCGATCAGCTTCAACCTCGGCTGGCATGGTGGCGCACACCTGAGAGCACCAACAGAAGGCGGCGATGCACTTCCTGTGCGAGCCATCGCGGACGGCAAGATCGTGTAT
This sequence comes from Paraburkholderia caledonica NBRC 102488, assembly GCF_000685095.1. Taxonomy (GTDB): domain Bacteria; phylum Pseudomonadota; class Gammaproteobacteria; order Burkholderiales; family Burkholderiaceae; genus Paraburkholderia; species Paraburkholderia caledonica. The sequence continues at coordinate 84,634 of NZ_BAYE01000013.1, forward strand.
GTGCGCAAGACCGACACGACCCACAAGCCGACGCTCCAGTACCGCAACGTGCGCACAGACGACGGCTGCGTGGTGATCCGCCACGACACCGAGATCGGTGAAGGCCAGAAGGCGAAAATCACCTATTACTCCGTGTACCTGCACCTGCAGCAGGTAATGCCGACGCTCGCTGTCGGCAACCGGATCTACCGCAAGGACGTAGTCGGCACACCCGGCCAGATATTCGGACAGTACCCGCAGATTCACTTCGAGATCATCTGCAGCGAGGCGAACCTGAAAAACATGATCGGCCGTGCGCCGGCGCCGCTGGGCAACACTCCGGCGCGCAGTGATGCGGTGTACGGCGACATGTGGTTCTTCGTTCCTCGCGGCGCGAAACTCTTTGCCAGTGAGCCGCACCCGTTCCGTGATGATGACAGCGCGCCACCTGTCGCGACATTGCAGCCGCAATCGGCTCTTGTAGCGGCCGGGACCAGTTGCGACCTTGTCATCCGCATGCACTATGAGAAGGACTGCACGCTGACAACCTACCGGCAGAATGCGGACCTGAGCTGGTCTGTCTACGGTGCAATGCCTGCGGAAAGGGACGCCGAATATAATTTGTACAAACGGGCCACAGCCCTGAACGGCCGCTATACCGACAGCAGTCTCGCGAGCTTGGCAGCGGGTATGCCAGTGCCATCGCCGAGTGCCATCTTCGAGATGATCCGTTTCGGGCGCTGCATCAACGACCAACTCCCCGCCGGCGCGCGCTTCAATCATTGGCGGAAAGTGAAGACACCGGACGGTGACGGCTGGATCAACCTGTCGAACGCGGGCGTGCGGGTCTATAGCGATGCTGATTTCCCTGAGTGGGCGGGGTGGACTTTCATTAACGATGACCCCACGCCCGACAGCCTGTGCGATTCGCCTACGGTCAAACGCTGGCTGGACGTCAATCATGCGGGGCACGTGAGCCATGCCGATGCCGTGACTGCGCTGGGCACGGATGCGATCCGGCAGCGCATGGCGCGTGCGATTTGCAAGTTTCCATCGGAGTGGAGTCGCGACGGACTGGGGGCGCGATACAACTGGCTCACGAGTCCACATGAGGCATTGACCAATCCGTTAGCGGACGAGGCTTTTACGAAGCTGATCGATCATGCGCGCGATCTCGCGTTCTGGGAGGATGTCAGTGATCCGGATTTCCCGCCTGCCAATGAGGTCTGGCATTTGCCGCCTACGGCGTTTATCCGGCATTTCAGAGCTTGCGGTTGGCTGAGCGCAGCCGAATTCCGCCGACTTTATCCAGCCGCCAACGCTTCCGCAATTGACAGATATCTCGTCGGAATCAACAGGACCCTTAACAAGTATCGTATTAACGGCGCACTTCGCCAGGCACATTTTCTTGGGCAATCATCGGTCGAGTCTGCCCAGCTCCACTATATGAACGAGTTATATAACGGCGATCCGTTCGCCTATTTCAGACGGTATGAACGCGCAAAGAATTACGCTGGCTGGCTGGGCAACGTCGAATGGAACGACGGCGGGAAATTTAGAGGTCGAGGATTTAAACAGCTTACAGGGAGAGCCAATTATGGAGCATATTTCCAATATCGGGGATGGCTCGGTGGGCAAAGCGTCGCGCAAACGTGGTGGCATGATGCCCGATGGTGGGGATTTACCCCGCCATACTCCTCCGGCCTACACGCAAACTTGCTACCGGTTCAAAACGCGAATTTGGTTGCTCAGCTTACTGCGTCCCTGAAACCGCCGGTTATCGCGAATCCAGAGCTTGTAGCCGACGATCCGATTACTTCGATCGACACGGCCGGTTTTTTCTGGGCAAAGAACAGACTTTTACCTATTGCTGATAGCGACAATGTGATCGAGATGACGAATAAAGTGCGTGGGGACCATGCAAGTTCGCCCGCCGAGTTTCCAGCAGAAGCTCACTTCGATCAGCGTCGCTCAGAAACATCAAGAATCAAGGGGATACTGACTTGAAAAAAATATGGATTGGAATTTTACTCGTCTGTGCGCCTTTGCTGCAGGCTTTTGCGCAGGACATTCCTGGAAGCTCCACAACAGTTGCAATTCAGAGCGCGAAGTTCATTTTTTCCTGTAGCGGGAGCCTTGGCACCCAATTCATTACAGTATCTTTTGCTGATGGGCATCTAGGCGATCTGCGTCAAGTCGCCTCACAGCGACTAGACGAGACAGATGATTGCGCACAAGTAACGTGGACGGTTCAACCGGAAAAATCAGATGCTCAACTGATCATGGCTAACCCTGGAAGGCTAGGACTCGATGCACAAATGCTGGTTTTTTACGCGGACCGAGACGGCGTCGAATTTTCTGGGAATTTACCCGTAGCGGCCGATCCCTTTGGTACAGGTCAGTTTCGGGCGATAGGCGCCGATGCCTATGGGAACTGGGAGCGACTCTATGCTTTCAAGGATCGCAAGCTATATGTTGAGCAAGAATTAATCTTGATGCGATCGGGAAGTGTGTGTTTAGAGCGTAGCGGAACCGTAAAACTGAATCTTCCATGTGCCGGACAGACGACCAACGCCACGTCCCTAAAAAATGTCTGTGTCAGGGCGCGTAATGGCAAAGTAGAAATAATGCCGTTGCGTGCTTGCACGTCGCTAAAAATGCGGCAGTGACGCCAGAGCCATTCGTCAATGGTTACTGAGTACCGCGTTAGGGTGATCCGTGTACCGCCGTTGCCGGTGATGAGAGCGTTTTATGGTCGCGGTCTGATGCGGCCCACCTGGCCGTCACTGTACGACGATTATGGAAAAATTAAGAGTTTTTCCAATAATAATTCACGACACTATTCGGACTCGCGAATTTCGGCAACAACAGCGCGGGCTTTTCTGTGTTTGGGAACACTTTATGAGAAAAGCTAACTTGCTGCGAATTGCGGATGAAGGGATCACTACTGAGACAATCAATGATCGGCCTTATCCGCCTCAATGACGCCACGGACCACCGCGGCGAAGTCGTCACTGTTTCCGACACGATGCACTATGGCGGACGCCGTGTCGCCCGCGATGGCGATCTTTGTAGAATGTCCGCTGCATCCGGTGAAGCCCGCAGTCGCGAACACAGCAGTGTCCTCGCATCCAATTCACGACGTCGACACCCCGCGCACCATCATCACAACAGCCTCCCGAGCAGATCCCGCCAACACCCCTCCCGCCTCAGGGCCTCCCAGCCTGATAGCACGACTGCGCGCCGCTCGTCTGATAGATAAGCCGATAGCCGCTCGTGGCCGTCGCACCCGCTTGCCTGGAGGCCAGCGTCAGCCAGCCTTTCCTGGTCTGCGGCAATGGCTCGATCACATAGGCGGCGAGGTGCGGATCGGTTGTGGCCGCATCGGCCCGACAATGCGCCGCACATGCGACAGGCGCTCCGCATACCAGCCGAGAAACGGACGATATGCGGGACCGGCGTAGTGACTGTCGATGATCATCCACGGATCGTGTCCGGGCTGTCCCAGGTTCGCGGCGGTGTCGGTCGGGCCCAGCAGCGCCAGGAAGTCGCCGCCAAGCCGCGAATCCGGCTGGCCCATCCGGCTCAGGTCGTACTTCGCGCGGTCGGCACCGGCCTGCAGATCGCTGAAGCGCGTACCCGTCCACGTGATGACGTGCGCGAGCTTGTAGTCGGCGGCGAACGTGCCGCTGCCTACCGTGTCTTTTTGCGCCACATCGAGCAGATCGCCGGGCAGCAGGCATTGCTCCATCGACAACTGATCGGTCGCGAGTCCCGCGAAGTTGTAGACCCACGACGTGAAGTTGGAGCAGTCCGCGCCGTTCCACATCAGCGCCGAACCGATGGCGGGCGGCATTTGCGCCGTGGAGGTCTGGACACTCTGCGAACCGTCCGCGCCGCGCCGCGCCGCGCCGCGCGGTGCAGGTCATTTTCGGGGAATGCGGATCGGCCGCGCCGCCGCTGGTGCTGCCCGCCGACGAATCGCGATGTTCGATGCTTGCGGTGTTTTCCCGCGGCGTCCAGCACGGAACGTGATGGTAGAAGTAGTTGAGGTTCTGATCGACCCAATAGTTTTCCCTTGCCATCACGAGTTCGCGCCTGAACGTGTCGATGTCCGTGCAGGCAGGCGGCGCCGAGATCGCGCCATAAATGGCCGCGTGCGGTCCCCACGTGCTCGTGGTCGGATAGGTCGACCAGTTCGTGCTCGTCATGCCCGGCACGAGCGACGCCTGCACACTGTTCTTGCGTCCCTGAAAAGCCACAGGTTTTCATTGAGCAACGCCACGCGGTCGCCGCACGCGCTCGCCGACCCGCTTGCGGTCTGGTGGTCTGAAGCCCGCGTGGCCCCGAGCATCGCGAGCGCGGTTACGCCCGAGTGGTTCAGCGGGTTCGTCGCAAAGTTTTCGGCGCCGGTCGTGACGTAGCAGGCGTCGTCCGCGGGCGCGATGAGCGAGCCGTCCGCTGCGACATTCGACGCAGTGAGCCCGCCCGCCGTCTGCGCATCGACGACCACCGCGCTCGAATACGGCGTGATGACCATCGTCGACGGCTCGGCGAGAAACACCGCGGACAACACGGATTGTCCGACCGGTGCGCGCACGCCGGTCGCTTCCTCGGTGTAGCTGCCGCCGGTCGATTGCGCGAGCAGCGGCCAGCGCGAGGCGCGCGGCAACACGAAGTGGCCGTCGGCGTCGGTGACGACAATCGGGAGCGGTGTCGCTGCCGCATGCCCGTTTGCGTCGACGGCGTAGGCGGGAAACTGTCGCCCCGCAAACTGTCCCGAGACAGACGCTGCCGCTGATCGAAGGCTGCGGGCAGGCAGTACTGCCGCAGCCGGCAAGGGCGACTGGCAGCAGCGGGAGCAGGGTGAGGAGGGTGAGGAGGGCGGTAAAAGCGCCCGAAGCGCGCGGGAAATACATTGTTGTCTCTCAGCTTCTCGTGAATCTGTGTTGGAACGTCATCAAGAGCAACGCAGCTTACAAAGCAACTTGACGCAGAGTGACGAGCGCGGCACACGTTATGCGAACCATCGGAGGAAGCTTTCTCAACCGGCAAGGAGATGAAAATGGCTCAGCATCTGGCTCGTTCGCAGAACCACCGCCATCCGGACCAACCGCGAATGGAAGAGATCACGCGCGCGCTCGAAGGAGCCGCGTTTCCCTCTACGCGTGACAAACTGGTCGATTATGCAGAGCGCAAGGGCGCCGACGGCGAGGTCCTGGCCGTGCTTAGGAGAATGGGCGACCGCCATTTCGACAGCGTCTCGGCTGTCGTTCGCGAGGCATCGAACGTCGAGTAGCGCTGCTGGCATGTCTTTAGAGATCGCGGCGGCTCGTGCAGGCCTTGCGCGCAATGACATGAACAGCCTGACAGCGCTTTGCGATGTCGAAGCCAGCGGCCATCAAGACCCGCGTAAATCGCCAGAATTGAGCACCAGCGCAAGCGTGCCGACCACGATGAAACTAAACGCCCACACGGCGTCAAGGTTGAACCAGCTGCGCGACACGAACTTGAGCCCTAGATAGCGATACACGAGCCACGCGATCAGTCCGCCGGCGAGCACCATGGCCGCGGCATGCACGCCGGATACCAGCAGCGCCATGCCGAGCCGCGCTTCTATCAATGTCTGCGCCGCCTGGTGCGCCCGGTCGGCATCGTCGGCGCGGCAAAGGCCCAGGTAGATCGGCACGAGCATCAACCCGGCACCGTGCGCAATCGCTATGGCGAACGACCACAGCGCAAGCCGCGATGGCGCGATCCGGGCGAGCACACGCGGGTGCCGTCGCCAGAGCAGCAGGACAACGCCGAAGCCGATCACGAGCACGCTCGCGCCAGTCTGGATCTCGCGCTGCCACGCAAACACGACGGCGAGCATGGCAAACGGCATCACCATCAGAAAGATGGCCAGCACATGTCCGGCCGCCAGATAGAAAAGAGCGGTAAAAAGCGCACGCGAGCGCCGTTGCATCAGAGCGTTCGACACCGCAAGCGGCCATCCCATCGCCGGGTTGGCGCCGTGATAGCAACCGCTTGCGACGACCGCGAGCCAGAGGCCGGTCTGCGACCAGCCGCCGCTCAAATGCCCACCGACGGGTAGCAGAACGAATCCGTCGAGCAGTCCCCCCCTTCCAGGCGAATCTGGTGCGCGCGGTAGCCATCGGGAAACTTCACCCAGAAGTCGTCGGCGAGTGTCAGGCCGCCGCCAGGATCGGCATGCGCCATGACTTGCGCCGCGGGCACGCCGTTCGGATAGAACTGGTTGTCCCACGTCGAGTACAGCGAGTTGGTCCAGTACACGCGCTTGCCGTCGCGGCTGATCTCGACCATCTGCGGGCCGCCTGCAAACGCCTCGCCGTTCGGGTGCGGCGTGCGCCGCACGATCCCGCCGAGATGAACCGAACCGGCGAGCTTCGGCTTGCGCGGCTCGGTCACGTCGTACTGCCGCATTTCGCCGGTGCCCCAGCAGGCAACGTAGAGAAATTTGTCGTCGATGGAAAGATCGATGTCGGTGACGAGCGGCGGCACCGCGCCGAAACCCTGCAGCAACGGCGGCAGCGACGCCGCGTCGGCCGGCTCGGGCGGAATGGTCGCCGTCTTCTCGATGTGGAACTGGCCGCCTTCGCGCCACCATGTCCAGATCGAGCCTTCGAGGTTGGTCGTGTCGACCACCACGCCGATAAAGCCATACTCCCGGCTCGGATCGTGGGCGGGACGCACTTCCAGTGCCATTTGATGATTCGCGCCGAGGTCTATCGTCTGGACATTGCGCCGGGCGCGCAGATCCCAGAAGTGGACTGCGTGGCCGTATTTGTTCGACAGAAGATCCTCGGGCACGATGCCGTTCTCGAACTGCGGCGGCAACGCCCATTCGCTCGACACCATGTAGTCGCGCGGCAGATTCCACCAGAAATCGTAATGTTTCTCCTGCGGTCCGCGATCGATTTCCCAGCGGCCGAGCACGTCGAACGTTTCACAGTCCATGATGAAGATGCCCGGCGGCCCGTCTGTGCCATCCGGCCCCGCGCCACCGAGCGTACTGATGTAAATGCCCTCGGGGCCGCAATGAACCGTGTGCGGACGCGAGTAGCCCGTCTTGCGAAAAATTTCCTCGGGCTCGATGATCTTGTGAATCCGCGCCTGCGTCGGATGCGGCTTCGTATCGACGATGTAAATACGCGACGAGCGCATACCCGGAATAATCAGAAAGCGCCGCTCGAGGAACGCGTGGCCGGTCAGCGGCGACAGCGCCGACGAACACGCATTCCAGCCGAAATGATGGAATTCGTCGCCCTTGTTCGGCACCGGCACTGTGTGGACCACCTGGCTGTAGGTCGGCGAGCCGGGCTTGACGTCGATAACGGCGAGCGCGTCGGGCTGCGAAAAATCGGGGCTGAGCAGGAGCGTGTACGCGTATTCTTCCGCGGGCGCATCCATTGCAAGTTTTGGCGACGCGTGGAACGTGGGATCCGGGCGCATACCCATGACGGCTCTCCTCTGTCTGATCGCGCGCGGGCTTGCCGCCGAGCGCGCTCCGGCTTTAGATGTAGTTCACGGCGGCGCCGAGAGCAACCGGAACTTTCATGGAGCTTGCTGGCGCCGATCTTGCCAGCGCCGTGCGTCGCAGCGCCTTAAGCGCTCCGTCGGTCGCCATCGGGCGTCCGCGCTGTCGTCCTTACGCGAGGTTCGGCGGGCCGGCCCTCAGCACGTCGACGTGTTTGGGGATCAATCCAAGGTCAAGAAACGCATCCGCGATTTGCTGCTGCTCGGCGAGAATGGCGCGAGTGATCCGCTCCGTGCCGAACTGCTGACGTGCCACGACGACATCCACGACCGGTTTCGGCAAGCCCCATAGCTGCGCCAGTTCGCTCGACATCTGATCCTTGTTGAGGCTGCCCCATTGATCGACTTTCTCGATCTCTTCGATCACGATCCGTATCACGTCGGGGTTCTTCGCTGCATAACTCTGCGACGAGAAGTAGTAGCCGCGATTGCCCACGACGCCGCTGGCATCCGCCAGTACCCGCGCACCGAGCGACTTTTGCGCGGCGGCAAAGAAGGGGTCCCAGATCACCCATGCGTCGATGGACGCGCGCTCGAACGCAGCGCGTGCGTCGGCGGGAGCGAGAAAGGCGACGTTCACGTCGGCATACTGCAAGCCATGCTGACGCAGCAGCTTGACGAGAAAATAGTGGACGTTGCTGCCGCGATTAAGCGCAATCTTTTTGCCCTTCAAATCAGCTATCGAACGGATTGGCGAACCCGGTGGCACCAGCACGGCTTCGGATTGCGGTCGCGGAACCGTCGCTGCCACATAGGCGAGCGGCGCGCCGGCCGCCTGCGCAAAGATCGGCGGTGCTTCGCCGACATCGCCGAAGTCAATCGAGCCTACGTTTAGCGCTTCCAGTTGCACGGGGCCCGCAGCGAACTCGGTCCAGCTCACCGATACGTTCAGCGGCGCCAGCCTTTTTTCGAGGGTGCCGCGGCCCTTCAGCAGATTCAGATAACCCTTCTGGTTGCCGATTCGCAAAGCGCGTGGCCCGCGCGCTGGTGCCCCTGGCGCCGGCGCTTGCGCAAGAGCGAGCGGTGCGGCCACTGCGGCTGCCGCGGCTACTGCAGCGCCGGTGGAAAGCTGGAGAAATGCGCGGCGATTGGGGCGTGTCTTTGTCGTGGACATGGCGGTCGGGAAGGTTAGGGATGCATCTGGCGAGCCATCCTACCTGCGGGCGCGAAGTTGACGAACAGATCTTTTGCCGTAAGCAAATGACGACAGCTGGAATAGAGGGGAGCGTTGGATTCCGAAGGGAGCAGTTCCCGGTTGCGGTGAGTCAGACGGCCATTGAACCGCCATATGGCCTACCGCACATAACGCGGCAATCGGCCCATGACAAACTGCAAGGAAGAACCTGGCTATTCCCAGGACGAAACCACCATCCACTCTGCGACCACACTGCATGAGGAGCTATGGAAAGTGCCTCGAATCAGGATTTGGACTCCGTATTGAAGCAGGTGACCGACGAAAGGCTCGACGCATTGAGCGAGGAGATGGACACAGTCGGCATAAGCGCACTTCGGGACGTCCTTTCTCCGGCTGAAATTGCAATGGCGGGCAACTACGTTCAGCGCGAACTGGACAAGCATGAACGCCAGCACTTTATTTACGCCGGACGCCCGTGGCTCGATGCCTCACCGCTCGCGACGTTTGGGCAATCGCCGCATCTGCGGCGCATACTCGCGGGGTTGTACCGGCGAGGCACCGGGCGAGCCGCACCCGATATAGACATCGTTGCCGCGCTTCGCGTGCTGTCGGGCGACCTGGGACTCAAGGCATCCAACCTGTTTCACTACGACACCTATGTCGTCACCGCGCTGTTGCCGCTGATCATTCCGAACGCCCCGAACGAGCCGCGCGGCGATCTCGTGATGTATCCGAACCTGCGCCGGGTGCGGTCTTCATCGGTAATTAACCTGGCCGAAAAAGCACTGGTGCAAAATTCACTGACGCGCTCGGTACTCGCGCGAGAAACGGTGCAGCGTGCGCTCGGCGCACGCATCTTGCGGCTGGAGCCGGGCAATCTGTATTTTTTCTGGGGAATGAGATCGCTCCACGCGAACCAGGCGTGCCTGCCGCACAGCGTGAGATCCACGGTCCTGTTTCATTTTGCCAACCCGCACTCGGGAGGCGCGGTGGACAGACTGCGCGAGTGGGCTCATCACAGGAATTCCGCGCCGTCCGAGCGTGCGAAGCTTCCGCTCACCCAAGCTCCCAATAGTTTCGACGATCAGACTCCCCGATAGTCGCAATGAACCTCGGTCGGTCGTGCGACCGTTTTTCTCAGAGTGAGAAAGCGTTACGTTAGAAGCCGGCCCCACTCGAAATCGACGCGATCGGGCCTCATGGGCACCACGCCAGCGCCTGGCGTGAACGTGAGTTCGCCGAAGTACACTGCATTGCCCGGCGCATACAAGTCGACGCGAACATAGTTGAAGTCTTCGGCCAGTACAGCGGCCATGTCCAGTATCGAATTCAGATTCTCCGGAGGCGGTGGCGGCATCGTGCTACGGGCGTACGGGCCAATGCCCACGTCGAGATGATTCCAGTGAACATCGAATACGTCGCCACGCGTGTTACTGCCGAACCGGTCCGAGATGACGACGATATACATCATCGGTCGTCCCGACTTTCCGCCGAAGCAGTGAACCTTGTAGTCAGCGGGAATCTGGCGATGCTCGTCGAGAAGAAGTTCTTCGAAGAAAATCCGTGGCCGAATCTGCCGGTAGTGACGCTCCCTTGCAATCTGGTAGAAGTCCGTAGACATCCAGCGGTTGGCCAAAGTGCGCAACCCGTCGAAAGTGACTTTCGACTTGTCCTGCACGATCTCCACAAAGCTACTGCCATGATTCGCTTTCATCACAAAGGCGTCGGGCAGTGCATCGAAGACCGACTGCGTGAAATCGTCGGGCGACGAAATCAGTGGGACCAGATGTTGTTCGCCAACTTTCGCCTTGACATAGTCTCTCACGGTCAACTTATCGGTCAACGCGGCATATCGCGGGTCTGGCCGTAAGCTGCGCTGCAGGATTTTCTCGTTGAATGTCGTGGGACGAAACAATCTCGGAAAGCGCCCGATGTGCTTGCGATGCAGAAGGCTGAGGAACAGCGCATCGGGAAGCAACTGTTTTGCGTTGTCCTTCATCAACTGAAGGATCGCACTGGACGGCTGCCACATGGTCTATCTCCGAATATAGGGCACGCAGTTATGAACCATCGCGATAGGTCGGTCAGTGGACGCGACCGGTCGCACGCGCGCACCGACTGTTTCGTTGGGGCCGGCCGCGCGCGATATGTCCATTGCTTTGCCAGGTTTCTGACGGTCGGCAATGGATTAGGTGTCCTGGCATCTAATTGTCATACTCAGACGCCCGCCCGCTCGTGCGGTAGCCAAAGCAGCGGGGTGGTTCAGCATAGCCCGGAGAAGGCCGCTCGAAAGCTAGTGGCGCAAATCGTAGAGATATCGGCTATTTTGGTTGTATGGTTCGCGGAAGGCGGCCGGCGGTCTGGCTTCATTGTTCTCCAGCCGAGTGGCGAGAGAGGCGAGGTTAGCCTGCGCAGAGGTCGAAATGCCGCCGTCGTCAACAATCTGTCATATCCGCTTACGGATACCGAGTTTCAGCCGCTATGGCAGGTGGACTGTGCTCAATATATCCGCCGCGCGGCCTGAAGTCCGTCGCCATGGCACCCTCAGACGTTCCTTGGTCTGAACATTGTTGTCTGGCGCACAACACGGTGATCGCCGCGGGGGCTCTACTGACAACCAAAGCTCGAACCTACAATTCGTCTCGACTAAGGCGCTCCGTGCAATGAGTTAATGGTTGGACTGAGCAGCCCGATATACATGGCTCCATAACGACGAATCGCATCTACGCTCGCGGTTTCTATTCATTAGTAGTCCAGTGGAGTACGTCCGTCGCTCGCCTGGTCAGGCTGAGAGATAAATGTACAACAGCGATCCGCTCGCAACCATCGGCTGATCGAAAGCGCTGACCAAACCCTTTACTTGCCTTCTTGATAACGGAGTTGATCATGAAATTGCGTGCCGCTTTGCGAACCACCGTCTGTTTCGCAACCTTGTTGGCGATCGTGCCGGCCTCCGCGTTTGCCGAGCCGTTTTCAGTGAAGGTCGATGATCTGAATCGAGGGCAATTCGCGAACGAACAGGTGTATGGCGGATTCGGCTGCCGCGGTGAGAACGTCTCCCCACACATCTCGTGGTCACATGTTCCGGCGGGGACGAAAAGCATCGTCGTCACTATTCACGACCCAGATGCGCCCACCGGCGGCCTCGGCTGGACGCATTGGGAAGTAGCCAACATTGCGCCGTCGCAGACGTCGATCGAAAAGGGCGCGTCCGGCAATGCAAACCTGCTGCCGGCGGGTTCTGTGGAAACCCTGACTGACTTCGGCGACTCGAAATACGGTGGACCGTGCCCGCCGCAAGGCGAGTCGCATCGATATGTCGTCACGGTTTCCGCGCTCTCAGTGCCGGGCATCGATGTAAAAGCCGCGTCGAGTCCGGCGCTCGTCGCATACCAGATGCATGGAAAGGTCATTGGGCAGGCGCGCTTCGTCGCGCGATATCGCCGTTCGGTGGAGTGACTGTGTCCTTCAGCTGAAGGTCGTAATACGGTCTTCCGCCATGCTTGTGTCAGTGTCACACGGCGCAAGATCAAACGTCTTGTGAGAGTGCGGTCATTCGACCAGACCTTATTTAATCGAACGTCTCACACACGACATGCACCTTGGTAAATCGTATCGCCTCGCCGAATTCCTTCTCTGGACCCGAAGGCAAATCTACGCACTCGTCATTTGTGGCTCGGTGCCCGTCATTCTCTACAAGTACGCGTCGATGACGTGGCTGTCGGTGCCGTTCACTATCGTCGTACTGCTGGGTACGGCGACGTCGTTTATCGTGGGCTTCAAAAACGTGCAGACGTATAACCGTGCAATGGAGGCACAGGACGTCTGGACGGAAATTGTCGGCGCGAGCCGCAAGTGGGGACAACTGTCGTGCGCGTTTCCCTCTGAACGGAATACCAGCCGCGAGCTGATCTGCCGGCATCTTGCGTGGCTAACCGCATTGCGATACGAACTGCGTAGCCCCCGAATCTGGGAAAGCATGACCCGGCGCTTCAATCTCGAGTACCGGCGTCACTATCATGTTCCCGAATGGGAAACAGCGATCGAAGACGTTCTGAAGAACTATCTTTCCAGCACGGAGAGTACGCGCGCGCTCGCCTCACCGTCGGCGACAACGGCCATATTGAGCATGCAAAGCGATTGCCTTAAGTCACTGCACCTCGCTGGGCATCTGAACCTGTCGTTCTATCTCGAACTTCAGCGGGCGACTGGCGATTTCATCGCGCTTCAGGCGAAAGCCGAGCGCTTGAAAAACTTCCCTTACCCTCGCCAATACGCGACGATCAGCGCGTTGTTCGTGCGGTTTTTCTGCTTTCTGTTCCCGTTCGGCCTGCTGCAGGAATTCGACAAACTCAATAGTGGCGCAAGCGGACTCATGCACGGCAACATGATCTGGCTCGTCGTGCCATGCAGCGTCATGGTTTCGTGGATGTACACGTCGCTCGCGCAGGTGGGCGAAAGCACGGAGAACCCCTTCGAAGGAAGCGCGAACGACGTCCCCATTTCCACGCTGTGCGCCGCGATTGAGCGCGATCTGCGCTGGATGCTCGGGGAGCCGGTCGAACATTCGGCACCGCAGGTCATCGCGCTATAGATTGGTGTCTCACGGGCAACACAGTGAGGCGCTTCGCATGGCTTCCGGCCGTCTGCCGCCAGAACTACGATGGTTGAGTACGGCATATCGCCGGCGCCGGTGCGTGGCTCGTGTGCACCGGTTTCATCCTCGCTGGAGCAACCATGACTCAACGCATCAACTACATGCAGCAATCGCCGGAACTGTTCAAGAAGTTCGTGGCGTTCGGCCTCGCGGTGAAAGAGACTGGCATTGAAACGTCGATCTGCGAACTGGTGTCGCTGCGTGCATCGCAAATGAACGGCTGCGGCTTTTGCGTCGACATGCACGTGAAGGAGGCAAAGATTCACGGCGAGCGCGAACTGCGTTTGCATCATGTCGCCATCTGGCGCGAGTCGGCGCTGTTTTCTCCGCGTGAACGCGCGGCGCTCGCATGGACGGAGATCCTGACGAAGTTGCCGGAAGGCGGCGTACCCGATGACATTTTCGAACGCGTTCTCACTCAGTTCACGGACCAGGAACTGTCGAACCTGACATTTCACGTGATGGCGATCAATGGCTGGAACCGCGTCAATGTGGCTTTCAGAACTGTGCCAGGATCGGCAGACGCGGCGTTCGGACTCGGCAAGGCGAACCTCTCCTGAGCGACGAGTCCAGTCGCGCATCTTCAGCAACACGGAGGACATCATGCCTGAATTCAGAAAGTTTGCGATGATCGCCGCGGCGTGTCTCGCGCAAGCGGCTCACGCCGCGCCCGACGCTGTCGTCACGCCCTTGATGGAGAAGCCGCTAGCGGATTATCCGGGCAAGGAAGCGCTGATGATCACCGTTGTGTATCCGCCGGGCGCCGCCGATCCGGTGCACGTGCATCGCGCGCACGGTTTTATTTACGTGCTCGAAGGCACCATCGTGATGGGTGTGAAGGGCGGCAAGGAAGTCACGCTGACGCCCGGCCAGACTTTCTATGAGGGCCCGAACGACGTGCATACGGTGGGCCGCAACGCCAGCGCCACACAACCAGCGAAGTTTCTCGTGCTGCTGTTGAAGGACCAGAACGCGCCGGTGCTCGTGCCCGTGAAGTGACTCATCGATAGTACTCGCGGCGCGCTCAGCAAAGAGCCGCCGCGGGCCGCAATGACATGGCCTTGCAATTCAACGCGCATCAGTAGATGCGTATCCATGCTTTCCACATGACGCTTGCCGACGTCGCGGGCAATCAGACCGACAGCTAAACGAAGGGTCCGGGCATGGCTAATGCAGCGGCACCCACACCGGTTCTGATACAGAAATGGAAAGCCATGTCCACCACGCCCTCCGTTACCAGACGTCCATCGACGATCGCTCCCGCCATCTTCGAACTGTTCAATCCCATACCCTATGGACTGTTCGTCGGCACCTTGATCTTCGACATCATCTACATGGCGACGCGTAATGTGTTCTGGGGCAAGGGCGCCGGCTGGCTCGTGACGGTGGGCCTCATCATCGCGATCGTTCCGCGCCTTCTCAATCTGGGTCACGTATGGGTGCAGCGACGTCGCCGGGTATCGCGCATCGAAAGATTGGACTTCTGGCTCAATCTGCTTGCGATCGTCGCAGCGGTCATCAATGCATTCGTGCATAGCCGCGACGCCTACGCGATGGTTCCGGAAAACGTGATTCTGTCGGTTATCACGGTCGTGCTGCTGAGCATCGCTCACGTTGCAATGGCAATAGACAGACTCCATCGCGCGGAGGCGACTCATGAATAAGCTCGTCACGACCGGCGCGCTGATCGTCGCCATATCGGCGCTGATGAGTGGATGCAACGAACACGCGCAGTACGATGCGTCGCATCAGGCTGGCGCCAATCCGCCGATGCCGGAGGCGCGCAACTTCTTCGCGCCGCCGATGCAGGTCCCCAGGTACGTGGGTTGGCAGAACGGCGCCACGCCCAAGGTCGCTGACGGCCTGAAGATCGAGAAGATCGCGTCGGGACTCGAGCACCCTCGTCAGGTTTATACGCTTCCGAATGGCGACATTCTCGTGGCGGAATCCAATAGCCCGAACGAAGAGGCCGTTACCACGCCGAAGCAGGTCATCGCGGGACTTATCGAAAGCAAGTCGGGGAAGAAGGCGAAAGGTGCGAATCGCATCACGCTGCTGAGAAAGCCTGCCAATAGCAGCGGCGAATGGGAGCGGCACGTGTTTATCGACAATCTGCACTCGCCATTCGGTATGCAGCTGGTTGGCGACACGCTCTACGTTGCCGATACTGATGCAATCCTGAAGTTTCCGTATAAGGCGGGCGCAACCGGCATTAGTGAGCGCGGCGTCGAGCTTGCCGATCTTCCCAATACGGTCAACCACCACTGGACGAAATCGTTGCTGGCCAGTCGCGATGGCAAGAAGCTGTACGTAGGCGTCGGCTCTAACAGTAACGTCGGAGAGAACGGTCTGGAAGTCGAGTACCGGCGCGCAGACGTACTGGAGGTCGATACGGCTACGGGTGCAAGCCGCATTTACGCAGCGGGCATTCGCAATCCCACGGGGCTGCAATGGGAACCGAAGACGGGACAACTATGGGCCATCGCGAACGAGCGTGACGAGATCGGCGCAGACCTGGTGCCGGATTATCTGACGTCGGTGAAAGAGAACGCCTTTTACGGCTGGCCGTACAGCTATTACGGCCAGCACGTCGATCCTCGCGCTCAACCGCAGCGCCCCGACCTCGTCGCCAAGGCGATTGCGCCGGACTTCGCAATCGGCTCCCATGTCGCGCCGCTGGGACTGACGTTCTATACCGGCAACAACTTGCCGGCGCGGTATCGCGGCGGCGCGTTCATCGGCGAGCACGGCAGTTGGGACCGCTCGCCGTTGAGCGGTTACGTGGTGTCGTACGTGGCGTTCGAGAACGGCAAGCCGGTGAGTGCGCCCAAGGATGTCGTGACAGGTTTTACATCCGCCGACCAGAAGCAGTTGTATGGCGCCCCCGTGGGCGTCGCTCAGGATCGGGACGGTGGCCTCCTGATCGCCGACGACGTCGGCAACGCCATCTGGCGTGTAACCGGTGCAGGCGGCTGATGCACATGTAACGTGGCGCGCCTTCATACGGCCGGGGCGCTTGTCATGCTCGAACAAGCCGAAGTGTGCTGCGACGACAGGCATCGGCATATCGTCTCAAGGCGCGAGATCCATCATTCGTACCGGAGCTTCAATGCCCACTCGCAACCGCACTTCGCATTCTGACCAGCCGACGTCCGACGTACCCACGGAGGCGACTGCGCCTTCAGAAACCGCGCGACGCCTCTTTCTCAGGCGAGGAGGCGCGAGCCTCGCAGCCGCACTCACGGTTGGCTCGACCAGTAGCGTGTTGGCCGCAGGTCCAAACGGTGCCGATACGAATCACGTGAAACTGCCGCTCATTCAGGACCAGGACACCGAGCAAAAGGAAGAAACGCCAGACGCGAACTTGCCGCCTGATGAGCGTGTGGGATATGCCATTGTCGGACTCGGCCGGCTGTCGCTGGACCAGATCCTGCCTGCGCTTGCGCAGTGCAAGTACTCGAAGGTCGCCGCGCTGGTTTCCGGCGACAGGACCAAGGCACTTCGCGTCGCACGCCAGTACGGCGTGCGGGAAGCGGACATTTACGACTATCAGAACTTCGAGCGCCTTGCCGACAACCCGCGCGTACAGGTCGTGTATATCGTGCTGCCGAACGGCATGCATAAAGAGTTCACGCTGCGCTCCGCGAATATCGGCAAGCATGTGTTGTGCGAAAAGCCGATGGCAAACAGCGCGGCGGACTGCGAGGCGATGGTCCGGGCGATGAAACGCGCCAACCGCAAACTCATGATCGCGTATCGCAGCCAGTACGAGCCGATGGATCGCATGATCGTGAAAATGGTGAAGGAAAAGCAGTTGGGGCCATTGCGTGAGTTCGTCGCCGGAAATTCGCAAAACGTCGGCGACCCGGGGCAATGGCGGTTGAAGAAATCACTCGCGGGCGGCGGCGCCATGCCCGACATCGGACTGTACTGCCTCAACGCGGCGCGCTTTCTGTCCAGCGAGGAACCGCTCGAGGTGTTTGCGTCGGTGCACCGGCCGGAAAACGATCCACGCTTCGTCGAAGTGGAGGAATCGGTGCACTTCATTCTGCGCTTTCCGAGCGGATTCACAGCAACGTGCATGTCGAGCTACGCGAGTCACGAGTCGCGTTTGTTCAGGCTACAAGGCTCGAAAGGCTGGGTCGAAATGGATCCGGCATTTGGCTACAACGGCCTGCGGCTGCGCCACGGCATGCTGGTGGAGGGCAAGTCCGCGACAACGGAGTTGCAGATCGATCCGCAGAACCAGTTCGCGCGGGAGATCGATCACATGTCGGTGTGCGTCAAGGACGACATCCAGCCGCATACGCCAGGCGAGGAGGGCTTGCAAGATCAGCGCATCATCGACGCAATCTACGAATCCGCCCGCACCGGGCGCGCGGTCAAGCTTGCGCAACCGTCCGCGCCGACGCGTGGCCCCGAGCCGCAGCAGGAGACGTTCTGACGCGCGCGCGAGTAGAACGGGCTTGCCGCACGCACACCGATATTCGACTCCCGCACGACCTAGAAGCGGTAGTTGAGAGACGCCAGCGTATTCAGTTCGCTGCGGCGCTCAGTGATCGGGCTTGCTGCCGCATAGTGCTGCAGCCGCCCAACGGTGACCGCGACGGAGCCTACCCAGTGCTTCGAGAAGTCGTAGCTGAAGTAGCCGTTCAGATGAATATCCCGAACGCCAGAACCGGTTTTATAGACCGGCAGTCCCGATGCCGCGCTCTGCTGGCTGGATACGCCGAAGAACGTCCGCGTGTAGAGCGCATCGGCCCACGTAAAGCCCGGGCCAATAGAAAAAAGGCCGCTTCCAACAGGCACCGACGCAAGCAGGTCCACCGGAACGGTTTTGCCCTGGCCGTGCCCTGCAATGTCCTGATACAGGGCGACAGAGCCCGTGAACATCCATAGCGTGTAGTCGGCGAACAGCTTGAGTTTCGGGCCGCCATGCACGTTGCCCAGACCGTGCAGGTGCGGATCGTCCTTCTCGTTGCGTGACTGAAAATCGAAACTCAGCGCCGCGCCGACGTGATAGTTCGTACTGCGCAGCGCATTGACGCCCAGCACGTCCGGCCCCTGCGAGAAGACCCGGTCATCGTAGGAAATATCGAGCGAAGGGAATGGGAACACCGTGGTATGCCGCGAGCCGGGCGACTCCGGCGTCACGACGACACCCGGCCCGATCGCCACTTTCCATTTGCTGTCAACCGGGGCCGCTGTTGCGTCGGCCGCGCGTGCGGTCGAAGCGGGCAGGATACCCGCCAGAGTCATTGCGAACGCCGCCGCACCCACGTTTCGATGCGTGAACGTCCGCGCTTTCATGCGTCGTCCTTGCCGATGGCAGCAAGCTGGCGCAAGCGGCGCGCGAGCGCTTTGGATACAACGGGGCTACGCGGTTCGCCAGATCCCGAAGCCGCTTCGCTCTCGCGCAGAAACGATGCCGTTTCGCGCGCAACGATCTCGCGTTCGTTGTCCGATGTGATCATGTGGTACGAATCGTCGAGATAGATGGTGCGCAGAAAACTCGAACCAAGCGCCAACGCCGCGGATTGGGCGGTACGCGGACTCGACGTTTCGTCGTCGATCGCGTGGATGACGAGGCAGTCGTTGCGGATACCACGAATCTGCGAGCGGACGAAGGATGCAAGGCGGCTCGCTTCGTGCAATGCGGGCAGTGCAATCGTCGACGGACCGACTTCGCTGAAATTCGAGCGCTGCATCGAGCGCGCGATCTTTGCACGCAGCGCTTCGTTGCGCAGGCCGTACGGTTCCGACTCGC
This sequence comes from Paraburkholderia caledonica NBRC 102488, assembly GCF_000685095.1. GTDB lineage: Bacteria > Pseudomonadota > Gammaproteobacteria > Burkholderiales > Burkholderiaceae > Paraburkholderia > Paraburkholderia caledonica. The sequence goes on from NZ_BAYE01000013.1 coordinate 103,732, forward strand.
GATACTGCCAGCGCGAACGCAAGGGCGTGTAGTAAGCCCAGCCGAGGAGAAAGCGGTACCAGGGAATAGCCCAGCCGTTGTAGGCGAGTGTGAGCGACAGCAGCACGACCGCCTGGGCCTGCGGGCGTCGATGGGCGAGTGCGAGCGCGAGCGCCGCGCCCATCGACAGGCCACAGATAGACACCCGGTCGAATCGAGCGGCGAGCGCATCGAATTCGCTTGTTGCGGCGTCGAGCCAGTGTTCCATTGCCTCGCCGCCCATGCCGGCGCTATAGCCGTTGAGCACCGGGGCACACACCGTGAAACCCTCGTCGCGAAGGAACCGCCCGAGGTAGCGCATTTCGAGCGGCGAGCTCGACAGGCCGTGCAGCAATAGCACCGCGTGTCCGCCGCCTTCGAGAAAGATGGACTGCGTTAATGATTTCATGTGTCGGTCGCCACGCGCAGCACGAGGAAATCGCCCGCGTGAGTCGTAAATTGTTCGCAGATGCAGTCGACGACGCGCGCAGTGCCTCCGGCAAGGTTCGAACCGGCGGCGAATCGCACGCGATGTGAACCGGCCGAGAGCCCATTCGAGAGCCGTCGGATATCGTCCGGATCGACTTCGGAGAGGCGGGGCCCCGGCGCGAGATCCGCAGGCAATCCGGCGAAAGTGTGCGATGCGACGGCCAGCGCGGACGCTGTGCCGGCGCCGTTGCGCCGCAGCGGCTCACGTTCGAGTGCCTGAATCAGAATGAATGTCTTGTGATGGTGCGATAGATGCCTGAGGAGCCGGTGCGTTTCGTCAATGGCACGGCGGGCGATCGCGCGCTCGTTGTCATGGCGAAGCAGCATTTCATAGCGCGATTGCGCCACTGCAGCGATCAGTTCGGCGCGAAACTGCACACGCCGCAGTTTTTCGAGCAACGTGATCAGCACGAGCGTGACGACTGGATACGACACGAGCAATAGCAGATCCGCCCGGTCGAAGACTGCGATGGTCACGTAGGGCGGCACGAACAGATAGTCGGCGAGGCCCAATCCCGCCAACATTACGGTCAGCGCCGGAGCAAGGCCGAAGCGGTATTGAACGAGCACCGCCGCAATGCAGAACGCGGTGCCAGGCATGACAGGCCCGAGCAACGGATGAAGCAACATGCGTACTGCGCTCGCGATGGCGAGCGCGGCAGCAGCGGCGAGCCACCGCCGCTTCCCTTGGGGTGCCCAGCAACGGGCGTTACGGACTTTCATATGCTATTAGGGGCCGCGTCGGCTGCGCTGTTGATGTAACGGTGTTTCTGTGCAGCGGGCTGTGTCTCGCCAAAGCCTGCACCATTAGCAGTGCAGGGGATTCGCGTTTCCCGCTGGATTGGTTCGAGGTGTTTCAGACGCTGCTCCCGGTTTCGATCCGTTGGAGCGCATTAGCTAACGGCATCAAGCTTGTCATGCAGAAAATCGAGTTTGTTTCCTGGGCGAAGTCCAAACTGGCGCTTTTGAGTGCGCTTACTCATGTACGGTCCGGAATTCCGGTAAAGCTGCATCTTTGTCAGCCGCTGCGTCTATTCCTGCACCCCAATGGGTTTACGGCTTCGGGCGCAAAAAGTTGAGCTGTGGATAATGCCCGGATGATGTGCAGAAGCTCGCTCTGGCTATTGAGAGGGTTAACCCAAGCGACCATATGGGCAACCCGGCTTGTTCGAACTACTTCAAAAGCAAACGCCCGAGAATCAGGAATTCTTCGAATTGAGTGACCAGCTCAAAACATAAAGCAAATAGGAGCGTATAAGCTGGCCTGGGAGATTTTTGTAGCCATCGCAGTATTGGAACTGCAAAACGGGTTCTAACTGCGTCCCGCGTCATTGTCCAGGTGGTGGCCGCTCCAAAGGCTGCGCCCGCCAGTATGTCCGTTGGATAGTGCCAGCCGAGATAGACGCGCGGCAGGCATATGACGATCGCCGTGTGCAGTAGCGCAAGTACACCGACGGGGCGCCAGACGAGAAAGATGCCGGTGGCGACCGACATCCACAGCATGGCGTGATCACTCGGAAACGAACTCCAGGTCGGTAAAACGGCAGCACCCAGATCATCCGATGGAAATTGCAGGTGCAGCTCCGGGTTATAAACCGGCCGCACCCGGAACGGTAAGAAGTGAGCGACGATTCTGAACGTTGCGAGCGCAAGCAGCGCGCTCAGGATCGTCGCGACGACCATTTCTCGTTCCCATTCTGCCCGCTGACCGGGCTTGAACCAGATCCACCATAACACCGCCACGAGCGCCAAACCTTTGAACGTGTATAGAGCCGCAAGGACTCTGATCGGGTGGTTCAGTATGGGCAGATCTGCAGCAACGCCGGTCAGGAAAGTCTGGATTGCGGTATCGAAGACATTCATCGGCAATCCTCGTAGCCTGTTTGTTATAACCAAAGTTAATTTTGCGCCGGTGGCCGTGCCGTCATGGCCGAAGGGAAGACGTAGCCCCCGCAGTTACGTCCACGATTTATAGGCCTTGTTCTCAATCCGGTATGTGGGAAGAACCACCTACGTTTTCGCACTTGACCTCGCGAGGCACGTTTGTATTGGGCGTGGCGGGCCGCATTACGTGGCAAATGCCCAATGTTCACCGGGAATTTCGGAGCATTGGCTGGGAATTTGCCAGTCCCGTTCAGAAACGAAAACGATGTAACCGTGAAGCCAGCGCGGCCAGGCCCGCCTCGGGCGTTGGCCGCCGCCGGCAGACGTGGACGACCTGCGCACGTTCAGAAACAGACGCACCGGCAGGTCGCGAAAACCGTATTTGCATGCCAGATCCCAATAAGCGCGTGGGAGTCTTAATCATCGCCTTGTTAAAAGCATGCATGCGGAGTCAAGCAGCGGACGCATCGAGCGCCCCGTCATCCGGCGCTCGCGTGGCGAACCTGGATGCCGCATCAATGCGTCGTTGCTTTCCAGGCCTTCGTTTCCTAATCTGGTCGGGAGGCTCCGGTCGGACAGGTCGGTGAGCCGTCACGCGTTTTCCTGGAGGTCCGAAGTGTCCTTTGATCGTACGGAGACAGCCGTAGTATTCATCGACCCGCAAGTCGATGTCCTGAGCAAGTCGGGCAAGAATTGGGGCGCGGTGGGAGCAAGCGTGACGGAGAACAGGACGGTCGAAAACATGCTGCGAATCTTCAAGGCGGCAAAGACCGCGAGATTCCCCGTCTTTATATCGCCACATTACTTTTTCCCGACCGATCGCCTGTGGAAATTCAACGGGCCGTTGGAGTCCGACGAATTCGCTACCGGCACGTTTGCGCGTAGCGGTCAGTTGAATCTCGAAGGTTTCGAGGGATCAGGCGCTGACTGGCTCGACGAATTCAAGCCTTACATCAACGACGGCGAGACGGTTGTTGTGAGCCCGCATAAGGTCTTCGGACCGCAAACCAACGATCTCGTCCTTCAACTGCGCAAGCGTGGCGTGAGCAAGGTGGTACTGGGAGGCATGCTCGCGAATATGTGCGTGGAATCGCATCTGCGCGACCTGCTCGAACAGGGATTCGAGGTTCACGTCGTGAGCGATGCGACTGCGGGACCACGTCACCCCGTTTGGGGCGATGGATATAAAGCGGCAATGGTCAACTACGCGTTTCTCGCGCACGGCGTGGTGACGACCGACGAAGTTGTCGCTTCAATGCAATGACGCACACGTAACCAGCATTTTCCGAACGAACTGCCGTTCGCCTGCTGCCTCATCAATGCGCCGCTTCCGACTCGGCGATATGCCGCGCGATCGTCGCATTGACCTGGTCGGCGTGCGTGAGTGGCCCCATGTGTCCCGCGCCCTCCACGATTGCAAGGCGTGCGGCAGGCAGCAGCATGGGCAGCCGCTCGGCGATCGCCCGTGTCGGAACGGGCGCATGTTCGCCGCGCATGATGAGCGCCGGCACACGCAGGCTCGTGTAAGCGCTGGCGGGCGTGCGTTCGTCGAGAAGTGCGCGAAAGTCGAGCGGCGCCTTCGGCGCCCAGCGCGTGAGCGCGGCCTGCACCGAGGGCCGCAGCGCTTCCCATGCGCCGCGGCCACTCCAGTAGTCGACGAACGAAGCCGCCGCACCGCGATAGTCGCCGCAGCTGACTCCGTCGGTGGTGCGCTTCGAGATCGCGACGATTTCCGACAGCGCTTCGACTCCGTAGGTGCCCATCGCCTTCAGCAGGTGAAAAGCCGACGGTTCGTACAGCGTCAGGCTCGCAATGCGCTCGGGCCGCTCGACGGCCGCGCGCAACGCCACGCCACCGCCATACGAGTGGCCAACGAGATGCACCTTGCCACAGGCGGCGTCGATGATGCCTATCGTCCTCGCCGCCTCGTCGGCAAGCGTGAACGCGCGCTCGCCGCTCCACGGGCCGGTGCTGTCGCAGCCGTAGTGCTCCGGCGCGACGAACGCATGGTGCGAGCCGAGCGCCTCGCCGAGCTTGCGCCATTGCGTCGCTCCGGAGCCGGAGCAATGCAGAGCGATGACGGTCGTTGGAGATGAGCAGACTTGCGATGCGATGGCGTTATTCATGTCGTTCCTGGGAGTCGGGTAGCCGAGGAGTCGGGAGCACGGACGCCGTGCCGGGGAGTCTCTACTATCGGTGCGCCGCCGCCGCCTGGCTATGCTCGAGACGCCGGAAGATTTGCTCTGCCATCCGAACTGATTGCCAGGCAGCGCGCCCGTTGAGCAACTTCAACCGTCGATGTCGAGCGACTGCATGCGACGTTCAAGCTCGCACATGTCCACGGCAGAAGCGAGGTACGCGTCTCGACGGCTGTGTTCAGCGCGGTCAAGCAGTTCTTGCAGCAAGAGAAACAGATAGATGAACATGATGTCCTCCGGTCGACGACCTGGTCGATTAAGTACCAGCGCGAACGGGGCGCGACGCAACGGCATCCGGTTGGATGTACGGTGGCTTGCGCTACGGCTGGACGCTGTGTATTGCAGAGTCCATGCCATCTCGCTGCAAGCCTTGTATAGCGGCGATTCGGACAATGCCGGGCGCGGCGAATTCGATAAACTGTCGTAGCGTCGCCAACACGGTTCACGCGGAAGTCGGCATGACACGAACACCCGTTTGTTATGGCCGGAAATGTGAGGAGCGCAGCTTGAGAACACCGGGCGTGCGAATTGCTCGTGGTTTCTGTCGCCTCCGTGAGGCGGCGTTATCGCACAACAACGCAGCCGGCGAAGCTATTAAAACTTCAAGCTCCGGCAGAATAACGGAATCATCACTCGAAAGATGAACAACCCAAGTAGACGCGCCAGCCGCGTCGGCATGGCGTCGCCGCTGACACGCTTGCACCGAAGGACACGCACCATGAGCAGACTGCTGACAAACTGGTCGACGCTTTTCGCCGTGGCGATGCTGGTCGCCGGTTGCGTGGCGCCCGTCATGCCCTACACCGGGCCGCACCTCACCCCGACGGAGTGCCGCGACCTCGCGGCACTGAGAACAAACGCGCCGCCGACCATGGCGCAACACCAGAGCGAACTCGGTGCCCTGAGAAAAGCGGGCTACGACCCGTCTCCATGGTATGACCCGTACTATCCGGACGACCTCCAGGCGGCGCAGCGCCTGGTCGACTACTGGTTCCAGACCGAGTGCCAGCGGCCTCAGTCCGGCTGATCGTCATTCAACAGCGGTCGATGCGAGCACGGCAACGCCGTCAGCCGCTCGAACGCCCAGGCCGGCTGGCAGCACGAAAAGCGGATTGATCTCTGCTTCGACAATACGCTCGCCAAGCCGTAACGCCATTCGGGCAAAAGCGACCATCGCGCTCACGAGCGCATCGACATCGGCGCGCGGCCGCCCACGATACCCGTTGAGCAGCGGCCACGTTTTCAATTCATGAATCATCTCCAGTGCGTCATCGCGCGAGAACGGGGCGTCGGCGCAGAGGAGTCGCATTGTCGTGTCCTTGAACAATTCCGCCGTGACTCCGCCCATGCCGAGCAGCAACGCTGTACCCAACGGGTCTCGATGAAGGCCGAGAATAAGTTCCGTTCCGCCGCTCACCATTTCCTGAACGAGAAACGCATTCGCAGGTACACCGGTCGCGGTTTCAACATCGTCGCGCATACGGTTCAGACGCGCCCCGATGCTGTCAGCGGTGAGCCCAACGGCTACGCCGCCAACATCGCTCTTGTGCGTGATGGCGTTCGACAGCAGCTTGAGCACGACTTTCCCGCCCAGCTCGCGAGCGGCGCTCGCGGCTTCATCCGTGTCTGTGACGACACGCTCGCGTACCACGGGCACTCCGAAGCGGGCAAAGAGCGCTTTCGCCTGCGCTTCGTTTAAAGACCCAGCAGGCAGATCGCTTAGGTCGATCTCCGCTTCGGCGTGGCGGTCGCCCACATTCACCGTGGGTTGCCTGAATTTGCCGTGCTGCCACATTGCAGCGAGTGCGCTCGTCACGCTTTCGGGCGACGGGAACGCCGGCACTCCCTGCTCGTTGAGCAACCGCGTGATCTCCGGCGCGTGCGGACTCACGAAAGCCATGACGGGCTTGTCGCTTCCGGGCAGCGAATCGCGGATCGCGCCGGCCATCAGGTCAGGCATAGCAAGACCGGACGATCCAACGATCACCGCGACCGCGTCGTAAGTCGGACTGTCGAGCAGCGTGCCGATCGCACCACGCAGCAGCGCCGGCTGCAGGCCCGCAAGCGTCACGTCGATCGGGTTGCGGTCGAGCACCGCGTGATCGCCGGTCTGCAGCGCGCGCAGCTTCGCAGCGGTCGCTCCGTCGGGAGGCGGGGTCTCGAAGCTGGCCATGCCAAGACTATCGGTAACGAGCGTGCCCGCACCGCCGGTCGAGGTCAGAATCGCGATTCTCCGCCCGGCGAGCTTGCGACGCGTGGCGAGCGCATGTGGAACGTCGAGCAGATCGGAAAACGTCTGGGCGCGAATCACGCCGATCTGGCTGAAGAGCGCGTCATACATCCGGTCCGAGCCGGCTAGCGCTCCCGTGTGCGAGACCGCCGACCGTGCGCCCGATTCGGAGCGCCCGATCTTGAACACCACGACCGGCTTGCCTGCTGCCGCAGCCCGTAAGGCCGCGCGCCTGAACCGCTCCGGATGACGAAGCCCTTCCATGTAGAGTGCGATCACCGAAGTCGAATCATCGTCGACGAGATAGTCGACAAAGTCGGCCATGTCGAGATCGGCCTCGTTGCTCGTGGACACGAGCTTCGACAAACCAATACCGCGTGCCGCCGCTCGCGACAGCAGCGAGCCAAGAATCCCTCCGCTTTGCGACACCACGCCGATTCCGCCGACGGTGAACGCGTCGGTCTCGAGCGCTCCGCTTGCTGAGAGCGTGATGCGGTCGGTGAGGTTGACGAGCCCGATCGTATTCGGACCGAGCACGCGCATGGAGCCTGCCGCCTCGATCAATTGCGCCTGACGCTTTGCGCCTTCCTCGCCGATTTCCGCATAGCCACTGGCCAGCACGATCGCGGCGGCCGTCCCGCGGCTTGAAAGATCGCGGATCGCAAGGTGGGCGCGCTCGGCGCCGAGCAGCACGATGCCGACATCGGGCGCCTGCGGCAGCGACGCTACGTCGGGATAGCAGGCCAGGCCGTCGATCGACTCATAACGCGGATTGACAGGGTAGATGTCGCCGTCGAAGCCGTGCTTCCTGAGGTAAGCCACCGGGCGGCCCGAGGTCTTGGCGGTGTCCGCCGATGCGCCGATCACGGCGACGCTCGCCGGGCGCATCAATTTTGAAATTGGGTTCATGTCGATTTCCTTCGCGCTCACCTGGCTTTGTTCAGGAACGCGAGCACCGAGTCGCGATGTTCACTGCTTGTATAGCAAACCGCCTGTGCCTGGCTGCCTTGTGCAAACACCTGATGCGCGGACAATTCGTAGCTCTGGTTGAGGATGGTCTTGCCGAGCGCGAGCGCCGTGGCCGAACCCCGGCTCAATTCGACGGCCCACGCATGAGCGTCGGCGATGAGCGAATCCGGCGCGCTCAGGCGATCCGCGATGCCGATGTCCAGCGCTTCCTTTGCATCCACCTTGCGCCCGCTGAAGATCAGGTCCTTTGCCCGCGCGAGGCCGACCCGTCGCGGCAGGAAGTACATGCCGCCGCCGTCGGGAATCAGCCCTCGCTTGATATAGCTCCACGTGAAGCTCGCTTCGTGCGACGCGAGGATAAAGTCACACGAGAGCGCCATATCGGCGCCCAGACCCGCCGCTGCGCCGTTCACTGCCGCAATGGTCGGTTTGGGCATCGAATAAAGCAGATTGACCGTGTGATGAACGATTTGCTGACGCGACCAGCCATTGAACGCAACCTCGCCGGCAGGTGCTTCCATGCGTTGCGCCATGCCGCCGACGTCGCCGCCCGCGCAGAATCCGTTGCCGTTGCCGGTCAACACCACAGCGCGCACGTTACGGTCGCGCGACACGGACTCCAGCACCGCGATCAGTTCGGCACGCATTTCGTTGGTGATGGCGTTACGCTTTTCGGGGCGATTGAGCGCGATCGTGGCGACCTGCGACTCGATAGTGACTTGAATAGTGGATGTGCTCATGCGTGTCTCGACGATTGAATTGGAGCCGACCGATCAGGTCAGTCTGCCAATGCAGCTTAGCCTCACCCGCCGCGTGAGGCACCCCATCAATTCCACTCTGTGGAACGGCATGTGCTTTTCGGTGGAGCACGCCAATTCCACTGCATGGAATTGGCAGATTGTCATCGCGCGCTCGGCGTCGATAATGAATTCCAACGCAGGACACTTGCCATGACGATCCTGCGGCCCATACAAGCCTGGAGACATGATGCACGCAGCCCGTTCCAATCCCATCGACGTAAGCGCCGTCGCCCCGCCGCAGACAGAGGCTGTCTACCGCAAGGTCACCTCGCGGCTGCTGCCGTTCCTGTTTGTTTGCTACGTCTTTGCGTACCTGGATCGCGCAAACATCGGCTTTGCGCATTTGCAGTTCTCGCGCGACATTGGTCTTTCCGACGCCGCATTCGGTCTGGGCGTGGGGCTCTTCTACGTGGGCTACATGCTCTTCGAGGTGCCGAGCAACCTGTGGCTTGCGCGCGTCGGCGTGAGAAAAACGCTCATGCGGATCATGGCGCTGTGGGGCATCGTCTCGGCGGGCACCGCGTTCGTACAGACGCCCACGCAGTTCTACATCGCGCGCGTGTTGTTGGGCGCAGCCGAAGCAGGGTTCTTTCCGGGCGTCATTCTGTACTTCACCTACTGGTTTCCGGCTGCTCGCCGCGCGCGCGTCACGTCGATCTTCATGACGGCAATCTGCGTATCCGGCATTGTCAGTGGGCCCGTGTCGGGATGGATTCTCAACAGCATGTCAGGCTTACTCGGCTACAACGGCTGGCAATGGCTGTTCCTTCTCGAAGGACTTCCGTCCGTGATCGCCGGTGTCTTTGCGTATGTTTATCTGACGGACCGCCCCGAGCAGGCGACCTGGCTCACCGACGACGAAAAGGCTCTGCTGCTGGCAGAACTCAGTCGCGACGCGCAAACGAAGGCCGCACGCGCTCATGGTTCGATCTGGATCGCGCTGAAGGAACCAAAATTCTATTTCTTGACCTTCGCCTATTTCAGCGTGCCGTGGGCAAGCATCGTCGTGCACATCTGGGCACCGAGCGTGATCCAGAAAAGCGGCGTAGCGAACTACTGGCACATTGGACTTCTTTCCGCGATTCCGTATGTGGTCGGCGCAATCGCGATGTATCTGCTCGGCCGGAACTCGGATCGTATGCTGGAGCGGCGCTGGCATTTCATGGCAAGTGCATTGATGGCCGCACTGGGTGTCGCGCTCCTGCCGGCGGCGGCGAATCACGCAGGCATTCTGGTGGCACTGCTTTGCGTCGCGACCGCGGGTTATCTCGGCATGCTGTCGCTCTTCTGGACCATCCCGCCCGCGTACCTGTCGAGCACCGCCGCCGCGAGCGGTATCGGACTCATTAGCAGCCTCGGCCAGTTCGGCGGGATTTCGGCGCCCTCGGTGATCGGCTATGCATCGACGCACTTCGGCAGCAGCACTATGGGTCTCTATGCGGTCGCGGTCGTCTCGATTCTCGGCGGCCTTGCAGTGGTGCTGGGTATTCCAGCGCGCGCGATCAGTGAGCGCCGCGAATGAAATCGATGCTTGCGGTTTTCAATCTTCGAGGCGCGCGCATGCGGTTGTTATCTCGTCGCGCAGACGCAGTAGGGGCGTAGCTAATTCGCTCACCACGCTGTCGCTCGACGCGGCCGTGCGGACGCTGAAGTTGAGGACCAGCAACCGGTGTCCGGGAATGGCGAGCGGGGTTGCGAGGGCGATCACTTCTGGCTGCCAGCTTGCGACGCAACAGCCGTTGGTGTGCACATCGTGCACGGCCTGTGCGATCTCTTTTGCGAGGCGCTCCCAGCCGCTCCGCCCGCGTCGTTTGAATGCATCCATCAGACGGGCGAATTCGGCCTGCGGCTGCATCGCGAGATAGGCGCGGCCGAGCGACGTCAGCTCCATCGGCACCCGTTGTCCCGAGACGATGGTACGTAATGACGCTCGCTGGTTATAGCGAATGGACTCGAGGTAGACCATCTCTTCACGGTCGGCGCCCGCGATTCCGACATTGATATGCCTGGTCTGGGCAGTGTCGCGGATGAGCGGCCCAGCGGCATTGAGAACCGTAGATCCGCTGCGCAGCGCCTGCGCGAGACTGAGCACCGGCAGCCCCAGTCTGTATGCCCTGCGCGCGGAGTCGTGTTCGAGATAACCGGCTTCCACGAGCGTTCGCGTGAGGCGGCTCACTGTCGCCTTCGGCAAGCCCGTGCGTTCCGCAAGATCGCCGTTGCCCAGAAGCGTCGCACCCGGACCGAACGCGCGCAGCAACTCGAGCCCGCGTTCGAGCGATCGATTCGATGGAGACGCGCCCCGTTCCGGTTGTTGATTCTTGTTCGCCATAGACAGAGAGGTGTCGTGCTGAATGTTAAGAGGCTGAATATCGATGCACGCATCAGCGTGTATCAAAGCACATGAAGTACATCGTAGCGCCGCGGCCCGGTCTGCGGATCATTGTGGGCGCCTGGCGTCTGGAACGGAAGCAGGGCGGCGAGACTGACTAAAAGAGGGTAGTCCGATGATCATCAACAATGCAAACCTCCTGCGTGCAGCACTGTCTGCGGCACTCTTCAGCGGTGCACTGATATCAACCGCAGTTCATGCCGCTGACGTTCATGTCCTTGCAACCGGAGCGCTATCCGCAGCGTTCAGGGAACTCGGACCGGGCTATGAACGGCAGACGGGCAATCACCTCATCATATCGTGGGGGCCTTCATACGGTACGTCCGCTGACGCTTTGCCCACGCGCATCCGAAATGGCGAAGCAATGGACGTCTGCCTGATGATTCGCCCTGCGCTAGACGAACAGATCAGCGAGGGAAAGTTTTTTCCGGACACTCGCACGGACCTCGTTGCTTCGCGAATCGGTGTCGCGGTGCAGGCCGGCATGCCGAAGCCGGATGTGAGCACCGTTGACAAACTGCGTAATGCACTGCTCGCAGCAAAGTCAGTGGCTTTCTCCGAGGGAGCGAGCGGCACCTATATCACCGGGACGTTGTTTCCCAGGCTCGGCATCGCGTATCAAATGAAAGCCAGGAGTGTGCAGATCAAAGGGAAGGAGCTGGTCGGAACGGCCATCAAGCGAGGAGACGCCGAACTCGGATTGCAACAGATCAGCGAGCTTCGCGCCATTCAGGGGATTCAGTACGTCGGGCCGCTGCCCGAGGAAGTCCAGAAGGCGAGCGTCGTATCCGCCGCGGTGTCGACAAGCGCGCAGGAGCGGGAAGGGGCCGCGGCGCTCATTTCTTATCTGAAAACGCCGGCAGCGTCGGCGGTGTTCGAAAAGACCGGTCTCGATCCAATCGGTCCGGGACAGTGAGTTGCATTGTGTCCGGGCGCGGGCAGATCGAGCAAGTAACGCGCGAGCCCGTCAGATTCAACGGACTCGCGCAGTCCGCGCCCAGGCGCTGGTCGCCCGTTAAGCCTCCCTTGCCGGAACCTTCGATAGAAGCGGGCCCAAACCTTCGGCGAACGTCAGATGCGAGATGACAGCATCGCGCAGTTTCGGGTACGGAAGCTCTGCGATCATTGCCGTCTGCACCGAAGCCATGACCTCGCCCGCCTCCGGTCCGATCATCGAGAATCCCAGGATACGATCGTCTTTGGCGCCGACGAGAACCTTCATGAATCCCTGAGTTTCGTCGGTCGCTTCAGTTCGCAGCACATTGCTCATTGGGAGTGTCGCGACGCGAACCGCAATGCCGGCCCGAAGCGCATCGCGTTCGTTCAAACCCGCACGTGCGAGCGGTGGATCAGTGAATAACGTGTACGGAACCAGGCGGCCGGTTGTCGTTCGATCTCCGCCCGCGAGGTTGTCGCGCACTATCCTGAAGTCGTCTACCGAAACATGCGTGAACTGCGGACTGCCCGCGACTTCGCCGATTGCCCACACGCCGGGTGCCGATGCCTGCAACCTGTCGTTGACGCGAATGTATCCGCGTTCGTCGAGTTCGACGCCTGCCTGCTCCAGCCCGATATCGGCCGTATTGGGAACCCGTCCGGCCGCAACGAGGATGTCACTGCCTTCAATCACCCGTTCCCCCGAAGCGGTCCTCAGCACGACGCGAATCTGCGTACCGGAGCGGCCTTCGACACGGACCGTTTCAGCACTCGTCACGATATCGATTCCTTCGTTGCTCAGAATTCCACGCATCTCTTCGCTGATGTCCACGTCTTCGCGAGCCATCAGGCGGGCGCCGCGCTCGACGATTGTCACGCGACTTCCGAAGCGGCGATAAGCCTGTGCCATCTCGATGCCGATATAACCGCCGCCCAACACGACCAGATGCGCTGGAGCGTAGTCGAGATCGAGCGCGCCGATATGCGTCAGCGGACCGGCGGCCAGCAATCCGGGCACATCGGGAATTGCAGCGTGCGTGCCGACATTCACGACCACCTGATCGCCGACGAGCGTGCGCGTGCCGCCGTCGTTCAGTTGCACCGCGATCGTCTTCGGTCCGATGAAACGGCCGGAGCCCATGATCAACTCGGCGCCGCTCGACGCGTATGCCTGCACGTGAAACGCCGCCTCTCTTTCGATCATGCCGCGCTTGCGTTCGCGCACCTTCGCCATGTCGACGGCGATTGGACCGGTCGTCGTGCCAAAGTCGCCGGCATGCCGCGCCAGATGCGCGACACGCGCGCTCCATATTTCATTCTTGCTCGGCAGGCAAGCCACGGCGGGGCATGACCCACCGACCCACTGTCGCTCGACTACGGCGACCCGTTGTCCCGATCGCCCCAGATGCCACGCCAGAAGCTTGCCGCCCTGGCCGCTGCCGAGAATCAACGTATCGAAATGTTCAACTTGAGACATGAAATCCTCCAGTACACCTGCGAGTGAGTTGGCCAGTGCGGCAGCGATCCGGCTTTCCGCCAGAGCGCAACGATGCGGCGAGCGGCACGTCACTGGGTGACGAGTCCGCCCGACTACGCACGTGTTACTTGACCGGCGGGAAATCGACGTCAGTGTCGTTAATGCGATTGAATGTATTGGTGAAGATCGTCATCGCGATCGCCAGCGAAATCTCAGCCAGTTGCGTGTCGCTGTAACCGGCGGCGCGAATGGCTGTGAACTCGCTTTCATCAATCGTGCCGCGCGTGCTCTGCAGGGTCAGCACGAAGTGGACGAGCGCGTCGCGCTTCGCGTCGCCCGCCGCCTTGCCCGCGCGAATCTGACGGAGCACCTCGGGCGAGAGGCCTGTCATCTTTCCCAACATCACGTGAGCGGCCACGCAGTAATCACAACCCGTCTGCTCGCTGACAAGTAGCTTGATGGTTTCCAGATCCTGTTTGCTGAGACTGCTGGACGCGAGCGCGCCTTCCGCATCCAGCACGGCGTTCAATGTCGCGGGTGCGACGTGACCAACCGCCGCGAACAGGTTCGGCACGCTGCCGCCTGCGATTTTCCGTACCCGTGCATAGACTTCGGCGGTGGCGCCCGTGGCGTTCGAAACTGCGGGGATTGCAATGCGACTCATGATCGACCTCATGCGTTGGTGGTTAGGAGCCTCCACTTTAGGGTCGCGAAATGATCTTGTTGAGCCTCCGGATTGCCAATATCATGCTCAAAAGTATCAAACGAGGTAGGTATGTCACTCACGCTCGATTGGCTGAGCCGTCTGCTCGGCATGATGACGGTGCGCGGGCAGCTCGAACTCCGATGCTCGTACGGCGCTCCCTGGCAAGTGATCTACGACGATTCCGCTGCCGGGGAAATGCCGTATCACATCGTGCTTGGCGGGGCCGCCATTCTGGAGACGCCCGGCGAGGGCAAACCGCAAGATCTGGGCGCCGGCGACATCGTGATGTTGACGCACGGTTCGGCCCATATTCTTCACGACGGCAGCGGTGCGCGCCCGAAGCCTGCGCGCCAGCGCCAGACGTTGAATCTGACCGTTAGCGAAAATAAAGGCAGTGGTCAGCGCCTTGAAATGCTCTGCGGTCGAATCGTGCTGGCGCCGCCGCACGACCGCTTGATCAGGGCATATCTGCCTCCTCGGCTCGTTGTCCGGACATCGGCCGCAAGGGCTTCGTCCAGCGCCGAGACGCTCGCGCAATTAAAAGGTCTGATGGCGCTCATGCAGGCGGAATCGAGTGCAGACAGGCTGGGCGGCTATGCAATGCTGAACGCGCTGTCTACGGCGCTGTTCGCGCTCGCGCTGCGTATGTCCGGCGAGTCTGACGAGGCGCCGACCGGGTTGCTGGCTCTCGCTGGACATCCGCGCCTCGCCCCGGCGCTTGCAGCGATATTCAACGAGCCGGCCTATCCGTGGACCCTGTCTGAACTGTCCGAACTTTGCAGCATGTCGCGCGCGACTTTGCTTCGCCACTTTCAGGACAAGGTGGGACGCTCGCCTAATGAACTCCTGACAGACGTCCGGATGGCATTGGCCGCCAATGAGTTGAAAAAACCAGGCGTTTCCACCGAGGTCGTAGCCGAGACGGTCGGCTATCAATCCGTCGCGGCGTTCCGCCGTGCCTTCACCCAACATCTGGGCATGACGCCCGCCGACTGGCGTCGTTCCGAGGACAAGCAGCACGGACTGTCGTGACTTGCACCCGTTCCGGCCCGTCGCAGCGGAGATTGTCGCTGCGAGGCTCATAAATATTCAAAGCGTTCGACGGATTTTTCCCGCTGCCGCGTTTAAGAAGAAACGGAGCCGTGCCGCGCTTCGACACTGAATGAATGGGAGAAACCGACATGACATCGAAAGCGCCATTTCACTTTGGACGCAACGTGCTCGCCGTCGCGGCGACCTGCGCCGCCGTGCTGAGCGCGGCACCTGCCATCGCCCAGGCAGTGATCATCGCGCCTGTCGCGCCACCGCCGCCCCGCGTCGAAGTCATGCCCGCGCCCCGAGCGGGCTATGTGTGGGACCAGGGCCGCTGGCGTTGGCACCACGGTCGTTACGAGTGGGCGCCGGGCCATTGGCAGCCGATCCGCGCCGGTTATCGCTGGGTGCCGGGACATTGGGTGCAGCGCGGACCGAACTGGCGCTGGGTCGAAGGTCATTGGGCGTGAAGGGCTCACATGGCTCGAGGAGGCAAGCTGCCATGAAAACACTGATGATATTGCTGCTAGTCGTATCGCTCGGCGGTTGTGTGGTCTACCCGGCGCGGTCGGTCTACTATCGTCCGGCAGTCGTCGTGTATTGAACAACGGCGTGAATGACCGCTTGAAAAATCGCTTGAAAAACCGCGCCCGGATAATGCACGCGCGAGGAACCTACGAGGATAGAGACGACGTGAAGCGCATCGCACGTGTGTCGAAGGGCGCGGCCTCTTGAGCGAACGCGATCCCGACGCGGAATTGCTGGAGCAGGTCGGCCGGCACGATCCGGCCGCCGTGCGCACGCTGGTCGCGCGCAAGCTGCCGCGTCTGCTCGCGGTCGCCACGCGCATGCTGGGCGACCGCATGGAAGCGGAAGACGTCGCGCAGGAAGTGTTCGTGCGGATCTGGAAACAGGCCACGCGCTGGCGAGAAGGCGAGGCGAAATTCGACACGTGGATTCATCGGGTCGCACTGAACCTTTGCTATGACCGCCTGCGCGGCCGGCGCGAAGATCCTCGCGACGACCTGCCCGACGAGGTCGATCCCGCCGGGCCGCCGGATGCACGGCTGGAAGCGCGCGCCCGCGACGCGCGTGTTCGCGAAGCACTCGCCGCCTTGCCCGCGCGACAACGCGAGGCACTGGTGCTCACTTATTACCAGGAGATGTCGAACACCGACGCCGCAGCACTGATGGGCGTCACCGTCGATGCGCTGGAAAGTCTGCTGGCCCGCGCGCGCCGCAATCTGCGCGCTCAACTGGCCGACAGCGGCCTTAGCAAGGACAAGTCATGACGCCGGAAAGATTCCACCAGATCGTCGAAGCCTATGGCGCCGATCCGCGCCGCTGGCCGCAACAGGAGCGGGCAGCGGCGCAGGCCTGGGCGAACGCGCATCGCGCGCAAGCGGATGCGTACCTGGCTGTTGCCGCCGAACTCGACACGTGGCTCGCTGCCGACCATGTTGCGCCGCCGGACGCGGCGCTGCAGCAGCGCATTATCGGCAGCGCACCGCGGCGGCGGCCTGCCGCGCAGCGACGCGCATGGTGGTGGTCAGGCGCGGCGGTCGCGGGCGTCGGCTTGCTCGGCGGCGCGGCCGGCGCTTTGGCCGTGTCGTTTTTCGTATTGACCGAAACGGTTCCGCCGATGCACGAGTCGTCATATCTAACGTCGAGTTTCGGTGGTTCATCCGCCGACTGGAGCGGCGAATGAACAGCCGGTCATGGAAAATCGTTCTGGTGGCCTCGCTGGTGCTCAATGTGTTCCTGCTGGGCGCGATTGCCGGTGGTGCGTATCAGTGGTTTGCGGCGCGCGGCGCCGCGACACCGCTCGTCGCGCAACAGCGCGCGTTGCGCTTTGCCGCGCAGACGCTTTCAACCGAGCGGCAAAAAGAGTTTGCCGACAGCCTGAAGAACGGGCGCCGCGAGGCGCGACAGTTCGCGCGCGAGGCACGCGAAGGGCGGCGCGAGGTGTTGCGTCTGCTGGCCGCTCCGCAGCTCGATCGCCCGGCACTCGATGCCGCCCTCGCTCGCACGCGTGCTGCCGACAGCAATCTGCGCGCGCAAGTGGAAAGCAGTGTGGCGGACTTCGCGGCGGGTTTGTCGTCTGAAGAGCGGGTCAAGTTTGCCGACAGCCTCCGCTTGCGCGGACAGTGGCGCGAGCCGCAGTCCGGCGCCAGTGTCGCGAGGCCGACTAGTCCGGCATCTTCGGGCGATTAAAAATCAGACCGGCGCGACGGATATCTATCGCACCGCACGTTTAAGCTTTATCTACCGCCGAAGAGGATCGCATGGCTGCGCAACCGAACCTCACCGCCGCTGCAATTGCGCTGAACCGCTTCGGCCTGGGCGCCCGCGCCGACGATACGCCGCCCGCCGATCCGAAGGCCTGGCTACTCGCACAGTTCGATCAGTACCAGCCGAAGCCGGCTGCGTGGGCGAGCCAGCCGGATTCGCTGGCAATATCGGGCGAACTCGAACAGCAGCGCATGCAGTTGCGTATGAAGACTCAGCGCAATCCGGGCGGCGCGAGCATGCCCGCACAAACGAATGCCCAGACAGGTGAGCAAGCGGCATCGCAAAGCGACACGCGCAAAGATAAGGAAGCCGAACGAAAGGCGATTCGTGCGGAAATACGCGACAACTATCGATCGTCCGTGAATGCGCGGGTGGTGAGCGCACTGACCACACAGACGCCCTTTGTCGAGCGGCTGGTTCATTTCTGGGCCAACCACTTTGCGGTGTCGACGGAAAAACCCGCTGTGGCGGCGCTCGCCGGCTCATTCGAAGCCGAAGCGATCCGCCCACATGTGCTGGGCCGCTTCGAGGACATGCTGGTTGCGGTGGAACGTCATCCGGCCATGCAACTGTTTCTCGATCAGACGCGCTCGGTAGGGCCGGACAGCGTCGCGGCGATGCGGGCGGCGCAGCGCAATCCCGAGCGCAAGCGCGGCCTTAACGAAAATCTCGCGCGCGAAATCATGGAGCTGCATACGCTAGGTGTGCGCAGTGGCTATAACCAGGACGACGTGACCGAATTCGCCCGCGCGCTGACCGGTTGGAGTCTCGCTGCGGGACCGCGTAATCCCGGGAATATCGCCAACGCTGGCAGTTCAGCCAGTGTAGGCATGCAGGCAAGCCGTCCGATGCAAGAGGCCTCGGCGCCGGGCAGCTTCGTGTTTCGCGACGCGTTGCATGAGCCGGGCTCACGAACCATCATGGGCCGCCGCTACGATCAGCCCGGCGAACAGCAGGCGCTTGCAATCTTGCATGATCTCGCAAGCGCGCCCGCGACAGCGCAGCACATCGGCTCGAAACTGGCCCGTCATTTCATTGCCGACAATCCGCCGGCAGGCGTCAGCGAGCGGCTTGCGGGCGTGTTCGAGCGCAGCGGCGGCGATCTGCCGTCCGTCTACCGTGCATTGGTCGACATGCCACAAGCGTGGTCGCCCGTCGCTGTCAAGTTCAAGACGCCGTGGGAATGGGCGATCTCGTCGATGCGCGGGCTCGGCTGGCAAGACCTCGGCAATCAGCAGGCTGCGCCCATCCTGGCGCAGCTCGGTCAACCCGTGTGGCGGCCAGGCTCGCCTGCCGGTTACGACGATATTGCTGCAAGCTGGGCCGCGCCCGATGCGCTGGCGCGCCGCGTCGAAGTGGCGCAGCGGCTGGCCGCGCGCGTCGGCGACCGGCTCGACGCGCGTTCGCTGGGGCAAGTCCTGCTTGCGGGATCGCTCAGCGCGCCGAGTGCAGCGGCCGTCGCACGTGCCGAAAGCGCATCCACCGCCATCGCACTTTTGCTGGTCTCGCCCGATTTTCAACGGAGATAGCCCATGTCTTCACGCCGTCAATTTCTGCAAATTGCTGCTGCCGGAGCGGGCGCAATTCTCGTATCGCCGCGCATTGCTTTCGCGAGCGTCGCCACGGATCGGCGTTTCGTGTTCGTGATTCAGCGGGGCGCCGCCGATGGCCTGAACATCGTCGTGCCCTACGCGGAGCCTGCCTATGCAACGTTGCGCGGCGCGCTTGCGATCGATGCGTCGAGTGCGCGCCGTCTGGACGGCACCTTTGCGCTGCATCCCGCACTTGTGCAGATCGGCGCCATGTACGCGGACCGTCAGGCGCTGTTCGCGCACGCGGTGGCATCGCCATATCGTGACCGCTCGCATTTCGACGGACAAAACGTGCTCGAGACGGGCAGCGCGTCGCCATATCGGGTGAAGGACGGCTGGCTAAACCGGCTCGTCGCGCAATTGCCGAGCGCACGCGAAAACGCGATTGCGTTCGCGCCGACTGTCCCCATGGCGCTGCGCGGCGATGCGGAGGTGACTTCTTACGCACCTTCGGCATTGCCGCAAGCGCCGGACGATCTGCTCATGCGCGTCTCCCAGCTATACGACCAGGACGCGCAGTTGCGCCCGCTGTGGGAATCGGCAATGACGGCTCGCGGCCTTGCGGGCGACGCCGGCGCGCGCCAGGACCCCGCGAGCCTCGGCAAACTGGCCGCCAGTTTTCTGTCACGCGATGAAGGCCCGCGTATCGCAATGATCGAAACCGGCGGGTGGGACACGCACAGTGCGCAGAGCACGCGCCTTGCCAACCAGTTGAAAGCGCTCGACACGATGCTCGCGGCGCTGCGCGACAACATGGGCCCGGCCTGGAGCAAAACCACCGTACTTGTCGCGACTGAGTTTGGCAGAACCGCGGCCGCGAACGGCACTGGCGGCACCGATCACGGTACGGGTTCGGTGGCGATGGTATTGGGCGGAGCGGTCGCGGGCGGGCGAGTCATCGCGGATTGGCCCGGTCTCGCGTCTCGCGACCTTTACGAAGCACGCGACCTCAAGCCGACCACATCGCTCGACTCGCTGATTGCCGGCGTCGCGAGCGAAGGCCTCGGCCTCGACCCTCAGCGCACGGCTCGCGCGCTATTCAGTCCGACCGTCGCGACGAAGCCGCTCACAGGTATCGTGCGTGCATAGCGCGGCGCGCGCTAACCTCGGCTGACTCCCACGTCCACATGCTCCGGCGACTCGATCGCTTCCATCAGCAATCCAATGAACGCGGTCACTGCCTGTGGAAGCGTGCGGCCCGCCATCGTCTGAATCTGCAGTGTGCGCTGGTGCAGTTCGGGGTTGGAAATCGGCACCATTGCAAGTGAGTCGGACACGAGGCGGCTGTGTACCGTCAGATAGCCAGTCAACGTTATCGCGTCGGTGTAGCGCACGAAGTTTTGCAACGCCACGTGATAGTTGCTGGCGACTACCGGCTCGAAGATCAGCCCTTCCAGACTGCATGCGATATCGAACAGTTGCCGTATCGTCAGGGTCTGGCTCGGCATGGCGAGCGGCCACGGCAGCATGTCCGCCAGCGAGACGCTGGCGCGCGCAGCGAGCGGATGGCTCTGCCGCATCAGCGCGTACACCGGTGCGCGCTGTGCGTAATGCACTTGCACGTCCCGCTCCGGCACCATGTTGAAACATACCGCCACGTCGTGCGTGCCTTCGCGCACGCGCTGCGTCGCTATCGACGGCGCGGACACGTCGAGCTGGAAATGCGCTCCGGGATGCATCTTCAGGAACTGTGCAAACACGAGCGGCAGGAAGTCCGGTGCAACGCCTTCCGAACTCGCAATGCGGATCGTCGCGCGTTCACCGGCCGAAAGGCCGCGGATCTCCCCGGTAACACGCTCGTCCTCCAGCTGACTGCGGCGGGCGTGGTTGGCGAGGAGCCGCCCGGCATCGGTGAGTACCATGCCGCGCGGACGGCGCTCGAAGAGCGGGGTTCCCAGTTGCTCCTCGAGCCTCGCGATTTGCCGGCTCAAAGCCGAAACGGCCACGAAAAGCCGCTCGGACGCCTTGCTGAGCGATCCACTGCGCGCGACTTCGAGGAAATAGCGCAAGGCTGTCTGGTCCATTGGATGCGTTAATCCCGGTGACGACCTTTGCCGTTCCGGCAAAGGTGGGTGAGAAATATTGTAATTGTGCAGAAATATCGGCCACCACAGCATGGGTGTTGACCCGCTGCCGCACGCGCCGCGCACTCTGACGCAGCGGCGCGACGCAGTTTCCAGCGCACCCGACGGAGACCGAGTTGACCCGACATACCGCCATTGAGCTAGCCGCCGGAGGCTACCGATCCGGCCAGTTTCTCGCCGACCTGCAACGCCGCGTCGCGCTGCGTACTGAAAGCCAGGAGCCGGAGCGCAACTCGCTTCTGCGCGCCTATCTCACCGACGAACTGACGCCGCGCCTTGAAGCATGGGGCTTCGTGTGCCGCATCGCGGAGAATCCGCACGAAGGCGCGGGCCCGTTTCTGATCGCGCATCGTCATGAAGGCGACGATCTGCCAACCGTGCTCAGCTACGGTCACGGCGACGTGGTGCGCGGCTACGACGCGCAATGGGCCGAGGGCCGCTCGCCGTGGCAGGTGAGCGTTGACGGCGAGCGCTGGTATGGCCGCGGCACCGCCGACAACAAAGGCCAGCACAGCATCAACCTGGCCGCGCTGAAAGCCGTGATGGATGCGCGCGGCGGCAAGCTCGGCTTCAACCTGAAGCTGTTGTTCGAAACTGGCGAAGAGGTCGGGTCGCCCGGTTTGCACGCACTCTGCACCAGCTTGCGCGACGAGCTTGCCGCCGATGTATTGATCGCCTCCGACGGGCCGCGTCTCGCCGCCAGCCGCCCGACGCTCTTTCTCGGCTCGCGCGGCGTAATCAATTTCCGGCTCGATGTGAACCTGCGCGACGGCGCGCATCACTCGGGTAACTGGGGCGGCTTGCTGCGCAATCCAGGCATCGTGCTCGCCAACGCCATTGCTTCGATGGTCGATGCCAACGGCCGGATCGCGATCGAAGGGCTTCGTCCGCCGCCGGTGCCGGACGCGGTGCGCCGCGCGCTGGCCGACATCACCGTGGGCGGCAACCCCGGCGAGCCGGCAGTCGATACCGAGTACGGCGAGCCGGGCCTGACGCCCGCCGAGCGCGTGTTCGGCTGGAACAATCTGGAAGTGCTCGCGTTTCGCACCGGCAACCCCGAAAAGCCCGTGAATGCCATTCCGCCGTTCGCGTTTGCGCACATGCAGCTGCGCTTCGTGGTGGGCACCGACTGGTCCGATATCGCCGGCATTGTGCGCCGCCATCTCGACGCGCATGGTTTCCAGATGGTCGAAGTGAGCGTCGAGCGCGGCGCGCCCGCGACGCGCGTCGATCCGGAGAACCCCTGGGTACGGTGGGCGTTGCGCTCGCTTACGCAAACCACCGGCGCGCAGCCGGTGCTGCTGCCGAACCTCGGCGGAACGCTGCCGAACGATGTGTTCGCCGACGTGCTCGGCATGCCCACGCTGTGGGTGCCGCATTCGTACCCCGGCTGTTCGCAGCACGCGCCGGACGAGCATCTGCTCGCGCCGGTAGTCGAAGAAGGTCTGCGCATCATGGCAGGCCTCTTCTGGGATCTCGGTACGCGCGAGGGCGACGCCCCCGACGCGAATCCGGCCGCCAATCTGCCCCGTCAACCGTATCGAGGACAGCGCAATGAGTACTGACACCGCCGCCATGCAAGAATCGCTCGACGCCGCGCAGTCGCACAACATTACGCGCCTGATCGTGGCGACATCGATAGGGAACGCGCTCGAGTTCTACGATCTCGTCGTGTACGGCTACTTCGCCTCCACGCTGTCGCGGCTGTTTTTTCCGACGCACGACCGGACCGTTTCGCTGTTACTTACGCTCGGCACGTTCGCGCTGTCGTATCTCGCGCGTCCGGTCGGCGCGCTGGTTCTCGGTTCATATAGCGACAGACACGGCAGAAAAGCCTCGCTCACACTCTCGATTGGGTTGATGACGCTCGGCACAGGACTCGTCGCCGTCATGCCTCCGTATGCGACGATCGGCATCGCCGCGCCGATCCTGATCTTCCTGTCGCGCCTGTTGCAGGGCTTTTCCGCTGGCGGCGAATTCGGCAGTTCGACGGCGTTTCTCGTTGAACATGCGCCGGCGCGCAGCGGCTTCATGTCGAGCTGGCAGTTCTCGAGCCAAGGCGCGAGCACCTTGCTCGCCTCGTTGTTCGGCGCCTTGCTGACCGGTCTGCTGACGCCGCCGCAACTGGAAGGGTGGGGCTGGCGTATCCCATTCCTGTTCGGCATGCTGATCGGCCCCATCGGCCTTTACATTCGCCGGCGCATGGACGAAACACCGGAATTCGCTCGCGCCGAAAAGCTCGCGTCGCCGGTGCGCACGGTGCTTGCGACACAGAAGGAACTGGTGCTCGTTTCGATCGGTTCGCTCGTGCTCACCACGACCGCGAACTACATGCTGCTGTATATGCCGACTTACGCGACGCATCAGCTCAAGCTCTCGCCGTCGTCGGGATTCATTGCGACGCTCGTGGCGGGTTTCATCGTGATGGCGCTGGTGCCGCTGGTGGGACATCTGTCGGACAAGTTCGGGCGCATACGCATCATGCTGCCGGTCGGTGTGCTGTTTCTGTTGACGGTGTATCCGGCCTTCATGCTGATGAACGCCTATCCGTCGTTGCCCATGCTGCTTGCCTGTGTGATCTGGGTCGCGCTGCTGAAAGCAACGTACTTCGCGCCGATTCCCGCGTTGATGGCCGATCTTTTCCCTGTTGAAACGCGCACAACCGGCATGGCGTTCGCCTACAACATCGGCACGACGATTTTCGGCGGCTTCACGCCGGTGGTGGTCGCGGCGCTGATCGCTTTCACACATAACAATCTGGCGCCCGGTTTGTACCTGATGATCGCCGCCGTAATCAGCCTCTTCACGCTGATGTGGGCGCGCCGCCGTCTGCATGTGCGGTGAGGAGGCAGGGTTCATCGCGGCTCATCACCTTTGCACGCACAACGACTTTCCAGAAAAGCTCACAGGAAATACGCATGAACGAAGCATTGCAGCAGGCCATCCAGTTTTCCATCGAGCATGAATCGACGTGGGATCGCCAGGTCGATGCCAACTGGGGCGTGCATGTGAAAGACCCGGCGCCGTGGAACCGGCTGCTTGGGCCAGTGCACGACCGGGGGCCGGTCTCGGGCGCAATCGCGCTCGACGGAAGCAAGCTCGCGACTTGGGGCGAGCCGGACCGCGCGGACCTTACGTTCAGCATTGCAAAGACGTATCTCGCGCTGCTCGCGGGCTTGGCCCACGACCGCGGCCTGCTGTCCAGTCTCGATGAGCCCGTGCGCGTGAGCGTGCCGGGGATCGGCTTCGACGACGATCACAACGCAAGCATCACGTGGGCGCAATTGCTGCAACAGACGAGCGAATGGCAGGGCACCTGCTTCGGTTTGCCCGATCAGGCGGATCACTATCGCGCGGTCACGTTCGGTGAGCCGCCGAACGGCAAGAAGGGCGATCTGCGTCCGCTACAGCAGCCGGGCACGTATTGGGAGTACAACGACGTGCGCATCAACCAGCTTTCGCTTGCGCTGCTGCATCTGTTCGGCGAGCCGCTGCCGGACGTGTTCCGCGAGGCGATTGCGCGGCCTTCGGGAGCAAGCGACGCATGGGATTGGGTCGGCTACGACCACGCGTGGGTGGAGGTGGGTGGGCGCCGCATGCAGTCGGTGCCGGGCGGCACGCACTGGGGCGGCGGCATGTCGATCAGCGCGAACGATCAGTTGAAGATCGCGCAGATGCTCCTCGACGAAGGCGTCGCATCCGGGCGCCGTGTGCTGTCGAAGGAGTGGATCGAGCGTATGCAAACGCCTTGCGCGATCGCGCCGTTCTACGGCTATCTCGTCTGGCTCAACACCGGGCAGAAGATGTTCCCGAGCGTGCCGGCATCGAGCTACTTCGGCGTGGGTGCGGGTAGTTCGTTCATGTGGATCGAGCCGACCCGGAGGCTCGCCGTCATAGTGCGCTGGCTCGATCCCGAGCATGCGGACCAGTTCTTTGGTCTCGTGTTCGATGCAGTCGCGCAGTTGCGGTGACGGCCACTCGGGTAAGCACGGCAAACGCTTTTCGACAAGTTCACCGAAAGCATGATCAAACCAATGCACAGCCAATGCTGTTTCATCCCGAGGAATCCGCCGCGCCGCTTATCTTGCTGGACGCGCGCGACTGCACGCTCGACAGATGTTCGCGCATGCATCGCGCCGCCGTTTCACCGTCACGGGCTTTCATCGCGTTGACGATTGCCTGATGCTGCTGGGCAAAATAGTGCCGCGTCTCCTGGCTGACGGTTTTCTTTCGAACCTCCGGCTTGACGCGCATGCCGTTGATCACTTCCATGAGGGCAATGAGCGCCGGATTGCGGGTGGCCTGGCTGATCAATAAGTGAAAGCGGTGATCCCATTGCTGCCACTCCTCGTCGCTGTTCGCGGCGGCGTTTTTACGCGCGCACTTCTCCAGTTCCAGCAGATCGTCCCAACTGGCCTTCGTCGCGGCGAGTTCCGCCAGCGCGGGCTCGAAAAGTAGCCTCATCTCTGCGATATCCGCTGGACTCGTGCCCGCGCGCAAGCCGCGCAGCGTGGGACCGAACTTGAGCGGCCGCGCTCCCAGATAGGTACCGCGCCCAACCCCGCGCCATACTCGTCCCGACGCCTCCAGCGAGGCGAGCACCGAGCGCAATTCCCTTCGACTGACGCCAAGCTCCTCAGCCAGCTTCCTTTCGGGCGGTAACGCGTCGCCGTCTTTGAGCTGGTGACTGGCGATGTAGCCGAGCAGGCCGTTCAATGCGGTCTCTTCCATTCCATTTTCCGAACCAATGAATATTGGTATCAAAGATAACAGATCGGCGGCGCACCGGCGCTGTGAAGTTCATACAATGCTTTTTTTGGCTGACACTCCCCAAATTTATATTCCAGGTTAGCATCGAGGAATCGATGACATCATTCAATACTGACTGATCGAATCCGCACCTTTAATTATTGGTTCAGCGGCCCGTCGCAGCTATCACAAGAGGAGTAGGGCATGTCGTTCACAACTCGTCCCGAACTGATTGGCACGTTCGGAATGGTGGCGTCGACGCATTGGCTCGCCAGCGCGTCCGCCATGGCCGCGCTGGAAAAAGGCGGCAATGCCTTCGACGCCGCTGCAGCCGCGGGGTTTGTACTCCAGATCGTCGAGCCGCACCTGAACGGTCCCGGCGGTGAACTGCCGGTGGTGTTCTACAGCGCCCGCGAAGACCGGGTTCGAGTGCTTTGCGGCCAGGGCGTGACGCCCGCAAGCATGACTATCGAGCGTATGCGCGAGTTGGGGCTGGAAGTGGTGCCGGGCACCGGACTTTTGCCGGCAGTGGTACCTGGGGCATTCGGCGCGTGGATGGCCATGCTGCGCGACTATGGCCAGTTGCCGCTCGAAGACGTGTTGAGCTATGCGATCGGCTATGCGGAGAACGGCTACCCGGTGCTGCCGCGCATGGCTTCGTCGATTCTCGCGATCAAGGATTTTTTCCTCACCGAATGGCCTACTTCGGCCGAACAATGGCTGCGAAATGGCGACGCGCCGACGCCGAATCACCTCTTCGCCAATCCGGCGATCGCCACCACCTACAAGCGCATTCTGCGAGAAGCGACTAGCCGCAGCGACCGCGCCGAGCAGTGCGAACGGGCTCGAGAAGTGTTCTATCGCGGGTTCGTGGCAGACGCCATCGACCAGTACTTTCGGTCCACAGCCGTTCTCGATACGTCCGGCCAGCGCAATCGCGGCTTGCTCTCGGCCGACGATCTCGCTCGCTGGGAGCCGTCCTATGAAGACTCAGTGTCCTACGACTACGGCGACCTTCGGCTCCACAAGACGGGTCCGTGGGGGCAGGGGCCGATGTTCCTGCAGCAACTTGCGCTGCTCAAGGGTTTCGATCTCGCGGCGATGGATCCGCTGGGACCGGATTTCGTCCACACGGTTATCGAGTGCTCGAAGCTCGCGTTCGCCGACCGCGAGGTCTTCTACGGCGACCCGGCATTTGCCCATGTGCCGCTAGATGTGCTGCTCAGCGACGCCTATAACGACGAACGTCGCAGGCTCATCGACCCGCAGCGTGCGTCGCTCGAATTTTGTCCGGGAACGCTGGGCGACAGCGGGCGCCGCGCCGCGCGCATCATGGCGCTCGCCGGAAAGGAACAGTTTGGTGGCTTCGGGCAGGGAGAGCCGACCTTCGCGCCGTTGCCTGAACTGCGGGGCGACACCGTGCACCTCGATATCGTCGACCGGTGGGGCAACATGGTGTCTGCTACGCCGTCGGGCGGCTGGTTGCAGGCGTCGCCAGCGGTGCCCGGACTCGGTTTCAACGTCACCACGCGCGCGCAGATGTTCTGGATGGAAGAGGGCCTGCCATCATCACTGGGTCCTGGGCGACGTCCTCGCACAACGCTGTCGCCCACGCTCGTTACCCGCGCGGGCAAGCCCTACGCGGCCTTCGGCACGCCCGGCGGCGACCAGCAGGATCAGTGGTCGCTCCAGCTATTCCTGAAACATGTGCACGCCGGCATGAACTTCCAGGCCGCCGCCGATTCGCCGTCGTTCCAGACCGCTCACTTCCCCGGCTCGTTTTACCCGCGCGCGATGCAGTTGGGCAAGATGTCTGCCGAAGCCCGTTTTCCGGAAAGTACGCTCGCCGAATTGCGCGCGCGTGGACACGATCTGACCGTGGCGGAGCCTTGGGCATTGGGGCGGGTCTGCGCGGTCGGCATCAGAAATGGCCTGATGCGCGGCGCGGCGACGCCTCGCCAGATGCAGGCATATGCGATCGGGCGATGAACTTCGAGCCTGCGATCAACGCGCTCATTCCTTCATGGAGAAACTTGCCATGTCTGCTGTAGCTGCTCGTCTTGAACGGCTCCCGTTATCGGGATTTCATCGCAAACTTCTGCTGATCGGCGGGCTGGGGTACCTGTTCGACGGGCTCGATTCGTCGTCGCTTGCGTTCCTGTTACCGGTCGTCAGCAAGCTGTGGCATTTGACGAGCGCCGAGACTGGCCTCGTTGCCAGCAGTACCTATATCGGGTATTTTTTCGGCGCTTTCCTGTCGGGGGTATTCGCCGATCTCATCGGCCGCCGCCGCATCATGATGTCGGCGCTGGCGATCTACTGTGTCGCGTCGCTCGCGAGTGCGGCGGCGACCGACTGGCACACGTTCTTCGCATTACGCATCGTCGCGGGTTTTGGCTCCGGCGCGGAGACAGTGGTGATCGCGCCATTCCTCGCCGAATTCGTGCCGCGGCGCTACAGGGGAATGTTTTGCGGCGCACTGGTCGGCTTCATGTCGTTCGGCTATCTGAGCTCGTCGATTCTCGGCTTCGTCGTGGTCAGAAACTTTGCCGATGGCTGGCGGTATCTCGCCGTGGTCACGTCGTTGCCGGTCGTCATGCTCCTCTGGTGGCGAAGGACGCTGCCGGAGTCGCCGCGATGGCTCGAAAGCCAGGGCCGGACGGAAGAAGCGAATCGCATCGTTAGCACGATCGAATCATGGTTTACCGGCCGAGGTATTCATCTTGCGCCGGTCGCTTCCGTCCGCATGACGCCGGCGTCGGCACCGGCCAAGGGTCGCGCATTGCAGAACGTGTTGACGTTGTGGTCGCCGCGGCTCGCGCGCACCACGGCGGTGAGCTGGCTCATGTGGTTCTCGGTCGCGTTCGCGTACTACTCGTTCTTCTCGTGGATTCCGAGTCTGCTCCTCAAGGAGGGGCTCACCATGACCAAGAGCTTCGGTTATTCCATCGCGATCTATGGGGCGCAGATCCCCGGTTATTTCTCGGCCGCATGGCTCAATGAACGCATCGGACGCAAAGCGGTAGTCGCGTCGTACATGCTGTTGGGCGGCGTCGCGGCGATCGCGCTTGCGTTCTCTCACACGGGAATCGGCATCATGCTTGCGGGCATCTGCCTGTCGTTCTTCATGAACGGCGCGTTCGCGGGCGTCTATGCGTACACCCCGGAAGTGTTTCCCACTGCAGTTCGCACGACGGGTACGGGATCGTCGTCATCGTTTGGCCGCATCGGCTCGGTGAGCGCGCCGATTCTGGTCGGCCTCGTCTATCCCGCGTTCGGATTTCTGGGCGTATTCGCGATGACCACGACAGTTCTGCTCGTCGGGGCATGCGTGGTTTTCTGCCTGGGTATCGAGACCCGCAACCGCTCGCTCGAAGATATCGAGGCCGAGGAGCTCGGGCGTGCACAGGACCTTCGAGGTCCGCTCAGTTCCACGGAATTAGGCGGCTGAACGCCGCGATGTGCCAACTCTTCGTTTATAGACCATGCAAGCCAACAGGATCGTGACTACGCCGCCCGTGCCGCAAATGCTGGACACTTCCCATCTGGAACATCTCGCGAGGGCCATGCGGCTCAACGGTCAGCCGGCGGCGCTTTTCCGTGCGGTTCATGAGGTGGCGGCAAGCGTAATCGGCTTCCGCCTGCTCACGATCATGTCTTATAACGCCGGGCGCGAGGATGTCGAGCGCGTTTATACGAACATGCCAGACGTGTATCCAGTGGGCGGGCGCAAGAAAAAACGCGGGACCGCGTGGGCCAGACAGGTTCTGCACGACCTTGAGCCATTTCGCGCGGAAACGCCGCAAGGCATTCTCGAAGCGTTCGACGACCACACGGTGATGACCGGCATGGGCCTCGGGTCGATACTGAACATTCCGATCGCGTACAACGGCGTGTGCATCGGCACAATGAATCTGACACACCGGGAAGGGTGGTACACCGAGCGGCACGAAGCGCTCGGCTTGCTTATCGGTTCGTTCCTCGCACCCGCTCTGATCGCGGGCAATACGGTATCCGCCGGCAGTTCGGGTTCTCTCTGACATGACTACAACTCCCCGTGCTACGACAGCGTCGCCGGCGACTGCGACGGCGACGCAAAGTGCCGAATCGCAAGGCCGCTGGCTGCTGGTCTTCGTCCTTTCCTATCTTGCGCTAATGGCCGATGGCGCCGACGTGATGATGTACGGCTTGACCCTCACGCGAATCAAGGACGATTTCGGGCTGAGCAATGTGCAGGCAGGAGCGTTGGGAAGCTTGACGTTGTTAGGCATGGCCGCGGGCGGGATACTGGGCGGCTGGCTAAGCGATCGTGTGGGCCGGGTGAGGGTGGTCGTGTGGGCGCTGACGCTATTCTCGCTAGGCGCGGGACTGCTCGGGCTCACGCACAGCTTTTTGCAGTTCGCGATTGTTCGCTTCATCGGTTCGTTGGGAATCGGCTGCATGGTGCTGGTCACCACGCTGGTTGCCGAATACGTGCCAACCGAACGACGTTCGTTGATCCTCGGCGCGTTGCAAACCGCTATTTCGGCCGGCTATATCGTGGTGATCGCGCTAAGCAGCTGGATCTTGCCGCACTATGGCTGGCGCACGCTGTATTACGTGTCGGCCGTTCCCGTGGTCTTTGCGCTCGCGATCAGGTTTGCCGTACCCGAGCCGGCCAGCTGGCGGGCAAGCCGTGCAGCCGACCGCAAAAGCGAGAACGAAAGCGGCACTCAAGGCCACAGTGGAGCGCGATTGCGCGATGGCCGCTACGCCCTGATTTTCCGCACCCGGCAGACGCGCACGCTGTTCATCCTGTGGACTCTCGCCTCTGTTTTTATTCTTTCCGGCTTTTATGGCTTGAACAACTGGCTACCCACGTACCTCGAAAGAGAACTGCATATCAAGTTCAGCTCGCTCACTGGCTACATGATCGGCACCTACGTGGTCGCCTTCATCGGCAAGATCTTCGCCGGCTGGCTGGGCGACCGGTGGAGCCGGCGTGGCGTATACGTGCTGGGTTGCGCGGGCGCCGCGCTCTTTTTGCCGGTGATCATCTTCTGGCATACGCGGGAGAACATTGCTGCGCTGATGCTTTTCTTCGGCTTTCTGTATGGTGTTCCGCTTGGCACGATCGGCACTTTCATGTCCGAGAGCTTCGCCACTTCTATTCGCGGCACTGCTGTTGGCGGTTCTTATAACGTTGGCCGTTTCTGCGCGGGCGCAGCGCCTATTGTTATCGGCTATCTCGCCACGCAGTTCTCCATTGGTTTTGGCTTTCTTGTCGTAGGTGCGGTTTTCTTTCTGAGCGGCGTCACGGCGCTGTTTATCCCGGACCGCCTGTACGACACCGAGCGGCCATCCACGCCATGACGCTTGGGGTTTCGCCGCAAAGCATTCACGCTGCGGTGGATCGTCGTCTTCCGCGCAGAGGCAAGAGGATCGTCCTATCAGCGAAGCGATGGAAGATAGGAGAATCGTAGCCACTTTCTGCGGATGGTGAACCGGTGATGCGCGCTCTTGTACGCATTCCCGAACTTCGCCACTGCAGTTTCATCAGGAAGCGGCAACCGGCGGCTGTGAAATGTTAAGGATCGACGAAGTCACGAGTAGCGAAAATTTCCCCGAGCGATGCGATGTCGCGGTGATAGGCGGCGGCATTGTTGGCGTCAGCACCGCGTATGAACTGGCGCGGCGCGGTGTCCAGGTGGTGTTGCTCGAAAAGGGCGTTATCGGCTGCGAGCAGTCGGGGCGCAATTGGGGTTGGGTGCGTCAGCAAAACCGCGACCTCTATGAGTTGCCGCTCGCCATGCAAAGCCTCAGACGCTGGGAGGAATTGAGCGGAGAACTCGGCGAGGACATTGGCTTTCGCAAGGCGGGCATCCTGTATGGCACGGAGCTTCAATCGGACGTCGCGCAATGGGAGTCGTGGATTGCGCGCGCACGGGAAATCGGTTTCAACAGTGAGATCCTCAGTGCGCGCGAACTGGCAGCGCGCATTCCGTCCGGACGTGCAAGGTGGGCTGGCGGTCTATGGTCGGTCACGGACGGCCGCGCCGAGCCGTCGAAAGCCGCGCCTGCAATTGCACGCGGGGCGCAACGGCTTGGCGCCACGGTCTACCAGAACTGCGCGGTACGCAGTCTGGACATGAGTGCGGGACGCGTCGCCGGCATCTGGACGGAGCGCGGCCGGCTCGCAGCCGACACCGTCGTGCTTGCCGGAGGCGCCTGGAGCGCGTTGTTCTGCCAGCATCATGGCGTCGATCTGCCCGCCATCAACGTAATAGGTACGGCGTTGCGTACCGCTGAGGCACCGGCGGTCGTCGAAGGCTGTTTCTCCGGGCCTGACTTCGCGTTGAGGCGGAGGTTGGACGGCGGCTACACCATCGCGGTCCCCGGCTATGGACGGGTCGAACTCGCGCCGCAAAACCTGCGGCATTCGGTGAAGTTCCGCACCATGTTCCGCAGCAAGCTCAAGAAGAAACTGAAGGTTCGCGTCGGTGCCAGCTTCTTCCACGGACCAGAGGCGAGCGCGACGTGGCGCGACGATGACATCTCGCCATTTGAACAGACACGGGTACTTGACCCGCGTGTCGATAGCGAATGGCTCGAACGCGGACTGCGCAATGTGGCCCGCGTGTTTCCCGAGTTGTCGGGCTTGCGGATCGCTCACGCATGGGCGGGCGCAATCGACACGACGCCGGATCTTGTCCCGATCATCTCGAAGGTCGATGCGAAACCGGGTCTTGTGATCGCCTCCGGCTTTAGCGGTCACGGCTTCGGGCTAGGGCCAGGCGCGGGCTTACTGGTGAGCCGGCTGATAATGGACGAGGCGCCGCAGTTCGACATGGGTCCCTACAGACTGACGCGCTTTTCCGACGGAACGAAACTGAGCAGCCCCGAAATGATGTGAGTTGAATTACGGGGACTAGCTCTCACGCAACAGCGATGCGCGCTGAACGGGGTGCGCCTGTGCAATTAAACGCGACGTGCTACGATTGCCATCGTCAAGTTCCTGGCTGTCGCATGTCCATGCACAAACTGGCTTACCTGCTTGTTCCTTTGACGCTCGCCACACCGTTATCAGCCTTCGCGCTTGGCAGTGAGAATGTGGAATACGATCAATGCATCTTGAACTCTTTAGCGAATAGCCAGAGCAGCTACGCGGCACGTGTCATCAGAAATTCGTGCCAGGCACTGTACGTAAACAGTGCACTGCTTTTGCCGCGCGAGAAGTCTTATCACGTGTGTATCTTGCAGAATGTCCAGAACGTGAGAGGGGCATTTTCAGTCAACGAAATATTGCACGCCTGCCGCCGCCAGAATCCGATGTGAGTTGAGCGCGTCACGATTCGATATCGGCAAGCGCGAGCCGGTACGTTGAATGCCGCTACCCGGTTGGCGGTTCACCGACCGCGCGGATAGAAAATGCCGACGTGACGTAGCTCGCTCAAACAGGCAGGGTGTGCCTGCCTGTTTTCTTTTGTTTAGCCGACGTGCGCGAAGGCGCGGGTCGTGCGAGCCTTGGGCGGCCGGTCCCGCAGCAGCAGTGGCATCAAACGCCGGTTGGCTGTCCGCGCCGCCCACTCGCAATATTCGGCGCTGCCGAGCACCCAGCCATTTAGCGTGGACTGCATCAGCTTTTGGACCTCGAGTTGATCGGGGGACTGTGCGCCCAGATCCCGATAAGCCTCGTGACGTTCGAACGGCGTATTGCCGAGCGCGCGATAAAGTGGGTGGTCTTTGATAAACCTATCGACACGCAGCCCGATGTGGTGCGAGTAGCTCGACCACCGATATTTTCCCGGCTCGTCTACAAGGTTGCTGCGCACCGGCGCATGATCGATGATCTGGCTCGCCAGCAGAAAATATCGGTCGGGCTCGATCACTGTTGCCCGATACCCGCCACGCCACATCGTACCGCGCCGTCCATGGCGTCGATTGAATGTCTCGACATAGCGGCGGCCCACCGCCTGCATCGCCATGGCCACGCTCGACTCATATGACGGCGTGACGAGAAATTGCACCGCACCTGGCATCAGAACCCAGGCATGGACTGCCAGGTCGGCGACGCGCGCTGCGTCTGCCAGGCAGGCGAGGAAGTACAGGTAATCTCCTTCATCCAGGAATGCGGGCCCCGTGAGCCCCTGCAAAATAACGTGCTGCGGTTGTTCTGGAACGTAATGACGTGCGAGCCGTGTCATGCTGAATTAACCGGAGATCCGATGTGAGAAAGCGTTCCGACAGGTAACGAATGTGTGACGGTGCGTGAAGCAGGTATGAGACGGATTCTAGTGGTGATGTGCGCGAGTTTTCATCGCGAATAGGCCTTTGTTCTAGCCTCATTTCGCTGAATTGGCGTGCGCTGCCATCGCCGGTTTTATGCCAACGCTGAATTCCAGCGGCGTGCTAACGCAAGTGGTCGGTCTGATGGTGTCGATGCGGAAGAGGTGGATCGTTCGTGCTCTGCGCACGGGATGATGCGGATGAACTGGGGATCGGTGGGATGGCGGATGCGAGGCAGCGATCAAGCGCAATCACGTGCCTCTGGGAGACCTCGGCGGTCGGTCAGGTTTTCGGCTTCTTTGCCAAGTATGCCTGATGTCGTCATCAGGCACACTTGGCGCCTCGTGAGACTGTGAGTCGCCTACGACTGTCCGGACACCTGCTCGCGCCACCGGTAAGCCTGCTTCCACCCAAGCAAACGCTTGAGCTTTTCATTACTCAGCAAGGTCTCGAATTCACCGAGCGGTTTTTTTACCGGCACATTCGGGTAGTAAGTCTTCAGCAATTCCGCGACCGGCCGGTCGGAGGAGACGTCGTCAGCGGCTACGTTCATCACCGTGAAGCCCAGACCATCCTTTTCGATGCCCAGACGGCAGGCCGTTGCCAGGTCGCGGCCGTCGATATAACTCCATGCAATGCGCTTTCTCAAGGCGGGGTCCTTGAGCCAGGTCGGGAATTTCTGGTAGTCCACGGGGTCGAGTACATTGCCGATGCGCAAGCAGTAAATATCGGCGCCCGTGCGCGCATGAAACGCCTTTGCTGTCACTTCATTAATGACTTTCGAGGTGGCGTAGCTGTCCATCGGGTCGACGGGATACTCTTCATCGAGCGGAAAGTAGGCCGGGTCGCGATGCCGGTGCGCGAACACCACGCCGTAGGTCGTCTCGCTCGAAGCGACGATGACCTTCCTGATGCCGAGCTTTGCAGCCGCGTCCAGCACGTTGTAGGTGCCCATCACATTGATGCGGAACACCTCGTTATCCGTGGTGACGAGAATGCGTGGAATGGCGGCGAAATGCACAACGGCGTCGATCGGCTTGGGCTCGATGTCGTCGTCGAATTCTCTCGCCGTGGTCGTGGACGAAAGTGCATTGAACACCTGTCCCGCATCGGTGATGTCGGTGATCAGAGTCCGCGCAGTGCCTTTGGCCATTGGCACGCGGTCCAGATTGAGTACTTCGTAGCCGTGCGCCACCAGATCTTCTACTACCCATTTGCCGGCAAGTCCGCTGCCGCCCGTCACAATCACTCGTTTGGTCATGCCTTGTCTCCTTTGCAGTTCATAAAGCCACCCGACGGCAATGCGCCGCTGACGACACCAGACGCATCGTAACGCCGCGCCCTGCGCGATGCTGTGACGCCCGTCATAGGCATGTGGGCATTCATCGCGCTATCCGCAGACAATCTACGGGTCAATCCCGATACGGATCTATGACGCGCGTCACAGATTTCCGCATGTCCGGGCTCCTATGATCTGTTCCGAGCCTGCAAAGGAGGAGCGATCGGTGACTGCAATATCGTCGAAGAAGGAACCCCAGTCCGGGCGTGCCGCTGACTGGATCAAGGCGTGCCTGCGCATACGCGAGCTGAACGTGCTCTCGGTGCTGCTGCTCGTCGGACTGCTGATCAGCGTTTTCTCACCGTACTTCCTCACGACCAACAACCTGATGGGCGTGTTCCGCTCGTTTTCGTTGATCGCGCTCATGTCGATCGGCATGATGCTCGTGATCATTACGGGCGGCATCGACCTCTCGGTTGGATCGGTCATGGGCCTGTCGTCGCTCGTTACCGCGCTCGTCTTCCAGCATGGTTACAACGCGCCCGCGGCCATTGGCGCGGGGCTCGCCGTGGGAATCGCGGTCGGCGCATTCAATGGCTTCATGATCACGTGGATACAGTTGCCGCCTTTCATTGCGACGCTTGGCACGCTGTCGATCGGGCGCGGCCTCATGTACATCATTACCAAAGGCGTGCCCGTCACACCGGACGTACCCGACAGCTTCACATTCATCGGCCAGGGCTACATTGGATTCGTGCCCTTTCCGGTCGTCATTCTTCTGGCTATGACGGCCGTCTTCTCCGTCGTCATGCGACAGACGCGCTTTGGCCGTTACGTGTATGCGACTGGCGGCAATGAAGTGGCCGCGCGCTTATCCGGCGTGCGCACCGCGCGCGTGAAATTCACGGTCTATGTGCTATCCGGCCTGATCGCATCGATGGCAGGCGTCATTGCGTTCTCGCGCTTCGTGTCGGCCGAGCCGGCTTCTGGCTTCGGCGCGGAACTCGATGTCATCGCGGCGGCGGCCATCGGCGGCGCGAGTCTGTCGGGCGGGGCGGGCAGCGTGGAGGGCGCGATCATCGGCGCGGCCCTCGCGGGAATCATTACGAATGGCGTCGTGCTGCTCAACATCGATACCTATGCGCAGCAGGCCATCACCGGCTGCGTGATTCTCATTGCCGTCAGTATCGACATCTGGCGCGTGCGTCGCAAGGAACGCTAGGAACACTGAACGCTGCAACCATAACATCAGGAGACATGCATGAAACTCACGCAACGATTCACCGCGAGCGCCCTGGTCGCACTAGCCGCATCAGTTGGCGCACCGGCTCACGCCAAAGACGCAAAAGATATTTCCGTCGCCGTTATTCCCAAGGTCGCGGTGCCGTTCTTCGACGACTGCAATAAAGGGGCAAAGACGGCGGCCGACAAAGCCGGCGTGAAATACCAATGGGTAGTGCCGCAAAACACCCAGGGTTCCACGCAGGTACAGATTATCGAGGACCTGATCTCGAGGCATGTGGATGGCATTGCGATATCGGTCAACGAGCCGAAGTCGGTGGAAAGCGTGATGAAGCGCGCAGAGCAAAGCGGCATCAAGGTGCTGACGTACGACTCGGATTCGCCCAGAAGCGGACGCTCCATGTATATCGGCACCAACAACGAACAGGCGGGCGCGACCATGGCGGAGACGATGGGCAAGGCGCTCAATGGTCAGGGCGAAGTGGCGATCATTACGGGCCAACTGGGCGCGGTCAATCTGAACGAACGTATTGCCGGCATCAAGAAAGGGCTGGCGAAATATCCGGGCATCAAGATTGTCGAAACGCAAGGCACCGACGACGATCTGGCGCGCGGCGTCTCCGTGGTCGAAACCACGCTGCGTGCGCATCCGCAACTCAAAGGTATCTTCGGCGTGAGCCAGGTGGGCGGCCCGGCGGTCGCGAAGGTGCTCAATACGAAGGAATTCGGCACGATGAAAGGCAAGCTCGAAGTGCTTGCCTTCGACGATCTTCCCGACACGGTGAAGGGGCTGAAGGATGGCTATATCCAGGGCATCATGGTTCAGCGTCCGGTGACAATGGGCTCGCTCGCTGTCGAGCACCTTGTCGCGCAGATCCAGGGCCAGGAAGCGCAGCCAAAAGACATCGACACCGGCGTGACCGTTGTCACGAAAGACAACATGACCAGCTACACGAAGTGATGAGCCACGTGACAGGCGTGCCTTTTCTGGAGATGCGTAACATCTCCAGAACTTTCCCTGGCGTCAAGGCGCTCGACCGCGTGAATCTGGAAATACGCGCGGGCGAAGTGCTCGCGCTTGCCGGAGAGAACGGAGCGGGCAAAAGTACGCTGATGAAGATACTCACCGGCATTTATGCGCCCGATCCCGGCGGCACTATTCTTGTCGAAGGGAAGGAAGTTGCACTCGCCGACAGCCATCATGCTCGCGCGCTTGGCGTGAACATCATTTATCAGGAGCTTGCGGTTGTCGGCAATCTCACTGTCGGCGAGAACATTTTTCTGGCGAGGGAACCGCGCACACGGCTCGGACTGATCGACCGTCCGCGCATGTATCGCGAAGCGCGCGAGGTGCTGGCTACCATCGACATGGATATCGATCCCGCTACGCGCGTGAGCGAATTGAGTGTCGGCCAGCAGCAGATGATCGAGATTGCCAAGGCCCTCTGCGCGCGGTCCAAGGCCATCATCATGGACGAGCCAACAGCATCGCTCAGTCATCACGAAACGAGCGTTTTGCTAGGCATCGTCAAGCGCTTACGCGAAAGAAATATTGCGGTGGTCTATATCTCGCATCGGCTCGAAGAGATTTTCGAACTGGCAGATCGCGTGACGGTACTGCGCGACGGGCGCACGGTCGGCACCGCGCCCATTGCTGACATGACGCGCGAGACGCTCGTGCGCCTGATGGTGGCGCGCGAGTTGAGCGAACTCTATGGCGAGCCCGAGTCTCATGCGAGCCGCGATCCCGTGCTCGAAGTGCACGGGCTATCGCTCAAGCCGGTCAGGAAGGCGGAGCCTCGTATCCGCGATATAAGCTTTACGCTGCATCGTGGCGAAGTGCTCGGGATCGCCGGGCTTGTCGGTTCGGGCCGCACCGAAATAATGGAGATGATCTTCGGAATGCGCGCGTGCACGGGTTCGGTCAAGGTAGAAGGCAAGCCGGTGGCGATCCGCAATCCGCACGATGCAATCAGGTCGGGCATAGGTTTCGTTACGGAAGACCGCAAGGCGCAAGGGCTCATACTCGGCATGAGCGTGCGCGAGAATTTCAGCCTTACTCATCTGGAGCGCTATTCGCCGTTCCAGTTCGTGCAGCATGCGCGAGAACGCGAGAGCTGTCGACGGTTTGTCCGAATGCTGGGCATCAAAACGCCGGGCGTCGAGCAGAAGGTCGTCAACCTGAGCGGCGGCAATCAGCAAAAGATCGTGATCGCCAAGTGGGTCGCGCGCAGCCCGAAAGTGCTTATCGTCGATGAACCGACACGCGGCATCGACGTAGGCGCGAAAGCGGAGGTGCATGCGCTCATTGCGCGGCTCGCGGCAGAGGGCATTGGCGTGATCGTTATCTCTTCCGATCTTCTCGAAGTGCTCGCCGTCAGCGATCGCATCTTGACTGTGCGGGAAGGACGCATCAGCGGGGAATTGAGCAGGGCTCAAGCTTCGCAGGAGAAAGTGATGGCGCTCGCCACCGCTTGATAACCATCAAACGAAGTAATGGATACGAATATGACCACCATCGTCGTTATACATACCGGCCCAGTCACGGTCGACCCCCTCAAGGCGCAATTCGCCGAGCAGTTCGCCGATGCGCGTGTCGTGAATATCGTCGACGACAGTCTGCTCACCGATGTGCGTTCGGCGGGCCGCCTGACGCCCGAAGTCACGCGCCGACTATATAGCTATATGGCAAACGCCGAAGCTCTCGGCGCGGACATCATTCTCAATGCGTGCTCGTCGGTGGGCGAGGCAACCGACCTCTTGCGCAGCATGATCCGCACGCCAATCGTCAAGGTTGACGAAGCGATGGCAGAAGAGGCCTG
Source organism: Paraburkholderia caledonica NBRC 102488 (assembly GCF_000685095.1). Lineage (GTDB taxonomy): Bacteria > Pseudomonadota > Gammaproteobacteria > Burkholderiales > Burkholderiaceae > Paraburkholderia > Paraburkholderia caledonica. The sequence continues at coordinate 143,185 of NZ_BAYE01000013.1, forward strand.
CGCGCTTGGACCGCGGATCGGCGTTGTCGCGACTGTGTCCACGACGCTCGAGCCGACGGTGCGCCTCATCCGCAGAAAAGCCGCCGAGCGCCGCACTGAGATTCAGGTGACGGAATGCATCGCGCCAGGCGCATTCGAAGCGCTGCTTGCGGGCGACGCCGCAAAGCACGACGAGATCCTCAAGCGCACGATTACCGAGCTCGCCGATCAGGTGGATGTGATCGTGCTCGCGCAAGTCTCGATGGCGCGCCTCGTGCCGTCGCTCGGCTCGCTCTCAGTGCCGGTGCTGTCGAGTCCTCAAAGCGGCGTAGCGTCGGTCAAGCGCGCATTAGCGGCGCTCTGAACTCGCGTGGAGCCGGGGTCGCGGGCAGCGCCGCAAAGGCCGGCGCTTTAGTGATGTGCCGCGTGACGAAGGCCGGTGTCAGCACGATTTTGCGCTCGTGCATGTCGACGAAGCCTTCGGACTTGAGGTCGCTAAAGTGCCGGTTGACGGATTCGCGCGACGTGCCGATGAATTCCGCGAGCTTGTCCTGTGCGATCGGCAAGTCGATGAGAACAGTATCGCCGTGCTCCGGATGATCGAAGGGCGTGCCCACTTGCCCCGAGAACATGACGAGTATGTTGACGAGCCGCTTTCTCACGTCGTGTAACGAGAGATTCTCAATTAATTGCTGTGCTTCCTGCCAGCGCAGATAGTGGTTGCGCAGCACGAACTGATTGATGACGTCGTAGCGTGCAAGCAGTTCCTTGAAATCCGCTTTACGGATATAGCAGACCATGCTCGGCGTGAGCGCCTGTGCGTGATGGGAGTAGTTGTCCTCATTGAGAACATCGCCATCGCCGAAAATCATGCCCGCCTTGACGAAGGCAAGTGTGATTTCCTGACCGTCTTCGGTGAGGCGATAAAGCCTTACGCTGCCGCTCTTGAGCAGGTACACATGCTCGCTCGATTCATCCGGTCGATAGATAACGGTGTTCTTGCGTAAGGTGCGATGGTCGCTGAAGGCGGGCATGACCTCGTCGAGGCAATGACACTGGATCAAAGAGAGCAATTCGCTCTTGCCGACAAACCACATTGCCGTCTCCTTAAAGTTGCCTTGCGAACTTTGGCGCCTTCTCAGGCGTTTGTAATAACGCTGCTTTGGTCCGATTCATTCTACACACGGAGCCTCGGAACGCGCTGAGGACAACGCGCCAGCAATGTTCGCGAGAGCTGGCTCCGGCACATCGCTTTGGCGCAACGCAGCGTGTCGCAAAGCCAGCGTCGACAAGGCTGAGGGCACTGGCATGTTGCGCGAGCGACGCGCGACGCTACCCGCGAACCGCGCTCGGCGCGAAACGAAACCAAGGGAAATTCCCTAGAAAAACATCAGATGTCTGATGTATATTCGGTGCAGTGACGAGCGAGAGAGCAACATGCGCCTAAGCGTAGAGCGATCGATGAGCGACAAGATCCAGGAGTCGCTCTTGACCATGATTCGTGAGCGCAAGCTCAAGCCTGGTGATCAGATTCCCACGGAATTGGAGCTCTGCGAGCTGCTTGGCGTTGGCCGTTCGAGCTTGCGCGAGGCCGTGGCGCAGATGATCTCGCACGGGCTCCTCTCACGCGTGCAGGGACGCGGCACCTTCATCAGACAAATTTCGCTTAAGCTGCAAGGCGGTCTGGATGATCTGATGTCTGTGACCGACATGATAAGGAGCGTTGGCGCGGTGCCTTCCACGAGCCGTATTCAGATGGACAGCATTGCGGCGTCGGAGAGTCTTGCGGAAAAGCTTGGGATCGCGCCCGGCGAAACTTGCATCCGCATCGAACGGGTGAGGCGTGCCGACGATGCAATTGCCGCTTACTGCATCGACACGATCCCGAAAACGCTTTTCGATGAAGCTCAAGGTGAATTGGGCGAATCGCTCTTTGGCATGTTCGCGCGCACAGGGCGGCGCTTGTCGCATACGCACACGTCGATACAGCCGACCATCCTCACGCCGCGCGATCTGCCGGAACTGGGCGACGGATTCGGCATGTTTCTCCTGCTGGACGAAGTAGATTTCGATCAGAGCGGCGAGCCGCTTTGCTATAGCAACGACTACTACAACACGAGCATCTTCAAGTTCGATCTGGTGCGCAAGCGTCGCTAAAGACGTCTTCAGGTCGATGGGCGCCGGAAGCAACATCGGAGGAGGCACCGATGGAGTTTGAAGCCTTTACCGCAGGTGAGCTGGCAGCGTATCTCGGCGCCATTCCCAAGGTGCGCGCGCTGCTTGGCGAGCCTGACGATCTGCACGTCGCCGAAGTGGGCGACGGCAATCTGAATTACGTGTACTTCGTAACGAATGCGAAGGCGCCGCAGCGCAGCGTCGTGGTCAAACAGGCGCCGCCTTTTTTGCGGCTCGTCGGCAAGACGTGGCCTCTGTCGTGCCAGCGCATGGAGCACGAAGTCGCAGCCCTGCGCCGCTTCGGCGCGCTCTGCCCACAGCACGTGCCGAAGGTGTATCACGCCGACAGCAAGCGTTTCCTGATGGTCATGCAAAGGCTTGCCTCGCATTGCATCCTGCGGCAAGGCCTCATTAACGGCATGACCTATCCGAAGCTCGCTGCGCATCTGTCCACTTATCTTGCGCATACGCTTTTTTACGGCTCCGATCTCTTTCTGGCGCCGGACATCAAGAAGCAGGCTGTGAGCGCGGCCATTAATGTCGAGTTGTGCCGGATTACCGAAGATCTCGTATTCACTTTTCCATTCGAAGACCATCCGTCCAATGTGTATAGCCCGGCACTGCCGCTATCCGTGCTCGAGCGCCTGAGAACGAACGAAGCATTGCGTATTGCCGCAGGCGACATGAAATGGGCATTCATGAATCGCGCGGAGACTTTGCTGCATGGCGATCTGCATACCGGCTCCATCATGGTGAACGAGGAAGAAACGTTTGTCATCGATCCGGAGTTCGCGTTCTACGGGCCGATGAGCTTCGACATCGGCGCCTTGCTGGCCAATCTGCTGCTGGCCTATTTTTCCCGCGACTGGCATGGCCGTACCGATGGGCGAGACCCGGCGCCTTACGAGGAATGGCTGCTCGCGCAGGCGATCGGTATATGGAATGGCTTTAGCGAGCAGTTCATCGCACTCTGGCGCGATCACGAAAGCCGCAGTGAGCGCCGCTTCATTGGCGGACAGACCGACTCGCGCGCAGTCGAAGGCTATCGCGCGCATTTCATGCGCCGCCTGCTTGCCGACACTCTCGGCTTTGCGGGCTGCAAGATGATTCGACGCATCGTGGGCATGGCGAAAGTCGCGGAAATCACACGCATACCGGATGCGCAGGCACGGGCGCGGATCGAAGCGCGGTGTCTCCGTTGTGCCGAGGCGTTGCTCGTGGAACGCGACGCGCTGACCGACATCGAGCAGGTCGCCACGCTTGCGCGCGAGATTCGGCGCGAGGCGCACACACACGTTTAACGCACACGGAGCTTTCATGGTTGCGCAGTCCCTGTTCCCCGCGCTGGCCCCTACGATCGAATGGCGCGACGACGCTCTTCTGCTGCTCGATCAGACCCGCCTGCCGCATGAGGTCGTGGTGGAGCATGTCGTCGATGCAGCCGCCGTATGGCGGGCCATTCACGAATTGCGCGTGCGTGGCGCGCCCGCCATCGGGGTAGCAGCGGCGTATGGCTTATGTGTTGCCGTTCAGGATGCGCGTGCGTTGCCGCTCGCCCAATTCCGGGCGGAACTCGAACGGCTGGCCCGTTGGCTCAATACGGCACGTCCCACTGCTGTGAATCTGAGCTGGAGCCTCGGACGCATGCTGCAACGTGCGCACACTTGTGGCGCGAGCGATTCGACTGCGCTTTACGAGGCGCTCGTCGAAGAGGCCCGGCAAATTCATGCGGAAGACCAGACGCTGTGCGAGGGCATCGGTCGCCATGGCATGCCGCTCATCAGGCAGGGCGGCGGCGTGCTCACACATTGCAACGCCGGCGCGCTTGCGACCACTGGCCTTGGCACCGCCACAGCACCGATTTACGCAGCGCATCGCGAGGGCATAGCGTTCAAGGTATTTGCGGACGAAACGCGGCCGCTGCTGCAAGGCGCGCGGCTGACTGCATTCGAATTGCAGCATGCAGGCGTCGACGTGACGCTGATCATGGACAGCGCAGCCGCTTCGATCATGTCCCAGGGACTCGTCGATGTAGTGATCGTCGGCACCGATCGCGTGGCGGCCAACGGGGACTTCGCCAACAAGATCGGCACGCTCGGGGTTGCCATTGCAGCGAAGCATTACGGCATACCGTTCTACGTGGCCTGCCCGTCGTCGACACTCGATTTTCGCACGCCGACCGGCGCGCAGATCGAGATCGAGGAGCGGTGCGACGAAGAGGTCACGCATTTCGCGGGGCAGCGCACGGCGCCGCACGGCATCAAGGCTCGCAATCCCGCATTCGATGTAACGCCGCACGAACTCGTCACCGGTTTCATCACCGAACGCGGCATCGCGAACGCGCCGTTCGAACGATCGCTCGGCCAGTTCTTTCCGGCGGCGGGGAACGCGGCATGAAGGCGGCGCAGGAACGCGCGCTGCGCCGGGGCATCGTCGAGACCGCGCTCGAGATGGAGCGGCTCGGCATCAATCAGGGCACCTCCGGGAACGTGAGCGCGCGCTTGGGCGATGGTTTTCTGATCACGCCGAGCGGCGTGCCGGCGCGCGAGCTGCGCGAAGAAGGCATCGTGTGGTTACCGCTCGACGTGGACGGCGACGCCCAGGTGCTGCGCGTCAAGCGCCCGTCGTCTGAATGGCGCATTCATCGCGACATTCTTCGTGCGCGGCAGGAGATGCATGCGGTCGTGCATACGCATTCGACCGCGGCCACTGCTATGGCAATTCATGGACGCGATATTCCGGCGCTGCATTACATGGTGGCGGCAGCGGGCGGCGATTCGATTCGCTGCGCGCCCTATGCGCTCTTTGGCACGCAGTTGCTCTCCGATCATGCGCTCAAGGCGTTGCAGGACCGGCGTGCGTGCCTGCTTGCGCATCATGGCGTAGTCGCGCTGGGTGACGATCTCGCGCGCGCCGTGTGGCTCGCGCATGAAGTGGAAGTGCTGGCAAGGCAATACCTGCTCGCCTGTCAACTGGGTCCGCCGCCGCTTCTGTCGGACGTGCAAATGGAAGAGGTTCTGGAAAGGTTCAAGACGTATGGCAGACCGAGGCATGCCGAGCGTTAGTGCGCTTGCTTCAAGGGAAATTATCGTTAGCACCGCAGTGAATAATCTACAACGGAGACGACTATGGCCTGGAGTTCAGCAAGATTCGACGGATGGGACGTATTGGGTAAGCCGACCTGTGCGGTGCTGCTGTGTGCGGCAGCCGCGCTCGCCGGTTGTTCCAGAAGCGACAACAGCTCGACCAGCACCACGTCGGGCCAGGCCGCGAGCGCGCCGGCCAGCGCGCCCGTAGCCAACGCGTCGGGTGGCAAGACAAAAGTTGGATTCTCGGTTTCGACGCTCAATAACGCATTCTTTGTCGGCCTCAAGGCGGGCGTGGAAAAGGGCGCTAAAGAGCAGGGCTTCGACCTCGTGCAAACCAATGCGAATGGCGACGCGCAGCAGCAGGTGAACGACGCGATCAATCTTCTGAGCCAGGGCGTGACAGCGCTCGTGCTCAATCCAATCGATTCCAAGGCCATCATTCCCGCCGTCGAAAAAGCCAATTCGATGAACATTCCGGTGTTCATGCTGGATCGCGGTTCGGACGGCGGCAAGGTCACGTCTTTCGTTGCATCGGATAACGTCGCGCTGGGGCAGACGGCGGCCAAATGGATTGCCGACCAGTTGACGAAGCGCTACGGCTCCGCCAAAGGCAACGTGGTCGATCTGATTGGGCTGGTCGGCACGACGGCCGCCACCGATCGCGAGAAAGGCTTTAGCGACGAGATCGCCAAATATCCCGACATCAAGGTGGTCGCTCGTCAGGAAGGCGCGTTCGATCAGGAGAAGTCCCTCAACGCGATGACCAATATCCTGCAGAAGTATCCTCAGATCGACGCGGTCTTCGGCGCCAACGACGACAACACAGTCGGCGCGGAAAAAGCTATCGACAACGCGGGCCGCTATAAGCCGCTCGGCGACAAGCAGCACATTCTTGTCATCGGTGCGGACGGTACCGCGCAGGCGTTGTCGGCAATTCGTGCCGGCAAGCAGGACGCGACCATCTCGCAGAACCCGATTCAGATGGCGGCCAAGTCGCTGCAATTCGTCGCCGACTACAGCGCGAAGAAAGAGGTGCCGGCGAACTATGCGTGGCCGACCCTGCTGATCGACAAGTCGAATATCGATTCGGATGCGACGAAGAAGTACGGGCTGTGGTCTGAGGAAGTCAAACAGTAAGACGGGCCGCGGGCTGCGTTGCATCGGACAGCGCGCAGCCCGCAAACGGAAAGAGGCGACATGACAGTGCAAGCCGAAGAACGGGAGCGCGCGCCCATGAATACATCCGTGCCGCTGCTGCGCATGCAGGGCATCGTCAAGAGTTTTCCGGGCGTGAAGGCCTTGCGCGGCGTGAGCCTCGAATTGCGGGCGGGGCACGTCATGGCGATCGTCGGCGAGAACGGCGCTGGCAAGTCGTCGCTCGTCAAGACGCTGTCCGGCGCCTACGAGCCAGACGAAGGCACGATCGAAATCGACGGCGTGCCGCTTGCGCGCGGCACCAACGCGGCCATCGATGCCGGCGTCGCCGTCATCTATCAGGAACTTTCGCTGATTAACGACATGACGGTGGCGGAGAACCTGTTTCTCGGCCGCATGCCTGCGCGCAAGGGTTTTATCATGCAGCGCGAGGCGAACCAGCTCGCACGGGAAGCGCTTGCGCGTGTGGGCCTCGACTCCGTGCCGCCGTGGATGCGCCTCGGCGATCTGCCGCTCAACAAGCGCCAACTGGTCGAAGTGGCGAAAGCGATTGCGCGCGATGCGCGCATCCTCGTCATGGATGAACCGACCGCGGCGCTGCAAAGTCAGGACATCGTCAATCTGTATGCCGTGGTGCGCAGGCTGCGAGCGGCGGGCATGGGCATCATCTTCATTTCACATCATCTTGAAGAAGTGTTCGAACTGGCCGATTCGGCGGTCGTGATGCGCGACGGCGCCACTGTCGGTGCGCGTCCCATGTCGGAATGGACCGAAGCCGCACTCGTGCAGGCGATGGTCGCTCGCAATCTGGAATCGTTCTACCCGTGGGAGCCGCGCGAATACGGCGATGTCGTGCTCGAAGTCCGTAATCTCGTCAGCGCGCCGCTGCTGCGCAATGCGAGCTTCAAAGTGCGGGCGGGAGAGATTGTCGGTATCGCGGGAATTGCGGGTGCAGGGCGCACCGAACTGCTCAAGACGATCTTCGGCGCGCTGCCGGCGACGGGTGGCGAAATACTCATCAAAGGCAAAAAGATCGCGAATCATTCGCCGACTGAAGGCGTGCGTCACGGGCTCGTGTACACGTCAGAGGATCGCAAGCTCGAGGGGCTCGTGCTCGATGCCAACATCGAAGAAAACATTGCACTGTCCAGTCTTAAAGCGCTGGCGAACGTCGGATTTGTTAGCGGTGCCAGAAAGCGCAAGCTTGCGCGAGATGCCAGCACGCGCTTCGGCGTGCGGGCGTCTTCGGTCCTGCAGGTCACGCGCACACTCTCGGGCGGCAACCAGCAAAAAGTGATTCTCGGGCGCGCCACCGCAACCCGACCCGTCGTCATCATGCTCGACGAGCCGACGCGCGGCATTGACGTAGGGGCGAAGACGGAAATCTACGCCCATATGGTGGCCATGGCGCGGGCAGGCGGTGCGGTCGTCATGGTGAGCTCCGAATTGCCGGAGTTGCTCGGCATGTCGGATCGCGTGCTCGTGATGTATCGCGGAAGCATCGTGACGGAGATTCCGCGCGAAAAAGCGCATTCGGAAGCTGTCATTCAATGGGCTACAACAGGAGCAGGCGCATGACCTCCACGGCAGCCAACCGCGCGGATACGGAGGCGCTGTCGCGCCGCGTGATCCGCCAATTGAGGAGCGGGATCGGGCCACTGTTCGCCGCGCTCGTCATAATCTGTATTGCTTTGTCGATTGCATCGCCCGAGTTTCTGACGACCAGTACGCTGACCAACATCATGGTGCAGGTGTCGGTGGTCGGCATTGCGGCGGTGGGCGGGACCTTCGTCATCATTACGTCGGGAATCGATCTCTCGGTCGGTTCGCTCGTCGCGTTGACGGGCATGGTCGCTGCGACTGTCATGGCTGGGTCCAGTCCGGGGGCGATCGGCCTCGGCATTGCGGGGCTTTGCGCGGCGCTCGCGGTTGGCGCGGCGGCAGGCGCATTGAACGGTCTCGCGGTTGCGTGGCTGCGGCTCGTGCCCTTCATCGTCACACTGGCGATGATGGCCATGGCGCGCGGCTTGACCCTCGCCATTTCGGATGGCCGCACCAAGTTCGATTTCCCGAATGCCTTCACGGCGTTCGGCGCGAAAACGGTCGCCGGCTTGCCGATGCCGATGATAGTCATGCTCGTGATCTTCGTCATAGGTCATGTGTTGTTGCGCAAGACCACGTTCGGTCATCAGGTGTTCGCGGTGGGCGGCAATCAGGAAGCCGCGCGTCTCGCGGGTATCCCGGTGCATCGCGTCGTGTTCCTCACTTATATGCTGGCCGGTGTCACGGCCGCAATTGCCGGGATCGTTCTAGCGGGGCGGCTCAATTCCGCGTTGCCTTCGGCAGCGAACGGGCTGGAGTTGCAGGTGATCGCCGCTGTCGTGATTGGCGGGACGTCGCTTGCGGGAGGACGCGGGTCGATTGTGGGAACGTTCATCGGCGTCGTGCTCATCGGCGTGATCAATGTGGGATTGTCGCTGCTCGGCGTCAATCCCTTCTGGACGCAGTTCATACAGGGCGGGGTGATATTCGCGGCTGTCCTGCTGGATGCGCTCAGTCAGCGACGCAAGCAGTGAGCGTCTTTTTGCATTCTGTGAAAGCACCCCGAACCGGAGGAGCACGACATGAAAAAAATCATCAACGAACCCGATGCCTTTGTCGATGAGATCATCGAAGGCCTATTGATCGCCCATCCGGCATGGATCAAAAGCGCAACTGCGGACAAGCGGGCGCTGGTACGCAAGGATGCGCCGAAAGCGGGGCGTGTCGGCATCGTGACGGGCGGCGGCTCGGGTCATCTGCCCGGCTTTCTCGGCTACGTGGGCGAGGGTTTGTGCAGCGGCGTCGCGGTGGGCAACGTTTTTTCATCGCCGTCCTCCGAGCAGATACTGGAAGCGACGAAGGCTGTGAATGGCGGCGCCGGTGTGCTCTACGTGTATGGGAACTACGGCGGCGACGTGCTCAACTTCGATCTCGCGGCCGACCTCGCCGAGCCGGACGGCATCCAGATCCAGACGGTCGTGCTGACCGACGACGTGGCCTCCGCTCCCAAGGAACGCGCCGCGGACCGTCGCGGCGTGGCGGGCATGCTGTTCGCCTTCAAATGCGCAGGCGCCGCAGCGGAGCGCGGCGACTCACTGGAGGAAGTGGCGCGTGTCTGCGGCAAGGCCAATGCCAATTGCCGCACCATGGGCGTCGGCCTGTCGCCGACGATCCTGCCCGCTGCCGGCAAACCGACCTTCACCTTGCCCGAAGGCGAGATGGAAATCGGCATTGGTATTCATGGCGAGCCAGGCACGCACCGCGGCAACCTCGAATCCGCGGATGCAATTGCTGAACGCATCACGCGTGAGATTCTCGACGATCTGGATGCGCAGCAAGGCTCACGCGTCGCGTTACTGGTCAACGGACTCGGCGCGACGCCGTTGGAAGAGCTCTATCTGCTTTATCGACGTTCGGCGCGACTTATCGCGGATCGCGGATTGAAGGTGGCGCGCTCGTATGTGGGCGAATATGTGACGAGTCTCGAGATGGCGGGCGCATCCATCACTGTGATGCTGCTCGACGACGAACTTCAGGCGCTGCTCGAAGCACCGGCTAGTTCGCCGTTCTTCCGCGACGGCACGGCATCCTGACGAGGCATGCGATGAGTGTATCCAACAACGAACTGCGCGAGCTTCTGACGCGCGCATTGAATGCGCTTCCCGCTCACGCCGACGAACTGCGCGACCTCGATGCCGCCTTGGGCGATGGCGATCTCGGCATTACGGTTCGGGCGGGATCGGCAGCGGTCGTGAATGCGCTTGCCGCATTGCCCGACGACGCATCGCTCAGCGATGTGCTGCTGGCCGCGGGCAAGGCTTTCTCGGCCGCCAACCCGTCGACGTTCGCGGCGCTCGTGGGCGGCGGTCTGCTTGCTGCTGCCAAGGCGGTGCCCGGAGTACAAGGGGTGGGGCGCGCCGAAGCCCTGGCGATTGGGCGCGCGGTGGCGGGCCGCATCGTCGAACGCGGCAAGAGTCAGCTCGGCGACAAGACGGTGCTCGATGCGCTGCTGCCGAGCCTCGATACGCTGGAGGCATCGCAAGGAAGCGCCGTCGTGCTGCTCGACGCGATGATCGCGACGGCGCAGGAAGGCGTCGCCGCCACGGCCTCCATTCAATCGAGAAAAGGCCGTGCCGCGTGGGTGCAGGAACGAAGCATCGGCCATGCGGACCCCGGAGCAACGGCATACGTGCGCTTCTTACAGGCGTTGCGCGAGGCGTTTGCTGGATAGCGCGATTCAAGGTGCGGCCGCTTTGCTTGCTCGTGTAAGAAAACCACGCTGATGGGGCGCCGGCCTTTCTACATCCAAAGCTCTGTATCGCGCGCAATCCCGCAATCGGACTGTTGAGCGTCATGCTGCTCCCGGTGGCACTGTGTCCGGTGCCAGTCGGGACCGCTTGCGCCGTATGGACCTGTCGCTTCTTCATTAGTGCAGGCTGCGTTCGAACTCGAAGCCAGACAACTGCGTCTGGTCGAGAAGACTTCCTGTCTACGCGAAATGTCTCTGAAGGACACTGGCTGTCCGGAAAAGACCTTACGTGGTGAACTGCATCCACACTACTATCAATCGCACAAGAGTCGTCGGATTGCGATCTGCAATCGTTCATAGGCATGACGCGGCGCACCAATGTCGCGCGCAGGGCCGTGCGTTCGGCATAAGCGCACGAGATTATATTTAGATATGCGAAGTAAATATTCGACGCCGTCACATTGTCGAATCTGGCGTGAGTGGAGCCCCGGCGGCGGCAACGCGATCTGAACCTGACTGCGGTGAAAGCGTTGTCATGCGTGTGGCGAGGCGAGCGCCCAGGCGGCGAGTATGGCGTTCTCATAACGGAGACAGCATGATTTCACTTGATACTCGTATCCTGAAGATAGCGGCCGTGGGTGCGTTCTGGCTGACATCGGCGGCCTCGGCAGCCACCAGCGCGGCGAAGCCGCCAGCGGGCCCCGTAGCCGCCTGCGAACGTCTCCAGGGCTATGTCGTCCCTCCGTCCGAAATCGGCTTGTCCACCTCCGGCGCGACCGTGGTTTCCGTCAAGCCGGTTGCTGCGAGCGGGACTGGCGCGAAAGCTTTACCGGATTACTGCGAGGTCACAGGCAAGATATCTCCGCTCGACCGATCCGCGCCCGACATCCAGTTCAAGGTCGGACTGCCTGCGCAATGGAACGGCAAGATCGTCATGTTCGGCGGTGGTGGTTTCGACGGCACGATTCCCGACGTAACGGGAAATGTACCGAATGGCCCGGTCGATGAACTGGTGCCGCTTGGCCGCGGCTACGCGACCTTTGCGAGCGACTCCGGCCATCAGGCCAACGCGCTCGGCTCACAGGACGGACGCTTCGGCTTGAACGACGAGGCGGTGAGAAATTTTGGCGGTGACGCGTTGAAGAAAACGCATGACGCAGCGCTCGCCATCATCAAGGCGCGGTATGGGCATTGGCCGCATAAGGCTTATTTCGCTGGCGGATCGACGGGCGGCCGCGAAGCCGTGACAGCGATTCAGCGCTGGCCGTCCGATTGGGACGGTGCGATTGCATGGTATCCCGCATGGGACGATGCTGCAGCGCTGCTCGGCGGTCAACGCATGAACCGCGCGCTCGCTAAACCCGGTGCCTACCTTTCCGTTGGCAAGCGCAAAGCGTTGTACGACGCGGCGATGCAGACATGCGACTCGCTCGACGGCGTTGCCGACGGGCTTATCAGCGACCAGCAGCAGTGCAACGCCCGGTTCGATCCGGTCACCGCTACGTTGAACGGCGCTGCGCTGCGTTGCCGGAACGGCGCGGACACCGGCGACAATTGCCTTTCGGACCCACAAATCGAGGCTTTGAAAACGATAAACTCCGCAACGCATTTTCGCTTCCGGCTCGTGAGCGGTGAAACTCAATACCCCGGATACAACGTCTGGGGAGCCGATCTGGGCATCACCACACGTAGTTCGCCGGTCGAGCCCGTGGTCACGTTTCTCGCTTTCGGAACGTCCCAGCCGGCAAACCCGATGCCTGCAACGGCGCCATACATTAGCGTTCTAACGGACCAGTGGTTCAAGTATGCCGTGACGCGCGACCCTGACTTCAATTCACTCTCGATCGACCCCGAGCAGCCCGGCGTGTGGGCGAACCGCATTAGCGAACTGAGTTCGCAGCTCGATGCAAGCACGGACATCTCGGCTTTCAGGAGGCACGGCGGGAAGTTGCTGCTGGTGCATGGACTGGCCGACATTCTGGTCAGTACGCGCGCGACCGAGGAATACTATCGACGGCTACAAGAGCAGTTCGGCATCCGTCAGGTCGATTCCTTCGTACGCTTCTATGAGATTCCAGGAATGGGCCATGCGGTGAGCAGTACCTTCAACGCCACCTGGGATTCACTGTCCGCGCTCGAGCAGTGGGCCGAGAGAGGCAAGGCCCCTGTCGCGCAGGTAACGACCGATACCGCTGGCGTACCGGGCCGCACGCGGCCGCTGTGCGATTACCCGGACTGGCCGCGGTACGTAGGTGGCGACGTCAATCGGGCCGAATCGTTCCAATGTTCGCGATGAGCGATAGTACCGAAGGGCGGCGCTGGTGAGAGTTGACGTACTTCCACTTGTGGCGGACATGATCGAGGCAAACTTCGGGTTCCGGGTCTGCGCTTCACGGCTCGCTACAACAAGGCTATACCTTGGTGAGTGCGAGTGGACCAACAGGGTGGGGTGTCCGGCTTTCGACCCGCGACGCCCCTTGCTGCTTTCACGCGTGTAGACAAGCCCCTCAAGGGCCCAGGTAGAAATCAAACGGAATTAGCTCGACGGCCCATCCGCCTTCTTCGCCCAGTGTGGCGGCCGGGTGCATGGACGCGATGCGCAAGGCCTCGTCACGGCTATCCGCCTCGATGATGAACAGACCGCCCACGACTTCCTTCGACTCCGTGTAGGGCCCGTCCGTGACGTGCGTCTTGCCACTGCGCGGGCGAAGCGTGCTCCATTTGTCCAGATCGCCCAGCGACGCGGAGATCAGAACCTTGCCGGTAGCCCGCATCTTCTCGTCTAATGCGGGGCATTGGCTCACCAGAGCCTTGACGGCTTCTGGTGTCATGGCGGCGAATTTTTCGGGGGTGAAGTAGGCCAAGCCGAGGTATTTCATGGGAGTTCCTTTGGGTGGGACATACACCTACGACGAAGCAGATGATCGAAAATCGACAAACTCCGAAGAGAATTTGTAGCGGGTCTTGCCAGTCTGTCCGCCTTGGTTGACTGCCGGAGTCCGTGCCGCAAAAGTGCGCCCGGACACCACGGGCTTCGATCACCGGCCAGTTCTGGAGCGCCAGACGTGGCTTTCGTCGATTTGCGTCGCTCAGTCTGCCAGCAACCCGTCTTCCCGCAGCACGCGCTGGACGGCCGGTCTATCCCTGATTCGCTGATACCACGCCTGCAGCTGGCGATACGGACCGAGGTCGATATTCGCGTGGTACACCGATTTCATCGACGAGAAACCGCTGACCGTTTAATTGACGGTCGATCCAGCCGAAACTGCTTTCGAGCTTCGGCCTTGCGGTATCTACCCACTTTCCTGCAGCAACCGCATAAAGCAGCGGAATGAAGCCCCTATGGATTTCGGTGCTCAGGAAGTTGAGCCATTCGAGCAGCCTGTAGCGTCCAATCGAACCATGAGCGGGCGCGAGTTTCGATTCAGGTGACTGGCTCACCAATGACGAACCCCGACGCCGCATTGAGTTTAGACGACGACGCGAGCACGACTGTTTCTGCCGCGCGCGCGGCAAGCGCGCTTGATCGCAGCTTCCTCGAAATCGCCGGTGCTCAGGCCCGCCTGTGGATGAACGCCGGTCACTCCCATGAAGTCCCCAATCTGCATGGATGCGCGAGATGCCCTCAATCGCGGCGGCGCCAACGGCAACGATCGAGTGCTTGTACAGCCGCCCGCCGATCAGGATGACCTCGACGCAAGGATGCTCAGCGAGCACCGTCGCGACGCTCGGACTGTGCGTGACAATCGTCGCGTGCAAATCAGCGGGCAAGTGACTTGACCAGCAGCCATGAGCACAACCAGAGACCGGGTTCGCATCGTCGAGTCAATCACACTCTCCTACGATTGGTACACGCTGAAAAAGGTAACCTTCGATTTTCTCCGCCGCGACGGTACGTGGCACCATTCGCGAACAATATATTTTTCAGCATAATGTAGGTGTGTGAATCAGAGGATGATGAGATGAGGAGGAAGTCCGCCCCAATCGACTTTTCCGCAATGCAGGCCTCGGCAGAGAAAGCCTGCGCGCTGCTGAAGGTGCTGGCTAATCCGGACAGGTTGCTGTTGATGTGCCAGTTGTCCCAAGGCGAGCTGTGCGTAAGCGACCTCGAAGAGCAACTGGGTATACGCCAACCTACGCTTTCCCAACAACTCGGCGTACTTCGCGACAACGAACTCGTCGAAACACGTCGGGAGGGGAAAAGCATCTTCTATTCCATCGCGAGCAAGGAGGCGATTGCGGTCATGAACGTGCTCTACGACCAGTTTTGCGCCCCGTGAAGATGAGGACTGACCATGTCGATTGATACTGCGAGTTTTACGCCCGGCCTGTCCCTGACGGGAGGCCTGATGATTGGCGTCGCAGCGGCGATGCTGGTTCTCTTCAACGGGCGCATTGCCGGCATCAGCGGCATTCTCGGCGGCCTGCTTAGTGGGTCACACAAGATGCTGGGATGGCGCATCGCTTTTCTTGCAGGGTTGATCGGCGCGCCTGCGCTGGCGAACCTGCTCGGGGACCCGATAGCGCCTGATATCGAGGCGGGATGGGCCCACATACTTCTCGCGGGTTTTATGGTTGGCATCGGCACGCGCTACGCCAGCGGTTGCACGAGCGGCCACGGTGTCTGCGGCATCTCACGGGGCTCTGTCCGTTCGCTTGTCGCGACGGCAATATTCATGGCAACCGGTTTTCTGACCGTATTCGTGTCCAGACATCTGCTGGGAGGCTGAGATGAGTTTGCTCGTGGCCATGTTTTCCGGCCTGCTGTTTGGAGTGGGTCTGATGGTGTCTGGCATGGCCAATCCTGCGAAGGTGCTGGGATTTCTCGACCTCGCGGGACGATGGGACCCTTCACTTGCATTGGTGATGGCAGGAGCGATAGCTGTCGGCGCTATAGCGTTCCTGTATGCAAAGCGTCGCAAGAAGTCTCTGCTGGGTCTGCCCATGCAGATTCCCGCCAACGCGAACGTGACGTTGAGACTTGTACTGGGAAGCGCGGTGTTCGGCGTTGGCTGGGGGCTTGCAGGGTTTTGTCCCGGACCGGCACTGGTCGCCCTGGGTGCTGGCCTCCCAAAGGCGTGGGGGTTCGTGGCCGCGATGCTCGCCGGCATGGCCGTGTTCGAGTTGGTCGAGCGAGCGAGCCAACGTCGGCAGGATGGTGCGCTCTGATTGGTGGTACAAGCGCGCGACGAAAGGGCATCGCGCGGATGCCCCGGTTCAGATTGCAGGCCGTGCCTGATCGTTCTTCGCTTTGGCCGAACGGTTAGCTGGACCGTTTCAACAACACCTCTTTGAATACGGGCATCGCTGAAAAAACGTTCGGCCAACCTGCGTAGAACGCGAGCTGTGTCAGCACTTCAGACGCTTCAGCGCTGGTCAGGCCGTTGTCCAAAGCGCGATTCAGATGATACGGAATCTGCGCCACCTGACCATTGGCAACGAGAGCGCTTACGGTCACGAGGCTTCGGTCGCGAGGGGCGAGTCCTGGACGCAGCCAAAGATCGCGAAACAGCGCATCCGTCGTGTACTGAACGACGCCGGGAGCAACCGCGCCGAAGTTCTCCTGGACCATCTCCGCACGCTGTTTCTCGGCCGCTTCGTTCAACGGCAGAGGTTCAACATCGGCCGGGGAGAGTTGGCCGAGACTAATGCCACGTTCATCAAAGACGCGTTTGACAATCGCGGAAGCAGCTGTTGCATTGGCCCACCCGGAATAGAAAGCCAGATGCGCGATCATTTCTGATATCTCTGCGGGCGTCACGCCGTTATCGAGCGCTAGACCGAAGTGAAAAGGCATCTCAATGGTCTGGTTGCGGGCGATGAGCACGGACAGGGTCACAATGCTCCGGTCGCGTGCGCAAAGCTGCGGCCGTTTCCACAATCCATCGAGCAATGTTTGCTTCGTGTATCGCTCGAACGCCGGAGAAGCAGACTTCAAATCAACGGTTGTCAGCGAATCTTGCATGTTTCTCGTCCTTTCCATATTCGTACAGGCGGCCAGCAGAACGGCCACGCTAGCTACCGCGACCAGGCGCAATATGAGGCGTGCTTGCGGATTACGGTTTGCGATATTGCTCATCGGTGACTTTCTCTAGCCATTCGACGTTCTTGCCGTCGAGTGCTTCCTGAATCGCGATGTGAGTCATCGCCGTGGTCGAAGTCGCGCCATGCCAGTGTTTGTGGCCCGGCGGGCACCAGATCACGTCGCCTGCGCGGATCTCGACGCGCTCTTCGCCTTCGCATTGAGTCCAGCCGCATCCGGCGGTGACGAGGAGCGTTTGACCGAGCGGATGCGTGTGCCACGCCGTGCGCGCGCCAGGCTCAAACGTCACGGCGGCGCAAGACACTCGCGCGGGCGGCGGCGGGGCGTTGAGCGGGTCGATCCGGACGGTCCCGGTGAACCATTGTTCGGGACCTTTCATTGATGGCTGTGAGCCAGCGCGTTTCAGTTCCATGATTTTCTCGCCGATGTCCGATTAACGTAATGCACGTGTCCACAATGTAAGCCTTGTCCGGGTAATGGACTAGATGGCAAAATCGGGATGCCCTTATGCGCTGGAGCATTAATGAACGAAGACTTCAACGATCTCGCCGGTTTCATCACCGTTGCCCGGGAGCGCAATTTCACTCGCGCGGCGGCGCAACTGGGTGTTTCGCAGTCGGCGCTGAGCCGGACCGTGGCGGGACTCGAGCGACGCATTGGTCTGCAACTCCTGACGCGAACGACCCGCAGCGTTTCGCTAACTGAGGCAGGAGAGCGGCTACTGTGTGCGATCAGGCCACGCTTCGAGGAAATCGAGGCTGAAGTTGCTTCGTTACGAGGGATGACAAATCGGCCGAGCGGCACCGTCCGGATTACCACCACGGATTACGCCGCAAACACCTTTGTCTGGCCGCGGTTGCAGCCTTTGCTTCGTCGATATCCCGACCTCAAGGTCGAGCTGGTGAATGACTACGGGCTAGCCGACATCGTTGCCGATCGCTTCGACATTGGCGTGAGGTTGGGCGATCAGATAGAGAAAGACATGGTCGCAGTGCGTATCGCGCCTGACATGACGATGTGCATCGTGGGTTCGCCGAAATACCTGCAGTCGAGGCCGCACGCAAAAAGGCCGCAAGATCTCACTCTTCATAGCTGCATTAATCTGCGGCTACCGACGCGGGACTCTTTACTGCCTTGGGAGTTGTCTAAAGGCCGGCGCGAGTTGCAGGTGCGAGTCGAAGGACAACTTACGTTTAACAACGTGTATCAGATGGTCGATGCAGCCTTAGCCGGATTTGGCCTTGCATACGTGCCAAAGGATCTGGTCGAGCAATACGTCCGCGCTGGGAAGCTTGCATGGGTGCTTGAAGATTGGTATCCGACTTTCGTCGGACATCACGCCTACTATTCGACCGGAAGAAAGTCTTCGCGGGCGGTCCAGCTTGTAGTCGATGCGCTGAAGGCGGGCTGTCAAGGCGTGCGGTAAATACTGACTCGAAAGATAGTCAGTACATCGCCATGTGTGAAGAGTCCAACGGCAGAGCGCAAGCCCGGGCCGAAAGGACTGACGGTCCAAGTACTAGCACTGTGTCGATTTGCTGGCTGTAAGCCGCCGGCTTTGGCCCGGTTACCTGCCGAGGGAACGGCGGCTGCACACAGCTCAGCCGTGCGGCGGAACAGCGTTGGGATCCATCCACATCACTTCCCAGATATGACCGTCCGGATCCTCGAAGCTGCGGCCATACATGAAGCCGAAGTCCTGCACAGGCGTGGGGTCGGCCCTGCCGCCGGCACCGCTCGCCTTATCGACCAGGCTGGAAACTTCCTCCCGACTATCGGCCGAAAGACACAACAGCACCTGTGCGTCCGCGTGTGCGTCGACGATTCGCTTGCTGGTGAACTGGCGCCACTTGTCGTGCGTGAGGAGCATCGCGGAAATCGTATCGGAGAACACCATGCACGCTGCGGTGTCGTCACTGAATGCGGGATTGTTGACGGCGCCAACTGCCGTGTAGAACGCCTTCGATCGCTTCAGGTCTGTCACTGGCAGGTTAACGAAGATCAGCTTGCTCATTATCTGTCCTTTGGATGTAACCGCGGCAGGATTACCGCGGCACCCATATCGACGAACGGGGAGGGCAAGAATCGACAAAAGCTGTCATGTTTTTTCAGTGAGCAACTTGCGTTGAAGCTCGAATGTAAGCTTCGCGATCTCATCGGTTATGCCGGCGTTGGTTTGATAACCATCACGCCTTGAACCCAGACTCCGGGTGGCGCGCGAGAAAGACCGGCAGGTCGGTGGTTGGAGGTTTCGCGGGTACGTCGAAGAACATTTCGCACACCCAGCCCCGGTGATACGAAGCGTGGTTCACGAGATGCATGAACATGGCGCTGCGCGACATGACCGAACGCTCGCCCGAGATGAACGCGAACGAAAGCTCTTCGTCTAGCGAGGTGTCGGTCTGAGCATCGGCCCAGCGTTCGAACCATGCGTTGAGTTGCTGTTGCGCGACGCGCAAGCTCTCCAAGTCGGCGTGCACGATCACGTTGCGCGAGGTGAAGCCGTGTTCCTTGCGTTCGAGATGCGCCTTCCAGATCAGATCGACCACGTAGTTGTGGTTAAGCGTGCCGATCATTGTCTTGAACAGCGTCTGCCGGATCTTGACGACTTCATCTGACGGCAATGCGGCGGTGGCGTCGAACAGTACGGTGTCGGCCCACGTTTTATAACGGGAAAGAATGCGAGCGGTTTGGGTATTGAGCATGCCGGGTTCCTCGATGATTCGTTTGCCTCGTTCAACACATCCAGTGCCGCGCGACACGCGCCGCATCGACATCTCTCCGTCGTCCGAATACGCTGTATACATATTATACACCGCGATGCTGCAAGCCGCATTTAGTGACCACAACAGTCCCGCTCACCGTACCGCATGCGAAAAACGGATCAAGTCAACCGGAAGACCGCCACTGCGTCGCGCAACAGCCTGGCCTGATCGTCGAGCGAGGTGGCCGCGGCCGCTGCCTCTTCAACCAGAGCGGCGTTCTGCTGCGAGACCTCGTCGACCTGCGATACGGCCAGGCTCACCTGTTCGATGCCATCCCGCTGCTCGTCGGACGCGCTCGCGATCTCCCGCATGATTGTGGTGACGCGCGTGATCGAGTCGCTGATCTCGTGCATCGTCTCGCCGGCGACGCTGACGAGCTGCGAGCCCGACGCCACACGTTCGACCGATTCGTCGATCAAGGTCTTGATTTCCTTGGCGGCTGCGCCGGCGCGTTGCGCGAGCGAACGCACCTCCGACGCGACCACGGTGAAGCCCCGTCCCTGGTCGCCGGCGCGGGCGGCTTCCACCGCGGCGTTGAGCGCGAGGATATTGGTCTGAAATGCGATGCCTTCGATCACGCCAGTGATGTCGGCGATCTTTTGCGAGCTGCGGTGGATTTCCGTCATAGTCGCCACGACATTGCCGACGACGTGTGAACCGCGCGTCGTGACGCTATGCGCCGACTCAGTCAGGATTTGTGCGGTACGCGCGTTGTCCGCATTCTGCCGCACTGCCGCGGTTAGTTGCTCCATGCTAGCCGCGGTCTCCTGCAGCGAGGCCGCCTGTTCCTCAGTGCGCTGCGAGAGGTCGTTGTTGCCGGCGGCAATCTGCCGCGTAGTGCTGGCAATGGATTCGGAGCTGCGCGTCACTTGCCGTACCACTTTATCCAGACCGCCCTGCATCTGTTGGAGTCCGTCGACGAGCTGTCCCATTTCATCGCTCGTGCGTGCGCGAAGCGACCCAGTCAGATCGCCCTGCGCAATGCGCTGTAGTGCCGCAAGCAGGCTGGAGAGGGGCATTACGATCGCCCGGCGCAACCCGTACGCGCAGACCGCGCAAATGGCGAGCCCTAGTGCGATCAGCACCGCGCCCACGATGCGCAGCCTTGCGTTGAAACGCTCGGCCGAGGCAAACGCCTGTTTGCCATACGCGCTCTTCCAGCGATCGAGCGCCTCGCTGCTATTCGAGAGCACGGTCGAGAGCGGCGAGATCGCCTTCGATGCAATGCGGTCCGCCGTGTCGTGATCGCCTTTTTTGAGTGCATCGGCGAGCGGTACGATGCCACGCTGAACGAGTGCAGTGCGCGCCTCATCCACGCGATCCGCGAGCGCCTGCTCCTCTGGCGGAAGCCCGAGTGAACGGTAGGCGTGCCACGCGCGGTCGGAGTCCGACAGGTGGCCGAGCGCTTTCGTGACGGCCTCCGGCACGTTGGCACCCTCGGGATGCATCAGCGCGAGATTCAGCACCGCGCGCGCGATCTCCAGCTTCAGATTGGCTCGCCCCACGGCAATCGATGCGGCCAGCTGGTTGGAGTAAGCGTAGTCGAGCGCGTCGTTCGAACGTTGTATCGCGAGCTGCCCGAGCATACCCACCGTGACGATGACCACGCCCAGCACGGCCATCACTGCTGAGAGCCGGACGGAGATTGAAAGACGACGAAACATTTTTGTCCCCGATTAATATTTGATCTGAATCAGTTTGAGTCTCTGCCCGAACCGCTTCGCTGTTCCCATTCGCGAGGCGGTGCGTGATCTGCATCGCGCCGCAATGGCCGCGCATATGCTGCTGTTGTCCGAATCAGTGACGCGCGGTAGTAGCGCAGTTCGTCTGCTCATTCACCGCAACGTCCAGCCTCGTTTTTGTATCCTCAATCCGGAACTCGCCCGGTAAGGCGACACCGTTCCTGACCGCTGTGACCTCGGCCAGAATCGATACCGCGATTTGCGGTGGCGTACGGCTGCCTATGTAGATGCCAATGGGCCTGCGCAGGCGGCTAAGTTGATCTTCGGTGAGATTGAAATGCGTTTCGAGCCGTTCGCGCCGCGCGGCATTGTTGCGGCGCGAACCCAGCGCGCCGACATAGAACGCCGGCGTTCTGACCGCTTCCATCAACGCGAGATCGTCGAGCTTCGGGTCGTGCGTGAGCGCGATCACGGCGCAACGCTCGTCGAGTTTCATGTCGAGAACGGTGTCGTCAGGCATCTTGCGCACGAGCGTCGTGCACGGCAGATGCCACACGTCGGTATATTCCTCGCGCGGATCGCACGCGGTCGATCAGATCGTCCTCGATGCAGCCGCCCGAAACCGAACCCGCCACCGAGCCGTCCATCCAGAATGGCGAGCATCGCGCCTTCAGGCCGCGGCGACGAACCCCACGTCCTCACAACGGTCACGAGCAGCACGCGCCGGCCGCTTTCGATCCAGCGTGCGCTCGCCTTCAGTACTTCGAGATTGACGCTATCCATAAACACATCGTGTGGTTGCCCGGCCTGAGCCGGGGTTCGGCGAAGTCGCGTTAAACCCGCGTTAATGCCGCGATAGCGCCGAGCGCAACGACATCTCGCGCGCAGCCTCCGGCGTGATGGTCCGGTTGAGCATGAAGCAGGCGACACCCGCCGCGAGCAACGGCAATGCGCCGAGCAGAAAGATCGTGCCGATCGGCGTGCCGGCGGCGATCAGCAAACCCGCCAGCAGCGGGCCGATGATCGCGCCGATACGCGCCACGGCGAACGAGGCGCCGGTGGCGGTCGATCGGATGAAGGTCGGATAGATCATGCTGGAAATCGCATTGAGGCCGATATTGCCGCCCAGCACCAGCAGACCGGAGATCAACGCCATCGCCATGGTGAGACTCGCGCCTGTGCCGACCGCTACGCCGAGTGCCGCTACCGGGATGGCGCCGAGGATCATCGTCAGCGTCATGACCGATACGCCCTTACGGTCGATCATCCAGCCGAAGAACCAGCTGAAGCCGGCTCCGAGCTGGAACAGCGCCTGGCTGCGCGCTGCGTTGGCGTAGCCGATTTCGTCGGTCAGGAGCGTCGTCATCCATTGCGACAGGAAGAAGTGCGTGACGAACGAAAGACCGAGCCCGAGCCACAGGAAGGCGGTCATCGCCGACCGGCCCTCGGTAAAGAGGTGCCTCACCGGCACACCCGTGCGGATCTGCTCCGGAATCGTGAAGCGCGTGTCGTCGGCGAAATGCGCGCTCGGCTTGAGCTTGCGCGCGTAGTGGAGAATGCGTTCGCTGCCAGGCTTGCGCAGCGTCAGGTAGCGGATCGATTCAGGCAGCCCGATGAGCAGGATGATGCCCGCCACTACCGCGCCTGCGCCGCCCACGTAGAAGACCGAGCGCCAGCCATACGCCGGGATGATCTCCGCTGCGAGCAGACCGCCGCCGGAGGAGCCGGCGGTATAGCCGAGATAGAGCAGGGTGATGATGAGCCCGCGCTTGCCTGAGCGCGCGTAGTCGGTGATCAGCGAGACCGCCATAGGCATGCCGCCGCCGATGCCGAGCGCGGCGCAAAAGCGCAGCACCGACAGTTCGACCAGGTTGTGCGCGAACGGCACGGCGAACGTGAAGACGCCGAACAGCGAGGTCGCGAGCAGGATCGCGCGGCGCCGGCCGATCCGGTCGGCCAGCATGGCGAACACCACGGAACCCGCCATCCACCCGACGATGCTGATGTTGAACACGGGCGTCATCAGCGCCCGGTTGATGCTCCATTCCTTGATGATGCCGGGGGCGGCGTAATTCAAAGCCTGATTGTCGAAGCCGTCCGCCAGCATGACGAGCGCGCACAGAATGAAAAGGCTCACAGTGAACCAGCTTCGCTCCTGCGTCTCGATGACGTGGGCTATATCGACGGTATTGTTTTGAGTCATGGCTGTCTCCGGATGCCTCTGCTCCACGGGTTGTTCGGTGCGGCGTGCAAGCGTGCGCTTATTCGCCGTGGCCACCCGAGGCCTCCCGCACCGGAGTTTCTGGCTTCACACCGCCTCGCCGGTTGGCCCACGTACGCTCACCCGTTTCGCGCCAGCCGCCGGAGGTCGCCGCTTCTGCGTACTCGTCCCAGCGCTTGTCCCAGTCGCCGAGGTGATAGCCATGCCATGGCGGCTGCGGCGTCAGGCTCGGCAGATTCAACTCTTCCCAGATCTTGCGTGCCGCGCTCATGTATTGCTCCTTCGGCAACGCGAGCGGCGGCATCGCATGCTTGAGCGTCGCGTCGATCAGCAACGTGCTTTCCAGCGGCGCGCGGCCGGACTTGGGGCCGTGACCGCTCGCGCGGTAAGGCGTCACGTGCAGGTCGTGGGTGAAGTCGGAGCGATAGGCGAGTGACCAGAAAATCGCATCGGCGTTTTCCGGGTCGATGTCTTCGGAAACGGCAATCACAAGCTTGCCGCACTGCGCCTGCAGCGTCGCGGCGCCTTGCAGACCGCGCCAGACTTCCGCCTGCTGCGTGCCGCGCGCGAACTGAAGGAAGATCACCTTGCGCAGGTTCGTGAGCGGCTCGTGCATCACCACGCGCTTGATGCCGCGCACGCCCATCACCTTGCTTAAGTGTTCGAGGTACAAAGGCTCGTAGGCGACTTTCTTCAGCACGGAGCTTTCGCTCGGTGTCACCTGGCTGATGATGGAGACGAAGACAGGCTTCTTCTTCATCGTGATCGCGGTGACGTGCATCGACATGTTGTAGTCTTCGAGCGCGATGTGGCCGTGGCTTTCGCCGAACGGGCCTTCGGGCTCCAGCGCGTCGGTGTCGATCAGACCTTCGATCACGATTTCGGCGTCGGCGGGAACGACCAGATCGATGGTCTTGCAGCGCACCACCTCGACGGGGGCGCGCATCAGGCCGCCGGCGACGGCCATCTCATCCTGATCGATCTGCAGTTTCTGCGGACCGGTGAACAGCACGGCGGGCGCGCAGCCCAGCACGATCGCGCACGGCATCTTCTCGCCTTTCTCGCGATATTTTTCCCAGTGCAGATAACCGCCCGCACCCGACAGACGGCTTGCCATGCGTACGCCCAGCCGGTCTTCCGATTTCAGCGCGGCGCGGTAAGTGCCCATGTTCTGCACGCCGCTCTCCGGATCTCTGGTGACGCAAAGCGTAGCGGTGAGATAGGGCGCGGCGTCAAAGCCGGGCGTAGAGACGGGCACCGGCAGACGCGACAGGCCTTTTTCCTTCAGCGCATCTCCGCTGATCACCACTTCCTGACAGGGCGCCTCATACACCATGACCGGCGGTACCGGCTCGGCAATCGCTTCCGTCCATGCCTTGCCGATCTGCTCGACCGGAAGACCGAGGCCGGTGGCGTAAATCTCCGGCGAGGCGGCGAGTCCGCCGACTAGAACCGGGATGTCATAAGTGTGTCCGTCGCCGTCCACTACGTTGGTAAAGAGGAAAGCGCGACGCTGATCTTCGTGCAGGCCGCCCTGGAACTGCCAGCGCGCGAGCGGGTGCAACTCGGTGTCCTTGTTGATCGGCCGGTCGATGCGCGTCAGGAGGCCCTTGGCCTCGAGCCGGGCGATATGGTCCTGCAAGTCGCGCGGCGCGCCGCCGGTTGCCGTTTGCGAGTGGTCTTGGGGCAATGGTGACATTCCGTTCCCTAAATAGCTAAAACAGTAAGATTGTATGATTGCATGTCAATAACATGGCTGTCAACGCGACGCTGCGCCCACAGCCCGCTCGCGGGCTCGCGGGCTCGCGGCGCGGCGTCGGTCAGAGACCGCCCATGCACAGATATTTGATCTCGAGGTAGTCCTCGATGCCGTACTTCGAGCCTTCGCGGCCGAGTCCGGACTGCTTGACGCCGCCGAACGGCGCGACCTCGTTGGAGATCAGGCCGGTATTGATGCCGACCATGCCGTACTCGAGCGCCTCGGCCACGCGCCAGATCCGGCCGATGTCGCGGCTGTAGAAGTAGGCGGCGAGTCCGAACTCGGTGGCATTCGCCGCCGCGATGGCCTCTCTTTCATTCGTGAAGCGGAAGAGCGGGGCGACGGGGCCGAACGTCTCCTCCGTCGCAAAACGCATCCGGGCGGTCACGTCGCCCACCACGGTCGGTTCGAAGAACAGTTTGCCCGCCGCATGGCGTTTGCCGCCTGTCAGCACGCGCGCGCCGTGCGCGACAGCGTCGGCGATATGCGCCTCGACCTTTTCCACCGCCGCTTCGTTGATGAGCGGCCCTTGCGTCACACCGCTCTCGAATCCGTTGCCGACCATGATGCGGCCGACCGCCGCCGCGAATTTTTCCGCGAACGCGTCGTACACGCCGTCCTGGACGTAGAGGCGGTTCGTGCAAACGCAGGTTTGGCCCGCGTTGCGGTACTTCGAAGCGAGCGCGCCTTCCACGGCGGCGTCGAGATCCGCGTCGTCGAATACGATGAAGGGCGCGTTGCCGCCGAGTTCGAGCGAGAGCTTCTTCACGGTCGGCGCGCACTGACTCATCAGCATGCGGCCCACTGGCGTGGAACCGGTGAACGAGAGCTTGCGCACGATCGGATTGCCCGTCATCTCGGCGCCGATCGAACGCGGGTCGCCGACCACCACGCTGAACACGCCGGCCGGCACGCCCGCGCGATGCGCGAGTTCGGCGAGCGCGAGCGCCGACAGCGGCGTGGCTTCCGCGGGCTTCAGGATCATCGCGCAGCCGGCGGCAAGTGCGGGCGCGACTTTGCGCGTGATCATCGCGGCGGGGAAATTCCACGGCGTGATCGCGGCGCATACGCCGATCGGTTCCTTCGTCACCAGCAGGCGTTTGTCGGCGGCGGGCGAGGCGAGTACGTCGCCGTCCACGCGCTTTGCCTGCTCCGCGAACCATTCGATGAACGACGCTGCATAAGCGATCTCGCCTTTCGCTTCCGCAAGCGGCTTGCCCTGTTCGGCCGACATGATGATCGCGAGGTCGTCCGTGTTCGCGATCATCAGCGCGTGCCAGCGCTTGAGGATCGTCGATCGCTGCGCTGCGGTGAGCTTGCGCCAGCCGCGCTGCGCGTAGTCGCCGGCTTCGATCGCGCGACGCGTTTCGGCGCCGGTCATGAGCGGCACGTCGGCGATCTTCTCGCCGGTTGCGGGATCGTCGACGGCGAACGTGCGTGCATCGTCGGCGCCGCACCATTGGCCGTCGATGTAAGCGAGCGTGCGCAACAGGCTCGGGTCTGCGAGCCGGGAAAGCGGGTTGGATTCAGTCATGGTGATCGCGAAGAAAGCCCGCCGGCACGCGTCGCGCGACGGGTCTGGAAGTAGGGGAAAGGCGCGGGCGGTGCGCCCGTCACGACTCGTGTTGCTGCTCTTTCCAGCGTTTGATCACGCCCGTCTCGATGTCGAACAGATCGAGCATGCGGCCGACCGTGTGATCAACGATATCGGCGATCGTCTGCGGCCTGGAATAGAACGCCGGGACGACCGGCGCGATGATCGCGCCCATGTCCGAGAGTTGCACGAGCGTGCGCAAATGGCCTCCGTGCAGCGGCGTTTCGCGCACGCCGAGCACGAGGCGCCGGCGCTCCTTCAGCACGACGTCGGCCGCGCGGCTGATCAGAGAACTCGTGATGCCGGTGGCGATCTCGCTCATCGAGCGCACCGAGCACGGCGCGACCAGCATGCCTCTGGTTTTGAACGAACCCGACGAAATAGCGGCGCCGATGTCGCCCGGCGAGTACCAGTGCGACGCTCGCGCGCGAAGGTCGGCGGCGCGGATGTCGGTCTCATAGGTCATCGTCAGTTCGGCGGCCTTGCTGATCACGAGATGCGTCTCGATGCCCGCCTCGGCGAGCAGTTCGAGCGCGCGGATGCCGTAGACCACGCCGGACGCGCCGGTGATGCCGACGATAATGCGCTCCGGAGTCCTGTTATTCGCGCCCACGATTGCCCTCGACGCT
The DNA here is from genome assembly GCF_000685095.1 of Paraburkholderia caledonica NBRC 102488. Taxonomy (GTDB): domain Bacteria; phylum Pseudomonadota; class Gammaproteobacteria; order Burkholderiales; family Burkholderiaceae; genus Paraburkholderia; species Paraburkholderia caledonica. Next base: position 170,567 of record NZ_BAYE01000013.1, read on the forward strand.
GCGCACGGGCGAATTCGGCTCGACGCCGCTCTGGCGGCGCGCGTGATACGACGCGTCGCGCTGCATCCACTCGCCGCGAGTTGCCTGCTCTGCGTTGCGGTCCCACTCCGCCGTCCAGTCGCCGAGCGAGTAGCCGTACCACGGCGACTCCGGCTTGAGCTTCGGCAGACCGAGGCGCTCCCACAGCGCCTTCGCCTTTTCCATGTATTCCTTCTTCGGCAGCGCGAGCGGCGGCATCGGCGTCTTCATCGTCGCGTCGATCAGCATCGCCGAATCGAGCCCCGTATCGTGGTCGGAGCGCGGACCATGGCCGTGCTCGCGGTACGAAATCAGCTTCACGTCCTCAACCGGATTGCAGCGATAGCCCATCGCCCAGAACACGGCGTCGGCGTTGTTCGGGTCAATGTCGTCGTCGATCGCGATGACGAACTTGCCGATGGCGGCCTGCAACGACATCGTGCCGTACAGCGCGCGCCAGATTTCGGTCTTCTTCGAACCGCGCTCGAACTGCAGGAACACGAAGCGGCGCAGATTCGTGAGCGGCTCGTGCAGCGACACTTTCTTGATGCCGCGAATGCCCAGGTGATCGCGCAGATGGCGCAGGAACATCGGCTCATACGCGAGACGTTTGATGACGCTCGATTCGGACGGCGTGACCTGCGAGATGATCGAGGTCAGCACCGCGTCCTTGCGGCGAGTGATCGCCGTGACTTCGATGGAGAGGTTGTAGTCTTCGAGGGCGACATAACCGTGGCTCTCGCCGAACGGGCCTTCCGGTTCCAGATATTGCGGATCGACATAACCTTCGACGACCACTTCCGCTTCGGCCGGCACCAGCAGATCGACCGTGCGGCCTTTGACGACGCGGATCGGCGCGCCGGCGAGACCGCCCGCAACGCTCAGTTCGTCGGTGTTCGGGCGCAGCTTCTGCGGACCCTGGAACGCCACGACGGGCGGCGCGCCGAGCACGATGGCGACCGGCATCTTCTCGCCTTTCGCGGCGTACTTGCGCCAATGATCGAGACCGCCCGCACGCAGGTTCACGAGCATCATCATGCCAAGGCGCGTGGCGGATTTCAGATGGCCGCGATACGTGCCCATGTTCTGCACGCCGGTGTCCGGGTCGCGCGAGATCACGCCCGTCATCGTCATGTACGGGGCGGCGTCGAAGCCCGGCGTCGAGATCGGCAGCGGCAGCGATTCGAGGCCGTTGCCCGGACCTTCGAGATCCTTTCCTTCGATCACGATGTCGTGCACCGGGCCGCTTTCCACCACGACTGGCGGCACCGGATTGTCGATCGCGCGATTCCACGCGTCGCCGATGTCGTCGAGCGACGGCACGTTCATGCCGATCCGGTAGATCTCCGGATTCGCCGCGATGCCGCCGACGATTACCGGAATGTCGTACTTGCGGCCCTTGCTGTCGACGATATTCGTGAAGAGGAACGCACGGCGGTCCGCTTCGGGAATCCCGCCGCGGAACTGCCAGCGCACGAGCGGATGCATTTCAGTGTCTTTGTTGACCGGCTCGTCAATGCGGTACAGCAAACCTGCCGCTTCGAGACGCGCGATGTGGTCGTGCAAGTCCGCGTAACCGGCGTTCGCGGAAGTGTTGGGAGTAGTGTCTTGATCTGCCATGGCTGGGGGTCCCGTAAAGCGCCGCGTTGCGCGGCGCCTTTATTGCCTGAAGTGTTGCCCGGTGCGCGAGGCGCGTCGGTAGTATTGCGGCGAGTAATGAAGGCGTATTAGCGGCGCATCGATGTCATCGCGTTGGCGAGCGACGCACCCGCCATTTCGCTCGCGAGCGAGAAGTCGGGAATCGTGATCTCGCGGAAATACGTCTTCAGCGTGGCAATCGCGATCCGGTCGCGCGTGCAGATCGAGGCGACCATTGCGTCCGCACGCTCGGCGAGCTTCGCGGCCGCGACGACTTCTGCGACGATGCCCCACTCGCGTGCGTTCGCGGCGTCGATCGTCTCGGTCAGATAGACCATGTGCGCAGACGCTTTCGGCGGCACCTTGTGGCGCAGCACGGACAGCACAAGCGTCGGCGGCAGATTCTTCTGCAGCTCCGGCAGGCTGAAGCGCGCGCTATCGGCAGCGACGGCCAGGTCGCACGCGGTGACGAGTGCGCAGCCGAAACCCTCGGCGTCGCCTTGTACCTCGGCCAGAACCGGCACTTCGCTTTCATGCATCGCGCGGTAGACGTCGAGAATCGGATCAGCCACGTTACGGCGGAACTGCGCGGCCGTCGGCGGCGTGGCCGGCGGAGCGCCGACCGCGCGGCCGCGGCAGAACGCAGGACCGGACGCGCGAATGCGGATGATCTTGACGTTGTTGTCGCGGCCCGCCTTGCGGATTTCCGCGGCGAGCGCGCGCATGGCTTCGAGCGTGAGCATGTTGCCGAGCTCGGGCTGGCCGAGAGTGATCCGGTATTCGGATTGGTGGAGCGCTGCGGTGAATTCGGTCGTCATGGAGTAAAAGTCCAAACAATGAAAACAGGGAAGGGAGCCCGCGCTTCGCGCATGGGAGCGGGGCCTGCGCAGGTCAGCGCGCGTAGGCGCCGGCCTCCTTGAGCTTCTGGAACACGCGCTGCGGAACGAGCGGTGCTTCAGTGAATTCGACGCCGTATTCCGACAGCGCGTCCTCGATCGCAGCGACGATTGCTGCCGCCGCCGGGATCGTGCCGCCTTCGCCCGCACCCTTCACGCCGAGCGGATTCAGCGGCGACGGCGTTTCGAGGTGCACGATGTCGATATTCGGGACGTCGGTTGCCATCGGCAGCAGGTATTCGCCGAAGTTCGTCGTGGTGGGCTGTGCGTTCTCGTCGTATTGCATCCATTCGAGCGTCGCGTTGCCGATGCCGTGCGCAACCGAGCCGATCACCTGGCCGTCGACGATCATCGGGTTGATGAGCTTGCCGGAATCGTGCGCCATCACGTAGTTGAGGATCGTGATGTGGCCCGTCTCGCGGTCCACTTCGAGTTCGACGACAGCGGTGCCATTGCAATACGTCGACTGCGCGGGCGAAAAGTATTTGGTCTCTTCGAGACCGGCGGTGAGGCCCTCGGGCATCGTGAAGCCGGGCATGCCCTGCGAGATTTTCGCGAGTTGCCCGTAGCTCATGCGCTGCTCAATGCCGGCGCGGCGCGCAACGTGACCTTCGATCAGCAATAGTTCTTCGGGCTTGCACTTCCACAGGTGCGCGGCGAGCGTGAGCATCTTTTCGCCCACGGCCTGCGCGGCGATATAGACGGAGTTGCCGGCATTCACCGTCACGCGACTCGCGAACGTGCCGACGCCCATCGAGATGCCGCCCGTGTCGCCCGTGATGACGTCGATCGTTTCGAGCGGCACGTTCAGCTGTTCCGCGCAGATCTGCGCGAAGGTCGTCTTGTGGCCCTGGCCTTGCGGCGATGCGCCCGTGATCACGGCGATGCGGCCGTTCGCCTGCACGCGTACCGTCGCGCCTTCGAACGGACCCATGCCAGTGCCTTCGACGAAGCTCGCCATGCCGATGCCGATGAAGCGTCCTTCACGGCGCGCCTCGGCCTTGCGTTGCGCGAAGCTCGAATACTTCGCGCGCTCTAGCGCAGCTTTCTGGCAGGCCGGATAGTCGCCGCTGTCGTAACGCAGCGGGCTGCCGTCGCGATAAATGAAGCCCGCATCGTACGGCATCTGCTCGGGCTGGATCAGGTTGCGCCAGCGCAACTCTGCGCGGTCCATGCCGAGTGCGCGCGCGGCCTTGTCAAGTATCCGCTCCATCGCGAACACCGCCTGTGGGCGGCCCGCGCCGCGCACAGGCGAGGTCGCGCATTTGTTCGTGTAGACGACGTCGAGCTTCGCGCCCATCGCCGGAATCACGTAAGGGCCGGGCGTTGTCGTGATCGAGATGTACGGCGTGATGATGCCCCACGGCAGGAACGCGCCGTTGTCGTGCACCATCTCCAGTTTCACGCCTCGAATCTTGCCGTCGTTTTCGAGCGCGATTTTCACGGTCCACCACTGGTCGCGTTCCTGCGTGACCGCGAGGAAGTGTTCGCGCCGGTCTTCGATCCATTTGACGGGGCGCTTGAGCGCAACCGCCGCAATCGCGACGAGCGCTTCTTCCGGATAGAACGGCAGCTTCGGGCCGAAGCCGCCGCCGACGTCGTTCATCAGCACGCGCAGTTTTTCCGTGTCCCATTCGAGCAGTTCGACGAGGTTCTTCTTCTCGTGGTGCGGCGCCTGGCCCGACGACCAGACGGTCAGTTCGCCGTTGGCGGCGTGAAATTCGGCGAGATAACCGCGGGTTTCCATCGGATGCGCGGAGCCGCGGTTCTGCCAGTAGGTTTCCTCGACGACGTGCGGCGCGCTGTTGAAGGCCGCGTCGATGTCGCCAAAACCCATTTCGATATGCGCGACGACATTGTCTTTCGCGTCGGTGTGGCAAAGCGGCGACTCGGGGCGCAGGCCGTCGCGGCAATCGGCCACGGCGGGCAGTGTGTCGTACTCGACTTCGATCAGGCCGCACGCGTCTTCGGCGATATAGCGGTTGTCCGCGACCACGAAGGCCACCGCTTCGCCCGCGAACGTCACTTCCGTCGAGGCGAGCAATTCCTGCGTGCGCTCGAAACGGATTGCCGGATTTGGCAGCATCGAAGGCGCGCGGCCCCGTGCGCGGCCGCTCAGGTCCGCGTGTGTGTAGACGGCGTGCACGCCCTTCAGTTCGCGCGCAGCGGTGCAGTCGATCGAGACGATTTTCGCGTGCGCATGCGGGCTGCGCAGCACGGCGGCTTGCAGCATGTTCGGCAGATGCACGTCGTCCACGTAGGAACCCTGACCTTGCAGCAGCTTCTTGTCTTCCGTGCGCATCACGCGCTTGCCGATGTAGCGCTGGTCGGTGGGCGCACCCTTCAGATCGGAAATTTCCATCGTGTTACTCCGTAGCATGTGCCGCAGGCGTCGCCGACGCTGCGGCACGCTGATCGCGGATGCGTTGTGCGGCAAGCAGCGCAGCGGCCACGATCGGCTGATAGCCCGTACAGCGGCACAGATTGCCTGTGATCGCTTCGCGAATTTCGGATTCGCTCGGCGAATCCGTTTCGTTCAGCAATTCGGTGAGCGTCATCAGCATGCCGGGCGTGCAGAAGCCGCATTGCAGCGCGTGCGTTTCGGTGAAGGCTTTCTGCAGCTCGTTGAGCGTGCCGTCTGCGTGAGCCAGGCCTTCTACGGTGGTCAGCGAACGGCCGTTGACCTGGGCAGCAAGCGTCAGACAGGCGCGCGCGGTGCGGCCTTCGATCAGCACGGTGCAGGCGCCGCATACGCCGTGCTCGCAACCGTAGTGCGTCCCGGTGAGTTCGAGGTCGTGACGCAGGAAGTCACCGAGCATGCGCCGCGATTCGACTTCGCGCTCATAAGCGGTGCCGTTGACGACGACTCTGACAGTACGAGTCTCCATGTCCATCTCCTTAGTCACTCTACGATTGTCTTGCGACACGCGAGAACGCCCGTTTCAGCGCTCTTTCGGTCAGGACGCCGGCAAGATGCTGGCGGTAGTCGGTACTGACGTGGGCGTCGGTCATGACGTCGAGCCCGCTGGCCGCGTCGCTCGCCATGCGCACCGCGGTGTCGTCCATCGGGCGACCGCGCAGTGCGGTCTCCACGTCGTGCATGCGAACGGGACCGGGCGCGACGCCGCAGATCGTGAGCGACACGCGGTCGAGATTGCCGTGCGCGTCGGCGGTGCAGAGCGCCGCGACGCCGACGATGGCGTAGTCGCCATGACGTCGCGCGAATTCTTCGAATGCATAGCCATGGCCCGCGGGCCAGATGTCGAGCGAAATGCCTGCGAGCAGTTCGCCTTCTTCGAGCGCGGGCGTCATGTACATCACGGCCCAGTCGGACATCGGCAATTCGCGGTGCGTGAGCGCGCCGTCTTCATAGCGTGCAATGGTCAATACGCCGTCGAGCGCGGCGGTGAAGCACGGCTGTTCCGACGAAGGATCGAGCTGGCACAGACTGCCGCCGAGCGTGCCGCGGTTGCGGATCTGCTTGTGGCTCACGAGCTGATACGCCTCCCGGATCAGCGGCGCGCGTTGAATGACGAGCGGCGACAATTCGATGTCGCGCTGCCGCGCCATCGCGCCAATGTGGAGGCGATCGCCGCGCTGCTCGATCCGGGTCAGTGCTTCGACGCCGTTCAGGTCGATCAGATGACTCGTCATCAGATACCGGAAGTTCATCATCGGCATCAGCGACTGACCGCCCGCGAGCACTCTCGCGTCCTCGAGCGTGCCGAGCAGTTGCACGGCTTCGTCGAGAGTGGTCGGCGCGTGGTACAGAAATTCACTGGGTTTCATGCGTGCTCCGATAGTGCAGCGGTGGCTTCTTCAATGTTGCTGTTTAGCGCCGAAGAGCCGCGCGAAGAAATTCCGGACCGACTGCCACATGGCTTTGCGCATTAGCGCGCCCGCGTCGAGCGGAACAACCGGCGCCGGTGCGGGCGGCGGGCGGCGCGTTTCGGCCGCCGGACGGGAGGCATCCGTCGTGGCGGTCTGCGTCGCCTCGTTGATCCGATTAGTTTGATCGCCGGGAGCCGATGCGGCGCCGGCGCCGGCAGGCGTCGCGTGCGAAGCTTGCGCCGACGTGGCGGTTTCAGCGGCATACACGGCGTCGGACTCGATCAGCGCGGTCAGATTCTTCGCGAACTGGTTCAGCAACTGCTGCGAGAGCGCTTCGATCATTCCGGCGCCGCGCCCATACTGCGCGACGGTGCCCGACAGATTCACGTCCGAGACGACGTCGACTTTGGTCTTGCCGCTGCCGGCGTCGGTCACGGCCGCGTTGATCTGCGCATCTGCGCCGCCGCGTCCCTTCGTGTCGGTGCCGCTTGCGGACACCACGACCTTGCGGTCCACGTCGTTCTGTTCAGCGATCTTGAATTTGCCCGCAAATTTCAGCGTAAGCGGGCCGAGCTTCACGGTGAAGCCACCTTTGTAGCTGCCGTCGGGCTGCTGTTCCTTCAGTTCCGCGCCCGGGAAACACGGCGCGGACCGTTCGATGTCGATCATGGTCTTCCAGACGTCGGACGGCGGTGCATCGACGGTGAAAGACGAGCGGATTGTGATTGCCATACTGCCTCCTCGGGACGATTGGCCGTGGCGGCCGCCGCTCCATTTATTCGGTCACTGCTGGGCCGCGCGGCGTGCGAAGAGGTGTTCGCGTGCGCACGGCCAGCGTTTCATTTCATTGAGCAAGGCTCGACAGAAAATCGTCGAACACTGTTGCGAAGACTTCACGCATGTCGAATGCGCCGAAATGCGCGGCGCCCGGCACCACGACAAAACGGCTGTGCGGCAGCGCGTCTGCGATCTTCTGCGATACCGCCGGCGCGATGCTCGCGTCGGCCTCGCCCGCGACGACGAGTGCCGGCGCTTTCACGCGGGGCAGCTCGCCGAGGTTATCCAGCTGCGAGATGGCCTGCCAGTTCGCGCTCCAGCTATACCAGTCGTCGGCGGCAAGACGTGCGCGGCATTTTTCGACGAGATCCGGGCGCGGGGTGTCGGCGGTGAACCAGCGTGCGATCGTGTCGTCCGTGACTTCGGACATCGAGCCTTGGCGGCTCATGTCGCCGCGCGCAAGGATGCGCGGACGAACTTCGGCGGGGAAGCCGCCCGCCGTGCCGCACAGAATCAGCGCGCCGGCGAGTTCGGGGAACTGGATCGCAACGCGCTGCGCAATCATGCCGCCCATCGAGACGCCAATCAGCGTGGCGCCGCTCAGGTGCTCCTTGCGCAGCACGGCGGCGACGTCGGCCGCATGATCGGCGAGCGTGACGGGCGACGTGATGACGCTCGACTCGCCGTGGCCGCGAAGGTCGGTTGCGACGACGTCATAGGACGCCGCCCAATGCTCGACATATTCGTCCCACCAGCTCCGGTCGACGCCGATCGGATGAAGCAGGACCAGCGGCCGGCCCGCGCCGCGACGGGAGTAGGCAATGCGGCCGGCGGGGATTTCGCAGAAAGTTGACTGAGACATGACTTGTACAGGTAACGCGTCGGTGACAGGTGTTTCGCGCCCGGCCGCCGGATGGGCAGCTCGCGGCGCGCAACGCCTTGAACTCCCGGAACCGCCACGCGGACGTGCCCGAGATGAATTGCGACGACGGATCGCAATGTGCCGCGGTCTTGACGGATCGCCGCTGGATTCAGGCCGTTGCCGCGGCTTTTGCCTTCAGATCGAGCACGACCGCTTTTGCCCGGCGCAACCCTTCGGCGGCGACGGGAATGCCCGCGTAGACGCCTGCCTGCAGAACAACTTCGGCAATTTCCTCTTCCGTCACACCGTTGTTGACCGCGCCGCGCGTATGAACTTCGAATTCGTGCCAGCGGCCGAGCGACGCCAGCATCGCGAGGTTCAGCATGCTGCGCGTGGCTCGCGTGAGGCCGTCCCGGTTCCACACGTTGCCCCAGCATACGTCTTCCGTGTACTCAAGGAACACGGTGTCGAAAAGATGAGGGTTCGCGTTGTTCTGCGTGTGGCTCGCGCCCAGTACTTCCTTGCGGATCTTTGCGCCGATGGCACGACGTTCGGATAGCGTGATGTCTTCCATGAGTATCCTTCGAGTTTGTCCAGCGGTTGTAGGATTGTATAATGAGAGCGAGTATCGGAGCTTCGCCGTCGAATGTCAATATGATTGTATTACGAAGTATGGCGGCTCCTATTTTTCTACGGCAAAGGGAAGGGATGAATACCAATAGACTGGTTGTGCGGCCGGTGGCCACGCTGCGGCAGCAGGTGATAGATGGTCTGCGTGCGTGTATTAGCGATCTGACGTTCAAACCGGGCGACCGGCTGATCGAGCGCGAGCTGTGCGAAATGCTCGGCGTCAGCCGCACGCTTGTTCGTGAGGCGCTGAGCCAGCTGGTGGCGGAAGGGCTCGTACAGATCATTCCGCACAAAGGTCCGATCGTCGCCGTCATGACGGGCGACGAGGCGCGCGGTCTGTACGAAGTGCGCGCCGTGCTGGAGGCGCTCGCGGGCCGCCAGTTCACCGAGCGGGCAACCGAAGAACAGCGTACTGCGCTGAAGAATGCGTTGAGCGAACTCGCGTCGATGCGCGACATGCAAGGTCAGGAGGGCACCATGCGCTTCCTGAAGCAGAAGGCGCAGTTCTACGACGTGATCCTCGAGGGCGCGGGAAATCCGGTGCTCACGGAGATGCTGCGCCTCGTCCATACGCGCGTGATGATGCTGCGTGCCACTACGCTCTCCCAGGAAGGGCGCCTGGTGCAGAGCTACGACGAGATCGCCGCGATTGTCGACGCGGTGATGCGCAACGACGCCGACGCTGCTGCGGCGGCGTGCAAACACCATGTCGAGCAGGCGGAAAGGCTGGCGGTCCAGGTTCTGGCCGTCGCAGCCGACTAGTAACGGGCATCGCAACGGCGGCCTATGCCCGCCGCTTGCTTGACCTGATTCATCCCGCATAAGGTTGGGCTCGCGAAGAGCGAGCGCGCCGTCCGTCTCGGTGTCTTGCCGTAATACAATAATCTGTATTGCAATCTAATTGCATTACGATATACTGCGCCCATTGACGAAAGCGGGCCTATGACCCGTACCAATCACACCGCTCGCCCTCACGGCGGAAGATCAGGAGACGGCAACCATGGGCACATCGCAGGGCGCCAAGACGGCGCCGGTGGCTTCGGTCGACGCGCAGGGATACAGACTGTCGCGTTACCAGTGGCTGGCGCTGATTTCAGCGTTCCTCGGCTGGATGTTCGATTCGATGGACCTGAATCTCTTCACGCTCGTGCTCGTGCCCAGCGTGAGCCAGCTGCTGCATAGCACCGACGCAACGGAAATCAGCAAGATCGGCAGCTACATCATTGCGGGCAAGCTGCTCACGTGGGGGATCGGCGGCGTGCTGTTCGGCGTAGCGGCGGACCGGTTCGGCCGCTCGCGTGTCATGGGCCTCACCATCCTGATCTATGCGGCTTTCACGCTCTTGAGCGCGTTCGCAAAAACGTGGCCGCAGCTTGCCGTCGCGCAGGCAATGGCCGGTTTTGGTATTGGCGGCGAATGGGCGGCAGGCGCCGCGCTCGTCGCCGAGTCATGGCCGGGGCGGCAACGCAATCGCGCCATGCAGATCATGCAAATGGCGTTCGCGTTCGGCTTTCTTGCCGCGGCGCTCGACAATCTGCTGCTCGGCCGATTCGGCTGGCGCGTCGTGCTCGGTGTGGGCGCGGCGCCGGCACTCGTCACCATTCTCGTGCGCCGCTTCGTGCCCGAGCCGCAGCGCTGGGTGCAAGTGCGCGAGAGCGTCGTCGCAGAATCGGCGATGCAAACCTTCACCGCCATTTTCGCGCGAGGACTTCGGCGCAAGACGATCATCGGCGTGATCGTTTCGTCGGCGGCCATGCTCGGCTGCTGGGGCGGTCTCACGTTCCTGCCGAGCTGGATTCATCAGCTTTCGGCTGCCGCTGCCGATCAGCGCAACATCGGCACCACGGTCAGCTACGCCTTCATTCTGATGATGTTCGGCGCGACGCTCGGTTATCTGACACTGATCTGGATGCTCGACGCCTTCGGCCGACGCATGTCGTATTTCATATTTTCATCAGGATCGCTGATCGTGTCGCTCGTGCTGTTCATGACGGTGCACGACGTCGGCGGTGTGCTCTGGCTCATGCCTGTGTACGGCTATTTCGTGATCGGCGCGTTCGGCACGTTCGCCGCCTATCTGCCCGAACTTTTCCCGACCCGTGTGCGGGCAACCGGCCAAGGCTTCTGCTGGAACATGGCGCGTGCGTTGACTAGCATCGGTCCGATTGCAGGTAACGCGGTGGTGAGCAAGTTCGGCTCGTTTCCGGCGGCGTCGGCTGCAGTGTCGCTGCTCTTTATCGTCGGCATGGTGTCGATCTGGTTCGGTCCGGAGACGAAGGGCGTTCCGCTCGACAACTGAAGTTCGCCGCAGTTGACGCGCGTCGCCAGACAGGCTTTCCTTTTGGTTCAATGGAACAAACCTTGAATACACACATGCCGAAACCCGGCGCATCGACCCGAGACGCCACCGCGGACATTGCGCCGGCGGGCGTGTTCGACATCGGGATCAACGGGCGTTTGCCGCTGCCGCAACTGGCCGTGCTCGCGCTGCAGAACGTATTCGGCATGACCGGTATGTTCGTCTTTCCGGGAATTCTCGGGCGCGCCTTTCATCTGGCCGATGAGCAGATCGCCTACCTGTACGGAATGACGTTCGTCGCGTGCGGGATCATCACGATCCTGCAATCGGTGCTGCTGTTGCGTCTGCCGATCGTGCAGGGCCCTTATGCAGGCAGTTTCGGTGCGCTCCTGACGGTGGGTCACTTGCAGTCGGGCGGGCTCGGCACGGCATTCGGATCGTTCTTCGCCGCTTCGCTGATCTGGTGCGTGCTCACGGTGCCGATCCGCGGACGCAGCGTTGCAGGCGTATTCGCGAAGCATCTGCGCCTGCCGATCATCTCCGGAATGATGGTGATGCTGATCGTCGTGCAGATCGCAAGCGTTGCTTTGCCGACGTGGATCGGCAGCACTAAAAGCCCCGGTTTTCCAGTCGTGAATCTGCTTTCGGGCACGGTGGCGGTGGCGGGCATTGTGTTCGCGATGCTGTGGGGCGGACAGCGTATGCGTCGCGTGGCGATCCTGGTGGGCCTCGCGCTCGGCACGTTGGCCTATACGCTGTTTCAGCCTGTGTCGTTCACCGCGGTTGCTGCCGCGCCGTTCCTCGTCGAGCCGCGCATCTTTCCGTTCGGCTTCGGCGTGCGGCCGGATCTCGTCGCCGTGTTTCTGCTCGTGTTGATTCCGGCCGGCATGGGATCGATGGCGCTCTATCAGGCTGTTGCCGAATGGGGCGATGAGACTCTGAGCCCCGGCCGGATGTCAGAGGGCCTGTTCGGCGTCGCACTCGGCTCGGTGGTCGCGGCAGTCTGGGGCGGCTTCAGCACCATTGCGTATCCGGACAACATCGGCATTCTGCGCGCCACGCGCGTGGGCTCCCGTTTCGTTACGCTCGCCGCCGGCTTCCTGCTGATCGTGCTAGGCGGCTGCGTGAAGTTCGACATGTTGCTGGTCGTCGTGCCGGTTCCGGTGATCTCGGCTGCTGCGACGCTGCTGTTCGGCATCGTCTTCATGCACGGCGTGCATATTCTCGCGCAAGTGGAATGGGACGATCGGCAGCTGATCGTATCGGGGCTCGCGTTTCTCACTGGCCTTGGTGGTCTCTTCATCTCGCCCGAAGTGATTCATGCAATGCCCCTGATGCTCCAACTCGTCGTTCAGCAGCCTGTGATTTCGGGCGGTCTCACTCTCGTTATATTGCACTCGCTACTTTGCTCGAAACAGAAGGCGCCGAACATGCCTTCGGCTGCGCCGTCGCGCACACAGAATCGGACATAAGCAGAGTCGCAGAACGGGTCCGGGCGGACATCCCTGCGCATCGTTTTCAGGTGACGCGCGGACGTATAAAAAGTAGAGATTACAGAATATATATTTTGCAGTACGTAACAATTCCGACCACATAAACGTGACCGAACATATTCTGGCATGTCCGTCGCGTGCCGGCTCGCATGCGCACGTCCAGGATGGAGAAGCAGGGGACTCAGATGCAAATAAGACTGAAAGTAATGGCGCTCATTATTGGCGCTGCGTTTTCTGCCGAAGCCGCTCACGCGCAATCGAGCGTGCAGCTTTATGGACTTCTCGATGCGTTTGTCGGCTACAAGAAGCCGATGAACGGTCGGGCGAGCGTCATCGCCGGTAACGGCGGCATGACCGCGCCGTACTTCGGCTTGCGCGGCACGGAAGATCTCGGGGGCGGCACCAAGGTCGTCTTCGATCTCGAAGGCTACTTCAACATTCAGACCGGCGCGATGGGCCGCACCGGCTTTCCGCAGGACGGACTGTTCTCGCGCAACGCGTATGTCGGCTTGACCGGCCGTTACGGCACGGTAACGGCTGGCCTGATTCCGCCGTTGCTCTGGTTCTCGACGATCACTTTCAACCCGTTCTTCAACTCGTTCGTGTTTTCGCCGATCGTGCTGCAGAACTACGTCGGCGTGAATGGACAGGGTGTATTCGGCAATGCGGGCGAATGGTGGAACTCGGTGTACTACGCGTCACCTTCGTACAACGGGCTCGTAGGACGCGCGATGTATTCATTCGGCAACGAAGCGGGCCATCCCGGCCAGAACAAGTGGAGCGGCCAGGTCTCGTACAACAACGGCGGTTTCGCGACCTCAGTCGTGTATCAGCAGATCAAGTACAGCCTTAACGCCGGCGATCTCGGCACGCTGATTCCGGGGCTGACCACGCAGTCAGTAGTGAACCTCGGCGCTTCGTACACCATGAACTTCGTGAAGCTCTACGGACAGTATCAGCACGTATGGGATTCGATCTCGAACGGCGATGTCGGCATCGACACCGCCCAGATTGGTTTCGCCATTCCCGTGGGCGTAGGCCGGATTCTTGGTTCGGATGCCTATTCGAAGAGTTCCGGTCACGCGTCCGTCTATCGCAACACGTGGGCGCTTTCGTACGACTACCCGCTGTCCAAACGCACCGATGTCTATGCCGCGGTGCTGTCCGACCGCGCGAGCAGGATGGCGACCGGCACCACAGTCGGCGGCGGTCTGCGCACGCAATTCTGATTGATGGCCACTGCGCCGAGTGCGCGGATTTCTCGGGCAATCCACGAAAGATGGCGAAGGGATGGGCAGCGCATGGCATGCCCTCTCGCCTCACAGATTAACGATTTCAATGGAGGAGATATGTTTGAAACTGGAGTAAGAGCGCGCGGCACGCGCAGGATCGGCATGCGGCGCTCGCTGGCGGCAATGACACTGGTGGGATTGTCGAGTGGTGCAGTGCACGCACAAAGCAGCGTTACGTTGTATGGCTCGCTGGACGGCGGGCTGCGTAATCTCGTGAACGGCACCAAGGCAGGCGGTGCAGCGCTGTCCATGGCCTCGAACGGCGTCTACAAATCGAATCGCTGGGGCTTTCTGGGGATCGAGGACCTTGGCGGCGGTTACTATGTACGCTTCAATCTCGAAGCGGGCTATATTCTGTCGACTGGCGCGAACAGCGCCTCGAACAACACGCTGTTTTCGCGCACGTCGACGGTTGGGATCGGTGGCCCGTTCGGTCAGGTAGACATGGGTCATCAGTTCACACTGCAGCACCGCCTGATCAAAGACTTCGAGCCATTCGATCTGCGGTATCTGGGCATTACTGAGGCGGCGGCGATTTCGGGCGGCACGAGCGGCCGCGACGACAACGCGATCCACTACCACGGAGACTTCGGTCCGTGGACGCCTCGTGCGGTCTATGCACCGGGCGGCATCGCGGGCAGCTTGTCTAGCGGCTCCATGATCGCGGGCGGCCTGAATTACCACACCAGGATGTTCAAGTTCGGCGCCGGCTATACGCACCGTTCGAATCCGCTTTCGACTACAGCGACCACCACTCCGTATTTCGCCAACAATCAATACACCGCTGGCGGTGCCGTGACGATCGGTCCGGTCGATTTGATGGCGGGCTATTCGCTCACTACACAGTCCGTTCCTTCGACGGTGCACGGCGAGACTCGCAACCAATACCTGTGGGGCGGTTTCCGCTATAAGGTGTCGTCGTTCTTCAACGTGACGGGCGCGTATTACGACAACAAAAACTCGACGGCCGGCGTGGACGGCAGGAAGGACGTTTCTATTCTCGGCGTCACCTATTCGCTGTCGAAAAGCACACAGTTCTATGCTGACGTCGACTACACGCATTTCACTGGCGGCTATGTCACCAACGCAACGCTGAACCCATCCGGGCATGCGAAGCAAACCGGCGTCTCATTCGGTATGAACCATAATTTCTAGTACAGCGAGATAGATGCCTTCGACGCAAGAGTCAGCGCTTCGCGTAACCTGGCGCATTGAGAACTGCCAGCGGCTCCGAACCTGAATAGATACGCGGCCTACAGGCTCTGACTTACTTCGGTAGCGACTTCAGCGAACGCGCGCGCAGCGGCAGTTCGATACGCACCTTTGCGCCGCAACAGCGCGGCGGTTCGCTGCGGTAACGAAGGCTCGAGCTTGAGAAGCACCAGATCACCGTTTTGCCGCGCGATGGCCGCGGGCAGTATGGTCGCGAGCTGACTGCAGCCGACAATCCCGATGACAGCACTAATTGAGCTGGCCTCAACTGCTATGCGCGGTGCCACACCGTGCTCGCGGCAGTAATGATCGATGTAATGGCGCGTGGCGAACGTTTCGTTTAGCAATACCCAAGCTTCCCGTTCGAAGTCGCGGGGCGTTAGCGCGCCGCGCTTCCTCGCTCGGGGATGCGAGTTTGCTACCACAACAGCAAGCGCCTCGACCAGCAGCGCCTCAGTTTCGATATCGGGTGAACGCGTGTCTGAGAACGCGATACCCATGTCCAGCTCGTCTTCGTTCAAAAGTACTTCCATCCGTTCCTGCGACATCTCCTCGAGATTCAGGATGATGCCGGGATAACGCTGGTTGAACCTGTCGACAAGTGGTCCGACGAGATAGGCGGTAAAAGTCGGTGTCATGCCGAGACGCAATGAACCGCGGCTCAGGTCCTGCACGTCGTGAATAGCCCGTCTGCCGGCGTCCAGATCCTGAAGCGCTCGTTGAGCATAGAGCAGCCACGCCGCGCCGGCGTCGGTCAACTGGATTGTCCGGCCACTTCGATCGAGCAATTGCACGCATAACGTGTCCTCGAGCTGCCTGATCTGCTGCGACAGGGTGGGCTGCGAGACATGCAGTGCTTCTGCCGCTCGCGTGAAATTGCGATGCTCGGCCACGGCGAGGAAGTAGCGGATATGTCGGAGCAGCATGGTCCCTCACTATAGGCATTTCTTATAGAAACCATAATAAACCGGTCTTGGACGCTATGGTTGAACGGATTCATGCTTCGACCATCGGTTCGCAACTTGCCGGAGGGGCAACGAGATGAAAGACATCATTGACGGTTTCCTGAAGTTCCAGCGCGACGCCTTTCCCCGACGCTCCGAGTTGTTCAAGCGGCTGGCCACGAGCCAGAATCCGCGCACTTTATTTATCTCGTGTTCGGACAGCCGGCTTGTCCCCGAACTCGTTACGCAGCGTGAGCCGGGTGATCTGTTCGTGATACGCAACGCCGGCAACATCGTGCCGTCGTACGGTCCCGAACCCGGTGGCGTCTCGGCAACGGTCGAATACGCTGTTTCGGCGCTCGGTGTCACCGACGTCGTGATCTGCGGCCACTCGGACTGCGGCGCGATGACCGCGATCGCTGCCTGCAAATGTTTGGACCACATGCCCGCCGTGCGCAACTGGTTGCGCTATGCGGATTCCGCGAGAGTCGTCAACGAGGCGCGCGTGCACGGCAGCGAGCGTGAACGCGTCGACTCGATGGTCCGCGAAAACGTGATCGCTCAGCTGGCGAACATCAAGACGCACCCATCCGTGAGACTCGCGCTCGAACAGGGGCATCTCGCGCTGCACGGCTGGGTCTACAACATCGAAACCGGTTCTATTGATGCGCTCGACGGCGCGACGGACCGCTTTGTTTCTCTCTCCGAGCATCCGCATGTCTGTGCAACACCTGCACGACTTTCCCGCGCTGCCTGAATCCTGTTCATCAACTGAAGGAACCATCATGACCCAGTCGCAATTCAGCCAAACCACTCGCCAGAATCTCGCGGATGTGATCATCGACGCGAAGATCCGCAAGAACCTCACCTTTGAGCAGATCAACGAAGGTACCGGTCTCAGCCTCGCATTCGTCACGGCTGCGCTGCTCGGCCAGCATCCGCTGCCTGCCGACGCTGCCAAGGTCGTCGCCGACAAGCTCGATCTCGATGAAGGCGCTATACGCCTGTTGCAGAGCATTCCGGTGCGCGGCAGTATCCCGGGAGGCGTGCCGACCGATCCGACGATCTATCGGTTCTATGAAATGGTGCAGATCTACGGCTCGACCCTCAAGGCGCTCGTGCACGAGAAGTTTGGCGACGGCATTATCAGCGCGATCAATTTCAAGCTGGACATCAAGAAAGTGGACGATCCAGAGGGTGGCTCGCGAGCCGTGATCACGCTCGACGGAAAGTATCTGCCGACCAAGCCGTTCTGAGTCGGTAGTGAACCATGCGGGGCGATGTGACTTATGCCTGCTAACACGAATCACGTTGGAGTTCCGCGAACAACGCGGTTCGCTCCATGAAAAGGGAGCTATGAAAGTGAAAGTACCTGTCATACCCGGAACGATTGCGAAAGAAGCCGTATTAGCCAGGCTCGTGTTCGTACTGGTTTCCATCGCTGCGAGTTCTTTGCTAGTTTCCACGCCAGCTTTGGCCGATCCCGTGAGCCCGTCCTCGACGAGCACGAGTGCGACGCCGGACGACTATTTTCATACCGGTGCAGGTGCACGATATCTGCGCCGTGCCGATGAGGACATCGTCGTCAATCCTCAACGCGGAAATATCACGGTGCTGATGGGGTCCGGTGGCAACATCACGGT
Organism: Paraburkholderia caledonica NBRC 102488; assembly: GCF_000685095.1. Classification (GTDB taxonomy): domain Bacteria; phylum Pseudomonadota; class Gammaproteobacteria; order Burkholderiales; family Burkholderiaceae; genus Paraburkholderia; species Paraburkholderia caledonica. The sequence continues at coordinate 188,102 of NZ_BAYE01000013.1, forward strand.
TCTGTCAGGCAGCGAGGGTAAATTCCTGGTCGACGCGGGCATCAGCAAGTCGCAGAAAAAAGTCCGGTCGGCGCTGGACAGCATGGGTCCCTCGCCGCTGAAATACGTGGTCAATACTCATTGGCACTGGGACCATACCGACGGCAACGCGTGGATGCATGAGGCGGGTGCGACTATCGTCGCCCAAAGGAATACCGCAAAGCATTTGACTGAAACGACGCATGTCAATGCGTGGAACTGGACCTTCGATCCGGTGCCGGCACATGCGCGCCCGACACTCCTGATCGATCACAAAAAGACTTTTAATTTTTCTGGCACCAGCGTCGAAGTGGAAAATTTCGGCGGTGGCCATACCGATGGCGATCTGTGGGTGTACTTCAAGAAAGCCGATGTACTTGCTCTCGGCGACACGTTCTGGAACGGCATTTATCCATACATCGACAACGAGGACGGCGGCAGTATCGACGGTGCAATCAATTGGGCCAACAAAGCTGTTGCGCGCACCACTGACCACACGATCGTTGTCCCCGGTCATGGCCCCGTTGGTACACGAACTCAATTGATCGAGTTCCGGGACATGCTTGTCACAGTACGCAATAACGTGATGACGCTGAAGCAGCAAGGTAAGTCACTTGACGAAATCATTGCCGCAAAGCCGACCGCCGCCTTCGATGCGAAATGGGGAAACTTCGTGTTCAACGGCGATCAATTCACGAAGATGGTCTACGCCGGTCTGCAGTCGAGAAATTGAATATCGCCGCGTGCGATCGTAGCAGTCAGCTGATTTGCCCCAGGCTGAGCCGTGGGGCAGCGAGTGCACGCAATCTTATTGCGTGCCAGATGGCGAACAGCGGGCCCTGACGGTGGCTTCATCGCCGCCGATGGTCAACGAAATTGCTTCTACTTACCCGATGCCGGCGACTTCACACTTGGCGTCGCCAAGGTGTTGTTGCCGCCCACCGGTGCGGTGGCGCCGGAAGTCGAATCGCTGTTGACGCTGCTCGGCAGACCCGAATTGGGACGGCCGGACATGCCGCTGTCCGAATTGGTGGTGCCCGGTGTGCCGTAGCCGCCCGTTGCACTATTCACCTCGTTTGCCGGGCTAGCCGTGCTGCCTGCCGACCCGTTCCCGCTGGAGCCACCGGCGGCCTGTGCATAGGCGCCGCCCGACAGCGTGAGTGCGGCGACAGCCGCGAGTAACGCGCTCGTTGCCTTGCTCATGATTTCTGCCTCCTCGATCAGAGAGAATAGGGACGCAGCCGTTTGCCGCATCCGTACTACCTGTCCAGCAATCAATGTGCCGGACCTCGAGCGGAGGCAAAAAAGATGCATATCGAATGTCGAGCAGGAGAGCGAGCCATTCCTCGGGTCGATTGTCGACATGCACGTGCGGCCAAAGTTGAATCAACCATCGGCCGCTATTGCTGCGTGAGCATCAGATTCAGGTTCTGAACCGCAGCGCCGGATGCGCCTTTGCCAAGGTTATCGAAAACTGCGGAGAGCAGGACGTGCCCGTGATCCGCAGCAGGAAATACGCTTAAGCGCATGTCGTTGGTACCGTTCAGCACTTGCGGGTCCAGGTGCTTTGCAGCGCACGATTCATGTAGCGGCACGACACGTACGTGGGCCGCCTCGGCATAGTGGCGTGCGAGGCATGCGTGTAGCGTCTCGCCATCCACGCCGGGTGCCAGCAGCCGCAATTGCAAGGGTACCGTCAGCACGATGCCTTGGCGGAACGCCCCATACGCAGGCACGAAGATCGGACGCTGCGCGAGCCGGGCGTGCTGCTGGATCTCCGGCGTGTGCTTGTGCGCGAGTTCCAGACCATATATCTGGAATGAAGGCGCGTTGATGGCATCGCGACCTTCATGCTCCTCCACTCCGGCACGCCCGCGGCCAGAGTAACCGGACACCGCATGAATGTTGATAGGGTAGTTGTCTGGTATCAGCCCGGCCTGCAACAGGGGACGCAGCAAGCCAATCGCACCCGTCGGATAGCAACCGGGATTGGTGACCCGACGTGCGCTCGCAATACGCTCGGCCTGTCCTGGCGTCATTTCCGGAAAGCCGTATGTCCAGCCCGGCTGCGTGCGATGGGCCGAACTTGCGTCGATGACCCTGACGGCAGGATTAACGATGGCGTCCACCGCCTCGCGCGCGGCGGCATCGGGCAAACAGAGAATGGCGATGTCGCAGGCGTTGATGGCTTCTGCGCGAAGGCGGGCATCTTTGCGTTCCGCGGCGGCAAGCGTGAACACCGTGATGTCTGTCCGATTGTGCAGCCGTTCATGGATCTGCAGTCCGGTAGTGCCTTGGTCGCCATCGATGAAAACAACGGGAGCGCTCATACGCGGAAACTCCAAGTGGTGGTAATGGGCAGAACGAGTTCCCATGTTCACCGAACCGCTAGAATAGGAAAAGTTGAATTTTATAACCTTGCAGTTCAGTTTTTCTGAAGTGGGATGTCGACATGCGAGAGATCAGTCTGGACCGCCTGCGTACTCTGATTGCGATTACCGAGCGTGGCTCATTTGCCGATGCAGCGCGCGCGTTGAATCTGGCGCCTCCGACGGTCAGCCTGCATATCGCGGAACTCGAAAGTCGCATTGGGGCGCCGCTCCTGTCGCGAAAGCGCGGTCAGGTAAGGCCGTCGGCAATAGGAGAGGTGCTGGTAGAACGCGCGCGTCGACTCCTGGCCGATGCGGAGCAGGCGTTGGACGATATTCAACGCCAGGTGCAGGGGATAGAAGGGCGCGTGCGGCTCGGTGCGTCGACCGGCGTGATCGCGTACCTGTTGCCGCAAGCGCTCGAGGTGCTGCGCCAGCACAACCCTGCAATCGATATTCAGCTTGCGGTGCTCACGTCGCATGAAACGCTGTCGCGATTGGCGGATGGGACGCTGGATATCGGGCTCGTCGCGCTGCCGCAGCCCCGCGTAGCTGGGCTCCTGATAAAGCCCTGGCGCCGGGACCCTGTGATGGCCTTCGTCCCTGCGCATTGGCGGTGCCCCGCCCGGGTAACGCCTGAATGGCTCGCCGATCAACCTCTCATTCTCAATGACGCGACTACACGTCTCTCCCGCCTGACGGCCGAGTGGTTTGCTACCGCGGGGCATCATCCTGCGCCGCGCATCCAGCTCAACTACAACGACGCGATCAAGAGTCTGGTAGCGGCAGGGTACGGCGCAGCGCTGCTACCCCATGAGGCCACCACGCCAGTACCGGATCGGCGGATTGTCATGCGTCCGCTGCGCCCGGCGTTGTGGCGTCGGCTCGGCATTGCACATCGGGCAGGGTACGTTGAGCGTTCCACTCAACATGTACTCGATGTGTTGTGGGACCTACGATTAGCGTAGGCGTTGTCTGGTCATCAAATCCGACACCGGGTTTCATTGACAGCGTGTCACCGTGCCCTCGTGTTAAGCGTTTTCTGCCACCTGCCGACTCGCGTGTTTCCTCGCTTTTTTGTACCTTATTCAATAGATTTAATCCGGTGTGCGAATTACGGAATCACGTACTCTCTCTGGAGCGTGCCGCGCAAAGTGCGGAGGCCGTCACCGTTGCCGCGCCTGGGCATTCAACCATCCGTCCTCAGACTGATGCCCGCGAGCAACGTCGCCAGGTGTTCGATGACGATCGGTTTCACCAGATGGTGATGGAAACCGGCGTGCGCACTGCGGTGACGGTCCTGGTCCTGCCCGTAGCCGGTGACTGCGATCAGCGTCGCGTCAGCCATCTCAGGGGACGCACGCAGATGCCGCGCCAGTTCGTTGCCGTCCATACCCGGCAGGCCGATGTCCAGCAGGCACGCATCAGGGCGCTCCCGCAGCGCGCGCTCGAGCGCGCGCTGCGATTCATGTTCGATGATCACCTCATGCCCGCACGATGCGAGCAGCATGCCGAGCGCTTCCGCGGCGTCGACATTGTCGTCGACGACCAGCAGCCTGAGACGCCGGCTCGGCGCCGAATCGGCGTTCTCCGCTTGCCGTTCTGAAGCCGCGGGCTGCGCCTGCATCAATGGCAACCTGACCACGAAGGTGCTGCCGGTGCCGGGTCCCGCGCTGAAGCAGTGCACTGAGCCGCCGTGCAATTCGACCAGATGCCTCACCAGAGCAAGACCGAGCCCAAGGCCGCCCAGCGAGCGATCAGCCGAGCGCTCTGCCTGTACGAAGAGGTCGAACGCGCGCGCGGCCAGTTCGCGTTCCATGCCGATGCCCTCGTCACGCACGGTGATCACCAGTTCGTCGCCCTCGGCGTCGGCGCATATCTCGATGCGGCGCCCATCGGGCGTGTACTTGGTCGCATTGTGAAGCAGGTTGGCGGCAACCTGGATCAGCCGCGCCTTGTCGCCCAGCACGATCGCCTCCTGCGATGGCATGTGCACCGACAGTTGCTGGCCGCGCACCTGCGTCAGTGGGCGGACCTGCTCGATCGCTTCCGCGATGACGGTTTGCGTATCGACCGGCGCCCTCGCCAGCGTTACAAGCCCGCTCGTGACCCGCGACACATCGAGCAGGTCGTTCACGAGTCTGGTCATGTGGGCGACCTGACGCGAGATGATTGCGCTGCTGTGGCGCACCTGCGCTTCGTCGAGCCTGCTGATCTTCAGCAGTTCAGCGGCGGCGGAAATGGGCGCCAGTGGGTTGCGCAACTCGTGCGCAAGCATCGCGAGGAATTCGTCCTTGCGCTGGTCGGCCGCCTTGAGCTTCTGTTCCGCGACCTTGCGGTCGGTGATGTCGCGCAAAAACGACGCAATTCCGCCTTCGCCGGTCGGGTAGGCGCGCACTTCAACCCAGATCGCATCGTCACCGGGACAGCTGTGACAGTACTCCGACACGCCGGCATCGCCGCCTTCCATCACCTGTCGATACATGTGCGCGCAATCGGAGTCGATCGCTTCAGGCCACAGTTTCCAGTAGCTGCGCCCGATCACCTGTTCCTTCGTGCGGCGCGTGATGCGCAGGCCCTCCGCGTTCATGTAAGTGACGTTCCAGTCGCGGTCCATCAGCATGAAGCCTTCGCCGATCGTGTCGAAGATATATCGACTGCTGTCGCGTTCGGCGCGCAATTCCGCCTGCGCACGTGCTGCCTCCACCGCCGACCAGGTGCGCTCGGCCATCTCGCGCGCGAGCCGGATATCGCTCGCGGTCCAGTGGTACGGTTCGGCGCGGTGCAGGCCGAGGAAGGCGACCAGACGCCCGGCCTTGATCAGCGGCACCGCAAGGAAGGCGCGGATACCGGTCAGGGTGTATGAGCTTGCGAAGTCTGCGGTGCGTGGATCGGTCGCGCTGTCGTTTGCGGTCACAATCTGGCCGGCGCGCAACGGTTTGATGATGGCCGGGCCGAAGTCGTCCAGTGCGAATCTCTTGCCGGCGAGACTCGGCAACGGTGGCGCAGCCCAGTCGCGCGGCACGAAAAAAGTGTCGCTGGTTTCCCCGCATTCGCCGTAGATCACGCGTGCGAGTTGCAATTGCTCGCCGAGCAGCGCGCTCGCTCGGGTCACGACGTCCTCGGCAGAGGTCAGCGGGCGCAGTGCCTCTGACACCTTCAGATCGAAGGCCGCGCGCCGTTCTGCCAGCACGCGTTCGGTCGTCTCTATGACCGTGCAGTACATGCCGCCGATGCGTCCGGAGTTTTCGTGCAGCGGCGAATACGAGAAGGTGAAGAAGCTTTGCTCGGGGTAGCCGCGGCGGATCACCGTGAGCGGCAGGTCCTCGAAGTAAGTCGACCGGTTCGACATCGCGCCGTCGATAATGGGCGCGATGTCAGGCCAGATTTCCGCCCAGATTTGCTCGAAACGGCCACCGAACGCGGTCGGATGCTTGTCGCCCAGGATTGCCGCGTATGCGTCGTTGTAGAGAAAGCCCAGCTCGGGCCCCCACGCGACGAACATCGGAAAGGCCGAACTGAGCACCATGCCGACTGCAGTGGTCAACGGCGCCGGCCATTCCGAGGGATGCCCGAGCGGCGATGTGCTCCAGTCGAGTTCGCTTAGCAACGCGCGAACTTCGCCGCCGCCTTCGAATGCCGTGCGCCAAAAAAAATCGGGCATTTGTACTGCTCCAAGATCGTTTTGTACGCGCTTGCCGTGATTTGGAACCACTGCTTCGCGTGGTTTTTTGTCCGGTCGAGCTTTCCCGTTTCGATGCTTGAATGCGACGAACCGGTAGCGGAACGGGGTAATGGACGAAGGCGACGAACTGCGAATGCCACCTGTCGCGAGGCTCAGTTGGGCCAACAGGGGCAAGCTCCAGCCGCGCGAGCAACTCGCGAAAGCGAACACACTCTCAATTCCAGCGCTTCACTATTGACCGCTGTAAAGCCGGACGTCTCGGGCCGCGAGATCGCAAGCGTTGTGCTAGCGCCTGCTAATCCTCGTCATCTCCTCTCCGCCATATGCCCGAAAAAGCGGTCGCCGGATTTATGAATACGCTGGCGTCCATGTTCCTGTTTGACGGCGATCTCCGTGTGCCGTGGTTCGCGTCAGTCGACGGGCGGCACCGCACCTTCGAGCAAGGTCTTGATGAGCCGGGCGCGCCGCTTCTCGAGGTCCGCGATCTGGCGATCGATGGCTTCGAGCCTTGCCCGCTGAACGTCGGTGATCTGGTCGCAAGAGCGGGCGCGTTCGATTAGAAGCATGCAGTCGGGAAAGCCGCGAATATCGTCGATGGTGAAACCGGTCGCGATCATGCGCTGAACCTGCTTGACCTGCGTGACTGCTCTCTCGGGGAACATGCGATAGCCATTGCTCGCACGTACCGAGGCGAGCAGACCGTGTTCGTCGTAATGCCGGATCGATCGCACGCTCGCGCCGGTGAGTTGCGAGAGTTGTCCGATCGTCAGCAGTTCCTCTGAAGGTGTGCCTTTCATGAAGAGCATGACTAGCACAATTCGCTTGACTCTCACATCAGTGTGAGGGTTGAGACTGGCGCACTGACACTCTCTCAGGAAAGACAATGAGCTTACGGACGTTTCCTCGCTTCTTGATCTCCGCGTTCTGCGCGGCGACACTGTTCGCGTCCGCACCCGACGCGATCGCGGCGCCCACGAGCTATACGGTTACATCGACCGATGGGGTGAAGCTGGCGGTTCAGGAAAGCGGTGATCCGAACGGTCCGCCAATCATTCTGGTGCATGGGCTGCTCGGCAGCCGCCTGAACTGGGACGCTCAGGTGCAAAGTCCCGAATTGCGCCAATACCGGATCATTACGATCTGCGTGGCCACGGTCTGTCGGATAAGCCGTCCGGCCCGGAGCCATATCACGACGGAAACCGTTGGGGGACGACCTCGCCGCGGTGATCCAGGGCTCACACGCGCGCAGGCCCGTCCTGGTTGGCTGGTCGCTCGGCGGTGTGGTGATATCGAACTACCTCGCAAAGTATGGCGACCGCGCGGTCGCGGGTGCTGTTTTTGTCGACGGCGTGGTCGAGCTCGCGCCGGTAGGTAAGTGCCCTTGGCGGTGCGTGTGCGAGCCAGGGTGACGAGTTCGGACAGGTTGCCGTACCCGTCGCGGTTCTGCGCGATAGCGGTGAACGCGAGCGCCGGCGAGCCGTCCGCATTGGTCAAGCGGAAGTGCGCGCCGACCAGCAGCTTCACGCCTGCTTCCTTGGCCGCGACGTGCGCCCGTACTATCCCCGCGAGCGAACACTCGTCGGTAATGGCGATCGCCTCGTAACCGAGTTGCGCGGCGCGCGCGGCCAGTTCCTCTGCGTGTGAGGCACCCTGCAGGAACGTGAAGTTGGAGGCGCACTGCAACTCGGCATAGCCGGGCAGGCCGAAGGAACCCGGCGCCATAACTTATCCGAACAGTCCGTGCAGATACCAGCGCGGCTCGTCGTCATCGACGGCGCCGATCCGCTCCCGGAAGATCCAGTAGCAGATATGGTCGTCGGCTTCCGCGACGAAGTAATCACGCGTCACGGGCTCGCCCTGAAACCAGCCCGCCTCGACGCGCTCACCGGAGGAGACGGTTCGCAGTGGCGTGCCGTAGAAAGGGCGTTCACCGCGCATGAGGAGCTTGATCGGGGCTTCCAGCAGCCACGTCGGTCGCGGCGTGTCGCTCGCCGGCGCGACGTACTTCGTCTTGGCAGTGACCGACACCCAGCGCGCGGCGACCTCCGGCCGATGGTCGGCAACGGGTGCGGGCCGAAGCACGTTTTCTGCACCCAGGCGCGCGACCAGCAGTTCAAGCAGCCGCGCGTGGTCGGACGCCGTGCCGCCTGGTTCGGGGAAAAGCGAGTCCGACGCGGCCTCGGCCTCCTGAACCTCCTGCACCACCAGTTGCAGCGCAATGACGGCGGCCGCCAGTTCAACCCGCGTGAGCCGTTCTTTCAGCAGCCGCACGAGGTGGTCCTCGCGCCACGTTGGCTCGGCGAGCGAGACTTCGATCGCAGTCGGCGCGATCGCGTCCCGGCCACGTTCATGCTCGAGCAGCAGGACAATGCGCGTCACGGCAAGCTGCTTCTGCGACAGCCAGCCGGTCAGCTGCACAACGAGCCTGCGCGCCGCAAAGAGACAGGCTTCGGCGTGCTCGATCCGGTCGGGCAGTTCCGCGCGGCCTGGAAGGTCGGCGGCGTCTCAAACCATTCATACACTTCGGGTGCATCTCCACTGGCGCGGTCGAGCAGATCGAGTAATGCCGTTCCGCAGCGTTTTTTCAGGCCTGCGCGCCGCAGGCGCATCAGTTGACCGACGGTCTCGCAGCCAATACCGGTCAGCCAGTCCAGATGGCGACGCGCGGGCGGCGGCAGACTGATCGGCAGGCTTGCCACCGAACGAGAAAGGGAGTCATGGCTCAAGGCAGCGCCGCCGCGACAGCGCGCGAGCAGCCATGCCGCCTGTCCCGTTGGCGCGACGCTGATCGTGGCGGTCACGCCGATCGCGTCGGCGACGCGGCGCGCCATGCAACGTAACGACCGAATGCCGCCAAAGAGCCGCAGACTGGCGGACACGGCGACCAGCACTGTGCTTTCTTCCGCGATCACCACCTAGGGTGACAGGTTCAGCAGACCGGTCGCCACCTCACGCACGGCCGTGACTTCCGCTGCGCCATCGCGTTCGTGCATGACCGTCGCCGGGGCGAGCGTAAGAACGCCGCCGCGACGCATGCCGCTGCAGACACCGGCTGCGCGCGCAGTCGTATCCGAGGCAATGACGCGCTCCTTTTCAAGCACGGCAAGGCCTTGGGCAGCGCCGGGTGCATCGTGCGTATCACGCGACCACTTCGGCCGGAACACTTCGAGGCACAACAGCGGGAGATGGACGCCTATCCACAGTTGCATTGCGTTTTACGTTCAGGATCGGGGAGGGTGTCAATGCCACGAACAGCGGCTCGTCGCGCACGGGGCCACGGCGTTTCAGGAACTGGATATCGACACCGTCTTTCGCGGCGCGGATGGCGAGCGGTAATGGCGCGGGCGACGCGTCGCGCGTCGTCGCAAGTGGCCTCACCATGAAAAACAGCGACTCCGACGACTGCGCGTCAAGGTGCAGGGGGCGCAGCGACTCGGGCCACACATGGTTCTGCCAGAAAAGCAGCGCACCACAGGTGCCAGCCCGCAGGATCTGCTCTGCCGCCCACAGCGCGTCGGCCGTCCTCGGCGCCTTCACCGTCATCAGATTCGCCGCGTCAAGACCCCACCAGGCGAAGGCGGTCGGCTGAAGATCGTATGGCGGCTGCAGCATAACGACGGGCTTGGCTGTCAGCTGCTCTAGTGCAGGACGAAGGAGACGCAGTTCTCCGCAGCCGGTCTGCTGCACGAGCAGATCCGTCAGCGCGCCACGTGGCCAGCCGCCGCCCGGCAGTTCCTCGGCGAGAGTTGCGTTGCCACATTCAACGACCCGCAGCCGGGCGCGGGCAAGCTGATTGCCGCGCCACAGGCCAGGATGGATCGTTTCGGGCAGCATAACCGCGCTCATGGCTTCCCTCATCTGAAACACTGTATAAAAAAACAGTATAGCCGATAAGTCCCCGGTCATCGCAGCCCGGTATAGGAGGGCGGAACCACCGCCGTCCGAGTGCGCCCGTTTTTGGTGGCAACGGCTCGGTACATGCTGCGTCGGGTCCACCGCTGACAGCGGCCACCGTGTCCATCCGGCATTCCCCGGTTATCGCTTCGAATGATTCTTTAATTCATGCGGTCTTTAATCTCCGCGATTTTTCATCGTTTTACATACTGTGCCAAGCGAGAAGATTGAAGTCGTGGATTTATTCAGCGATGAACTCGGCGGCTAATTCTGCGAGCAAAATCTGATTGCGATTTAAATCCATTTGTGTGGGATGACTGTTTTGGTAGTATTCGCTCGTCGGAACGGAAAACGTGAGTGCCTTATGCCTGTCGCATGCACATTTAGCCTGAATTCTCAAACCACATCGGTATTATCTTGCCCTGGCGTTGGGCTGTTCAGTGCATTTTCAGGTACGTCCGCCGGACGGGATAATCCGCGGGCTGTAGCGCAGGCGGACATTGGACCGTTACCGCCGGGACGCTACTATCTCGTAGATCGCAAAAGCGGCGGCCGTCTGGGTTGGCTTTATGACTTCGCGAGGACGTACGCCTATGGGACAGACCGAAGCCAGTGGTTCATGCTGTGGCGCGAAGGCTCGGGCGATACGACGGTGATCAACGGCGTCAGGCGGGGCTCTTTCCGTCTTCACCCAATGGGGCCGCGCCGGCTGTCAGAAGGTTGTATAACAGTCGTGAATCAGGATCAGTTCAGAATACTGGCCGATTATCTGCACAAGCAGGGCGCGACGTTGCCCATCCCGGGCACTACGCTGAAGGCATACGGCTACGTGGACGTACAGTAATGAAAATCGCCCGCTATATCGCAAACGTCGCGGTCACATTGGTGCTGGGGGACCTGCTCGCGCGCCAGGTGGCAACAGCACTGTATGCAAGTCCTGACGCGGTCGAGTCGATAAGACGGTTTCTGATGTCGGTCGGCGCATTAAAGCCCGACAGTTCGTACGACATCGACGGTCCCTTGCTGATCGCAATCCTCGCGATGTCGATTGCGATAGTCGGCCTGGCTGTTTGGGCCATCAACATCGGTGCACGACGCTACCGGCAGGCTGCGCACCACTGAGGCCGGGGATGCGCAGTTAATCGAGCCGCGCGGTTGTCGATGCCGACGTATTGCTCCTCAATAATCGCACTTATCGTAATCGAATGGCGAAACGACCCACGACACGAAAACCACCTCGACCTTCCTCGATGGGAACACCGTCATCGACCAAGGCGGATGCACAGGAGAAGCTACCTGACGAAGTCAAGGATCGGTTGAGGCATGCAGAGATCGTCCGGCTCGACGGCGAGGTGACCGGGTTGGAGTGCGGCACGATGTGGGTGAAAACTGAGGGGTCCCCGTATGGGGTTACCAAAGGATTGCTGCGTTCGTTTCGATTTCAGGTGAATGGAACCCCCGTTGTCCTTTATTCGCCGGAAAGTGCCATTCCCTTCTACACAAAAGTAGAGTTGCCGCTTGCGAATGGCGACAATGTCTGTCTCGCAATTGCGTCCGAAGTGCTGGACGGACAGCACCTTGTATACGGGTTTCGCCGTCCGGCGGACCCACGCGTTTTTGTTGCATTCGCTGCAGGCTCCCTCGAGTTCCAGCCGGACAGACAGATGTACTACCTGCCGCGCCTCCCGCGCTTCTGGGGAAAAAGCAGATGGCGGCAGGCGTTCAGGTTCGGCGTCGCAGCCGTCATGGCCTTTTGCCTTTTCAGATACCTCGCACGTGGCGAGCGAGTCGAGGATGGGTTCTCGGCATACGTGGTGATGAATTCGATCGTCGCATTCGCCCTGGCAGCCTACTTACTGACTATCGCTTATGGGTCGTTGCGTTGGCGATTGCATCTGCCGACGCAACGTCAGCGCAATCTTCTTGCAGTACTGCGGGTGCTTGGGGTGTTCGACACGAGCACAATATGCGCGGTGTAATTTCCCCCCGTCTCGCGATGGCCTCTCCGGTTCTTCTAGTCGGTTACCAACACAGGCTCGTGATGTTCCTTTTTCAGCATTCCAGGCAGGCTGACCATCACCAGTAGATGCCGATAAGCAGCCTGGCAAGCCAGAGCGATAGCGGCATGCTCAACGCTGCCGAAACGAGCAGCACGCCGTTCGCCCCAAAATTTAAAGACAGAAGAGGGGAAACCTGCAGTTCACCGGCGGGCTTTCTTCGTCACTTCCCAAACCGCGTCTTTCTGTCCGGTCGACGGCCTCGTCGTCGATCGGAATCGTTGCATTTGCGCCCATCCTCCGAGCTGATGGCATCGCCGACGGCATGCGGCGACTGCTGCCAGCAAAAGCAATCCGGGGAGCGGCTGATCGAAGTCCAGTGCGCATACAACAATGTAGTTGCCCCTGCAATTCAGGACACGCGGACACCATTAGGTTGATGAGGCCGCAGCCCGTCTAAACTCGCGAGGCGAGCGGTATTTCAGAGCTTTGTGCGGGTGGCGCTCGTTATACTGCTCGAAGGCAGCGGCCAGATGCGCGAGCGCCGTGGGCACATCGGGCTTGTCCATGAAGGCGACGTAATCGTGCTTCATCGTTTTCACGAACCGCTCGGCCATGCCATTACTCTGCGGCGAACGAACCGGGGTCGTCAATGGCTTTAGACCCAACTCGCGAGCGAAGCTACGCGTGCGATGGTCGATATAGGCAGAACCGTTGTCCGAGAGCCATTCAATGGTTGAGCTTGCCTGCGCCGTGCCGAAGCGTTGCTCAACAGCTGCGAGCATCACATCACGCACGACGTCGCCGCTATGGCCGCCAGTCGTCGCTGCCCAACTGATGGCCTCTCGGTCATGGCAATCCAGTGCAAATGCCACGCGCAACGGCGAGCCATCGTCACAACGGAACTCAAAGCCGTCTGAGCACCAGCGGACATCGCTTTGCTCAACCGAAATTCGTCCATCATGGCGGCGGGTGTCACGTCGTTGACCGGGACGTCGCAGCAGCAACTGGTGGTCGCGCATGACACGATAGACCCGCTTGACGTTCACGCACGGCGCGCCAGCCATTTCCTGGCTACGTCGCAGTAGCGCCCAGATTCTGCGGTACCCATATGTGGGCAAGACGGCCACATGCTCGTGGATTGCAGCAACCAAGTCCGTGTCGTCGATATACCGAGCGCGACGGCCATCCTTCCAGTCCGAAGGGCGGGCTTTCCTAACTGCCAAAGCAGAGCGCGCCACGCCGAGAACATCGCAGACCGTTTTCATTGGTCGTCCCCGGGCAGTAAGGGCGAGCGCGCAATCCAGTTTTTTGAGCGGCCATATTCGACTGCTTCCTTCAGTATCTCTGCCTCTTGCCTCTTCTTGCCAAGCAGACGCTGCAGTTCTCTGATTTCCTTCATTGCTGCGGCCAATTGCGAAGCCGGTACCACGGCTTCCCCAGCTTTCACCGCTGCCAGGCTCCCGTCCTGATATTGCTTGCGCCACGCAAATACCTGATTTGGGTTCACCCCGTGTCGCCGGGCAACCGCTGAGACCGTTGCGCCCGGTTCCATGGTCTCTTGGACGATGGAGACCCTCTCCTGCACCGAGCGCCGCCGACGACGCTCTGGTTCGCTCAAAACTTCAATGCTTTCCACTATTTGCCTAGGCTTAAAACTAGTCACAAGACTCCCTCTTATTTTAAGAGGTGCCGCGTGTCCTGTGAATCAAGGGGCTACTCCACAGCCTTCGACGAATGGAAGGCTGTTCCGGTCTTGCAATCTCGCTTGCCTCTCAACGCTGTGCAGCCATTCTTCACTTCCCGGATCGGGGCCGTGTCCTTCGCCGTCCGATATGTCGAAATATCGCTCGCTCACATAGGCGACCCACTCGGGGCTGCCCGGCTCGGCACTTGGCGCGCGCGGTATGTCGGTAGAGATCAAAAGCCAGCCAGCTATGAGAAACAGGAGGCAACCACCTACTGCGTGTGTCATGAACTTGATTGCCTGCTTCATCGTTGGTCGTGTTTCCGTTTATCACGCTCGTGGGCCCGCGGTGGACCCGCCGGTTAAGCATGTCCACGGGCAATCGCGCGGGTGAATATTCGGATTTTCGGCCGCAGACATTATCTGTTCATTGGAGGGCGAACGCGCGTCAGCTTGCGCCCCGAGAACGCGAACCACTGGCCATCGACGCTTATGACAACCGAGCCAGGAGTCCAGCGAAGGTCGTCGATAGCAAGCTTGTCACTGACTGGCAATGCGACCGGTGGTTGCTTCCGGAGGTCATACAGGACTACCAACGGTGCGTCCGAGAACCCGCCAACGAAGTCTTCAACGACGATGCGGGAGGCAAGCTTGCTTTCCGCCGTCGAGTCGGTGTAGTAGACGTAGTGAGAACCGTAAAGCCGGTCGAACACCGTGGCATTTCCACCCGATCGGATTGATCGGCAATTTCAATTATGCGACGAGCGGACTGGACGAGCTTATCAAGAAAATAGGCGACGCCATTTCCGGCGGCGAGGGTGGTTACGAATCGTACAATACGGGAACCAAGAACGTTCCCGGGGGAGGCGTTGGCCATTCATATATGCATCCTCCAGCAGGAACGGTTACCTCAAAAACAATCGATGAAATCTTGGCGACAGACCCACTCTCGGGTACTGATCCCAACCGGATGTTTGCGACAGGGAAATATCAAACAACTTTAAGCACACTTAGGTCTGGCAAGGCGGCTTTGGGATTGACCGGGAGTGAAAAATACGATGCAGATATACAAGAACGTTTCTTCAGGGACTTTCTCTTCAAGAAGGCCGGCGGCGGCGCATTGGCTGATTTTGTAAAAAACGGGAAGGGAACTGTAAATCAGGCCCAGTATGCAGCGGCGCAGGAGTGGGCTTCGATCTCCGTCCCCCAAGGTCTTCCTATTCAAGACGGTAGAATATCGAACGGCCACATGTCGTATTATCAAAGTGCGGCGAACACGAATAATGATGGGTCCACCGGAAAATTGGTGGCAATTCTCAAACAAATTGAAGGAATGAGGTGACAAGCGTGAGGATTAATTTTTCTTTGAAATATAATTTTTGTGCGTTGCTGCTCGTTTTCTCCGGCTGCGTCCTTGCTGATTCAAGTGTTGACGCGCTGAATGTTCCTGCCATAAAAATAGAGACGCCCTACGGCAAGGTCCGTGAAATCATGTTGGCGCATGGATGGAGTCCCTATCACGGTGCCAATGCGCTACCGTGTGCTCCTGAAGACGAAAGGTGCAAAGGGCGTCCCGAAATGCAGGCTTGCTCCGACGTCGGAGTCGGTCAATGCTCCTGGTTTTGGAAGAAGAAAGGGAATATCCTTCTTATTAAAACACAAGACGACGACTTGTTTTATGGCGTCACCAGGTACTATGGGCATTGAAACGGATCGGACGCGCGGATGGTTGATTGATTGAAATGATGTGTAAGGTTGAATCGCCAATCATGTCAATGAGCAATCTATGGACATCAAACTCAATCCGTATTGGCTTTTCGCGTTAGCTGCCCTAATGTTTTCGCAGGGCAGTTTCGCTCTGGTCGGGTCATGCCAAACCGAATTGAGGGAATTGATTGTTCCTTCGCTTCAGCATGTCTTCATGAAAAAGCAAGATATCCGCGTCGAAATGGAGGACCGCGCTCGTGGCGTCTACAGTGTGAGGTTATTCGTCCCAGCCGATAGCCTAGGCAATCTTGATAAACAGGTTTCCATTGGATGGGTAAATCTGGATACGAATACAATGCAGGCACTGGACGTGACGAGAGACCCTGATCATCCTGATGTATTGAAGGTGGACGGAGATAAATATAAGAACTTCGTCTCAATGTGCCTCGCCGATGTGCCAAAAACTGGCGCTCGCTGCGAACAACTTAATGCTACTGCATCAAAGAATGGAAGCCAGATTGCCGGCGGCGCGTCTGGAAGGACTGTGGTGGGGAAAGGACGGCTTCAGTTTTACTCCGCCCCGGATCTGTCTTGCAAGATGAGCGGTATATTCATTGTAGAAGCTGACTCAGTTGACGCCTATACCGACTATGGGAAATTCACTTCCGTTACTTATCGGAATTCGAAGTCCCAAAAAATAGTAAATGGGTGGGTCGAATCTGATCGATTGAAAGCCAACGGTTCGGGAATTGCGCCCCGTCAACCGTAATTCCAACATAGAGCGACGTTGCATGATAATGATGAACCTGATCCGCGTTGACGATGATACCGACCATGGCGGCAAGGTGATAACCGGCTCGCGAACGATGCAGTTCGAAGGGCGCTTCGTCGCGCGTAAGGGTGATCGCGTTTCGTGCCCGCAGCATCCTGACGTGTCGCCGAACGTGATCGAGGAAGGGGACGCCTCAATGACCGATGACGGCATCCCGATCGCGCGACACGGCCATCGTGCTACATGTGACTGCCACCTTATTTCGAGCTTGAACTGACTGCGATTAATGGAGGACGTCCAGATGGACGACAATCGGCGCGCCGGAACAGAGCGGCGACGTTGAATTGAAGGCCGCAGTTTTTCGATAAAGCAAATCATAGTGTTCGCGCCCTGTCATGCGCGACTGAGGGGCGATGCGATGCCGACAACCGGATGCTTTCAGTTAAAGGCCTGCGATTGTTAGTCAAGGAAGGATACCGGCCGCTGTCGCTTCAGAGGAGCTACTTCGTCCATCGTCTGTCGAAGCTCCGAATGGAATACCCGTCCGCGTCGGATGCTCTTTTGATCGAACTGACAAGTCGCTATGCCGCTCCCCCTGAAGTGGCCGCCCATCCGACGGGCGCGGCCGTCGACTTGACGCTTGCGACGCGCGAGGGTGTCGAGCTCGATATGGGAAGCGTGTTGAACGCCACCGATGAAGAGTCATCGGGTGCGTGTTACACAGCCTGTCAGTTCATTAGCCGGCAGGCGCAGGGTAACCGTCAGTTGTTGGCGACGGCTATGATCGCCGCGGGTTTCGTCAACTATCCCTCGGAATGGTGGCACTGGTCCTACGGCGACCGATACTGGGCGGTAATTTCTGATGAGCCACGTGCCATCTACGGCCCAGTAGAGGAAGAGCGTCTGGAAGGAGCACGCGGATGACTAAAGGGTATCGCAACGGGCAAGCAACCAACGGATTCACGCCCATCTGGATGGATATCGCCTTCAAGGAACGAGGCGTCAAGCGTTACGGCGCGGGTGAATGCAACCCGCGGATTGCCGAGTATAACGAAACCACTCAATTGGCAGGTTACGACGACAAGATCGCATGGTGTTCGTCA
Source organism: Paraburkholderia caledonica NBRC 102488 (assembly GCF_000685095.1). GTDB lineage: Bacteria > Pseudomonadota > Gammaproteobacteria > Burkholderiales > Burkholderiaceae > Paraburkholderia > Paraburkholderia caledonica. The sequence continues at coordinate 205,334 of NZ_BAYE01000013.1, forward strand.
TTCCTCAACTGGTGCATGAAGCAATCGGGCATTGCAGGAACGCGCTCGGCCCTGGCGCGCTCCTGGCTAACTTGGGGAAACGAGCTCGCCGCACCTATCTACGGCTGCGTGGCGGTATTGACTGCCGACGATGCCGTTGAATGGAAGGGGCATGTAGGATTCTTTCTGAGATCAGACGTCAAGAACCTTTACTTGTTCGGAGGCAATCAGCTTGAAGAGGTGCGTGAGCTAGCTTATCCGCTCGACCGCGTGTTGGCATATCGCTGGCCGTAAGTGAAGGCACATTCGCCGCGTTACTTGAACGAGAACGGCAACGCCACTAACGGCCAGGAACGGACCTTCGACAACTGGGGTGAATCGTTGACCATCCAGACTGAATGTGGGCTATATGGACGCTAGAGGCTTACTCGTATCTGTCGGGTTCTTACTAAAGTATTCGAAAGCATTGACGATAAGCAGATGATGGCGCTGTCCAGAGCTGCGCGCCACGCTCCCTCGCGAACAACAAGAACGCATTGAGCCATGACCACGCTATCGTCCCTGAACCTTGCCGCGACCCTTGCCCCCACGCCCCTCACCGATTCCGTGAATCCCGCGGTGGCGGTTGACGGCGATGCGCGACGCATGGTGGCGCTCTCGCCGTCGGCCATCGTCACGATCCCTTCCACAAGCAGCATCACGGTGCTCCAAACCTATACGCCGAAAGGCACGCTAAGCGCCGCCATGCCGACGGTGAGCTGGGCCAGCGACAACCGCGACGCGGTAACGCTCAGGATGGCAGGGAACTACGCCGCGCAGACGATGGCGGGGCGCTTCGCCGGCCTCGGCAGCGCGCTGCTCGATCGCTTCAAGGCCATGGGCAGCGATTATTCGCAATCGGTCAGCGTTGGGTCCGCAGGCGTGGGCGGCATTGGACGGTCTTCTCAACAACCCGCCGGCCAGATCGGTTTGACGGTGCGAACGGCGAGCGGTGTGACGGTCGAAATCGCGCTGGGCAGCGAGGACGGCGGCCTTTCGGTCAGCATCAAGAGCAGCGGCGCGCTCAGCGAGAGCGAACGCAATGCGCTGGCAAAGCTTTCAGAGGGTTTCCAACAGGCCATCGACGGTCTGGGCGCCGTGCCACCGAAACTCGACCTGAGCGGCCTGACGCAGTCCGACACCTCGGTGCTCGCTTCCGTGAGCTTTCAATACAACACGACGGGCGCCGGCAATGCGGACATCTCGGCACGCTATTCGCAGGACAGCGCGGCGCGAAGCCTGAGCGTCACGAGCGCGGCGGGCGCCATGAGCGTGAAGGTCGATACGAGCGATTCGGCACTTTGGGGAACGGGCTCACAACGCGCTGCTTCTGTGGCGAGCTATCTTCGGCAGTTCGATCACGCCAATTCACGTGGGCACGGCAACGCAACGCTGATGTCGATGTTCGAGGACGGATTCGCGCAGATGAACGAGAGCTACGGGACGCCTTCGGCCGAGGCGCTGCCGGGAACGGCCTACGCCCCGCGGCTGCAGCAGTCGGTTCACGCGATGTTGACGGGACTCGCTGACTTCAGCGCATCGATCACGGACGCGTCGGCGTCGCCGAATCCGATGCGTCCGGGCGAGGTCGACGCATTCTCGTATCAGGTCTCGCAAACGACGCAGCTCGAAGGCTCGCGCTCCGAAGGCAAGATTTCGCAAAACCAGCAATCGCACCTGATCGCCAGCTACCATCAGGCGCTCACGGACGGCGGCAAACCGGTCCTTACCTCGTCGAAGTCCTCGCAGAACTATGATTATGTGCTGATTGACGACTCCGCCGAAAGCGCCGTCCAGTTGGCTACGGAACGTGGCGCGCTGGTACACGCCTCGCTGCGTCAGACTTCAGACCGGAGCACACGTCATTTGAAGTACGAACGAGGGGTGCTGACTTCCGACCTCACCACACCGGAAGACACATCTCGCTCAACGGACCTGCTCTCGTTGCTCGAACCGCTTATTGACAAGGGCGACGCCGCACGCAATAGCGCCGGATGGCAGCAGGCGCTTTCCCGCGTTCATCGAATGATCTTGCTGAACGCGTCGAAGTAAGGCTGCTCGTTCGCGCGCCGGGCCGCCTTGCGCATTGAAAATGCGACCGGCCCTTGTAGACCGAAATATGCATGCCGCATCAGGCGGTCATCGGCCAGTTTGGGTCGTCCGACCAAGCCGCATAGATCCGCGACAATTTCGCCGGTGTCGACGTTTCTGGCGTCTCGTAGAGCGACTAGAGTATCTTTTTCATCGACGGTGCAGCATGAAGCACATAGTTCTGACGCTCATAGAACGGAACGGCCTCCGGTCTGGCGTCGAGAAACACCGCACTCATGTCACGAGCACGTGCGTCGACTTCGGCATATTGCATCAAGGCTTGACCAGCACCGCTTCCTCGAGCTTCCGTAGTAACGACAATATCATCGACGTGCAAATATTCTCCGCGCGCTAGCGTATGGACCGGCCTTATCCCCATGATGCCGATAAGCTTGCTGCCCTTGAACGCTCCTACGAGCTCGTAACCAGAATATGATTGCCGGCGCACTCGCCTCAAGAACTCCGCTTCGTCCAGAGAGCGTAACTGGGAGATAACCGGAAAAGCTTGTGCCCATTCGGTTGGGGCAAGCCGTCGAATGTTTTCATCGGTGCGGCGACTCTCAGTCATTGCTTTAACCCGTCCTTAAAGAGTGCCGATTCTTGCATATAAACGCGACTTCTTTTCGCTCAATGTCCGCTATCGAGAAAGGCGAAGGGCTCTTGAGGGGGTCGGTTAGAGCCGACCGCATCAGGCAGCGGTCGGCCACAAGCGGTCGGTTGAGGTCGCCATCCAATTTGAATGTCCAAGGTCTCGTCCGCCGTCGCTCAGTGGCCGGTTTCCGGCGAGCAAATTGACAGTGGTATTGCCTCAAGGCGGCCATGAGCGGTCGTTCGACACAGGGCCCGAAATCGCCGACAATCCGTGGACATTTTGGGAAGTCCTCAACGCTTCGCCCGTACCCATTAGAAATGGCGCAATCAGACGACAAGGCTCGCATTTTCCGGCGCTACACGAAAGCCTATCTTTCGGCTGTCGGTGTCGCGGGTGCCTTCGTACTAGTGTCGGAGATGCGCGGGGCCGGGTGGAGACCCGCCTTGGCGGGGACGCCGTTGTACGCCACGTTGTTCCTTGGAATTACTTATCAACTGGTGAAGGACGTTCGCCAGTACAAACGGAAGCGCTAGCCTGTAGCGCCCGCTTCGGACGGCTGCAGAGACTCTTGAGAGACTGAAACGGGTCGTGCTATAGCTTTTGCGTCGAATGCACAGCGGAAGCGACCGTCGCGCTCGGTCGTCGGGCTTCTGGCCGGCCATGAGCGGACGGTCGACGCGACGGGCTGCATCGTCGACAATGTGTACGGGAACAGGAATTCGAGGAAACAATGCGCCTTTGGGCCAAGGCTAACTCACGGGAGTGGCCAAACATAGATTCGGTTTTGATCCTTGGGCTGACCGATGGTGTCCTACTCATCCGTTATTTCTCGTTTTCAACTCGCGACGTTGAAGGGGATCATTGGTATCCCACTTTGGACGAGGCGCAGCAAGATGCTGACCAAGAATATGGTGTCGAGCCGACTGCATGGCAGGCCATGCCGGACGAGAAAGATGAACTTTACCAACTTAGCGTGATGCCGATCACCGGACACTCCTACGACCGGGATAATGCAAAATGGGTCGCATCCAATAGCACCGATTACTCTCCAGAATCGGGGCACTAAGTTAGGCGGCGATCGGCCAAAACCAGTCACTCGGGCTCACCTTGTCACAACGGTCCAGATGCCTTAGGGAGGCGGAACCTTGGAACGCGGGATTTCGGCGACTGCCGTCACCCCAATGACCAGTTCACCGGACTGTTGACCCTCCGCGCATTTGCGCATCTCCTTTGTTGCGCGATCCGCGTTTGTCCGCGTCTGGCCACGCGGACATCGCAACGTCGATGATGCTGTCAAGCGCTTCGCCCGATGCGCCCGCCTGTGGAAGATTCAAAATGGCCTGCAAGACGCCGAGATAGTACCAGGCGAAGGCGTTAACGTCGGTACCTGGTGCAACTTCGCCGCTCGCCACGCCATCCCGCAGCAGATCCGCGAAGATCTCGCGCTGCCGTGCGACACCAGCAAGTGCTGTCGTCTTTCCTGCCGCTGCAAGATCCAGTAGTTCGGCAGTACTTCGCGACAACAGGCAGCCTGCCGGCCGCCGCGATGCGGCCGGCGTAGGCAAGAAATCCCGCAATATTGCTGCCACGCTTCCCCGTGCAGAGTCCACGCGGGCTGACCTCATCCGACGTAGCACGCGCTCTGTGTAGACGGCCAGCGCATCGCGGAACAGGCCGTCCTTGTCGCCGAACCGCTGGTAGAGGCTCGAGCGCGATAGGCCGGTGGCTTCCGTGAGCTCATTGATGGACGCCGTCGCATAGCCGTGACGCCAGAAAACGTCGATCGCAGCAGCGATGACGGCGGCCTCGTCGTATTGCGGTTTCCCACTCATAAATCTTCCCGTTGACAAGCTGGAACGATTGTTCCATCATATGTGGACCGATCGTTCCATCATACCTCAAGGAGGCGACATGCTCAATCAGACAGCCCACGCATCGCGCCCTATGCGCATAGCCGTCGCGGGCGCGACCGGCCGCGTTGGCAATACGCTAATCGATCGATTGGGCATGGATCCCGTCGATGTCGTCGCCCTCACTCGCCAAAGCGCTACAACGCAGTTTGCGCCGAATGTCACTGTGGCAACGGTGGACTTCGACCGACCGGCCACGCTCGCCGACGCACTTGTCGGCATCGACAAGGTCTTCGTCGCGCACGGCACATCCGCCCGGCAGGTGGCGAATGAAATCGCGCTCATCGATGCTGCAGTCGCCGCCGGGGTGCGCCACATTGTCAAGCTGTCCGTCATGGGGCCGGCAACGCAGCTCAATCCATTCGCCTGGCACATGCGGATCGAAGCACATCTGGCTCGCCAGCCGGTGGCGTCGACCGCGCTCAGGCCGACCACGTTCGCCGACGTGCTCAAGCGCGCCGGCGCGCCGGTTGCTGCTGGTAATTGGGCCGGTGCGGCGGGCAACGGAGCCGTCAACTTCGTCGATACGCGAGATGTTGCCGAAGCAGCGCGCATTGCGTTGCTCGAAGACGTTCCCGACAGATCGCAGCGGGCGTACCACCTGAGCGGGCCGCGGAACTGGACGATGCAACAGATTGCTGAAGAGTTGTCTCGACTGCTCGGACGCCGTGTCGTCTACAACGACCGGTCGCCCACGGAGCATCGCGGGGCATTGCTCGCGAGTGGCCAGCCGCCGCTGGTGGTAGACCTGCTTCTTGGCCTGGATAGGCTTTTTCGTGAATCTGCCCTCGCGGAGACCACGGCGACTTTCGAAAAGTTGACGGGCAAGCCCCCGCGGTCATTGTCTGAGTGGCTGCGTGAAAACATCACGCTCTTCCAGTGACACGTATCAGCGCTCACACCGGGATGCGTTCTAGCGGTGAGAATGCGGCGGTTTGTAGTCGGGTTGCAATGGCTGGAGGTTCCCGTCGTCTGGCCGTGCTCCATCGCAAATACGGGGATATGAGACTAACCATGACTAATCGATCATTGCATATGCGGCGCGGCCTGCCGGTTGTTCTGTTGTTTTCGTTGCTGACGGGAGCAGGCTGCGCGCAAGCAGCCGGTGTGACGCCCGCCGATACTCAGGCGGTTCGCGCGCTGTTTCTGCAGCAGACGACGGCCGAGACTGCGCATGATCTCGACGCGCTGAGCGGCATGTTCGCTTCTACGGCACCGGGACAGCCAGATGCCGTGTCGTTTGTGGCTCGCGCATATCGCTTTTGGGGCAGGGACGAGGTGCTTGAGCATTTCAGGCAGACTTTCGCCGGGACATGGCGGGTCGAGCCGGATCCGAGCGCGCTGCGCATCATTCCGCTGAACCGGGATACGGTACAGGTGTACGCGCCTACCAAGGTGACCATCGGCGCGCCGGGCCAACCAGAGAAGACCGCGACGTTTCTGATCAACGAGTTTATGATCCGCAGCGCGTCCGGCTGGAAGGTTGCAGCGGTGATTCCGGTGCCGGCGCAATAACGGGAGACGCACATGAGCCGACAAAAAGTGCTGGCTTGCTGCGTCGCGGTTGCGGTGATGAGCGCCGCGCATGCTGAAGCGCCGCATCGATTTACCGATGAAGACCGGCAAGCGGTCGAAGCGGTTTTCATCCGGCAGGCGGAGGCTGCGACCGCGCATGACATCGATGCGTTCGCCGGCGTGCTCGCCTCGGCGCCGGCCGGCGAACCCGACCCGGTCGTGCTCCTCGCCCGTTCGTATCAGTTTTGGGGCAAGCCGGCGCTGATCGAGCATTTCAAGGACACCTTCAGGGCGTGTGGAAGTTCGAGCCCAATGTCGCGAAGATCCGCGTTGTTCCGCTGAGTGCTGACGTCGCGCAGCTGTACGCGCCCACTCGGGTCACGGCAGGCGCTTCCGAAGCCACGGCGAAAACCGCGTCGTTTCTCGTCTATGAAACGGCAGTGCGAACGGCCGACGGCTGGCGCATCGCATCGATTGTCCCGGTCCCCGCGCAATAGCAGCGCGTATTGCCTCATATTGCTCTCGTCAGCCAGGCCCGCTGTACCACAGCTGATGGGAGGGCAAACAGCATGAGCGATTTCGAGCTACCGGGACGATCGCTGGTGATCTGGAAGTAAAAGGCATGGCGTCGACCTCGCATTCCGCTCGCTTGTCGCCGGGGCGACGCGCGCGCCTTGTGCGAAAAGCCGCGATCGCCATGGTTTATCGAACGGCTACCGTAACCGCCTAGCACGCATGCGGTTGTGTCATTGTCGCTCAGGAACCCGGCGAGCATTCCGCCAGCGATCCGGGACATCCGCTTCAAACGGCTGCTTTGGGAATCGGCCACTGTCCCTTGTGGGTCGGAAGTACGCGCTGACGCGAGTGTCCGCTCCCGGGCCGCGAGATTCCACTGGCCGCTTTCCGGCGATGAAATTGGAGAGCGGGCTGACGCAGCCCGACCCGGTGCGGTCGCTCGTAGAGCAGTGGCCGTAGCGTCTGCTTCCGGCGGCTCACCCGACATCCGCCCAGGTCCGACCGACTTTCACCGTTTGGTCTTTGATAACGTCTCGAAAGAAGCGCCGGTACGGCGTTTGCCTATAGCCGACACAACTGCGAAGCATCGTATAGAAGCCGATAATTTGACAGTCGTCGCTGAAAGTGGCTTCACGACCGCCAAGGCGGCGACGATAAAGGCGCTGAAAACAATTCTTCTCGATTGACGCCATGCAAGGCAGACAGAAAGAGAACAAGGATAAGTTTGATCGTCAGCCATAGGTAGGGAACGCAGCCGCCGGACACAGACAGGAATAGGCCGAATACCCACGTGAGAAGGGCAGGAGCAGTCAATCGTCGATTCCAGCGCGAAAGCTGTCTGGCGCCGACTGCAGTCGATGTCCCCAGAGGCGGCAACAAAGCGGACGTGACTTCAGTGGCAAGCAGCCCGCCGATAAACGTAGCACCGCCGCGACATGGCAGGCCTTGATCCACACATAGAAAGCCGGGCTGCTCATTTAGCGCTGTGCGTGCAACCTACCAACATTGCGGGCAATAAATCGCCTGCATGGCGGTGATCAAAGCGCCTGCTTGTGCGGCCTTGGTGGAGTTGTGCGTCACGCGAAAGGCTCAGCTTTCGAAAGGTGCCCCAAGGAGCAGGTCGCAAACGTTGGGAATTTCCAGACCAGGCACAAGGCGACGTCCAACGTCGGCCAGACCTGTTCCGATGGCAGTGTGTGGCTTCCGTCTCGCGACCTCGGCTAGCGCCTCCGTGAACGCCCTCTTGAAGCCCAACCGCGGATAGAGCGCGAGCGTGTCGTCGATCAGTTGTGGTGAGATCTCGCCCATTCTAAGCCCCAGGACGTCGACGTGAGCGCCGAAGTGGACGAGCGCGACTTCCGGCTCCCTGCGATCGGCGATTTCGGCGGACGAGTGAAGGGCGATGGCATCCCAGACGATGTCGACCTTTGTCTTCGGATAGTCGTGCACATGCAGAAATCTGCTCGCGGCGTCGGCGCCATCCACTTCGAAGCGCTTGTCCGCAATGTGATCTTTCGACAGACCCAGGTCGTGAAGCAGCGACGCAAGATAAACCAGCTCGCGGTCGTACTTCATTTGCCGCTTTTTGCCGATGAACTCAGCGAACCACCATGTCCGGTGAACATGATTGAGAAACGGCTTCGAATGGGCTTGCTCGACGAGAGCGGCCGCTTTGCGGACGAGCTCCGAGTCCGGCGCAGTTACGCCGCCGATGATGACAGGGGTTTTCATTTACTTTCCTCAAAAGCCTGATTCGAAAAAATAGTTCACCCTGTCTTTGGCGGCAATGACAAACAGCCCTCGTCCTGGGACATTCGTTCGCTCGGACGGAAAAAGCATCTCTGCCGGGTTGCGCGTCAAGACTTCGGCTGTCCGAAGCGGCTGCGATAGTCCTGCGGAGACACGCCATAAACCTTTGAGAATGCCCGGCGCATCCGTTCGTCATCTCCAAAACCGGTCCGACGCGCGATGACCTGAATAGGATCGCGCGCGGATTCGAGCAGGCGTCTGGCCGCTTCTATGCGGATCTTCTCGACGGCCCTCGCAGGGCTTTCCCCGGTTTCGCGAAGATAGACACGAGCGAAGTTGCGTGGGCTCATCCGCGCTGCGTCCGCGAGTGCCGGAATGGATAAGTCGGCTTCGAGATGGGTTCGAATCCAATCGTGAAGGTCGTCGAATCGGCCGCGCGCGTCGCGCATCTGCTGACGCAGTTCCATGCTGAACTGCGATTGACCGCCGGGTCGCTTGAGAAAAAGAACCATGCCGCGCGCCACATTGAGCGCCGCCAGGTGGTCCAGATCGTCCTCGATCATTGCCAGCGCCATGTCAATCCCAGCCGAGACACCGGCCGATGTCCAGATATGATCGGAGGTGACAAAAATCGCGTCCGGCTTGACGTTGATGCTCGGGTGCTGGTCCTCGAGCCGGCTGCACGCAGCCCAATGTGTCGTCGCATCGCGGCGATCCAGAACGCCCAACTGGGCGAGGACGAATGCGCCCGTGCAGACGGAGCCGAGCCGACGAGGCCGATCGAGGTAACCCACGAGCCTCGCCCGAAGCGATGCAGTCGCGGCAGCGGGCATGATCAGGTCGGCGCCGGCTACGAGCAGCGTGTCGACAGAGTCGATCACTGCGTCGTCGAGCCGTACGGTTTCCACCCTGACGCGAGTATCGGTGGAGACCGGGCCGCCCGCCTCGGAGGCAAGAACGACCTGATAGGCGGGACGACCGTCTTCAAAGCAGGCGTCGCTGAATGCCTGCAGCGGACCAGATATGTCCATCAGCTTGGCACCGTCGTAAGCGACGATGACAACCTTGCGAGGTGCTTGCCCGTCCGAATTGTCGGTCTTAGCCATTTGCCTGAGGCATCGAGGTGTCGCGAGTTGCCCGGATTACAGATCCAGCCAGCAATCTTCGAGGTCCGCCGGCATGCACGACGACAGGGCCACCGGGAGCAACTGGCGGCGCATCCTGGCGACAGATTATAGGCATTTGGTATGCGGCAGCAATGACAATCACCCCTCTTTTTCTGCCGCTGTTGTGATAGGCCGGCCTGACTGGGCGTCTCGAGGGCGGATGGTTCGACGTGGGCTCACGCAATTCGCACTGAATGCGGGCAGGACGGGCACACACTACCATTCGGCAGGAAACGAGGTGCGAATGTCAATTGCGGAATGGTTCGTGATCCTATACTCGGCTGACCATATTGGCAGTCAGCTGCACAGGACATTCTCGTGATCTCAGATATCAAGGTACCGGACAGCAGCATTGTCCGCGAGGCTGAGGAGCTTGCACGCTCGGTCTCCAATGACACGCTCTTCAACCACGTGATGCGATGCTACTGGTTCGGCGAGCTGTTCGCGCAACAAGAAGGAACGAAGGTGGATAGCGAGCTGATGTTCCTGTCAGCCGTGCTGCACGATCTGGGACTTACCGATCATGCCCCCGGTCCTCACCGTTTCGAGATCGAAGGCGCGAGTGCAGCGCGGATGTTCCTTGTTGAGCGGGGAGTATTGGAGGATCGTGCGCAGAAGGTTTGGGACAACATCGCGTTACATACGTGGGATATGAATCATTTCAGGGGGGACACCAGCCGCCTGATGCAGCTAGGCCTGGCGTATGACGTCGCTGGCGTGACCGGCGCACGGCTCGACCCAGCGGACGTCGCCGAAGTGCTACGACGATACCCCCGCCGGAACTTCAAGCGCGCTTTCAACGAAATGCTCAATCACGAGGTCGACTGCAAGCAGCCGTACCCGCACTGGTTTCACATTTGCTCCCGCGTTGCGCACAATCGGTCGCCGCTCACAATCGTGGATGCACCGGTTGTGCTGGACTGGGCGCCGTTCGACGAATGAGCGGTGCTTCGAGCGCTTGTGCTGCTGGCAGAAATCGAGGGGTCAACGTCATTTGTGCGGCAGTTCGGCAAATCTATACTCGGTAGCAATAGCAGCATCCGAACGCTGCCTTCCTTTAAGCCCAGACCGTAGAAGTGGAGCAAGCCAAATGACCAGATACAGCGAATTCGAATTCAGGACGCAACCGTGGTTTGACCCGGCGTGGTTCGATCGGTCCGCCTTCCAGGGATTCAATCAGTTCATCCCTATGAAGACCATCGTGATCCACTGCTTTGATCCGCGGGCGTCCGAAATACCGCAGGCTGTCGCCGACTATTTCGGGGACGAAGTCTATCCGGGCGAAAACATTCTCGACGAAGCCGGCAACCGGATCGGCAACACGCGGACGCTGTTCGCCGTGTCGAACGCGGGTGGCCGTGCCTTTTCGGCTCTCCAATCGGTCGCTACGATGGACTATCTTTTCAAAGTACAAAACGTCGTGGTGGTGCATCACTCATTCTGCGGCGCGACGGCTTTCACGCCGGAGACTCTTGTCGACGAGTTCCATGATCACCACCACGCCGATATCTCAACAATGTTCGATCAGGATAGCCTCGCCATTTCACATTTCGAGGAGTCGATCAAACATGATGTCGAACTGCTTCGTGCCAGCCCGGCTGTACCAAAGGAGGTCAAGCTCTACGGCTTCTTCTATGAGATGAATTCTAGCGAGTTAACGGAAGTGGTGCGGGACATTCCAGCATAGCGGCGTCGCTGCTGGGCGAAGTATGGCAACAGACCGCAGCAATCAAGGCAGAAAGGGAGACATCGAACGACGCCTTCGTTCGCCTCGAAATGTGCATATACACACAATCACACGACGCGAAAATCAGCTCGCGTCGTGCCTCGGAACGCAATACCCCTGAACGTATGCAATGGAGAATCATCATGCAACAACGCAAGTACCTCATTACCGGCGCCACGGGCAAGACCGGCGTCCATACTGTCAACAACCTGCTCGAAGCCGGGCACGCGGTGCGCGCCATGGTACGCACCGAAGACGCGCGCAGCGCGGCGCTGCGTGCCGCCGGCGCCGAAGTAGTAGTAGGCGATCTGCTCAATCACGACGACCTGATTCGCGCCACCTCGGGCGTCACGGGGGCGTACCTCTGCTATCCGGTGCGCCCGGGCTTCATCCAGGGCACCGCCTATTTCGCCGATGCTGCGCGCCGCGCCGGCCTGGAAGTCGTGGTGGAAATGTCGCAAATATCCGCGCGCGAAAACGCGAAGAGTCATGCCGCGCGCGATCACTGGATCGCGGAGCGCGTACTGGACTGGTCGGGCGTGCCCACCATTCATATCCGCCCGACATTCTTTTCGGAATGGCTGATCTTCCCGTGGGTGCTCGACACCATCGTCAAGGCAGGACAGATCGCACTCCCGTACGGCGAAGGGCGCCATGCACCTATCGCAGCGGAAGACCAGGCCCGTTTCATCGCTACCGTACTCGCGCAGCCGCAGGAGCACGTCGGCAAGGCGTATGAGTTGTGCGGTCCCGTCGAAATGGATCACGGCGACATCGCGAACGAAATCAGCAAGGTCATCGACAGGAAGATCGTCTATCGCCCGGCCACGCTCGACGAATACCGCGCGCATTTGCAGAAGTACGATCTTCCCGAGTTTGCGATCCAGCACTTCATTGAAGTCGCCGTCGATTACCAGAACGGCGTGTTCAAAGGCTCCGACCACGTGATCGAACAGGTTACCGGGAAGGCACCACAAACGGTTGGGGAGTTCGTTCGCGCCAGGCGTTCGCTTTTCCGGCCGTGATTCGTTACGCCATACTCACCAAGGAGATTGAGATGAAGATCGAGAACTCCGTTGTATTTGTGACCGGCGCCAGCCGCGGACTGGGCCTCGCATTCGCGCGCGAGGCGCTTGCCCGCGGCGCGGCGAAGGTGTACGCGGGGGCGTACGCAATCCGGCGGCCTTCAGCGAGCCCGGAATGGTGCCCATCGCACTCGACGTGACGGACCCCGCTTCGGTCGAGTCGGCCGCGAAAGCCGCGCCGGATGTCACCATACTCATCAATAACGCAGGAATCGCGGAAATCACCGGGTCGCCATTTGCCGACAGCGCGGAAGATCACGCTCGCCGCATCTTCGAAACGAACTACTACGGCGTCATGCGAGTGACCCGCGCTTTCGAGCCCCGGCTTCCCGGCGACGGCAGCGGCACTATCGTTAACGTGCTTTCCGACGTCACCTGGCGTGCGGTGCCGATTCTTGCGCCGTATGCGGCGTCGAAAGCTGCGGCCTGGAGCCTCACCAACAACGTGCGAGCCCATCTGAAGGAAAGAAACATCCGCGTGGTGGGCTTGCACGTCGGCTTCGTGGATACCGATCTCACAAAGGACTTCGACGTTCCAAAGGCGAATCCCATCGATGTCGTCCGGCAGACGTTCGACGCGCTCGAAGCGGGCGAGAGCGAAGTGCTGGCGGATGCTGGTGCCCGGGCGTTGAAAGCGACGCTTTCTCTGGCAGCCCCGGGCTACATCGATCCCGATATCCTCGAAGGGAAGTGAGCGGGAAGAAGCGCCGCGGGTTCGCGGGGTGACGCGTAATACGGCGCTCGCTGGACAAGGCGTGATCGACCATCGCGCCTTTCTGACTCGAACGTCAGCAATACAGGGGCGCATTC
>NZ_BAYE01000012.1 GCF_000685095.1 Paraburkholderia caledonica NBRC 102488
AAGAGCGGCTTTTTTATTGCTGAAACGCTGCTGATTCGCGTGTGATCAGGACTCGAACGCCGCGGCGTCGTCCGCCGCTTCGAGATCGACTTCGACTTCCATAGCGGTGGCCGGTGCCGACGCCGCGATCGTGCTCGCCGAAGCGGACGCATCCAGCGCCGGATTGCGCAGCTTTTCCAGCACCGAAGCCGGCACGGGCACATTGACGCGGCCGATTACGTCGCCGTGCTGGAACATCAACAGATCGCCGGGTTCGAACGCGCTCCATACTTCGTTGTCGGTCAGCGGCTGCGTCGCGATCACCGCAACGCGGTCTTCGGGTGTGGTGTATTTGGCGAAGTCTATCGAGACGTCGGCGTCGACCAGATGCGCGGTAGAAAAAGGCCAGCGCCGCACGATGTAGTGCAGATGCGTGGAGCAATGCGCGAACAGCGCCTGGCCATTCGACATCAGAAAATTGAACACGCCGAACTGCGTAATCTCGCGCGTGAGGGTTTCGAGCGCGGCGAAGAGTTCATTGAGCGGCGGTTGCTGCGCGCCAGGAAACGCCTTGCGCAAACCTTCGAGCAATGCGCAAAAAGCAAGCTCGCTGTCCGTCGTGCCGACTGGCTGATAGACGCCCGAGAGTACCGGCGAAAAGTCTTTCAGATCGCCGTTGTGCGCAAAGATCCAGTGGCGTCCCCACAGTTCGCGCATGAACGGGTGGCAGTTTTCGAGCAGGATGTGCCCTTGCGTCGCCTTGCGAATATGCGCAATGGTGTTCTTCGACTTGATCGGATAGCGCTTGACCATTTCGGCGATCGGCGAGGTGGCCGACGATTGATGGTCGATGAACAGGCGACATGCTTTGTCTTCGAAGAAGGCGATGCCCCAGCCGTCGGCATGATGATCGGTGACGCCGCCGCGCGCCGCAAAGCCGGTGAACGAGAACGTGACGTCCGTCGGCGCGGCGCAGTTCATTCCGAGAAGTTGGCACATGTTGCGGGTAAGCCTGTGAACGGGGCGAGCCGTTACAATGACGATTGTTCAAGCATATCACCGAGCCAGAAACGCCAAATAGCAAAATTGACGTGTGTTCAGGCCGCAACACGGCGGTTTGACCTCATTGCTGGCGCATTGCTCGCATTTTCAGCTGCCTCCTGTTCCGCTCTCGCTCTCCTCTCGCCATGACCGATTCCAACGCTTCTCCTGATTCCCGCGACTCGATCACGCTCGCACGCCCTGACGATTGGCACTTGCACGTGCGCGACGGCGCGATGCTTGCAGCCGTGTTGCCGGACACAGCCCGCCAGTTTGCTCGCGCGATCATCATGCCGAATCTGAAGCCGCCGGTTACGACCACGGCGATGGCGCAGGCGTACCGCGAACGCATCGTGGCCGCCATCCCGGCGGGCGCAAAGTTCGAGCCGCTGATGACGCTGTATCTGACGGACAACACGCCGCCGGACGAAATCCGCCGCGCGCGCGACAGTGGTTTCGTGCACGGCGTGAAGCTCTACCCGGCGGGCGCTACGACCAACTCGGATGCCGGCGTGACCGACATCATGAAGTGCGCGAAAACCCTCGAAGCGATGCAGGAGACGGGCATGCCGCTCCTGGTGCACGGCGAAGTGACGGACTCGTCGATCGATCTGTTCGACCGCGAAAAGGTGTTCATCGACCGGGTAATGACGCCGTTGCGCCGCGACTTCCCCGCGCTGAAAGTAGTGTTCGAGCACATCACCACCAAAGACGCGGTCGACTACATCCGCGAAGCCGGCGTTGCGCCGAACCTGCTCGGCGCGACGATCACCGCACACCACTTGCTGTACAACCGCAACGCGATTTTCCAGGGCGGCATTCGCCCGCATTATTACTGCCTGCCGGTGCTCAAGCGCGAGACGCATCGCGTCGCGCTGGTCGAAGCGGCAATCTCGGGCAATCCACGTTTTTTCCTGGGTACCGACAGCGCGCCGCATCCGAAGGGTTTGAAGGAGCACGCTTGCGGCTGTGCCGGCTGCTACACGGCGCTGCACGCGCTGGAGCTGTACACCGAAGCCTTCGACCAGGCGGGCGCGCTCGACAGGCTCGAAGGCTTCGCGAGCTTCTTCGGCGCGGACTTTTATGGTCTGCCGCGCAACCAGGAGAAGGTCACGCTGCGTCGGGAAGAGTGGACGTTGCCTGCTGAACTGCCAGTCGGCGACACGCCTGTTGTGCCGCTGCGCGGCGGTGAGGCGATCGGTTGGCGGCTGATTTGAGGCTTTGCTAGATGCAGAGTGACGCGGGCGCGTGTGTGGGTGTGGACGTGGGCGACGGCGAAGGCGCGGGGGCACGTGTCGGTGTGGAAGCGGTGCCGGGCGCGGGCGCCGGGGCGCGCTTCGCCGCTATCGACTGGTCAAAGCCGTGGTTCGCGCAGTTCGCCCGACGCGGCCAGCGCTGGCAGCGGGCCGCACTTACGAGTTACGCCGCGTTGCTCGCTGAAATGAATGCCGACGCCGCTAACACGTGTCAGACCACAGGGCGCGGCCAACGCCTCGCGTTCATCGCGCAGGACGAACTCCCGCCCGGCGCCGCGTACGAGGCGCACATCGCGTCGACCGGTCGAGTGCCGACACGCCACAATTTGCACGACTTCTTCAACGCGTCGATGTGGTTCGCCTTCCCGCGCATCAAGGCCGCGCTCAATACACGGCAGTCGGCGGCGATCGACCTGCTCGGCGTCGGCTCGACGCGCGGCAGCGTGCGCGATGCGCTCACTCTCTTCGACGAAAACGCACTGCTGTTTGCGTGCAGTGATCCAGCGTTGAGCGCCGCGCTGCGTGGCTTCGACTGGCAGACGTTGCTGCTCCAGCGGCGCGACGCATGGGGTTCGAGCTGCGAGGTGCGCTGCTTCGGCCATGCGCTGCTGGAAAAACTCATCGCGCCGTTCAAGGGCTGCACGGGGCATGCATGGATCGTCGACGTACCGTCGGCGTACTTCGAATGGAACGCCGCCGCCCGCGACGCGTGGCTTGACGAGGCCGTCAGCGCCGCGTTGCTGACCACCGACGCGCTGACGAGCCGGCTGTTCGCGCCGCTTCCGGTGCTCGGAATTCCGGGCTGGTGGGCCGACAACGAGACACCGGGCTTTTACGACGATAAGTCTGTGTTCCGCTCCGGCCGGCGCGCAGATGTTAAAATCGGCGACAGCAAAGCAGGCCAGGCAGTCGCGGCCTCAGCGGCTTCGGCCAAAGAGGGCGAGGAAAGTCCGGACTCCACAGGGCAGGGTGATGGCTAACGGCCATCCGTGGCGACACGCGGAACAGGGCAACAGAAAGCAAACCGCCGATGGCCCGGCGCAAGTCGGGATCAGGTAAGGGTGAAACGGTGCGGTAAGAGCGCACCGCGGCTGCTGCAAGGCAGACCGGCACGGTAACCTCCACCCGGAGCAATTCCAAGTAGGCAGGCGCGCATCTTCGAGATGCAGGACGGGGCCCCCGTCTCGTCTGCGGGTAGGAAGCTTGAGCGTGTCAGTAATGACTCGCCTAGAGGAATGGCTGCCACGCGCGTCGCGTCTTCGGACGTTGCGCGTGCACAGAATCCGGCTTATCGGCCTGCTTTGCCACCTCATAAAAAATGCCGGCGTCTTTTCAGAACGCCGGCATTTTTTGTTTCTACGTGCGGGGCTTCAGTCAGGACCGCCCGCGCGGCTCGTGCCTTCGCCGTGACACCGCGCTCAGTTCGCCACAATATCGAACGAGTGCGTGAGTTCGGCCGTTTTCGCGATCATGATCGACGCCGAGCAGTATTTGTCGTGCGACAGGTTGATTGCGCGTTCCACGGTGGCCGGATTCAGATTCTTTCCGGTCACAGTGAAGTGGAAATGGATCTTCGTGAACACTTTCGGATCTTCGCTGGCGCGCTCGGCCTTCAGCGTCACCGAGCAGCCGGCGATTTCCTGGCGGCTTTTCTTCAGGATCATCACGACGTCGTAGGCGGTGCAACCGCCCGTGCCGAGCAGAACCATTTCCATCGGACGCGGTGCGAGATTGCGGCCGCCGCCCTCGGGCGCGCCGTCCATCGCAACCAGGTGGCCGCTGCCCGTCTCAGCAGCAAACGCCATCCCGTCTTGCCCCATCCAGCTCACTTTGCATTCCATGCTGTACTCCACCGCGCATCGCTATATCGAGACGGCATTGTAGCCCGGCGATGCAGCGTCCGCCCGAGGCGACCCGCGAGTCAAGTATGCGAATTGACGTCTCACGTGCTGCAGCGCGGCATGTTTGGGCCAGGTTAGAAAGATTGCCCGGCGTTTAGGGGTTTTACTCTAGTAGCGCTAGATTGGGGCCGCACGATCCCGTATGCCTCGTCGCTGTATCCACTTGGGCGAACGCCCCTTTCGCCATCCGTGATCCGCATTATGAAATCAGATTTCACATTGCAAATGTTCTTGCGTTGCACAAGCTTGCTTCATATAATTGCGTCATCGGTTGCGGCAGTTCGCAACCTCCGCTGTCTCCTCCACCTCCTCCTTTGGTGGATTAAACCCGAATCGCTTGTTCGGGTTTTTTTTTCGCCTGCGTTCTTACGCGCTCCAAAGGCCCCACGAGGGCACATTTGGAACCAAGTCCCGCACGTTTTGACTTGACGTCGCAAATTCCTTTATAATTCAGGGCTTTTCCGCATTCGCGCCCGCGGAGGAAGAACAGGGAGAGCCTGCACGCGCCTCGATGCGCACACTACAAGCAGGAAAAAACACATTGGGCGCAGCAATTTTTTTGGATCGATCATGAAGACGTTTTCCGCAAAAGCCCATGAGGTGACGCGCGAATGGTACGTGATTGACGCGACGGATAAGGTTCTCGGGCGTGTCGCCAGCGAAGTGGCACACCGTCTTCGCGGCAAGCACAAGCCTGAATTCACTCCGCACGTCGACACCGGTGATTTCATCATCGTTATCAACGCCGGCAAGCTGAAGGTCACGGGCAACAAGGCTACTGACAAGAAGTACTATCGCCACTCGGGCTACCCGGGCGGTATCTATGAAACGACGTTCGGCAAGATGCAGGAACGCTTCCCGGGCCGTGCGCTCGAAAAAGCGGTCAAAGGCATGCTGCCGAAGGGCCCGCTCGGCTACGCGATGATCAAGAAGCTGAAGGTCTACGCTGAAGCAACGCATCCGCATTCGGCGCAACAGCCGAAAGCGCTCGAGATCTAAGGGGAGCCCACATGATCGGTAACTGGAATTACGGCACGGGCCGCCGCAAGAGCGCCGTCGCACGCGTGTTCATCAAGGCAGGCAAGGGCGAGATCATTGTGAACGGCAAGCCTATCGCCGATTACTTCTCGCGCGAAACGTCGCTGATGATCGTTCGTCAACCGCTGGAACTCACGAACCACGGCGTCACGTTCGACATCAAGGTCAACGTGAACGGTGGCGGTGAAACGGGTCAAGCCGGTGCAGTTCGCCACGGCATCACCCGCGCGCTGATGGACTACGACGCAACGCTGAAGCCGGAACTGTCGAAGGCTGGCTTCGTTACGCGTGACGCTCGTGAAGTCGAACGTAAGAAGGTCGGCTTCCACAAGGCACGTCGCAGGAAGCAATTCTCGAAGCGTTAATCGCTTCGGGTGCGCACCGGCTCCAAGGTCGGAACGCAGCAAAAGCCGCCAACGCTGTCGCGAAGGCGGCTTTTTTTATGATCAGTGGCGCCAATTGGGCAATCGCGCGGTCGCCGCTCCGACCGCTTCGGCGCCAATGCAGGCAGACTGCGCGCGCAACGGCAGCGTCGATCGAAGCGACTGTAAGAACCCATTGATTTTGTGGGCTTCGGCACGATATTGAGATCAGCCCTACAATAGCGGTTAGAAGCTTTTTGGAGAGTTCGAATGAACGCAGTCACCGACACACCCGTGACCGAGATGCCCGCCCCCTTCGTCTTTACCGACGCAGCGGCTGACAAGGTCAAGCAACTGATCGAAGAAGAAGGCAATGCGGACCTGAAACTGCGCGTTTTCGTGCAGGGCGGCGGCTGTTCCGGCTTCCAGTACGGCTTTACGTTCGACGAAGCCGTCAACGAAGACGACACCGTCATGAACAAGAGCGGCGTGCAATTGCTGATCGACTCGATGAGCTACCAGTATCTGGTCGGCGCTGAGATCGACTACAAGGACGATATCAACGGCGCGCAGTTCGTGATCAAGAACCCGAATGCGACCACCACGTGCGGTTGCGGTTCGTCGTTTTCGGTCTGACACAACGGACAGACAAAGCGTTGGAAAGCAACGGGGCTTCGCGCCCCGTTTTTTATTGCCTGTGCACGCCGACGAACCGCGCGCCCGCACGACATGTGCAATGGCGCTCGTTCGACGACGACTGCGTCAACGCGGGTAAATTGCTCCCAGCACACGTTCCGCGCTCGCGCCGGTGACGGCCGGCAAATTTCCCGGCAGGCGCGCGACGCAGCGCATTGCGAGCCACGCAAAGGCCAGCGGCTCGACCTGGCTCGGCGGCACCCCGAGGGCGTCGGTCGTCATTACGGGAACGCCGCTTACGCCGCTGTCTTCCAGTGCCTGCTGCAGCGCCTTCAGAATCTCCGGATTGCGCGCACCGCCGCCGCACACGTAAACCGCTCGCGCGTCCGGCGCGTGCCGCTCGACCTCCCGCGCGACCGTCACAGCGGTCAGCGCGACCAGCGTCGCTTGTACATCGGCCGGCGCGAGTTCGCTAAACGGACGCAGTTTGGCGTCGAGCCACTCCGCATTGAAGAGATCACGTCCGGTACTCTTGGGCGGTTGCTGTGCGAAAAACGGTTCGTCGAGCAGCGCGTTCAGCAGTGACCGGTCGACCTGGCCGCTTGCCGCCAACTGACCGTTTTCGTCGAATGGCTTGCCGAGATGGCGCTGCGCCCACTCGTCGAGAAGTGCGTTCGCCGGCCCGCAATCGAAGCCGCGTACGCTGCCAGTCGCGTTCAGAATAGTGATGTTGCTGATGCCGCCAAGATTGCACACCACGCGCGTCTCGTCTTTCGCGCCGAAGATGGTCGCATGAAACGCCGGCACGAGCGGCGCGCCCTGGCCGCCAGCGGCGACGTCCCTACTGCGGAAGTCGGCGACCACGTCGATATGCATCATCTCGGCGAGCAGCGCCGGGTTGTTGATCTGCCGCGTGTAGCCTTTCTCTGGCCTGTGCCGCACCGTCTGCCCATGCACGCCGATCGCGCGCACTTCCGCGGCGGAAACGTGGCAGCCGCGCAGGAGCTCGTGACAACACACCGTATAGCGCGTGGCGAGCGCGTTGGCGGCCAGCGCTTCCCGTTCGATCTCGTTTTCGCCCGGCTGCTGCAGCGCGAACAACGCGTCGCGCAAGCCAGCTGCAAAGCCGACGAACGCCTCGGCCAGCACCACGGGCGGCTTCCCCTGGGCGAACCGGACAGCGACGCCGTCCACGCCGTCCATGCTGGTGCCGGACATCAATCCAAAGTAGACGCCGTCTGCGGGGTCTTGCGCCACGTTGCTGCTCCTGGTAATGGTTCGTTGCTCTTTCATTGCCGCTTCTTTGCGAAGGTTTTAGCAGATTATCGATGCAAGCGCGCTCGAATATAAAGCGTGTCCCGGCCGAAGCGACGTGCTGCGGCCAGGACGCGGCGTGCCGCGAAGTACAACTCGTACCGGCAGGACGCGCTCTCACCCCTGCCGGTGGGCGCGGCGGCGCGCATCTATGGGACAATCTACCTTTTCCGCGACTTCCCGTTTCCAGCATGAGCACCGAGTCCACCAAGCCTAACGCCGCCCCCGCCTTCCCGATCACCGACGAAGTCCGTCACGCGCTCGCCGTCACCAAGCGAGGCGTCGACGAATTGCTGATCGAAGAAGAATTCGCGCAAAAACTCGCGAAGAGCGCGGCGACCGGCACGCCGCTGCGTATCAAGCTCGGGCTCGATCCGACAGCGCCGGACATCCATATCGGCCATACGGTCGTACTGAACAAGATGCGGCAGTTGCAGGATCTCGGTCACACGGTCATTTTCCTGATCGGCGACTTCACGTCGCTCATCGGCGACCCGTCGGGCCGCAATGCCACGCGCCCGCCGCTCACGCGCGAGCAGATCGAATCGAACGCGAAGACTTATTTCGAGCAGGCCGCGCTGGTGCTCGACCGCGAGAAGACCGAGATCCGCTACAACAGCGAGTGGTCGATGCCGCTTGGCGCCGACGGCATGATCAAGCTCGCGTCGCGCTACACGGTCGCGCGAATTCTCGAGCGCGAAGATTTCACCAAGCGTTTCCAGAGCGGCGTGCCGATTTCTATCCACGAATTCCTGTATCCGCTGATGCAGGGTTATGACTCGGTCGCGCTGAATGCCGATCTGGAACTCGGCGGCACCGATCAGAAGTTCAACCTGCTGGTCGGTCGCGAACTGCAGAAGCAGTACGGCCAGGAGCAGCAGTGCATCCTGACGATGCCGCTGCTCGAAGGCCTCGACGGTGTCGAGAAGATGTCGAAGTCGAAGAACAACTACATTGGCATCAGCGAAAAGCCGACAGAGATGTTCGGCAAGCTGATGAGCATTTCCGACGTGTTGATGTGGCGTTACTTCGAACTGCTGTCGTTCCGTCCAATGGACGAAATCGCAGGCTTCAAGAAAGAAATCGAAGCCGGCCGCAATCCGCGCGATTTCAAGGTCATGCTGGGCCAGGAAATCGTCGCGCGCTTTCACTCGCAGGCCGATGCCGAGCGTGCGCTGGAAGACTTCAACCACCGCGCGAAGGGCGGCGTGCCGGACGATATCCCGGCGGTGACGCTGGCGGGCGCACCGCTAGCCATCGGCCAATTGCTGAAGCAGGCCAACCTCGTGCCGTCGACGAGCGAAGCGTTGCGCAACATCGAGCAGGGCGGTGTGAAGATCGACGGCGCGACTGTGTCGGACAAGGGCCTGAAGGTCGAGTCGGGCGAGTACGTCGTGCAGGTCGGCAAGCGCCGCTTTGCGCGCGTCACGCTGACTCCATGAGCGTGCGCGCAATGAACCGAACTTCGCGGCCGGAGCCGGCCCGATGATCGCGTTGATCCAACGCGTGCGGCGCGCCGAAGTGCGCGTGGCCGACCGCGTGACGGGCGAGATCGACGCCGGCCTGCTCGCGCTCGTGTGCGCGGAGCGCGGCGACACCGAAGCGGCGGCCGACCGGCTGCTCGCCAAAGTGCTCGGCTACCGCGTGTTTAGCGACGCCGCAGGCAAGATGAACCTCTCTGTGCAGAACCTGGACGGCGCCGGGCGCGCTGGAGGTCTGCTGCTGGTTTCGCAGTTCACCTTGGCCGCGGACACCAACAGCGGCTTGCGTCCGAGCTTCACGCCGGCCGCGCCGCCAGACGAGGGCAAACGCCTGTTCGACTACTTTGTTTCGGCGGCGCGCGCCAGGCATCCTATCGTCGAGACCGGCGAATTTGGCGCCGACATGCAGGTGTCGCTCGTCAACGACGGGCCGGTCACGTTCTGGCTGCAGACCAACGCCTGAGTTTCGAGCAGTTCTTGCAACCATAGCGGTTTGGCACAACCGGCCAACAGTGCTCAACTGGATCCCATGACCACGCAGATTCTGTTTATCCGGCACGGCGAGACCGACTGGAATCGCATCAAACGCATTCAGGGGCACATCGACATTCCGCTCGCGGCGGTCGGACTTGCGCAGGCGCACAGCCTTGCACGCCGCATCGCCGATGAAGTGAAGCACGGCGCGCGGCTCGACGCGATCTATTCGAGCGACCTGCAGCGCGCGCGGCAAACCGCGCAACCCGTCGCGGACGCGCTCGGTTTGCCGGTGCATTTGCGCGAAGGGTTGCGGGAGCGCTCATACGGCGCGTTCCAGGGTCACGACAGCGACGAAATCGCCGCGCGTTTCCCTGACGAATACGCACACTGGCAAACCCGCGACCCCGGCTTTACGCCGCCCGGAGGTGAGTCGCAGCGCGCGTTCTACCACCGCGTGTTGCACGCGATCGAACCGCTCGTCGCCGCGCATCCGGGCGGGCGAATTGCCTGCGTCGCGCACGGTGGCGTGCTCGATTGTGTGCGCCGCTTTGCATGCGGTTTACCGCTCGATGCGCCACGCGACTACGCGCTGCTGAACACCAGCGTGAATGTGGTGGACTTCGACAACGGCCGCGCTACGGTGGTGTCGTGGGGCGACATCTCGCATCTCGACGCGCCTGGCGCCGACGATAGCTTCAAGAGGGCTCCGGAACCGGGACGTTAATCACTTGCGCCGCGTCACGTGAACTCGTGTCACGCCGTTGAGCGAAGATCCGAGGCCGCGCGCCGCAGTAGCCGACGACGCGCGCGTTCGAACAAGCCTTTCATTCCGTTAATCTGATTACTGGCCGCGACGACCCGCACGCAGGCCAATCTGCTCAACGGGCCCAGGAATAGCCGCTCGCGCTGAGATCCGGCTTCAGGTCGCAGCCGAGTCCCACAGCCCAGGCAAGGTGCTGGACGCGTCTGGCGCCGCGAGTCCGAAGTGCCGGTAAGTCAGCAGCGTGGCCACGCGGCCGCGCGGCGTGCGTTGCAGAAATCCTTGCTGGATCAGATACGGCTCGAGCACGTCTTCGATAGTGTCGCGTTCTTCGCCAATGGCCGCCGCAAGGTTGTCGACGCCGACCGGTCCGCCGTCGAACTTGTGCAAAATCGCTTCCAGCAGCTTGCGGTCCATCAGGTCGAAGCCAACCGCGTCGACGTCGAGCATTCTGAGCGCCGCGTCGGCGACTTGGGCGGTGATGTTGCCGTCGGCTTTGACTTCGGCGAAATCGCGCACGCGGCGCAGCAGCCGGTTGGCGATACGCGGCGTGCCGCGCGCACGCTTGGCGATTTCGAACGCGCCGTCAGGATGAATCTGTGCATTCAGCAGCGAAGCCGAACGCGTGACGATGCGCGCGAGTTCCTCGGCGTTATAAAACTCCAGCCGTGCAACGATGCCGAAGCGATCGCGCAGCGGATTGGTCAACATGCCCGCGCGGGTGGTCGCGCCGACCAGCGTGAACGGCTGCAAGTCCAGCTTGACGCTGCGCGCGGCCGGCCCTTCGCCGATCATGATGTCGATCTGGTAATCCTCCAACGCGGGGTACAGAATTTCTTCGACGACCGGTGAAAGCCGGTGAATTTCGTCGATGAACAATACGTCGTTGGCTTCGAGGTTGGTCAGCAGCGCGGCCAGGTCGCCGGCGCGCTCCAGCACCGGCCCGGAGGTTTGCCGTAGATTCACGCCCATTTCCCGCGCGATGATGTGCGCGAGCGTGGTTTTGCCCAAGCCCGGCGGCCCAAACAGCAACACGTGGTCGAGCGATTCGGAGCGGCGCTTGGCTGCCTCAATGAAGATTTCCAGTTGACCGCGCACTTTTTCCTGCCCGACATATTCTTCGAGCTGGCGCGGTCGCAACGCTCGTTCGAACGCTTCTTCGTTCGGCGAGACGGGCGTGGCCGCGATGATGCGCTCGGCGGCGAGTTTGTCGGTTTCGATCATGTGGTCATTGTACCGCGCGAGGACGGTCGGGAAACCCGGCCGAATGGCCGATGCGCGTCGACCTGACAGACGACCTCACATCACGCGGGCGTCATTGCCCGAGCACGGCGAGGCCGCCGCCGAGACCTCGGCTTCAGGCCTTGGACAACGCCTTGAGCGCGAGTTTGATCCCTTCCGAAACGCCGGTGCCGGCCGGCACGTTCTTGATCGCGGCCAACGCTTCTTTCTCCGAGTAGCCCAATGCGAGCAGCGCGTTGAGAATGTCGGACGCGTGATCCGATGCCGACGCCGCGCCGGCCATCGCGCCGAGGTCCGCGCCAAGCTTGCCCTTCAGTTCGAGCAGCAGTCGCTCCGCCGTCTTCTTGCCGATGCCCGGTACGCGCGTGAGGCGCGCGGCGTCCTGCAGCGTGACGGTCTGCGAAAGCTCGTGCACGCTCATGCCGGACAGCACGGCCAGCGCCATGCGCGCGCCGATGCCCGAGATTTTCAACAACTCGCGGAAAGTGGAGCGTTCCTCCGTCGTGCCGAAGCCGTAGAGCAGATGCGCGTCTTCTCGCACGATCATTTGCGTGAGCAGCACCACGCGTTCGCCGGTGGACGGCAAGTTGTAGAACGTGCTCATGGGCACATCGACTTCGTAGCCGACACCGTTACAGTCGACGAGCAGATGCGGCGGGTTTTTTTCCAGCAGAACGCCGGCAATGCGACCGATCATGGCGAATTCAGATTCGAGAGAAAGGGCGAGTGTAGCGCAGGGCGTGTGCGCCGCTTAAGGCCAGTCATTGCATCAAGCGAAAAAAGCGGAAGCCGGCACGGAAACATTAGCCAACCAGACGCCCGCGCCGCACGCGCAGTCCTTTCTTTGCAAGCGATGGCGCGATGCCACCGAGCGTGCTCAATGTCGTGCCGCCGTGCGCATGACAAATGGCCATGCCGAGTGCGTCGGCGGCGTCGGTGCTCGGCACGCCCGAAAGATTGAGCAGGCGCACGACCATCTGCTGCATCTGCTCCTTGGTCGCGCGGCCGTAACCGACTACCGCCTGCTTCAACTGCAGGGCAGTGTATTCGGCGACCGGCACGCCGCCCGCCACGAGTCCGCAGATGGCCGCGCCGCGCGCCTGGCCGAGCAGCAACGTGGATTGCGGATTGACGTTGACGAACACCTTTTCGATCGCCGATTGATCCGGCGAGTGCTGGCGAATCAGCGTCGAGATACCCTCGAAGATAGTGCCGAGCCGCGACGGTAAATCGGCGTCCGCGGTCTTGATGATGCCGCTCGCGACATAGCTCAGTGTGTGACCGCTTTGATCGATCACGCCGAAGCCGGTCACGCGCAGGCCGGGGTCGATGCCGAGAATTCTCATGAAGTGCCGCAGATGCGGTTAAAACCAGGTGCCTGCGATACTACAACACACACGCCGCGCGGCGGTCCGCATGTGGCGGGGCAGGCGGAATAAAAACTGCTGCCGTGGGCGCAGGGAGGCGATCGCATATGCAGCGCTATGGGAACAGAAGCGGAAAATCGGGCGTCGTGGCCTACGAAATCGGCGATAACTTCGTCGCCGCTCGCTTCAACTCGGGCACGACCTACTGGTATTCGAAAGAGAGCGTCGGCGCGAAACATGTCGCTGCGCTCAAGCGCCTCGCGAAGCAAGGCGAGGGCCTTGGCACCTACATCAGCCAGCACCCGGACGTGAGGGACGGCTACGAGCGCAAGGATCCCCCGGACTGACGACGCAGTCGGCGTTGGCCGGGCATCCGAAACAAAACGGCCCGGCGGAAAATTCCACCGGGCCGTTCGATCGTCTCTGATTGCGGATGTTGCAATGACACGCCGCTCGTCAAACCCGAATCAATGCCGGAAATGACGCACGCCGGTCAACACCATCGCGATGTTGTGTTCGTCAGCGGCGCTCACCACTTCGTCGTCGCGCATCGAGCCGCCCGGCTGGATCACGCAGGTCGCTCCGGCTGCCACGACCACGTCGAGGCCGTCGCGGAACGGAAAGAACGCGTCCGACGCGACCGCCGAGCCACTCAGCTTCAAACCGGCGTTCTGCGCCTTGATGCTCGC
Organism: Paraburkholderia caledonica NBRC 102488; assembly: GCF_000685095.1. Lineage (GTDB taxonomy): Bacteria > Pseudomonadota > Gammaproteobacteria > Burkholderiales > Burkholderiaceae > Paraburkholderia > Paraburkholderia caledonica. The sequence continues at coordinate 13,544 of NZ_BAYE01000012.1, forward strand.
GATGCGCGCCGAGTCCACACGGCTCATCTGGCCAGCACCGACGCCGAGCGTCATGCCGTTGCCGCAGAACACGATTGCGTTCGACTTCACGTACTTCGCCACGCGCCATGCGAACAGCAGGTCGTCCATCTCCTTCGGCGTCGGATGACGCTTCGTGACCACGCGCAACTCGCGCGGCTGCACGTTCTTCGAATCGAGTGATTGGACCAGCAGGCCGCCGCCCACGCGCTTAAGATCGAAAGCGTTATGGCCTTCGCCCAATGCGATTTCAAGCAAGCGCACATTCTGCTTCGCCGCGAAAACCTGGCGCGCTTCGGCAGTGAACGACGGCGCGATGAGCACTTCGACGAACTGCTTGGCCACCGCTTGCGCCGCCGCTTCATCAACTTCGCGATTGAACGCGATGATGCCGCCGAACGCCGACGTCGGATCGGTCTGGAACGCCTTCGAATAGGCTTCGTTCGCGTTGGCGCCGACCGCCACGCCGCACGGATTCGCGTGCTTGACGATCACGCAGGCCGGCACGTCGAAGGTCTTCACGCATTCCCACGCCGCGTCGGAGTCGGCGATGTTGTTGTACGAGAGTTCCTTGCCTTGCAACTGGTTGTAGTTCGCGAGCGCGCCGGCCGGCACCGACAGGTCGCGATAGAACGCGGCGCTCTGATGCGGGTTTTCGCCGTAGCGCAGATCCTGCACCTTGTTGAAGGCGAGGTTCAAGGTCGCCGGATAGGCGTTGCGCGACGCGTGCTGCAGTTCGTCGGTGAGACTCGTCAGATAGTTCGTGATCGCGCCGTCGTACTGCGCGGTGTGTGCGAACACCTTGGTCGCGAGACGGAAGTTCGTCTTGTACGACACCGCGTTGCTCTTCGCGCGCATTTCCTCGAGCACGACCGCGTAATCGGCGGGATCGACCACCACGGTCACGTCGCGATGATTCTTCGCAGCGGAGCGCAGCATGGTCGGGCCGCCGATGTCGATGTTCTCGATCGCGTCTTCCAGCGAGCACTCTTCTTTCGACACCGTCTGCACGAACGGGTACAGGTTCACGACCAGCAGGTCGATGGTCGGGATGTCGTGCTTCTCGAGCGCTGCCATGTGTTCCGGCAGGTCGCGGCGCGCGAGAATGCCGCCGTGCACCTTCGGATGCAGCGTCTTCACGCGCCCGTCGAGCATTTCCGGGAAGCCCGTGTAGTCGGCGACTTCGGTGACGGAGAGGCCGGCGTCCGCGAGCAGTTTCGCGGTGCCGCCGGTCGACAGGATCTTGACACCGAGGTCCGACAGCGACTTGGCGAAGTCGACGATGCCGGACTTGTCGGAAACGGAGATGAGCGCTTGCTTGATCATGATGAAGACGAAAAGCCGAAGGGAAACGTGGCAGGGCGCGAGAAAACTACTTCGAGCTACAACAAACCGTGCTGTTGCAGCTTCTTGCGCAGCGTATTGCGGTTGATGCCGAGATACTCGGCGGCCAGCGACTGATTGCCGCCGGCCTGCTCGAGCACCACTTCGAGCAGGGGTTTTTCAACGCACGAAATCACCATGTCGTACACATCGTGCGGATTCGAGCCGTCGAGATCCTGGAAGTACACGCCCAGGCTGTCGCGGACAGATTGTTCGATATTATTCTTGCTCATGCTGCTAGTCGGTCTGTGTGGTCCTCGCCCTTGTTGTCGGGCCCGGGGTTGCCGACGGTTTCGTCGACGTAGACGAGACGGTCGGAGATCGCCTTCTGTGCGTCGAAAAACTCGTTGACGGCGAGGAGTTGTTCGCGCGTGGTGTCCAGCGTATTCATGCGATGCCGGAACACGTTGGCGCCGGAAAGGCCGCGAGTGTACCAGCCGATGTGCTTGCGCGCAGTGCGAACGCCGGTAAATTCCCCGTAGAACTCGTAGTGATCTTCCAGGTGCTCGTTCATGACCTGCTGGATTTCGTCGATGCGCGGCGGCGGCAACAACTCGCCCGTCTGCAGGAAATGTTCGATCTCGCGGAACAACCACGGGCGCCCCTGCGCCGCGCGGCCGATCATGATGGCGTCGGCGCCCGTGACGGCGAGCACGTGGCGCGCTTTTTCCGGCGACGTTATATCGCCGTTGGCTACCACCGGAATGCGCACCGCCGCCTTGACTGCGGCGATGGTCTCGTATTCGGCGTCGCCGTGATACAGGTCGGCGCGGGTGCGGCCGTGCACGGTCAGCATCGAAATGCCGGCGTTCTCCGCGAGGCGCGCGACATTCAGCGCATTCCTGTTCTCGCGATCCCAGCCGGTGCGGATTTTCAATGTGACCGGCACCGCGTCGGGACCGACGCCCACCGCGCTCACCACCGCCTCGACAATGCGCTGCACGAGCGGCTCGTTCTGCAGCAGGGCGGAACCGGCCGCCACATTGCAGACCTTTTTGGCCGGACAGCCCATATTGATGTCGATGATCTGCGCGCCGTTCGCCACGTTGTAGCGGGCCGCTTCGGCCATCATGGCGGGATCGGCGCCAGCGATCTGCACGGCGATCGGCTCGACCTCGCCCGCGTGATTCGCGCGGCGCATGGTCTTCTCGCTTTTCCACAACTGCGCGTTCGACGCGACCATTTCCGACACGGCGTAGCCCGCGCCGAGCCGTTTGCACAGTTGGCGGAACGGCCGGTCGGTCACGCCGGCCATGGGCGCGACGAACAGGTTATTACGTAGATTGTGCGAGCCGAGAGTGGGCATGACATGGACGCGCCAGCGACCGATTGCACAGTGTTGTCAATCGGAGCGTTCGCGAAATGCGAGGGAAAACCGCTATTTTAGCGTTAACAGATAACCCGCACCGGACCTGCGAGTGCTGTAACCCATTAAATCTTCTATGAAAGTGGTCGGCGTCATAGAGTCCTGGCTGCTCGCCGAACCTGGCTCGGGCGGCGAAGACGCGACGAAAGCGGAACCGCGCGAGCCGCGCATAAACCGGGATGCGAGCCGCGCGTCTCTGCTCAGCGGCGCTGCCCGAACATCATCTGACGCGCGAGCGCGGTTTTCACAGGAGGCACGAATTCGAGCGCGGTCAGTGCGAGGCCGCGCATGATCGCGAGCGGCGCGAAGTCGACGGTGAAAAGACGCGCGAGCGTGTCGGTCGCACCAATCGTCATGCGGCGGTCGAGCGCGCGGCGCTGCGCGAACGTCGCGAGCGCGAGCGGCGTGGGACCTTCCGCCGACAACGCGTCGGCGAGCGCATGCGCGTCGCGCAGGCCGAGATTGAGCCCTTGACCCGCTACCGGATGCAGCGTTTGCGCCGCATTGCCGATTGCGACAGCGCGACCCTTGACGAGCGTATCGACGGCGTTCAGGCCGAGCGGGAACGACGCGCGCCCCTTGATGTGCGTGAAGCGTCCCATGCGACCGCCGAACGCGCCGCCGAGTTCGTGCAGGAAATCGTCGTCGGAGAGTTGCGCGCGACGCGCGGCTTCGTCCGGCGAGCAGCACCACACGAGCGCGTAGTCCGCGCCACGCACGCCGCCCATCGGCAGCAACGCGATCGGACCTTCCGGCGTGAAGCGTTCCCACGCGACATGCGGCTGCGGCGCCGACACGGTCACCGTGCCGACCAGCGCTGTTTGCCCGTAGTCGCGCGTGCCCTGCGTGCCCTGTTTGTCCGAGCGTTTGCCGGCATGCTCGCCCGCGTCGTTGGGCGCCGATGTGCGCGTGTGCGCTTCGGGGTCGCGCCCGTCGTCTGCTTCGGTGTCGTTGTCAGCGCTTGCGCCGACGGCCGCGGCTGCGCGCCTCTTTGCGCCGCCGTGTCCGCTTTTCTGGTCGCCGAACAGGCCACCTTCCGCATTCACAAGAATCCGGGTGCGCAAGCGGCGCGTGACGCCGGCGGTTTCGATCGGCAGCGTGACGCCGTCGTTTTCCTGAACGGGCGCGGCGGCGGAGGTCGAGCGGAACCAGTGCACCGGCGTCGCGTGCACGGCTTCGGCGAGGCCATGCACGATCGAGCCATAGCGCAGCACATAGCCGAGCGCCGGCAGGCCGTGCTCAGCGTGGTCTATCAGCGTGCGGCCGAAACGACCGCGCTGCGATACGTGGATGCGTTGGATCGCGGTGGCGTCGGCGGGCCAGCGCAACGGCTCCAGGATCATGCGGCTGCCGTGCGAGACGGCGATCGCGCGCGGATCGGCAATTGAATCCTCGGGCTCGCGGGCGTCCACGAGGCCGACTTTGAGCGCGCGCGTCGCACTGCGGCGGGCCAGCCAACCGGCAAGCGCGAGCCCCACCGGCCCGGCGCCCACGATCGTCACGTCGAAATCGAATGTCTGATCGAGTGCGGCGGGCCTCAGGATCACCGTGGACGGGGAGACATCGTTCATTGCGGGTTACTTCCTTGTTTCATGAGCCGCGGGCGTCGCGCATCAGCGCTTCGATTTCGTCGGGGGCGACCGGCACGTCGCGCGTCATCAGTTCACAGCCTGCGGGCGTGACGATCGCGTCGTCTTCGATGCGAATGCCGATGTTCCAGTAGCGCTCGGGCACGCCTTCGGCCGGGCGGATATACAAGCCGGGCTCGATGGTCAGCGTCATCGAAGCCTGCAACGTGCGCCAGGGCAACGCGCCGGTTTCGTCGCGCGGCGCGCCGCGCTCACGGTAGTCGCCGACATCGTGCACGTCCATGCCGAGCCAGTGGCCGGTGCGGTGCATATAGAACGGCGCGTAGGCGCGCTCGGCGATCAGGTCGTCGACAGAAGCAAACTTGTTGCGCTCGACAATGCCCGTGTCCAGCAAGCCTTGCGACAGCACGCGCACGGCGGCCTGATGCGGATCGTCGAAGGTGGCGCCGATCCGCGTCGCGTCGACGGCCGCCTGCTGCGCGGCGAGCACGATGTCGTAAAGCTCGCGCTGCGCCGGCGTGAAGCGGCCGCTTGCCGGGAACGTTCGCGTGATGTCGGATGCGTAGCCGTCCAGTTCGCAGGCCGCGTCGATCAGGATGAGGTCGCCATCCTGCGCAATCGCGTTGCCGGCCGGATAGTGCAGCACGCAAGCATTGGCGCCGGCCGCGACGATCGACGTATAGGCGGGCGCCTGCGCACCGAATTTGCGGAACGTGTAGAGCAGCTCCGCTTCGAGTTCGTACTCGCGCACGCCGGGGCGGCACGCCGCCATCGCCCGGCGGTGCGCCTGCGCGGATATCTGTCCGGCGCGGCGCATGATCGCCAGTTCGTGGTCGTCCTTGATGAGCCGCATGTCGTCGAGCAGCGGCACGAGATCGCGCGCGGCCATGGGCGCCGCGACGCCGCTGCGGCCTTGAGCGCGCACGGCCTCGAGCCAGCCGCGCACCTGGCCGTCGAATTTCTCCGACGCGCCCAGCGCGTAGTGCAGCGACGGCTTGTCCGCGAGCAGCCTCGGCATGTGCGCATCGATTTCGCCGAACGGAAACGCGGCGTCGAATCCGAAGGCTACCCGCGCGCCGTCTGGCCCGAAACGGAAGCCTTCCCATGTTTCGCGCTCGATATTTTTCTCGCGGCAGAACAGGATGGACGCGGGCTCGCCAGTTGCGGCGCTTGCGTCGAGCACGAGCAGCGCTTCGGGCTCGGTGAAGCCGGTCAGATAGTAGAAGTAGCTGTCGTGCCGGTACGGATAATCCGCGTCGCGGTTGCGCAGCGCTTCGGGCGCGGTCGGCACGATGGCGACGCCGCCGCCCGCCGCGCGCAGCGCGGCGAGTACGCGCTCGCGGCGTGTACGGTAGACGTCGATGGCAATGGTGGGTTCGGTCGGCTGGTTCATCGTGCGATTGTAGCGCCCAATGCACAGAGTCATTTTTGTGCCGATGCCGACGCCGAACGACCGGTGCGTTGGCCGTTCGGCCGGCTAGACGGCGCTCGGGCGGCGCGGCAATGTTGCAATCCATCCACAGCAAACGTGCATGCGGCTCGCAGAGAGCGCACGGGCCGCTCGCGCATGGCGCCAAGCACTTATACTTTCGCCGGATTCAGAAAAAGGCAGATGGCAATGATGAAACTCATCGGTTCGCTCGCCAGCCCGTTCGTGCGCAAAGCGCGCATCGTGCTGGCCGACAAGAAGATCGACTACGAGCTGGTGCCCGAGAACGTCTGGGCGCCGGATACCCGCATCCACACCTTCAATCCTCTCGGCAAAGTCCCGTGCCTCGTGATGGAAGATGGCGAAGCAGTGTTCGACTCGCGAGTGATCTGCGAGTACGTGGACACGCTGTCGCCGGTCGGCAAGCTGATTCCACAAGCGGGGCGCGAGCGCATCGAGGTGCGTTGCTGGGAAGCGCTCGCCGACGGCTTGCTGGACGCCGCCGTGCTGATCCGCCTCGAAAGCACGCAGCGCACCCCGGAGCAGCGGGTCGACGCGTGGGTGGCGCGGCAGCAGCGCAAGATCGACGAATCGCTCGTCGCCATGTCTCAGGGCCTGGGCAGCAAGCCGTGGTGCGCTGGCAATCACTACACGCTCGCCGATATTGCCGTGGGTTGCGCGTTGGGCTATCTCGACTTCCGCATGCCGGATCTGAACTGGCGCGAGTCGCACCCGAATCTCGACAAGCATTTTCAGAAGCTTTCGTTGCGCCCGTCGTTTATTGATACCGTGCCGGTTAACTGACCGAGCCGATAAAGCTGGTTGCCCGAGATTAATGCAAGTTTGCAAAATTGCGTTAATCAGTCTTTCAAAGTCATGAATTAATGCTTTCGTTTGTGGTAAAAAAAGCGCCTCCCGTCAGGCGCTTTTTTTCGTCTGCCGCGTGGGGCAATGGTTCTGCGGTTATTTATTCGGCATGTTTCAGCGTCGAAAGCGGCCATTGCAAATGGGCGACGCGTTATGTGCGTCGTCAAAACGAATACACCACAAAGAGACTTTCATGATGAAACCGTATCGCTTTGTTATTGCCGCCTCCGCCTGCTCGCTGTTTGCCGCGTGCTCCAATGTGAGCAGCCTCGACCCGTCGGCACTGGTTCAATCCGGCCAGCTGGTCACGCAAGCGGCTACGCTTTCCGACGCCGACGTGCGCACGCTGACCGACAAATCCTGCGCGCAGCTCGACAGCGAAAACACGATCGCGCCCGCTAATAGCAAATACCAGAAGCGTCTAAACAAGATCGCCGCGCAATTGGGCGACAACATCAACGGCACGCCGGTGAATTACAAGGTGTACATCACGAAGGACGTCAACGCGTGGGCAATGGCTAACGGTTGCGTGCGCGTGTACAGCGGTCTGATGGACATGATGAACGACAACGAGGTGCGCGGCGTGGTCGGCCATGAGATGGGTCACGTGGCGCTCGGCCATACGAAGAAGGCAATGCAGGTTGCGTATGCGACATCTGCGGCGCGTTCGGTTGCTTCTTCGGCGGGCGGCGTTGCGGGCGCGCTGTCCGGTTCGCAATTGGGCGATTTCTCGGAAAAGCTGATTAACGCGCAATTCTCGCAAACTCAGGAAAGTGCCGCCGACGACTATTCGTTCGAGTTGCAGAAAAAGAAAAATCTCGATCCGTCGGGTCTTGTCACGGCGTTCAACAAACTCGCGCAAATAGACGGCGGAAAATCGAGTATGTTGAGTTCGCACCCGGCGTCGCCTGCACGGGCGCAGCATATTCAGCAGCGTATTGCTTCAAATCAATAACGCTTGCGTGGTTCAACCATAACGCTTGCGTGGTTCACCAAACGCGCGCTTGCGGCCATGCCGCAGCGCGCGTTTTTATTGCCTATGCCTCACCGTTCCCGGATTTACCGTTTCTCCGGAAAGTACTGCCCGGCCCGAAAGCAAAGCCGAATGCGAGCAGGAATAACGAAACGGCGAGCACCGTGTTATTGCCGCTCGTCACATATGGCGTACGGCCGGCCGTGCCTTGCACCGTGACGTCGAGAGAACCGAGCGTGTAGGGCGTGAGCCGTCCGATCACCTTGCCGTTGGCGTCGATCGCTGCCGTCATGCCCGTGTTGGTCGCACGCAGCATCGGGCGGCCGGTTTCGAGCGAGCGCATGCGCGCTATCTGCAAGTGCTGGTCGAGCGCGATGGTGTCGCCGAACCACGCGAGATTGGTCGAGTTGACCAGCACGCCTGCCGGCGTATCGCTTTCGCGGATGGTTCGCGCAATTTCTTCGCCGAAAATGTCTTCGTAGCAAATGTCGACCGCGACCGGCTGGTTGTGCACGACGAACGGCTTTTGCACCGGTCCGCCGCGCGCGAAGTCGCCGAGCGGAATGCTCATCAGGTTGACGAACCAGCGAAAGCCCCACGGTACGAATTCGCCGAAGGGTACCAGGTGATGCTTGTCGTAGCGGTAGATCTCACGTGTGCCGGGCGTCACGCCAAACAGGCTGTTCGTGTAGTCGACCACGCGGCCTTCGGGCGTGACGGAGCCGCCAATTGCGCCGAACAGGATCGCGGTGCCGGTAGAGTCCGAAAAGCTGCGCACCGCCGACGCGAATGGCGCCGGCAACTGCTGCGCCAGCACGGGAATGGCCGTCTCCGGCGTGACGATCAGGTCGGCAGGCTTCGAGGTGATCATCTGCTGATACTGGTCGATGGCGGCGCGCATGCCCGCTTCCTCGAACTTCATTTCCTGTTTGACGTCGCCTTGCAGGAGCCGCACGGTCAACGGTGCGTTGGCGGGAACGGTCCATCTAGCGAGCGGCAGCAGCAGGCCTGCCGCGATCAGCGCCAGCGCGACGCCGGCCGGCGCGGCAATCTGCGCGGCGCCGCCGCGGGTATGCTCGCCGCTGGACGAAGCCTCGCGAGCCTCGCGCCGACGGCGCAGCAGAGCAAGGACCGCCTGCACGATCAACGCCGCTGCGAGCGCGAGCACCCAACCGACACCATACACGCCCGCGAGCGGCGCGAATCCGGCGAACGGACCGTCGACTTGCGCGTAGCCGCTAGCGAGCCACGGAAAACCGGTGAACGCCGTGCCACGCAACCATTCGCCGATCGCCCATGCGCTGGCGAAGGCGAGCGCTCCATGCCATGTCGGCGAGAACGGCGTATCGGTACTCGACGACCCATTGCGGGCGTGGCCGGCGCAGAACGACCAGATGCCCGCGGCCAAAGCAGGATACAGCGCGAGGTAGAGCGAAAACAGCACGAGTGCCGTGCCGGCAAGCGGCGCTGGCATGCCGCCGAAAAAATGCATGCTGACGTACAACCACCAGACGCCGCTCACGAAGTTGCCGAAGCCAAACGCGCCGCCTGTCAGGGCGGCGCTTTTCCAGCCGGTGGTTCGTGTCAGCCAGCCGAAGAAAAATACGAAGATGACAAGTTCGAGCCAGCCGCCATGCGGCGTGGGTGCGAACGACAGCGTGTTGGCCGCGCCCGCCGCCAGCGCGACGAGATAATGCCAGCGGGGAAGCGTGCGCACTCGCGTGGGCCTGGCGGCAGAAGCGCTCGTGCCGTGACGGGAGCGGGAAGTAATCGGGTCGGCCATTGTTGCGCGGTCGGCGTTGAGGAGTGGCAAATTGAAAAGTCAGGCCGCGCAGCCGGCGGGTAGGCATCGGCGGCTTGAAGCGGGAGCAGCCGGGCCGCTCAGGTGCTCAGGTCTGCACGTGCTGCGCTTCGCGCTCGCGCTGACCGGCGAGCGGGTCGCGCCGCACGAGCAGCATGTGAACCTGGCGGGCGTCGCCGCGCAGAATCTCGAAAATGAGATCGTCGATGCGAACCTTCTCGCCGCGATGCGGGACGCGCCCGAAGTGATGCGTGACGAGTCCGCCGATCGTATCGACTTCTTCGTCCGGGTAGTGTGTGCCGAAAGCCTCGTTGAACTGCTCGATTTCGGTCAGCGCCCGCACACGGAAGCGTCCGTCCGGCGAGGCGATGATGTTGCCGCTTTCTTCGTCGAAATCGTATTCGTCTTCAATATCACCGACGATCTGTTCCAGCACGTCCTCGATGGTGATGAGACCCGCCACGCCGCCGTATTCGTCGACCACCACCGCGAGGTGATTGCGATTCACCCGGAAATCGTGCAGCAACACGTTCAGTCGCTTGGATTCGGGGATAAAGACGGCGGGGCGCAACATGCCGCGCACATCGAACTCTTCTTCCGCGTAGTAACGCAGCAGGTCTTTCGCCAGCAGCACGCCGATGATGTTGTCGCGGTTGCCTTCATAGACCGGATAGCGCGAATGCGCTTTTTCCAGCACGTAAGGAATGAATTCGGCGGGATTGTCCGCGATGTTGATCGCGTCCATTTGCGCGCGCGGCACCATGATGTCGCGTGCGCTGAGTTCGGTGACCTGGAATACGCCTTCGATCATCGACAGCGAGTCGGCGTCGATCAGGTTGCGCTCGTGCGCGTCCTGCAGAATTTCCAGAAGTTCGGCGCGCGAGTCGGGCTCGGGCGAGATGAAATCGGTAAGACGCTCGAGCAGCGAGCGTTTTTCCTGCGGTTTGTCGGTGTGGCGTCGACTGGGATACGTGTCGTTCATGGTAGTGCGCCCGGCAAGACTGGGCGCGCTGTTGCAGAGCATTAAGGATACACCAGGCACATGGCAGGACCGTGTCCCGCCGCACCTGGCGATGAATGAAACCGGGCTGACACCGTTGCGCCGCAAGGCGCGGGCCATGGGTCAATCCTAACTGATTACCGGGCGAAAAGCGTTTCGGAACAAAAAACGGCGCGGCGCTCAACTAGCGCTTACTGACACTTTATTGAGCCTTATTAAGCTTTACTGAGCCTCACTTACCCGCTTGCGGCTGCCTGCCCACCTCAGCGCCCGCGGAAGCGGGCTCGTCATTGCCGGCCTGACAGCGCTGGAGTAGCGCTTCCAGCGCCCGGTCCGGCATGCCGCTTTCGCGTAGCGCGTGAACGGTGCGACTCACATAGTCGAGCGTCGTGCCGTAGCGGCCGCGTGCGCAGCCGAACACCGTTTTGACAATTTCGTCGCCCAGCTTGCCGGTGTAACTCGGTACGTCGCGGCGCATCACGAACGCGAGTGCGTCGACGCGCCGGCCGTCGGCGAGCACGCACGGCAGCCATGCTGGCCGGTACGAACCCATCGCCATCTCGCGGCGCCAGAGCGCTTCGAGATGCGGCATGGCGCCTTGCGCCGCGAGACGAAACGCAATGCCCGTGCAGGAGCCGCCGCGATCGAGCGCGAGTACGAGGCCCGGCTGTTCCGGCGTGCCGCGATTCACGCGCGACCAGAGATACAGGCCTCGGTGATAACCGTGCACCTTCGAGCGCGTGGCTTCGACGGTGGGCAGACCGGGATTCCAGATCAGCGAGCCATAGCCGAAAAGCCATAAGTCGCTCTGTCGGTCCCAGTCGCGCAGCGTGCATTCGAGCGACGCGCGCAACTCCTCGTCCGTCAGCAGCCGCGATTCGCCGAGCGCGGGGGGATAGTCCGGGCAGGGCGTTCGGGCGTCGGCGTCAGAGGAGAATGAGCTCACGGTTCGGTCCGGGCGACGGTTAGCGATAAGGGTCGGGAAAGCCGAGCTTGCCGAGAATTTCGGTTTCGATCGCTTCCATTTCCTCGGCTTCTTCCTCGACTTCGTGGTCGTAGCCTTGAGCGTGAAGCGTGCCGTGCACGAGCAGATGCGCATAATGCGCGAGGAGCGGTTTGCCCTGCTCGGCGGCTTCTTTCTCGACGACGGGGCAGCACAGGATCAGATCGCCCGTCACCGGATCGTCTGCCGACTCCGCGTACGCGAAAGTCAGCACATTGGTCGAATAATCCTTGCCGCGATACGTGCGGTTCAACGTCCGGCCTTCTTCCGCGTCGACGAAACGCACGGTCAGCTCGCCGTCCGCGAAAAGCGCGGCCTTGATCCAGCTGGCCACCGTGGCGCGAGGCAGCAGCGCCTTGTGCTCGGGCCACGCCTTGGCCGCGGGGAATTGCAGGTTCAGCGTCAGTTTAGGGGCGCGGCTCATGCTGGTTTGAAGTGATGCGTGAAGCGAGGCGCGTAATACAGCCGGTCCGAAGGCCGCGCGTTCAGCGGATTATCGGTTGCGTCGAGCCGCATTAACGCGAATCCGCCGGGTTGGCAGTTTTTTGCGAATGCGCGTCGTACGCCTCGACAATTCGTGCGACGAGCGGATGCCGCACCACGTCCGCACTGGTGAAGCGTGTGAGCGCAATGCCGCGCACGTCGGACAGAACCTGCTGCGCTTCGATGAGCCCGCTCTTGTGCCCGCGCGGCAAGTCGACCTGAGTCGTGTCGCCGGTCACCACGGCCTTCGAGCCAAAGCCGATCCGCGTGAGAAACATCTTCATCTGCTCGGGCGTGGTGTTCTGCGCTTCGTCGAGAATGATGAACGCGTGATTCAGCGTGCGGCCGCGCATGTACGCGAGCGGCGCGATTTCGATCATTTGCCGCTCGAACATCTTGGCGGTTTTGTCGAAGCCCAGCAGATCGTAGAGCGCGTCGTACAGCGGACGCAGATAGGGATCGACCTTCTGCGCGAGATCGCCCGGCAGAAAGCCGAGACGCTCGCCCGCTTCGACGGCTGGGCGCGTGAGGACAATGCGTTTGACCTGATCGCGCTCGAGCGCGTCAACCGCGCAGGCGACCGCGAGATAGGTCTTGCCTGTGCCGGCCGGACCGACGCCAAACGTGACGTCGTGAGAAACGATCTGCTTCAGATACTCGCGCTGCGCCGGCGTGCGGCCGCGCAGATCGGCGCGCCGTGTGTACAGTTTCGGACCGAGCTCTTCGAGGTCGTCTTCGTCGCTGTCGGCGGGTTGGTCGAACGGATGGTCGGGATTGCCGGGAAAGCCTGGCTCGCCCGCTTCGTCACCATTCCCATTGCCGTTGCCGTTGGTGCGATGCCGCGCCGGATGGCGCACTTCGACGAGTGCAAGCTGAATGTCGTCGACCGACAGCGGCTCGCGCGCGTTGTTGTAGAAGTTTTCGAGAGCGGTAAGCGCAAGCTTGGCGCCGCGCCCGCGAATCGTAATGCGATGTCCGCGGCGTTGCAGCGTCACGTCGAGCGCCTGCTCGATTTGCCGCAGGTTTTCGTCGAGCGGTCCGCAGAGGTTGGCGAGCCGCGCATTGTCGTCGCGCGGAGCGGTGAATTCCAGATGCGGCTGAGTGGTTTTCAAGGCGGTGATTCGATCCTGTCGGTTTCAGTACTCGGGGTGCGTCGGGCGGTGCGTGGCGCGGCGCGCCCGCGCCGCTCGGTCAGTTGTCAGTCGGTCAGTGCGTGATGGCGCTTGCGTTGTCCGCTGCATGGTCGCGCACCAGCACGAGCTCCCCACGCAGTGAATGTGGGTACGCCTTGACGATTTTCACGTCGACCATCTGACCGGTCAGTCGCGCATGCGAAGCCAACGGCGCCGGAAAATTCACTACGCGGTTATTTTCGGTGCGGCCCGCAAGTTCGTTCGGGTCTTTACGCGCCGGGCGTTCGACCAGAATGCGCTCCACCTTGCCGACCATCGAATCGCTGATTCGCTGCACGTTTTCTTCGATCGTAGCTTGCAGATGCTGCAGGCGCCGCAGCTTCACTTCGCGCGGCGTGTCGTCGTGCAGGTTCGCAGCCGGCGTGCCCGGGCGCGGACTGTAGATGAACGAGAAGCTCGTGTCGTACTTCATCTCGTGCACGAGCGCCATCATCTTGTCGAAATCTTCTTCCGTCTCGCCGGGGAAGCCGACGATCATGTCCGTGGAAAGCGACAGATCCGGGCGAATAGCGCGCAATTTGCGGATCACAGACTTGTATTCGAGCACCGTGTAGCCGCGCTTCATCGCCATCAAAATCCGGTCGGAGCCGTGCTGCACCGGCAGATGCAGGTGACTCACGAGCTTGGGCACCTTCGCGTAGGTGTCGATCAGGCGCTGCGTGAATTCCTTCGGATGCGACGTGGTATAGCGAATCCGCTCGATTCCCGGAATATCCGCGACGTATTCGATCAGGGTCGCAAAGTCGGCGATCTCCGACGAACCCAGCGTGAGCGCGCCACGATACGCGTTCACGTTCTGACCGAGCAGCGTGACTTCGCGCACGCCCTGGTCGGCGAGGCCCGCAATTTCGGTGAGCACGTCGTCGAGCGGACGCGATACTTCTTCACCGCGCGTGTAGGGCACTACGCAATAGCTGCAGTACTTGCTGCAGCCTTCCATGATCGACACGAACGCGCTCGGACCGTCGACGCGAGCCGGCGGCAAATGGTCGAACTTTTCGATTTCCGGGAAAGTGATGTCGACCTGCGCGCGGCCGCTTTCACGGCGCTTGTCGATCATTTGCGGCAGACGGTGCAGCGTTTGCGGCCCGAACACCAGATCGACGTAGGGCGCGCGCGCTACGATCGACGCGCCTTCCTGGCTCGCCACGCAGCCGCCCACGCCGATAATCAGGTTCGGGTTCGCTTCTTTCAGTTCGCGGACGCGGCCGAGGTCGGAGAAGACTTTCTCCTGAGCTTTCTCGCGTACCGAGCAGGTGTTGAACAGAATGACGTCCGCGTCTTCCGGCGTGTCCGTCTTGATGAGCCCTTCAGCCGCGCCCAGTACGTCGACCATCTTGTCAGAGTCGTACTCGTTCATCTGGCAGCCAAAGGTCTTTACATAAACTTTCTTGGTCATCGAATTTCGCCGGTCGCAGTGGTTAATCTGGGGGCGTCGTATTAGGGGTCAAAGAGATGCGAAAACGTGCGCGAAGCCTCGAAACGGCCGGCACTTTCAGCGCACTTGGGCGGGCAGGGACCCGTCATTCCAGTCATGTCTAGCCGCTTGCCGCGCACGCTCGCAGCGTAACGCAACATTATAGCCCTTCGCCGGATACGGTTTGTCCGCCCGTTCCGGCCCGCGACACGTGTGTGGGCACGTCGGGCGGCAAGCCCAGCAGGCTTTCCAGTTCGTCGGACACTTGCGCGAAGCGCTCGCTCAGGAAATCCAGCAGGACGCGCACGCGCGGCGCCATGAAACGGTTGCGGTGGTAGAGCGCGTGCAGCGGCGCGTCCGGATAGCGCCACTCGGGCAGCAGAATTTTCAGGCCGTCGGCGCGCAGATCCGCTTGCACGTCCCACATCGACTTGATCGCAATGCCGTAGCCGCGCAGCGCCCATTCGCGGGCGACGGCGCCGTCGTTCGTCTCGCGCGCGGTTTCGAACGGCACGGTGTACTGCTGCACTTCGTCGCCGCGCGTGAAGCGCCACTCGTTCACCGGACCCGAGCCGGTGCTAAGCACGATGCAATCGAAATTGGCGAGATCGTACGGGTCTTTGGGCTCGCCCTTGCGTGCGATGTATTCCGGCGATGCGCAAAGCACGCGCCGGTTGGGCGCCAGCTTGCGCGCGACCAGCGAGCTGTCTTGCGGCACGCCGAAACGGATCGCGAGATCGATGTCCTCCTGCACCAGGTTCGACAGCGAGTCCGACAGCGTCAGGGCGAACGTCACCTCCGGGTAGAGCGCGTTGAACTCGTCGAGCCAGTGCATCAGCAGATTGCGGCCAAAGTCGGACGTCGCCGAGACGCGCACCTTGCCGCGCACCACCCCTTGCCCCGCTTGCAGCGCGGCCTTTGCGTCGTCTAGCGATTGCAGCGCCTGGCGGCAGCAGTTCAGGTAGAGACGCCCTTCGTCGGTGAGTCGCAACTGGCGGGTGGTGCGCTCGAACAGGCGCGCCTTCAGGCCGGCTTCGAGTTTCGCGAGGCGCGCGCTCGCAGCAGCCGGTGTCAGCCCCATTTTGCGGCCCGCCGCAGACAGGCTGCCGTGTTGCGCGGCCTCAACGAAGAGACGAATGTCGCCAAGGTTATCCATTGCGTTCTTCAAATCACATTTGAAAATGCTTCAAATGCTACGCCAATTATCAAATTGATGCGTCGCAGTCACAATGCAAGCCTCGAACCAATGCGGCGCAGTCAGCCGGCCGAAGCCATGCAACTCGATCACGCGACTATCGTCACAGCCGATCTCGACACGGCCCGGCGTTTCTTCGTCGATGTAGTCGGGTTGACGCAAGGCGCCCGTCCGCCGTTTTCCGTCGGCGGCTACTGGCTGTATGCCAACGGCAGCCCGGTGATCCATCTGGTCGAGAGCACGTTGCCGGACACCTCGGTGAGAGCCGCGCCGCGCATCGATCACATCGCATTCCGTCTGGAAAGCCCCGCCGAGTGGCAGGCGCTGCTCGCGCGCCTGCGGGCAACCGGCGCGGACTATCGGACGGCGCAAGTGCCGCCGATGGGCCCGCAAGAAGCCGCCATGCAGATTTTCGTGGCGCTCACGCCGGGTGTCGTCGTCGAGTTCGTGACGGCGCTGCATCATGCTCAACCGTAGAACCTGGAGAACAACAGTGCCAATTCCATTACTCGCGCTCGCGATCAGCGCCTTTGCTATCGGGACGACCGAGTTCGTCATCATGGGCTTGCTGCCCGAGGTCGCGCGTGATCTCTCGGTGTCGATTCCGTCGGCGGGATTGCTGGTGAGCGGGTATGCGCTCGGCGTCGCGGTCGGCGCGCCGCTGCTTGCCGTCGTCACGAGCCGGATGCCGCGCAAGCTCGCTTTGCAATTGCTGATGGGCGTTTTCATCGTCGGCAATACGTTGTGTGCGATTGCGTCGGACTATTCCGTGCTGATGATCGCGCGCGTGGTGACGTCGTTCGCGCACGGGTCGTTTTTCGGCATTGGCGCCGTGGTGGCCGCGTCGCTCGTGCCGCTCGAGAAGCGCGCGAGCGCAATTGCGTTGATGTTCACCGGCCTCACGCTTGCCAACGTGCTCGGCGTTCCGTTCGGTACTTTCGTGGGCCAGGAGTTCGGCTGGCGCGCGGCCTTCTGGATCGTCAGCGGGTTCGGCGTGCTGTCGCTCGCAGGCGTGACGGCACTCGTGCCGAATCGCCACGATTCGGGTCCTGCCGGTCTCGGTCATGAAGTGCGCGTGCTGAAGGACCCGCAAGTCTGGACCGCGCTTGCGATGACGGTGCTCGGCTTCGGCGGCGTATTCGTCGTGTTCACGTATATCGCGCCGATTCTGGAGCAGGTGAGCGGCTTCTCGCCGCGAGCCGTCACGCTGATCCTGGTGCTGTTCGGCGTTGGGCTTACGATCGGCAACACGGTCGGTGGCAAGCTCGCGGACCGTGCGCTGATGCCCTCGTTGATGGGCATTCTCGCGGCGCTGGCGGTGGTGATGGCGATATTCGCGCGTACCAGTCATTCGCCCGTGGCCGCGGCAATCACGGTGTTCGTGTGGGGCATTGCCGCCTTCGCGACCGTGCCGCCGTTGCAGATGCGCGTGGTCGAGAAAGCCGCCAAGGCGCCGAATCTCGCGTCGACGCTGAACATCGGCGCGTTCAATGTCGGCAATGCGGGCGGCGCGTGGCTGGGAGGTCTCGTGATCGATCACGGCCATTCGCTGGATACATTGCCATGGGTTGCCGCGGCCGTGAGCGCTGTGGCTCTGTTGCTGACCTGGTTGGCATCGCGCATGGATCGGCCGGTGCCACAGCCGGTCAATCGACGCGACATGGAAGTGCGCGAGCGGGCTTGAGTGCTCAGGAAGTGCAAGCGCCGTTGGCTGACCTGTATGGGCGCGCTCCAACGGGAAGCGAAGTCGCGCCCATATGAAAAATCCGCACAAGCTTTGCGAGAAACGCCCTCCGCAATGCTGATAACAGTGTGAAGATAACTTCGTTGGGCACGGCGGGGCGCGATGCTATCTTGCTTCCACTAACTGCTTGCCCGCCGTCCGGCGGCGCTTCTGGAGGCAATCATGCATTCCCCGCTTGCGCTGGTTCGCGATCCCACCGCTGATACCGATGCGCCGCCGCGTGCTGCTGAACCCTTCGATGCACTCGAACATCTGGTCGGCGTGAATCTCGCGCGCTTGCGCGCCGAGCGCCAGTTGTCGCTCGATGCTCTGGCCCGCGCATCCGGCGTGTCGCGCGCCATGCTCGCGCAGATCGAGTCGGCGCGCAGCGTGCCGTCGATCAAGGTGCTTTGCAAAGTGGCGGCCGCGTTGAAAGTGTCGGTCGCGGCATTCCTGCGGCGTCACGCGACCAACGGCTTCGAGCACTTGCCGGCGGAGCGCTCGTCGCGCGTCGTCAGTTCCAACGGACGCTATTCGGCTCGTCCGCTCTATCCCGATACTGAACCGACCGCCGCCGAATTCCACGAGTTGCGCATCGCGCCGTTGCACACGGAACCCGGCACGCGTCGCGCGCCGGGCACGACGGTGAACCTCGTCGTCAGTGAGGGCACGCTCGAGGTGAGCGTGCACGATCAACGTCAGTTGCTGGCCACAGGCGACGCGATCGTGTTCGACGCCGATCAGCCGCATAGCCTGCGCAATCCCGGCGACACCGAGGCGCGCGCGTTTCGCGTAACGTTGAAGGCAGAGACGCCGCCCCGTTGGGACGTGCCCTCGCAACCGGACACGGCGCGCGAAGCCGCGCCGGTTTGATCGAACGCGCGGGCGTCGCGTCGGCTCGCTGGTCAGCGTCTCGAAGTTAGAAATATGGGTGAGCACGGCGTTCACCGCGAATCCCGTTGCGCAGTAGGGTTGCACTGCTGTTCGCGCGCGACTGTTGTATGCTTGGCCCGCCGGTTGTCCGGCAATCAGTGCGTCTTCAGGGCGGGGTGAAATTCCCCACCGGCGGTATGCCGGCAACGCGAAAGCGTGAGCCGGCGAGCCCGCGAGCGCCCGCAGTAGTCTGGCTTTCAGTGAATCGGAAGCCGCCGCGGGGTCAGCAGATCTGGTGAGAAGCCAGAGCCGACGGTCACAGTCCGGATGGAAGAAGATGTGCAGATAGTCATGTTCGTCTCCGTGGCGCCGCTCGCAGGTTCGGGCGGTGCATGAACACCGCCTCGACTATGCAGAGGCGGTTCGCGGCGCGTCTTTGTCTGTTTGCAATGCCCTGAAACGTTTTTCGCCCCACTTTTGCGATGAGCGTTTCAACATGTCCTTTGCTACTTTTGCTGCCCCGTCGACGATTGCAGACGATGCATTCGCCGATCTTCCGCTGCTCGACACCGAATCCGTTCCGCCGCGTATCGCCGCCGCGCTGCAAGCAATGCGCGATGGCCGCGCCGTTGTGCTGCAAGACGACGACGACCGTGAGAACGAGGCCGACCTGATCGTATCCGCCGAGCGTCTTTCCGTCGAAACAATGGCGCTGCTGATTCGTGAATGCAGCGGGATCGTCTGCCTGTGCCTGCCCGACGAGAAGATCCTCGCGCTCGAACTTCCGCCGATGGTCGCCAACAACGAGAGCCGTCATGGCACGGCGTTCACGGTTTCGATCGAAGCACGCGAAGGCGTGACGACCGGCGTGTCCGCACTCGACCGCGTGACGACCATTCGCGCCGCCATTGCCGATACCGCGAAGCCCGGCGACATCGTGAGCCCCGGCCACGTGTTTCCGTTGCGTGCGATGCCTGGCGGCGTGCTTGCGCGTCGCGGACATACGGAGGGCACGGTGGATCTCGCGATTCTCGCCGGCCTGAAGCCGGCCGGCGTACTGTGCGAATTGATGAACGCTGACGGCACGATGACGCGCGGCGCGGACGTCGAACGCTTTGCCGCGCAACACAATCTGCCGATGCTGACGATCGCTGAGCTGGCCGAGTTCCGTCGCGCGTTGGCTGAGGCGCGTGAATGCGTCGAGCAGGAAGCGTGAACCCAGCGATGTAATTCGGGCAGCGCGCGCCGGATCAATGCGCTGTTCGACGTCGCTCTGTGACGGGCTCTTTCCGCTCGTTGCAGGACGTTGTGTTCGAAGCACCAGGCCGACCGCATACAGTCGGCCTGTCTTCTTGAACGCTACCTTCGGCGCAGATCGCTACGACTGCACGTCGCCGAATTCTCCCCGCACGCCCGCTTCGAGCAACGCGGGCAATTCGTCCATGTGTTTCATGATGCGCGTCATGCCCATCTTGCGCAGCGCGTCCGCGTAGCCGTCGGGAATATGGCTCGCGCCGACGAAAGCGATCGTCTTCATGCCCGCCGCGCGCGCCGCATTCAGACCCGCCACGCTGTCTTCCACGACGATGCATCGCGATGGCTCGACGCCGAGCGTCTGCGCGGCAAACAGGTAGACATCGGGAAAAGGTTTGGGACGTGCGACCTGTTCGGCGCTGAAAATGCGCTCGCCGAAAATCTGCTGCAGTCCGGCGCGCTGCACTGACGCCGTCACGCGCGCCATGCGGCTGTTCGACACGACCGCGGCCGGCAGCGTCACGCGTTGCAGCGCAGTTCGAACGCCGTTGATCGGACTGAGCGACGCGGCCAGCGCGAGCTCGACATTGTGTTCAATCGTGCGCAGGAAATCGGGCGGCAGAGCGATGTCGAACGCTTTCTCGATGCCTTCGAGAAAGCGCGACGTTTGCTGGCCAAAGGCCGTCTTGACGATGGGTTCGAAGTCGAGTCCGGGGAAAGTCGCCGATAGCGTCTCGAACATGACGCGGTCAGCAATGACTTCGCTGTCGACGAGCACGCCGTCGCAGTCGCAAATGAGATGGTCGATCATGCCTGAAGGAACGGAAAGCGGGGTGGGTGGCCGGAATGGCCAGCCCATGCGCGCCGGGTGAAAGCGCCATGATACGTGCTTTGACGCGGCTCGCGTCGCGCGGCCGCTTTCCGCTGCAATCCACTGTTCCATCGCCCGCGATTCTCGCGCGCGTCAGCTATTCACCTCTGCTCGGCGAGATCAGCGCGTGTGCAGATACAGATAAAGAGCCGCCGCCACCGCGCCGCCGACGAGCGGCCCGCACACCGGAATCCATGCATAGCGCCAGTCGCTGTCACGCTTGCCGGGAATCGGCAGCAGCGCATGCATCAGACGCGGCGACAGATCGCGCGCAGGACTCATCGCGTAACCCGTCGGGCCACCGAGCGAGATGCCGATGCCGAGCACGAGCAGGCCGACTGGCAGCGCGTCGAGCGCACCGAGACCGACTTGCGGCGAGGCTAGATACAGCACGCCGAGAATTAGCACGAAGGTTGCGATCATCTCGGTCAGCAGGTTGTGAGGGACGCTGCGAATTGCTGGCGCGGTGCAGAACACGCCGAGCTTGACGTCGGCGTCGCCTTCTTTCGCGAAGTGCTGGCGATACGCGACCCACACGAGCAGCGCGCCGGCCATCCCGCCGAGCATTTGCGCCGCGATATAGCCGGGGACCTTGGCCCACGCGAACTTGCCAGCGAGCGCAAGACTGACCGTCACGACCGGATTCAGGTGCGCGCCGCTGTACGATGCAGTGACGTAGACCGCGATGAAAACGGCCATGGCCCAGCCCATCACGATCACGATCAGATCCGCGCCCTTGCCTTTGGTGCGCGCGAGCAGCACGTTGGCGACAGCACCGTCGCCGAGCAGCACGACGAGCGCCGTGCCAATGAATTCCGCAATGTATGGTGACATTGTTGGGTATCCGAAATATTGTTGTTAGGAAAACCGCGAGACGGGCGGCCTGGTCGCGTTTTGTGGCCTGGTGCTTGCCGCCTCGTCATGGCTTTTGTTGATTCGTTGCAGTTGTGTCGCGATCGGGTCGCGCTTTCATCGCGCTGCTGTCGCGGCCGCGTTCATCCTTGTTCGACTTGCCTCATGGCGAGCGCTTAGCCGCGAACAACGCAACCAAAGCGACCATCGCGAAGACCGCTCTCAAGGTGTGTCGGCCCACGCTTTGGCGGCGCGAATCGCGCGCTTCCAGCCGTCGAGACATTCCTCGACATCCGCTTGTTCGAGCGCGGGCGTAAAGCGGCGGTCGAGCTTCCACTGGCTTTGCAATTCGTCCACATCTTTCCAGTAGCCGACCGCGAGGCCCGCCAGATACGCCGCGCCCAACGCAGTGGTTTCCGACACTTTGGGGCGAACCGCATCCACACCGAGGATGTCGGCCTGGAACTGCATCAACAGGTTGTTCGCGCAGGCGCCGCCGTCAACCCGCAATTCGCCGATGCGAATGCCGGAGTCGGCCTCCATCGCCTTCAGAACATCGAGCGACTGATACGCGATCGAGTCGAGCGCGGCGCGAGCGATATGCGCCGACGTCGTGCCGCGCGTCACGCCGAACAGCGTGCCGCGGGCGCGCGCATTCCAGTGCGGCGCGCCGAGCCCGGCGAACGCGGGCACCAGATAGACGCCGTCGCAATGCGGCACGCCGCGCGCCAACGTTTCGATCTCAGCCGCGTTCTTGATGATGCCCAGACCGTCGCGCAGCCATTGCACGACCGCGCCGCCGATGAAGATGCTGCCTTCGAGCGCGTAGTTGATCTGATCGCCGATCTGCCACGCGATCGTGGTGACGAGATTGTTCTTAGATTCGATCGGCTTGTCGCCGGTGTTCATCACCAGAAAGCAGCCTGTGCCGTAGGTGTTCTTCACCATGCCCGATTCGGTGCACATCTGGCCGAAGAGCGCTGCGTGCTGGTCGCCGGCAATGCCCGCGAGCGGGATCTTGGAGGCGAATACGGTGGTCTTGGTAGGCCCATACACTTCGGACGAAGGACGCACTTCAGGCAGCATGCTGCGTGGAATGTCGAGTGCGTCGAGCAGTTCGTCGTCCCACTTCAGCGTGTGGATGTTGAACAGCATGGTGCGCGACGCGTTGGTCACGTCGGTGACATGCAGGCCGCCCTTGGTGAAGTTCCACACGAGCCAACTATCGACGGTGCCGAACGCGAGGCGGCCTTGCTTCGCTTTTTCGCGTGCACCTTCCACGTTGTCGAGAATCCAGCGGATTTTGGTTGCCGAGAAATACGAGTCGATCGGCAAGCCGGTTTTCGCGCGAACTTTGGCTTCGAGGCCTTGCTCCTTGAGCTGATCGCAGAAGTCGGCGGTGCGGCGGTCCTGCCACACGATCGCGTTGTAGATCGGATGGCCGGTCTCGCGATCCCAGACAATCGTGGTTTCGCGCTGATTCGTAATGCCGATCGCGGCGATCGACGTGCCATTCATCCCGGCGCGCGTCACGGCTTCGGCAGCGACGCCCGCCTGCGTCGACCAGATTTCCTGCGGGTTGTGCTCGACCCAGCCCGGACGCGGGTAGATCTGCTCAAACTCCTTTTGTGCCGTCGACACGACGTTGCCGAGGCGGTCGAACAGCATCGCGCGTGAACTGGTGGTGCCCTGGTCAAGCGCGAGGATGTACTGATCCTGCATTGTCTCTTCTCCATGCGTTTTATGAATCGCCGTAACAGCTTACCGGCGACGGGAACGGCTTGTCGTTCCAAGCGGCCGCGACCGCTCGGGTCGGTGCAGCCGGCTCGATGCAGCCGAGGGGTGAAACGTTTTTTTTACGCTGCGAGCGCGCAGACTTTCACCCGGTCAGGCGCTCTGTCGCTCGGGTTGGCGAGCGAACCATGCGTCGATGTCGCGTGTAATCGAGTCGAGCGTGCCCGGCTCGACGTGAAGGCCGAGCTTTGAGCGGCGCCATAGCACGTCGTGCGCGCTGCGTGCCCATTCGGTGTCGCGCAGATACGTCAGCTCGGCCTCGTAGAGACCCGGCGCGAACGCCTCGCCGAGACCGGCGAGCGAGCGCGCGTCGCCGATCACGTTCTTCACTCGCGTGCCGTACGCACGGGCCAGACGGTGCGCGAGGTCCGCCGGCAACCACGCGTGCTGCTGCTTCAGTCCAGCGAGAAAGCGCTCGAAGTTTGCCTGCGGGATATCGCCGCCGGGCAACGGCGCGCCGGCCGTCCACGAAGGCGCGTCGCTGCCGAGAGCAGCCGCGAGCTTGTCGACGGCTTCTTCCGCGAGCTTGCGAAAGGTCGTGATCTTGCCGCCGAACACGGACAGCAGCGGCGCTTCGCCCGCCGGCGCATCCAGTTCGAGCGAATAGTCGCGCGTCACCGCCGACGGATTGTCCGCGCCTTCTTCCTCGAGCAGCGGCCGCACACCCGAGTAGGTCCAGCGCACGTCGGCCGGGGAGATCTTCTGCTTGAAGTAGCGATTGATCGAGTCGCACAGGTACTGCGTTTCGTCGGCACTGATTGCCACTTGCGCGGGGTCGCCGCGATATTCGAGATCGGTTGTGCCGATCAGCGTGTAGTCGTGCTCGTACGGAATCGCGAAGATGATCCGCTTGTCCGGATTCTGGAAGATGTACGCGTGGTCGTGTTCGAACAGGCGCCGCGTGACGATGTGGCTGCCCTTGACCAGTCGCACGCTGTGCGACGCCGCGCGGCCGAGCGCGCCCTGGAGCAGTTCGCCGACCCACGGGCCTGCGGCGTTCGCGATCGACGCGGCCCGCACGTCTACGGTCGTGCCGTCCGCGCGTTTGAGTTGCGCGCGCCATTCGCCGCCTGCGCGCACGGCGCTCAGCAGCTTGGTGCGCGTGAGAATCTTCGCGCCGTGCTCGGCGGCGTCGAGCGCATTCAACACGACGAGGCGAGCGTCGTTGACCCAGCCGTCGGAGTACACGAAGCCGCGCGTGATCGATTCGACGAGTGGCGCGCCGGCCGGATGATCGCGCATCACGATGCCGCGCGAGCCGGGCAGCAGTTCGCGCCGGGCGAGATGATCGTAAAGGAAAAGACCGGCGCGAATCAGCCAGGCGGGACGCAGATCGGGCATGTGCGGCATCACGAAGCGCAGCGGCCACATGATGTGCGGCGCGGCGCGCAGCAACGTCTCGCGCTCCTGCAACGCTTTGCGCACCAGTCCGAACTCGCGGTATTCCAGGTAGCGCAAACCGCCGTGGATCAGTTTGGTACTCGCCGAGGACGTATGCGCTGCCAGGTCGTCCTGCTCGCACAGCAGCACGGACAGGCCCCGGCCCGCCGCGTCGCGTGCGATGCCTGCGCCGTTGATCCCGCCGCCCACGACGAGCAAATCGTATCTCGTGCCTTGCGTCACCTGCTGCGTCTCCTGACTTTTCCGAAAGTTTGTCCGAACCCTATCGAACCGATAGTGTTCGTTTTCGAACTTTAATGAACATATTCGAAAAAGTAAAGTTCGCGCATTTGACGTGAGCCTCTATCGAAAGGCCAAGGCAGTGGCGCAACGCGCGGCCACGGACGATACTCTTGGCAGTAGCCATTCCAGGGTGATTTCATGCGTGTACTTTTCATGGTGGGCGCGGCAGCGCTTCTCGCAGGGTGCGTTGCTTCGCCGAGCTTGAGCGGAACGATGGGCGCGCCGTCGTTCGCGTCGTTGCAGCAGATGTGCAGCGCCCAGACGGTCGATTACGGCAACGACGCTCAAGGCGTGTATGCGACGTTGTTCGACGCCTATGTGGCGAACCGGCGCGGGCGGTTGTCGAAGGAGGATTACTGCGCGTTTCAGACGGAAATCGCGCAGCGCTACACGAGCCAGGGGGCGAGTACCGACCCGCAGATTCGGAATCAGTGGGTTGCGTTCTTTACGGAGCAGCGCGCACGAGCAATAAGCTGGCGCGCCGCAGTCGATCCGACGTTGCGCAGCGGTTGAGGTTTTGTCGTTAGGTGGCGGCGGCTCGGCGGTTAACCGGTCATCGGTGACGCGGCCGTAATGAAAGTGAGCGCCGCTGCGGGCGCCCACGTTGACACAAACCGAATGGACAAGGCCGGCTCGAGGGTTGGCCGTGTGCGTGCGGCTGAGCTGGCAGCCGCACCGGCCGTGAACCGGCAATCAGCCCGACGATGCGCGGGTTGTTATCAGGAAAGGCGCTTGATTGCTCGGAGTGCGCTATCGCCGGATTCCGTTACACGCCATTGTTCATTGCCCGAGGCGAGCCGCTCCAGTTGCACAAGCTGGCGTTCGAGGAGGGCGTCGAGTTCTTCTCGCTCCATGTCCACCTGATTGGGAGCGTCCTTGACGAGCAACAACGTGGCGAATTCGTGCGGACTCAGCATCGTTTCTCTCCATGTCAAGCAAACGCGGACAGCCTCGACGGCGACTGGCATGCATGGCGACAGCCATGGCCGGGTGGTCCGCAAAAGATGGGGCGGGAGGTGCAGCTACGACAGGTTTTCTTAGCACCGGCGACACGCGGGCACGCAATGAACGCCGGGGAACTGGAGTGTAGTCAAGCAAACGTTAAACACCAAACTGGCCCCTGCAAATTTTCCCTTTGACAACCGCCCCCCACAGAGGCGGTTATTCGCCGCGGCCAAATCCTTGATTTCACTTGAAGTTTCGCGTGCGCTGCAACATGGGCGCGACCGCCTGATCAGCCGGCCACGTACACCTGGCAATTGGCGGCGGTGAGCGTTTCGGCCATGTCAGGCGGCGGGGCCGCATCGGTGAAGAGCGCGTCGATCTGGTCGAGATGTCCTTGACGAACCAGCGCAGGGCGGCCGAACTTCGAACTGTCGGCGGCGAGAAAAACGGTGCGTGCGTGGTGAATGATGGCTTCGGCCACGCGCACCTCGCGCGTATCGAAATCGCGCAGGGTTCCGTCGGGTTCAATGCTCGAGGTACCGATAATCGCGAAATCCACCTTGAACTGGCGGATGAAGTCGATGGCGAGTTCGCCCACGATGCCTTTGTCCCACGGTCGCACGATGCCGCCCGTCACCAGCACCTCGCAGTCGGGATAGCCGCTCATCATGCTCGCGACATTCAGATTGTTGGTAATCACGCGCAATCCGCGATGCCGGTTGAGCGCGCGCGCGACTTCCTCGGTGGTGGTCCCGAGATTGATGAAGAGCGACGCCTGGTCGGGAATGTGAGTGGCCACTAGCGCCGCGATGCGCCTTTTTTCGTCGTGGAACATGCGCTGCCGAGCCGTGTACGAGACGTTCTCGGAACTGGTCGGCAGGCTCGCGCCGCCGTGATAACGGCGCAGCAGATTCATGTCGGCGAGCCAGTTGACGTCGCGGCGGATCGTCTGCGGCGTCACGTCGAAGTGTGCTGCTAGGTCGTCCACGGTCACGAAGCCGTCGCGTTGCACCCACTCCAGCAGTTCCTGTTGCCGGGCGTTGAGAGTGAGGCGGGGGTCTCGGGTCATGGGTCTCGGTGATGAGTTGTTATCGGCCTGCCGCGGTCGGCGTCGGCGGGATGCGTATGCGAGCGTGCGTGTATTGTAAGACCATCGCGCGGGTCGTCTGCCAGGTCGTGCGACATGCATAAGCTGCGTGCGCCGCACATAGGCGCATTCAGCGCGGCGGCGCATTTATCCATGCGATAAATGAATTTGTGTTTTGCGGCCGCTCGCGCTGCAATCGAAGATTTCTGTTCCGTCCGCGTTTTATCTTTCCTATTGTTTCCGGCGGCTTGCGTCGCCTGACCGTGCTTTCGAGAGCGTTCGACATGACTGGCTTCAACTGGCAGAACCCTTATCCGACACCGCGCTTGCCCGTGTTCGCGCGTAACATCGTTTCGACGTCGCATCCGCTCGCCGCCCAGGCGGGTCTACGCATGCTGTGGAAAGGCGGCAACGCGGTCGACGCGGCAATCGCCGCCGCGGCCGCGATCACGGTCGTCGAGCCGGTCTCCTGCGGTCTTGGCGGCGACGCGTTCGCGCTCGTGTGGGACGGCCGCAAGCTGCACGGCCTGAATGCATCGGGCGTGGCGCCGGCGGCGTGGAGCGTCGACTACTTCAAGCGCAAATACGGCGAGGAAGACGGCCTCGCGATTCAACCCAAGCGCGGCTGGGATGCGGTGACCGTTCCTGGCGTCATTGCGGGCTGGGAAGCGCTGCACGAGAAGTTCGGCTCTCTGCCGTTCGCGGATCTGATGGAGCCCGCCATCGAAATTGCGGAGCGCGGTCACGCGGTGGCCAGCATCGTGGCTCACAAGTGGGCTGCGGCGGTTCCGGAATTGAAGGACCAACCGGGGTTCGCGTCCACCTTCATGCCCCGCGGACGCGCGCCGGAAGTGAGCGAACTCGTGCGTTTTCCCGGCCACGGCAAGACGCTGCGCAAGCTCGCGGAGCAAGGCCCGCGCGCGTACTACGAAGGCGAGGTTGCCGAGCGAATCGCGGCGTTCTCGCGTGAATGCGGCGGCGCGCTGACCGTCGACGATTTGCGCAACTATCGCGCGGATTGGGTCGAGCCGATCGGCAAGGACTATCGCGGGTACACCGTGCACGAGATTCCGCCGAACGGGCAGGGCATCGCGGCGCTCATCGCACTTGGCATCCTCGAACAGTTCGATGTGAAGGAGTTGACGGTCGACAACGTGGAGTCGCAACACCTCCAGATCGAAGCGATGAAACTCGCGTTTGCCGACGTCTATCGCTACGTTGCCGATCCGCGTTCTATGGAAGTCACGCCGGAGCAGATGCTCGACGACGCCTATCTCGCGTCGCGCGCGAAGCTGATCGATCACAAGCGCGCCACGCAATTCGATTTCGGCATGCCGAAGGCGGGCGGCACCATCTACATGTCGGTGGCGGACGAGCGCGGCATGATGGTCAGCTTCATTCAGTCGAACTACATGGGCTTCGGATCGGGGATCGTGGTGCCGGATACCGGCATCTCCATGCAGAATCGCGGCTGCGGATTCTCGATGGATCCGAAGTCGCCGAATGTGGTGGAAGGCGGCAAGCGGCCGTTCCACACGATCATTCCGGCTTTTCTCACGCAGCAGGTGAACGGGCAGCAGGAAGCGGTCATGAGCTTCGGCGTGATGGGCGGCGACATGCAGCCGCAGGGGCATTTGCAATCTGTCGTGCGCATGCTCGACTACGGTCAGCAGCCTCAGGCGGCATGCGACGCACCGCGCTGGAAGGTCAACCGCGACTTCACGATCGACATTGAATCGACGCTCGACGCAAAGACGGCAGAAGGGTTGCAGAAGCTCGGCCACACGATCAAATCCGTCGACGATCCTTACATGGATTTCGGTTCCGGCCAGTACATCTGGAAGCTCGATCGCAATGATCCGGAGCG
Organism: Paraburkholderia caledonica NBRC 102488; assembly: GCF_000685095.1. Lineage (GTDB taxonomy): Bacteria > Pseudomonadota > Gammaproteobacteria > Burkholderiales > Burkholderiaceae > Paraburkholderia > Paraburkholderia caledonica. Next base: position 42,210 of record NZ_BAYE01000012.1, read on the forward strand.
TGGTTACGTGGCCGCCAGCGACAGCCGCCGCGACGGTTTGGCAGCTGGCTTCTGACGCCCGTCGGCGCCTTCTTCAGCGGGGCGCGAGAGGTAGCTGGAGAGGTGGCTCGAAGTATCCATACCCCGTAACTTTCGAATCACGGTTTGTCGCGTTTTGCGAAGCAGAGCCAGCTCGTTGAGCTGGCTTTTTCGTGCGCGGTGCAATCGTGCTTGCCTCACCGAAACTTTCGTCTATCGTGAAATTGGAACCCTGGCCAATCGGTACGGTCTGTGCTGGGTTGTCTGCAGACTTGCGAAACAGCGGCTAAGATGCAGACACAAGGGGTTAACTCTAATTCACGGCGCTGTATCCGACACGGCGAACCGCAACGCGAGGTAGCGCGATAGCAGCGGTTCCAAGCATGCTCCACGAGTCGATGCAGCTTTCGGAGCAAGACACGATGCACACAGAGCTGAACCATGTCATGCCCTGGCGGATCGAGGACATAGACCTCACGCGCATTGATCGCCAGAAAGCGGTCGCGAACGAAGACCTGTTATTGCTGCTGTGCGCCGCTTCGTTTATTGAAAGCGGCACAGATGTTTACACCAGTAATCTGAGCAAGTTTTTCGACGGCGATCCGGAAGTCTCCGCGTGGCTCAACAACGAGTGGGAGCCCGAGGAAATGCAACACGGCCGCGCACTCAGAACGTATGTCGCTTACGTGTGGCCAGAATACGATTGGGACACGGCGTTCCGTAATTTCATGGACGAATATTCGCTGACCTGTTCAGTGGAAGATTTCGAAAAAACCCGCGCGCTTGAAATGGTGGCGCGGTGCGTCGTCGAAACAGGTACGGCCACTTTGTATCGCGCCATTGGCGAGTGTTCGGACGAACCGGTGCTCAAGGAGATTACCGACAACATCCGTACCGACGAGGTCCGTCATTACAAACACTTTTTCAAGTACTTCAAGAAGTACAACAAGATTGAGGGCAATGGCCGGCTCGCCGTTCTGGGCGCGTTAATGCGTCGTGTGATGGAGATCAAGAACGAAGACTCGGAAATCGCGTTGCGTCACGTGTTCGCGATCCGTTATCCGGAGCGCGTGCGTGACCAGGCTTACAACCGCGAGCGGGCCGCGCGGATTAATGCACTCGTGCGGCGTAATCTGTCCGCTGACATGTGCGTGAAGATGCTGCTCAAACCGCTCGACTTGCCGGCGAAAATTCAACCCGGGGTGCATTACCCGCTCGCCAAGATCACGCAGCATGTGTTTTTTCGTTAAACGGTAGAGCGAATGTCGGCAGTTCGCCGGCTTAGAAGATGGCCCGCCTATGCGGGCCATTTGTGTTTCAGGGCATCATGGAGGCTTGCCTCTTAACCGGACCCATGCGATGAGCGATTCCTCCTTGCCCCAGCGCCCGCTCGAGCAGACTGCATTCGACGAATGGCCCGACGCGGTTCGCGCGCTATTCGACGGCTCGTCGCTCGCGAGCAAGACCGGTTTCACGGCCTCGCTGCTGACCGTCGACGCGAATCAGCATATCCGCACATCGCTGCTCGGCGCCGGCGAGTTGTATGCGCCCGATTCGCGCACGCTGTGTATCGCGCTCTGGCCGCAAGCCCGGGCGGCGCGCGCAATCGTGCAGAGCGGGCGGGCCGCATTGAGCTTCGTCCTGGAAGAGGCGTTTTATCAGGTGCAGTTGCTCGTCGCGCCGCTGCCGCCCGCCGATGGCGACGACAGTGGTCTCGTCTATATGAGCTGCACGATCGATTCAGGCGAAACCCAAAGCGTGCGCTACGCGCGCCTGACAAGCGGCATTACGTTTGAACTGGAAGAAGGGGCGCAGACGGTGCTCGACCGATGGGAGCGGCAGATCGAGCAGCTGAAACGGGCTGCGGCGTTGGGGGGCTGAGGTAAGGCCCCGCGCCGGTGCTGCGACTGTGTTTGCTGGATGGTGACGACGAGGGTTCAGCGGCCCTTGGCTTGTATAGCGCGCTCTGCGCGCGGCGGCTGATGGCGAGGGTTGGCGGTGGCTGAGCTGGCTGTCGGGCTGGACGGCGGTAGTCAGCGGCAGAGCTGACTACCGACAACCTTCACTGGCAACCTCAGCCGCCCGAAGCCTCAACCTCCAACCTCAACGACCACGCTGGCCGCTGCGCGCCGGGTTGCCCCCGCGCGGCGAGTCGTTGCGCGACTTTGCGCCGCCGAGCAATGCACCCGGATTGCCGCTCTGCGGCTTGCGCGGCGCGTGCTGCGCGCCGCTACCTTCATGAGCAATAGCGCGCGGACGGTCGTCCTGACGCTGACCGTCGCGGCGCGGCTGGCCGCCGTTGCCGGCCGGCTTCGCGGCTTGTGGCTTCGGCTGCTGCTGGCCGTTCGCCGGGCGATGCCCGGAGCGTTGCGCTGGTTTTGCCGCGCCGCCGTTGCCAGCCTTCGGCGCGCCTTGACCTTGACGCGGCGAACGACCGCCGCCGCCACCGCCCTGGCCCCGGCGCAAAATCGGTTCCGGCTTCGCGGTCGGGTCCGGTTCGAACCCGGCGATCACTTCCTGCGGCACCGGACGCTTGATCAGCTTCTCAATGTCCTTCAGCAATTGCAGTTCGTCGACGCACACCAGCGAAATTGCCTCGCCCGTCGCACCCGCGCGACCGGTGCGGCCGATCCGGTGGACGTAATCTTCCGGCACGTTGGGTAGATCGAAATTGACGACGTGCGGCAACTGATCGATGTCGATACCGCGCGCGGCGATGTCGGTGGCGACCAGCACCTGCAGCGTGCCGTCCTTGAACTCGGCAAGCGCACGCGTACGAGCCGACTGGCTCTTGTTGCCGTGAATCGCCAGCGCGCTGATGCCGTCTTTGGTCAACTGTTCGGCGAGGCGATTGGCGCCGTGCTTGGTGCGCGTGAACACCAGTACTTGAAACCAGTTGTGCTGCTTGATCAGGTGCGTGAGTAACTCGCGCTTCTTGTCGCGATCCACCGGGTGAATTTTCTGCGCGACTGTTTCTGCGGTCGTGTTGCGGCGCGCGACTTCGATTAGCGCCGGCGAGTCGAGCAGATTGTCGGCGAGCGTTTTGATCTCGTCGGAGAACGTTGCCGAGAAGAGCAGGTTCTGGCGCTTCGGCGGCAGCTTGGCCAACACGCGTTTGATGTCGTGAATGAAGCCCATATCAAGCATGCGATCCGCCTCGTCGAGCACGAGAATCTCGAGATGCGACAGGTCGATGGTCTTCTGCTGCATATGGTCGAGCAATCGGCCAGGTGTCGCGACGACGATGTCCACGCCGCTTCTGAGTGCGCCGATCTGCGGATTGATGCCGACGCCGCCAAACATGACCGTTGACTTCAGCTTCAGATACTTGCCGTAAGCGCGCACGCTTTCTTCGACCTGTGCAGCGAGTTCCCGCGTAGGCGTAAGGATCAGCGCGCGCACTGCACGCTTGCCCGACGCGGATGCGTGCGGCGGCATGGAATTGAGACGTTGCAGGATTGGCAGCGTGAAACCGGCCGTCTTGCCGGTGCCGGTTTGCGCGCCAGCCAGCAGATCGCCGCCGTTCAGTACAGCGGGAATCGCTTGCGTCTGGATGGGAGTCGGGGTGGTGTAGCCGAGTTCGTGTACAGCGCGGACCAGGGGTTCGGACAAGCCGAGGGAATCAAAAGACATAGAAACTCTTTGCAATGCAGTTTCGCGAGCGGCACACGTGGGCCCCCAGCGGGCACAAATGCGGCATGAACACGCCGCATGGCGTGATCGAGATCAAGGCCGAAGCCCCGTTCCGTTCGCAGAGAAATCGGCGGCACGCTCGGATGCGTGCCGAATGCTTCAACGCGCTATGCAGACACGTTGACTGGCCTTAAGTTGCATTTCGCCGCCGTGGACGTTACGCGACATAGCGCGCAACGCTGACGAATTGACACAGACTGCCCGCCAGTACGAACAGGTGCCAGATACCATGTCCGTGCCGGATGCGCTCGTCGTTGATGAAGAAGTAGATGCCGGCGCTGTAGATGACTCCGCCGGCCACGAGCCAGGCAGTGCCCGCGGCCGGTAATGCTTGGACCAGCGGGCGGACGGCAACGAGCGCGAGCCATCCCATCAGGACATACAGCACCATCGAAACGCTGCGGGTGCGTCGCCCGAGCGTCAGTTCCTGCACGATGCCGAGAGCAGCAAGCCCCCAGCTTACGCCGAATAGCGACCAGCCCCACGGCCCGCGCAACGTGACAAGCGTGAACGGAGTGTAGCTTCCGGCGATCAGCAGATAGATCGCCGAATGGTCGCATTTCTGCAGCACTGCCTTGATACGGGGACGGCGCACGCTGTGGTAAAGCGTCGAGATAGCATATAGCACGAACAGCATCGCACCGTACACGCTGAAGCTGACCACCTTGTATGCGTCGCCCTCTACCGCACCCATCGTCACGAGCGTAGCCAGCCCCGCCACCGACAGCACGGCGCCGACGAGGTGGGTAATGCTGTTGAAACGCTCACCGACATGCACGGGTCTTTCCTCCTGCACGGTTTCATCGAGGCATGCGTTGCCGAAGCCTCATGATACCGGTCCTCAAAAAACGAAGGGCGCGGCCGCGAATTTCGCAGGCCGCGCCCCCGGTGCATCGAACGCTGCTTAGTCGAGCGGCGCCGAACGCAGATCCGACACTTGCTGCGGCGACACGGCCGTGCCGTGGTTGCCCCACGACATACGGATATACGTGACGACAGCGGCTACTTCCTGGTTCGACAGCGATTGCGCGAACGGCGGCATGCCGTACGGATGCGGATTCGCGTCCGTGCTCGGAGGATAACCGCCGTTCAGCACCATGCGGATCGGGTTGACCGCCGACGGCATCTGGATCGACTGGTTGTTCGCGAGCGGCGGGAAGGCCGGCGGCTGGCCGAGGCCGTTATCCGCGTGGCACTTCGCGCAGTTGTCAGCGTAGATCTTCTGACCTTGCTTCAACAGCTCGCCGCCGAACTTTTCGGACGTTTCCAGTTGCAGCGGCTCCGGTGCTTCGCTCTTCTGCGGAATCGTCTTCAGGTACGTGGCCATTGCGTTGATGTCCGCATCGCTCATGTACTGCAGGCTGTTGTGAACCACTTCCGCCATCGGGCCGAAGACCGCACCGCGGTTCGACACACCCGTTTTCAGCAGATCGGCGATGTCTTTCGTTTCCCAGTCGCCGAGGCCCGCTTCCTTGTTCGACGTGAGCGACGGTGCGTACCAGTTCTGCAGCGGGATCAGGCCGCCTGCAAAAGCCGCCGAGCTGACCGGGCCGCCCATTGCGTTGATCGACGTGTGGCACATGCCGCAGTGGCCGAGGCCTTCGATCAGGTACGCGCCGCGGTTCCACTCGACCGACTTGGTCGGATCCGCTTTGTACTCGCCTTCACGGAAGAACAGCGTGCGCCAGCCGATCAGCATGTTGCGCTGGTTGAACGGGAACCTCAGTTCGTGCGGGCGGCTCGGCACGTTGACCGGCGTGACCGAGCGCAGATACGCATAGATCGCGTCCGAGTCGGCGCGCGTGACCTTCGTGTAGCTCGTGAACGGGAAGCCCGGATAGAGCAGGCTGCCGTCTTTCGAGCGGCCGGTGTGCATGGCGCGGTAGAAGTCGTCCTGCGTCCACTTGCCGATACCGTACTGATCGTCAGGCGTGATATTCGGCGTGAACATCGTGCCGAACGGCGTGGCCATGGGCAGGCCGCCGGCGAACTGCTTGCCGCCGCGGACCGTGTGGCAGGCAATACAGTCGCCGGCGCGGGCGAGGTATTCGCCCTTCTTCACGAGCGCAGCCTGGTCGGCGGGCGTTGCCGCCACGGCCGAGCCGTTATGCAGATTGTCGCCGCCCGACCACAGGACGGGAACGAGTGCAGCAGCCGCAACAACGACAACTGCCGAGAGGGCGAACAAAGACTTGCGTTTCATTTGAGTGTCTCTCCCGGTGCCTTATTGCGGTTCGCTGCCGCAGGCAAGCGGAGTCTTCATCGAGCGGGCCGGAGCCGGCACGGGGTTTTGTGGGGCCTGTTGCGTGGAAAGCCAGGCGGCGACCGCGTTCACGTCTTCGTCTGTGAGACGCGTGGCAATGGTGTGCATGCAATCAGGTGCGATTGCGTGGCGCGTGCCCGAACGCCATGCGCCGAGCTGCGCGCTGATGTAGTCGGAGTGCAGACCGACGAGACCCGGGATTGCAGGCTCCATACCGGTCAGACCCTTGCCGTGGCAGGCGGCGCAAGCCGGAATCTGCTTCGACGCGTCGCCGTTCAGCACGATCTGCTGGCCCCGAGCAAGCGTGGTCGACGACACCGTCGGCTTGGCCGGCTGCGGATAGGGCGGGCGTTGCTTCGAGAAGTACGTGGCGATCTGATGCAGGTAGTCGTCGGAAAGGTACGTGACGAGGTAATTCATGGGCGGGTACTTACGGCGCCCTTCGCGGAAATTCAGCAACTGGTTGTACAGATAGTCGGCCGGCTTGCCCGCAAGACGCGGGAAGTAGTCGTTGTCAGTACCTTGACCGTGCGTGCCGTGGCAGGCCGTGCAACCTTGCACGCGCGCTTCCATAGTATCGGGGGCCTTCGGTTGAGTCTGCGCTTTCGCAGCGCTATAGACACCCGCGGAGCCGATCAGCAGAAGGGCAAGCAACGGGCGGAAAATGCGTCTTGAAGACACGCGTAACTCCATCAAAATCGGGGACCTGACCGAACTTCGAGCGGCTCGGTGTGAAGGGCAGCCGGCGCTGCGGCGACGCAGCATTCTATCATCGAAGGGTGATGATGACTATTTGCCACATTCGACAAGCTTGCGGCCGTCACAGGCATGCGACAGTTTGACGCGCATCGCCACACGGAACCGCCGCGACTTTCAGACTTGGTGCGTGGACGTCAGTTGCAATCGCTGTACCCGGCAAACTTTTGTCCGCTCGATGTTGAACCGACCCGCGCGCGTGCCATCGAAGCGTACACTTCCGGGCGCCGAACCGCGGACGAGATCTGTCCGCGCGCAGGGACCCGGTTCATCCGGTCCGGCAGGCGCCCGCCGTTTTCCCGTTCATCCGCTATCGGCCTTACATGAAGCTAATCAATCTTTTCAGTCCGGCGTGGTTTTCGTCCGCGCTCGGCGCCGCGGCGCTCATTATGGCGTCCACGGCATTCGCGCATGCGCATCTCGTTTCCAGCGAACCCGCAGCCAACGCCGAAGTTGCGCCACCTGCAGAGGTCACCCTTCACTTCAGCGAGCCGCTCGAGCCGGCCTTCAGCAAAATCGCGCTGAACGACGCGAACGGCAAGGTAGCCGCGCCCGCGGCGTCGCAAGTCGACAAGCACGACGCGCGTGTCATGCATCTGCCGCTGCCGCAGTTGAGCGCGGGACGCTACGCGGTGCACTGGACCGCCGTGGCAACCGACGGTCATCGCACGCAAGGCGACTTTGCGTTCATCGTCAAATGAGCATCGACGGATTGTGGATCGGGCAGGTCGCCATGGCCGCGCTCATGAATGTCGCGTTTGCGTTTGCCGTCGGTTCGGCATTGCTCGGCGCGTGGCTCGCGAACGATGCCAAGGCGAAGATCGCGCCAGGGCGTGCCGCCTGGTTGCGCGCGCAACGTTCAATGCTGACGGCGAGCGTCGTCCTGGTGCTCGCGGACCTCGGCTGGCTGTTGTATCAGGCGGCGTCGATGAGTGGCGTTGCGCTTCCCGCCGCATTTGCCTACGTGCCGACGGTGCTCACCCAAACGCATGTCGGCTACGGCTGGAGCATTGCGTTCGCGGGCACACTGGTGTTGCTGGGCACGGCAATGACGGCTCATAGCGGCATGTTGCGCAACGCGCTGCTGTGGCTCGCGGTGATTGCGGTCGCCGCAGGCAAGGCGTCGCTCGGGCACGCGGTGGACGCGGGCCCGGCATCCGCGGCCATCGCAATGCAAACGCTTCATGTGCTCGTGACCAGCGTGTGGGCCGGCCTCGCGATTACAGCCGGATTGGCGGTGTTGCCGGCGCTCGGCACGTCGACCGCTCGCGGCATATTGATCCGCACAGCGACGCAGGTGTCGAACGTGTCGGTGGTCGCGGTGGGATTCGTGCTGCTCTCCGGCATCTTCAATGCGGTGCGCGGCTCCGGCGGCTCATTCGAGGCGATCGGGTCGAGCACATGGGGCCACGTTTTGATCCTCAAGCTTTCGCTTGTCGCTCTCGCGCTCGTGCTCGGCGGCCTCAACCGCTTCCTTGCGCTTCCGCGTCTGCGCCGTACTGCATCGACGATGGACGCCCATACGTTCACCAACGTGCTTTATCTGGAAGCGCTTGCCATGATCGGCGTTCTCGTCGCTGCCGCCGCGCTGTCGCATAGCGTGCCGGCGTTCGCGATGGTGAACTGAGTTCTATACGCGAGATGACCGGCGCCACGGGGCGGGCCGTGTTGCCAGTAGGCGTGTGTGCATCCGCGTAAGAATGCGCCGCACGGTTTCAACGTGCGGCGCGATGACCAACTCGAGCGAACAATCGCGTGTCGAGCATTCGACCGATCAGCCAATTCATTCGAGACCCAGCCGGTGACCGAGAATCGGCGCACAAAATAACGCGATTGCGCAGCCAGCTACTTTGCCTTCGAGTTCGGCTGCTGCTGCATGTGCGCCGTAGACATGCATGAGCAGATCGAAAAGCTGGGGGATGCAATACACGACGGCGGCGACGATAAACCATTTTTCAAGCGGCGCGATGCGCCAGCCGCGTTCATACGCAACGGCCGCGCCAATCACGCGAAGCACGCCGAACAGCACCAGCGCGCCGACGGCCGCCTGCTCGCGCAGCAGATAATCCGGAATGAATTCGCCCATGAGACTCCCCGATGCATTCGTTGTTCGGACGCATTTCAGCAAGGAGCAGGCCATGTATCTGTCTGATGCCGAACAAAGGGCACGCAAGCCTATTGGGGGAAGGCCAGAGGCGGCGCAAGCCGCAGCGCTGTGATCTGTCACGGCGCACAAAAGAGGACGCCGCCCGCAGGCGGCGTCAGTCAGCAAGCGCGTGAAGCGATCACCACTCGGCGACGCTGCCGTCCGCGTGACGCCAGACCGGATTGCGCCAGCGATGGCCGACCTTCGCCATCTCGCGCACTTTCTCCTCGTTCACTTCGATTCCGAGACCCGGACCTTGCGGAATCGACACGAAGCCGTCTTCATATTTGAAGACTTCCGGGTTCTTGATGTAGTCGAGCAGGTCATTGCCTTGGTTGTAGTGAATCCCGAGGCTCTGTTCCTGGATAAACGCGTTGTAGCTCACGGCGTCGATCTGCAGACAGGTTGCCAATGCAATCGGGCCGAGCGGGCAGTGCAGCGCGAGCGCGACGTCGTAGGCTTCGGCCATCGACGCGATCTTGCGGCACTCGGTGATCCCGCCCGCGTGCGACGCGTCCGGCTGGATGATGTCGACATAGCCGCCGGACAAAATGTGCTTGAAGTCCCAGCGCGAATAGAGACGCTCGCCCAGTGCAATCGGCGTGTTCGTCTGATTGACGATGTCACGCAGCGCTTCTGCATTCTCCGAAAGCACCGGCTCTTCGATGAAAAGCAGCTTGTACGGGTCGAGTTCTTTCGCCAGCACCTTGGCCATAGGCTTATGCACGCGGCCGTGAAAGTCCACACCGATGCCGATGTTCGGCCCTACCGCCTCGCGCACGGCCGCGACGTTGTTGATTACGCCTTGCACCTTGTCGAAGGTGTCGATGATCTGCAGCTCTTCCGAGCCATTCATCTTGACAGCCTTGAAGCCACGTTCAACCACGGCGCGCGCGTTGTTCGCGACGTCGCTCGGACGGTCGCCGCCGATCCACGAATACACCTTGATCCGGTCACGAACCTGGCCGCCGAGCAGCGCGTGCACCGGCACGCCGTGATGCTTGCCCTTGATGTCCCACAGCGCCTGGTCGACGCCGGCAATCGCGCTCATCGTGATCGGACCGCCGCGATAGAACCCTGCTCGATACATGACCTGCCAGTGGTCTTCGATCAGAAGCGGGTCTTTGCCGATCAGATAATCCGACAACTCCTCGACCGCCGCCGCGACCGTATGCGCGCGGCCCTCGACTACCGGCTCGCCCCAGCCGACGATGCCTTCGTCGGTCTCGATCTTCAGGAAACACCAGCGCGGTGGAACGATGAAAGTTTCGAGCTTGGTGATTTTCATAGTGTGCGTCTCCGATCGCATGCCAAATTTTCGAGGATCCCCATGCTACAACAAAAGGCCGCTACAGTACTATTAATAGTACTATTCGCCACATGTTGAGCGGCCTCGCCGCAAGGAGGAACCTATTCGGCACGATCTGCATGGGCGCGTCGCCCACAGGCTGGCTACTGCGATACTGCGCGGCGATTACGCGCCCGATTCGATTCTGCCGCGTGAGGCGGAGTTGATGGACGCGTTTGGCGTGAGCCGCACGGTATTGCGCGAGGCGTTGCGCACGCTGACGTCGAAAGGGTTGATCGAATCGCGCCCGCGCGTGGGTACGCGGGTGCGGCCACGACAGGCGTGGAATCTGCTCGATGTCGACGTGCTCGACTGGTATTCACGCGTCGCCGAGCCGATGCAGTTCGCGCTCAAGCTGCAGGAAATGCGGGAGATGGTCGAGCCGTATGCCGCAGGTCTCGCGGCCGCTTCACACTCCGACGAGACATTTGGCGCCCTTGCGGCCGCTCACGCCGCGATGGCCGGTGCGCGCAACGTCGATCAATGGGTGCGGGCCGATCTGCAATTTCACCTGAGCGTGTTGATCGCGTGCAGTAACGAGTTGCTGATACCGCTCGGCACGCTGATCGAGCGCACGCTCGAGGCGCAGCTTCGGCTGAATGCGAAACGCGCGGACGTCTTCAACGCTTCACTCGCCGAACATACGGCGGTGTTCGAGGCGATTCGCGACCGCGACGCGGACGCGGCGCGCGACGCAATGGCGCGCCTGCTCAGCGTGACGCGCGCCCGCATCGAGGCGTGACGAGTTCATCGCCGCATGTGCCGTCGAGCGTCTTGCGTCTTATGCGTCTGGCGGAGTGTCAGCAGTGACGGAATGACCGGCAGGATCGCGACGATGTACGTCAGCGTGAGGTCGTTTAGATAAGCGGCCATTGACGCCAACTGTGTGGTTCATGCAATCAATGCCGGCATGCCGCGGTTCGAGCCGCTGGCGAATTTTCGGCTAGAACGCCGGGTTGAACGGCGTCAAAGCGACCGCCCGCGCTGCGTGTGAAGGACGCAACTGGCGCGGCCGCTTCCGGTCGCATGCTATTTCGCCTCGGAGCCTGTCGCCGTGCCCGACGGCGGCGCAAGTTCATAGCAGCCCGGCGCGGTTTTGCCCGCCTCTGGCGCTTGTGGATCGATGCATTTGAAAGCGCTCTGATCGCGCTGCACGAAGATCGTGTCGGCGGGGCCGCCGGCGCCGCGAGGCGTATTGACGACGGCGACGATCTTGTAACCGTTTTGCAGGAGTGTCGACAAGGTTGTCTGACTTGCGCGCCACTGATTGTCAGTCGGCGTTTGCGCCAGAACGGCAGTTGTGGAAGCGGCGCCCAGAAGCGCGATCGATGCGGCGGCCACGGCGCGCGCGGCGGTGCGGAACGTCATCAAGAAACCTCCTTGAAGTTGCGGGTGTAAAACAAAAAAGCCGCTGAACCTTGCGGATCAGCGGCTTTTTCTTGCAACTGGTGGCGAATCAGGGACTCGAACCCCGGACCTGCGGATTATGATTCCGTCGCTCTAACCAACTGAGCTAATTCGCCGAAAGAAGCGAGATTATGAGGATAGCACCGAGGGCTGTCAACCCCCGGCGCCTAACTTTTTCAGTTGCCGCCTGAACAAGGCGCCTCAGTCTTTTGCGTAGATGTCCGAGTCTTTGGTTTCACGAACGAACAGCATGCCGATCACGAAGGTAATGAGCGCGATCACGATTGGATACCACAAGCCCGAGTAGATATTGCCCTTTGCCGCGACGATCGCAAACGCCGTGGCCGGCAGGAAGCCGCCGAACCAGCCGTTGCCGATGTGATACGGCAGCGACATCGACGTATAGCGGATTCGCGTCGGGAACATCTCGACCAGCATCGCCGCGATCGGTCCGTAGACCATCGTCACGTAGATCACGAGGATCGTCAGAATCACCACGCTCATCGGCCAGTTGATCTGCGAAGAATCGGCCTTCGGCGGATAGCCGGCGGACTTCAGCGTGGTCGAAAGCGACTTGTCGAACACCTTGCCCTGATCTTTGGCGTCGGCGGCTTTGCCGTCATAGGTGGAGACCACCGCATCGCCCACCTTGATCTGCGCAAGCGTGCCCGCCGGAGCCGCAACGTTTTCGTAGTTCAAGCCGGACTTCGAAAGCGCGCTCTTCGCGATGTCGCACGAACTCGTGAACTTCGACGTGCCGACCGGATTGAACTGGAACGAGCATTCGTCCGGGTTCGCGATCACGACAATCGGCGCCTTCGCCGTGGCCGTTTCAAGCGCCGGGTTGACATAGTGCGTCAGCGCCTTGAAGAGCGGGAAGTACGTGAGTGCCGCGATCAGCAGGCCGGCCATGATGATCGGCTTGCGGCCGATCCGGTCCGACAGCGAGCCGAAGAACAGGAAGAAGGGTGTGCCGATCAGAAGCGCAATGGCGATCATGATGTTGGCCGTCGCGCCGTCCACCTTCAGCGTCTGCGTCAGGAAGAACAGCGTGTAGAACTGGCCCGTGTACCAGACGACGGCCTGGCCGGCGGTCAGGCCGATCAGCGCGAGAATCACGACCTTCAGGTTCTTCCACTGGCCGAACGCCTCGGAAAGCGGCGCCTTGGACGTCTTGCCTTCGGCCTTGATGCGCTCGAACACCGGCGATTCGTGCAGTTGCAGGCGGATCCACACCGAAACACCGAGCAGGAGGATCGACGCGATGAACGGAATCCGCCAGCCCCAGGCGCCGAACGCGTCTTCGCCCATGGCCGTGCGCACGCCGAGAATGACCAGCAGCGACAGGAACAGGCCGAGCGTCGCAGTCGTCTGGATCCAAGCGGTGTAGAAGCCGCGACGTCCGGGCGGCGCGTGTTCGGCCACATAGGTTGCAGCGCCGCCATATTCGCCGCCGAGTGCGAGGCCCTGCAGCATGCGCATCGCGATGAAAATCACCGGCGAAGCAATGCCAATCGCCGCATAGCCGGGCAGGAAGCCGACCAGAAAGGTCGACAGACCCATGATGACGATCGTGACGAGGAACGTGTACTTGCGGCCGACCATATCGCCGAGCCGTCCGAACACCACCGCGCCGAACGGCCGGACTGCGAAGCCCGCGGCGAAACTGAGCAGCGTGAAGATGAAGCCCGCAGTCGGATTGACGCCCGAGAAAAAGCTTTTACTGATAAAGGCCGCGAGCGAACCGGCCAGATAGAAGTCGTACCACTCGAAAACCGTGCCTAGCGACGACGCGAAGATCACCCGCTTCTCATCGCGCGTCATGGGCACGGGCGAAATGTGTCCGCCAACGGTAGCCATATGTCGTCTCCAATATTGATATACACGCGGTGCGCCGGCCCGCGGCGTTCCCGTGCAACCGATTATTGGAGTGAAAACTTACGGCCTTCTGACATGAGCGGCCGCTGCCGCAGCTTTTGATGAGTCGGCGGAATGTCGCTAAAATCCGTCAATGGACCTGCAACGCCGCGTGAATACGCATGAACGCCGCCTATCTCGCCATCTGGCGCCCGTCGCGTTCAGTTCGCGTTAGGGTAAGTCCTGCCCCGTTCCAGCACATGCAAACTGACGCGTACGAGCGTTCCCGCGAGCCGTGGAGAGTTCTGATAGACGTTGTCGTCGATAGTCAGCTCGCCGCCGTGCATCGTCGCAATCTCGCGAACGATCGCAAGCCCGAGCCCGCTGCCATCGCCCTCACGGCCGAGAATCCGGTAGAACCGCTCGATCACTCGCGAACGTTCGGCCACGGGAATGCCGAGGCCTGTATCTTCCACTTCCAGATGCACGAGCCGCGCGGCTTTCTCGTGCCGCACCCTGACCGTGATGCGGCCGCCCCCCGGCGTATAGCGAATGGCGTTGTCGATGAGATTCGACAACATTTCGCGCAGCATGACGGGATTGCCTTCGACTTCGACGGGCTCGTCCGGCGCTTCGTAGCCCAGATCCATCTGTTTGGCGAACGCGGCCTGCACCCAGTCGCGCACGGCGTTGCGGGCCACTTCTGTTACTTCCACCGGCGTAAAAATCTGTCCAGACATGCGGTTTTCCGCGCGAGCGAGCGCCAGCAACTGTGTGACGAGGCGGGCCGCGTGTTCCGAACTCGTCGCAATCTGCTCGAGCGAGCGATGCACTTCCGCCGACGCGTCCTGCCGCAACGCCAGCTCCGCCTGGGTCCGCAGGCCGGCAAGCGGCGTTTTCATCTGATGCGCGGCGTCGGCGATAAAGCGCTTTTGCAATTCCATGTTCTGTTCGAGGCGCGTCAGCAGATCGTTGAACGACGTGACGAGCGGCTCGATTTCCGGAGGCGCGCGACGCGCTTCCAGCGGCGACAGGTCGTCGGGGCGCCGCGCGCGGATATGCGCCTGCAATGCGTGCAGCGGCGCGAGACCGCGTGACAGGCCGAACCACACGAGCAGGATGGCGAGCGGGAGGATCACGAACTGCGGCAGGATCACGCCTTTGATGATGTCGTTGGCAAGCTGGCTGCGTTTGTCGAGCGTTTCGGCGACCTGCACCAGCACGGGCTCCGCGCCAGGCGTCTGCGGAAACTCGACGGTCGTATAAGCCACGCGGATGTCGTTGCCGCGCAGCATGTCGTCGCGAAATGCGACGAGCCCCGGTTGCGGCCGGTCGTCTTCATGCGGCAGCGGCATGTCGCGCTCGCCCGCCACCAGTTCCCCTCGCGTGCCGAGCACCTGATAGAAAACACTGTCGACGTTGTCCGTGCGCAAAAAGTCGCGCGTGGAGTCGGGCAGCGTCAGTTCAGCCACGCCGTTGACCGGGTGGATCTGGCGCGCGAGCACATAGGCGTCGGTTTCGAGCGCCCGGTCGAACGGTCCGTTCGCGATTGATTTGGCAACCAGATAAGTCACCGCGAGACTCATCGGCCACAGCAGCAACAGCGGCGCGAGCATCCAGTCGAGAATTTCGCCGAACAGCGAGCGCGGGCGGGCCGCGGCGGCGGCTTCGGTTTCGTCGGGCGGAGCGAACGGATTGGCGTAGCGCTCGTCGCGCGCCTCGTCGAGATCCGCCGCGCGGGCCGTCGCGCGATCGGCGCGTGCGGACATGGGTGTGCTCTATTTGTAGTGGTGGCTCGCCGGCATCCCGCCTGACTGCGGCGACGAAGGCGAAGAAGGCGGCTCGGGTTCGGGCTCGGCGGGCGTGGATGCGGCGGCGTTCGTATTGGGGTTTGCGGGCGCGACCGCCTTCTCGAGACAGTAACCGAGCCCGCGCACGGTAATGATGCGCACGCCGCTCGGCTCGATCTTCTTGCGCAGCCGGTGCACGTACACCTCGATCGCATTGTTGCTGACTTCCTCGCCCCATTCGCACAGATGATCGACGAGTTGCTCCTTGGAAACCAGACGCCCGATCCGCTGCAGCAGCACTTCGAGCAGTCCGAGTTCACGCGCCGAGAGCTCGATCACCTGCTCGTTGATATAGGCGATCCGGCCCACCTGATCGAACGACAGCGAACCGTGCCGCACGACCGTCGGGCCGCCGCCCGCACCGCGCCGCGTCAGCGCGCGCACACGCGCTTCGAGTTCGTTGAGTGCGAATGGCTTGGCCATGTAGTCGTCGGCGCCGAGATCGAGGCCTTTTACGCGTTCGTCGACGCTGTCTGCAGCGGTCAGGATGAGTACGGGCAGATTGGAGTTGCGGGCGCGCAGGCGGCGTAGCACCTCGAGTCCGGACATGCGCGGCAGGCCGAGATCGAGAATCAGCAGGTCGAAACTTTGCATGGACAGCGCGGTGTCGGCCTCCACGCCGCTCTTCACGTGATCGACAGCATAGGCCGATTGGCGGAGTGATCGAACCAGACCGTCCGCGAGTATGCTGTCGTCTTCGGCAATCAGAATTCGCATGGTGCGCCAGCTCAAGGCTTGGCCGGCACCTCGGGTGTCCCCGCGGCGCACAGCGGTCTCCGAAAATTATTGTGGGTGATTTGGGCAGCGCGGCGGTAAACATGCGCGTTCGCATGAGAATCGCGCTTGCCAAAACCACTGTTTTTTTATACAGTGTCTGGGTTTCGTGTGCTGTCCTTCAAAAGGTGGGCCGCACATCTGCCTCAGACGCCGTTCATCATAGCAAAGGACGATTCATGGAAGAAAGCAAGAAAGGCTCGGCTGGACTGACTGCTGAAAAGAGCAAGGCACTCGCTGCCGCCCTCGCGCAGATCGAAAAGCAGTTCGGCAAAGGGTCGGTCATGCGGCTCGGCGCAGGTGAGGTAGTCGAAGACATCCAGGTCGTTTCAACGGGATCGCTCGGCCTCGACATCGCACTTGGCGTCGGCGGTTTGCCGCGTGGCCGCGTGGTTGAAATTTACGGTCCGGAGTCGTCGGGTAAAACCACGTTGACGCTGCAAGTTATTGCTGAAATGCAAAAGCTCGGCGGCACGGCAGCGTTTATCGACGCAGAACACGCGCTGGATATCCAGTATGCGGGAAAGCTCGGCGTGAACGTGAACGACCTGCTGGTTTCGCAACCGGACACGGGCGAACAGGCGCTCGAAATTGCCGACGCACTGGTGCGTTCGGGCTCGATCGACATGATCGTGATCGACTCGGTCGCGGCGCTCGTGCCGAAGGCTGAAATCGAAGGCGAAATGGGCGATTCGCTGCCGGGTCTGCAAGCGCGTCTGATGTCGCAGGCGCTGCGCAAACTCACCGGCACGATCAAGCGCACGAATTGCCTCGTGATCTTCATCAACCAGATCCGCATGAAGATCGGCGTGATGTTCGGCAACCCGGAAACCACTACGGGTGGTAACGCGCTGAAGTTCTACGCGTCGGTGCGTCTGGATATTCGCCGCATTGGTTCGATCAAGAAGAACGACGAAGTGATCGGCAACGAAACGCGCGTGAAGGTGGTCAAGAACAAGGTGTCCCCACCGTTCCGCGAGGCGATTTTCGACATTCTGTATGGCGAGGGTATTTCGCGTCAGGGCGAAGTCATCGACTTGGGCGTGCAAGCCAAGATCGTCGACAAGGCCGGCGCGTGGTACAGCTATAACGGTGAGCGTATCGGCCAAGGTAAGGACAACGCGCGCGAATTCCTGCGCGAGAATCCGGACATCGCTCGTGAAATTGAAAACCGTATCCGCGAATCGCTGGGCGTGAATGCAATGGCTGAAGCGGTGACCGGCGCAGGCGCAGAAGTCGCGGGCGAAGAAGAGTAACCATTACGTGATACGCAAGGGCCGGTCACTGTCCGATACCGGACGCAACGCGGGCGGCCCGCATAATGACGAGAACGATTCGTTGGATCCGTCCGAATCGTTCGACGCGCATAATCGCGCTGCGGGCCGTGGCCCGCAGCGTGCCCAGTTCCAAAACCCGCCTGCTAGCCCAAATTCCGCGGATTTCTCGGACCCATTCGAGACTGCGCGAATTACCACGGCTACCGAGCCCACGTATAGCCGCTCACGTGACTCGCGCCGAGCATCCGGCAACGCGAAGCCCGGCCAAAACGAAGCGAAAAAATCGCAACGTCCCGCACGTTCGCTTAAGGGTCGCGCGCTCGGCTATCTGTCTCGTCGCGAATACAGTCGCAGCGAACTTGCACGTAAGCTCAAGCCGTTCGTCGAAGAGAACGACTCGCTTGATACGCTGCTTGACACGCTGGAAGCCGAGAACTGGCTGTCCGATTCGCGCTTCACTGAAAGTCTGATCCATCGCCGGTCGTCGCGACTGGGTGCGAGCCGGATCGTCGGCGAATTGAAGCAACATTCTGTCGATCAAACGCTAGTCGAAGAGGCGAGTGCCCAATTGCGCGAAACCGAGCTTGCGCGCGCCCAAGCGGTGTGGCGCAAGAAGTTCGGCGAACTTCCGCAAACACCGGCCGAGCGCGCCAAGCAGGCGCGTTTTCTCGCATCGCGCGGTTTCTCTGGCGCCACGATCGGCAAAATCCTCAAAGGCATCGACGAAGAATGGAGCGGTGACTAGGCACAAGTAGGGGAGTAGTCCGCGACCGCGCGCATAGCGTCGTCAAGCACGAAACCGGCTCTGGGCGGCCCGCAGGCCGTTCCGCCGCATTCGGGGCTGTTTCAAATACCCAGTATGCTAAAATTCACGCGTTTTCCAATTCGGCCTTTCCTTTCCGCATGCCGCTTTCCTCGCCAGTGCCCCGTCAATTGCGCCATCGCCGCGCAATCAGAGCGGAAGCTTTTGAGCGAGCCGATGGCCTGTGGGATGTGGAAGCGTGCTTGACCGACGAAAAGCCACGCGATGTGGCGCTTGCGTCGGGCGTCCGGCCCAATGGTCAACCGATCCATGAACTCTGGCTTCGCATCACCATCGATCGCAAGCTCAATGTCGTCGACGCCGAGGCGTCGTCCGACTGGGTGCCCTATCCCGGGCTATGCCAAGCCAGCAATCCTGCCTACCGTGCCCTCATCGGGCTCAATCTCCTTCACAACTTCCGTCGCGATGCTGCCCGTTTGCTGGCCGGCACGGCCGGTTGCACGCATCTCACCGAGTTGTGCGCGATCCTGCCGACCGCTGCTATCCAGGCGTTCGCCGGCGATGTGTGGGATACCGGCGACAAGGCAGCAGGCGCGAGCGCCAGTTCAGAAACGGAGTCGGCTGACGGTACCGCCGAACCTTTAAACGACAAACCGCCATTCCAGTTGGGACGCTGCCAGGCGCTGCGTTTCGACGGGGAGGCAGTGCAGAAGTTTTACCCGCGCTGGTATGGCTATGCGCCACGCCCAGCTGACCGCCCGGCATCGCCAGACAACGGGGCGGCCCGCCAAGAAGGCAGGGGCAATGCGCCCGGCATGTTGGACGGTAGCGGAAACGAAGTTCAATCCAACTCTCAGACTGAAGGGAATCACGCATGAAGATTCACGAGTACCAGGGTAAGGAAATCCTGCGGAAATTCGGCGTCGCGGTACCGCGCGGCAAGCCGGTCTTCTCGGTGGATGATGCGGTCAAGGCCGCGGAAGAGCTCGGCGGCCCGGTATGGGTCGTGAAGGCTCAGATCCACGCGGGTGGCCGTGGCAAGGGTGGCGGCGTGAAGGTTGCCAAGTCGCTGGAACAGGTTCGCGAATACTCGAACCAGATCCTCGGCATGCAACTCGTCACGCACCAGACTGGTCCGGAAGGCCAGAAGGTGAATCGCCTGTTGATCGAAGAAGGCGCGGACATCAAGAAGGAACTGTATGTCGGCCTCGTGATCGATCGTGTTTCGCAGAAGATCGTCGTGATGGCATCGAGCGAAGGCGGCATGGACGTCGAAGAAGTCGCGGAAAAGACGCCCGAGCTGATCCACAAGGTTGCGGTCGATCCGTCGACGGGCCTGAAGGACGCCGAAGCAGACGACCTCGCGAAGAAAATCGGCGTGCCCGACGCATCGATCCCGCAAGCGCGCGCGATCCTGCAAGGCCTCTACAAGGCATTCTGGGAAACCGACGCATCGCTCGCCGAAATCAACCCGCTGATCCTGACGGGCGACGGCAAGGTCATCGCGCTCGACGCGAAATTCAACTTCGATTCGAACGCACTGTTCCGTCATCCGGAAATCGTCGCGTATCGCGATCTGGACGAAGAAGATCCGGCTGAAGTCGAAGCGTCGAAGTTCGATCTGGCGTACATCTCGCTCGACGGCAACATTGGCTGTCTGGTGAACGGTGCGGGCCTCGCAATGGCAACGATGGACACCATCAAGCTGTTCGGCGGCGAACCGGCGAACTTCCTCGACGTGGGCGGTGGCGCCACGACCGAGAAGGTCACGGAAGCGTTCAAGATCATGCTGAAGAACCCGAACCTGACCGCGATTCTGGTCAACATCTTCGGCGGCATCATGCGCTGCGACGTGATCGCGGAAGGCGTGATTGCGGCGTCGAAGGCCGTGTCGCTGAAGGTGCCGCTCGTGGTCCGCATGAAGGGCACGAACGAAGACCTGGGCAAGAAGATGCTCGCTGAATCCGGGCTGCCGATCATCGCGGCTGACAGCATGGAAGAAGCGGCTCAGAAGGTCGTCGCGGCCGCTTCGGGCAAGGCGTAAGCCTAGTCCACAGCGC
This sequence comes from Paraburkholderia caledonica NBRC 102488, assembly GCF_000685095.1. GTDB lineage: Bacteria > Pseudomonadota > Gammaproteobacteria > Burkholderiales > Burkholderiaceae > Paraburkholderia > Paraburkholderia caledonica. The sequence continues at coordinate 62,422 of NZ_BAYE01000012.1, forward strand.
GTTTACCAGGATTAACCAGGATTACGAATGGCATCGCGCGAGCGACGCTGGCGGCGAACGTGTCGTCCAGTGGCGCCCCCGCGCGACGCCAAACGAACAGAGGTCAATACATGTCGATTCTGATTAACAAAGACACCAAGGTCATCACGCAGGGCATCACCGGCAAAACCGGTCAGTTCCACACGCGTGCTTGCCGTGAATACGCAAACGGCCGCGAAGCGTACGTTGCCGGCGTGAACCCGAAGCGTGCCGGTGAAGACTTCGAAGGCATTCCTATCTACGCGAGCGTCGCTGAAGCAAAAGCTGAAACGGGCGCGACCGTGTCGGTGATTTACGTGCCGCCGGCGGGCGCTGCTGCCGCAATCTGGGAAGCAGTCGAAGCCGACCTGGATCTCGCGATCTGTATCACGGAAGGCATTCCCGTGCGCGACATGATCGAGATCAAGGACCGCATGCGTCGCGAAAACCGCAAGACGCTGCTGCTCGGACCGAACTGCCCGGGCACGATCACGCCGGACGAGTTGAAGATCGGCATCATGCCGGGCCACATCCATCGCAAGGGCCGCATCGGCGTCGTGTCGCGTTCGGGCACGCTAACGTATGAAGCAGTCGGCCAGTTGACGGCGATCGGCCTCGGTCAGTCGTCGGCAGTCGGTATCGGCGGCGACCCGATCAACGGTCTGAAGCACATCGACGTGATGAAGATGTTTAACGACGATCCGGACACGGACGCCGTCATCATGATCGGCGAGATCGGCGGTCCGGACGAAGCGAACGCGGCCGAGTGGATCAAGGGCAACATGAAGAAGCCGGTTGTCGGCTTTATCGCCGGTGTGACGGCGCCCCCGGGCAAGCGCATGGGCCACGCCGGCGCGCTGATCTCGGGCGGTGCCGATACGGCCGAAGCGAAGCTGGAAATCATGGACGCATGCGGCATCAAGGTCACGAAGAACCCGTCGGAAATGGCGCGTCTTCTGAAGGCCATGCTGTAAGTCGAAACTGGCGCACAGTTGGAGCGCCTTTTTTGATACGCTTACGAGATCCTTTCGTTAGCGTGCGGTTTCAAGAGCGGGGGAGTTAAACACTCCTCCGCTTTTTTATTGGCCGCGCTTCCCGTTCCCTTCTATTCTTCCGCTCATGTTCGAGTTCCTCGCCACGCTCCATTGGGGCGCAGTCATTCAGATCATCGTCATCGACATCCTGCTGGGTGGCGACAACGCCGTCGTGATCGCGCTTGCCTGCCGCAACCTGCCGCCAGCCCAGCGCACGAAGGGTGTGCTGTGGGGCACTGCGGGCGCCATCCTGCTTCGTGTCGTATTGATTGCGTTCGCGGTCGCGCTGCTCGACGTGCCGCTGTTGAAGTTCGCTGGTGGGCTGTTGCTGTTGTGGATCGGCGTTCGCCTGATGGCGCCGGCGCACGACGCGCACGAGAACGTGAAGCCCGCTGACAGGCTGATGTCGGCAATCAAGACGATCATCGTCGCGGATGCCGTGATGAGTCTCGACAACGTGATCGCCATCGCGGGCGCGGCCGAGGCCGCCGACCCGCAGCATCGCCTCGCGCTCGTGATTTTCGGGTTGGTGGTGAGCATTCCGTTGATCGTGTGGGGCAGCCAGTTGGTGCTCAAGCTGCTGGACCGTTTCCCGATCGTGATTACGCTCGGCGCCGCGTTGCTCGGCTGGATCGCGGGCGGTCTTATCATCAACGATCCGGCCGGCGACCGTTGGCCGGTTCTCGATACGCCGGTAGCCGAATATGGGATGAGCATCGCCGGTGCGCTGTTCGTCGTGATCCTCGGCTACCTGATCAAGCGCCGCAACGCGAATCGCGCGGCGGCTCAACATTAGCCATTCGGCCGACTGTGTGACACGAGGGCCGCTCGCTACGATGGAAGCGCCTGTTCCCGATCCGTGGGGCAGGCGTTTTTCGTTTCTGGAGCCTGCCGATGATCGTCACTTTGCCTTATTCCCCATATTCTCAGTCCGCACTGGCCTCACAGTCGCGGCTCACGCGAGCACGCTGGTCGTCTACATTTGCGCGCGCGTGCCGGTGCCTCGGCCTCGGTTTTACGCTGATCGAACTGATGATCGTGCTCGCGATTGTCGGCGTGATCGCGGCCTACGCGATTCCCGCGTATCAGGACTATCTGGCGCGCAGCCGTGTCGGTGAGGGCTTGTCGCTTGCGGCGTCGGCGAGACTCGCCGTGTCGGAAAACGCGGCGAGCGGCAACGCGTTTAGCGGCGGCTATGCGTCGCCGCCCGCGACGCGCAACGTCGAGTCGGTCCATGTCGACGACGACACGGGTCAGATCACCGTCGCCTTCACGACACGTGTGGCTCCGTCCGGCTCCAACACGATCACGCTCGTACCGTCGGTGCCCGATAACGTCGATGCACCCACCGCACGCGTCGCGCTGACGAAGGGTTCGGTGCAGGCAGGCGCCCTTGCGTGGGAATGCTTCGCTGGCGGTAAAACGGCGTCCTCTTTGCCAGCGCCGGGCGCGGGACCGAATCCTGTCAACGCCCCTACGTTGTCGTCGAACCTCGCACCGCCCGAGTGCCGCACGTAATACAACGGACGGGCGCATGGCGGGCGATTCGAGCGTAAATCGCTGATTTTCGGGATATTTCGGCAAGGCCGGCGCACAGCACAAGGATTTTTTTGTATAGTGCGCCGGTTGCTGACGCCCACCGCTTATTCGATGCCCACCCCATTCGCGCGCTACCTTTCTCTCGTTCTGTTGGCTCTCGCGTTGGTGCTGCCTTATGCAGTCGTCAACCATACCTATCCGATTCCGACGTTCTACGCGGAGTTCACCGCGCTCGCGCTGTACCTGTTGATGGGCGCGGGCGTCGTCTTCCTGATCGCGAGTTCGCGGCCGCGTATCGGCTTTGCGTCCCCCGTCGTCGCACTCGTGCCGTTGCTGTTCGGCTTGCTGCTGGTCGCGCAGTCGGTGGTGTTGCCGGTCTCCCAGCCGTCGATGAACTGGCTCGGCGGCGGCTTCCTGCTCGCCGCTTTCATGGCGACGCATGCGGGCTACGGCTTCGTACGCGCGAAGCTCAATGAGACGGCGCTCCGGTGGGCCGCCTCAGCGCTGGTTGTCGGCGGTCTTTACGCGGTGTTCTGCCAGGTCATTCAGCTGTTTCATCTCGAGGCGCGAGTATCACCGCTTGTTGTCGCGTACAACGTGACCGTCGAGCGCCGGCCGTTCGGCAACATGGCGCAGGCGAATCACCTCGCCACTTATATCGCGTTCGCGATGGCGGGCGCATTGTTTCTCGTCCAGACGCGCCGGATCGCCGTCGCCATCTGGGCATTGGTGTCGACGCTATTCGCGGTCGGACTGGCGCTGACCGTCTCGCGCGGACCGTGGCTGCAAATGGGCGTGATCGTGGTAGCGGGTTTCTGGATGGCGTTTGCTCAGACTCGCGCCGAGCCGCAATTGCGCCGAAGTCATCGTCAGTGGCTTATTCCGATCGCGCTAGGGGTGCTGTTCTTTGTCGTCAATGCGCTGATCCGATGGGCCAACGTGCGTTATCACCTGGAGCTGGGGCAGTCCGCGGCCGATCGCTTTAAGGATGCCGGCCAGATCGCGCCGCGGCTCGCGCTTTGGAAATACGGCTGGACGATGTTCCGGACTCATCCGCTGATGGGCGTCGGTTGGGGCGAGTTTCCGAGTTATCAGTATCAGTTCGCGAAGACCCTCGGCGGCGTCGAGATCGCCAACAATTCACACGACATTTTTATCGACCTGCTTGCGAAGACGGGCTTGATCGGCCTCGCGATCGTGCTGTTCGGTCTCGTAACGTGGCTTGTGCGGGCGGTGCGCGCACCGCAGAGCGCCGCGCGGGTTTTCGGCATCGCGCTGATCGGCGTGCTCGTCATGCATGCGCTCGTGGAATATCCACAGCAGTACATGTTCTTCCTGCTGCCTGCCATGTTCGTGTTCGGCCTGCTGGAGACGCGCCCGCTGCGTCTCGTGCCCGCGCGCTTGTCGTTCGGCGCGTTCGCGGTGGTCGTGTTCGGCGGCATTGCTGCGCTGTATCCGGTTTATCGCGATTACGCGCGCGCCGAGGTGCTGTACTACGGCTCGCGTCCGGCCGAACAATATCGCGCCGATCCATCGTTCCTGTTCCAGGCATGGGGCGAATACGGCATGGCCACGCTGTTGCCCATGGATTCGACGGATCTGCAACACAAGCTCGCGATGCACCGTCAGGCGATGGCGCTGTTGCCCGGCGAAACCGTGCTGCGTCGTTATGCGGTGCTGCAGGCGTTGAGCGGCGATACGGCCGCGGCATTCGACACCGTTGAGCGACTGAAAATTTTCGCCCAGGAGTTGAAGGACTGGCCGTCGCAATTGAGCTACCTGTACCAGCTCTGCGATGAGCAGAAGACGCTCGCCGGCTTCAAGGCGGAACTGGTCAAGCGTTATGGCATGCCGTCGGGAGACGTCGCGCCGGACGACGACAGCGACGAGGATTGAGCCGCGCTGTCGTTTGTAAACGAGTCGAAGAGGGGGCTACGTGAGTGGGTATTCAGCCTGCCACCCAGTCCCCCGACTTCCCCCCATGCTTTTCCATCACCCGCACATCAGTGATCGTCATTCCGCGATCCACCGCTTTGCACATGTCGTAGACCGTCAGCAGTCCAACCTGCACGGCGGTGAGTGCCTCCATCTCAACTCCGGTTCTGCCCAGCGTCTCGACTTGCGCAGTGCAATGCACGCCCGGCAGCGTGTCGTCGAGTTCGAAATCCACTTTGACACGCGTGAGCGCAAGCGGATGACATAGCGGGATCAGGTCGGCGGTGCGCTTCGAGCCCTGGATCGCGGCAATGCGCGCGACGCCGATCACGTCGCCCTTTTTGGCATTGCCGTCGCGGATCAATGCGAACGTTTCCGGCAGCATGCGGATCGAACCGCGTGCGATGGCAACGCGCTTCGTCTCCTGCTTGCCGCCGACGTCCACCATGTGCGCGTCGCCGGCAGCGTCGAAATGAGTGAGTTCAGGCATGGTTGGCTCCTTCAGAGGGCGCCTATCATAGCAGTGCAGCGCGCACGTCCGGCTTGCATGAACGAGCCGGATCCGCGCAACGGCTGATTACAATTGCGGCGTGCCCGCTTATCTTAGACCGCTTGTCCTTGAGCGCAGGGCGTCGCTTTCCGAATCCGTCATAGAACTCGTAATGCGTCCGAACCGGTTCCTTGCTGCGTTGCTGTGTGTCGCGCTTGCGGCGCCGCCCGAGGCGTTCGCGCAAGCGCGGGCCGCGTCCGGCGTCGCGCCCGTCGCTACGCAGTCCGCTGAGCCGCCGCTCGTCAGCGGGCCGGTGGAGTCGTATTCCGATCCGATGGTGCCGCCTGAGATCGCCCAAGGTGTGTTCGGCGTGTACGGCGGCGCGGAAAGCCGCTTTTCCGGCAATTTTGGCTTGAACCGCGGCGCCGGCAATTCGACCGGTAGCGGAAGCAACGACGGCTGGCGCGCGCCGATTGCCGCGCAGCAACTACCCGACCTCGGCAGCGGCGGCTCGGGCTCGCTCACGCCGCAGGCGGAGCGCAAGCTCGGCGAACGCGTCATGCGCGACTTGCGCCGGGACCCGGACTATCTCGACGACTGGCTGGTACGCGACTATCTCAACTCAGTCGCCGCGAAGCTCGCCGCAGCGGCCAACGCGCTTTATATCGGCGGCTATCGCCCGGACTTCGATCTGTTCGCGGTGCGCGACACGCAGATCAACGCCTTCTCGCTGCCAGGCGGTTTCATCGGCGTGAACACGGGGCTGATCGTCGCCACGCAAACCGAATCCGAACTCGCGTCCGTGCTCGGTCACGAGATGGGGCACGTCCTGCAGCGCCATATCTCGCGGATGATCACCGCCGGTGAGCGCAGCACCTACGCCGCGCTCGCCAGCATGCTATTCGGCGTTCTCGCGGGCGTGCTCGCGCACAGCGGCGACCTGGGCAGCGCGATCGCGTTCGGCGGCCAGGCTTATGCCGTCGACAACCAGTTGCGTTTCTCGCGATCCGCCGAGCACGAGGCCGACCGCGTCGGTTTTCTCCTGCTCGCCGGCGCAGGCTACGATCCCTATTCGATGATTACGTTTTTCGGCCGGCTCGACCGCGCGGCAATGAGCGACACCGGGATACCGGCGTATGCGCGCACCCATCCGCTGACCGGCGAGCGGATCGCCGACATGGAGGACCGCGCTCGTCGCGCGCCGTACCGTCAGCCGCATCAGGCTGCCGAATACGGGTTCGTGCGTGCGCGAGCGCGTCTGCTGCAGGACCGTTCTCGCAGCGAGTACGCGGACGAGATCTCGCGGATGCGCTCGGAGATCGAGGACCGCACCGCGCTGAACATCGCGGCGAACTGGTACGGCATTGCGTTCGGCCAGATGCTGCTGGAACGTTATGACGACGCGGCGGCTTCGCTCGCGTCGTCGCGCGCGGCGTTTGCCGCAGTCACACAGGCGGCCAGCGATGCCGCCCGCAGTTCGCCGAGCCTCGACGTGTTGGCCGCCGACATCGCGCGGCGCGCGGGCCATGATGACGAAGCCGTCCGTCTCGCCGACCTCGCGCAAAAGCGCTGGCCACAGTCCCACGCCGCTATCGACATGCACATACGCACTCTGCTGACGTTGCGGCGATTCACCGAAGCCCAGGCGCTAGCGCAGAAAGAGACTCAGGCGCAGCCCGATCAGCCCGCATGGTGGTTGTATCTCGCGCAGGCAAGCGCGGGGACTGGCGACGCGCTCACGCGGCGCCGGGCGCTCGCCGAAAAGTTTGCACTCGAAGGCGCGTGGCCGTCGGCGATCCGGCAACTGAAGGACGCGCGCGATATGAAGACGATTGGCTATTACGACCTCGCCACCGTCGACGCCAGACTCCATGAGATGGAGAAGCGCTACATGGAAGAGCGGCTCGACGAGAAGGGCTAGGCGAGTTGAGCGAGGCCGCGCTACGCGAGCATGGTGAGAGGCGCGGCTGTCAATTGAATGCGCAAGCGTGAGCCGCACGAGTTTCGCGGCAGATTGCCGAAAGCTTCTGCCTCAGGTGTTGGCCGCCGGACTTTGCACAAAGCCGAAGCGCGACGCAATATCCGTCCGACGCACGGGCTCCAGCGACAGCTTCACGCCGTCGTTCCAGTGAAATTCGCCGCTCAGCGAATCTTCGGCGAGCGCTGCGTGATCCGCGAAAACTTCGAGATCGTGATCGTGCAACACGGCCACTCGCGGCTGCGCGGAGGTGTCGGCGAACAGAATGCCGCCCTCGTCATCGGCCAATACCGCCGACGGCTCGAAATCGTTGCCTGCGTGGTCTTTCAGCGCCAGCGTGCCGTCGGGTTCGACCACCAGGCGCACGACCCAGGGCGTGTAACCGAGCTCCACATATACGCGCTGCGGACCGTTCTGAAAGAACCATTGCCCGCGTTCGTCGCGCTCGTAATTGCGGTTGATGAAGCCCAGCAACGCCTCGTGACGGATCGGCACGCCCGACGAACCGCTCGCCTGCGCGGTCTCGTCGCGCATACGCCAGTTGCCGCGCCGGTCGAGCATCAGCCAGCCGGTGCAACTCGGTACGTTCGGCCACTTGGCCAACGCCTGTTTGACGATGTCATCCATGATCGACGTGCTGCTCCAGATAGCCGAGCACGCGCCGCGACAACCAGTCGATGCGGCCCGGAAACGGTCCGGTCATGAAGCCGGCGTGGCCACCGTGCCGCGGCTGATCCAGTTCCACCGCCGCCGACACCTCATGCCGTGACGGCAACGCCTCGGCCGGCAGGAACGGATCGTTGCGCGCGTTCAGCACGAGCGTAGGCACCTGTATGTGCGGCAGCAACGGTCGCGTGGTTGCCGCGCTCCAATAATGGTCAGTATTGCGAAAGCCGTGCAGCGGCGCGGTGACGACGTTGTCGAACTCGTACATCGTGCGGCTTGCAAGCATCGCGTCGCGGTCGAAAAGACCCGGAAACTGCACGAGCTTCTGCGAAGCTTTCAGCTTGAGCGTCTTCAGGAAGTTGCGCGTATAGACGAGGCCGAAGCCCTGCGACAACGCTCGGCCGCCAGCGTGCACGTCGATCGGCGTGGAAATCGCGGCGGCGGCGGAGACGATCGCCGCCGCGTCCTCGCGCTGCTCGCCAAGCCAGCGCAGCAGCACATTGCCACCGAGCGAGACGCCCGCTGCGGCGATCGGCCCGCGATGCACAGTGCGCAGGCGTCGCAGGACCCAATCGACTTCATTGCTATCGGCAAGATGATAAAAGCGCGGCAAGCGATTCAGCGGGCCGCTGCAACTGCGGAAATGCGGCACTACGCCATGCCAGCCGTACTCGCGTGCTGCCGCCATCAACGTGGACGCGTAGTGCGATGCCGAACTGCCTTCCAGACCGTGGAACAGAACGAGCAACGGCGCGTCGGCGGCCGGAGTTTCGGCTGCCGTATTCGTTGCAAGCGTCGGGCGTGGCTCGCCGCCGTGCACCACCCAATCGACGTCGATGAAATCGCCGTCAGGCGTATCCCAGCGCTCGCGGCGAAACGCCACCGCCGGACGTCGGGCGAACAGCGACGGCACGATGGTCTGCACATGCTTGTTCGGCAGCCAGAGCGGTGCGCGGTAGAGCAGGTCGATGGCAGCCTCGACGGCAGCTTCGGCGCGCGTCGCGCCCGAAGACGTGGATCCGTCTTGCATCGTTCCCGACGAGGATTTGCTGCGGGGCGTGCTCATGCCGGCCGTGGAGCGAGAGTGCGGCGCTGCCGACCGCGCGTCAGTGAAGCGACCCTTGGCCATGTCGCATCTTGGTGGCGAACTGACTGGCTGCTTCGTTCGGCATAGGGCTCGCGTGAATGTGCGCGATGCGCCACTCGCCGCGTTCGTGAACCATCACGTAGGTGGTGAAGACCATTGCAGGCAAGGCTTTCGGATCGACCGGGCGATGCGCTTCCGCGATCGCGTAGACGACGGTGCCGAGGCTGTCGTACACGCGGATGTCGAGCGGCTCGATCGAGACCGGCGCGGCTTCGAGCTGGATCTGCAAGCCGGCCCGAATGCTGTCGAGGCCATGCAGATGCGAGCCGTCGGCACAGATGCAGCTCACGAACTCTTCATCGATCCACAGGCCCATCAGGCTGTCGATATTGACCTCGGCGACAGCCTGGTAATAGGCGTTGAGGGTATCGGCGGCAGCTTCGAAGATATGGGCAAAACGTGGCATGGCTCGTCAGTCTCTTGTGCGCGGCGCGCGGTTGCGGGGCAGCGGTCAGCGGGACAGTCCGGCGCACCGGACAATCGCCCCGGGCGCCAGAATGCCCGCGCCGCAAGGCGTGAACATGACGCGACGCGCTCAGGGGCGTGCGGTGTTGCGTGCGAGTGCTGCGTACGAGTGCCAGCCGGCTCAGCGATGCGCGAGCAACATGCCGCGCAGATCCCCGAAAACCTGCTCGGCGCTCAACTGCTTCAGACAGTTCAGATGACCAAGCGGACACTCGCGCTGAAAACAGGGGCTGCATTCGAGATGAAGCCATTGTACCTTCGCAAGCTCCGACAAGGGCGGCGTATGGCGCGGATCCGTTGAACCGTAGACGGCCACGAGCGGCCGGCGCAGCGCCGCGGCGACGTGCATCAACCCGGAATCGTTCGTGACGACCGCGTTGGCTCGCGCGATGAGCGCGCATGCTTCGCCGAGCGCCGTTTGTCCGCACAGATTGCGCACGTTGGGCGCTTTCTCGGCGATCGCCTGCGCAAGCGGCGCGTCTTTCGGCGAGCCGAGCGCGACGATCTGCGTGTACGGGAACGACTGTCCGACCATTTGCGCCAGCGCCGCGAAGTGCTCGGGCGGCCAGCGCTTGGCCGGACCATACTCGGCGCCGGGACAGAACACGAGCAGCGGCACGCGCGTGTCGAGGTTAAAGCGCGCCGACACGCGCGACGCTTCGTTCAGATCGGCGTCGAGCCGCGGCATTGGCAGGTCGTCGGGGATTTTGGCGCCAGGAGCGTAGGCGAGGGCGGCGTAATGGCCGACCATCGGCGGACGCTCGTCTTTGCGCGGATTCGCGTGGCGCACGTTCAGCAGGCCAAAACGGCTTTCGCCGGTATAGCCGATCCGCAAGCGGATGCCCGCCATCCACGGAATCAGCGCCGACTTGAACGAGTTCGGCAACACGTACGCCGCGTCGTAGCCGACGTCACGCAAGTCGCTCGCGAGTTGCCAGCGGCGCAGCATCTGCAGCTTGCCGTGCGCGAGGTCGGTCGCGTAGACATCATGGATTTCCGGCATGCGTTCGAGCACGGGCGCGACCCAGGAGGGCGCGACCGCGTCGATGGCGATGCGGGGATGCAGTTTCACGAGGCGCGCAAACAGCGGCTGCGCCATCAATGCGTCACCGATCCAGTTCGGTGCGATAACCAACGCGCGACGCATCAGAGTGATTGTCCGGTGTCGAAACGAAGCGCCGCGCGCGATGCGCGTGGCGCTTCGGATAGGTAAAAATGAAAGGAGAAGCCGTCAGCCGGGCGACGCGATGCCGTCATAGCTGTCATGCCGCGTGGATGCCTTGCTGCTGCGTGCCCGTCTGCTCGCGCTGCCTCGAACGCGCTGCCAATGGAGCGCAACTGAGAGCAACGCGCCGAGACAACGCGTGCGAGACTGAGTCTCGCGCCACCGCGCGTTGCAAATTCACGCGATCAGTCGGACAGGAAATGACAGGCAACTTCGCAGATAACGACAGATAAATAAGGCCGCAGACGAGCGAGTCAGAGCGTGAGCTTTAGTGGCCCTTGATGACTTCGCCGTCGCGCAGCTTGTAACGGGTGCTGCAATAGGGGCAGCGCGCTTCGCCGTGCGTGACGTCGATAAAGACGCGGGGATGTGCGCTCCAGCGCGGCATGGCCGGATTCGGGCAGTACGCCGGGAGGTCTTTTGCCGTCAGTTCGACCAGCGGCATTTCCTTGATATCGCTCATGAGACTTTCTCGTTGTATGCAGGGTGCGTGCGGCGCGCCGTGTCGGGTCGTCGTCAAACGAAGGCGGCCCGAAGCCAGACGCGGCGCGCGTTAGATCTTGGTCAGCCAGTGCGTGTACTTCTCGCTCTTGCCGTTGACGATATCGAAGAAGCCAGACTGCAGCTTCTCCGTGATCGGGCCGCGCGCGCCCGCGCCGATCGTGCGGTTGTCCAGTTCACGGATCGGCGTGACTTCCGCGGCGGTGCCGGTGAAGAACGCTTCGTCGCAGGTATAGACCTCGTCGCGGGTAATGCGCTTTTCGATGACCGGAATGCCCATGTCGCGGGCGAGCGTGATGACCGTGTCGCGCGTGATGCCGTCGAGGCACGACGACAGGTCCGGCGTGTACAGCTTGCCGTTGTTCACGAGGAAAAAGTTTTCGCCGGAGCCTTCCGACACGTAGCCGTCGACGTCGAGCAGCAGCGCTTCGTCGTACCCGTCGGCGATGGCTTCCTGGTTGGCGAGAATCGAGTTCACGTACCAGCCCGACGCCTTCGCGCGGACCATCGACACATTCACGTGATGGCGCGTGAACGACGAAGTCTTTACGCGGATGCCTTTGGCAATGCCGTCTTCACCGAGGTAAGCGCCCCACGGCCATGCCGCGATCGCCACGTGGATGGTGTTGCCCTTGGCCGAGACGCCGAGCTTTTCCGAGCCGACCCAGATGATGGGGCGCAGGTAGCACGACTCGAGCTTGTTCTCGCGGACCACCTCGCGCTGCGCGGCGGCGAGCGTTTCGTGGTCGAACGGCACGTCCATCTGGAAAATCTTGGCCGAGTTCAGCAGACGCTTGGTGTGTTCCTGCAAACGGAAAATCGCGGTGCCGCCGTCTGCTGTTTTGTAGGCGCGCACGCCTTCGAAAACGCCCATGCCGTAATGCAGCGTGTGGGTCAGCACGTGGATCTTGGCATCGCGCCAGTCGATCAGCTTGCCATCCATCCAGATCTTGCCGTCGCGGTCGGCCATTGACATACGATTCTCCAGCAGGTGCGTGTTTATCTGAGCCCCCAGGCCCGTCGCCTCGCGTCAGGCCCCCGAAGGGGCGGGACAGCCGGTACGTGCCGGCGGCTTCCGGTGGGGTGCGGCGAAGAGCGTCATTTTAGCGTCTTTTGCACACGGAACGGGCATTTGGACGCACTTCGGGCGCTATAATTCGGCACACGCATAATTCACATCCGGACGCGCCAGCGGGTGCTTGACGACCTGGCGCCCATTTCCCTTATCGCGGCCACCTGCGCTGGCGCTTTTTCGCCTCATGCTCGCTCGTCTGTCAGATACCGATCGCCGTGCCTTCCGTGAAGGCGCTCGCGACTATTCGCCAACGCTCATGGCGATCTGCTCGTGGGGTCTCGTCACCGGCATCGCAATGAGCAAGTCCGTGCTCACGCTGCCCCAGGCGCTCGCCATGTCGCTGCTGTGCTACGCCGGTTCGTCGCAGCTGGCGGTGCTGCCGCTCCTCGCCGCCAAGCTGCCGGTCTGGACCGTGCTGCTCACGGCCGCCATGGTCAATATGCGTTTCGTGATCTTCAGCGTCGGCCTCGCGCCGCATTTTTCCTATCTGTCGATGTGGCGGCGCATCTCGCTTGGCTACTTCAACGGCGACGTGATCTATCTGCTGTTCGTAAAGAAGAACTTCCCGACCGGCTACGTGCCCGGCAAGGAGGCGTACTTCTGGGGCATGGCGGTGAGCAGCTGGCTGTCGTGGCAGGTCGCGTCGATCGCGGGCATCCTGCTCGCGAGCCTGATTCCCGACAACTGGGGCCTGGCGCTCGCCGGCACGCTTGCGCTGCTGCCAATCATGGTGGCGGCAATCGCGACCCGCTCCACGCTGGTGGCGGTCGGCATCGCGGGCGTCGTCTCGCTTCTCGCGTTCGATCTTCCGTACCGGCTCGCGCTGCCGCTCGCGGTGATCGCGGCGATTATCGCGGGCAGCGCTGCGGATCTGATGGTCGAGCGCGCCGACTTACGGCGCATTCGCGGCGGCGCGGGAGATTCGCGGTGACATCCACGGAAATCTGGCTGGCAATTATCGGCATGACCATCGTCACCGCGGTGACACGCGCGATGTTTCTAATCGGCGGCGAGCGCACGGTTTTGCCCGCGCGCGTTCAGCGCATGCTGCGCTATGCGCCGGCCGCAGCGCTCGCGGCGGTGGTGCTGCCCGACGTACTGGCAACGCCCGAGGGCCTGTCGTTTGCGCCGTCCAACCACGAGTTCTATGCGACGCTGGCCGGCCTCGGATGGTTTCTGTGGCGCCGCACCATGCTTGGCACGATCGTCGTCGGAATGGTGGTGTTCACGATGTTGCGGCTCTTCATGTAACTCCCGTGCGGCCGATGCTGCGCTGCGGCATGCAGCGCGCCGTCCAAATACGGGACATTCGCCCGTTCGCGGGTGAGAAGGCAGTTCGGATCAGTTAAAATGCCCCTTTCCGGGATGACCGCGCCGATGCCTGGCGCCTGCGCCGCGGCCTTGCCGCCGGCCCCCGACTTTGTGGAGCCGCCGTGCCGACGCGCTGGAGTTCACTGCGCCCAAAGCCCTGAGCGACGTCCGCCACCGCCTTCTCATCAACTCGCACACAAACGCCCATGAACAAGGTATTGCGTCTCTCCGATCTGATCGCCGAAGGCAAGCTGTCCGGCAAACGGGTGTTCATCCGCGCCGATCTGAACGTGCCGCAGGACGATCAAGGCAACATCACCGAAGACACCCGCATCCGCGCGTCTGTGCCGGCCGTCAAGGCAGCGCTCGACGCTGGCGCGGCCGTAATGGTCACGTCGCACCTGGGACGTCCGACCGAAGGTGACTTCAAGCCGGAAGATTCTCTCGCGCCGGTCGCAAAGCGTTTCGCTGAACTGCTTGGCCGCGACGTGCCACTCGTCGCGAACTGGGTGGAAAACGGCGTGAACGTCGCGCCGGGCGACGTTGTGCTGTTGGAGAACTGCCGCGTCAACAAGGGCGAAAAGAAAGACTCCGACGAGCTCGCGCAGAAAATGGCGAAGCTCTGCGACATCTACGTGAACGACGCGTTCGGCACCGCGCATCGCGCTGAAGCAACCACGCACGGCATCGCGAAATATGCGCCGGTTGCTTGCGCCGGCCCGCTGCTCGCCGCCGAACTGGAAGCGCTCGGCAAGGCGCTCGGCGCGCCGAAGCGTCCGCTGGTTGCGATCGTCGCGGGCTCGAAGGTGTCGACCAAGCTGACCATTCTGAAGTCGCTGGCCGAGAAGGTCGATCAGCTGATCGTGGGCGGCGGCATCGCCAACACGTTCATGCTGGCGGCCGGTCTGAAGATCGGCAAGTCGCTGGCGGAAGCGGATCTGGTGAACGAAGCCAAGGCGATTATCGACGCGGCGAAAGCACGCGGCGCATCGGTGCCGATCCCTACCGACGTGGTCACGGCCAAAGAGTTCTCGCCGACCGCCAAAGCGGAAATCAAGGCCGTCGCCGATGTCGAGGACGACGACCTGATCCTCGACATCGGGCCGGAAACTGCGAAGGCGCTTGCCGCGCAACTCGAAAAAGCCGGCACCATCGTGTGGAACGGCCCGGTCGGCGTGTTCGAATTCGACCAGTTCGGCAATGGCACGAAGACACTGGCCGACGCCATCGCGAGATCGTCCGCGTTCTCGATTGCGGGAGGCGGCGATACGCTTGCCGCGATCGCCAAGTACGGCATCCACGACAAGGTGAGCTATATCTCGACGGGCGGTGGCGCCTTCCTCGAGTTCCTCGAAGGCAAGAAGCTGCCCGCCGTTGAAGTACTGGAATCGCGGGCTTAACGTGGCGACGCGCTCACCAACGTCGAAATCTGCAAAAGCGGACGGTCAGCGCGGCAAGCCGCGCGACACCGCAACAGCAGCGGCAGGGGAGCGCGCCACGCGCTCCGACGTGGCAACGGCGGCAACGGCGGCCCCGGAGTCGGCGCTTGCCGACACGGTTGCCGCCGCGGTTGCGGCCGTCGGCGAAGCCGCACACGCTGACAGTCATCCAGAAACATCCGGGACTTCTCCCGTGCTCGCGGAGCCGACCACTGCAGGCGACGCCGTTCGATCGGCCAACGACCAGGCTAGCGAATCGGCCGGCCTGCCAGCAGAACTCCCCGATCCGCAAGTCGCGCCCGCTCCCTCACCGGCGCCTCGCGTGCTGGTTTCGAACACTGCTTCACCCCATAAAGCGACGCTGGTTTCAACCGGCGCGCAGCCCCCGGCAGCATCTTTCGGTGCGCAGCCTCCGCATCCGACTCGCAGCGCTCTTTCCAGCGATCCCATCCAGACGAGGAGATTCATGCATCGCGCCACCAAGATTGTCGCTACCATCGGACCGGCTTCCAGCACGCCGGAGATCCTGTTGCAAATGATTCAGGCGGGTGCCGACGTGGTGCGGCTCAATTTCTCGCACGGCACGGCCGACGACCACCGCCAGCGCGCCGAATTCGTGCGCGAGGCGGCTCGCCAGGCAGGCCGCGAGGTCGCCATCATGGCGGACCTGCAAGGCCCGAAGATCCGGGTCGGCAAATTCGAAAACGGCAAGGTTTCGCTCGTCGCGGGCGAGCCGTTTATCCTCGACGCCGATTGCGAACTCGGCAACCAGGAGCGCGCCGGTCTCGACTACAAGGACTTGCCGCGCGACCTGAAGCCGGGCGACGTGCTGCTGCTCAACGACGGCCTGATCGTGCTGAACGTTCAGCGCGTGATCGGCAACGAGATTCATACGATCGTGAAAATCGGCGGCGACCTGTCCAACAACAAGGGCATCAACCGCCAGGGCGGCGGTCTGTCGGCGCCCGCGTTGACCGCGAAGGACATGGAAGACATCCGCACGGCCATGTCGCTTGGCGTCGATTTTGTCGCGGTGTCGTTCCCGAAGAACGCGACCGACATGGAAATGGCTCGCCAGCTGGCGAACATCGCCGGCGCACCTTACGGCATCAAGCCGAAGATGATCGCCAAGATCGAGCGCGCGGAAGCCATTCCTGCGCTGCAGGGCATTCTCGACGCATCCGACGGCATCATGGTCGCGCGCGGCGATCTCGCCGTGGAAGTGGGGAATGCCGCAGTCCCCGCGCTGCAAAAGCGCATGATTCGTATGGCGCGCGAGTCGAACAAGTTCGTGATCACCGCGACGCAGATGATGGAGTCGATGATCTACGCGCCGGTGCCGACCCGCGCCGAAGTGTCGGACGTCGCGAATGCGGTCCTGGACGGTACGGACGCGGTTATGCTGTCGGCGGAATCGGCGGCGGGCAAGTATCCGGTGCAGACCATCGAGACAATGGCCGCGATCTGCGTCGAAGCCGAGAAGTCGGAGCAGTCGGAGCTGGACCGGGATTTCCTCGATCGCACGTTTACGCGCATCGACCAGTCGATCGCCATGGGCGCGCTCTTCACGGCGTTTCACCTTGGCGCGAAGGCGATCGTCGCGTTGACCGAATCGGGTTCGACCGCGCTGTGGATGTCGCGTCACTGGACGCATGTTCCGATCTTCGCGCTCACGCCGCGGGTCGGCAGCGAGCGGGCAATGGCGCTGTACCGCAACGTGACGTCGCTGCATCTGGACACCAACACTGACCGCGACACCGCGTTGCAACAGGCGTTGGAGACGGTGGTCAGCAAGGGGTACGCATCGCGTGGCGACATGGTCGTGCTGACTGTCGGCGAGCCGATGGGGCAGGCCGGCGGCACGAACACGCTGAAGATCGTGCGGGTCGGCGAGCCGTATTGATCGCATGCCCGGCAGATCGGGGTGAGTGAGTTGCACCCGCTCCGATCGGCTGCTTTTCATGGGACCTGAGTAACGCGCTGAAGCGCGAACTCCGGTCGACAGCTGTGCATGACCGGTACTGGCTGGATCGAACGAAGCAGGTTGTCAGGCCCCGCGAGAGGCGGTGCACCGGCCGCGATTGCGTGCGCGGCGTGAAGGAACGGGTGCGCACGGGTATGCAGCTTGCTTCGCCACATCGCCTACAAGATGCCGGCAGCACAAGAATTCGTTTCAATCTAAGGAGTTACAGCATGCCTCTCGTATCAATGCGTCAACTGCTGGACCATGCCGCTGAAAACGGCTACGGCCTTCCGGCATTCAACGTGAACAACCTGGAGCAGGTGCAGGCGATCATGGCGGCGGCCGACAAGGTCAATGCGCCGGTCATCATGCAGGCTTCCGCCGGCGCGCGTAAGTACGCGGGCGAAGCGTTCCTGCGCCATCTGATCGAAGCAGCGGTCGAGTCCTATCCGCACATTCCCGTCGTAATGCACCAGGACCACGGCCAGTCGCCGGCGGTCTGCATGGCAGCGATCCGCAGCGGCTTCACGAGCGTGATGATGGACGGCTCGCTCGAAGCCGACGGCAAAACGGTCGCTTCATACGAGTACAACGTCGACGTATCCCGCAAGGTCGTGGAAGCCGCGCATTCGATCGGCGTGACGGTCGAAGCGGAACTCGGCGTGCTCGGCTCGCTGGAAACCATGAAGGGCGACAAGGAAGACGGCCACGGCGCGGAAGGCACCATGACCCGCGAGCAATTGCTGACCGATCCGGAACAGGCCGCCGACTTCGTCAAGCTGACGCAATGCGACGCGCTCGCAATCGCAATCGGCACGTCGCACGGCGCATACAAATTCAGCAAGAAGCCGACGGGCGACATTCTGTCAATCCAGCGCATCAAGGAAATTCACCAGCGCATTCCGAACACGCACCTCGTGATGCACGGTTCGTCGTCGGTTCCGCAGGAACTGCTCGCGGAAATCCGCGAATTCGGCGGCGACATGAAGGAAACCTACGGTGTGCCGGTCGAGGAAATTCAGGAAGGCATCAAGCACGGCGTGCGGAAGGTCAACATCGACACCGACTTGCGTCTCGCGATCACCGGCGCAATTCGGCGCTACATGGCGACCAATCCGGGCAAGTTCGATCCGCGCGATTACCTGAAGCCGGCGCGTGAAGCTGCGATGAAGATCTGTATCGAGCGCTACACGCAATTCGGCTGCGAAGGCCAGGCTGGCAAGATCAAGCCCGTTTCGCTTGATAAAATTGCGGAGAAGTACAAGTCGGGCGAGCTTGCGCAGGTCGTCCGCTAAGCGGTATTTGCTTCAGCGCAGGCTCTACACCTGACCGTCTGGCCAGGTTGTCGTTAGATCGCCGTTCCCGCATCATCCGGGGAACGGCGTTTCCCTTTTGTTCCGGTCACACTTTTTGCCTTACTTTTAGCGAACCACGACGATGTCTACCCTCTACGAATCCACGCTCCGCTCGCTGCCGTTGCTCGGCCGCGGAAAAGTCCGCGACAACTATGCAGTGGGCAACGACCAGTTGCTGATCGTCACGACCGACCGTCTGTCGGCGTTCGACGTCATCATGGGCGAGCCGATTCCGAATAAGGGGTGCGTGCTCAACGAAATGGCGAACTTCTGGTTCGAAAAGCTCAAGCACGTGGTGCCGAATCACCTGACCGGCGTGGCGCCGGAATCGGTGGTGGCGGCGGACGAAGTCGAGCAGGTCAAGGGCCGCGCGGTCGTCGTGAAGCGCCTCGAGCCGATCCTCGTTGAAGCCGTGGTGCGCGGCTATCTGGCCGGCAGCGGCTGGAAAGACTACCAGGCCACGGGTTCTGTGTGCGGCGTCGAATTGCCGGCTGGTCTGCAAAACGCGCAAAAGCTGCCTGAGCCGATCTTCACGCCGGCAGCCAAGGCTGAGATGGGCCATCACGATGAAAACATCACGTACGACGACATGGAGCGTCGCATCGGCACCGAACTGTCGGCCACGATCCGCGACATTTCGATCAGGCTGTACAAGGAAGCTGCGGATTACGCCGCCACGCGCGGCATCATCATCGCCGACACGAAGTTCGAGTTCGGTCTGGACAACCACGGCAAGCTGTACCTGATGGACGAGGCGCTCACCGCCGACTCGTCGCGCTTCTGGCCGGCCGACCAGTATCAGGTCGGCACCAATCCGCCGTCGTTCGACAAGCAGTTCGTGCGCGACTGGCTGGAAACGCAGGACTGGGCGAAAGAGCCGCCCGCGCCGAAGCTGCCGGACGACGTTATCCAGAAGACGGGCGAGAAGTACCAGGAAGCGCTCGAACGCCTGACCGGGCAGAAGCTCGCCTGACCAGATCCGCGACGTTCGAGAAAAGGAAGCCGCAAGATGAGTGAAGCACAGACCCACACACATGGCGCGCCGGTTATCGGCGTGTTGATGGGCTCCAGTTCCGACTGGGAAGTAATGAAGAACGCCGTCGCGATCCTGCAGGAATTCGGCGTGCCCTACGAGGCAAAGGTCGTCTCCGCGCACCGCATGCCGGACGAAATGTTCGCCTATGCTGAAAGCGCGCGCGAGCGCGGTATCCGCGCGATCATCGCGGGCGCGGGCGGCGCGGCGCATCTGCCGGGCATGCTGGCAGCCAAGACCACGGTGCCGGTGCTCGGCGTGCCGGTGGCGAGCAAGTATCTGAAGGGTGTCGACTCGTTGCACTCGATCGTGCAGATGCCGAAAGGCGTGCCCGTCGCCACATTTGCAATCGGCGAAGCGGGCGCGGCGAATGCGGCGCTGTTCGCGGTCTCGATTCTGAGCGGCACGAGCGGCGAATATGCAGCCAAGCTCGCGGCGTTCCGCGTGCGCCAGAACGAAGCGGCCCACGCAATGGTATTGCCGGCGCTGTAAGCGCGCGCCGAAAAATGGGCCGATGCATCTGCTGAAAACGGACTCAGTAACGGCTCGATTGATACACACAGTCCTCTGTCAGACCCACCGGCCGGACGGTTGCCATTGCAGGAGTTGCAGAACTGCAGGCACACCCGGTCGCGACCGACCACTAAGATGAACCCAGACAACACACCGGTTTCACCGATTTTGCCCGGCGCATGGCTCGGCATGGTTGGTGGCGGCCAGCTCGGCCGCATGTTCTGCTTTGCCGCTCAGGCAATGGGCTATCGCGTCGCCGTGCTCGATCCGGATGAAAGCAGTCCCGCGGGCTCGGTCGCCGACCGCCATCTGCGCGCGGCCTACGACGATGAAGCGTCGCTGACCGAACTCGCCCGGCTGTGCGCGGCGGTATCGACCGAATTTGAGAACGTGCCGGCCGCGAGCCTCGACTTCCTCGCGAAGACCACGTTCGTGAGCCCGGCCGGCAGGTGCGTCGCCGTGGCCCAGGATCGCATCGCCGAGAAGCGCTTTATCGCGTCGTCGGGCGTGACGGTCGCGCCGCACGTGGTGATCGAATCGTCGGACGCGCTCGCCGCGCTTGACGATGCGAAGCTCGAAGCCGTGTTGCCCGGCATCCTCAAAACGGCTCGCATGGGTTACGACGGCAAGGGCCAGGTTCGTGTGCGCAACGCCGCCGAAGTGCGCGAGGCGTATGCGTCGCTCGCCGGCGTGCCGTGCGTGCTGGAAAAGCGCTTGCCGCTGAAGTTCGAAGTTTCCGCGCTGATCGCGCGCGCGGCGAGCGGCGCTTCGGTCGTGTACCCGCTCGCGCAAAACACGCATCGCGACGGCGTGCTGTCGCACACCATCGTTCCGGCGCCGGACGCAAGCGCCACACTCGTCGAGCAGGCGCAACAAGCCGCGCTGCAGATCGCCGACAAGCTCGGCTATGTCGGCGTGCTGTGTGTCGAATTCTTCATTCTCGAAGACGGCTCGCTCGTGGCCAATGAAATGGCGCCGCGTCCGCACAACTCCGGGCATTACACCGTCGACGCCTGCGCGACCAGCCAGTTCGAACAGCAGGTGCGTGCAATGACCGGCATGCCGCTTGGCGACACCCGCCAGCATTCGCCGGCAGTCATGCTGAACATTCTCGGCGACGTCTGGTTCCCAGGTGGCCCGAAGGGCGCGTCGGTCACGCCGCCATGGCACGAGGTCGCGGCGATGCCGGCGGCGCGTCTGCATCTGTACGGCAAGGAAGAAGCCCGTTGCGGCCGCAAGATGGGCCATGTGAATTTCACGGCTGCGACGCTCGAAGAAGCGCGCACGGCGGGGCGCGACTGCGCGCGGCTGCTACACATCGCCACGAGCTGACGCGCGAGCCATGCCCAATCACCAGCAACCCGCCCAAGCCGGTGCAGACGCCGCAAATGCTCTGCCCGTGAGCGCCGAGCAAATCGAGCACGCAGCGGCGCTGCTCGACGCAGGCGGCCTCGTCGCGTTTCCCACGGAGACGGTCTATGGGCTCGGCGGCGACGCCGAGAACCCAGACGCGGTGGCTCGCATTTATGCGGCGAAGGGCCGGCCGGCGAATCATCCGGTGATCGTGCATCTGGCTCCGCAGGGCGATCCGCACTACTGGGTCGAGTATTTGCCTCAGGAAGCGCAGCGTTTGATCGACGCGTTCTGGCCTGGGCCGCTCACGCTCATCCTGAAGCGCGCCGCGCGCATACCCTCGGCGGTCAGCGGCGGGCAGGATTCGGTTGGACTGCGCTGTCCTTCGCATCCTGTAGCGCAAGCGTTGCTGCAGGCGTTCAGCGCGTTGCGCGATGGACATGGCGGCGTCGCGGCGCCCTCGGCGAATTGCTTTGGGCACGTGAGTCCGACCACCGCACAACATGTTCGCGAGGAGTTCGGCAGCGCGATTCATGTGCTCGACGGCGGCGCGTCCGACGTCGGTATCGAATCGACAATCGTCGATTTGTCGCGTGGTTTTCCAGCTTTGCTGCGACCGGGCCGCGTCACGCCGCAAGACATCGCCGACGTGCTCGGTGAAGCCCCGCGCCTTCCCGACGGCTCCGACGCAACGGCGCCCCGTGCGTCCGGAACGCTGAAGGCGCACTACGCGCCTCGCACGCCGTTGGCGCTGTTGTCGTTCTCTGCGCTGGAACCGGTGCTGGCCGCCCGCGAGCCGGGCGAGCGCGTTGCGCTGGTTGCCCGCGCTTCGCGCGCGGGGCATTGGGCCGACGCCGAAGGCGTGCATTTCATTGCGGCCCCGGAAGATCCGCATGTGTATGCACGCGAGTTGTACGGCTTGCTGCGGGCGCTCGATCGTGCCGACGTCACGCGCATTTTGATCGAGAAGTTGCCGGATACGATCGAATGGATCGCCGTGAATGACCGCCTGGGCCGCGCGGCGGCGGCGTTCGAAGCGCAAAGCCACGCCTGAGCTCTCGCGTCTCCCAAAGCGCTCCAGAGCAGCGCAAGCGCGCAATAAAAAACGCCTGGCTGCAATCGACACACTCACACAGTCGATCAGCCAGGCGTTTCGCATTCCAACCTTCACAGCTCAAGACCGCGTCACGCGCGGTCTCCCGAACTCCACTTATTTACCCAGCCCGGTCGCCGCGATCTGCTGCTGGACATACTGCGCGAACAACGCGTGCATGTGCGTGCTCGGGTGGACCGTGTCCGCGAACATGTAGGTCTGGTCGGCACCGGCCGCCGTGTAGGTTTGCGGCGAGCAGAACAGCGAAGAGGCGAACTGGCTGCCGTACTGCTCCGGAGTCAGTCCGTTCGTGGCGGCGGGATTGGTCCGGGCGTAAGCCGTTGCGTTGGCCTGCATCGCGCTCAGGTTGCACGCGGTGTCGGTGTTGGACACCGTGAAGCCGAGCGCCTTGTAGTTCGGCAACTGCTGATCCTGCCATGCGAACGCATCGACCACGATCACTTTGCCCGTGCCCACGAGGCCGAGCGCCGTGAGGTTTTGAACGAAGAGATAGTTATACGCGGCGGCGATTCCCGACAGCAGCGCGGCGGAACCCGGTGTCTTCGCGTTGGATGCGACGCCAAGCGGCGTATTGCCAATGTCGGGCACAGTCGAGACCACCACGTGGGTCGCACCCGCGCCAACAATGGTTTTGACTTGCGCGGCCAGTTGGGCGGCGGCCTGAGCGACTTGCGGGTTAGCCAGCTGCTGCAGATAGCCGACGATAAACGCGACCTGGCCTGCCTGTGTGTTCGGCAGCTTGCCCGCCTGCACGAGCAGAGGGTATTGCGTCTGTAGCGCGGTGCCGAGCGCGGTCAGGTTAGCGGTGTTTTCCGCGAACTGGAAGATGTCGTTCGCTCCGCCGTTCACGAGCACCAGCTGATTCGGGTTGAAGCTCGAATGGGCACCGAGGTAGTTCGCGACCTGAGTCACGATGGGCACCGTCGTGGCTGCCATGTTGTTAGGCGCCCAGCCTTTGCCCTGAGCATTAACGACGTCCGAGCCGCCCTGGGCATAACCGTAGCCGCCCGTTGCGACCAGCGGCTGGCCGAAGCCGCCGAGGTATGCCGGCTTCAAGGTGTCGCCGTAATACTCTGCCACTTTCTGCGTCCACACTTCGCCCGGATTGGTCGTGAAGCGACCGCCGCCGAAGCTGCCCTGAATCACCGGCGAATAGGTGCCGGCGTCCGACAGGCTGTCGCCGAACGAAACGACTTGCAACTTGACGCCGCCCGCAGGCGTGCTGCTGGCGTTGTTGTTATTGTCGCTGCCACCGCCGCACGCGGCGAGCAGCGCAAACGCCGCGCTCGCGATGGCGGTTTGCGAGAGGCGCAACCAATGCTGTTTCCTCGATGCTGTGTGCTTCATGTTGACTACATCTCCTCGTATGTTTGGCCCTTGCGCCATGTATTGCAGGCCGCGTCCACCGCGTCGGCGGCGTGACGACAGCTTACAGAATCTTCTACGGTCTGCGTCGTGCGGAAAACGCGGCCCTATCGTTGGTGTCGTTGATGGTTGCGTGCGCAAGCGCGGCCGTTGAGCCGCCGCTGCTACGCGCGTGATAATCGGCCGCCCACGCGGGCGGTGCGAAAAGCGCTCGCAGCTTGTTGCGCGCGCCGTGCACGCTCGCGAAGTCGCGCGTCATCGACGCCCATTCGTGGAACGTCACCTTCAGCGGGTTATACGTATCGAGCGGCTCCACGATGCCGTACACGGGCGGCTCGCGCGGGTCCTCGTCGACGTAGCTGCCGAACAGCCGGTCCCAGACCACGAGCACGCCAGCGAAGTTGCGATCGATATAGCGGTCATTGCGCGCGTGATGCACGCGATGAATCGACGGCGTGTTGAATATGTACTCGAGCCAGCCGAGCTTGCTGCCGAATTTACCGATCGCCTGCGTATGCACGAAAAACTGGAAGCCCAGGTTGATCAGCACGATAGCGACGATCTGCTTCGGCGGAAACCCGAGTACGGCGAGCGGAATCCAGAAGATCCACATGCCAGCCACCGGATACATCAGGCTCTGGCGGAACGCGGTCGAAAAATTCATCCGCACCGACGAGTGGTGCACGACATGCGCGGCCCATAGCCATCGCACGCGGTGGCTGCAACGGTGAAACACGTAGTAGAGCAGATCCTGCGCGACGAACAGCACGGCAAACGAAAGCCAGCCTGCGTGCCACGTGTAGACGCGGTAGTGATCGTAGAAGAATGCATAAACAGGGATGATCGCGAGCCAGGCGAGCTTGTCGGCGGCTTGCTGCATGAGCGCGAGCGCTACGTTGCACAGCGTGTCGCGCCAGCTATAGAGCCGCGCGCCGGGGCGCGTTCGCCGCAGGTGCCACGCCTCCCAGCCGATACATGCGAGAAAGACTGGCGCCATGGCGAGCAGCAGCAATTCGGCGTCGAATTGCATGGTGTCTTCCTCCGTGGTCCCTTGTCGCCGCGTGATATGCCGCGGTGTTTTGTCGTGTTGCTGTGCGAGCGCGCAGCGCGTCTCGGACACTGCTCGACAGCGTACACGCTTAAGGTCTCACCGCGCGCCGCCTTCGCTAGAAGGAATCCTCAATGCGCGTCGTGTTTGCGCGGGTTTTTCCTGGGCTTGCCATGTGGTGCCACGCTGGCCGATTCCGCGACAGGCGCCGAGATTCTGCTGAAGCCTTGGTTTGGTCCTTGATACACCCATTCGAGCAGCGCGTCGTGCGCGGCGCGCGCGGCCTCAGAGTGCGGATCGTTGATGAAGCTCACCACCACGTAGCTGTTGCCGTCCGCCGATGCCACGTAGCCCGCAATCGCCCGCACGTCGCGCAAGGTGCCGGTCTTGATTTGCGCGTTGCCGCCCGCGCCCTGGTTGGTCAGCCGGTTGCGCATGGTGCCGTCGACACCGGCGATCGGCAGCGACTGCACGAACACCTGGGCGACAGGGCTCGCGTTGGCGCGTTGCAGCAGGTCGGCGAGCGACAGCGCGGTGATGTGCTCCTCGCGCGAGAGGCCCGAGCCGTTGTCGAGCGTCAGATATTCCATGTCGATGCTGTCACGCCGCAGGAACGCCTCGATCGCGCGGGCTGACTTGGCGGGCGTCGCAGGCCCTTTTTCTTCAGCCGCTCCGATCGACAGGAACAGGTTGCGCGCCATTGTGTTGTTGCTGAACTTGTTGATGTCGCGAACGATATCTGACAGCACCGGCCCCTGATGCGTGGCCACCGGTTTTGCGCCGACGGGCACGGCGCCTTCACGCGTCGCGCCGCTGAAGGTGCCGCCCGTCTGCTGCCACAAAGCGAGGAAGCCGCCCGCGAAGAACGCCGAGTGATCGAGCACCGCGACGTTGACGGTGCGCGGGCCGCAGCGCACCGAATAGTCGCCGGCGAACGATGCGACGAGCGTGCCGTTCGGCGTCGGCGTGACGGTGGGCGACACGGATGCCGCTTCGCCGCGGCATGGGCCGTTGACCGCGCGCATCTGATTGTCGATCTGCAACTGTGCAAGCGCGGGTAGCACGTCGATCGTGACGGTGCCGTCCGATGAAGGCGTCAAGGTGAACGATAGCGACTTGAATGCGTACAGCAGCGGGTCGGGCCCGACGTTATACGGCGCGCTCGCGTCGTCGTCGAACGGCGGCAGATCGCGCGTCGACGGATCGAAGTAGCGCTTGTCTAGCACGAGCGCGCCGTCTATACCGCGAATCCCCGCCTTGTGGATCTTCTGCACGAGGTCGATGAGTTCTTCGGGCACGAGCTTCGGGTCGCCCGTACCTTGAATGTACAGATTGCCGTGCAGCACGCCGTTGGCGTCGACTGTGCCGTCGGCGTACGCGTTGGTGCGCCAGCGGTAGTCGGGGCCCAGAATCGACAGACCGGAGTAGGTGGTGACGAGCTTCATCGTCGAGGCGGGCATCATCGGCTTGCCCGCATTCAGCGCGACGATCGGCGTGCGATCGCCGACTTTTTCGATGACCACGCTGATCGACGACAACGGCACATGCGCGCGCTGCAAGCCGATCATCACCGATTGCGGCAACACGGTGCTGACGTTGACGCTCGGATGTGCCGCCTTGACGCGCGCCTGCGCAGCAAGCGGCAGCGACGCGCCACCGGCGAGCGCGGCACAAACGAGCAGCCATGCGCTCGCGTGCGACGCCGCGCGGCGCGGCGCGACAGAAACAGAGCAGGCGGACAAGGATGCGATGAACGACGACGTTAAGCGCGAGCGCAGCGCCGCTTTATGAAGATGGCGTGCGGCGAAAGACAGGAAAGCGTGCGTCATGGACGGGCGAGAAAGCAAAATGTCAGGGCGTGCAGCACGCGGCGATTCAAAGCAATGGAGATGCGCTGCACGAAGGTTCGCAGCGCGTCGGCGAGTTCGTCATTGCGCATGCGGCATTGAGGCATTCGAGCTCGCGCGCATTGCTTGCGTACTACGTGAGTCAAGCCCCAAAACCGCCGCGCGATGCAAAGCGCCCATTGTAGTGACATGCCGCCGGCCTGCGGTGAAAAAAGCGCCACACGGCGCGCACGCGCAGAGCGGGCGCTAGAATGCGGCATCATCGAATGTTGAGGAAACGGGATCATGCGCATCTTGCTAGTCGAAGACGACCGGATGATCGCCGAGGGCGTACGCAAGGCGCTGCGCGGCGAAGGCTTCGCGGTCGACTGGGTGGAAGACGGCGAAGCGGCGCTCAGCGCGGCGGGCAGCCAGCCCTACGACCTCGTATTGCTCGACCTTGGGCTGCCCAAGCGCGACGGTCTGGATGTGTTGCGCACGCTGCGCGCGCGCGGCCACGCTTTGCCGGTGCTGATCGTCACGGCGCGCGACGCGGTGGCCGACCGCGTGAAGGGTCTCGACGCCGGCGCGGACGATTACCTCGTCAAGCCATTCGATCTCGACGAACTCGGCGCGCGTATGCGCGCACTGATCCGTCGTCAATCGGGCCGCAGCGATTCGACAATCCGCCACGCCAACCTGACGCTCGATCCCGCGTCGCATCAGGTCACGCTCGACGGCGCGCCGGTGGCCTTATCGGCGCGAGAGTTTGCGCTGCTCGAAGCGCTGCTCGCCCGGCCCGGCGCCGTGCTCTCGAAGAGTCAGCTGGAAGAAAAAATGTACGGCTGGGGCGAGGAGATCGGCAGCAATACCGTCGAGGTCTACATTCATGCGCTGCGCAAGAAGCTCGGCGCGGACCTGATCCGCAACGTGCGTGGCCTTGGCTACATGATTGCCAAGGAAGCCTGAGCCGATGCGTTCGATCCGCCGTCAATTGCTGGTGTGGCTGCTCGCGCTCGTGTTACTCGGCGTCGGCGTGGCGGGCTGGCTGATTTACCGCCAGGCGCTTGCCGAAGCGAATGAACTGTTCGACTACCAGTTGGAGCAGATAGCCGCGGCGCTGCCGTCCGAACCGTTCTCACAAGTGCTCGGCTCGCGCGATACCGGCGACGAAGGCATCGTGCTGCAGATCTGGAATCGCAACGGCGTGCTGATGTACTATTCGCGTCCTCGCGCGCCGCTCGCGCCGCGCGCTGAATTGGGCTTCACGACCGAGCATACCGATCGCGGCGACTGGCGCGTGTATGGGGCGATCGTCGGCGATAACGTCGTGCAGTTGGCGCAGCCGTTGTCGGTGCGCAACCGCCTTGCCGCCGACGTCGCCTTGCGCACGTTGTGGCCGTTGATCGTGCTGCTGCCGGCGCTCGGGCTCGCGGTGTGGGTGATCATCGGACGCGGGTTGCGCCCGCTGCGGCGCGTGACGAGCGCGCTCGACACGCGTCATCCGGAGGCGCTCGATCCGTTGCCCGATCAGCGCCTGCCGCTCGAGGTGCAGCCGCTCGTGCGCGCGTTGAACGGGCTGTTGCAGCGGCTCGCCACCGCGCTCGACATCCAGAAGGCGTTTGTCGCCGACGCCGCGCACGAACTGCGCACGCCGCTTGCCGCTGTGCAGATTCAATCGCAACTGGTGGCGCGCGCAAAAGACGACGCGGCGCGCAGCGAAGCGCTCGCCGACCTGCAAGCGGGTGTGACGCGCGCGACGCGCCTTGCCGAGCAACTGCTCGCGCTCGCGCGCTCGGAACCGGACGGCCTCGGCGCAACTGACGCCGTCGACTTGCGCTCGTTGCTGCAGGACTGCGTGGTGACCTATGCGCCGCTTGCTGAAAATCGCGGCGTGGACCTCGGCATCGAGGCGAGCGAAGCGGCTACCGTGATCGGTGATCCCGAGTCGCTGCGCGTCATGTTCAACAATCTCGTGGATAACGCGACCAAGTACACGCCGCGAGGCGGGCGTGTCGACGTGAGCCTGCATGTCGAACAGGGTCATCCGGTCGTGCGTATCGCCGACAGCGGGCCCGGCATCGAGCCTGCGGAACGCGAGCGTGTCTTCGACCGTTTCTATCGCGCGGGCGCCGGCGAAAATCGCGTGCGTACCGATGTGGCCGGCAGCGGACTCGGCCTAGCGATCGTCCGGCGAATCGCGACGCAACATCACGCGGCAGTGTCGCTCGGCCAATCGTCGGCCGGCGGCCTAGAGGTTACCGTGCGCTTCTGAACCAATGCTTTCAATTTGCCTGGTGCAGAAAACCCCTGAAAAGAAGGCCAAAACACGATCTGTCGCTGCTTAAGACTCTTTTAAGCGATGCCCCGTACGCTTCCTGACATCCGAGTTTCTTTCTCCAGTCAGGAGTACACGATGAACGCGAAAACCTTGTCTCGCAGCGCTGTTGCAGCGGCTGTCGCCGTTGCGCTTTTCGCCGGCTATGTGGCGGGCCATCGCGACGTGCCCGCGCCCCAGGTCATCTCACCGGCGCAAGCGGCGATGATGCCCGCCGAAGCCGCCGCGAAAACCGGCATTCCCGATTTCTCCGGTCTCGTCGAAACGTACGGGCCCGCGGTAGTCAACATCAGTGCAAAGCACGTCGTGAAGCGCGCGGCGCTGCGCAGTAACGGCGGCAATGGCGGCATGAGCGGCGGCAATCAGTTGCCGATCGATCCGAGCGACCCGTTCTACCAGTTTTACAAGCACTTCTTTGGCGGCATGCCGGGCGTGCAGGGCGGCGACGGCGGCGACGCGCCCGACCAGCCGAGCGCGAGCCTCGGTTCCGGGTTTATCGTCAGCAGCGACGGCTACATCCTGACCAATGCGCACGTGGTTGACGGCGCAAACGTCGTCACGGTGAAGCTGACCGACAAGCGCGAGTTCAGAGCCAAGGTGATCGGCGCCGACAAGCAGTCGGACGTCGCCGTCCTTAAGATCGACGCAAGCAATCTGCCGACAGTGAAGATCGGCGATCCGCGTCAGAGCAAGGTCGGTCAGTGGGTGGTCGCGATCGGTTCGCCGTACGGCTTCGATAATACGGTGACCTCCGGCATCATCAGCGCGAAATCGCGTTCGCTGCCGAACGAAAACTACACGCCGTTCATTCAGACCGACGTGCCGGTGAATCCCGGCAATTCGGGCGGGCCGCTGTTCAATCTGCAAGGCGAGGTAATCGGCATCAACTCCATGATCTATTCGCAGACCGGCGGCTTCCAGGGGCTTTCGTTCGCAATCCCAATCAATGAGGCAATCAAGGTCAAGGACGACATCGTCAAGACGGGTCACGTGAGCCGTGGGCGCCTTGGTGTCGCCGTGCAAAGCATGAATCAGACGCTGGCAAATTCGTTCGGCATGCAGAAGCCGCAAGGTGCGCTCGTCAGCTCGGTCGATCCGGACGGTCCTGCCGCGAAGGCGGGGTTGCAACCGGGAGACGTGATTCTGTCGGTGAACGGCGATCCGGTGGGCGATTCGTCGGCGCTGCCTTCACAGGTGGCAGGGCTCGCGCCCGGCAGCACGGCCACCGTGCAGGTGTGGCGTGACAAGGGCACGAAGGATCTGAAGGTGACGATCGGCTCGTTGTCGGACGCGAAGCTGGCCTCGGACAAGACCGATCAGCCCGCGCAGTTGCAAGGGCGTCTGGGCGTGGCCGTGCGTCCGCTGACGCCGGAAGAAAAGAGCAGCGCTTCGATCTCGCACGGTCTTCTCGTGCAGCAGTCGGGCGGCGCGGCAGAAAGCGCGGGCATCCAGCCGGGCGACGTCATTCTCGCCGTCAACGGCCGGCCGGTGACGAGCGTCGATCAGTTGAAGCAGATGGTCTCCGGCGCGGGCAATAGCATCGCGTTGCTGATCCAGCGTGACAACGCACAGATTTTCGTACCGGTCGATCTGGGTTGATCGACGTCCGGTCAGTCATGACTGGTCGATGAACAGCATCGAGTAACGCTTGCCGGTCTGTTTGCACTTACTGCAGACAGACCGGCATTTTT
Organism: Paraburkholderia caledonica NBRC 102488; assembly: GCF_000685095.1. Taxonomy (GTDB): domain Bacteria; phylum Pseudomonadota; class Gammaproteobacteria; order Burkholderiales; family Burkholderiaceae; genus Paraburkholderia; species Paraburkholderia caledonica. The sequence continues at coordinate 92,844 of NZ_BAYE01000012.1, forward strand.
CTTTCTGTACCGGAAGCCGCAAACCGGGCGCTGTGCGGCGTGTGACGTGCGAAGCGGGCGATTCGCCGTGCTGTCGAGCGGCCGCGTGGCACGGCAGTTGCATCCACATTGAATCCGGTCCCATCGACGGGTAACGGATAAGGACGTCAATAAGGAGCAAACCGATGAAGAACCAACGCACTCAGCGAAAGATCGTAGCCGCCGCGGCCAGCGTGGCGCTCACTCTCGGTCTGGCGGGCGGCGCATATGCGCAGCAGGCGAGCGAAGTAACCGGCGGCACCACCGCCGACCAGACGAGCGCAGGCAACGCCAACGGCGGAGGTCTGCCGCAAATCCAGCAACAAGGCGACGTGTCGTTCGTCTCGGGCGGCGTCGGTCTGGACGAGTCCAAGGCACTGCAGCAGGCGCAAAGCCAATGGCCTTTGTCATTGCGCTTTACCGGACCGGGCTCGGACTATCTGGCCGACGTCCACGTACGGATCGTCGACGCGCATAACGGCGAGGTGTTGAGCACCGCGTCGCGCGGACCCTACATGCTCGTGAAGCTGCGCCCAGGGCGCTACACGGTGCATGCGACCTACAAGGACCGCGACCAGTCGAAGGCATTGACGGTGCCCGCGAAGGGCACGGCGAAAGCGGCGTTCTACTGGAACACGCAGTAAACCCGAGGCTTGTCTGGCATGCAGCACGGAGGCCGCGCAATCGCGAGGACTTTGACCGATAATGAAGCCACGGGCCCGTCCCGTGGCTTTGCTGTATGCACGACCGCACACTTTCACGGAGCCGAGACATGAGCGATGCCTTGACACCTCACGCAAATCCGGACAAACCCTCCGGCGGGCACGCCATTACGATAACGGGCAATCATCACCGGGTGCGGGTGATTCATGGCGGCGTGACGATGGCCGACACGCACGCGGCGCTCACGCTCGCCGAAACCGGTCTGCCCGACGTTTTCTATTTTCCGCGTGAAGACGTGAACATGGCGCGGCTCGAACGCTCCACGCACACGTCGCACTGTCCGTTCAAGGGCGACGCCTCGTACTACCATCTGCGCACCGAAGACGGCTTGATCGAAAACGCCGTATGGACTTACGAGACGCCGTTCGAACAGGCAGCCCCGATCCAGGGATATCTCGCGTTTTACTCATCGCGCGTCGACCGCATCGATCAGACCTCCTGATCCGCTGTCGCGCGTCTGTCGGAGGCTGGGATGGAACTGAACGACGCGTTACGGATTCCACTTGCGCCGTCCGATGTCTGGGACGCGTTGCAAGACCTCGCGCTCCTGCGCGCCAGCCTCGATAACTGCGAATCGTTCACGCGCCTTTCGCACGGCGAATACGCGCTGGCTATGACGGTGCCCCTCGGCCCGCTGCGTGCGCGTTACGAAGCACGCGCGCACGTCGCCGGCCAGGATTCCGGCCCTGCCGACGCGGAGCGCCGCACGATCAATTTCAAGGCGCGCGCCGAAGGTATCGGCTCACTGCGCGGTCAAATCGAAGTGCGTCTGCGCGCGGAAGAGGGCGCGCTCGGCAGCAGGGAGCGCGGCACGCGGATCGACTACACGATCTGGGCGACGTCGTCGGGGCCGCTCGCTGAACTGCCCACGCGTCAGCTCGAAAACGCGCTGCACCATCTCGCCGACGATTTCTTCGCCGAATTCAGCGCGGTGGTGCGGGCGAAGCATGGGCAGGGCCCGAACCGCGCGCGCGGTTCGGCGGCGCGTCGCCAGCATGTATTTTTACGGCCCATCACGCTGGGCGGCGTTTCGCGGCGCACCCGCGCAGAACATGGCAGCCCGCTTGCCGGACGCGCTGCCAGCGTGTCGCACGGCGTCTCGCATCCCGAGCCGACCCCTCATGCCATGCCGAACTGGGCGTGGGCGGCGATGATTTTTCTCGTCGCGCTTCTGCTGTATGTGGCGCGCTGGATCAGCGAGCACTGACGGCGGCACGCATGTTCTTCGCGCCTGGACCGGCGCGCGAGCGGCATGGTCGCGCGGAACGGTTGCGCAGCGTGCGGGGTCGAGTGTCGTGCGGGCGCGACTACGAATTCGCGGTGAAAGACTACGAAAGCGCGTCGCTTTGCACCCTGCGTTGCTTCGCGACGTCGATGCCGTACTTCGCTTTCAATGTGTCACCCGGCGTCTTCATTGCCATCAGCGTGTCACGCGGCATTTGCGTGGGCGCTGTGTCTCATGCGCCGCGAAACTCTCTTCGCCATGCTGAGGGCGAGGTCCGAAACGCTTCTGCGAAATGTTGACGCAATGACGCCGCCGACCCGAACCCGGCGATGCCCGCAATCGCTTCCACTGACTGATCCGAGCTCTCCAGCAACTGCTGCGCGCGCGTGAGCCGTTGTGCGAGCAGCCACGCGCCGACGGTCGTGCCGGTGGCGAGTCTGAAGCGCCGCGTGAAGGTGCGCCGGCTCATCAGTGCGCGCGCCGCGAGGCTGTCGAGCGTGTGCGGCGCGTCGAGGTTGCCGCACACCCAGTCGAGCAGACCCGAGAGCCGGTCTTCGCGGACGTCCGGCGGCAGCGGCTGCTGGATGTATTGCGCCTGGCCGCCTTGCCGGTGCGGCGATACGACGAGCCGCCGCGCGACGAAGTTCGCCACCTCGGCGCCGCACATCTTGCGCAGCACATGTAGACAGCAATCCAGGCCGGCAGCCGTGCCCGCCGATGTCAGCACGTTGCCGTCGTCGACATACAGCACGTCGCGATCGAGCCGGACACGCGGGTAACGGCCCGCGAAGTCGTCCGCCCATGCCCAATGCGTCGAGGCCGGGCGGTCGTCGAGAATGCCGGCGGCAGCCAGCACGAACGCGCCGAGGCATAGGCCGACGAGTTGTGTGCCGCGTGCGTGCGCCGCGCGCAGTGCATCGAGCAAAGCGGCTGGCGGCGGCTCGGCGGGATCGCGCCAGCTCGGCACGATGATCGTGTCGGCTTCGGCGAGCGCTTCGAGGCCGTGAGTCACGGCAATCGAGAATCCTGCGGTCGTCGTCAGCGGGCCGGTTTCGCCTGCGCACACGCGGAAGTCGAAGCCGGGAACGCCACTGCCACTACGGTCCTCGCCGAACACCACGCATGGCACAGAAAGATGGAATGGGCTGATGCGGTCGAACGCGATCACTGCGACGATGTGTGCCCGCTGTCCGCGGGGCTTTGCGGCGGCCGGGGCGGGAGAGGCGGCACGTGTAGCCATGAGTCAGGCACCTTGGGAAAGCGACGACGATGGCCCGATTCTAGCGAAGATTGTCAATCGGGCCACTGTTGGCATAACGGGCGTGGGCGAACAATGCGTCATCGCGGCGGCCTCGTTTGCCTGAAGCTAGTGGGGCTGTGGCGCGCGACCTCATCAATCTTTCACAGGAGTCTGGCCATGACCACACCACGCCGTGCGCTGATTGTCATCGACGTGCAGAACGAATACGTAACGGGCAATCTGCCGATCGAGTATCCCAACGTTCAAAGCTCGCTAGCCAACATTGGACGCGCGATCGACGCCGCGCGCACCGCCGGCGTGCCGGTGGTGATCGTGCAGAACTTCGCGCCGGCCACTTCTCCACTGTTCGCGCGCGGGAGCGCGGCAGCGGAACTGCACCCGGTGGTCGCTTCCCGTGAGCGCGATCATTATGTGGAGAAGTCGCTGCCGAGCGCCTTCACCGGCACGGACCTCGCCGATTGGCTGGCAGCACGGCAAATCGACACGGTGACGGTAGTGGGTTACATGACGCACAACTGCGATGCATCGACGATCAATCACGCGGTCCACGCGGGCCTCGCCGTCGAATTCCTGCACGATGCAACCGGCTCCGTGCCGTATGAAAACAGCGCGGGCTTTGCAAGCGCGGAAGACATTCATCGCGTGTTCAGTGTGGTGCTGCATTCGCGCTTTGCGGCGGTGGCGAGCACCGACGAATGGCTTGCCGCCGTCAGTAGCGGTGTGCCGTTAGAGCGCGGCAACATTTATGCGTCGAATCAGAAGGCGCGCAGCCGGAATCGCTGATGTTGGCGTGAGGGACGCGGCTTAAGGGCCGCGAGTCAAGGATCGCGACCGGGAGGTCGCGGCGTATGCCGGTCCAACGCTGGGCCAGCGTGACAACGAGCGCTGCGGGAGCGGGCGCGACCGTTGCGCCAAATGGTGTGTCGGAAGCGTTGCCGACAGCGCCGGCGCCGACAGCACCGCTCGATCAGCCGCAAACTACACCGCCCGAGCGGCCCCCAGCCGCCGCTTCACGTTGACTTGCGCAGCGCCGGACTCAGACGTAATGCATCGAAAATACCTTCGACCATCCGCTCGCCGAGCGCGGTGAAATCCGTCGCATCGGGTAGAAACAGCATGTCGCGCAGCGATCCGCCGACAAACGCATGCACCATGGCAGCAGCGAGTTTCGTGTCGAGGTCTGCCGGCAATTGCCCTTTCGAGATCGCGTTGCGCAAGCCGCCTTCTATCTTGATCAGCGCCTCGCGCATATTGGTCTGGTAGCGGACCATCACCGGCCCCATCTCTTCGACCAGCTCGCACTTCAGAAACAGAATGTCGAACACGCGACGGCGCCGCTGATCGGTCGCGGTATCGCGCACACAGACGATGCAGATTTCCATCAGCCGCCCAAGCGGATCGGGCTCGTTCGGGTCCAGCGACGCGGCTTTGAGTTCGTCCAGCGGCAGCAGCACGCGGTCGAACATCTCGGTGAACAGATCGCTCTTATGCGCGAAGTGCCAATAAATGGCGCCGCGCGTGACGCCGGCCGCCTGTGCGATGTCGGCGAGCGAAGTGCGCGACACACCCTTTTCGAAGAAGACCCGCTCGGCTGCGTCGAGGATGCTGTTGCGCGTCTCCAGCGCTTCTTCTTTGGTTCTTCTGACCATATTTGTCTAACTTGCCCTGATTGCGGGTTTTCCCGAGCTTTTTTAAGTACGCTCGATGACAATCCGTTTGCCCTGAACTGTTTGGCGAAGCTTTCTTCCGGGTCCCCGCCCCGCAAGAGAAGTAACGCACTTTTACATCCATTCGTGAATGTATATATAATAGCACCCCACGATCGGATAGCCCAAGCTGTGACGACCGGTTAATATCCGTCACTGTTGTCTTCAGAACGCTTACGCGCCGTGCTTCAACGGGCGGCGCGGTGCGGCATTTCCCGGTAAGGCGCATTTGGTTCAGGTTGCCTCGCAACTGTTGCCGGCATCCATGGGCGTTCGGTCGAGCGTCGCAAGACGCATGTGTGCGCCGTCGTCCCCGGGGTAGGGATGCGCGCACTTTTTCATTCTCAGTCATAGACAGAGGTCGCTCCATGCGCGTCGAACGGGTTCCATTCCGCTTAATCAGTGCCGCGACGGCTGCCATATTGCTGGCAGCATGCGGACCAAAACAATCTGCCCCGCCGCAACAGACGCCCGAAGTCGGCGTCGTCACAGTCCAGCCGACTACCGTACCTGTCGTCACTGAACTGCCGGGCCGCACCAGTGCTTTCCTCGTCGCGCAAGTGCGCGCGCGGGTGGACGGCATCGTGTTGCGCCGCGAATTCACCGAGGGCGGTCAGGTCAAGGCAGGCCAGCGCCTGTACAAGATCGATCCAGCGCCGTACATCGCCACGCTGAACAACGCGAAGGCGTCGCTCGCCAAGGCGCAGGCCAACCTCGCGTCCACCACGGCGCAGGCAAACCGCTTCAAGGTGCTGGTTGCGGCCAACGCGGTCAGCAAGCAGGACTACGACAACGCAGTAGCCGCGCAAGGCCAGGCCGCCGCCGACGTCGCCGCGGGCAAGGCCGCGGTCGAGACGGCGCAGATCAACTTGGGCTATACCGACGTGACCTCGCCCGTGACGGGCCAGATCGGCGTGTCGCAAGTCACGCCGGGCGCTTATGTTCAGGCGAGCGCCGCAACCCTGCTCGCCACCGTGCAGCAACTCGATCCGGTCTACGTCGACCTGACGCAGTCGAGCCTCGACGGTCTGAAGTTGCGCCGCCAGATGCAGGAAGGGCGTCTCAAGACGAACGGCCCTGACGCCGCGAAGGTTTCGCTCATTCTCGAAGACGGCCGTACGTATTCCGAAAAGGGCAAGCTGCAGTTCACCGACGTGACGGTCGACCAGGGCACGGGCTCTGTCACGGTCCGCGCGATCTTCCAGAACAAGGACAAGGTGCTGCTGCCGGGCATGTTCGTGCGCGCAAAGATCGAGGAAGGCGTGAACGAGAACGCGCTCGTCGTGCCGCAAGTCGGTATCACGCACGACCAGAAGGGTCAGCCTACCGCGCTCGTCGTCGGTGACGACAACAAGGTCGCGTTGCGTCAGCTCGTCACCTCGGGCACGTACGGTTCGAACTGGGTGGTCGAGAGCGGCCTGAAACCTGGCGACCGCGTGATCGTGCAGGGCACCGACAAGGCGAAACCGGGCATGCAGGTCAAGACCGTTGCCGCGCAGCTTCCCGCTACACCCGCCTCCGGCGCAGCCGCTCAAGGTGCGCCGGCCGCCAGCGGCGGTGCGCAGACGGCTCAACCTGCCTCCGCTGCATCGGGCGCGTAATAACAGGGAGCCCGCCACATGGCAAAGTTCTTCATTGATCGCCCGATTTTTGCATGGGTGATCGCCATCATTTTGATGCTCGCGGGTATCGCGTCGGTGTTCACATTGCCGATCGCGCAATATCCGACCATCGCGCCGCCGGCTGTGCAGATCAGCGCAACGTATCCGGGCGCTTCGGCGAAGACGGTGGAAAACACCGTCACGCAGGTGATCGAGCAGCAGATGAGTGGTCTCGACCACTTGCTGTACCTGTCGTCCACTTCGGACGACTCGGGTACCGCAACCATCACGCTGACGTTCGCGGCCGGCACCAATCCTGACATCGCGCAGGTGCAGGTGCAGAACAAGCTGCAGCTCGCCACTCCGTTGCTGCCGCAAGCGGTTCAGCAGCTGGGTACGAAGGTCACGAAGTCGAGCAGCAGCTTCCTGCTGGTCATGGCGTTCGTGTCCGAAGACGGCAGCATGAGCAAGTACGACCTCGCGAACTACGTGGCGTCGAACATTCAGGACCCGGTCAGCCGTATCGACGGCGTGGGCACGGTGACGCTGTTCGGCTCGCAGTACGCAATGCGAATCTGGCTCGACGCGAACAAGCTGACCAACTTCGGCCTGACTCCCGTAGATGTGCAGACCGCGCTGCAGGCGCAGAACGTACAGGTTGCCGGCGGCTCGCTCGGCGGCACGCCGTCGGTGCCGGGGCAGGTGTTGCAGGCGACCATCACGGAAGCGACGCTGCTCAATACGCCTGAACAGTTCGGCAACGTGCTGCTGAAGGTCAATCCCGACGGCTCGCAGGTCCGTATCAAGGACGTTGCACGCGTCGAGCTCGGTGGCGAAAACTACAACTTCGACACCAAGTACAACGGTCAGCCTACCGCCGGCTTCGGTATCCAGCTCGCCACGGGCGCGAATGCACTCGCAACGGCGAAGGCAGTGCGCGCGAAGGTCGCGGAACTGTCGAAGTACTTCCCGCACGGTCTGGTCGTCCAGTATCCGTACGACACCACGCCGTTCGTGCGTCTGTCGATCGAGGAAGTGGTCAAGACACTGCTCGAAGGTATCGTGCTGGTGTTCCTGGTCATGTACCTGTTCCTGCAGAACCTGCGCGCCACGCTGATCCCAACCATCGCAGTTCCGGTGGTGTTGTTGGGCACGTTCGCGGTCATGAGCATGGTGGGCTTTTCGATCAACACGTTGTCCATGTTCGGACTCGTGCTGGCAATCGGCCTCTTGGTGGACGACGCGATCGTGGTGGTGGAAAACGTCGAGCGGGTGATGGCGGAAGAGGGCTTATCCCCTCGTGAAGCCACGCGCAAGGCGATGGACCAGATTACCGGCGCGCTCGTCGGCGTGGCGCTCGTGCTGTCGGCGGTGTTCGTGCCGGTGGCGTTCTCGGGCGGCTCGGTCGGCGCTATTTACCGGCAATTCTCGCTGACCATCGTGGCGGCCATGGTGCTGTCGGTGCTGGTCGCGTTGATTCTGACGCCGGCTTTGTGCGCGACGATTCTCAAGCCGATTCCGCAAGGTCATCACGAAGAGAAGAAGGGTTTCTTCGGCTGGTTCAACCGGAACTTCAACAAGAGCCGCGACAAGTATCACTCGGGCGTGCACCACGTGATCAAGCGCTCGGGCCGCTGGCTCATCATCTACATGGTGGTGATCTTCGCGGTCGGTTTGCTGTTCGTGAAACTGCCGAAGTCGTTCCTGCCGGACGAAGACCAGGGCACGATGTTCGTGCTGGTGCAAACGCCTTCGGGCTCCACACAGGAAACCACGGCGCGCGCGCTGAAAGACGTGTCGGACTATCTGCTCAACAGCGAAAAGGCGATTGTCGAATCCACCTTCACGGTGAACGGCTTCAGCTTCGCGGGCCGCGGTCAGAACGCCGGTCTCGTGTTCGTGCGGATGAAGGACTACGCGCAGCGTCAGCATGCTGATGAAAAGGTGCAGGCGCTGGTGGGCCGCCTCTTCATGCACTTCGGCAGCTACAAGGGTGCGCTCGTGTATCCGGTGAATCCGCCGTCCATTCCGGAACTCGGCACGGCTGCCGGCTTCGACTTCGAGCTGCAGGACCGCGCGGGTGTCGGCCACGAAAAGCTGATGCAAGCGCGCAACATGCTGCTCGGCATGGCCGCGCAAGATCCGACGCTGGCTCAGGTGCGCCCGAACGGCCTGAACGATACGCCGCAGTTCAAAGTGAACATCGACCACGAAAAGGCCTCGGCACTCGGCGTATCGCTGTCCGCAATCGACCAGACGTTCTCGATCGCGTGGGCGTCGCAATACGTGAACAACTTCCTCGATACCGACGGCCGGATCAAGAAGGTGTACATGCAGGGCGATGCACCGTTCCGTATGACACCGGAAGACCTGAACACCTGGTACGTGCGCAACACGGCAGGCGGCATGGTGCCGTTCTCGGCGTTCGCAAGCGGCCAGTGGACCTATGGTTCGCCGAAGCTCGAGCGTTACAACGGTATTTCCGCGGTGGAAATCCAGGGCGCGGCGGCACCGGGCAAGTCGACGGGCCAGGCGATGACGGCAATGGAAGCGCTCGTGGCGAAACTGCCCGCGGGTGTCGGCTACGAATGGACGGGCCTGTCGTTGCAGGAACGCCAGTCCGGTTCGCAGGCGCCGATTCTGTACGGCATCTCGATCCTCGTCGTGTTCCTGTGTCTCGCGGCGTTGTATGAGAGCTGGTCGATCCCGTTCTCCGTGATTATGGTGGTGCCGCTCGGCGTGATCGGTGCATTGCTGGCCGCCACGCTGCGTGGGCTCGAGAACGACGTGTTCTTCCAGGTTGGTCTTCTGACAACAGTGGGGCTCTCGGCGAAAAACGCGATCCTGATCGTCGAATTCGCGCGCGAATTGCAGCTGAGCGAGGGCATGGGTCCGGTCGAGGCCGCGTTGGAAGCGGCACGTCTGCGGCTGCGTCCGATTCTGATGACGTCGCTCGCGTTCATTCTCGGCGTGATGCCGCTCGCGATCAGTAACGGCGCGGGCTCGGCGAGCCAGCACGCAATCGGTACGGGCGTGATCGGCGGTATGTTGACGGCGACCTTCCTCGCGATTTTCATGATCCCGATGTTCTTCGTCGTGATCCGCGCGAAGTTCGGCGGCGACAAGGAAGACCCGGACGCGGCGCTCGCACACTATAACGAGCACCATCCGCATGATCCGCAAGGTGGCGGAGCGGCTGGCGGGTCCGACACCAATGGCTCGGGCAAGGACGGACATTGAGATGCAAAAACACTCTTTGATTGCAGTGGCGGTCGCGTTCGTCGCTGCCGGTTGCACGATGGCGCCGAAGTACGAACGCCCCGCCGCGCCGGTGACAAGCACGTTCCCGACCGGCGGCGTGTACGACACGCAGCCGGGCACGACGCAGGCTGGCGGGGCCGGTGCGCGCAGCGCGAACGGCCTGGCGGCGGCCGACATCGGCTGGCGCGATTTCTTTATCGATCCGCGCATGCAGCAGTTGATCGACATCGCGCTGAAGAACAACCGCGATCTGCGCGTGTCGGTGCTGAATATGCAGGCGTCGCAGGCGCAGTTCCGGATCGTTCGCGCGGGCCTGTTCCCGACGCTCGACGCTGCGGCATCGCAAAGCAAACAGCGGACACCGAAAGATCTGTCGGTGTTCGGCAATACGATCTCGAATTCGTATTCGGTCGGCCTGAACGCATCGTGGGAAATCGACTTCTTCGGGCGTATTCAAAGCCTGAAGGACCAGGCGTTGGCTCAGTACCTTGCCACGGCTCAAGCGCGCAAGGCAGCTGAAATCGCGTTGGTCTCGCAGGTGGCGAATCAGTACCTGACGGTGCTCGAACTCGACGATCTGCTGAAGGTCACGCAAGGTACGCTGAAGACCGCGCAGGAGTCGTATCGCATCACGAAGCTGCAGTTCGACAACGGTACGGGCTCCGAACTCGATGTTCGCCAGGCGCAGACCGTGGTCGAGCAGGCCGAGGCGAACCTGCATGCGCAGGAGCGTCTGCGGGCCCAGGCGGAGAACGCGCTGGTGCTGCTGGTCGGCGAGCCGTTGCCCGCCGGCCTCGCGCCGGGCCTCACGTTGAACGACCAGAATCTGCTCACGGATATTCCGGCGGGTCTGCCGTCCGATCTGCTGACGCGTCGTCCCGATATCATGGAGGCCGAAGAGAATCTGCTTGCGGCCAATGCGAATATCGGCGCCGCGCGCGCGGCCTTCTTCCCGAAGGTTTCTCTCACGGGCAGCTTTGGCACGCTGAGCCCGACGCTCGGCGGCTTGTTCAAGCCGGGGTCGGCAGCGTGGAGTTTCGCGCCGTCGATCACGCTGCCGATTTTCGAAGGCGGTCAGAACATGGCCAACCTCGACCTCGCGAATATCCAGAAGAACGTCCAGATCGCCACGTACGAAAAGGCGATCCAGACGGCCTTCCGTGAGGTAGCAGACGGGCTCGCCGCGCGCGGCACATACGATCAGCAGATCCAGTCGCTCGAGCGCAACGCGTTTGCGGAACAGCGCCGGCTGGATCTGTCGAATCTGCGCTATACGAGCGGGGTCGACAGTTACCTCGCGGTGCTGACCGCGCAGACCGCTTCGTATTCGGCGCAGCAGTCGTTGATTACCGCGCGCATGGAGCGTCTGCAGAACCTGGTGACGTTGTACCAGGCGCTCGGCGGCGGCTGGATCGAGCATAGCGGCGATCAGCCGCGTCCGGCCGACGCACCCGTCGACTACGGTGCGGCAAGTGCGCCGGCAGCGGCTTCGGCTGCGACCGCCGGCTGACCGTTAAAGCAGTTCGACGGCTAAGCGACCGGAGAAAAAAACGCCACGGCATGCCGTGGCGTTTTCTTTTACTGCGGTGAGCGGATCGAGCGGAACGCGCCTCCTGGCGAGGCATTGCAATAAAACCCCAAGCTTCAAGAATTCAACGTCAGAGCCCTCACTTTCAATGCAGGTCCGCCGCGCGCAGCATTTCGTCGCGAGGTTGATCGTTGCCGCCGCGTCCATCGAAATCGTGGCCAGCCTTGCGGATTTCGCACTGCGCCTTCTTCTCGCTTTTGACGCCGTTGAAAATCAGATTCAGCACGACCGCGGATACCGAAGCCAGCAAGATTCCACTATGCAGCAGCGGTGACAGCGCGGGCGGCAGTCTGGAGAAGAAGTGCGGCGACACGACCGGTACGAGCCCCAGCCCGATACTGACCGCAACGATGAACAGGTTGTGGTGATTCCTTACGAAGTCGACCTTCGACAGCACCTTGATGCCATTGGCCGCGACCATGCCGAACATCACGATCCCTGCACCGCCGAGTACGAATGCCGGCACCGACGCGACCACTTGCGCCATCTTCGGAAACAGGCCGAGCAACACGAGGATCACGCCGCCCATCGCGCAGACAAAGCGGCTCTTCACGCCCGTGACGCCGATCAGGCCGACATTCTGCGAGAACGACGTATGCGGAAACGAGTTGAAGATGCCGCCGATCAGCGTGCCGAGTCCGTCCACGCGCAGGCCGCGCACTAGCGCTTTCTGATCGACCGGACGATCGACCATATCGCCGACAGCGAGGAACATGCCCGTCGATTCGATGAAGGTGACGAACATTACAGTGACCATGGTCGCAATCGACAACGGATCGAAGTGCGGCAAGCCGAAGTGGAATGGCATCACGAAGCCGACCCACGGTGCGTGCGTGACGCCTTCCATGTTGACGCGGCCGAGCGCCAACGCGATCACGAAGCCCGCGACAATGCCGAGCAGTACGGAAATATTCGCGATGAATCCCTTGGCGAACTTGTTGATGAGCAGAATCAGCATCAGCACGAGCAGCGACAGCCCGAGGTAGACCGGGTTGCCGTAGTCGGGATTGCCCACGCCGCCGGCCGCCCAGTTGATGCCGACGCCCATCAGCGACAAACCGATCACCGAGATCACCACGCCGATCACCACCGGTGGGAAGAAGCGCAGCAGCTTGCCGACGGCCGGCGCAAGCAGGATGCCGATCACGCCTGCGGCAATCGTCGAGCCGAAGATGTCGAGGATGCCGAGCGACGGATTCGTGCCGATCGCGACCATCGGACCGACTGCGGCGAACGTGCAGCCCATGATGACCGGCAGGCGGATGCCGAAAATCCACAACCCGAGCGTCTGGATCAACGTGGCGATGCCGCACGAGAACAGGTCGGCGCTGATCAGAAACGCGATCTGGTCTTTCGGCAGTTTCAGCGCGGCGCCGACGATCAGCGGGACGGCGACAGCGCCCGCGTACATCACCAAAACGTGCTGGATGCCGAGGGTGAGCAACTGGCCCGCAGGTAGCCGCTCGTCGCACGGGTGAACCGTGTTCGATTGCATAACGTCTCTCTCCACAATCTAGTTTTGGGATGGGCTCCAAGGTATCGGGGACGAAAAAGCGCAACAAGACCGCTGGGGCCTATTCCGGCATTCCCGGTGACGATATGCGCAAGCCCGTTTTGAAAGCCGGAATCGACGCGAGCGGCGGGTTCACCGGCGGTCAGCCCCTTGCAGCGGCGATGCGCGCGCGGTCGTGCGCATGCCCGAGCCGCCTCGATATATGTGAGAATCGATCAGGTGTATCCGGGCTGGCACATAGTCATGTTTTCACGAAACTCGCCGCCGACCGGGGTTAACCCGCGATTCGGCCGCTTTGCGCACGCGGCAGCCCTTGGTTTGCACACATCGCGCGATTGGCAAAAGTCGGCGCTCACGGCACCGTCTGCGTGCTCTCACTGACACCCTAACTGACGACGCTCCACCACTCATGAGCTTTCTCGGCATCGACCTCGGCACCGGCTCCCTCAAAGTTGCAATCGTCGATGAAGACGGCCATGAACAGGCCGCCGCGAGCGCCGCTTATGGCCTTGAGACGCCGCACGCCGGCTGGGCGGAAACGTCGGTGCAGACGTGGTGGCGCGCGCTGGGCGAAGCGGCTGCCCGCTTGCCCGACGGTTTGCGTCGCGAGGTCAAGGCGATTGGCTTGTCGGGGCAAATGCACGGCGTTGTGTTGATCGACGAAACCGGCAATGCCGTGCGGCCCGCCATGCTGTGGCCTGACACGCGCGCGCGGACTTTGCTCGACGCGTGGCCCGAGCCGCAGCCCAATCCGGTGGCGCCAGGCATGGCCGGTCCGTTGCTGCGCTGGATCGTGTTGCATGAACCGGAGTCCGCGCGCCGCACCCGTTGGGCACTGCAACCAAAAGACTGGCTGCGCGTCGCGCTGGGCGGGGCGGTCGCAACCGATCCGTCGGATGCCTGCGCAACCGCGCTCGCCGATCCTGATGGCACGTGGGACGCGGCGCTGGCCGAACGGCTGGGCATTCCGCACGAGTGGTTCCCGCCATTGGGGCCGTCTTATGCAGCCGCCGGCGTGTTGTCGCAGAACGCGGCGCAGGCCTTGGGTTTGCGCGCGGGGATCGTGCTTGCGACGGGTGCCGCCGACACCCCATGCGCTGCGCTCGGCAGCGGCATTGCACGCGACGGCGACGCGCTTCTGACGACGGGCACCGGTGGCCAGATCGTCGTACTCGCCGAGCATGAGCCGCAGGCGGTGAAAGGCTTGCATCGTTATCGCGCGGCGAGCGATCACTGGTATCGGATGGCGGCCATGCAGAACGTAGGCATTGCACTCGAGCGCGCGCGCGGATGGCTATGCTACGAATGGAGCGACGCCTATGCCGAAGCCTTCGGCGATCACGCGAACCACGGCTCCGACATCAACGCCAACGCCGCCGCAGCGACAGCGCCGCTGACCTTCCTCCCGTACCTCACAGGCGAGCGCACACCCTGGCTCAATCCCGCGGCGCGCGGCGGCTGGCTCGGCCTTGCTCTCGACCACACGCGCGGCGCGATGATGCGCGCCGCGTTCGAAGGCGTCGCTTTTTCGCTGCGCGCGGGGCTCGATGCGATCCGCGCGAGCGGCGCAACAGTGACGTCTTTGAAGCTTGCAGGAGGCGGTTCCGTCGATGCCCGCTGGCGCCAGTTGCTTGCCGATGCGCTGAATGCGGAACTGCACGCGGTCGATTGTCCAAATGCTGCCCCGCGCGGCGCGGCTATTCTGGGTGGCATTGCAAGCGGTCACTGGCATGTGCACGATCTCGCAGCGCTCGCGCCTGGTGCGACACACGTGGCGAGCCCTCGAGGCGATCACGCGCTCGCTGAACGCTACGCGCGTTTTCTGGATCTATATGGTCGCGTCGAAACATGGTTCGACGCACCTCCCGGCGCTTGACGATGAGAGCGGTAATGTCACCTGCTGACAATGCCGCGACGCACTTTCCAATACCATGACGCTTCTCATGCGTTAGCCTGTAGCTCGCGCGGCGCAGGCATCGGCCGCAGCATGATCCCCGTATATTCGCGCGTCGCCTTGTTGCAGGCCTCGACGCGCGTCGCATTCACAGACTCACAGGAGCATTCACGATGAAGACCAAAGCAGCAATCGCATGGAAAGCCGGCGCACCGTTGACGATCGAAGAAGTCGATCTCGAAGGACCGCGCGCAGGCGAAGTCCTGATCGAAGTGAAAGCGACGGGCATCTGCCACACCGATTACTACACGCTCTCGGGCGCCGATCCCGAAGGCATTTTCCCGGCGATTCTCGGCCACGAAGGCGCGGGCGTGATCGTCGATACGGGTCCGGGCGTCGGCACGCTGAAGAAGGGCGATCACGTCATTCCTCTTTACACGCCGGAATGCCGTCAGTGCAAATTCTGTCTGTCGCGCAAGACCAACCTGTGTCAGGCGATCCGCTCGACGCAAGGCAAGGGCCTGATGCCAGACGCCACGTCGCGTTTCTCGCTGGACGGCAAGCCTCTGTTCCACTACATGGGGACGTCCACCTTTTCGAATTACATTGTCGTGCCGGAAATCGCGGTTGCCAAGGTGCGTGAAGACGCGCCGTTCGACAAGATCTGCTATATCGGCTGCGGCGTAACGACGGGCGTCGGCGCGGTCGTGTATTCGGCGAAGGTGGAAGCGGGTGCGAATGTGGTCGTATTCGGGCTCGGCGGCATCGGTCTGAATGTGATTCAAGGCGCGAAGATGGTGGGCGCGGACAAGATCATTGGTGTGGACATCAATCCGGGCCGCGTGGAACTCGCGAAAAAATTCGGCATGACGCACTTCATCAACCCGAACGAAGTCGAGAATGTGGTCGATCACATCGTGCAGCTTACCGACGGCGGCGCCGACTATTCGTTCGAATGCATCGGCAATACGAAGGTGATGCGCCAGGCGCTCGAATGCACGCATAAGGGTTGGGGCCAGTCATTCATTATCGGCGTGGCGGCGGCGGGCGAGGAGATCAGCACGCGTCCGTTCCAGCTCGTCACGGGCCGCGAGTGGAAGGGCTCCGCATTCGGTGGCGCGCGTGGCCGCACCGACGTGCCGAAAATCGTCGACTGGTACATGGAAGGCAAAATCAATATCGACGATCTCATCACGCACCGTCTGCCGCTCGAGCGCATCAACGAGGGCTTCGACCTGATGAAGAAAGACGAGTCGATCCGCTCGGTCGTGCTGTATTAACTCGGCTCAATGAAAGCGACTCAATGAAAGCGACCAACAAGGAGCAAGACGATGCTTGAGCTACTGTCGTCGCACGCCTGTCATGGCGGCGAGCAGCGCTTTTACCGGCACGAGTCGCAGACTGTCGGCCTGCCAATGCGCTTCTCGGTTTTTCTGCCGCCGCAGGCCCTGCAGGCAGATGCGAAGGTGCCCGCGCTGTTTTATCTCGCAGGGCTCACCTGTACCGAAGAGACGTTTCCGATCAAGGCCGGCGCGCAGCGCTTCGCCGCGCAACATGGCGTTGCGCTCGTCGCGCCGGATACGAGCCCGCGGGGCGCGGGCGTGCCGAACGAAAGCGCCGCGTGGGACTTCGGCGTGGGCGCGGGCTTTTACGTCGATGCAACGCAGGAGCCGTGGGCGCGGCACTACCGGATGTACTCGTATGTACGCGACGAGCTGCGTGAAACGGTGCTGAAGGAACTGCCCGTCGACGGCTCGCGTCTCGGCATCTTCGGGCATTCAATGGGCGGCCACGGTGCGCTAATGATGGCGCTGCGCAATCCGGACATCTATCGCTCGGTATCGGCCTTCGCGCCGATCGCGGCGCCCACGCATGCCCCTTGGGGCGAGAAAGCGTTCAGCGGCTATCTGGGCGAGGACCGCGAGACGTGGAAGGAATACGACGCAAGCGAACTCGTGCGGCGAGCGTCGCGCCAGTTCGCGGAGGGGATTCTGGTCGATCAGGGACTCGCCGACCAGTTTCTCGCCGAGCAGTTGTACCCGGACGTGTTCGAAGCCGCATGCCGTGAGGCGGGCCAACCGCTGACGTTGCGCCGCCATGCGGGCTACGACCACGGCTATTACTTCATCTCGACCTTCATTCAGGATCACATCGCGCATCACGCGAAGGTCTTGATCGGCTGAAATCTTTTGTACCGATGGCGGCGCCGTTGCGGGCCGCCATCCCATCTAGCGCCTTTGAGTTTAGCGGCGCTTCAGCAGACTTCCGCCGTACACCACCGCCGACAGCGCGGTGATCCAGAAGCTGGTCGGCCAATCGGTATAGAACGCGAGCGTCACGCCGAGCCACGCCTGCAGCAACGCGAACCCGGCGGCGAGCACCAGGCCAGCGGAAAGCCGCGTCGTCATGTTTTGCGCGGCGGCGGCCGGGCCGACCATCAGCGTGAAGACCAGCAGCACGCCGACTATCTGCGTGCACGCGGCCACTGCGAGCGCGGCAATCGCAAGAAACAGCACCGACACGAGACGCAACGACACGCCTTTGGCTTCGGCCAGTTCAGGCTGCAGCGAAGCAAACAGCAACGGTCGCATGATCGCCGCGAGCGCGAGCAGGCTGACTACGCCCAAGGCCGCCAGCACAGCGAGCGTCGACTCGTTTACGCCGAGCACGTTGCCGAACAGCAGCGCTGTGACCTGCGTCGCGTAGGCGGTAAAGAAGTGCAGAAACAGCAGGCCGAAGCCGAGCGACAGCGACAGGATCACGCCAATTGCCACGTCGCGGCCGGCAAGGCGCTCGCCTAGTGCGCCCATGCCGATGCCGGCCGCGAGCGTAAAGCCGACCATGCCCCAGATCGGCGAAACGCCGATCAGCACGGCGCCGGTCGCGCCAGTGAAGCCGACGTGCGAAAGCGCGTGGCCAGCGAAGGTCTGTCCGCGCATCACGAGAAAATAGCCGACCACGCCCGCGAGCACCGCGACGATTCCCGACGCGGCGAACGCGTTCACCATGAAGTCGTATTCAAACATCGTGCTTATGTCCGTCGCGTGGGTCGTGCTGGTGTGAGTGGCCGTGCGCAGGTCCGTGCGCGGCTCCGTGCGAATGACCATGGGAATGCGAGTGGCCGCCGTTCCCGTCGTGTTCATGTTCGTGATCGTGCTTTTCTACTTCGACGCCGCCCGACATCACGAAGATGCGGCCGTTCACGCGCATCACGTCGATGGGCGAACCGTAGAGGCGCGACAGCACGGGCCGGGTGATGACCTCGTCGACGGTGCCGAGCGCGGCCACGCCGCTGCCGAGATACAGCACGCGATCGAGCGAGTTGAGCAGCGGATTCAGTTCGTGCGCCGAGAACAGCACGGCAATGCCGAGTTCCTGCTGTACGCGCCGCACGAGTTCGACGACGCTCTTCTGATGATGCGGATCGAGGCTGATGAGCGGTTCGTCGAGCAGCAGCAGTTTCGGCGCGCCGAGTAGACATTGCGCGAGCAGCAGGCGCTGCCGCTCGCCGCCCGAGAGTTCGGATAACGGGCGCTCGGCGAGCTTTCGGCCGTCGACAAGTTCGAGCACGCGCTCGACGTCCGCGCGCGTCCTGGCATCTGCATGCGGTAGTCCCCAACGGTGGCCATCTGCCGCCATTGCCACGAAATCGCGGCCGCGCACGCGCCGTCCGGCGAGCGCGCTGCGCGTTTGAGGCATATAACCGATCGACGCGTTGCCTCGCTCCACCGGCTGCCCCAGTACGCGGATCGAGCCGCTTGCCGCCGGTACGAGGCCGAGCACCGCGCGCATCAGCGTGGTCTTGCCGGCGCCGTTCGGCCCCAGTACGCCGATGAATTCGCCCTGATTCACGACGAAGCCGGCATCGCGCAAGATCGTGCGGTCGCCGAGTTCGAGCGTGACGTGATCGACTTCGAGCACGGGCGCGCGGCTCGCAGCTGCGCTTGCTGACAGATTGGCTGGCGTGCTGCGGCCAGTGTCATTCATTGCGTTTTTCCTTTGACGCTTGCCGCCGCCGCATTCGCACCGGCCGCGTCGCTTTGGGCGAGCGCTGCGCCGAGCGCGTCGAGCTGCGAAAGCATCCACGTCTGATACGTCTTGCCCGCGGGCTCGGTCTCCGTGACGCTCATGGTCGGCACCTTCGATTGCTGCGCGAGTTTCAACATGCGTTTGGTCAGAGCCTCGGTTGCCTGGCTGTTATAGATCAGCAAGCGCACGCGTTTTTCACGCAGATCGCGTTCGAACGCGGCGATGTCGGACGCGCTCGCTTCGGTGTCGTTCATGGCCGCCAGCTGAAAGCGCATGTTGCGCATGCTCAGCCCGATTGCGTCCGACATATAGCCGAACACCGGCTCCGTTGCCGTGACCGCCGTGCCCGCGTAGCGCGCATGCAACTCGGCAACCTTCGCCTCGACCGGTTTCAGCGAATCCAGAAACTTCGCGAGATTCGCATCGTACGCCGACTTGTGCGCCGGGTCAGCCGCGACGAGCGCCTCGTTCACCGCGCGCGCCACTTTGGGCATGGTCGACGGGTCGTACCAGAGATGCGGATTGTCGCCGCTCTTCTTGCCGGTAAGGTCGGCCGCGACGATCGTCGCGCGCTTCGTGCCTTTCGAAGCCGCCAGCAGTTTCACCATCCACGGATCGTAGTCGGCACCGTTGTAGACCACGATGCTCGCGTGTTGCAACGCGCGAGCCGTCTTCGGGCTGGCTTCGAACAGATGCGGGTCCTGGTCCGGATTGCTGAGAATGCTGGTCACGTCGATGCGCTCGCCGCCGAGTTGCTGCACCACGTCGCCATAAAAATTTTCCGCGGC
Source organism: Paraburkholderia caledonica NBRC 102488 (assembly GCF_000685095.1). GTDB lineage: Bacteria > Pseudomonadota > Gammaproteobacteria > Burkholderiales > Burkholderiaceae > Paraburkholderia > Paraburkholderia caledonica. The sequence continues at coordinate 112,451 of NZ_BAYE01000012.1, forward strand.
AACCACCGGGATTTTCGCATCCGTGGCAAATGCCGCCTGGCTTAACGCGAAGGCGGCTGTAACCGCGGCGACATACTTCGAGAACAACCTCGTGCCGGTCTTTTTCATTATGTGTCCTGCTGCGTGAGGGTTGAATGAATTGCAAACGTGAAGCGATGGCTCATGTGGACGCAGTGGCGCGCGACGCGCGTGCGCACCGTGCGCAAAGACCGCTTAATTCGACGACCGCTCGGTGTACCTCGAAGCCGTGTGCCGGCGCGCTGTGCGACAACTGCTCGGCGAGGGCGTCGCCCGGAATCTCGACGGTCGCCCCGCAGCGGTCGCACATCAGAAACTGGCTGCAGTGCGGCACGCCGACCTCGCAGCAGGCGACGAATGCATTCTTCGACTCGATGCGATGCACGAAGCCATGCGCGAGCAGAAAATCGAGCGCGCGATAGACCGTGGTCGGCGGTACGCGGCCCCGTTCGGGTTCGAGCGCGGCCAGCAATTCGTAGGCGCCGACAGGCCGTTCGCTCGCGACAATGGCCGCATACACCTGACGCCGCAGCGGCGTCAGGGCCAAGCCGTGCAACGCGGCATGCGCTTCGGCATGCGCAAGCCGCACAGCATGATGTTCTGCAGTCGGTGTAGCCATCGGCACGAATCTCCTTGTCGGTGACGTGGCGGATGTAAGGGCGGCTCGTGACGCAAGGTCGCAATGATATAACGTATCTCGTTTTTTTGTCACCGGTCGGATGCAGGAGCGCTGCAACCGTCGGACGCCGTTGTTCCGCGCTGCACCATCGAAATCTGAGAGAGCGCCTTGACATGACCGGATGCGTATCCGATCATTCGATCACAAACAGAGCAATTGATCGCGCAATGAGCGTTCGCTCACTGCGCCTCCAAAAAGCGAAACGAATCGGAGACAAAGCGTGTCGGCACGATTGCAAGACAAGGTGGCCATCCTGACAGGCGCAGCAAGCGGAATCGGCGAAGCCGTGGCGCGGCGCTATCTGGACGAAGGCGCGCAATGCGTGCTGGTGGACGTGAAGGCGGCTGACAGTTTCGGCGACACGCTGCGCGCCGCCTACGGCGAGCGCGTGCTCACGGTCAGTGCGGATGTCACTCGCCGCGAGGACATCGAGCGCATCGTGGCGAGCACGCTGGAGCGCTTCGGTCACGTGGATATCCTGTTCAACAATGCGGCGCTGTTCGATATGCGCCCGATCCTCGAAGAATCGTGGGACGTGTTCGACCGCCTCTTTGCGGTCAACGTGAAGGGCATGTTCTTCCTCATGCAAGCCGTCGCACGGCAGATGGTCGAGCAAGGCCGCGGCGGCAAGATCATCAATATGTCGTCGCAAGCGGGGCGGCGCGGAGAAGCGCTCGTGTCGCATTACTGCGCGACGAAGGCGGCCGTCCTCAGCTACACGCAATCTGCTGCATTGGCGCTCGCGCCGCACAAGATCAACGTGAACGGCATCGCGCCGGGTGTCGTCGATACGCCGATGTGGAAAGAAGTGGACGCGCTTTTCGCCCGCTATGAGAACCGGCCGCTTGGCGAGAAGAAGCGCCTCGTCGGCGAAGCGGTGCCGCTTGGGCGCATGGGCGTTCCCGACGATCTGACCGGAGCGGCACTGTTCCTCGCATCCGCGGATGCAGACTACATCACTGCGCAAACCCTGAACGTCGACGGCGGGAACTGGATGAGTTGAGCGGCTGAACCCGCGTTATCCAGCGTCATTTTCGTAGAACAAACGCAGCATCACATAACGCACGAGAAAGGAGACAACACATGAAACCAGCCCTCAAATCCGCGCTCAAGGCGGTTAGCGCAGGCGCCGCTGCATGCTTCGCGCTGAGTGCGTCGGCGGCCACGGTGACGATCGCGACGCTGAACAATCCGGACATGATCGAGCTGAAGAAGCTGTCGCCCGAATTCGAAAAGGCGAATCCGGACATCAAGCTGAACTGGGTGATTCTCGAAGAAAACGTGCTGCGTCAGCGCGCCACGACGGACATCACGACCGGCAGCGGCCAGTTCGACGTGATGACGATCGGCGCGTATGAAACGCCGCAGTGGGGCAAGCGCGGCTGGCTCACGCCGCTCACGAACCTGCCCGCTGATTACGATCTGAACGACGTCGTGAAGACGGCCCGCGACGGCCTCTCTGCCGGCGGCCAGTTGTATGCGCTGCCGTTTTACGTCGAAAGCTCGATGACGTATTACCGCAAGGACCTGTTTGCGGCGAAGGGCCTGAAAATGCCTGATCAGCCGACTTACGATCAGATTGCGCAGTTCGCCGAGAAGCTCACCGACAAAGCCAACGGCATGTACGGCATCTGCTTGCGCGGCAAGGCGGGCTGGGGCGAAAACATGGCGTATGGCACGACCGTGGTGAACACGTTCGGCGGCCGCTGGTTCGACGAAAAGTGGCACGCGCAACTCACTTCGCCGGAATGGAAGAAAGCGATCACGTTCTATGTGGATCTGTTGAAGAAGAACGGCCCGCCGGGAGCGAGTTCGAACGGCTTCAACGAAAACCTGACGCTGATGTCCTCGGGCAAGTGCGCAATGTGGATCGACGCGACGGTGGCGGCGGGCATGCTGTACAACAAACAGCAGTCGCAGATCGCGGACAAGGTCGGTTTTGCCGCGGCGCCCATTGCGGTTACGCCGAAGGGTTCGCACTGGCTGTGGGCGTGGGCGCTCGCGATTCCGAAGTCCTCCAAACAGGCTGACGCAGCGAAGAAGTTCATTACGTGGGCCACGTCGAAGCAGTACATCGAGCTCGTCGCGAAAGATGAAGGCTGGGCATCGGTGCCACCAGGAACGCGCCAATCGACGTATGCACGTCCCGAGTACAAGCAGGCCGCGCCGTTCGGCGACTTCGTGCTCAAGGCGATCGAAACGGCCGATCCGGAGCATCCGACGGCGAAGCCCGTGCCGTACACCGGTGTGCAATTCGTTGGGATACCTGAATTCCAGTCGTTCGGCACCGTGGTCGGTCAAAGCATCTCTGGCGCAATTGCCGGTCAGATGACGGTCGACCAGGCGCTGGCAGCAGGCCAGGCCACCGCGGATCGCGCGGTGAAGCAGGCCGGGTATCAGAAGTAACGAAGAGTAGATCGGAAAGCTCGCCACTGGAGTTACGTGGCGCGTGCCGGCTGACGCCCGTCAGCCGGCTCACGCAGCACAGCGGGCCGTCACGGCCGCGCATACGCCGCAACGCCGCCTCGTCTTCATAGCGATATGGCGATTCATGCGGTTCGTGCCGCCCGCGCATTACCGAACAGGTGGTCAATCATGCGTCCTCTGCGCCTGCCTCTCATGCATGCCCATCCCCAGACAGAAAAAGAACGCGAAGTCCGCAAAGCCAATTCCGCGCGCTGGCTCGTGTCGCCGTCGGTCGCGGTGCTGTTGCTGTGGATGACGATTCCGCTCGCGATGACGATCTGGTTCTCGTTCTCGCGCTACAACCTGCTGAATCCCGACCTGAAGGGTTTCGCCGGTTTCGACAACTACCAGTTCCTTGCCAGCGATCCGTCGTTCGGCCCGTCGATCGGCCATACGTTGCAACTGATCGTGTCGGTGCTGGTGATCACGGTGGTTGGCGGCGTGCTGATGGCGATCCTGTTCGACCGCAAGTTCTACGGGCAGGGCGTCGCGCGGCTGCTGGCCATCGCGCCGTTCTTCGTGATGCCTACGGTGAGCGCGCTGATCTGGAAGAACATGATCCTGCATCCGGTCTACGGCCTCGTCGCAAGCGGCATGCGCGCAATCGGCATGCAGCCGATCGACTGGTTCGCCGAGTATCCGTTGACTGCGGTCATCATGATCGTCGCGTGGCAATGGCTGCCGTTCGCGTTTCTGATTCTCTTCACGGCGATCCAGTCGCTCGATCAGGAGCAGAAGGAGGCGGCGCGGATCGACGGAGCGGGTCCATTCTCCATGTTCTTCTACATCACGCTGCCGCACCTGAAACGCGCGATTGCCGTGGTGGTGATGATGGAGACGATTTTCCTGCTGTCCATCTTCGCGGAAATCTATACGACGACCGGCGGCGGTCCCGGCACCGCGACCACCAACCTGTCGTACCTGATCTATTCGCTCGGCCTGCAACAGTTCGACGTCGGTCTCGCCTCGGCGGGCGGCATTCTCGCTGTCGTGCTGGCCAATATCGTGTCGTTCTTCCTCGTGCGGATGCTCGCGAAGAACCTCAAAGGGGAGTACGAAAAATGAGCCAGGTTGCCTCTACTCCGGCGTCGACCACGGCGCCCATGACCGTGCCGGCGAAGTCGCCGTTCGCCGCGATCCGTCGCGGCATTCCCGGCGTGCTCGCCTGGTTTGTCGCGCTGCTATTGTTCTTCCCGATCTTCTGGATGACGATCACCGCATTCAAGACGGAACAGCAGGCGTACTCGTCGTCGCTATTTTTTACGCCGACGTTCGACAGTTTTCGCGAAGTATTCGCGCGCAGCAATTACTTTTCGTTCGCGTGGAATTCGATCCTGATCTCGGTCGGCGTGACGGTGCTATGCCTGATTCTCGCCGTGCCGGCCGCATACGCAATGGCGTTTTTTCCGACACGTCGCACGCAAAAAGTGCTGCTGTGGATGTTGTCGACCAAGATGATGCCCTCGGTCGGTGTTCTCGTGCCGATCTATCTGCTGTGGAAAAACAGCGGCTTGCTCGATACGGTTTCCGGTCTCGTGATCGTCTACACGCTGATCAACCTGCCGATTGCGGTGTGGATGTCTTTCACGTACTTCGCGGAAATTCCACGCGACATTCTGGAAGCTGGCCGTATCGACGGCGCGGCGACCTGGCAGGAAATCGTCTATCTGCTGATGCCGATGGCGCTGCCGGGGCTCGCTTCCACCGCGCTACTGCTCGTGATCCTTTCGTGGAACGAAGCATTCTGGAGCATCAACCTGTCGAGTTCCAACGCAGCGCCGCTCACGGTTTTCATCGCGTCGTACTCCAGTCCTGAGGGCCTGTTCTGGGCCAAGCTGTCCGCGGCTTCGCTGCTTGCGGTGGCGCCAATCCTGATCGTCGGCTGGCTTTCGCAGAAGCAACTCGTGCGAGGCCTCACGTTCGGGGCGGTCAAATGACGGCAGGCACCAGTGCAGGAAATTTCGCGCTGATCTGCGATTGCGACGGTGTATTGATCGACAGCGAGGCGGTGGCTGCGCGCATGCTAGTGCATGAGCTTGAAGCGCGCTGGCCAGGCGCGGATATCGAACCGGTCGTGCTGCCGTTACTTGGATTGCGCATCGAAAAAGTGCTGGAAGGCACGGCGATGCAACTCGGCAAAAGCCTCGGTCTGGACGACATCGACGCGATCCGCCGGTCAGTGGAGGCGGCGGCGATGCAGGCGCCGGCAGTGCAGGGCATCGAGCAGGCGCTGGCGCAGGTCCCGCTCATCAAAGGCTGCGCGAGCAATAGTTTTCGGCCTTACGTGCAGACCGTTCTTGCGCGTACGGGGCTCGTGAGGTTTTTCGGCGACCGTCTGTTTTGCGCCGACAGCGTGCCCAATCCGAAGCCCGCACCCGACGTCTATCTGGCAGCGGCGAAAGGTTTGCGGCTCGCGCCGTCTGGATGCCTCGTGGTCGAGGACAGCGTGACCGGCGTCACCGCGGCGAGCGCTGCGGGAATGACGGTGCTGGGCTTCATCGGCGGCGGTCATGCGAGCGACGCGCAGATCGACAAATTGCATGCGGCCGGTGCCCGGCATGTATTCGACGACATGCATCAGCTGCCGGAACTGGTCGCGCAGTGGACGTTGAGCGCGACGGCCGCGGCGCCGTAAGCGCGGGCGGCTCGGCGCACGACGAACGTGCGACCAGCACAGCCGCAACGCGCAAATGCAACGCAAGCGCAAACGCAACGTGGCAACACACAAGCAACACACAGCATTACACGGAGACACATCATGGCAAGCGTAACTCTGCGCAATATCCGGAAGGCCTACGACGACACCGAAGTGATGCGCGACATCAACCTCGACATCGCGGACGGCGAATTCGTCGTGTTCGTAGGTCCGAGCGGTTGCGGTAAATCGACGCTGATGCGGATGATCGCCGGCCTCGAAGATATCAGCGGTGGCGACCTCACCATCGACGGCATGCGCATGAACGATGTGCCGCCCGCGAAGCGCGGCATTGCGATGGTGTTCCAGTCGTATGCGCTATATCCGCACATGACGCTGTACGACAACATGGCGTTCGGCCTGAAGCTCGCCGGCACGAAGAAGCCGGAGATCGACGCGGCCGTGCGCAACGCGGCAAAGATCCTGCATATCGATCATCTATTGGACCGTAAGCCCAAGCAGCTATCGGGCGGTCAGCGCCAGCGCGTCGCAATCGGCCGCGCGATCACCCGCAAGCCGAAAGTGTTTCTGTTCGACGAACCGCTGTCGAATCTCGACGCCGCATTGCGCGTGAAAATGCGGCTGGAATTTGCGCGCCTGCATGACGAGCTGAAGACCACGATGATCTACGTGACGCACGATCAGGTCGAAGCGATGACCCTCGCCGACAAGATCGTCGTGCTGTCTGCGGGCAATCTCGAACAGGTCGGCAGTCCGACCATGTTGTATCACGCGCCGGCCAATCGTTTCGTCGCGGGTTTCATCGGCTCGCCCAAAATGAACTTCATGGAAGGCGTCGTGCAATCGGTCACGCACGACGGCGTGACGGTGCGCTATGAAACCGGCGAGACACAGCGCGTCGCGGTAGAGCCTGGCTCGGTCAAGCAGGGCGACAAAGTGACCGTGGGCATCCGCCCCGAGCACTTGCATGTCGGTATGACGGACGACGGTGTATCGGCCCGCACGATGGCCGTCGAATCGCTCGGCGACGCAGCGTATCTGTATGCGGAGTCGAGCGTCGCGCCGGACGGTCTGATTGCACGCATCCCGCCGCTTGAACGTCATGCGAAGGGTGAGACGCAAAAGCTCGGCGCGACGCCCGAGCATTGCCATCTGTTCGATAGCGAAGGCAAGGCGTTCCAACGCAAGATCGTCGAAGTATTGGCGGCTTGACGTGGCGGGAAGGCGCGAGTGCGACCTTCCCGCTGTTCGTTTCAATGACGCAGTGGCCTGCTCGTGTGGGGCCGCGGTGAGCGAGCCCCTCGCTTAAATACGTCGGGCGCTCTTTAAGCTTCGAGAGCAGCCCGCGCGCACAGTTCGTCGGTAACGAGCCCCGACAGCCAGCCACCCTTGAGCACTGCGATCAGTGCTTCACGCTTGCGCTTGCCGCCCGCGAAACCAATGGTCGGCCGCAGCGGGGGCGAATCGATTTCGATGCTGGTCACGCGCCGGCCCGTCGGCGATTCAACGCGGGCACCGGCTGCGTCGATGGGCAGTCCGAGCATTTCGGCCACCGCGCCGTTCTGCACCAGTTCCTTCACTTCCGCCGACGTAATGAAGCCGTCCTCGTGCAGCGGGCATTTCGGCCCAATATTGCCGATGCCGACGAACGCGACGTCCGCCTGCGCCGACAGCGACTCGACGATCCGATAGAGCCGGTGATTGCACCACTGCGCGCGTTCGGCCTCGCTATCGGCAATCAACGGCGCGGGCAGCAGAAAATGCTTGCCTCCGGTTTTCTCCGATATGTGCAGCGCGACGTCATAGCGGTTCGAGGAGCCGTCCTGAGCGATGGCCCCGACCATCGATACCAGCCGGTGCTGCGGACGGTCTAGCTGCGCGATCTGATCGACCGCGGCTTTGAGTGTCCGGCCGCTGCTCACCGCGACCACCATCGGCTTTTCTTCGGCGAGGTAACGTTCCATGACCTGCGCGCCCGCGACCGCGAGCTTGCGATCGACTTCATCGGGCGTGTCGCTGTCGATCGGCACCACCTCGCACATGGCGAGACCGTAGCGTTTCGACAGCTGATCGGCGAGCGACAAACAGTCCGCCAACTGGTGATCGACACGCACGCGGATCAGATTTTTTTCCACCGCGAACGCGACGAGCCGTTGCGCGACCGGGCGCGACACCTGCAGCTTCTCGGCGATCTCGTTCTGGGTATTGCCCGCGACGTAGTAGAGCCACGCGGCGCGAGTAGCAAGATCTAGTTTTTCTGTGGACTTGGGCACGGTGACGATTCGCTTGAAGGGCGCCGATAGTGGCAGCCGGCGCTCGCCATCAGGCGCCGCCGGTTGCGGATTGCGCTGTTGCCATGGGTTCAGGCGAGCCGCTCGCGCGCGGGGTCGAATAGCGGCCGCACATGACGGTACAGCGCACGATATGCGTCGAGCCGCGTCCGCAATTCAGCGTGACGGCGCGGGTTCGGCGTGAACTCCTTTTCGATCGGCGGTTTGCTGAGTACGGTGGCCGGATCGCCGCCCGCCGCGAGCCAGCCGAGACGCGCCGCGCCGAGCGCCGCACCGGTCTCGCCGCCGCCGTGCTTGCGCGTGGCGGTGTCGAGCGCGTCGGCGAGCAACTGTGCCCAGTAATCGCTGCGTGCGCCGCCGCCGAGCAGCGACAGTGCCTTTGCTTCGGTGCCGGCTGCGCGCAGCGCGTCGAGACCGTCGGTGAGTGCGAGCGTCACACCTTCGAGCACCGCGTAGCCGAGCAGCGCACGATCCGTTGCGTGATTCATACCGAAGAACACGCCCTGCGCATACGGGTCGTTGTGCGGCGTGCGCTCGCCGGACAAGTACGGCAAGAAGAGCGGTGCGGTGGTAAGTGCGTCTGCGGGCAGTGCTTCTATTTCAGCGAGCAGCGTGGGTTCGTCGGTCGAGGTGAGCTTGCAGACCCAACGCAAACAGCTTGCCGCCGACAAGACCACGCTCATCTGATGCCAGCGGTCTGGAATCGCGTGGCAGAACGCGTGCACAGCGGAAGCAGGATTCGGCCGGAAGCTGTCGCCGACCACGCACAACACGCCGGACGTGCCGAGCGACACGAAGCCGTCACCCGGCTGCGTCGCGCCGATGCCGATCGCGCTGGTTGCGTTGTCGCCGCCGCCAGCCGCGACGATCACGCCGTCGGCGAGACCATATTGGCGCGCGAGTTCCGGCAACAACGTGCCGGACGGCGCACTGCCTTCGGCGAGGCTCGGCATCTGCTTGCGCGTCATGTTGCAGGCCGCAAGCAGCGAATCGGACCAGTCGCGTTTTGCGACGTCGAGCCACAGCGTGCCGGCCGCATCCGACGGGTCCGAGACCTTGCCGCCCGTCAGCTGCAAACGCAGGTAGTCTTTCGGCAGGAGCACACAGGCAGTGCGCGCAAAGATGTCGGGTTCGTGACGCGCGACCCACAACAGTTTCGGCGCGGTGAAGCCCGGCATGGCGAGATTGCCCGCGACGCTATGCAGGTCTGGCGCGCGCTCCGTGAGTTCGGCGCACTCCTTGTCGCTGCGCATGTCGTTCCAGAGAATCGCGGGCCGCAACACGCGGTCTTCGGCATCCAGCAGCACGGCGCCGTGCATCTGCCCGGAGAGGCCGATGCCGCGAATCTGCGCGAACTCGTCCGGATGTTTCGCGCGCAATGCGGCGAGCGCACTCTGCGTGCCGGCCCACCAGTCTTCGGGATTCTGTTCCGCCCAGCGCTGATGCGGACGGGAAACCGTGAACGGAGAGCCCGCGGTGCCGATCACGCGTCCGTTGGAGGCGAGCAGCAGGACTTTCACTTCGGACGTGCCGAGGTCGATGCCGAGATACATGGGCGGAAAACCTTCGTCGTTAGAGATGCGCTACTTTAGCCGCACACGACGCGCGGTGCCATGCGCATTAAGCCTGGCACCGCGCGTGAAATCGAACGTGGATGTACGGTGTTTCTTACGCGTGCGCACGTTTGGCGAGCCACACGTCGACACGCGCCAATGCCCCGGCCAAAGCGGATTCCAGCTCCGGCGTCTGCGCCATACTGCCCCACAGCAGACGGTCCGCCGCGAATGCCTGCAAAGGATCGGGCGCGGCGAAGAAGCCGCGCGCGACGCGCTCGTCCATCACGCCGTCCTGATACGTGTAAGGCAGCGTGCCTGCCTGCCAGCGTTCCAGGAAGCGAAAGAACAGAGCCGGCAGCATCGCGGTGGCTGCGGGCGTTACGCCGCGCTCGAAACATTCGGCGAGCGTCGGCGCGATGAAGCCAGGCAGTTTGGAAAAGCCGTCGGCGGCGACGCGCTGGTTGGTGTCCTGGATATAAGGATTGCCGAAGCGTTCGAGCACGACATCGCGATAACGCTCCAGGTCGAGCGGACTCGGCGACAGGCAGGGGATCACGTCTTCGGTCACGTAGTCGAACGCGAACTTGCGAATGTCTGCGTCTTGTGTGCCTTCGTGGATGTAGTCCAGGCCCACCAGCGTCCCCGCCCACGCGATACAGCTATGCGTCGCGTTGAGTATGCGGATCTTCGCTTCTTCGTACGGCAGTACCGAGTCGACCAGTTCCGCACCGACTTTCTCCCATGCCGGACGGCCCGCTATGAAGCGCTCTTCGATTACCCATTGAATGAACGCTTCGCCCATTACCGGGCACGCGTCGTCCACGCCCGTCGCGGCCTTCACACGTTCGCTCACGTCAGGTGTCGGTCGCGGCGTGATGCGGTCGACCATCGAGCTTGGACACGCGGTATTGTCGTCGAACCATCGCGCCAGTTCGCCCGCGCCGCGCAGTTCGAGAAATGCGCTCATGCCCGCATGAAAACGCTCGCCGTTGCGTCGCAGGTTGTCGCAGGTTTGCAGCGTGACCGGACCCGCGCCGTTTTTCATGCGCGCATCGAGAATCGCCGCGAGCGCGCCGTAGATAGTGGTATGTCCGCCTTTGAGGTCGGTCGAGAGATCGGGGTTGGCCGTGTCGAGCTGGTCATGTTCGTCGAGGTAGTAGCCGCCTTCGGTCACCGTGAACGAGATGATCTTGCAGGCCGGATCGGCGCCGGCTTCGATCAGCGCGTCGAGGCTTTCTGTCCACGGCACGACGCGCTCAATCGAGCGGATTGTCTCGTACGCGCGTTCGCCCTGAGGCGTGACGGTCTCGAGCGTATAGACGCCATCTTGGGCTGCGAGCGCTTCGAGCACCGCGTTCATGTCGCTGCGGATATTGCCCACGGTGAGTGACCAGTGCGGTTCGCCCGGCAACTTCGCTTCGTTCAACCTGTGGAGATACCACGCCTGATGCGCGCGATGAAACGATCCCGCGCCGATATGCAGGATTACGTGTGCGGCCGCGCCGCTATCTTGCCCGCTGCTCATGTGCGTCTCCATGTATCTGGCTCGCGCGGCTTGTCGCGCGCGTCTTTTCTTCAGTTAGAGCATTTGCTCTGTATGTGAGCGAATGATCGTACCCGGCGAAATGAAAGTCAAGGCGGCTGCACAGGGTTTTCGTGGCGCAGCGCGGCGGCGCGTGGTGGCCTGACACGTTGAATGACCGGGCGACGCGCTTCGTCGCACGTTTTTGCATTGCATCATTCTTGACGTTGAAGCCGCCAGGACTTACCCGAATGCAAAAAAGTATCGGTCCGCAGTCTCATTTTTAGTGGTGGCTTACGCGTTTGGAGGCTACTTTTCGCTGTACACGAAGAAGACGAGCGGCATCCTTGTGAGCCGCATCATGGAGGCAGACAGTGCAACCCGATCTGGAGATCGTGGCCGTACGCCGCGACGAGTCGTTCAAAGTGTGGTCGCACGGCTATCCGTATCGCACGGTACGCTGGCACTTTCACCCGGAGTACGAGATTCATCTGATCGTGGCGACCACCGGCAAGATGTTCGTCGGCGATCACATCAGCAGCTTCGCGCCGGGCAACCTCGTGTTGATGGGCCCGAACTTGCCGCACAACTGGGTGAGCGACGTGCCCGAAGGCGAGAGCATCGCGCAGCGCAATCTCGTCGTGCAGTTCGGCCAGGAGTTCGTGTCGAGCTGCCTCGAAAGTTTCCCCGAGTGGCGTCAGGTCGAGGCGCTGCTCGCCGACTCGCGCCGAGGCGTGTCGTTCGGCGCCCGCACGAGCGCCGCGATCCAGCCGCTCTTCCTTGAATTGCTGGCGGCGCGCGGACTCCGCCGTCTCGTGCTCTTCATGTCGATGCTCGAAATCCTGATGAGCGCCGAAGACCGCGAGACGCTCGCGAGTCCCGCGTATCAGGCCGACTCAACGGGCTTTGCATCGACGCGCATCAATCATGTGCTCTCGTATATCGGCAAGAACCTCGCAAACGAGTTGCGGGAATCGGATCTCGCACAACTGGCCGGTCAGAGCGTGAGCGCCTTTTCGCGCTATTTTCGCCGGCATACGGGCTTGCCCTTCGTGCAATACGTGAACCGCATGCGCATCAATCTTGCATGCCAGTTGCTCACCGATAGCGAACTCAGCGTCACCGACATCTGCTTCAAAGCGGGCTTTAACAACCTGTCGAATTTCAACCGGCAGTTTCTCGCGGTGAAAGGCATGGCGCCTTCGAGATTCCGCCGCTATCAGCAACTGAACGACGCGAGCCGCGATGCATCGGAAGAAGCTGCGGCACGCGGCGCGGGCATCGACGATGCGCCCGCCATCGTGCTCGCGCCGGGTCTGCCGCGACCAGCAGCCTCTGCGTATCCGCCAACGTAACGCCTACGTTGTTCATACGCCTCGCTTGCCGGCAAGGCGTTCTGCTTCACCTGTGTTTCAACACGTATCGCGCTGTCCGACGGCAGCGTGACGGACGTGCTCACTTCAAGAACGGAGACAACCATGACGCACACCACCTTCAAATACGCATCGTTGAATACTTTCGCGCGGCGCGGCGCGTTGTTCGCGAGCCTCGCATTCAGCCTGTCCGTGATCGCGGCGCCTGCTGCGCAGGCCGCGCCGCTAAGAATCGGCATGACGTTTCAGGAACTGAATAACCCGTACTTCGTGACGATGCAGAAGGCGCTCAACGACGCGGCCGCGTCGACCGGTGCAACGGTGATCGTGACCGATGCGCATCACGACGTGAGCAAACAGGTGAGCGACGTCGAAGACATGCTGCAGAAGAAGATCGACATTCTGCTCGTGAATCCGACCGATTCGACCGGCATTCAATCGGCGGTGACGTCGGCGAAGAAAGCGGGCGTCGTGGTCGTCGCGGTGGATGCGAACGCGAATGGTCCGGTCGACTCGTTCGTCGGCTCGAAGAACTTCGACGCCGGACAGATGGCCTGCGAGTATCTGTCGAAGTCGATCGGCGGCAGCGGCGAAGTGGCGATTCTCGACGGCATTCCGGTCGTGCCGATTCTCGAGCGCGTGCGCGGCTGCAAGGCCGCGCTTGCGAAGTCGCCCGGCGTAAAGCTCGTGGACACGCAGAACGGCAAGCAGGAACGCGCGACGGCGCTCTCGGTGACCGAAAACATGATCCAGGCGCATCCGAATCTGAAGGGCGTGTTCAGCGTGAACGACGGCGGATCGATGGGCGCGTTATCGGCGATCGAGTCGTCGGGTAAAGACATCAAGCTGACGAGCGTCGACGGTGCGCCCGAAGCGATTGCCGCGATCCAGAAGCCGAATTCGAAATTCATCGAGACCTCCGCGCAATTTCCTGCTGACCAGGTGCGTATCGCACTGGGCATCGCGTACGCGAAGAAGTGGGGCGCCAATGTGCCGAAAGCGATTCCCGTCGACGTGAAGATGATCGACAAGAGCAATGCCAAGGGTTTTAGCTGGTAAGCCGAATGCCCGCTGCCGCGCTTCGATTCCTGATGCGCGCGGCGGCGGGCAGTGATGGAGCACCCGATGGACACGATACTCAAGCTCGACAACATCACCAAGAGCTTTCCCGGCGTGAAGGCGTTGCAAGGCATTCACCTCGAGATCGCACGCGGCGAGATTCATGCGCTGCTCGGCGAGAACGGCGCGGGCAAATCGACGTTGATGAAAATCTTGTGCGGCATTTATCAGCCGGACGAAGGCACGATCACGATCGAAGGCGAACCGCGCCACTTCGCGAACTATCACGATGCGGTGGCTGCGGGCGTCGGCATCGTATTTCAGGAATTCAGTCTGATCCCGTATTTGAACGCCGTGGAGAACATGTTCCTGGGCCGCGAAATGAAGAATGGCCTGGGCCTGCTCAATCGAGGCGGGATGCGGCGCGCGGCTGCGGAGATCTTCGGGCGGCTTGGCGTTTCGATTGACCTGTCGGTGCCCGTTCGCGAGCTCTCGGTCGCGCAGCAGCAATTCGTCGAAATCGGCAAGGCGTTGTCGCTCGAAGCGCGCATTCTGATTCTCGATGAACCGACTGCGACGCTCACGCCTGCCGAAGCGGAGCATCTGTTTGCAATCATGCGCGACCTGAAAAAGCAGGGCGTCGCGATGATTTTCATCTCTCACCACCTCGAAGAAATTTTCGAAGTATGCGACCGCATCACGGTGTTGCGCGACGGCCAGTATGTCGGCATGACGGAAGTTGCGCAGTCCGACGTGGGCCGCCTCGTCGAGATGATGGTGGGGCGCCGCATTGAAAGCAGCTTTCCGCCGAAGCCGCCGCTGCGGCCCGACGCGAAAATCGTGCTGGACGTGCAGAAGCTGCAACTGCTGAAAGACAGCCCGATGCTGCAATTCACGCTGCGCGAAGGCGAGATTCTCGGCTTCGCCGGACTGGTCGGTTCGGGCCGCACCGAAACCGCGCTTGCCGTGATCGGCGCAGATCCGGCCTATGTGAAGGAGGTTCGCATCAACGGCGAGGCTGCCAATCTGTCCGATCCGGCCGACGCGCTGCGCGCGGGCGTGGGGATTCTTCCTGAAAGCCGCAAGACGGAAGGGTTGATCACGGACTTCTCGATCAAGCAGAACATCTCGATCAACAACCTCGGCAAGTATCGCTCGCTGCGGTTCTTCATCGATCAACGCAGCGAAGCGCGCGCCACCGCCGACATCATGAAGCGCGTGGGTGTGAAAGCGCCGACCATGCACACCGAAGTCGCCACGCTGTCGGGTGGCAATCAGCAGAAAGTGGTGATTGCGCGTTGGCTGAACCATCACACCAACATCCTGATCTTCGACGAACCGACGCGCGGTATCGACGTCGGCGCGAAGGCGGAGATCTATTTGCTGATGCGCGAACTCACTGCGCGCGGCTATTCGATCATCATGATTTCGTCCGAACTACCGGAGATCGTCGGCATGTGCGACCGCGTCGCCGTGTTCCGCCAGGGGCGCATCGAAGCGCTGCTCGAAGGCGACCAGATCGACTCTAACGCCGTGATGACCTATGCAACCGCCGGCACTCGTGGAGCCCAGCATGAACACGCCTAATCCTTCTTCTTCGCCGAAAACATCGACCGTCAGTAGTGACACGCCCGGCGCGCCGGTGCGCTTCACATGGGCCGCGTTGAAGCGCTCCACGCTGTTCTATCCGTTCATCGGCCTACTCGTTGTCTGCATCGTCATGGTCTTCGCGAGCGACAGCTTCCTCTCCGGCGCGAACATCGAAAACGTGCTGCGTCAGGTGTCGATCAACGCGATTATCGCGGTCGGCATGACATGCGTGATTCTGACTGGCGGCATCGATCTGTCTGTGGGCTCCGTGATGGCTCTGGCCGGCACGCTCGCCGCCGGTTTGATGGTGGCCGGCATGAATGCGCTTGCTGCGTTGGCGGTGGGCGTTGCCGTCGGCCTTGGCTTCGGCGCGGCCAACGGTTTCTTCGTCGCGTTCGCCGGCATGCCGCCGATCATCGTGACGCTCGCCACCATGGGCATCGCGCGCGGTCTGGCGCTGATCTATACAGGCGGTTATCCGATCGACGGTTTGCCCGACTGGGTCAGCTTTTTCGGCAGCGGCAAGATTCTCGGCATTCAGGCGCCGGTCGTGATCATGGCGGTGATCTATGTCATCGCGTGGGTGTTGCTGGAGCGCATGCCGTTTGGCCGGTACGTGTATGCGATCGGCGGCAATGAACAGGCGACGCGTCTATCCGGCGTGCGCGTGGCGCGCGTGAAGCTGATCGTCTACACGATTGCAGGGTTGACGTCCTCGTTCGCCGCCATCGTATTGACCGCACGTTTGATGAGCGGCCAGCCGAATGCGGGCGTGGGTTTCGAACTCGACGCCATTGCCGCCGTGGTAATGGGCGGTACCTCGATTTCCGGCGGACGCGGCTCGATCATCGGCACGTTGATCGGCGCGCTGCTGCTCGGCGTGTTGAACAACGGGCTGAACATGGTCGGCGTGAATCCGTATGTGCAGAACGTGATCAAGGGCGGAATCATTCTGCTCGCGATTTACATCAGCCGTGACCGTAGAAAGTAAGGCTCAATTCCCCATCTGATCTCCACTTCAGGCAGGATTTGCAATGACGAATCAATCCACTTCATCCGACAAGCAGAACATGACCGCGATTGTTTGCCACGCACCGAAAGACTACCGCGTGGAACAGGTAGCGAAACCGCGTGCGGGAGCGCACGAACTGGTGATTCGCATCGCCGCATGCGGGATCTGCGCGAGCGATTGCAAATGCCATTCGGGCGCGAAGATGTTCTGGGGCGGGCCAAGCCCGTGGGTCAAGGCGCCAGTGATTCCAGGCCACGAGTTCTTCGGCTTCGTGCAGGAACTCGGAGACGGCGCGGCCGAGCACTTCGGCGTTAAGGTGGGCGACCGTGTGATCGCGGAACAGATCGTGCCGTGCGCAAAGTGCCGCTATTGCAAGTCGGGCCAATACTGGATGTGCGAAGTGCACAACATCTTCGGGTTCCAGCGCGAAGTCGCGGACGGCGGCATGGCCGAGTACATGCGTATTCCGCCGACTGCAATCGTCCACAAGATTCCCGACGGTATTTCACTGGAAGACGCTGCGATCATCGAGCCGCTCGCGTGCGCGATTCACACCGTCAATCGCGGCGATGTGCAGTTGGACGACGTCGTCGTGATTGCAGGCGCAGGTCCGCTCGGTTTGATGATGACGCAAGTCGCGCATCTGAAAACGCCGAAGAAACTCGTCGTGATCGATCTGGTGGAAGAGCGCCTCGCACTCGCGCGCGAGTATGGCGCGGACGTGACGATCAACCCGAAACAGGACGACGCGCTCGCGATCATCCATTCGCTCACTGACGGCTACGGCTGCGACGTCTATATTGAAACGACCGGCGCGCCAGTCGGCGTCAATCAGGGCATGGATCTGATCCGCAAGCTCGGGCGCTTCGTCGAGTTCTCGGTGTTTGGCGCGGATACTACGCTCGACTGGTCGGTGATCGGCGATCGCAAGGAACTCGACGTGCGCGGCGCGCATCTCGGGCCGTATTGCTATCCGATTGCGATCGATCTGCTCGCGCGCGGGCTCGTTACGTCGAAAGGGATTGTCACGCACGGCTTTTCGCTGGAAGAATGGGATGAGGCGATCAAGATCGCCAATTCGCTCGATTCGATCAAAGTACTCATGAAGCCGCGCGCCTGAGCCTGCGCATGGGCGGAAACCGGAGCGGCATATAAACGGAGACTGTATGGATTACGTCATCGGCGTGGATATCGGCACGCAGAGCACGAAGGCGCTGCTCGTGGATCAGCATGGCGCCATCGTCGCGCACCATGCGTCGAGCTATCAGCCGGATACGCCCAGGCCGCTATGGGCGGAACAGTGGCCCGCCGTGTGGTTCAAGGCGGTCACGGAATGCATTGCCGCGTGCGTTGGCAAGGCAAAGGAAGCGGGCGTCGCGGCAAATTCCATCAAGGCCGTGTGCGTGAGCAGTCTGTATGGCGGCTCGGGCATTCCTGTCGATAGCGATATGCGCCCCCTTTATCCTTGCCTGATATGGATGGACCGGCGTGCGACCGATCAGGTCGAGTGGGTGCGCAACAACGTCGACCTCGATCGGCTTTATACGATCACCGGCAACGGCGTGGACAGCTACTACGGCTACACGAAGATGTTGTGGCTGCGCGATCACGAGCCGGACGTATGGGCGAAAACGCTTTATTTCCTCCCGCCGAATGCGTATGTGATCTACATGCTGACCGGCGAGATTGCAGTCGATCACAGTTCCGCGGGCAATATCGGCGGCATTTACGACATTGCGAAGCGCGACTGGTCGGACGAGGCGCTCGACATGCTCGGCATTCCCGCAACGATGATGCCGGAGCGCCTCGTTGAATCGTCCGAAGTCGTGGGCAGCCTGCTATCGCAGTGGACCGAAGAATTGGGGCTCGCCGCAGGCACGGCGATCGTCGCGGGCGGTGTGGACGCGGCCGTCGCAACGTTCGCGGCCGGCGTGAGCCGCGCCGGGCAGCATGTGGCGATGATCGGCACGAGCATGTGCTGGGGATACATCAATCAGACGGTGGACGCCCGCCACGGATTGATCAGCATGCCTCACGTTTTCAATGGCCAGCGCGACATTTATATATTCGGTGGTGCGATTACCGCCGGGGCGTCCGTGACCTGGTATCGCGATCAGTTCTGCCATGCGGAAGTCGAAGCCGCGCGCGCGACGCCTCATGGCGATCCGCATCGGCTGCTTGAAGACAACGCCGCGAAGGTGCCCGCCGGGTCCGATGGCGTGATGTTTTTGCCGTATCTGATGGGCGAACGCAGTCCGGTCTGGGACGCGAAGGCGAGCGGCGCATTCGTTGGCCTGAGTCTGTTCCATACGCGCGCGCATCTTTATCGCGCGGTACTCGAGGGCGTGTCATTCGCGTTGAAGCACAACATAGAGGCGGGCCGCAAAGGCGCGCAGTCGCTGGAAGACAAGCTGGTGGTGGTCGGCGGCGCGGCGCATTCCGACTTGTGGATGCAGATCATCGCCGACATCACCGGCTATCCGGTCTACACCATCGAGCAGGAAGTGGAGGCGGCAATGGGCGCCGCATTGCTCGCGGCGCTGGGCGTCGGACTGATTTCGCAGGAAGCGGCGCAGGGAGGATGGGTCACGCTGGTCGAGCGTGCGCAACCGGACGCCGCGAGAATGGCGCTTTACGAACAGCGTTTCGGCATCTACACGGATCTCTATCCGGCATTGAAGCCGGCCATGCATCGCTTGCAAACATCATGAATGCTACTTTCGATTTTTCCGGCCGCTCGATACTGGTGACGGGCGCTTCGAGCGGAATCGGCCGCGCGACGGTCGAGATGTTGTGCGTTTGCGGCGCGAACGTCGTGGCGGCGGCGCGCGGTGTCAACGAGCTTGCGCGCCTCGCCGAAGAGACCGGTTGCGAGCCGTTGATGCTCGACGTAAGCGATGAAGCTGCAATCGACGATGCGTTTGCGTCGCTCGGTCCTTTCGACGGTCTCGTGAATTGCGCAGGAATCGCGTTGCTCGAGCGAGCAGTGGATACCACCGCCGCGAGTTTCGATCGCGTGATGGCAGTGAATACGCGCGGCGCAGTGCTGGTTGCGAAGCATGTGGCGCGAGGAATGATCGAGGCGAAGCGGGCTGGCAGCATCGTCAACGTGTCGAGTCAGGCGGCGCTCGTGGCGCTCGACGATCACCTGAGCTATTCGGCTTCAAAAGCGGCAATGGATGCGGTGACGCGGGCCTTGTGTATCGAATTGGGACCGTTCGGGATTCGGGCTAACAGCGTTAATCCCACTGTCACGTTGACACCTATGGCGGTGCAGGCCTGGAGCGATCCTGTGAAGCGCGAGCCTGCTCTCAAGGCGATTCCGCTCGGGCGATTCGCCGAGCCCGTCGAAGTGGCTTCGGTTGTGGCGTTCTTGTTGAGTGATGCGGCTTCTATGGTGAGTGGAGTTTCGTTGGCTGTCGATGGGGGATTTACTGCGAGGTGATTTTTTGGGCGTGTGGTGATTGTTGTTCTTCAGCCCTTGGCCTTTCCTTGATGTCACCGTGGTTTATGCGCGCTGCCCCCGTGCGGGGCAGCGCGCAGCAACTACAACACAACTACAACATAGTCCTGACATGCCAAAGCTCAGGAAACAGCACCACGTCGAGCATCTTGCGCAGATACGGCGCTCCACTAGTCCCGCCCGTGCCCTGCTTGAACCCAATGATCCGCTCCACAGTAGTCACATGCCTGAACCGCCACTGCCGGAAAGCATCCTCGAGATCGACCAGTTCTTCGGCCATCTCGTACAACTCCCAGTGCTTCGAAGGATTGCGATAAACCTCCAGCCAGGCCGCTTCAACGGAAGCATCATGAACCGTCGGCTGCGTCCAGTCGCGCGTGAGCCTCGAAGGTGAGATCGCAAACCCGCGACGCGCCAGCAGCTTCACTACTTCATCGTAGAAAGACGGGGACTCGAGAGAAGCCTTCACCTCGGCGAGCACTTCAGCACGGTGCGCATGCGGCTTTAACATCTGCTCGTTCTTGTTGCCAAGCAGAAACTCGATCTGCCGATACTGGTAGGACTGAAACCCCGACGAACCGCCCAGATAAGGACGCATCGACGTGTACTCGGAAGGCGTCATCGTTGCGAGTACGTTCCAGGCTTGCACCAGTTGCTCCATGATCCGCGAGACGCGGGCAAGCATCTTGAACGCCGGAGGCAACTCATCGCGATGCACGGCGCCCAGCGCGGCGCGCAACTCGTAGAGCGCGAGCTTCATCCACAATTCGCTTGTCTGATGCTGAATGATGAACAGCATCTCGTTGTGATCGGGCGACAAGGGATGTTGCGCATCCAGCACGGTGCCGAGCGACAGGTAATCGCCGTAACTCATCGACTCGGAGAAGTCGAGTTGTGCGTCGTGCCAGCCATCGGCTGAAGCAGCGTTTGTAGCCGGCGCGTCAGCGGAAGCGGGCGCAGCGCGCCCATGACCGAACGGGCAACCTTGCGCGGGCTTTTCTTCGGGCAAGCCCGGCGTTTGCATGTGATCGTTCATCGCGCGCTCCTCAGGTCACTGCGCCGCGCGCGGCGAATTCGGGTGCTCGCCAGATCTCGCGCACGAGCACCTCGCGCAACGTTTCCACGGCATCCCATACATCGACGAAGCGCGTATACAGCGGCGTGAAGCCGAAGCGCAATACGTGCGGCTCGCGATAATCGCCGATCACGCCGCGCGCGATCAACGCCTGCATGACCTCGTAGCCATGCGGATGTTCGAAGCTCGCATGCGAGCCGCGCTGTGAATGTGCGCGCGGCGTGACGAGCTTCAACGGAAATTCGCTGCAACGTGTCTCGACCAGTTCGATGAACAGATCGGTCAGCGCGAGCGACTTGCGGCGAATCGCCTGCATGTCGGTCTGCAGGAAAACGTCGACTCCGCATTCGACGAGCGCCATCGAGACCATCGGCTGCGTGCCGCACAGAAAGCGGCCGATGCCGTCGTCGGGCTGATACGCGGGGTCCATCTTGAACGGCGCGCGATGCCCCCACCAGCCGGAAAGCGGTTGCGCAAAATCGTTCTGATGACGCTGCGGCACCCAGACGAATGCGGGCGAGCCCGGGCCGCCGTTCAGGTACTTGTACGTGCAACCCACCGCATAGTCGGCACCCACGCCATTCAGATCGACCGGCACGGCGCCGGCCGAATGCGCGAGATCCCACAGAGCCAGCGCGCCCTTGTCGTGAATCAGTCTGGTCAACGCGGTCATGTCGTGCATGTAGCCGGTGCGGTAGTTGACGTGCGTGATCATCGCGATCGCGGTGTCTTCGCCGATTGCCTCGGGCAACTCGGACGGATCGTCGACGAGTCGAAGTTCATAGCCGCGGTCGAGTTGCTCGATCAAGCCCTGCGCGATGTAGAGGTCCGTCGGAAAGTTAGAACGCTCCGAGACGATCACGCGGCGCTTCGGGTCGCGTGCGTTCGCGAGCCGCAGCGCGGCGGACAACAGCTTGAACAGATTGATCGAAATCGTATCGGTGACGACCACCTCGTTTTCAGCCGCGCCGATCAACGGCGCAAGCTTGTTGCCGAGGCGGCGCGGCAACGCGAACCAGCCCGCGGCGTTCCAGCTGCGGATCAAGCCCTCGCCCCATTCGGCGGCGATCACGGTTTGTGCGCGTTGGGCAGCAGCGGCTGGCGGCACGCCGAGCGAATTGCCGTCGAGGTAAATAGTGGTCGGCGACAACGCGAACTGGTCGCGTAATGTCGCGAGCGGGTCGGCGCTATCGAGCGCCAATGCTTCTTCGCGGTGTTTCATGGTGGTCTCGTTCAGTCGGATGATGCGGATTCAACAATCAGTGCGCGTCCGGGAGCGCGCGGAGCACTGCGCGCACGGGGCTTGCGTCGAGCGTGGTCAGTTTCAGCGGCAGCGCGATCAGTTCGTAGTCGCCGGGAGCGACGTCGTCGAGCACGATGCCTTCAAGAATGGCCATGCCGTGCGCGCGAACGCGGTGATGCGCGTCCATCGTTTTCGATTCCTGTGGATCGAGCGAAGGCGTGTCGATGCCGATCAGCTTCACGCCGTTCGCCGCCAGCAGGTCGATCGTTTCAGGCGCGACGGCGCAGAAGCCGCTGTCCCACGCCGCAGTCGGCGCATTTCTGTAAGTTCGCAGTAAGACTCGCGGTGGCAAGTCGCCCTGCAAACCATCCAGGTGTTGTGGCCTCACAACAGGCGAGGCGCCGATGCAATGAATCACGCGGCATCGTCCGAGGTAGATGTCGAGCGGTACATGGCCAATCGCGGCGCCTGCTGCGTCGTAGTGCAAGGGGGCGTCGGTATGGGCGCCGGTATGCGGCGAGAGAGTCAGCCGTGCGACGTTCACGGGCGACCCGGCCTCGATGCGCCAGACGCGCTCGATGCCCACGGGCGTGTCGCCAGGCCAGACCGGCGTCGCCGTATCGACGGCGGGGGTAATGTCCCAGAGTGTCTGCATGTCTCCATCTGCGGTTGATGTCTATAGGGAATGATAGGTGTCTGACCGCGAAATGTGATTGCGAAAAAATCTCCTTCCGAGCCGTGTCTTGGAACATAATTTGAGACAAATGGGAAAGGGAGACCGAATATGAACGCGATCTCGCTCGACGCCACCGATTGCCGTATTTTGGCGGTGCTCCAGCAAGAAGGACGAATCAGCAATCTCGATCTCGCGGAGCGCATCTCGCTGTCGCCGTCGGCATGCCTGCGGCGGTTGCGTCTACTTGAAGAGCAGGGTGTCATCGAGCACTACCGCGCGTGTCTGAACCGCGAGGTGTTGGGATTCGAACTGGAAGCATTCGTGCAGGTGTCGATGCGCAACGACCAGCAGAACTGGCACGAGCGCTTTGCCGATGCGCTGCGCGATTGGCCGGAAGTGGTCGGCGCCTTTGTCGTGACGGGCGAGACGCATTACCTGCTGCGCGTTCTTGCGCACAACCTCAAGCACTATTCGGATTTCGTGCTGGAGCGTCTCTACAAGGCGCCGGGAGTGATGGATATTCGCTCGAATATCGTGCTGCAGACTTTGAAGGAAGATTCGGGCGTGCCGGTGTCGCTGGTCACGAAAACCGGCGGCCACGGCGCGCCGCACAACGACCGTTGAGGCGCTGCCTCGCGTTGGAGCCGTTGCGGGCGCCAAACACGGTTACAGCGGTTTGAGCCCGTGAAACTGGCCGTTCTGAAACACGAGCGGCGCGATCTCCGCCGCATTCTCATGCACGCCGCAACGCTCCACCTCGCCGACGAAAATCACGTGGTCGCCTTCTTCGTAACGGCTGCGGTTATGGCACTCGAACCAGGCCAGCGCGCCGTCGAGTACGGGCATGCCCGTGTCGCCCGCCGCGTGCGATACGCCTTCGAACCGATCGCCTTTGACCGTGGCAAAGCGCTTGCATAGATCGAGTTGCGACGAGGCCAGCACATTGACGACGTAATGGCTGTTCGTGCGGAACACCGGCATGGACGCCGAGCGCGTTGCCAGGCTCCACAGCACCAGCGGCGGGTCGAGCGAAACCGAATTAAACGAACTGGCGGTGATGCCGATCAACTGCCCGGACGCCGCACGCGTTGTGATCACGGTGACGCCGGTAGCAAACTGGCTGAGCGCCTGCCGGAAGGCGGCCTGGTCGAAATTGGGCGGGCTGGCTTGCTTCATTGAGCGCAGGCCGTGGATGCACGTGAACGGGAAGCCGCGGTAAAGCGCTTGCCCGCACAGCGGGAAACAGATAATTCGAAAGTCATAGTGAAAATCGTCGATTTGCCCCAATTTTAACTGCAATCGCGATGCATCGGCCGGACGCAGAACGGCGCATCGCAAAACCCGCTAAGCTGAGCACTGTGCAGGCGACATAAGCGCTGTGGCGAAGCGGAAGCGGCATAGGCCGATCACGAGCTTGAAGGAGCGAGCAGCATGAGTCAGACAGGCGAAGTCGCCACCTTGGGTGGCGGGTGTTTCTGGTGCCTCGAAGCGGTTTATCTGGGCGTCGAGGGAGTGAACTCCGTGGAGTCGGGCTATGCAGGCGGCGAGACGCAGCGTCCGACGTATGAGCAGGTGTGCGACGGCGCGACGGGCCACGCCGAGGTCGTCAAGGTGGACTTCGATCCGGCAAAGATCGGCTATCGCGAGATTCTGGATATTTTCTTCGCGATCCACGATCCGACGCAGCTGAACCGTCAAGGTAACGACGTCGGCACGCAATACCGTTCAGTGATCTTCACGCACTCCGACGCGCAGCGCGAGACGGCTTTGCAGGCAATCCGCGAAATCGGCGAGCAGGGCATCTACGACGGCCAGATCGTCACGCAGGTACTGCCGCTCGACGGCAACTACTGGCCCGCCGAGGCCTATCATCAGAACTATTTTGCGCAGCATCCGAATCAGGGCTACTGCTCGTTCGTGGTCGCGCCGAAGGTAGCGAAGTTCCGTCAGAAGTTCGCGCACCGCATCAAGGCGAGTTGACGGGAAGGGCGCCGACATCTTCGTGCTCGTGTGCAAGCCGCGCACAGGCTTCGACGATCTCGCGCGCCAGTTCCACACAACTGAGCGGCGCCGAGCCTTCAGCCTTGTTGTTGACCGCGATCATCACCGGCTGGCCGGCAAGCGCATAGCGCGCGGCCAGTTCGGCGAGCGACGCGCGCGTCGCCGGGTCCTGGTCGACGAGCCGGTCGAACGGCTCGTACTTCGCCTTCGCCTGCTCGTACTTGAAGCCGCCATGCAGGCTCCAGCGAACGATTAGCGGCCCGGCCGGTTCGCCGTCCAGCAGCGCGAGCGCCGCCGCCTGCCGCAGAGGGTCGGGCATCCGCGCATGGATGCCCACGCAGTAGCGCACGCCCGCCGCTTTGAGCGTACGAATGAAGCGCGGCGTGAGCAGACTGGCGTCGCGGATTTCGATCGCATAGCAGGTGCCTTGCGGCAGCTTCGGCAACGCCATCAGAAAGTCGCCGAGCCGTTCTATGAACGCGGCCGGCTGCGCGAGCATCCGGTCGGGCAGCGGCGACAGCTGGAACACCAGCGCCCCGGCCTTTTCGCCGAGACCTTCCAGACACGGCGTGACGAAGTCGTCGATCGCCATCTGCGCGTTGAGGAAGCACGGGTTCAGCGACACCGGCTCGCCGCGTTCGGCGCGCACGGTTGCGTCGGTGATCGTCATCGGCGCTTTCACGATAAAGCGGAAATGCTCGGGCACCTGCTGTGCGTAGCGCAGATATTCGGTGACCGTGAGCGCCTGATAGAACGACCGGTCGATGCTGACCGTCTTCAGCAGCGGATGCGCGCCGTAGGCGTTGAGGCCGTCGCGCGAGAGCTTGCTGTTGCTGTACTCATCGCCGTAGACGATGCCGTTCCAGCCGGGAAACGACCATGTCGATGTGCCGAGGTGCACGTGCGGCGGCAGTTGCGCGGCGAGCGCGACTACATCGGGCGAGGGCGGGGCGGCGAGCATTTCCCGCGTGCGGCGCTTTTTTGGCGTATCGGCCGGCGGCGGGGCTGCTGCGGCGGACGCCGGCGCTTCGTCCTGCTGCCCGTCCTGCTGCCAGAGCGACGCGGCGGCGGCTTTCTCGTGCGCACCGCGCCGGCTCGCGGGCTTCGACACGGGCGCGGGGCTGGCGGGCGAGGACTCAGAGGCGGCCTCCTGCGCGTGCGGCAATGGATCGCCGGACACAGTGCGCGAGGGCCCCGCGCGCGCTTCGGTTTCCGCCGATGCAATCGCCGGTTCCACCGGCATTCCGAACAGATCGAACTGTACCGCTTCGCTTTGCACGTCCGTTTGGAGTGGCGCTTCCGGCTCGCCCAGCGCCTGTTCCACTTCGCTTGTCCCGCTCTGGCCCATCGAGATTCGACCTGCTGTTCAGTAGTTTGCGCCGCGGCGGCACGCTAGTGCACGACGCCGCGGCGCTCCCGTCACAGCGGCTTCTCGTACATGTAGCGGCGCGACCACGGCAGGGTTTTTGCGCTGCGGCCGGCCTTCCGGCATACGACCTGATAGATGGAGACGTCGTCGTTTTCGAATGCGTACGCGCAGCCGGCCAGATATACGCGCCAGATGCGGAATTTTTCGTCGTCGACGAGCTTGCGGGCTTCTTCCGCATGCGCCTCGAAATTCTCCGCCCAGATGTCGAGCGTGTGCGCATAGTGACGGCGCAGGCTTTCGACGTCAACCGCTTCGAGCCCGCCGCGCTGCATCGATTCGAGCGCGAGGCTGATGTGCGGCAACTCGCCGTCGGGAAACACATAGCGGTCGATGAACTCGCCGCCGCCAAGCGCGGTTTCGCCACTATCCGAGTCGCTCGACGTGATGCCGTGGTTCATCGCGACGCCGTCGTCGGCGAGCAGGTCGTGCATTTTCCGGAAGTAACCCGGCAGATTTTTGCGGCCGACGTGCTCGAACATGCCCACGCTCGTGATGCGGTCGAATTGTCCCTCGACGTCGCGGTAATCCTGCAGACGAATCTCGATCTGATTTTCGAGGCCCGCAGCTTTCACACGCGCCGTGGCGAGATCGAACTGGTTCTGCGACAGCGTCACGCCCACGCATTGCGCACCGAATTTCTGCGCCGCGCGCAGCACCAGCGCGCCCCAGCCGCAGCCGATGTCGAGCAGGCGCTGCCCCGGCTGCAACTGGATCTTGGTGAGGATGTGGTCGATTTTCTTGATCTGCGCGGTCGCCAGATCTTCGTTGCCGTTCTCGAAGTACGCGCACGAGTACACCATGTTCTCGTCGAGCCACAGCTTGTAGAACTCGTTCGAGACGTCGTAGTGATACTGGATCGCCTTCCGGTCCGACGCTTTCGAATGCTGGAAATAGCGCCGCATGCGCGCGAGTTTGCTCGCACTGGTGACGGTATTGCGCGCGAGCTGATAGCCCACGTTGATGATGTCCGAGAGCTTGCCCTCGATGTCGATCTTGCCCTTGACGTACGCCTCGCCCAGATTGTCGAGGCTCGGTTCGAGCAGGTAAGGCAGCGCCGTCGCGCTTTTCACATGCAACGTGACCTGAGGCGCGGCGAACCGCCCGAAGTCGTGTTGCTGGCCGTCCCACAGCACGAGACGTGCTGGTAAGTCAGCCTTGGTTTTTACTTCTTCCACCCACTGCGCCAGCTTTTTCTCCCAGAACATGCGATCTCTCCGTGTCCGTTGAACTAAAGCGAAGCTTGTGTGGAGCGCAAATCAATGCGGCGCGACTCCCATGCCGCGAGATGCGATCCGTGCGCCGCGCGCTGCTGCGTTGGCTGCGGGCTGGCGGCATTGTTTGTGTCGATTCACGGCGAGAGACGGGAGATCTGCCAGTCGCTGTTCTCGCTTACGCGCGTGTAAAGCAGGCGGTCATGCAGACGCGACGGCCGACCCTGCCAGAATTCGATTGCTTCGGGCACCAAACGATAACCGCCCCAATGCGGCGGACGCGGAGGTTCATCGCCATATTGCAGGCGCATTTCGCGTTCGCGCGTTTCGAGCTGCGAGCGGCTTTCAATCACCTGACTCTGATTCGATGCCCATGCGCCGATTCGTGAACCGGCCGGACGCGACGCGAAATACGCGTCGCTTTCTTCCGCGCTCGTTTTGACGACGCGCCCCTCGATGCGCACCTGGCGCTCGAGCTCGATCCAGTAGAACAGCAGGCTCGCGTAGGGATTGGTGGCTAGCTCGCGGCCTTTGCGGCTTTCGTAGTTGGTGAAGAACACGAAGCCCCGTTCGTCGACGCCCTTGATCAACACGATGCGCGCCGAAGGCCGGCCGCGCGAGTCGACAGTGGCGAGCGTCATCGTATTCGGTTCGGGCAGCTTCGCGTCGACAGCCTGTTGAAACCAGACGTCGAATTGCCGGAACGGGTTGCGATCTACGTCGCCGATGTCCAGAGAACCCAGCGAATAGTTTTTTCGAAGTTCGGCGAGTGAGGTCATGTTGTTATGCGAACGCTACAGTCAGGGCAGTATAGCTAAGGCATTAATTTTTTGCGCGCGACTGGATCAAGCGCGACGCAGGCCCGGCGTGCATGATCGGGTAATGCCCCGGAGCGCGACAGGGTGATTGCGGCGGCAATGCTCATTCAGGCGTTCAGGCAAAATACGGCTGCGCGAACTAAAAGCGCGTCCGTTTCCTGCCTGTTCAATGAGTCCCATCATGTCGACCACCGCGCAATCCGATCTTACTACCAGCCTCGACGGGAGTGAAACCGCCGACCGTGCGCGGCGCTTCGGCGGCATTGCGCGTCTTTACGGCGCACCGGCGCTCGCCGCTTTCGAAAGCGCGCATGTCGCGGTGATCGGCATCGGCGGAGTCGGGTCGTGGGTGGCCGAGGCGTTGGCGCGCAGCGCTGTCGGCACACTGACGCTGATCGATCTCGACAATGTCGCCGAGAGCAACACGAACCGGCAGATTCACGCACTCGACGGCAACTACGGAAAACCGAAAGTCGAAGCAATGGCCGAGCGCATCGCGGCAATCAATCCTTTCTGCGACGTGCGCCTCGTGGAAGACTTCGTCGAGCCCGACAATTTCGCGGCGACGCTCGGCGGCGGCTTCGACTATGTGATCGACGCTATCGACAGCGTGCGCACCAAAACCGCGCTGATCGCGTGGTGCGTCGAGCGCAAGCAGCCGTTGATCACGATTGGCGGCGCGGGCGGCCAACTGGATCCGACGCGCATTCGCATCGACGATCTTGCGTTGACGATTCAGGACCCGTTGCTGTCAAAGGTGCGGGGGCAGTTGCGGAAGCAGCACGGGTTTCCGCGCGGGCCGAAAGCGAAATTCAAGGTGAGCGCGGTGTATTCGGACGAGCCGCTCATTTACCCGGAGGCGGCGGTCTGCGATATCGATGCCGAAGCGGAGCACGTCACCACGTCGCCCGGTCATACGGGGCCGATCGGCCTGAACTGTGCGGGCTTCGGTTCGAGCGTTTGCGTGACGGCGAGTTTTGGTTTCGCCGCCGCCGCGCATGTGCTGCGCGCTTTGGCGAAACAGGCGGGGTGATGCGTTTCTGGCGCGGCAAGCGGCGTGCGGGACGAGCCGGAATTCAGCCCGACGCCGCACGCGAGGTGCGGGTGCCTAGACTCGCTTCAGTACAGCGCCGCGCTTAGCTTGCGCCGCCATTGCGACACCAGTTCCGGCTGATGCGCGGCGAGATCGAACACGGAGAGCATGGTCTTACGGCCAATGTCGTCGCGGAACGTGCGGTCGCGCTGCACGATGCCCAGCAGATGTTCCAGCGCGCCCTCGTATTTGCGGCGTGCGATCAGCGCGCTTGCCAGATCGAAACGCGCCTCCAGATCGTCCGGATGACTTGCGACGCGCGCTTCCAGTGCGTCGGTGGGCGGCAGGTCGGCGGCGGCATCCACGGCGTCGAGCCGCGTCTTGATCGCGTTGAAGCGCGCGTCGATGCCTTGCGTGGTTTTCGGCGACAGCAGATCGACTTCGTTGCGCGCCTCGTCGATGCGGTTGTCGTCGAGCAGCATCTCGATGCGATCCATGCGTGCTTCGTCGAAGCCCGGGTCGTAGGCGAGCGCGGATTCCAGCGCATCGTAAGCGTCTTCGCGGCGACCTTCCTCGAGCGCGGTCTGCGCCTCGAGACGCGCGGCATCCGCGCCTTGCGGCAAGAGCCGCTCGATGAATTCGCGCAGCTGGCCCTCAGGCAGCACGCCGATGAACTGATCCACCGGTTGGCCGTCGGCAAACGCCATGACGTGCGGGATGCTGCGCACCTGGAAGTGCGCGGCGAGTTCCTGATTCTCGTCTACGTTCACCTTGACGAGCTTCCATTTGCCGGCGGCTTCGGCTTCGAGCTTTTCCAGCATCGGGCCAAGCGTCTTGCAGGGGCCGCACCACGGCGCCCAGAAATCGACCAGCACAGGGGCCAGTGTCGACGCCGTGATGACGTCCTTTTCAAATGTGGCCAAAGTGGTGTCCATTGCGTCCTCGTCGATAAAAACGGTTTGTCTGCTAGTTGGGGCCGAACGGCGTGGATTCAATGTTCAATGCGCGCCGCGCTGTCGCCGGGACTGGCCGTCATTGCTTTTGCGGCAGCGGAATCCATTCGGTTTCGCCCGGCACTTTGCCCATCTCCTGATTGGTCCATGCCACTTTCGCGGCTTCGATCTTCTCGCGCGAACTCGCGACGAAATTCCATTCGATAAAGCGTTCACCGTCGAGTTTCTCGCCGCCCAACACCATCACGCGCGCACCGTGCGTGCTCGCGAGGGTGACGGTCTCGTCGAGCGCGAGCACTGCCATCTGGCCGACTTCGAGCGGCGTGCCGTCGATTTCCAGATCGCCGTCGACAAGATACACGCCGCGTTCCTCATGCTCCGGTTCCAGCGCGAAGGCGCTGCCCGGCGCGAACTCGCCGGCGACATAGAGCGTGCCGGAAAACGTCGTGACAGGCGAGGTTTCGCCGAAGGCCGTGCCGGCGATCACGCGCAGCGTGACGCCGTTGCGCTCGACCACGGGCAGCGTGTCGGCGGCGTGATGCGCGAACGACGGCTCCGCCTCTTCGTCTTCGAGCGGCAGCGCGACCCACGTCTGAATGCCGTGGATGGTCTGGCCGTTCGCGCGGTCCTCGGCGGGCGTGCGCTCGGAGTGGACGATGCCGCGCCCGGCCGTCATCCAGTTGACGTCGCCAGGGATGATTTTCTGCTCGGAGCCGAGACTGTCGCGATGCATGATCGCGCCTTCGAACAGGAAGGTCACCGTGGCAAGGCCGATATGCGGATGCGGACGAACGTCGAGGCCGACGCCCGGTTCCAGCGTCGCCGGTCCCATGTGGTCGAAAAAGATGAACGGTCCAATCAGCCGTGCGGCCATTGCAGGCAGCACGCGCCGCACAGTCAGACTGCCGACATCGCGCAGATGCGGTTTGAGAACTGCTTTGATCGAAGAGGACATGGGCGGGCTCGGCTGAATAAGGAAGGAGAAATTTCTCAATGGACGATTCTACTGCGGAGGGCGCAACGACGACGTTTCGCAGCACAGTCCTGCTCCGAAAATCCGTAGCACGAACAATCACGTGCCCTGCCACCCTCCGCTAAACTGGCAGGTTCAATAATCAATTGGAGACTGGGATGTCACCCAGGGACCTGCTGCTCGCACTGATCGTGGTGATCGCGTGGGGCGTCAATTTCGTTGTGATCAAGGTGGGCTTGCATGGCGTGCCGCCCATGCTGCTAGGCGCGCTGCGCTTCATGCTCGCCGCGTTTCCGGCGGTATTTTTCGTCAAGCGTCCGCAATTGCCTTGGCGCTGGCTGCTGGCATACGGCGTGACGATCTCCTTGGGGCAGTTCGCCTTCCTGTTTTCGGCCATGTACGTCGGCATGCCTGCGGGGCTCGCGTCGCTCGTATTGCAGGCGCAGGCTTTTTTCACGCTGATCTTTGCGGCGTTTTTTCTGCACGAACGCTTCCGCTTGCCGAACGTCGCCGGTTTGCTGATTGCAGCCGCCGGGCTCGCCGTCATAGGCATGCAAGGCGGTCACGCCATGACGCTCGCCGGTTTCCTTCTCACGCTGTGCGCCGCGTGTTCGTGGGCGCTCGGCAACATCGTCACGAAGAAAGTCGGCAAGGTGGATCTGGTCGGCCTCGTGGTGTGGGGCAGTCTGATTCCGCCGCTGCCGTTCCTGGCGCTGTCGTATGCGTTTGAGGGTCCGCAGCGAATCGCTGCAGCGCTGTCGGGTATCAGCGCGATGTCGATCTTCGCGATCGTTTATCTCGCGTTCATCGCCACGCTGATCGGCTACGGTTTGTGGAGCCGTCTGCTGTCGCGCTATCCGGCGAGCCAGGTCGCACCGTTTTCGCTGCTCGTGCCGATCGTCGGCCTGGCGTCTGCATCTCTCTTTCTCGACGAGCAGCTTTCCGGCGCGCAGGTCGCCGGGGCGGTACTGGTGATGGCCGGGCTCGCGGTCAACGTGTTCGGCGGATGGGTCGCTCAGCGCCTGTCACCGGCGCGTTGAATCGCGCTACTGAACGAAAAGGGAAGGAAAAACGGCCGCATTGCTGCGGCCGTTTTTTGCATCGTCGTATGCGTCGTCGTATGACAACGCGCTATACGCGCATTACGTCATGCGGTTCTTCGCGAGCGGCGGGTTCGCCGCGAAGTAACGCTTGATGCCCGTCATGATGGCGTCCGCCATCTTGTCGCGGTACGCGTCGTCGTTCAGGCGGCGTTCTTCGTCCGGGTTGCTGATGAACGCAGTTTCCACGAGGATCGACGGAATATCCGGCGCCTTCAGCACCGCAAACCCCGCCTGTTCGACCGAGCCCTTGTGCAGCTTGTTGATTCCGCCAATCTCCTTCAGCACGAAGTTGCCGTAGCGCATAGAGTCCCGAATCTGCGCGGTGGTGGACATGTCGAACAGTGCGCGGTTGACGGTCGCGTCGGCGGACTTGATGTTGATGCCGCCAATCTGATCCGACGAGTTCTCCTTGTTCGCCATCCAGCGCGCAGCGGCGCTCGACGCGCCGTGCTCCGACAGCGCAAACACCGACGAGCCCCGCGCCTCGGGCGTGGTGAACGCGTCCGCGTGGATCGACACGAACAGGTCTGCGCCAACGCGCCGCGCCTTTTGCACGCGCACGTTGAGCGGCACGAAGAAGTCGGCGTCGCGAGTCATCATGGAGCGCATGTTCGGCTGCGCGTCGATCTTCGCGCGCAGCTTCTTCGCGATGTCGAGCGCGACGTGCTTTTCATAAGTGCCCGAGCCGCCGATTGCGCCCGGATCTTCGCCGCCATGCCCTGGATCGATCGCGACCGTGAGAAGGCGGACCGTGTTGCTCTTGCCTGGCTTCGGCGTGGTGAACGCGTAGGTGTCGTCGCTCGCGTCGTCGTCGTTGCCCAGGCTGTTAGCGTTATTGCCACCGTTACTACCGCTGCCTTTATTGCGCGCGATTGCGCTGGGCGGCGACGCGGGAGCGCCCGGTGTCGCCGGCTTTGCGATGATCGGCGGGATCGGCGGCAGTGGCGTGGGTGCGCCGTGCGCGGGCGGACGTGGCACGCTCGGCGCCGACCCGCTGCCGCCGTTTTGCGCATAACGCTCGAAGAACGCTTCGCTGTTGTCGGCGACCGGCGGCGTCGTGCCCGGGCCGCTCAATGTGGCCGGCGGCGCGCTGTTTTCTTCGTTCAGCGTTTGCTGCTTGCGCTCGCTCTGCGCGAGCAGTTCCATCAGCGGATCGGGTGCGACGGCGGGGTACAGGTCGAACACCAGCCGGTACTTGTATGCGCCGACAGGCGGCAGTGCGAACACCTGCGGCTTCACCGAGCCCTTCAGGTCGAACACCATACGCACGACGTGCGGCTGAAACTGGCCGACTCGCACCGACTGAATCTGCGGATCGTTCGGCGTGATCTTAGAGACGAGGTCCTTCAGCGCCTGGTCGAGATCGAGGCCGCTGAGATCGACCACGAGCCGGTCCGGACCTTGAAGCAACTGCTGCGCATTTTGCAGCGGCTGATCGGATTCGATCGTCACCCGTGTGTAGTCGCGCGCGGGCCACACACGCACGCCGAGCACCGAGCTGGCGAGTGCAAGACGCGGTGCGACGAGACCGAGCACAAGCGTGGATGCGCCCGCGCACAGAATCTGCCGGCGCCGCCAGTTATGCGTTGCGGTGGCCGCCGATTCGATCGAGCGGAACGGTTTGATCAACATCTTTCGAGACATGCCTTTCCTGTTTCGCTGTATGCCCGTGCGACGAGTACGCGGCCGTCGCCCTCGCTATCCAGGTCGAGCGAGAAGACGAGATCCGGCACGCCGAGAAGACGCCCCGCGCGCTGTGGCCATTCGACGAGGCAGACCGCGCCGCTGTCGAAATACTCGCGAAAGCCGGCGTCGGCCCATTCGGCCGGATCGGTGAATCTGTACAGATCGAAGTGATAAAGCGCAAGTTCCCCGGTGGGTCGCTCAAGCACATAGGGCTCGACGAGCGTGTACGTGGGACTGCGCACGCGGCCCGTGTGACCGAGGCCGCGCAACGTGGCGCGCACGAGTGTGGTTTTGCCGGCGCCGAGATCGCCGACCAGTTGTACTTGTAGACCGTGGAATGCCTGAGCACCTTGGCCGCTGCCCTGGCCTTGTGCTGCGACGGCGACGCTTTCGATGGCCCGTGCGAAGCGCTCGCCGAATGCGAGCGTGGCGGCTTCGTCCGCGAACGTGAAGGCGCGTTCGAGCAGGACTTCGGCGGGCGGCGCGATCGCGCGATCGGGATGGTCAGGCATTCTCGTAAAATGGCGTGATGAACCGAAGTCCGGAGTCTCCCGTGTCCCCTGCGCCCAATGCGCCAACGTCTTCCGACGAGGCGCGCGCCGAGCGTCAATTCGATGAAGCGGCGCTGCATGCGCTCGCGCGAAACATCAAGACGTGGGGCCGTGAACTGGGTTTCGGGGCGATCGGCATTAGCGATACCGATCTCTCCGCTGCCGAAGCGCCGCTTGCAGCATGGCTGGAAGCGGGGTGCCACGGCGAGATGGATTATATGGCGAAACACGGTATGAAACGCGCGCGGCCTGCCGAGCTTGTGGCCGGCACGCTACGTGTGATTACCGCTCGCATCGCCTATTTGCCCGCCCATGCAATGAGCGGAAAGCCAGGCGAAAGCGAACCGCAGGAAGCGCCGCCCAGCGAGGACTGGCGGGCTGTCGAGCATGCGCGCCTGGCCGATCCGTCGGCCGCGGTGGTGTCGATTTATGCACGCGGCCGCGACTATCACAAGGTGATGCGTAACCGTCTGCAACATCTGTCAGAGAAAATTCAGGCGGAGATCGGCGCGTTCGGTTATCGCGTGTTCACCGACTCCGCGCCGGTGCTCGAAGTGGAGCTTGCGCAAAAGGCCGGCATCGGCTGGCGCGGCAAACATACGCTGCTGCTGCAACGCGATGCGGGTTCGCTGTTCTTCCTTGGCGAAATATATGTCGACGTGCCTTTGCCGACCGACGCGGAGACGTCGCCCGAGCGCGCGCCCGAAACACCGGGCTCGCATTGCGGCAGTTGCGCGCGCTGCATCGGCGCGTGTCCGACAGGCGCGATCGTCGCGCCTTACAAGGTGGATGCCCGTTTGTGCATCTCTTATCTGACCATCGAACTGAAGGGCAGCATTCCCGTCGACATGCGTCCGCTGATCGGCAATCGCGTTTACGGCTGCGACGATTGCCAGCTCGTGTGTCCGTGGAACAAGTTTGCGCAGGCTGCGCCGGTCGCCGATTTCGACGTGCGGCACGGGCTTGATCGCGCGTCGCTGGTGGAACTGTTCGGCTGGAGCGCGGACGAGTTCGACACGCGCATGCAGGGCAGTGCGATCCGCCGTATCGGCTACGAAAGCTGGCTGCGCAATCTTGCCGTCGGCATGGGCAATGCGCTGCGTGCGCCGCGCGAGAGTTTGAGTGCGGACGCCCGCAAGGCGATTGTAGAGGCGCTCGAGCGCCGCGCCGACGACTCTTCTCACGTGGTCCGGGAGCACGTGCAATGGGCGCTCGAAGCGGCATGAAAAGCGGCGTAAAGTATCGGCAATCCGCGAGTCTGTTGTATGTCTCGAATCATCGTCGCGCGAGTCAGGAGGCGCC
The DNA here is from genome assembly GCF_000685095.1 of Paraburkholderia caledonica NBRC 102488. Classification (GTDB taxonomy): domain Bacteria; phylum Pseudomonadota; class Gammaproteobacteria; order Burkholderiales; family Burkholderiaceae; genus Paraburkholderia; species Paraburkholderia caledonica. Next base: position 148,190 of record NZ_BAYE01000012.1, read on the forward strand.
ATGTTCAACGCAGTGATCGACGCGCCGTTCGGCAAGGTCGGCATTCGCCTGGAAGGCGAGGCCGTGCGCGAGATCGTCTATTTGCCCGAGTCGATGCAGAACGTCGCGCCTGACACGCCGTTGGCGCGACAGGCGGTCGAGCAGATCGAGCGGTATTTCAGCGAGGCGTCGGCGACATTCGAACTGCCGCTCGCGCCGGTCGGCACCGCTTTCCAGCGGCGCGTGTGGCAAGCAATCTGCGAGATTCCGCCGGGTGCCGTGCTGACCTACGGCCAGCTCGCCCGGCAGCTTGGCAGCGTGCCGCGCGCGGTCGGTCAGGCGTGCGGCGCCAATTACTTTCCCATTGTCATTCCGTGTCATCGGGTGGTGAGTTCGAGCGGCATCGGCGGATTCGCGCATCACGCCGAAGACGGTTTCTTTCGCAACGTCAAGCGTTGGCTGCTGACGCATGAAGGCCTTCCCTACGCATGAGCGATACCCTGGTTGAAGACGCGAGCGCGCAATCGCCTCCGCCGTCGCCGCTATCGTCGCCTTTGTTCGCGACGAGTTCCGCGTCGATCGACGCATTCTGCGACGCGCTCTGGCTCGAACACGGTCTGTCGCGCAACACGCTCGACGCATACCGCCGCGACCTGCGTCTCTTTAGCGAATGGCTCGCGCAAACGCGCAACGCATCGCTCGACACCGTTAGCGAGGCCGATCTGAACGCATACAGCGCCGCGCGTCAGAAAGACAAATCGACGTCCGCGAATCGGCGCCTCTCGGTGTTTCGCCGCTACTACGGTTGGGCCGTGCGCGAGCATCGCGCGAAAGTCGATCCGACGTTGCGCATCCGTTCGGCTAAGCAACCGCCGCGTTTTCCGTCGACGCTCAGCGAAGCGCAAGTCGAGGCGTTGCTCGGCGCGCCCGACATCGAGACCGCCCTGGGTCTGCGCGATCGCACGATGCTCGAACTCATGTACGCGAGCGGCCTGCGTGTTACCGAACTCGTCACGCTGAAGACGGTGGAAGTCGGTCTGAACGAAGGCGTGGTTCGCGTAATGGGTAAGGGCTCGAAAGAGCGGCTGATTCCTTTCGGCGAAGAGGCGCACGGCTGGATCGAGCGCTACTTGCGCGAAGCACGCCCGGCGCTGCTCGGCGCGCGCGCGGCAGACGCGCTGTTTGTCACGAGCCGTGCCGAGGGTATGACGCGCCAGCAGTTCTGGAACATCATCAAGCGACATGCGGCGGTGGCCGGCGTGCACGCGCCGTTGTCGCCGCACACATTGCGGCATGCGTTCGCAACGCATCTGCTCAATCACGGCGCCGACTTGCGCGTGGTGCAATTGCTGCTTGGGCACACCGATATTTCGACCACGCAAATCTACACGCACGTGGCGCGCGAGCGGCTGAAGTCGCTGCATGCGCAGCATCATCCGCGTGGGTGAACGTGGTTTATGAGCTAACCGCTGTCGCTGTCGTCATGTTGCGGCTTCAGAGGAATTCGCGCAGCCGGTGCTTGAGAATCTTTCCCGTCGATGCAGCGGGTAACGCGGCAAGCACCTTCACTTCCGCGGGCCGCTTGTAGGGCGCGAGGCGCTCGACGCACCAGGCAACCAGTTCGGCCGGCGTCACGCTTGCATTAGCCGCCAGCTCGACGAACGCGATAACCTCTTCGTTGCCCTCGACGGGGCGTCCAATCACCGCCGACTGAACGACCTGCGGATGCGCGTTGAGCACGTGCTCGACCTCGGCGGGATACACGTTGAAGCCGGAGCGAATGATCAGATCCTTGCTGCGTCCGACGATATGCAGCGCGCCGTCGGCGTCTTGCCTCGCCAGGTCGCCGGTTTTCAGCCAGCCGTCCTGGGTCACGGCGGCGCGCGTTTGCTGCGGGTTGCGATAGTAGCCGAGCATCACGTTCGGGCCGCGCACCCATAGCTCGCCGGTCTCGCCGACCGCGACATCGGCGCCGTCCAGGCCGACGAAACGCACTTCGACGCCCGGAATAACTTCGCCCACCGAGCAGTCGCGGCGCGGCGCGTCGAGCATGGTCTGGGAAACCGTGGGACTGCTCTCCGTCATGCCATAGCCGTTATGCAGCGGCAGACCGTAGACGCTTTCGACGTGCGCTTTCAGCGCGGCGTCGAGCGGCGAGCCCCCCGAATAGATGAAGCGCAGATGCGGCGCGCGCCACGGATGCCCGCGCGTCTGCAAATGTTCGATCAATTTCGCGTGCATGGCCGGCACGCCCTGAAAAATCGACACGCGTTCGTCGGCGAGCGCGCGCCGCACTCCTTCCGGCGCGAAGCGCGGCGCGAGGCGCAAGGTCGCACCAGCGTACAGGCTGCCGAGACACACAGACGCAAAGCCGTAGACATGCGAGATCGGCAGCACGGCGTAGACGACATCGTCAGGACGGACCTGGCGCAGACGGCTCGATGCCGCGGCGATGAACAGCAGATTGCGATGCGACAGCATCACGCCCTTTGGCGCGCCGGTCGTGCCGGTCGTGTAAATGAGCGCCGCGCATTGTCGGTCGTTCGCAGCTTCCACCGGTTCGGCTTGCGCGGACGTGTCCACCGTGTAGGACCACGCGCCGATACCCGGCGCGACGTCTGGCGCTGTGCTCGCTCGATGACGCTGCGCGTGCTGACCGGCATCGACTGAGCTTTCGACCGCGTAGGCCGTCACGCGCGGCTGTGCGTGCGCGCGAATCGCATCAAGCTCGGACGCCGACAGGCGCGCATTCGACACGAGAGCCCAGGCGTCGAGCCGCGCGGTCGCGAAGAGCAGCACGATCTGCGCGATGCTGTTTTCCGCCACGATCATGACCCGGTCGCCGCCACGCACGCCCCAATCGTGAAGCAACGCAGCGGTGGCCTCGACGGCCTGAACCAGTTGGGCGTTGGTGAGACGGCGTCCGTCTTCGATCAACGCGACGTGTTGCGGATCGCGTCCGGCCGCTAGCGCGGGAATATCGGAGATGCGCGCGGGCAGGGCGGCCAGCAGCGCGGGAACGTCGATCGTGGAGCGTAAAGGCGAAGCGGTGCTCAAGAGCGTCTCCTGAATGCGATTGCGTGCCCGGCGTGCATCGCGCCGGAAGATTTTCGAACGATCGTGCCACAATGCATCGAGCCGCACAATTGACCATTCGGCAAATAGCCGTTGCGCAAACTCGCCATTACAATGCGCCGATGAGCAAATCCAGACACGTATCCGAAACGCCGGCCACGCAGTTCCTGCGCCGTCATGGCGTCGTTTTCGGCGAGCATCCATACGATTATGTCGAGCATGGCGGCACGGGCGAATCGGCGCGCCAGCTGGGTGTGGACGAACATCATGTGGTGAAGACGCTCGTCATGGAAGACGAGCATGCCAAGCCACTCATCGTCCTCATGCATGGCGACCGTACTGTCAGTACCAAGAACCTCGCACGGCAGATTGGCGCGAAGCGCGTCGAGCCTTGCAAGCCCGACGTGGCGAATCGTCATTCCGGCTATCTGATCGGCGGAACCTCGCCGTTCGGCACGCGCAAGCAGATGCCGGTGTACGTGGAGTCGAGCATTCTCGAGATGGACAGAATCTGGCTGAACGGCGGCCGGCGCGGCTTTCTCGTCAGCATCGAGCCGAAGGTGCTCACCGACCTGCTGGCAGCGAAGCCGGTGCAGTGCGCGAGCGTCGATTGACGTTTGCTTGAATGTTCGTAGCAGGCGCGCGTTCGGTAGAATGTGCGCCGCTCGGTCCGCCTCTGTGCCCCGCCGCATTGCGTCGCGTTCCGTTGCGATTTTCGTTCCCCGAGCGGTTGAGGTATCCAGTTGCAGACCGCCGATCCTTTTAAGAGTCACAGATGCAAAACCTGATCGTTGCTGTCGTTGCCTACCTGATCGGTTCGGTGTCGTTCGCCGTGATCGTGAGCGCCGCGATGGGGCTCGACGACCCGCGCTCCTACGGCTCGGGCAACCCCGGTGCGACGAATGTGTTGCGCAGCGGCAGCAAGAAGGCCGCGATCCTGACGTTGATCGGCGACGCCTTCAAGGGCTGGCTGCCGGTGTGGTTCGTCGTGCATTTCGGCGCCCATTACGGGCTCGACGATACGTCGGTGGCGATTGCGTGCGTCGCCGTGTTTCTGGGCCACCTGTACCCGGTGTTCTTCCGCTTCAAGGGCGGCAAGGGCGTGGCAACGGCGGCCGGTGTGCTGCTCGCGATCAACCCGATCCTCGGTGTGGCGACGTTGCTGACGTGGCTGATCGTGGCGTTCTTCACGCGCTATTCGTCGCTCGCCGCGTTGGCGGCGGCAGTATTCGCGCCGATCTTCGACGGCTTCCTGTTCGGGCCGCACATCATTGCGCTGGCCATCGTCGTGATGAGCTCGCTGCTCGTGTGGCGTCATCGCGGCAACATCGCCAAGCTGATGCGCGGCGAGGAAAGCCGCATCGGCGACAAGAAAAAGGCGGCTGCGGCCGCGAGCGCGGGGGCAGGCGAGGATCGTTGAGCGGCTGGGTTCCGGCCGCGTGCGGCTGCATGCTGCGGCCGCCATGCCTTTGGAACTGTTGCTTGCGTTTGCAATTGCGCTCGCCGCAGCAGGGCCCGTCATGGCTTACGCGCTGTAACGCTTGAGCAAACGCTCAGTCGCGGAAGTTGTTGAAGTCTAGCGGCGTGTCGGTCACATCCTTGCGCAGCATCGCAATCACGCTTTGCAAATCGTCGCGCTTTGTTCCGGTGACGCGAACCGCGTCGCCCTGGATGCTCGCCTGAACCTTGATCTTGCTGTCTTTCACGAGTCGCACGATTTTCTTCGACAGATCGCCGGACACGCCTTTCTTGATCTTGATGACCTGCTTCACCTTGTCGCCGCCGATCTTCTCGATCTTGCCGTAGTCGAGAAAGCGTACGTCCACGTTGCGCTTCGCCATTTTCGACAGCAGCACGTCTTTCACCTGGCCGAGCTTGAAGTCATCGTCGGCGTAGGCGGTGATTTCGTTTTCCTTGTGTTCGACGCGCGCGTCGGACCCTTTGAAGTCGAAGCGGGTTGAGATTTCCTTGTTGGACTGCTCGATCGCGTTCTTGACTTCGATCATGTTCGCTTCGCAGACGACGTCAAACGATGGCATTGCATTCTCCCAATAGTGCGGCGGTGCGTGACGCAGCCGGTCGGCTCGTCGTGAGGCACTCGCTATAATCACGGACCGGTGTCATTTTACCGACGCCGCCCCCATTTGCCTAAGGCCGCCGCGCGGCCGCAGCCCGAAGCCGTTTTGGCTCGTCGCCCGATAGTTCTCATCCAATGTCTCACACCGATTCCGCCGAGTTCGTTGCCGGCTATCCGCTCAAGGCCCACAACACTTTCGGCTTCGATGTCCGCTCGCAGTGGGCTTGCCGCATTGAGCGCGAAGCGCAATTGCTCGCCGCGGTGCGCGATCCGCGCGCGGCCGGCTTGCCGCGTCTCGTGCTCGGCGGCGGCAGCAATGTCGTGCTGACAGGCGACTTCGCTGGACTGGTGTTGCTCGTGGCCTTGCGCGGGCGTCGGATCGTGCGCGAAGACGCCGACGCCGTGTATGTCGAAGCGGCCGCGGGCGAACCGTGGCACGACTTCGTTGCGTGGACTCTCGCTCAAGGGCTACCCGGTCTCGAAAATCTTGCGCTGATTCCCGGGACGGTGGGCGCGGCGCCGATCCAGAACATCGGCGCGTACGGCCTCGAGATGTGCGAGCGCTTCGCGTCGCTGCGGGCCGTCGAGCTTGCGTCCGGTAAGACGGTCGAGTTCGATGCGCACGCTTGCGCGTTCGGCTACCGCGACAGCTTTTTCAAGCGCGAAGGGCGCGATCGTTTCGTGATCACGTCGGTCGTTTTCCGTTTGCCGAAGGCGTGGCAACCGCGCGCGGGTTATGCGGACCTGGCGCGTGAACTCGCCGCGAACGGCTATGCCGCCAATGGCGGGCAGCCCGACGCGCAGGCGATCTTCGACGCCGTCGTCGCTGTGCGGCGCGCCAAATTGCCCGATCCGCTTGAACTGGGTAACGCGGGGAGCTTCTTCAAGAATCCGGTGATAGACGCCGCGCAGTTCGAAGCGCTGAAAAGCCGCGAGCCGGACGTGATTTCGTACGCGCAGCCCGATGGAAGCGTGAAACTTGCGGCAGGCTGGCTGATCGACCGTTGCGGGTGGAAGGGCCGTGCGCTGGGCGCCGCCGGCGTTCACGAGCGCCAGGCGCTGGTGCTGGTCAATCGTGGCGGTGCGAGCGGGGCTGATGTGCTGGCGCTTGCACGAGCAATTCAACGCGATGTGCAGGCGAGATTTGGCGTCGAACTGGAAGCCGAGCCCGTTTGCGTGTGATTACAGGCGGCGCGTCGCCGAACCTAAGTGGCCGCCGTGAGCCGGTCTGACAAGCCGCTGACTGTCTGACGGTAAGGAAAAAATAAAGGCGCCGGGGCTTTTTGGCCCCGGCGCCTTTTTGTATGCCTGCGTTGCGGCGTCAGCCGCGCTTTCGGCGCATCACGCGTCGGTCGCGGCTCAGGTCGTCGCCGTCCGCTACCGTGCGCCGCGCCGAGTGCATGTGTCGGCGCAGAACTTCACACGGCGCGAAGTGGCCCTCGCCGAAGCTTCTGGCTTAGCCACGCTGACGGCGGGCGTTCTCCGCGATGCGCATACGCAAAGCGTTCAGCTTGATGAAGCCGCCGGCGTCGGCCTGGTTGTAGGCGCCGCCGTCGTCGTCGAACGTTGCAATGGTCTTGTCGAACAGCGTTTCCTTGGAATCGCGAGCGACCACCGACACGCTGCCCTTGTACAGCTTCACGCGCACCCAGCCGTTGACTTTCTCCTGCGTGTGGTCGATCAGCACCTGAATCGCGCGACGCTCCGGGCTCCACCAGTAGCCGTTATAAATCAGCGACGCGTAGCGGGCCATCAGATCGTCTTTCAGGTGCGCGACTTCACGGTCGAGCGTAATCGACTCGATGCCGCGGTGCGCCTTCAACATGATCGTGCCGCCCGGCGTTTCATAGCAGCCGCGCGACTTCATGCCTACATAGCGGTTTTCCACCAGGTCGAGACGGCCGATGCCGTGCTTGCCGCCAAGACGGTTCAACTCGGTGAGCATTTCCGCTGCCGAGAGGCGCTTGCCGTTCAGCGCGACCGGGTCGCCGTGCTCGTATTCGATATCGACGTATTCGGCCTGATCCGGCGCCTGTTCGGGCGACACGGTCCAACGCCACATGTCGGCTTCGGCTTCCGCTTTCGGGTCTTCCAGATGACGGCCTTCGAACGAGATGTGCAACAGGTTCGCGTCCATCGAATACGGCGCGCCGCCTTGCTTGTGCTTCATCTCGATCGGAATGCCAGCTTTTTCCGCATAGGCGAGCAGCTTTTCGCGTGACAACAGATCCCATTCACGCCACGGCGCGATCACCTTGATGCCCGGCTCGAGCGCGTAATAGCCAAGTTCGAACCGAACCTGGTCGTTGCCCTTTCCAGTTGCGCCGTGCGACACCGCCTCCGCGCCGGTAGCGCGCGCGATTTCGATCTGACGCTTGGCAATCAGCGGACGCGCGATCGACGTGCCCAGCAGGTACTCGCCTTCGTAAATCGTGTTGGCGCGGAACATCGGGAACACGAAGTCGCGCACGAATTCTTCGCGCAGGTCTTCAATGAAGATGTTTTCCTGCTTGATGCCGAGTTGCAGTGCCTTCTTGCGCGCCGGTTCCAGCTCCTCGCCCTGGCCGATGTCGGCCGTGAACGTGACGACTTCGGCGTCGTAGTTGTCCTGCAACCACTTCAGGATGACGGAGGTGTCGAGGCCGCCCGAATAGGCGAGCACGACTTTCTTGATATCGCTCATGGTGAACTCGTAGCTGGAAAAAGCGGGAAAACAAGGCGCGCCGGCGGGTCCCGGAGCGCGGAAAACAACTATTTTGACACTAAACGGCAGTGTGGCCGCATTTTGCGGCTTCTGCGACCGGGTGACGGCGCATTTGCGCGCTCACTTGCGGCCCGATTGTCGACTGGAAGTGCAGCGGCGCATTGGGTGCTGTGCGAGGCCCCGGCGCCGATGCCTTGCCGCTCAGTCGACGCCCGGCCGCGCCTCACGCAGTGGCTGCAAAGCGGTCGGCTCAGTGATTGAGCTTGCCCAGCAGCAGATATTCCATCAACGCCTTCTGCACGTGGAGACGGTTTTCGGCCTCGTCCCACACGACGCTTTGCGGGCCGTCGATCACTTCCGCGCTCACCTCTTCGCCGCGGTGGGCTGGCAGGCAGTGCATGAAGAGGGCGTCCGCATTGGCGCGCGACATCATCTCCGCGTCGACGCACCAGTCGGCAAAGGCCTTCTTGCGCGCTTCGTTTTCCGCTTCGAAGCCCATGCTGGTCCACACGTCGGTGGTGACGAGATCGGCGCCTGCACAAGCTTCGTTCGGATCGTCGAACTCCTCGAAGAACGGCGCGCTCTCCGCTGCGACCAACGCGCGGTCGAGCTTGTAGCCTGGCGGCGTGGACAGGCGCAGCCTGAAGCCGAGAATCTGCGCGGCTTCAATCCATGTGTACAGCATGTTATTGGCGTCCCCGACCCACGCAACCGCTTTTCCGCGAATCGGACCGCGATGCTCGAAGTACGTGAAAATGTCGGCCAGCACCTGGCACGGGTGATACTCGTTTGTGAGGCCGTTGATGACCGGCACGCGCGAATTTTCGGCAAAGCGCTGAATAATGTCCTGTCCGAAGGTGCGGATCATGATGATGTCGACCATGCGCGAGATCACCTGCGCTGCGTCTTCGATCGGTTCGCCGCGACCCAATTGCGTGTCGCGCGTGCTCATGAAGACGGCATGGCCGCCCAACTGGAAAATACCGGCTTCGAACGAGAGGCGTGTGCGCGTCGAATTCTTTTCGAAGATCATCGCCAGCGTGCGGTCGTGCAGCGGATGGTAAGTCTCGTAGTTCTTGAACTTGCGCTTCAGAATTCGCGCGCGCTCCAGCACGTACTCGTAGTCGTCTAGCGAGAAATCCTTGAACTGCAGATAGTGGCGAATTTTCTTGGCGGTCATGAAACAAATACGGCGGTCTCACCCGGCAGGATTGCCGGACGGCGCCGCCGTCGTTATGTGGTAACTCAATGCAGCATAAAGGATTTCGCCTCATTTGACGAGTCGGCGAAAAGGCCGGAAAAGCGCTTTGAAAGCCTCGTTGTGCGGTCGAACCGAGCTTGTGTGCAGTGCGGAAAAAGGCCTGCTGCGCTATAATCTGCGGGTTATTCCAAGGCCCAGCAGGCCGGTGCTTCGCTTCGGCGGGGGCACGGCTCGTATGGCTCGCGCGGTTCGGAAGGGCAGTTCGCGGTGCGCCGTCTCCACGTGCGTCACAGCGGCTCAGCCCGCCTCACGGTCTCCGTCGGCGCGGCGCTCTGGAGCGGCTCACACGCGACGCTCAGGGTTTCGAAATCCGTTTTATCGCTTGCTGTCGCCGTCGTCCGCTGGGCAGTCACACAGGTATTCCTACATGGCCGAAGCAGCTCCAACCGAATATTTCATTCAGGGCATCACGTCGACGGGAAAGAAATTCCGGCCGAGCGACTGGTCGGAGCGGCTCGCGGGTGTGATGTCATCTTTCGGGCCGGGTGCGCGGAGAGGTCCGCACGCCTACATGCAGTACTCGGTGTACGTCCGGCCAACCATGATTGGCGACCTCAAGTGCGTGATTCTCGATTCGCGCTTGCGGGACATCGAGCCGATGGCGTTCGACTTCGTCATGAACTTCGCGAAAGACAACGACCTTGTGGTGACCGAAGCGTGCGAACTCGAACTCGAGCATGCTCCGCCGCCGCAAGCTAAACGACACATCATTTAAGGCGCGCTGCGCTGGACTTTCAGAATGAAAAAAACCCGCTGATCGCGGGTTTTTTTGTGCCGGCGTGGCGGCGGATCGGCGAGCCACTTCTCAAGTCTTACGCAGAAAACAAAAAAGCCCGCCAAAGCGGGCTTTCATGCGCAGCGGAAACAGGAGGCAGCCCGCCGAAGCGGGCTGACCGGAATTACTGTGCTGCGGACGCCTGCAGACCCTTGATGGCTGCGGCGAGGCGGCTCTTATGGCGAGCTGCCTTGTTTTTGTGAACGATTTTCTTGTCGGCGATGATGTCGATGGTCTTCGACGATGCCTGGAAGATTTCAGCGGCCTTAGCCTTGTCGCCGGCGTCGATCGCCTTGCGCACTGCCTTGATAGCCGTGCGGAACTTCGAGCGCAGTGCCGAGTTGTGCGAGTTTGCCTTGGCGGCCTGGCGGGCGCGCTTGCGTGCTTGTGCGGAGTTAGCCATGACGGTTCCTTATCCTGTTCCTGTTTCCAGTACCTGACCTTCAAGTGGTGAGGCGCTGCTTTTAGATCCGAACTCTTGGAAGCGATTGCCCAAGAGCGCAAAAGTGTCGAAAAACGATCGAACTACGCGAAGGCGGGCCCGTGTTTGCGGCGCCATGTTCCGGCGTATTGCAGACCGGCGGCAGGCAACCTGGTGCCAGCCTCAGCCCTATCCGGAAGCCGTCCGAGAACTGAGCGAGCTTCGAAACCGGCGATTATAGCAACAAAATCATGGGCGTGGCAACGGGAATGCGCTGCCGGCGTGCCGCGTCTGGTCGACGGGAATCTCCTCACCTGAGGGGCCAACGCTGTCCGCGGACGCAAGTCATCTTCAACCGTCCGTGCGCGAGGCAACAAAAACGACGCAATTCGCCAACGCGCCGCGAACGTCTGCCGGGTAAATCGGTCCGAATCGCTTCCGGCTCGTCGTCCGCATCTGCGTCACCTTTATAATAAGCGCCCCATGAATCTATTCCGAGCCCTGCTGACGGTCAGCGGCTTCACGCTGTTGTCGCGCGTGACCGGACTGGCCCGCGAAACGCTGATCGCCCGCGCGTTCGGCGCCAGTCAATACACCGACGCGTTTTACGTCGCCTTCCGAATTCCGAATCTGCTGCGCCGCATTTCCGCGGAAGGCGCATTCTCCCAGGCCTTCGTGCCGATCCTCGCCGAGTTCAAAAACCAGCAGGGGCACGACGCCACCAAGGCGCTCGTCGACGCCACTTCGACGGTGCTCGCCTGGGCTCTCGCGGTGCTGTCGCTGATCGGCGTCCTGGGCGCGTCGGGCGTGGTGTTCGTGGTTGCCTCGGGTCTCGCCCACGAAGGCCAGGCCTACGCGCTCGCGGTCACGATGACCCGCATCATGTTCCCGTACATCATCTTCATTTCGCTCACGTCTCTCGCGTCGAGCGTTCTGAACACGTACAAGAACTTTTCGCTGCCCGCGTTCGCGCCGGTTTTGCTCAACGTCGCGTTCATCGTCGCCGCGGTGTTCTTTGCGCCGCGAATGCACACGCCGGTCTATGCGCTCGCGTGGGCCGTGATCGTGGGCGGCCTGTTGCAGTTCCTCGTGCAACTGCCGGGTCTGAAGAAGATCGACATGGTGCCGCGCATCGGCCTCAATCCGGTTCGCGCGCTCGCGCATCGCGGCGTGAAGCGCGTGCTTTCGAAGATGGTGCCGGCTATGTTCGCCGTGTCCGTCGCGCAAATCAGCCTCATCATCAACACGAACATCGCGTCGCGCATCGGGCCGGGCGCTGTGTCGTGGATCAACTACGCCGACCGGCTGATGGAGTTCCCGACCGCGTTGCTCGGGGTGGCGCTTGGCACGATCCTGCTGCCGAGTCTCTCGAAGGCGCATGTCGACGCCGACCCTCACGAATATTCGTCGCTGCTCGACTGGGGCTTGCGCGTCACGTTCCTGCTGGCCGCGCCAAGCGCAGTCGCGCTCTTCTTTTTCGCCGAGCCGTTGACGGCCACGCTGTTTCACTATGGCAAGTTCGACGGCCACTCGGTCGTCATGGTGGGGCGTGCGCTCGCCGCCTACGGCGTCGGCCTGATTGGCCTGATTCTGATCAAGATTCTCGCCCCGGGCTTTTACGCGAAGCAGGACATCAAGACGCCGGTGAAAATCGGCATCGGCGTGCTCGTCCTCACGCAGTTGAGCAACTACGTGTTCGTGCCGATCTTCGCGCATGCGGGGCTCACGCTGAGTGTCGGGCTCGGGGCTTGCGGCAACGCGCTGTTGCTGTTTCTCGGGTTGCGCAAGCGCGGTATCTATACGCCGTCGAGCGGCTGGCTCAAGTTTTTCGTGCAGTTGCTTGGTGCGTGCCTCGTGCTGGCCGGCCTGATGCATTGGCTCGCTCAGAGCTTCGACTGGATCGGCATGCATGACCGGCCGATTGACCGTATCGCGCTGCTGGGCGCCTGCCTCGTGCTGTTCGCCGCGCTATATTTCGGTATGCTTTGGCTGATGGGCTTCAAATACGCGTATTTCAAAAGGCGAGTGAAGTGATTACGATGACGCGGGTTCTCGACTATTTCAGCACGCTCGTCGCCGAAGACGAAAGCTTGCCGCTGACCGAGGCGGCGCTCTCGCTCGCGCAAGATGCTTACCCCGACCTCGACTTGCAAGGCACGCTGGCCGAGATCGACGAACTGGTGGTGCGCCTGCAGCGCCGTATGCCGGAGGACGCCGACATCCGTCAGAAGGTCGGCGTGCTCAACCGGTTTTTCTTCCGCGAGCTCGGATTCGCGAGCAATCTGAACGACTATTACGACCCGGACAACAGCCACCTGAACGCGGTGCTCAAGCGTCGCCGCGGCATTCCGATTTCTCTTGCCGTCCTGTATCTGGAGATGGCGGAGCAGGTTGGCATCCCGGCGCGCGGCGTGTCGTTTCCCGGACACTTCCTGTTACGCGTAACCACACCTGACGGCGACGTGATGCTCGATCCGACTAGCGGACATTCGCTGTCGGAGTCGGAAATGGTCGACATGCTGGAGCCGTATGTCGCGTCGGCTGGAGAATCGGTGAGCAGGGCGCTGCGCATGCTGCTGCAGCCGGCCACGCGACGCGAAATCATCGCGCGTATGTTACGCAATCTGAAGTCCACGTATCTGCAGACGGAGCGCTGGCAGCGCCTGCTTGCCGTCCAGCAGCGCCTCGCAATATTGCTCCCCGAGAGTATCGAAGAGATTCGCGACCGCGGATTCGCGTACGCCCGCCTCGACTATCTGCGCCCGGCGCTCGAAGACCTCGAACGCTATCTGGGCGAGCGTCCGGATGCCGAAGACGCGACGGTCGTCGAGTCGCAGTTGCAGGAACTGCGTCAGCGCACGCAGCATAACGATCGCGACTAGCAGCTAGCGAATAGCGAACGGCGCTCGCGAGCGCTTCAAAATAAAACGCCTGCACATGTGTCATGTGCAGGCGTTTTTCGTTGTCGCCGCCGGAATTCGCGGCGCGGGCGGTTGTTACTTCGGCTGCATGCGAATGGCGCCGTCAAGACGGATCACTTCGCCATTGAGCATCGGATTATCGAAAATCTGCTTGGCAAGCATTGCGTATTCCGCCGGCTTTCCGAGGCGCGGCGGGAACGGCACCATTGCGCCGAGCGCGTCTTGCACCTCTTGCGGCATGCCGAGCAGCATCGGGGTTTCGAAGATGCCCGGCGCGATCGTCATGACGCGGATTGCATTGCGCGACAGGTCGCGCGCGATAGGCAAGGTCATGCCGACCACGCCGCCCTTCGACGCCGCGTAAGCCGCCTGGCCGATCTGACCGTCGTATGCGGCGACCGAGGCGGTATTGATGATCACGCCGCGTTCGCCGTTCGCGTTCGGCTCGTTCTTCGACATGGCCGTAGCCGCGAGCCGGATCATGTTGAACGTGCCGATCAGGTTGATCGAGATCGTGCGCGTGAACGAGTCGAGCGGATGCGGGCCATCTTTGCCGACCGTTTTGACGGCGGGCGCAACGCCCGCGCAATTCACGAGGCCGCGCAGCGTGCCCAGCTTCGTTGCAGCGGCAACTGCTTGCGTCGCGTCGTCTTCGCGGCTCACGTCGCATTTGACGAAAATGCCGCCGAGTTCTTTGGCAAGTGCGTCGCCGGCATCCTGGTTGAGGTCGGCCAGCACGACCTTGCCGCCGTTCTCCGCGAGAAGGCGCGCGGTGGCGGCCCCGAGACCCGATGCACCGCCGGTGATCAGGAATACGTTGTCGCGAATCTCCATGTTTCCTCCTTTGCTCGATATGGTAGGTAAGTCAGATTGAATCGGCTTTCAATTATTGATAATCCCACAACGCAATGGGCGGAGATCAAATAAAAACGTCCGTGCGGAAACGCAATAAAAAACCCGCCGAAAAGGGCGGGTTTTTCTTGTCAGCGAATGCTAAGGGGCCGATTACTTCAGCGCGTCGAACACGCGGTCGCGGATTTCCTCGACCGTGCCGAGGCCCGAAATGCGACGGTATTGCGGCGCCCGCAGCGGCGTGGTGACATCGCCGTTTTTCGCCCAACCGTTGTAATAGTCGATCAACGGCTTGGTCTGCGCTTCATACACTTGCAGACGCTTCTTGACCGTTTCTTCCTTGTCGTCCTCGCGCTGGATCAGCGGCTCGCCGGTGACGTCGTCGATTCCTTCGACCTTCGGCGGGTTGAACTTGACATGATATGTACGGCCCGACGCCGCGTGCGAGCGGCGGCCGCTCATACGTACGATGATCTCGTCGAACGGCACGTCGATTTCCAGCACGTAGTCGATCGCGACGCCCGCCTGCTTCATCGCCTCAGCTTGCGGAATGGTGCGCGGAAAACCGTCGAACAGATAGCCGTTGGCGCAGTCCGGTTGTTGCAGACGCTCTTTCACCAGGTTGATGATCAGTTCGTCTGTGACCAGTTCACCAGCGTCCATGAAGCGCTTTGCTTCCAGGCCGAGCGGCGTGCCAGCTTTGACGGCCGCGCGCAGCATGTCACCGGTGGAAATTTGCGGAATGCCGAATTTTTCCTTGATGAAGTTTGCCTGAGTGCCTTTACCCGCGCCGGGCGCACCCAAAAGGATCAAACGCATGTGTATCTCCAGATCTATGTGAATTCTTTGGGGCGCTGCAGGCATCCCACGAGGGCGAGGGACCCGCGTCGGCTACCGTCTGGTCTCGCGCTGCACGTCGAATACGGCGCTTCAAGACACACACGGCGCGACCGGGCAAACCCAGGCTCTCGCGAATAACGGGAGGCGCGCACAAGCGTCCGATTATGCCATGGGTTTTTGGGCTCAAGACCCGAATAAAGCCCGCACGCGCGCCAGATCTGCGGGCGTGTCCACGCCCGGAAGCGGCACCTCGCGCGTGATCAGGACCGCGATACGCTCGCCGTGCCACATCGCGCGCAATTGCTCGAGCGCTTCGACCTGTTCGATAGGCGAGATCGCGAGATCGGGATACGTGCGCAGGAACTTGGCGCGATAAGCATACAGCCCGATGTGCCGATGAACCACCGCGGGCGCGGGCGGCACGGGCATCGACGCGACGTCGGGCCAGTGCGGCTGATACGCGTCGCGCGCCCAGGGAATCGGCGCGCGTGAGAAATACAGTGCCACGCCGCGCGCATCGAGCACGACCTTGACCACGTTTGGATTGAAAATCTCCGCCGCGTCGACGATCGGATGCGCGGCAGTAGCGATCGCGCAGTCGTTTCTTGCGGCGAGGTGCGACGCGACGCCGCACACGAGAGCCGGATCGATCAGCGGTTCATCGCCTTGCACATTGACGACGATCGTCTCGTCGCTCCAGCCGAATTGCGACGCAACCTCGGCAAGGCGGTCCGTGCCCGACGGATGGTCGGCGCGCGTCAACACGGAGTCGAACCCATGCTCGCTGGCCGCATCGAGCACCGACTGCGCGTCCGACGCGATCAACACCTGCTGCGCGCCCGACTCGCGTGCGCGTTCGGCGACCCGCACCACCATCGGCTTACCACCAATATCGGCGAGCGGCTTGTTGGGTAATCGGCTCGACGCCAGACGCGCGGGCACGACGGCGATGAACGGGGGCGTGGCGGGGTTGGTGTGATTCATCGGAGAGATGCGCGCAAGGTGGAGAGGACGGGAGCAGGGACGCGGTGGGAGTGAGCCAGCAAACGCGGCTTGTGAAGGAGATAAAGCCCAAGACAAGGCCGATAACGCGTAGTCGACATCGCCGGCGGCAGATCAACAATGCAACGGGCACAGAGACCAGCCCGCCATGCATCCGCAGTCACGACGCGGTTTGCGCTACCTGCTGCCTGGCATTACCCGAAAACGCGGTCTGCGTGATATGCCCTGCGCTAGCCTGACCCGCGTTAGGCGACCGAACCCGGATTCAGGTCGACCGGCGTGCCTTCGACAGTTTGACGCGCCTCGTCGACCAGCATCACGGGGATGCCGTCGCGGATCGGATACGCGAGCTTGTCGGCGTTGCAGATCAGTTCCTGCGCGGCACGGTCGTAGCTGAGCGGGCCCTTGCAGATCGGGCAGACGAGAATTTCAAGCAGGCGAGCGTCCACGGACTTTCTCCACAACTAATGCAATGAGGCGATGATCGAGCGCGGCTTCCACGGGAACGACCCAGATGCGCGCGTCGCGCCAGGACCCTAATTTTACCGCATCCTTTTCGGTTATCAGGATGGCATCGGCGTCAGCGTCGGTAAAAGGATTGCGCTCGAAAGCATAGTGATCCGGCAGCGCGCGAGTTTCAGGCGCAAGGCCCGCGGCGCGCAGCGTAGCGAAGAAACGTTCCGGCGCACCGATGCCCGCGGCGGCCAGCACCCGCTCGCCGCTGAACTGCGCGAGCGGCCGGCGCAGCGCGGGATTCTCGAGATGCCACGCGTCGGCGGGTGCGAGTTGCAGCGAGAAGGTGTTCGGCCACGCAGGCAGCGTTTTCGCGTACGGGTCGTTGATTAGCGTAGCGTCGCGACGACGCGAGAGCGGCTCGCGCAGTGGCCCTGCCGGCAGAAGAAAACCGTTGCCGCCGAGCCGGTGATCGAATACGACCAGTTCGGCGTCGCGTGCGAGACGGTAGTGCTGGAGGCCGTCGTCGCTGACAATCACGTCGACGTCCCGGTGCGCCGCGCACAGCGCCTGTGCAGCCGCCACGCGGTCCGGGCACACCCAGACCGGCGCGCCGGTGCGGCGCGAGATCAGCACTGGCTCGTCGCCGCCGACACTTGCTGCCGATGCAGGCGTCACCGGCGTCGGCGTCTTCACGCGTGCGCCGTAACCGCGCGACACGACACCAGGATTGAAGCCGACGCCGCGCAACGCTTCGACCAGCGCAATCACGGTCGGCGTCTTGCCGGTGCCGCCGACGGTCACGTTGCCGACCACCACTACGGGCACACCCACGCGCACCGACTTCAGCCAGCCGAGCGAGAATGCGGCGCGGCGCATCGCGGCGACTGCGCCGAACAGGCAGGCAAGAGGCGTCAGCGACCATGCGAGCGGTCCGCGGTGTTGCCACTCGCGGGCAACTCGCGTTTCCAGGCGATCGAGAATTCCGCTCATCGGCAAAGCGGGCGAGCGAGCGGCGCACCGCTCGCGGGTCGGTTCAGGTGCAGCGGCGTGGAGGCGCCAGGGGCAATGCGCGGGACAGGCATGAACGCGATTCTCCGGACGATCGAAGTGTGGAGCACGAGTTGAGCACAGGTTGAGCACGAAAGGGCGCAGGCGGGTCGACATCGCGCCCAAGCGCCGCTCGGCTTTGCTGTGCTGTGCAACCCGCCACTCTAGCGCGCACGCGTCCCGGCCCGCAAGTCGCGGGCACTACATCCTATGCCTCGGTTTGGTTTCGCCGGTTATTTGCGGCCTGTGGATAACTTTGTGGAGAACTGCCCCGCCATTGTGCCGCGAGGGCCGGTGCAAGCGCTTCGCATCGGCAATCATTCTCATTGCCCATCACTAAAATTCATATAAATCAACGAGATGGTTCGGATTTCCGTACCGCTGCGGCCTCTTTGGCGGCATCGGCCTGGTAAGTCCCGACATGTGGACACTTTTGACAATTTGCGCGGCCTGCTGGACGCCGATGGCTGCTCGGTCTATCGTCTGTCCGGCCAGTCCCAACAGGTTTCCTTGCATGAATTCCGATAGTTCTTTCAATTCGCCGACGCTGCCCGGCGGCGAAGTCGTCGTTCCGGTTTCCGCTTTGAACCGAGCGATCGGCAGCATGCTCGAACGCTCGTTTCCGCTCGTGTGGGTCGCGGGAGAGGTGTCGAATTTCACACGGGCTGCGAGCGGTCACTGGTACTTTTCAATCAAGGACGCGCAGGCGCAAATGCGTTGTGTGATGTTCCGCGGCCGTGCGCAGTACGCGGAGTTCATGCCAAAGGAGGGTGACCGTATCGAAGTGCGGGCCCTCGTCACGATGTACGAGCCGCGCGGCGAGTTGCAGCTCAATGTGGAAGCGGTTCGGCGGACCGGGCAGGGGCGTCTTTACGAAGCGTTTTTGCGGCTCAAGGCGCAGCTGGAGGCCGAAGGACTCTTCGCCGCAGAGCGCAAGCGCGCGTTGCCTTCGCATCCGCGTGCAATAGGCATTGTCACTTCGTTGCAGGCGGCGGCGCTGCGCGATGTCCTTACAACGCTGTTACGTCGCGCGCCGCATATTCCGGTGATCGTCTATCCGGCACCGGTGCAAGGCGTGGGCGCGAGCGCAAAACTGGCGGCGATGGTCGATGCGGCCAGCGCGCGGCGCGAGGTGGACGTGTTGATCGTATGCCGTGGCGGCGGTTCGATAGAAGATCTCTGGGCCTTCAACGAAGAAGTGCTGGCTCGCGCGATTGCGGAAAGCGCGGTGCCGGTGGTCAGTGGCGTCGGTCACGAGACCGATTTCACGATTGCCGATTTCGCCGCCGATATGCGTGCGCCGACACCCACGGGCGCCGCCGAACTGGTAAGCCCGCAACGCGTGCTGTTGTTGCGCGAACTCGATCATCGGCACGCCGCGCTCGCTCGCGGCTTCGGCCGGATGATGGAGCGGCGCGCCCAGCAACTCGACTGGCTCGCGCGCCGGCTCGTGTCGCCGGCCGAGCGTCTTGCGCGGCAACGCATGCACCTTCAGCAGTTGAGCGCGCGGCTCTCGTCGGCGGGTGCGCGACCAGTGCGTGACGCTCGAGCGCGTTTTTCGTTGCTGCAGATGCGTTGGCAGCGCTGGCGTCCCGACCTTGCCGCGCATCAGGCGAAACTCGACAATCTCACGCAACGACTCGATGCCGCGCTGTTACGCCAGCATGAGCGTCAGGCCGCGCGCATCTCGACCCTGGCCGCCCGGCTCGAAGTGCTGAGTCCGCAGCGCACGCTCGAACGCGGCTATGCCGCGGTGCTCGATGCGCAAACCGGTCGTGCGGTGCGTGCGCCATCGTCGTTAAAACCGGGCCGCCGCCTGACCGTGCATCTCGCAGAAGGCGCCGCTGACGTCGCGCTCGCGGATGTGCAACCACGTCTTGCGGACGGTTTCTGACATTGCGCTGACACCATGCCGTGCGCGTACTTTTGACTGTGCGTTGTAGCGGATTCAGGTCGAACGCGAGCAGTAATTACGCGGTTTTTGCGGGCAATTCGCCGATGCCGGACATAAAGTCCGTTCGTTTGCGGGGTTATTCCAAGTCGCCTACAATCGAGTGCTCTGAAGCGTTATCCGCAGACTCCCCACAACAGATACAGACTGAAGGAAAGCACCATGGAACATACGCTCCCGCCGCTGCCGTTCGCGAAAAACGCACTCGCTCCGCACATGTCGGAAGAGACGCTCGAGTTTCACTATGGCAAGCACCACCAGACCTATGTGACCAACCTGAACAATCTGATCAAGGGCACGGAGTTCGAGAACCTGTCGCTCGAAGAAATCGTGAAGAAGTCGTCGGGCGGCGTGTTCAATAACGCGGCTCAAGTGTGGAATCACACGTTCTTCTGGAACAGCCTGTCGCCGCAAGGTGGCGGCGCTCCGACCGGCGCGCTGGCCGACGCGATCAACGCCAAGTGGGGTTCGTTCGACAAATTCAAGGAAGAGTTCGCGAAGACCGCTATCGGCACGTTCGGCTCCGGCTGGGCATGGCTCGTGAAGAAGGCAGACGGTTCGCTCGACCTCGTCTCGACAAGCAACGCAGCTACGCCGCTGACCACGGACGCTAAAGCGCTGATCACGATCGACGTGTGGGAACACGCGTACTACATCGACTACCGCAACGCACGTCCGAAGTTCGTTGAAGCTTACTGGAACATCGTCAACTGGGAATTCGCGTCAAAGAACTTCGCGTGAGTCGACGGTGAGCCTAGCAACGATCCCGCGGCTTAGTTAATGAACGGCGGTGTCGTTGTGCTCAGGCTCTGAGCTGGTTGCGATTTGAGCCTTAAGCGTAAGCAGAAATAGAAGCCCTCCATGTGAGGGCTTTTGTTTTTTTCGCGTTAGCTGATATTTACGGCTCGCTTGCTTACAGCAACTTTGTCACCGTTCGTAACCGCGCGAATATTAAAGGGGCGCTGCTTAGGCCGCTTGCGCGGCTTTGTGTGTTAGCGCAAAACATACGGTAACTGTTCGGTAAACATAGCGTGCGCCGATTGGTCTAACGTGTGTTCTCCCAATTCCCTGCTACTCGCGCCATCATGATTTCAAGTCTAAAACCGGTGCGCGCCGCGCTGCCTCTCGGGGCCGTTGCGCTCGCGCTGCTGGGCGGCTGCGCCGTTGTGCCGCCGAGCGGTCCCTCGGTGGTGGCTCTGCCGCGCAGTGGCGAGCCGCTCAGTCAGTTCCAGCAAGACGATTACACTTGCCGTGACTATGCGTTCCATTCGTCCGATGTAGCCGGCGCCTCGCAGAGCGCAACCACGAGCAGTGTCAACAGCGCAGCGGTCGGCACGTTCGGCGGCGCGGCAGTCGGCGCGCTTTTGGGCGCGGCGGCGGGCAACCCCGGCGCGGGCGCGGCCATCGGCGCGGGCAGCGGTTTGCTGATCGGCGGTGCTGCTGGCGCGAATGGCGCACAGTACTCGGCGAACAGCCTCCAGGCACGGTATGACGCAGCCTACGCGCAGTGCATGACATCGAAAGGCAACACCATCTCGCAGCCGCAAGTGCCGGTCTACGCGCCGCAGCCCGTGTATGCGCCGCAGCCTGTCTATGTCGCTCCGCCGCCGCGTTATTACGGGCCGCCGCCGGTCATGTACTCTCCTTATCCGTACTACT
This sequence comes from Paraburkholderia caledonica NBRC 102488, assembly GCF_000685095.1. GTDB lineage: Bacteria > Pseudomonadota > Gammaproteobacteria > Burkholderiales > Burkholderiaceae > Paraburkholderia > Paraburkholderia caledonica. Next base: position 169,210 of record NZ_BAYE01000012.1, read on the forward strand.
GACTGTACGTCATTCATACGCGCGCATGAGCCACGTCCGGCACATGCGCAGATGGATGAATGGCGCGACCTATTCGGCGTCGCTGCCTCCCGCCGTCTTGCGCGGCCGGCGGTTGCGTGACGACGCTGTCTTTCGTGTGGCTCTCTTCTTTGGGGCCGGCGTTTGCTCCGCGACGGCTGACGATTCTGCAACTGGCGCCGCAGTTTCCGCGGCGCTGTCCGATTTTTGTGCTGCAGTCTTTCTCGCTTTCTTCGCGGCTGGTTTGCGCGGTTCGCGCGGCCTACGACGTTGAGTCTGCGTGTCGTCTGCCTGCTCCGCCTCGGCACTCGCGACTGCGTCAGCTTCACTAGTCGTCACGTTCTCGGGGTGCGCGGCAGGTGCCTGAAGCAACTCCGACGAAAAATCCGCGGGTGCCTGCCTCAATCCAGTGTCCGGATCGCTTTGACTGGCCGCGCCGTAGTCGTCTTGTCGATCGGCGGTTCCGGCGGATTCGTATGGGCTTTCCTGGGCGACTTCGCGAGTGACTTGCTGGCTCGCACCTCCTTTCCGATTGCCACGGCCCCGACGACGCTGATCATGCTTACCGCCTGTCTCGGCTGCCACCGTTTCAGCCGCTTTAGGCTCAACAAGCTGTTCAGCTACCTGTGCGGTATCGGCACGTTCGCTCGCATGTTCGGTCGCCTGCTCGCCCGCACTTTCTCCGAGCACGTTCGAGACCGTGCTCCGGTACACATAGGCGCCTGACTTCTCGTCGCGGCCGAATTCCAGCAGTCCGCGCGCGTGCGCCTCCTCGAGCAGATTGCCGAACGCGCGAAAGCCATAATAGGTCTCGTTGAAATCAGGCTTACGACGCTTGATGGCGTTTTTCAACACTGACGCCCAGATTTTTCCGCTGTCGCCGCGCTCGGAAGCGAGCGCGTCGAACGTTTGCACTGCAATCTCGACGGCTTTAGTGCGACGCTTTTCGAGGTCTTCCTTGCTGCGGCTTTTATCTTCTTCCTGCGATGGCTTGCCGGTCGGCTGAGTCGCCTTCTGCGGCCGCGACGACTCCCGCTTCGCAACCGTCCGTTGACTTTCCCGGACGAGGTCGTCGTAAAAAAAGAACTCGTCGCAGTTTGCGATTAGGAGGTCTGACGTGGATTGCTGCACGCCGACGCCAATCACCTGTTTCGCGTTTTCGCGCAGTTTCGACACAAGCGGTGAAAAGTCCGAGTCGCCGCTGATGATCACAAACGTATTGACGTGTGATTTGGTGTAGCAAAGGTCGAGCGCGTCGACGACCAGCCGGATATCCGCGGAGTTCTTACCCGATTGGCGCACGTGCGGAATTTCGATCAATTCGAAGTTGGCCTCGTGCATTGCCCCTTTGAAACTCTTATAGCGATCCCAGTCGCAATACGCTTTCTTTACGACGATGCTGCCCTTGAGTAGCAGACGTTCGAGCACCAGCTTGATATCGAACTTGTCGTACTTCGCGTCGCGCACGCCCAGCGCGACATTTTCGAAGTCGCAGAAGAGCGCCATGCTGACGGTTTCATTGGATGACGCCATGTAAATCTCCATTGAAGCGCTCGTCGATGTCGACGAATCGCGACCATGATAGCGATTCCAGCGAAGCTGATCAGCTTTTGTCGAGACAACGCAGTTCAACGCGCCGACCTACAGATCGTGACGCTTGTCTGGCGCGGCAGGAAACGGGCTTAGTGCCGCCCGCGTTTCCAATACCTCGTCCACTAGGCCATAGGTTTTTGCCGCGAGGGCTGACATGAAATTGTCGCGGTCTGTGTCGCGCGCGATTTCCTCGATGCTTCGCCCCGTCCGTTCGGCCATCATCGCGTTCAGGCGTTCGCGCAGATAGAGCACTTCCTTAGCCTGAATGTCTATATCTGCCGCCGTGCCTTGGCTACCACCCGAGGGCTGATGGATCATGATGCGTGCGTTAGGCAACGCGTACCGTTTGCCGCGTTGGCCGGCGCACAGCAGGAACGTGCCCATGCTTGCAGCAAAGCCGGTGCATAACGTCGACACCTCCGGCTTGATGAACTGCATGGTGTCGTAAATGGCGAGGCCGTCGTAAACCGAGCCGCCCGGCGAATTGATGTAAAACGAAATATCCTTGTCGGGGTTCTCAGATTCGAGGAATAGCAGTTGCGCCACGATAAGACTGGCCGACTGCTCGTTCACGGGCCCCACTAGAAACACGATGCGCTCGCGCAACAAACGAGAATAGATGTCGTAGGCGCGCTCACCGCGACCGGACTGCTCTATGACGGTTGGGACAAGCCCGAGACCCGTGACGGATGGGTAATTGGAATGCATTTTTGCCTCGCGGAAGTGGGCTGCTGTCCCTATGACGATCCCGCTGTCGGCCGCGTGACATAAATATTTTTTTGCGCGCCTGTCACGCAACGGATTGCCCAAGCGTCAAGCTGCAATGGATGGCTTTTGCGGTGCGCCGCCGGAGCATCCTGCATATCAGCGCACGCGCTTTTCATCACGCACGATCTGGAGGTCAACGCATGACAGAACACGAAATCGACAAGGCATCCAGCTTCGGTGCGGTGCGCGCCCGGCTTATCGCGTTGGCGTACCGCATGCTGGGCAGTCGCGCGGAGGCAGAAGACATCGTGCAGGACGTTTGGCTGAAGTGGCATCTTGCCGACACGCGTGAAGTGCAAACGCCGGCGGCCTGGCTGACCACACTGACCACGCGCACGGCGATCGACCGTCTGAGAAATGTGCAGCGCGAGCGGGAATCGCAGGCCACCGGCTGGTTGCCGGAGCCTTGGCTGGACGAAGTCGCGCCATCGGCCGAAGAACTCGCCTTACGCGCCGCGGAAATGTCGTATGGCGTGATGCTGTTGCTTGAGCGTCTCAAACCGGATGAGCGCGCGGCGTTCGTGCTGCACGAAGCGTTTGATTGTGACTATGCCGAGATCGGCAAGATCCTGGAGCGTACGCCTGCAAGTTGCAGGCAGATAGTCCATCGAGCAAGAGTTCGTTTGCAGCGTGCGGGCGCGCCGTTGCAAAGGCCCGACGCCCAGGCTCACGCGCGGATCGTCGAGCGTTTGCGCAGCGCGTTGGAGGCGCAAGACCGGGCAAGCTTGCTCGACCTGTTTAGCGACACGCCGGTAGTAGTTAGCGACGAGCCGGAGTTCGGGGCGCTGAATGTTGTGGCAAGTTCGCCCGCACCTTTGGTTACACCCTTAGTCGCACCTTCAGTCACACCTTCAGTCACACGTGGCGGTGCGGAAGCGGTAACAAACTTGCCGGGAATACGGGCACAGGCGGTTGCCCAAGCAACTGCCTGCGAGCACGAATCTACATTTGGCTCTACATTCGGCAATTGGATCGACAAGGTGACGTCGCTGGCGGGGCAGGCGAGCCATGTCGAACTGGTGTCGGTGGGCGGAGCGCCGTCCATCGCTTTCCTTATCGAAGGCGAGGTCGTCGCGTTGATCGACGTCTCTACAGAAGGCCCGTACAACCGCCTCACAAGCGGCCAGAAGCGCAGTCGGACACACGGCCCGGTCTGCAACGCGGCCAACGGCGCTCAGAAGATCGTTTCGTTGCGAGCGGTAACGAGCGCTTCGCGGCTTCAGGCCGCCAACCGCGCTTTTGGCCGCGCAGCGGTCACTGAGTTGCTGGCGCGGATTACGCGCAACCCGGCGCAGTCAGTTGCGATGAGCCGCGACTTCCCAGTTGATGTCTACGCATAGCACTTGTGTACCCCTCGGCGTATGCGCGGCGATTGAGGCAGTCACACACAAATGCGCTTCGTTGATCGAAAGATAGGGGGGGGTTAGATGCACCTGACCCGGCACACGCATTGCCTGGATGAAATACGGCCGCCGCTCCCAGCTTGCGCCCTCGGAATGCAACAGTGGTCGGAAGCGCTTGGCGCGTTGCGAGGCGCGCCCCGGAGGCAGCACGTTGTCGCCGATCTGCCGTCCAGAGCCGTCCAGAATGAAGCAGCGTGCTGTCTCGCCGAGTTTCAGCAGCGGGGCAGTCGCCTCGGCAGCAGGCCGCCCGGCTACAAGTTCTGCGGCTGCCGTTTGGAGCGCAGTCACGTACGGCGCCAGCCGCGTCGCCTGCGCGCGCTCACGCGCTGCAACCCGCTCACGCAACGCCGCCGAAAGGGAGTCCATCAAACCAGCAGCGGTTTGTGGCTTGACCGCATCGACGCTCGGACCTGCAAAGAAGGCGCCCTGCACGAAATCGACGTTGCATTCGAGAGCGATCAGCGCATCGCGTTCAGTAGTGAGGCCACCCATCAGCACTAATTGGCCGGACTCATGCAGCAGCGAGACGAGGCCGGGCAGCACGCGTTCAATGTGCGAATGCTCGCTGGCTTGCGCGAGAATGCAGCGATCGAGCGTGACAATGTCGGGGCGCAGGTTCCAGACGCGGTCAATGTTCGAATGCTTGGCGCCAAAGCCAGCGAGCGCAATCAGGAAGCCGGACTTGCGGAGTGCGTCGATGATCTCCGCAAAACGGGTTGTTTCGCCGCCCGCCTGTTCGGACACTTCCAGGACCACGCGTTGTGGCGGCAAACCCAACGCCTTGAGGCCGGCCAGGAGTGCGTCGCCATAACTGGTGTCCATCAGTGCGGCCGGGTGAAGGCTTAGGAAGAGCCATTCATCGTGACTGTCGAACGCGTTGAAGTTGCCAAGGTGAAGTGATTCGGCCAGCCGACCCAGTTCCAGCAAGTCGCCGCGCCGCGCGGCCTGGGTGAAGACCTCGTGCGAGGGCACTTGCGCCGCGTGCTCGTCGTGGGCGCGCAGCGACGCGTGATAACCGATTGCGCGCCGGTGCGATACCGAGAAAACCGGCTGGAACACGCTGAAGACGGTGTAGCCGCCGTAAAGAACGGTGCGCCGGGAGCCTTCGTCGCCGGCCATCGGGCGGGGAGGCTGGAAACCGGGGGGATCGAGTTCGATCATGCTCATCATGTCAGTCTTGTGAAGGGCGGCGCGATCGCATGCTCGATGTGAGTGTGCATGCGCGATACGTAAGTTTACAGGATAGAAGAGCAAGATCTATGCACGTGCAGAGATGCTGCGTGCGCTCGCGATTGCCACGAGGGATCGCGAACATTGTGCGCCAACCCGGGCGCTCGCGCGGTCATTCGCACTTTGCTGGTGCGGGCAGCGCCCTGCGGCAGAGCCAAAGTTTGCAGCCACGCTGCCGCGGAGAGAGCAATGGCAGGCGCTCTGCGTGGAGTTGTGTCCGGTGCTCGGACTGCTGCCGACGACTAACAGCTAACGTCCTTGACTAGCGTCCACTATCGCCCCGACGACAGCCAACGCCCGGACCACGCCTGGACGAACGTCCGACCAACACCCAACCCCACCCACACCGCCGCAATTCAACCTAAAAAACTCACGTACGCTCAGAAGGATCGGTCTTTTTCGCGGGCGTCCGGATATCAGGTGACAACTGCGCGAAGATCCACGCCGACCCTGCGGTGATAATGCCGACGCACAGGAAAGTCGCATGAAACGCAGGCAATGAGTTTGCGGCCGTCACGCGTGGCAAGAGGCCCGTGAACGTGGCGAGCAAGGCGCCGGCCACCGTCACGCCGAGGCTCATCGACAGCATCTGGACAAGGGAGAACAAACTGTTGCCGCTGCTTGCGCCGCCGGTCCCGAGGTCCTTGAGCGTCAAGGTATTCATCGCGGTGAATTGCATCGAGTTGACTGCACCGAACAATGCCAGTTGCACAAGCCTCAACCATAACGGCTGGCCCGCGCTGGTGAGCGAGAAGCTCGCCATCGTCAAGCCGACAAGAATCGTGTTGGTCATTAATACGCGGCGATAGCTGTACTTAATGATCAGCGTGGTCACGAGGCGCTTGGACGCCATGCCCGCAGCCGCGACGGGCAGCATCATCATGCCGGCTTCAAACGCGCTATAGCCGAGGCTCACCTGCAATAGCAAAGGAATCAGATACGGCATCGCGCCGCTGCCTATCCGCGCGAATAGATTGCCGAGCAGTCCAACGCTGAAAGTGTGGATCTTGAACAGATCGAGCGGAAAAATAGGCGACGGCTCACGCACCGCGTGCAAACCGTAGGCGACAAAACACGCGAGGCTCAGGATCAGCAGCACGAGCACGGTCGCGTGTTGAATGCCGAATTCGGTACGCCCGTCGAGCGCGGACGAAATAGCCACCATGCCGGCCACGAGCAGAAGGTAGCCTTTGACGTCGAACTTGCCGACCTGTTCATTACGGCTATCCGGCATGAATATGAATGTGGCGATGCATCCGGCGATGCCCACGGGCACGTTGATCAGAAAGATCCAGTGCCAGGATGCGATCTTCACCAGCCAGCCGCCAAGCGTCGGGCCAATCAACGGACCGATCAGTCCGGGGATGGCGACGAATGACAGCGCCGGCAAATAGCGCTCGGCCGGAAACGTCCGCAGCACGGCGAGCCGCCCGACCGGCAGCAGCATCGCGCCGCCCACGCCCTGCACGATGCGGAACACCACCAGTTGGTTCAGCGTTTGAGCGTTCGCGCATAGCAACGAGCCGACCGCGAAGACCAGGATTGCGCTGAAGAACACGCGCCGCGTGCCCAGTTTGTCGGCGAGCCAGCCGGACACGGGAATCATCACGGCCATCGTCAGTGAATAGGCGATGACGACCGACTGCATGCGCAACGGGAGTTCGCCGAGGCTCGTTGCCATCGCTGGCAGGGCGGTGTTGACGATCGTCGAATCGAGCGTCTGCATGAAGAAGCCGGTCGCGACGAGCCACAGCATCACCGTCAGTGAGCGGGCGGAAGGGGTGCTGGCTGCGACGGTTGCCGAGGCAGGCGGAGTTGGCGGCGTGGACATGAAGTAGCGGCTAGGCGCAAGGACGGCAAGGACCCGCTATTCTAGGGAAAAGCAGCCGACGACGCAGGAAGGGCAAAGCCCGAGCCAGGCAAGGAAGACAGGTCATGATGTGCTGATGTGCGCGTCGGGCTTACGTCGCAAGGCGGTACGGCCGCGAAGCCGGGCGCGACAGAATCACGCCAACGAACCCCAACCCCGCAACCGCCCCCTCTACCCCCGCAACGCCGCCGCCGCTCGAAAAAACGCTTGCGCCCTCGGCTCGTTTCCGAACGCGGCGTGAATCCGGATCCACGGACTCTGTTCCATCCCCGGCCGGAAATAGCTGCCCGGCGCAACGGTCACGCCCAAAGGCGCACCGCACTCCACCAGCCGCTCCGCATTGTCCACATGCGGCACGCGAGCCCACAGAAATTTGCCTCCGACCGGTTTCTCGAACACCTCCCAGCCGGCATCTTCGAGCGTTTGTATCGTAGAGCCCAGCGCATCGCGCATACGACGCCGCAGTCGCTCGAGATATTTGCGGTATGCGCCGCGCTCGAGTAGCGATGCCGTCACCGTCTCCGCAAAGAGCGACCCGCCGATGCTAGTCAGCATCTTGATATCGACGAGATCCTTGATGATCGCGTGGCTCGCCACGACACAGCCAATGCGCAACGACGACGACAGTGTCTTCGACAATCCGCCGATATAAATCACATGTTCCAACTGATCGAGCGTCGCGAGGCGGTCCGTGATGTCGGCCTGAAAGTCGGCGTAAATGTCGTCTTCGATAATCGTGAAGTTGTGCTCGCGCGCGAGTTGCAGCAGACGGAACGCCACCGGCGGGGCAACGGTCGTCCCGGTCGGATTGTGGAATACGGTGTTGATGAAGAATAGCTTCGGTCTGTGCCGCTTCAACTGCGCCTGCATGACGTCGAGGTCCGGGCCGCTCCGCGTGCGTGGAATGCCGATCAGCCGGACGCCGTGCAACTTCAGGAGGCCATACAGGTTGTAGTAGCCGGGATCCTCGACGAAGATCGTGTCGCCCGCCTTCAGCATGTAGCGCATCAGCAGATCGAACGCCTGGCTTGCGCCGTTCGTAATGAGAATCTGCGAAGTGTCCGCCCGGATACCCAGTTGCGCGATTCGTGCCTGCAAGTGCTCCCGCAAGCTCAAGTTGCCAAGCGGCGTTGCGTAGTCGACCATGCTGGCCGGATCGGTGCGCAACACATGCCGTATCGCCTGGGCGATGTTGTCGGTGTCCCGCCACGGTTCGGGAATGAAGCCGCTGCCAAGCTTCAGCGTTTCGCCGGGATGGTTGAACTGCTGGAGCAGGTGGTCGGACTCGTCCTCGGCGCGGCGCGGGTCCGACGTGCCGTCGCACTGCGCGCCGCCCGGCGGCCGGTCGGCCACGTAGAAGCCCGAGCCGTGGCGCGAGTCGACGTAACCGAGCGACACGAGCCGGTCATAAGCCTCGATCACCGGAAAGCGGCTCACGCCATAGTCGGCTGCGAACTGGCGGATCGACGGCAATTTCGAGCCGGGATGCGCGGCGCGCGAGCGGATCCACGCGGTAACGCCCGCGACGATCTGCTCGGTCAGCGGCACACCATTGTCTCTGTCCAGCTGAATTTCGAGTCGCATACGGTTTCCTTCACGAACGCGTTGGGCGGGCCAACGCGGCCTTCGCGCGCCAACTGTTCGGTTTTTCAACTGCACAGTTCCGACGAAAGTGTTCGGAACTGTGCATGGGTATTCGATCATCGCACGTCAATAATCGATACAACAGAAAAGCCCTTTTGAAGGAGAACGGCAATGCGTGAAGTGCGGATTTTCGAACTGGAACATGAAGAGCCGGCCGCGGCCTGGCATGTCGCGCGCCCGTCTACTTTCAAGGTGATCTCGGGTGAGATCTGGCTGACGGTCGAAGGCGACAGTGAAGACTACTGGCTTGCCACGGGTGAATCGATCGAGTTGCCGCGCCGGGCCGTGGCGTGGATCAGCGCCGGGCGTGATGGTGCGCGCTTCGCGCTCGCAAGCGGATCGGAGCGCGGAACCATCAAGCCGATGCTCGGCTTGCCGACACCGAACTGGCTGCCGCGCTGGCTCGGCGCTGCCTGACAGAAGGACCGGCACAAATACCGGCAGGAGTATCGGCGCGAGCGGCGGCTGCCCGCCGCTCAAGCCTCGAGCTCGCCAACGTAACGTGCTCGCGGCCGGATCAGACTGCCGTCGCGCGCCTGTTCCATTGCATGCGCAATCCACCCGACCACTCGCCCCACTGCGAAGAGCGTGAAGGCGGCGCCGGTCGGCAAGCCGAGCACACGCTCGATGGCCGCAAGCGCGAAGTCGACGGTCGGCTCCGCGCCAGTCGTATCGCGCACCGCGCGCGCGAGCGCCAGCACCTGAGGGAGCGGCGAGCGGGCCGGCGCACAGTCCTGCAACAACTCCAGCAGAAGCCGCGCGCGCGGGTCGCCTTCCGGATAAAGCGGATGCCCGAAGCCCGACAGCACCGGCCCTTGCGTGCCTTGCTCGTGCCGCGACAAACGGGTAGCCAGGTAACGATCGAGATCGGCGGCGCGTGAGGCTTCTTCGAATAGTGCGGCAATGCGCACGGTTTCTCCGCCGTGACGCGGGCCCGCAAGTGCGGCGAGACCACCCGCAACCGCGCCGAACAGATGAGTTCCCGTCGACGTGATGCAGCGAACCGTGAACGTCGAGGCGTTCAGTTCGTGATCCGCGCACGCGACAAGCGCCGCGCGCAGCAGCCCCGCTTGCGGGCGGCTGCGCACTTGCCAGGCCGATGCCAGTTGCCGATGCAGCGGCGCATTCGACGGCGGCGCGGAGATTATCGCGGCGGCCAGCAGCCGCATCACGGCGCAGGCGCTGTCCAGTTGCGCATCGCGACCGAGCGCCCACACCCGCGGCATTTGCGCCGCCGCCGCAGGCAACAGAACCAGCGCGCGATCGAGCGGCGTATTGTCGCCCCACAGCTTCAGCCACGCGGCCCATTGAGCGGCGGCGATCGGCACGGCCGGCGCATCCGCAATTCGCGCCGCGCTGCACTCCCACAACAACGCGGCGACGTCTTCCAGCGATTCGGTGCGCGCGAGCGCCGTCGCATCATGCCCGCGATACAGCAGGCGGCCTTGTGCGACCAGCGTGATCGACGATTCGAGCACCGGCACGCCCCAGTCCAACACTTTCTGCGCGACTTTGCCCGCGCGTTTGCCGTCTTCCTTGCGCCGCGCGAGCCGCCGCACCTCGCGCGCGTCGTAGCGACGACGCTTGCCTTGTGCATCCGGCGACGAGCTCAGCAAGCCCCGGCTCACATACGCATAAAGCGTGGCAAGGCTGATGCCCAGTTCGGCGGCGGCTTCGCGGGCGGTCAACGAGTCGGGCAAAGGCATAGGAATGCGCGGCAAAGTAAAGGTCAAGCAAAGAAATCAATATATGTTGATTATCATAATCAAGATTGATTAACGCAAGGCGCGATTCTAGACTCGATCGCATCCCCGTTACTCGAATGTGAACAACATGACGCCCGAACTCGCGCTCGACCAAATCTGGAGCCTCGCGAACTGCGAGCCAGCCGCGCTTCGTTCCGTACATTTCACCGGCTCGGAGCCGGGCTTGCCGTCGGTATTCCGCGTCGGGGCGCTGGCGTCCGCGACCATCGCAGCGGTGGGTTTGGCGGCGGCTGAGTACCATCGGTTGCGCACGAGGCACGGGCAGCGAGTGACAGTGGACATGCGGCGCGCGCTGGCTTCGTTTCGCAGCGAACGTTACCTGCGCGTCGACGACGGGCTGCCGCCTGCGCTGCGCGATCCGGTAACGGGTTTCTACGAGACGGGAGATGGCCGCTGGATCCAGCTGCATACGAATTTCGTGCATCACCTGAACGGCGTGTTGAAGGTGCTCGGTTGCCAGAACGATCGTGCCGCGGTCGCGGCGGCAATTCGCGGCTGGGACGGCGCCACGCTCGATCAGACTCTCGCCGATGCGGGCCTGTGCGCCGCGCTGATCCGCACACCCGGCGAATGGGCCGCGCTCGACCAGGCGAAAGCAATCGCGAGTTTGCCGCTCTTTGAAATAGAGCGCATCGGCGATGCGCCGCCAGCACTGCCCAAGTCCCCGTTGTCGTTCGAGCCGTCATCGCGCAATACTGGAAGCCGGCCGCTGTCCGGCGTGCGGGTGCTAGACCTGTCGCGCATCATTGCGGGACCAGTCGCCGGGCGAGCGCTTGCGCAGCATGGCGCTCAGGTGCTGATGATCAACGGGCCGCATCTGCCGAACATTGCGCCGCTCGTCATCGACAACGGGCGCGGCAAACGCTCGGCCGTGGTCGATCTGCGCGACGCGGCGGGGCGCGAGACTTTGCGCGGTTTGACGCGCGATGCCGACGTATTTCTACAGGCGTATCGGCCCGGAACGCTGGCTGCGCGCGGATTCGGTCCCGAGGACTTGGCGCGCTTGCGGCCCGGCATTGTCTATGTGTCGGTGTGCGCGTATGGATACGAGGGACCATGGGCCCCGCGACGCGGTTTCGATAGCCTCGTGCAGTCCGCGAGCGGCATCGCGATGACCGAGCAATCCGCAGCCGGATCGACCGAGCCGAGACATCTGCCGTGTCAGGCGCTCGATCACGCGACTGGCTATCTCGCCGCTTTTGGCGCCATGGCTGCGCTGGCGCGACGCGCCACCGAAGGCGGAAGCTGGCACGTCAAAGTTTCACTCGCGCAGACGGGCCAGTGGCTGCAATCGTTCGGCGAGATCGCCGACGGGTGGCAAGCACCCGATGTGTCGCTCGACGACGTGCGTGACTGCCTCGTCACAGTGGACTCCGATTTCGGTCGCGTACAGGCCGTGCAACCGGCCGAACAACTGGAAGAGACGCCGGCTTTCCTCGGGCTGCCGCCGTCGCCTATCGGCGCACATGACGCGAAGTGGCTGTAACGGAACTGCGTCGCTGCTTCGGACCGCCCTTGAGAGAACCGCCTATTTGCGCAGTTCAGCGACGAAATCGTAGTAGTCGTTGCGGCAATACGTGTCGGTCAATTCGATAGCGCGCTGGTCGGCCGTATAACCGACGCGCGTAATCAGCAGGAGCGCTTCGTTCGGCGCAATGCTCATTTGCTGCGCGATCTCCTCGCTCGCATTCACCGCGCGGAAATGCTGCAGTGCGCGCACGATCGTCAGTCCGCGATTCTCGAGGTAGGTGTAAAGCGAATCGCCAATCGCCTTTGGATCGGGAATCACCGCAGCGGGGAAGGTGGAATTCTCGACCGCCATCACAATGCCGTCGGCGAGACGCAAACGCCGCAGCCGCGTCACGGCCGCAGCCGGCGAAAGCCCGAGTTGGATTACCTCTTCGCGATTGGCTGGCAGAATTTCGCGCGACAGCCATTTTGAACTCGGCGTAAAACCTCGCCGCCGCAACATTTCGCTAAAGCTCGACAGACGCGACAGCGGATCTTCATACCGTGGTGTGATGAAACTGCCGGCGCCTTGCGTGCGTCGAATCAATCCCTGCTCGACGAGTAGCGCGATCGCCTTGCGTGAAGTGATTCGCGAGACGCCGAGCGCCTCCGAAAGCACGCGCTCCGACGGCAGTGCCTCGCCGGCGTTCCAGCGGTTCTCGTGAATGGCCGTGCCAAGCTTGCGGGCAAGTTGAAGATAAAGCGGTGTGTCGTTTTCCGGGTCCGGGCGCAGATCGCGCCAGCGGTCTTCCGAGGCAGAGGTCATGGGGCTTACGCTAGAAGGGCGAGGAGCAATTCTAAGACATCGGCGCGCTACGTTATAGCGGGCTTTTGCCTGATGGCCTGTCGGCCGGTCCTGCAACCGCTAAACTCGTCGATACGCTTTCTCGCAGCACCGCCGCGTGTTGGTTCGGCGCCGGCGCGTGGTTACATATTCGGCCACAGTCCACACTTAGTCACTTCAGGAGTCAGCATGACGACCGATATCGCAAGCGTGAGCCTGCCGGACGGCGAGCGCATCCCCAAACTCGGGCAAGGCACGTGGGAAATGGGCGAGCAGCCGGCGCGCCGCGCGGCCGAGATCGACGCGATCCGCCTGGGCGTCGAGCTTGGCATGACGCTCGTCGATACCGCGGAAATGTACGGCGACGGCGCGACCGAACTGTTGCTGGGCGAAGCGCTGGCGGGGTTGCGCGATCAGGTGTTCCTCGTTAGCAAGGTCTATCCGCATAACGCAAGCCGGCGCGGCGTGATCGCTGCTTGCGAGCAGAGCCTCAAACGTCTGAAGACCGATCGGCTCGATCTGTACCTGCTGCATTGGCGCGGCTCGATCCCGCTCGAAGAAACGGTCGCCGGGTTCGAAGCGCTACGCGACACGGGGAAGATCCGCCACTGGGGGGTGAGCAACTTCGATACCGAGGACATGGAAGAACTCATCGCTACGCCCGGCGCCACGGCGTGCGCGACCAACCAGATTCTCTACAACGTTGCGCGGCGCGGGCCCGAATTCGATCTGCTGCCGTGGCTCGCCGAGCGCAATATGCCGGCAATGGCCTACAGTCCAGTCGACCACGCACGTCTGCCGAAACGCTCGCCGCTCGACGACATCGCTAGCGCGCGCGGCGTCTCCGTGTTTCAGGTGGCGCTCGCGTGGGTGCTGCAGCAGCCGGGCGTGTTCGCCATTCCGAAGACGGGCCGCGTCGAGCACGTGCGCGACAACCATCGTGCGCTGCAACTGCGGCTCGACGCTCAGGAACTCGCGGCCATCGACAGCTATTTCAAGCCGCCGCGCGGCAAGCGCCCGCTTGAAATGCTCTGAGCCAGGCGCGCGCCGCGGAGGTATCGCGGGGCTGTGAGCGCCCCGGCGGCGTTCAGAGCATTCGTGGCGCGCCGCGTACAACGGACACAAAGTCGCGACAGGAAATCCGCCGTGCGCGACGCTGCTCAGTGTCGTCAATTGCAATTGTGATGCAGGTGCACAGAGCCCAGCACCGCGACTTCGGCGGGCGTGTGCTTGAGCGAATCTTCGTTGACCTGACCCGCGTCCGCGACGAATTCGTCGACGATCGAAGAAACCGGTGTATTGCGCAGACACAGCGATACGCGCTGGGTTTCGTTGGCCGGCAAAGACGCGCGCTGGCCGAGGAACAGCACACCGTACTGATAACCGTGGATGATGCCGCGGATCGCGCCGACGCATTGACCGTGCGCGACGTTGTCGTTCTTCTGCTTGCAGGCTTGCGCGAGCGAGTATGCGGAGAAGCTGGGGTCCACAGGCGGCGCGGCTTGCGACATCGTGGGCGACAGCGGTTGCGCCGTCGGTGCCGGACTTTGCACGCCGGTCTGCGCATTGGCGAGCGAGGCGAAGCTCAGAGCAGCGGCCGCTGCGAGGCCGACGACCGCGCGTGCCGCGGAGCATGGGACGTTTCGTTGCATATTGTGGTGCCCTCGTATCGAACGTTGAATCTGATATGAGGCAATTGCCGCGCTTTGGTTCCGGGCGTATGCGCCGCGCCGGCTCGTGACATTTGTCGCGCATGCCGACGTGCAGGCGAGAAAGCGGAAGTGGCACTAGCGCATTCGCCGCGGTGCGTTACTTCGGAAGCAAACGCAGAAAGCCTCGATACGTGAGCTTCGACACTGGGTCGCACCACGGCCGCAAAAAACGTTTGTGAAGTAGCGCTATGAGTCGCGTCCGGCACCGTTGGCGGGACTCGCGGGCTTGTCACGGGCAACGTCGCTCGCTTCGTCGCTTGCCTGGTCGCGCGCTGCGGTTTGCAGCGCACGCAGTTCGTCGGCCGGAATGTGGCAGCGGATCAGATGCTTGCGGCCGATGCCGTTCGCAGCCTCGCGGGCTGAACCGGTCGCTTGGGACACATATGCTGCATCGGCTGCCTCGACAAACGGCGGGTCTTGCTGTTCGCAGATCGCGCCGAGCTTGCGTGGACAACGCGTGTGAAACACGCAGCCGGACGGCGGCGACGCGGCGCTCGGCAGATCGCCCGACAGGCGGACTCGGGCCACGCTCGCGTGGCCGTCGAGTGTCGGCACGGAAGACAGCAGTGCTTCCGTATAAGGATGCTGCGGCCCGTCGAATACCGCCGCGGCCGGTCCGATTTCCAGCAGTCTGCCGAGATAGAGTACGGCGATGCGATCGGACAAATATCGTACGACGTGCAGATCGTGCGAGATGAATACGTAGCTCACGCCACGCTCGCGCTGCAGATCGGCAAGCAGATTGAGGATCGCCGCCTGCACGGAGACGTCGAGCGCGGAAGTCGGTTCGTCGCACACCACCACGCGCGGCTCGCCGGCGAACGCGCGCGCAATGGCCACGCGTTGCTTGAGTCCGCCGGAAAGCTGGCGCGTGCGCGAGCCGAGATAACGCTCCGGCAAACGCACGGCGGCCGTCAACGTGGCAAGCCGTTCGTCGATGGCCGCACCGCGCAGCGCCGCAAGACGCGACAACGCGCGGCCGATCAGCCGCTTCACAGAATGCGCGCGGTTAAGCGCCGAGTCGGGATTCTGAAACACGATCTGCAGCGACTTGACCTGCTCGTCGTTGCGCCGTGTGACGCGTGCGGCGAGCGGCGCGCCGTCGAGTTCGAGCACGCTGCCTGCGTCCGGCGCGAGAAGGCCGAGCATCAGTTTCGCGAGCGTCGTCTTGCCGCTGCCCGATTCGCCGACGAGACCCAGCGTTTCGCCGGCCGCGAGGTCGAGCGAAACCTTGTCGACGGCGCGCAGTGCCGTGCCGGACACATGGAAAGTCTTCGATAGATTCTCGGCGCGCAAGACGAGTTCTCGCGGCTTTTTGTCCGCATTCGCAAGGCTATGCTCGGGCAATGCTTGCGCGAGCGCGCGCGGCAAATCGATCGCGCGTTCATGATAGTGACAGCGCGACATATGATCGCCATGCGCCGCGCTGACGCGGTACGGCGGCGGCGCTTCGCGGCGGCACCGGTCGTCGGCGAGACGACAGCGCTCCGCGTAGATGCAGCCTTGAGTCACCGAGCCAGGCGAGGGCAGGCCGCCTGCAATGGTATCGAGCCGCTCGGTATCCTTGCTGCGTCCCACGGTGGGCAGACAGCGCAACAGTCCCACGGTGTACGGATGACGCGGCCGCGTGAAAACGTCTTGCGTCGCGCCCTCCTCGACAAGCTTGCCCGCGTAAAGCACGCCGACGCGCTCACACATTCGGCCGATCACCGCGAGGTTGTGACTGATGAACAGCACGGCGGTGCCGAGTTCCGCGCGCAGTTGCGCGACCAGGTCGAGCACTTCCGCCTCGACGGTGGCGTCGAGCCCGGTGGTCGGCTCATCGAGAATCAGCAGCGCCGGGTTCGACGCGAGCGCCATCGCGATTACCACGCGTTGCTGCATGCCGCCCGACAATTGATGAGGATAGCTGTCCATCACCCGTTCCGGCGATGCAATGCGCACGCGCTGCAGCATCTCGAGCGAGCGTCGCAATGCTTCACCGGGCGCGACGCCGGCGGCTTCGAACGCTTCGGACACTTGCCGCGCGATGGTCAACGACGGATTCAGCGCGCGCGCCGGGTCCTGATAGACCATTGAAATGGTGTTGGCGCGCATCGTGCGCAAAGCGTCGGCGTCGAGCTTGTTGACATCGGCGCCGGCGATGACGATCTTGCCCGCCTTCACCTTGCCGTTGCGCGGCAGATAGCGCAGCGCCGCCATCGCGACGGTCGACTTGCCGCAGCCCGATTCGCCGACGAGCCCGTATGCTTCGCCGCGACGCACACGAAACGATACGTCCTGCAAGACTTCGCGATCGCGACCGCGCATCCGGTATGTGACCGTCAAGCCGACGACGGTCAGCGCATCCGTGCGGTCGCTCTTCGACACGTCGAAGGCGGGGAACGAGGAGGGCGGAGGTCCGTTCATCGGTCGAGCACACCTTGTACGCCGTCGGCAATGAGATTCACACCGACGACTAGCGTGGCAATTGCGCCGGCCGCGAATACGACGGTCCACCACGCGCCGCCCGCCATCAGCGTGTACGACTCGGAAAGCGCGAGGCCCCAGTCGGCTGACGGCGGTTGAATGCCGAAGCCAAGAAACGACAGCGTGGCGACCGCGAAGATTGCATAACCGAGCCGCACGGTCGCCTCGACGATGATAGGCGGCAGCACGTTCGGCAGAATTTCCGCGAACATGATGTAGGGCGCGCGTTCGCCACGCAGTTGCGCGGCGGCGACGTAGTCGAGATGCCGCTCGGCGAACACGGCGGCGCGCACGGTGCGCGCGGTAATCGGCGTGAACGTGATGCCGATCACGAGTATCACGGTCAAGTTCGACGCGCCCACCGCAGCAAGCGCGAGCAGCGCGACGATCACGAGCGGCAGCGCGAGTACCGCGTCGATCGCGCGGCCCACCGCGTTATCGACCCAGCCGTCGAAGTAACCGACGACGAGCCCTAGCGACGTACCCGCCACCGTGCCGAGTAGTGTCGCGAGCGGCGCAATCGTGAGAATGTCGCGCGCGCCGACGATCACGCGCGAGAACACATCGCGGCCCAACTGGTCAGTGCCGAACCAGTGCGCGCGGTCGGGCGGCATGAGCGAATTGAGCGGGTCGGACGCATACGGATCGACAGGCACGAACCATTGGCCGGCAATCGCGCATACGATCCACCACACGACGATGAGCACGCCCACCACGAACGTCGGCGAGCGCAGCAACACACGCAACTGATCGAAGCGCGGCTCGCTCGCTGCGCGCTGCGCGGCCGGCGGAACAATGGTGCTCATTCGGCGCTCCTTACGCGCAGGCGCGGATTGAGCAGCACGTGCAACGCATCCGCGACGAGATTGGCGACGGTATAGACCACGCCGACGGTCAGTACACCTGCCTCCAGCATCGGGAAGTCCTTCGCCTTCGCGGCGTTGTAGATCAGCGAGCCGATGCCCTGATAGTGAAACAACGTCTCGACCACCACGAGGCCGCCAATCATGTAGCCGAGTTGGGTCGCGGCCACGGTAATGGTCGGCAGCAGCGCGTTGCGTAACACGTGCCGCCAGATCACGGTGTGACGCGGCAAGCCCTTGAGGATCGCGGTGCGCGTGTAGTCTGCGTCGAGCGCTTCGACGGTGCCGGCGCGCGCCATCCGCGCGATGTAGCCGAAGAACACGAGCACCAGCGGCAGCACCGGCAGGATCAGATGACGCAGTTGTTCGAGCGCGCCGGCGTCGGGCGCATACGCAGCTTCGATAGGCAGCCAGCGCAGCCATACGCCGAACACGAGAATCAGCACGATCGACGACACGAATTCCGGCACGACGGTCGCCGACAAACCCGCAATGCTGATCGTACGATCCAGCCAGCGTCCTGCGTGCATCGCGGACCACACGCCGCCCGCAATGCCCAGTGGCACCACGACGATGAACGCGAGCAGGCCGAGCTTCGCGGAATGCGCAAGTGCATCGGCGATAAACGGTCTCACCGGCTCGCGATAAGCGTACGAAAGTCCCATGTCGCCTCGCACGAAGTGCGAAATCCACTCGACGTATTGCGTCATTAGCGGACGGTCGGCGCCGAGTTGATGATTGAGCGCCGCCACCGCGCGCGCGTCGGCGAGCGGCCCGAGTACCGCACGACCGATATCGCCGGGCAGCAATTGCCCGCCGGCGAACACGATCACGGACAACAGCCATAGTGTGATCAGCGACAGCCCCACGCGCGTCGCAAGGAAACGCACGACGCGGCCGGCGTTGCGCTTCGGGGCCGAGGCGGGAGAACTCGCTGTGGTCGACATCGTGAACGCTTGCCGAAGTATTGCGCGCCGATGCGAGACGCTTACGCGCTCAACACTGCGCGGTCGAAGTAGAGCTGCGCGAGCGCGGTGAAGCGCACGCCGTTCACGCCCTTGCGCATCGCGATCAGCTGATCGTAGAAGAACGGGATGATGATCGGCGTTTCATCGAGCAGCAGAGTCTGGATCTGGCCGGAGATTTTTTTCTGCGATGCGAGGTCGACGGCCGCGACGAATTGCGCGACCAGTTGATCGTATTGCGGGTTCTTGAAGTGCGCGGCATTCCACGTGCCGCCGCTCGTGAGCGGCGCATTCAGGAACACGTTCGGCACGCCGCGATGACCGTAGTCGGTGATGCCGAGCGGCGAGTCGAGCCAGTCTGATTTGCCCGGCGTGCCAGCGCCGTAATACAGCGACTGGCTCTCCACCTTCAGATTGATGCGCACGCCGATCGCCTTCGCCGCGTTCTGCACCACGACCGCGAGGTCGGGAATCTCCATGTACTTTTCAGTGGTCAGCGTCACGTCGAAACCGTTGGGCACGCCCGCTTGCGCGAGCAGTTGCTTCGCTTTCGCTACGTCGATTTTGCGCTGCGCAACACCCGCATCGGACGACGGAAACACCGGCGCAAAGGGACTGTCGTTGCCGAGTTGCGCGCGGCGCTTGAAGAGGCCTCGCACCAGCACCTCGCGATCGATCGACAGCGCAAGCGCCTGACGCACGCGCTTGTCTTTGAAGAGCGGGTTGTCGTTGCGCATGTGAATCTGCCGATGCGCACTCGACTTTACTCCGATTGCCTTGTAGTCGGGATTGTTCAGAATGGCCGCACCGCCTTGCACGGTGAAGGTGCCCATCACGTCGGCCTGATGGCCTTGCAATGCGAGCAGTTGCGCCTGCTGGTCCGCATAAAAGGAGAACTGTACGCGTTGCGGTAACGCTTTCTCGCCCCAGTAGTCGGGGTTGCGCACGAACGATGCGCCGACCTTCGGCTGATACTTTTCGAACTTGAACGGACCGGTGCCGATGAAGCTCTTTTCATAGCCGCCCGCGTAGTTCGCGGGCAAGATCACGGCGTTGTAATTGTCCGAGGAAACGTAGTACGGGAAATTGCCGTTCGGTGCATCGAGGTGGAACGCGACGGTGTGCTCGTCGACCACCTTCGCGCCTCCCTTGGACAACACGCCCTTCAACACCGAGAGCGCCGCCGAGCCGGTCGCAGGATCGGCGAGACGGTCGAATGTCGCGACCACGTCTTTCGCTGTAAAGGGTTGGCCGTCGTGGAATTTGACGTTCTCGCGCAGCTTGAAGGTCCACACGTCGCCCTTGTCGTTCGGCTTCCAGGACAGCGCGAGGGCCGGCTTCAGCACGAGCTTTTCGCCGTCGTCGTCGATCAGGAATTCGCCAGTCTGATTCAGCAGCGCGAGACTCGCGGCATCGGTCACGGTCAAAGGGTCGACGGCGCCCGCAGGCGTCAGATGCGCGACTCGAATCGTCTGGTTCGATGCACCGCCCGCGCTTGCCTGACCTTGTGCGTGCGCTGCCGGAAGATTCAGCACGCCGCCGCCAACGAGCGACAAACCGATCACGCTCGCGTAGCGCAGCAGATCGCGGCGAGTGATACGGCCGGCGAGAAATTCGTCGATTGCGTGATTGCCGTACGCGTCGGCGGTGCTGCGGGCGAGGTCGAGAGCGGGGAATCGGTCAGCGGGAGTCTTCATCGATGGAATGTCCAGTCCGTTCGGTTGCCGGTTCTGAGAAGCCGCGCCGCATGCGCGACAGTCAGGCTGCGAGGCGGCACGATTGCGGCTATGCTTGCGGCGATACAAGGCGGCTTCAGTTTAAGCGATTGCTCGCGGAATGGAGCGCTTGCGGCGGTGTCGTGTTGGCGATCCGTGAATAAAAGGGCCGGTGTGTGTCGTCATCACAACGGTCGGCGCGGCATTGCTGTGGCACGTTCGGCACCTCTCGTGCGGCGCGCTTGCCGCTCGATGTAGACGCAATTACCGCGCCGCGATGGCTGGACGCTTCCAGCGATGAAACAGCACCGAGCCGATCCAGCACGCCATGAACGCCGCGACGATGCCGTAGCCGAGCAAGCCGAACTGCTCATTGGCGTTCGTCACCGCATCCCATATTCCTCCGTTCAGACCGAGCTTGTCGGACAGCAGTCCCAATGCCTCCACGCCGCCGATCACGATCGCGACGACCGCCGACACGAAGGTAATGCTCGCGTTGTAGTAGAGCTTGCGTTTGGGGTCGTCCATGGCCCAGCCGTATGCATGGACCATCAGCACGTTATCAGTCGAATCGACGAGCGTCATGCCTGCTGTGAAAAGCGCGGGAAACACCAGGATCGAATACAACGGCAAGCCCTTGCCGGCTTCGGACGCGGCAATTGCAAGCAAGCCGATCTCGGTTGCCGTGTCGAAGCCCAGCCCGAACAGCACGCCAACCGGGTACATATGCCAGCTTTTAGTCACGAGCCGGAACAGCGGCCGCAACGCGCGCGACAACAGACCTCCGGGACCGGCTGCGTGGTCAGTGTCCAACGCAGCAGCAGCCAGTTCGCCGTCACGTTGGACATGACGATAACGCCGCCACACGTCGCGCAGAATCACGAGGTTCACGGCCGCAAGCGTGAGCAGGAATGTTGCCGAAACAAGGGTACCGATGGTGCCGCCCACGGCCTTGAACGTCTCGAAGCGGCCGTGCAGCGAATGCGCGGTCCACGCGATGCCGAGCGTCGCGAGAATCACGATGCTCGAATGTCCGAGCGAGAACGACAGGCCCACGCCGAGCGGCCGCTTGCCGGTCTGCATCAGTTTGCGCGTGACGGCGTCGATAGCGGCAATGTGGTCGGCGTCGACTGCATGGCGCAGACCGAAACCGTACGCGAGCAGCGCCGTACCGAGCAGTAGCGGATAGTGGCGAAACGCAATCAGCGCCCATGCCCATGCGCCCAGGTTGGCCGCGATCAGAACCGCATACAGCGTGAGAAGGCGAGGGCGCAGCGAAGCAGTCGGCGTCATGAGTCGCGTGAAAGTGATTAGTGATCGTGCGGATGTTTGTGAATCGGATCGACCCAGTACACCGCTTCCGGTTGTTCGACGGCGTCGATATTCAGATTGACTACGACCGCTTCGTTGTCGCTGCGCACGAGCACGCATTCGAGCGGATCGTCGGTGCTCGCATTGATTTCCTGATGCGGCACATACGGCGGCACGAAGATGAAGTCGCCAGGTCCGGCTTCGGCGGTGAACTCCAGATGCTCACCCCAACGCATCCGCGCCTGGCCGCGCACCACGTAGATCACGCTTTCGAGCGCGCCGTGATGGTGAGCGCCGGTCTTCGCATTCGGATGGATCGTCACCGTGCCGGCCCAGATTTTCTGCGCGCCGACGCGTGCGGCATTGATCGCGGCCGCGCGATTCATGCCTGGCGTTTGCGCGGTGTTGGTGTCGAGTTGATCGCCCCGAATCACCTTGACGCCGTGCTCGCGCCAATCGACGGGTGCGCGCTCCTGCTTGTCGCGCTCGTCGTTGTAATGCGGATGTTCGTGATCCTGGCTCATCGCATGTCTCCTCGTGGCTTGCGTTTGACATTCGTCGTGGAAAGGGCCGCGGCGCCGTTCGGCATTTTTACACGTTAAAAAAACGCCCGTGGGGCGAGTGACCGCCCGCGTCTTCATGGACGAAAAAAAAGCCCGTCCATGAAGGACGGGCTTTGGCCGGTCAGCCCGAGTGGCCATGCTGCGGCACGCAGGCTTGGTTCATTAGCGCAAGCGCCTACTTGTGCTTCGCGTTGATCACGGCTTCGGCGACGTTGGTCGGGGTTTCAGCATAGTGCTTGAACTCCATCGTGTAGGTAGCGCGACCTTGCGTGGCCGAGCGCAGCGACGTGGAGTAGCCGAACATTTCCGCGAGCGGCACTTCGGCGCGCACCAGCTTGCCGCCGCCGCCCGCAATGTCTTCCATGCCTTGCACGAGGCCGCGGCGGCTGGACAGATCGCCCATCACGTTGCCCATGAAGTCTTCGGGCGTTTCCACCTCGACGGCCATCATCGGCTCGAGCAGCACGGGCTTCGCCTTGCGCATTGCTTCCTTGAACGCCATCGAGCCGGCCATGCGGAACGCGTTTTCGTTCGAGTCGACGTCGTGGTACGAACCGAAGGTCAGCGTCACTTTCACGTCGACCACCGGATAGCCCGCGAGCACGCCGGCCTTCAGCGTTTCCTGGATGCCCTTGTCCACCGCCGGAATGTATTCGCGCGGAATCACGCCGCCCTTGATCGCGTCGACGAATTCGTAGCCCTTGCCCTGCGGCGCCGGCTCGAGCGTCACCACCGCGTGGCCGTACTGACCGCGGCCACCCGATTGCTTGACGAACTTGCCCTCGACGTCCTCGACTTTGTTGCGCACCGTTTCGCGGTAGGCGACCTGCGGCTTGCCGACGGTCGCTTCAACGCCGAACTCGCGCTTCATACGATCGACGAGAATTTCGAGGTGCAGCTCACCCATGCCGGAAATAATCGTCTGGCCGGATTCTTCGTCTGTTTGCACGCGGAACGAAGGATCTTCCTGCGCAAGACGATTGAGCGCGACGCCCATCTTTTCCTGGTCGACCTTGGTCTTCGGCTCCACGGCCTGCGAGATCACGGGCTCAGGGAAGATCATCTTTTCGAGGATGATCACGTTGTTCGGATCGCACAGCGTGTCGCCGGTAGTCGCTTCCTTCAGGCCGACTGCCGCAGCGATGTCGCCCGCGTAGACCTCCTTGATTTCCTTGCGCTCGTTCGCATGCATCTGCAGGATCCGGCCGAGGCGCTCTTTCTTTTCCTTGATCGCGTTGTACACCGTGTCGCCCGAATTCACGACGCCCGAATACACGCGGAAGAAAATCAGCTGGCCGACGAACGGGTCGGTCATGATCTTGAAGGCGAGTGCCGAGAACGGATCGGTGTCGTTCGGATGGCGCTCGATTTCCTTGTCGTGTTCGTCGTGACCGGTAATCGCGGGCACGTCGACCGGCGACGGCAGATAGTCGATCACCGCGTCGAGCATTGCCTGCACGCCCTTGTTCTTGAACGCGCTGCCGCACAGCATCGGCACGATTTCGTTGGCGATGCAGCGCGCCCGAATGCCATGCTTGATTTCCTCTTCGGTCAGCGTTTCGCCGCCCAGGTACTTATCGAGCAGTTCTTCGTTCGCCTCGGCGGCGGCCTCGACCATCTTGTCGTGCCATTCCTTTGCGGTGTCAGCGAGCTCCGCCGGAATGTCGCGGTATTCGAACTTGATGCCCTGGTTCTCTTCGTCCCAGAAAATCGCCTTCATCTTGACGAGATCGACCACGCCCTGGAAGTGTTCTTCCGCGCCGATTGGAATCTGGATCGGCACCGCGACGCCCTTCAGCCGCTCGCCGATCTGCCGCTGTACGCGGAAAAAGTCTGCACCGACGCGGTCCATCTTGTTGACGAACGCGATGCGCGGCACCTTGTACTTGTTCGCCTGACGCCAGACGGTTTCAGATTGCGGCTGCACGCCGCCCACCGAGTCGTAGACCATGCAGGCGCCATCGAGCACGCGCATGGAGCGCTCGACTTCAATCGTGAAGTCGACGTGCCCCGGCGTGTCGATGATGTTGATCCGATGCTCGGGGTAGTTGCCGGCCATACCTTTCCAGAAGGCGGTGGTGGCTGCCGACGTAATCGTGATGCCGCGCTCCTGCTCCTGTTCCATCCAGTCCATCGTCGCCGCACCGTCGTGAACCTCACCGATCTTGTGGGTCACGCCGGTGTAGAACAGGATGCGTTCGGTGGTGGTGGTTTTGCCGGCATCGATGTGAGCGCTGATGCCGATATTCCGGTAGCGCTCGATGGGAGTCTTGCGGGGCACGTGAACCTCCTTGGAATAGCGCGCCTGAAACGGTTGGCGGGCGGCAGTCTGTGCCGCCCGGACCGCGGGATGCTGCATTGCTAAGAATACTAGGATAGCGCGTCGGCCCGTCTTTTGCAGGAATCTTGCCAGGCGAGGGCTGGCCGGGCGGGGCGGGGCGCGGCGGTGCCGTGACGCAAGAATGACAGGCAGCGCGCGGCAAGAATGACAAAAGCCGCCGCCTTTGGAAGGGCGACGGCTTTGCGGTGGTGGATCTGACGAAGCGGCTGGCTTTTCAGGCGCGCTGCCGCTGCGAAACGGGGCGGTGTTTGCGGCGGAGCACTGAGCGATGATCGACCCACGAACCGCCGCGCAAACTCTTGCGCCAGTTGCGCTAGTTACTGCGCAGCCGGCAGCCCCTGAATCTTCATTCCTGGCTTGATACCCTTCGACGTGAACCAGCCCTTGCTCATCTCGAGCGCGTAGGCGCCGTTATTTTTCGGGCAGTGGTTGTTGGTCGTCTCCGCCTGCATTTCGTCGATGTCAGTCACGGTCCCGTCGGCCCTGATGAATGCAATCGACAACGGGATCAGCGTGTTCTTCATCCAGAAGCAATGCACGGCATTCTCGTTGAAGACGAACAGCATGCCTTCGTTCGGCGCCAGGTTCGTGCGGTACATCAGGCCTTGCTCGCGATCCGCGTCGTTGGCGGCGACGGCCGCGTCGATCACGAACATGCCGGCGGTGAGCTTCGCGCGCGGAAATTCGCCAGGCTGTTTCGCCCCGGCCGGCATTTGCTGCGCATGAGCGGGGGCCGCATTGAGAGCGGCAAAAGACACCGCCGACACCGCCGCGAACGGCAGGATTGCGGCAACGGCGAAACGCGCCACCAACGAGCGCATGGAAAATCGCACGGCATGACTCCTTGCTGAGATTAACCGGGGAATGTTACGCGAGCGCGTCAAAAACAAAAAGGCAGATCGCCTTGCGGTGATCTGCCTTTCAACGCCGTAAGAACGGCAATGAAGCTAGTTCTTGACTGCGTCTTTACAACAAACTTACTCCGAAGCGCCCGAAGCTGCAGCAGCTGCTGCTGCCTTCTTGTGCGACTTCTTGTGAGCGTGCTTCGTGGTCTTCTTAGCCGACGAAGCAGCAGCTGCCGGAGCTGCCGAAGCTGCTGCCGGTGCCGAAGCTTGTGCGAATGCTGCCGTTGCGAAGAGGCCAGCGACCAGAGCGGCGATCAGTTTGTTCATTTTGCAAATCCTCAGCTTTAGTTAATTAACCAAATGACCCGGTTATGTTTGAGTCATGTCGGTAAACGTGCCATCCACCTTTCGGTTGACAGGTGCATCGAACAAATTTTCGACGCGCCCGCCTAGCGCTCAGACTGCCCGCACGGACCGCGCATGCGGCTTGTACAAAGGCTCTTAAGGCTGAATGCCGGACGGCTTAGAGCGGCATCTGCGTCGAATAACGCGTGAGCTTGCGCACCGGTTGACGTGAATTTTCCGGAAAGTTTCGATGTGGGACGTTGAGGTGAACCAGGCTTTCGACGAGTTGCGCGAATGCCGGTGTTTCACGGGTTTTCGTCCGCGAGTTTCACGCGCCGTTTTGCTCACGCAGACAATGACTTAGCGATTCAGGCGCAGCCTTCCCAAGGTGCTTTCAGCGGCAGATCGAGGCTTTCTCCTGGCTGCAGACCAAGCGAAAAAATATCGAGCGCGCCGATGCCGACGCGCACGAGACGCAGCGTCGGAAAGCCGACCGCGGCCGTCATGCGGCGCACCTGGCGATTCTTGCCTTCGGTGATCGACAACTCGATCCACGTGGTGGGAATCGAGGCGCGATAGCGGATCGGCGGCGTGCGGGTCCAAAGCGTATCGGTTGGCTCGACATAGTCGGCGCGGCAGGGCTGCGTCACGTAGTCGCCCAGATCGACGCCGCGCGCGAGCTTTTTCAACGCGATGGAATCGACGGCGCCTTCCACTTGCGCCCAATAGCGCTTGACAAGCTTATGACGCGGTTCGGCGATACGCGCTTGCAGCGCGCCGTCGTCGGTGAGAAGCAGAAGCCCCTCGCTGTCCGAGTCGAGACGCCCGGCTGGATAGACGCCGGGCACCTTTACCCAGTCGGCCAGCGAAGCACGCGTCTCGTGCGCGGAAAACTGGCAGATCGTGCCAAACGGCTTGTTCAGGGCGAGAAGGCGCATAAGAAATGATGGAGTCGTGCGACGCCCGTCGCGGCGTGAAGCGCCGATGCGCAAACAGAACGCGCCCGGGCCTGTGGTCGATGGCGCGATCATAAAGCATAGCGCGTGTCCGAAAGCGCTGAGTCCTATGTAAGACACGACGCTCGGCTGTGGCGGTCATGGGCGCTTCATGTTGGAAAACCCCGAGCCGCTCTCGCCTCGGTGCAGCGCCCGCGTGGGCTAGAATAACGGCCAGGCCGCTTGCGGGCGTCCGGCATTGCGCGTAGCGAGGAGCGCCCATTTTCGCAGTCTCCCATCAGCTTTCAGCACAGCCTTCACTGGAGTCCGATCATGCCGTATCAGCACATCAAGGTTCCGACCGGTGGTGACAAGATCACCGTCAATGCGGATTTCTCGCTCAACGTTTCCGACCAGCCGATCATTCCGTTTATCGAAGGCGACGGCACCGGTCTCGACATCACGCCGGTCATGATCAAGGTAGTGGACGCCGCAGTGGAAAAAGCCTACGCGGGCAAAAGGAAAATCCACTGGATGGAAATCTACGCGGGCGAGAAGTCGACCAAGGTCTACGGTCCGGACGTATGGCTGCCGGAAGAAACGCTTCAGGTGCTGAAGGAATATGTCGTGTCGATCAAGGGGCCGCTCACCACGCCCGTCGGCGGCGGCATCCGCTCGCTGAACGTCGCGCTGCGTCAGGAACTCGACCTGTATGTGTGCTTGCGTCCGGTTCAGTACTTCAAGGGCGTGCCTTCGCCCGTGCGCGAGCCGGAGAAAACCAACATGGTGATCTTCCGCGAGAACTCGGAAGACATCTACGCGGGTATCGAATGGCCGGCCGAATCTGAAGAGGCGAAAAAGGTCATCAAATTCCTGAGGGAAGAGATGGGCGTGAAGAAGATCCGCTTCCCCGACACATCGGGAATCGGTATCAAGCCGGTGTCGCGCGAGGGCACGGAGCGCCTCGTGCGCAAGGCGATTCAGTATGCAATCGACAACGATCGCCGCTCGGTCACGCTCGTGCACAAAGGCAACATCATGAAGTACACGGAAGGCGCATTCCGTGACTACGGCTATGCGCTCGCGCAGAAGGAGTTCAACGCCGAGCTGATCGACGGCGGTCCGTGGATGAAGGTCAAGAACCCGAAAACGGGCGGCGACATCGTCGTGAAGGACGTGATCGCCGACGCGTTCCTGCAGCAGATCCTGTTGCGTCCCGCCGAATACGACGTGATCGCGACGCTCAATCTGAACGGCGACTACGTGTCGGACGCGCTGGCCGCGCAGGTTGGCGGGATTGGCATCGCGCCGGGCGCGAACATGTCGGATTCGGTCGCGATGTTCGAGGCCACCCACGGCACGGCGCCCAAATACGCGGGCAAGGACTACGTGAATCCGGGCTCGGAGATTCTTTCCGCGGAAATGATGCTGCGCCACCTCGGCTGGCTGGAAGCGGCGGATCTGATCATCAAGTCGATGGAAACGTCCATTCTGCAAAAGCGGGTCACTTACGACTTCGCGCGTCTGATGGAAGGCGCGACGCAGGTCTCGTGCTCGGGTTTCGGCCAGGTGATGATCGAAAACATGTAAGCGGCGCGTGGCGTGCCGCCTGGCCGGCATTGCGAGGAAACCCGGTTGCGCTTCAGAGGCGGCCGGGTTTTTTTACGCGAGCTGGGCGGTATGAGGTCTCGTTACTGACGCGTACCGGCTGAAACCGGAGTGCGCGATGACGCGAGACGAGGCACAGTGGGGGCTTGCATGTCCCTTTGCCCGTTATTTGGGACGTCGATGTATTTGCAACGGACTTCGGATTAAACAGAACGAGGCCAAAAAGAAACCCGGCGCGAAGCCGGGTTTCAAAAGGACGGGTACCGAACAGGTGTCAGGCGGGTGCCTGGATGTTCGATGCCTGCTTGCCTTTCGGGCCTTGCACGACCTCGAAGGTCACTTTTTGGCCTTCCTTGAGGGTCTTGAACCCATTCATCTGGATGGCCGAGAAGTGTGCAAACAGATCCTCACCACCTTCGTCAGGCGTGATGAATCCGAAACCTTTTGCGTCATTGAACCATTTGACCGTACCAGTTGCCATTCCAACTTCCCCTGTAACTCATGTCACTACCACGAGCCCTCGAAAAGCTCGACGACCGCGCGATGCAGCCGCTCCCTCCTCACAAGCTCACCATCGGCATTTTTTCGAATTTGGCGCAGTGAAAAAAGTGCCAGCTTGATTGTTGAGGCTCTTTATTCGAGTGTCAAGAAAATTTTGAGACGGCGTTACACGCGTTGCCAACAGGCGGTTTCCAGGGTTTTTCCCTCTTTTGTTATGTGCGGTTGCGCAAGCGGGGCGTCTTGAAAAGTCGCATAATCGACTCACTTGCTGTTCTGCGGGCCGCTCGCCGCGAGATGGGCGAACGAGTGCCGGTCAGCTAGCTCCGGCAGGTTGTGCGATACTCGATCCGACTGCGGCGCAGCACGGCCGCGACGCATGATCTGGATAGGGGGCCGGCTCCGCAATCGGCTCGTCGAATGGCGCATGCAGGCGGTGAGTTTCCGCCGGCGGCGGCGTTCGGGTGAACCGGCCGGTTTGCCGGGTTTTGACAGGATTGCGGGCCTGTCCTAGATGTTTAGAATGGGTGTATGGCGATTATCCCGGACAAGCAGGACGGCACCGTACTGGAGCGGCAGGAGAAAAAGCTCAAGCCGCCATCCATGTACAAGGTGGTGCTGCTGAATGACGACTTCACGCCAATGGAATTTGTCGTGATGATCGTGCAGGAATATTTCAATAAAGATCGTGAAACCGCAACACAGGTCATGTTGAAGGTGCATCGCGAGGGCAGGGGAGTTTGTGGGGTCTATACGCGGGACATCGCGTCGACCAAAGTCGAGCAAGTCGTTACCCACGCACGGCAGGCCGGGCATCCGCTGCAGTGTGTGATGGAGGAAGCATGATTGCCCAGGAACTGGAAGTCAGCCTGCACATGGCGTTCATGGAAGCACGCCAGGCGCGGCACGAGTTCATAACGGTCGAACATCTTTTGCTGGCACTGTTGGACAATCCGACAGCGGCGGAAGTGTTGCGTGCATGCGCGGCCAATATCGAGGATCTGCGCCAGAACCTGCGCAACTTCATTCATGACAACACGCCTACCGTGCCCGGCACGGATGACGTCGACACGCAGCCCACGCTGGGTTTCCAGCGTGTGATTCAGCGCGCCATCATGCATGTTCAGTCCACCTCGAATGGCAAGAAGGAAGTGACCGGCGCGAACGTGCTGGTTGCGATCTTCGGCGAGAAGGACTCGCATGCGGTCTACTACCTGCAACAGCAGGGCGTGACGCGTCTGGACGTGGTCAATTTCATCTCGCACGGCATCGCCAAGACGAGCAGCACCGACGCCGCGAAAGCGAGCGACGCGAATGCCGAGTCTGACGAAGCCGCCGCGCAGAAAGAAACTCCGCTCGCCCAGTTCACGCAGAATCTGAACCAGATGGCGAAAGACGGCCGCATCGATCCGCTGATCGGGCGCGAGTCGGAAGTCGAGCGCGTGGTCCAGGTGCTGTGCCGCCGCCGCAAGAACAATCCGCTGCTGGTCGGCGAGGCGGGGGTCGGCAAGACGGCGATCGCCGAGGGTCTGGCGTGGCGAATCACGCGCGGCGAAGTGCCGGATATTCTGGCCGACGCTCAGGTGTATTCGCTCGACATGGGCGCGCTGCTGGCCGGTACCAAGTATCGCGGCGATTTCGAGCAACGCCTGAAGACGGTCCTCAAGGAATTGAAGGAACGCCCGCACGCGATTCTTTTCATTGACGAAATTCATACGCTGATCGGCGCTGGCGCCGCGTCGGGCGGCACGCTGGACGCGTCCAACCTGCTGAAGCCGGCGTTGTCGTCGGGTACGCTCAAGTGCATCGGCGCGACCACGTTCACCGAATACCGCGGCATCTTCGAAAAAGACGCGGCATTGTCGCGCCGTTTCCAGAAGGTCGACGTGACTGAACCGTCCGTCGAACAGACGGTGGCGATTCTGCGCGGCCTGAAGTCGCGTTTCGAAGAGCATCACGGCGTGAAGTATTCGTCGGGCGCGCTGTCGGCGGCAGCGGAGTTGTCGGCACGCTTCATCACGGATCGTCATTTACCGGACAAGGCGATCGACGTGATCGACGAAGCGGGTGCGGCGCAACGCATCCTGCCGAAGTCGAAGCAGAAGAAGACGATCGGCAAGAACGAGATCGAGGAAATCATCTCGAAGATCGCCCGCGTCCCGCCGCAAAGCGTGTCGCAAGACGATCGGAGCAAGCTGCAAACGCTGGATCGCGATCTGAAGAGCGTGGTGTTCGGGCAAGACCCGGCTATCGACGCGCTGTCGGCCGCAATCAAGATGGCGCGTGCGGGTCTCGGCAAGCTCGACAAGCCGATCGGCGCATTCCTGTTCTCCGGCCCCACGGGCGTCGGCAAGACAGAAGTGGCCAAGCAGCTGGCGTTCACGCTCGGTATCGAGTTGATCCGCTTTGACATGTCCGAGTACATGGAACGTCATGCGGTCAGCCGTTTGATCGGTGCGCCTCCGGGCTATGTCGGCTTCGACCAGGGCGGCTTGCTGACCGAGGCTGTCACCAAGAAGCCGCACTGTGTGCTGCTGCTCGACGAAATCGAGAAGGCGCATCCGGACATTTATAACGTGCTGCTGCAGGTCATGGACCACGGCACGCTGACGGACAACAACGGCCGCAAGGCGGATTTCCGTAATGTCATCATCATCATGACGACGAATGCGGGCGCCGAGGCAATGGGCAAGTCGGTGATCGGCTTCACGAATCGTCGGGAAACCGGCGACGAAATGGTCGACATCAAGCGCATGTTCACGCCTGAGTTCCGTAACCGTCTGGACGCGACAATCAGTTTCCGTGCGCTCGATGAAGAAATCATCATGCGCGTGGTCGACAAGTTCCTGATGCAACTGGAAGATCAGTTGCATGAGAAGAAGGTCGATGCGCTCTTCACCGACGCGTTGCGCAAGCACCTCGCGAAGCACGGTTTCGATCCGTTGATGGGCGCGCGGCCAATGCAGCGTCTGATTCAGGACACGATTCGCCGCGCGCTGGCCGACGAACTGCTGTTCGGCAAGCTGATGAGCGGCGGCCGTGTTTCGGTCGACGTCGATGCGGAAGACAAGGTCCAGTTGACCTTCGACGAGCATCCGGCACCGCGCAATCCGAACCCGGAAGCGATCGAAGTCGAGTAAGCGTCGAGCGTACTCGCCACAGAAAAAACGGCGTGGACCGCAAGGTCCACGCCGTTTTCATTTGCGTTGTTCAGTTCAGTGCTTGCCGGTGCTGCCGAAGCCGCCTGCGCCGCGCTCGCTTTGCTCGAACTCATCGACGATATTGAATTCGGCCTGCACGACCGGCACGATCACGAGTTGCGCGAGACGCTCCATCGGATTGAGTACGAATGTGGTCTCTCCGCGGTTCCATGTCGAGATCATCAGTTCGCCTTGATAATCGGAATCGATCAGGCCGACCAGATTGCCGAGCACGATTCCGTGCTTATGTCCCAGACCCGAGCGCGGCAGGATCAGCGCGGCATAGCCGGGGTCACCTACGTGTATCGCAAGCCCTGTCGGAACGAGTGCGGTTTCGCCGGGTTTGAGCGTCAACGGCTCTTTGAGACACGCGCGCAAATCGAGTCCCGCGCTACCGCTCGTCGCGTAGGCAGGAAGCTGGTCGCGCATGCGCGCATCGAGAATCTTCAGGTCGAGTTTCATGCAGGTTCGAAGGTTTAAGAAGTTGAAGCCGGGCGCCCTAGATCGAACGCTTCGGCAAGGAGTTCATAGGAACGCAAGCGCGCGCGATAGCTGCCTGCGACGGTGAGCACGATGAGCTCGTCAGCCTGGAATTGTTCCTGCAATGCATGGAGGCGCTCGGTCACGACTTCTGGCGTGCCGATGATACTGCGCGGCTTCTCGCGGTCTATCACCAGTCTTTCGCGCTCGCCATACTCCTGCGCGACGCCCTGTTCGATAGTCGGAATCGGTTCGTTCAAACCATAAGCCATTTGCACGCGACGCAGATCGACGGCTTTCGCCAGATCAGCGGCTTCCTGTTCGGTGTCCGCGCAAATCACGAACACGGCGGCGGCCAGATACGATTGCTGCGTTTCCTCGCTTGGCTTGAAACGCTCGCGATACGCATGCGCGACCTGATGCCCGAAATGGGCGTTGATGAAATGCGCGAATGCGAAGCGGATTCCGAGCTGCGCTGCGAGCAACCCGCCGAATTCGCTTGAACCGAGCATCCACAGCTGCGGACGCGTGGCAACTTGCGGTTGCAGCAGTACGCCTCGCGCGACGTGATCGGCTGGCAGCGTGCCGTGCATCAGGCCGAGCAGATCGGCCACCTGTTGCGGGAAGATTTCGCCGCGGTTGTAGTCGCCCGCGGCAACCGCCTGGGCGGTGCGCATGTCGCCGCCGGGCGCGCGTCCCACGCCGAGATCGATGCGGTTAGGGAACAGCGCCTCCAGCATCATGAATTGCTCGGCGACTTTGAACGGGCTGTAGTACGGCAGCATGATGCCGCCGGAGCCCAGCCGGATGCGCCGCGTGACGCTGCCGAGGCGCGCGAGCATCACTTCGGGACACGGGTTCGACACGCCACGCAAGCCGTGATGCTCAGCGCACCAGTAGCGCGTGTAGCCGAGATCGTCGGCGAGTTGCGCCAGTTCTACCGTGGCGGCAATCGCGTCCGCCACCGAGTGCCCTGAAATGACGGGCGTTTGATCGAGCACGGAAAGTAGCGTCATGTCAGTGTGCTCCAGATGGGTCATTCGCTTCGCCGCGTTGCTTCCGGCGACTGCATGCCAGGGCCGGATCGCCGGCTCAGCGAATCAAATTTGTGTCGGGCAGACGCTTCGCGATCTCCGCGATCAGCGCGCGCGCGAGCGTCTGCTTGTCGGCGCGGGGCAGCCTGGTAGCGCCGCCTGCTTCGAACAGGATGACCTCGTTATCGTCCATGCCGAATGTGAGCGGCCCGAGATTACCGATTAAAAGCGGCACGTTTTTGCGCACGCGTTTTTCCTCGCCATGCACTTCGAGATCGCCGCTTTCGGCGGCGAAGCCGACGGTGAACGGCGGATGCGGCAACTTCGCGACCGAGGCCAGAATGTCCGGATTCTCGACGAACGAAAAAGTGGGCAGCGCGCGATCCGCGCTTTTCTTGATCTTGTGGTCGCTCGGGTGATCGACACGCCAGTCAGCGACCGCGGCTACGCCGATGAAAATGTCCGCATCTGCCACCGCGCGCATCACGGCATCGTGCATTTGCTGGGCGGTTTCCACGTCTTCTCGGAACACGCCCCACGGTGTTTCGAGCGCGACAGGACCGGCCACGAGGTGCACGTCGGCGCCCGCCTGTTGCGCGGCGCGGGCCAGCGCGAACCCCATCTTGCCACTCGACCGGTTGGTAATGCCGCGCACCGGATCCAGCGGTTCGAACGTCGGCCCGGCTGTCAGCAACACGCGCCGGCCGGAAAGAATTTTGGGCGCGAAGAACGATGCGATCGCCTCATAGGTTGCCGCGGCTTCGAGCATGCGGCCGTCGCCGATTTCGCCGCAAGCCTGCGGACCGGAGTCCGGCCCCAGCACTTCGATCCCGTCCGCGCGCAGCTGTGCGACGTTGCGTTGCGTGGCCGGGTTTTGCCACATCTGCCGGTTCATCGCGGGCACGACGAGCAGCGGACAATCACGCGCGACGCATAGCGTAGCGAGCAGATCATCGGCCATGCCGTGTACGAGTTTGGCGAGGAAGTCGGTGGAGGCGGGCGCGATCACGATCGCGTCGGCTTCGCGCGACAGATCGATATGCGCCATGTTGTTCGCAATACGCGCGTCCCACTGGCTCGTGTAGACGGGCCGGCCCGACAGCGCCTGCATGGTCACCGGGGTGATGAACTGCGTGGCCGCTTCGGTCATGACGACCTGCACGGTTGCGCCGGCCTTGGTCAGCAGGCGCGTGAGTTCGGCGATCTTGTAGCAGGCAATGCCGCCCGTCATGCCGAGGACGAGGTGTTTCCCTGCGAGTTCTGCGGTTGCCAACGAAAGCCTCCGACAAAGCGTGGTGGCCGAGCGCGGCGCGCTTGCACCGTTGCCGGCCGTCAAAGCGGACTTCTGGCGCGAGGCGAGCGGTCGAAAGCCGACCACGGCCTCGCGCTGTGAGGCGACCGCGGGTGAGGCGACGCGCGACCTTGACGCGACGTTATCGCGACCTTAACGCGAGCCGCGTACGCGCCGCAACTCGTCGATTACGAGCAGAATCGCGCCGACCGTAATCGCGCTGTCCGCCAGGTTGAACGCCGGCCAGTGCCACGCGCGCACGTGGAAATCCAGAAAGTCGATCACGTGGCCGTACGCGAGCCGGTCGATCACGTTGCCGAGCGCGCCGCCGAGTATCAGCGCAAGCGCGGTGCAGAACATTTTTTGCCCGCCGTGGCGCTTGAGCAGATAGCAGATCACCAGCGCGGCGACCACGCCGAGCGCGGTGAACGCCCAGCGTTGCCAGCCGCCAGCCATTGCGAGGAAGCTGAATGCCGCGCCGCGGTTGTACACGAGAATCAGGTTGAAGAACGACGTGACCTCATGCGCGACGCCGTAGGCAAACACCTTTTGCACCGCGATTTTCGTCAACTGATCGAACAGGATCACGATCAGCGCGACGCCCAGCCAGGGCGCCAGCGAACTGTTTCCGGCGGAAGCTTTCGATGTGGTTTTCGCCATGGTTCTCGCCATTATGCCGCGCTCCTCGCTTCACCGTTGCCGAACAGATTGCTGACACAGCGGCCGCACAGCGTGGGGTGTTCCGCGTCTGCGCCCACGTCCGCGCGATAGTGCCAGCAGCGCTCGCATTTCAGATACTTCGACGTGATGACTTCGACGCCTTCTTCCGCTTCGCTCTCGACCTTGACGACGCTCGCAGCCGACGTGATCAGCACGAACTTCAGGTCGTCGCCGAGGCTTGTGAGCGCGTCGTAACGTGCGCCGCTCGCCCGGATTTCCACTTCCGCCTGCAGCGACGAGCCGATCAGGTTCGCAACGCGCGCTTCTTCCAGCGCTTTCGTTACGTCGCCGCGGGCAGCGCGCAACAGCGTCCATTTGTCGAGCAGCGCGCCGGCGTCCGGCACCGCCGGGAATGCGTGGTACGTCTCGGTGAAAATGGTCTCGCTGTTCGGCTGGAACACCTTCCAGGCTTCTTCGGCTGTGAACGACAGGAACGGCGCCATCAGACGCAGCAGGCCTTGCGCGATGTGATACAGCGCGGTTTGAGCCGAGCGGCGGGCGACGGAATCTGCAGCCGTGGTGTACAGGCGGTCCTTCAGCACGTCCAGATAGAAGCCGCCGAGGTCTTCGGAGCAGAACGTTTGCAGCTTGGCGACGACCGGGTGGAACTCGTACTTGTCGTAATGCGAGAGGATGTCGTTTTGCAGATTCGCCGACAGCGCCACCGCGTAGCGGTCGATCTCGAGCCAGTCTTCGACCGGGCGCGCGTTCTTCTCGAAGTCGAAGTCCGACAGATTCGCGAGCAGGAAGCGCAGCGTGTTGCGAATGCGGCGATAGCCTTCGGTCACACGCTTCAGGATTTCTTCGGAGATGGCGAGCTCGCCCGAGTAATCGGTCGACGCGATCCACAAACGGATGATTTCTGCGCCGAGCCGGTTCGCCACTTCGTGCGGATCGATACCGTTGCCGAGCGACTTGCTCATCTTGCGGCCTTCGCCGTCGACGGTGAAGCCGTGCGTGAGCAGCGCGTTGTACGGCGGACGGCCGTCCAGCATCGACGCGGTCAAAAGCGACGAATGGAACCAGCCGCGATGCTGGTCCGAGCCTTCCAGATACAGGTCGGCCGGGAATTGCAGCTCGTCTTTATGCGAGCCGCGCAGCACGTGCCAATGCGTGGTGCCGGAATCGAACCACACGTCGAGCGTGTCGCGGTTCTTTTCGTACATGTTGGCGTCGTCGCCGATCAATTCGCGCGGGTCGAGCGTTTGCCAGGCTTCGATACCGGCCTCTTCGACGCGCTTCGCGACTTCCTCGAGCAACTCCAGCGTGCGAGGATGCAACTCGCCGGTTTCCTTGTGCACGAAGAAGGCCATCGGCACGCCCCATTGGCGCTGGCGCGACAGTGTCCAGTCGGGGCGGTTCGCGATCATGCTGAAGAGGCGCTGCTTGCCCCACGACGGATAAAACGCCGTGTTTTCGATGCCTTCGAGTGCGGTTTCGCGCAGAGTCTTGTCGGTATCGTTCGGCTTCACGTCCATGCCGGCGAACCATTGCGATGTGGCGCGGTAGATGATCGGCGTCTTGTGGCGCCAGCAGTGCATGTAGCTGTGCGTGTACTTCTCGGTGCGCAACAGCGATCCGGCGCCTTGCAGCGCTTCGACGATCTGCGGATTGGCCGCCCAGATCGACAGGCCGCCGAACAGCGCGAGCGATTCGATGTAACGGCCGTCGCCCATCACCGGATTGATGATGTCCGAATCGGCCATGCCGTGTGCCTTGCAGGACACGAAGTCTTCCACGCCATACGCCGGCGACGAGTGCACGACGCCCGTGCCGGTTTCGGTCGTGACGTAGTCGCCCAGGTACACCGGTGACGTCCGCTTGTAGCCGGGATGAGCGGACGCGAGCGGATGGTTGAAGCGCAGATTGACGAGCTTCGCGCCGGGCGTGGTCGCGACGACCGAGCCTTCCAGACCGTATGCGTTCAGACATGCTTCGACGCGTTCTTCGGCGAGGATCAGCAGGCCGCGCGGCGTGTCGACGAGCGCGTAGACGATTTCCGGATGCAGGTTCAGCGCCTGGTTCGCCGGGATCGTCCACGGCGTGGTGGTCCAGATCACGATGCCGCCTTCGTTGCGCGGCAGCGCGGCGAGACCGAACGCCTGTGCGGTCTTTTCCGGCTCGGCAAAGCTGAACAGCACGTCGATGGTCGGATCTGTCTTGTCCTTGTACTCGACTTCTGCCTCAGCGAGCGCCGAGCCGCAGTCGAAACACCAGTTGACCGGCTTCAGGCCGCGGAACACGTAGCCCTTTTCCATGATCTTCGCGAGTGCGCGGATTTCTCCCGCTTCATTTGCGAAGTTCATCGTCTTGTACGGGTTGTCCCACTCACCGAGCACGCCCAGACGACGGAAGCCGACCTTCTGCTTTTCGATCTGCTCGGTCGCGTAGGCACGCGCCTTCTGCATCACTTCGGCGGCGGGCAGCGACTTGCCGAACTGCTTTTCGATCTGGATTTCGATCGGCATGCCGTGGCAGTCCCAGCCAGGCACGTACACCGCGTCGAAGCCCGCCATGTTGCGTGCCTTGACGATCATGTCCTTCAGAATCTTGTTCACCGCGTGCCCGAGGTGAATGTCGCCGTTCGCGTACGGAGGGCCATCGTGCAAGATGAATTTCTTGCGGCCCTTGCTGGCGGCGCGGATCTTCTCGTAGATCTTGCGTTCCTGCCATTCCTTGACCCATTGCGGCTCGCGCTTGGGCAGATCGCCGCGCATCGGGAACGGCGTGTCGAGCAGGTTCACGGGATAACGTGACGGCGGTTTCGAATCGGCTTTCTTGTTGCTCATGATTTGGTCGCGGTGAATTCTTTATAAGCGCAGCGGGGCGCGGGTTGCGCACGATGCGCGAGAGCGTGGGGCGCGCCCGGCAGGCATGTCGCGCGATGCACGGACGCCTTTCGATGCGCGAGAGCGGCGGTCCTTGCGACAATCAGCGCGCGCGGACCGCGGCGGCTATCTAATTCGGTCGGTGGCCGACGTGGCGAAACCGGTGGAACGGCTGCCTGGCGAGCCCGCGCCGACGGCCGCGAACCATGCGCGCGCGTTGGCGACGTCGCGCGCAATGGCGGCCGTGAGCGTTTCGAGGTCGACGTACTTTTCCTCGTCACGCAGCTTCTTCAGGAATTCGACGCGCACGAGCTTGCCGTATGCGTCGCCGTGCCAGTCGAGCAGATGCACTTCGAGCAGCACGCGGCCGGAATCGTCGACGGTTGGACGCAGGCCGAGGCTCGCGACGCCCGGCAGCGGTTCGTCCGCCACGCCATGCACGCGCACGACGAAAATGCCCGCGAGCGCCGGACGCTTGTGCGCGATCGGCAGGTTTAGCGTGGGAAAGCCGAGATCGCGGCCGAGCTTCATGCCGTGCACGACGTGACCGCTGATCAGATAATCGCGGCCCAGCGCGGCGCGCGCCGCGTCGAGATCGCCGGCCACCAGCGCGGCGCGTACCCCTGAACTGGATATACGCGCGCCGGACGGATCGGCGACCGTTGCCATTTGTTCGACTTCGAAACCGTAGTGCTGCCCTGCGGCTTTCAGCGACGCGAAGTCGCCCGCGCGCTTTGCGCCGTAGCGGAAGTCGTCGCCGATCATCACCCAGCGCGCGTGCAGCCCGTTGACGATGATCCGTTCGACGAACGCATCCGGCGACTGGCTCGCGAATGTGTGATTGAAGTGCTCTACGACGACGCGGTCCACACCGTTGGTGCGCAGCGCCTCCAGCTTGTCGCGCAGCATCGCGATGCGCGGCGGTGCGCTGGCGGGATTGAAGAACTCGCGCGGGTGCGGCTCGAAGGTCATCACGCAGACGGGCAGGCCGCGCGCGTCGGCCGCCGCGCGCACGTGCGCGAGCAAAGCCTGATGGCCGCGGTGGACACCGTCGAAGTTGCCGATGGTCAGTGCGCAGGGCGCACGGCTTTCAGCATTGGGAAGACCGCGGAAGACTCTCACGATAGCGCGTCGGGATAGAGCGGGCGAGGTGCCGCAAAACAAACGATTATAAACGCTCGGCGCATGGGACGGCGGCGCGTCGCGGTTTGGGTGCCCTCGAATGATAAAATCCGCGCATGAAAAAACTCGTCATCCTGATTTCAGGGCGGGGAAGCAACATGGAAGCTATCGTTCGAGCCTGCTCGGACGAACGCTGGCCGGCGCAGGTCGCTGCCGTGATTGCCAACCGTCCGGATGCCGCGGGCCTTGCGTTCGCGGCGTCGCACGGCATTGCCACGGCGGTGGTCGATCACCGCCAGTTTCCCGATCGCGACAGCTTCGACTCCGCGCTCGCCGAACAAATCGATCGTTTCTCGCCCGATCTGGTAGCGCTCGCAGGCTTTATGCGCGTGCTGACAGACGGTTTCGTCGACCGTTATGTGGGGCGCATGTTGAACGTGCACCCGTCGCTGCTGCCGAGCTTTCCGGGACTGAAAACGCATCAGCAGGCGCTCGACGCCGGCGTGCGCCTGCACGGCGCGTCGGTGCATTTCGTTACTTCGCAGCTCGATCACGGGCCCATCGTCGCGCAGTCGGCGGTGCCCGTCGAGGCCGGCGATACGCCCGCCACGCTCGCCGAGCGCGTGCTTGCGACTGAACACATTATTTATCCACGCGCGGTGCGCTGGTTCGTCGAAGGGCGTCTCGCTCTGGACGGCCTGCGCGTCACGCTTACGCCGCCGGAGCCGCAATGGCTCTTTGCCGGTCACACCGCCGGAGAGGGCGCATGAGATTACATGGTTTTCTGATTGGACAAACTGAGACTTTGCTGGCCGAAGTCCTTCGACTGAACGGTCCTGCCGACGCTACCACGAGCCGTTTCTTTCGGGCGCATCCGAAGCTCGGGCACGGCGAGCGCGGCGTAATTGCCGAGGCGGTTTTCGCGGTGCTGCGTCGCCGGATGGAGTTTGCGCACCTTGCCGAAAGCGGCGCGGGCAGCCCGGCCCGCCGCATGGCCTTGCTCGGCCTGATGCAGACGGCCGGCCGCACGGCGCTCAAGCCGTTCGTGTCCGACTCGGAGTCGAAATGGCTCGAACACGTCGCGATGATCGATCCGGAAAGCTTGCCGCTGCGGATTCGCCTGAACCTGCCCGACTGGATCTATCAGGCGCTCGCGAAGCGTTTTGAAGCAGCCGAACTGGCTCAACTGGCCGCCGCGTTGAACTACCCAGCGCCGTTGGATCTGCGCGCGAACCCGATCAAGGCGAGCCGCGACGACGTACTGAACGCGCTGTCGAAAGCCGGTATCGAAGCCGGCGCAACGCCGTTCGCGCCGTTCGGCGTGCGGGTGGTGGGCAAGCCGCCGCTCACCAAGCTCGACGCGTTCCAGCAGGGTTGGGTCGAGGTGCAGGACGAAGGCAGCCAGTTGCTGTGCTCGCTGGTTGCGCCCAAGCGCGGCGAGATGATCGTCGACTTCTGCGCAGGCGCGGGCGGCAAGACTCTGGCGCTGGGCGCGGCGATGCGCTCGACCGGGCGTCTGTATGCGTTCGACATCTCCGAGCGGCGTCTCGCCAGGCTCAAGCCGCGACTTGCGCGCAGCGGTTTGTCGAACGTGAATCCGGTACTGATCGACAGTGAACACGACGCCAAGATCAAGCGGCTCGCCGGTAAGATCGACCGGGTGCTGGTCGACGCGCCCTGCAGCGGTTTGGGTACGCTGCGCCGCAACCCGGACCTGAAATGGCGCCAGTCGCCGGAGTCGGTCGCCGAACTCGCGCCCAAGCAGGCGTCGATTCTGGCGAGCGCGGCGCGTCTGGTGAAGAAGGGCGGTCGCCTCGTGTATGCGACCTGCTCGATCCTGGAAGCGGAAAACGAAGCGGTCGTGCAGCAGTTCCTTGCAGATCATCCGGACTTTGCGCTCGTCCCCGCGCGCGAGGTGCTGGCGGAGCAGCGCATCGATCTCGAAATGGGCGATTATCTGTCGCTCTGGCCGCACCGCCACGCGACCGACGGCTT
This sequence comes from Paraburkholderia caledonica NBRC 102488, assembly GCF_000685095.1. Taxonomy (GTDB): domain Bacteria; phylum Pseudomonadota; class Gammaproteobacteria; order Burkholderiales; family Burkholderiaceae; genus Paraburkholderia; species Paraburkholderia caledonica. Next base: position 210,635 of record NZ_BAYE01000012.1, read on the forward strand.
TTTCGCCGCCGTTCTCGAACGCCAGAGCTGAGCCCGCAATAGGCCAGCCGGCTCGCGGATCGATCACCCGAACCGCGAGCCGAACCATGAGCCGGACATTCCGGCGACATCATGCAAAACCGTATCTTTTCTCATCTGTTCGGCGATCTCGCGCGCGACTTCGGCCAGCCCGTCATGCTTTGGCAAGTCGGGGTGCTAATCGCCACGCTCGCGCTCGCCTGGTTGCTCGCCTGGCTGTTGCGCCGGGCGCTCGATCTGCGTCGTCAGACCCGCTATCAGACGCTGCGCTTCGGCGCGGAAAGCCTGAACCGCGCGTTTTTCCCGCTGATCGGCGCAGTGCTGGTGTGGATCGCACGGGCGATCGCCGGGCGGTTCATCCACACGTCGCTGCTCGATCTCGCGTTGGTGCCGCTCTTCGGCATCGGCTTGATTTACATCGTGTTTTTCTTCGCGCGGCGCGTCTTCAGCCATGACGGGGAGACGCACCCGTGGCTTTTCCTCGTCGAAAAGATCGTTTCTCTGGGCGTGTGGGTCGCCATGGTGCTCACCGTGATGGGCATTCAGGACGACGTGATCGCGTGGATGGCGAGCGTGCACTTTCGTGTCGCGAATGCGCACATGACGCTGCTCTCGCTCGTCACGGGCCTGCTGTGGGTCTGCGTGACGATGATCGTCGCAATGTGGCTCGGCTCGGCGTTCGAAGACCGTCTGATGCGCGCCGCGACGCTCGACGCGAATCTGAAAGTCGTGGTGGCGCGTGTCGGCCGCGCGGCGTTTGTACTGGCGGCGGTGTTGATCAGCTTGTCGCTGGTTGGCATCGACATCACCGTGCTCGGCGTATTTGGCGGTGCTCTGGGCGTGGGGCTGGGGTTTGGCTTGCAGAAAATCGCCAGCAACTACGTGTCGGGCTTCATCATCCTGATCGACCGGTCGCTGCGAATCGGCGACACGATCAACGTGAGCGGCCTGCAAGGCATGGTCACGCAGATCCGCACCCGATATACGGTCGTGCGCGGTCTTGACGGTATCGAAACGCTGATTCCCAACGAAAAACTGATTACCGACGTCGTGCAGAATCAGTCGTCGTATCTGACGCGTGGCTATGCGAAGGCGGCCGTGCAGATCGCCTACACCGCCGATGTCGAGCAGGCCATGGCACTTCTCGCGCAAGCAGCGGACGGCGTGCCCCGCGTACTGACGGACCCGGCGCCCACGCCTTATCTCGTAGGTTTTGGCGCCGATGGCATCAACCTGGAGCTAGGCTTCTGGATTGCAGACGCGGCAACTGGCACATCAGCCGTCCGCTCGGCGGTCAATCGCAACATCTGGCAGCTTTTTTCCGCACACGGCATCTCCATTCCTTTCGCGCAACGCGAAGTTCGCATTGTCGGGAATGCGGCTGAGGTAGCAAATGTCGGAGGCATGTTGTCAAAATCGGCAACTGTGACCGACGGGACGGCTAATCAGGCGGGCAACGCTATTTAGCGGGCACTCGCGCGGCACTGATGAGTCTAACGGGCTTGCTGCGGGGCTGTGTGCGTTGATGCTGCACAAAAAATCCCTATTTGTTACAAACACTTGGAACGCTTCCAGTAGAATGTCGTCCAATCCCGCTGTATGCTTTCACTTTCTTGACACGCGCAGTTCGCGGGTGTCTCGTGTCTCTCGTTCCACAGGTAAATTGCCTTGTTGAATTCTTTGCTCGATTTCCTTGCCCACGGTCTGATGCGCTTCTCGTGGTGGCAACTTGTTCTGTACACGCTCGCCGTGACACACGTCACGATCATCGGTGTGACGGTTTATCTGCATCGCTGCCAGGCGCACCGCGCGCTCGAGTTGCATCCTGTCGTCAGTCATTTTTTCCGATTCTGGCTGTGGATGACCACGGGCATGCTGACCGGTCAATGGGCGGCTATCCACCGTAAGCACCACGCCAAGTGCGAGACGGAAGAAGATCCGCATAGCCCGCAAACGCGCGGCATCTGGAAGGTGCTGCTCGAAGGCGCGGAACTCTATCGCACGGAAGCGAAAAACGAAGAGACGATGCGCAAGTTCAGTCACGGCACGCCGAACGACTGGATGGAACGCAACGTCTACACCAAGTACCCGATTCTCGGCGTCAGCCTGATGATGGTGCTGAATGTCGCGCTGTTCGGCGTGGTCGGCCTGACCATCTGGGCGGTGCAGATGGTGTGGATTCCGTTCTGGGCAGCCGGCGTGGTGAACGGTCTCGCGCACTTCTGGGGTTATCGCAACTTCAACTCGTCGGACGCCAGCACCAACATTTTCCCGTGGGGCATCATCATCGGCGGTGAAGAGCTGCACAACAATCACCACACGTACGCTACCTCGGCGAAGCTGTCGAACAAGTGGTACGAGTTCGACATCGGCTGGATGTACATCCGCATCATGTCGGCTTTCCGCCTTGCCAAGGTGAAGAAGGTCGCGCCCACGCCGCGTCTGACCACGGGCAAGATGGTGCTCGATCAGGACACGTTGCAGGCCGTGCTGGCTAACCGTTACGAAGTGATGGCGCGTTACGGCAAGGCGCTCAAGCGCGCGTATCGTCAGGAACTCGCGCATCTGAAGGAAGTGGGCGCGCGCGAGAAATATCAGGTCATGCGCGGGGCGCGCAGCTGGTTCCACAAGGAAGAAGCGGGGCTCGACGAGCCGCAGAAGCGTCTGTTGCCGCAAATCTTCGCGAACAGCCAGAAGTTGAAGACCTACATCGACATGCGTAACGAACTTGCGTCAATGTGGGAGCGCTCGAACGCGTCGCGCGATCAGTTGCTGGTGCAGTTGCAGGACTGGTGCCATCGCGCTGAAGCGAGCGGCATCAAGGCGCTGCAGGAGTTCGCAATGCGACTGCGCCGTTATGCTTAACCACGAAATCCATTAAAATTTCGTTACGTCACAAAACCCCGCGTTGGCGGGGTTTTGCATTTTGGGCCGCGGAATTTGCATGACGCGATGGGTATTCCACGGCGGCAAAGCGAGGGCAGAAGAGATCATGGATCAGCAGGCGATCAGGGCCGTGGAATACGACCGGCCGCAGGCGCAGGGGACATCCTGCGGGATCGGGCAGGCGTGGGCGAAGGTGCCCGAGGTGCCGTCGGCGCAGGAAAAAGTGGCGCTGAAAGAGCGCATTCGCGCATTGCTCAAGCGCGAGAAGGCCGTGCTCGTCGCCCACTACTATGTCGACGCCGAATTGCAGGAGCTGGCCGACGAAACAGGCGGCTGCGTGGCCGATTCACTTGAAATGGCCCGCTTCGGGCGCGATCACGAGGCCCAGACTCTCGTGGTGGCGGGGGTGCGGTTCATGGGCGAGACGGCCAAGATTCTCAGCCCGGACAAGCGCATTCTGATGCCGGATCTCGACGCAACATGTTCGCTGGACCTCGGCTGTCCGGTAGATGAATTTTCGGCTTTCTGCGACGCACATCCGGACCGCACGGTGGTCGTCTATGCGAATACGAGCGCGGCCGTTAAAGCCCGCGCAGACTGGATGGTGACATCGTCGATCGGACTGGAGATCGTGGCCGACCTTCACGCGCGCGGCGAAAAGATCATTTGGGCGCCCGACCGGCACCTGGGCGGTTACATCCAGAACAAGACCGGCGCGGACATGCTGATGTGGCAGGGTTCGTGTGTCGTACACGACGAATTCAAGGGCATTGAACTCGATTTGCTGCGCGCCGAATATCCGGGCGCGAAAGTCCTGGTTCATCCGGAGTCTCCGGCCAACGTGGTGGCCCAGGCGGATGTCGTCGGCTCTACCACACAGTTGATCGATGCCGCGCAGAAGTTGGATGCGACGCACTTCATCGTGGCAACGGACCTCGGCATCCTCCATAAGATGCAGCTCGCTGCGCCTGGCAAGACGTTGATCGCGGCGCCTACTGCCGGCAACAGCGCGACATGCAAGAGTTGCGCGCACTGCCCGTGGATGGCTATGAACGGTCTCGCGAATCTCGCCGACGTCCTCGAACGCGGTCATAACGAGATTTTCGTCGAACGCGCGGTTGGCGAGCGGGCGCGTGTGCCGATCGACCGTATGTTGGACTTTGCGGCGCGTCATAAGAAGCGCGTGCAGGCGAGCGGCGATCTGGCGCGCGACGCGCAGTTGTATTCGAACGTGGGAGCCGCCTGATGAACGCGGCAGCGCAGAGTTCAGCAGTGCCCCGTTCGGCGCCATACAGTCACGCCGAAGCCGTCTCGCCACTCTTCGCCGAGATCCATGCGCAATACGGCGCGGCGTTCGACGCAGCGCTCGCGCGCAACGTCGCCGACGCACTTGCGGAAGACGTCGGCACGGGTGACCAGACCGGCCGCCTCGTCCCCGCCGATGACGTGCGCCGCGCGCGTGTCGTTGTCCGTGAGAATGCGGTGTTGTGCGGCGTGTCCTGGTTCAACGCGGTTTTGCGGCAAGTGGACTCACGGATCGAGGTGCAGTGGCTTTACCGCGAAGGTGACCGGATGACAGCGGACACTCCCGTGTGCGAACTGCGTGGACCGGTCCGTGCGCTGCTCACTGCCGAGCGCAACGCGCTTAACTTCCTTCAGCTTTTATCAGGCGTGGCGACCGCCACGCGCCGGTATGTGGATGCGGTCGCTCATACGCGTACCCGCATTCTCGATACGCGCAAGACGTTGCCCGGCTTGCGGCTCGCGCAGAAATACGCGGTGCGCGTGGGAGGCGGAGCGAATCAACGGCTCGCGTTGTATGACGGCATCCTGATCAAGGAAAACCACATTGCCGCTGCCGGCGGAGTGGGGGCGGCCATGGACGCGGCGCTGGCTCTCAACGCGGGCGTCTCAATCCAGATCGAGGTCGAGACGCTCGAGCAGCTGGAAACGGCATTGGCGCATCGCGCGCAGTCCGTCCTGCTCGACAACTTTTCGTTCGATTCGATGCGGGAAGCCGTGCGGATCACCGCGGGGCGCGCCGTACTGGAAGTGTCGGGTGGAGTGAACTTCGAAACAGTGAGGACTATCGCGGAAACGGGCGTCGACCGTGTGTCGATCGGCGCTCTGACGAAAGACGTGCGAGCGACCGATTACTCTTTGCGTATCGTCTGACGGAAGTTCTTGCTTATAAAGCGCCATCGCCGGCTCGGAGCCGGCGGTGGCGCTTTGCCTTAGATCACACGTTGCGGTTTCGGACGTGCTCGGGCGATAGCACAGTTGGCAGCGCTTTCGGCAAGGTTGCTGGCCAGTCGCGGCTGAAATGCAGGCCACGGCTTTCGCGCCGGGAACGCGCGCCGTCCACGATCAACGAGGCTACGTCCACCAGATTGCGCAACTCGAGCAAATCGCGGCTCACCTTGAAGTTCGCGTAATACTCGTGAATCTCGTCGCGCAATAGCGCCAGCCGGTGTTTGGCTCGCGCGAGGCGTTTGTCCGTGCGCACGATGCCGACGTAGTTCCACATGAGCCGGCGGAGCTCGTCCCAATTGTGTGCGACGACCACTTCTTCGTCGGGGTCCGAAACACGGCTCTCGTCCCAGTCTGGCAAAGGCGCGTGGACGGCGGCGCAAAATCCCTCTTCTTCGATCGCGCGTGCCGCCGAGCGGCCAAGCACGAGGCACTCGAGCAGCGAATTGCTGGCAAGGCGGTTCGCGCCGTGCAATCCAGTGCAAGATGTTTCGCCGACTGCATAGAGCCCTGCGAGATCGGTGCGGCCGGCCAGGTCCGTTACGACGCCACCACACGTGTAGTGTGCCGCCGGGACCACGGGGATCGGTTGCTTCGTAATGTCGATACCGAATTCGAGGCACCTAGCGAGGATCGTCGGAAAATGCTCGCGGAGAAAGTCAGCCGGCTGATGGCTGATATCGAGATACACACAATCTATGCCGCGTTTCTTCATCTCGAAGTCAATCGCGCGCGCCACGATGTCGCGCGGCGCGAGTTCAGCGCGTTCATCGTGATTCGGCATGAACCGCGTGCCGTCCGGCAGCTTCAGGACGCCACCCTCGCCGCGCACCGCTTCGGAGATCAGGAACGACTTTGCGTACGGGTGGAAGAGGCAGGTGGGATGGAACTGGATGAACTCCATATTCGAGACCCGGCAGCCGGCGCGCCATGCCATCGCGATGCCGTCGCCCGTCGCGGTATCGGGATTCGTCGTGTACAGATAGACCTTGCCGGCGCCCCCGGTGGCAAGCACCGTATGCGGCGCCTCGATCGTGACGGTGCGTCCGCTTTCTACATCGAGCGCGTACAGGCCATGGCAACGGCGGCCCGGCAGGCCGAGCCGGTCGGACGTGATCAGGTCGATTGCGTAGTGATCTTCCAGCAGCGTGATGTTCGGATGCTGTCGCACACGCTCGCTCAACGTGGCCACTACCGCGTGGCCCGTCGCATCCGCCGCATGAATGATCCGCCGATGGCTATGGCCGCCTTCGCGAGTCAGATGGAAGCCGAGTTCCGCGGAGTCGTCTTTGGTGAACGGCACGCCTTGTTCGATCAGCCATTCGATAGCAGCGCGTCCGTTCTCGACGATGAAGCGCGTTGCGGCTTCATCACACAGGCCGGCGCCTGCAACGAGCGTGTCGCGCACGTGATTTTCGATGCTGTCCGCCGAATCGAGCACCGCGGCAATGCCGCCTTGCGCCCAATCGCTCGCACCCTCGGTTATCGACCGTTTGGCGATCACCGCGACGCGCCGCGTCTGCGCGAGGTTGAGCGCGACGCTCAGTCCCGCGAGACCGCTACCGACAATCGCCACATCGAATTCCATTGCTCGCATCTCCGTCTTTCGTTTTGCTGTAGCAGCGTGCGATTTACGCGCTGCTAAAACGGGAAAGGATACGCGCCGCGACGGTCGAGGGAAAGCTGGCTGAACGTTATAAGACTATGTATCGCCGACGATGTCGACCCAAGGTCGGCTGGTTCGGTTAGTACAAAACAAAAAAGCCTCGCACGAATGCGAGGCTTTTTATGTATGTCTTGCCGTCGTCAGGCGGCAGGAGCCAAGATTTATTTAATCTTGGTTTCCTTGTACTCAACATGCTTACGGACGACCGGATCAAATTTCTTGATCAGCATCTTTTCCGGCATGTTGCGTTTGTTTTTCGTCGTCGTGTAGAAGTGACCCGTGCCTGCGGTCGATTCCAGCTTGATCTTGTCGCGTGCGCCTTTTGCCATCATTTACTCCTTAGGCTTCACCGCGTGCACGCAGATCTGCGAGCACAGCGTCGATACCGTTCTTGTCGATCAGGCGCAGGCCGGCGTTCGAAATACGCAGACGCACCCAACGGTTTTCGCTTTCCACCCAAATGCGGCGGCTTTGCAGGTTCGGCAGGAACCGGCGCTTGGTTTTGTTGTTCGCGTGGGAAACATTGTTGCCGCTCATCGGCGCTTTCCCAGTTACTTGGCATACGCGTGCCATGAGAGCACTCCTAATACGCTAATTCTGAGTTCGAACGCCGTGAAAGTTTCCCGAAAAGAGTCGCGCTGAAATTCAGGCACGTATCCTTTCCGGAACGCCTTGGTGGCTTCGGAACAGGGGGTTGGAAACAGGCAAACCGGGATTCTAGCAGAAAAAAAGCCGCAAAATCAAACCTTATTTGCGGCAGCAAGACACGGCGCAGGGCCTTTTCCTTTGCCGTTCGTGCTTTTTCCGTACCGTTTCGGGCAAGCTGCAGGCGCCGACGCATGGTCCAACGTCAGGGCCAGCCGTCGCGGGCAAAGGAGTATACGCGGTCGGAGCCGATCACCAGATGATCGACCAGTTGAACGTCGATTAGCGCAAGCGCTTCGCGCAGTGCGCGCGTCAGACTGCAGTCGCTCGCGCTCGGCCGCACAGCGCCAGACGGATGATTATGCGCGACGATCAGGCTCGCGGCATTGAGCGTCAACGCACGCCGCACGATCTCACGCGGATACACCGCCATCCGCGTGAGCGTGCCGCGCGCGCTTTCCTCGCTGCGGATAAGCCGGTGCCGGGCGTCCAGAAACAGCGACACGAACACTTCGTGCGGACGGCCGCCTATGAGCAGGCGCAGATAATTTTCAACGGCTTCCGGAGAATTCATGAGCGACCGGCGGCGCATTTTGTCGACAAGCGAGCGGCGCGCCATTTCCATGATCGCGAGCAATTGCGCTTTTTTCGCGGGCCCGATGCCGCGCAGCCCGTCGAAGTCCGTGTAAGTGGCATCGAGCATTGCCCGCAGTGACCCGAAACGGTCGAGCAGCTCGTGAGCCACGCTGAAAACATCGTGGCCCGGCAAGCCGGAGCCCAGTACTAGCACGACCATTTCAGTGTCTGACAGTACGCTAGGGCCCTGGTCAATCAGCCGCTCACGCGGCATGTCACGTTTAGGCCATTTGCGTCTGCGACGCAATCTGTCCGCCGGAGGAGCCGGAGCACCCTGCGGCGAACGAGCGAAATCCAACATTGGTTCGTCGATCGTCGACGCATAATCAGACATATACAGACAATTCCTCCGCTTGGATTCGGGCCCGGTGCGCGCGATGGACGCAAGCCGAGGCCAGCCATGTGGCTTACAATAGACGCTTTGCGCACGGCACGCCGACGGTTTGCCGCACGCGTCAGCTGCGCCCCGCGGCGCACGCGTGAGAGCGCGCTTCGACTGAGCGAGCATTGCATGAGCATCATCGACATTTCCGAAGTGAAGGCCGGTTCACACGTGACGCTTCACTACCGGCTTTCCCTTGCCGATGGCGCCGAAGTCATCAATACCTTCAACGACAAGCCCGCCACGCTGCTGCTCGGTGCGGGACAACTCGCACCGCCGCTGGAAGACATTCTGATGGGTTTGAAGGTCGGCCACCATTCGACCTTTCAGCTAGCCCCCGGGGCCGCATTCGGTCCCCGCAATCCCGAGTTGATCCAGCGCGTGTCTCTGGCCACGCTGCGGGAAAACAGCATGATCGGCGAGGATTTTTCGCCAGGCGACCTGGTCGAATTCAACGCGCCGGGCGGCGGCCGCTACGCTGGCGTTCTGAAAGAAGTGAACGAAACGTCGGCCCTGTTCGATTTCAACCACCCGCTTGCCGGCCAGGCGCTGGCATTCGAAGTGAAAATCATCGGGATTCTTTAAACATGATCATCGCGGATACGACCCTTGCCGAAACGGAGATCCTGCTGGCTCAACCGCGCGGGTTCTGTGCCGGCGTCGATCGGGCTATCGAGATCGTCGAGCGGGCCATCAAGCTGCACGGCTCGCCGATCTACGTGCGCCACGAAATCGTCCATAACGCCTACGTCGTCGAAGATCTGCGCAAGAAGGGCGCTATTTTCATCGAGCGTCTGGAAGAGGTGCCCTCCGGCAATACGGTCATTTTCAGCGCGCACGGTGTCTCGAAAGCGGTGCGCAGCGAGGCCGAATCGCGCGGGCTGCGCGTCTACGACGCCACCTGCCCGCTCGTCACCAAGGTGCATATCGAAGTGGCGAAGATGCGGCAAGACGGCTTCGACATCGTCATGATCGGTCACAAGGGCCATCCAGAGGTGGAAGGCACGATGGGCCAGGCGGGCGAGGGCATGTACCTCGTCGAAGACATCGAAGACGTGCAGGCGCTGCAGCTGGCCCACCCAGATCGGATTGCGTTCGTCACCCAGACCACGCTTTCGGTCGACGACGCAGCGGAGATCATCGGCGCGCTCAAGGCGAAATATCCGTCCATTCGCGAGCCGAAGAAGCAGGATATCTGTTACGCCACGCAGAACCGCCAGGACGCCGTGAAATTCATGGCGCCGCAGTGCGACCTGGTGATCGTGGTCGGCAGCCCCAACAGTTCGAACTCCAACCGGTTGCGCGAACTCGCCGAAAAGCTCGGCGTGCCTTCCTATATGGTGGATTCGCCCGACCAGATCGATCCGGCCTGGGTCGAGGGCAAGCGCCGGATCGGCGTGACTGCCGGTGCTTCGGCTCCCGAGGTGCTTGCGCAGGCCGTGATTGCTCGCTTGCGCGAGCTTGGCGTGCGCAACGTGCGCGCGCTTGAGGGCATTGAGGAAAACATCGCGTTCCCGTTGCCGCGTGGCTTGGGTCTGCCAGCCTGACCTTTGTGCAATAGTCAAAAAGCGCGCCCTCGGGCGCGCTTTTTTTTGCCCGTGGCCAGCGAGTGCGACCCGTAATTGGTGCCGTATGGCTCAAGGCGCTCACTTTTCGCTTCCATTTTCGATATTTTTTCGCGAATCCGATCCGGCGTTTATTGAAATTTGATGACTATGGCCCCGTTTTGTGAGGCGCGATCAGGCCGCAAACTATTTTGACGCACTAACATGGTGCCGAGACAGAGACGGCGCCGTTTAAATATGATTTAAGCGAAAGCGCGCTGCGGCCGGACCTTGCACAACGTGCCTGCAACACTTGATGCGAAGCGATCCCACGGTGCAACTGATGCACGAAAATCAGTCGCAACCGGGTTGCGCCTTCGGTCTCGGTGCGGTCTTGAGAAGCGGTTGCAATGCAGGAAAACCCTGCCGGTTCAACAATATTGCCCGTCGCAAAATTGGAGTTACAATGCGCGCGTTCTCAAGGCCTTAGGGTCCCGAACAATAGATTTTGCAAGGCGCGGGAGACCTATTTAATGCGAGTCAAGTTTGCTTACGCCGTGTCCATCGCGGCCGCGGTTGCGATGCTGACCGCGTGCGGCAAAAAACAGGATGGCGAGGCGGGAGCAGGAGCATCGGCGGCAGTGGCGGCAGCCGCTGCGCCAGCGAGCGAAGCAATCGTTGTGAAGATCGGCCATGCAGCCCCGCTGACGGGCGGCATAGCGCATCTGGGCAAGGACAATGAAAACGGCGCGCGTCTCGCGGTCGAGGAAATCAATGCACAAGGACTGACGATCGACGGCCACAAGATCGACTTGCAGCTCGATGCGCAAGACGACGCGGCGGATCCGAAGGCCGGTACGGCGGTCGCGCAGAAGCTCGTAGACGATCACGTGGTGGCCGTGGTCGGGCATCTGAATTCGGGTGTCTCGATTCCGGCTTCGAAGATTTATAGCGACGCAAGCACCGTGCAGATCTCGCCTTCGTCGACGAACCCGGCGTACACGCAGCAAGGATTCAAGACGACCTATCGCGTCGTCGCGACCGACGCGCAGCAAGGTCCGGCGCTCGCCAATTACGCCACGAAGGCGTTGGGCGCCAAACGCATCGCCGTGGTGGACGATGCAACCGCCTACGGTAAGGGGCTCGCGGACGAATTCGCGAAGACCGTCGAGGCGAGCGGAGCGAAGATCGTCGCGCGGGAAGCCACGAACGACCGGGCCACGGACTTCCGGGCCATCCTCACAAAGATCAAAAGTGTTCATCCGGACGCCATCATGTTCGGCGGCATGGACGCGACGGGCGGGCCGTTTGCCAAACAGGCGGCGGCGCTCGGTATCAGAGCAAAAATCCTTGGCGGCGACGGCGTGTGTACCGACAAGGTGGGGGAGCTGGCGGGAACCGCCGTGCAAAACCTGGTCTGTTCGGAAGCGGGACTCGCGCTTTCGAAAATGGACAGGGGAGCGGACTTCGAGAAGAAGTACGTGGACCGCTTCCACACGCCGGTGCAGATTTACGCACCGTTCACGTATGACGCTGTGTACGTGATTGTCGATGCAATGAAGCGCGCTAATTCGATCGAGGCGCCCAAGGTGCTGGCTGCGATGCCCTCCACCGATTACAACGGGGTAATCGGCCGCATCGCGTTCGACGACAAGGGTGATTTGAAAGAGGGCGCCATTACGCTTTACGACTTCAAGGACGGCAAGAAAGCGGTTCTCGACGTCGTGAAGATGTGATGACGGGACGTTCAGCCTGACGGCACCGAACCACCCAACGGTGCCGTTTTTGCATCCGCTGAAGGCGAGCCTGCGACTGTGACCCAGTCGTCTGGGCAAACCGGCGGCGGATAAACCCTTACCGGTCTTTTACATCAGTACCCGCAGTGCCGTTGAGATTCCGTGACGCATCACCGCCCACCGGCTGATGAAGAGCGCGAATCCAGTCGCACGGGCTAAGGAGCATTAAATGGATATCTTCATCCAGCAGATCCTAAACGGACTGGTGCTGGGCAGCGTTTATGCCATCATCGCACTGGGCTATACGATGGTTTACGGCATTCTTGGCATCATCAACTTCGCTCACGGCGATGTGTTGATGGTGGGCGCGATGGTCGCGCTCTCCGCCATAGGCGTGCTGCAAAACCACTTCCCTGGCCTCGGCAATGTGCCGACTCTGTGCATCGCGCTGGCAATCGCCGCCGTGGTTTGCGCGGTGGTGGGCTACACGATCGAGCGCGTGGCTTACCGGCCGCTGCGCAAGGCGCCGCGTCTCGCTCCGCTTATCACCGCGATCGGCGTGTCGATCCTGCTGCAAACGCTCGCCATGATGATCTGGTCGCGCAACCCGCTGCCTTTCCCGCAGCTTCTGCCCACCGATCCGCTGAACGTGATCAAGGCCACCGATACGACGCCCGGCGCCGTGATCTCGATGACTGAAATCGTGATCATCGTCGTCGCGTTCCTCGTTATGGCAGGCCTGCTGCTGCTCGTCCACAAGACCAAGCTCGGCCGCGCGATGCGCGCCATCGCCGAGAACCCGGGCGTCGCCTCGCTGATGGGCGTGAACCCGAACTTCGTGATCTCGGCCACCTTCATGATCGGCTCGGCGCTCGCCGCGCTCGCCGGCGTGATGATCGCCTCCGAATACGGCAACGCGCACTTCTACATGGGCTTCATCCCC
>NZ_BAYE01000011.1 GCF_000685095.1 Paraburkholderia caledonica NBRC 102488
CGGAGTGTCAACGACCTTCGCGGCCGCCTTGAAGAATCGCCGCGCGAGGTCGTTCGGGCTCGCGCGCAGGCACTGTTGCAGCGTCAGAGCCTCCTGCGCCGCGACCGTCATGCCCTGCCCGTATACCGGATTGAAGGAGCAAATGGCATCACCGAAAACCAGGTAGTTCCCAGGGAAGCATGTGAGCTTCTCGTACCGTCGGCGCAGACTGGAGTCGTAGCGGTAGCGTCTGAAATCGGATAGCGGCTCCGCGCTTGCTACTACGTCGTGAATCTCCATGGTCGGCAGCGTCGCCAGATATGCGAGAAAACCTTGATCGTTGTCGGGTGCGTCGTCACCCAGAAAGCCGCCGGCACTGACGATCCAGCTGTCGTTCTCTTGCGCGAGCATGACGCCGTTGCGCCAGTTCGGCGCATTACCGGCGACAACCATGCCGAGCTTGCCGTCAAGGTCGGTCGGCCGACGTCGATAGGTACGGGTCATGTAGCCAATGCCGACCTCGACTTTCTCGTTAATGGGAGCCTGGTAGCCGAGCGCTTCAAGCCATGCCGCACTGTTTGAGCCGCGGCCGCTCGCATCGACGACAAGGTCCGCGTTGACGGTCTCTTCCAGCCTGCCCTCAACACGTATGCGCACACCCGTTACGCTCTTGCGAGCGCGATCGGTGACAAGACCCCGCACAACGCAGTTCTCTATGGCGCGCACGTTCGGCAACCCTAGGAGCCGTCGGCGCAGATGGCCTTCGAGCACGGGACGGCTCGCAAGCAGGCCGATCAGGTCGCTCTTGCCATTAGCAAGCGTAACGTTGCGACCTATCCAGGTCACATCGTTGGCAACATCGCCGAGCAATCCGCCGCTTTGCGCAACAACCTCGTTGTTATATCCTGGGAAGAATTCCTCGAGTACGGCGCTGCCGCGCGCAAGAAGCCCATGGGTGTGGCGACCCTGCGGGACGCCCTTGCGCGGAGTGTCTGCTGCCGGAAACGCATCGCGTTCGAGCACAGTGACGGTGGTATAGAAATCCGATAGTGCGCGTGCGGCCAGCAGCCCACCCATGCTGGCGCCTATCACGATCGCATGCTCGCCCAGGTTCTTCATGGCAATCCTCCAGTTCAATCCGTCGCGATGAGTCCAGCGACCATCGTCTGTAGTGCATGGTAGGATCGCCTCGTCCCCTGAGCGTCCCCTGGACGCCGTCATTGAGGGTTGCATCACGATGGCTCTGTTCAGCGTGCGGACGCTTGGATTTCCGGAGATCCGTCGGGACGGCCGGCTGTGTCAGCTGGCCTTGCGCAAAGGCCTGGCCCTGCTGATCTACCTGGCCGAAGCGAAGGGCCCAGTCGGGCGCGATGCCGTCGCCACCATGTTGTGGCCGGAAAGCTGCGAAGACGTCGTGCGGGCGCGGCTGCGGCGCCTGTTGCATCGCCTCCATCTCACGCTTGGCGACAACGTTCTCACAACCGACCGGTCGACGGTTCGATGGTCATCAGCGATCGACCTGCAGTTGGATTCCCAGCTGTTCGAGCAAGCCTGCGACCGCGGCGAGTTCGAGCGGGCCTGCCGTCATTATCCCGGCGACTTTCTCGAAGGTTTTTCGCTTGGCGACTGCCCGCAGTTCGACGAGTGGGCTTTCTTTCGCCGTGAGGCCTTGCGAGGCCGGGCGATCCAGGCGCTCGAGCGGGTGGTGCACGACAAGCATGCGGCCGGCGACTACGTGGCCGCAGCCGCGCACGCCGGCCGTCTCGTTGAGCTCGATCCGCTCAGCGAAGTGTACGGCCGGCACCTCATCCGCAATCTCCAGCTCGCTGGAGATCGGGCCACGGCCGAGCGCCACTTCGAGGCCCTGATGCAGCGCCTGCGCGACGAGCTCGATGTGGCGCCCGAAACCGAGACGCGGGCGCTGCTGAACGCCGGCGCAACGTTGCTGATCGAGGACACATCGCCGACGCGCTACGTTAGTGGTGGCGACGTCCATCTCGCGTTCCAGACCTATGGTGCCGGCCGCATTGATGTTCTGGTGCTGCCCGGTTTCGTGTCCCACGTCGAACGGGTCTGGGAGGAGCCCCGGTGCCGGGCGTTCCTGTCCGCGCTCAATGAGATGGGCCGTCTTGTCCTGCTCGATCGTCGCGGCATCGGGCTTTCCGACCGGGTGGGGTTCAATCCCAGCGTCGACGCGACCGCGCAGGACATCGGCACAGTGCTTGACGCCGCTGGCAGCCGCCGGATCGTGCTGTTCGGCGCGTCCGAGGGCGGACCGGCATGCATCAAATTTGCCGCTGATCAGCCCGACCGTGTCGCCGGCCTCATTCTCTTCGGCTCGTTGGCGAAGGGGAGCGCGGCACCCGACTATCCGCACGCGCTGCAGGCAAGCCAGTACGACACGTGGCTGCGGCAGCTCGTCTCCGCTTGGGGCGGCCCTGCCGGTATCGAAACATTCGCGCCGAGCCTCGCCTGCGATCCGCAGGCGAGAGCCTGGTGGGCAGGCTTGCTGCGGGCCGCGTCGAGCCCGGGAGCCATCAAGGGCGTGCTCGAGGCGTTGCGCGATATGGATGTGCGGGACCTTTTGGGTCGAATTTCCGCACCCACCCTAGTGCTCCACCGTCACGGCGACCGCGCCGTTCGCATCGGCGCCGGCGGGCATCTCGCCAGCCACATCGCGCAGGCGCGATTCGTCGAGCTCGACGGTGCCGATCACTGGGTCTTCGCGGGCGATCAACAATCCGTCTTGGCCAGCATCAAACAGTTTGTCAGCAGTCTTGCGACGTGACCGCGACCGAAAGACGCAGGCCAAGATCGCAGCTCGGGCGAAGTGCGATTCACAGGAAATCTACTATGCAGTGCCGCCGAATCGCTATCCGGCGGTGTATCCCCTCGAATGCCGTGACAACCGCGCGTTGAATGTCCGTCCTAAAAGGCACAGCGGTCGGACGAACGTGGCTAAAATCAGATGATTGAATGTCTCTTGATGGTCGGTCGAGCCGGGCCCTCGGCGAGCGCGCTAAATCGACCCGTTCCCGACATTGCGAGTTGGCGGTTGAACGGCCGCTTTCGAGTGCACCGCCGCCGTCTTAACCAGGCATCTACCTCGACAGTGACAGAAGATACTCGGCTCGCCCTGCGTCATCTGTCCACGCGTCTGTCACTGCCTTGTCGGTCCACTCTTCGCGCTGACTGTTCCGCTTCATTAACGTCCTGACTCCTGACATGTCTTCGATCCAAGGCGTGGTTTCCAACTGAATTCGAGTGACACTCCAGTCTACGAAAAGGTCCGGCATTCCTTGTATCCGATGCAGACGCTCTTTGTAAAAGAATGGGTCAATACCGAGCCATATTTCCCCCTGTACCCACTGTCCAACCTTTGCAAACCTCGGTGGTCTAGATTCGCAAAAGACCTTGACCCCGAAGTCAATCACCCAGACTTCAGGAGTCGAGAATATTATTTTCGCCACAACGTCGTACAGGGAAGTGCCCTTGTTCTGGCACCGCATCGCACGCTTGTCAGAAGGAGTCAATGTCGAACCATTGAACTCAAGCGCAAGTTTGTACGGCTCACCGCATCTGAATTCGTCATAGTTCCCATCCTGAATAATCCACGCATTGAGTCCAACAATCAGCTCATCCATTTCAAGGTAGCGACAAACTGGATTCGGTCATTGTATCTGTATAGAACTAACAACGACAGTCGACTCTGGCCGCTTTCGGCCGATTATCGGACGCCACAGTTAATGGACCTTTTGCTTGACTGCTGACCTCACGTTTCAAATTCTGGCTAACTACCCGTCATGCAACCTTTCGAGACGCCTAGACGCGACCGAACGCTCAGGTTTTGCTTTAACCCTTTAATTCCTCGCAGACTGGCTCACGAAAATTCAAGTACTTAGCCAGCCATCGAAAATGAATTCACTTTCTCATTGATTTCTGCAAATGACGCTCACTTTCTAGTTTAACGATCCGCGCAAACGCTCAACATCGCCCCTAAGTTACCGTTCAGTTATTCCTTTAAGTATTCCCGGCTTTTGCTTTAATCGACAGGTGAGCGACGAGTTGAGCAATAAATGACTGAACACGATAGTTTTTGCTTGAACGAAATGAATGGCCAACTATTGCTTCAATGGTTCGCGGTGCCAAGCTGGTTCGGTCACCGCTTGGCGCGAATCCTCTTATAAAGCTAAATCTGAACTGGGTATCTGCTCGGTGCTCGGCAGGAGGCTAAGATGAACTAGCCGCCCGCCAGCTTGGCCAACATCGATCGGGAGGGAGCAAAGAAGGTCGTACCGGTATGTGCCGTGGAGAAGTCCAGAAGCCTGTCATAAGCGCCCGCCGGTTCGCCAACGAACATCCGCTCCAGCATCTTCTCGATCACCCACAAATGCCGGGTGTATCCGATAAAGTAGGTACCGAACTCGCCGTGGCCGGCGCGACCGAAAGGCATGTTGTCGCGCAAGATATCGTGCTCGTTGCCATCCTCATCGACGATGGTAGCCAGCGTCTTGTGCGACTTGCGTGGGGCATCGTCGTCATCGAGTTCGATATTGTCGATCTTGGTTCGGCCGACAATTTTCTCCTGCACGGCGGTCGAGGTTTCGCCCCAAGCCGCAAGATCGTGCAGATATTTCTGCACCACGACGTAGCTACCGCCAATAAAGTCGGAATCCTCGTCGCCGACGAGCGCGGACTGACCGATCTCGTGTCCGACCGGGTTGGCAGTGCCGTCAACGAAGCCAAGCAGGTCACGAGCATCGAAATATCTGAAACCCGAAACCTCGTCGATCATCGTCACCGCCGACCCGAGGGTCCGCAGCAGGATTCGCTCGAACTCAAAGCAGAAATCTGGCCGTTCGGCACGAATGTGAAAGAGGAGATCGCCTGGCGTAGCCGGCGCCTTGTGCCGCACCCCTTCAATCTCGGCGAACGGCTTCAGTTCGCGAGGCTTGTTGGGCGCACCCATGCGATCCCACAGTTGGCTACCGATCCCGGCGATGCAGGACAGCCGGGCGGAGAGGTCGCGAAATCCTACGGATTTCACGAGGTCGTCAATCCCACCGAGCAGATCGCGAACCTTGGCGAGGGCGTCGCCCCCCTCGTTCACGCCGACCACAAGAAAGATCGCGGCCTGTGAAAGCGGCGCCTCGATACTTTGAGCGTCAATCGGCACCCGATCCCAAGCATGTCCTGTCATATCCACTCCGTCGTTGTGACACGGCTGTCGTGTCCATCACGGACCGCGCGTTTAAACCTCTACCCCAGGAAGCAGACCAGCGTCATCGACCGGGAAGGTTCTATCGCTGAAGGCGATCAGTTCGAAACCGCATCCCCCGACGCGCGGAACGGTGACACCTCAATGCCAGTTTCCCGCTTGCTCGAAAACATGCAATCCGGGAACGGCAGTGTGACCTGAGTCCAGGACTGTAGCCATGGCGCATTCTTCCTTCTGAGCGAGCGCAAGCGCGGCGACGTTAGTTTTCCAGTCTAACTGTACTTGGATGCGTCGCAATATTGGCCGTTGTAAAAATATCAAATCTTTGCCTGGCACAGTTTTGAAAGATATCCGGCCACCGCTCAGTGTGCGACCATCAAATGACCAGCTGTTTTTGAACACAGAATGATGAACCGGGGGCTCCATGAGCAGCCATGCGCTCGTTTGGGCGGGGGTGCCGCATAACAGCGATGGCATCGTATTTCAGGTCCGTGTGGTCCGGGGACTTCAGCGTTTCTATGTGTCGCGCCGCGTGCTCGAGAATGTATTCGACCTCGAACCAGGCGCGTCTGACGCAAGACAGCTTGAACTCTTCTACACGTCTTTGAAGCGTATCCTGGGTCGGGCCAAAAGCAAGCGGCCGGTTGCCGGTTCAGACACGGTTGCACTCCAGTCAACTGACTTCATCGCATCGAGCAAAAACGAAAAACGATCGAGTCTTCATGCACTGGCGGAAGGAGGAGCATAAACATCGCCGTGGGCAACCCGTTTTGCGGCTATGTCGTTCAAGTGTCCTACTGGACTTCAGCGTTGCGGAATCTGAAGTTAAGAGCCCGGGACTGATGGCCAAATGGTTGGTGCGGCGAATCGAATTCAGAAACAGACTCGCGCGGATGTTCCGGTCAGCTTGGACAGCGCCGGATGCGCGGCCTGGCTGCAATGGGAGAACGATCCTTGGACGAGGCTTCCAGACGACGTTGGTTGCGTGCTATCCACCTTGAAAACCGCGCTACTTCCTGCGCTGTTGGCTCATAAGTTTCACGATGTCGGTTGTCGGCCCGCTCGTTATGAGGCGAGGGATGTCATCCAGGTGCACCCAGCGACAACGGGATATTTCGTTACTGGGGCGAGCCTTGGCGCGATTCGAGATTTCGCAGGAGAACACGTGATGGTGCTTCTGCTTGCCACGGAAGTCGAAAAGATGTTTGGCTGACTTGCCTGTAAGCCGCGTTTCGTCCTTGAGTTCTCGGAGCGCGGCGTCCGAACGATGTTCTCCACGCTTGAGGATTCCGCCCGGCAATGCCCACCTTGATTCACTGCGTGCGACCAGGAGGATTCGCTTGCCTCTGCGGCAGACCACGGTAGCGCGTTTCTTCAAAACAAACTCCCACGTATGTCCTGGCAATTTTGGAGGCGCGCTCGATGCGCGAGCATATGACCTAGCCCGGCATGCTAATCCAAATAGCGGAAGCACGACGACGTCGCGAGCTGCGGGCGGCGTATGCGCCACACCTTAAAGGGATGTCATCAAGAGGTCACGAAGATCACCGGCGCTAGCAGATGAGTATGGTAAGGTCCGGGCAAAGTACTTTATCCAACTCGAGGCCGAAATGGATATGGACGGTGACTGGCCCTTGCCGCGGCGAAACAACCGCTTCAAAGTTGACCGGCAGCGGCCCGGTTCATCGCTCTCAAGAACGAGCTCTATCGCCAGTACGTTCGCATCATTGGCGACGCCCGGTGGTAGCCGAGGCTGTGCAAAGGGCGAGAGAAGCCCCACTCCGTTGGCTGTTGCATGTGCGAAAGCGCCGCGCACCAAGTTGCGAACCTCAACGGGGACCGAAAATGAGTATGGCTGCGCAAGTGCTTGGAATCGCCATCGTTGCAGCGTTTCTCCTGCTGATACGGTGCGACCTGAGAGCGCGCAATGTGTGTCGGCTCGCACGTCGCTCAGGTCATTTCGTATCGGCCGACTCACACGACACTAACTTCTACTCGAAAACAGGTTGGCCACAACGGAGCGCAACCAGCGATTGCCCGCCTCGTGATGGTACTTCGCATGCCAATGCTGCCGCACCGCAAATTTATCGACCTGGAACGGACAGGAATGGACCGCAATGTCGTTCACCCTCGCCAATGTCTCCCCGATGTTTCGCGGCAACGTGGCGATTAAATCGGTCGACTTGATGATTGAGCCCAGCCCGAGCATGCCCGGAAGCTCGAGTACAACATCGCGCTCTATGTTCTCGCGCAACAGCGCCTGCTCCAGCAATTGTGCGCCCGTCCCAGCGGCAATGATCACGTGCCCCTCGCGACAGTACTGCTTCATGCTGAGCCTGGTGCGCACACGCGGATGGTCAGGATTGGCAAGACAGACCCAATCCTGCATATAGAGCTGTTGCTGATACATGCCGCTGCCGAGCCACGGTATATGCCCGATCGCCAGATCGGCCTCGCCGGATTCGAGCGCGCGCTCCGTGTTTCCATCGATTCTCGCGGCTTCCAGCCGAATGCCCGGCGCGTGGGCGCGCACGTGTGCCAGCATCCTGGGAAGCAGCGTGATGTGACTTGCATCGGTCATGCAGATGCGGAATCGGCGCTTTGCCGTGTTCGGATCAAACGATATCTCCCACGCCGAAAACCGGCGAAGCGACTCTAGGATCTGCCTGCACGGTCCGATCAGCGCATCCGCCTGCGGCGTCGGCGTCATCCCGCCTGGTGTACGGACGAACAGCGGGTCCTGCAGGTGTTCCCGTAGACGCCCCAGCCAGATGCTGACCGTGGGCTGACTCTGCCCAAGTTGCTCGGCAGCGCGCGTGACGCTACGCACGTCGTACAGCAGGTCGAAGAGCTGCAGCAGCTTGAGGTCAGGTAGCTCGGAAGTATTCATGACGATATTGTCGAAGGCAATGTCGCCATTGTATTCATTGCGTTGCGCAGGGGCGCATCCCCGTGTCTTGCGCGCGGCGTTTGCACCCCGCGCCTCGCCCGACGCATCAGATATCAGGCAGCAGCCGACACTGCCGCCCGCAGTCCGAGCGAGTAGCTATCGATACCAAAGCCGCAAATCTGTCCCTTCACGATTTCGGCGAACACCGAATGATGGCGAAAGGCTTCGCGCGCGTGAAGGTTGGACATATGAATCTCCACGATGGGTACGGTCAGGATGGCGAGCGCGTCCCGAATGCCATAGCTATAGTGCGTCCATGCGCCCGCATTGATCAGCACGCCATCGACTTCATCGACGAAAGCCTGATGGATCCGCGCACACATGTCTCCTTCGCTGTTTGTCTGGTAGCTCTCCACCATCACGCCAAGCTCCGTGGCCAGCGCCTGAAGTTGAGCATCGATATCGGCAAGCGTGGCAGTTCCATATTGAACCGGATCGCGCTTGCCGAACATGTTGTGGTTGATGCCGTGCAGCATGAGGAAAGTTTTCATGAGTTATCCATACGATGTTTAGACTGGCGTCGTTTCGACAACGGCGCCCGTTTTTGCCGCCATCACGATCGCTTCGGTAATGCGCAGATTTTGCAGGCCGTCGCGCGCGGTGACGATCGGTTTCGCCTCGCCTCGCACGACTTGTCCGAAGTGTTCCATCTGATACTTGAGAGGATCGTCGCGCATCACGTCCTCCACGCTGACATCGAACGGCTTCCACCAGGATCGATCCTCAGCTTTCCCGTAGGTCTTGAGGCGCATGGTCGGAATCGCCAATGATCCGAAGGTGCCGGCGATCACATAACAGTCTTCGTCAGAGTAGGACGTGTATGCCTTGTTTTCTTGCGAGGTCTGTTCCCAACTGCGTGCACTGGCGGCCGTATCCGACAACAGGAATGTGCCGAGTGCGCCGCTCGCGAAACGCAGATTGACGGCGACGGTATCTTCGACTGCAAAGCCGCGCGTCGCGTTTGACGAAAACGCCTGCACCGCCACGATGTCACCGCATAGCATCCGCAGGTTATGGATGTCGTGAATCATGTTGAGCAGAATCGGGCCTGCGCCCGGTTCCTTGCGCCACGGCGCGTCCTCGAAATACTGATCGGGTTTGAAGAACATTGCGCTGCCCATCACCGCGACTATCGAGCCGAGCCTGCCTTCGTCGATGATCGCCCTTGCGCGAGCCATGATCGGACTGTGCGCGCGGTGATGACCGATCAGCACGCTCGCGCCGTAGCGGTCGGCATCGGCGACGAGCGCTTCTGCCTCCTCCACCGTGGCCGCTATAGGCTTCTCCAGCAGCATCGGCACACCTGCCTGCATGCTCAAGCGCGCGTGTTCCAGGTGAAGGGTGTTCGGCGTTGCAAGAACCACCCCGTCGGGACGGTCTTTCCTGAAGAGTTCATCGAGCGAGCGGTAATGCGGCACATGTGCTTTCGCGGCAATGTCGGCCGCCGCGACCGACGGACCGACCACCGCCGACAGGACGCAAGTCGCGCTTTCCCAGACGACACGAATATGCTCGAGACCGATATAGCCGGCACCCGCTACGGCGATACGCGTTTTCTTCATATCACTCTCCGTGTCTTCCGAGCCGGCGTGAATCGCCCACATCGAGATCAGATTGAACACGATAGCGAACGCGACGATCGGTTAGAGCCACAGCCTACCCGCGATAACGAAAGTCCGTCATCAGTCTCCCTTTGCACGCGGTGTTTCTTGGTCGCGTCAATCCAGCGGAACCGTGAGCTGGTCGATGATCGCGTGCGTGCGCGGACGCACGCCTCGCCACCATGCGAACGCTTCGGCGGCCTGTTCGACCAGCATGCCGACGCCATCCGCGACACCTTGCACGCCCGCGTGACGCGCTAGCCGCAGGAACGGCGTGAGACCCTTTCCGTACGCGAGTTCATACGCTGTGCCGCTTGCGCTGAAGACGCTCGGCGGAACAGGCGGCCGCTGCCCGGTCAGGCTCGCGGACGTCGCGTTGACGACGAGGTCGAACTGTCCCATCGATTCAAGCTCCGCATAGCCGCACGCGATGAGTGCTGCGTCAGCCGCAACCTGTTCGGCGAGCGCCTTCGCCTTGTCCACGTGCCGGTTTGCGATGACGAGTCGTGCAGGCCGCGCCGCAATGAACGGCAGCAACGCGCCGCGCACCGCTCCGCCCGCGCCCAGGACCAGCACGCGCTTGCCCGCCATCGGCTGATGCAGGTTGATTTCAATGTCACGCACGAGTCCGACGCCGTCGAAGTTCTCCGCCACGATGCGCCCGTTCTCGAACTTCATCGCGTTGACAGCCCCGGCGAGTGCAGCCCTTTCGCTGCGCTCGTCGGCCATGGCGAATGCCTGTAGCTTGAACGGCGCAGTGACGTTCATGCCCTTGCCGCCCGCAGCAATGAAAGTTCTCACCGTATCGTCGAAGGCATTGGCCGGTTCCAGCGGCCCTTCGATGGCGTCATACGTCATGTCCTGTCCGGTCTCCTCTGCGAAAAGACCGTGGATCAGCGGCGATTTCGTATGTCCGATCGGATTGCCGATTACCGCATATCGATCGCTCATTGCGCACCCGGCTTCGAGAAGAGCACGCCATCGGTTTGCATCGCGTCGATCTCTGCCGCGCTGAAGCCCAGCGATTGAGCCACTTCCTCGTTGTGCTGCCCGAGATCGGGGCCGACTTCGCGTATCGACGTATCGCAGTCGGAGAAGCGGAATGGCAGGTTCGGCAGACGCAGTTTTCCGAAGCGCGGATGCTCCTGCTCGATCACCATGCCGCGCGCGACGATCTGCGGATCGGCGACAACTTCATCTATGCGCTGAACCTTCGCGCTCGGCACATCGACGCTGTCGAGCAAGGCCAGCACTTCCGCGACAGGCCGCGCGGCTACCCACGGTTGAACGACCGCGAGAATGGCCTCGCGATTCGCATTCCGTCCGTTCAGACTATGGAAGCGCTCGTCGTTGCCGAAGCCAGCCGGACCGCCGTGTTGCTCGACGAGCGTGGCGAAGCGCTTCCACGAATCATCGACTTGCGCCGCGATGACGAGATCGCCGTCGGCCGCGCGAAACACGCCGTACAACGTCGATGTCGGCATGTCGTGACCCGTTTGCTCCGGCACCACGCCTTGCATCGTGTAGCACTGCACCGCATATTCATGCATCGAAAAGAGCGCGTCATACAGCGCCATGTCGATGTGCTGACCGCGTCCGCTCTTCGCCCGGCCGAGCAGCGCGGCGTTGATGGCCGCGACCGCATGAATGCCGGTGTACATGTCGCCGAGCGAAATGCGCATGAGTGGCGGCGGCTCACCGGGGTTGCCGATCATCTGCATGATGCCGCTCTTCGCTTCCGCAATGAGGCCGAAGCCCGCGCGATGCGCATCCGGTCCGGTATGTCCATACGCGGAAATCGAGCAGTAGACGAGACCCGGATTGCGTTCGGACAACGCGGCGTACCCGAGCCCGAGCTTGTCCAGCGCGCCCGGCCGGTAGTTCTCGATAAACACGTCGGCGGAATCGCACAGACGCTGCATGAACGCCTTGCCCCGCGGATCTTTCATATTGACGCTCACGCCGCGCTTGCCCATGTTGAGCTGCAGGAAGTAGGCACTTTGCTGGTCGTCGAGGACGGTGGCGTGCTGACGGCCTGCGTCGCCGCTGCCGGGACGCTCGACCTTGATGACTTCCGCCCCGAGCGCCGCAAGGCATCGGCCGACATAGGGACCGGCGAGAAAGTGGCTGTAGTCGACGACGCGGATACCTTCGAGGGGACGCGCCTGCATCATTTCGCTCCCGGACGGCGCGGGATCATCAGACGATGCTCGCCGCGTTGAACGATTTCGCCGTTCTGGTTGATCAGTTCCGACGGCAGCACGACGATGCCCCAGTCCGGACGGCTCTTGCTCGCGCGCATCGAGCCGACGCGAAACTTCACATGCAGTACGTCGTTAGCCTTGATCGGCAGCAGAAAGTCCCACGTCCAGCCGAGCGACATGCCAGGCAGAAAGCGATAGTCACTTTGCGTCTTCAGGCCATCGGCAATCGACAATCCGAAGAGACCATGCGCGACGATCGAACCGAAATGGCTCGCATTGGCGTATTCCTCGTCGACATGCACCGGCGTGTGATCGCCTGTGAGATCGGCGTAAGCGAGGATGCGTTCTTTCGTGACGGTATAGCTGGGGCTTACGCACTCGTCGCCTTCCCGCGCATCGTCCCAGTATTTTTCGGTGATGGTGGTGGTGCTCATGCTCACGCCTCCGCGCGTGGGTTGATCGCCAGCGCCTGCGCCACGCACGTAGCAGGTTTAGCCTGAATGAGTTCGACGGCGAGGCCGTCGGGCAGACGCAGCCAGTTGCGGCCCTGCGGCATTTCTGTGACGCCGAACGCGTGCGCGGCGGCGAGCGCGGCTTCGAGGTCTTCGCACATGACGCCGAGATGCGCGAGCCGTCCCTCGGGGTCCTCATGCTGAGGCGCGCTGATGAACTGCAGGCCGCCCAGCGTCCAGTACTGACGAGGCTCGTCGCGAGTGCCGTCGACTTCTCGCATCGTCATACCGAGCACATTTTCGAAGAAGCCGATATGCCAGTGAATGTCCTTCACCCAGATCGCGACGTGTTCCAGATAGGCTCTCGTCGCGCTCATGCTGCGGCCTCTTGTTTCCGGCGGTCCGTCATCGCTCGTTCGATGCCCTTGATGCAGGCGACGAGCGTCGAGTTCACCGGAGTCGGCACGTTGAGGCGCTCGCCCCAGCGCACGACTGCGCCGTTGATAAAGTCGATTTCGGTGATGGAAGACTTTTCAAGGCTTTGCAGCATCGATGTCTTGAATGCGGGCGGAAGACCTTCGGCGGCCATGTTCCAGGCGTCTTCGGCATTCGTGATGGAAAGCGTGATGCCGGCGGCCTGGGCCGCAGCCATTGCTTCTTCAACGGCCGCGAGCGACGTCGCTTTCAGAACAGGCTCATCGTAGAGCTGGCCATAGGTGAGCTGCGTGATGCCCGTGATCGCGCCCGTCGCGACGTTGATGAGCAGCTTGTCCCACATCGTGCCGAGAATGTTGTCGCTGACCGTGGTCTTCAGACCGGCGCCGTTGAACGCATCCGCGATCGCTTGCGCACGGCCCGTGACGCGGCCGTCGAGTTCGCCGATGATCGTGAGCTTGCCCGTCACGCCGGCCCGGATATGGCCGGGCCCACGCAGGACTCCGCCGACATACGTCTTGCCGGCAAGCACGCGCTCGCGTCCGACGATCTCGCTCAGTACGTCTTCGTGGCCGAGGCCGTTCTGCAACGACAGCACGACCGTTTCCGGACCGACGAGATCGAGCGCGCCGCGCATCGCCTGATCGGTGTGAAAGGACTTGACCAGCACGATAACGAGGTCGACGGGGCCAACTTCTGCCGGATTCATCGTCGCGCGGACCTTGACCCGGCGCGTGCCGCGCTCGTCGTCGACTTGCAGACCGTCGCGGGACATGGCTTCGACGTGCGCGGCAGACCGGTCGACGAGCCACGTCTCATGGCCGCCTTCGGTCAGCGCGGAGCCGATTGCGCAACCCAGCGCTCCAGCCCCTAGAAATGCGATCTTCATATGCGTCTCCTTGAACGCAAACGAAGATACGGCTCCGCGCACATGCTGGCAATGCAATGGCTTTAATAGCCGCATTGCGTATGGCAATAATGGTGCGGGTCCTCGGGCGACGTTACGGGACGGAAATGTAGACGTCGAACGCTCCGGCAGCCAGCATTCCGCAATTCGGGTCGATATGGGTCGAGGAAAGCGTCAGCCGGGCAACAACCCGGCCTGCCTATAACTATCCATGAGCGCGTCAAACAGCGCGATGTCCGCGCGACCACGCGCCATGAGCTGCGCACCGGCGACGGCCGCATAGATGGCGCAGGCACGTTGGCGAGCCCGCTTTGCGTCGACGATCTTGGCTTCTCGAAGATTTTTTTCCAGCCATGCGACATTCACGTCCGCGAAGACCTGAACCTCTTTTTTCACTCCTTCGGGGAGATCGTCATACTCTGCGGCCATGAAGCTGCTCAGGCACATGCGGTTGTCGCTCTCGAGCGACTTGCGAAACGTCTCCGGATATCGACGCAGGCTAGCAAGCGGATCCGCCGACTCGGTCGCAAGCGCTTCCAGGACTGCCGCGGAATCTTCCCAGTAACGCCTGGCAACGGCCGCAGCGAGGTCGGCCTTGCTTGCGAAGTGATGATAGATGCTTGCAGCCTTGATACCCACGTCCTGCGCAAGGTCGCGAATGTTCAGTCCGCCGTACCCGTGTGCCTGCGCCATTCTTGTAGCCGCGACGACAATTCTGTCGCTCGAACTTCCAGCGGCCTGATTTTTCATGGCAAGTCTCCGCAAAAAAACTGTTGACTGCGCGGATTGTAGCGCCTAAAGTCCAACCTAACAAACGTTAGGTATAACGAATCGGGGCCGACTAGCCGTCGGCTTTTTTAACGCAGAGTTATCCTATCTAACGTTAGGTAGGATGTCGTCTACATCATCGAATCGACCACGGATAGAGGAAGTTATGAGCTCGGAAATCTTTTTTCAGGATGCAACGCGACTGGCAGAACTGATCCGCAAGCGCGAAATCTCGCCGGTTGAAGTCATGCAGGCGCACCTTGACCGGATTGAAGCGATCGATCCCAAGGTCAACGCAGTTGTTACGGTCGCGGACGACGCGATGAAGGCCGCGAAAGCCGCCGAAGCGGCTGTGCTCGCCGGACAGACGCTCGGGCCGCTTCACGGTGTGCCCTTCACTGCGAAAGACTCGATCGACACAGCAGGTGTGCCGACGCAGCGTGGTTCGCCCATTTTCAAAGGACGCGTGCCTGACGCCGACGCAGTTAGCGTTGCGCGGCTGAAAAAGGCAGGCGGCATTCTCCTCGCAAAAACCAATCTGCCCGAATTCTCTTATTGGATCGAGAGCGACAACCTGCTTAGCGGTCGGTCGAACAATCCGTGGGACCTTGACCGGACACCCGGTGGGTCAAGCGGCGGCGAATCGGCGGCCATTGCAGCAGGTATGTCGCCGCTGGGACTCGGCACTGATCTCGCCATCTCGGTGCGTGGCCCGGCCGCGCAGACCGGCATCGTCTCGCTTAAGGCCACCCACGGGCGAGTACCAATGACCGGCATCTGGCCGCGGGCACCGCGCCGCTTCTGGCATGTAGGTCCCATGGCGCGAAGCATCCGCGACCTTGAACTTGCCTTCTCGCAGTTGGCGGGCCCGGACGGGCAGGACGCTTTTGCGAGCAGCACCGTGCAATTCGATGCGGGCGTCGTGCGTTCGCATGATCGACCGTTGAGGGTGGGCTGGATGGTTGGGCCGGGGTTCGGACCGGTCGATCCCGAAGTCGCCGCGACTGTGCAGTCGGCGGCGGAAGCGCTCAGGACCGTAGGCTGCCTCGTCGAGCCCGTCAGTATTCCCGCGCTGGAACGTGACTTCGCTCTTGATGTGTTCAACCGTCTGCACGTTATGGAGATGAAGCCCGCGTTCGCGGAAGCCACGGCGGGGCATGGTCAGGACGAACTGTACAAGATGGCGAGAACAATGCTCGCGCTGCCTGACCCTTCCATGAAGGACTATCTCGACGCCGAACAGGCCGCCGAGCGTCTGCGGGACGGCTACGCCGAATACTTCACGAGATACGACGCGTTGATTACCCACGTCCTACCGATCCCTGCACACAAACATGGCGTTGACACATTCACGATCAACGGTGAGACCGTCGACGCCAGGTATCTGCAGGGCGCAACGGTACCGCTCAACGTGACCGGTTTGCCCGGCATTTCAATGCGATTCGGCACGAGCAAGGACGCGTTGCCTATTAACGTGCAGATCGTCGGCAGCTGGCAGGCGGAGCCAACCATTCTCCATGTCGCGTCATTGCTCGAATCCGTGAGCCCCGTGCGCGATCAGCATCCGAAGATCTGATGCGGTTGGCGGTTTGGTTTCGTTGCGCCAGACTCGTCCGCGAGTCTGGCGCACACGGGCGCCTTAACCGCGGCGACCGTCGAGCGAATGTATAGGCGGCGCTTTAGTGTTGCGTTCCCGGCTGGAAAGCCTGACGGTTAGAGTGCCGGCTCTTTCGTCGAGGCGGCTCTCAGCCCACCGTCTCACGCAGAGGTGCAGGCGGAACCACGACCTTGACGAGGCCTGTCTTGACGTCGTAAACCAGTCCCGACACGATCAGGTTATCGGGAAGGTTGCTGTTCGTGCGCAGTGCGGCGACATCGAGCGACACCGCCTCGTATGGCTCCGTGACAGCGAGCTTATCGAGTGCGTCCGTCTCGACATCGAGATGCTTCGCGAGCAAGGCGGGCGCGTGCTTGTAGCAGCCGATAATTCCGCAATCGGTGTGTTGCAGCAGGACGAGATTGCGCGCACCATCCGGGCGTCCTGCAGCTTTCGCGACGACACTCAGTACTGCAAGCGTTTCGAGCAACGATTTGTTCACCCGGCCACCGACATTGCGAATGACGGCCGCCTCACCCTGCTTCAAACCCAGCACATTGGCGGGATCGACGCGAGGATCGACACAGCCGACCACCACCGTTCCCGTCGACGGCATCATCTTCAGTTCGGGCGCAAACATGGTGTTTGCGAAGTCGGCGTTGCGCTCCAGCATGACATCGTTGAAGTCCATTTTTGCTTACTCCTGCGTTGATGGCTCGAAGTGGCCAGGTCGACTCTCAAGCGTCTCGCGCATCGCACTCGCGCGATGCGCATTCGACGACGGTAGTGCGCAATTGCACATGCGGTTCACGCGATCTCTTCCAGGTCGCTGGCTGGCTCTTCTCCCGCTGCACGCACCGATCGCTCGATGACATGCAGCTTCGGTGTGCGATCGATCACGAGCCCAAGCACGTCGGGGCGGCTGTAATGACCGCGCGAGTCCATCATCCGTTTGCGCTTATCGATCTGCCAGAAATCCAGATCGGCGATGATCTCGCCCTCTCCTTCACGCAGCGGCGCGCCACCCATGTACTCGCCCTCCGGTGAAACGATGGCGGTGAAACAGCCGCTGGAGATCGGGCCGATCTGGGTTGTATTGGTATCGTGCAGAATCTGCTGTTGCTGTTCGGGCGTCAGCCAGGCAGTCGCGTTGACCACAAAGGCTCCCGCCTCCAGCGCGTGCTGGCGGATGTTCACGGAGATCTGCTCCGAGAAAAGATCGCCGGCGAACGAACCCGGATACATGGCCGAATGGATTTCCTCGCCGTCGGCCATCAACGCGTAACGCGCAAGCGGGTTGTAGTGCTCCCAGCACGCCAGCTGACCCACCCGGCCCACAGCAGTATCGACTGCACGCAGGCCTGAGCCGTCACCCATTCCCCATACCATTCGCTCGTGATAGGTCGGCGAGAGCTTGCGACGCCGCTGCACGAGCGTGCCGTCGGCGTCGAACAATAGTTGCGTGTTGTAGATCGTGCCGCGGTCGCGTTCGTTGACCCCAATCGATACGACCATTCCGGCCTGGCGTGCCGCTTCGCCAATTGCGCGAGTCGTATCCGACGGAACGGTCACCGCCTGCTCGAGCAGCTTGTAATGCTCAGCGCCCATTGCAAAAGGCGATTCGATGAACGAGAAGTACGGATAATAGGGAACGACGGTTTCGGGAAACGTTGCGAACTGGACGCCCTGCTTGCCGAGTTCGAGAATTTTTCTGACGACTTTGTCGACAGTGCCTTCCCGGCTATAGAGGACGGGCGCGATCTGGACCGCTGCCGCGCGGATGACTTTCGACATGATGATGTTCCTTTGGCTAGCTGCGATGCGGATAAGAGAAGTGCTTGAACCTTAACGTCGCAAGCCATTACGATCCATGTCGTTGTTGCCACCATTCATGACATTCGTAGCCCGAGCGCAGTAAGCTGACTACCTGAATTCACAAGTCCGCTATCGGGAATTCGACCCAGACGGCGCTCTTTCACACCACGTTCATACTGCGTACGGCGGGATCGGATATGCATCGGATTGGCTTCATAGTGCCGAGAAGATTTCAGATGATGAGCCTTGCGGCTCTAACGGTATTCGAGATCGCGAATTTGCCGCCGAGAGGCCCGTGCTACGAGGTCCATTTGCTGTCCGAACACGGCGGTCCGGTTGTATCTTCGGGTGGTATGACATTGGAAACCGAAGCGTTTGGCGATCCGGCATTCGACACGGTCATCGTGGGCTCTATCACTGAAATGAAAATGCCCGCTGCCGATGCTCCCGTGGTTGCGTTCGTGAAAGAGGCAGCGAGGGCATCCAGACGGATTGCCTCGATCTGCAGTGGCGCATTTGTCCTCGGCGAGGCAGGACTTCTGGATGGCAGACGCGCAACCATGCATTGGGCACACGCGTCCGAATTCAGGGCGCGCTTCCCGAATGTCCGCACGGAAGAAGACCGGATATTTGTCAACGACGGTCCACTCTGGACTTCGGCGGGAATGACGGCGGGGATCGACCTCGCCCTGGCTTTGCTCGACAACGACCTCGGCCCGGATGCCGCAAAAATGGTTGCCAGACTTCTTGTCATGAATCAGCGGCGATTGGGTGGCCAGATGCAGCATTCAGCACTGCTGGACATGACGCCGAAATCCGATCGGATCGAACTGGTCCTCGCGCATATTCGCCGCAACCTGCGCAATCCACTCACAATCGAGGAACTTGCGAATGTCGCAAACCTCAGCCCGCGCCAGTTCAGTCGCGCCTTCGTCACCGAGACCGGTCAGTCGCCCGCCAAAGCTGTCGAACAACTGCGCCTCGAAGCGGCCAGATTCATGATCGAGCAAGGCCGCCACACGATTAACGTGGTGGCGCAGGAAACGGGGTTCGCGGACCGCGAACGTATGCGCCGAGCGTTCGTCCGGACGTATGGTGTACCTGCCGATATCCTGCGTAGGAGCGCCCGGCGCGAACCGGTCACTGACAATTGAAGGCGCTTTATGAAGGGGGCATGGTTGTCGCGTGCCGAATGCCGACTTCCGGCCGAACGTTGATTCGCTCCGCCATTAGCGATACCTTTACATCTATCCTGGTCGTCGAGTGCTGGTCAACGAGGGAGGATCGTTTCGTGAAAAGCGCGTGGGCTTTTTCATGCATCGTAGCCATGAGCGCGATCCTCGGCGGATGCGGCAAGGGGGGTTCGCAAAACGTCACTGAGGCATCGGGCGCATCCGCGAGCCAGTCGCCCGTTCAGCCAGCGCAAGGCGCAAGCGGTACACCCACCGCATCAGGCGCGCAAGTGACGGGCGCACTCGGTACCGTCACCAAGGCACAGTTGCCGGGGGAAGCAGCCGAAACACTGCGGCTGATCACAGCGGGCGGCCCCTTCCCCTTTGCGGACGACGGCGTGTTGTTTCGTAACAGCGCGCTTTTGCTGCCCAAGCATCCGCGCGGTTACTACCACACATACACGGTCCGCACCCCGGGCTCGACGGATCGCGGGCAGCGCCGGATCGTATGTGGTGGACCGCGCAAGCAGACCAGCGACTGCTATTACACCGACGATTACTACGCCAGTTTCAAGCGCATTGCGGGATAACGAGCAGCGCTGATCCGCAAATGTCGCTCCCGCTCACACGTCCGGATTGCCTTTTATAAAGCCGGTGAACGCGCTATACGACGGATTGATGGGCGTCCCGTCGAGCATGATGCCGTACGTATCGTTCCCGCTATCGAGCACGTACAACATGACCGACTGGATGCTGTGAGTCTTTCTCGCGGAATAGAACTCGCTCAACTGGCTCGTGATGTAATTTGCCCGATAGGCCTGCGTCCGCTCCGGACCCGTGTTCCACTCGCTGATGATGAACGGCACGCCATAGCGCGCCTTGCAGTACGTCGGCAGATCGAACCCCGGACTCTGGCCGTCGGCGGGAATGGCGAAGATGTCGCCGTAAACTTCGTAGTTATGCCAGGTGGTGATGTCCCAACGAACCTTGGGGTGACCACTGCTGCTGTCTGGCTGATTGCCTTCCCACAATGCATCGGATGCGCCGATATCGTTCACGCAAAAATTGACGCCGCATTTCGCCGAGGGCTGTACTGACTTCACGCCGTCTATCATGCCGCGCAAGACGCCGCGCAGAAGCGGCCAGTTGGCGTTGTTGAAGTCGGCAGCCTTAGTACCGGCGTTGGTGTCGTCGAGAATGATCGCTCTGTCACGGGTCAGTTCGTTGCCGCATTCGTACATCGTCACGCCGTATGGCATCAGCGCGCGAGCGACCGTCGAGCCGGAACTGAAGCCCGCGTTGTAAGCCGCCGACTCGCTCGCGAAGAGAGTGCCGTCGTTGTAATAGATGCCCTGCTGGATCAAAGCGAACACCTGGAGCCCCGCCGTCTGTAATGTCCGCGCGATGTCGGTCACTGGGCCGAGTTGCGATGAGTCCGCCGTGCAGCCGACACGATAGATTGTGCAGCCCATCGTCTTCAGAATAGTGACGAGTTGCGCGGGCGTGTACAGGTAGTCGTGGTGACCGTTCATGCCGTAGAACGAACCCGCGGCCGGTGCGGTAGTAATGCGTGGGTCCGAGCAAGCCAGCCATTGAGCCTTGACCTCGGCGTTGACATAGAACTGACCGCTGGTATTGCGCAGATAGATTTTGCCGCCATACCACAGCACGAGGGATACGTTGTAGTTCGTGCCCGCCACCACGCCGTTCTTATACGCGACGCCATTCACTAGCGTCCACTTTGCGCCCGTACTGTCGATGATGTAAGGCGCAGACGGCATCGTGGTGCCGTCTGCCGAAGTGCCGCCGGTCAGCCGAGGATCGGCGCACCTGATCCAGCCCGTACCGTTCCATTGATAAAACTCGCCGGATGTATTTTCGGCGTAGACGGCTCCGGTGTAGTACATGGCAAGCGCAACGTTGTAGTTGTTTCCCGCTACGACACCGTTCTTATAAAGCACGCCGCCTGTAATGGTCCAGGCCGCGCCCGCGCCGTCGATGATGGAGCTGGCGGGCGGCATGGCCGTGCCGTTTGCCGAAGGCGAGGCGGTGGTCCTCGCCGTGGCGCGCGCGGCGGAATTGCCGCTCGCAGCGCTCGCGGCCACCTCGCTGTCCTCACCTCCGCCTCCGCCGCAGGCGCTAAGAACACAACTTCCGCCGAGGGCAACGAGCCCTCCAATGAATTGACGCCGCTTAACCATGGTGACTTTCTCAATCGATAAATAGCTTTTTTAATTTCGTTCGGGTTGCTAACGATCAAGAACATCGTTTCCCAAACCCCACTGCGGATTTGGCCTGCTTCATTCAATGCACACGACCTGGCGATGCTGACATCGGCCCCCGTTGCGCTACGCAGTCGGCGCAGACCTCACTTGGGGAAAATCAGCAATTATTTCCGGTCGCTGCGTTTCGGGCCGCAATTCCTACTTGCTATATCGGCCTGAGGCGCGAGAACTGCTGCGTTTGCGGCGAATAGTATGAATTTTGCGGTAATGGAGGCGAGACACGAAGAATCGCCTTTCTTCCGAGGAAAGACGGGAGAGCGTTGTCGGTCCGGTGTGGTCCGGGCTAGTCCGGATTGGCCGTCGTGTCGAACGGCCGTGCTGGCCGATTATTGGCAATCAGCGTGCAATCGGCGAGAGGGTTGCGCGAGTGCCAGCACAGGGCCGGCTGGCGATCTCAGACAGCGTATGGCAGCGCCGACTGGAAGACGCCCCATAGATGCACGACGCCGTGCGCAACCGCAATTGCGGCCAGCAAAGCCCCACTTGCGCCCCGCCAGTTCGCCCATCACGTTGGCGCCGGTTTCGGCGTCCCAGACCGTAGCGTCCGACGCCGGTTCATCTGGCACGCTTGCCAGCGACTGCACGAGATTTGCATGACTAACTATATCGACCACCCGTTCGGCGGTGACCTGGTTGTTCGTGTCGGTCAGAGCGGTGTCGATCAAGCCGTAAAGCGTAACAGTGCTTTGGGCATGCACTACGCCAGCCAGTGTGATCGTCGGCGAGGCACCATGCGGATCGTGGGCAGTACAAGGCGCGATAGCTATATGGCGCTGACCTCTCACAACCATGTGGAGTCGCCCAGCACGAGTGCCGGCTCCCGCGCAGATACGGAATGCGAGCCAGCCGGCCTCAGAACGGCTCGGGGTCGTTTAGCCGCCGAGCTTGATGATTGCTATCGTCAGCACAATACCAACGGCGATCATTGCAATACCTGCCTTCATTGGCCCTGCACCGGTATAGCGCCCCAGCGCAAAGCCGGCGATGAAAAGCATCCCCAGAGTGAGCACGCGCGAGGCGATGAGTGCCGTTGTGACGTCCCGCACGACGAGAAACGGCACCGCGACCGGAAACGTCCCCAGGACCACAAGCAGAAAGATGCCTAACGCGCCGACGAAGTCACCACTCACAAAATTTGCCCTGGGTGGCAGCGTCGATGCGGTCGCGAGGCGCGCGCGGATCGGCTCGAGGTCGGCATCTTCGACGAGCCGCCCCAACTTCTCGGGCAATGCATCCCGCAGCAACCGCACGGCTACCGCCGGGTCCTGCTCCCGCTGTAGGGTCTGCGCAAGTTTCAGGCGCTGCCCTCGGTCGGCGAGCGTGCGTACGAGATACATCACGGCGTCGGCGAGGCCCCACGCGAGATTGCATCCGAGCGCGGCAAAGAACATCCTGTACCCCTCATCTTCGCGTGCAGTCACTGCCTTGACGGCGCCGACGAACGTCAGGGCCATGAACAGGCCAAAACATATTTCGCAGACACGATCAACGGTATTAAGAATCGGTTCACGCCGTTCGGGTTCGGCATGTCCGGCCGGCACGATAGTGCTCATATGGCCTCGACTGGAGATAGTCAACGAGACGTTTCGCTAGATGCCAGCATGGGGTGCTGGTATGAGCAGTATATGAAAGGGACGGCAATTCGGAACTTATTTCGACGGGCCGGGGATGGCTAAAGTGGCGCGAAAACCCGACGCCAGCGGGACGCGGCTGTGGAGCAGCGGTGACGTGATCGCTGATGTCAGCGCGTGACTGTGGCGCTTTGGTCAATTGATGTACATGCACGGTAATTGACGCATCGCCATTCCAGCATGGATGCCTTTCGGGGCTCCGGTGCAGGCAACGGCGGCTGGATCGCGGAAGCCGCCATCGCGTTGGGGAACGACACGAGGCGGTGAAAGACATCATCGCTAATGCTGCCCGGTCTTCAACACGTCGATAACAACCGCTGTGTCGAGCAACCGTCCGCCGCTCGTGTCGATGAGCGTGCCTCCATCAGCTCAAAGCTGCGATTCAATGGGCAGCAGACCCATGAACCAGACACCGGTGCGGCGCAGGACGGTGGTCTCCGGCTCTGTGTCCAGTTCCCGCACTGTCCCGTCCGCCGCGGTATCGATCCAGACGATTTTGCGACTGCCGTTTGCGTCGGTGCGCAGTCCGAGCTGCCACGCGATCTGATTCAGCCGCGGTTCGACGTAGCCGATCACCTGGTTTGCGATCGCTGCGCTGTCGCACAGCACGCCTATTTCAGTGTTG
The DNA here is from genome assembly GCF_000685095.1 of Paraburkholderia caledonica NBRC 102488. Lineage (GTDB taxonomy): Bacteria > Pseudomonadota > Gammaproteobacteria > Burkholderiales > Burkholderiaceae > Paraburkholderia > Paraburkholderia caledonica. The sequence continues at coordinate 23,640 of NZ_BAYE01000011.1, forward strand.
AGATTGACCGAGCGCGGGTCGAGATTCATCGAGCCGACAAACACTCGTTCACGGTCGAACACGAACGTCTTCGCATGCAGCGATGCTTTCGACGAACCGAAGAACTGCTTCTTGTTCGCCGCGTCTGCGCCTGCTGCAATGGGCTTGAATTCATAGAGCTGCACGCCCTCGGCGAGCAGGTCTTCGCGGTAGCGCCGATATCCCGCATGAACGGCGGCGACGTCGGTCGCCGCCAGCGAGTTGGTCAGCACCGTCACGCGCACGCCATTTTCAGTCAAGCCGCGCAGCCAGGCCACGCCATTTTTTCCAGGTACGAAGTAAGGGGAGATGATTAGCAGTTCGCGACTCGGATGAAGGTCCTGCGCCCTGAGAGCGGTCAGCAAGCGGCCTTGCGACTCTTCAGGGGCGCGCGTGACCTTGGACGGGTCATCGTAGAGCAGCGTGGCTTTGCCCCAGCTATATTCGGCGGCGCCCGTTTCGATCACTTGAGCCAGCCGCTGTCTCGCGTGCATGACATAGGGCGAGGCCTGTTCCGAAGCGACGTAGCGGTCCAGCTCGTCGCGATACGCCGCGAGTTTTTCTGGGTCTGCGGGGATGCCCATCAGCCGGTCGATCGGATAGGCCGCATCGGAATTCCAGAACGTGTCGAAGGAGTTCGAGACGTCCTGGACGATCGGCCCGTGCATCAATACGTCGAGATCCCCGAATGACACGACACTCGACGCACCGAAATATTCGTCGCCGACATTTCGCCCGCCCAGAATCGTGGCCCGGTTATCGGCTATCAGTGCCTTGTTGTGCATGCGGCGATTCACGCGCGAGAAGTCGAGTGCAGCCGAGATCGTCTTGAACCGACGGCTCGCCACCGGATTGAAGAGCCGAATAGAAATGCTGGGATGGGCGCTCAATGCGAGCAACGCCTTGTCGTCGGCGTTCGTGCCCAGATCGTCGAGCAATACCCGCACCCTGACGCCGCGGTCCGCCGCCTTGAGCACGGCCGACGCAAGAGCGCGCCCCGTGAGGTCGCTGTGCCAGATGTAGTACTCGAGGTCGAGTGTTTTCTGAGCCTTTTCGGTAAGGATCACCCGCGCGAGGAGCGCGTCGACGGAATCGGGCAGCAGGTGGAACGCGCTCTCGCCAGGATGACCGTGCTCGGCGGCCGCGAAGTGCTCGGCAAGCGGCGTCGCTTCTGTATCTTGCGCGGCATAGGTCGGCGTGCGTCCGTTCTGTGGGGGCAGGCTGGCGCACGCGGCCAGAATGACAATCAGAACGGCTGCGGCAAGATTTCGAAGTCTGGCCATATTCGAGCTCTCTTCGCATGCTGGACCCGCCTGCCGGCGCCTGTGCCGGCTTTGCACAGCAATCGGCAAGCGCGGCTACGAGCCACGAGGACGGAAAGCAATCATCGCAGAATCGACTGCCTTCCGCCATGTCCGCGCGTGCATGGTGTACACGAAGTGGGCACGGCACCCCTCACAGTAGCGTTCGCCATTCGGAAATTCTCGAAACAGCATCCGCGTCATGAAAGCGTTGGTCCCCGCGAGCGCTGACACGCTCACTTCGTACTTGACCGCATTTCGTTACTCACCCATCCGTCGTCTTGTGGAACCGCTCGGACTTCGCGCCATGGCGCAGGCCGGTCGTCGTCCGCCAGAGGCTTCGCGTGAGCATAGCCAACGAGCGGCCATACTTCATCGCGCTCCCAGCGCAACGCGCCGCGCCGCGGGCCTTCGTCTTACGCATTAGACGAGCGCGGCGAACTGCGGTGCGTGGTTCGTGCGGAACACCGCAACGGCGTCGCGCAGAGACCGCGCCTGCTCCGACGTTGCCTGCGCCGCCGACGCCTGTTCGACCAGTGCAGCGTTCTCTTTACCTGATGCACCGACTGCACGATGTCGTCCCAGTCGAATGCAATTTGCCCCTTCTTGGCCAGGTCATCGGATGCGCCGGAATCCTGTGGCGTGAATACCCCGACCACACCGATGCCGCCGGTGAACTTCACCGATTGGACGAAATTGTTCATGGTCGGATTCGGAACCTCCTTTCCGGCGGGATCATGGCATTGATAGCCGACGCACTCGCAGCCGACATCGGCACCCAAGCCATGGGTGAGCTCCTTGATCCGCTCGACTGGGCTTTAACTTTCCTTTTCCCCTGCATACACTAGATTCGAGCCACGTGGCTCGTCGCGGGGCGCGAGGAGGACAACCATGACTCCCTGGGAAATTCAAGGCACCGAACTCGTCAATTGCAATTGCTCATACGGCTGCCCCTGCCAATTCAACGCCCTGCCGAACAACGGCTTCTGCGAAGCAATGGGCGCCATTTCGATCAGCAACGGTTATTACGGCGACGTGCGGCTAGACGGCGTCAAGCTTGCGGTCGTGTTTCAGTGGCCCGGGCCGATCCACGAAGGTAAGGGCAAGTGCCAGCCGATCGTCGACGAACGAGCTAGCCCCGCGCAACGAGAAGCCATTCTGAAAATAATGACTGGGCAGGACACCGAGCCGTTCGCGACAATGTTCTCCGTTTTCGCATCGACGCTCGAGCACGCATTCGACCCGATCTTTACGAAAATCGACTTCGATGTCGATGTCGACGCCAGGCATGGCCGGATTCATGTTGAGGGCGTATTCGACGTCGTCGGCGAACCGATTCGCAATCCAGTAACGGGCGACGAGCACCGCGTCCGGATCGACCTGCCTCACGGGTTCGAATACGAACTTGCCGAGATTGGCTCCGGCACAAGCCGCTCGCAGGGAAACATCGCACTGGATCTGAAGGGGACTTATGCGCAGTTCGCGCAACTGCACCTGAATAACAAAGGACCGATCCGGCATCGCGCTGCGGCATGAGCAGCTTCGAAATTGCCGTGGGGCGCGAGCGCGTGATCACCGCGCTCGGCATCATCGCCGTCGTCGCGTTTTCGTGGGCCTACGTGTGGACAGGCGCGGGAATCGGCATGTCCGCGCTCGAGATGACAGCCGTCGCGCTGTTCCCTCATCGACTGGCAGACGACGGCGGCGGAATGGACCCATCGCTGCCGACCGTGGTCCTGATGTGGTGGGTGATGATGATCGCAATGATGACGCCCGGCGCGGCGCCGCTGATCCTGTTATATCGACGCGTATTGCGGCACCACGCGTCCACCGAGGCCAGGTCGGCCGTCCCGTCGATGTTTCTGCTGGCTGGTTACCTGACCGCATGGCTGGCATTCTCAATCTGCGCGGCATCGCTCCAGAAGCTGTTGCAACCGACCGGCCTCATTTCGGAAATGATGCTGTCGTCGAGGAGCGCTCCGCTTTCCGCGATTGTTCTGGCATCGGCGGGCCTCTACCAGTTCTCGCCGCTTAAGCGCGCCTGCCTCGCGCAGTGCCGTTCGCCAGTCAATTTCCTCACTGCATACTGGCGCCCTGGCGTCGCAGGCAGCTTCCTGCTCGGGATGCGTCATGGCATTTACTGCGTGGGCTGCTGTTGGCTGCTAATGGCATTGCTGTTCGTCGGCGGCATCATGAATCTCATCTGGATCGCCGCGCTGGCGCTAATCGTTTTCGTGGAGAAAATCCTGCCCGGCGGAGAGCGGGTCGGCCGCGTGCTGGGCGTCGTGCTGATTGTCTGGGCAGGCGTCACTCTACTGGTGTAAGCGGCTTTTCGCTTCACACCACATCGTGTGAATGACCGGACAACTCCGTCCGTCAGCAAGTCACCTAGGCCTCGCTCGCGTTGAGAGGCCGAAGCTCATCATGGTTGCGCGAGCCGGTTCAGCGACGGCCCGAAATAGCCTGACACCCAAGTGCCGTTCGCACCGAAGTCCCATGTTGGCCCGAAGCTCGCAGGATCGCGCAATTCAAGATCGGTGAGGCCGCTCGAACTGGCCACGGCCGTGCCCGAACCGACGCCGGCTTGCGCGCCCGACGACTCACTGTTCCAGAAGACGTCGTTGGCGATGCTGCCGCTATTGTTGCCTGCGATGCCGCCCGCCGTCGCGTTGCCGTCCGGCGTGAGCTTCGCATACGCGTACGACTGCTCAATGCGGCCAGTATTGTTGCCAACCAGTCCGCCGACCGTCGTGCCGCCGCTCATCTGGAACGCGAAGGCGTAAGAACGCACGATGTCGCCATTGTTCGTGCCGACCAGGCCGCCAAAAGTGCTTGGCGCGCCGGCTGTCATCGAGTTGAGCGAATACGAACGATCGATGTGCCCGTCGTTGCGCCCGACCAGCCCGCCCAGTTCACCCGTGCCGGTGATGTTCACACCCGCCCACGACCGCTCGATGTTGCCGAAATTCTCGCCGACCAGCCCGCCGATCACCGAGTTTGCGTTGCCCGTGGACGTGATGATCCCTGTCGCGCCGACATTGATCAGCGTCCCGTAATTGACTGCAGCGAGCAAACCTACAGGGCCCGACGAAGACGTCCCCGTGCCGTCTGCCAGCGTGAAATTGCGCACCACCCCATCTTTGCCGATCACGTTGAACATTCCGGCATTAGCGGCGAGATGAAGATCTGCCGGCAGATGGCCCATGCCGTCGAACTGGCCGGTGAACGGATGGTCTGCGGAGCCGATGCCCCCGAACTCGCCCGCATCGACGAATTCAATTCCGCGCGGAGCCAGCGCATAGTTGCCCGCGAGATTGTTGTTCACCGCGCGCAGGTCGTCCAGCGACGCGATCAGCTGATAAGCCGTGAATTGCGTGAGCAGCCCACTGAACGGCGCGGCCCGCCATGACGGATTCGTCACGACCGTGCCGCGTGTGAAAGTGCCGTTGATGTCGTAGAGCGCCGTGATGATGCCGGTGCTTCGCGACCAGTCGAGCGTCCCGTGATTGGTCACGCTCCCGCCGTTGTCGAATCCATAGCTGTCGGCAGAAAGCGTCAGCGGGCCCGCGCCGATGTTCGCGATGGTCACGCGCGGCGCGATGGTCAGAGAGTGCGCGGCATTGAGATTAAGCGACGCGTCACCGCGCCAGCGCAGACTCGCTTCCACGTCGATGTTGCCTTTGCCGTTCGCGCCCAGCTTGCCGTCGGCGCCGTTCGCCAGCACGTTGACCGACGCGCCGCGGCTCAGGCTGGCGCCGAGCGTGTCGGCGGTGCGCGCATCGACGGTGAAATCTCCGGTCGTGATGTTCCACTGCCTGGCCTGGACGTCTGCGCCGCCCACCTTGACGCTGCCTCCGGACATTTCGACTACGCCGCGGCTGCCGTCCGCGTTGCGAGCGCTGATCTGAGCGCCGCGGGCATCGATGTTGCCGGTATTGACGCGGTAGTTTGTCGTGGTGTCCGCGACGAGCCACACGTGTCCGTCGCGCGTGGCCGTGCCGGTCGCGCGCAGCGCGCCCGAGTGACCGGCAAGCGCGAAAATGTTGCCGTCCGCCGCCTGGAGGTTGATGGTCGCCGCTTCAACGCTGCCCGTGTTTCTGATCGTGCCGCCACTTCCCACATCGACGGAAAGCTGCTGATACGCACTGTCGAACAAGCGCACCTGACGCCCCACGGCAGATTCCGCGTTGCCGTTGGGCGCATCTATCTTTCCTGCATTGACGACCTTGCTCGCCGATATAAGCAGGACGTCGCCGCCGGACGACGAGATCCTGCCGAGGTTGACGACATTCGCCGTGGAATTCCCGGTGTAGGCCGTTCCGCCGATTGGGCGCGGATTGAGGAAGCTGTCGTCGGAAACGTCGAGCGTCGATGCAAGGAAGCGGCCACCCGTCGAAATCACGCCGGATCGACCGATCAGCACGCCATTTGGGTTGATGAGATACACACTGCCCGTCGCGTTAAGCGCGCCGTAAATCGCGGAGACATCGCCGCCGGTCACGCGGTTGAGCGTCGCGCCCGTGCCGTTGTTGATGGATACGGTGTTCCCCACACCGATCGAAAAGCTGTCCCAATTGATGATGCCGCGCCCGCCTGCTTGCGTGATGTTCAGGTTCCGGCCGTTCTGCGCGATGCTGCCCGTGCTGCCGACGAAACTGCCGCCCTGCGGTAGAGGTCCTGCCGCGACACTCGCGTGACCGGAGAGAAGCGCCGCAGCGGCAAGCCCTAGCCCGGCCCACCGGTTGGCTAACGTCCGCCGGCGGTCATGGAGTGCGCGTGTGCCACGCGCTAGCGCTGCGACGGTCATAGAACCCCCTTTTTTCCGGCGTCAAGACTTCGTCAACCTGAGCGAGTGCGCTTGACTTCAGGCCAGCGGCGCACGTTCATTGATCTGAAGGTTAGCAGGGGGAACAGCAGTAGTCCGTCAAAAGTTAGCAGATTGCGCTCTGTCGCGCGGGGGCTCGCTGCAATCGTGCGTCGATCGACAACACGGCACGCTTATTTGATGACCTTGCGCCAGAACACCAGGTACGCGGCCGTGCCGGATGCGACAAGAAGGATTCCCCACATGGGGATCATGCTGATGAGAACAGAGGTGGCAGACATTTGATACTCCCGGTTGGCGCGATTACGTTTACAACACCACTGCTTCGTTCTTGCGTGCACGACGCGATCAGCAGATGTTGTGTTCAACGACGTATTGATGCTAACGCTCCGTCCGGTCGTTTCCCTGCGGTCCCCTGTCGCACCGGTTTGCGCCCGATCAACGAATGTCACGTTGTCGTTCGCGGTGTACCGGTGCATCCGTTGTTACTGTTTTCCGTCGCCGCTCTTGAGCACCTTGTCGGAAAACGGCGCGCACCTAGCGGCAAGGTAACAACCGTCTGCCACGCGCTTCGTCTCAAGCGCGAGCGAGCGTGTCACACACTATGCCGTCAACAATTTGGAAAGACATTTACCGCGCGCGTAGAGAAGGCATAAAGAACGCGGCTAAACAAAAGAAACCATACGAGCATCACGCGCAGGCTCCGGCGATGAAACTTCCGGCCGCTTCACAACGACGCCGGCAATGCCTTAACCGCCGCTTTCAGGATCTTCGCCAAGGCGACCGGATTGCCAATGCGAGCCGCTGGGCCAGCAACGGATAACGCGCCGCGAACCTGCCCTCCACTCATCACCGGCACCGCGACGCAAGTCAAACCGGCGATCAGTTCTTCCGCATCCAACGCGTATCCCTGCTTGCGAATACGCGCGAGTTCCGGACGGAGGACATAGGGGACGCTCATCGGTACGCAATCCGATACATCGCCGGTCCGCGCGCTGGTGGTTCGCCAGAGGAATCGCACGATCCCGGTTGTAAGTGTTGTCACCGGCGGCACGGTCGGCTACGCACGAGGCTTCACAACCGAGCAGATGGCAACGCCGGCCAGTTTCGCAGGCTGTGACTTCGCACCAAACGAAGTATGGGTCATGCCTGCCGGCGCGACACACCCGATCCTTCGCTGTGAGCAAGCACACTAAGCGCGCAAGCGCGTCTCGCTGACTAGGCCGTCAGCGCCAACACCGCATAACGCCGGGGCGCCGCACCTGCGAGACAGTGGCCGACTCAGTCAACGTACTGCCTCGAAAGACGTTACGCACCGCCCACAATTTCGCTGGAATCCATACTGGAGAGCGACCGTGCATCGGCCACGTATAGGACCAAAGGCTGATTGCCCTTCATTGGCCCGACTATATAGTGACTTGCACCTGTTCGGGTCGCAGGCCAGATTGCGACTCGCTCGCCCGTTTCAGTCGGCAAAGGGAGTTCGCATCATGCTCAAGTGGGTTCGCTATACCGTAGTTGTTCCACTCCTAAGCGTCGCCGCGGCCTGTTCGACTGGTGGGAATTCCATGTCCGCCCCCCCGCCGACGATGGCCTCACCGGTAGCGGATGACGCTGTTCTCAAGCGGGACAGTTTCGCGGCGCTGCAAGCTTTGTACGCGAAGGAACCCAAGTCAAAAGAGATTGGCGATAAATCCAAGGCGATACTCATCTTTCCGAACCTGGTCAAGGCCGGCTTTCTTGCCGGCGTGGAAGGGGGGGACGGCGTGCTGATCGAGAACGGGAGAGTCACCGGTGTTTATAACATCACGGCCGTGTCGTATGGCATGCAAGCCGGTGTCGAGAAGTTTGCACAAGCCATGTTTCTGACGAACGATGCTGCTGTGAATTACCTTCGCAGCAGCGACGGGTGGTCTCTCGGCGTGGGTCCAACCGTCGTCCTAGTGGATGCCGGCGCCGCGAGGTCGTTGACGACAACCACACTCCAGTCCGACGTTTATGCGTTCCTTTTCGGACAGGAGGGATTGATGGCCGGGCTCGGGCTCCAAGGCCAGAAGATCACACGGCTCGGGAGCTAGCAGTCGCGCGCCAAGGGGCCACAGGGCGATTCGCTCGCCGCCGCGAAAAGCGACGATTCTCGCGGCCATCTCGACGCTCTCCCTCCCGCGCGAACCGGCCACTTACTCGCCTGCGTGAACTTTTCAGGCCGATCGCCGACCCGCGTAGTCCTGCAGTCCGGCGAGTGACGCGATGAGGCCGGGCGGTCATACGCAGGCCAATTCACCTCAGTCGGCAAACCTGTCGAACCACGTTCCATAGGAGAGCATCATGAAGCACACCGCTGTCGCTGCGCTTGTCTTGGGAATCGGCTTTACGCTACCCGCTCTCGCGCAAACGGGCACGAAAATGAGTCCCTCGAAGATGACATGCGAGAACTTTGTCGCTGTGGACGCGGTATACCAGCCGGCCCTCGTCTACTGGGTGGCGGGTGTCGACCATCTCGGAATAAGCGAAACCGACACGATGGTGGTCGACACCGCAACGCCTGTCGCCCTCGTCGTCAGCGAGTGCAAGAAGACACCGAAGACCTCATTCAAGGCCAAGGTCCGGGAGCTCTATAAGGGCGGCCAGATCGCCCTCTTCGACCATCATTGAGAGCGGTCACTGGCCGCTGCATGGAGACATGGGTTGATCGGGTCGAACCGCGCCATCGGGTACCGAGGAGGGTGGCATTCGGGGCCGCGCGCCGACGCGCGAGGCATGAGCACCGGTCATTCAGGCGGGCATCCGGTCGCTAAAGACTTATGGGACTTTGAGCCATGCAACGAATCGTTCGATCCTGGGTCAGCCTGGCGATGCTCTCGCTCGCCTTTGCAGTACAGGCGCAACAGCCCATCATCTATCCCGCTCGCGGCCAGAGCTGGGGCCAGCAGCAAACCGATACGGCGGAATGCCACTCGTGGGCGCAACAGACCACCGGGGTCAATCCTGTCGCGCTCGCTGAGCAGATGGCGAACAGTCCGCCCCCACCGCAACAGCAAGGCCGAATGATGCGCGGTGCCGGAGGCGGCGCGCTGTTCGGCACACTGATTGGCGGAGCGGCCGGCGGCCATTGGGGAGAGGGCGCAGGAATCGGCGCGCTCGTGGGCACGATGGGGAGCGGCATGCGAATGCGGCGCGAACAGCAACAAGCGGCCTCGCAACAGCAAGGTATGAAACAGCAGGCATCAGGTCAGCTTGCTATATACAACCGCGCAGTAGCGGCATGCATGACCGGACGTGGCTACACGGTCGAGTAGCCGCACCGCCGTCACTCACCCAATCCGGGGTCCGCGCTTTCGCTCCCTGGTTCACGCCAGACTGAAGGAGCAATCATGTTGAAGATCGTGTCGGCAACCACCCTGGCGATCTTTCTTTGCGCCACGTCTTCCAGTGTGCTCAGCGCCGACTTCGACGGCAGCAAGCCGTTGTTGTGCGCGACCATCGATGCGCACTTTTGTGATGTGGGCGACGTTTGCTATCGGACGCTACCGGTGATTCTCGGCGCACCGCAGTTCATCCGCATCAATTTCGCGAAGAAGGCGATTGTCGGGCCCCAACATTCCACGGAGATCCAGCATATTGAACCGAGCGATGGGCAATTACTGCTTCAAGGGACGGAATTGGGGTACGCCTGGAGCGTTGCGCTCGATACAAAAACGGGCGCAATGTCCACAACGCTCGTTAATCGCGAGGACGTGTTCGTACTCTTCGGTGCCTGCACGCCGTCGTAGCTCGACACGTGCCTATCTTGAAGACCGCCGCTGTCGAAGAGAACCACAAAGGGCTAGTCGAATTAGGCCTTCTGTCACTCGTTGTGGGAGCGGTATCAGGCTTGATTGGGGTGATGTTTCGTCGCTCGCTGGAACAGGCAGACAGATTCCGCACCTTGTTCCTTGCGTGGGCACACGCGCAGAGCTTTACTGGCTTTTGCATTGTGGTCGTAGCCACTGCGGCTTCGACCGCCCTCGCGGTTTGGCTCGCCCGTCGGTTCGCACCGCACGCAAGCGGCAGCGGGATTCCGCACGTTGAAGCCGTCCTGCGCGCAGAGCAACCACCCGCATCGTTAATCCTCATTCCGGTGAAGTTTGTCGGCGGTGTGCTGGCGATCGGTTGTGGTCTCGCCCTTGGCCGTGAAGGACCCACTGTTCAAATGAGCGCCTCCGTCGCTCATGCTATCGGGTCGCTTTTTCGCCGGAACGCCGACGATTGCCGGGCCTTATTGGCGGCAGGCGCGGGGGCAGGATTGGCCGCTGCGTTCAATGCACCTATCGCCGGCGCGGTATTCGTACTGGAAGAGTTGACCCGAAGGTTCGAGACGCGTACAGCAATCGCAGCGCTCGGCGCTTGCGCGGGAGCGATTGGGGTGGCGCGCATCATCCATGGCGATTTGCCCGACTTCCATGTGAAAGCGCAGTCTTTTTCGGCCTTCGGAACGGCGGCCGCCTATCTGACGCTCGGAGCGCTCGTCGGACTGCTTGGGGTCGCCTACAACCAGGCAATACTGAGCGCTATTGTCGTCTCGGACCGATTGTCGAGTGGGGCCGTCAAAGCATGGCCGATACTGGTGGGTGCCGGGGTTGGCTTGCTGGCATGGACAGCGCCGGATCTGGCGGGCGGCGGTGACGCCCTGACGCAACGTGCGCTCGAAGGAACAGGCTCGCTCAGCACCATTGCGCTCGTTTTTGCGGTCCGTTTTGGCTTTGGCGCTGTGTCGTATTCGACCGGCGCACCGGGCGGCCTGTTTGCACCGATGCTCGTTCTCGGTGCGCAAGCAGGTCTCGCTTTCGGCAAGATTTGCGTCCACTGGCTTCCTGGCGTAGCCGCCGATCCCATTGCATTCGCGGTAGTCGCCATGGCTGCTTTGTTTACGGCCATCGTGCGCGCACCAATAACCGGCATCGTCCTCGTAACAGAGATGACTGGAAGTTTCACCCTGCTCTTGCCAATGCTCACAGCGTGCTTCGCCGCAATGATTGTTCCCACTGTTCTGCACTGTCCGCCGATCTATGATTCGTTGCGCGATCGCACGCCACGAAGGGAAAACCCCCCGGCGCATTGAAAGGGGGCGATCGCGCATTCGCTGATTGGCCCCTTGTGGTTTCAGGGTTTTGACCTAAGGAAACGGGATAGGTCGGCTTGAGCACAAAAGTTTATTCGACCTAGGTCCAATATCGGTTTGCCGCTGGTCGCGTGTCTATTTTGTGTCCAAATACGCTTTGACCGTGCGCGTCCCAACGAGCTGCGCGAACGAGTCAAGAACGCAGCGATGATCTCGGCGCTTCTGTCGATGGCTAACCGTTTGATGACGACGTGAGGGCGAACTCGTGACCAGGCATCTCCCGTGGCGTGCGACGGTGCCGAAGCAGTTGTTCGCGAGTATCATCATCACACAACAATGTCCGATCATGCACATGATCGCCGACAAGCCCGTTCAAAAATGCCAGCAATAGTCCTGCGGGTAACTGCGGAATGAAAGAGCCCGGAAACAGGGCCCGCCCAGCACAGATCCGCCGGCAGCTTCCAGAGGTAAAACGGCCATTCAGTCCACCAAATTGGCTGATCGGCTAAAGCCGTCATTCGGTTAGTATTGCAACGACCTCCGCGCAATGACGGTTTTAATTTGCAATCGGCGATTGGCCTCAGGCCCGCATGCGCGGCGCGAAGGCTTTCCGCCGGATATTGCCACGCGCGCGACGTTAGCAGTGCTCTTAGATATTTCCTCCCATGCATCGGGCAGGTCGACCAGCGGCTCAGACAGCACAGTGGTTATTGCTTGCCGGCATCTGCGACAACGCCCGCCGCCCGTCGCGCAGCTTCCTGCACGCCCCGCACGGCTGCAGCAACGACCAGCCCCGTGAACACCATGCCGATCAGGCCCAGCAATATCGCATCGATCCGGCCAAACGTTGAGGTAGGGACCACGTCGCCGTATCCGATGGTCAGCGCCGTGATCGCGCAGAAGTACAAGGTTTCCTCCATCGTCGAAGCCGTTCGCTTCACCGTCTCCACAGGGTCCCCCATGTAATACATTGCGACCGTTAGCAAAACAAACAGCACCAGAAGGCCAGCCAGGATTGCACGCAGGTACCAAAGAGTCCGGCCGGATTCCCGCAAGATCTCACGTGTCCGCAGGCGGACGACCGCGTCGCTTGTCGCATTTCCCATTGCAGGTACCTCCTACATTGTGCTCACCCGTTACGCGTGGTGAACGTCAGCCCCACCCTCTTTCGGGACTACATCAGCAGGGACCCAATGATTGCGTTGGGCTGAGGCGCGGCTGAGCGCAGCGTCATCGCGCGCGGTGGCTTCGCTCGAAAATCAGCAACATCAGACTGGCGTAGACCGTGACCGCCACAAAGAGTCCCATACGGATCGCGAACGCCGTGTAGACGTCCTTTCCCGCCGCGCTGTCCTGCACCGATTGGCCCAGCAGAATGATCATGGTGACGAGGCTGTTCAGCCAGAAACTCGATGAGTAACGCGTTGTGCTGATGCGATAGAGCTTGCGACCCACCAACAGGCCGAACAGCAGCATCCAAAGGAAGAACATCCACAGGTCCACAAAGAGCCTGAGCGCAAGCCAGAACACGATCGCCAACAAGCCACCTAGCAACGTGGAGCCGATCAGATCCCGCGCTGCGCTACGGGCCGTCGTGGTGCAGCTTTGTCGACCGAGGCTGACGGACTTCATGATGATCGGCATGTAGCTCGCTGGATCGGTGATGGCGAGCAGATATGCTGGCATGACCACGAGTGCGGCGCGCAGCGCGATGCGCGCCGCCTGCCCGTCGGGCATGGCCTGAGCGGCAGGTTGTGGCCACGTGCTCACGGGCTCCGGAAACAGCATGTGAGTAAATCCTGCCACCAGCACGGCTAGCACAAGGCCCTTCACCAGCGCGCCAACCACCGTCACGGCCGACTGGAAGTCAGCGGTTCCGGCAGCGGAGATCATCGTCAGGCCGGCCACCAGAAAGGTTGAGATCAGATTATTCCCGCCGCGCAAACCATAGCGAAACGCGAGGAACAGCATGAGGCCAACCAGCATCACGCCAGCGAACGCGTAATGGCGAAGCAACGGCACAAGGAGCAAGCCGCTGCCCGTGGTCAAAGCCACGATCAGCGCGAACGCTACGCCGGCCTTGAACGACAGTGGGCGGTTTTGCGTCGCAAGAAGAAAAACGGCGAACACCGGCGCAATGACGGGGACCGACAGGTCCAGCGCGAAGCTGATCGTCAGGCAAAGTGCCGTCCCTGTGGCAACGCGTAGCGTACGTGGACCGAGAAGCTCAAGCCTGTGTTCCATAGATGCAGTAGTTAGCCATTCAGTAAAGGTATGAGACCCAACTCATCACGCGTAGAAACAGGCGACCCAGCGGATTGAGCGGATTACCCGGATCTGGAAACGCCATCACCTCTGCCTGTCCACCGACACGAACGTTGTGAAGGCGCGCCCTCTCATCCGGGTCGAACTCGACGATGACCGGAAAGCGTTGCGCGGGGCGCAGCCAGTCGCGGCTGTTCTGTACGGTGGGCAGACCGCCGGGCGGCGCGCTCTGCCCCACGCTCACGCCATAGCCGATACTGCGAAGCCGCCCCTCGAAAACTTCGCCCGGCAGCGCGTCCAGCGCAATCCTCACGGGCGTGCCGGGCCGTAGATGCCCGAGATTGTTTTCGGTCATATCTGCACTGACCCACACGTCGCGGATTGCAATCAGCGTCATGACCGGATTGCCCGCCGCTGCGAACTGGCCGATCTCCGTGCGCAGATCCGTGATGACGCCACCTGAGCGCGCCTTGATTCGCGTATTCGCAAGATCGAGTTCCGCCTTTTCCAGCGCTGCGGCTGCGGCGCGCAACTGCGCGTTCTCCTCCCCTTTGCCGCCCTGCTGCTCGCGAGCGCGTTCCACTTCGGCACGTGCAGCGGCAACCTGGCTCTGGGCCTGCTCGTGCGTCGCTCGCGCCACTTCGAGGCGCCGCAGAGAGACGGTGCCCTCATCGTCGCGATACAGCCTTTCGAGGCGCTCGCTGTCCTGGCGTGCCTTGACTTCATTCGCGACGGCCGCGCGCAACGATGCGAGTGCCGAATCGACCCCGGCCGTGCTCGCGCCGACCTGCCGGCGCGTCGACTCGAGGTCGGCCCGCGCGCGGTCGACGGCGATCCGGTATGGGCCGCTATCGACCTCAAAGAGCACGTCGCCCGGTTTGACTTCCTGGTTGTTATGCACGAAGACGCGGATCACTCGCCCCGATGCTTCGGCGGCGACGGATACGACGTAAGCCTGAACGCGTGCCTGTTGCGTATAAGGGGTGAAGCGATCGGCGAACAGATACCAGACCAGGCTGACGACGATCAAGCAGACGACCCACTTCACTGCTTGGCCCGACGGGTCGGCGGCAGGCGCCTGCGGCTTCGGCGGCGTCACGGGCGGGGGCTCGGGCTTGTCGCTCATCGGGACGAACCTCCTGGCGAGCTGGCGGCGGGGGACGCAGTATTCGACTCGTTCAGCAAGTCGCCCCAGTCGTTGCGCTGCTGCATCTGCTGGCGCGTCGCGGGATCGACGAGCGGCTGCTCCGAGTACCAGCCTCCTCCGAGCGCCTTGTAGAGCGCAATCAGACTGCCCACCGCGTTGCCGCGGTTGACGATGTACGCGTCCTGCTGGGCGAACAGGGCACGCTGCGCGTCGAGGACCCGCTGGAAGTCCGAGTACCCTTCCCGGTAGATCGTATTGGCGAGCTTGAGCGAGCGCTGCGCGGCTCCTTGCGCGTCGTTCAGGATCGTGTCGCGCTGCAACGCAGCGATGATTGTTGTGGCGGCGTCGTCGGCCTCACGGGCCGCCTCGCGCACGGTGTTCTGGTAGGCGACAGTCAGCTCCTGCAGCCGGGCGTCCTGCACGCGCACGTTGTTGGTTATCTTGCCGTGATCGAACAGGTTCCATGTGACGCTCGGGCCGCCGACCAGGGCCAGCGTGCTCGGAGCGCCGGTGAGCGAGCTGGCGCTCCACACAAGGGAGCCCAGCAACGACACGGACGGGTAAAAATCGGCCTCCGCCACGCCGATGAGCGCGGACTGCGCGGCCATCTGCAATTCGGCCGCGCGTACATCCGGGCGGCGCAGCAAAAGATCTGCCGGGACATCCTGTAGCACGGCCCGATCGACGAGCGGCACCACTTCCTCTTTGCCCGCTTGCACGTTCAGTTCCGGCAATGGCCCGGGCGGCCGTCCGATCAGCACGGATAACGCATGATGCGCGAGCACGATCTGGCTCTCGAAATCGGGAATGCTGCTCAGCGTGCCGAGATACTGCGTCTTTGCCTGCTGGAGGTCGAGTTCATCGGTCTCACCGCTTTTGAAGAGCTTTAGCGCGATCTCGTAGCTGCGCTTTTGCAACTGGGCGTTCTCGCGCGCAATGCGCAGGCGCGCCTCCGCCGTGCGTAGCGTGAAATAGGTATCGGCGACCTGTGCGTGCAGCAGGACCAACGCGTCATCCCGATTGGCCTGCGCCGCGAAAAACGCGGCATTGGCAGATTCGATTGCGCGGCTGAAGCGCCCCCAGAAATCCAGTTCCCAGCCGACACTGAAGCCCGCCCCGTACTGCCAGAAGCCGCCTGAGCGCGGGTTGAATCCATCCGAGCGTTTGCGCACCGAGTACAGGACGTCGGCATTGGCCTGCTGCACCTGCGGATAGCGGCCCGCGATCGCGATACCCAGTTGGGCGCGCGCCTCGAGCACACGCAGGCCGGCAATCTTCACATCGCCGTTGCTGGCATCGGCCTGTGCGATCAGACTCTCGAGGTTCTGGTCCGCGAATGCCTGCCACCATTGGCGGATGTCAGGCTGTGTTGCCTGCTGTGTGACCTGCACGATTGACGCGCTGCTCCAGTGCTCAGTCCAGCTCTCATGCTGCGGGTGAAAGTCGGGGCCGACCCGCATGCACGCGCTCAGGCAACTGCCGGCGAACAGCAGCCAGTACCGGCGCGCGTGCAGTGACGCAGAGGACACGATCGGCACCGGAAGCATCAGACGTGATGATCTTCTCGTAACTGCTTCGGCTTCGGCTGGTCCTGTACCCATCGCCAGAACAGTTGATACCCGACCGCGAGCATGACAGGTCCGATGAACAGGCCAATGACGCCGCCCGTGACCATGCCTCCGAGCGCACCGATCAGCACCACTGGCATCGGCACGGCGACGCCGCGGCCCAGCAGCAAGGGCTTAAGCACGTTATCGGCAAGCCCCGCGACGAACACATAGACCGAGAAGATGATCGTGATTGCGCTCACGCCTTGCGTGGCAATCACGAAGATAATCACCGGAATGGTGATCAGGGTGGCAGGCAACTGCATGATGCCAAGCAGCAGCACCGCGAGCGCGAGCAGACCCGCACCTGGAATACCCATGACGACGAACGCGACACCAATAAGTAGCATCTGAATGAACGCGATCCCGACCACACCCTGGGCGACCGCACGAATAGTGGATGTGCAAAGTTCGGCGATTTGCGGGCCGTTTTCAGGGCCGGAGATGCGCGAGGCGATCTCCACCGCACTTTTATGGCCTGTCTCGCCATGGGCCATCAGTATGCCAGCGACAATCAGGGCGGCGAAGAATAGCAGCAGCCCCGCGCCGAGGCCCGTCACCGTTCCGAGCAGAGCGAGACCGGCTTCCTTGAGTTGCGGTGCGAACTTCTGCGCGAGACCTGTGAGGTCGGTCGAGGCCTGCTGCCAGAAGTCGTACACACGCTGGCCAACGAGGGGCCAGTTGGCCACCGAGTCGGCAGGCGGTGGAACGCGGAAGCTGCCGCTTTTGAAAATGGCCATCGCATTATCGATCGATTCGGCTACCGCAACGCCCAGCAGATACGTCGGTACGAGGATGACACCGAACGCGACGAGGATGATCAGCGTGGCGATCAGACCATCCTTGCCGGCGAGCGTACGCCGCAGTCTGACCTGAAGCGGATACAGCGTGATCGCCAGGATCAGCGCCCAGACCATGAGGTTGAGGAACGGGAAGAATATCCGGAAACAGAAAATAGCCAGAACAGCAACGAGTCCGGCACGGATCAGGACATCGAGCAATTCTCTGGACAACACCCGTTGGGTAATCGGTGCGAGCAGCATAACTTGTCTCCCGGCAGGTCACCTCGTGGATGCTGGCAACAATCCAGGGCACGCCCGTCACAATGGCAGTCGGAACAGATCCATGCGGCCGCGTCTGCCGACGCCTGAAAGAAGTCGGTTCATTGATGTGTTACTTGCTCATGCCGGGCGTGACGGATATCGCGACCGCCTCCGTGTACACGACCTGAACCTCTACAGGCCCGTTGATGTTGTCATGGCAATCTCCGAACAAAAGTACCTCGGGTCAAGAATAGGCCTGGCCCACGCCGGCGGGTATTGGACCTTGGTTCTATGTCACGGGGAGCGGCAGTCAATGAACTAGGGACTGTCCGAGTTTTCTGACGGGATCCGTGTTCGCGTCACGTGCCTTGTCACGTCGAGGCGACACCGGCGCCAACCCCTCGCCGTTTGTCCGGCGTTTTGTAGCGATAACCGTGTTTAGCAGGCCGACTGTTTCAGCTGCTCGGCGCTACCGCCGTCCGTAAATTGGCCCGTCGCTGAAGGATAGTGACCTACTATGATAGGCAAGCGATACAACAGCCAATGCTTCGCGTTCCACTTGAATGTGAACGCATAACGCGCCTTCACCTCCCACCCGTCGCCAAACGCGAATGGGTAAAGTCCGGTGTCGATGGCGGTGTAGCAATCTATTTTGATGGCACGGAAATCTATCTGCCCCACAGACCTATTTTCAGAAAGTGTTCGAAGTAGTCCTTCTTTTTCGCGGGCGTCAATCGTGGTCTCCTGGATATGACTCAGCCGACAAGTGGGATGCCGCCGAGGGATTGTGTTGTCGTTCTCGAAGGCGATAAAGGCATGAGGATGCAACGCTCATCGACGCGAATCGGACCTCACAAACAGCGGCCGGTCACCGCGGCTAATGGACGCTCGCTTTTAACGGAGGTGATTCCTAGGGTGTGGCTCTTTGCGAGCATAAGAAAGCGGCTTGCCACGACGCTAACCGCCGTTTCAACAAGGCACAGGGGAGTGTGAAGATGATCGCACCAAGAAACGGATTTTGGAGGCGGACGATCGGAATTCTGGCGGCGGCCGGAGGGCCACACATCGCGAACGACCTCAAAGCCGCAGCAATGTGTTAGGCCTCATCTCGTTGATTTGCCGGTTGCGACTCCGCCCTGTTTTAGCGGCGCGATCTACGGAGCGAGCTGCCATCGCAGGATAGGATGCGTCGCGCCGGCGGGCATCGCCCATACGCCATTCGGCCCGAAGTCGTAGGCCGAGGGGAAGGTGGACGGCGTGCTCATCTGTACAGTCGTCAGCCCCTGCGCCGTGCCGACCGTCCCGCCATTGGGACCGCTGACCACGGCGATATTGGTGCCCGTCGTTTGAGTATCCCACACCGTGTCGCTCTGAAGATCGCCAGGCTCGAGGATCTGCGCCGCGATGCCGCCTCTGCCGTACGGCGCCTGAAGATGACCGGTCGCGAAAGACTGTTCTATATCGCTAAATAGGGTTGTATTGACGAGCCCGCCGACCGAGCCTTGCTGCGAAGTGACGGCGCCCGTCGCATAGGATTCGACGATCAATCCCTTGGCGAGGCCAACCAGACCGCCCGCGCCGACTGCGTCCGCCGCGACGTTGCCCGAAGCGAACGACTGCCGGATCGCGCCCTCGTCCGCGCCGACGAGTCCGCCGGTATAGCCGTCGAAGGTGCTGACATCGGTGCTGCTCGACGACCGGTAAATCAGGCCGCTGGAATCGCCGACCAGACCGCCCGCGTGCACGCCAAGTCCCGCTCCTGGAAGGTCGATCGTGCCGCTGCTGTGATCCGACGCGACGATACCCTCGTTGACGCCCGCCAGCATGCCGAAATTGCCAAGCAACGCCGGGCCGGTGATCGTCCCCTGCACGTTCACGTTGCGCACGATACCCGTCGGGCCGATTGCAGAAAACAGACCGCCCGGTGGCGACGGACTGGCGTCGGACGCGTAAAAAGACGGACCCGATATCGTGTGTCCGAGCCCATCGAACTGACCCGTGAAGTAGCTAAATGAAAATCCGTTAGCCGCGATGCCGCCGATCGACGTGTTGAACAATCCTGGCGGCGGCGCGGCGTTCACGTTTCTGCCGAGCGCGTAGTTGCCTGCGAGGTCGGCGTTGATACTGTTCAGATCGGTTAGAGAATTCACGAGCTCGTAGGCCGTGTACTGACTCACAGGGCCGCCCAACGCCGACGGGGCGAATGCCGGGTTCTGCATCACGACGCCGGGGCTGTTGACGCCGTTCATGTCGAAGTACGCGCTGACCGCCCCCGTGCTGCGCGACCAGTCAATCGTGCCCTTGTTCGACGTGCTGCCCGCGTTATCGATGCCCGCCGCGTCCGCGCGCAGGCTCAGATTGCCGCTGCCCGTATTGCGGATCGTCGTCTGCAGGCCGATGGCGACGTGACGGAACGCCACGAGCGCGAGCGACGCGGACCCTTGCCAGTCGACGTCCGACACGACGTTCGTGTCGCCGCTTGCGCCGTTCGTGCCCGTCGCGGTCGCATCGACGGATGTGCCCGCGTTCAGGCTGCGCGTGAAGGCGCCCGCGGTCGCGCTGTCGACCGCGAGGTTCGGCGTCGAAACGTTCCACTGTCCAGCCTTGACCGACGCGCTGTCGCCGAGCATGAGCGTGTTCGCGAGCGTATCGACGGTGCCGCCGCTGCCGTTCGCATTCGTCGCCGCCAGCGTGCCGTTCTGCGTCACGTTGCCGTAATCGGCGACCAGCCAGATATGGCCGTCGCGCGTCGCGGTGCCCGTCGCGCGGATACGCGAGCCGCTTCCGGCCAGCGCGTAAATGTTGCCGTCGACGGCTTCAAGATTGATCTGCGCGGCCTGCGTGATGCCGCGATCGATCACATTGCCGTGGCTGGCTATCTGCACGAACACCTGCCTGCTGTTCGACGATTCGTACAACACGACCTGTTGTCCCGCCGCGTATTCGGCGGTGCCGTTCGGCGCGCTGACCTCGCCGGCATTCACGACGACGTCGTGTGAAACCAGAAAGACATCGCCGCCGCTCGAACTGATCTTGCCAAGATTGATGACCTTGCCGTTCGAAAATCCGGAAAGTGTGAGCGTGCCGCCGTTCATGAACGCGCCATCGGGGAGATCGAGCGTCGAAGCGACGAAGCGCCCACCGGTGCTGATGACGCCGCTGCGGCCAATCAACACGCCTTGTGGGTTGATCAGATACATGCTGCCCGTCGCATTCAGACTGCCGAGAATCGAAGAAGGCGAGCCGCCCGTCACGCGGTTGAGCGTCGCGCCCGAACCGTTGTTGATCGTGACCGTGTTGCCGTTACCGATCGAAAAGCTGTTCCAGTCGATCACGCCGCGCGTCGAACCAGGCTGCGAGACGACAAGCGCGTTGCCCTGATTCGCGATGCTTCCCGCGCCGGCGACATAGCGCCCGCCTTGCGGCAGCACGCTCGCGGTATGCTCCGCGTACGCCGGCGACAACCCGGCAAGCGGGACAACGACAAGCGCCGCGATGCGCCCGCACCAAGGCCAGCACTCTGACGACGAAGGCGACATAGATCCTCCCGCCAATCGACACACGAATGATAGTCACCTTACGGGCATCCTGCCGGACGATTTCACAGAGATACTCGCGTTTATCCGACAGTGCTGCGTTCAGGTTTGAGCTGCCCCTATAGGTTTACAGCAGAACCACTAGTCGTCGCATGCAGAGGGACGACCGCCATATCGGCGAGCAATGCAGCGGATGCTAGAACAGACGCGGCGCGTGCGCGAAATAAGAACAGCAGGTTTCAGGCTGCGAGGGCGCGAGTTGCTTTCCTGGGCCTCCGAGCGTCTCGAGTCCTCACGCATTCACCTCTGCCTCTTCCGCCATCCGCAGCACGGCAACCACACCAAGACCAACCGGATGACTCTTTGCCGACCGAAGGCGACATCGAGATGTCTGCGCAGCAGACGATGTCAATGGCTGAAACTGGCCGGACTCGTCCGCTGCCCCAACCCGTTACGTGACGATGGCAGGCCGCCGATCATCGGCTTATTATTCCGAAAGGTCGCTGAAAACCAGTGTGTGGGGCAAAAAATTCCGCTTGCCCGGCGAGAGTCTTCATAACAGGGAAATGCCTTTCCGCAAGCTTATGCGGTCAGGTTGAGGCCACTTCGAGTGGACACACCATGCTTGGACCTCTGAGATTTTTCGTGCTGCTCTGGTCGCTGGTGGCGATGATGCCGACCACGCACGCGATCACAATCGGTGTCGTCCTGCCGGGCTCATCGCTTGTCTTCTATCAGACATTGCTCAAGGGAATACAACAGTCGGCCCATGATCATCGTGTAGGTCTGCTGATTCGCAGCCCGTCCGATGGCGAGTCGCTCAATACATCGAATATCCAGTTGCGCATTATCGAATACATGGTGACGCAGGGAGTCTCGGGTGTGCTACTGGCACCGGAACCATTGGCCAGCGACACGCGGGTTTCAATCCCTGTCCCTGTGATCCTCGTGGATCGATACAGCGCCGATTACGACGGACTCTCGACCGTCTACACAGATAATTTCGGCGCAGGCAGGAAGGCGGCGCTCAGCCTGGTACCGGTTCTAAAGAAGGGCGCGAAGGTGGCAATGCTGCGGCTCGCGCCCAACGTGAGTTCGACTGCCGCGAGAGAAAGCGGATTCTTAAGCGTTGCCCGCAAAGAGGGATGGAATGTGGTGATCGATACCTACGTAGGGTATCAACCGCGCGATGCCGAAGTGCTGATCGCCGAGGTGATAAACAGCTACCCAGGCCGCCTCGATGCCGTTTTCGCGCCGGCTGAACCAATTGCCTACGGCGCTCTGCGGGTGATCGAGACCGCGGCAATCGGCCAGCGCCCGCGCCTCGTGCTATTCGACTGGCGTCCGGAATTCCTGGAAGGCCTCAAAAAAGGATTCGTACATGCCGCCATATTGCAGGACCCTTACCGTATGGGTTACCTCGCCTTGGCGTCCATGGTCGAGGCACTGCAGGGCCATTCGCCACCTCACACTCTCTTCGTCGACGTGGTCACCGTTACGCCACAAAACATGAACGATCCGGCGATCCGGTCGTTGTTGGCGAAGTACGCCAGATAAGCGGCGTGAGCCACGAGCACGACCCGCGCGTGTTGTGGCCGGACACACTGTCGGTCAGCACCGACGGATATCTGTACTTCACGGCGAATCAACTGCATCGTCAGCCTGTTTTTCACGGCGGCAAGGGGATACAGCGCGGACTCCAGCAAAATGTATCTGCTAGGCGAGGTATCGCCGTTAGCTAAACGACTCGTGAAAGTCACGTATCAAGCGATGTGGAAAGGCATCAGGGCCGTTCGTCCAGGCGCGCGACTGGGCGATGTCGGGCATGCGATCGAGCGGCACGCACGGCGAAACGGCTATTCGGTCGTAAGGGAATATTGTGGACACGGCATCGGACGCGAAATGCACGAGCCGCCTCAGGTGCTGCATTGGGGAAAACCGCGAACCGGTCTGGTGCTGCAAGAGGGCATGGTATTTACCATTGAGCCGATGATCAACCAGGGGCGACATGCCGTTCGGACTGAAGACGATGGCTGGACCGTCGTCACGAACGATGGAAAGCTGTCCGCACAATTCGAGCATACCGTCGCCGTTACCCGAAACGGTGTAAGCGTCTTGACATTGCGTCCGGACGAAAGAACGTTGAACTGAAGTCCGCCGGGCTCAACACCGGCGACGGAAAGCTGCGAGCTCGCGAACGCGCCATAGCGGCGAGCGCTCACGACGCGGCAGTTTCGTATGGCGGCCCACAGACCGGGCACCTCCTTCCATGCACACTCAGTGCGTCGCCCCGCGCGGCTCGGCACTCACCTTATCTCGTGGATATGCAATGGAATGGAAAAGCCTGCTTACTGAATTCCCGGTCTGGGTGATTGGCCGCTTGACCCCGTCGCGGCATGACCCTCGTCGCAGTACGCCGCGTGAAATTCTTGTCCTTCGACCGAACGATTTTGGTGAATTGCTGACTGCGACGCCGATCTTCGAGGCGCTCAAAAAACGCTTCCCAGCCACCCGAATCGTTGCCGGCATCGGTCGCTGGGGGCGTCCGATTCTCGAGAACAATCCGTTCATCGATGAGATCGTCGAGATCGACGCACCATGGAACAACAAGATCGTCGAGAACCGCTCGCCCGGTGACGTCGTGCGTTTCCTGCTGAAGTCGCCGCAAGTCGCCGCGCTGCGCAAGCGAGGCGGGTTTGACGTCGGAATCGACGTCCTCGGCAGTTACATGGGGGCGCTCCTGATGATGCGGCTTGGTGTGCGATACCGCATCGGCGTGCGCGGTTATCGCGGCGGCCACAGCGGATGTCACGCTTACATTGACTTCGCGCGCCGTCAATCCGGTCGCGCCGCGCTCGCACAAGCTGAGTTGCTCGGCGCAACCGACCTTCCCGACGCTCGACCTCAGCTTTTCCTCACGGCAGCCGAACGCGCAAGCGCCAAGAGGATCTGGACAAATGACTCCGCGGAAGTTGGCACGATATGGCGAGTGCTGGTCGGCGTCGGAGCGGGTGTTCCCACCAAGGCGTGGGATCCCAGGCAGTTTGGGGCAGCGCTCTCGCAGATTGCGTCCGCATTGCAACAGTCCGGCGACCGCTGCGAGATTCTCATAGTTGGAAGCGAAGCCGATAAGGCGCGTGCCAACGAAGTTATCGCCGCCGCGGGACCCCATGTCCCGGTGCGTTCGGTCGCGGGCGGGGTGTCGATGCGAACGGTCTTCGCGCTCGCTGAAGATGCGAATGCCGTCCTGACGAACTCGTCGATGCTGATGCATGTGGCTGCCGCCTTCCGCCGGTCGACGGTCGCAGTGCTCGGCGGCAGTATCACGAGGCCGACGGTTCACGATGCAATCTGGGGATACCCGGAACACTATAAGAGCGTCTCACCGGATGTTTATATCGAAGGCCAACACGAAAAAAACTGGCCGGGCGTCGAGCGGGTTGTGGACGCCGTGCTGAGTGCATTGCGAACGCAGCGCATTTGCGTGAGTACGGTGTAAGTTGAGCGTCCCTTCAGCGCCGAAAGCGCGAACGACGTTCGACGATTTAAACCAGTCATTAGCCAAACGGCCCTGCCCGATCCCAGTCGCCGTCCTATCGCACGGTAGCGCTCATGGAGCCGTAGGTGGCCTCTCATCGGCAAGCGTGCGGCGCCCTGCTTCGAGGATTTCGTCGGCAAAGGCGGGATCGGCATCTGCAATCGCGCGCGACAACACGAGCGCCCCGACCATCTGACTGAACGCCGCAATGGCATCCTGGCGGGTTTCTTCCGGCGCCGCGCCTTCCTTGGAAATCATGGCTGCAAACCGGTCGAGATACGCCGCCAGGCCGCGCGCGTAGGACACGCGCGCGGCGGCAGTCATCCGGGGAGCGTCGCCAACGAAGCCGGACAGCGGGCACCCCGCCTCGATGTTGTCGCGATGCCGGGTCGACAGATAGCGCGCGGTTTGCTTGACGAGGCTACCGGCGTTCGGCGAATCCCCATAGTCTTGCATCGCCTTTTCCATCACCGCGGCGACCAGCGCGTCCTTCGACTTGAAGTGGTTGTAAAAGCCACCCTGCGTGAAACCGGCTTCTTTCATCAACTCCGCGAGCCCCACGGCGTCGACGCCGTGAACGCGAAACAGCCGCTCGGCGGCCGCGACAATCGCGCTCCGGTTTTCGGCGGCCTGTTGTCGAGACACACCCATCGCTTTCTCCCTTAACCAGACAATCGCATCGATTAACAAACACAATGTCGATCACCATTGACATACCCGAGTTGCATCGACACAATGCATCAAAAGACGATGTCGATCGACATTGACATAAGTGTAGCTGACTTTCGGTGTGATGGGACGCCAAGCCGACGGCACGGTACACAAGGCAACACATGCAGAAATACACGAGGAAGTCTTTTAATCAGTTCCCATGCGCCCGGTGAGCCGGCGCGCCTGCGATCAACCCTATGAAGGATTCATCATGAAAATCGACGGTTCTGTTGTTTTCGTAACGGGCGCGAACCGCGGCCTTGGCCTCGAGTTTGCGAAACAGGCGCTCGAAAGAGGGGCGCGCAAGGTCTATGCAGGCGCGCGCGATCCGGCCAGTGTGACGCTGCCAGGCGTCGTGCCGGTGAAACTGGACGTGACCGATCCAGCTGCTGTCGCCGCTGCCGCCGAGGCGGCGGGTGACGTCACGCTGCTGATCAACAATGCGGGCATCGCACGGCTTGGCAGCCTGACGGACGACGGCGCGATCGACGCGTTGCGCGATCACCTTGAAACCAACGTGTTTGGCATGCTGGCGATGTCGCGGGCGTTCGCGGGCAACCTCGCCAGCAACGGCGGCGGCGCGATTCTGAACGTGCTTTCGGTCGCGAGCTGGGTGAACCGGCCGATCCTCTCTGGTTACGGCGTGTCGAAGTCGGCCGCGTGGGCGCTGACCAACGGCCTGCGTCATTCGTTGCGCGAACAGCATACGCAAGTTGTCGGGCTTCACGCCGGCTTCATCGATACGGATCTGACGCGTGGGCTGGAAGTGCCGAAGGCAACGCCGGCCGACGTCGTGCGTCAGGCATACGACGCAATTGAAGCCGGCGCGGAAGAGGTATCCACCGACGAGTTCACGCGAGAGGTGAAAGCCACGCTGTCCTCGGGCGTCTATCTCAACGAGCCGGTTGCTCACTAACAGCATCGGAGCGCTCGTCCGTCGCATGCGAACGCGTGCGACGGGCAGCATGACGAAATTTCACGTCAAGTAACCCTCGTGGCAAAGGCAACAGCAGCAATCAGCCGCGCCGGTGCGGCTCACTCACGCGACCTTAGAATCTTCGCGAGTGACTGCTGTTTCCGGATGATATTGATCAAGCTAAGCAACGCCGGGTGGTTGTATCGACGACCACTGTAGTACATGTGGAGTGGATCCTCAGCGCACGCATGGTCTTCGAGCACAACCCTCAGGGTACGCCGCGCCAGCTCATCGGCGATTCGAGCCTCCAGCAGATACGCTATGCCCATTCCTGCCTTGCACGCGCTAATCGTAGTCGCGGTATCGTTGATCGTAATCGACCCTGGCACTCGGATCGAGGTTGTTTTACCTGCAACGCTGACTTCCCAACGGTAGCTCGAATTGTCACCGAGCAAAAGCTGAAGGCAGTTGTGATCGGCCAGTTCGCTGACGTGACGAGGAGTGCCGTGTTTCTTCAGATAGGCGGGCGACGCGGCCATCACCCATCGCTGCGGGCCGGTAAGCGGCACTGCAATCATGTCTTCGGGAACATGATGACCGTAGCGAATGCCAGCATCGTATCCTTCTGCAACGATGTCGATCGGCCGGTTATCGACCACGACCGTAAGCTGCACATCGGGACACAGGCGGGCGAATTCTGGCAATGCCGGTGCGACCAGCAAGTGGGCGGCATCTGCGAAAACATTCAGACGTAAAGAGCCGAGTCGCGCGGTACCCGGCGCTTCAAAACTCTCGAGAGCCGAACCGATCTGATTGAAGCCCTCTTCCAGCCGCGAAGCGAGATCGAGCCCCGCCTCCGTTGGCGAAACCGCCCTGCTGGTTCGGTTAAGCAGCTTTGCGCCGAGGCGATCTTCCAGCCGCCGCATCGCGTGACTGACTGCTGACGGCGTCTGCCCGAGTTCAATCGCAGCCAGCCGGAAACTCCGGCACCTGACGATCGCAAGAAACAGCCTTAAGTCCGCAAAATCGATCCGGTCGTTCTTCGCCATGATGAATGCCGTTCATCGTTCCAGTGAATCCGTTTCATTCTACGGTATGTAATCATTTTCTTCGTCGAGAACCCGGAGCGCCGCGGCGTACGCCCCGCTCATGTTAATCCGTTCGGAGGAAATTCCATGCATGGACTTGAGCAAATACAGATCGGCGATCTGAAGGATACGAGAGTTCTCGTGACGGGCGGGTCGACTGGAATCGGAGCGGCTGTTGTTCGCGCATTCGCCGCACAGGGCGCGCACGTGGTCGCGCATTTCAACGAGAGCGAAGCGGCTGCGCAAGCGCTGCGTGCGGAATCGCCGGAGCGCATTCATCTTGTCCAGGGCGACGTCAGCGAGCCGGGCGAAGCATCGCGGGTCGTGAAGGAAGCGGCGCAACTGCTAGGCGGACTCGATGGGCTCATCAATAACGCCGGCGCCATGTTGGGACGGTTGGCATCTATAAGCGCCTCGGCCAGCCACTTCGAACGCGTCGTCAATCTGAACGCAAGATCGGTTTGGGAAGCAACCTCGGCTGCCCATCCGTTTCTCAAGGAATCCGGTGGGTACGTCATCAATACGTCGTCGGTTGCCGCGCGTACGGGCGGCGGCGCAGGAGCGGTGCTTTACGCGGCGTCAAAAAGCTTTGTCAGCAGTTTGACCCGTGGCCACGCAAAGGAATTCGTACAGGACGGAATCCGGGTCAACGCGGTAGCACCCGGACTCATACAGACGCCGTTCCACGACAAATACACGCCGCCAGAAATCTGGGCGTCGCAGACTGCCACGGTGCCGATGGGCAGAGAAGGCCTGCCGGAGGAGTGCGTCGGCGCGTTCCTGTTCCTCGCGTCTCGCGCCATGTCGGGATACATCACGGGGCAGATCATCGAGGTCAACGGCGGACAACTCATGCCATGAACGGAGAATCAAGATGAAACGACGGAAATTCGGACACGCAGAAAAGAGCGTCTCTGAAATCGGGTTTGGCGCGTGGGCCATTGGAGGTTCATGGGGCGACGTCGCCGAGAGCGATGCAAAGGCGGCTCTGCATGCAGCGCTCGATAACGGTACAACCTTCATTGACACCGCCGACGTTTACGGCGACGGCCGCTCGGAGCGGATCATCGCGGATGTGCTCAAGGAACGCTCAGGGCCGCGGCCATTCGTTGCGACCAAGGCTGGGCGGCGACTGGACCCGCACGTGGCGCAGGGCTACACCGCAGCGAATCTGAATGCTTTTGTCGACCGGTCCCTGAAGAACCTGGATATGGAGCGGTTAGATCTCGTACAGCTTCATTGTCCACCGACCGAGGTGTATTACCGGCCGGAAGTTTTCGATGCGATGGACCGCATGGTCGCAGCGGGAAAGATCAGCAGCTACGGTGTGTCGGTCGAGAAAGTCGAAGAAGGTCTGAAAGCGATCGAATATCCGGGCGTGAAGTCGGTACAGATCATCTACAACATTTTCAGGCAAAGGCCGGCCCGCTTTATTCAGGAAGCTCGTGACCGAGGAGTCGCCGTCATTGTCCGGGTGCCTCTTGCGTCGGGCCTGCTCACCGGAAAAATGACGCGCGAGACGACGTTTGCGGCCAATGACCATCGCTTTTTCAATCGTAACGGCGAGGCCTTCGACAAAGGCGAAACATTTGCCGGCGTTCCTTATGACGTCGCTCTGGAAGCCGTCGACGAAATCCGCTCACTCGTCCCGCAAAACGCCACGATGGCGCAGTTTGCGCTTCGCTGGATCCTCATGAACGATGGAGTGACGACTGTCATTCCAGGAGCGAAGAACGCCGCGCAAGCCAAAGCAAACGCTGAGGCGAGCGAACTGCCGCCCTTGACAGATTCGGCCATGGAAGTCCTTCGCGCGCTATATCTGCAAAAGATCGCGCCGTTCGTTCATCAGCAGTGGTAAAGCTTCGTTAAGAAGCCGTCGAACATTGCTTTCGGTTTACCGGCCGGAAGCACCGGCAACCAGCGACATCCCGGGCGGCTCGCATCGCGAGAAACGCATTCATTGCCCGCCCGGCGGTTGCACATGACACCGCAAACGCGGCTCAATGTCCGAAGTAGATGTGCCCGGCACCGTCCACCGATGCCGGCGCGCCTGCTTGCGACGAGCCGTTCATCGACACGCCCCCTACCGACGTCTTATACGTAGCAGTCTGTGCGGTGGACACCTTCGCCTCCGCGGTCTGAATGTCCGCGGGATACTGCGCGTCCGATGCGACCGGACGATATCCGGCCATTTCAAACTGCACGAGATCGGCGCGCACTTCCGCACGCGTCACCGGCTGATCGGCGGTTTGCGCGAAAGAAAGCGCAGGCGCAGCCAGTGCGCAGGAAACGAGAACAACGTTGAGCAGTGCTTTCATGATCATTCACCTGTCTGTGAGTTGCGGCCACATTCACGATGAGCGCGGCCCGGGTTCCCTCCGTTGCGATTCGTGAAGGGTTGAGCGGATTGTGGGCAATGAGCACTGACCCAATGCTGACCAGCGCATTACAAGCTTGTCATCTTCGAGCGCGCTCAGCGCCCCTTGCTTTCTGCCTTTGCCCGCTCGTCTTTGCACCCCACGCAGATAACAGACTTGTAATGACGCCGTCACTTACAAGTCAGTGACGGATCGGCACACTGCGACGTCATCAGCCCGCCGCATTGCACCGCTTGGACGCACCGCGGCACGGGCCATCTCTCGAGCCCATCGTCCAAGGAAATGTCATGTGGATAGTCCGACTGGCCCTGCGGCGGCCCTACACCTTTATCGTGCTGGCCGTGCTGCTGTTCATACTCGGCCCGCTTGCGATCATGCGCACACCGACCGATATCTTTCCGAACATCGACATTCCCGTGGTCAGCATTGTCTGGTCGTACAACGGCTTTTCCGCCGAAGACATGGCGCACCGTATCACGTCGAATTACGAGCGTGCGCTCACGACGGACGTCGACGACATCGAGCACATCGAGTCGCAGTCGCTAAACGGCGTCTCGGTCGTGAAAATCTTCTTTCACCCCGGCGCCGACATCAACCGCGCGATCGCCGAAGCCGCATCGAACTCCGCGTCGATCTTGCGAGTCCTGCCGCCGGGCACCTTGCCGCCGAACATCATTACGTATAACGCATCGACGGTGCCCGTCCTGCAACTGGGCCTGTCGAGCGACACGTTGCCCGAACAGACGCTCTACGATCTCGGCAACAGTTTTATCCGCACGCAGTTGGCCACCGTGCAGGGCGCGGCGGTGCCGCTGCCGTTCGGCGGCAAGATCCGCCAGATCATGGTCGAGCTCGATCCAAAGGCGCTGCAGGCGAAAGGACTCGCACCGATTGACGTCGTCAACGCAGTCAATGCGCAAAACCTGATTCTGCCGGGCGGCACCGCGAAAATCGGCTCGCGTGAATACAACGTCGAGATGAACGGCAGCACGAAGAGCGTCGCTGCGCTCAACGATCTGCCGATCAAGACAGTGCAAGGCGGCGTGGTGTACGTTCGCGACGTCGCGCATGTGATCGACGGATATGCGCCGCAGACCAACATCGTGCGCAGCGACGGCAAGCGCGCTGCATTGCTGCAAGTCGAAAAGACCGGCAGCGCGTCGACGCTGACGATCATCCAGCAGGTCAAAGACATGCTGCCTAAAATCGCGGCCGGTTTGCCGAAAGCACTGCACATCACCCCGTTATCGGATCAGTCCGTGTTCGTGAAGTCGGCCATCTCGGGCGTGGTGCGCGAAGCGTTGATCGCCGCATGCCTGACGGCCGCGATGATCCTGCTGTTTCTCGGCAGCTGGCGCGCAACGCTGATCATTGCGGTGACGATTCCGCTCGCCGTGCTGACGTCGCTGATCGCACTTGCAGCGCTCGGGCAGACCATCAACATCATGACGCTTGGCGGCCTTGCGCTCGCCGTCGGTATTCTGGTCGACGACGCGACGGTCGCGATTGAAAACATCACGCACCATCTGGAAAAGGGCGAGCCGTTGCATGATGCGATCCTGAACGGCTCAGGCGAGATCGCAGTGCCGACGTTCGTCTCGACGATGTCGATCTGCATTGTGTTCGTACCGATGTTCCTGCTGTCCGGCGTCGCGCGTTATCTGTTCGTTCCGCTTGCGGAAGCGGTCGTGTTCGCCATGTGCGCGTCTTACTTTTTCTCGCGCACGCTGATCCCGACGCTCGCAATGTATCTGATGCGCGCGCCGTCCAAAGAAGGCCACAATGCGCGGGGACGCTTCGCTGCAGTGGCGCGTTTCCAGGCGCGGTTCGAACGGCACTTCGAGGCGTTGCGCAGCGGCTATCGTGCGATGCTGGGACGCGCGATCTCGGGACGCCGCCGTTTCGTGCCGGTCTATGTCGCGCTGTGTCTCGCGTCGCTGATCCTCGTCCCGTTCGCCGGCCGCGACTTCTTTCCCTCCGTCGACACGGGGCAGATCCGGCTGCATCTGCGCGCACCGACGGGCACCCGCATCGAGCAAACAGCGCGCATCACCGATCAGGTCGAAGCGAAGATTCGCAGCGTGATCCCGAAGTCGGAGCAGGCGGCAGTGCTCGATAACATCGGTGTGCCGGTCAGCGGCATCAACCTGACCTACGACTCGTCCGATCCGGTCGGCCCCGAAGACGCCGATATCCTGGTGACGCTGCAGCCGAAGCACAAACCGACCGCGCAATATGTCGCGCAACTGCGCAACGTGCTCGCCACGTCGTTTCCGGGTGTGACGTTCGCGTTCCTGCCCGCCGACATCGTCAGCCAGATCCTGAACTTCGGCCTGCCCGCGCCTATCGACGTGCAGATCGTGGGCAATCAGCTCGACAAGAACCGCGTGGTGGCCGACCGGCTGCTTGCGCAGTTGCGCGGTGTACGCGGTCTCGTCGACGCACGCATCCAGCAGCCCGGCGACGCGCCGACCATCGACGTGAACGTCGACCGGACGAAGGCTATCCAGGCGGGCCTCACGCAGCGTGACGTCGCGCAGAACATGTTGATCGCGCTCTCGGGCAGCTCGCAGACCACGCCGAACTTCTGGCTCGATCCGAAGAACGGCGTCAGCTATCCGCTGCTGGCCGAGGTGCCGCAGTACGACATCGACTCGCTGCAGACGCTCTCGAACATTCCGTTGACCACGAATCAGGCCACCGTCGCGCCACAGAACCAGCTCGGCACGCTCGGCACGTTGGATCGCAGCTCGCAACAGGCGGTCGTCTCGCACTACAACGTGCAGCCGGTGCTCGACATATTCGCGGCGACGCAGGGCCGCGATCTGGGCGGCGTCGCTGCAGACGTATCCAGGATCGTCGACGCGGCGCGCGCGCAGTTGCCGCCCGGTTCGTCGATCGTGGTGCGCGGTCAGGTGCAGTCGATGAACGAGTCGTTCGCCGGTCTCGGCGCCGGGCTCGTGTTCGCAATCGCGCTCGTCTATCTGCTGATGGTCGTGAACTTCCAGTCGTGGCTGGACCCGCTGATCATCATCAGCGGCTTGCCGGCATCGCTCGCGGGCATCGCATGGATGCTGTTCGCGACGCATACCACGCTGAGCGTGCCGGCTCTCACTGGAACGATTCTGTGCATCGGCATTGCAACGGCAAACAGCATTCTCGTGATCAACACGGCGCGCGAGTCGTTGCAGGCCGGCATGGAGCCGCTCGCCGCCGCGCTCGATGCGGGCTTCAACCGCTTCAGGCCCGTGCTGATGACCGCGCTCGCCATGCTGATCGGCATGCTGCCGATGGCCCTCGGCCTCGGCGACGGCGGCGAACAGAACGCACCGCTCGGCCGCGCGGTGATTGGTGGCCTCGCATTCGGCACGCTCTCGACGCTGATGTTCGTACCCGTCGTGTTCGGGACGGTACATGCGTGGCTCGCGCGGCGCCGCGCGGCTCGCGCTGCCGCCGTGCCGATGAATACCCAAGCTCGATAAGGAAAAGCCATGACCAAGTCCAACCTTCCGCAGGACCGCGATGGCACGGCATCGACGGAGCTTGCCGTACCCGCGCCCAGCGACACCGGCGTGCAACCCACGAAGCGCCGCGCGTTTCTGCTGCCCGGCGCCCTGCTGGCGATTGCAGCGGCCTTGCTTGCAATCGGAATCGTGCCGCGTCTGCATGCGAGCACCGAACTCTCGCAACAGGTCGCAGCACAGCGCGAAACGATCGTCGATGCTGTGCGGCCGAAACCGGCGCCGGCTTCGCAGGAACTATTGTTGCCCGGTTCCGTGATGCCGTATGCCGACGCGTCGATCTATGCGCGCACGAGCGGCTACGTTCGGCACTGGTACGCGGACATCGGCACGAAAGTCCGAGCCGGACAAACGCTCGCCGACATTGAAACGCCGGAGCTCGACGCCCAGCTGCAACAGGCACGCGCCGACGTCGCCACCGCAAAGGCCAACTACGCGTTCGCGAACAGCACCGCGCGGCGCTGGCAGACGATGTTGCAAACGCAATCGGTGTCGCAGCAGGACGCCGATTCAAAGACGAGCGACAGCGCCGCGAAACTCGCCGCGCTCGCGTCGGCGCAGGCGAACGTCGCGCGGTTGAGCGAGCTCGTGTCTTACGAGAAAGTCACCGCGCCGTTTGACGGCGTCGTCACCGTGCGCAACGTCGATGTCGGAGCGCTTGTGACCTCAGGAGGATCGCCGGGTCTTGCGAGTGCGCCGGGAGAGCTTTTCCACGTCGAGCAGACGGACCGCCTGCGCGTCTACGTGAACGTGCCGCAGGACGATGCTGGCAGCGTCACCGCGGGCACACAGGTCTATCTGACGACCCAGCAGTATCCAGGCCGCTCCTTTGCAGCGACTGTCGCGCGGAGCGCCGACGCAATCGATTCTGTCAGCCGGACACTGCGCGTGGAGATCGACGTCGACAATCGCGACGGCGCGTTTTTGCCCGGCGCGTATGCGCAGGTTCATCTGGCGTTGCGCACGCAGCACCCCGCGCTCGAACTTCCGGTGAGCGCATTGCTGTTCCGACCCGACGGTGTCACGGTTGCGGTGATCGGACAGGATGGTCGCGCGCATCTTCGCAAGGTGACGATCGGCCGGGACTTCGGCACCTACGTTGAAATCGCGACCGGTGTCACGTCGACGGATCAGGTAATCGACAATCCGGGCGATGCGCTCGCGGACGGCCAGCCGGTGCGCGTCGCCGCGCCCGCGGCACGGCACGGTTAAGCGATCCAGGAGACGGATCATGCCCACTCTTCTTCATCCATTCGCCCGTCGCAGCGCGGCTATCGTCACTGCCTGCGCGTTGACCGCATGTTCGACGCTCCCCACGTATCATCAACCGGAAGCGGCCGTGCCCACTCAATACGCAGGCGCCGCGGCGCCGGGCTGGAGCGTCGCTGCGCCAGCCGATGCCGAACCGCCCGGCCCCTGGTGGACGCTCTTTCACGACGCGGAACTGGACCAGCTCGAAGCGCGCGTCGACGTGTCGAATCAGACCGTGGCGAAAGCGGTTGCTCAGTTGCAGGCCGCCCGCGCGATGCTCGACTACCAGCGTGCCGGCTACGCACCCACGGTGACGGCGGGCGCGGCGCAGTCGCGCACGAGGTTGTCGCAGAACGTGCTCGGGCATTCGCTCGCGGGACAGACGGTGCCCGACTACTCGGTGGGCGCCACCGCGAGTTGGGAACCCGACCTGTTCGGCCGGGTAAAGGACGCGACCGTCTATGCGCGCGACAACGCGCAGGCAAGCGAGGCGGACCTTCAGGCCGTGCGCCTGTCGGTCGCCAGCGATCTCGCGACCGACTACTTCGATCTGCGTTCGCTCGATCGTCAGAAGAAGCTGCTCGACGACAGCGTTACCGCGTATGCCGCGGCCTTGAGCATCGTGCAACAGCAGTTAAAGGACGGTGCGATCGACGCATCGGCCGTTGCGCAGGCGCAGACGCAACTGGAAAGCACCCGCAGCCAGGACACGGACATCGACGTACAGCGTGCGCAGCTTCAACACGCCATCGCGACGCTGATCGGCATGCCCGCGTCGTCGTTCGCGCTGGCCAGTGAAGTGAAAAGCGTGCGGTTGCCGCAAATTCCAACGGGCGTGCCGTCGCAACTGCTCGAACGCAGACCGGATATCGCAGCCGCAGAGCGGCGCGTCGCGGCGGCCAACGCTGAGATCGGCGAGGCGCGTGCCGCCTACTATCCCGACCTGACGTTGTCGGCCACGGCGGGGCTCGAAAGCACGTTCTTCGCGCCGTGGCTCACAGCGCCCAGCCTCTTCTGGTCGCTCGGCGCGCAACTGGCCGGCACGCTGTTCGACGGCGGCCGCCGCGATGCCTCGTTGAAGGGCGCCAACGCGCAGTACGACAGCGCAGTGGCGGATTACCGGCAGACTGTGCTGACCGCGTTCCAGCAAGTGGAAGACAACCTCTCCACGTTGACGACACTGGCTAGCGAGGCGGACAGCCAGCAACGCGCGACATCGGCCGCTGAGTTGTCATTGAAGCTCACGACGAACCGCTATCAGGCAGGAGCCGTGAGCTACCTGGATGTCGTGACCGCACAAACCATTGCGCTGACGAATGAACGCACGCAGGAACTGATCGACGCACGGCGTGTTGATGCCAGCGTGCAGTTGCTAAAAGCGCTGGGCGGCGGCTGGAGTCGCAAGTCGCTCGACGAAAGCGGGAACACGGCGGCGACCGCGCCACCGAACTCGCCGTCTAAGCGGCCGCAAACGTGAGGATGAAGCGTGTACCGGCCGCGTCGCTTTCGGCATGCGCGCGGCCGCCATGCAGTTCCATGATGGTGCGCACAATGGCAAGACCCAGACCCGCAGATCCGGACGCGTTCGGCTCGCTTTTGCGCGAGGGGTCCACGCGATAGAAGCGGTCGAACACCCGCTCGAGCAAGGCCGGATCGATCGGCTTGCCCTGGTTAGCCACGGTCACACGCAGCGTATGCGGAGCCTCGGCGGGGGTCTGTGCATCCAATGTGATCATGGCCCCGCGCGGCGTATAACGGAGCGCATTCGCAAGCAGATTATTGACGGCGCGCCGGAACAGTTCGACGTCGGCGCGTAACTGGCCACCGCCTGTTACGCGAATCTGCACGCCGGCTTCGTCGGCGACGCCTTCGAAGTATTCGGCGATGCGCGACAGCTCTTGCTGCGCATCGACCTGGGTCAACGTCTTGACGAACTGCGGGTGTTCGGCGCGGGCTAGAAACAGCACGCTTTCGATCATGCGCGACAATCGTTCGCACTCTTCGAGATTCGATGCGAGCACGGACTGATATTCATCGGCCGAACGTGGGCGTGCCAGCGCGACTTCAGTCGATCCGCGCAGATTGCCAAGCGGCGTGCGCATATCGTGGGCGAGATCCGCCGTGTATTGCGACATCCGTTCAAAGCCGCCGTGCAGGCGGTCCAGCATCGCATTCAGCGAAGCAATGAGCGCCGCCAGTTCGTTTGGCGCACCATGGGCTTCGATGCGCGTGTGCAATTTGTCGACGGTGACGGTGGCCGCGCTGCGCGCCATCTCGCGCAATGGCCGCAACGACTCGCGCACCAGCAACCAGCTCATCAGGAACGCGAGAAGCATACCCGCGAGACCCGCGACATACAGCCGATCGCGATACCGGTCGAGCAGACGCCACCGGTCCGCCATATTGCGTGCAATGATGACCGTCACCGGCGTGCCGTCGCGCAACATCGCATCCGCAGCAAGTCCGCGCACCGGCACGCCCTGCGAGGTGCGCCACTCTGCGATGTCCGCTTCGGTGATGCGTTGCGAGGCGCCGATTCGTTTCGTGAGCGCAGGCGACGGCGTGGTGGCGTCGGCAATGGCCGCCGTGTTGTGTTCGAACAGCAGTTTGCGCTGCGGATCGCGCACTTCCATCGATAGCGCCGGGTTGCCCAGCACCTGGCTAGTCAGACGGTCGCCGTGGCTGCGCAGTTCGTCGAGCGTATTGAGCTCCTGCGCGAGACGCCGCGTGTGCCGCGCTATCAGCACGATATCGAGGTCGTCCTGCCGCTTCACCTGGCGGTCAAGCGCGAAGTACAGCACGCTGCCGACCAGCGCGAATACGAGCAGCGTCGTGCCCGCGAATGCGAGTGCAAGCGTGGTGGTCAGCGAGCGTGCTGCCATCAGTCCGGCTCTTTGGCTTCGATTACGTATCCAACGCCGCGCACGGTCTGGATCAGCTTGACGGGAAAAGCGTCGTCGATCTTCGCGCGCAAGCGGCGAATCGCCACCTCGACCACGTTCGTATCGCTGTCGAAGTTCATGTCCCACACGTATGAAGCGATCTGCGTGCGGCTCAGCACCTCGCCCTGACGGCGCAGAAGCAGTTGCAACAGCGAGAACTCGCGGGGCGTCAGATCGATGCGCGTTGCGCCGCGTTTCACGCGCCGCCGGTTGATGTCCATCTCCAGGTCGCCGACCGCGAGAAGTTCGCTCTCTCGCGGCGGACCGCGCCGCGCCAACGTACGCACCCGTGCCAGCAGTTCGACAAACGCAAACGGTTTGACGAGGTAATCGTCGCCGCCCAGTTCGAGACCGCGCACGCGGTCGTTCACGTCGTCGCGCGCGGTAAGGAACAGCACCGGCGTGGTATGAGTCGCGCGCAGTACTTTCAGCACGGCCCAACCGTCCATTGTCGGCAGCATCACGTCGAGGACGATCACGTCGTAGTCCTGCTCCTGTGCGAGCAGCAGACCGTCGGCGCCGTCGTTGGCGAGGTCGACGGAATAGCCCGATTCTTCCAGGCCCTTTTTCAGGTACGCGCCTGTTTTCGGCTCGTCTTCGATCACCAGGATACGCATCACCAGCTCCGGCGTCATTGGATCAATCCCGGCATTTTAAGGGACTGGACGAATGTTACCGAAATGTTCCGTCGCGCCGCGGTGTTCGAGAGGCGTCGCCTCGCTCGATGGGCAAGCTTTTACCGGGATGTGCCCGCTTTAGGCAACGGCTTCTCACCCGGAGGCGACGGAATTCGCGCCGAGCAAAGGCGTATGTCCGGCATAAGACGGCAGTCCCGACAACACGCCTTTGAAGTCGCTCAACACATCGCCTACTTCGAGTCCCTTGTCGCTTAGCCGGAATTGCCGGATCGATCGTTCGTGCATGTTGGTCCGGCTTTTGACGGCCGACACCGCAGTCAACACCGAGCCTTCTGCTTCGAAGAACCGGAACAGCAGCAGCGCATCGCTCAGGTAGCTCACGTCGATATTGCTCTGGATCTCGCCGATGATCCCGTGCTGACCGAGAACGAGCAGGGACATGACGCCCCGCTGGTTCAGATAGGTCAGCAGCTCGTGCATCTGCAGCAACAGGTATTTTTCGCCAGGCATCGCCTGCAGATATGCATTGAGGCTGTCGATAGCCACCACGCGCGCACCGTGGGTCTCGACCGCCGCCTGGACGCGGTGAGTAAATTCCCCTGGCGAAAGCTCTGCTGGATCTATCGGCTCGATCGACAGGAGACCGCTTTCCAGATGAGGCAAAAGATTCATGCCTAGCGCTGCTGCGCGACGCAGTAGCGTGCCGAGCGTTTCGTCGAAGAGATAATAGACGGCGTGCTCGCCCCGTTCGAGTGCCGTCTGCAGACACCGGAGCACGGTAGTGGTTTTGCCCGCGCCCGACGGCCCCACCAGCAGAGTGTTCGTTCCGCGTGCAAGGCCGCCGCCCAGCAGCGCGTCGAGTTCCGGCACGCCGGTCGAGAGGTTTTCGTGGTCGAACTGTACGTGCCGATGCCCGGCCACCAGCGTCGGGAAAACCTGAATGCCGCCGCTTTTCAACGTGAAGTCGTGAAAACCTCCCTGAAAGGCAACGCCGCGCATCTTGACGACGCGCAGACGCCGACGCTGCGTGCCGTATTCGTGCGTGACCTGATTCAGGTTGATGACCCCATGCGCCAGACTGTGCAACTGCACGTCGCCGGCGTCGGACGTCTCGTCGTCGAGCAGCAGCACCGTGCAATTCCGGTTGCCGAAAAACCGCTTGAGCGCGAGTAACTGCCGGCGATAACGCAGTGGACTCTGCGACAGAAGCCGTAGCTCGGACAGGCTGTCGAACACCACACGTGTCGGACGAGCCTGCTCGACCTCTCGCATCACATTGCGCACCGTTTCGCCGAGTTCGAGCTCGGCCGGATTCAGCACCGTCTGTTCGTATTCAGGCGTGAGCCCTTCGTCGCTCAACAACTCGACGAGCGCCAGTCCGTCGAGCGACCATCCGTGAGTCGCCGCAACGGAACGCAACTCGGACGCGGTCTCGGACAGCGTGACGTAGAGACCGGTATCCCCCAGGCGCTGACCTTCGAGCAGGAACTGCAGTGCAAGAGTCGTCTTGCCCGCGCCGGGCGGCCCTTCGACCAGGTAGACCCGGCTTGCCGTAAGACCGCCGGCCAGGATCTCGTCGAGGCCGGCAACGCCGGTTGATACGCGGTGGTCCATGTGACTGCCACAGAGGTCAGAACTTTGATTTTCCATGAGAGGTAAAGAGACGCCGGCTGTGCCGGCATCGGAGTCAGGAAGAACGTCGGGAAGCGCGTGCCGCAGGACGCGTGCTTGCAACGCCGCCAGCCGGCAGGCCATGTTCGCGCGCCCAGATAATCGCCTCGCTGCGGCTGTGCAGACCGAGCTTCGCGTATAACGTGCTCACGCGGCTGCGGACGGTGTTCGGAGCCACGCCGAGTCTCGTGGCAATTTCCTTGTCGGCCAGGCCCTCGCAGATCAGCGCGAGAACGTCGCGCTCGCGCGGTGTCAGGTCTGAAATCGCCGCATCGATCTTGCCGGGTGCCGTCCCGCTGCGGATATGACGAAGCTTGTCCAGAATCGACCGGCTGAACCAGGACGCGTCCTGCATGACCGCTTCGATCGCGAGAAGAAGTTCGACCTCGGTGCGTTTGCGCTCGGTAATGTCCTGAAACACCATCAGCACGCAGTCGTCGCCATGAATGGGGACCGACTCGGCGGAGATCAGGCAGTCCACCGCAAGCCCGGCCCGCGTGCGCACCTTGAACTCGACGTTGCGCAGGTTGCCCGACGTGGCGAGCATCTGCTCTATCTTCGCGTGCGCATCCTCCGCGTCCCAGAAGGTCGATTCCTCGAGCGTGTGACCGACAAGTTCTTCGGCCGCGAAACCCGTGGCGTCGAGAAACGCCTGATTCGCCTCCAGGAGCGTGAGCGAATCGCGTGCATATACGATGGTCGGGATCGGCGCCATCCTGAACGCATTCGCAAACTGCTCCTCGCTGCGGCGCAGCGCTTGTTCGGCCTTTCTGCGCGGCTCGAGATCCATGAACGTGAAGAGCATGCACGGTTCGTCGGCGAGATCGATCGGCTGTCCGGCGACGATAACCAGCGTGGACTCCGAGTCCGCGAGGCGCAGCAACGCTTCCATTTGCGGAATCGTCTGCCCTGCTGTCAGGCGCTCGACAGCCAGCTCCTTCTGCGACGCATTTTCCAGAACATCCAGTTCATAGACTGAACGCCCGATTACCTGCTCGCGTGTATAGCCCGTCATCTCGACAAAGCCGCGATTGACCTTGATAAAGCGCAGATCGCTGAGCCTGCAGATAACGGCAGGCGCTGGATTGGCGCCGAATGTCTTTTCGAAGCGCTCTTCCGCGCTTGCCCACTCGGTTGCATCGTGCAGGATGAGCACGAGACAATCCGGCTCGCCGTCCGTGTCGGTAATCACCAGACTTCGCACGCGGTGAACCCAGCGCGGCTCTGCTTGCCCGGCAGGTGCGACCTCCACCAATACGTCGCTAAAAGATTCACCGGCGACCACGCGATCAATCGGGTAGCTGCCCGGTTCGACGCGGTGATTGTTCCGGTACCGAAGCTGGAACCTTTGGCGGTACTCGGACACATTTCGGCCGAGTTCCTCGATGCTGCTGGCTCCATGCATGTCGAGGGCGGCCTGATTGGCCCAACGAATGCTCTGGTCGGGTTCTATGAGAATGACCCCTTCGCTCAGGCCTGCGATGATCTGCTGGAGCTGACGGCGGTCAGTTTTCGGGCGTTGCACGGAAGCGTCCATCGCGGCTGGCTGTTCTGTTCGGGCGCCGCGTCGCGGCAAGGTTCAAGGACGAAAGCGCCCGCGGCGGCGCACCGGCGAACTCGCCGGTTGCAACCGCCTGGGTCGCGCACACGCCATGGAAATCGTCCCGAACGGCATATGCGGCAGCAACATGCAGAAGAACGTGCGGACAGGGTCTTCCGGACGTTCGGTATCGCGAGATTATCAGGGATGTATTTACCGACCGGTAGCCGCAAATGCACCCAAAGCGTGGGGGCAATTGCATGTTGACAGCAAATGATTCAGCCCTCTTAGCGCCCAAAGTTCCGGTTCGAATGTCGGTCGGGAACTTTCCAGGCGCCGCTCTTCCTTACCTTATGAAAGACAATGGTTCTGTTTGGTGCAAGACGGGAGACAAAAAATGAATCACCCACGAGGAAGGACGAATCAGACCAGTGAAGCGCAAGGCTCGGTGAAGGAAGCGATCGGCAAGGTAATCGGCGACACTCATGCGGAAGCGGAGGGGGCGGCCGAGAAAAAGGCCGCGAGAGAACGACGCACACAACGATCCACACGCGAAGAAGAGCGGCGCGCGCACGCAGGACCTCGATCACGCTCGTAGCGTAGGCCGCCCTCGGTATGCGTCAGCCCACGTCATTGGGAACCTAGATTCGGAGCAGTTCCCGAATGGCCCTGAAGAGGCTCATCGGCTCGACGGGCTTCGGCATATGCAGGTCGAAGCCGGCCTGCAATGCACGAGCCCTGTCTTCGGGACGCCCGAAAGCCGTCACCGCGATCGCGGGCGTTTGATTGCCCTGCTGCCGCAGTGAGCGGATAAGTGAATAGCCGTCTTCGTCCGGCATGCCGATGTCTGAAAGAATGACGTCGAATTGCACCGCATCGATCTGCCGACGCGCCTCGGGCGCCGATTCGGCACCGCACGCCACGGCTCCAGCGGACTCCAGCACGGCAAGCATCGCATCGCGCACGTCCGCTTCGTCTTCGACGAGGAGCAGCCTGATGCCGGCGAGCGCCTCGTCGCGGGACGATGTCACTATGTCGGTCAGTGGCGGTCCAGCCGGTGGTTCTCTATCTTCGGCAAGCAAAGGAATGTGAACGACGAAAGTGCTCCCACGCCCGTCGCCTTCACTATGGGCCGTGATCGATCCGCCATGCAGAGTCACGATGCTCTTCGCGATTGCGAGACCAATACCGAGCCCGCCGAAGCGGCGTGTCGTCGCTTGTGAAGCCTGTGCAAATGGCTCGAATACGTGGTTGATGAAAGAAGCAGGAATTCCCGCTCCATTGTCCTCAACCAGTATCTCTGCCCAATTGCCGGCGCGACTGGCAACGATATCGATCTTCCCTTCAGCCTTCGAGTATTTCAGCGCATTGCTGAGGACATTGGAAAACACCTGACGCAGCCGGAGCGGGTCGCCCTCCACGAGCAACGAATCCGCCAGCCGCGGCACGATCTCGACTCCTTTAGCGCGCGCAGCCAACTCAACGTCACTGATCTCGGCGACGAGCAGCGGCACTAGGTCCACCTCGCTCGAGTTGATGAACAGCTTGCCGGCGGCGATCCGGCTTAGATCCAGCAGGTCGTCGACAAGCCGAGTTTGCAGTTCGACGTTACGATCTATCGCCTCGATGCCGCGCGCGATCAGGTCGGGATCGGTGTTGTCGTGCTGCAGAAGGTAGAGCCACGATTGCATCGCATTCAGTGGCGTTCGCAACTCGTGAGACACCGTAGCAAGAAAGGCATCTTTCAGCTGATTGGCATGTTGCGCCTCTAACCGCAACAGCCGCTCGTTTGTCAGAAGCCGGTCGCGCTCCATTTCAAGCGCTTTGTGAGAAGAAACGTCGATGGTGATGCCGTCGAACCGCAACGGCCGACCCGCTTGGTCTACATGTGTTTTTCCCTTGGCTCGAATCCACCGGATATCGCCCGATGGCGAAGCGGTTCGGTATTCGATGTCGTAGGGGACACCTTCGTTGACAGCCTTCTCGACAGCGTCCCGGGTTTTTTGCCTGTCGTCCGGGTGAATCCTTGCGTAGAACAGGTCAAAGCCGATCTCGGCGTTTGCAGGCAGCCAGAAGTGTTCCTTGCACTTGACGTTCCAGATGATCCGGTCCAGCGGGATCGGACAATGGAACGTGCCGATTTCGGCTGCCTGAATCGACAGATCAAGACGCTCGCGTTCTTCCGTGAGACTTTGCGCGTTGATTAGCGTTTCTTCGACATCGGTAATCATCCCCACCCATTCGTAGATCGCGCCGCGTTCGTCATGCGAGCCCGCCGCGCGAATCTGGCAACGCCTGTATGTCGAGGATGCGGCGTGCCACAGCCGGACGTCCGCGCGATACGGCCCGTCTGTTTCGAGAGACTTGTTCAGCGCTGTCTGCGCAGCGAGCCGATCGTCCGGATGGATCATTTCGGCCCACCCATAACCTTGGTGCTTCTCCCAAGGCTGCCCCGTATAGCTTTCCCACGAAGGTTGCGGCACCACGAATCTGCCCATGGCGTCGCACACGTAGGCCGCCGAGCTGGCCACCTTCACCAGCGCGTGATATCGGGCCTCCAACAGCAATCGACGCAGTTCCGAATCGTCACGGGCGGCGACATCCGACGTCGCCGTCGAACTGTCATCGTTCCCGGACGCGGCGGCGCCCTCGAACTTTCTGCCTGCCGGCGAAACTGCGCCCGTCGCGTCTTTGGACTTCACCAGCACCACCATCGCCGGCGCCATGCCGATGGCATCTTCCACGGCGAGCGGATTGAATTCGATCCACCACGTGATGCCCGACTCAGAACCAGCAGCACCCTGCGCGACGTCCACATCGATCGCAGCGTCGGCAATGACGACGCTCTGCGTTCGACATTCTTCAAGTGCTCGGGCCGCGGCCGCCAGGAGTTCTGCTCGCGACGCCTCCCTCGACAGAACCGGCAGTTTCTCGATGACGAGAGAAACAAAACTGGTGGACACCGACGGTGACGGGCGGTAGTCGAACAGGTCGCTGAAACGGACGTTAGCTTCAATTACGGTCAAGTCACGAGCGAGCACTGCACACGCAGCGGGGTTCGCGTCTAATAGCGCGACAGCCAATGCTCTACTGTTAGCAAACATACACAGTTCCACCGCAATCGAAATCTTTCAAAAGTTGCCTGCTCAACGGTCTCCACCGCCTGCACGACGCGTTCGCGGGTGCCGTTGGCGCTGGCATGATTGAACGTATCCGCCACCGGTCGAGCTGGCCAGGCGCGGCGCTTCGTCATGTGTCATTGCGCACAGACAATTGCGGTCAGCACCATCGGAATCACCGAATGAATGACGGCATGGCTGCCCGCCGCAGCCAGTTCCCGCTGCACCGACTCGGACGAGCCGAACACGACCACGCCATAGAGCGGTTCGGACGCTGGCTTGCCGGTGCCGGCCTCGAAAAGCGGATCGCCGGGCTGATATCCAAAAATCACCTTCACCCGAAAACCGAACGCAGTCAGATGTGCACCGCGGGTTGGGCGAAACGCGTTGACTGAATCCGGCTGAACGCGGTTCGCTGGCGTTTCAATCGATTGCAGATTGACCAGTCCCTCGACAAAGTCATGCGGCGTGCCCTCGCATGCCATTTCCTGGTCCAGTGCATGACTGAATGCCGGTGTCGGCAAAAAGAGGGCGGGCGTCAGCAGCCATAAAAAGAGTCGCATTGGGTACTTTTTCAAAGTCATCGTTACCCCGGTTGTAGTCCTTGTCTTGCATCAACGATAACTGCATGCAACCGACCTGGCTGCAAATGCGTCAGCATTATTTGTACCGACTCATTATCGTCCGTCGAAATAGGGCAAACATTGCGCTCCACCGTGCAGCAGCGGTCCGCCCGGCGCGCAGCCGGTGCTCCTTCACGATGCAACGAATCGTCTGACGACACCGCTATCGGAGCTAAACCGACTTACAG
The DNA here is from genome assembly GCF_000685095.1 of Paraburkholderia caledonica NBRC 102488. Taxonomy (GTDB): domain Bacteria; phylum Pseudomonadota; class Gammaproteobacteria; order Burkholderiales; family Burkholderiaceae; genus Paraburkholderia; species Paraburkholderia caledonica. The sequence goes on from NZ_BAYE01000011.1 coordinate 68,607, forward strand.
CGATCTCCAGGTGACGCACTGTTGGGCGGCAAGCAACACCGCGCCCGTCTACAGCCCCTTCGCTCGCTCATTATTGATCGACCTCGAATGCAGTTGTCCATCTCCCACTCTTTATCTCAAGACGGGCAACGACAAAAATGCGGTCAGTCATGCCGGTCCTGCTTGCGCTGCATATCGCGTTCAAGGGCGCAGGCCGCTATTCGATCGACAAGGCCATCGGCAAAGAAATCTAACCCACGCAGCTTGATGCGGCGTTGACCATCGGGAGCCGCGAACCGGTTACTCATGGCTGGACCGCCGTCGCTTTATGCTGTGCGTCTGGGCGCGCCGCGTCACCGTCAACCAACGTGACCCGGGTAAACGCCCATTTGTTCCAGCGATGCCGCGATTTACTGTATCGATACACTAAATCGATACAGTCGCGCGTTCTGTCTTGCCGCGCCCGACAAACTCGTCCGCGCTCAGAGCGGCATTCAGGAGACAACACCATGTATTCCAATTCCCGGCGACGGTTCCTTCAGACGGCTTCGGCAGCTTCGCTTGCCGCCGCGGGCGCGGGGTTTCCCGCGATCGTGCGTGCGCAGCCCGCCGCCACGTTGCGGCTGTCGTCGTCCATGCCTCCCAACGAAAACGCCGCGCATTACGTGTGGTATCAAAACCTCGCTGCGAACCTGAAGGCGAGCGTCGGCGATCAGATCCGGATCGACTACTTCCCGAACAACCAGCTCGGCAAGGAAAGCGACGTGGTGCAGCAGGTGAAGGTCGGCGCCGTCGACATGATGGTCACCGGCTCGTCGATCTGGGCGACGGTGTTGCCTGAGCTGGGCATGCTCGATCTGGGCTATGTGTTCGACAGCTTCGACCATGTCGGGCGCGCGATGGACGGCACCGTCGGCAAAACGTTCGACACGATGCTGCAACAGCGCGCGGGCTGCTCGGTCGTCACGTGGGGCTATTCGTTCGGCGCGCGCAACGTGTTCACGAAGAAGCCCACGCAATCGCTTGCCGACATCAAGGGCGTGAAGCTGCGCGTGCTGCCCACGCCCGCTTTTATGGAAACCTTCAAGCTGATGGGCGCAGTACCGACGCCTATTCCGATCGGCGAGTTATACATGGCCGCGCAAACAGGTGTCGTCGATGGCTTCGAGCATGACTGCGCGACCGTGTTAGCGAGCAAGTACGACGAAGTGGTGAAGTCGTGCTGGCAGACGCAGCATGTGTTCAGCCCGCTCGTCGTCGCGATGGGCCGCCGTGCGCTGGCGAAGATTCCGGAGAATTTGCGCCCCGCGTTTCAGAAAGCGGCGCAAGACGCGACGGTGAAGCAGCGCGTCGCAGCCATCGAAACGGCTGCCCGCGCCGAGCAGGAGTTGAAAAAGCGCGGCATGACGTTCTATCCGATGTCGAAGGCCGACCGCGATACCGCGCGCGGCGAGATGCAGTCGCAGTTGTACGCGAGCTTCTCGAAGCAGTATCCCTCGACCGCCCCGCTCTTCAGCGCAATCGCCGCAGCGCGCGGCTAACGAGGCAGGCACATCATGACCACATTGTCCGCGACGCCCGGACCGGAAACGCAACTCGCCGCACCGGGCTTCGGTCATGAGACCGTGCTCGCGCGCGGCCTCGCCCGTCTCATGCGCTGGATCGAATACCTGTGCGCGGCGGTGCTCGCGGCCGATGTGCTCGTGGTGTTCCTCTCCGTGATCTACCGCTATTTCCTGCATGATCCTTTCGACTGGGCCGAGGAAGTCGCCGGCGCGCTGATGATCGTGCTGGTGTTCTTCGGCGCCGCCACGGTGCTTGCGCGCAGCCAGCACGTCGGCGTGGACCTGTTTCGCGGCATGTTGCCAAGACGCTGGCAACCCGCGCTCGTTCATGTGGGGCACTGGGTAATCGTTGGCGTCGCGGGGAATCTGTGCGTGTCGTCGTGCCTGCTGCTGGTCGATTCCTACGGTCAGATGACGCCGAGCGGCCTCCCCGCGTGGATCAACGTGTATCCACTCGTCATTGGCAGCGTATTCATGACGATCTTCGCGCTCGCGAACGCGGTGAACGGCGCGCGCAAGACCGTGCTGGGCACATTGATCGGCTGCCTGTTGCTCGCGGCGGCCGTGTTCGCATGGAACGCCTCCGTGCCCGCTCACGCGATCAAGCCCGGCTCGCTGCTGATAGCCGGCTTCATCGGCGCACTGGTGCTCGGCGTGCCGATCGGCTTCGTGCTCGCGTTCTCGGCGCTGCTGTATTTCATCGCGGACCCTTCGCTGCCGATGCTCGTCTACTCGCAACAAGTAATGGCCGGCACCGACCATTTCGTGCTGCTCGCCATTCCGTTCTTCGTGTTAGCCGGCCTGCTGATGGAAACCAATGGCATGTCGTCGCGCCTGATCGAACTGCTGCTGCGAATTTTCGGGCGCGTGCGCGGCGGCCTCGGGCTCATCACGATCATGGCGACGGCTTTCTTCTCCGGTGTGTCCGGTTCAAAGCTTGCGGATATCGCGGCCGTCGGCGGTGTCGTGATGCCGGCTGTGCGCCAGAGCAAGGAAGACCCGAACGAAGCCGCAGCGTTGCTCGCCTGCAGCGCCGTGATGGCCGAAACCATTCCGCCGTGCGTGAACATGATCATCATGGGCTTCGTCGCGAACATATCGATCGCGGGGCTGTTCCTCGCGGGCGTGGTGCCGGCAGCCGTCCTTGCCGTGGCGTTGGCGATCGTCGCGGTGATTTTCGGGCGCCGCATCAATCTCGCCGATGCGCTCACCAATCCGCGCGCGTGGATGCCGCTGCTCGGCGGCGCGCTGGTCGCGCTCGTCATGATCACCATGATCGGCAAGGGCGTGACGTCGGGTATCGCGACGTCGACCGAAGTGTCCGCATTCGCCGTGGTCTATGCGCTTATCGTCGGCTGGCTGGCCTTTCGCGAACTCACGCCGAAATCGGTTGCACGGGTATTCGTGCGCTCGGCATCGATGGCGAGCAGCATTCTGTTCATCGTCGCGGCGGCCTCCAGCGTGTCGTTCGCGCTGACCATCGAGCAGATTCCCGCGCTTGTCTCCGATTCGATGATCGCCTTCGCGCATCAATACGGCCCGACGATGTTCCTGCTGCTTTCCGTGCTGATCATGATCGTGTTCGGCGCGGTGCTCGAAGGCGCACCCGCGCTCATCATCTTCGGCCCGCTGCTTACTCCGATCGCCACGCAGCTCGGCATCAACCCGCTGCATTTCGGCACGGTGATCGTCGTCGCAATGGGCCTGGGTTTGTTCGCGCCGCCGGTCGGCCTGGGCCTGTTTGCAACATGCGCCATCACCGGCACGGAAATGAAGGCTGTGGCGCGTCCTATGCTCAAATATCTGCTGGTGCTGTGCATTGCACTGGTGGTGCTGGTTCTGGTGCCATCCTTTTCGTTGTGGTTGCCGACCCGGCTCGGCCTGTAGCCGGCAGATGCAAAACCTTATGAGCACCATTCAGGATGTCGCGCGCGAGGCCGGTGTATCCGTGAGCACGGTATCCAACGTACTCAACGGCCGCACGGACCAGATGCGCCAGGAAACGCTCGCGCGCGTGCAGGCCGCGATGAGTTCGCTGCAATATCGGCCGAGCACGCTCGCGCGTCAGCTCAAGACGGGACAGACGCCGCTCATCGGACTGCTCGTGCCGTCCATCGCCAATCCGATGTACGGCTATATCGCACGCGAGGTCGAAACGTACGCACAGGAGCGCTACGGCTACCGTGTGATGATCGGCAACACGTATCGCGATCCGGCGAAGGAAGCGTCGTTCTTCGAAGACCTGCTGTCGCAAGGCGTGCGGCGCGTGATCGTCATCTCGTCGCTTGCGAACGAGCGCCACCTGGAAACCGCCGTCGAACGCGGCATGGTTGTTGTCAGCTACGACCGCCGCGCGACCGAAGGTGAGACCACGCGCGTCGAACACGTCACGCCGGACAACTTCGAAGCAGCGCGCCTCGCGACGCGCCATCTGATCGCGCACGGCCACGCGCGGCTCGCCTTTGCAACGTTGACCGGCGTGACGATGAGCCGCCGCGACAAGATCAACGGGTTCCTCTCGGCAGCACAGGAGGCAGGGTTATCAGAGGAGGCGCGCGTGCTCGACAGCGGCCCGGTGAACGAATACGGCGATTCGATGATCGCTGAGAACGGTCGCGCGCTCGCGCGCCTGCTCTCGCAAGACGACGCGCGCCCGACCGGCATTGTCGCGGTCAACGACCTGATGGCGCTCGGCCTCATGGCAGGCCTGCGCGAGTGCGGACTGCGCGTGCCGGAAGACGTGTCGATCGTTGGCATGGACGGGCACTTCCTCGCGGCGATCTCGAACCCCGCGCTCACGACCGTGCAACTTCCGGTGCCGGCAATGGCCGCCGCGATGGTGGAGCGCGCGATGCGTCCGCACGACGAACCCATGCCCGCATCGGAGCAGGCGCTGTTCACGGACATCACGCTCGTGGAGCGCGAATCGGTCGCACGCCCGGGCAAAACCGCGGCGAAAGCGAAGCAAGCCAGAAAGACAGGATAAGGACATGAACAAGGTATTCGTGAGTCATCCCCGGCACATGCTGGACCATTACTTCGGCACGCGCGCGGCGGCGGCGCTCGCGAAGTTCGCCGACGTCACGTACAACCCCGAAGATCGCGAACTGACGCTGACTGAACTCGCTGGTGCCGCGCGCGAGGCCGATGTCATCATCGCTTACCGACAAACGCCGGCGCCGCGCGCGTTGTTCGAAGCGCTGCCGAAGCTGGCCGCCTTCGTGCGCTGCGCGGTGGATATCCGTACGGTCGATGTAGATGCCGCGAGCGAACTCGGCGTGCTCGTCACGCAGGCGAGCGCTGGCTTCATACCGGCCGTGTCCGAGTGGGTGATCGGCGCGATGCTCGATCTCGCGCGAGGAACGACCGCGTATGCGGCGGCGTATCACCGGCATGAAGCGCCTGCTCCGAAGATGGGCCGCGAGTTGCGCGGCAGCACGTTTGGCGTGATCGGGTATGGGCAGATATCGCGCTACCTGTGCCCTCTCGCGTCGGCCTTCGGCATGCGCGTGATCGTGTCCGATCCGTATGCGACGATCGACGACACGCACGTGCAGCAAGTCGGCCTGGACGATCTGCTCGCCGAGTCGGACTTCGTCGTCTGCCTTGCGCCCGCCACGCCGCAGACTGCGAACCTGATGAATGCGCAGACCTTCGCGACGATGAAAGCGGGCGCGTACTTCATCAACGCGGCCCGCGGCGAACTGGTCGACGACGCCGCTCTGCTCGCCGCGCTGCAGCGTGGTCATCTGGCAGGATGCGCGCTCGACGTAGGCCGCGCGGCGGATCAGATGCCATCGCCTGAGTTGGCGGCCCATTGTCGCGTGATCGCGACGCCGCACATTGGCGGACTGACGCCGGGCGCCATCGAGCATCAATCGATGGAAACGGTCGCGCAAACCGAAGCACTGTTTCAGGGCCGCATGCCTGCGGGCGCCGTGAATGCGGCGCACGCGTATCGCGTCTCGGGATTCGCCATGCCGACGGACGCGCGATGATCCCTCCAATCGATTTCGAAGGCGCGTGCGATTGCCATATCCACGTGTACGAGGCAGGCTACCCGCTAGCGGCAAGCGCAACCTTCACGCCGCCGCCGGCACCTGCTTCGGCATATCGCGAAGTGCAGCGGGGGCTCGGTTTGTCGCGCGCGATCGTCGTGCAGCCGACGGGGTACGGCTTCGACAACCGCTGCACGCTCGCGGCCATCGCTCAATTGGGCGACGGTGCGCGCGGCGTCGCGGTCGTGCCGCCCGACGTCAGCGATGACGAATTGCAGCGCCTGCACGATGCCGGCATACGTGGCGTGCGTTTCATGATGCTGTCGGGCGGCGTGCTGCCGTGGAGTGTGCTCAAGGACATGTCGGCGCGCATCGCACCGATGGGATGGAATATCAACCTGCAACTCGACGGACACACGCTGCCTGCTCATGAAGCGATGCTGGCGAGCTTGCCGTCGAATCTGGTTATCGATCATCTCGGCAAGTTTCTCGCGCCCGTCACACCGGAAAGCGAAGGCTTCGCGTCGTTGTGCCGCCTGCTCGATGGTCCGCGTTGCTGGATCAAGCTGTCCGCGCCCTACGAAAGTTCGCGCAACGGCTCGCCTGATTTCGACGACGTGTCGTGGCTCGTGCGCACGCTTTCAACCCGATTTCCGGAGCGCGGCGTGTGGGCGTCGAATTGGCCGCATCCCAACGTAAAGCCCGTGCCCGACGACGCGCGCATGCTCGACTGGACGATGCGGCTAACGGAAAGCGACGAAGTTCGCCGCAAGATGCTTGTAGACAATCCGGCTGAGTTGTACGGGTTTTAGGCGAATTCCAGACGCGCCGGGCCCATACATTTCGATCTGCAGTGCAGGATCCGATGAAACGAATATGCGAAAATATAGCACACCGTTTGCGGAGCAAGCATGGCAGAACTGCCCTATTCCGGTTCATCGGCAGCTGAGGTCGACTGCGCGCGAGAACCCATTCATATCCCAGGCGGCATCCAGCCGCACGGCTTTCTGTTCAGCATTACCCCAGACGGAACGTTGTTGCAGGTCAGCGCCAACATCGCGAGCCTGACAGGCTCGCCGGCGGAGAACACACTGGGCGGCTCGATCGCGAGCATTCTCGGCGAAGAATGGGCGGCCCGCATCGTCAACGGGCTCGCCTCGCAGGTCGATGACGGCATCCCGCTTTATATCGGTTCGATGAGCGATCCGCGCGGTGAAGAAGCATCCGGGCGGCCATCACCCTTCGCCGTTATCGTGCATCGCTACCAGGGTGTCGCGATCGTCGAACTCGAGCCGGCGCTGGGAACCGGCGACGTGTTTTCGTCGATGTATCCGCTCGTGCGCACATTCATCAACCGCCTTGAAGAGGCGAACAATATTGAGTGTCTCGCGCAGCTCGCTGCCGACGAAGTGCATCGCATCACCGGTTACGGGCGAACTCTGGTCTACAGCTTCGACGAAGCCGGTATCGGTCACGTGATCGCAGAACACGTCGAACCGGGGTACGCGTCTTACATCGACCAGCATTTTCCGGGCTCGGACATTCCGGCACAGGCGCGTGCGCTGTATGTACGCAATCGCATCCGCTTGATCGCGGACGCCGGATATCAGCCCGCGCCGCTCGTGCCGTCCTTGCACCCGTCGACAGGCAAGCCCACCGATCTGACCTACGCTTCGCTGCGAAGCGTATCTCCTGTGCATGTGCAGTACATGAAGAACATGGACACGATGTCGTCCATGTCCATGTCCATCGTGGTTCGCGGAAAGCTGTGGGGCTTGATCTCCTGTCATCACGATAGCGGGCGCGTTCCGCCTTTCGAGGTACGCACCGCGTGCGAACACATTGCACAAGTGCTGTCGCTGCAGGTCGAAGCGAAAGAAGATCACGCGGAAGCCGCATACCGACTCGAATTGCGCCGCACCCTCACGCGGCTTCTCGGTGCAATGGCAGATGCGGACAGTTTTACCGACGCGCTCGTCAACGATCCTGGCGATTTCCTTGGACTGACCGCATCAGACGGCGCAGCAATCGTCGTTGACGGTCGAGTGCTGCTCATCGGTAGCACGCCATCCGAGGCGGATGTCGGGAAACTCGTCGAATGGCTGGATACCAAGTTTCAGGAGACGTTCGAAACCGACGCACTCGCGTTCACCTGTCCGGTCGTGCCAGCCAATCCAGATTATGCCGGCCTGCTGTCCGTATCGATTTCGACGTTGTTCCGGAATTACGTGCTGTGGTTCCGCAAGGAAGCCATTCAGACAATCAAATGGGCGGGCGATCCGCGAGAGAAGCTCGCAAGTCTTTCGCCTTCGCTGTCTCCGCGCAAGAGTTTCGACGTCTGGACGGACACGGTACGCGACCGCTCGCTCGCATGGCGCCCTGCCGAACTGGAGATTGCTTCGGAATTCCGGACCGCCTTGCTCGGCATCGTGCTGCGCCGGGCCGAGGAACTCGGACAACTGGCTCACGAACTCGGACGTGCGAACGAGGAATTGCAAGGGTTCTCCTATACGGTATCGCACGATTTGCGGGCGCCTCTTCGGCACATCGCCAGCTTCGCGGATCTGCTGCGTCAGATGGAAAGCGGCGCGCTGTCCGAGCGCGGCCGACACTTTCTCGAACGGATCATTTCATCGGCGAAATTTGGCGGCGAGCTAGTGGACGACCTGCTGGCGTTCTCGCAGATGAGCCGCACGGCGCTGCGTCCGCAACTGATCGACGTGAAGGAACTGGTCGAGTCCTTGATCGCCGACGAACTCAAGCACGCGTCCGAGCGCAACATCACCTGGCACGTGGGCGACCTCGGCCAGATTACGGCCGACCCTGTGCTGATTCACGTCGTGCTGCGCAATCTGATCGAGAACGCCGTCAAGTTCACCGCGACGCGCGATCCCGCTGTAATCGAAATCGGCCGTTACGCAGGAGAAGATTCACTGGCCGGCCACGACGTATTCTTCGTGAAAGACAACGGTGTCGGTTTCGACATGCTCTACGTCGGCAAACTTTTCGAAGTCTTCCAGCGCCTGCATCGCATCGAAGAATTTGGCGGAACCGGTATCGGCCTCGCGACCGTGAAGCGAATCGTCGAACGTCATGGCGGTGAGGCGTGGGCGTTCGGCGAAGTGGACAAAGGGGCAACCGTGACATTCTCACTACCCCGTTCGCTTGCGGCTGTTGCAACGGGGAACGAAGAATCGCCGGCGGTATCCGCGGCACGCCCAGACAACTTGCTGGCGCACAACCGGACGCGGTCTGACCGAAGAGCTGAAACGAAGATGAAAGGAGAATGAACGCGTGCTAAAACCAATTTTGCTGGTTGAAGACAATCCCAACGACATCGAACTGACGCTGATCGCGCTGGAAAAAACGCGGCTTGCGAATCCGGTCGTGTCATTGCGCGACGGAGAAGAGGCGTTGCAATACCTTCGCCGTCAGGGACAGTGGGCGGACCGAGGTGCCGAGATCCCGGCGGTCATTCTGCTGGACAAGAAGTTGCCGAAGGTAGACGGTCACGAGGTGCTAAAAACCGTACGCGCCGACGAAGATCTCAGGCGCATTCCGGTGGTGATGCTTACCTCATCGCGCGAAGAAAGCGATCTGCTGCGCAGCTACGATCTGGGCGTGAACGCCTATGTGGTGAAGCCCGTTCAGTTCGAAGACTTCATGGACGCCATCAAAGACCTTGGCGTGTTCTGGGCCGTACTCAACGAACCGCCGCCTCTTCCGCGCTGATGCATACATCGCCCGTATGCGTGTCATGCACGCTCAACGCGTGGCTGACAGTGCGGTTCACGCACGCTGTCCATGGCGAGCCAAAGAGGCGCTGCACGGCTTAGCGATACACAGGCAGGCGGATACGGAAAGCGGCGCCATGCCCGAGGCCGGCGCTTTCGGCGAAGATCGTGCCGTTATGCAGGTCGACCAGGTTATTCACCAGCCACAAGCCTAAGCCGAGCCCGGCAACGCGTCCGGAACCATTGCCGGCGAACTGCTGGAAGCGTTCGAAAATCTGCTTGAGCGATCTTTCATCCAGGCCCACGCCGGTATCGCGTACCACGAGTTCGACATGTTCTGCGCCGGTTGTGACGGATAGCTGGATGAATCCGGTCGGACAAAACTTCAGCGCGTTCGACAACAGGTTCCACACAACCTGCTTCATGCGACTTTCATCGGCGAGCACGGTGACCGATGCGAGATCGTCGGCGACGAGACGCAAGCCTTTTGCCTCGACGTCCATGCGCATGTCTTCCGCGACGTTGCCCGCGAGCGCACCCAGATCGACCGGGCTCAGATTGACCGACAGCTTGCCCGTAACAATGGCGCCGCTATCGAGCAGATCGTCGACCATATGTGCGAGTTGCCGCGCGTTGCGGCTGATAACGCCAGCGGCGCGCGGCGCTACCTGCGCAGCGTCTTTCGTGCGCTCGAGCAAATGAGTCCAGGATACGATCGCGGCGAGCGGCGAGCGCAATTCATGACTGACTGTCGTGACGAAATGGTCCATCGCCGTGGCGAGGCGCTCGCTCTCCTCACGTGCCCGCTTTTCCGACAACGCGATTTGCTGCTGCTCCAGCTCGGCTTCTTTTCGGGTCGTGATGTCGAGGGTAAATCCAATGACCGAATTGAGCGCGCCGTCGGCCAGGAATCGTCCCACGCCGCGCACCAAGATCCAGCGGATGGAACCAGTCGCCCAGCCGACGCGGAAATCCACTTCGAAATGCTCCCGGCTGGCGAAGGCGCGATTCATTTCATCGCGCAAACGGACACTGTCTTCCGGATGCGCGATCTCGCCGAAGAGTCGCTGCTCGGTCAGCACCGAACTGTGCGACAGACCCAGGTTCTCCTTGCACTGATCCGTGCAGTCGATGAGCATCGTGTGCGGGTCCAATTCCCACGCACCGAGTTGTGAAAACGCAAGCGCGAGTTGAAAGCGTTCTTCGTTCTCGCGCAACTGCTCTGTTGCTTCCTTCGCCAGCAACAGACGCAACTGCGCCTGCGAACGGAGCTTCGCGCGCTCCCGCTGATTTCGCTCGTATTCGTCGAGACGGTCGGTGACTTCGCTCACGCGCAAAGCGATATCGCCACCTCTTTGCGCCGAGTCCAGCAAGGAAGCCTTGATTTTCCAGTAACGTGGCGCAAGCTGCGCGGAAGAGCCATCCGGGTCTGAAGCAGCGGCGCGCGCCGCATCCTGAGCGCGCCGCGGACTCTCGTAGCGGAACAACGCCGACCACTTCGGCTCGCCAGGCGCGAGGTCGAGCAGCACGCTATCCAGCCACGAGCGCCGGGCCTCGCGCTGCTCCTGGGGACCGAACTGGTTGACCTCATAAATCGATTTGCCCAACAGGTCACTCGACGATTGGCTCACCAGTTCGCAATAACGTGCATTGGCAAGCTGTATTTCGTAGTGCCGGTTGAGAATCAGATAAGCCTCGGGTAGCAGGTCGAAAACCGACGCCGCGTCGAGCGGGGGCGACGGCGTTGGACCGTCCTCCTGGAAGCGATTCATTACGTGTGTCGCCCGCGGTTATTCGCCGCCCGCGGAGGTGGCCATGGCGGGACGCGGCGCGAGTTCGATGAGGTGGTCAAACGCGTCGCAGGCGCCGCGGCACGCTTCTTCGATACTGGCTTGAGTTTGCATATCGACATCGGCGCACATTGCGCGAACGAACGCCGGCCAACGCACACCGAGTGCCTCGCGGCCCGCCTTGAGGTATCCGAGAGGATGAGGCGCGAGCCGTTCTTTCAGGCGTTCGTATAAAACCGCGCCGCCCAACTGCGAACCTTCGATCACATAGCACACGCCCCAACGATAAGCGGCGCTCTTGCTGCCGGTCCAGTGACGCGTACTACTTACTTCCTGGGCACCAGCGCGATCTTCCGGTTTTACCGATACGTGAGCCAGATCCATGTCGATCAACGCGACGCGATTACGGGCTGGGACCAGCGCCCCTGCTTGAGGTCCATCGCTGAAATGCGCTAGCCAGGCCTCGAGTTGTACGAGCCATTCGCGAAGAATGACCAGATGCGCGACGTAATCGCGGAGCGCGACACTGTCGACCGACAGCGGCATCAGGAGGTGAGTCGACTCGTGGCGTTGCGAAGTTGCTGCACGCAAAGCGGTGAGCACCTTGGGCGGGCCACTAGCTGTACCCGTGGGCTGGCGGGCGATGTCGGATTTTGGGGTCAACGTGCTGGCGAAAACTGGAAAATAGCTGAAGCGAATGACGGGAGGAGGCTTGACGAGACGCTGCGTGCGATGGGCGCCGCGCAGGAAACGCGTGCCATTACAACTGGGCGTACCGCATCAAATGATCAGTTGGAAGAGGGGCTAATGTCAAGCGCGCAACGCGCGCACCGCGCCGAACGCTCGAATGAAACGCATGATCCAAACTAAACCGCAAGCTGCGCATCTTGAGACGATTGCGCAATTTGTTGAGCGCGGCCAGCGTTCTGCGTTTGCGGGGCCGGTTCTACAGTACGTCATCGATCGCGCGAAGCCGGAACAGTCTAGCGCGACGCAACTCCTGGAGGATCGGTGATGGACACCAGTCGTGGCTCAGTACCCGTTGCATTCTTCGGTATCGCGGTGGGCGCTTTGGCGCTCGCCAATCTGTGGCGCGTGGCGATCAGGCTGTGGCACTTGCCGCCCGCCATTGGAACGTTGACGACGGTAGCCGCGTTAGTCGTGTGGCTCGCAATTCTCGTCGCCTACGGGCTGAAGTGGCTGACCCGCACTGCCGAGGCTCGTGAGGAAATGCAGCATCCGGTGCAGTCGTCGTTCGCGGCGCTCGCGCCCGTGTCGAGCATGCTGGCCGCGCAGCTTTTGCAGCCGCACGCATATCGCCTCGCACTCGCGCTGTTCGGTGTGGCCGTGGTCGCGCAACTGGCACTCGGCGTGTATCTGCATGGACGACTCTGGCAAGGCGGACGCAAGCCGGAACTCGTCACGCCGACCATTTACCTGCCGACCGTGGCGCCGGGTTTCGTCGCGGGCACAGCGGCGGCGGCCTTCGGTTTTCATCAGCTGGGCGGCCTCTTTTTCGGTGCGGGCTTGCTGTCCTGGCTTGCCATCGAATCGCTGATTCTGCATCGTGCAGCCGTGCATGAACCGCTGCCTGAAGCACTGCGTCCCACGCTCGGCATCCAGCTCGCGCCGCCGGTGGTGGGTGGCGTGAGTTACCTCAGCTTGACGAGCGGCACGCCTGATCTGTTCGCGCTGATCCTGCTCGGATATGGGGTTTATCAAGGACTGTTGCTGTTGCGGTTGCTGCCGTGGATTCGTCAACAGGCTTTCGTGCCTGGTTACTGGGCCTTCAGCTTCGGTGTAGCCGCTTTACCGACGATGGCGCTGCGTATGGTCGAACGAGGCACCGCAGGAGCCGTTGAATGGGCTGCACCGGCTCTGTTCATTCTGGCCAACGTGATCATCGCGATTCTGGCCGTCAAGACGCTCGCGTTGCTGGTGCGGGGCAAGCTGATTCCGCCGGCCGCGGCGCCAGTTGCAGGCGCTCAATCGGCACTGCAAACACCCGCGGATTTGCGAGTGACGCGGGCGAGCTAACCTGAAGGCGATGCTCCGTTGCTGACGTGTCGGTACCCCGCACCGTTGCAACCGGACGATGCAAAGAACGACAACGAAGTCGCAATGGGCGTCGGCCCGATCACCGGCAGCCGCTGGGGCCTGAAGGGTAATGAGGATCTGGGCGGCGGTCTATCCGCGGTCTTCCGGCTCGAGAACGGCTTCAATCTCTGGAACGGTCAGCTCGCGAGCTCCGGCACGCTCTTCAACCGGATGGCCTACGTCGGCTTGTCCAGCAACAAGTACGGCACGGTCACGTTCGGCCGCCAGAACACGCCGCTGTTCGATCAGCTCGGCAACGTGTACGACCCGCTGACGGTTGGCAACTACGATCAGGATGGATGGCTGCCGGGCGCACTCGGTTATGGTCTGCGTCAGAACAACTCGGTTAAGTACAGCGGGCAGTTCGGCGGTTTGAATGTAGAAGCCATGTACGGTTTCGGTGGCGTGGCTGGCTGCACCGGCGCGAACAACATGTACGGCCTGACGGCGTCGTACACATATGGCGGCCTGTCGCTCGACGCGGGCTACCAGCAGAACAGCGACGCGAACAACCGCAAGTTCAACGTAGTCAACGTGAGCGCGGTCTACGCATTCAGCACGGTCAAGGCATACGCCGGCTGGCTGCACGCGCAGGACAACACCGGCATGGTCGACCTCTTCATGGCGGCGGCGAACTCGCCGGCAGCGGCCTGGACAACGCCGGTGGCCAACACCAATCGTATCGACGACGGCTTCTACCTCGGCACCACGTGGCAAATCACGCCGCCGCTGCTGCTGACCGCCGCGGCCTATTACGACCATTCGCGCAATGCGCTGAACGCGGATCAAACCACGCTGAGCCGCGGCACCCGCTACTCGGGCGTACTGCTTGCCGAGTACTCGCTGTCCAAGCGCACTGAAGTGTATGGAACGGTCGACTTCATTCGCGGCACCGGTGCGGCCACCGCCGACTTCCCCGGCCGCAACAACCAGACCGGCGTTGCCGTGGGCCTGCGCAACATCTTCTGACGCCCGGTCCGCTCCCGGCAGGCCAGTGAAGCTGGGCATGGCTGCTCATGTACCGGGTTTCACTGCCTGCATGATGGCGGTGACGTGAACACTCAATCCTTCGCCAGAAACCCCATCAGCCGTGCCGCCGCAACAATCTTGAGCAGATGCTGCGCGACCAGCGTGTCGACGGTCGGCACGCCTGTGATATCTATGATCGCGGTCGCCGCCTCGTTTTCGACGATGTAGTCGAGCAGACTCTCGTATTGCCCTACCAGGCGGGTGCGTTCCCCGTCCCGCCGACACGGCATGCCCCTTGCGGCCTCAAACGTTGCGGCGCTGCATGACGTGGCGCCGGTTCACCTCGCCGGTAGACGCCAGAGAATCTTCCGACACAAGCAGCCACGTGCCATGCATGGTCGCCGTGCTTCACCTCAAGGTGTCCCTTTCTAACTGAACGTCCGCTTCGCCCGGAGGCAACTGATGGACATGCCCGAATCGGCCAAATCCACGTCGCAATCCGCTGATCGCGCGGACACGTCTGACGCAAGCAATACGTCCGACGAATTGCGCCTCACTGCCGTGCAAGAAAAACTGCAGGTCGATGTCGACAGAATCGAGACCGGTTCAGTCCGGGTCCGCAAAGTCATTCAGGAGGAGACGAAGCCGGTTTCCGTGACCTTGCGCCAGGAGCACGTTGAAGTTCGGCGCGTGCCGGTCAATCGGCCTGTCGATGACCGCTATGCGCCGCGGCAGGAAGGCGACACGCTCATCATTCCGGTCTTCGAGTACGTGCCGGTAGTAAAAATGCAACTCATGTTGAAGGAAGAGGTGCACATAACAACCGTCGAATCACAGCATGAAGCAGTTCGCGAATTCACTTTGAAGTCCGAAGAATTAGTCATTGAGCGGCGTGAAGGCACGGATGGCGAGTGGAAACCCGAAACGGGCACCGAGTAGCGCGTCCTGGGAACGGTCGTTGCGCGACAGCCGGGACGCGTTCCATTTGGACTTGCGTAGGCCTGGTCAACTCTTTTGGGAGATCTGCAATGACTCACACTATCATCGGCGTATTCGATTCATTCGCGCGGGCGGAAGCCGCAAAAATCCGCCTGGAAACTGAAGGCGTTGCAGCTGCGAACATGGCCGTGCATGCTCAGGACGCAGGGCTCGGCGCGTCCGCCACAACCGATACGGGCCTCGGGACAACACCGGTTTCCTCGACAGACGCCACGGGCCAGGAGCACGAAGGCGCGATGGGACGCATCGAACATTTTTTCAAACGGCTCTTCGGTGACGACGACCGTCCGGAAGAAGCCGGCCACTATCAGGAAGCGGTACGTCGCGGCGGTGCATTGCTGTCTGTGGATGTGAATGACGAATCGTCGGTGGAGAGAGTGCAAGAGGCGTTGTACGCCGCCGGTGCTGTCGACATCGATTCGCGCGTTGCACAATGGCGCGGCGCGGGCTATACCGGATACGACCGCAACGCGCCCGCCTACACGAGCGAGGAAATAGCAGCCGAACGCAAGGCGTTTCCAGTCGTACAGGAGTCGCTCCAAGTCGGCAAACGCGAAGTCTCGACGGGAGGCGTACGTGTTTATTCGCGCGTCACCGAAACGCCCGTGAGCGAAGCGGTTACCCTGCGCGAGGAGCACGCCACGATAGAACGGCGCGCGGTGGACCGCCCCGCGACTACGGCCGACCTGACCGAGAGTTCTGTCGAGGTTCGCGAAACTGCGGAGCAGGCCGTCGTCGCGAAGACAGCTAGAGTCGTTGAGGAAGTGGTGGTTGGCAAGGAGTCGAGCAGTCGCACTGAAACTGTCAACGACACAGTCCGCGGTACCGAAGTCGAAGTTGAGCGAGTGGAAGGAACCGACAAGACCACGCGGCTCGACGAAGTTGGGAACAAGCCCATCTAATTTCAGGGAACGGTGAGGCCGATTGCGAAAGAGAGCGTTCGAACCGGCCTTGCCTGCTTCACTTCTGGATCTTGCTGCGCACAGTCGAGACGTCGCGCGTTGCAACCGGCCGTGCCTCGTTACCCCACGCAGTACGCACGAAGCTCAAGACCCTGGCGATCTCTCTGTCGGTGAACTGATTCCTGAACGCCGGCATCTCGCGATGTATTGGTCCATTCTCCGTCTGCGGACTGGTGCCGCCCTCAAGAACGAGCCGGATCAACGACGACGTGTCCGACGCGAGTACTGCCGGATTGCCCGCCAGCGCGGGGAATTTGTGTGATTCCCCGCGCCCGTCGGCTTGATGACACTTCGCGCAAAACGACATGTAGAGTCCAGCCCCGGGGCGCTCTATCTCACCCGCCTTCAACGACACAGCCGTCTCCTGTAACTTCTGCGTGTCCGGCATGTAAGCACCGGAGCTCTGCCGCGCGGGGAGGCTCTTCAGATATCGTGCGACCGCGTTCAGGTCGTCGTCGCTGAAGTATTGCCCGCTGTCCTCGACCACTTCCACCATGCTGCCAAACGTCACGACATGCACATCCACGCCGTGGCCGGACTTGAGAAAAGAGGCGATGTCACGCGGCGATAGACGCCCTAGTCCGGAACCCGGGTCCCCGGTGAGGTTAGGCGCGAACCAGTGATCGTTCGTTCCGCCTGTCAGGTACAGCTTCGACGACTCGTCGTAGCCGCGCTCCTCGAACCCGGGGCCACGAGGCGTGTGACATGCGCCGCAGTGGCCGAGCGATTGCACGATGTAGGCGCCTCGATTCCATAGCGCGTCGCGTTTGCCGTCCGGAACGAAGCGCTCGTGCCGCACGAATGCGAAATCCCAGAAGACGAGGCCCCAGCGCTGACTGAACGGGAACGGCAATTTCGTTTCAGGCGGCCGGTGCGCGACCGGCTGCACGCCATGCATGAAGTACGCGTAGAGGGCGTGCATATCCGAGTCGTTGATCTTCGTGAACGACGCATACGGCATGGCCGGGTAGAGCCGCTTGCCGCCGGGCGCCACGCCGTCGCGCAGCGCGCGCTCGAAGTCGGCATAGCTGTAGCGGCCGATTCCGGTTTGCGGGTCGGGCGTGATGTTGGTCGAATAGATGGTGCCGAACGGCGAGCCCATCGGGAGGCCGCCGGCGAACGGCGCGCCTTGCTTCGGCACCGTATGGCAGCCGGCGCAGTCACCGAGCTTCGCGAGATAGGCGCCACGTGAAATCAGCGCGGGGTCCGACAGTGCAACTTCATCGTCGACGCTGGGCGAAGCTGGCTGCGCAAGACTGCGTGCGCACAGCCCCGCCACCATCGTCATGGCGAGCGTCAAAGCGAAGGCGGTGCACGCGGCGCGCGGCCGGATCCGTTTCATATCAGTCATCGCCACGCGGTGCACGGTGAGACGAGCAGTACGGCCAATCCTGCCGTGACCAGGCCGACGAGAAAGAGCACGCTGAGTATGAGCGCTGCCATCGCGAGAAAACGGGTTCTTCCCGCTGTTGTGTCGGACACGGAAGCAGCAGAATCGGGGCGCGCGCCGCGCGCTATGCGCCAGCTTCGCCAGGCCACCCACACACCCGCGATACCGACCAGCAGCGCGACGATACTCATCGCGTTCAATGCCGGCATGAGCCACGACCATTGAGGCGCGGGGAGCGCACGCCGATGCGGGTAACACGCCTGAGCGGCGAGCGTCTCGCCAACTTCCGTCTGCAACCCCCATGCTGCGGCCGCGCCCAACAGACCGAACAGCATCATCAGCGCCCCGCCGCGCCGTGGGTAGGGATTCAGACGGTCGGATCTGCGGCCGGCGCCTTGCCGCGCGGTCGCCGGGTCCGGCTCGCCCGGCGGCTTCTGATAAAGCTCTGCGGCTAACATCATCGCGCTCCTAGAAAAGAAAAGGCGTGACGTACAGCGTGGTAAAAATAAAGAGCCAGACGACATCGACGAAATGCCAGTACAGGCCGCCGATTCTCAGCGCAGCACAACGCTTTTCGTCGAAGTAACCGAGCGCCGTCCAGCCGAGCAGACAAGACAGCACGACAAGTCCGACGAGCACGTGGATCACGTGAAAGCCTGTGATCGTGAAGTAAAGCGATCCGTAAAGATGCGTTGCGATGCCGTACGGGTGGTCGTGCCACTCTTTCATCTGAATGGCGACGAAGACGACGCCGAGAACGATCGCCAATGCCATCGACGCCACCGCCCAGCGAATTCTGCGCCGGCGCACCAGGCGCTCGCACAACCACACGAACAGGCTGCTCGACAGCAGAACGCACGTATTGAGCGCCCCGATGCCGATCTTGGGCAGCCCTTCCGGCGGCCAGTGCATCTCGGTCTGCGAGCCGAGATACAGATACGAAAAGATCAGATAACCAAAGAGCGACGCTTCGGTGGCGACCGTCGCCATCATGCCCCACCAGCCGCTCGATAATTTTCCGGCGCTGCCGACAGGAAGAACCGGCACGTTATCCGTCAGCTCACTCATGACCGGCTCCCGCATCCCGCACCGGCTCCGGCTCGCGCTGTATCAGCAATCGTTCGGGCCACAGCCATACGAGAATCGCCGCGCCGCACGCAGCCACCATGGCCCCCGCAAAGATCCAGGTGCGCAGCAGCATGGCAACGAACAGCAGCGCACTGAACAAGCCGAGCAAAAACGGCGCGTAGGAATCGGTCGGCATCTTAAGGATGATGTCGGGCCTGGCATCGAGCGGTGTCGTGCCGAGCGCCTCACGGCCATGATCGAGCAGGAACCCTTCATCGAGCTTCGAGTTGCCGCCCTCTCCAATCCGGTCTTCCCACAGCGGATTGCGGCTCGCCACGACGGGCACGACAGCGAAGTTGTAGGGTGGTGGCGGCGACGGGACGGACCATTCGAGCGACGCGCCGTCCCAGGGATTGTCGCCTGCCGGTGCACCGCGCCGCAGGCTCACGGCCATGTCGATCAGAAAGATGAGAATGCCAATGGCGAATACGAATGAGCCGATGGTCGTGATCATGTTCGTCGTGTCCCATCCCATGTTTGCCGGGTAGGTATAGACCCGACGCGGCATGCCGAGGAGGCCCGAGATGTGCATCGGGAAAAAGCCGACGTTGAAACCGACAAAGGTGACCCAGAACGACAGCTTGCCGAGCCGCTCACTGGTCATCCGGCCGGTGAACTTGGGAAACCAGTAATAGATGCCCCCGAGCACGGGAAATACGTTGATGCCGAGCAGCACGTAGTGCAGGTGAGCCACGACGAAGTAGGTGTCGGTCAGCTGCCAGTCGAATGGCACCGCCGCTGTCATCACACCGGAGACGCCGCCAATCACGAACATGAGCACGAAGCCCGCGAAAAACAGGAACGGCACGCGATAGACCGGTCGCCCAAGCCAGATCGTTGCAATCCATGCGAAGGTGGCGACGGCGCTTGGGATCGAGATGAGCGTGCTTGCGGCGCCAAAGAAAGCCAGCGCGAGTGGCCCGATTCCCGTCGCGAACATGTGATGAATCCAGACCACGAATCCGATCATCATCGTGGCGACGGTCGAAATCGCAACGGGTGTGTAGCCAACGAGTGGCCGGCGGCAAAACGTCGGCAGTGCATCGGAAACGATGCCCATTGCCGGCAACACCACGACATATACCCACGGATGAGCGAACATCCAGAACATGTGCTGCCATAACATCGGCCGGCCGCCGTGGGTGACATCGAAGAAGTGCGTGCCGATCTGCCGGTCCAGCCACAGCATGAGAAACGCGAGACTGACCGATGGCACCGCCACCAGGTTAGCCGCCGATGCAGTCAACGTGCCCCAGACCAGAATGGGCAACCGGTCGATCGACATTCCCGGTGCACGCATGCGCAGTAGCGTGACGACGAAGTTGACCGATCCAACCGTTGTCGACACACCGAGCAGCACCATGCCGAGCGCGTAGACGTCGATGTTCGGTCCGGTGTTGTATTCGAGATTCGCGAGCGGCACATAATTGAACCAGCCGGCATTGGGAGCCTGACCGAGTGGAAAGCTCGCATAAAGAAAAATGCCCGCGAAGAGGAAGACCCAGAACGACAGCGCGTTAAGACGGGGAAATGCCATGTCCCGCGCACCGAGCACGAGCGGCCACAGGTAGTTCGAAAAGCCGGACAACACAGGCAGTGCGTACAAAAAGATCATCGTGATGCCGTGCATCGTGAAAAGCTGGTCGTACTGCTCCGGCGACAGCAGATGTGCGTTCGGCCGCGCAAGCTGTACGCGCATGATGAGCGCCTCGATGCCCCCGGCGATCAGAAAGACAAAAGCCGTGACAATGTAGCGCAAGCCGATTTGCTTATGGTCCACCGTCGAGAGCCAGCCGCGCCAGCCGGGTTCGCTTTCCCACAGTTCGCGCAGGCGCTGCTCGCGCGGCGAACCTTGCGGCATGCGGCCGATTTCCGGTCGGCGTGCGAGCCGCAGGTCGGGCGTATCGGGTGCAAGGTCGGCCATGTTCTTCCTTGTCGGATGGGGGCGCTTCAGCGGAGCGTCGCGAGATAGGCGGAGAGCGCAGCGGCATCCTGCACTTCTAGCGTAAAGCTGGGCATCAGCGAATCGGGTTTTATCTGCTGGGCGTGCTCGATCCAGTCGAGCAGGTGCGTCGGAGTATTGGTCAATGTGCCGGCTGCAAGCTGCTGGCGCGAGCCCACATGAGTAAGGTCCGGGGCCTGCGCACCGGCTGCGTCGCTACCCCGTACCGCATGACAGCCTGCGCAGCGATCCATGAAAATCTTCTGACCGTCTCGCACCTGGCCGCCGGCCGGGAGAGCCGCCTGACGGATCTGCGCGCTCTGCCAGGCATCGAAATCCGCCTGCGGCTGTGCAATGACGTCGAACGCCATATGGGCATGCTGCGGGCCGCAAAATTGCGTGCACTGACCACGGTAGACGCCTGGCGCATCCGCCTCTATCCATTGCGTGTTGACCTGCCCCGGAATTGCCTGGGTCTTGCCGGCAAGGCGTGGGACCCAGAACGCGTGGATCACGTCCGCGCTTTTCAGACTGATTTTGACCGGCACGCCCACGGGAATGTGGATCTCGTTGGCTGTCACGAAATGGTTCGCCGGCTCGGTGTCGTCCCCGTAGTCGATCTTCCACCACCAGTCGTAGGCGGTGACGGTGATAGTCAGGCCCGGTGTCAGCGAAGGTTGCGCGACTGCCTCCAACGTAACGAGCGTGTAGAAGAGCGACACCAGCAACGCGACCGTAGACACGCCCACGCCGATGTAGATCCACGCCATTCCACCACCTTCCTTGCCCAGCACTCGCTGCGCGGTCGGCGGGCGCCGCCGCAAAAGTGCGCCCGCCAGCAGAACCGCAATGATGACGACAACCGCGATGCACATGGCAGTCAGACCCCAGCCAAGATGCATGGTCGGTGTCGCCGCGGGGCCGGCCGAATGCAGGAAGTATTCGAGCGGCGCATCGGCGTGCGCAAGCGGCGCGGAAGTAAGCGCCGTTAGAAGTGCGAGCTTGAACCCGCTGACGTGCCATCGATGCAGGCGTCCGACAGGGAAATCGCTGACCGTCTGACTCATCTTTGTTCTCCGGCCCCGCACTAAGCCGACTCGCAGGCGGTTATATCCTTACATGTGCATTGCGGTTGTCGGAGCGAACCCCGCGCGTTACGTGTCACGACGTGATGTATTGCAAAATTCTTGCCTGGCACCGCAAGCAGGCTCTTGCGCCGTGGCTGCTCTGGGCAAGCGCTTGCTTCTGCCTTCGCATGAGGTGACCAGTACATGAAGCGCTTGTAAAAACCGTCGGGCGATGTAACTTCGATGAAGCATGCGCTCATCGCACGAACCATAGACGTTCGTCGTCGCGAACACCCGAGTTCCGATAGCACGAAATAAAATGTAAGGATTTGATCGATGCCGCCAGTGTTCGCCGCATCTCGACGCGTCTCGATGTTGGATCATTGGCTAACGTTGAGCCTGGCGATGCCGGGCAAGACACGGACTCGCATTCCCACTATGTACGTCGCGGACCGGCATC
Source organism: Paraburkholderia caledonica NBRC 102488 (assembly GCF_000685095.1). Classification (GTDB taxonomy): domain Bacteria; phylum Pseudomonadota; class Gammaproteobacteria; order Burkholderiales; family Burkholderiaceae; genus Paraburkholderia; species Paraburkholderia caledonica. Next base: position 90,687 of record NZ_BAYE01000011.1, read on the forward strand.
TCCAAAAGGAATATGCCCGCCAGTGCGTGCACGTTACTTTCAAACGAAGCTGAAGAGGAACCCGTGAACAGGTCGATTCACCGAGTCATCATATTGACTGCCGTGCTCAGTTCAAGTATCGACTGCGGCGCGGTGGCAGTTGCTTCGCAACATGTCGGCCTGACACGATCGGACTCATCGTATGCGCCGCAGGCGAGCCCTGTGCCTGCGAGGTTTCAACAAGCTGACGTGGGAAAGCGCTCATATTCCCCGCTATTGACGTCGATCTCTGCGGCGCCGCCCGCTGTGGTGGTTGTGGAACGGCCAACGCTGGTTGATCTCTGGCGGGACCAAGGTGAAGCTGGGGGCGCCCAAGCCTGGTTCCCCGTTCCAGGCTATCGATATTGGAACCGCCAAACCATTTCGCCGGATGACGCGTTCCCATTCGAAAATGCGCCCACCTATCTGCGTTGGGACTGTATTGCGTTCCCGGCATGGTCGATTGTCTTTCTATCTATTGGTCTCGGATTAGCAGCAAGCTGGGCAATTGGGCGGCCCCTACGCAGTCTTTCGACAGCGTTTAGCAAGGTTGGCGGCGAATACCGTCCCCACGAAATCATTCCGGAAAGAGGTTCGAAGGAGTTGCGGCGACTGGCGCGAACATCCAATGAATTGCTCGCTCGGCGCATCGACTCACGTGCGGAGCAATCGTCCACGCTCGTGGCCCTGCAACTTCATCTCGAATCGCACGCAGCCCGACTGCGTGAACGAGCCCTTCAGGTGAAGGAATGGCACAAGCGCGTCGCGCTCGTAGAGGACATCGACCTGTTCTCGCATCTTGCCAGGCAGTTCGTCGAAGGGACTCAGCCTTCCACCGGGCCGCAGACCGATCTGTCCGTGGAAGCATTCATCCACGATCGATTCGTAATGACCAGTTCGCTGGAGGCCATCCTGTTCGTCTGCACGTTCGAAGCGGGCGCAGAATTCAAGCTGCCGCGCCCGGTTCTCGAGCGCGTCATGTTCAATCTGGTCGACAACGCGCAGGACCACGGAATTCCGCCGATCGAAATTAAAACCTCGCAAACCCGAGCCGAGTGGATCCTGAGCATAAGGGACCACGGTGCAGGCATCACGCAGTCAGGATTGGCAGATGCAACCGCAGCATTCGTACGCCTGGGCAGCGCCGATGATAGCCGACGCCATTGGGGACTAGGGCTGGCTCTGGTCAAAAAACTCGTGGCAAGCGCAGGGGGCCATCTCATTCTTGGCAATCATCCCGGCGGCGGGCTGATAGCGCGCCTGGTGTTCCCAAAAAGCGAACGGACATAGCCGACACGCTCTCGTCGGCTGGCGGAATCGGAATCACGGCACGCCGGCACCCTGCGGCCAAATCAGGGCAGCCGCGGAGCACCGGAGAGCTTCCGTCGGGAAGACTCCCGGCTGAGCCCCATGCGGACCACGCGCTCGACTGCCTAACATCCCGGAGCGCTGGCGCAACTCTTGCGACGGCTAATATGGCACAGGCTTCAAGAGCCCCGCGTGACAAACCGCTGACAGGGCGCTGCCCGGTAAAAACACAAAATGACTAAGTTCGCACCGTCCCCCCGGGACGTTTCGGGAGAGGAATCTTTCCAACTTCTCGTCGCAGGCGTTAGGGATTACGCGATTTTCATGCTGGACGCAGAAGGTTTTATCAAAACGTGGAATGCAGGCGCCCAACGCTTCAAAGGCTATGCTCCCAGGGAAATTCTGGGTCAGCACTTTTCCGTTTTTTACACAGAGAGTGACCGGGCTGGCGGCCGCCCGGAGTTCGCGCTGCGAACTGCGCGCGACGAAGGTAAGTTCGAGGACGAAGGCTGGCGGGTCCGAAAGGACGGCAGCCAGTTCTGGGCGAGCGTGGTAATCGATCCGCTGCGTGACGATTCCGGCAAGCTCATCGGCTTCGCCAAAATCACACGCGACATCACGGACCGGAAGATGGCCCAGGAAGCGTTGCGTGAAAGCGAGGAGCAGTTCCGGCTGCTGGTTCAGGGCGTCACGGACTACGCGATCTACATGCTTTCGCCAGCCGGCGAGGTGACTAACTGGAATGTCGGCGCGGAACGGATCAAGGGTTACACGCGCGAGGAAATTCTCGGCAAACACTTCTCGTGCTTCTATACAGAGGAGGATCGCGCGAGCGGCCTGCCTGCGCTGACACTGTCGACCGCCGCCGCGGAGGGCCGAGCGGAGCGCGAAGGATGGCGGGTCCGCAAGGACGGCTCGCGGTTCTGGGCTCACGTGGTGGTGGATGCAATCCGCAACGGCGCGGGCGAGCTCGTGGGTTTTGCGAAAGTGACGCGCGACGTCACGGAACGCAAACAGGCGGCGGAGGCTCTCGAGCGCGCCAACGCCGCACTTTTCCAGTCACAGAAGATGGAATCGCTGGGCCAGTTGACCGGCGGCGTCGCGCACGACTTCAACAACCTGCTCGCAGTCATGTCGAACGGACTCGATGTGCTGTCGCTGCGCGTACAGGACCACGCCGATCTCAAGATGCTGGAAACCATGCAACGCGCAGTGGCCCGGGGCGCGACGCTGACACAGCAGTTGCTCTCGTTTGCGCGCCAGCAGCCGCTCAAGGTCGAAAGATGCAATCTGAACGCGGTGATCCGCGGTTTTGAAGCGGTTCTTCGCCGCGCGGGAAACAGCACGATCGAACTGGAGATCAGGCCAGAGCCGCAGCCGCGGCCCGTGCTGCTCGACGTAGCCCGCTTCGAGGCCGCGCTGCTGAATCTGATCGTCAATGCGCGCGACGCAATGCCCGCAGGCGGAAAGATCGCGATTACCGTTAAAAACGTCGAAGTCCGCGAAGGCACGGTTGGCACGCTCGTCGAGGGCCCGTATGTCAAGGTCTCCGTGGCAGACACCGGCTCGGGGATGCCGCCAGAGGTTGCGGAGCGCGCGTTCGAACCGTTCTTTACCACCAAGGAGGTCGGCAAGGGCACCGGTCTCGGTCTAAGCCAGGTGTACGGCTTTATCTCGCAGTCTGGCGGCGACGTGCTCATTCGCAGCGAACCGGACATGGGCACGGTCGTCAGCATGTATCTGCCGATAGCGAAAAGCGCATCGGGCGACGCGGACTCTCTAGCCGGCCCGACGCTCGATACGGTGCTGGTCGTGGAGGACGAGCCCGATTTACTGGATGCGACGGCGGCGCTCTTCCGCAGCCTCGGATACGAAGTACTGACCGCGAGCAACGGCGCTGAAGCGATGAACGCGTTGGGTCGTCGCGACGATATCCGCGTTTTGTTCACCGATGTCGTGATGCCCAAGGGAATCGATGGCATCCAGCTCGCGCGTTCAACGCGCGATCGCCATCCCGAGATCAGGATCGTGCTTGCATCGGGGTATCCTCTGCCCGCCCTCAAGGCACAGCACGGCAATCTCGACGACTTCGCGTTTATTCATAAACCTTATCGGCTGGCCGATCTCGTGCGAACGCTGGGCATGGCGACGTAGCCGCAGATCCTGTTGCCGGTTGCATGATATGGCCGTACTGTTGACGCACGCATTACGCGGCGCAACCACCGCAACAAAATCAAACCGCTGATCTGACATGACCTTCCGGAGGAAAACATGGCAAACGTCGAACAATTCAAGGACGACCTGGAAAATAACGCTGACGGCCTGGTGGGCGGAAGCCGGGGCGACTTCATGGAAGCGGTGGGCGAGGCCGTCTATGCCCGCGTCGAAAGCCACCAGCTGGACGGCATCATTTCAGCGTATCTGACGCTGCAGGAGGTGCTCGATGAGAACGCGGACAACCTGGACGACGAGGCCGACGAGGCGATCCAGAACGCTACCGACGAATTTAATGAAACGGTCGGCAAGATCCTCGGTGTGTAGTCGTCGGCGAGGCGTGGCCGCGCGTTGCGGTCATTCATGAATCGGCAGGCGCCAGATCAGCGCAACGACGAAAAGCTTGCGCGAATTTCCTGCGTGAATATCTGCGGCTGTTCCCAAGCCGCGAAGTGGCCGCCCTTGGGAAGGCGGTTGTAATGCATCAGCTTTGGGTAAGCCTGTTCCGTCCAACTGCGCGGCGCGGCGTAAATCTCGTCGGGAAAGACGCTCACGGCGACCGGAATCGGTACATGTTTCGGCGCGAAAAAATTCAACTTGTTCTCCCAGTACAGCCGCGCCGACGAGATCGCCGTGCCCGTCAGCCAGTAAAGCGTGACGTTGTCCAGAACGTCGTCGCGTGTCAGCCCTTCCGGCTGTCCGTCGAAAACGCGCGCGATCATCGCCTGGCTGCTCGCGTCGTGATCCAGCATCCATGCAGCAGAACCGATTGGCGAGTCTTCGATACCGTAGAGCGTTTGCGGACGGTTCGCCATTTCGAGCGCATACCCCAGCCCATGCTTGTAGAAGAAATCGAGCTGGTCGAAGGCATGCTTTTCGTCGTCTGACAGATTGGCCGGCGCAGGCTTGCCGTATTTCAACGCATCGGCGATGTCGTCCGGAACAGTGGCCGGCATATTCGTATGGATCGCAAGCAAACCGGGCGGCGTCAGCAGCGCCATCTGCTCGGTCACGGCATTGCCCCAGTCGCCGCCCTGCGCGACATAACGTGTGTAGCCGAGCCGCTGCATGAGCACGACCCATGCACGCGCTATACGCCCAGGATCCCAGCCGGTCGTCGTCGGTTTGCCCGAAAAACCATACCCCGGCAACGACGGAATCACGACATGGAACGCGTCTGAGGCCGTGCCACCATAAGCGGTCGGGTTCGTTAGCGGATCGATGATCTTCATTTGCTCGATGATGGAACCCGGCCAACCATGCGTGACGATCATCGGCATCGCGTTCGCGTGCCTGGACCGCACGTGGACGAAATGAATGTCGAGTCCGTCGATTTCGGTGATGAACTGCGGCTGGGCGTTGAGTTTTGCTTCGACCTTTCGCCAGTCGTAGTCAGTAGTCCAGTAGCGCGCGAGGCGCTGCATCGTCACGAGCTGCACGCCTTGAGTGGCGTCGGAGACAGTTTCGCGCGTGGGCCACTTCGTCGCCTTGATGCGCCGTCGCAAGTCGGCAAGCTGCGCGTCCGACGCGTGAACGCGAAGCGGACGCAGCGCAGTCTTGTCGCCGCCGCCCGGCTGCGAAGTGCTCGTGATCGACGTATCGGCAAACGACAACCGTGGCGCTGAAACTGCAGCGACGACGGCTGCCGCCGCACTGATGAACCTACGGCGCGAAGAGACTTCCGGAAGAAGATCGTCTGACATGCCAACTCCTTCGAACGCATTGCTACTCGAGCGCATGCGGCCTTCAATTCCCGGGCTCGGATACAGTGAGCTCATTGTTCACGTGGCTGACACCTGTAACCTTCGAAGCAGCCGCTTGTGCGGAGTCGATCTGCGACTGATCCGGTGCGGTGCCCGTCAGCGTGACCGTGCTGCCGTGCGCCAGCACGTTGATGTGCGAAGAGTTCAGCCCCTTCACCTTCGTCAGCGACTGACGCACTGTGTGGCTTAGCGCGCGATTCTCGGCTCGCATCTGCTTCTTGCTGGTGCCGCCGGTACTGGCAGCCGATGAGTCGGCAGCCCACGCGGTGCCAACGCCGATAAGGGAAGTCGCAGTGAATGCCGTTGCCGCCGCCACGGTGAGGATGATTGCTCTGGTTTGCATGCCTGACTCCTTTCGGTGATAAGTTCACGCACGATGCACGGGTACATCGGATACCAGTCTCAATTACAGGACACTGCATGCGTCGTTTCAATCGTCATCGGGTATGTGAAACCATGCCGCCGGTATGCCTTTCATAAACCAAAGAGAACGCGACTACGGGCACAACGATTGACTCGGTGATTCGACATCGACTCAAGCCGCCTCGGAAGCTAGCGGCAGCGTGAAGAAAAAGCGCGCACCGCCATGCACCGACGCGTTGTCGGCGCTAATTTCGCCACCGTGCATTTCGATGATCGAGCGGCAGATTGGAAGACCCATGCCCATGCCACTTACCTTGGTGGTGAAGAAGCTCTCGAATACGCGCTGCATGTTGGACTCGTCGAGCCCTGGGCCGCTGTCTTCCACGAAACAGGTGACACTCGTGGCATCGGGCAGATTGGTGCGAATCGTTATGTCGCCGTGCGGGCGTGCCGTCGTTTTCATAGCTTGCATCGCATTGACGACGAGATTCACGATCACCTGTTGCAACTGCACGCGATCCGCAAGCACGGCGGGCGCCGGTTGCGCGCGCTTACGCATGATCGTGACGCCGAGCGCGTTCACATCGTGACGCAGGAACACCAACGCTTCATCTATCAACTCATCGAGCAGCGCGATCGAGCGCTTCGAGCCCTGGCGTACTGCCATGGTGCGAATGCGATCGACGATATCGACCGCGCGCTGCGCATCGACTTTGATGCGCTGATTCATGAGCCGCGCCTCTGCTACATCGGGCGTCTCGCGATCGAGCCAGCGCGTGCCGATCGAGCTGTTCATCGCAATCGCCGCAAGCGGCTGCTTCAACTCGTGCGCGATGGACGCGCTCAACTCTCCGAGGGTCGAAATGCGCGCGGCGTGCGCGAAGTCGGCCTGAAGCCGCTGCAGCATTTCCTGCGCACGGACGCGCTCCGTCAGATCGACAAGACTGATCAGCGCAATGCCGAGATCTTCGGCCGCGCCAGGACGCGCGACCGTCAACAGCACGTCGATGACGCGCCCGTCGAGCGTGGGAAGCCTGGTCGTCTCCTGAAAGAGCGGTGCGCCGCCGTAACGGCTTTCCAGCGCGCGCCTGAAGGTGTCGGGGCTTTCCCTCCATACCCACGGCGACGGTCCGAGCAGCATGCTCCGGTCGTGCGCGCCGAACATTTTGGCCGCGTGATGATTGACCTCTTCGACGATGAGCAACTCCATCGCGCGATCCAGCCATCCGGGATGGTTGTCTATGTACTCCGATAGATCTTCCACGCCCTGCCCGCGCAGCGACGACAGCAACGCGATCAGCGGTTGCGCGTCGATCTGCCATAAGCCGACGGGCATGTCGAAAAACAGACTGCGATAACGGTGCTCGCTGCGCAGCAACGCGGCATGGGCCTGCTTGCGCGTCGTGATGTCCTTGAGTGCTCCGAGCACCCGAATGCCCGCGTCGGCGTCGGCGATCACGTGCGCGAGCAATTGCAAATGCCGCACGGAGCCGTCCGGCATCAGCAGCCGGTGCTCGACATCGAACGGCTGCCGGTCATGCGTTGCCCGATCGAACATGAGACGCACGAACGTCGCGTCGTCGGGATGCACCCGCGCCAGCATCAGGTCTAGTGTTGGAAGCGTGGCGAGATCGTAGTCGAAGATGCGAAAGCTTTGCTTCGACCAGAACAGCTCGCCACTCGACACATGCCAGTCGAAGCTGCCGGTGTTGCTGAGCCGCTGCGCGTCGGCGAGCAGCGCTTCGGCGTGTTGCAGGTCGGCATAAAGCCGCGCGGTTTCGAGCGACATTGCAGCCTGAGACGCGAGCATTCGCAACACGACCGTGCGCGGCGGCGTGAATACATTCGAAGCCAGGTTGTTTTCCAGGTAGAGCACGCCAATCATCCGGCTGCGCTTGATGAGCGGCAGACACAGGATCGAGCGGCAATCGTGACGCATCACGTACTCATCGGACGAGTAAGGACTGGTGGACGATGCATCGTCGAGTAACAGACTGTCGCCCGTGCGCATCACGTATCGCAACACGGATTCCGGTAGCGTCGCCTGTTCGACGGGCAGTCGGGGCAGACGCACCTCGACGGCATCGGCCCTTGCCGTCGCTTCTGCCTCCACGCGCAATTCGTTGCGGCGCTTGAGCACCAGCACGCACCGGTCGGCGCCGGCGTGTTCAAGCGACAAGGCCATTAACGTATGGATCAACTCGTTCAGGTCGATGTCGCTGAATATCGCGCTCGAGACGTTGACGACGGTTGCCAGGTCGAGCTGTTCGTTGGACATGGCAATGGTGCCGTCGAATTTCGATGTGCCGGGACGCGCTCGCGTATGACTGCGCGTCAACTGGGTGACCTTGCTCCAGGCGCCCCAGCGCTCGTAACATGAACGGGCGTTCATCAGATACGTATCCGCGACTGTTTCAAGACCGCGGTCCGCGTAAAAGTGCGCTGCCAGTTCATGCGCGAGCGCCTGGTTCTGGATGAAGCCATGCTCGCGGGCCGAGCGCACGGCCTCCTCATAGTGATGCATCGCATCGGAATCGCGGCCTTCGACACGCGCCAGTTCCGCCGAAATCAGCGCATGACGATGCCTGAAGTTGCTCGGACAGTGGCTCGTCCAGACAGCGAACTTTTCGCACGTCGCGTGAATCGTGCGACGACGGGTGACTCGTTGTTCGTCGCCGGCCGATGCGTCGAGCGCCGCAAGTGTCAGCGCGTGGAAGAAGTAAAACGTCGCCTCTATTGGCAGCGCCATCGCGGCGCCGATCACAGATTGCGCGCAGTGTGCGGCGTGAAGCGCATCGTCGTATCGTCCTTCGAGATAGGCGAGCATCAGATTCATGATGTGGTGAAATGCGATGCCGCAGCCGAAATTCGACTTCGCGATAACGGCGAAAGACGCGTCGCCGTCGAATGCCGCCGCATCCGTGAGTTCACCGCCTGCCTGACCTTGCAGCGCCGCGACAAAACGCTGCTGCAGTCGAATGGTTTCGTAGACAGCGTCATTGCGGCTCTGGCGTGCGAACGAAGCGTGCCGCTCGGAACTGCGCTGCACGTCGGAAAGCGGTGTTCCCTTCTCGATCATTTGCCAGACCGTGGTGAACGCGAGGTACCCGGCAAAAGCGAGATCCCCCACGTCGAGACATGCGGCGCTTGCTCTTTCGAGTATCGGCAGATCGGTTACGACGTGACGCCGCCAGAAGTTGATGTGATTGCCGTGCAGATGGAGCAACTTGCCCTGGAAGCGCCGGTTGCCGAACTTCTCGTTCAAGCTGAGCGACATCTCCGAAAACTGCACCGCGGACTCTATGTCTCCGAAACTCGACACCAGCATCAACGCGTAATTGCCGTAAGCAAAACTGGACTTGTCGGTGTTGCCCGCGCGCAAGGACAAGTTCACCGCCTGAAGCGTTATGAGCGGATAAAACGCCGGCCGGGCGATAAACGCGCAAGGCATTGATTCAACCAGCAGGTCTACGATCGTCCAGGTGACCGGGTCCGATGCGACCGGCGCATCCACGAGCGTGTCGATGGGGCGCCCGGCAAGATTAACGGGTATCTTCCGCAGCTCGGCTTCGACCTCGCTACTGGCGGCGTCGTCGTGCAGCGGCAGCAGCACGCCGAAATCGTGCAGCGCGAGGCGAGCCACCTCGAAGCTCTCGTCATACCGCCCGGCGACCTGGTATAGCTCCATGCGCAAGCCATAGACCTTTGCGCGATCCAGGTTCGAGCGCGACCGCCCGAGCATCATGTCGAACAGCGTATCGGCGTCGGCGAAGTCACCGGCCAGATATTCGCATTCGGAAAACGCCAGATAGAGTTCGAACGTGCGCTCGTACTGACGGCTCCATGCGTCCGCGCCAAGCAGGGCAACGCCTTGTGCCAGATAAGTTCGTGCTGACGCGAACGCGGTCGAGTGCATGGCTCGCTGTCCCGCTGCATAGTTCAGCGCGACCGTACGCTCACGCTCGTCCGCGTCGGTCATGAGCGAAGCGCCGCGGTTGAGATGATTGACGATGTCGAAGAGGAACTCGTCGAGCTCACCCGCCGCGCGTCCGGAGGCAAGCGTGCGGCCGATGTGCAGGTGCGTCGCCGCACGTTCGCTCTCAGGAATCAGCGCGTAGGCGCCCTCCTGAACGCGATCGTGGGCAAACACATAGGCATCGTCGACACGGTGCACGAGCCCCGCTTTCATGGCCTCCCAGAGCTTCGCATCGATCGATGCCGCAGACTCCCCGTGAACGAGCTTCAGCGCGTCGATCTTCGCGACGTTGCCGAGAATGGCGAGCCGGCTCAGCGCGTCGCGTGTATCGTCCGGCAAGCGGGAGAGTTTCGCGGCCATTAGTTCGACGACGTTTTCGGTCAATCTCTTGGCGCGGATGCGAGGCAGATCCCACGTCCAGATCGCGGCACGATGATCGAACGCAACCAGGCCCTCGTCGGCAAGCGTCGTCAGGAACTGGATCACGAAAAACGGATTGCCGCCGGTCTTCTGATGAACAAGCTGCGCAAGCGGCTCGGCAGTCGCGGCAGAACAGCGCAGCGAATCGGCGACGATCTCCGTGACGCTGCTGGCTCCAAGCGGCGCGAGATCGATGCGCTGCAGCGTCGTGCCGGCGCCCGTTCCCGCACCGCTCATATCTTCCATCATTCGCGTGAGGCGATGCGCCGGATCGATCTCGTTGTCGCGATAAGCACCGACGAGCAGCACGTGCGTCACGTCCGGATGCGTCGCGAGGTGTCCAATCAGATCGAGCGTGGCAGCGTCGATCCACTGCATATCGTCGATGAACAACGCGAGCGGATGCTCGGGCCGCGCGAACACGCCGAGCAGGCGGCGAAATACGATATGAAAGCGGTTGCGCGCGTCCTGTGGCGGCAACGCCGGAACCGGGGGCTGCTCCCCGATGATGAGAGCGAGTTCGGGAATCAGACCAACCATCAGTTGGCCATTCGGCACGAGCGCCTCCGTCAACTCACGCCGCCAGCGCTCCAGTTCTGTATCGGTCTTGTTGAGCAGATCGCGGACGAGCGACTGGAACGCCTGGGCCAGCGGCACGTAGGGCGTGTCGCGCCTGAACTGGTCGAACTTGCCTGAGGCGAAGCGTCCGCGCGACGACACCAGCGCCTTGTGCAACTCGTTCACCACCGACGTCTTGCCGATGCCCGCATAGCCCGAGACAAGCACCACCTGCGCGTCGCCGAACGTCACGACGCGATTGAAGGCCGCCAGCAGCGCATCGATCTCCGATTCGCGTCCGTAAAGCTTTTCCGGAATCATCAAGCGGTCAGACGCATCGTGCTTGCCGAGCGCAAAGGGCGGGATTTCACCATCCGCTTCCCATGCGGACAAACACCGTTGCAAATCGGCCCGGACACCACCGGCAGTCTGGTAACGCTGCTCCGCCGTTTTGGCGAGCAAGCGCTCGACTACGTCGCCGACCGGCGCAGGCAGACCTTCGACACGTTGCGCGGCGGGCACCGGCCTGCGAGCGATATGACAATGAATCCATTCGATCGCTTCGGACGCGACGAACGGGGACGAACCCGTCAGCATCTCGTAGAGCGTCACGCCGAAGGAATACAGATCGCTGCGCGCGTCGATTGAACGGTTCATGCGGCCGGTCTGCTCGGGCGCCATATACCTCAGCGTTCCTGCGATTACCTCGGGCGGCGCGGGCGGCTGATGTTGGTGTGGGAGTAGCGACGCAATGCCGAAGCCGGTCAGTCGGACGTTGTCGTTCGCATCGACAAGCACATTGGCGGGCTTGATGTCCTTGTGGACGATTCCACGCTCGTGCGCGTGTCCGATCGCCTGAGCGAGATTTACGGCGATGCGCAGGCACCGCGACAGTTCCAGTGGCTTGCCGAGAATCCGGATCAGCGGATCGCCGCCGCTGTCGTCGAGAACCAGCACGGGCGGCACGCGCCCAAGGTCGAGCGCGAGTGGCTGCGCGGCCCACTCCGGTTCGAGCAAGGGCGCAAGACCGTATTCGTGCTCGAGCCGCATGATGCTCTGCGACGCGGACTGCGTGGCCACTAGCGCGAGCATCGAGATATGCGAGCCGGGCCGCTGTGCACGGCACAACAACAGTTCGCCGTCTTCGTGCAGCGGTTCGAGCGAAAAGCCGGTGAGATCCATGGAGATGCTCCTTCTCGCTGCTCTCTTCCGAGGAAGGCGACACGTGCCCGAGGGGCACGTCTCACTCTGCGAAGCGAAAAGTAGCCTAGCACGCGAGGAGCGCAATGCCCCTCGAATGAGTCGTCTGATTCGGCGGCTAGCGCCAGAGCGAGCCCGTGTAATCCGCGAGCCTCGCTTCCACGTCCGTCACCTTCTGCAAGCCGAGATCCATCAGTTGGGCAATCTTCTCCTGCGCGGCCGGGCGACCGACCGACGCGATGAAGGCGTCCCACTCGGTCGCGACGCTCGCGTCAGGCGGCAGGGTCTGCGCGTTGACGTGCTGCTTGATGACCGAAAGGGATTGCCTGTCGAACAGGCTGATACGGGTGGCGAGGTCGTCGACGAACGTATCCAGTTCGCTGTCCGGCATCGAGCGATTGACGTACCCGTACCGCTCGGCCAGCGCGCCGGGAAAGTCGTTGCCGCTCGTCAGCACCTCCAGCGCACGCCCGCGGCCGATCAGCCGCGAAAGACGCGTCATTGGCCCGCCGCCGGGGACAAGCGCTACGCCGATTTCCCACTGCGACATCAAGGCGTGCTCGTTGCTGGCAAAGCGCATGTCGCTCGCCAATGCGAGTTCGCTGCCGACGCCTGACGCACGTCCTCGAATCTTCGCGATCGAGATGACAGACGACCGCCCGATGCGCACCAGCATATCGGGCAGCGGCGGCATGCCCGTTGGTCCCGGCGGCATGCTCGTAGTCGCGTCGAGCGGCGGCACAAAGTCGTAGTGCGTGAGAAAGAAGCCGGGCACCGCGCTCTCGAACACGACCACTTTCACGTGCGGGTCCGCTTCAATCGCGCTGACGACCATGTTGAGCTGGGGCGTGGTATCGGGCCCGAAGATGTTGAAGGGCGGATTGTCGAAGACGACACGCCAGTAGGACGGGCTGGGACGTTCGATTCGGATCTGCGCGTTGGGACTATCCTGGGTCATGACGCTCTCCATGCAGGCAATATCGGTTCGATGATGCGGGCTATCCGCGCAGCACTTTCAACAGGTCCTGCGCCACCGATTTCGACGACACGGGATTCTGTCCAGTGATCAGCCGTCCATCGATGATCGACAGCGGCTGCCAGTCGTCGACTTTCTCGAAGCGGCCGCCCAGGCGCTTCAACTCGTCTTCCACGAGGAAAGGCACGACATGAGTGAGCTGCACCGCCTCTTCCTCCGAATTGGTGAATCCGGAGACGCGCTTACCCTTGACGAGCGGCTCGCCGTTCGCCTTGACATGACGCAATACACCTGGCGAATGACAGACGAAAGCGACGGGCTTACCGCTGTCGTAGAACCGCTCGATTAGCGCCACCGACTGCGGATCTTCAGCGAGATCCCACAAAGGTCCGTGGCCGCCGGGATAAAACACTGTGTCGTAGTCGTCGGCTTTCATGTCGCCGAGCTTCGCGGTGTTAGCGAGCACACGCTGTGCGGCGGGGTCGCTCTTGAAGCGTTCGGTGAGTTCGGTCTTGCCTTCCGGCGTGTCGCTTTTCGGGTCGATGGGCGGCTGTCCGCCTTTCGGCGAACACACGGTGACATCGACGCCCGCGTCGAGAAACGTGAAATAAGGCGCTGCAAACTCCTCCAGCCAGAAACCCGTTTTTCTGCCGGTGTTGCCGAGTTGGTCATGTGAAGTCATCACCATCAATATCTTCATGGTCGCACCCTGCGTCGGAATATAACGTCGTGCCACGCGGTGGCGTGGTGGAGGAACTATAGGCATGGAACCCGCGCCGGGGGCGGCTGGCGCATACCAACGTATAGTGTTCTATACAAGGTCGCGCACTAAGGGCTACGTTGACCAGGTGACTTGCGGTCGTGCCATCGTTCGGTGGAACGGCTGTTGTGAATGCACCAGAATGTTGCCCTCTGGCGTGTAGCAACAATTGACCTGTAACGATTCTGTTTGGTCGGCAATCGCCAACGTACCCGGCTGCAACTCGACAGATTTTTCCCATGGAAGTCTGCTAGAGTTAGCCGCATCGCTGAAGCAAACCCTAATGACGTCAGCGCTTCAATCGCAAAACCGGCCCGCAAACATCAGGCCGGATCGGCCACGCGGCCGCTTCGATGGTCGTTCCCCTCCCCCCACTTCCCATCGAATCGGTCTTGACGTTCGCCGGACGCAACTGCCCGAGGCTCGAGCGGCGCCGCCCCTACATCCGGCGCGTCGGAACGGGGCTTCGCCAAGTCCGTTATTCAACGGCCCATTGATCGTGCGTCGCCTACTCCCGCAGGAGCAGACATGGTGCCCAGATCGCAGTCCACCTTGAACAGTACGAAGGCGGAAAACGAGACGCCGGTGGTGTATGTCGTCGACGATGACGAGTCCATTCGCTTCACGCTGCAGAGCCTCGCTCGCTCTGTCAGGCTGCGGGTCGAGACGTTCGATTCGCCTGCAGACTTTCTTGCCTTCCCGAAGCACGACGCCCCGAGCTGCCTTATCCTCGATGTCCGGCTTCGAGGCGCGAGCGGTCTCACGTTTCAGGCGGAACTCGCGCGATACGGCCTTCGCATGCCGATCGTTTTCATGACCGCGTTTGGTGACATCGAAATGAGCGTGAAAGCAATGAAGGCGGGTGCGCTCGACTTCTTTCAGAAGCCTTTTCGCGAGCAGGATATGGTCGACGCAATCGCGGATGCGCTGAAGCGCGATACCCTGCGTCGAGCTTCCGATAGAGCGTTAGCCGCCGTGATCTCCTCGTTCGAGTCATTGACGGTCCGTGAACGGGAAGTAATGAAACGGGTCGTCACAGGCATGTTGAACAAGCAGATCGCGTATGAGTTGAATCTCAGCGAGATCACCGTGAAGATCCATCGCGGGCAAGTCATGAAGAAGATGGCGTCGCGCAACTTGCCCGATCTTGTCAGAAAGGCCGAGGCTCTCGGCATGGAAGCCACGCGCGGCAATTCATCGGCTCTTCTGCCCACTGCGTGGGGTGCGCCAGGCGAGAACCCGGGCGTCGCTCGTCGCATCTAGCGTGTCGGGACGGCAATCAGACCTGCGGCTGAGCCGGTTCAACGATATCGCCGGCGCAGACAACCACATTCCTTCCCCGTCTTTTGGCCGTGTACAGCGCCAGATCGGCGGAACTCGTCAATTCTTCCAGTGACGACGGATGCGACCGCCGACCGGTCGCGCACCCGATGCTGACCGTGAACGGTGGAATCACCCCCGACGACGCTGACGGCTCCCGGTGTTCAACTTCTCGACGTATAGCTTCGCCGATCTGAAACGCTCCGGCTTCGTCGGTATTCGGCAGCACGACAACAAACTCTTCTCCGCCATATCGCGCGGCAAGATCGCCACGACGACGCACGTGCCGATCGATACATTCCGCAAGATGTTTCAGCGCAATATCACCTTGAGCATGACCGTGACTGTCGCCGGTGACATACTCGGCAGCGGTCCGGTCGAACAGCAATTCGTGACGCAAGCTCCGATCCATGGTCTGGATAGCAGGCTTGTCGAGCGCGGCGATCAAGGTGCGCAGCGAACTGTCAGACGTTTCGATTGTTCGAGCAATGTTGGTTGCTAGAACCGCGGTGACATTCCTGGACGTTTCATGCGCATGCTGAATCGCGGCGTCACGGGAGGCGAGGAGCGTGGCGAGGCTGATAGCCATCACGCCTGATGCCATCAGACTCCCTGGCGCACCGACAATCAATGGATGCCGGCATGCGATAACAGCAAGTTTTCCGGTGGTAATAGAAACGGAGCAGAGGGTTCAGCGGCGTTTTGAACGCTGGATAAAAGGCGCGGTCTAGAATCGCGGGCTGGATTCAACTTCCTGCAGCGGAGCACCGCACGATGAGACGAATCTCTTTCGCCAACCAGCTTGTGCTTCTCTGGGCGTTGATCGCCGTGGTCTGCACACTGCTCGCCGGCGTGATCTGGCTCCTGTTCCAGACGGACCAGAGCCGGCAGATTTCCGCCGCGAGTCAACAATCCATTGCGGCTTGCGAGCATGTGGCGGCACGTTACTCTCCGTCTCGCCTCGCCGCCAACAGTCCTTACGATGCCGACCTGATGCATGCGGTACTCGATACCGTCCTCATTCAGGCTCCGAAAATCGAAGGAGGCTTCTGGAAGAACGATGCCACGGGACCATCGCATGCCTCTGAAGACACGTCCCGCACGACGAACGGCTTTCTTGCCTATTCATTCCCCACATATGAAGGCACTGGCGTTAAGCGCGATATTCCGCAAGCAGAAACACCGCTGATACTTCGCGCGCTGCACCGGGCAGCGTCGGCAGGTGCGACCGTTTCCGATTCCGTTCCTGCAGGAGAAGGCGCAACCGTCGCCTCTGCGTGTCCCGTGTCCGGTGGCCCTGCGCTCTATGCGTGGACCCTGACCAGGGCACAAGCTCCTCTCGGGCAATATGGGCACATGCTCATGCTATCGCTGGTCGTCGTTCTAACGGCCATTCTGCTTCTCGCTCTTGTCCTGGGCCTGGGCTTGCGCCGTTGGCGGAAAAACCTGTCGCAGCTCGAGCAGTCTTTATCGTCCGGGACGGCGGCCTCGTGTTCCGAGCTTCCGTCTCCAGGCGAGCCCGACCTCGACAAAATTGTCAATGCTGTCAACGTCTTCGCTGCGCGCCTGAGGGAATCGCAAGCCCAGGCCTCCGCCTTGCACGAGAAGTTATCGCAAGCCGAGCGGTTTGCCTCTCTCGGCAAACTGGCCGCACAGGTCGCGCATGAAATTCGTAATCCGCTTGGGGCCGTCAGGCTGAAGCTGGAAAACGCTCTGGCACATGAAAAAGACACACCGCGTCAATCGCTGACGTCGGCTCTCGGCCAGGTAGAGCGCATAGAAACCCAGGTAACGAGTCTGCTGGCTTTGACGCAGCCAGTCACGCTCGCGGTGAAGACAGTCGACGCCGCACAATGGGTGACGTCGACGGCCGCGACACATCAGGAGCAGGCAAGGATCAAGGGCGTGACGCTCAGCGTCAATGCCGACCTGCCGGCGTCGTCGGAGCGGGGTACTGACGCCGCGCCGGCGAAGTTCGATCCCTTACAGATGGCAAGAGCAGTCGATAATCTGATCCTGAATGCAATCCGGCATGCACCGCGGCAAGGTAACGTCACCGTCAACGCAAATCGCGTCGAAACCGGTCACGCGAGCCTGATGCGAATTGCCGTCGTCGATAATGGCCCGGGAGTTGCGTTAGCCGACCGCGAACGCATTTTCGAACCATTCGTCACGGGTCGGCCCGACGGCTCGGGACTCGGGCTCGCAGTGGCGAGAGAGGTGGCTACGGCGCATGGCGGCCGCGCGTATGTAGCCGATATGGAGAGCGGCGCGTGTTTCGTCATTGAGGTCCCATGGCACACATACTCGTAGTCGACGACGACAACGGCTTTCGCGAAGGCCTCGTCGAAACGCTGGTTGATCTCGGACATAGCGTGGACGAGGCACGCTCCGGCGAACAGGCGCTGGAAATGCTTGAGAGCACGGGTACGCCATTCACCTGCATGTTCCTGGATTTCCGCCTGCCTGGCATGGACGGCCTGGCAGTATTGGACGCTCTTCGAAAAACGGCAAAGGGACAGGCGTTGCCGGTGGTGATGCTCACGGGTTTCGCATCGAGCGATAACACGATTGGGGCAATGACGCTGGGAGCGTTCGACCACTTGACCAAGCCGGTCGGTAGACAGGCAATCCAGTCACTACTCGCGCGCATCATCGCCTCCACGGGCACGAGTGATTCCGCCGCAAACGCATCGCATCCGTTCAGCGCGGAGTCGGCGGGCGCGAGGCCCCGGCTACTCGGAGTAAGCGACACGTTGCGCGAGGTGCAGAAACAGATCGGACGCGCGGCATCGTCTGAAGCAACCGTCCTGTTTACCGGTGAGACAGGAACAGGAAAGGAAGTCGCGGCGCGCGTGCTTCATGACGCGTCGAGGCGCAGCGGCAAGCCGTTCGTCGCAGTGAATTGCGCGGCGATTCCCGCCGAGCTCCTCGAAAGCGAATTGTTCGGTCATGTCAAAGGTGCGTTCACGGGTGCAACCGCGGACCGGCCCGGCTGCTTTGCAGCGGCAGACGGCGGAACCTTGCTGCTCGATGAAATCGGCGACATGCCATTGCCCATGCAGGCCAAACTGTTACGGGTAATCCAGGAACGGCACATCACCCCGCTCGGTTCCAACCGCGTGATTCCCGTCGACATCAGGCTGGTTGCCGCTACGCACAGAAACTTGCAGACCATGGTCGAGGCGGGGGAATTCAGGGAAGACCTGCTTTACCGGCTGAAGATCATTCCTATCGCGTTACCTCCGCTGCGCGAGCGGCTAGCAGATATCCTTCCGCTCGCCGAACACTTTCTTGCTGAGGTCGCGAAAGCGAGGTCACGCGAACTGCGTTTGTCGCTACCGGCGCAGCATCTGCTCGTGGGTTACGCATGGCCCGGCAATGTGCGTGAACTGAGAAATGCAGTGGAACGCGCCGGCGCACTCGCTCCGGGAGCGATGATCACGGCGGAGGATCTCGGCTTCCTCAATGGCAAGCCGGACATTGGCGAGCCACTAGTGGGTACCGGCCTGCTCGAGATGACGCTTCCCGACGCAGTGGAAACACTCGAACGCGCGTTGATCTCCCACGCGTTGACGCTTGCGAGCAATAACCGTGCGGATGCAGCCCGACGCCTCGGAATCAGCCGCCAAACGCTCTATGCAAAGCTGGCCGCGCTCAAGATCGAGTGAGGTGTCAAGCAAGCCGACACCAGGTGTCTGGATGATGGACAGATATCCTGCTGCATCGGGTGCGAAGCCCCTTTCTAAAGGGATGCGCTGCATGGCATAGCCTTTGCAAAAGTCTCCGTGTCGTTCATCGGAGAACATCATGGCTGTCAACGAATCCGTCCAGTTTTGCCGGCATGCCACGCCCGCAAGTCACACGCACTCCATCGCGAAGCTTGCCCGGGCCGTAGCACTCTCGCTCGGTGCCGTCACCATTGCTTGCGCTGCTCAAACGCGGCCCGCCGAAGGCCCGGGCGCGCCTCCATCGCCGCCGCTCGCAGGCATGCCTGCGCCGGCAACGGCAGCACCTGACGCCCCTCCTCCACCGGGTCGTGCACCCGTGCTTCCGACAGATCAGCAACAGGTACGAGTCGCGAACGGCACGGTAAGCCGCTTTGTGATTAATCCTGAGGGCGATGTCGATGGCTTCGTTCTGCATGACGGCTCGCTGGTCCGCTTCCCGCCGCATATGGGTTCGCAACTGATGGGCGTCGTTCATCAAGGTGATCCGGTTCGGATTGCCGGCGTGTCCAATGGCGCGGGCGACGTCGCAGCGCAGCGGATCACAAATGAACGGACGTCGCAGCAGATCGTCGATCAGCCGCCGCCCCTTGGCGCAACGCCAATGCCGCCCGCACTACGCGGCGCGGGTCTCGTGAAACTCAGCGTTAAGGGCGCTGTCGCGCGAGTCATGACGGCGCCCCACGGAGAACCCGACGGCGTGATGCTCGCCAACGGCACCATCATCAGGATGCCGCCGCCCGTCGCGCAACAGTTTGCGAATCTGCTGCGACCGGATGTGGTGGTTGCCGCGAGCGGCTACGGAACGCGCAATCAATACGGCGAAGCATTGCAGGCTACCGCTTTCGGCGCGCCCGGCAACGTCACGCAGTTGTATAGCGACACGCGCAACTAATTAATCTTTACTGGAGCTACACCATGCATTGGATCGACCCGACTTGCCTGCAGGAAACCCGCGGTACCGTCAGCCAGTTTCTGCTGAATTCCCATGGAGAACTGGACGGCCTGATTCTCGGCAACGGCAGACAGGTGCATTTCCCGCCGCATCTGTCCCAGCAGATCGCCAAACACATCAGCGTGGGCGACAAGGTTCGCGTGCGAGGAGTCAAGCCGCGCGCCGCCGATATCGTCGCTGCTGTTCAGTTGACGACGGCAACAGGCGTCGAGATTGTCGACGAAGGCCCGCACGGGCAGGTCAAAAAGCACGAGAAGCCGCACGCAAACACGCGCCCCATCGAGTTAAGTGGAGAAATAAAGCTCTCGCTTTATGGGCCGAAAGGAGAACTGCGCGGCGCATTGCTGAGCGACGGCACTTCCCTGCGGATGGCTCCGCACGCCGCAGACGAACTGTCCAGTTACCTCGCCCCCGGCGCGCACATACAGGTGTGGGGTCACGCAGTGAAGAACCGGTACGGAAAGACTGTCGAAGTCGAGCACATCGCGGAACTCGTCGATGACGATGACGATGACGCTTCAATGAACGCGGATTGATCGCAAAGTCATTGGTGGAAAGCGGATTCGAACCGCACCCTAACGGGAGAAAATCGTGAACGCGGATCGTGCACACCAATCACTGGAGCGCGAAGCAACCGTGCGTCCATCGTCCCGAAGCCTGCGCGGTCTGGATGCGCTCAATTTCCTGATGGCCGATGTTCGCGACGGTTTGGGGCCCTTCCTGTCGGTGTATCTCAAGGGCACCCAGCACTGGAGCTCGGGGAACATCGGCCTCGTCATGGCCGCGAGCGGCATTGCAGCGGCGATCTGCCAGATCCCCGCTGGCCTGATTGTCGACACGGTTCGCGTGAAGCGGCTGCTGATCGCGATATCGGGTTTGCTGGTGGCAGCCGGATGTATTCTGATCGCGTTTTTTCCGAAGCTGCCCACCGTGCTCGCCGCGCAGATCACGCTCGGCGCAGCGTCCGCAATCATTCCTCCCTGCCTTGCCGCGCTGAGCCTTGGCGTGGTCGGTCACCGTCTGATGCCCGCTCGGATCAGCCGAAACGAAGGATTCAACCACGCCGGGAACTTCACGGCTGCAATCCTGGCGGGCGGGCTTGGACAGTATGTCGGCGTCAAATGGCTGTTCTACCTCGTATGCGCGTTCGCAATAGCGAGCGCCCTCGTGGTGCTGTTGATCAACCCGAAAGAAATTGACCATGAGCTTGCACGCGGTGCCGACAGCACTTCAGATGAGCCCACGCGCCACAATCCGCTTAGCTTCTCAGCGCTATGGAAAAAGCGTGACCTGAAGGTGTTCATTGTCTCCGTGATGCTCTTTCACTTCGGCAACGCGGCCATGCTGCCGCTTGCGGGCCAGGTCATCGCTAAAGTGCATCCGGGAATGGATGTCATCGCACTGAGCGCGTGCGTAATCGCGGCGCAACTCGTCATGGTCGCGGTCGCGGCGGGTGTGGGTCACGCGCTACGCAGGGGAATTGGACGCAAGAGCATATTCCTCGTTGCATTGGCTGTGCTGCCGGTGCGAGGTGTGCTCTTTTCCATGACCAGCAGCCCGTATGCGGTGGTCCTGATCCAGTTACTCGACGGGATCGCTGCCGGCATCTTCGGCGTGATCGGCGTGGTTATCGCGTCCGACGTGATGCGCGGAACGGGCCGGTTCAATCTTGCGCAGGGTCTGATGGCGCTTGCGGTCGGAATAGGCGCGGCACTCAGCAATGTGACGGGTGGCTATGTCGTCGAGAAGTTCGGCTTCGCCCCGGGGTTTCTCACCCTGGCTGCAATCAGCGTGTTTGCGCTTGTCTTCTTCGCGGTATTCATGCCAGAAACACGACGGGACGACGATGCCGAAGCCGCTCCAGACGCGCGGCCGTCAGAATTGATCTCCGCTCGCAACTGATTGCACACAGAATATGTGCTTCTGCTTCTGCGTGCGATTGCGGTTGGCAAAGACTCCTCAATAACTTGTTATACGCAATTTCAACGGTTACAATTTGGATCAGGTTACCGGAGAACGCCTGATGCCCGCCCAAGAATTCCTGATACTTGCCGACAACCCCGCGCTGGATTTTCTCAACACCCTCGCGCAAGGTGAAGACGGGCCGGTGGAGTACCTGTCAACGAATAAAGACGTGATAGCCTGGCTGCAGAGAACGGGTTATGTGAGCGAACGGGGCCCGCGCGCCTTTCCGCGTGACGTCCTGGCGGAGAGCGCGCGGGCGTTGAGAGAAATGATCCGAAAACTGCTTACGCAGCGCAAACTTGGCAAGAACATTGATATCGGCGCGCTTAACTCGTTTCTAATGCACGGCAGATACACAGTGCAACTGGCGCGGGCAAGCAACGGCGAGTTGGAAGTCAGAGATCACTTTGATATCGACACACCCGAACAGCTTTTGGCACCCGTAGCCCGAGCTGCCGCGGAGCTGATCGCGACGGGCGACTTCGATCTGGTTCGCAAGTGCGAGGCAGACGATTGCGTACTATGGTTCTACGACAGGACCAAAGCGCACCGTAGAAGGTGGTGCAGCATGGCCCTTTGCGGGAACCGCCACAAAGTGGCGCAATTTCGCCAACGTCAGAAAGACAATGCGGAGCTTGAGTAAAGCGCTCCGCGAGCAATTACATTTCGTCCGCCCTTACTTTCCGATAACAAGAACGCGCCATCCACTTTTGAAGCGCGGTCAGTCGAAGCGATGACGACGCACCCCGAATCAGGCAAGTTAACCAAGCAACTCCCTGATCGCCGACGCGATCTCTTGCGCGTGCGTTTCGAGTGCGAAGTGTCCGGTATCGAGCATCGTCACCGTTGCTTGCGGGATATCGCGGCGAAAGGCCTGAGCGCCCGGCGGAATAAAGAACGGATCGTGCTTGCCCCAGATGACCAGCGTAGGCGGCTTCACGTCGCGGAAGAACTTCTGGAACGTCGGGTACATCTTCACATTCGACGCGTAGTCCAGAAACAGATCCAGCTGGATATCTTTCTGGCCTGGGCGCTCCAGCAGCGCCGCATCGAGTGTGTAGGACTCAGGTGCGATCGAGTCCGGATTCGATACGCCGTGCACATACTGAAACCTGGTTCCTTCGTAGTTCAACACTGCGTCGTGAACCACCTGCCGGTTGGCCGCCGAGGGTTCAGCCCAAAATTTTCTGATCGGCGCCCAGGCGTCGCCCAACCCCTCTTCGTACGCGTTGCCGTTTTGCGAAATCAGTGCACGCACGCGGTCCGGGTACTTCACTGCGAGACGAAAACCTGTCGGCGCGCCATAGTCGAACACGTAAATCGCGTAGCTCGTAAGTTCGAGCTTGTCGACAAAGGCCGCCACTGTCTCCGCCAGCGCATCGAATGTGTATTTGTAATTGCGCGAGGCAGGAACGTTCGTAAAGCCGAAGCCCGGTAAGTCTGGCGCGATGACCCTATAGCGGTCGGCGAGTCTTGGAATCAGATCGCGATACATGTGAGACGACGAAGGAAACCCGTGGAGAAGCAGGACCACCGGTGCGTCCTTCTCGCCTGCTTCCCGATAGAACATATCGATGCCATCCGCCTCGATACGCTTGATCGATACCGATGGAATGCTGTTGCCGTTAGACATGAAGACCTCCAGTAGAGACGCAGGATCGAGCCGACTACGCTGCGAGTTGTGGCCTCTATCGTAGACGTCTTTCGTAACTTTTCAAAGTTGTTTTTACTGGTTACTCGATCCGCTTATAGATCGTTGCCCTGGACAATCTGGCGCGGCTGCCTTACACGCTCAACTCCAGCGAAGCGACACGCGCGCGAGCAGATAACCGGCGAGCGCCGGAATCGCCATCCCGACCGAATACCAGGCCGCCCAGAACGGCACACTCATTTCGGGACAGCGAAGCACATAAGCGAGCGTGGCGAGCGCTCCGGACAGCAGACCAGTGGCTGCACCGGTCAGCCGCAGCCGCGTGGGCGCGAGCCCCCGCATCGCCCACGACAATGCAAGGTAGCAAGGCACCGACAGCAACGCGATCAGTACAGGACACTGTCTCCATGTATGACCGAACACGAGCGCCTCGCGGGCCGCTGCAGGAGCCGCCATCAGCACGGCAATCGCTGCCGCCCACACCGCCGCATATGGCAAGGCGAGCAAGAACCACGCGCGTCCCGGCGAGAAGCCGGGAATCGACAGACGCGCGGCGACAAGAATGGCGGCGGCTGCGGACAACAGCGGAAACGCGAGCTTGCCCCAGAACAAGGGCCTGGTGAAAAGCGCGGCAAGACCAGGCTGCACTCCGCGGCTGACGACGACCGCCACGAGCGCCGCCAGCACGCCGATAGTCAACGCAATGCAGAAACGGTTGAACACGGCGCGCCGGCTTTGCGGTACGAGGCCCGTCGCGAGAAGGGAAATGACCTGATCTGTGTTCATGTTGCCTATCCTCGAATCAGGCGCGACAGCGCCTTGATGCCACGATGAATGCCGACCTTGACTGCGGCTTCCGAAAGCCCCGTCAACTTCGCGGTTTCTGCTACTGACATGCCATGTAGCCGGACGTGCTGAATTGGCGCGCGCTGACGCTCGGGCAACCGTTCGAGCAGGCTGCCGATGTCGCGCCGCGCATCGAGCGATTCGGTTTCGGACACTGCGAACAGTTCTGCATCGTCGACAATCGGATCGTGCAGCGCCTCGCGATGGGCACGGGCCCGCAAAAAATCCGCTACCTTATGGCGAACAATGGCGGACGCCCATGCGGTCAACGGCACCTGATTCCGATAGGTGTGCAGCCCGTTGTGCAGCGCGAATAACACTTCCTGAAGCACGTCTTCGACGTCGTCCTCGTAGGCGCGTAAGCGTCGTCTCAGCATGCCACGCAGATAACCGGAAAGTATTCGCAGAAACGACGCATACGCCGTCGCATCGCCGTCGATCGCCCGGTGTAGCAAAGCTTTCAATCGTTCTTCCACTCCATTCGCAGCCGCGCGATGGGTCGTTTCATCGGGCGCGATCACAGACACTTATCCATCGTCCCTTGCTCAATTAGAAATTCGTGCGGGCGATGCTGCGTCCGCCACACCTCATAAGTGTTAAGTCGGCGGAAGGCGCCCGATAGTTACAGCATCCTCAAAAAATATCTGTACGCCCTGACGCGCTGGCAGCGACTCGCGAGCCGGCGTCATTGATAACCCACGAATTGCCGGAACGCTGTAACCACACCTCCGTTTCTCGCGACTTACCGGATAGCAGTCGCAACTTGCCTCGCTTCACGGGAAGCCGGCACGACTACTTCTTACCGTTCCGAGAAAAGGGCTTTGAGCATGTCCATCATCCGTTTGATATCCGGGGTTATCAGCCCTACGTGGCTTGCCGCGCGTCTCGCGCGTTGGTCGCAACTACCGCTGCGTTTAATCGTGGGCTACGGCTTCATTGCGCATGGCTACGCGAAGATCGCCAAACACCCAGAAAACTTCGCGGCGATCCTTCACGCGCTCAATGTGCCGGCTCCGCACTTCATGGCATGGGCCACGATTGCAATCGAACTGTTAGGCGGCTTTGCGATTCTGGTCGGTGCATTCGTGCCTCTCGTCACCATACCGATGGTGGCAGTGCTGCTCGTCGCAATCTTCACCGTACACCTGCCATTCGGTTTTACATCGATCAAGTTGATGGCGGTCACGTCGGCTGGTCCACAATTCGGCCCGCCCGGGTACGAGACCGACCTGCTCTATCTTGCGTGCCTCGCCGCGCTGGTGTTTCGGGGCGCGGGTCCGCTCTCCATCGACAACCTGCTTCCATGGCCGAAGGCTCGCGTCGATACCGCAGCATGATCGACACCCGAGCAAAGCTGGGAAAGCTGAGCGGGCGTACGTGCTCGCCGAAAGCTATTCGCACGCTTCCCGTTTCAACTTATCTCGCATAGGAGTACCAAGTGAATATCAAACATCTTTGTCTTGCCTTCGCATTCACCGCCGCTTCATTCTTTTCAATCGGCCATGCATCGGCGCAGGAGAAAACCCGCGCCGAGGTGCGCCGAGAACTTATTGACGCGCAAAACAATGGCTTGAACTTCGTGACCGATGCGTCGTATCCCGACGTGAGCCCAATTTATCAGCATCAAGTCGAACAGATGAAGATGCTGCACAGCGGAAAAGGCCCCGCGCCTTCGAGTGCGAGCGACGCGGGTCATAAGAGCGGGGCGCCAATGGACAAGAGCAAATCCAGCGATGAATGCGTCGGACCGCCCGGATTCTGCAACCCGTATTTCGGCAGTTAGCGGCAGTGCTAGTGACTGCAAACACATTGAACACCGCTCAATCATTCAAATGTCGATCACCACGTCGTCCTGCGGTCTGCAGCAGCAAATCAACACGTTCCCGCGTGTCGGTGGGTCGAGCGGATCGGGATCGTAGCTGATGGAACCGGAGACCAGTCCGCTCTCGCAGTTGTGACAGACGCCAGTGCGGCACGACCATCTAACGGGCACATCGCATGCCTCGGCTAGCTCCAGAATGCTTTGATAAGTTGAGCCGTTCCAGCGCGCAGCAATGCCACTGCGCGCGAACGAGACCAGCGGACCGGTGTTGGCCTCGTCCATGGGGCGATGCGGCGTTCGTTTCTGCGAATCGACGATACCAGGATTCAACGACTCTCCGCCGTTGAAAGTCTCTGCATGAATCCGCTCCGGTGAAATCTCCAACGCGGCCAGCGCTTTCTTCATGTCGGCCATGAAAGGCGCCGGTCCGCACAAATAGACATCTGCGTCGCGAAAAACGCCAACCTCGCTGAGGATTTGTTGCGACAGTCGCCCAGTCGCGTCGAAATCTTCGCCGAGCCGGTCATTCGGTCCTGCCGCGCTATACGAAACGTAGCTGCGTCCATGCGCGAGCGAGAGCATAAGGCGCCGCGCTTCCACGGCAAATGGATGATGCTGCCGGTCACGCGCGGTATGCAGCCACAAGACCTGCCGCGTCGACTGTTGCGACGACAGCGCGTGCAGCATAGCCAGAACAGGCGTTGCGCCGATTCCTGCGCTGAGCAGTACTATCGGGCCGTCTCCAGGCTGCAGGACGAAGCTACCACGAGGCGAACTGACATCGAGTGTGTCGCCTGCGTGCACATGCTGGCGCAACCAGGCTCCAGCCAAGCCGTTGGGCTCGATTTTCACGCTTATCCGGTAGCTTTCTGCGGACAACTGGCCCGAGAGCGAGTAGCTGCGAAATAGCGGCGGCCCGTCCGCGGTCGGTCGAAGACGCAGCACGACATACTGGCCCGGCAAGGCCGGTTGCAATTGACCGTCCGCACTTTTCAGCGTGAACGACACAACGTCTGCGGACTCCTCTTCGATCGCGGCCACCGTGAGCGGCCGGAATCCAGGCTGAACCGCGTGGCGCGCCGCCGCGGGCGCTAGCCCGGCGTTCCCATTCGCCGCGCCGGTCGTGCGGCTTTGAAGTAACGCCTCGAACGAGGAACGCCATCCCGGCGACAGCGCTTTGATTCGCAACGCGCGTTCGAGCAGATCCAGCGGGTGATCCGGCGAATAGAGCAGCGCATTGATCTGCGCGACGGTCATTTGCTCTTCTGCCTCGCCGACTTTCACTATCTCATCGCCCGCGCCCACTTCGCCCTCTTGCACGACGCGCAAATAGAACCCAGGTCTTCCACTCGATGTGAGCAACGCCGGCATTCGCGGCTCGTTCATTCGGATGCCGACGCGATAGCAGGTAACGCGCGGTTGCGTCACCTCGAACAGCGCGTTGCCGATTCGATATCTGTCGCCAACGCACACGAGCGCGTCGGGCAGTCCCTCGACCGTGAAGTTCTCGCCAAACTGTCCGTGCACGAAGTCGGACCTGTTCAACTCCTGCTGCCAGTGACGGTACGAATCGGTCTGATAAACGAAGACAGCCCGCTGCTCCCCACCGTGCCCGGCCAGGTCACCTTGACCGTCGCCCGCCAGATTCAGCCGTGCCGCCCAACAACGACCTTGCACGGGACTCTTCCAGATGCCGGTGTGAACAGTACGGCCTTTCCATTCGATGTCTCGCGGAAGTCCAACATTCACCGATAGCAGTCGAGCCATTATTTGCTCCGCAGTTGGGCGAGTTCGCGACTGCACGCGGCCATCAATGATTTCGACCGGGCTGTCCGGCTTCGTCCAGACATTGAGACTGAATAGTAGGTGGCACATAGAGCCGGCGCAACGACCGTTTTTTGGGTTGCGCTATGGGCGAGAGGACGTCCTTCTCGGTCGGACGTGGCTCCTCGTAATTTGTTACCGACGCTAAAAAGTTATAGACGACTGGTCTACTAGCCTATATAGTCCACACATGGCTATCGCAAACATCACCGATGTCGGCTGACACCCGCGACAACATCATCGCCGTCGGACAGCGAATCAT
The DNA here is from genome assembly GCF_000685095.1 of Paraburkholderia caledonica NBRC 102488. Lineage (GTDB taxonomy): Bacteria > Pseudomonadota > Gammaproteobacteria > Burkholderiales > Burkholderiaceae > Paraburkholderia > Paraburkholderia caledonica. The sequence goes on from NZ_BAYE01000011.1 coordinate 118,616, forward strand.
CGGCGCGAAAGGTTTTTCGGCCGTGGGGTTGAACGAGATCCTGTCCGCCGCGGGCGTGCCGAAGGGCTCGTTTTATCACTACTTCGGTTCGAAAGACGCGTTTGGCGTGGCACTGCTCGAAAGCTATTTCGACGAATACCTGGCTGACATGGACAATACGCTGGGCGAGCCCGGTTTGACGATGGCGCAGCGCCTGATGAATTACTGGCAGATCTGGCAGGAGACTCAGTCATTCTCCGATTGTCAGGGCAAGTGTCTCGCCGTGAAGCTCGGCGCGGAGGTTGCGGACATGTCCGAGGCCATGCGCGCCACGCTAAAACGCGGCACGTCGGGCATCGTCGAACGGTTGGCGCGCGCTATTCAGGCCGGCGTGGAGGAAGGCTCCCTCCCGGTCAGCGAAGACCCGTCGAGCGTAGCGCAAAGTCTCTATCAGCTGTGGCTGGGTGCTAGCGTGATGGTCAAGATCGTGCGCAATCTGCAGCCGTTCGAGACTGCCATGGCGAGCACCCGGTTGATGCTTCACCCCGTTTCCGGCTAAAAACAGATATACGCGGCACGTTTACGAAGTACCTTTCTTATCGGTTTTTTACTAGACGACTGGTCTACTAAGCAGCAGACTAACCGTCCCACTCGAAGGAGCAACAACATGAAAGTACTGATGGTTCTGACCTCGCACGATCGATTGGGCAACACAGGCCGCAAGACGGGATTCTGGCTCGAAGAACTGGCAGCGCCCTACTACGCATTCAAGGACGCGGGCGCGGAGATCGTGCTTGCGTCGCCGCAAGGCGGCCAGCCGCCGCTCGATCCAAAGAGCAACGAGCCGGCCAATCAGACCGATTTGACCCGTCGCTTCGAGGCCGATGAAGCCGCGAAGGCGCAGCTTGCGGCCACGGTTCGCCTCGACAGTGTTTCGCAGGCGCAGTTCGACACGGTCTTCTATCCCGGCGGTCACGGGCCACTGTGGGATCTCGCGGAGGACAGGCATTCCATCGAATTGATTCAGTCGTTTATCGCGGCAGGCAAGCCCATTGCGCTTGTATGCCACGCTCCCGGTGTGCTGCGCCATGTCACCACGCCGGACGGCAGGCCGCTGGTCGAGGGCAAGCAGGTCACCGGCTTCACGAATTCCGAGGAAGCCGCGGTGGGGCTGACCGAGATCGTGCCGTTCCTCGTGGAAGACGAACTGAAGGCGCGGGGCGGCATTTATTCGAAGTCCGACGACTGGGCGCCGTACGTCGTCACCGACGGCCTTCTGATTACCGGTCAGAACCCTGCTTCGTCGTCGTCCGCAGCCGCGACTTTGATGAAGCACCCGGCACTTCGCGCGCAGTGACAAACAAGGGCTCGCCAGCGCAGGCTGTCACATGGCTGCCGTATGGCCGCTTGTGGCAGCTTATGCAGCTTGTCGCAGGCGCGCGAGCACGGGTATCGCGGGCGACACCCCGATGTCACTTGCCGCCAGTGACATCGAGGAAGGTGCCCGTAATGAAAGAAGCCTCTTCGCTTGCGAGCCATAGGATTGCTCGTGCGACTTCCTCGGGCTGGCCGCCTCTTCCCATCGGAATCGAGTCTTTGACGCGATCCACTCGTCCAGGCTCGCCGCCGCTAGCATGCATGTCAGTGTAGATGTGCCCGGGGCGAATACAGTTGACGCGTATCCCCTCCCGCGCGACTTCCTTGGCGAATCCGGTAGTGAATGTCTCGACGGCACCCTTCGATGCAGCGTAGTCCACATATTCGTTCGGACCGCCAAGCCTGGCCGATGCCGATGAAACGTTGATCACAACACCGCCGCGCCCTTTGTAACGATACGACATGCGCTTCACCGCCTGTTGCGCACAAAGGATCGGGCCTATCGCGTTGACGGCGAAGATGCGCTGCATCCGCGCGAATTCGAGATTTTCCAGTGCGGACTGCTGCGCAATTATCGCGGCGTTGTTCACCAGTACATCGATCCGGCCGAACTTCCGGTCAATCGCGGCGAACAGCTGGGCGACCTGCTCAGGATCGGCGCTATCTGCACGCACGGCTAAAGCCCGGCGACCGACAGCTTCTACATCGGCCGCCACGGCACGGGCGGCCGATTCATCGGAAACAAAACTGATCGCTACATCGTAACCCTGTGCGGCAGCAAGCCGCGCAGTCGCCGCGCCTACGCCACGGCCTCCGCCCGTTATCAGAATTAGCGGCGCCTGCGGAACTGTATTCATCGAGCGAACCTCCTATGATGTCGAGATATTGGTTTGGGCCGAAATAGAACCGATGCGAGCGATTGAGTAGGAGCCAGCGTGCGTCGCGAACGAACTCACGTGGTGCGCAGATGCGGCCGAAGTGCAAGCGCCAACGGCCAGACCGTCAGCGCCGTGGCGGCAGTCGCAATAGTGGCACCGTGCACACCGATTTGATCGCCGAGAAATCCATACACGACCGGAGAGAGCGCTCCCGACGCGATGGTGCCGGTATAGAAAAGCGCAAATGCCCGCTCTGTGCGATCGACCGAAGTCAACTCGGGCACCGTGCCGTAAAGAACAGACGACGTCCCGTTGAGCATCGCGCCAAGTAGCGGCAACAAGACCATAGCAGGCGTCAAGGGAAGGTAAATCACTGCAAGGATCAACGCGGCCGTACCGCCTTCGGTGGCGAAGACGGTGCCGATCACGCCCACGCGAGCGCCGAGCCAGCCACAAAGGAACTTGCCCGCGGCGCCGCCGATGAAGACGAGCGCGAGTGCTGTACCCGTCATCGATTGCGAGATGCCTTTCGTTTTCAGGAGAAAGGGCAGGAAGGTCAACAAGCCCATCCGCACGGCTGTGTCGAGCACGCCGATCGTGAAGAGCAGCGAGAAGCCGGATCGCGAGTCGTTGCCGTGCTGCCTCGATGCTTTCTGCATGGACGAATCGCCACGCGGTATCGATGGGAGAAAAAGTGCAATCACTGCCGCGACTAACACGCCGACGATCGACACGGCCCAAAGCGCATGCCGCCACGGCATGATGGTAATAAGAAGCGAGATAGCCGCTGGCAGCGCGGATTTTCCAAGGTCACCCGAAAAATTGTAGATGCTGAGCGGCCCCCGGGCGTTGCGTCCATATACGCGCGACACTGCTCCCGAAGCCAGCGGATGCTGCGTGCTCGAGCCACCGCCGGAGATGGCCAGCGCGACACATAAGCCCAGCAGGGTTCCAGATATGCCCGCGACGGCATAGCCCAGCGCGGCGAGGAACGTGCCGACCGCAAGCGTCGCGCGTGTGCCGAATTTGCGTGCGAGGCGTCCAGCAGGCAATTGCAACGTCGCCATCGTGCCAGCGTAGACGCCGCGCAAAATTGCCAGGGCGCCGTAACTGAGTCCGAACTCCGCCTGCCAGACGGGCAGCAACGCGTAGATCATGTCGGTGTAACCGTCGTGCAGCGCGTGCGCCATGCATGACAGCCACAATACGCGCGTGCGTGAAACAGAACTCGACTGACCGGGCCCGTCAGTCACGTCTGTCGTCGGGGAGGAGAAAGAGAAAAGTCTCATAGTCCAATGAAATGGCGCAAGCTCGGACCATCGCGACCGCTGGCGCGTTTCGTTACAGAAGACCCTAGTCTAGGTTCGCGCAGAACCCGCCACAACTGACGTAAAATTGGGGTAGACGGGAGAAAAAGTCACCACATGAGAACTGAGAAACGCACGGAGAAACGCTCTGAGAGAGAAGCGGAGAGGTTGCCGCCATTGAATGCGTTGCGGCACTTCGAGGCGGTCGCGCGCCTTGGGAGTTTCGCCGCCGCGGCGAGCGACCTGCACGTCACGCACTGGGCAGTCGGCAAACAGATCCGGTTGCTGGAAGACTGGTTCGGCGTCCCGCTCTTTGAGCGCCGCTCTCGCGGCGTCGTTCCTACCGACCAGGGCGCGGCTCTCCTGAACGATGTCGAAGGTGCGTTTGCACGGCTGAGCAGCTCGGTCACCCGCTTGCGCCACAAATCCACTACGCGTCGCATAGCGGGTGTAGTACGCGTGAATACGCTGGCGAGCTTTGCGTTGTGCTGGCTGATACCGCGGCTGGCAGATTTTCAGGCGCGTTACCCGGACATCGAAGTCCGTCTCTCGACGACCTCACGCAAGTTGCGCTATGTCGGCGACGCCTTCGACGTCGGCGTGCGTTCAGGGCCCGAGGAGGCAGCAGGCCTCACGTCAACGGCGCTGATGCCCGATTTGCGTCTGCCCGCCTGCAGTCCAGCGGTGCTGAAAACCCACCCGATCAGGACGGTCGCCGATCTGCGAAATCACACGCTTCTTCACTCTGCAAGTACCCGCACAGCCTGGTCCGACTGGTTACGGGAGGCTGGCGCACCAGGCTTGCAGAGCGCGCGCCATCTCGACTTCGACCATGTCTTTCTTCAACTGGGCGCAGCCGCTGAGGGCCTAGGGGTAACGTTGGCGTCGCTGCCGCTCATCGAGCGCGAGATCGCAACAGGGAGTCTCGTGTGCCCTATAACAGAGCCGGCTGGGCGTGGACCCGATTACACATTGGTCGTGAACAAAGATCGCGCGAACGATGACGCGGTCATTGCGTTCAAGAAGTGGATCGTGACGGCCGCCGCGCAGAATTCGGCAGAGCCGGGTACGAGCGAACGTGCGCGAAAGACTCGTCGCAGTAAGCCTCTCGCGGAGTCATCGCGGCGTTAGTTGTCGCGATGGTTGTTGCATGTGACATCATCGTTAATCGATCTATCTGCGACAAAAGGATCCGCCAAAATGCTTGTACGTCTACTTGCCACACAAGACGCCCCTTCGTTCCACTCGCTCCGTCTCTGCGGACTCAGAGAAGCTCCCACGTCTTTCGCGTCTAGCTACGAAGAGGAAGTAGACCGTTCGGCTGAAGTCATCGAAGCTCAACTGACGGCGCGCAACGACCGCGGAGTATTCGGTGCTTTCGAAGGCTCGCGGCTAATAGGAATAGCTGGACTTGGCCGCGAGAACCGGCGAAAACTTAACCACAAGGCTTTTCTGTGGGGCGTGTATGTCGCGCCAGACATGCGGGGTTTAGGCGTGAGCCGAAAGCTCGTCGCCGAGGTGCTGACCTTCGCGCGGTCTATCCCTGACATCACACAGGTGAACCTGACCGTGAACGCAAACAACCCGGCGGCAATTCGCCTTTATACGTCGCTCGGCTTCGAGCAGTTCGGGCGGGAGCGCAACTCCTTGATGGTCGACGGACACATGTACGACGAGGTACACATGTCACTTCATTTTGGCGGCTGAACTCAGTGGTATTTCAGCGCCCGCCCTTCTACCCGAACTCTTCACTGCACAGTAATCGTCTCCTTCATATTCGGATGTATGCTGCAGAAGATCTTATACACTCCAGGCTTATCGAACTTGAACTGATACGTGTCGTTCTGATCAAGCGCGGCCGAGCGGAAGAGACCCGCATCGTTGACGACCACGTGCGGTTCGCTATCAAGGTTTTTCCAGGTCACGGTCGCCCCGGCTTTGACCGTAAGCGACATCGGCGAGAACATAAAATCTTTGATGACAACAGCGTTGGGCTGCTGAGCTAGCACGACGGCGGACATAACGCACATTGCGATGAGCATCGCCACTCCAACACAGATAACAAAGGCGTAGCGAAAAGTAGTCGTTTGCATGATGGGATCCTCGTTGATAGGCATAGTCTTCAGTCAGACGAGCGTCGTATCGGCGAGCGTAGCTCTCACCGGATGCCTCATAATCTTGACGCTCGTTACGCCCAGCATCCGCGGGAGTTCCGCACTGGACACCGTAAGCGGCCCGGGTCCCGGCCCGTTGCCAGCCGTCGGCTGCGGGTAGGCTGTCGAGCGAGCGGTATGGAAAGTCACGTTGCCTTCCACTTTCGATACGATCTGATGGATATGGCCGTTTAGCACGGTCACTGACCCGAAGCGCTTCAGATAACTCATGGCCTGTCCTGCATCGCCAGTACCCCAACCCCACGGTTCGTAGATCGTCCACATCGGCATGTGCGCGAAGACGACGATCGGCGTGCTGGAAGAGCGGCCCTTGAGATCTTTCTCCAGCCACTCGAGTTGTTCATCGCCCAGACTTCCCAAACCATTAGGCTTGAAGTGCATGACGTTGACGAGACCAACAAAATGCACGCCGTTGTGGTCGAAGCTGTAGTAACCCTTGTTGTCCGACGCTTGACCGAAACGTTTGAAATACTCTGCGCCGGGTCCATCAGTGACATCATGCTCGCCCGGCACGGTGTGCAGTTCGGTAATACTCAGGCCCGACATCAACTGCGCCGCGAGGTCGAACTCCTCGGGCCTCGAAAGATGCGTGATGTCACCGGTATGAATCGTCAGCGCCGGTTTAACGGGCATCGCGTTGACGAAGTCGATCGTCTGCTTGAGCGTGCCCGCGACATCGGGATTCGCTTCCTTCTTGAAGCCGATGTGAGAGTCGCTGATCTGCAGGAAGAGCGGGACTTCTCCCGAGCCTGCTGAAGCGTCTTTGGGTGTGGCCGCGAGGGCCAAATCCACCGGCGACAGAACACCGCCGGTTAATACGAACACGGTGCCCACGCCACCGAATGCGAGACATTTGAGTACGCCCCGGCGCGACGGATCGGATGGATGATCTGACGACATATTCACCTCACAATGGAGTTGACGAGGCAGGCGGCTGGACCAGCCGGCTGCGTTCAGTGAGTAGACTGCAGTGGAATTCGATTTATTCCCATGGCGGTCGCTGCGTTGCATTTAGACGCCACGGTTCACCAGGCCATTGCATAGCAGGGATCGAACGCAAGCCATACTGCTTAGCATGCCGAATTAATGCAGACCGGTTGACGCTGCACGTTTTCGGAATGTTCATGACGACCGGCGTAACAACGCAATGGCCGGGCTCCCATTGCACCGCTGCAATTACATTGCGCGTGCAGCGCTGCGGCTACGAAGCTGGATGCGCAAGCAGAGTCGTTACGAAGCCGTTCAGCTCCGCTTGACCGGCGTCGGAGATCGCCCAGTAATTCATTCCCCCGACGCTCCAGTGGGCGACGTGATAACCCTTCTCCTCGTAGATGCGCGGCGGCGGTGCACCTGCATCGTTACCTGGCCACACATAAAGATTGACGGGGTGCAACTTGTAGCGATAGACCATCACCGCAACGGAGCGGCCGTTCAGATAATCGAGCCGGCCACCGATCAGCGGATATCCCTGCTGCGCGAGGTCGACTACTGGCGGCGCAAAATCGAGCTTCCCGTCGAACCAGGGCTTGACCGTATGCCGGTCCGTAGAGATCACATCGGAAAGATGGTTGACCTGCAATGAGCGAACATGACTGTCGACGAGTTCCTCCGTCAGTCGCGTCTCGCCGGAGGGCGCCGCGACGAACAGACTCGCGCCTGCCACCAGCGCGACAACGCTCAACACCATCGCGCCAACCGGTGACCAACCCAGCGACCGGCCCGCGGACGGCCCGCCTAACTGGTCACGCAGCCGTTGCCAGAGCGGAGGCCGCCCCGGCAGCGCAGCCTTGATCCGCTTCACTAGCTCCGGCGGTGAATCCATCCGCAAATCGGCCTGCCGGAGTTGCGCGGTGACCTGACGGTCCTGCTCGTAAATCTGTCGGCATTCCTCGCAGGTTGCGAGGTGGCGTTCGAAATCAAGCGCCTCCGACAGGCTCAGTTCCTCGTCGATATAGCCCGGCAGTAATTGCAACGCCTGTTCGTGATCCATCATGCCTCCTCATCCGTCGGTGCGAGCAGTAATGCGAGTTGCCGGCGCCCGCGCCCGAGGCGAGACATCACAGTGCCCATCGGAATGCCCACGATGGCCGCAATTTCCTTGTACGACAAATCTTCCAGTTCGCGCAGCACGATCACTTCGCGGTACTCCAGGCTCAGACTCTGCAATGCCTTGTGCACCCGTTTCCGGCTTTGACTGCGGATCAGCACAGTTTCCGGGCCATCGTCCCGGTCAGCGGCGCCACTTTCGAGGCTATGCATTTCTTCCTCGAACATCGTGGTGTCCGCCGTGTGACTCCGGTTCTGGAGGTACCACGTGTAAAAGGTGTTGCGCACGATGCTCAATAGCCACGCGCGCGCGTCATCCCCGCGAAACCCGCCAAAGAACCTGAACGCGCGAAGGTACGCCTCCTGGACCACATCCTGTGCATCCTGGTCGTTATGCGTGAGCCAACGCGCAACGTTGAAGGCCGAATTCATATGAACTAACACGAGCTTCTCGAAGCGCTGCACGGTAATCGGATCGGCCATCTCTCGGAATCCCTGCTGTAACGGCAAAGTGTGACCGACCAACAGCAGACTGCCGGCGTGTCATTTTTATTCCCGAAGTGCAAAATCCATCTGGCGCTCGTACGAGACTAGCCTAACGGCTGCAAAAGGCAAAAGGCGCAACGCTGATTGCCTGATTGCTGTGACGTCCGCACCGGTCGTCGCGGGGTCGTCGTACTCCTCGGAAAGACCCAGCGACGCCGTGAGTTCAGGATAGCGCGAGAGAAACGCCGCCAGCAGCGGCGCGATATAGCGCGGACCGAACAGCGTCGGACCGCAGATGTGCAAACGCCCGGACACTGCCGTCGCGTAGTCGGCAAGTTCCGCGCGCGCCATTGCCAGATCGCCGAGCACCTGCTTGATGCGCGCGTAGAACTTCTCGCCTGCAGTGGTAAGCCGGCGCTGACGGGCGGTACGCGCAACGAGCAGCGTGCCCGCCTCGCGCTCCAGCACCTGCAGCGAGCGGCTGACCGCCTGCAACGACTTGTCGAGCCTTCGTGCGGCGGCAGTCAGGTTGCCCTCTTCCGCGATCGCGACGAAGGTTTCCAAATCGCGTAACGATCCATTATCCATTTTTATGGGAGGAAGAGTCAGTTGGCAGACTGATTATCTATCATGGATGTGCAGGTAGCATGCAGGACATGGTTTTTGCCGGAGCGCATGCCCATGTCAGCGAATGAACTGAATCCATCCGATGTCGCCGCGTCGGCACGCATTCCTCGCTGCACTGCTGCTCGGTCTCGGCGTGATCGGCGATCAGGCGCTGGGGCGCCGGGCGGTCAATCTGCTCAAGCCGCACCGCCTCCACAATCTGCAAGCGAGCACCGGACATGAAACTGCATTCCTAAACCGGAGGACCCGACCATGGACGCAACCCGCCGTACCTTCCGCTATCCGACCGTGAGCGTCGATGGCGTCGATATTTTCTTTCGCGAGGCCGGCCCGAAGGATGCGCCGACTGTTCTGCTGCTGCATGGCTTTCCGTCATCCTCGCGAATGTACGAACCGCTGATGCCGTTCCTCGCACGCGAGTTCGATCTGGTCGCACCGGACTATCCGGGCTTCGGCAACAGCGAAGCGCCCTCGCCGGATCGCTACGCGTACACGTTCGACAATCTCGCGCGATCCATGGAACAGTTCACCGACGCGCTAAGGCTCGATCGTTATGTGCTCTTTATGGCCGACTACGGCGGGCCGGTGGGATTCCGTCTTGCAATGGCAAGGCCCGAAAAAGTGACCGGCATTGTGGTCCAGAACGCGGTCGCGCATGAGGAGGGGCTCGGACCGTTGTGGGAAACGCGCAAAGCGTTCTGGAAAGACCGCGCCCAGCACGAAGAGCGCTTATGGCTCAATCTCGCGTCGCCGGACGCATTGAAGCTGCGCCACGTGGGCACGAGTCCCGATCCGCAGCGCTACGATCCGGACAACTGGCACGACGAGCAACACTTTCTGGCGCGTCCCGGACAGGCCGCGATCCAGACGGATCTCTTCTACGACTACCGCACGAATCTGGAATCCTATCCGCGCTGGCAGGCGTGGTTGCGGGAGCACCAGCCGCCGACGCTCGTGACGTGGGGCAAATACGATCCGTCGTTCACGGTGTCGGGCGCGCATGCTTATCAGCGCGACGTTCCGGACGCGGAAGTGCATGTGCTCGAAGCGGGCCACTTCGCGCTCGAGGAGGCGAGTGATCAGATCGCCGCGCTGACGCTGGACTTTCTTCGGCGAGTGCATCGAACAGCGTGATGGCGACTTTACAAGAGGGTGCAGCGGTGTCGTGCGTCCCGCGGCTCGCCAGGGTGAACATTTTTAGCTACCTGTACCCGACGGTATAGTCAGTTCCTAGACCCGCGCCGCGACTTTCTTCACGAAGGTATCAGCCGGCGCCAGCGCGCCTCCATCCGCGCCGCGTAGTGTCACCTTAGGCACCGGCCTGCCGCTTGCACGATCGATCAACTGCGAGCGCTTTTCGCCGCGTCCGAACAGGTTGCCTTCGCCCCACTGACGCAACGTGACGATCACCGGAAAGAGCGCTTCGCCCTTCGGCGTCAGGATGTACTCCTGATAGGCGGAGCCGTCCGACGCGGCGACCGCTTCGAGCACCCCCGCTTCGACCAGGCGCCGCAGCCGGTCCGTCAGTATGTTGCGCGCAATGTCCAGACTCTCCTGGAATTGCCCGAAGCGGCGTACGCCGTCGAATGCGTCACGCACGATCAGCAGCGCCCACCGGTCTCCGACGATATCAATCGCTCGTGCCACCGGGCACGACGAATCCGCAAGACTTTTACGCGCAGCCATCTGCAACACCTCCTGTTGACCAAACCATTGTCGTTCAGCTCGCGCGCAACACGATGAGATGAAAACTTCGTCACGCCCGAACCAGTTGCATTTTAAAACAAGCGTGAATACACTTCATTAAGTTGCATTTTGCAACTACATTTCAGTTTGCGCAAAGGACGATAAATGGATTCTGTATGCACACAGTGCGTTGTGACGGACCGGCCCAGGTCGCCCGAGGTTCATGCGGGGCACGCCATACCGGCAGCGCTGGTTCTACTGCTCGCAGTGTGTTGCGCGATGAGCGTCGCCAATGTCTATTACGCGCAACCGCTGCTCGACGCGATTGCCGCAGACTTCGGCATCCAGCAGGCAGCGGTCGGCGGGGTGGTCACGGCAACCCAGCTAGGTTGCGCGATGGCGTTGCTGCTGCTCGTCCCGCTCGGCGATCTCGTGAACCGGAAACGCCTGATCGGTGCGCAACTGATACTGCTGGCCGCCGCATTGACCATGACCGGAATCTCGGGCTCGCCGCTCATGCTGATGATCGGCATGGTCGGAGTCGGAATGCTCGGTACCGCCATGACGCAAGGACTCATTGCATACGCAGCGGCGCTGGCGCACGAATCGGAGCGCGGCCGTGTGGTCGGCGCGGCTCAAAGCGGGGTGGTAATCGGCCTGCTGATAGCTCGCTGCTTCGCGGGCCTCATTACCGATCTGCTCAGCTGGCGGTCCGTCTATCTGATATCGGGGCTGCTGACAATCGTCATGCTGGTCGTGCTGCGGATCGCGCTGCCCACGCCGCGCGTGAACCCCGTCAAAATGAGCTACGCAGAATTGCTACGGTCGATGGTCACGCTGCTTGCATCGAAACGCGTTCTGCAGGTGCGTGGCACGATCGGGCTCCTCATGTTCGGGGCATTCAGCACCTTCTGGAGCGCTCTTGTATTACCGCTCAGCGCCCCACCGTTTGCCATGTCGCATACGCAGATCGGCGCCTTCGGGCTGGTCGGCGCAATCGGGGCGTTGGCGGCAGCCAAAGCCGGGCGCCTTGCCGATCGCGGTCTTGGACAATGGACTACCGGGGCGGCACTCGTCTGCCTGCTCGTGTCGTGGATGCCTATCGGCTTCATGCAGCACAGCATGCTCGCGTTGATCGCGGGCATTGTGTTGCTCGATATGGGTGGCCAGGCGGTCCACGTCATCAACCAGAGCATGATCTTCCGGCTTCAGCCTGAAGCACAAAGTCGCCTGGTCGGTTGCTACATGCTTTTTTATTCGGCGGGAAGCGGTCTGGGCGCGGCAGCTTCTACCTACGTATTTGCGCGCACGGGTTGGGCCGGCGTCTGCGCACTGGGCTTTGCGTTCAGCATCGCCGCGTTCCTGCTGTGGGCTGTCACACTGGTTCTCGCGAAGGTTGCGTCCCGCTAGATAATTGGGGCTTTCGTTTCGCAACCGGTCGCTGCCCGGGCAAGCCAACTCGACTTTGAGCGCCGACTTCTTCACCACTATCGGCCAGATCCGGTGAACGGCGCGAGCAAAGGCGCGGTCGATTGAATCGCCGCACGTTGTTCCACAGTCCTCCGCCGACGCACAGGCAATATGGTGGGCTTGCCGACTCATCCGCTGCTCAAAACGCCCGTACACTTATGGTTCCGGACGGACGTCCGCTACGGGAGGCTGCGCATGCCGACGATTGCCCTGATCATCCTGACGGTCGCGGTAACGCTCGCCATCGTGCTCGTCATCGCGAATCTGACGAGCGGCGAGAAGAAGATAGAGCACAAGATCGAAAGGCTTTACTCGAGCGACGATCCTCAGTTCACCCGCTCGATGGGGCTGCTCCTCGGGCCGCCCGTTGTCGGGGGCAATCAATTCCAGGTGCTCGTGAATGGCGACGAGATCTTTCCGTCGATGATGGAAGGCATCCGCTCAGCGCAGCACACCATCACCTTCGAAACCTTCATTTACTGGTCTGGCGCTATCGGCGAAAAGATTGCGCATGCATTGTCCGAGAAGGCGCGTGCGGGCGTCGCGGTGCATGTGCTGCTCGACTGGGTCGGCTCGTCGAAGATGGATAAGCGCTATCTGGAGATGTTGCGCGAGTCGGGGGCCGAAGTCATCCAGTATCACAAGCCGCACTGGACGGGCCTCGGCCGCATGAACGATCGCACGCACCGCAAGCTGCTCGTGATCGACGGACGCATCGGCTACACGGGCGGCGTGGGTATCGCCGACGAATGGACCGGTCACGCGCAGGACGAGAAGCACTGGCGCGACACACACTTTCGCGTCGCAGGCCCGGCGGTCGGACAGATGCAGGCCGTCTTCATGGACAACTGGGTCAAGGCAACCGGAAACGTACTGCACGGCTCGCAATACTTTCCAGAGATCGATGCCGCCGGTGACGGCCTTGCGCATATGTTCAGCAGCTCGCCCTCGGGCGGCAGCGACGACATGCAGCTGATGTACCTCATGGCGATCACCGCCGCGACGCATTCCATCCACCTCTCGAGCGCCTACTTCGTACCCGACAAACTGACGATCAACGCGATCGTCGAGGCCGCCAAGCGCGGCGTGAGGGTGCGTGTCGTCACGCCGGGCAAGCATATCGACACGCGCACGGTGCGCGAGGCATCGCGCGCATGCTGGGGCGACCTGCTGGCGGCAGGCGTCGAAATGTACGAGTACCAGCCAACCATGTACCACTGCAAGGTGATTGTCGTAGACGAGTATCTGGTGTCGGTCGGCTCGACCAACTTCGACAGCCGCTCGTTCAAACTCAACGACGAGGCCAATCTCAACATCTACGATCGTGATTTCGCGCGCCGGCAGACAGCGATTTTCGACGGCGACGTCGTTCACGCGAAACGCATTACACTCGAAGACTGGCGCCGTCGTCCGCTCGTCGAAAAACTGCTGGAACGCACAGTCGCGCTACTCGATCCGCAGCTTTGACGATTGGATCGGCACGCTGCACTTGCCCTGCTTCAACCTGCGGACGACGTGATATGCCGCGGTCCGCCGCTTGCTGCAATCTGCTTTGAACGGCGCGCCGCCTGAGCTATTGCAGTTCGACGGCTTATAACGCGGCTTTCGGGAGACGCGCTTCATTCCCGGGTAACGGCCGGTCGCAGAACCCGCCCGGGTCGACAGGAATTCACTTACTTGACTATCTCTCTCATGGAAAAACGCGCAATCATTATCGGCGCAAGCGGTATCGTCGGCAGCAATCTCGCCAACCAGTTGCGCTCGACCGGCTGGAACGTGGCGGGCCTCTCGCGCGGTCGCACGGCCGTGCCGTCCGGCATCGAAGCCATCACCGCCGACCTGACCTCCACGCAATCCGTTAGCGCGGCGCTAGCCGGCAAGACTTTCACCCACGTGTTCTTCACCGCCTGGGCGCGGCAAGCCACAGAGCAGGAGAATATCCGCGTGAATGGCGGCATGGTGCAGCATGTGCTGGACGCGCTCGGCACGACGGGCACATTGCGGCATGCGGCACTCGTTACCGGGCTCAAGCACTATCTCGGCCCATTCGAGGCCTACGCAAAGGGCACCGTGCCCATCACACCTTTTCGCGAGGAGCAGGGACGTCAGAGCGTCGATAACTTTTACTACGAGCAGGAAGACCGCCTCTTCGATGCCGCCGCGAAATATGGCTTCAATTGGAGTGTGCATCGCCCGCACACGATCATTGGCTTCGCGATCGGCAACGCGATGAACATGGGCATGACGCTCGCCGTCTATGCAACGCTGTGCAAACACACGGGTCAACCGTTCGTCTTCCCGGGTTCCGCCGCGCAATGGGAAAGTCTCACCGACATGACCGACGCCCGCCTTCTCGCACGGCATCTCGAATGGGCCGCCACCTCGCCGAATGCGCGCAATGAAGACTTCAACGTGGTCAACGGCGACGTGTTTCGCTGGAAATGGCTGTGGCCGCGACTCGCGGAATACTTCGGGGTGGAAGCGGCACCGTTCGACGGCGTCGTGCGCCCGCTCGAGAATCGCATGCAGGATGCGGGCAAGCAATGGGCCGACATTGCCGCACAGTTCGATCTGCGCGAAAGCGATATCGGCAAGCTCGCGTCGTGGTGGCACACGGACGCCGATCTGGGGCGTCCCATGGAAGTGCTCACCGATATGACGAAGAGTCGCAAGGCCGGATTCCTCGATTATCAGAGCACGCCCGACGCTTTCTTCGAACTGTTCGACCGGCTCAAGGACGAGCGGCTCATTCCGCGTTGAGCCGAAGCGCGACAGCCGGCCGCGCCGGCCACGTCAGCTGCGTCCGCGATCGAATAGCGGCGATGCGTGGCTGGCGGCAGCCAGTTCGGCGGCTGCCGCGAGCAGCGTCGGGCCGAGGCTCGCCATGCGCTTCTCGTTGAGCCGCACGAGCGGTCCCGCTATGCTGATCACGCCGATGGCGGGATAACCGCGTCGCAGGACGGGCGCGGCCATTGCCGTCATGCCGGGCGCAAACACTTCGTTAATGGTTGCATAGCCGCGCTCGCGCGCGGCGTGAACGAATTTCAACAAGCCGGCAATTGTCGTCGGCGCGTTCGGGCCGTACTGCTTGGGCTGCCCGAAACCTTGCCGCGAGACGAGTTCGAGCGCTCGCTCGTCGGTCATCGTCATCATCCACGCGTGGCCGGTGGCGCTGCACGACAGGATCGTGTCCATGCCCATGTCGGGGTCGTAGCGCAGGCCTTTCAATGCGCCTTGCGACTTGGCGACCCACGTCAGCCTGTCGCCGTCGACTATCGCAAGCCGCACCAGTTCGCCCGATTTTTCGGCGAGGCGATCCAGCACAGTCTGTGCAATATCCACGATCCCCGAGGTCGCGAGATACCCCAACCCCAAGCCGACGAGCTTGGTTGTCAGCACATAGTCGCCGTGCTCGCGCAACTGCCGCACATAGCCGCAATTCTTCAAATCGACGAGCAGGCGGTGACACGCGCTGCGCGGAATATCGAGTTCGCCCGCGATCAGCGCGAGCGGTGTGCCTTCCATCTGCGTAGCCAGGAATTCAAGGACCGCCATGGTGCGTTCTGTGACGCCGGGCATATCTGTCTCCGGAGATCCGCGTGCCTCAGCGGAACGCGGCGAAGTCGAATGGTTGCACGATATGAAACAGAATTCCACCCTGGAATAGCGTCCCACCTACCAATGCTAACCTTGGTTCACGAGATTCCCAACGCCCCAAGGAGTCCCGGCGAAAAGCAATTCATAAAGCGCGAGAGCAGCGGACGGCGGCGACCGTCGGCACTTCCGCCATATTCCGCACGGCAAGTTTTGCACGGCGGCAGGTCAAGGAGACAACATGGCACATGACGCACAACACAGCACATCCTCAGCGATGCGCACACGCGCGGTGACCGCCGCCGCAATCGGCACCGCACTGGAGTGGTTCGATTTCACGCTCTACGGCGCATTAGCCGCAACGGTACTACCCAAACTGTTCTTCCCGTCGATGGACTCGACTTCCGCTTTGCTGGCATCGCTGGCCACGTTCGGCGTGGGTCTCGCCGCGCGTCCGCTCGGCGCGATCATCTGCGGACACCTTGGCGACAAGCTCGGGCGCCGCAATTTGATGCTCGGCACGGTCACGGTGATGGGTCTGGCTTCGATGATGATGGGCTTGCTGCCCACCTATGCCAGCATCGGCGTATGGGCGCCGATCCTGCTCGTCGTACTGCGCATTCTGCAGGGCTTCGCACTGGGCGGAGAATCGACGGGCGCGCAGCTGATGGCGATCGAACACGCCAGTGCGGATCGCCGCGGCAAGTATTCCGGCCTGCTTGGCTTGTGCTCGCCGCTCAGTCAGATCATGGCGAACGGCGTGCTGCTGTTGCTCGCGTCCACGATGTCGGCGAGCGCGTTCGACTCGTATGGCTGGCGCATACCGTTTGTGCTGAGCTTCGTGTTGGTGATCGTCGGCGTATATATCCGCCTGAAGGTCAGCGAAACGCCGGCCTTCGTCGAGTTGCGCAAAACGGAGGTCGTGCACGTGAGCAGTCCGCTGCGTGACGCGCTGCGTCTGCATTGGCGAACCGTTCTGCGCTGGATGCTGTTCTTCTGCGGACCGGCCGCGATCTTTTATCTGATCGTCGTGTTCTCGCTCAGCTACATCACGAAGACGCTTGCCATCCCGAAGCAAACCGGCTTTCTGCTGTTAATGGGCGCGAACGTCTGCGCAATTGTCGGGGCACTCGCGGGCGGCATGCTGAGCGACCGGATCGGCCGCCGCAAGGCGCTCGCCATCGGTTCCACGGCAACCTTGCTGATGCTGTTCGTCTACTTCCAGATTCTCGACACGAAGAGCTTCGTGCCGATGCTCGCGGCCATGGGCTTTTTCCTGGGCTTCACGCAGTTCCAGAGCGGCATTCAACCCGTTGCATTCGCGGAAGCCTTCCCGACTAACGTGCGCTATTCCGGTTCGGCCCTCGCCTATACCGGCGCGAACCTCATCGCAGGGGGGCCGATGCCCGTGCTCGCGGTGTGGCTGTTCTCGGTCTGCCACGGGTCGCCGTGGGGCGTCGTGGCCGTATGCGTCGCGTTCAACGTTATTTCGCTAATCGCGATCCTGACGGCGCGCGAAACGCTTGGCATCGACATGAATCGCACCGATTCCACTTCTGCAGTGACGGGCGATGCGGGCTATGTATCGGCCGGCATCGGCAATGGGCGCCACACCTGAGACTTGTCTCGGCTTCGCGCCTTCTCGACACGCATCACGCAACTTCCGCTTCTACGAAACAGGCAAACCGATAATGACTGACCTCGTCTATGTGCTGAACGGCTCGAACCTGAACATGCTCGGCAAGCGCGAGCCGCATCTCTACGGCGCGACCACGCTTGCGCAGATACAGCAGCGAGTCGAGGCGCTCGCAGAGCAACTGGCGCTGACATGTGACTTCCGCCAGACCAATAGCGAAGCGACGCTCGTCGACTGGTTGCAGGAGGCGTTCGAGCGCAACGCCGCAGTGATCATCAATCCGGCGGGCTTTTCGTTTGCGTCGGTCCCTGTCTTCGACGCCGTGAAACTCATCCAGCAACCGTTGATCGAGCTGCACATCACCAATATTCATAAACGCGACGAGACGTATCGGCACTCGCTGATTTCGCGTGCAGCGACGGGTGTGATTTGCGGTCTCGGCGCGAATGGTTATCTGGTTGCATTGCAGGCGATGGCAATGGCGCTTGGGAAAACGCCGGCGTTCGACTAACGCGCTTTACTGTCCACGCTCAAGCTTGCGCGCGCGGGCAACTGCCTCGATATGCTGGTCCCACGGAGCCGGAGACGGAAAGACTTCGGCGAGAAACGCAACGAACGCCTTCACGTTCGGATTGCCGCGCCGGCTCTCCGGCCATAGCGCGGTCAGCGGAAAGCGGGCGTGCGCAAACTCGTACATGACCGGTACCAGTTCGCCGCGCTTCACATACGGCGCCGCGATATAGGTCGGCGAAAGGCCTATGCCGCCGCCCGCAACCACAACCGCTGCAACTGCGTCGCTGACGTCGATGGTAATGGGCGCGTCCGGCACAATCTCCAGCACGCTCTTGCCCGTCTGGAACGGCCACCGCGCCGCCTGACCGGTGCTCTGGTAACGGAAATTCACGCACTCGTGTGCCTTGAGCTCGTCTGGATGCCGAGGCTCGCCGCGTCGACGTAGATAGTCGGGCGATGCGAACGTGCTTAGCCGGTGGGGCGCAAGGTGACGCGAGATCAATCGCGAATCGCCGGGGTCGCCAGCACGTATTGCGATATCGACGCCTTCCGCGATGAGGTCCACATACTGATCGCCGAGGCGCAGGTCGACATTCACCTTTGGATACCGCGCGCGAAAGCCGGGCAGCGCTGGCGCGAGGATATTTACGCCAACCGGCAGCGGTGCCGTGACCTTTATGGTGCCGGCGGGTTCAGCGCGGGCGGCGACCACTGCCTGCTCGATGTCTTCCGCTTCGCGCAGCAGGCGCTGCGCGCGTTCGAGCAGGTCGCGGCCTTCCGGCGTCAACGTGAGCGAGCGCGTGGTCCGGCTGAAGAGTCGCAACCCGAAGTGCTGCTCGAGCCGCTGCACGCTTTTGCTGACCGCCGACGGCGAAACCGACAACGCTCGCGCCGCCGCCGTGTAGCTGCCGAGCGAGGCAGCCCGCGCGAATGCGATCAGGCCCGTTAGTCGTTCAAGTCCGATTTGTTCCATGGTGGCATGATTAAAGCGAATCTCGGCCCAATTATCAAGGCCACAGCTTCAATTTAATCTGTTCTTCAACGACGCCGCGATGGCGTCTTCAACGGAGAACAACATGAGCAACGCATCGAGCATCGGCACTTTCAGCAACGTCGCAGACGGCCAGTCGCTGCGCGGACAACTCGAAGGCAAGACCGTGGTGATTGTCGGCGGCACGTCGGGTATCGGCCTCGCGGCCGCGACTCAGGCCAAGGCCGCCGGCGCACATGTGATCGTGGTCGGTCGCAACGCGGCGAGCACGGAAGAAGTGGCCACGAAGCACGGCTTCGACGGCTGGCGCGCGGCTGACGTTACCGACGGCGCTGCGCTGGAAGCTGTGCTGCGTGACATCGCGCGAGTCGATCATCTGGTCTTGCTGGCCGGCACCTTCGTGGCGGGCAAGGTTCGCGAGGCCGAGGTCGACTATCTGCGCCGCGCGTTCGACGAGCGGATGTGGTCCGCGGTCCATGCGGTCCGCGCGGTGGGCGATCGTTTGAGCCAGGACGGTTCGATCACGCTGATCTCAGGCGCGCTCGCCGACCGCCCCAACGCAAACGGGACGGCAGTGCTCGCCGCTGCTTCCGCCGCGATGGAGGCTTTCGCCCGGGGCCTTGCGCTGGAACTCGCGCCGGTTCGCGTCAACACGTTGTCGCCCGGGCCGATCGACACACCGATCTTCAGCAAGGCACTCGGCGCGAACCGCGATGCGGTTGTCGAGTCGATGCGCAATTCGCTGCCGTTAAAGCGGTTAGGCACGGCGGACGAAGCAGGCGCGAGCGTCCTCTTTCTGATGACCAACGGCTGGATGAACGGGGCGACGCTCAACGTCGACGGGGGATCGCGGCTTGTGTGAAAGAGTGCGGGCCACGCGCACGCAACGACCAGTGTCGGTCAGGAAACCGGTCGTTGCGGCGCTGCATCGCTTCGGGCAAATTCGTTCGACGATAGGTAGCCGCTCAGCGAGCCGCGGACGCCCATGCTTCGGCATCGGCACCGGCCGGAATGTGCATCGGGGCTGACGCATCGGTCGCGGCGCGCCACACCGCTTCGGCGACGTCCTCCGCGTGCGTGATCTGCGACGACGTATCCGCGAACTGCGCAAAGACCTTCTTGCCGAGATCCTCGTACGCCTCATGCTCAAACCCGTGCATGTTGGCGCGCGCGTTCTCGCCGAAGCGGGTATCGGGCGCGCGACCCGGCAACACCAGACGCGCCCGAACGCCGAATTGCTCGAGTTCAAGCGCCATCGACTCGGTAAATGCATTCACTGCTGCTTTGCTTGCGCGATACGCGGCGAGCAGTGGCAGTGCCCTCAACGTCACGCTCGAGGTCACGTTCACGACAACGCCGGCTCCGCGCTTGCGGAACTGCGGCAGCACTGCCTGCGTCATTGCGATCGTGCCGAACGTGTTGGTCTCGAACACCTCGCGCACCGTTGATAGCGGAGTCAACTCAGCCGGAGATGCCGCGCCGACACCCGCATTGTTGACGAGTACGTCGATCGGCCCCGCCACCTCCACGGCCTCGCGGATGCTGTCCGGGTTCGTAACGTCAAGCGCCAGTATGCGCAGGCGGTCCGAAGGCGGGAGCACGTCCGCGCGCGGCGAGCGCATGGTCGCCACGACGTTCCAGTCGTGAGCGAGAAAATAGCGGGCAATCTCACGACCGAAACCGGAAGAGCAGCCAGTGATAAGGACGGTTTGCATTGAAACTCCTGTGGGAAAGGTTGGCGACTGCTCGTACGATAGATTGCTCGGTCCGTACTCGCTACAATCAAACGTCCGAATTTCATTTGCGAGAGTCCGACCATGACCGACCCACTTGCCGAAGTGGTGACGCTGCTGCAGCCGAGTGCGCGATTCTCGAAGCTGGTTTTCGGCGCGAGCCCCTGGCGCATCAGTCGCTCGGAAGCGGGGCAACCGTTCTATTGCGTAATACTCGAAGGCGGATGCCGCATCGCGATCGACGGGCACGATCCAATCGAATTAGCGTCCGGCGATTTCGTGCTGATTCCCGCAGCCTACGGCGTCGCCATGTCGAGCCTCCAGCCTCCACCGCCGGGCATCGAGACGCCCGCGCCCATCGCGCTCGGAAATGGCGAGTTCAGAATCGGCGCGCCTGGCAACAGCATCGACGCACGAATGATGGCGGGACATTGCACCTTCGGTTCACCGGATGCGTCGCTGCTGGTTTCGCTGCTGCCGCAACTCGTGCATGTGCGTGGCGAGCAGCGGCTCGCCACGCTCGTTGACCTGGTGCGGGAAGAATCGCGCGAGCAGCGGCCCGCGCGTGAAGTCGTGCTCTCGCGACTGCTGGAGGTGTTGCTGATCGAGGCGCTGCGCTCGTCCGCAAAAACCAACGCATCGCCGGGTCTGGTTTGCGGGCTCTCCGACTGCCGCCTCGCTGCCGCGATTCGCGGCATGCACCAGCGCCCGACGCACGCGTGGACGGTCGCCGAGCTTGCGAAAGAGGCCGCCCTCTCGCGCTCGACGTTCTTCGAACGGTTCAGTCGCGAAGTCGGCGTAGCGCCGATGCAATATCTGCTCACCTGGCGCATGGCGCTCGCAAAGGACATGCTGCGACGGAGCGCGGGACGCATCGCGGAGATTGCAGAGCGCGTCGGCTACAGTTCCGCAAGCACATTTAGCGTCGCCTTCACGCGGCACGTCGGCCGGCCGCCAACCCAATATGCGCGCGACGAGCAAGCCGCTGCAAACGCGGGCTCATAGCGGGTTATGCCCGCATGCGACGCGTCGCTCCGCGTCGGCTAACGATCTTGACAAGCCAGACCATGCCGTCTAGTTTACCGGACAACTGCATCCATTAAACTGGAACATGGACGTTCACCAGATTATCGCGCGACGCATTCGCGAACTGCGCGACGCAAAAGCGTGGTCGCTGGAGACGCTCGCCGACCGAAGTTCGGTGAGCCGCTCCAACATCTCGCTTATCGAGCGCGGGGAAAGTAGTCCAACCGCGGTCGTGCTCGACAAACTCGCAACCGCACTCGGCGTTCCGCTCGCATCGCTCTTCGAGCATCCAGATGCTGCTTCAGCAGCCGAGCTTTCTCCGCATTCGTCGTTGCGCGATCAGCCGGTATGGAAAGACCCTGTATCAGGATACATACGGCGTAACGTGTCGCCGCCCGCGTGGTCGCCTATCCAGTTGGTAGAAGTGGATTTTCCGCGCGGCAAGGAAGTGAGCTACGACACAAGCGCGCGCGACGCCGATATCCACCAACAGATATGGCTAATAGACGGCTCGATGGAAATCACGGTGGGAGACCGGCAATGGCAACTCGAAACCGGCGACTGTCTCACCATGAAACTGGACAGCCCGATTCGTTTTCGTAACACGTCGCGCCGGCGCGCTCGCTATCTCGTAGCGTTGTGCACTTTGCCCTTCGACTCGCGGAGCGAAAGATGACCGAAACAATAGCCGTTCGGCGCGTCGGCGCTGACGAAGCAATGCGCTACGCCGATCGGCTCGCCGAACTACTGATTGACTGCGTCGAAGGAGGCGCGTCAGTCAGCTTCATGTTGCCGATTGCGAAAGAAACCGCGCTGCAATTCTGGAAGCAGGTGGCCAATGGCGTGGCGCGCAACGAAAGAATCCTTCTTGTCGCTGAATCCGCGGGCGGCAAGCTCGTCGGCACCGTGCAACTCGTCACTGCACAACCTGAAAATCAGCCGCATCGCGCGGACGTCGCGAAGATGCTCGTATGCCGGGCGGCGAGGCGCCAAGGCATTGCCGCGCGGCTCATGACAGCCGTCGACGAAGAAGCGCGGCGCGCCGGCAAGTCCGTGCTCGTGCTCGACACGGTTACGGGCGGCGACGCCGAGAGACTTTACGAGCGCGCAGGCTGGCAGCGCGTAGGAGACGTGCCCAACTATGCGTTGATGCCTGACGGAAGGTTTTGCGGTACGACGTTCTTCCATAAGCAACTGCGGTAGGCGTTCAGCGCTGAATCTGGCGTGGCCGTTAGGGGCGCGTTCCGTCGACCTCACGTTTGAAAGATCCGATGCGGCCACCGTTGAATGCGAAGCGCCCTCCGATCGCCGCACGACGGATGAATAGTCGGTGAGGCCTCACGCTTCGTCAGGCTGATGCGAACGTCTTATGGAAGCTTGCCGATACATGCGCTGAATTCGTCGGCGGAGAAGGCGCGAAGCGTTTGCGTCTTGACGTTCCCCGCTGAACCTAGCGCAAGGCCGAACGACAGAAAGCTCTGCTCGTCCGGTGCTTCAACGATGGTGACAATGTCGTATTGCCCCATCGTCCAATAGATCTCCTTCATTTCACAGCCAAAGCTCCTGGCCATTTCCGCAGCCTGACCAGCGCGTTGCGCACTGTTTTTCACGTTGCGAATGCCTTGGTCAGTAAATTGTGCAAGAACAACATATGTCGCCATGACGTTCCCCTCACTTCCTGCCGGGACCCAGACGCGCAAGACGAACGCGAACGGCTCCGCGCTCACGCACTTTGGACAAGCATCCCGCGCGTAAGCCAAGTATATGCAACCGATCTAGTGAAAAATCGTCGATTACTAGCCGTCAGTTACGCTAAGTATTTGTCGAGACTCAATGGCAGCGATTTGTGCCGTGTCCGCTTGCGCTTTAACTGCCGATTGAAACGAAGAGAAGCACCATCGGCGCTTTGGAGCCGCCCGGCGTCGGTGCACGAAGCGGCACGCCGTAAGTGCAGCGGAAATCGACGAAACGCGACCATTGAAAACGCACCCCCGCGCCGACGCTGACCAGCGACCCGTTACCTGTCTCGGCAGGCTGGTCGATGCGATTCCACACATGGCCGGCGTCGATAAACACAAAGGGCTGCGCCGCCGCGCTGCTTGTGCCGAACGGCAGCGCGGGCGCGCGCAATTCGGTCTGCACGTTCCAGCCGCGATCGCCCAGCACGACATACGGCTCGTAACCTCGCACGCTGGACTCTCCTCCCAGCCCCATTTCCTCGCTTGGCAATAGCGTGTTCGGCGTCCACTGGAACGCACCTCGTCCGCTCAACGTGAAGCCTCCGCCGAGCGCGAAAGCGCGCTGCGCAGCGAGTTGCAGATACGCATAGCGCACCGTCGCGCCGTGCCGCGCCGTGGCGAACGCCGCGTCGTTGTTGGAGCCGTCCAATCTGCCGGGACTTGCCACAAGCGTTGCGGAGGCATGCGCTGCTCCCGCATCGCCCGGCTTGCTGAAGTCGTACGTCAGCAGAAACTGGTGTATGTGCGTGTTCGAGTTGAACACCTGAAAGCCGCCAAATTCCAGATCGTTATTACTGCGCTTGAAGTCGTACCCGAACTGGACGAGTTGCGCCGCATCCGCCGTCGTCGGCAAACGCCAGTCGTAGCGGAAACTCATCTGCGCCGAAATGCCGGTTTGCCCATAACTGTCCGGCAGGCGCGGCGTGCTTTGCGCATAGACGCCGAACAGTTCGATGCTGTCGTGCCACGGCAGAGGCGCGATATAGCTCAGCGCGTGGGCGGTGAAACGCGCGCGATTGGCGCGTCCTTCAATGTCCGGATTGCCGCTGAAAAAATCATTGCTGGCCGTGAATTGATATGCGATGTGCTGGTCCAGCCCAAACAGATTGCCGTAGTCGACACCTGCGAAAAAACGGTCTCGGCCGAGGTCGCGCACGCCCGCGTTGTCGTACCCGGCGTTCACCCGCAGCGGCAGACGGTCGTCGGTCTGCAAGATGACGTCGGTCGAATTCGCCGCTTCGCCTGGCGCGAAGACCGCATCCACGCGTCGATAAGGATTTGCGTTGAGTACGGCCAGACCCAACGACACGTCCGATTGCAGAATCGGCCCGCCCGCTTCGAGCGGCATTTCGCGTTTCAGCAGATCGTCGGAGAAGTAGCGGTTGCCGCTCGTGCGCAATTGCCCCAGGCGGAATTCCGCGACCGCGATACGCACGACGCCTGAGCTTACGTCCTGCTCGGGCACAAAGACATCAACGAGCGGTTTGCCGGCGGCCCGATAGTGCTCGACCACGGCGCGGCGGATTTCAGTGAGCCGTCCAAAAGTGAGCGGCTCGCCAAGATCGGTCTCGAACGTGCGAAGAAAAGCCGGGTCCAGTTCGGGCAACGACTCGGCGGCAATACCTGGGTGTGGGGCAGCCGCTGGCGCATTCGCGCCCGCGGGTTCGAACACCAGACCTTCGAGCTTTGTCACCGCGATCTGCGCGGATTGCGCGTCGGACTGCGCGGAAGGTTGCGATGGCGCGCTGCGCGGAGTGGGCGGCGCCGGCCGCGGAGCGACGTCGCGCCAGGCCTGCGCGACCACTGGCGAAGACTGAAAAGCCGCCAGCAGGCATGACGTCACCAGCGCCCACCGTGCGGGCGGCACGCGCGACGGTTCATCCGCGAATGAAGTGCGCCGCCTAATGGGCAAGCTGCCAGCGCAACACGGGTTGCGTCGCGCCAGACGGCATCGCCCATACGCCGTTCGGTCCGAAGTCATAACCCGCGAAGTTCGCCGGGTCGCTCATCTGCGCGGTGGTCAGGCCGTTCGACGGCGGCAAGCTCCCGCCACTCGCGGGCTGCCCTGTCGTCTCCTTGTTCCAGTAGACGTCCGGCGCGAGCGTGCCCGAGCCGAACGCAATCACGCCGTGCGTCGGCATGCGTTGCGTTTGAACCGCGCCTGTCGCAAACGACTGCGCGACGGTTCCTTCGTTGATGCCGACCAGCCCGCCGCCGTAGCCCGTCGAGAAAACCGGACTGACGCTGCCGGTTGCATACGACTGCGTAATCGAACCGAGGTTGTAGCCGACGAGTCCGCCGTTCGCGTCCGAGCCCGAGACGGAGGCACTGCTCCACGAGCGCTCGATATTGCCGTCGTTGCGGCCTACCAGCCCGCCGAACGTGGTGC
This sequence comes from Paraburkholderia caledonica NBRC 102488, assembly GCF_000685095.1. Taxonomy (GTDB): domain Bacteria; phylum Pseudomonadota; class Gammaproteobacteria; order Burkholderiales; family Burkholderiaceae; genus Paraburkholderia; species Paraburkholderia caledonica. The sequence continues at coordinate 144,267 of NZ_BAYE01000011.1, forward strand.
CGTTCTGGAAGAGTTCGATGGCCACGCCGGTCGAATGCGCATTCGCAATCGTGCCCTGGTTCACGCCGGCCAGCAGGCCGCTGCCTGAGTGGCTCGTGCTCACCGAACCGTCTTCCACGCCGACATCGCGCAGCACGCCGGTCTGCCCGACAAGACCAAACAGGCCGGACGAATAATCCTTGCTGAAGTCGGCAATCTCGATCTTTGCGTTGCGCACGTTGTGCCACATGCCGTCGAACTGGCCGGTGAAGGGCGTCGTATGGTTGCCGATCGGCGTCAATGTATAGCCGGTCGCGTCGATGTCCGTGCCAAGCGCGTAATTACCCGCCAGATCCTGAGAAATGTTCTGGAGGTCCGTTACGTTATTGACCAGCTTGTAGGCGGTGATCTGCGAGATCTGGCCGCTGCCGGCCGCCGCGGTCCATGCGGTATTGGCCAGCAGCGTGCCGGGGCTGTAGGTCCCGTTCATGTCGTAGAGCGCATTGACGAGGCCCGTACTGCGCGACCAGTCGATCACACCGCGATTGGCGACGCTGCCGCCGTTGTCGATGCTGGCGGAGTCCGCGCGCAACTTCAGGCTCCCGCCGCCTTGGTTGCCGATGGTTGCACCTTGTGCGATCGTCAGGTTGCGATACGCCGCAAGCGTCAACGAGGCGTTGCCCTGCCAGCCGATTCCCGAGTTCACGTTGATGTCGCCGGTGCTGCCGTTCCCGCCGGTCGTCTGCAAGTTAACCGATGTGCCGGTGCCGAGGCTCGCGGAAAGCGCTTGCGCCGCGTTGCCGTCTACGGTGAATGCCGGTGTCGCGATGTTCCACTGGTTAGCCCGGACCGTGGCGCCGCGGGTTGGAAATGCCACCGTGTCCGCGCTCATGTCGACGGTGCCGCCGGTTGCCTCGATCGTGCCGCCTGGCTGCAGCGTGCCGTGTCCCGCAACGAGCCACACGTGTCCGTCGCGCGTGGTCGTGCCCGTTGCGCGGATCGCTTCATTGTTGCCGGCAAGCGCGTAGATGTTGCCGTCGACGGCTTGCAGGCTGACCTGCGCCGCCTCGATCAAGCCGCTATTCGCGATGGTCCCGCCCGCGCCCTGCTGGCCCGGTTGCACGAAGACCTGCCTGCCCGAGGACGAGTCCTGCAGCAACACCTGCTGTCCGACTGCCAGTTCCACCGTGCCATTCGGCGCGCTGATCGTGCCGGCATTGGCCACCCGTTGCCGCGCGATGAGAAACACGTCGCCGGTGCCGGATGCGATCGTGCCCATGTTGACGATGCTCGCGCCGGAGTTGCCCGCGAGTGTCAACGGCTGGCCGTTCATGAATGCGTCGATGTCGACGACGTTGAGCGTCGACGCGACGAAACGTCCGTTCGTCGAAATCACGCCTCCCGATCCGACAAGAGTGCCTTGGGGATTGATCAGGTAGACGCTGCCGGTGGCCGTCAGCGTACCCATGATGGCGGACGGAGAGCCGCCCGTGACCCGATTGAGTGTCGAGCCGTTGCCGTTGGCGAAGACGACGCGGTTGCCGCCGCCTATCGAAAAGCTATTCCAGTCAACGACGCCCCGGCTCGAACCCTGACTAATGGTCACCGTCGTGCCGTCGCCGCTGATGGAGCCGTTTCCACGCACGAAGCTTCCGCCCGCGGGCAGCGCACCAGCGGCGCGCGCTTCGATTGAAGCAACGCAGCACAGCAGCGCCGCAGCAAGCGGCAGGAGCGCATTGCGCGCGCCTCGCCGACGTGAGTTTCCCAAGTCATACCCTGCCGGCGAAGTCTTGATCATCTCGTCTCCTGTCCCACTCGATGGGCGCCGCATTGTCTGATCTCTTGCGGTTATGGCGCCACATGACCGCTGCACGCACGCCGTATTATTACAGCCGGTTTCAGGAGCACAATGAGGCCAGGTGAGCGGGATATCGACGGAATGTGCCTAAACGTCTGCAGAATTGGCCACGCCGGGAACAGCGCGTGCGGCAATGCGAATGCGCAAACCCATGATTTCCCCAATAGCAGCCAGGCACCGTGCAAACGACGATTAACTTCGCGTAGCCCGTGCTGGGCGGCGCTTCAATCTCACTTGGGATGCGAGCAGACGTTCTCCTGGAAGCAGTACGAACAGTGCGATTGATAACGCAATGAGCAACAACGATATTGCCGATGAGGTTCCGGCTCTCGTGTGGACTGCGGAAGCACGCGGAACCGTTACCTATGCCAACCTGGCCTGCCGCAAATATCTCGGCAATCCGTTCGCGCCCAACACGACGTTGCACTGGGACCAGTTCGTCCTCGAATGCGACGTCAAGAAAGTGCACGATGCATGGCGCACCGCGCTCACCGACGGCGAGAGCGTGAAGGTCAATGCGCGCTTGCAGCGTTTCGACGGTAAATACCGCTGGCATAAACTGCGCATACGACCGATCTTCGACGAGGCGCGCGTCGTGTCCGGCGCATGCGGCATCGCGATGGACATCGACGACTTCGTGAAGGCCGGCGAAGCCTACGAGGTCGGCGAACGGCGTCTGCGCTTCGCGCTGGACGCGGCGCGTGTCGGCGCGTGGGAATGGGACATGGGCAGCCGCACCGCGCGAATCAGCGCTCAATTGGCACAGATCTACGGTCTCGATCCCGAGCAGGCGGAAGTGCCGCTGCAATGGCTGTTCGACAGAATCCCCGAAAGTCATCGCGCCTGGTTCGCGCGCGAGCTGACCGGCCGCCTGCATCAGTGTGTGCCTTTCGAACTGGACTTTCCGATCCAGGCCGAGGATGGGCAGCGCTTGTGGCTTCGAACACGCGGCGAGACCGACTGCGGAACCGGCTCGGAAATCGAACGCGTATTCGGCGTGACATACGACATCACCGAACAGCACGACGCGCAGACACAGCGCGAACGCAGCGAACAGCGTTATCGCGCACTCGTCGAAGCGAGTTCCGAACTCACCTGGATCGCGGACGCACAGGGGAAGACGCATCAGCTCGGCAACTGGCAGTCATTCGCGGCGCAGGACGGCATGACCGCGGGCTGCGAATGGCTCGACCTCGTTCACCCGGACGACCAGGAAAGCGCTCGCGAGAAGTGGTCGCAGATCATGAAGGCCGAGATGCCGGGCTCGATGACGTTCCGGCTGCGCCGGCGCGATTCCAGTTGGCGGACCCTGGTCGCGCGGGCCGCGCCTTTACGCGACGACGACGGCACATTGCGCGAATGGTTTTGCATGGCGACGGACGTCACTGACGAACGCGCCGCAGCCGCCGCGCTCGAAGAGCGCAATCTGCGCCTACAGGTGGCCATGCGCGCCGCCAGAATGACGATTGGTTATCTGTCGCTCGATTCCTGGACGCTCTGCTGGGACAGCGTCGAGCCGGTGCCTGGCGTGCAAGCCGCGCCGAGCGCGCTCAGCTACGACGCGGCGCTTCATCGCGTGCACGCCGAAGACCGCGCGTCGGTGGACGCAGCGATGCGCCGCGTTGCGCTCACTGGCGAATTCGACAAACCACTGGAATTCCGCATTTCGTTGGGTAACAGGGAAAGCTGGCTGCAAAGCCAGGCCGTGTTGCAGCGTGACGCCGACGGCCGCCCGTGGCGCGTCATTGCGAGCGCCGTGGATGTCACGCAGCGCAAAACTCTGGAACTCGCATTGCGCGAAACGGATCGCCGCAAAGACGAATTTCTCGCGATGCTCGCGCACGAACTGCGCAACCCGCTCGCGCCGATGCGCAATGCCATTGCCCTGCTGCGTCGAGAGAAAGAAGCCGGCCTGAAGGCTGGCGAACTGGTCGGCATGCTGAGCCGGCAGGTCGATCACATGGCGCAACTCGTCGACGATTTACTCGAAGTCTCGCGCATCACGCACGGCCGCATCGTGCTTCGACGCGAGCCGCTACTGGTCGGCGCGGCGGTTTATGGCGCGCTCGAAACGGTGTCGTCCATGGCGAGCTCGCGCGGCCAGCACCTCACCGTGCGGCTGCCGCCCACCCCGGTCTGGCTCCACGCGGACCCGCTGCGGCTGTCGCAGATTCTGGTCAACGTTTTGAACAACGCGTGCAAGTACACGGACCCCGGCGGCAACGTGTGCGTGACCGCACTCGCCGACGAACGCTTCGCCACCGTCACCATTGAAGACAACGGCAGCGGCATCTCGCCCGATCTTCTGCCGCATATTTTCGATCTGTTCGCGCAAGGCGAGCGAACGCTGGACCGGGCGCATGGCGGCCTCGGCATCGGCTTGTCGCTCGTGAAGAAGCTTGTTGAATTGCACGGCGGCTCGATCGACATTGCAAGTCCCGGACCCGGCCGCGGCGCCACGGTGTCGATCAGGCTGCCGCTCTGCCACGCGCCCGAAGTGTCTGCGCCGCTGCACGACGAACCGTCGGTCGGGGGTCATTCGCATGCGGAGCGCGCTTCGCTGCATGTGTTGATCGTCGACGACAACAAGGACGCCGCCGACTCACTCGCACTGCTTTGCGAGGGCGAGGGATATCACGTCAGCGTCGCATACTGCGCCAGCGACGCTCTCGCGCAAGCCGAAGCCGAGCCTGTGGACGCAGCGTTGCTCGACATTGGGCTGCCCGATACGGACGGCTATGAACTCGCCCGTCTGATCCGCCTGAAGGGCGAAGTCCGGCCGGTGCTGATCGCGGTAACGGGCTACGGCCAGGCGGACGATCATCTGCGGGTGCAGGCCGCTGGGTTCGACCATCATCTCGTCAAGCCGGTGGACATTGAATATCTGATGTCGCTGCTCGCGGAATTGTCGCCGGCTGCGGCGTCGCCGCATGCGGACTGACCTGCGCAGATTTGCGCGATTTGCGCAACCGGGGCTCCCGCCCTTGCGAGCTGGACGGCGCTGACGGCGGGCGCCCGATCACGCCGTCTCGACGCAAGAAACGTCGAGATGGCGACTTGCTGCATGAAACGCCGGCGGCGCGTGGCGGTCCAATTCACCTACAAATTGGAGCCTTGCGCCAAGGGAGTTTATGACTCACACGAGGTTTCGCGCGCGCGACATCCGGCGCCTGCTGGTCGCGCTCGTGCTCGGCGGATCGGCCGTGCTGATCACGAATCAGGCGTGCGCTGTCTACGCCATCGCACAATATGGCGAGCCAAAATATCCGGCGGACTTCAAGCATTTCGATTACGTGAACCCCGACGCACCGCGCGACGGCACGCTTGTCCTTGCCAACCCCGATCGCCTCACGAGCTTCGATAAATTCAACCCGTTCACGCTGCGCGGCAATCCGGCGCCCGGACTCGGGCTAATGTTCGAGAGCCTGACCACCGGCAGTTCCGACGAAGTCGCGAGCGCGTATTGCCTGCTCGCCGACGACATCGACGTGGCACCAGATGGCCTTTCGACCACCTTCCACATCAATCCGCAAGCGCGCTTTTCAAATGGCGACGCGGTCACGGCCGAGGACGTCAGGTTCTCGTTCGACACGCTGAAGAGTCCGCAGGCTCTGCCGCAGTTCTCGGTGTACTTCGCGCAGATCGCGCGGGCCGTGGTCGTCAACCGCCTCACGATCCGTTTCGATTACAAGGTCGCGACGCGCGAAATGCCGCTGCTCGCGGGCGGAATCCCGGTGTTTTCGCACAAGTGGGGCATGAGGCCGGACGGCACGCGCATTCCTTTCGATCAACTCGCGTTCGAGAAGCCGATAGCGAGCGGAGATTATCTGATCGACAAATACGACAACGGCCGCACCATCAGTTACAGGCGCAACCCCAATTACTGGGGCGCCTCGCTGCCGGTGCGCGTGGGTACGCACAACTTTGCACGCATCGACTACCAGCTGTATTCCGACGCAGTCGCGAAGCTGGAGGCGTTCAGGGCAGGTGAGTACGACGTGCTCGTCGAGAACGTCGCGCAGAGTTGGGTGCGGCGCGATGTCGGCAGGCGCTTTGACAGCGGCGAGCTGATCAAGCGCGAGTTTCCCCATCACAACGGCGCGGGCATGCAAGGCTTCTTCATCAACTTGCGACGGCCGATTTTCCGCGACGTGCGGGTACGTCAGGCACTCGATCTCGCGCTCGACTTCCAGTGGCTCAACCGCCAACTATTTTTCGACCAGTACAAGCGCACTGGCAGCTTCTTTGCCAACACGGACTTGCAGGCGACCGGCAAGCCAGGCGAAGGCGAGCTAGCGATTCTGGAACCGCTGCGCGGACATCTGGACCCGGCCGTGTTCGGCGACATGCCGCAACAGCCCGACACCGATCCGCCCGGTTCGCTGCGCGCCAATCTCGTCAAGGCGCGCCAACTGCTGGCGCAGGCGGGCTGGACTTATCGCAACGGGGCGCTGCGCAACATGAATGGGCAGCCGTTCGTATTCGAACTTCTCGGCGACAGCGGTAGCGGCACGTCAATGGAGCCGGTCGCCGCCGCGTTCGGCCGCAATCTGCAGAAGCTGGGGATTACGATGAATTTCCGCACCGCGGATTTTGCACTCGTGCAAAAGCGCCTCGACGCGTTCGACTTCGACATGACAACCGTGCGATTGCCCGATGTCCAGGTGCCGGGTACTGAACAGCTTTCGCGTTTCGGCAGCAAGTATGCGGATCAGCAGGGCTCCGACAATCTGCTCGGCGTAAAGTCGCCGGCTATCGATGCCATTCTGCGACGAGTGGTATCGGCACAAACGCATGAGCAACTTGCCGATGCGACGCACGCGCTCGACCGGGTATTGATGAATGGGTACTACGTGATACCGCACTGGTATTCCGCAAGCCACCGCATCGCATACAGTCGCGACCTCGACTATCCCGCGAACCTTCCGCTTTATTTCGCCGCCGACGAATGGGTGCTGTCGACGTGGTGGAAAAAAGTTCGGCCAATGACAGATAGAGCGCGATAGTCAGTGGCCAATTGGCCGCGTTCTCATGCTCGCGGGGGCATCCATTAGTAGATGCCCCAGCGAATCAGCGCCCTTCCCTTAACGGTCGAGCTGCTGAATGCCCGCGAGCCGCCACGCCTGGTCGCCCTGTGCGCTGCGGACAATGTTCCACACCTCCTGGAACGGCTGCGCAGCCGCTGCGCCGTCTTCGCGCATCTGACCGTAAAAGCGCACGCTGACGAGCGTCTCGTGCGCGGTGCTTTCCACGCCCAGCACTTCGGCATCGAGTTGCGGCACTTCCGTACGATTCGGCTCACTGCCGCGGCTTTCCAGATCACGCTTGATTTGCGCGAACATCTCCGGCGTGGTCAATTCGAACAGGTCGCCTTGCTCGTTGCGGTCCCATGCACCTTGCAGACGCATGAACATGCTTTTCGCCAATGCCACCAACTCGGCCTGATCGAGCCCGAGCGGTTGCACGGGCGCCGTCACCGTGCCCGTTGCTCCCGCCGGATTCGTCGCGGCGCGTTGCATGCCGAAAAAGTTCGTGTCCGGCGGCGCGTGACCGGCCTGGTTGTGAAGCGGCGAGCCGTTGGTCTGCGACCGGTTCGTGGCGCCATGCCCATAAGCCAGATCCGGGCGGCGCCGATTGGCGATAAACCTGAACAGCATCACGCCGGCAACGACCACGAGACCGATCAGCAGCACGTTCGACAGCATTTGCGCGAGCCCCGCGCCCAGGCCAAGTGACGACAGCAGCGCGGCAATACCAAAGCCGGCGGCGAGGCCAGCAAGCGGGCCGAGCCAGCGGTTGCGCGCCGGCGTGGCGGCCGGCGCCTGCGCGGCCTGTTGCGCCGGTTGAGCTTGCTGGCTTCGTTGCGCCGGAGCGGACGGCGACGCCATCTGCGACTGGCGACCAATGCTTTGACTGCCGCCGACGCGCTTCGCTTGCGCGTCGTTGGCCGCCAGTGCGCCAAGCGCGAGCACGCCCGCGAGACCGAGCGCTACGGTGCCGCGTGTCACCTTGCCGGCAACGCGCCGCAAGTGATCGATGGTTTGCTTATACATATGAACCTCTCTTGATGTGTCAGGGGCCGCCCACGCCGCGCGTCATCTTCTCGCGGCTACCTTACGGACAGTAAAATTTTTCGTCGTTAAACTTGCCATCGGCCAGCTCGCAATCCGCCATGTGCGGACTGGGAATTGCCGTGAATGTAGTGCTCCAGTTGCTGGATCGTGTGTTCCTGCTCCGACATCTGGCTCTTGATCAGGTCGCCGATCGACACCATTCCAATCACCTGACCTGCGGCGATCACGGGCAGATAACGTATGCGGTGGCCGGTCATGATTGCCATGCACTCCTCGGTCGTCTGCTCCGGGCCGACGTAGCGCACCGCCGCCGACATGATGTCGCGAACCGGCGTATTGCGCGACGAACGGTCCATTAGAACGATCTTGCGCGCGTAATCGCGCTCCGTGACGATGCCGGCAATGCGCCCTTCGTGCGCCACGATCAGCGCGCCAACCTGCCGGTGAGCCATGATCGCGATCGCGTCGTACACCGACGCCGACGCCTCGATCGACCAGACTGTCTGGGACGCCTTCGAACGCAGAAACTGTGCAACGGATGCCATAGGTCACCTCTGTCAACTCTAATTGCCGCCCGCTAACGCCTCGGGCCGAGCCTTGAATCTAACCGAATGGGAGACAACGGAAAATTCGTATTTTTGTTGTTGATCATTCGAAAAAACCGTAACGTCGATCTATTGGCGGAGGGAGCGTGAACTTCAAGCATCTGTATTACTTCTGGGTCGCGGCACACGCGGGCGGCATCGTCCGTGCCGGTGAGCAACTGCACATCACGCCGCAAACGCTGAGCGGGCAGATCAAACTGCTCGAGGAAGCGCTGGATAAAAAGCTTTTCAAGAAGAGCGGGCGCACGCTCGAACTAACCGATGCGGGCCGGCTCGCGCTCGACTACGCCGACGAAATTTTCTCGCTAGGCTCCGAACTGGAAAGCGCGGTGCGCCGCGAGCAGGAGGTCGGCACGCAATCCCGGTTTCGCGTAGGTATTGCGGACTCGGTGCCCAAGGCGATCGCGTACCGGCTGCTCGAACCCGCGCTGAGCGCGCCCGCTTCGCTGCGCGTGATCTGCCACGAAGGCAAGCTGCACGCGCTCCTCGCTCAACTGGCCGTGCACCGTTTGGACCTGATCATTGCGGACGCGCCCATTCCCGCCGACGTGAATATCAAGGCGTTCAATCACTCGCTCGGCCGTTCGACTCTGAGCTGCTTTGGTGCCGACGCGCTGCTGCAGGGTGTTCGGAAGCGCTTTCCCATGTCGCTCGGCCAGTTGCCGTTGCTGCTGCCCGGCACGGAATCGGCGGTGCGCCGCAAACTGGATCACTGGCTCGCATCGCGTGCCATTTCACCGCGCATCGTCGGCGAGTTCGACGATAGTGCGATGGCACTGGCGTTCGGACGCGAAGGTCGCGGCCTGCTCTTCGCGCCGACGGTGCTGGAAAACCAGTTGCAGGCCGAACACAAACTCACTTCCGTCGGGCAAATCAACACCATCGTCGAGGAATTCTTCGCGATCTCGATCGAACGTCGCATTAGTCACCCGGCTGTCGCGACGATCATCGACGCCGCGCGCAGCGAACTGTTCAATGCCTAGCGTCGCGCGCCGTGCGACGCAAACCCTGTGACAACCGCGCAACTATTTGATTTGTTTGGTGTGCGGTGCGGACTCGACCGTGTGGCCAAGGATAAAGAATCCGCTTCGACAGCCGTTATGCGAACTATGGCGCTGCCTGGCAAGCGCTGCTATCTCTCGCGCTCAACGAACCGTCGAATCGAATAATGAACCGTCTGACATTGAAACAGAAGTTATGGGTGCCCCTGCTGCTTTGCTGGGCGGCGCTGCTGATCGTCACCGTAGTGAACGCGTTCGAAGCACGTAGTGCACAGATGGACGCACGGCGTTCGGCGCTGGCCGATGTGACCGACATGGCGGCGTCGATTGTCGCCGACTACGCGAAGCAGGCGGACGCCGGCAAGCTTTCCGTCGACGAAGCGAAGCAGCAAGCCATCGCCCGCGTCAATGCGCAGCGCTATGGCACCTCGGGCTACGTGACGATTGTGCGCAGCGACTCGGTGATGGTCGCGCACCCGATGAGCCCGCAACTCAACGGCAAGGACATGAGCGGTTTTCGCGACGCGAAGGGCAACGCGCTGTATCACGACATTGCCGCGGCGGGCGGCTCGGCCGCCGGCGCCGGCTATCTGCGTTACTGGTGGCCGAAGCCCGGCGACACGAAGCCGAGCGAGAAAATCGGCTACGTGAAGCGCTTCGCGCCGTGGAACTGGGACTTCATCGCCGGCGCCTACATGGACGACATTCAGGCGCAGTTCTACGCGACGCTGCTGCGCTCGGGCGGCATGCTGCTGGTGCTGGGCGTAGTCGTTTCCTTTGTCGCGTCGCGCGTCGTGCGCAATGTGTCGCGCTCGATCGGCGGCGAACCGTCCGCCGCGGCGGAAATCGCCACGCGCATCGCCCGCGGCGATCTCGCAACACGTATCGATTTGCGCCGCGACGACACCTCCAGCTTGCTGTTCTCGTTGCGCGAAATGCGCGATCAGCTTGCGGCAACCGTCGCACGCATCAAGAATTCGGCCGAAACGATCACGGTCGCCTCGAAGGAAATCGCCGCAGGCAATCTGGACCTGTCGAGCCGTACCGAAGAACAGGCCGCGTCGTTGCAACAAACCGCCGCCAGCATGGACGAGCTCACCAAGACCGTCACGCAGAACGCGGGCAACGCAGCAACTGCGTCCGAACTGGCAAAGGACGCATCGAGCATCGCCGCGCGCGGCGGCGAAGTCGTCAACGACGTCGTTCAGAAGATGGCCGGCATCACGGACAGTTCACGCAAGATCGGTGAGATCATCAGCGTGATAGAAGGCATTGCGTTCCAGACGAATATTCTCGCGCTCAACGCCGCCGTGGAAGCAGCACGCGCGGGTGAGGAAGGCCGCGGCTTTGCGGTCGTCGCCGGTGAAGTCCGCAATCTGGCGCAGCGCAGCGCGACGGCCGCGAAAGAGATCAAGGTGTTGATCGACCAGTCAGTCGAGCAGGTCGGCGAGGGTTCGACGTTAGCCGGGAAGGCCGGCAGTACGATTGGCGAAGTGGTAGAGGCGGTGGGCCGCGTCACGGCGATCATGAACGAAATCGCGGCGGCGTCGAATGAACAGAGTTCCGGCATCGGCGAAGTGAACCTCGCGATTCGCCAGATGGACGACGTCACGCAGCGCAATGCCGCGCTCGTCGAACAGGCCGCGGCCGCCGCAGGTTCGCTCGATGAGCAGACCGAGCAGTTGCGCGAGGCTGTCGCGGTGTTCAAAGTCGGCCAGCCTGCCTGATCTGGCTGTTGCGTTCAAACGGAACGCGCATAAAAAAGGTGCCGCGAACGGCACCTTTTTTTACAACAAGCAGCTTCTGATGAAGCTTAGAAGCGGTGACGCAGACCGACCGTAGCAGCCGTCTGGTTCTTCGACGACGACGGAGCTTGCGTGATGTCGCCGCTGTAGATCGAAGCAACACCGCCGTCGCCCATTGCGTGCTGGTACACGGCTTGAGCGTAGACGTCCGTACGACGCGACAGAGCGTAGTCAGCCTGCAGGCCGATCTGGTGGTAACGAACCGACGTCGAGCCACCGTTTGCGGCAGTGCCATAGCCCTTGCCGTCGGTGAACGTGTACGCCACGCCCAGGCCGAGAGCCGGGGTCAGGTTGTACTTGCCGTTGACTTCGTAGTTGTTAGCGCGCAGCGATTGCTGAACGCCTGCAACGTTGTCGATACGCGATTGCGTCCATGCCAGACCGACAGTTGCCGGGCCGAAAGCGTACGAACCTGCTGCACCGAATTCACGCTGACGGAAGTTGCCCGTTGCGCCCAGGAAGCCGCCGTCGGTCGCGCCGCCGTTGGTAGCCGTGCCAGCAGCGTTCGTTGCGCCCGGGTTGTTCTGCTGTGCGTAAGCAGCGCCCAAACGCAGACCTTGCCACTGGTAAGCAGCACCGAGGCTGTATTCGCGGTTGTTTGCGAATGCGCCAGCCTGGTTCGAGAAGCCGTACGTGCCGCCGAACGTGAAGCCAGCGTAGTTAGCGCTCGAGTACTTGACCGAGTTGTTAACTGCGAAGCCGCCGTTCGTGTTCAGGTTGTCGTTGTTGAACGGGTGCGCGAAGTACGTGCCGCCCCAGCTGCCCGTTGCGGTCAACGGTGCCAGGAAATCTTGCGCTGCGTCGTATTGACGGCCCAGCGTGACCGAACCGAATTGCGCGCTCGACAGACCGACGAATGCCTGACGGTTGAACATGCCGTTGTTGTTAGCGAAACGGCCGTTGTTGACGTTAAAGCCGCTTTCCAACGTGAAGATTGCCTTCAGGCCGCCACCCAGGTCTTCCGAACCGCGCAGACCGAAACGGCTCTGGTCGATGCCGCCGCTGCCGGCTGCCCACTTCGAGTTGTGAGCAACGTTGCTCGTGTAGGTCACGCCAGCGTCCAGCAGACCGTACAGGGTGACGCTGCTTTGTGCGTGAGCGACGGAAGCGAACGATGCGGCAACCGCAACGACGATGAGACTCTTTTTCATGCGTGGGACTCCTGTTCGATAAATTTTCGCGGGGGAGCGGGACCAGCCTCGGTAGTACGCGAACGCGCCACCGCCCTTATAGCCGAACCGTTCTGCCCGGCTGGGGCACCCTCTAAACGAAGCGTGAGTGTAGGGGGCCGCTAGGACAACGGACGCCCGCAATTCGCACAACACGGTCTTGCCGATTTGGCAATAATCGGTTGCCCTTAGATGCTAAGTCTTTGTTTTTGGGAAAGTTATCTCAATGAGGGTCAGGCCATTCGCCTGCTCTGGACATAAATTATTTGCAACTTTTCAATAACTAAAGTTGTGCGAATGCAACAGCATGTAATACGGCCGAAGTAATGCGCGGCGTAGAAAGCCAACTTCGAGAATGAATCGGTGACGATTAATTAAGCAGCGCCCGCGCCATTGCGGGCGCGGGATCAGGCATCTTGAAAGACTGGGGAACTTAATCGATCGGATATAGTCGCGGTTAATCCGCGCTTATTCGTGACAATCGGTTATTGCGGCATTCAGCGGCTTTAATCAAATAATTATTGGCGTGAACTGCTGGCGACGTGAGTAACCGGAGAACGTGGGCCGCAGCCGCTTCCGGCCGAGCCAATGAAAAACCGCCCTTCAGGCGGCCGTAGCGAAGCGCGGCACAAATGCCGCATAAATATGTATCGATGGCCAGTAGGTGAAGCCTTCAGCACGGGCGTGTCCGGAGGTGAACTGCGGCGCCGACCGCCGCGTGACCAACCCTGTGCTGAAAGCGGACGGCAATGCATCGAACAGCCTTCCATCTACATTAACGGCACGACCGTGCGCCTTTTCACACGTAGATTCCCTAATTCCGGCAGCGCTGCTGACGTGCTCTACGACGGCTGGCGAGACCGTGTTAGCGAGGCTCGTCGTCGGGAGCGCTGCCTGGAGTCAGCGGGTCTGTGTCCGGCGCTGTGCCAGGCAGGGGACGCGGCTGCTCTTCTGGCGCGTCGAGCGGCTGATTCGAAGGGTCGGCTACGGGATCGACGGTCGGATCGGTTTGCATGACAGGCTCCTGGGGACGGGAACGGCTCCCGCTAACAGCAACGCAACCGTTATTCCCGCGAACGGCGCTCGCAGCGCGTGCCGCCGCACTCATGCCCGACGATGTAGAAACCGCCCACGCGACACTTGAAATTTTCACGAGCCGTCAGTGCGGCGTCCCACATACATCAATGACGGTCCGGACCGCGCTGCGATGAATCGCCGCCGGCGCCCGTGAGAAATGGCTCCAGCCCGAATAACCACGCGAAGCAGAACGTCACCTGCGCAAGCAGGCCAATCTGGCCGTGGGCCGCCCGCTCGCTCACGCCTACAAGCGGGGTCGCGAGCAGCGGTTGAGACTGGGGAAACTCGGTAGCAGTCTGGTCAGGTTGCATAGTTGTTCTCGTTGTCGAAGCTGTGTGGACAGAATGCATCGAGCGATGAGCAAATGCTGTGCCCACCGCCGCGTTGCGCTTTGCGCGGCCGTAGCAACAGCCGGCGATGGTCAGTGTTTACCCGTCAACCTGCTTTTCGAGCTTGCGCCTGCTACCTAAGCGACACAAAATGTAAGCGCTATCATCATTTTCTGTACATGCTGCGCCCACACCTGCCCTTAGAACTGCCGTGGCCTCGGCGATCAATGTAAGCGCTAACACTGAGAATTACCGTTTTGAATCTGTAACACACCGCAGCGAGCAAGCGCCGATCGCCGATCGCCAACAAAGAGGACATGAACCTCAAAGCCAGCGCCCGCTTGAATCGCCGCGCAACTCACGGTCGCCCGACATCGCATCGGTGCGCCTGCCTGAATCGCAACATGAAACGGAGACAACGATCATGAGCGCAACCTCGAGCCACGAGCAGCCCCCACCGAAAATCCGCCGCGCCCAGGTCGTGGCGCTCACGCTGCTGATGGTGAGCGGCATCGTCAACTATCTTGACCGCGGAACGCTCGCCGTCGCCAATCCGTTGATCCGTCACGACATGGGCCTGACGCTCGGGCAAATGGGACTGCTGCTGTCCGCATTCTCGTGGAGCTATGCGCTTTTCCAGTTGCCGGTCGGCGGCCTTGTCGACCGGATAGGACCGCGCAAACTGCTCGGCATGGGGCTGATCGTGTGGTCGCTCGCGCAGGCCGCCGGCGGCTTCGTCTCGACATTCGGCTGGTTCGTGCTTGCGCGGATCCTGCTCGGCATCGGCGAAGCGCCGCAATTTCCGTCGGCAGCGCGCGTGGTCAGTAACTGGTTTCCGTTGCGCGAACGCGGCAAGCCGACCGGCATCTTCAATTCGGCGTCACCACTCGGAACCGCGCTCGCGCCGCTCTGCCTGTCGGTGCTCGTCGTGAACTTCCACTGGCGATGGGCATTCATCGCGACCGGCGCGGCCGGTCTGATCGTTGCAGCCGTATGGTTCGCGGTTTATCGCGACCCGGTCAAGGCGACCATGAGCGAGGCAGAGCGCCGCTATCTGGAAGGCGACGAAGCGGACCGTAAGCCGGCACCGGCCGTCACGTTCGCCGAGTGGCGCTCGCTGTTCTCGCACGGCACCACGTGGGGCATGCTGATTGGCTTTTTCGGCTCCGTTTATCTGAACTGGGTCTATCTGACATGGCTGCCGGGCTACCTGACCATGGAGCGTCACATGAGCCTGATGCACACCGGCGTCGCCGCGTCAGTGCCGTTTTTCTGCGGTTTTCTCGGCTCGCTCACGGCCGGCTGGTTTTCCGATCTCATCACGAGTCGCAGCGCGAGCCCGGTGGCGAGCCGCCGTAACGCCGTGGTCATCGCAATGCTGGGCATGGTCGCGTTCACGATTCCGGCCGCGCTCGTCGAGAGCAACGTGCTGGCAATCGTCTGTATCTCGGTCGTGATCTTTCTCGCAAACGCCGCATCCGCGAGTTCGTGGGCGCTCGCGACCGCAGCCGCGCCGCCGAACCGCGTCGGCTCGCTCGGCGCGATTCAGAATTTCGGCGGCTTTCTCGGCGGCGCACTTGCGCCGATTTTCACCGGCTATATCGCGCAGACCTGGTCGTTTGTGCCGGCATTGCTGACCGCCGCGGGCATCGCGTTTATCGGCGCGATGAGTTATCTGCTGCTGGTGCGCAAGCCGATCGCCGACACGCCCGTCGCAAACGAGACGATCCAGGCACCGGCATGAACCGTTCGCCTCTCGCCGGACCAATCAAATTCTTCTGGAGCACAACAGCATGACAATCGCGAAGCCACCCACCGCGTCAATTGAAGGGATTGTTCCCGTGATGCTGACGCCGTTCGACGACTCAGGCGCGATCGACTACGCCGGCCTTGAACGTCTGATCGAATGGTACGTCGCGCAGGGATCGGACGCGCTCTTTGCGGTCGCGCAGTCGAGCGAGATGCAGTTTCTTACGCTCGCCGAGCGCGGCGCTCTTGGACGGTTCGTCGTCGAGAAGGTCGCCGGGCGGATTCCTGTCGTGGTGTCCGGTCACATCAGCGACGATCCGAACGCGCAAGCCGAAGAACTGAACGTTGCGGCAGCGACGGGCGCACAAGCCATTGTGTTAGTCACCAACCGGCTCGATCCCGCGCGCGAAGGCACGCAGATATTTGCCGCGAATCTGAAGCGGCTGCTCGCGCGTCTTCCGTCCCACCTGCCGCTCGGCCTGTACGAGTGCCCCGCGCCGTATCGTCGACTTCTTTCGGATGACGAACTAAAACTATGCATCGACACTGGCCGCTTCATCATGCTAAAGGACGTGAGTTGCGATCTCGCGACCGTGAAGCGCCGCGTCGCGCTAGCGCAAGGCTCGCCGCTGAAGATCCTCAACGCGAACGCGGCGATTGCGTGGGACGCGATGAGAGCCGGCTCGGCAGGCTTTAACGGCGTGTTCACGAACTTTCACACGGACCTGTACAAATGGCTGCGCAACGACGCCGCCCAGGACCCTGCCCTCGCAGATGAACTCGCGACGTTCCTCGTGCTCGCCGCCGTCTCCGAATCGCTTGGCTATCCCGCGCTTGCGAAGATGTACCACCAGCGCATCGGCACGTTCAATTCGATTCGCTGCCGCGTAATCGACTATGACGTCCGCGAACGGTTCTGGGCGCTGGATGCGATACTCGACAAGATCGTGGCCGGCACCGAGCATTTCCGCGCTCGCATCGCAGCACTGGATTCGAGCCGCTAGCGGTGGCCCGCTCCTCTGGCGATCGCGGCGGCTACGCTAAGAGTGACGCGACGGTAAGATGTCAGGCTTCCAGCTTCACCCCGCACTCCGAACTCATGTCCGACACACCAGACTCAACCGGCTTCACCGCGACAGCCCGAACTCAGACGAGCCGCATGCGCCGTGGGACGGGCCGCACGGTGCTGTCGGATGTCGCGAAGCTGGCGGGCGTGTCGACGGCGACCGTATCGCGCGTCTATAACGAGCCGGAGAAAGTATCGGCTGCGGTGCGCGAGCGCGTCGAACACGCGGCGCTCGCGCTGAACTGGTTTCCCAACGCGGCGGGCCGCGCGCTTGCGTCCACGCGCAGCCACATCGCCGGCATCATCATTCCCACGCTCGACGACCAGGTGTTCGCCTCGCAGGTAAGCGGCATGCAGGCTGCGTTTGCGACGCGCGGCATCACGCTCGTTCTCGGCTGCTCGAACTACGATCCCACGCAAGCGCTCGTGCAGGTGCGCGCGATGCTCGCGCGAGGCGTCGAGGCGATGGCAATCGTGGGTGACGCGCATCCGCCAGAACTCTTCGACGCGTTGCGGCTCTACCGCGTGCCGTATGCGGTCACGTACGCGTATCGCAAGGAGAGTCCGCACGTCTGCATCGGCTTCGACAATTTCGCGGCGTATGTGCAAATGACCGAACATCTGATCGCCCTCGGTCATCGTTCATTCGCGGTGTGCATTCAGCCGACGCGCGACAACGACCGGGTGCAGGCGCGCGTCGCCGGCATTCGCGCGACGCTCGAACGTCACGGCCTCGCGGTGCGACCCGAACACATGTGCGAGGGGGAATCGACAATCGCATTCGGGCGCCGCAGTCTGCGCTCCATCTGGCAAGCGGCGAGCGAACGCCCGACTGCTCTTATCTGCGGCAACGATCACATCGCGCTTGGCGTGCTGCGCGAAGCGGAAGAGCTCGGCATTGCCATACCGCGCGAGCTTTCAGTAACAGGCTTTGACGATCTCGAGATATCCAGAGAGATTCACCCCACGCTCACCACGATGCGCGTGGATACCCGTGAAATCGGACAACTCACCGCGCAATATCTGCTCGACATGCTAGACGGCAAGCGGGCGCAACGCGGTCAAGAAGTGCACGCGCTACTTCAGGTCAGAGAGTCGACGGGGCCGGCGTCACGATAAGACAACGTTGCGTGCCGCAGTGTCATATGCGCGCCGCAACCGCTTTGCGCCTTCTTCGATATCGGCAATACCCGGCGCCGCAAACGACAAACGCAACGACGCAGGGTCGATCCTGTCCGCGAAAAATGCCTTGCCCGGCACGAACATGACCTTATTGTCGATAGCACGCTGTAGAAGCGCGGACGCGTCGATGCCTTCGATCCGCGCCCAGACGAACATGCCCCCGTCAGGCCGATGAAACTGGAACGTATCGCCGAACTGCGAGCGCAGTGCTTCGCATAGCGCCTCGCATTTGCGCCCGTACATTTCGGTGATGCGCGGCAGGTGTCGTTCGAGCGCACCGTCGGCCAGATATTCGGCGGCAATGCCTTGCGTCCACGGCGCACTGCACAGGTCGACGGTCTGCTTTGCAATCACACAACGGCGCGCAATTTCGGCCGGTGCGATTGTCCAACCTACGCGCAGTCCAGGCGCGACGATCTTCGAAAGACTCGCGAAATGCACGACCCAGTCACGTGAGCCCTCCACTTCGGCCGCAAGCGAGATGATCGACGGAACCGCGACCCCGGAAAAGCGCAGATCGCCGTACGGGTCGTCTTCGACGATAAGAAACCTGTATTGCACCGCAAGCTTGAGCAACGCGATGCGGCGCTCCCGCGTGATGGTTGCGCCGGTCGGATTGGCAAACGTCGGGACCGTATAGAGCAGCTTCGGGCGCGCGACCGTACCCGACGCCAGAAGCGCCGCGAGATGGTCGACGTCGAGGCCGTGCGCATCGACCGGCACGGTAACGATTTTCGCCTGCTGGAGCTTGAGTGCCTGAAGCGTAGCCGGATACGCAGGCTGTTCGGTCAGCACGACATCGCCCGGACTCACCAGCACGCGAAGCAGCAGGTCGAGTCCTTGCTGGGAGCCCGTGGTCACCAGCATTTCGTTCAACGCGCATGGCACGCCACGACGCGCCATCAGGTCTATGAGTTCGTGCTTCAGACGCGGCAGCCCGTCAGTCGGCCCGTACTGCAGACAGCTGTTCGGGTCCTGATATGCGCGAGCTTCTGCCTGCTGCAAGCCGTCGACATCGAACAGATCGCTAGCGGGATAGCCGCCCGCGAATGAAATCATGCCTGGCTCACCCAGATACTTGAACAGTTCGCGAATCGGAGAGCCTGAAGGATTCTGGAAAGGGGCGGTGAATTCGTACATGTTTTCGGCGGTTGAGCCCAGGTCGTCAAGCATTATTCGTGGTCGCCTACACCACGTTTTTTTCCACGATAGGACGGTTTTCGAGCAGACGGTCCCAGTTCAGCGAAGAGAGATCGAGCGACACATAACGACCATTCAGAATCAGTTCGCTTACGCCGCGGCCCGTTGCAGGGCCCTGCTGAAGACCATGTCCGCTGTACCCGTTCGCGAACACGCAGTTTTCGATTTGCGGGTGATAGCCAATGATCGCGTTGTGGTCGAATACGTTGTACTCGTAATAGCCAGACCAGCAGTTCGCGACACGCAGCGCTTCGAACTCCGGCACGCGATGCGCAAGCGTCGGCCAGATGACGTCGTCGAAAAGGCCGTGATCGACTTCGTCGAGCGGCAGATCGTCAGGATCGTTATCCGCGCCCGGCGATGTGCCGCAAATGTAGGTCTTCCCTTCCGGCCGGAAATAGACGCCGGTAGGATCGATCAGCAACGGACAATCCGCGAGGTGAGCCGGAGACGACACATTGAAAATGCTGCGACGGCGAGCAAAGACCGGAATGTCGATGTCCATCATTCCGGCAATCTTCCGCGCCCATGCGCCTGCCGCGTTCACGACCGTATCGCATGCGAAGCGCTCGCCATTGCTGGCGATGACGTGCGTGATCTTGCGGCCCTCGCGAACGACACCGGTCACATCGGCGGCAATGTAGCGCGCGCCGAGCGACTGGGCTTTCTTGCGAAGCGCCTGCACGAGGCCATAGCCGTCGAACCATCCTTCGCCGCTCTCGCCGAAGGCCCCCGACGTGAGGTCGGACACGTTCAGCCAAGGGAATCTGGCCTTCAGCGCTTGCTGGTCCATCAGATTGATGTCCGCGCCAAGGCCCTTCTGCAACGCGTGATTTTCGCGCAGCGTTGCGTGGCCGGCGGCCGTGGCCAGAAACAGGTAACCGCCTTCGTGCAAATCGATCGAGGGCTTGTTGCCGTCCACTTCAAGAAGCTCGCCGATATTGCGCAGAAATTCGATACCGTACAGCGACATCTGAATCGATAACGGCGTGGAGAACTGCTGCCGGATCGAAGCGGCCGATAAAGCCGACGACGACTTCGCGTAGCTCGGATCACGTTCGATAACGGACACGGAAACCGTCGGATCGGAAGCGCGCAAGAAGTAAGCAATAGAACTGCCGATAACCCCGCCACCGACAATAACGACTTGTGAACTCACGACTCGCTCCAGGTTGCACATGACCGGGCTGCCCCGGAAAGGGCCCGCCGGCATACAGCGGCCGAGTTGTCCGGCAGGGCCGCAACGACAGCTCGCGCAAAAAAACGGCCGTGGTTAAACAGCCGTGTACGTGCAGCGCAAAACGCTCAGCCGATGTTGAAATCGATGCCCTGAGCGAGCGGCAGTGCCGACGAATAGTTGACGGTGTTGGTCGCGCGCCGCATATAAGCTTTCCACGAGTCGGAGCCCGATTCGCGACCGCCGCCCGTTTCCTTTTCGCCGCCGAACGCGCCGCCAATTTCCGCGCCGCTCGGTCCGATGTTCACGTTCGCGATACCGCAGTCGCTGCCCGACGCCGACAGGAATCGCTCCGCTTCACGCAGGTCAGTCGTGAAGACGCACGACGAAAGACCGTGAACCGCTGCGTTGTTTCCGTCGATCGCGTCGTTGAAGTCGCTGTACTTCAGCACATAGAGAATCGGGGCGAACGTTTCCTTCAGCACGACCGACGTTTGCGAAGGCATTTCGACGATTGCCGGACGCACATAAAAGCCCTTCTCATTGCCGGCAACCGCATGACGCTCGCCGCCGAACACCTTGCCGCCTTCGCTCTTTGCCTCTTCGAGCGCCGCTTGCATGCGGTTGAACGACTGTTCGTCGATCAGCGGCCCCATCAGCACACCCTGCTCCAACGGATTGCCGATCACGACCTTGCTGTACAGCGCCTTCAAACGTTCGACGGCTTTGTCGTACACGCCTTCGTGAACGAACAGACGGCGCAGCGACGTGCAGCGCTGACCGGCCGTGCCGACTGCAGAAAAAACGATGCCGCGCAGTGCCAGTTCCATATCGGCGCTGCCGGAGACGATGCCCGCGTTATTGCCGCCGAGTTCGAGAATCGAGCGGCCAAAACGGCGCGCCACTTCGACGCCGACCGCGCGGCCCATTTCCGTGCTCCCCGTCGCGCTCACGATATTGGAACGCGGGTCGGCAACCAGCTTTGCGCCGACATCGCGGCCACCGTTCACGACGCTCGTCAGGCCTTCGGGAGCGTCGCCGAATTCCTTCAACGCGTCCTGCAGAATCTTGTCGACTGCCAGCGCGGTGAGCGGTGTCTTTTCCGATGGTTTCCAGACGACCGCATTGCCGCATACCAGCGCGAGCGCGGCATTCCACGACCACACGGCTGCAGGAAAGTTGAACGCGGAAATGATGGTGCACACGCCGAGCGGATGCCACGTCTCAGCCATGCGATGGCCCGGACGCTCCGACGCGATCGTCAAGCCGTAAAGCTGACGCGACAACCCAACCGCGAAGTCGCAGATGTCGATCATTTCCTGCACTTCGCCGAGGCCTTCCTGAAGGATCTTGCCGGTCTCGAGCGTGATGATGCTGCCGAGCGCGTGCTTCTGCTCGCGCAGCTTGTTACCCAGCAGACGCACCAGTTCTCCGCGGCGCGGCGCCGGCACGTTGCGCCAGCTTGCGTAAGCCTTCTGGGCGCTGGCCAGTGCGGCGTCTACCTCGGCGACCGTCCGGCTCGCGACGCGGCCGATAAGTTCGCCGTTGATCGGCGAATGGACGGCAATGTCGCCCGCTTCCGCGAGATGGGAAATACCGAGTTCCGAGAGAATGGCGGATGCTTTCACGATTGAGACCTCTTTGAATTTCCAATACGAAATTTTGGTACGTTCGGAAACTATACACGCGCGGGTATTTGCCGGCAACATCAACCGTTTCCGCTGCCGCCGCGCGGTCGGGAGCGTTATTTCTGATAGGAAATGCGGCTTGCGTTCGGATCGGCGTTAATTATGAGCATGAGACCCTCACCTGAAAGACGGGCCGGCGCTCCGCCTACAGTGCCGCGTTCGCGGTCATTTTGAAAATGCCTTGCGCATTGCCGGCGTCGAAACGCAGGTCTATGACCCAGCTACGCGACGCCTGATCGAAAGTACGCTTGCGAGTGATGAATTCATAGAAGGAGCCGGGCACCGTGCGCGTGACGAGCCTGTCGCCAGTGGACCTGAATTGACGCTCGACCGTGTCCGCGCGATAGGCGGTCTGGAAGACGCGGCCTGAGCGCGAGCGCTCGACTTCGGGTTTCATGGGCCGGCCCTTGCCCTTCTCTTCGTCCGACAGCGTGAACACGTCTTCCACGCGATCCGTCGCGTGATTGAAGGCGTTGCCTTCGGTAGCGATCCACGCCATTTCCGCTGATTCGCGCAACAGGACTTCGTAGTCCGCCTCGCTCGGCAGATCGTGCTGGCGAGCGAACGCGCCGACAATGACCGGCAGCAACTTGTGAGCTGCCTCGATAGCAAGCGAGCCTTCACGCTCCAGTTCCCAGAGTTGCGATACGGCGAGCGGCGTCAACGGATCTTTCGACGAATGGACCACGTTAGTGACTGCCTGCTGGAACTCGTTGGAGAAGCGTTCGGGATGCAACTCACTCACGAAGAACTGCGCGATTTCATCGGGCGCGTCCTCATGCGCGTACGCACGGCCGGTCATGCCAAGTTTGTCGAGCGGATAGCGGCCGTTCAGCCTGAAGCCAAGCGGACGCAAGATGCGAGTGAATGCCGCCTCGCCCGGAGGCAACGCCCCGTTGCTCTCCCACCTCACCGTGCGCAACGCGCCGTGATCGAAGTACACAGAGCCGCCGTTCGCGATTGTTTCGGTCGTATAGGCGCGCCCGTTCGGCGAACGCTCCAGCAGATCCTCGAATAAGGCCATATTCATCGCCTGCGCGAGTTCGGCGCGCGTCACAGTGCCGTCTTCCCAATCCGCGAGTGCACTCGGAAATCTCAGGGTTGTAAAGAGCGACTCCGTTTTGGCCGGGCCAAGCAGTTTCAGTAACAGGCGTTCAACGTTTGAATTGCGCATCTGCATTTCTCTCGGGGGCGCGCCGCCGCAGCGGGAAGGTGTTCATCGACGGCATACCGGAAACGGTAGCCAAAGGAATAGACGAAGGAATAGCCAAGCTTACGTGATTCTCATTATTCAAAGTGTTGCGCGCCGCGTAAAGCGAGATTAAATTGCCACTTGATGACTTTTCGGAATTAACATGCGCAAGTTCAAGGTTCCCGGCACGAGCGCGTTGCTGGCCTTCGAGGCCGCGGCGCGGCACGAAAGCTTCACTCATGCTGCGAAAGAGTTGTCTCTCACGGAAAGCGCAGTTTCGCGGCAAATCTTGACGCTCGAATCCAATCTTGGCGTGCGCCTTTTCGTTCGCTCGAAGCAGCGCGTGATGCTGACTCGCGCCGGCCGTCTGTATGGCACGCAAGTGCGCCGCGCGCTGGAGAATCTGGATCGCGACACGCTGTCGATCATTGCGCACGGCAGCGGAGGCGGTTACCTGGAACTCGCGGTGCTTCCCACGTTTGCGTCGCAATGGCTGATTCCGCGAATGAAGGACTTCAACGACCGCAACCCGGACGTTCGAATCAACATGGGTGTTCGCACCGACCCGTTTCCCTTTGAAGAGTCGCATTTCGAGGCCGCCATTCACTATGGCAAGCCGACCTGGCCGGGTACGTCGTCGGACTATCTTTTCGGCGAAGAAGTCGTGCCCGTCTGCGCGCCGTCACTGCTTGCCAAGCCCGTCAGGAGAGCGCACGAATTGCTGAACTACCCGCTTCTCCATTCGACGACGCGCCCCGACGCCTGGTCCCGCTGGTTCGCCAATCTCGGCGTCGAAGATAGCGCCACGATGCAAGGCGTCCGGTACGAACTGCACTCCATGCTGATCAGCGCCGCTGCTGCAGGACTCGGCGTGGCCCTCGTTCCAAAATTTTTCGTCGACGCACAGCTGTCGCAACTCGGCCTCGTTATTCCGCTCGCGGCCACCACGGTCGAGGAATCCGCGTACTACCTCGTCTATCCGACGGAGCTAAGTCACGGGAAGCCACTCGAACTCTTCAGAACCTGGTTGATTGAGGAAGCCGGCGCCTATAGCGCGGCAAGGCGCTGACGCGGCGCGTCGCGGGTGCCCACGGCATGGCGCTTGCGCAAACCCGAAGTGCCGGGCCATGCGCGCGGCACCAGGCGACCTCTTCCCTCTCTGCAGGAGACACCATGAAACTTCTCACGACACAAGACGGCCTGCCGCGGCTGTCATGGGGCCCGATTTTCGCGGGCGTTATTCTCTCGATGATCGTCTATCTGGTCATGAGCGTGCTTGGCACGGCTATCGGCGCGTCGCTGCTCGCGCCGATGTCCAAACCCGACCCGTTGCAAGGCTTCGGCTTCGGCTCCGGCGTGTGGGTCATCGTAACGACGGTTCTCGCTGTCTTCGTCGGTTCGTACTACGCGGGACGGTGCGCGCCCGTGCTCGGATGGCTGCATGGCCTGCTAGCATGGGCTGTCATGACGTTGTTCATCCTCTACGGAATGACTTCGCTCATCACGGGAGCGGTTAGTACCGCAGGAAGCGTTGCGGCGACGGGTGCGCAAGTCGGCGCGCAAGCGGGCGCGACTGCGGCCAATCAGGGAGGCGGAGCCAATTCCATCGTTGACACTGCCAAGCAGCAGATGCAGTCGGCCATGGCGTCGGCGGCATCGATGGCGTCCAGCCCCGAAGCCGGACAACGGGCGCGCGAAACCGCTGACACGGCCGCGCGCGGCGTCGCTCGCGCCAGCTGGTTCTCTTTCGCGGCACTGATCGTCGGCGCGATTATCGCGATCGTGTCGGGCAGCGCGGGATTCCGCCATCAACCGCCGATCGAAGAAAGCGGCGGCTCGGCCGTTGGCCGCAATGCAGTGCCGGGCAGCAATCGCGTCGTTTCGCCGCGAAGCAGAGCCTGAACGGCAACTGAAGGAGACGGCATGCGGCCCGCCTTGGGTTGCATGCCGCCGCATGTCGTCGTGCACCGTCGCGTGCGAAGATATGTTGAGCGTGACTGTCTACGGATCGCGTAAATCGCAAAGGCCGTTGCCACGAATACTTAATATTCGCTGTTGCAAGGAAAAAGACGTTGGATTCCCTTGCGCCTAATGCTGTGTGCATTCTCTCCGAAAAAATTGCCGACCGCTTTAGCCGCCCGTCAATAATCTACCCCATTGGTTATTTGCCGCATTTGGACTAATGTCTAATAACTCTTGGTTAGACAACAAGAACGAACGTTGCGAGGTGGGGGCATGGTCACTTTAATAGACCTGGAGATCGCGCATCTTGCGCGAGTAATGAGCGCGTCAATGACAGGAGATCTCGCGGGGCCCATCCTGCCTGCCGCCTACTGGCGCCTGCGGCTTCATCGACTACTCGATTCGCAGCACCTTACGAATGCGCAACTGCGCTCACTCGACCTCCTTCTGCTGCGACTGGACGAACTCGAAGCGCAAACTTCGAATAGCACCGCAGCCGGAATTGCGATCAGCATGAGCTAGTCGATGCAATGCCGCGATAAGCTCGCAACGGAGAATTTCGAACGCATTTTTCCGATGCAGGGCATAGCTTTGAATCGCGAATTTGCATAAAAGCGTAAGAGGAACTGCGGCTGTTTGCACGCAAATGCGCGCAAACCATTGCTAGTTGCGCTAGCAACGGTTGGCAAGACTTCGTGTGCGCGCAGGTGACTTGGGTCCGCTAACATACAAACCTGACAGATTCAGATCAGGCTGTCCGGTTTGGTGCCCTGCACCTTCACGCTGCTAATTCCAGGAGATAGTTAATGAATAAAGCGCGCATATTTTTCGCGTCGATGATGAGCGCGGGTATGCTGGCATCGTCGCTCGTTCTCGCCCAACCACCGCACGACAACCCCGGCAAAGGCGGCGACCACGGTCACGGGCCCAACCATGGTCATGAATCGAATGGTCATGGCCACAAGCAGATGCCACCCGGACACAGCCCCGACGGTCCAGGCAACTCCGCGAACGCGCCCGGACATTGGCGCAAGGGCGATCGCCTGCCTCCGGAATACCGCGACCGTCAGTATGTAATCGACGACTGGCGAGCGTACCGGCTGGCTCCGCCGCCGCGTGGCTATTCGTGGGTCGGCATTGGAGGCGACTATCTGATGGTGCAGATTTCAACGGGAATCGTCCTTCGCGTCGGTCCGTAAGCGCCAATTGGCCGGCCGTTGCATCGGCCGGTCATGAAGCAATAAATTGCCACGCTCCCCATTGCCGGCGGCCCGTGGCAATTTCACCAATCGAAACCTGCGCAACAAAGCTGCAATCAACTGGCTCTTCACCCCGCTCCGCCTCACATCGTGGGCCCGGCAGCGGCCGCATGGCCCCCCCCGCACACCCTGCACACGATTGACACCACGCACGCCGGAGCTAAAGAACCGATGACGCGGCGCCGTTATATCAACCACGTATCGTGAGCCGGCGTGACGCGCTTGCGCCGCTGCAGCCACCCCTCTTTCTGTGCTTGTTGTCATGCGCGATGAAATGCGCATAGATACTTGCGCCAGGAATAATTTCAAAAGACAACATCGACAACCAACCCTCATACTCTGTCACTTCTTAGGCGGACTACTCCGACAGCGGAATCGGAAGTTCGTCAGACAGGGAATCGATGCATGACCGCCGTCCTTGCGACGGCCATTTCCGCGTAGCGCCGCACGCGGATCATGTGGAGCTTACTTTGTAATGAGTTATACCCCAGTCGTTCCGTTCGCCAACGACAAGGCCGACTCCGGCTCTTTCGTAGGCGGCGCACCAGCGTTTCGCCAACTGGTCCGGATGATCGATCGGGTTGCTCCCACCGATCATCCGCTGCTTATTTTCGGGCCGACCGGTTCGGGCAAAGAGCTCGTTGCGCGCCGTGTTCACGCACACAGCCTGCGCCAGGATCAACCCTTCGTCGACGTCAATTGCGGCGCGATTCCCGAACATCTCGTTGAAGCCGAACTGTTCGGGCACGTCAAGGGCGCGTTCACCGGCGCGGGCGAAAACCGCCAGGGGCTTTTCCAGCAAGTTGGCAAGGGCACGCTGCTGCTCGATGAAATCGGCGAATTGCCGCTCGCGCTGCAGCCGAAACTACTGCGCGTACTTGAAACGCGCACATTCCGTCCGCTGGGATCGTCGACCAGTCTGCAGTTTGCCGGACGCGTGGTTGCCGCGACACACCGCGACCTGCGCGAGCTAGCGCGCGCGGGGCTCTTCCGCGAGGATCTGTTCTATCGGCTCGCGGTCTTCGTACTCGCGGTACCGGGACTCGAGCAGCGCGTCGAGGATATCCCCGCGCTCGTCAACCACTTCGCGTCACAACACACGCGCCGGCTGGAGTTTGCGCCGGCCGCGCTGCGACGTCTTGCGCAGCACCCTTGGCCTGGTCATATCCGGCAATTGCGCAACCTGGTCAGCCAATTGAGCGTGCTCGCGGAAAGCACGGTGATCGACGTGGATACGCTCGAGCCGTTTCTCGCCAACGAGACCAGCGGGCCGGTGTCGCGCGCGAGTCTCGCCGATATGCTGATGCAGCTCGAAGGCCGCGACAAGCTCAACGCCGCCGAAGACCTGCTGATCGACCGCGCACTCGAACGGACGAGCGGCAACAAGAGTGCGGCCGCCGCGATGCTCGGCGTGGGTCGCAAGACAATCGAACGGCGTTTGAAGTCGCGAGAGGAACATCATCGCGAAGCGCGCAAGTGCCTGGAGCACGCGAACGCGCTGATCGAAGAATCGAAATTTGCCGAAGCAATTCCGCCGCTGCGCCGCTGTCTCGACGTGCTGCAAACGCCGAACGAACAGGATGCCGTGCGCCGCCTTCAGTTCGACGCCTACCGCCTTCTGGGGATGAGCTTGCGCAGCGTGCACGGCTGGCTGTACGCGGAAGCCACCGCCTGCTACGCCGCGGCGCTGGCGGTCGGTGAAGGCGTCTGCTCCCCCGCTGAAATCGCCGCAATCCAGTTCGGCATCTGGACCACGCAGTTAACCACGCTGCAACTCAAGCAGGCACGCGCAACCGCGCAGAACATGCTGGAGCGCGCGCAGAACGCCGGCGATCGAGTGTCGCTCGACGAAGCTCACGTCGCCATGACCAACACGCTGTTCTGGCTCGGCGACAGCGAAGAAGCCCTCGCCTGTCTCGCGCGCGGCAATCTGCTCGGCGTGGGGCGCAACGACATTCGCACCGGCTCGCAAGGAATCGACCTGGCGAGTCTCGCGTTGACTTTCGAAGGACTTGCCGCCTACCAGATCGGCGCCTTCGGACAGGCACGCCGCGCGATGGAAATGCTGATTTTGCGCACATCCGAACCCGGCGTGCACGCGCTCGCTCACGTCGTCAATTTGCAGGGCGCCGCCTGGCTCGCCGCGCTGTTCGATGACGTGGAACGGCTGGGTCAGCTTGCGAGCGAACTGGAGTCGGTATCCATCGCGCACGGCTTCGCGTTCTATCGCGGAGTCGGGCAGGTGCTGCGCGGCTGTCATCTCAGCGCGCTCGGGCAGGCCGACGAAGCGGAAACTGTCATGCTCGACGGCTACGATAACCACGTGGTTTGCAATGGCGGTGCGCTGTTCTATTCATTCAAGACGTGGCAGCACGGGGAATTGCTGCTGCGCGCGGGCCGCGCGAAAACTTGCGAGGCGATCCTGGCTACGGCTATCGACGAGACGCTCGCCCGTCAGGAGCGCGTGTATCTGGGCAAGCTACTTGTCACACGCGCACGCGCGCAGTGGGCGCTCGGCGACGTGAACGCGGCGGAACTCGGGCTGCGCACGGCGCTGTCGACGGCGCTCGCGTTCGGCTCGGTGCCTGGGCGCGTGGATGCCGCGCACCACCTCGCCGATTTGCTGCGCTCGACTGGCCGCGTAGCCGAAGCCATCGAGACGCTCGAGCGCGGCCTGCGTTCGTTGCCGACGGATGCAACACCTCGCGTCGCGGGCGCCGCGAATCTGCTTGCCGAACTCCAGCAACATGCTTCGTTCCACAACTACACCAAAGGAATCGTAAATGGCATATGAGCTACGCCGGGAAGATCTCGAACCGCTGCTACTGGGCGCAGCTTTCTTCGGCAGCGGCGGAGGCGGCACCATCGAATCCGCACGGCATCTGGCCGCGCACTTCGTAGCCGGCGACTACTATCCGACCGACACCGTCAAGGTCGTCTCCGTCGATGAAGCTACCGAGGGCGCGGCCGTCATGGTCGCCTATCTCGGCGCGCCCGAAGCGATCAATTCGGCGACCTACCCGCTCGGCCCCGTGACGGCGGTGCAGAACGTTCAGGCCCGGCTCGCCTCGCAATCCACGAAACTCGCCTATGTGATGCCGCCGGAAAGCGGTGCGCTGGGCTTCACGGTGGCAGCACTCGTGGCGGCGAAACTGGGCCTTGCGGTCATCGACGCCGACGGCGCCGGACGCGCGGTGCCCTCGTTGCCGATGCTGACGTTCGCCGCTGCAGAGATCGATCCGCGGCCCGCGTTCCTCGTAAGCCAGGGCGGTCTTTGCGTCGAACTGAACGTGACGCCGCGCGGCGGCAGCGAAGGCGCGCCGACTCATCAGCGGGACGTCTCGGCGATCGTCGAACAGATGATGCGCCCGGTCGTGGCCGATCCGGAGTTCGGCCAGTTCGGCGGACTCGCGATGTGGGTGATGACGCCGGCCGATATCGGCCGCGCGACGCCGATTCGCGGCACACTGACACGCGCGCTGAAGCTCGGGCGTGCACTGCAGAACGGAGAGGTCGGCAGCGCCCGGCAGATGACCGCCTATCTCGTCGAACGTTGCGGACTTGCGGCGCGCGCGGTTTCCGAACCGGGCGAACTGGTGTCGGCCGAAGTCGATACGAGCGGCGGCTTCGACGTCGGCAAGATTCGCATCCAGGCAGGGCAGCACACCTATACGGTGATGTATCAGAACGAGTCGCTACTCGCATGGGACAGCACGTGTGCGCAGCCGATCGTGCTCGCGCCCGACAGCGTCGCCTACTTCGTCGGCGGCGAGGGACAGGCAGTCTTTAGCAATGGCGACCTTGTAAACAGCGACGGTTCGCTGAATCCGGCAATCGGCAAACGCCCCGTGACGCTGATCGCCTGGCGCGCCGAAACGGAATTGCGCAAACCGGGCCTCATTCTCGACAGCTTCATGCAGTTGCTGAACTCGCTTGGCTACCTCGGCCCTTACGTGCCGCTCGAATCGCTGCAGTCCGCACGCACGGGAGATGCATCTTGAACTCGTCCATTCGCATCTGCGTGCTCGTGCCGGTTGCCACGTCTCAATACAACGACCGCATCATGAAGGCGATTGCGCCCGTCGTTCCGCCCGACGTCCAAGTGGAGATTCGCAACATCACCGAGGGTCATCCCGATATCGAGAACCGCACAAACTGGCTGCAGAACGGCATGCCGGTGGTCGAGCTCGCGCAGACCATCGCCAACGACGGTTTCGACGGCATCTGGCTGACCGACTTCGACATGTGCGGCGTCGAAGCCGCGCGCGAAGTGATCGACATTCCCATCATCGGCGGCTTTCCGGCGTCGGCGTTTACGGCTCTCGCGCTCAGCCAGCGCTTCTCGATCATCACGATCCTGCAAAGCACGCTCGCGATGCAGCGCGGTCATCCGCAGACCTACGGTATAGAAGACACCTTCGCGTCGATTCGCGCGATTGACTGCCCTGTCGCGCAGCTCGAGAACATCGACGTCGTGGTTGTCCGCACCTTCGAAGCGGCGTTAAAGGCGGTCAAGGACGACGGCGCTCAGGCGATTCTGCTCGGCTGTACGGGATTCGTAGACGTGGCGAGCCGGGTCTCGTCGCTGCTCGGCGAGGCACTCGGCGCTTACGTGCCCGTGATCGATCCCAATCAGGCGGGGTTCAGCTTCCTCGTGTCGCTGGTGCGTATGCGCGTGCGCCCGAGCAGGCTGACGTACAGCAAGGTCAGCTTGCAGGCGTAAGCAAGTCCGCTTCTGTCGTCTCATCCCCCGTCCGCTCTCATCTGCTTTCATCTGCTTTCGTCCGGCTGCGGCATGCATCGCCCGCGCCGGACTCCCCTCTGCGTCGTTCGTGGTGTCCGCAATCCTCTCTCGCGCCGTCGAGTGTCGCCCCGCTCCGGACGAAATCGCCCCATTACGCGCGCCGCATGTCAACATGGACGAAAACGACCAACTTTGGCCGCCAACCTGGACGAGATCGACCAACACCGGCAACCCAGATTCGCCGACGCGCCCGAGCCTACGCCATCTCAACATATGGCACGACCGTTGCTTATATAAAAGCAGGTGGCCGGAAAGCTGCGACGAACTTATCCGAATGACCGGGGAGCCTGAGAGACCAAAACAAGATCGCGCGCTGCAATGTGTTCGACGTTTCTGTTGCCGCATTGTTGCGTCCGTTGCGGGACGGCTGGCACCGCGGATCGAGTAATCTCGATTCATTACGGCAAGCAGTCGTTTAGTTAAACGAACTAATACGTGCAACGCCGATCGATGCCAACGGTAGCCAGCCGTTGGTAGCAGACTGAGAGAGGGCTGTGCTGTTGTAGCGGTGACGCGTAGAAAGATGGCGACCATGCTTCCGCAGAGAAGCAGCTCGCAATGCGCGGGCACTAAAGAGCGGAAAATCTTTGGCTATGCACCGAAGATCCGCTGCGGGATGGGTCCGGCCGTCGTTGCCTTCCCTTCGGGAAAGGGCTGCGACGGCTAACCTTGTTGTAACGAGTCGCGGAAAACAAGCTGCTCGAGCAGCCTTACGCAGCGTCAGATTTCAACGGCGCCGTGACGAGAGAAGACTGGCCATCCACGGGGGTTCAACAATGCACCACCACATTTTCGAAAGCGAGCTTGTTCACCTCGAGCGCGTGATCGCATGGGCGTCCCAGGAGCCTTTTTCACCGACCTATTGGCGCGACCGCGTCGAGCATTTGAAGACGAGCCCGCAAGCACCCATGTACCGCAACCGCATCGCCCGTCTGGCGCGCCTCGTCGCGGAACTCAACGGATAGCTGCGGCCTTTGCAAACTGTTTATTCGTCAGTGCGAAGTTGCGCGGGTGTCGGGCGCCTTGCCGGCAACCAGGAGGGCGATTGTCGCCAGGCAGAAAACGGCGCCTGCATAAAAGGTAGCCGTAGCCCCGATCTTGTCCCACAGCTCACCGGCAATGACGCTCGAAAGCAGTGTGACGACGCCGCCCAGCAGGTTGAAAAAGCCAAACGCTGTGCCGCGCAATTGCGCCGGCGCGGTGTGAGAAACCATGGTCGCGAGCAGCCCCTGCGTCATACCCATATGCAAGCCCCACAATGCGACGCCGAGCAGCACGATGCTCCAGTGGCTGCCGTGTGCAAGCACGAGGTCCGAGACGATCAGCACGACGACGCCCGCGATCAGCAGCCGCTTGTGACTCATCGTGTCCGCAAGTTTGCCGAACGGATACGCCGATAGCGAATACACGATATTCATCGTCACCATAACGAGCGGAACTAGAGCGATGGGTACCCCACTGCCCATCGCACGCAAAACGAGGAATGCTTCGCTGAACCGGGCGAGCGCAAACACAGCGCCAATGGCGACGACCCACCAGTAGCGCGGGCCCAACTTCTTCAGATTCTCCAGCCGCACAGGATTGACGCGCTTCGTGCCCGCTTCACGCGCCGGCTCGTGGATGCCGAACATCAACAGTGCGACCGCCAGGACACCAGGTACGACGGCAAGCCAGAAGGCGAGCCGGAAGTTATCGGCCCACACCGACATGATGACCACCGCGAACAACGGGCCCAGCACCGCGCCGATGGTATCGAGTGACTGACGCAAGCCGAATGCGGCGCCTCTGAGGTGGACAGGCGTGACGTCCGCAACGAGCGCGTCACGCGGCGCGCCGCGGATCCCCTTGCCGATTCTGTCGATGACGCGCGCGCTCACCACCACGCCGACGGTCGGCGCAATCGCGAAGAGCGGCTTGCTCAACGCGCCCAATGCATAACCAGTCACCGCGAGCCACTTGCGGTTCCCGAGGTAGTCGCTTAGCGCGCCCGAAAACACCTTCACTATCGGCGCGGTCGCTTCGGCAATGCCTTCTATCAAGCCGATGGTCGCGGCGCTCGCACCGAGACTCACTGTCAGGAACATCGGCAAAAGGCTATGGACGATCTCCGACGAGATGTCCATGAAAAGGCTCACACAGCCGAGTACCCAGACGCTTCGTGGAATGCTCGCGAGGACGCTGATCCGGATTCTGGCTTGCATGGACGGGTTACCTTTGCAATTGCTCTCAGGACAGCGCACGAAGCCGCCCGGGCCAGATCACTCACTCCTGACACTGCACGTCTTTTCTCGGCACGGCGATAAGCACCGGATACGTGCCGTGATCCAGCTCGACGCGCGCGACCACGGTGATCATCGTGCTGTCGATCTGATCGTACACGCTCACCTGTTCGCGCTTAAGCGTGGTGATGCCGGTACATGCGGACGCCCGGCCCTCGTCGGAGATGCGGCATTGAATCGGGTTGTCCGCGATGTAGCGATATTTGTCCCGATCGGGCGTCGCGAGATATTCACGAACGCTCTGTTCCGACCCGCCCACGCCGGTCACTTTTCCGATCGCACATTGCAGTGCACCTGTCTCGCCATTCGCGGCTGTTTGAGCGTGCACGGCAGTACTCGCAACGGCCGCCGCAAGGATCAATGCAAAGTGGTATCTCATCGCGCATTTCACGTTTGTCGGATCGAAGTGTTGGATTGTAAAGGTAGCCGGGGTCAGACTGCCGAGAAGCCTGCGGCTGTGCATTCAGCGTGTAGCGATCCGGGAGCGGCGTGGCCACACGATGCTGCGCACGGCCTGCGCTACGCTCGCGACTCGTTGGCACACAGGATGCTGCGGACACGACACCCGATCCACCGAAAGCAACGCAGAAGGAGCCACCATGACCGAAACGCCCGCGCCCCAAAAACCCGATCCGCAACAGTCCGAAATTGGTCGCGGCACGCCGCCCGCGCGCACGCCGGAGTCGCTTCCCGAAACCGACGTCCAGCCGGATCAGCAGCCCGTGCGAGACATACCGGGCGTCGGTGTGCCCGGTAGTCAGTCACCTGCTCCGTGAATCCGGTGTACATGGTCTATTGGTCGGAAGCGATAGACGACGCCATCGTGCCGCGCGCCGCATCCTTCGCCGCCGGCGCGAT
This sequence comes from Paraburkholderia caledonica NBRC 102488, assembly GCF_000685095.1. Lineage (GTDB taxonomy): Bacteria > Pseudomonadota > Gammaproteobacteria > Burkholderiales > Burkholderiaceae > Paraburkholderia > Paraburkholderia caledonica. The sequence goes on from NZ_BAYE01000011.1 coordinate 178,580, forward strand.
GGCAGAGGCGCTGTCATTTACCGAGACGTTGCGGCGCCGTCAGTCGTGCGGCGAGCCGGTGTGTTTCGTCACCCTTTGCTCGGAAAATCCGAACTCGGTGGGGCGCCCGGGCGTCGCCGATCCACCCGCCGACTATGCGTGGAAGAAGCGCCGTCGATAAGCGCCTCGGCATGCGGATTGCGGATGCACATGACGCACGCGATGGTGGCATCGCGCTGAAACCCGCTTAACTCTGGAGGCACTCATGGCAAACGACAAGACCGAAGGCATCAAGGAAGAACTGAAAGGCATGATCAACAAGGGCATCGGCTCTATCACCGGCAACGAAGACAGGAAGCTCAAGGGTGAAGCGCAGATCACCGAAGGCGAAAACCGCAAGGATCTCGGCGATCAGCGTGAAAACGCCGAAAAGGGCAAGACAGATCCGGGCAACCCGTCGAATCTCTGACTGCGTTGTCGCGCTTCGGCGGCGAGCCGATCCGAACCGGCCTGCGAGCGTAACCGGGTAACGCACATACCAGCATAATCGCTTGCCTAGTTGCGCTCGTGCGCAATCGCTACGATGGGCGGACCGTTGAAACGGATAACCACCGCGGGAGCCCATCATGAAGCGTTTTCACATTGCACTCGCTGTTGCGAGCCTCGACGAATCGATTGTCGACTACAGCCGCCGGCTCGGACAATCGCCCGATGCTGTCGTGCCCGGCAAATACGCTATGTGGCGAACCGACCTGCTCAACTTCTCGATCAACGAGAAACCGGAGCAAGCGGGTCAACTGCGGCACGTCGGATTCGAAGACGATACCGCCAACGCGTATTCAAGCAGCGTCGATGTGAACGGACTGGAGTGGGAGCTGTTTCCGGCCGCTGAGCAGGATGCGCGAATCGTCAGCACGTATGGCGTAGCTGTGCGCTCAGCGCAAGCATAGACAGGAGCCTCACGCGCTGCCGGGCACCTGTCTCCGGCTCGCAATCGAGCTGACCGGAACCTCACACCAGCCTGTTGATGGCGCGGGGCAGTCATCGACTACTTAACCATGGCGCCGCTACGCACAGCACCATGGTCAGGGTAGGCCACTATCCTTATCGCTCACCCTGTTCCAGCCTGGGCCCGGATCGAACGACTTCGTTGCCTCGGCTTTCGCGGCGGTCTGCGGGCCAAGGTCACGCTCATAGACCTGCCCGGCATGACTCACCATCAAAGTCTTGATACCCGTATCTCCGTAACGCACCGGCCAGGCGATGATGGCGAAACCTCCGAACAGCTTGCCGTTGACAACGTAGTCATAGGCTCCGCCAGGCGCATGCGGTCCCTGTGAATCGAGCAACTTGTAGTGATACCCGTGGTAACCGGCGTTCTGGGTGTTGCGCGCGCTTGCATTAACGAACGCGTCGCCGAGTGGACTTGGTGGGTCGTCCGGTCCCGTCGGCCAGTACAGACCGTCGTGTTTGCCTGGCGAGCTCACCATCTTCGAAGCGTAGTCGAGCACGCCCTCGCCGTCGTGATTGGTCTGCGCGTATTCGCGTTGTGCATCGTAGATTGCGAGCATCGTCTGAATGACGGCCAGCTCGTTGCGGCCGATGCGTCGTTCCCGCATCTCTTCCGCGCCAGCGCGCGTGTCGAAGTGCCATCCCCGGTCGGTCTTCACGAGTGGAATTGGCAGCGTCCAGCCATCGTCGCCTACCGCGATCTCCGCGTGCCGTGTATCTATCGGCTTGATCGCATGCGACTTTGACCACATCGTGAGAAACGCATCCCGCACCTGCGCGCCAACTGGCGGAATCAGATTGCGAAAGTCCTTGCCGAAGATGGTGCGCAATGTGTCCTCGCGGTCTTTGACAATTGCGTCACCAAAGGCATTCATTGCGGCCTCCGGAGTAGCGAAGTTCTGCTGAGCATGAGCCGCAGGCGAGATTGCCACCGCGAAAATCGCCGTGATCGCGAGGTTAGTGAAAATGGCAGTCAGCCACTTCCGGAGAGCGTGTGAATAGAGTTTCATGGTTCCTGCTCCTCAGCGCCGCCCGCCGCGCATGCCAGGTGTCGAAAGTGCCTTGACCACATCTATGGCGAAACGATGAAAGTACCGGCTAGCACAACTCGCTTACGAACTCGCACCGGGTGACCGCTCCGCAGCGCGCTGCGTTCAGCTCGCACTGATTTCGTTTGAAAGCGGCTTGCCCGTCTCGAACTCCGTGACGCTTTGCAGGGTTGTCTCGCAGATGGTCGTCACCGCTTCGCGCGTGAGAAAGGCCTGATGGCCCGTGACGATCACGTTCGGGAACGTGACGAGCCGCTGAAGCACGTCGTCGGTGATGATGGTGCCGGACAGGTCGCGGAAGAAAAGGTCCGCCTCCTGCTCGTACACGTCGATCGCGAGACCGCCTAGCTGTCCGCTTTTCAGCGCATCGATGACCGCTTCGGTGTCGATAAGCGCGCCGCGGCTCGTGTTGATCAGAAGCGCGCCGCGCTTCGCGCGCGCGAGCGTGCTGGCATCGATGATGTGGTACGTCTCCGGAGTGAGCGGACAATGCAGCGAAATGATGTCCGCACTCTCGCCGATTTCCTTCGGCCGCGCATAGCGCGCGCCCAGCGCCTCAAATTCCGCTGATGGGAACTTGTCGTAGCCAATCACGCTGCAGCCGAAGCCCAGCATGATCTTCGTGAACACGCGCCCGATCTTACCGGTACCGATCACGGCCACCACCTTGCCGTTCAGGTCGAAGCCCATCAGGCCGTCGAGAGAGAAATTGAAGTCGCGCGTGCGGTTATAGGCACGCTGGATCTTGCGGTTGATCGCCATCAGCAACGCGACCGCATGTTCAGCGACCGCGTTCGGCGAATAGTTCACCACTCGTACTACCTTGATCCGGAGGTCCTGCGCTGCTTTCAGGTCGACATTGTTAAAGCCGGTGCAGCGCAGCGCGACGAGCTTCGTGCCGCCGTGCACGAGCGCCTGCAGCACGGCGGCATCCGCACGATCGTTGACGAAGATACACACGGCGCCGTGGTTCGCGGCGAGGCTGACCGTTTCGATGTCGAGCGGGACGTCGAAATACTGAAGCCGATGGCGATGCCCCGCGTTCGCGGCATTCAGATACTCGCGGTCATAAGGCTTGGCGCTGAAGACGGCTATTTCCATGATGATCTCCGTGGCAATTTTTGATGCAGGAGTGCCGGGTGCGGTCGCTAACGGCTGGTGATTCGCGCTATCCACTGGCGAGCGCCGCGGCGACCTGCACGAACAGAATCTTTGCGATGGTCATCGACGGGAAAATCATCGCGTAGCCGACGTCCGGGCGGTCGGTCGGCGCAATGCGATTGGCAAAGGCGAGGATCGCGGGATTGCCCGTCGCGCCGCATAAGACGCCCACCGTCATGTCGAACGGCAGCCTGAAGATCCACAGGCAGACCGCCGCCGTCACGACGACGAGCGCGAGCAGGATCGTCACGCCATAGAGCAGGAAGGACACGCCGGTTACGCCGATGGTCGCGAAGAACTTTGGCCCCGAAGCGATGCCTACCTGCGCGAGAAAGATGGTCAGGCCGAGGTTGCGCAGCACGAGATTGGCCGAGAGCGGCATCGTCCAGACAAAAGGTCCGAAGCGCCGCACCCGGCCGAGCACGAGTGCCACCAGCAGCACTGCCGCCAGCCCGAGCGCGAGCTTGCCGATGCCTGGAATGGATAGTGGAATGGCACCCGCCAGCAAGCCGAGCGCCGCTCCGGCGCCGATCGAGATGAAGCTCAGTTCGGCAGTACCCTTGATGGAGTCGCCGAAGAACGCACGAACCGCCTTGATCTGGGTGCGATCGAGCAGCAGACCGACGCGGTCGCCATATTCGAGGATGAGGTCCGGGTTCGGCATCAGGTCGGCGTCGCCCCGGCGCACGTGCGCAATAGTGCAGACGACGCCCTCGGGAAAGCGGATGTCGCGCAGCATGCGCCCGACCACGAGCCGGCTCGACGCGAACACACGCGCGTAGTCCAGGTCTTCGCGGTGACTCGTCATACGCCCCGGCTGCAGTTCGCCAAACAGCGTCGTGGCCTCGTGCAGCACGGCCGGGTCGGTGGAGGTCGCGAGCAGGACGTCGTCGGCACGCAGGACGAGGTCGTCGGCGGCTGGGCGGTTGCGGTGCTCGCGACGCACGGCCGCGATCGCCAGGCCGGTAGGCATGCGCGCCGCCAGCTGCGCCATGTTCAACCCGATAAACGCAGGATTGCGCAGCGCGATCTCGGCCGTTTCGATGAGCGGGGGCGGCGGGCGCACGATGTTCGGTTTAAGCAATGCACTAAGGGCATACAGGAAGAGAATCGGCCCGGCAACACCGAACGGATACGCGACGCTGTAGCCCACCGCCGGCCCGTCGCTTTTCACAGCGGCGATCGCGGCCTGCAGGCTCGCCGTGCTGGTGCCGGCACCGGCGAACATACCAAGCGATTCGTCGAGTTTCACGCCGAAGAGCGGCACGAACGCGACCGCGACCAGTCCCGAGACGATCACGCCGAGCGCGGCGGCGGCGTTGGCCTTGAGGCCGTCCGGACTCGTCAGTCCCTTGAAGAACTGGTCGCCATACTGGATACCGATACCGTAGAGGAACAGCAGAAGCCCGAATGTGCCGAGCAACGCGGGCGGTGCGGACTTCGGTGCGAAGCCGCCGATTGCCAGGCCGACGAACAGCACTGCGCCCGAGCCGAGCGACACTCCTTTAATGCTGATCTCACCGACCAAGTATCCCAAGGCCACCGTGAGAAACAGCACGAAGAGCGGCTGCGTTTCGAGCAACGTCCTGACCGTATCCATGGCGGTTCCTTTTTTGCCTTGGAGCGAAGACGCAGCAGCGAATGAGCCCCGTGCGTCCAGGACACGATCCCGCCACCAGCGTGGCGCTCGTCGGGGCATTCCGGCTGCGATCGAAGGCTTTCCGATTGTTGGAATGTGCAGCCCGAAGGCGCATCTACAAATTTATGTTCAATCCGATCGTGAAGACAATAGGACTATCGACCGATGTCGCGCACGCGGCGGCGACTGTAGGCTAGCTGTGGCAGTGTCACGATCCTGATATCGGTCACGGCTTGACATGAGCGCCCCTGGACGACCCAACGGCGTCCGGTGTGCAGGTACGCGGCGGAATACCCGGCTGCCCAGGTCATCGGGGCAGTTCACGGCGCCTTCCAGACGAGTTCGCGCCGCTCGAAGCAGCACGTTTCAGCCGGGCGTCAAACGGAGTCGCGCCGATGAAAGCTCTTCAGCGTCCACTACGCATCGAGTTGGTCGCGCCTCTTTCGGGCGTCATGGTGCCGCTCGAAACCGTGCCCGATCCGGTCTTCGCACAGAAGATGGTCGGCGACGGCATATCGATCGATCCGACTTCGCACGAATTGCTATCGCCGCTTCCCGGTAAGGTCACACAACTGCATAGTTCCAACCATGCCGTCACGATCACGGGCGCGAGCGGGCTCGAAGTGCTGCTTCACATCGGGCTCGACACCGTATTGCTACGCGGCGAAGGTTTCACCCCGCTCATCAAGGAAGGCGATACGGTCGCGACGGGCCAGCCGCTGATCCGGTTCGATCCGGTCTACGTCGGCGCCAAAGCGACCAGCCTGCTGACCCAGATGGTGATCGCCAACGGCGACCGGGTGACGCGCTACGTGCCCGCGAAAGGCCTCGTTACCGCGGCCGGTGACGTCGCACTGACTGTCGAACTCGCCGACGATACAGCCAAAGATCAGACCGCCCGCGCGACCGGCGCAATCGTCTCCGACGAGGTCACCCTGCCGAATCCCGCAGGCATGCATGCGAGGCCCGCCGCGGTCTTCGCCGGCGCGGCGAAAAAGTACGAGTCCGAGATCCGCCTGCTGCACGGCAGCAACAGCGCGAACGCCAAGTCGATCGTGTCCATCATGGTGCTCGCGACGAAGTTCGGCGACAGGGTACGCATCCAGGCCACCGGTCCTGACGCGGGAGAAGCCGCTAGCGTGCTTGCGCGTCTGCTCGCCGAAGGTTCGGGCGAAAAGGCCGCCGACGCACCCGCCTTTGCCCCGACGAGTCTCGCGCCCCCGAGTGGATCGTCTGGCGAGCCCGCCGTCGTCAAACGCGCGCAGCCTGCCGATGTCAACGAACTCACTGGCGTATCGGCTTCCCCCGGCCTCGCCGTCGGCAAAATCGTGCAGTTCCGCCAGCAGGTCATCGACGTCAAGGAAGCCGGCGAATCGCCGCAGCGCGAACGCGTGCGGCTCGAAGCTGCACACCACGAAGCGCGTCAGAACATCGAGGCGCTCAAAGCGAAACTCACCGATCCGTCGAAAGCGCAGATTCTCGACGCGCACCTGGAACTGCTCGAAGACCCCGATCTCAACGGCATGGCGATCGGCAGCATCAGCGAAGGCAAAAGCGCGGGCTTCGCGTGGCGCGCCGCCTTCGAGCAGCAGGCAGCGACACTCGAAAAGCTCGACAATCCGCTGCTGCGCGAGCGCGCGGGCGACATCCGCGATGTCGGCCGGCGTGTGCTGGCGCTGCTGGCAGGCATGCAGCAGGCGCAGATCGACGTACCCGCCGACTCGATCCTGATCGCCGAAGAGCTCTCCCCGTCCGACACCGCTTCACTCGATCGAACCAAAGTGCTCGGTTTCTGCACGACGACGGGGGGCGCCACGAGCCACGTCGCGATTCTCGCCCGCTCGCTCGGCATTCCGGCGATCTGCGGCATCGACGAAGATGCGCTGCAACTCGCCGACGGTACGCTCGTCGTGCTGGACGGTTCGCATGGCAGCTTGCGGCGCAACCCGAGCGCCGGTGAAGTCGAAAAGGCACGCGAGCGCATCAGCCGTCAGGCCGAAAAACGCGAAGAAGAGAAGCTCGCTGCGAGCAAACTCGCCATGACGGCCGACGGTCACCGCGTCGAAGTCGTCGCGAACATCCGCAACGCAAAGGAAGCGCGCGATGCGGTTGCGGCGGGTGCCGAAGGTGTGGGTTTGTTGCGCTCGGAATTCCTGTTCGACGATCGCGACACCGCACCGTCCGAAGACGAACAGGCCACCGAGTATTGCGCCGTTGCCGAAGCGCTCGGCCGTGAACGCCCGCTCGTGATCCGCACGCTCGACGCGGGTGGAGACAAACCGCTCTCCTACATGCCGCTGCCGAAAGAGGACAACCCGTTCCTCGGCCTGCGCGGCGTGCGTGTGAGCCTCGATCGCCCGGACATTTTTCGCACGCAGCTGCGAGCGATTCTGCGCGCCGCTTCAATCGGCAATCTGCATGTCATGTTCCCGATGGTCGCCGCGATCGAGGAAGTGCTCGCAGCAAAAAAGATCCTGCTGGAAGAAGCCGGCGACCGCGCGAACAGCATCAAGGTCGGCGTGATGATCGAAGTGCCGGCCGCTGCTCTGATCGCCGAGCCGCTCGCGCGCGAAGTCGACTTCTTCTCGATCGGCACGAACGATCTGACGCAATACACGCTCGCGATGGACCGCGGGCATCCAAAGCTCGCCAGGCAGGCCGACGCGCTTCACCCGGCGGTGTTGCGCCTGATCGGCATGACGGTCGAAGGCGCGCATAAGCACGGCAAATGGGTCGGCGTGTGCGGCGGCATCGCATCGGATGCGATCGCTGTGCCGGTGCTCGTAGGCCTCGGTGTCGACGAGCTTTCGGTCAGCGTTCCCGCCGTCGGTTCAATCAAGGCACAGCTCGCCCGGCTGACGATGGACCGCGCGCGTCAGCTCGCCGCAGAAGTAGTGCGGCTTGGCACCGCCGCGGAGGTCCGCGCCCTCCTCGCTCCGTTCGCCGAATAAGCAGTTCAACAGGAGACCGGCCGTGTTCAAACATGCGTTCGGAGTGTTGCAGAAGGTCGGCAAGTCGTTGATGCTGCCGGTCGCTGTACTTCCCGTGGCCGGCCTGTTGCTCGGCCTCGGCGCGACCGATTTCCACGGTTACGTGCCGGCCATCGTGCTCGCCCTGATGAAGAACGCGGGCGACGTGATTTTTGCCAATCTGCCGCTGATCTTCGCAATTGGCGTGGCGCTCGGGTTTACCGAAAACGACGGCGTCTCGGGCATCGCCGCAACGATCGGGTATCTCGTCATGACGGCTACGCTCGGCGTGATCGCCAAGGTGGAAGGCATCGAGCCCGACATGATCATGGGCATTCCGTCGATTCAGACCGGTGTATTCGGCGGCATCCTCGCGGGCGGCCTGGCGGCCTGGATGTTCAACCGCTACTACAAAATCGCGCTGCCGGCCTACCTGGGGTTTTTCGCCGGCAAGCGCTTCGTGCCCATCGTGACAGCAATCGGTTCGATCGTGCTCGGTGCGATCCTGTCCGTTGTCTGGCCGCCCATCGGCAGTGTGATCAAGGCCTTTTCGCAGTGGGCAGCGGTGTCCGACCCGCGCACTGCGGCAACGGTCTATGGCTTTGTCGAGCGTCTGCTGATTCCGTTCGGCCTGCATCACATCTGGAACGTGCCGTTCTTCTTCGAGGCAGGCAGCTTCCTCGATCCCACAACCGGCAAGGTGGTTCACGGAGACATCACCCGGTTCTTTGCGGGGGATCGCACTGCGGGCATCCTGGCGGGCGCGTTCCTGTTCAAGATGTTCGGCCTGCCAGCGGCGGCGATCGCAATCTGGCACTGCGCCAAGCCCGAGAATAAGGTCGCCGTTGGCGGCATGATGGTCTCGGCCGCACTGACCTCGTTCCTCACCGGCATCACCGAGCCAATCGAGTTCGCGTTTTTGTTCGTTGCCCCTGTGCTCTATCTTATCCACGCATGTCTCGCGGCCTCGGCGCAGTTCGTGGCCAACACGCTCGGCATGCGCATGGGCTTCACCTTTTCGCAGGGCGGCATCGACTTCGTGATGTTCAATCTAATCGGCAACAAGTCGACTCATGCGTGGTACGTCTTTATTCTCGGGCCGATCTACGCGGTGATCTACTACGGCGTTTTTCGTTTCGTGATCACCCGCTTCAATCTCAAGACGCCGGGCCGCGAGGACGACACCGTCGAAACCGCGAAGGTAAGCACCGCTGGCGTCGGCGGACGTTCGCGCGAATTGGTGCTCGCCTTCGGCGGCCGTTCCAACATCGACAGCCTGGACGCCTGCATCACGCGCCTGCGCATCTCGGTGAAGGACCCCGCGCTCGTCAATGAAGGCAAACTCAAGGCGCTCGGCGCCGCGGGCGTCGTGCGGGTCGGCAACGGCGTTCAGGCGATCTTCGGACCATTGTCCGAAAACATGAAAACCGACATGCACGAATACCTGAAGACAGCAGGCAGCGAAGCCGACCTCGCAGCAGCGGACGGAACGGCTGTCGCGGAGGCCACCGCGCCGACCGCGACCGCAATCGGGAGCGCCCAGGCCTCGGCGCACAGCACGACGCAACACGCGGCGCGTGTTGAAAAAATCCGCGCTGCGTTGGGTGGCGTCGCCAACATTCAGAAACTCGACGCACTGGCGGCGACGCGGCTGCGTGTCGGGTTGCGCGACGCCTCACGACTCGACACCGCCGCACTGAAAGCGGCCGGCGTTCCCGCCACGCAAACGCTGACCAACGGCGAGTTCGATCTGATTGTCGGCCTGGACGCGCCAAACCTGGCAGGCGCGATGCGATAGGTCCCTGGCGGCGCAGCATCGTTGGGCAGAAGCCCGCGAGTAACTTGGCATGCGGTCGCCAGCATCGGCTTTATGCCGTCTCAGGGAGATCAACCTTAACAAGTCGCCCCAGTGGCGACGTTAAATCCGCTCAGATCGCTTCGAGCACCACGACGCTGCGTGCGTCGACGCAACACGTTTCCTGCTCGATAGCGGCGTGTTGCAGGGTGGAGACGATGTCGTTCGGACTCTCCTGTGCCGTATCGATGATCCGGCACCAGCGTCGCCCGTCAAGCACAGGAAGGTCAAACAGGCGCGGGCAGTCGTCCATGTTCAGCATAACGTGCAACGCGGACTCCCCGGACGCTTCGCCACCGAGAGTGAAGGCCAGCAGCCGAACTCCCGGATCATGCCAGCGTGGCTCGTTAAGGCGTTCGCCGTGCCAGGCAACGTCAGGATCGGCGTGGCCGGACGACGGTCTGCCAGTGAGAAAGCGCCGGCGGCGCAGACTCGCGTGGCGCTTACGCAGCGCAATCAGTTCACGCACGAAACGCAGCATGCCCGACTCGGCCTCTATCGAGCGCCAGTCGATCCAGGAAAGCACATTGTTCTGGCTATAGCCGTTGTTGTTGCCGCGCTGGCTGTGCAGAAGTTCGTCGCCTGCCAGGATCATGGGCACGCCCTGGCTCAGAAACAGAATGGCCATCAGGTTACGCGCCTGCTGGTTACGCAGGCGAAGAACCCCAGCGTCGTCGGTCTCGCCTTCGGCACCGCAGTTCCACGACAGATTGTCATTGCTACCGTCGCGGTTTTCCTCGCCGTTGGCCTCGTTGTGCTTCGCGTTGTAGCTCACCAGATCGTTGAGGGTGAAGCCGTCGTGGCAAGTGATGAAATTGATGCTGTTGGCGGGCAGCCTGCCATCGTCCGCATACAGATCGGCACTTCCTGCGATGCAGGTGGCAACCACGCCGCTCATGCCAGGATCACCGCGCACGAAACGGCGGACTACATCCCGATAGCGCCCGTTCCATTCCGCCCACGCCATGCCGGGGAATGCGCCGACCTGATAGAGACCGCCGGCGTCCCACGCTTCGGCGATCAGCGGCACGCGCGAAAGTATCCGGGAAGACTCGATCGCCCAGGGCAATGGCGGGTCGCTCAGGAGATCGCCATGCTGATCACGTGCAAACACGCTCGCCAGATCAAACCGGAAGCCGTCCACGCCGAGCTCCTGCACCCAGTATTCGAGGCATCGGACAATGAACGCGGTCACCAAAGGATGGTTGCAATTGACGGTGTTCCCGCAGCCGGTGTAGTCCCGGTAGCGGCGCCGGTCGCCGGCGTCCAGGTGATAGAAAATGTCGTTGGCAAGGCCTTTGAAATTGATGACCGGCCCGGATGCGCCCGCCTCCGCCGTATGGTTGAAGGCCACGTCGAGCAACACGCCGATACCGGCGGCGTGCATCGCGTCCGTGAGCGCGCGGAACTCCTGCGGAGCGCTTGCCGGATCGACGCAATAACGCGGATGCGGGCTGTAGAAGCTATGCGTACTGTAGCCCCAGTAGTTGCAGAGCCCTCTGGCTGCCGCCGCCGGCGGGACATCCTGCGCGTCGAAGGCCATGACCGGGAGAAGCTCGACATGGGTCACGCCCAGCTGTGTGAGGTAAGGTATTTTTTCGATCAACCCGGAAAAGGTTCCGGGATGCGTCACATTGCTCGACGGATGGCTGGTGAAGCCACCAACATGCAACTCATAAATGACAGCGCCGTCCAGCCCGGAGGCGACTCGCGTAGCGTCAGCGGGTACAGGCTGGGTCACGATGGCTCGATACGAAGCGTGGCCGGTCTCGAGTATCGCCGAGGCGCTCGTTCGCTTCCACAAGTCATCGCTTACTGCACGGGCATGAGGGTCGAGAAGTTCCTTGTGTGGATAGAAAGCCCTGCCCGTGTGTTCCGTATCCTGCACCCCGTCAAGGCGCCATGTGTAGCAGGTGCGTATCGGCAGGTCCAACACCAGCACGTGCCAGTAGAAAAAAGTGCGATTGCACTCGGACGAGAGCGTGATGACCTGAAAGGGTTCAGGGCTGTCCGGGGCCGCGTACAGCAGAAGTTCGACTTGCGTGGCATGACGGCCGAAGATACAAAAGTTGACGCCTTCGGGCACCACTGTCGCCCCTGGCGGAAACCGCGATCCTGGTCCTACCGGATAGCCCGGCGCCGGGCCGCGCTCAGCGTTGCCCAAGGTCGATTCTCACCGGACGGATGTTCCAGATCTGACTACAGTACTCGCTGATCGCACGGTCCGACGAAAACTTGCCGGCGCGTGCGGTGTTGAGGATGGACATGTGAGTCCAGTGCCGCACGTCCTGCCAGGCGGCGCTCACGCGCTCCTGACACGCCACGTAGTCGGCGTAGTCGGCTAGCACGAGAAACGGATCGGATTGCAGCAGATTCTCGACCAGCGGCCGGAACATCTCGCGATCGCCGCGTGAGAATTGCCCGTCGGCGATCAGCTTCAGCACTTCCCGCAGTTCGGCGTTGCCGTTCGCATAGTCGGCAGGGCGATAGCCGTCGCGCTTGACCTGCTCGACCTGATCCGCGCTTAAACCGAAAAGAAAGAAATTCTCCTCGCCGACCTGTTCGCGGATCTCCACGTTGGCGCCATCCAGCGTTCCGATTGTCAACGCGCCGTTCATCATGAACTTCATGTTGCCGGTGCCCGACGCCTCCTTGCCGGCCGTCGAAATCTGCTCGGAGAGGTCCGCCGCCGGGTAGATGTAATGTGCGTTCTTCACGTTGAAGTCGGGAAAGAACACGACTTTCAGTCGATCGTTCACTAGCGGGTCATTGTTGACCACTTCTGCCACGCCATTGATCAGGCGGATGATCAGCTTGGCCATCGCATAGCCCGGCGCCGCCTTTCCGCCAAACACAAAGCAGCGAGGTGCAAGCGTCAATTGAGGATTGTTACGCAGACGTTGATAAAGCCCGATGATGAAGAGCGCATTCAAATGCTGGCGCTTGTATTCATGGATCCGCTTGACCTGAACGTCGAACAACGCACCGGGGTTCACGACGATGCCCGTCGCGCTGTGAATTCGTGCGGTGAGAGCTTCCTTGTTCGATAGTTTGACGCGGCGCCACCGCTCCTGGAATGCAGCATCGTCGGCGCGCGCTTCGAGGCCACGAAGCTGTGTGGGGTCGGTGACCCAATCCTTCCCCACTGTTTCATCCAGCAGCCGCGCAAGCTGCGGATTGCACAGCAGCATGAAGCGGCGTGGCGTGACGCCGTTCGTGACATTGAAAAAACGTTCGGGCCACATCTCGGCAAAATCCCGCATCACTGTCTGCTTGAGGAGCGCGGAATGCAGCGCGGCGACTCCGTTCACGGCGTGACTGCCGACAGTCGCCAGGTGCGCCATGCGCACCCGCTTGTCGCCCCGCTCGTCGATCAGCGACATGCGCGCCACGCGCGCCTCGTCACCGCCATAGCGTTGCCGCACCTCGTCGAGAAAACGGCGGTTGATTTCGTAGATGATCTCGAGCAGGCGCGGCAACAGGTTTCGAAACAGCGGCAGCCCCCAGGTCTCGAGTGCCTCCGGCAGCAGCGTATGGTTGGTATAGGCCAGTGAGCGCCGGGTCATGTCCCAGGCCTCGTCCCAAGGCACCTGCCGTTCGTCCACCAGCAGACGCATCAACTCGGCGACAGCAATGGACGGATGCGTGTCGTTGAGTTGGGCCACGAACATGTCGGCGAAGCGCTCCGTCGGCTCGCCCTTGAGATCGAGCAGCCGCAGCATGTCCTGTAGCGAACATGAAACGAAGAAATACTGCTGTGCGAGGCGCAACCGCTTGCCGGCTTCCGGCTCGTCGTTTGGATAAAGCACCTTAGAGAGCGTTTCGGAGATCACCTTGTCCTGCACGGCCTGGTAATAGTCGCCGGCGTTGAAGTCCTGCAGATCGAACGACTCCACCGCCTCGCTTTTCCAAAGCCTCAACGTGTTGCATGTGTTGACGTGATAGCCTGCCACCGGAATATCGTAGGCCACGCCCTTGACCTTGTTCGCCGCGACCCAGCGAACTTGAAGCCGGCCCTGCGCGTCAGTCGTGCTCTCGGTGTGGCCGCCGAAGGCCACATAAAATGCCACGTCCGGACGCACGATCTCCCACGGATTGCCCATTTGCAGCCACTTGTCGGTCACTTCCACCTGCCAGGCGTCGCGGATCTCCTGATCGAAAATGCCGAACTCATAACGGATGCCGTACCCGATCGCGGGGATTTCAAGCGCGGCGAGCGAGTCGAGGTAACAGGCGGCGAGCCGGCCGAGTCCGCCGTTGCCGAGCCCCGGTTCTTCCTCCTGCGCGAGTATCGTGTCGAAGTCCTGACCGAGTGCCTGCATGGCGGCGCGCGCGTTGGCCTCGATGCCGAGGCTGACCAGGTTATTGCCGAGCTGCGGCCCGATCAGAAATTCGGCGGATAGATAGCAGGCGACCCTCACCTCATGTGCGGCATGAGTTTGCACAGTCGCCACCCAGCGTTCCAGCATACGGTCTCGCACGCTGTACGCCAGTGCCATGTACCAGTCGTGCGGGGTCGCAATGGCCGGATAACGTGCCTGCAGGCAGATGAGGTTGTCGACGATGTCGCGTTGCAGCGCGTCGGCATCCATTCCAGTTCGCGCCAGTCCGGCACTGTGGAACGTGCTGGTGGTCGGGTTGGTGGGCGAGTCGGCGGGCGAGTCGGCGGTCATGGTCTTTCCCTTTTCCAATACCCAGTTCTGGATAGCACGCTCGTATCGCGCATTCGATCGGTCAAGCTTTGCGCTGCGCTCGCGCCGCAGGGACACTCAGTCTGGCCAGACCCAGTCGGTGATCTCGGCGCGGTCGATGCCATGCGTGTGCGCATAGTTCAGGTTGCTGATAATCGCGTTCTTCATATCTTCCCTGAGATGCGCCGTCCTTCCCTGCAATCGCGGCACGCGGTCGAGAACATCGATGACAAGATTGAACCGGTCCACCTGATTGAGGATCGCGAGTTCGAGAGGCGTGTTGATGTTGCCCTTCTCCTTGTAACCGCGAACGTGCAGATTCTCATGGTTGCGGAAACGATAGGCGAGCTTGTGGATCAGCCACGGGTAGCCGTGAAAGTTGAAGATGACAGGCTTGTTCACCGTGAACAGGCTGTCGAACTCGCGCGCGGTCGAGCCATGCGGGTGTTCGCTCGCCGGCTGCATCCTGAACAGGTCCACCACGTTCACGAAGCGCAGCTTGAGCTCGGGCAAGCGCTCGCGCAAAATTGCCGTTGCCGCCAGCGATTCCTGAGTGGCGACATCGCCACACGAGGCCATGACGACGTCCGGCTCCTCGCCCTCGTCATTGCTTGCGCGCCGCCAGACACCCAGGCCCTTCGCGCAATGCACGATCGCTTCGTCGATCGTGGTGAACTGCAAGTGCTTCTGCTTGTCCGCCACGATGACGTTGATGCAGTCGGTCGAGCGCAAACATTGATCGGCTACCACGAGCAGCGTATTCGCGTCCGGAGGCAGGTAAACCCGCGTGACGGAAGGCGCCTTGTTGGTCACGAGGTCGATGAAACCGGGGTCCTGATGCGAGAAACCGTTGTGGTCCTGCCGCCACACGGTCGACGACAACAGGATGTTCTGCGACGACACCGACGCTCGCCACGGCACATGGTTCTTGCAGATGTCCAGCCATTTGGCGTGCTGGTTGAACATCGAATCGACCACATGCGCGAATGCCTCGTACGTATGGAAGAAACCGTGTCGCCCTGAAAGCAGGTAGCCCTCGAGCCATCCCACCAGCGTATGCTCCGAGAGCATTTCCATCACGCGGCCGTCTCGCGCCAATTCGCCGCCGTCCTCGTCCTCCGGCAGCAGATCGGCCATCCAGATCTTCTTGCTGGCTTCGTAGATGGATTGGAGCCGGTTAGAAGCTGTCTCGTCAGGGCCGAACACGCGGAAGGTATTCATGTTCTTGCGCATCGTGTCGCGCAGGAATTCGCCGAGCGGCCGGGTGTTCTCATACAGCACCTGGCCTGCGCGACTGACGTCCACCGCATAGGAACGGAAGTCGGGCAGCTTCAGTTCCCTGCGCAATACCCCGCCGTTGGCATGCGGATTGGCGCTGATGCGCCGTGGTCCCACGGGCGCGAGATCTCGCAGTTGAGGAATCAGCCGCCCGTCGGAATCGAACAGTTCCTCGGCTTTGTAACTGCGCAGCCAGCTTTCCAGAAGCCTCAGATTCGCGGGATTGCTACGTACCTCGGAGAATGGCACCTGATGCGATCGCCACGAGCCCTCCGCCTTGTGCCCGTTGACCTCTTTGGGTCCGGTCCACCCTTTTGGCGAACGCAGCACGATCATCGGCCAGCGGGGCCGCTCGACCTGCGCACCTGAGCGCGCCCTGTCATGGATAGCGCGAATCTCCGAAATCACGGCGTCGAGCGTGCTGGCCATCTTCTGATGCATCTCTGCATGGTCCGAGCCTTCGACAAAAAACGGCTTATAGCCATAGCCCACGAACAGCGCCTCGAGTTCCTCGTGGCTGACGCGCGCGAGGACGGTCGGGTTGGCTATCTTGTAGCCATTCAGATTGAGAATCGGCAGGACGGTGCCGTCGCGAGCCGGATTGACGAACTTGTTGGAATGCCAGGCCGTGGCTAACGGGCCGGTCTCCGCTTCGCCATCGCCGACTACGCAGGCAACGATGAGATCCGGGTTGTCGAATGCGGCGCCGTATGCATGCGACAGGCTGTAGCCCAGTTCGCCGCCTTCATGGATCGAACCGGGCGTTTCCGGCGTGACGTGAGAGCCGATGTGGCCCGGAAACGAGAATTGCTTGAAGAACTTCTGCATACCCTCCGCGTCTTCGCTCTTGTCCGGATACACCTCGGAGTAGGTGCCCTCCAGATAGGCGGGGCCGAGCACGCCAGGCGCACCATGCCCGGGGCCGGCCATGAAGATCACGTCGAGGTCGTCGCGTTTGATCATCCGGTTCAAATGCGCCCAGACGAACGAAAGCGCCGGACTCGCGCCCCAATGCCCCAGTAGGCGCTGCTTCACGTGCTCGGCCTTCAACGGCTCTCTCAGCAACGGGTTGTCTATCAGATAGATCATTCCGACCGAGAGGTAATTGCATGCCCGCCACCAGGCATCGACCAGTCGAAGTTCATCTGCACTGAGGGCAGCCGTTTGCGAAGCGCCCGCGGCGTATTGCTCGCTCATAACGTAGTCTCCTGAACAGCAGGTTTCATCGAGACGCGTGCAAATGCGAATGGGCCGCAGCATCTACGCGTCCTGATGATTTTTCGCGCCGCCCCGCACTTATAGCCAGTCTCTAGCGCTATCTTTTGTGAAGTACTTAAAGTCTTCACAGCGATTGATGAGGTCCTGTTGAAAGTGCGGAAGGTAATGCGGCGACTCAGTTCCGATCGTGTGACAAGTGCTATGCAACGGTGCGACGGGCAAGCGGCGCATAGCATCGAAGCCCGCACCTGTGCGACGCTTCGCATCTCCAGGAGATGACGCAGCGACGATCTCAAAACGAGCCTACTAGTCTCGCGTGGCAACTTAAATAGGCCTTTGGTCCAACAAGCGCGGGGAAACGCGCAGCGCTCGCGCTGCACGCATCGGTAGGACCAAGGTCCGATGTTCGCGGCCCATCGCGCTGATAAGCTGCACATACTGCGTATGCACGCCTCGCGTATATCCGGAAGCGGCCGGCCGTTGTTGCGCCTGGCCCGTTGCTGCGGCTATTGAGCCGTGTGGTGTGGTGGCATTTACAGAACCCGAACCTAGCTGGTTGTTGCAACTGGTTTGGGCGATAAGCGGGAGCGCTCTTGGCAACTTCCTGCGCCCGGTTTTCGCTCGGCGAGGGGGACGCTGGGCGTGGACTTCATGTTAGCCGTGCAATGACGTCAAGCCGCAGGCGACCAGGAGCGCTGATTGAATCGCCGCCAAGACCAGTTTGACTAGATGCAGGTTTCAGGACATTGCCCATTGAAGACGACACGATGCCCGCAGGAGTGCCGTGCCACCGACCAAAAGAGCAATTCCCAATGCCGGCAGGATAAGCGGCAGACCAAGCAGCACGGACGTCAGACCGCGCGCGATATCAAGTATTGAGTAGCGAGAGCGCCCGCGGTGAAAAACACGTTATTTGCCTGCCGGCATATCCATGCAGCGACTGCTTGCCGGAAAGACGCCGCAAAGGATGAGGGCGCCGCCATCCGCCGCAGGCCCCATGAAGGGTCTACAAGTTGTGCGTTCCAAGGCGTCGTGATTAATCGGGGGAACAGCGATGATTTCATCGTGTGAGGGTCGGTCTCACGAACGCGGGGACGACGAGGTCGGTCGCGGCGGGTCCTTGAAAAGCATCGATGTGAACTTCAGGCGCTTCGTACTCTTGAGCGTCTGCATGTTGTTGCTACCGTTGACCGGCTGCCCATATTACGCCGCGCCGCCCGGCACCGTTGTCACCGTCCCGGCCAGCTTCGACCGCTCGTTCTCCGCGGCAGCGGGCGCAATGCGCGACGAAGGTCTGGCGATCAGCGTCCAGGATCCAGGCACCGGCACCGTCGTCGGCGAACTGGACGGCAGCAGGGTGACGGCGAGCGTGCGCCAGCAACCCGATGGCAGCGTCGTCGTGCAGTTCAATTCGCCCACGCGCAACCCTACGCTGCTCGATCGCATTTCCCGCGGCTACGACCGGAGAATGGGGCGGTGATCGCACTCACATGAAGTGACCTGCCGATGAATGTCGCCGGCGAAGGCGACGCAAAGTAAGCGTTGTAGTTTTCACAAGTTGTCGGTTCGTCGTCGTTTTCAGTAAGCCTTATTAGTTTCAAGGAGCAGCCATGTCTTCGTGGAACCATCGATGGGCCACAGCGCCGTGGCTGTGGCTGCTCGTCGCGCTGACCCTGGGAGCGGGTGTCGCGCGCGCCCAGACCGATCAGCCGCCGCCGCGCGAGCCCTTCAAGCCGGAAGAGATCGAAGCGCTGGTCGCGCCGATCGCCCTTTACCCGGACTCCGTTTTGTCGCAAGTACTGATGGCGTCGACCTACCCGCTTGAAATCGTGCATGCGGCGCGCTGGGTCAAGAGCAATCCGAAAGTCACGGGCGACGCTGCCGTGAAGGCAGTCGCGAACGAGCCGTGGGACGTCAGCGTGAAATCGATGGTGGCCTTCCCGCAAATTCTCGAACCCATGAACGACAAGCTGGACTGGACCCAGAAGCTCGGCGACGCGTTCCTCGCGCAGCAGAAAGACGTGCTCGCCGCTGTGCAGCGTCTGCGCGCCCGCGCGAAGGAGTCGGGCAACCTCAAGTCGAACGAACAGCAGAATGTGATCGTCGAAGCGGCGCCCGCTGGCGGGCAGACCATCGTGAAGATCGAGCCCGCCAATCCGCAGGTCATCTACGTGCCCGCATACAACCCGACGGCCGTGTACGGTTCGTGGAGTTATCCGGCCTATCCGCCCACCTACTGGCCGCCCTACCCGGCCTACTATCCAGGCGCGGCGCTGGCAACGGGTTTTGCGTGGGGCGTCGGACTCGCCGCCGCCGGTGCGATCTTCGGCAATGCCAACTGGAGCGGCGGCGACGTCAATATCAATGTCAACAAGGCCGCGAACATCGATCGCAACTTCGACCGCACGAAGGTCGAAGGCGGACGCTGGCAGCACGACGGCAGCCATCGTCAAGGGGTCGCGTATCGCGACAACGCGACCCGTGACAAGTACTCGCGCAACGTCGGCGGCGCTGAGGGCCGCAACGATTTCCGCGGACGCGATACGACGGGCGGCGGGCGCGCCAACACGGCGGACCGAGGCCAGCGCACCGACCGATCGGGCGCAGGCGATCGCGCCGGAACGGCGGATCGGTCGAATGCGAATAATCGAGGGGCAGCCGCGGACCGATCGAACGCAAACGCGGGTAATCGCGCGGGGAGCGCGGATCGGTCGACGGCCGGCGAGCGCGGCGGCGTCTCGAACCGCGCTGGCGCGGGCGACCTGTCACGCACCAGCGAGCGTGCGGGCGGCGCCAGTGGCGGCTTCAGCGGGGGCCGCGACAACGCCTTTCAGGGCGTCGGCGCAGGCGGCGCGACGCAACGCAGCGCCGACCGTGGACGCTCCAGCATGCAAGGCTCGGGCTTCAGCCGACCTGGCGGCGGCGGCACGCGGGCCGGCGGAGGCGGCGGCGCACGCGGTGGCCGACGCTAGAGGGCGTCGATCCATGACATCACCACGACGATTTAGTGCGCACACAGTGATGGGTGCACCGCCTACCGTCGCGCTCGCGTGCCCGCTGGGCGCCTGATCATCGCGCGGATAGTCGCACTACCGGCGACAACATTCCGACGCCCATGGATGTGTAGGACTTTAGTCCAATTGCCGTGGTATGCGGCGGCCTTCACGATTCAAGCGACGACGTAAAGTCGGATGGCCAGTCGCGCGCCTTCGAGAGGGAAACGGTTGCAGCGCGGAACAAAGCGCCGTTTTTTCACGCCACGCAGCACAGGAAATGTCTGCAGATCACACGTTCTTCGATCCGCGTGAGCAGGTACGCCCAGGCGAGCCTGACTCCCAATATCGACGTCCACATCATGGCCTGAGCGGTAAATTCTGGAAATTGGAGCGAGGCATCATGGCAGACGTATGGATAGGCAATGTGCAAGACGACACATCGGACGATGAGATAAGGGAATTTCTCATCAAGTACGGGTTCCCGTCATTCGACGCGATCAGGCGTGTCGAGGGAACGGGCACGCGGCCCGCCGTCGTGGTGACTTTTCACGACACGTCTCCGGATGCTTTACGGAATCTGCAATCGCGGATCCACAACATGTTCTGGAAGAATCGGACCATCGTCGTGCAGGTCATGCCAGAGCGCGACGACAGCTAAGCGCAAAAATATTTCAGTTCGTGGCTCAGGCCGCGGTGCGGCCTGCCCGCATACGCCAAGACGGCATTTGAGTCGGTGCCTGCTTCGGCCTGCTCCAATGCATCATTGCGTGCCGGCAATCCTCGCCTACATGCCGCCAAATGGCTTCTTCACGGCCAGCTTGTTAGTCACGGACGTGACCCCGTCAACCGCTTTTGCGATATCGGCGACCTGTCCGATCTGCGCCGCGTCCGTGACCGTGCCGTTCAATGTCACCGCACCGTCTTTTGCGATGACGCTGATATCTCCGGCGCGGATCTCCTTGTGTTTGCCGATCGCGGCATAGACCTTCCTGCGTAGCGCGCGATCCGCTTTTCTGCCCGTGGCCGGTGCTGCGCTTCCCGATGCTGCACTCGCCGACCCTCCAGGTGCACTAGCCATCTCGCTTGCCTGTGACCATGCGTTGGTTGAAAGCGGAACGATCAACGTGGCGACGGCCATTATGAGAACGCGAATAGATTTCATGGATTTACCCCGGTCGATAAGAATGAAGCAATCAGAACGTATGGCGGATGCCGACCATCGCCGCCGTCGTGGACATCCCCGGTGCGACCGGAGCTCCATAGATGATCGTCTGGTTCATGGTCCCTTTGTTGTCGACGTAGCCGACCTGTGCGTACGCCTTGGTCCGAGCGGACACGTTGTACTCCGCCCCCAAAGAGAATTCGCCCGAATGATTTGCTGAATGATTTCGATCCTTCAGATAGTAGAAACCTGAAGTGACCTTGAATCGCGGGCTGAATTGATAACCGAGCCCGGCCGATGCCATTTCAAAGTTCACGGTGTCACTTCTGGCCGGATTCTTACCCACGCCGTACGAGCCTGAAATCGAAAATCCCGCGATCGAGTACAGCGCGCCAAAGTAATAAAAGCGGTTGTTGGCCTGCCCCGTCGCTACCGCCGCCGGAGTTGCAGGATAAGTAATCGGATACGGATTGGTATCGTGTCCGTTGTAGTACACGGCGGATAAATTCAGACCGTAATTCGAATACTTGAGCACGGCCGACTCGCGTGTGCCACCCTGGAACTGGCCCGCGACGCCTCCCGGTGCATACTCGAGTGCGAGCGACGCACCGTAGAATTTCGGCGACGTGTAGACCAACGCGTTGCTGTCATACAGCGCGCCGATCGGCGCGTTCGTGCTCGTGCCAGGCCAGCCCGCCGCCTGATTCACACCGAGCCATGCGGTCAGGATACTTCCGAAATACTGTGCGCCGCGAACGTCGGTTTCCGCCATTGCATAGATCATCGGAATGATCTGGCGGCCGGCGTCGAATGAGCCGAACGGCCCGGACGCGCCAATCATCGCGTACTGATTGAAGATCGCGGTGGTGCCCGGCGTGTCAGGCAGCCCCATCTTGCCGTTCGAGCTGTTGAACGAGCCCTGCAGCCTGAAGTTGATCTTGTATCCGCCACCGATATCTTCGCTTCCCTTCAAGCCCCAGAAGCTCGCGTAGATGCCGCCATCCTTCAGTTGATAGACATGCCCCTGATTGCGCGCGGTCGGCAGGAACGTCGCCGCCGAGGTGCTCTGATAGAGCAGGCCACTGTCGAGTACGCCGTAGAGCGTAACCGTCGATTGCGCATGGGCGGCAACCGCGAACAATAACAGCGCCGCGGCGCCGCTCAACTTCAATTTCATTCTGTGTCTCCAATGTTGTGCCGGACATGGCCGGCTTTTTTTTCTGTTGCTCGAACGAAGCTGCGCTGATAACCCGGCGTGTCAGTTCGGTAAAAAATAATCCGCGAATTGCTCCCGCAACCGGTGCTTGAGCACTTTGCCGGTCGCGCCGTATGGAACGGAGTCAACGAATACCACCGCGTCGGGCGTCCACCACTTCGCTACCCGTCCATCAAAGAACGCCAGTAGTTCGTCCTGGGTGAGCGCGCTGCCCGGCTTTTTAACGACCACCAGCAGCGGCCGCTCGTCCCACTTCGAATGTCGCGCGCCGATACAGACCGCAGCCGTAACCTTGGGATGCAGGTACGCGACGTTTTCGATTTCGACGGAGCTAATCCATTCGCCGCCGGATTTGATGACGTCTTTGCTACGGTCCGTGATTTGCATGAAACCGTCGCGATCGATTTTCGCCACATCGCCGGTCGGAAACCATCCGTCACGCAGCGGCGACTCATCGTCGCTACCGAAGTACTGCCTCGTGACCCACGGGCCCCGTACCAGCAGGTCGCCAGTCGCGTTGCCGTCCCAAGGCAACTCTTCGCCGTCGGGGCCGGCGATTTTCATGTCGATACCGAACACCGCACGTCCCTGCTTTGCCTGGACCGCGTAACGATCCGCCTGCGTCAGCGTAAGCTGATGCGCCTTGAGACTGCATACGGTGCCGACCGGACTCAACTCCGTCATGCCCCATGCGTGCAACACGTCGACACCATGGCGCTCCTGGAATGCTGCGGACATAGCGGTCGGGCAGGGAGCGCCGCCAATCACCGTGCGCCGCATCGACGAGAACGCTCGCCCGAGCGCGTCGACGTGAGCGAGCAGTCCTTGCCAGACGGTCGGCACGCCCGCAGATAACGTCACCTGTTCGGTCTCGATCAGCTCATAAAGTGATTCGCCGTCGAGCGCGGGCCCCGGAAACACCAGTTTCGCGCCCACCATGCAAGCGATGTACGGCAGCCCCCACGCATTCACATGGAACATCGGCACGACCGGCAGGATGGAGTCGCGCGCCGAGCAGTTCAGCGAATCGGGCAACGCGGCCGCGTAGGTATGCAATACGGTCGAGCGGTGGCTGTACAGCACACCTTTCGGATTGCCCGTGGTGCCTGACGTGTAACACAGCGACGACGCACTGTTCTCGTCGAGCAGCGGCCAGTCGAAAACGTCGCTATTGGCGTCGATCAGATCCTCATAACACATCAGCTTCGTGGACAGACTGTGCGTCTGCGGCATATTCGCGCGATCCGTCATGGCTACGAAGACCTTGGCGCTTTTGACGCGTGACGCGACGCTTTCGATCAGCGGCAGAAATGTCAGATCGAAGAACACGACGCGATCTTCCGCATGATCGATGATGTACGCCAGTTGCTCGACGTGAAGCCGGGGATTAAGCGTATGCAACACCGCCCCCGAGCCTGACGCCGCAAAGTACATCTCCATGTGCCGGTAGCCGTTCCACGCCAAAGTCGCGACGCGCTCGCCCGACTGCACACCGAGACCTGCCAGCGCGTTGGCCATGCGGCGCGCGCGTTGCGCGAGATCGCGGTATTGGTACCGGTGGATGTCTCCTTCTACTCGCCGCGACACAATTTCCTGTGCGCCGTGATGGCGTTCAGCATGCACGAGCAGCGAAGCGACCAGCAGCGGTTGCTCCATCATCAAGCCTTGCATTCTTTGTTCTCCTGAGTGACTGCAGTGGCACGCGCGCCGGTTCCTCTGCCACACAACCGGCATACGTCGTGACAACTTCCGTTCCTTCAATTTCGGGTGGCCGAAACCATGAGCGCAGCGATGACTTCGGGCGAGTGAACGCCCGAGAACGTGTATCCCGTGCTGAACACGAAGTGCGGCACGCCCCTCACTCGCGACTGGTGGCGCGATACGCGTCGACCGATCCCATCGACGCGGCCCACCCATTGCGTCAAATGCGTCTTGAGACTTTCGCCATCCAGACCGCAGTCCCGTCCGAGACGCTCGAGAACCTCGCGGTCTCCAATGTCCTCACCTTCCAGAAAGTAGGCCGCTAGCACGCGATCGACCAGTGTCGCGCGTTGCGCTTCGTCGAGATGGTTCGCAGCAAAGGCGACCAGTTCGTGCGCAGCGGCGGTGTTGGGCAACACGCTGATCCGATCGAATGCAAAGTCGATACCGGCTTCGCTTCCAGCTAGCTGCACTTCTGCGCGCCTAGCGATCACGGCTTCCGGACCGCCGAGGCGCTCGCAACAGACATCCTGATACGGCAGGCCATTGGGTGGCGTGTACGGAAGGAGTTGATGGGACCGCCATCGCACCTTCACCTGTGAGTCGGGCCGCAGTCCGCCAAAGACGGCTATGGCTTTCTCCAGATTGCGTTTCCCGATCAGACACCACGGGCAGATGAAATCGAAAAAGGCGTCGATTGTCAGATTGGGCTTCGAATCGACTTGCCGACCCACTTTGTCTTCAACGTGCCGTTCAGTTTGGACGATCCAGTTCTGATCACACAAGTTCATCGATCAGTGTCTCCGCCATCGCCCACACACCAAAACCCGCCGCGGGATTGAGGTGCCCCACTTCGCCGAGATCGACGAGGCGACTGCCCCAGTCGGTCGCCATTGCAGATACGCGATCAAACTGCGCAAGCGGATCATTGCGGCTCGCCCCGACGATGCTCGGGACCGGCAAGCGTTTGCGCGGTATCGGATGCCAGCCGTTTTCGGCCAGTGCATCGATAGTCGGATAACCGGCCGGCAGCGGCGTATCGAGATCGGCCGGCGTGGCGAGCAACGCACCGTGAATCTCGCGGTTGTGCTGCTGTGCCCATTGAACCGTAATCATCACGCCCGCGCTGTGAGCGACAAGGATTACTGGGCCGTCGATTTTCGCGAGCGCTGTGTCAAGCGCGGCAACGCGTGCCGCGCAACTGAGCTTGTCGTGTTCGAGCGGCGGCACCGAGATTGCATTGGGCAACTTTTGCTGCAACAGGGTTTGCCAGTGGTCCGAAACGTGGTCGCGCAAACCCGGGACCATCAGAATGGTCGGTTTTGTATCGGTAGTCATAAAGCGGTCTTCTTTGCGGTTAGTACGGCTTGTCGCCGATAATTCCCGCTCGTTCCATCTTGCGGTGACATGGCGGATAGTCCATCACCGCATAATGCTGCGTGCTGCGGTTGTCCCAGATGGCGATGCTGTTCTTCTGCCAGCGCCAGCGCACCTGGTATTCCGGGATATAGGCCTGACTGATCAGATAGCGCAGCAAATCGCCCGAACCCGGGTTAGCGTCCTGCCCGAAGCGCACGCGATCCGGCGTGTGGTAGTTGGTGAAATGCGTGGTGAAAGCATTCACGAACAGAATCTTCTCGCCAGTCTCGGGATGCGTGCGCACGACCGGATGTTCGGCGTCCGGAAACTGCGCCTTGAGTGCGTGCCGCTTCTCGATCGGCATCGCGGCACCAAAGCTCGCTTCGATGCTGTGTCGCGCGCGCAGGTCGGCAATCTGTGTCTTGATGTGCTCCGGCAGATTATCGTAAGCGAGTGCCATATTCGCCCACATCGTGTCGCCTCCAACCGGCGGGCACTCGACGCACCGAAGGACCGCGCCGAAAGGCGGCGCTTCGCGCCAGGTGGCGTCCGCGTGCCATGCGTTTTCGTAACGGTCGTTAGGTTGATCCGGAGTCTTGTAAATGCGCACGAGACCAGGGCACTCGGGATCGCTACCTGCGACCGGGTGATCTTCCAGGTCGCCAAAGCGGCGGGCGAACGCTACATGCTCGGCGCGTGAGATGTTCTGTCCGCGCAGGAACAGCACGCGATGTTTCAACAGTGCCGCCCGGATCTCGCTAAACAGGCCGTTGTCGTGAATGGCGTCGGCGAGATTGACGCCGACTAGTTCTGCGCCGATTGCGCATGTCAATGGTTCAACGTGCATCACTGGCTCCCTAGATAACGAAGACGGACGAACCCGTCGTCTTGCGCGATTCAAGATCTCGATGCGCCTGCACCGCGTCCTCCAATGCGTAACGCTGGTTCAGCTCGATCCTGATGCGGCCTGCAGCAACATGTCCGAATATCTCCGCGGCGAGTTCATTCTTCTCCGCAGGGTCGGCAATGTAGTCTGCTAGCGCCGGACGAGTCAGGAAAAGCGATCCCTTCATTGCAAGAATCTGCGGATTGAACGGCGGGATCGGACCCGACGCCGTGCCGACGCACACCATCAACCCCCGACGCTTGAGCGAGTCGAGTGATGACTCGAAGGTGTCCTTGCCGACGCTGTCGAACACCACATTCACGCCGACGCCGTCGGTCAGCTCGCGCACGCGTTTCGCGACGTCATCCCGGCTGTAATTAATGACGTGATCGCAACCATGCGCCAGTGCCACTTCACCCTTGGCTTCGGTCGACACGGTGCCGATCACGGTGAGCCCAAGCAGCTTCGCCCATTGCGACACGATCAGACCGACACCGCCGGCAGCGGCGTGCAGAAGGATGGTGTCGCCCTTTCTGAAGTCGTGAATGCGGCGCATGAGGTAGGCACACGTCAGGCCGCGCATGGTCATGCCGGCGGCCGTTTCGCACGAGATTGCCTCGGGCAGCTTGATGAGAGGCGCAGCCGGGATCAGCCGTTCGGTACTGTAGGCGCCCAGGGTATTGACGAAGCCCGTGTAAGTCACGCGGTCGCCTGGCGCGACGTTCGCGACGCCGGCGCCAACGGCCTCGACGATGCCTGCGGCTTCGACGCCCATGCCCGCAGGCATCGGCACCGGATACAAACCGCTGCGGAAGTAGGTATCCGCGAAATTGAGGCCAATCGCCTCGTGGCGCAAACGGACCTGCCCGGGGCCGGGATCGCCCACTTCGACCTCTTCATAACGCAAGACTTCGGGACCACCGGTCTCATGGAAGCGAATCGCTCTAGCCATGTTCAATCTCCTATCCATTACTCAACTGCAAAATGAAATTCGCGCGCCGAAGGTCAGGACCTCTGCTCAGCGTACGGCCCGCTCGCGCAGGGCATCCAGACGATCGAGATCACCGGCGTAGCTCCGCTTGCCGATGAAAAATGCAATAGCCGCGACGAGAGGCGCAAACGGCACTAGCTGCAGTGCGCCGAGCAAGCCAATCCGGTCGGCGATGAATCCCGTCAGAATGGCGGCGGGCGCCAGACCCAGCAGATTGTTTGCCAGTGTCAGTGTGGCAAACGCCGACGCGTGAATAGACGGCGGCGTGAGGTTAGCCACCATCGCGCCGGAAGGCCCGCTTCCACCGGCGCTGAAAAACATGCCGAGGCCGATCACCGCGAGTTGCAGCGGACCCGCAGGCATGCGCAAACCAATGATAAGTAGCGCGAAACAAATCAGGCAGAAAGCAATCGCGGCAACCCATTTCCTTTCCCGTGCGCGCTTGCTGAGCCGGTCGGCCAGATTCCCACACACCACCATGCCAAGCCCGGTAATCAGCACGAATACAGCAGCACTCATCGCGGCCTTACTGACAGGCATGCCGTAGTAGCGATTCAGGAAGCTCGGCATCCAGGCCCACATCGCGGCGGGAACCAGCAGATGGATGCCACTGCCGACATACGCGCACACTACCGATCTGGTGGAGAAAAGCCCTTTCATCAGCGCGCGCAGACTCATGCGCACGCCCAGACCTTGTACGTGTCTGCCTACGTTTGCCGGCTGAAGCCGCGCAAGCCGTTTCTCGGTGACGATGAACCGATAGACGATTACCAGTACGAGACCTAGGGCCGCCATCGTGCCGAACGCCGAGCGCCAGCCTAGATGAGCCGCCACTGTGCCGCCCAGCGCCATCCCCAGCACCGAACCAAACGCGCCGCCGGCCATGAACGTACCCGTGAGCGTGGAGCGCAGCCGCGCCGGAAATATGCTCAGCACGACCGCAATGCCGACGCTGCCGTACGCCGCCTCACCGATACCGACGAAAGCGCGGGCGATCAGCATTTCACCGTGGTTCGTCGCGAGCGCGCAGCCTAATGTTGCAAGACTCCACATCGCCGCCATCAGCACGATGCTCTTCACGCGCCCCCAGCGGTCCGCGAGTACCGATAACGGGAAGGTGAGCACGCCGACCATCAATGCAACCACGCTGCTCAGCGAACCGAGTTGGGTGTCCGACAAAGCCCAGCTTGCCTTGAGCAGCGGAAAGACGGCATTCAGTACCTGCCGTGACATGTAATCGGAAAGCAGCAATCCTACGGTCAACGCAAAAACCACCCACGCATAGGCGCGGACGTCCGCTTCTTTTACCGGAACATCGCCTGTTGTGTGTTCTACATGCTGCATCAGCATAGTTGTCTCCTCCGCGTCTGGCTCGTTAGCGGTCGTCTTTAGATGACAGCGCAAAGGCTCATTCACCATGACTGCTTCACCCTGCCCTGCGCCTGTCAAAAATCAGCACCTTCAAAAGCCCAGCACGCTTCACCATCAGCGGGGTGCCTTCATCTCACCGCACGAGGCGGCACTTTCGACGCTCGCAAGGCCAGGTTCGAATCGACCGAGGCATAGTGAATGTCGTGATTGCAAGATACGGGAATCGCGCAATACAATTTAATGATTAGGCGCCATTCTTTTACGAATACACGCCGCTTAGTGAAAACACCGATGCTTGACGCAGTCGGCGATCAGCAGTCCATGAGCGGACGGCAAAGCGTTCGCTGCCACGAAGGGAAACGCAATGGAGACGATGCTGCGGTCGGTTGCGATGAGCGGTTATTTCGATGTAACGCGGCGGTTCGGACTCAACCCCGTGGAGCTCGCGCAACAGGTCGGGCTAGATCCGGCCGCGCTTGCAAATCCGGACAGTCGCGTTGCGGCAGCCGCGTGCTGCCGGCTGCTGGAACTCACGGCGAGGCTGGCGTCGTCTCCAACGTTTGCTCTGCAAATGGCCGAAACCCGCCATCAGTTTGGGACAGGCGTGGTCAATGTTCTGCTCGCGCACAAACGCACGTTGCGAGACGTGCTGCTAGCCGCAGCCGAGTACCGCCATCTGCTCAACGAAGCACTTGCAGTTTATGTCGAAGACGCCGGTGCAACAGTCACGATTCGCGAAGAACTCGTCGTTGATGCAGGTACTCCGACGAATCAGGCGATCGAACTCGCACTCGGAGTTCTCGCTCGCCATTCCAGCGCTCTGCTCGGCGTCCACTGGAAACCGCGCAGCGTTCACTTCACGCACGCCGGTCCCGCCGATCTGACGTTTCACCGACGTTTCTTTGGCTGTCCGATGCAGTTCGGCAGCGACTTCAACGGGTTCGTGTGCGCAGCGGCCGATCTCGACTATCCGAATCCGGCTGCGGACCCGGAACTCGTGCGCTACGCGGAAAGCCTCGCGGCACCACTGAAGCAAGCCGGGACGGATTCGACAGCTCTGGAAGTTCGCAAGGCAATCTACCTGCTACTGCCTCTGGAGCAAGGCACCGTCGAGCCGGTTGCCCGCCATCTGGGTCTGAGTGTACGCACGATGCAGCGCCAGTTGGAATTGGTCGAGACAAGTTTCTCAGACCTGGTCGACGAAGTACGGCGAGAACTTGCCGTTCGCTACATGAGCAACTCGCGCTATCCGGTAGGACGTGTGGCGGCGCTGCTCGGTTATAGCCAGCAGGGTTCGTTCACAAACTGGTTCAGGTCGCGTTTCGGCATGGCGCCGCGCGACTGGAGAAACAGGCAGGCAAAATGACCGGCACTGTCTGCACCGCCCCGTTTCCGGCTCCAGATGAATTGGGCCGCCATGCATCGCCGTGGCCTGCAGCATCAGAACTGTCGGGCGTTGCTTCTGTATGGACGCACCGCAGGACGCGGTCCGGCAGGCGCAGTTGAATACACCGTGCGCCCTGCCGGCCGGTGCGTGCGCCGGCGCGAGTTGCCCTACCGCGTTCAGACGGCCTTGCGCAGGAAGCCTTGAGTGCCACCGTTTCGGTTAGGCGCGAAACCGTTGGCCAGCAGCGTCTCCTCCACGGTATCGTAGAACACGCCGATCTTGCTTATGTCGCGCGCCTCCTGGGCGGTGGCGATATTGCGGCCGAACTCGCGTGAAATGCGCACCAGTTGCTCGATCTGCTCGACGGAGCTCATCTTCCGCGTGCGCGACTGGTTCCACAGGTTGTCCTCGATGCCGCAGCGCACGTGCAGGCCCATCGCGATACCCATCATGTTGACCGGCAACACATTGCGCATCGAGCTTTCCACTGTCAGCACCGCGCCGTCAGGCGTAGCGCGCACGAAGTTGGCAAGGTTATAGATATTCGGCGCGTCCATGCCGCCGCCGATGGCCACCCAGTTCATCACCAGCGGACCCTTGTAAACGCCGCGCCGGATCAACCGCTCGACCGACTCGAAGCTATTGATGTTGTAGCACTGAAAAGCGCTCTGGATCCCGGCTGCGTTCAAGCGGCGGATGTGCTCTTCGGCCCAGCCTGGCTGGGCTGGCACTGTCATCTCTTTGTACGCTTTGTAGACATTGGGATCCTCCATCGAGGTTCCCTTGACGTCGTCATCTTCCCAATGTTCGACGACGTTCATCTGCGAAGTATTGATCGTCACCGTGACCTGATCGGGTTTTGGATCGAGCTCGGCCAGCATGTGGCGCGTGTCGTCGCTCAGCCATTTGGCCGCGGCACCTTCGGTCTCGGGAGCGAAGCTGATCGAGCCGCCCACCTGGATAATCATCTCTGGCACTGCGTTGCGAACGCCAGCAATCAGTTCATTGAATTTCGACAACCGCTTGCTGCCTTTGCCGTCAAGTTCGCGGACGTGCAGGTGCAGTACGGTGGCGCCGGCGTTGTAGCAATCCACTGCCTTCTGGATTTGCTGTTCAATGGTGACCGGGATATCTTCGGGGAAGTCGGAAGGCACCCAGGATGGCGCATATGGCGCCGCTGTAATGATCAGCGGTTGCTGGTTTTCAGTGTAGAGGGAACCGTCGAGGAAGTTCATGGCAGGGTCTCAAAAGGCAGGTTACGGAGGCGGACAGAGATTGGGCTGCTGAGTGCGTGTTGTTGACGAGGTTCTCGCCCAGCATCGGCATCTCTCCTTTCCGCGAAAACTAATGGAACGTTCGCCTTCGCGTCAGACGCGGCAAAAACGAACTCGTCCGACGAAGATACCGTGACCTCAAAACGCGATTTGCCTTTGGGCGCCATAGATTTGTGATTCGATGCCACTACGTGTTTACGCCAACTCGCTGCATATTCAAGTAGGAAGTTGAGTCGTGGCGGATTTGCCAGAGCGATAAGAAGTTATCGAGCGCCTCGGTGGCGAACTTGCCGTCGCGCCAGCGCACATGAGGGGATTTGGAAGGGATGTGTGATCGGCCGCCGGAAGGCAAGCGCGAATGTCGTGCGCAGATGCGGCCGGCGCCGCATCCTGCGGTCCTTCAGTCATGCTGCTAAACAGGAGCGGCGCGTGGCGCGGGACGCTTGCGCCGTTCTACAACTTCAAGACCGTTCCTGCTGCTCAACGTGCACGAGTTCCGGCTGGTCTCTAACCCATCGCCAGAACAGCTTGTAACCGACCGCAAGCATCACGGGACCAATGAACAGGCCGATTACCCCGGCTGTCACCATGCCGCCGAGCGCTCCAATCAGCACGACCGGCATTGGCACTGCAACGCCGCGTCCAAGCAGTAAAGGCTTCAGCACGTTGTCGGTGAGTCCCGCCAGCAGGATGTAGACGGAGAAGATAATCGTCGACGCATTGGCCCCTTGTGTGAGTATCACGAAGACGATCACGGGGGCAGTGATCAGCGTGGCGGGCAACTGCATGACGCCGATCAGCAACACCGCGAGCGCGAGCAGACCCGCGCCGGGTATCCCCATGACGATGAACGCGACACCGACGAGCAACATCTGGATGAACGCAATTCCGACCACCCCTTGGGCGACTGCGCGAACCGTGGCCGTGCATAGGCTGGTTATTTCTAACGCGTTTTCAGGTCCTGAGATGCGCGAAGCGATCAGCACCGCGCTGCGATGGCCCTTCTCCCCGTGCGCCATGAAGATACCCGCGATGATCAACGCGAAGAAGAAAATCAGGAGGCCCGCGCCGAGGCCAGTGAGTGTACCGAGCACGGCAAGACCAGCGTCCTTGACTTGCGGCGCGAACCGTTGGGCGAGACCGGTCAGGTTAGTGGACGCCTGCTGCCACAATTCATGCACACGTGGGCCCACTAGCGGCCAACTCGCGACCGATTCGGCTGGCGGCGGGATCGCAAAGCTACCGCTCCTGAGTACTGCGATCATATGGTTGATCGAATCGGCAATCGCCACGCCCAATAGATAGGTCGGTACCAGAATAACGCCAAACGCGACCAGGATAATCATCGTGGCGACTAGACCATCTCTTCCCGCAAAATGTCGTCGAAGCCTGAGTTGCAGCGGATAGAAGGTAATGGCGAGAATCAGCGCCCAGACCATCAGGTTGAGAAACGGGACGAAGATCCGGAAACAGAAAACGGCGAGAACCGCCACGAGTCCAGCGCGGATCAATACGTCAAGCAGCTCTTTCGATCGGCTCCGGTAGCCGGTCGGCGAGATCAGCATCGGAATCTCCTCGCAGATTGTCGCGACAATTCATCTAACGACAAACGGGACTGACCAGTGACGGAGCATGACCGGCGTCGGATAACTCGCGCGCCGTATCGCTATTGCGCACCTACGCCGGACTGCTCGCTCCGGGATAAACCGCCGGTCGACGGTGAGGCAAATCTCCAAACATGAACGCGGACGCCCTCGCTACTTTGCAATCGCGGCAAGCCGCTTACTGGCTCGTGCCGCTGTGTGCGGCAGCAACCGCCGCGTCGCGCTTCTTATTCGCCGCCGCCTTCTTCTGGTCATAGACCTTCTTTGCAGACGCGACTTCCCGGTTGTACTCGCGATTCGCCGCTGCAACCTGTTGATGCATTCTTACTATCTCGTCCGGATGTTCGGCGGCTGCCGCTGGGGGCGCTGCAGAATTATCTTGCGCCGACGCGAAACTAAACGGTAGTAGTGTGAGAGATACGGTCATCACTGTTGCAATTGCTTTTTTCATAACGGGCCCCAATCTGATTTGCTGGTGAGTTTGTCAGTGACAAGCATGCAAGCTTCCAGCGTATATTCGTTGAAGCACGTTTTGTATTGGACTTTGGTCGTACGCGGCGACTCTTCTCACGCTTCGATGCAGCTTCGCTTTCGGGCAAGGTTCGCTTCCATCTCAGTGGCTCGCGAAGCTGAAAAATGCACCGCTTGTTGGCATCACAAAGGTCGCGAGATGTTCTAACATCATATTGGATAGGAGTAGCGGCAGCCACGCAGACAACTCTCATACTCTCCAACTGTTGGTCGGTCGCAACGGACCATGATTAGTTCGGATATCTATCAAAATCATGGAGGAGCAACCATGTCCAGATGGAATCATCGATGGACCAAGGCATTGTGCGCGTGGCTGCTTGTCATGTTGACAATGGCATCGACCGGCACACAGGCTCAAACTCAGCCAGCCCCAACACGCGAGCCGTTCAAGCCGGAAGAAATCGAAGCACTCGTCGCACCAATCGCACTCTATCCCGACTCCGTGCTGTCGCAAGTGCTGATGGCGTCGACCTACCCGCTCGAGATTGTGTATGCGGCGCGCTGGGTTAAGGCCAATCCAAAAATCAAAGGCGACGACGCTGTCAAAGCTGTCGAAAACCAGCCATGGGATGTCAGCGTGAAATCGCTGGTTGCATTTCCGCAAATTCTCGATCCGATGAACGACAAGCTCGACTGGACTCAGCGGCTGGGCGACGCGTTCCTCGCGCAACAGAAAGATGTCTTCGCCGCGGTGCAGCGCTTGCGCGCCCGCGCCAAAGATTCCGGCAACCTGAAATCTAACGAACAGCAGAACGTTGTCGTCGAACAGGCGCCCGCTGGTGGGCAGACCATCGTGAAGATAGAACCTGCTAATCCGCAAATCATCTACGTGCCGGCCTACAACCCCACTGTCGTGTACGGTGCATGGAGCTATCCGGCTTATCCGCCTACGTACTGGCCGCCATATCCTGCGTATTATCCAGGAGGCGCACTGATGACGGGGTTCGCCTGGGGCGTCGGACTGGCCGCCGCCGGCGCCATCTTCAGCAATTGCAACTGGGGCAGCAGCAACGTCAATATCAATGTCAACAAAGCGGCGAACATCGATCGCAACTTCGACCGCACGAAGGTCGAAGGAGGGCGCTGGCAGCATGACGGAAGCCATCGCCAGGGCGTCGCGTACCGCGACAACGCGACTCGCGAGAAGTATTCTCGCGACGCCGGCGGTGCGCAGGGGCGTAACGAATTTCGTGGCCGTGACAACGGCAATGGCCCGCGCGCCGACAGTTCCGACCGGACACGCGGTGGCGACCGAACGGGCGCCGCAGACAGGTCGAACGCGGGTAATCGTGCGTCGGTCGCGGACAGATCGACCTCCGGCAACCGCGCGGGGGCCGCGAACAGGTCGGCTGCAGGCGATCGGGGCAGCGCATCGAATCGCGTCGGCACGAGCGACGTTTCTCGCGCTAGCGACCGCGTGGGCGGTGCCGGTGGTGGTGGAACCGGCGGAGGGCGGGACGACGCATTTCAGGGTGTAGGATCGGGCGGCGCAACGCAACGAAGCGCCGACCGTGGCCGTTCAAGCGTGCAAAGCTCGGGATTCAGCCGGCCCAGCGGCGGCGGTGGCGCCCGTGCAGGTGGCGGCCGTGGCGGAAGACGTTAGCTTCGCGATCTGATTCCGCCCGTCGGCGCCCAACTACGTCACGCCGGCCACGTCGGCATAAACCGTCGCGGCTGCGTTTCATTAAGGCGCGCCTGCGTGAATCACTCCAGCTATATCGCGGCTCACTGCCCCGAGAGCGCGATCCGATGCCAGCAGCGTGGCGAGATCGCCTGCGATGGTACGTGCAATGCCCCCCTTCAGCGGTTCGCCCCACCGAGCGAACTCGTCGAGCACTACCTGGTTGTTGCCCATGCGCGTGACGATCAGCGGCCGATCGACCACATCGGGAATAGTGACTGGATTGACCACGACATGGACCGGCATCGTGGAGGTCATCGGCGTGAGTGTCATATCGACGGTCAGCGTGTAGAAGCTAGCGGTCGGCGAACTGCCCCAGGCGCCCAGCAAGCCGCAAAAAAATACCCCGGCAACGACAGAAGAGATTCGCGTCACGGTTTGTTCTCCGGCTTGCCGCGTACCAGTGCCTCGGGATGCCGTTCGAGATAGTCGGCCAGCGTGCGGACTGCGGCGGCCGTCTGCGCCAACTGATTCATGGCGTCGGAGACGTTCTGCTGTAATGCGGAGTCCGGCTGCAGCGCCCCGTTGGCAGAAGTCATCATTCCATGCGCGGCAGTGCATGGCGAGCCGGCGCGCACGCGTCGAGCGACGGACGGGGCACGGTCAAATCCGAGGCGGTGACGAGCGCGCGCGACAAGCACAAAGCGCGGGCGACGCAGGCCATATTCATCGGGGCGATCCCACTCATTGCGTCCGGGCTTTTCATACCCGCGTTCTCCGGATGACGTCAGCGCGGCTGACGGATGCATAGATCGCAGGTGTGGTTATCCAACAATGTCCGGACAATCGGACTTTGGTCTCATACGGTCTGTACGAAGACGACGCTGCTGCACCGCCGCGCAAGGAAGAGCGGCCTCAGGGCGTAGGAGGAAGGCCCATCGCCGCCTGAACGGCGCGGATTAGCGCGGCACCGTCGAACGGTTTACGCAGATAGTCGATGGCGCCTGCTGCGAGCACTTGCGCGCGAACCGACGGGTCGTCGTGGGCGGTGATGATGATGACCGGCATCCCCGTACCGGACAGTTGGCGCTGCACTTCGACGCCGCCAACGCCGGGCATCAGGACATCGAGGATCACGCAGTCGGGCCGGTACGATGCATCGGTCGACAGCCTGTTCAGAAATGCCTCGCCGCTCGAGAACGCCTCCGCGTCGATGCCAGCAGATCTCAACAGGCGCTTGATCGCCCGTCCGACCGATTCTTCATCGTCGACAACCGCTGCGGTCGGAGTGAGATTGGCCATGTGGTACGTTCGGGCTCGTTAGGCGATGTCGCAACGCGATCGTGCAGTCCGAGCCTAACGAATTCACTTGAGATATGAAATAGGACTTTGGTCCACCAAGACCATCAAGTGCACCGGATTACCACTGGTGGTTACACGTCACCGGCACTGCGCGCTATGTGTGGATGCCAGCAGCGCTGGCGTACAGGACGTCTGAAATTTTGGTCCGCACCAGCACCCGGCGAGGTGCGACGTCATGTGAATGACGCCTGCCCGAACGCTGTCAGCGATACGAGGCGGACGTGTTCGTCGCCGTCGCGGATTGAGCTTTTTCGGCGAGGCGGACGAGTTCTGCAAGCGAGCCGGCTTTCATTTTTTCCATCACGCGCGCACGGTGAATCTTGATGGTCTTTTCTGCTGCGCCCAACTCGCTCGCAACTTGCTTGTTCAGGTAACCCGCCACTACGAGCGTCATCACCTCGCGCTCGCGCGGCGTCAGTTGCTTCACCCGGCTTTGAATGTCCTGCAGTTCGCTGCGCCAACCGAATAGCCGACGCGCGCGTTCGAGCGCGCGTTCGATTGCGTCGAGCAATACGCTGTCGCTCACCGGTTTTGGCAGGAAGTCTGTCGCCCCTGCTTTCATTGCATCGACAGCGGAACTCATATTGCCGTGCCCCGACATGAAAATGATCGGTAGCCACTCATGCAACTGGTGCTGTAACGCTAACCCGCTGAGTCCCGGTAGCTGCAGGTCGAGCAGCAGACAGGCAGGGCCGCTCTTCGGATCGAAACGGTCGATAAACGTCTCCGCGCTGTCGAAGGTCTGCACGCAATAACCGGACAGCCGGATCAGTCGCGCGAGCGCAGACCTGACGTGCTCATCATCGTCGACGACGAATACCATCGATGTGACTTCGGTCATGGTGTTTGAACAGGTTGTCATATATCAGCCTCGCCTGCGGACGGCAGCACGAGCCGGAACGTCGCGCCCCGCTCGCCATTGCTTTCCGCCCATAGCCGTCCGCCGTGCATCGAGATGATCGAAATACTGATCGACAGGCCGAGCCCAAGACCTTGCGGCTTCGAGGTGGGAAACGGCGAGAACATCTCGCCGAGCTGTTCTGGCTTCAGACCAGGGCCGCGGTCGCTCACAGAAATACTGACCCCTTCTCCTTGCGCCGCAGTGTCGACTTTCACCGACACGACGCGGTGTTCCGCACAACACCCCTCTACCGCGTCAAACGCGTTTTGCAACAGATTGATCATGACCTGCTGCAACTGGACGCTATCGCCCCGAACCAGCGGCAGACGCCTCGCGATATCCAGCGTCACGCTGACCCCTCGCACCACCGCATCGCGACGCATGAGGTGCATTGCTCCGCTGACCAGACTCCCAATGTCGATCGACCGTGTCTCGGGTGCGGCCCGACGGACCAACTGCCGCAGCTTGCGAACGATCTCAGTGGCACGAAAACTATCGGCCACGATGTCCGCAAACGCTTCCCGCAAATCAGTCGAACCGCTTCTGGTCAAATGCAGGAATCGCTGTACCGCCTGTGCGTTACTCAGGATCGCGGTGAGCGGCTGATTGATTTCGTGAGCAAGAACGGCCGCCATTTCCGCCAGTTCGAAAACGCGCGCAAGATGTGCGTGCTGCGACTCATCGCTAACCATCTCTGCGTGAGCCTGCACATCGTCGCTAGTGACGATCCATACAAAGGCGCCAGCCGGTCTGTAGTGCATACACTTCACGCTAACCGACCGTTCGATGCCGTCCTTACATCGCGCAACGGCTGTTCGTCGCGCGCTGGAAGCTGCAAAGTCTTCTGGCGAACCGCTTGATGATGGATGTCCTCGCCGCGCCACCGCATCGTTATCCATGCGAGGAAACAACTGCAGGAAAGAGAGGCCGCTCATTTCCTCCGCCGTATAAGAGAAAAGCGTTGCGGCAAGCTGGTTGGCCTGTACTACCTTGTGCGCGTCATCGACCACGATCATCGCCGCAGGCATCATTTCCAGCAGTGGCTTCAGCGCTTCTCTCGCGCGGTCAAGCCTCGTGTCTTCAGCGCGAACCGTCGGCCATGACAGATATCTGACCAGCGCGCTCTTTAACTGCCCCATACGGTCGAAGCGCGCAGTGGAAGGTCGTCTGTATGCCCTGGGGTGCGACTGCTTACGGACGAGGTTGTCCTGCCCGCTCCCCACTTTGCGCGGTGCCACGTCAGATATATCGACCCGCGGCCTGTCATGCGCGCGATTTGCCGTAATCATTCTGGCAGGCCTGCCTGACGGCGTCGGGTTCTGTTTGCTTGCGCTGGCTCCCCATGAATGTTTAAGCCGCTCAAGGGCTGACGCAATCCCCGCCATCATTGTGCGGGGCTCGCGTGTGGGCATATTCATGACTGGACTCTCCGTATTGGCCCTACGGTATCGAGCAGCAACGTCGCCTCTTCGCGGGAATGTGCTCGAACATGCCACATTACCCGCTCATCAGATCGACAGATGAGCGAACTCTTCGGTCAATCAGCAAAATGAGATCTAGTAGGCTATTGGTCGGCTCACCTAATCGCACGAGAGCCATACTTGTTCGGCACCTTTGAGTACCATAGACTGGAAGATAGCCGGATGAAAGGATGCAACCTGTTTTTTTCAGAATTTTTTTCGAGCGAACTGGAAGTGTCGGAAAAAATGGCGCGGCTGGCGTTCAATAGCCTGTTAATAACATCGTTGCAAATCGACCAGGGAATTTGGAAGTACGGTATGGACACATTTTCGCCCTAAAGGCTCTTTGTGTCCGATTGTCACCCGTAGGTGAATGAAAACGACGAGGACTACCGGGGCACGGCTTCTCTGCTGCACCGCTTGCGTTCCGCTTCACGCTCACCTATGCAAGTTGCGATCAGGTTCGCTCATAGCGTACAGGCAGTCAGAATTCAAAGCGTTTTCGGCGTGGAATCGCGTCACGCGCTCTACTTCGGCGCGGTTATGCTAACTGCGGCCAAATAGCATAATTTCGCGCGCTGTCTAAAGCTGAGTCAGATAGCGATAACTGCTTGAATGAGATGGAGTACGGCCAAGGTCAATCGGGGCGACATTGCAGTATGAACGGATGGAATCTATTTTCTGTTCAAGTTCGGATACCTGACGTTTGACCACATCCCAACTCTATTTCTGAACGAGTACGCGTCTCGCGCGTCGTGCCGACCTTTAACGACACGACGCCGGATGCGCTACGTGGATCGCGGTCGCGGATTGACAACATGTCCTGGAGCGATCGAACCACCGTCGTCCAGTCATGCCGAAGCGCGACGAGGTTCAGATCGCCCAGACCCCCGATACTTTGCTATCACATGCTTCAGGGCTTAAAGGTTGAGCCTCGTCACCTTCGCACCGTTAACCGAGGCGTCGGCCATCAGACCGACATTGGTGAGCACGAGGGCGACAACTTGCGAGCTTGCCGATGTCGTATCGATTGCGCCATTCGCACCTACCTTCACAACCGATACCGCAACATCACCCCCGGCCGACCAGCCAGACGAACTCTGAAATTTGGCGAGCGCGTCGCTTGTCATGAACAGGAAAATGACAGCGGTGGATTGTGCCCCCGCCTGAAATCCAAATGACGCCGCCGCCGTGCTGTAATAGCCGGCCGTGCGGCCGCCCACACGCAATGCGCCTTCGCCATACTCGGCGCCCACGATGAAAGCAGCCTTCTTCACGTCTGGAAACACCAGAATCCCTTGTGCCTTCGACGCGAGTTCCTGCGAGCCTTTCACCGTTGAGAACAGCCGGCTCAATGTACCGTTCACACTCGCATCAATGGCCTGGCGCTTGGACGCGTCGGTCTCAGCGCTTTTGCCGCCGCCTGAAGTCGTGGTGCAACCGGCAACCGCCAGAGTGGAAGCAGCCATCGCAGCCGCAGTTCTTAACACGAAGTTCCGTCTGTCCATTGTTGGCCTCCGTTAGCGCTCCGGCCGAAGGACCGGTACGCGGGTAAACACATCGTTCTTAAATCGTTGCGGCAGCAATCACATCACTCGGTCGGCCGCAGTCACATGACGCAGTCAGATGAGTACTCAGGTAGTAACGTTAAGGGCTCGTCCCGGCTTGACCAGTTCTGTGATGTCATGGCGACGAGAGGAGGAACAAGACTCTCGTCTTACAGCTCGCCGCTATTTGCGGGCAAAGATAGACTTCCGGACACGGTTGCGTCACCCGTCCATGAAGCACTTCGCACCCAGCGGAATGACACGCACGCTGTTTCGCTCACCGGCGGCATCCAATAACAGGTTCACTTGACCGAATAACCGCGTCCTTCCATGCAGGCGCTCCAGGCGCGGTTGAAGGTATCCATTGCGCCTTGCACCTGCGCCTGACGCGACAGCGCAAAAGCGGTGTTTCCTGTAAATATCCAAACAGCTCCCAAGACGTTCCGACGACGCATATGCTCGCGTGGTGAGTACATGATTGCGCTGCGTATCTGTTGAGGACAATCGGACCAAGGTCGTATGCGACCACCGCGGCCGATGTTGCATCGCGAACATAGGTGAGTGGGTGTGTGCGGTGATAATGATCTTCTGTCTCGCGATTCTGTCCTGAGACGCTCTCACGTGAATAAGCTCTTGAGCCGAGATTCCGGGGAGTCAATCGAGCGGCGAATCACGCTCGTTGCTCGCCGCGGGTTGTTGAAGTGCCCAGCTCCAAAAGCGTAATATAAAATCATACCCCTCTATTTTCGCGAGTCGGCCATGCCGAGCAAGCACGCGTTATGCGTTAGTCTGACGGAGCGACTGGCGTCGTTCATAAAGGCAGAAATTGCGGTGGGCCGCTACAGCACGGCAAGCGAGGTCGTCCGTGCCGGACTGCGGCTGCTGCAGGAGCAATCCATGCCGTCGCTGGGCAGTGATGCGGACGGTGCGCCCTCGATGCTCGAGGCTCGTCCCGATGGTCGCAAACGCGCGGCAATACGGGACAAACGATGACGCGACCCACCACTTTTCCGATTGTCGGCGTAGGCGCGTCTGCTGGCGCCGTCGAGGCGCTTGAGGGCTTCTTCCGCGGCATGCCGCGAAACCCCGGCCTCGCGTGCGTGATCGTTACTCATCTGAGTCCCGATCGCGACAGCATGCTGCCGGAAATCGTCGCGCGTTTTACCGACATGCCGGTGCACGCCATTGCAGACGGCACGTCCATCGAACCGAACAATGTGTACCTGTTGCCCACCGACGCCGTCGTCAGTGTCAAGGACCGCACCCTCCACGTGCAGTCCCAGGACAAGATCCGGCGCGAGCGCAAACCGATCGATGTTTTCTTCAGCACGCTCGCGGCCGACGTCGGCGAGCTTTCAGCCGGCGTGATTCTCTCGGGCGCCGATTCCGACGGCACACTGGGCATCAAGGCCATCAAAGAGCGCGGCGGGTTGACACTGGCGCAGGCCGACGACGGCTTTGGCCCGCATCATCCGGACATG
Organism: Paraburkholderia caledonica NBRC 102488; assembly: GCF_000685095.1. Lineage (GTDB taxonomy): Bacteria > Pseudomonadota > Gammaproteobacteria > Burkholderiales > Burkholderiaceae > Paraburkholderia > Paraburkholderia caledonica. Next base: position 220,280 of record NZ_BAYE01000011.1, read on the forward strand.
CCGAGAAGCGCGATCGCAACGGGCCTCGTCGATTTCGCGGTGCCCGCCGAGGTAATGGGCCAGAAGCTCGCGAGCTTCGCCACGGGCGTCTTCATGCTCGACGGCTTTGCCGGGAAATCAGGAGCGCAAATCAATGCAAGCGAGTTCGACGAAGCGCGCACTGCGGTCTATGCAATCCTGCGCAGTCAGGTCGGCCATGACTTCAGCGGTTACAAGGTGAACATGTTTGTGCGCCGCGTGCAGCGGCGCATGCAGGTCCTTGAAATCCTCACGCCCGAGGCATACGTTGCGCGACTGTCGAAAGATCCGGAAGAAGTCGCCGCTCTGTTTCGGGACCTGCTGATCAACATGACCAGTTTCTTTCGCGACGCGCAGGCGTTCGAAGCGCTCGCGGAGATCGCGATTCCCCAGTTGCTGGAGGGACGCGGTGCCGGCGACACAATTCGCGTGTGGGTGCCCGGCTGCGCGACCGGTGAAGAAGTCTATTCGATTGCCATGCTGCTGCGCGAGCAAATGGATGGCCGCCAGCCGACACCGCGCGTACAGATTTTCGCCACCGACATCGACGACGGCGCGCTCGCCGTCGCACGCGCGGCACGCTACCCGCTAGCGATGCTCGACGGTGTATCCGAGGAACGGCGCGAGCGCTTCTTCATTCAGGACGGCAGCAGCTATGTGCTCACGAAGGAAGTGCGCGACTTCTGCATCTTCTCGCCGCACAGTGTGGTCCGCGACCCGCCTTTTTCGCGCATCGACCTGGTCTCCTGTCGCAACCTGCTGATTTACTTCGGTACGGAAATCCAGAATCAGGCGATCCCGACGTTTCACTATGCGCTGCGACCGGACGGGTATCTCTTCCTAGGTACATCGGAGAACGTCAGCCAGTTCGACGAACTGTTTTTGCCCGTCGAGAAGAAGCACCGCATCTTCCGGCGGAGAGCCGATGTCTCACCCCAGATCCGTGTGCCACTTTCGGTCTCTTCGTTGAAGATCGGGCAACCCGGAGGACTAACGCCGAGCCGCCCTGCTCTCGGCGGCGCTGCGCTGCGGCATGTCGTGGATAACCATATGCTGGAGCGCTTCACACCGCCGCATGTGCTCGTCACGCGCGACGGCGATGTCGTCTATTACTCCGGCCGCACCGGCAAGTACCTGGAGGCCGCGCCCGGCGTGCCGACGCGCCAACTGTTCGCGCTCGCACGCAAGGGACTCAGCCTCGATCTGCGGTCGGTGTTTCGCGAAGCGGTCGAGTCGGGCCGCACGGTCACGCGCGAAGGCGTCGTCGTGGAGGGCGAAGACGGCCGTGTGCAGCTCATCAGCCTGACAGTGGAACCGCTGACCGGTCAGCCGCAGGGCGAGCATATGTATCTCGTCATCTTCGAGGATGAAGGTCCGCTAGCGGCCCGCGAGGAAGCGCTTGCGCGCGCGGAGTCGATGCACGACGGCACGGCGGCGCAGATCGAAAAGGAGTTGCGCGAGACTCGCGAGCGTTTGCAGTCCATGATCGAAGAGTACGAGACGGCACTGGAGGAATTGAAGTCCTCCAATGAGGAACTAGTCTCGGTCAACGAAGAACTGCAGTCGTCGAATGAAGAGCTGGAGGCGTCGAAGGAAGAACTCGTTTCGCTCAACGAGGAACTGCAAACCGTCAATATGGAATTGAGCGGCAAGATCGACGCGCTCGACCGCTCGAACAGCGACTTGCGAAACCTGTTCGAGAGCACGTCGGTGGCAACGGTGTTTCTCGACCGCAACCTGGTCATCCGTTCGTTCACGCCGGCAATGGACAGCATCTTCCATATCCGTGCTATCGACCGCGGCCGTCCCATCACGGAACTCGTCAGCCGGCTTGAGTTGCACGGGCTCGAGCACGATATCGAGACCGTCTTCAAAACGAACCAGCCGCGGGAGCGCCACGTCAGCGGCCGGGATGGGCTCGCGCATTTCCTGGTGCGCCTTGCGCCGTACCGCAACGGCGACAGGCAGATCGACGGTGTGGTGATTGCTTTTGTCGACGTCACGGACATGGTCCATGCCGAAGACAGGCAGAAAGTGCTGATCGGCGAGTTGCAGCATCGCACCCGCAATCTGCTGGCGGTGATCCAGTCCATTGCTGAACAGACGCTCACCGCCGATCAAAAGCTGGAAACGTTCACGAGCCGCCTCGCGGCGCTGGGACGCCTGCAGGGATTGATCGGGGAAGCGGACGGCAATCTGGTCAACCTGAGCGATATCGTGCGGCTCGAGTTCGATGCGCTCGGCGTCGCAGACGGCGAGCGGGTCAAGATTAGTGGCCCGGTCGTGCCGCTCGGATTCCGGAACATACAGATCATCGCGCTCGTCCTGCACGAGCTGGCGACCAATGCGCTCAAATATGGCGCGCTGAAGGAGGAGCAGGCACGACTCGACGTGCGCTGGCGCGTGGAGGCGGGCGCCGCCCGGCCTGCATTGCTCGTGTTCGAGTGGGTGGAAAGCGGGGTTCGCGCCAGACCGGATAGCGGCCGGACCGGCTTCGGCCGGCAACTCATCGAGAAGGCGCTGAAGTTCACGCTTCAGGCACGCACCGAACTCACCTTCACCGCAGACGGCATCTCGTGTCACATCGAGATACCGTTACCTGCAGCTGGTTTGCCGGGCGGCGACGCGTCGAAAGCCACACCATCGCAGCAATCGCGAACGCGTTGAACGGTCAACGCATCATGGTGGTGAAGGACGACTGCCTCACGTAACCGACGACGCCAAGGCAAACGCCTTCTGCAGGAAGTTCGCTGTCTTTGCGGGCGCGGCTTCGATGCGCGAGGCCAGCACGAGCCGGATCGAGATGGCGTTGCCGAGCACGTCGGTATAAGCGACGCCTTCCACCTGTATCTGACATACCGAAGCCGGCACCAGTGAGACGCCGAACTCAGCAGCGACGAGATTCACCACCGACGACAGCTGCGGCGCCTGCTGTCCCGCGATCGGCTCGAACCCGACTTCCCTGCATGCTCCGACAATGACGTCATGCAGCGTAGGGCTCGCCTCGCGCGGAAGCATCACGAACGGATCTTCGGCTAATGCGGACAGCGCGATCTTGCGTTTCTTCGCGAGGCGATGCGTTGCCGGCAATACGACCCGCATCGGCTCGATCGCGATGTGATGGAACTGCACGCCCGCTGGCGACTGACTGCCGAGACGCACGAAAGCGACGTCCACACGGCCGTCGCCGAGATAGGCGAGCAGTTGTGCGGTGTTGCCTTCGGCAAGCGTGAGGGTGACGTTCGGATAGTCCTGCCGATAGTCGCGAATCAGCTTGGATACGACAGGATTGAACGCTGCGGACCCCGTAAAGCCGATGTTGAGCTGCCCGATTTCGCCACGGCCCGCGCTCTGCGCCTTTTCGACCGCGAGCCGCGTGTCGTACAGGATGCGCTTGGCGTCGGCGGCAAAGGCCTCGCCGGCCTCCGTTAATACGACGCCGTGACCGGTGCGCCGAAACAGCCGCACGCCCATTTCGTCTTCTAGCGCGTGGATCTGCTGGCTGAGCGGCGGCTGCCCGATGCCAAGTCTTTCGGCCGCGCGAGTGACGTTGCGCTCTTCGGCGACAGCGAGAAAGTAGCGAATATGACGCAATTCCATCTGATATCTGAAAAAGCTATTTCAGTAAGACGAGATAGATATTGGACAGTATATCAGCGGTGCGACAAAATATCGCCATCGCGCGGTCCGTCCTAATCTTCCCGCAATACAAAGCCGTTCGACCAAAGGATGAGGTGGGACGATTCGCGCCTATACCGGAGCGAGCGGCGGTGTGCGCCGTTGTGTTTATCTAAAGAGGCAAAGGGGGTCTAGCATGGCTGAAGCCGTAAAAAAACCGAGGCCGGAATTCCGGAACATCGGTATCGGGCAGATATTGACGGCGTATCGCCTGCCGCTTGCGGGGCGCGTGTCGATTCTTCATCGCTTGAGCGGTGGTCTGCTGTTTGTTTTCCTTCCGTTCCTGCTGTACCTCTTCGACCAGAGCCTGACCTCCGAACTGAGCTTCGAGGTCTTCAAGGGCTTTCTCTCCAACATCATCGTCAAGCTCATCACGCTGGTGCTCGCCTGGGCGTTCCTGTTTCACTTCTGCGCCGGCATCCGTCACCTCGTGATGGACACGCACCGCGCGGTCAACAAGGAAGGCGGCAGGCAGACCTCCATCGTCGTGTTCGTCGTGTCCTCGCTTCTCACGATCGCCTTCGCGGCGAAACTCTTCGGAGCATTCTAAAAAATGGCAGCCCCTAACCGAATCGGTCCAAA
>NZ_BAYE01000010.1 GCF_000685095.1 Paraburkholderia caledonica NBRC 102488
GCGCCCCATCAACGAGGCGATGAATGTTTGCGGACGGTGGCGAAGCACATACAAACCGGAATCAGAAAGGTTGACCTCCCGGCTCGTTACGGCGGCGAAGAGTTCGTCGTCGTTCTCAAGGAGTGCTCGCTTGCCCTGGCGACCCGAACGGCGGAACGAATTCGCGGCGGAATCGAGGCGCTTTCTATCAGTCACGATTCCAGCCCGTTCGGCGAAGTCACGGTCAGTATCGGTATTGTGCACCCGACCGAGCTCGAAACGATTGACACAGCCGAGCTGCTTCGCGCAGCCGATGCAGCACTGTATGAAGCCAAGCGCCTTGGCAGGAACCGGGTGTTCCATTGGCAAGGCAATCTCGCCGCGTGACGCCCTTGAACGTTGCAACCGGCGCTCATTAGTCTGCCACTGTAGCTATTCGTTAATGACGACAGTGTTTGCTATCCGGTCATGCAGCGCCTGCCTTCGCGGATTGAACGGAACCCATAGAAAACCCGCTCCGCACGTCGCAAAAGTAAGAACGTAGCCCGCTGTGCGCAAGAAAGCTTGCCTGACCGTCATTGGCTGACCGGTATCCGCATCCACGATTCGCAATCGCAAGACGCGCTTACCGGGAGACGTGCCCCATACGGCCCAAAGAATGCCAGTCACGAGAATCGGGACACACTGGCCTACCATTAGCCATAAGACAAGGGTCGAAGCAAAGGCGTCAGGCGCCAGCAGCAGGTCTTGAGTCGACGGTCCGAGAGGCACAAAGAGCACGATGAAGGTCCACCAAAGCGAATCAATGAACAAGGCGCGGGCGCGCTGGGAATAGGTGGCGTAGCGCATGGTAATGTCGAATGCTCCAGGCTATTGCGATTGCAGCATCGGTCAGTTGGCCTTCGTCCGGCGTCTCATCCTTGCCCGGGCAGGTGCCGCGAATGCAACGTCGTCGTCGCCGAATCTATTGGTGCGTAAGGCGTGTGTAATATTATGACGGACTCGTCAACACGAAAGCGTCTCCAGCACCCTGTTCAATGCCCCATTCTGTTGAAATTTCTGCCGCCGTTATCTTTGCCCTTGCGCTCATTCATACGTTCGCCGTAGCACGCATTGAGAATCTCTCGCACCGTTTTCCGCGGCATGCGGGTGTCTTCCACTTCCTCGCGGAGGTGGAGGTCGTCTTCGGATTCTGGGCGCTGATTCTTTGTCTCGTGATGTGGGCGCTCGTCGGGCCACACGTGACCATCGAGTACCTGGAGCATCGCGAGTTTACGGAGGCGCTGTTCGTCTTTGTCATTATGGTGGTCGCCGCGAGTCGACCTATTCTCGTACTGGTAACGACCATTGTGATGCGGCTTGCGCGGTTTCTGCCTGTGCGCACCGAGGTTGCCGTTATCTGGTTCTCTCTGTCCGCCGTTCCCCTCTTGGGCTCCATCATCACTGAACCTGCGGCGATGACACTCGCCGCGCTATTGCTGCGCGACACGCTGTTCTCCGCGCGAAGTTCCGAGCGGGTGAAGTATTTCGGCCTGGCGTTGCTTTTCGTGAATGTGTCCATCGGTGGGGTCATGACGGCGTATGCAGCACCGCCGGTGTTGATGGTCGCGAGTGCCTGGGGTTGGAGCACCGGATTTATGGCAGCCACTTTCGGATGGAAAGCCGCGCTTGCAGTTGTTTTCAATGCTACGGCTTTCGTCACCCTGATTGCCGGGAGCGTGCCGACGTCCCAAGGGAGCGAGGATGGTACAACCTCGCCGTCCCAACGCGTTCCGGTTGGCGTCACGCTAGTTCATCTCGCGTTTCTCGCGCTGGTCGTCATCAACTCGCATCACGCAGTCGTGTTCATCGGGGCGTTCCTTTTTTTCCTGGGCTACACGCACGCTTACGAGCGCCACCAGTCGCCCCTCATGCTGCGCGAAAGCCTTCTGGTTGCTTTCTTCCTTGGCGGCCTGGTTGTGCTCGGCGGCCTACAGCAATGGTGGCTTCAGCCGATAGTGCGTTCCATGGATGCGTTGACACTGTATTTCGGCGCAACAGGCCTGACGGCAGTTATGGACAATGCTGCCATCACGTATCTCGGGTCGCTCATACCTGGCTTATCAGACAGCGCAAAGTACCTGCTCGTGGCAGGAGCGGTGACGGGCGGGGGATTGACGGTGATTGCAAATGCTCCGAACCCGGCCGGCCTCGCGATACTTGGAAACCGCTTTTCAGGAGGCGCAGTCAGCCCGATGAAACTGCTCGGCGCGGCGCTCATGCCTAGCATAGTCGCAGGTCTAGCCTTTCTGGTTTTATAGGCGAATGCTGTGGAACTCGCTGCGAATTCGCTACGTCGGCATCATCAAACGGCGGAGCCCTTCGTGCACGGAGCCCCTCGCGATTCCCTTTCAACCTACTCCCGTTCCGCTGTCGCGGCATGCGCGTCTTTCCCGCCAGTCCGCGGTTGAACTTGCCACTCGGAGTCGCTAGAAGGAGGCGGTCGCCTGAGTTCACTGCGATGGTCGCTTGTCGGGGGCCGGATGTCCTAGTGTGAGCCGCCGGTTCTAGCGATGCGCATAGAGTGGCAGAAAAGGGTCCTTCGACCGCGGAGCGCCTTCGCTCGTGAGGCGCGAGTCACCGCTTGCAGCGACGGGCGACGGGCATTGCGGGATATCGGAGCGAGGGGTAGAAAGGCTCAGCATCTTCGAGAAGCTGTCCGCCGCGCTCACGCGCGCCGTCAAGTTGAGGGCTCCCTTGAGCCCAAGCAGCATATCCGTGTCGCCCCGAGTGCGGCGACCCAGGCATACGGCGGCATGCCCGATACGAAAGCGCAAGGCGGCGTGAAACGTGCAAGACCCTGCGGCACGACCCCACAATGCGACATCTTTTTCGGTGGGAGCTAGAAACAGACTGGCAGCGTCCGGCACAAGAGGAAAGGACCGGCGCTCGCCTTCAGTGGAATGGTTAGAGTCATCTTCAAACAAGGCGCGGCGCCACCGCAACTGGCGCTTTGCCATCGTCCACCGCGTGCGCCTAGACCAAAAATGAGCGCATGTTGCCTAGGATTGTCTATGCCGTCCAAGTTCCTCCATAGAACCCTTGGAACGGTCATGCAAGGTCTGAGGCAGTATTGCGGCCGCACGGGGATACCGGTTCCAGCGCCGTCGGGGCGGGGGATGGCCCTTTTGTGCGCCGGGTGACTTGGTTCTGCAGCACGCCTGTGCCGGCGAGATGTGGTTGCTGCGCCCGTCGCTCCACGTGCTGGGCAAGCAGTCGGTCATAACGGTGCAGCCGCCGCACATGCCGAATGGCCTAGGCCTGAGTGCATCGAGTTGTCGCCCGAAGATGGAGGGGCTTACTGTAGGCAGCAGTCCGTAGCCACCGTCTCGATGGGGGCTTACGTTGGGACGACAACGACGTCGCTCGTTGTTGCCCGGGCTGCGCTGCGCTCAAGTGCCGCGGCAGCGTCTCGAAACAGTGCGCCGTCGGCGGTTCCGAAGCCAGCCTCCCGAAGATAACAGGACATGTACAACACATGTAAGAGGTCGCTGAGCAGGTGCCCGTTTCCCTCGCCCGCGCACAATGCGGCGAGCGCGAGGTGATTTCGAAGCGACAGCGAACGGACGGACTCTAGCGTTGGAGGCAAAAGCGGAGCCTTTGTGGATGTCCTGTTGGACGCCCAATGAATTCCCTCTCTCTTTCTATTCATTTTGCATAAATAGTGTGATTCGATTGAATCTTGTGCCAGCCCCTGAAATCGGTGTTGGCTGTTCCGTTTTAAATAGAGCGGTCTTTGGCTAATGACGTGCTTTGGAATCAACGGGCCACGGCTCTCAGACCAGTTTGAATTTCGAATCTTGGTCCGGTCTGGCGAGCCATGGGCCAGTTTGATTTGCGAAGTTTTGCCAGGACAAGTTGAGTTGCGACAGCACAGGTATTGTTTGCGAGCCACCAGCATCAAGCACCACGAAAAAACCGGCCCACCCCAGTGGTAACATTTGTTGTCACGCATCCCACTTTCTCAACTCCGCTCCGGGCCATCGCATGCCAGACAGTTTCGACCAGCTCGCCGCCCTGATCCGGGCGCGCTTTTCCGAACTGAGTCCGCAATTCCAGATGGGCGCGGCATTCCTGCTTGACCATCCGGACGAAGTCGCGGTCTCGTCGATGCGCAAGGTCGCCGAGCGTGCGCAAGTGCAACCGGCGTCGCTCGTGCGCCTGTCACAGCAACTCGGCTTTCCCGGCTGGAACGAACTGCGCAACCTGTTCGTCGCGCGAGTCCGCACGCGGCCCGAACCGCTCACGAGTCGGGCTCGCTCGCTAGTCAAATCGAAGGACGCGCTGGCCAACGATCTTCTCGTCGCACAGCAACACAACCTCGAAGTCACCGCGGCACACAACGGCCGCGTGATCGTGGAGGCAGCGCGCTTGCTGCGGCGCGCTCCGCACGTTCATGTGGCGGGTTTCCGATCCTGCTATCCGGTCGCGTTCGGGCTCGTATACGGCTACCGGTTCTTCCGCTCGTCGGTGTCGCTGCTCAACGGCGAGGCCGGCACGCTCGAAATGCAACTTCGCACGGTGGAGCGCGATAGCGCCACCATTGTCATCAGCTTCGCGCCGTATTCGGTCGAAGCCGCGCGCGTCGCGGAAGCTGCGCTCGAAAAAGGCAGCAAGCTCATAGCCATTACCGACAGCGCCGTTTCGCCGATTGCACTGAACGCGGACAAAGTGCTGATTTTCGCGCACGAAAGCCCGTCTTTCTTCCCATCGCTAGTCGCGGCCACGGCGATCGCAGAATCGCTCGTTGCGCATCTTCTTGCACTGGAAGGTGCGGACGCCGTCGAACAGTTGAGCATCGCCGAGCAGTCGCTGCATGCGAAAGGCGTGTACGTGCCTTGATGTGAACCCTTTGTGAAATCGCCAGTGGTGCGATCACGCACCGTTTGACAACAAATGTTGTTGAACGGTATAAATGTGTATCGGCTGTTGATTGCGCGCACGCCGCAGGATTCGCACAGCTGGAGTTGTATCGGCTAGCGGCGAGCATCCCCCGCAGCTTGATCGGCCGCCGCCGTCCACTACAAGTGAGAGACATGTCCACCGTATTTCATCGTTCGCCGAAGCAGTCGTTGCCGGTTGCCGTTGCCGGTGACGGCATCGAGATCATCGACTCGACGGGCAAACGTTATATCGACGCTTCGGGCGGGGCCGCCGTGTCGTGCCTCGGACATAGCAATCAGCGCGTGATCGACGCCATTAAACGGCAGGCGCAACAGTTGCCGTACGCGCACACTTCGTTCTTCACGACTCAGCCCGCCGAGGAACTCGCCGACCGGCTCGTCGCGAGCGCGCCGCAGGGCCTTGAACACGTGTATTTCGTGTCGGGCGGTTCGGAGGCGATAGAGGCCGCGCTTAAATTAGCGCGTCAATATTTCGTGGAGAAGGGCGAACCGCGGCGGCGTCACTTCATTGCCCGGCGGCAGAGCTACCATGGCAACACGCTCGGTGCGCTGGCAATCGGCGGCAACGCGTGGCGGCGCGAGCCCTTCCTGCCGATGCTGATCGAAGCGCATCACGTGAGCCCGTGTTATGCATATCGCGAACAGCGCGCCGACGAAAGCGAGACCGAATTTGCGCAGCGTCTTGCCGACGAACTGGAGCAGAAGATCATCGAACTCGGCCCGGATACGGTTGCGGCTTTCGTAGCCGAAACGGTGGTCGGAGCGACCGCGGGCGCCGTGCCGCCGGTGCGCGAATACTTTCGCAAGATTCGCGCGGTGTGCGATCGCCATGGCGTGCTGCTGATTCTCGACGAAATCATGTCGGGCATGGGCCGCACAGGCTATCTGTACGCATGTGAAGAGGACGGCGTCGCGCCGGACATCCTGACCATCGCCAAGGGACTGGGCGCGGGCTATCAGCCAATCGGCGCGACGCTCGTAAGCGACCGGATTTATCGGACCATCGTCGGCGGGTCGGGTTTCTTTCAGCATGGCCACACATATATCGGGCACGCAAGCGCGTGCGCGGCAGCGCTCGAAGTGCAGCGCGTGATCGCCGAAGAAAACCTGCTCCCCAACGTGCTGGCCCGCGGCGAACAACTGCGTGGCCTGTTGCGCGAGACTTATGCACGACATCCGCATATCGGCGATGTGCGTGGCCGCGGGCTCTTCGTCGGCGTTGAACTGGTCAGGGAGCGGGGCAGCAAGACGCCTTTCGACGCGGACCTGAAAGTGCATGCCGCAATACGGCGCGAGGCGTTCGCGCGCGGCTTGATGGTCTATCCGATGGGCGGCACGGTAGACGGCAGGATCGGCGATCATGTGTTGCTCGCGCCGCCGTTTATCTGCACCGCGAGCGATATCGACGAGATCGTCAGCCGGCTGGCCGATGCGATCGATGCTGCGCTGGTTGCCGCGTTGGCCGCTGCTCGGGCCGCGCCGTAAGCTCATGCGGCTATCAGCCGTTGACCATCTGAACCATTCACCTCAACTTGCGAGACCGACAATGACCGAGCGTTTGCCCCCTTTCGATGTCGGCGCTGCGACGCCCGAACAGAAGGCCGTTCTCGACGAGATTTTGTCCGGTCCGCGCGGCAATCTGAACGGACCGTTTCTCGGCTGGATTCATAGCCCTGAACTCGCGCAGCAGGCGCAGCGTCTCGGCGCGTTCTGCCGCTATCGGACCGGCTTGCCGTTGCGCCTTTCGGAGCTCGCCATTCTCATGACGGCGGCTCGCTGGCAAGCTCAGGCGGAGTGGTACATCCACTATCCGATCGCGGTCGAAGCGGGCGTTGGCGAAGCGGACGCCGAGGCGATCCGCGCAGGCCGGCGGCCCGATTTCGCGAACCCGGACGACGCGCTGATTCACGACTTCGCGAGCGAGTTGTACGACACCAAGCGCGTGGCGGACGCGACCTATGCAAAGGCGGTCGAGCGTTTCGGGCACACGGTGGTGATCAACCTCGTTGGGCTGCTCGGCTACTACGCGCTCGTCGCGATGACGCTGAACGTGTTCGGCATGCGCGCCGTCGGCCAGCAAAGCCTGCCGTTCGCCGAGTAGCCTGCAACGGCCGCGGCGCGGCGGCGTATGTCACCGTCACGGCATTGGCACACGGAAGCGCCTATGATGAAGGTCGGTCCACGTCCGCGCCTGTCACGCAGCGCCGCACTCGCGACCCATGCCAAAGCCGCGGAACATCCGGGCGGGACCGTTGCGGCGGGCATTGCGATCAGTCGTGCAGCGCGTGAAGCAGGGCACAACAGGAGAGAACGATGAAGCGCAAGGCATCAGCAGTCTGGCAAGGCGGTCTGCAGGACGGCAAGGGCTCCATTTCCACCGACAGCGGCGTCCTCAAGGAGACTCAGTATTCGTTTTCCACGCGTTTCGCGGACGGCATCGGCACGAATCCGGAAGAGTTGATCGCGGCTGCGCACGCGGGCTGCTTTTCGATGGCGCTCTCGGCGGAATTAGGTAAGGCGGGCATCTCGCCGGAACGCATCGGCACCACTGCAACGGTCACGCTCGACAAAGACGGTGGCGGCTTCACGATCACCGCCGTGCATCTGGATGTAGCGGTGAAAATTCCTGGCGGCGACAAGGCTGCGTTCGACAAGGCCACCGCGGACGCCAAGGCGGGTTGTCCCGTGTCGAAGGTGCTGAACGCCGCCATCACAATGGACGCGAAGCTCGAAACCTGAGCCGGGCACCGGCAACCGGCGGCGCGCAATGCTGCCCTGCATTGTTCGCCGCGCATCGAGACTTCCGCGCAACCCACGCCGCAGTGCCGGCATCTTGCGCCGGCGCGGCGCTTCTCCAATGGCATCGCGATGACAACCCAAGCCGAAAAAGCAGCGCAATTCCAGGCGCTGCATGCAGCCCAGGACGCGTTCGTCATTCCAAACCCGTGGGACATCGGTTCGGCGCGCCTTCTCGCGCTGGCCGGCTTCAAGGCGCTCGCGACCAGCAGCGCAGGCTACGCGTTTTCGCGCGGCTTGCCGGATAACGCCGTGGGCCGCGCGCAGATGATGATTCACCTCGCTGAAGTCGTGGCCGCGACCGATTTGCCGGTCAGCGCCGATCTGGAAAACGGTTTTGGCGATGCGCCGGAAGACTGCGCGGAAACTATCCGCCAGGCGGCGCGGGCGGGCGTGGTAGGCGGCTCGATCGAAGACGCGACCGGTCGCGCCGACAAGCCTATCTACCCATTCGAGGCCGCTGTCGAACGCGTGCGCGCCGCCGTCGAAGCGGCCCGCGCACAGTCGTTTTCTTTCACGCTGACCGCGCGCGCGGAGAACTACCTCGCTGGCCGTCCGGATCTCGACGACACGATTCGCCGCTTGCAGGCCTACCAGGACGTCGGCGCGGACGTGCTGTACGCGCCAGGCCTCAGGACGCGCGAGGAAATCGCCGCCGTGGTCGGCGCACTGAAGCGTCCCGTCAACGTGTTGATGGGCTTGCAGGGCGTTCTGCTCAGCGTCGACGAATTGCGCGCGATGGGCGTGCGGCGCGTGAGTGTCGGCGGCTCGCTGGCGCGCGCGGCCCTTGGCGCGTTCCTGCGCGCCGCGCATGAGATACGCGATCACGGCACCTTCGGTTACACGAAAGACGCGGCGAGCGGCAACGAACTCAACCAGCTTTTCGCCAAGGCCGAAGAAAAGTGGCCGACGCCGCGCTAGGCGGGCTGCTGTCCCTGATCGACAGTCAGCGCAACGGCAATGCAGAAGTTATCGGTCGTTTGACCGGTACCGTCGCGATTGCTGACATGAGATCCTTTTGCCGTTGTCGCCGCGCTCGCCTTCTCTTCTAACTCTTCACGGAATCATCAGGATGGACGATAAGGACATTCCTCTTGCCAATAGCAACGTCGCATATCAAACCTTGCTACGGGAGAACGGCTACACCGTCGCTAAAACGACTGTCCGCGCGGGCGGCGAGACACAATGGCATCACCACAGCAACGTCAGTGATCGCTTTCTCGTAGTCCGTGGAGTGTTGACTGTGGAGACGAAAATCGGCGGGCTGGTCAAGAGTACAAAAGTTCGTGATTTCTTCAACGTCGATCCAGGTGTCGTTCATCACGTCAAGAACGAGACGGAAGACGATGTCGTCTACATCATGGTTCAGGCGGGAGGCGCCCCGGACATCGTGCTAGCCGCGGCTCCAGGTTGAGTGTCGAGCCGCTGCAAGAGTCGAGCGATCACAGCAAGCCCATTGCCGATGCCCTGAGCGTGGCTACCGCACGGGTTGAGCATTCGAGCTTGCGAAACACACTCTCCACGTGCGTGCGCACCGTACTCGGGCTGAGCGCTAACTCCTGCGCGACTTCCTTGTTGCTCGCGCCCCGCGAAATGGCGCGCAGCACGTCGATCTCCCGGGCAGAGAGACGTGTGCCTTGAGGCGTGCTGCTGGTGGCGCGTCTGGTGACGGCCGCGCCGTCACCAAGCACTGCCTCCACCGCGTGGCCATCCAGCCGGCCGCTTGCCGCTTCGTCGCGCAGTTGCTTCGCCGCTGCGTCGGCAGAGAATGCCGCACGCCACGGGCGCGCCGAGCGCAACGCGACCCACACCACCGACGCCGCCAGTATCCGCGCCTCGAGCGATAACGCCGCATTGCGCGCCGCACGAAAATAGCCGGAGCCGTCCAGGCGTTCGTACGCATGCGACGCAAGTTCGGCCGCTTCGCCGAGAGCCCAGGCCTGCTGGCCCGCGCGCCAGGTCCAGTAAGGGACGAGGCGCACTTTTTCCCAGGCGCTTGGCGGCAGGCCTCTGGCCATGTTCCAGACATTGTTTGGGACCGCCGCGCGGCCAATACCGTGAATCAAACCCGCGCGATAGACGCGCCGGTGCGCCGCTTCGTCCGGCGTGAGCCGTGCACAACCTGCCGCTGCCGTCGCGGCCACTGCGCGCGAGAAGCCAGTCATCCACGGCAGCTTCAGGTCGATCACGTCGGCGATCAATTCGGCCGACGTCGCCTGTTGCATTCGCGACGTCGTCAACGCGGCGTCGAGATCGGCAGCGGACAGCAGATCCAATTCCGTCAGCCAGGAGGGCGCATGGCGCGCGACGGTGTCGACGAGACGCGCCGGATAGCGGGCGTCGGCACGTTGTGCAAGCAGCCCGAGCGCCCGCTCCATACCATACGTGCGGGCGAAGACCTCCAGATCGCCGGCGAGCGCGATTACGTACACCGAAACCGGCACCGCTGCTCCCTCCAGACGCGCGGGGAGCCCGTTGCCGTCCCACGTTTCGAAGATGTGCCGCAACGCAGTTTCGGTTGCGGGTGCGAGGCCCAGCATGCGCGCGATTTCACCCGACACCTCGCAGTGAATTTGCGCGAGCGGCGTGAGCACCGCGGCGACGCCGCCTAGCGCCTCGAGCGGCTCGATCCAGTCGACGCGACCTTCGAGCATCGCGACGCGGCTTGTGATGTCGTCGCCGAAAACGTCGGCGAAGCCTGCGGCGTTCGCCGTGCACCCTGACCAGCGCAGCATCGACGCCTCGCGGACGGTGTCGCATGCCGTCGCGTCGATGCCCGCGGCCTCGGCGAGGCGCGCTGCGAGCCACCCCGTGCGCAGCGAATGGTCGGTTGGCTGGCCCATGCTCAGATCGCCGATAAAGGCGAGCGCCTTTACGGAATCAAACACGCGCAGCGGAGTGTGACCAGCAACGTCGTCGATCGTTTGGGTCATATGAACAATCACTTTTGGGAACGACTGGTAACTATATGCGATCCCGCGTTTGGGCAAGGGTCGGTCATCTGACCGATGCCGCCGAAGAGTGCGAAATGCGATGCTGTCGTGCGATTGTTACCACCGACCAGACCCGACTACACACGGAGTATTCATGTCCTTCCGATTTCAACTCGTCGTTTCGGCGATCGCCCTCACGCTCGCTAACGCCTCGTTCGCTCAACCCTCGGCGGACAAGCCCGAACGGATCAGGGGCACCATCCAGTCGTATTCAGCCGGCATGCTGCAGGTGCACCGGCGCAGCGGCGAAACGGTCAGCATCGCAGTAGACGATTCGACCGGCCTGAATGCCGTGAAAGCCGTACAGCTTTCGGATATCAAGCCCGGTACTTACGTAGGGGCCGCCGCAATGCCAGGCGCCGACGGCAAGCTCGTGGCGAAGGAAGTCCTCGTATTTCCCGAGGCCGCGCGAGGAACTGCCGAAGGTCACTATGCATGGGACCTGGGCGCGAATAGCTCGATGACGAACGCGAACGTCGATACGGTCGTGCAGGGTACCAGCGGTCGGGACCTCAAGCTTTCGTACAAGGGCGGCAACAA
Organism: Paraburkholderia caledonica NBRC 102488; assembly: GCF_000685095.1. Classification (GTDB taxonomy): domain Bacteria; phylum Pseudomonadota; class Gammaproteobacteria; order Burkholderiales; family Burkholderiaceae; genus Paraburkholderia; species Paraburkholderia caledonica. The sequence goes on from NZ_BAYE01000010.1 coordinate 11,252, forward strand.
CACCGTCACCGTGCCCGCCAACGCACCGGTCGTCACGCTCATTCCCGCTACACGCGACGAACTGACCTCGGGCAAGCGGGTGTTCGTCGTGGCGAGCCACGGCGCAGGTGCCGCCTACAAAGGGCTGCAGATCGTCGTGGAGAAGGACGGGGTGGCACCCCCGATGTGAGTTGGGCCGTCACGAGCGTTACCTATGAAAGCCGCTGACGAGGCGTCACGGTAGCGGAGATCAGAAAAGGAATTGCAATGAATGAACAACCCATCAATGCCAATAGCGGTCGCGAAGAACACTGGTTAACGCGTTACTACTTTATGCGGACCGCGTTTTCAGCGGTCTGGGTCGCGCTTGCTTTTTCGATCGGGCAACGCTCACCGGAGGCGACAGCGGCTCTACTTTTTGCTTATCCCGCATGGGACGCGCTGGCCAATTACTTCGACATGTCGCGCAGCGGCGGGATGGCGGAAGGCCGCACCCAGGCAATCAACATTGCCATCAGCGTCATCACGGCGATTGCAGTAATTCTGGCGTTGAGAACCAGTATGAGCTGGGTGCTTGGCGTCTTCGGAGCGTGGGCGATACTGTCAGGGCTCTTGCAACTCGGAACTGCGCTGCGCCGCTGGAAGCGCTCTCCCGCGCAATGGGCCATGGTTCTGAGCGGCGCACAATCGGCGCTGGCAGGTGCTTACTTCATCGTGCAGGCCGGTGTGGCGATGCCCCCGGCCATCTCACGCATAGCGGGATACGCCGCGGTGGGCGCAATCTATTATCTGGTTTCGGCGTTGTGGCTCTATGCACGCCGGCTGCGCCGCAAGGTCGCCTGAACGGCGGAAAGAACTGGCCATTCTCACGACGCCATTCGCTCTGCATGTGCTTCATGAGTCGTTCGAAATTGGCCGTATGATCTTTTTCCGCCGTGCCCAGAACCGCCTTATAGAGGCGAGATTCCGCTGACGCCGGCTTTGCCGCCGACGTCGGCCGAACATTCGCCTGAGAGAAAACTTGCATCGGCCGAGTCGGACATCGAATCGTGGCCGTCCGTCGTCAAGTGGCTGCGTCGCCAACTGGCGGGCGGCAGGCCGAATTCCCGCTTGAATGCGCGATTGAACGCCGCCTCCGACTCATAGCCGACCCGCTCCGCAATAGCCGTAAGCGACTGCGCTCCGTCACGTAACGCCTGTGCCGCAATTTGCAGACGCCAGCGCGCCAGATATTGCATCGGTGGCTGGCCAAGCAATTGAGTAAAGCGCTGTGCAAGCGCCGAACGCGAGAGGCCCGCTTTGCGGGCAAGTTCATCGACCGTCCAACCATACGCCGGTTGCGCATGCATCAACGCGAGCGATCGTCCCACGAAACGATCGCTGACGCCGGCCAGCCATCCTTTGCGGTCTGCAGGCAGCGCATCGACACAACGCCGTACCGCTTCCACGAAAAGCAGTTCGGACAAACGTCCGAGTACGATCGCGCTGCCTACGCGCCATTCGGCTGCTTCTACAGCCGCGAGTTTCAACGATGACTCCAGCCACGCGGATCTCGCGTCGTTGCGCATGTCGATCTTGAACATACGGGGCAATGCCGACAGCACCGGATTGGTCAGCGTATCGTCGCAGGCGAGGAAGCCGCAAATGAGCCGCGTTTTCGCACCGCCCCCACCGTAACTCAACCTGATCACGTCGCCCGGGGTAGTTTCCAGATACTGCGACAGCATCTGGTGAGAGGGCGCCGGTTCGAGTTCGAGCGAACTGCCCATTAAATGCGCTTCCCCCTGCGGTACCACGAGAAGTTCTCCGGCATCGACGCAGATAGCGGAGGAGGGGTCGTCGACGAGTCGTGCGCGACAGCTCCCCTCGGTGATGAGGTGATAGGAGACGATGCGTTCCGCGCGCGGCAGAAACGACACACACAACTCCCGGGTCGCCTCGCCGAAAACACACCAGGGTGCAGTGAAGTCTGCGCTTAGATACACCGCTCCACTTAGATGCACGAGGCGAAGTACGTCGGAAAGAGCATCCATGGTGTTGTCCATCAGTTTCGGCGTCCTGCGCAAAACATCTGGACGACCGGTCATTCACCGATATGGCTTGCGTCCCGATACTAGCACTCACGCGAATCCGCAACAACGAACGGTAGAGCGTCGACTTACACCATCAGGAGAACGACATGAGTTACACAGAGACTTATCGCGGTCAATGCTTTTGCGGCGCAGTGCAATTCACCGTAACCGGGGAGCCCGCCGGTATGGGCTATTGCCATTGCGAGTCGTGCCGTAGCTGGTCGGCGGCGCCCGTCAATGCGTTCACGCTGTGGAAGCCGGAGGCGCTGAACGTTACTCGCGGCGCTGATGATATCGGCACTTACAACAAGACGCCGCATAGCTACCGCAAGTGGTGCAAGTCATGTGGTGGACATCTCTTTACCGAGCATCCCGGGCTCGAACTGATCGACGTGTACGCCGCGGTCATCGCCGACTTCCCATATGAACCCGGCGTGCACGTTCATTACACGGAGTCGCGGCTTCGAATGAAAGACGGTCTGCCCAAGCAGAAAGATCTGCCGGGTGAAATGGGCGGCTCGGGTATCAGCGTCGCCGAATAGTCATTGCATCTCGCAGTTCAGGTTCGATTCGCCCGATCGTCGCGCGGGCCTTCTCGCAGTGCAAGTTCGCGGCGTCATCTGAATGGCAGCAACTTCGAGCATTGACTCATCGCTGCCCTTGGTTCTCAGGAGTCGTTTATGTCCGCAGTCGATTCTTCTTTTTCGCCCGTCGCAGACTTCGCTGCCGTCAAGGTTCGTCAACAGGCCGCGTGGTCGACCGGCAATTATGCTGTCGTCGGCACGACGCTGCAGATCGTCGGAGAAACTCTGTGCGAAGCGCTTGACCTGCGCGCCGGTTCGAGCGTGCTCGACGTTGCAGCAGGCAATGGCAATGCAACGTTGGCGGCCGCGCGCCGCTGGTGCGATGTCACTTCCACTGACTATGTCGCCTCACTGCTGGACGCCGGTCGTGCCCGCGCGCAAGCAGAAGGTCTTGCCGTCAAGTTTCAGGAAGCTGACGCGGAAGCGCTGCCGTTCCCGGACGCCTCGTTTGACATCGTCATGTCGACGTTCGGTGTGATGTTCGCTCCGGATCAGGCGAAGGCAGCGGCTGAACTGGCTCGTGTGTGCAAGCCGGGCGGCCGCATCGGCCTCGCGAACTGGACACCGGATAGCTTCATCGGACAAGTGTTCAAGACAATCGGCGTGCACATTCCGCCACCCGTGGGCGTGGCATCGCCTGCGCTGTGGGGCACGAAGGCGCGGCTGGAAACACTGTTCGAAGGCAAGACCCGGAAGATCGTCGCGAACAGCCGCCATTTCACGTTCCGTTACCGCTCCCCCGAACATTTCGTGGAAGTGTTCCGCACGTTTTATGGACCGGTGAACAAGGCATTTGGCGCACTCGACGGCGAGCGGCAAGCGGCGCTTCTGGGCGATCTGATGACCTTGATAAAGAGCCGCAATCGGTCCGGTGACGCGACGCTCGTGCTGCCTAGCGAGTACCTCGAAGTGGTGGTGGAACGATCATGAACGGCGTCGAGCGCAGCGCCGCCGTCCTGCTCGGATCCGCCTCGCGCCTCTGGTCGATCGCTTGCCTGATCGGTCTCCGGCACGGTTCGGTGATGATTGCGTTGCCACTGTGCTCGTCGGCGTGCTTTTTCGGTCTTCGATTCGTCCTGACGGTGTTGGGTCTTTCGGCTTGACTGCCGCTTCATTGCAATCTGCTGCTTTACCGCGCCTTCGTGCGCGGTAAAGCCCAATTCAATTCCTCGTACTACGCACGTCACGCATGACACTCATGCGCAGACGCAGCGCATTGGTGCTGTCAAAAATGATGCGTTTACTGCTGCGAAAAAACTTGCATTTCGCGCGGGAAAAACTACCTTGATTAAACAAAGCAGTTTGGGCTCGGCAGCGGAGGAGACACATGCCGGCTACACGTATGATGATTGCGCGTCGCGCGGGCGTGAGCGTTGCCACGGTCGATCGTGTGTTGCGCGACGACCAGGCCGTGCGTCCCGAAACGGCAGAGCGCGTGCATCTGGCACTCCTGGCGCTGCGGGACGACCGCGCGAGTCGTGGTCGTCCCGCGAAGATCAATTCCTATCGCGTCGCCTTCGTTCTCCCTCAGGTCAATTCGCGCTTTCTCGATCACGTCGAGCGTGACATCGCACTGTCCGCAAGCTTCTTTCGCGAGCATCGGATCATTCCGTCGTTCTACCGATGCGACTTCTCATCTCATCGCGACACCATTGCTTTCGCGCAGCAGGTCATCGACTACGACGCGCTAGTACTCGTGCCGCTCGACTATCCAGCGGTCGAACGTCTTATCGAAGACACGAGCGATGCAGGCGTGCCCGTGGTCACGGTGTTCTCCGATTTGCCCGCTAGTCGCCGTGCAGCATATGTCGGAGTCGATAACAGGATCGCAGGACGCATGGCGGGTGCATTGATGGGCCGCTTTCTCGGTGCGCGCCTCGGCACGGTGGCGGTCCTGTCGGGGTCATCGCGCCTGCACGATCAGCTCGAACGGCGCACCGGGTTTTCACAGGTGCTCGAAGAAGACTTCCGCAATCTGCGCTGGATCGCCGAACCAGACTTCACTGAAGACGACGACGGCGCGGGCCTCGCCGCGCAAGGTCTCATTGCGCGTCACCCGGATCTGGTCGGCGTTTATGCAACGGGCGGCGGCATCTCGGGCATCGCAAAAGCGTTGCAGGAATCCGGTGACAAGGCTCGCCTCGTGCTGATCGGCCATCAATGCACCGCGGCGACGCGCACGCAGTTATCAGAACGTGCTATCGACGTGATCCTCGATCAGGACGTGCGCGGCATCGTCCACTGGTCGGGCCTCGTGGCAATCAACTGTCTTAACGACGTGCGTGGCGCGCTCGCCATTCCAACGCCGGAAACCAGAATCTATCTTCGTGAGAATGCGCATGCCTGAAGCTCGCGACACGCGGATTGCAGTTCGAATCCGCTGAGCTCAAATACAGCACCCGGCGCATGGGCGCTGTTCCACAGCAGGTTGGAGACCCGGGAAAGACAAGGAGAAGACAAATGTTACGTCTTACGTCAGCAAGGGTAATAGCGGCGGGCATCATTGCGTTTGGACTCGGCATGGCACCGGGCGCGCAGGCACAGGACAAGCAGTTGACGCTATGCTGGGCAGCATGGGACCCGGCCAATGCACTCGTCGAATTGTCGAAAGATTTCACCACGAAAACCGGCATCAAAATGAAGTTCGAGTTCGTGCCGTGGACGAGCTACGCGGATCGCTTCATCAACGAGCTTAATTCGCATGGCAAACTATGTGACCTGATCATCGGCGACAGCCAATGGATTGGCGGCGCGGCAGTCAACGGGCACTATGTGAAGCTCAACGATTTCTTTGCGAAGAACAAGATTTCGATGAACGACTTCGTGCCGGCGACTGTAGTGGGTTACGCGGAGTGGCCGAAGAACACGCCTAACTACTGGGCGTTGCCGGCCATGGCGGACGCAGTGGGCTGGACGTATCGAAAGGACTGGTTCGCTCGCCCTGAATTGCGCGCCGAATTCAAGCAGAAATATAAACGCGAACTCGAACCGCCCACCACACTGGACGAACTCAAGCAAACCGCGGAGTTCTTTCAGGGCCGCAAGATAGACGGCAAGACGGTCTACGGTGTCTATATCTTCACGGAGCGCGGTTCTGAAGGGATCACAATGGGCGTGACCAACGCGCTTTACAACTTCGGCTTCGAGTATCAGGACCCCAAGAAGCCGTACCACCTCGACGGCTTCGTCAACTCACCCGGCGCGGTCAAGGGATTGGAGTACTACAAGGCGCTTTACAAGTGCTGCACGGCGCCGGGCATGACCAACGCGTACATGCAGGAAGGGCTGGATGCCTTCAAGTCCGGCCAGGTGGCCATGCAAATGAACTGGTTTGCATTCTTCCCCGGACTCTACAAAGACCCGAATGTGGGCGGCGACAAGATCGGTTTCTTCGTCAACCCGCGCGAAACGAAGCAGTACACGCAGCTTGGAGGACAGGGCATTTCTGTCGTCGCTTATTCGGATCATAAAGACGATGCGCTCGAGTACATCAAGTGGTTCGCGCAACCAGACGTCCAGAAAAAGTGGTGGCAGCTTGGGGGTTATTCGGCGGCCAAATCAGTGGTCGATGCGCCCGACTTTCCTAAGAGCGCACCCTTTGCGCCGGCGTTCCTGAAGTCGATGTCGATCGTCAAAGACTTCTGGGCCGAGCCCACCTATGCGGAACTCCTGCTCGACATGCAAAAGCGGGTGCATGACTACGTGGTGGCCGACAAGGGCACGGCCAAGGAAGCGCTGGACTTGCTCGTCAAAGACTGGAACAAGGTCTTCAAGGCGGAAGGCAAGAACTAGCGCGTATCGAGGACGGGACCGGCGGCGCCTGCACGGATGCCGCCGACGCCTTTAAAGGAGCGAGGCATGCTGGCAAACAAGCCTTTTTCGTCGGCGGGAATGAAGTCGCCGGCGGCGGCGCGCGCGCACACGCGTCTGACTGGATTGTCCGACAGAACCATTGCGTGGCTGTTCATTCTTCCAACAATTCTGCTGCTGCTCGCGATCAACATCTTTCCGTTGATCTGGGCATTGCGTCTGTCGTTCACGAACTTCAAATCGAATATGCCGAGCGTGCCGGCGCGCTTCGTCGGAATCGACAACTACGTCGACATTCTCACCGACGAAGACATCTGGTACGCAATGCAGGTAACGGCGCGCTTCGTGTTCTGGTCGGTCGGCCTCGAAGTGCTATTGGGTTTCGGCCTCGCGTTGCTCATCAACCGGCAATTCCGCGGTCACAGCTTCTGGACCACGTTGATCCTGCTGCCGATGATGCTGTCGCCGGCGGTGGTCGGAAACTTCTGGACGTTTCTGCTGCAACCGCAAACGGGGCTGTTCAACGATATCGTCGGCTTCTTCACCGGCATTGCGCCGGGCTCGTTTCAGATGATCGGCGACGTGTCGCTCGCGCCGTGGACCATCGTGATGGTCGATACGTGGATGTGGACGCCGTACGTCATGCTTATCTGCCTCGCGGGCCTGCGCTCGATTCCCGACTATATCTACGAAGCCGCCGAGGTGGATCGCGCCACACCGTGGCGGCAGTTCTGGTCGATCACGCTGCCGATGACGTTGCCGTTCCTGATGCTGGCCGTGCTGTTTCGCGGCATCGAGAACTTCAAGATGTTCGACATGGTGAACCTGCTGACTTCGGGCGGACCCGGTTCGGTGACCGAAACCGTATCGATCACGCTGAAGCGCGCTGCTTTCGAGAAATGGCAGACAGGCTACTCGTCCGCACTGGCAATCATTCTGTTCGTGACGGTATTCGGTGCGGCGAATATCTACGTCAAGGCGCTCAACCGGGTGAAACAGCGATGAGACCGACTACCGCTCAACATTCGGTGGTGGCTTCTTCGCCACGCGGCAAGCGCTTCGCCGCTGCGATTGTCATCACTTACGCATTGATCGCGATCTTGCCGATTCTGTGGATTTGCCTGACCAGCTTCAAGACGCAGGAAGATGCCATTGCCTATCCACCTGTCGTGTTGTTTCAACCGTCGATGGAAGGCTATGTGAATCTGTTCACGATCCGTTCGCGGCAAACGCCGGAGTTCATTGCGAGTCTTCCGCCCGCGCAGACCTGGTATGAGCGCGATGTACGCAAGCGAAACATGGTGATTGCCGGCCCGTCCAAAGTATTGCCGCGCTTCGTCAATTCGCTCGTGATCGGTTTTGGCTCGACCTTTCTCGCGGTATTTCTCGGCACATTGGCGGCCTATGCGTTCTCCCGTTTCAAGGTGCCGCTTGCCGACGACCTGCTGTTCTTCATTCTGTCGACGCGCATGATGCCGCCGATCGCGGTCGCCATTCCGATTTACCTGATGTATCGGGCGCTCGGCCTGAGCGACAGCTACGTCGGCATGATCGTGCTCTATACAGCGGTCAATGTATCGCTGGCGGTCTGGCTTCTGAAGGGCTTCATGGACGAGATACCGCGCGAGTACGAAGAGGCCGCGCTCGTGGACGGCTACACGCGGCTACAGGCGTTCGTCAAGGTAGTGCTGCCGCAGGCCATCACGGGCATTGCCGCGACCGCCATTTTCTGCCTGATTTTCGCGTGGAACGAGTACGCATTCGCGTCGCTGCTCACGAGCGGCGATGCTCAAACCATGCCGCCGTTCATTCCGTTCATTATTGGCGAGGGCGGTCAGGACTGGCCGGCCGTTGCGGCCGCGACGACGCTTTTCGTGGTGCCTATCCTCATCTTCACTGTCGTGTTGCGCAAGCATCTGCTGCGCGGCATCACCTTCGGAGCGGTGCGCAAATGAAACGAGAGTCCGTACTGCCACAAAGACATTATCTGCGCCGTGGCTACAGCGAGGCAGTGTCGACCGCACTGATCGGTCTCGGCACGGCGATGCTGGTGCAGCCGTTTTCGCTGACACTGTTCACGTGGTCGTTTCCCGTGATCCTGGTCGGTGCCCTGGCGTTTGTCGTGACCAGTCATTTCCCGGACTGACGCCATGTCGACGATCGTTCTTGCCAACCTTCACAAGCGTTTCGACGACTTTGTGGCTGTGCGCGACACCAGTTTGACTATTGGCGCGGGGCGCTTCGTCGTGTTGCTGGGTCCGTCGGGCTGCGGCAAAACTACGACGCTGCGCATGATAGCGGGCCTGGAGTTGCCCACCTCCGGCCAGATCCTGATAGACGGGGACGACGTAACGCAATTGCGCGCACGTCAGCGCGACATCGCATTCGTGTTCCAGATGTTCGCGCTTTATCCGCATATGACCGTGCGTAACAACATCGCTTTTCCGCTCAGGAACGAGCATGTGTCGCGCAAGGAGATTGCGGCGCGTGTGGATGCCGCCGCCCACATGCTGCGCATCGAGAACATTCTCGATCGCAAGACGGGAGGCCTGTCCGGCGGCGACCGGCAGCGCGTGGCGCTGGGGCGGGCGATCGTTCGGCAGCCGAAAGCGTTCCTGATGGACGAGCCACTCGGGACGCTCGATGCGGATTTCCGCGAACTGATGTGTCTCGAGTTGCGAAAGCTACATAACGCACTGGGCGCGACGACCGTTTATGTCACGCACGATCAGAGCGAAGCGATGGCGATGGCCGACGACATTGTCGTGATGAACAAGGGCGAGTTACTGCAAGCCGGACCGCCTCACGAGATCTATCACTTTCCGGCGACGGTGTTCGTCGGCAATTTTATCGGCAGTCCGCCCATGAATTTCCTCGCGGCAGATGGCGGCGTGGATGCGGGCGACGAACAAGTCCTGCTGCACGGCGCAGCAGTGTCGGTGCCGCGGTCGGAGGCCGGCGCTGAACGCGTGCTGCTGGGCATTCGTCCCGAGCATGTGACGATCGAGCAGCACGGCCCGCTGCGCGGCAAGGTCATTGCCGATGAATACCTCGGTTCGCATCAGGTGCTGGTGGTGGAAACCGCGCTGGGCGTCGTGCGGGTGCGAGTCGGCAAAGACGATGGCTTGCCGGCCGGAACGCCGGTCGGTTTGTCGTTTCGCAAGGACCGCACACTGCTGTACGACGCGCAGAGCGGCCGGTTGCTGCCGGGCGCCGCTCGCACGATTCCTGCACACGGAGAAGCTCATGGCTGAAATCCAGTTGCGCAACGTGTCCAAACGCTTCGGCGACATTGCGGCGGTGGACGATATTTCGATCGACGTGGCCGACGGCGAGTTCGTGGTGCTGCTCGGACCGAGCGGCGCGGGCAAGACCACGACGCTGCGTCTGATCGCCGGGCTCGAGCGGCCCGACGCGGGCGACGTGCTGATCGACGGGGTGATTGCGACGGGCATGCACCCGTCCGATCGCGATGTCGCTTTTATCTTCCAGCAGTACTCGCTTTATCCGCACCTGACGGTGTTCGGCAACCTGGCGTTTCCGCTGCGCTCGCCGAGACGGCGCAGCAGCGAGGCGGATGTGCGCGCGCGGGTTCACGCGGTCGCGGAAATGCTGCACATGGAAGCGAAACTCGACAACATGGCCACACATTTGTCCGGCGGTGAGATGCAGCGTGTGGCGATTGGGCGCGCGCTCGTGCGGCAGCCAAAGGCGTTTTTGATGGACGAGCCGTTGTCGTCGCTCGATGCGAAGCTGCGTGAAGAGTTGCGCATCGAACTGAAGCGCCTGCATCGTACGATCGGTGCGACCATCGTCTATGTCACGCACGATCAGGTCGAAGCGACCACGCTCGCGGATCGCATCGGTATTCTCGATCATGGGCGTCTCGTGCAACTCGGAACGCCGCGCGAGGTGTATGGCAATCCGGTCTCGCTGAGCGCCGCGCAACGGCTCGGCTCTCCGCCGATCAACCTGCTGCCGCCCACACTGTTCGACTCGGCTCACATGCCGGCGGGCACAGCGACAGTCGGGATTCGTCCCGAAGACATCGTGCTGCATGACCCGGCTAAAGGTCACGCGAGCGGCGCACAGGATGCACTCGATCTCACGGTGCTCGAATATTCGCCGCTGCGTCATCTGCTGATTCTGGATCGCGCCGGAACCGCCGTGGTCGCCACGACCGTCACCGAGCGCAGTTTCTCACCGGGGCAACGGGTCGGCGTGTCATTGCCTCCACGCAGCCTTTTATATTTCCATGCCGACGGCAGGAGGATCCCGACATGAACGGCGAAACGGTCATGGCGTGCATCGACGCCGCGTATGCGGCGTTGAAGGAGCACACCGACGAGATTGCGTCGCTCGACCAGCAGATCGGCGATGGAGATCACATCTTCAATCTGCTGCGCGGCATGGAGGCGCTCCTTTCGGTGCGCGCGGAGATCGCGGCGCAACCGCTCGGCCCCGCGCTAGAGATCGCGGCGTCCAAGGTGCTGTCCACGGTGGGCGGATCGTCGGGTCCATTGTTCTTCTCATTGCTTAGCGGGATGGCGAAAGCGTCCGCGAACGATGCGATGGATGTGGCTGGCGTCGCCCGCATCTTTGCGGCGGGGGTCGAGGCCGTTGGGCAACGAGGCAAGACCGGCGTCGGCAGCAAGACGATGATGGACGTGTTGATACCGGTCGCGCAGCGCTTCGAGCAGTTGGCGACAGAAAATGCAGCGGCGCGAACGGTGCTCGACACCTTGCCGCGAGTCGCCGAGGAAAACATGCTGGCAACGCGCGACATGCTGGCAACCAAGGGACGTGCATCGTTTCTCGGGGAGCGCTCGCGCGGGCATATCGATCCGGGCGCGCGCTCCAGCCAGATCATGATTGCCTCGGTTTGCGCGCGGCTCGCGCAACACAACGGACAAGGAGCATGACGATGAAAAAATTCATCAATCATGTGGACGACTTTCTCGCCGAGAGCCTGGCGGGATTCGCCGCGGCGCATGGCGACCTGGTCGTGCTTAATCGCGAACCGGTGTTCGTGCGGCGCAAGGACCTGAAGCCGGGGAAGGTCGCGCTTATCTCGGGTGGCGGCTCCGGGCACGAACCGCTGCATTCGGGATTTGTCGGCCACGGCATGCTCGACGCCGCGTGCCCAGGCCAGATTTTCACGTCGCCGACACCCGACCAGATGATGGCCGCCGCCAAGGCCGTCGACACAGGCGCGGGCGTGCTGTTCATCGTGAAGAACTATTCGGGTGACCTGATGAACTTCGAAATGGCCTCGGAGATGTCCGAGGTGCCCAACGCGATGGTGCTGATCAACGACGACGTCGCGGTGGAAAACTCCAGCTATACGACCGGGCGCCGGGGTGTTGCGGGCGCGGTCATCGTCGAGAAGCTGGTGGGCAGCCTCGCGGAAAGCGGCGCGAGCCTCGACGAATGCAAGGCGTTTGGCGATCGCATCAACAAACGCACGGCTTCGATGGGCGTTGCGTTCTCCAGTTGCACGGTGCCGGCAGCCGGCACGCTGACCTTCAAGATCGGCGACGATGAAATCGAAGTCGGTGTCGGCATACATGGTGAGCCGGGCAGGCGGCGTGCGAAATTTGCGTCCGCCGATACGATCGCAGCGGAGTTGCTCACCGCGATAGTCGACGATCTGAAGCCGGCTGCCGGCGCGGGCCTGCTGGTGCTGGTGAACGGCCTTGGCGGCACGCCGCTTGGCGAGCTTTATCTGCTCTTCAACTCGACGCGCGCGTGGCTCGAAAAGCGGGATCTGAAAATTGCCCGTGTGCAGGTTGGGTCGCTGACTACGTCACTCGAGATGGCTGGCGCTTCAATCACGCTTTGCATGCTCGATGAACAGATGACGAAGCACTGGGACAGCGCGGTGCATACGCCGGCGCTGAGGTGGGGCGTATAGCAGCCGGGCGGCGGCGCGAGCCGCCGCGCTTCGTTGTCGCTTCAAGCCGCCGCGCCTCGTAAGTCCCTGATATGTTGGTAGACGGTAGCGCGTCCCATCCCCAGCACGTTCGCGACGTAGTTAGCCGCGCTTTTACCTTTGAATGCGCCTTCCGCCCACAGCGCTTCAACGATCTCGCGGCGATGATCTCGAGTTAGGGAATTGAGTGCCAGCTGACGCTCCTGAAGCCATGCGTGAAGGAAAGTGTTGATGCGTTCCTGCCAGTCGTCCTTGAATAGCTCTTCGGGCTGTTTAACCACGCCGGCGCCGGAAATCACGCGATCGATAACACTCTTGACGTCTTCGAACACAGAGATGTTGTAGTTCACGCACATCATGCCAACAGCAGTTCCGGCGTCGTCGAACAGGACGGTGCTCACGCAGCGCATCCGCCGTCCGTCCCAATTGGTTTTCTCGTAGGGACCGACAGTACCGGAGTCCGCTGAGTGATCGATTTCTTCCAGTGCGGAGTCGTCGCCCAGTTCGCGCTTTGAAAGGTTATTGGCGATGTAGGCGACCGTCTGGCTAGCAAGGTCATGAATGACGATCTCGACATATGGAAAGAACAGTAGGGCAATGCCATCGGCAACGCGACTGTATCGATCGAGGAGTAGCCGACGACTGGCCGTTGTCTTAGGTTTTCGCATTTGGGTGACTGCTCGCAATTTTCTCAAGATTCGCACGGGCACAGAGTCCGCATTTTGCCACGATGGGCGCGCCCATCATTCCAGAGAGCAGGCGCCTTCCTCGTCTTCATTTGGCAGCCGCTTACACGCGAGCTCGCTTATTCAGGTACGTAAAGAGTTCATAGGCAATGGCGACGTCTTCAAGGCCCAAACCAATCGAGCGGAAGAACGCATGCTTTCGGTACGATGGCTTGGCGGCCTTGCCACACATCAGTTCAGCGAGATCACCCACAATCGATTCGGCGCGCCAGCCATGGTGTTCAGCGGCCAGTTTCATCTCGCCCGCGCTCGAAGGTGTGGTGTCGCGGTAGTCGCAGTAGACGTCCATGCTGGCAAGCCAGGCGGGTGGGACTTCGTGAGCGTTCGCCACGTTGGTACTGATAGACGTGATAAGCGCTGGCTTGTCCAGCATGCTTTCGTGCAGAACCGGTGTGCCGGAGGAGGTGCACAGCGCAATCACGTCAGCGGTAGCGACACACTCCTGAATTCCGTCACAAATGGAGACCCTGTGATCGAGCGCCGCCAGCTGCGCACACTTCGCTGTGTCTCCGGCAAGCTCCGGCGAAAAGATCCGTATCGACTCCCATGGCCTAACCGGTGCGAGATGGCGCAAGTGAGCCTGCCCTATCGCGCCCGAACCAATGATCGCAAGGCGGTTCGCCGTGCCGCTGGCAAGCTGCTCGACGGCCAGTGCCGTTGCGCCGGCTGTGCGCTCCACCGTCAGCAGGCCCGAGTCACACCATATCAGCGGTTGTCCCGTTTCCATGGACATCAGGGCCGTCCATGCGGTGATGACCGGCTTCGCCTGCGTGACGATGTACGGCGAGAGCTTTGCACCGAACACCTTCGCATCCGCCATCACGCCCAGGTAGGTAATGAAGTCACCGGCGCCTTGCGGAAACGGAGTCAGCGTCTGCTCCGGTTGCACGGCCATGTCAGTTCCGAGCGCGCGAAACATGCGTGCAAGCACGTTGCGCACGTCGAGATAAGGCAGTGCTTCCAGCACTGCGTGTTGATCGACGATCAGGGGTAACCCTCTATCTGACATGCTCATTGACTTGCGCTCCGCAATGTTGCCGGGGTCGGCGATGGAGGCATTCTAAGCCAGAACGTCCAGACTGGACTTTTATTTTATAAAACACTTGATTTTATATTTGTCCAGAATAGACTGTCATTCCAGAGCAGGTGTGAGGCGACGATGGTGCCGCTTCATCCGATGTCTCAAACCAGGCCTATCGGCCGTCGTCCATGCAGTCAATCGTCGCCGCCCGACCACACAGGGGACCTCTCATGTTCCGGAAGCTCCAGCTCTCACTTCTCCTTGTCGCTGCCACCGCAGCTTCTCTGAGCACCGTTACCACCCAGAGCCAGGAAACTCTGCGCTTTGGCATAGAGGCGGCCTACCCGCCGTTTGAAAGCAAGTCCCCCACTGGACAGCTGCAAGGCTTCGACGTTGATGTGGGCAACGCAGTTTGTGCAAAGCTGGGCATGAAATGTGTGTGGGTCGAGAATGCGTTCGACGGGCTGATCCCGGCGTTGCAAGCACGAAAATTCGATGTGATCAATTCCGCGATGAACATCACTGAGAAGCGCAAGCAGTCGATTGAATTCACGAAGCCAATCTACGTAGTGCCGATCGTGATGGTGGCCCGACGCGCCTCCGGTCTGCTGCCGGACGTGAAGAGTCTGCAGGGCAAACGTGTTGGCGTGCTGCAGGCCTCCTCACAGGAAGACTTCCTGAAGCGTCATTGGGCGCCTGCCGGCGTGACCGTCGTTCCGTATGCGGACCAGGATCAGGTCTACGCCGATCTCGTTGCCGGACGCCTCGACGCCGCGGTTCAGGAAGCACAAACGGTCCAGGATGGATTCCTCGCAAAGCCCGCGGGCCACGAGTATGCGATCGTCGGCAAGCCGCTGAGCGATCCTGCGACTTTGGGAGAAGGCACCGGCTGGGGCCTTCGCAAGGGCGACAAGGTGTTGGCCGCGAAAGTCGATGCCGCGCTTGATGCGTTGAAGAAAGACGGTACGTTGAGCAGTCTTTCGCAGAAGTACTTCAACCAGGACATCATCGCCAGATAACGCATCGGCGAGCCGGCGGAAGGTCATCGCGCAGCCCGCTGCCAGGCGCACGAATCTTTCGCCGTGCGCCGTCAGGGACACTAAAGCAACTCTATGGATTTCGACGTCATCGTGCTGGGCGGGGGGATAGTAGGCGTGTCGTGCGCGCTACATCTTCAGGACCGCGGCCGCCGCGTGGCACTTGTGGACCGGCGCGCTCCTGGCGAAGAGACCAGCTTCGGCAACGCGGGGCTGATTGAGAGGGCCGCCGTGGTTCCGTACGGTTTCCCGCGGGACCTGAAAACGTTAATGCGCTTTGCAAAAAATCGTTCGACCGACCTGTACTGGGACTACCGTGCGGTGCCCCATTTCGCAACGTGGCTTGCGCGTTTCTGGTGGGAATCTTCCGCCGAGCGATTGATGGCTGCCGCGCGGGACATGTTGCCGTTGATTGAGCGAAGCGTCACGGAACATGAGCGTTTGATCAAACGTGCAGAGCTTCAACATCTCGTGCGCGCTACGGGCTGGATAGACGCCTATCGCACGCCAGCAAGATTGGCGCGCGAAGCGGCGGCGGCCGAGGCCACGGCCGGTAGCTACGGTCTGCGCGTTTCGGTACTCGATGGTGCGACGCTCGCCGCGCGGGAACCGGGCGCGGTGGGCGGATTTTGTGGCGCGTTGCATTGGCAGGACCCCATGAGCGTCGTTAATCCTGGCGCGCTGACAAAGGGCTACGCACGCCTTTTCGAAGCTGGCGGCGGAGTGGTGCTCGCTGGCGATGCTGCCACGCTAAGCGGACAAGCGGGCGCATGGACGGTCCAGACAACGTTCGGGCGAATCGGCGCAAAGGAAGCCGTGGTGGCGCTCGGTCCGTGGTCTGACTGCGTTTTCGCGCCGCTTGGCTATCGCATCCCCCTTCGCGTGAAGCGCGGCTATCACATGCATTACCGCCCGACCCGGCCCATGCTCTCAATGCCGTTCGTCGACGCCGAGCAGGGCTATGTGGTCGCGCCTATGGAAGGGCGTTTGCGGCTGACCACCGGAGTGGAGATCGCGCGGCGCGACGCGGAACCGACGGGCATCCAGCTTGGAAGGGCGGAACGTTTTGCACGGCCGAGCTTCGGTCTCGGCGAACGGCTCGATGACAGTCCATGGCTCGGCCTGCGGCCTTGCACTCCCGACATGCGCCCTGTGATTGGACGCGCACCGCGTCACACCGGGCTCTGGTTTGCCTTCGGACACAACCACCACGGGCTGACGCTCGGCCCCGCGACTGGGCGATTGCTAGCGGAAATGATGACCGGGGCGCCGACGTTTGCAGATCCGCATCCGTTCCGTGTCGAACGGTTCGGTCGTTAGCGCTATGAAAACGCTTCTCCGCGATGGGCGGCGTGGCGAGATGTCCGTCGTTTTACGGCTTTCGGGTGAAAACGGCTATTCGATGTATGTCCTGGGAGTGTGAGATGAAGATCAAGGATTTCGGCGTTGAGCGTTGGATGGACGAGTATGAAACGAAATGCACCTATAACCTTGCGGAGACGTGCGTCGAGTCGCTGACGGTCGACCAGTTGCTCACGCTTGCGCGCAAGCAGGACAGCATCCTGGACGAGTTGCGCTCGCTGAAGCTCACCTATGGCGCGATAGAAGGTTCGGCGCGCTTGCGCGAAGCAATTTCGACAATGTACGGCCATCAGTCACCCGAGAATGTGATCGTGACGCATGGCGCGATTGGCGGAAACGCGTTGGTGTACGAGACGCTGGTCGAACAGGGAGACACCGTGATTTCAGTGCTGCCCACTTATCAGCAGCACTACTCGATTCCGGAAAGCTATGGTGCCGATGTGCGCATCCTGAAGCTGCGCGAAGAAAGCGGTTTCCTTCCTGATCTCGCGGAACTGCGCAGTCTGGTGAATGACAGGACACGGCTGATCGCAATCAACAATCCTAACAATCCCACCGGTTCGTTGATGGACGAAAAATTTCTAACGGAGGTGGGCAACATTGCGCGCTCGTGCGGAGCCTATGTTTTGTGCGATGAGGTCTATCGCGGCACGGATCAGCAGGGCAGCGGCTATACGGCGTCGATGGCCGACCTCTACGAGCGCGGCATCAGCACGGGCAGTATGTCGAAGACGTATTCGCTCGCCGGACTGCGTCTCGGCTGGATCGCCGGGCCGAAGGATCTTATCCGCGCGGTAGCGATACATCGGGACTACAACACCATTAGTGTGGGGATGATCGACGATCATTTCGCCTCGATCGCGTTGGAGAATCGCGCGGCCATTCTTGCCCGCAACCAGGACATCGTGCGGACGAACCTTGCTATCGTGGATGCGTGGATCGCAAAAGAACCCGCCATCAGTTATCTAAAACCGAAGTCCGGAACAACTGCACTTCTGAAGTATGACCTGCCCATGTCGTCACGCGAGTTTTGCACCGCGTTGATCGAGCAGACGGGCGTAATGCTGACACCGGGCAGTGCGCTCGACATGGAAGGCTACGTGCGGCTTGGCTACGCCAACAACCGCAGCGTACTCGAAGCGGGGCTCGGTAGGTTGTCGGAATTTCTCGCTCGTCAAAGTGATTGTGTTGGCGGCGTGCGCTAAATGGAACCTTGCTGACCGCAAGCTCAATCTGCAGCGGTGCACGGCCGACCGCTGTCAGGGCATTGAGCGTTGCACCCGCCGCACTGCCGGTCGAATCGGTTCCGCTCGCGAACTGTGTGCTGCCGATCACATAGAACTTAGTCGGTCCAGTTCAGGAGTCCGGCGAGCCGTTTTTTTACTCACATGATTCGGTGACCATGTTGACGTGATTTACAGCAATCGGTACGCGAGTCGGGCGGCTGCTCTCGCGGTGCGTCTGTCCTGATCGAGCGTCGGGTTGTACTCTGCGATATCCGACGCGCGGAGCTTGCCCGAAGCCCGCACGCGCAGCACCATCGCTTCAACCACCGATAGCGGTACGCCCAGCGCAGCGGGTGCCGACACACCCGGCGCCGTGGCGGCCGGCAAGACGTCGAGATCGATCGTCAGATATACGTCATCCGCCGCGTCCAGCAACTTCTGAAGCTCATTCAGACGCTGCGGCAGTTGCGTTTCCTGCATATCGACGTCTAACACGTAGTGCACGCCGAGTCGCTCCGCATGCGCGAATAGCGACGCCGTATTGCCGAGATCGCTGATGCCGAAGCACACATAGTTGAACGACACCCCTCGTTCCACACAGTCAAGCGCGATCTGATCGAACGGCGTGCCGGAATTCGCAGGACGCTTCTGACGCAGATCGAAGTGAGCGTCGAAGTTGATGATCAGCAGCTTGCGCGATATGAGTGGCGTGGCTTGATTCTCGGCTTCACGCTGCTGATGCAGCCGTAAACCGCTATACGTGCCCCACGCGACCTCATGACCGCCGCCGAACACCAACGGGCGTCCGCCGCCCGCGAGCACCTCGCTAACCACGTGGGCCAGTTCCGCCTGCGCGGCTTCGAGGTTGCCGTCGTCGCACACCACATCGCCTGCGTCGGCAAGCGCCGCCATCGCCGCTTTGGCCGGCAAGCCTGCCAGCACACGGCGCAATTCCTTGGGCGCATGCGCTGCGCCGATCCGGCCTTGATTGCGGCGCACCCCTTCATCAGAGCTGAAGCCCACGATCACCGGCGCATCGCGCTGCACCTGCAGCGCGCTACCGAACGGCGTCACCTGATTGAAAACACGCCGCGTGTCGCCGGGCTCGCCGTCGTCGGAACGGCCTGCCCACACCTTGCCATCAAACGGGACTCTCATGCGCGTGACAACACCGCCTGCAGGAATGCGCGTGTGCGCGGCTGCGATGGCGCAGAGAAAATCTCAGCCGGCGGCCCTGCTTCGACGATCACACCGCCGTCCATCACGACCACCACGTCGGCCACGTCCTTCGCGAAGCCCATTTCGTGCGTGACGACCACCATCGTCATGCCTTCGCTCGCGAGCAACTTCATCACTTGCAGCACTTCGCCGACCAGTTCGGGATCGAGGGCAGACGTCGGCTCGTCGAACAGCATGACCCGTGGCTGCATCGCTAGCGCGCGAGCTATCGCAACCCGTTGTTTCTGACCGCCCGACAGACTCGCCGGCATCACATCCGCCTTGTGCGCAAGCCCGACTTTCTCCAGCAACGCGATCGCAGCCGCTTCGGCCTGCGCCTTGCTGGCGCCACGCAACATGCGCGGACCCACGGTAATGTTATGCAGCACCGACAGGTGCGGAAACAGATTGAACGACTGAAATACCATGCCGACTTCGGTGCGCAGCGCATTCAGCGAACGCTCCTTGAGCATCTCGCCCTGGTCGACTAGCCGATGCCCGCAAATGTCGATCGTGCCGCGTTCTGCCTGTTCGAGTCCGTTACAGCAGCGTAGAAATGTACTCTTGCCCGAGCCGCTCGGTCCGATCACCACCACGACCTGCTGCGGATGGATATCGAAATCGATGCCGTTGAGCACGGTATGCGAGCCGAACGATTTGGTCAGCCCGCGAATGCTGACGATAGGCTCATTGACCTTGGCCACGGTATTCATTGCACCATTCCTCCAGCACGCAAGCGGCGTTCGACGCGATGCAGCGCGTAATTGGTCGCCTGTGTCAACACCAGATACACCAGCGCGATGGCGAGATACACCTCTAGCGAACGATAGGACACACTGATGATCTTCTGGCCTTCATGCATCAGATCGTCGATTGTCAGCAGCGACACCAGCGCCGAGTTCTTGATCAACGCAATGAATTCGTTGCCGAGCGGCGGGATCATCCGCACGATCGCCTGCGGCAGAATGATCGCGCGCATCGCCTGCCCGGACGACATGCCGATCGAACGCGCCGCTTCCATTTGCCCGCGATCGACTGACTGAATCGCGCCGCGCACGATCTCCGATACGTAAGCCGCCGAATACAGACCGAGCCCCAGCATGCCGCACAAAAACGCCGGCAGCAGAATGCCGAATTGCGGGAGGCCGAAAAACAGCAGGAAGAGTTGCACGAGCAACGGCGTGCCGCGAAAGAACGTCAGGTACGCGGTGCAGAAACCGTACACGATGCGCCGCTGCGGCGTCAGCCGGCCGATGCCGATCAACAGACCAAGCACGCAACTGAGCGCGAGCGACGCGGCGGTCACTTCGACCGTCACTAACGCGCCGTGCATGATGTCCGGCCAACCGGCAATCACCGGCGAGAAGTCAAGTTCCATTTGGTTTGTCCAGCCGCTTATTGCGCACTCGCGCCGAACCACTTCTTGACGATCGCCGCGTACGTGCCGTCAGCCTTGATCTTGGCGAGCGCGGTGTTGAAGGCGGCCTTCAACTGCGGCTCGTCCTTGCGCACGGCGATGCCGTAGGCTTCGGTTGTCAGCGTTTTGTCGAGTACGCGGAAGCCGGCGCGCGTTTTCGCAACTTGATACGCAGCTGGCTTACCCGTCACAGCAGCGTCGGCACGGCCGATGCCCACCAGGTCGAACATTTCCTGGTTTTTCTCGACCTCGACGCGATTGATCTGCGGGAAGTTATCGCGCAGGAAATTCACCGACTTCGTGCCCACCTGCACTGAAACTTTCTTGCCGTTCAGATCGGTCACTGTCTTGATCGGTGAATCGCTTTTGACCAGCACGGCCAGACCCCCCGCGTAGTACGAATCGGTGAAGTCGACCACTTTCGCGCGCTCGTCGGTAATGTAGATGCCGGAAATCGCAGCGTCGAAACGATGCGCGATCAGACCTGGAATCAGCCCTTTGAAGTCAATGTCGGTCCATTGCACGCGTTTGCCCATCGCTTTCGCGAGCGCATTCATGAGGTCGACGTCGAAGCCCGTGCGCGCGCCGTTCTCGGTGTACTCCATCGGCGGGAAAGTGGCGTCGGTGGCGACATTCAGTACATCCGGCGTTTGTGCTGACGCCGCGCCGGAAAATCCGCCAACCGTCACGGCGAACGTGATGCATGCGAGGGACAACAGTCGTTGCAGCTTCATGGAGTAGGCTCCTTGTGGTTTTATCAAGTCATGCGGTTAAGTCGAGACCCGAATCGAAGAACGCAATTGAAAACGCTTCGTCCTGTTAGTCGGTTTGCATATGCTCGGAAATGGCGCGGGCCGTACGTAGCGTCCCGTCGATGAATTGGCTTTCTCGTCCGATGGCGCGCGTCGATGGCGCCATCAACGTGATCGACGCGCCGCTACCGGTGCCGCGTCCACTGTGATGGAAGAGCGGGGCGCTGACGCCCCACACGCCCGGGTCGACTTCGCTGTCGCTAATGGCGTAACCCTGGGCTCGAATCTGTTGAAGTTCTGCTTCGATCGTGGCCCGGCCGACGGGGTCGTTGTCGAACACGATGTCGAGCACTTCGGCGCGCGCCCTGGTGGCCATGAATGCCAACAGGCATTTCGCCGAGGCGCCCGCCTTGAGAGGCACGGCACGGCCTTTCTCGAACGAGCAGCGCAACGAATGCTGGCTGTCGACCATCTCAAGACACATCACCTGATGCCTGACCGCGACCACCAGCCCAATGCTTTCCTGCGACGCGCGCGCGAGCTGCTGCATCTCACTGCGGCTCGCTTCGACGAGCAGTGAATTCACATCGAAGCCAAGCGCGAGTTGCAAACTGATCGGGCCGGGCGCGTAGTACCCGGCGTTTTCGGCGACGAAACCCCAGCGCTTGAGCAGCGCGATCTGACGGTACAGTGTGCTTTGCGCAAGCCCGGTTACGGCTAGCAGATCCTTAACCGACATCGCCTTGCCATGACTCGCGAGCGCGGCCAGCACCAGCAACACCCGCTCAGCCCCTGTCACACCCTGTTCAACATTCACGATCACGCCGCCCACGACCTATCAAGACCGCAGAATGCCAGACCATTCTCGATTTTCAAAAATCATATTCCCACTCAATGGGAACATTAGGGCAGGGATTTCCCTTGGAGCGGGCATCGGGGCAGCAGTGGGTCGCGTTTTTTGGATCGACTACGCTGAAGCCGTATATCCATGTCAGCGATGCGAAAGCGCTTGCGCCGACTGAAGCAGATCGTCCAGCATCGACTGACGGCGTTCGGGGTCTGTGTCGCGGCCCGTCATGAAGCACAGCGCCGCGATCGGTATGCCCGCGCGGTCGCGAACGGGCGCGGCCATGCAAAGCCGGAACGCGTTGGACAGGCCTTCCGTGCAGCAATAGCCGAGCGCTTTCGCGTTCTGCACATCGCGCATGAATTCATCGAAATCGATGCACACGCCGTTGTCGAGCACGAAGTCATCTGCAGGAATGAGGGTGCGGATGGCCTCGGCGTTCATGTGACCGAGCAGAAGGCGTCCGGTCGCGGTCCACGGAATCGGCACGCGCACGCCGATATCCGAGCTGATGTTGAACGGCCGCGCACTGTTCTCCGATAACACGACCGAGTACTTGTTCCCTTCGAGCATGCACAACTGCGTGGTCTCGTCGTACTTGCGAACGAGCGCGAGAATAGACTGATGCGCGCGGCTGATGAGGTCGTTGTGCGTCGCGTAGTCCGAGCCGTAGTAATGCATCTCGCGCCCGAAGAATACATTGCCATCCGCCGATGTTTCGAGCCAGCCCACTTCGGTGAGAATGGCGACGAGTTCGTAGATGCTTGAACGCGGCGAGCCGGTCGCTTCGATTAGCTCGCGCATCGTCATGGGCCGCTGCGCGTGATGCAGCTTCCTGAAGATATCGATGACACGGTC
This sequence comes from Paraburkholderia caledonica NBRC 102488, assembly GCF_000685095.1. Taxonomy (GTDB): domain Bacteria; phylum Pseudomonadota; class Gammaproteobacteria; order Burkholderiales; family Burkholderiaceae; genus Paraburkholderia; species Paraburkholderia caledonica. Next base: position 34,113 of record NZ_BAYE01000010.1, read on the forward strand.
CACGCCTCGCGCGCGCGACGATTCCGTTACTGCCATTCGTTCACTCTTCAATGATCGAGCACACGGCTGAGAAACTGCCGCGTGCGTTCGTTCGACGGGTTGACGAAGATTTGCTCCGGATCGCCTTGCTCTGCAATTACGCCCTTGTCCATGAACAGGACGCGATCCGCCGTCTTGCGCGCAAAGCCCATTTCATGGGTAACGACGACCATCGTCATGCCGTCGCGCGCGAGGCCGCGCATCACTTCCGTCACTTCGCCGACGAGTTCGGGATCGAGCGCGGATGTGGCTTCATCGAAGAACATGATGCCGGGTTCGACCGCCAGCGCCCGCGCAATCGCGACGCGCTGCTGCTGTCCGCCCGACAACTGGCTCGGATAATGCGATGCGCGATCCGCGAGACCCACGCGGTCGAGCGAATCCATTGCGCGTTTGCGGGCATCGGCGGGCGACATGCCGCGCGCCTTGATCAGCGCAAGCGTGACATTGCCGAGCGCGGTCTTATGCGGGAACAAGTTGAACTGCTGAAACACCATGCCGACGTGGCCGCGAATTTCGCGCGCACGCTTCGGATCGTGCAGGGGCACTTCGTTGACCCACACTTCGCCGGAGTCCGTCGTCTCCAGGCCGGCCATGATGCGCAGCACCGTGCTCTTGCCCGAACCGGATGCGCCGATCAGCACGAGTACTTCGCCTGCGCGCACGTCGAGATTGATGTCGTTGAGAACGCGCGTCGCGCCGAATGACTTGCTCACGCCCGACAGCGAAATGACGGGCTTGTTCTGGATGGAATCGCTCACGTAAGTCTCCGGCGGTCATGATGGCGCACCCATTGCGAAAGCGGGAAGCACACGACGAAATAGATCAGCGCGACGAGTCCGTAGATCTCGACCGGCTTGCCGACGCGATCCACGATCGCCTGGCCACCGTGCATCAGTTCGGACATGCCGATCATGCTGACGATTGACGTATCCTTGATGAGGGACAAATACTGTCCGACGAGCGGCGGCAACACGATGCGTCCGGTCTGCGGTAACACGACCGAGGCGAAGGTCTGTGTGCGCGATAGGCCTAGGATCTGCGAGACTTCCCACTGTCCCTTCGGCACTGACTCGATGCCCGCGCGAAAGACTTCCGCAATATACGCGCCCTGATACACGCTCAAGCCGATCACGCCCGCTGCAAAGACATCGATTGCATAACCGAAGTACGAGACGCCGAAGTAGATGAACATCAGCGTGATGAGTACGGGCGTACCGCGAAACAACTCCGTATAGAGCTTCGCGATCCGGTCCGTGCCCCACGGCCCGAACGAACGCAATACCGCAGCGAGCAGGCCGATGAGCGTGCTCCCGACGATCGCCGCGACCGATAGGAGCAGCGTCGTCACGAGACCTTGCAGCAAAATTGACAGACTGTTTTTCAGCAGTTCGAGTGACATGACTCAATCCCTCATGCACGATTCGCACGACGCAGCGTGAATCCGGTCCAACGCGCACCCGGCCTCACGATGAGCGGCGGATGAAACATGCGTGCGCCGAGTTGACTGGAAATCCACGACAGTACATTGCTCAGCACCAGATACGCGACGAGCACGACCGCAAACGTCTGGACGTACAAGAGCGTGCGCGAATTGATGACGGTGGCGGTGCCGGTGAGTTCGGGCAACGCAATTGCCGACAACAGCGAAGTGCCGAGCAACAACTGAATCAGATAATTGACGATGGCCGGATACACCGCACGCGCTGCCTGCGGCATCACGATCTCCTTGAAAATCTGCCCGCGTTCCAGCCCAAGAATGCCGGCTGCTTCAATCTGTCCGCGCGGCACCGATTGCATGCCCGCGCGAAACACTTCCGACAGATACGCGCCCACGTTCACGCCCAGCGCGATGACACCGGCCCAATATGCATCGAGCGCAATGCCCATCGACGGCAAGCCGAAGAACACGATGAAAATCTGCAGCAGCACCGGCGTATTGCGAATGGCTTCGACGTAAGCCCGCGCGATGAACCGCACGATCACTGACGGCGACATGCTGGCAAGCGCCGCGATCAGACCGAGCGCGAGCGCCAGCACGAACGACAGCAACGTGACCTGCAAGGTCAGCCAGCCGGCCTTGAGAAACTCGGGGACGTAGCCCCATAGAGTCAGCCATTGATAGCTCATCTGCGCCTCCGCTTCAGAACTGCGGATTGAGCGGATATCTCGGATCGACGCCGAACCACTTCTTGTACAACTGCGCATTCAGCTTCGATGCATTGATGTTGAACAGGAACAGGTTCAGATAGTTGAGCCACGCCTGGTCGCCAGCTTTCACGCCGAATGCGTTGTACTCGAGCGGCACGAGTGCTTCGTTCGTCACGGTCAGTTCCGGATCGAGCTTCGCCTGATACGCAAGGAAGTTGTTGTCCTCGATCATCGCGTCGGCCTGGCCCTGCTTGACGGCGAGAATGGCCGCCTGCGAACTGTCATATTCCTGAATCTTGACGGGGATGCCCATCGAGCGGACTTCGTCGCCGTTGGTCGAGCCTTTCACCGTGGCGATGGTGCGCCCGTTCATGTCCTTCGCCGACTGGATGCCGCTGCTCTTCTTCACGAGCATCGCTTCGCTCGCGACGACGTACGGCGACGTGAATTCGACGACCTTCGCGCGTTCGAGGTTGCGCGTGAAGTTGCAGAACACGACATCGACCTTGGCGGTCTGCAGGTTCGGGATGCGGTTCGCGCTAGTGGTGTTCACGACTTCGAGCTTCACGCCCATTTGCTTCGCCAGTTCCTTGGCGAGGTCGACGTCATAGCCGTCCGCATTGCCGTCTTTGTCGTAGAAGCCGAACGGCGCGAACGTGAGGCAGTCGCCGACGCGCAGCGTGCCGCGCTGAAGCACGGCTTGAAGCGTCGATGCAGGCGCCGCTGCCGCTGGACCCTGCTCAGGCGTCGCCACTTTCGTACAGGCGGAGAGCACGAGCAGTCCGCTCACAGCGGTTGCGGCAAACAGCAAGGCGGCCTTGGCGCCCTTGGTGGCGAGCTTCATGTTCAGATCCTGATCGAGGGGTTGGTCTGAGAACCGCTCCCAGCGTGGCCTCGCGTTCGCGACGCTTACCGTCGAGGCACTAGGTTGTCCGATATATCGGATAGTTATCTGGCGAGCCGGATTGATGGCCCAGTGTTGGACGCTAAAAAGGGCCGCGCAAGCAGCCAGAACCCTTATTGCTCCCGGAATTTTGTCGGGCTAGCTAACGATCGCGTTCGCGTGATCGTCTAAGGAGTGGGGCGATTTTTTTGACCCGGCAGGCGGATGCGTTGCGCCGCGCGGGCCGATAACGATACGGTTTCCTTCTGTGACCGGATCCTTTCGAGAAATTCGCCGTAGGCTAATTCCTTTATCGCTGGTCCCAGGATGGCTCATCGCCGAACGCTTCTGCCAGATAATCGACAAAGCGGCGCACTTTCTCCGGTATGCGCCGCGCGCTCGGGTACACGGCCTGGATTGCAAGTTCAGCAGCATGATATTTGGGCAGAAGCGCGACCAGCTCGCCCCGGCGAATATGCTCGCCAAACACAAACGTGGGGCCATATGCAATTCCAGTTCCTGCAACTGCGGTGGCGAGCAGCATTTGAGTGTTGTTGGCAGCCATTCTGCAGGGCCCATCGATCACATGCGCGCGTTTCTTCGCGTCGAACAAAGTCCAGTCACCTGTCGACACAGCTTCGCTGAATGCAAGGCGCTGCGCGCGACGCAGATCATCGGGTGTCCGCGGCGTCCCGTGTCGTTCCAGGTAGGCAGGCGAAGCACACACGACCATTTTGCAAGGCGCCAGACGGCGCACCACGAGACCCTCGTCGCGCAGGCGTCCAATACGGATCGCCACGTCAACGCCAGCATCGATGAGATCGATATAACGATCTTCAAGCTGTATTTCCACATTGACTTCGGGATGATCGCCCAGGTAGCGTCCGACAACCGCACCCAAATGCATCGCGCCAAAAGTGACGGGAGCCGCAACGCGCAGCACGCCTCGCGCAGTGACTTGTGAGTCACTTGCCTCGCGGTTTGCTTCGTCGAAAGACTCGAGAATGCGCTTACAGCGTTCGTAGTATGTCTGCCCCGTACCGGTAAGACTCAGGCGGCGCGTTGTGCGATGAAACAGCCGCGCGTTCAGTTCCGTTTCCAGCGCACTGATATGTTTTCCCGCCATTGCTGCCGATAGTCCGAAGCGTCTCGCGGCTGCGGCAAAGCTGCCGTCCTCTACGGCGGCAACGAAAATACCAAGACTTGTGAATCGGTCCATTCGCCGTTCCAATTCGATAAGCAGGTTATCGACTGTACGTACGGAACAGGGAATTATCAAGCGGCAGGTTTGAATCTACGATTTGTACATCCGAAACAGAAAGAGGTTCGAACATGGAAATCGAAACGAACGGCACGCGGATTCATGTGTCGCTGCGTGGCAGGGGCAACGTGGCGCTGGTTTTCCTGCACTACTACGGCGGTTCATCGCGGACATGGGATCGGGTTGTTGACGAGTTGTCGGATCAGTACCGTGTCGTCGCTCCTGATCACCGCGGCTGGGGTCGTTCCTATGCACCAGCAAGCGGTTACCGGATCGCAGACCTTGCCGACGACGCCGAGGGGGTGATTGCAGCGTTAGGTCTGCAGCGTTATGTATTGGTCGGACATTCGATGGGCGGCAAGGTGGCGCAACTCATCGCGTCGAGACGGCCAGCCGGGCTGATAGGTCTCGTCCTTGTCGCGCCGTCACCTCCGTCTCCGACCTCGGTTACGGAAGAGGCGCGTGCAACTTTGGCAGGCGCGTATCAATCTCGTGAGTCAGTCGAGTTCGTAATCGATCATGTGCTCACGTCCAGGAAGATTGATGAGGAACTCCGGGCACAGGTGATTGACGATAGCTTGAGAGGCGCGCCGCAGGCGAAGGCGGCATGGCCCAACATCGCCATGAGCGAAGACATTACAAAAGAAGTAGGGTCGATCAACGTGCCGACGGTTGTCATTTCGGGCGAGCTTGACCAGGTGGATAGCATCGCAACATTGCAGGCTGAACTGCTTCCCCGCATTCCTCATGCGGTCATGCAGGTCATCCCCGCAACCGGGCATTTGTCGCCTCTGGAAGCTCCAGAAGAGGTCGCGCAAATTATTGCCGGATTCGTTAAGGCAGTCGTAGATTAGGTGTGTCGTCTGACCGTGTCGACGACGATTGACGAGAACTACATCGTGACGACCACGAAGGCGTGTACCTTCGTCGCGTTTGTCGAGCACATTCTCAACGAGCGCAAATCCAGCGAGCACCGCAGCGCCTGGCCACTTCATATTGAGGCGTCGGCGCTCACGGTCTTTCCCCTCGCAGCAGGAATAGGAGCTATTCCCCGCCCGCTACTTCCGAGTGAGGTCGCGCGAGCGGAGGATACGCATCAACCAATGCACGCAATCATTGGCTCTCATGCAGCAGTACCTCTGGCCGTCCAGGCGAGAGGACTGCTTCCAAACCTGTCTGTTGAGGAAAACCATGACCCAAGCTCTGAAAGGCAAACTCGCCCTCGTTACGGGCGCTTCGCGTGGAATCGGCGCAGCTATTGCGGCACGTCTTGCGCATGACGGCGCATCGGTGATCGTTCACTATGCGTCAAGTCAGGCGCGGGCCGAAGCTGTCGTCAACGAGATCCGGGATGCCGGCGGCGAGGCTGAAGCTGTGAGCGCCAACCTGTCGAAGCCGGAAGGCGTCAAAACCCTGATCGATTCGTTGAACGGTGCGTTCGGCGGCCGCTTTGAGGGGCGGCTCGACATCCTTGTCAACAACGCAGGTACGGTCGAGTATGGACCGTTTCTCGAGTCTTCCGAAACGTCGTACGACACGCACTTCAACCTGAATGTTCGTGCGCCGATCGAACTGGCAAAAGACGCGGCGGCACGAATGGTAGCGGCGGGCTGGGGACGCATTATCAACGTGGGCTCGGCCTTTGGCGAAGCCGCGCCGCTACCTGGCGTGACGCTCTACATAGCGTCGAAGTTTGCTCTCAGAGGCTTCACTCGCGGGTTATCTCGCGAAGTCGGCAAATACGGCGTGACCGTGAACGCGGTCCAGCCCGGCCCGATCGACACAGAACTTGCTCCGCAGCCCGGCACGGAAGACCACGCAACCATGACGAAGCTCGCAAGCGTGGGCCGTTTCGGCAAACCGGCAGAAATCGCGGCGGCCGTAGCTTATCTAGCCAGCCCCGAAGCAGGTTACACGACCGGTGAGAGCCTCACTGTCGACGGTGGATGGATTGCCTGAAGCGGGCTGCCAAGCTGAGTGCTATCCGAATGCCGCGTGCGCCGGTCAGTGTAGGAGTCGATCGGGGATTGTTTCGGGTCGCCTACGGTCTGATGCGCCAGGCAGTAGGCGGCGACAAGGGGCATTCACAGGCGCGAGCGAATCAGCCACGAATTCCGTCGCCTTCATGTCATCGGCGAGGTCACGCAGTGCTAACGCCGCCGCTTCTCCTCGGCCTATCGGCGCTCCCATGGCCTGTTGGATGACCATGAAGCGCTGATCGAACAGGCGAAGGCCGGACGTGTTCAAGGCCTCGGGCGGCGACTGGAAAGCCGCGTTGCAGCTGGAGATCGGGTTCAACGGAAACAACGGCGCGTTCGGACGGGGAGCGAGCGCTTCCGGTCGCTTGCCGTATCGAACCATGTCGGATCGTTCATGCACCGTCCGGGTACCGCGAACGCGATCCTCAGTAGTAACGGCAGCACCGCCGACTGCCAGCGGTTCGATCCTTTGCGACGGGGTCATGCGGCCGGCACCTGGGACACAAGCGGAATGCCGCTCTGTCCAGGCTCTGTCGCGAGTGGGCAATGCTTTCCGATTCTGCGCGACAGCGATCGGAAAAATGTCTTAAAGTGCTATCGCGCCATCGGTAAGTAAAAAAGACATGAAAAATATCATTGCTCCATTACCGGCTGAATTCGATATTCACCCGCTGCGAGTGGAGTTTCGAAACAAAGACGTCGAACGGAATTTCCAGGCTCATCACTTGCCCCGCAATCAGGCAACGTTGCGCACGACTCTTGTTTTCTGTTCCTTCTTCTACCTGGCGTTCGCTCTGACGGATGCCAGTGTTCTCGGTTATACGAGCGAGACGCTGCTGCTGTTTTTCGCCCGGACGTTCGTTGCGATCACCGCGATGACTGGGCTGTATCTGGCGCGCACGCGGCCCGCATCGAGTGCCGCGCTTCAACTCGCCGCAACTGCGGCTGAAATCGTTGGGATGGTTGCATTCATGCTCATCGTGCAGCATCGGCCCGGCGAGATTCCCTGGCATGCGATGTCCTTCAGCATCATGCTAATCGTAGTCTATGTCTTCATCCCGAACCGATTGATCGTCTCGCAAACCATTGCCTTTTCAGCGACGGCGCTCTTCATCATCGTTGTTTCGAGCAAGTCCACGCTCAGGTTCTCTGACATGCTGACCATGTCGATGTTGCTCCTGCTGACAAACAGCTTCGGGCTGGTGGCTGCGCGCCGTTACCATCGACTGTGGCGCGATGAATACCGCGTAAGAGCGCTGTTGACTGATCAGGCAATGAAGGACCATCTGACCGGCTGCTATAACCGGCGTCATTTGCATGACGTTCTTCTTCCCACTGAACTCAAGCGGGCACAGCGCCGCAGGCTTTCGTTCGCCGTCATCCTGTGCGACATCGACCACTTCAAATCTATCAACGACACGTTCGGCCACCTGTGCGGAGACGCTGTTTTACAGAATTGCGCTGCGGTTCTCCACAAGTGTGTTCGTCGGCAGGTCGATTGCGTCGTTCGCTACGGCGGCGAGGAGTTCTTGCTGTTGCTGCCTGAAATGGACAAGCCGGACGCGGTGCGTCTTGCCGAGCGCTTGAGACTTTCGTGCGCGCAATCGCCGATCGAAGTGGGCGGACACAGCGTTGCAGTCACGGCGAGCTTCGGGGTACTGGCGGTGGATCTCACATCCGGTGACGCAGATGTCACAGAAGAAGCCATCATCGCTGCTGCGGATAAACTGCTATATCGTGCGAAGACGGAAGGCCGGAACAACATTCAGGCGGATAGTTTGCTTGACGGAATGGGCAGGCTTTCGGTTTAGAGGATGCCGCTGACTTAAGTCAGAAGGGCGCCGGCCGGCGAACAGTCGGCGCCGCGTTCCGAACGTCAAGGGCTCGCGCTTGCAGTGCTGTTCGTCGGCGCTTTCCTTGCGCCGCTCGATTACTTCATCGTCAACCTCTCGCTGCCGTCGATCCGCATCGGCCTGAACGCGAGCGACGCGCAGTTGCAACTCGTCGTGTCGGCCTATTCGTTCGTGTATGCAAACGGGCTTGCACTGGACGCCGCTCGCGTCGGATGTCGCGATCATGCCGTTCGCCATCGGCTTCGCGATTGGACCGCTCGCTTCGCCCGCGGTGGTCAAGCGCATCGGCGCACATGTCCTCACGCTCGCATTTTCGATGATGACGCTAGGCTTCACGGTCACCGGCTTCGCCGCTGGCGCGGGGGCCGCGCCGAACCTGCCGTTCTACGCGGGCCTGGTATGCGCGGGAGTCGCTCAGGGTTTGCTGCTGCCGTCGATCATGCGCATCGTGCTGCTAGAGGTCGCGCCCGAAAAGGCAGGGCTCGCGTCGGCCGTGATTTCGTCGACATTGCAGATCGGCTCGGCGTTCGGCACGGCCGCGATCAGCGGCGCGTTCTTCGGCGCAGTGGGTGCGGCGGGCGCTGAGGCGGCGCCTGCCCGCTACGCCCGCGCGTTCCAGTTGAGTCTCGCGATCAACGCCGTGCTGATGTTCGTCTGCATCGGCTTGAGCGTGCTGCTCGTGCGGCACCAGCAAACCGCATTGCGGCGGGCCGCCGCAGCCGCTTGAAAATTGCCGCGCAGGTAATCGTTTTCATAGCTGTGTCTCCGCGGAAAATCATTATGCTTTTCACACGAAATTCATTTTAGTTTCGATTGCATTTACCGGTGATTGAGTAGTTCACAGGTAATTCGGCGCCGCGGGGCAAATGGACGGCTACCGCCCAACATTCAAAATTGTTTCAGTAATGAAGCATTTTCGCCCATGCATTTTCTACCCGATGCCAAAGCTGGAGCAGTAAGTCTTGCGGTCTGTGCGTTGCCGCACCGTCAAGGCTGGGACGCGGCACTGAGGTCGCTCCGGTTTAACCCGGAATTGCAGTGCGTCAAATTGTCTTTCCGCGTTTTATGAAATCGGTATCAATAAAAAGCACTTGCCGTATTTAATTTCGATTGTTAATCTGAACGCGTTTAGAGGTATCCCTCAATAGGTCTTAGTCGATAGACGGCGCAATGACTTGAATACTGCTAACGGTTCCGTAGAGGATTGATATGCTGACCGCTACCATTGACACGCTTACACCGCCTCCCGCCCGGTTCTCAATCGGCGACGTGGTCACGTTGAAAGACGGCGGCCCGCGCATGACTGTTACGTATGCGGGTCCGGTGGCGCTCAATCCCGGCGACTGGCTGATCTGCGAGTGGTTCGACGACCACGGCGAACTGCGCCGCGAAGTATTCGCGCCCTCCAGCGTGCGCGCGGAGCCGCGTTCCATTCCAGCCGGTTCCGTGCAGTGGAACCGGATCGGCCGCGCGGCATAACGGCTGCTGTTTCTGTTTCTGGTTCTGCTCCTGCTGCCGCTTTCCCGGGCTTAGTCCTGTGAACCATTCCGCGTTGTGCTGCGCCGTTGCACGTGCAGCAACAGCGCGGACGAAAACGCGCGCATGCGCACCAGCTTGCGTTTTTCCTCCACGTCGCCCGCAAGGTTCTTCGGCGGGTTCGGCTGCAACGACCAGTAAAGCGCGAGCAGCCATCCAAGAACGGTCCACCCAAGGCACGCGTTGAATAGCGCGAGCGTCAGCACGTCGACGCGTTTGCGCCGGTCGGCCAGAATCGCCGGCAGGAAATACAGCGCCGGCGCGATCATCACGGCGATGATCTGAACGACGACCTTGTCATTCATATGTCGCCTCCCGAAATACGGCTCGCCTCGCGGCGACCAAGGGTCAACGCTCCGCTTACTGCGCGAGCCCGCACACGCAGTTCATTCACTAATTGTCGCGCGATTGTCTGACGCGTGCAGCCTGAATGAAAGCCTCGCGATGCAGACGCCAGTCGCGCACGCCGCCGTCCAGCAGTCCGACAGCACTCGATACACCACACCGACGTGCGACGAGGACTTCAGCACCGCGGGCTTCAGGACTATCATGTTCGTTTCGCTCGAACGAAACCGAACCCTGTTACGGACAGCCATCATGATCTCCGACGATACGACCCAGCAGGCTGAACGCCTGAACCCCGACACGCTCCGCGAATTCGTGGACCGCAAATGGAACGACGAGATCGTGCCTGCGTTGACCGACTACATTGCGGTGCCGGCCAAGAGCCCGGCATTCGATCCCGAGTGGGTCAAGCACGGTTACCTGGAACGCGTGATTACCGACGCCGCGAAATGGGTCGAGCAGCAGCCGGTACGCGGGCTGAAACTCGAGATCGTCCGGCTGCCGGGCCGCACGCCGGTGATTTTCTTCGAGACGCCGGCAACACGTTCAGGTAGCGACGAAACCATCGTGCTGTACGGCCACCTCGACAAGCAGCCGGAATTCGACGGCTGGCGCAAGGACCTCGGCCCGTGGACGCCGAAGCTCGAAAACGACAAGCTCTACGGCCGCGGCGGCGCCGACGACGGCTATGCGATCTACGCGAGCATCACCGCGCTCGCTGCGTTGGACGCGCAAGGTGTCGAGCGGCCGCGCTGCGTCGGGCTGATCGAAACCTGCGAAGAGTCGGGTAGTTACGATCTGCTGCCTTACGTCGACGCATTGCGCGAACGGCTCGGCAACGTCGGTCTCGTCGTCTGCCTCGATTCGGGGGCGGGCAATTACGATCAGCTGTGGCTCACCACGTCGTTGCGCGGGCTCGTCGCCGGCGACCTGGAAGTGCAGGTGCTGGACGAAGGCATTCACTCGGGCGGCTACGGCGGTATTGCGCCGTCGAGCTTCCGCATCATGCGGCAGTTGTTCGACCGTCTGGAAGACTCCGCTAACGGAACGCTGCTGCCCAAGGGGTTTCACAGCCCGATTCCCGCCGACCGTCTGCGCGAAGCCGAAGCCACCGCGCAAATTCTCGGCGACGACGTGTGGAAGAAGCTACCGTGGGCATGCGGTCAGGACGGTCGCCAGGTGCTGCCCACCACGACCGATCCGAAGGAGGCGTTGCTCAACTCGACGTGGCGTCCGTCATTGTCGGTGACAGGTGCCGCAGGCTTGCCCGCACTCGCCGACGCCGGCAACGTGCTGCGCCCGCGCACCGCGTTCAAGCTGTCGCTGCGCCTGCCGCCGCTGATCGAAGCGGAAAAGGCCGTTGCAGAACTCAAGGCGCTGCTGGAACTCGATCCGCCGTACAACGCGAAGGTGACGTTCAAGCCGGACGCCGGAGCGGCGAGCGGCTGGAGCGCGCCCGACCTCGCGCCTTGGCTCGCGACCGCGCTCAACAATGCATCGCGCGAACATTACGGCGCCGACGTCGCGTACATGGGGCAGGGCGGCACCATCCCGCTGATGAACGTGCTGAAGGCAGGCTTTCCGAAGTCGCAGTTCATGGTATGCGGCGTGCTCGGACCGAAGTCGAATGCGCACGGGCCAAACGAATTCTTGCATGTGCCGTACGGCAAGAAGCTCACAGCCGCGGTTGCGCAGGTGATCGCCGCCGCGCCCTGACCTTTTTTGCCGGCCTGTTGCGTCTCCCGTTCCGCTTGCATTGCGATTATTGCGTTGCCATTACTAACTAGCGCCCCGATTCGAATGACCGACAAAGAGCTCGCTGGATCCACCACGCCCCGCATTGCGGCCGATCAACTACACGCCTTCGTCCGGGCGATCTGGGAGCAGGCGGGCAGCGCGCCACGCGAAGCCGAACTGGTCGCGGATCATCTGGTTGGAGCGAACCTGACCGGGCACGACTCGCACGGCGTCGGCATGATTCCGCGCTACGTGGCGTCGCTTGCCGACGGGCAGCTGCAACTGAACCTGCATGCCGACGTCGTAAAAGACGCGGGTGCCGTACTCACGGTCGAAGGCCACAAAGGCTTCGGGCAGGTAGTCGCGTTCGAGGCGATGGAAGAGGGTATCGCGCGAGCCCAGCGCATTGGCATCTGCGCAGTCGGGCTGCGCGATGCGCATCATATCGGCCGCATCGGTCATTGGGCCGAGCAATGCGCGCGAGCGGGGCTCGTGTCGTTCCACTTCGTCAATGTGGCGGGCGACCCGCTCGTCGCACCGTTTGGCGGCGCGGACCGCCGCATCGGCACTAACCCGTTTTGCGCGGCTTATCCGCGGCCCGGCAAGCCGCCGCTCGTGCTCGACTTCGCGACGAGCACGGTTGCGTACGGCAAGACGCGCGTCGCTTACAACCAGGGCAAGCAGGTGCCGCCGGGCGCGTTGATCGACCATGAAGGCGTGCCGACGGCCGATCCCAAAGTGATGCACGAGGAGCCGTTCGGTTCGCTGACGCCGTTCGGCGGCCATAAGGGTTTCGGACTTGCCGCCATGTGCGAGATATTCAGCGGCGCGCTGGCGGGCGGCTTCACCACGCACGCGGACACGCTCGGCACCACGAACGCAATCATCAATTGCATGCTGTCGGTCATCATCGACCCGGCGGCGTTCGACGCCCCTGATGCGCAAGCAGAAGCCGACGCGTTTATCGCGTGGGTGAAAGCCTCACCGCTCGCTGCGGGCGTCGATCATATCTACGAGCCTGGCGAGCCCGAGCGCGTGACGCGCGCGGAGCGCGAAGCCCAAGGCATCCCGGTCGATGCCGCCACATGGACGCAAATCTGCACGGCTGCGCTCGCTGTCGGCATGCACGCCGACCAGGTCGCACGCTGGTCGGCGTTGCTCAAATAGCATCGCCTGGATAATGGGCAAATTGCCGCTTATGCAATATAGATATTCCGTCTGTTGGACCACGAATAAAAAAATATTCGCAAGCGGCATTTTCGACTGCGTCGCCTAATCGGCGTGCCTTGCTTTTCCTTCCGAATTCGCAGGCGAATTCCGGCATCGCTCGTCCGCTAATTGCATTGGGCGCCTGCACTCAATGTCGTGCAATGTCGCGCATCTTCGCCGCGCAAGCGTTTGCGGTGCGGCGCACGCCGGGCGGCTTTCACGTGCCGCTGTGACGCCCGTCGCGCAAGGCTTCGAGATTTCGTTGCATTGATCTGTTGGTTATCCCGCTCCCATCCGAATCCGGTCTGCTTTAGGCTCGCATTGCAATATCAGTGTTTAACCCTAAAGGACCGTTCAAAATGAATCTGCATAACCACCACGCCTGCCGCCCGTTCCTCGAAGCCGGCAATCTATCGCAAGTCTCGGCTTACTACGAAGAAGGCCGCAATGTCATGTGGATGATGCTGCGCGCGCAGCCGCGTCCGTGTTTCAATCTGGATCTGGTCCACGACATTCTCGGGCTCGCGCAGGCTGCCCGAGAGTCCGGCTTGCCCATCGACTTCTGGGTGACCGGCTCGCTGATCCCCAACATTTACAACGTGGGCGGCGACCTGGATTTCTTCGCCGATGCAATTCGCTCGGGCAAGCGTCAGGCGCTGATTGCATACGCACGTGCGTGCGTCGATTGCGTGCATGCGGCGGCGCGCGGCTTCGATACCGGCGCGATCTCTATTGCGATGGTTGAGGGCACGGCGCTAGGCGGCGGCTTCGAGGCCGCGCTTGCACACCACTTCCTGCTCGCGCAATCGGACGCGCGCATGGGCTTTCCCGAGATCGCCTTCAATCTGTTCCCCGGCATGGGCGGCTATTCGCTCGTCGCGCGCAAGGCCGGCATGCGTCTCGCCGAGGAACTGATCGGCGTGGGCGAACCGCACACGGCGGAATGGCATCGGGAGAAGGGTCTCGTCGACCAGTTGTTCGAACCGGGCGACGCGTATGTCGCGACCCGCACGTTCATCGACACGCTCAAGCCGAAGATGAACGGCATCCGCGCGATGTTGCGGGCGCGTCAGCGCGTGCTCCAATTGCCGCGGGCCGAATTGATGGAAATCACCGAAGATTGGGTGGACGCCGCCTTCATGATCGAAGAGAAGGACCTGGCCTTCATGGAGCGGCTCGTGACGCTGCAAAACCGCCGCACGGCCAACTTGCGGCAGACCGCTGCCAGCGCGGCCAATTTCGGCTGACTCGATCCACCCGCGGCCGAAGTGCGCCCGTTGCGACACGCAGGCCGCAAGCTCAGGCGATCAGCCTGAGCTTCTGCCTGTCCTGCAACCAGCGCTCGAAGTCGGCGGCCGGCATTGGGTGAGCGTACAGATAACCCTGCACGTATTCGACACCCAGCCCTTTCATGAATGTCTCTTCGGACTCGGTTTCGATTCCTTCGGCGACGACCTTGAAATCGAGTTCCTGCGCAACCACCACCATGGAGCGGACCAGTGCTTGCGCTTTTGTGTCGGCGTTGATTGAACGCACGAAGCTGCGATCGAGCTTGATTACATCGAGCGGAATGCGGCCCAACTGCGATAGCGACGAATAGCCGGTGCCGAAGTCGTCCAGATGCACTTGCGCGCCCAGTTGACGGAACTGCTTGATCAGGTCGATGGCTGCGGCTTCGTCCTCGATCAGGCAGCTCTCGGTGAGTTCCACGTCGACGAGACATGGTTCGAGCTTCGCCTGCTGAAGCGCTTCGGTGAAGTGGCGTACTACCGCCGTATCCACCAGTTGCCGCGCCGACACATTGATCGCGATGCGCAGGTTGTAGCCGTCCGCTTGCCATTTGGCCGCCTGTTTCGCAGCCGTTTGCATGACCCAGCGGCCGAGCACGCCGATCAAGCCGGACTCTTCGGCATAACGAATGAACTCTGCCGGCATGATCTGCCCGCGTTCCGGCGAATTCCAGCGTACCAGCGCTTCCACGCCCTGCACCGCGCCGGTCGAAAGCAGCAGCTTGGGTTGATAGTGCAGCGTCAGCTGGCCATCTTCGAGGCCGCGCCGCAGGTTCGTGTCGAGCCACATGTACTCGGCGACCTTGCGGTTCATCTCCGGCGAAAACACACGGTGCGTGCGTTTGCCTTCGTCTTTCGCGACGTACATGGCCGTATCGGCCGAGCGGATCAGCGACTCCAGGTTGTCGCCGTGTTCCGGATAACGTGCAATGCCGATCGAGCAGCCCGTATAGACTTCGACGAGGCCGAGGCTGAACGGCGTGCGCATGCGTTCGAGGATGCGCTGCGCGGTCGCCTCCAGTTCATGCGCCGTGCCTGTTGCCGCGAGCACGATGAACTCGTCGCCGCCGAGCCGCGCGAGTGTATCGCCTTCGTTCAGGCACATGCCGATCGCGGCCGACACGTCGCGGATCAGACGGTCGCCGAACACGTGCCCGTAGTGATCGTTGACCTTCTTGAAGTTATCCAGATCGAGAAAAAGCACGCCCACCGATTCGCCCGGCGCCGTCTCCTCGATCGCAGTGCGGATCTTGTCCTGAATCGCATTGCGATTGGGCAGGCCGGTGAGCGAATCCGTGTTGGCAAGTTGCGTGAGACGCTCCTGTGCAAGGCGTTCCTCGGTGATGTCCGTGCCCGAGCAGATCAGGTACTGCTCATCTACGCCGCTGCCGCTTTGCACGAACTTGTTGCGAAAGAGAAAGAGCCGTTCGCCGTGGAGTGTCTTGATGCGCCGTTCGACTTCGTACGACACGCCGCGATTGAAGAAGCCCGCAATGTTCTGGCTCGACGCCGCGCCGTCTTCCGATGACATGAAAAGCGCCCACACATTGCGCCCGACAATGTTCTCTTCCTTGACACCCGTGAGTTCTTCGGCCAGCCGGTTAAAGCGCTGGATTCGCCCGTGCCGGTCGACGATCACGACAACCGAATTCACTTCGGACACGACCTGCTCGGCGAACGACAAGCCATGCATCAGATCTCGCGCGACAGATTCGGTGTCGTCATAAGCCGACGCGGTGCCGGCCCAACTGCCGCTGTTGATCTTTCTGCCGACGAGGTGCAAACGCAGAGGCTCGCCGAAGAGCCGCACGTCGAGAACCAGGTGAGACGTAATGCCAGTGAGGCAACGAATTTGCGATGCCTGCTGAGGATTGAGCGGAATGGCAACATTGGCTGGCATATCGCCAGTGACTGGTGTCAGTTCGAGCGCGTTGCTGTCGCTCGACAGACGCCAGCAAGGGCTGCTTGTGCCGAACTGCGCAAAAAGCACCTGCTCGTGATGGTCGTCATTCATGGGATCCCCGGGCGGTGTGCCGTTTCGGCCTGATGGCGGATGACGGCAGACAGTCTCATCATACTTAAAGACGGCCCATTGTAGCGAAGCGGCTGAAATCCGGGCCATAAACATGAAAGGTTCGTGGTTTGGCCGGACAGCTCGCGTCGGTAAAAAAGCGCGGGTAAAGATGCTCCGCCAGGCAGTCTTTACGGATGTGGAGCGTCAGAACCGGCGGGTGAGCCAACTGCGCGCGCGCTCGCGCTCTGTCGGGCTCGCCTCGACCGACGGGTCGAACCAGAACGCGCCCGCTGCGAGCGTCGCGATAACGACGCCGTCGCGGTATAGCACACGATTGCCGGCGACGGCCGGAACGCGTTCCCCGACCAGCAGGGTGCCCACCAGATTGAGCGGATCGGTGCCGCCGACGCACACAAAAGCACCATCGTTCGCATGCCGTCGAACCTCGCGCAACAACGGGATTGCTTCGGGCAACGCGAACTGTTCGCCAGCGAGTCCATTGACGAAGCGTCCGCCGCGGATCACGCCGCGCGCTTCGAGCCGCTGATAGACGCGCAGCAGATCGCGCCATGGCGGCAGCCAGTCGGCTTCGCGTTCGAGCACGCGCCAGAACACGACGCCGTAGCGCCGCAGCAACGTCATCGCGACATGTTCGAGCGTGTCGGCTGGCAACTGACGGCGCCGTTGCTGCTGCGGCCGGTCCGGTTGCGTGGCGAGTTCGTCATTCGTGGCACCGGAAGGGTGCCGGTTGACGAGCGCCCAGCGTCCCGCGTCGTCCATTCCGCCGATCAGCGCGCCCAATCCCGCACTCGATCTTGCGCGCCGGCTGCCCGAATACGCGTTGCGCTTCGCTGCCGGTTTGAGCAGCGCGCGCAGGCCCGCGAAACTGTCGGAGTTGACGAGACCGGCCGCCACCAGTTCGCCCAGCGCGTTCTCCAGTTCGATCCGCAATACGCGAAGTTCGTGCAGCAGTTCGTCGAAGAACATCGCGCCGTGTTGCGATAGCGCGTCATACACAGATTGAGCGCGCGCCGATAGCTCCGGCTGCCGCTCGGAGTCGATCAGCGCGCTCCACGCACGTACCTGCGGGCGGGGCAGCAGCACGATAGGCGTGCTGCGCACCGGGCCGGCCGCGCTGCGCGAGCGCTCCGTCAAGCGCGTCCAGACGATCTTGCCCGCGCGGCACAGTTCGTCGAGCGAAGTATTCGAATAGGCCTTCACGCGCGCGGGCAGAATGTCTTCTTCCCAGGCGCTTGCTGCGGCCTCGAAGCCTTCCATCTGTTCCAGAACGGCGGCGAGCGCGTCGCGCCCCTCGCTGCGCGTGTCGGGCGTCAGGTGCTGCCATTCGAACAGGAAGCGCATGAAGTCGTGCCGTTCCACGGGCTCGATCTCGCGGCGCAACCGCTTGACGGTGTAACGGTGAATGCGCGCAAGAAGGTGGCGCTCACACCATTCCTCTTCCGATGTGTTCGGCGTGAATCGTCCGCGCATCACATAGCCTTCCGCCTCGAGACGGCCGAGCGCCTGTTCGACCGGTGTCCGCGGCAGCTTCAGCGCGTCTGCAATCGCGTCGGCGGGCAGCGGGCCGAAACCGGTCAGCCGGGCGCGCAGTACGTCGAGCAGCGCGTCGTCGGCGCTCCATTCGTCGGTGTAGCCTTTCGGCGCGGTGAGCGGCGGCGTGAAGCGCGCCCCACTGTTCGTCTTGCCGCTGTTCCCGCTGCGATAGAGCGCGTCGAAACACGTCAGCCGTTCTGCGGGGAGCCACAGTGCCGCGTCGGCGGCGATCTCGAGGCGCGTCGCTCGGCCCGATTGAGCGAGCGACGCGAGCCATTCCGGCCAGCCCTCGTTGTGCTGCGCCTCAGCCTCGGTAATGCACGCAAGACCTGTCAGCGCTTCGTGCATTTCGTCGATGCTGCGTGCCTGCGGCCATGCTTCGTCGCGCACGCTCGCGATCGCGTCGGCGTCGAGCGCGCCCAGGTCGTCGGCGCTCGCCGGATCGGTCCAGCGGCGATTGAGCACGGCCTGCGTTCGGCGCTCTTCGATGGGGGCGTCGTCGAGGTACGCGTAGGGTTTTGCGTTGAGTATTTCTGCGGCAAGCGGCGAGGGCGCCGGCAGATCGCGTGCAACAAGCCGCACGTCGCCGCTTTCCATACGGCGCAGCAGCGCGAGCCAGCGCTCGCTGTCCATTGCGTCGTGCAGGCAGTCGTCGACGGTCTGATTGACTAACGGATGATGCGGCAGTTCGCGCTCGCCGACCACGTTCTCAAGACACGCGGCCTGTTCGGGAAAAACGCTCGTCAGCAGATCTTCGCTGCGCATGCGCTGCAGTTGCGGCGCCGTTTTGCGGCCGCCGGTATAGCGCGGCAAACCGAGCGCGGTCGTCGCGTTCCAGCGCCAGCGCACGCCGAAGAGCGGCGCGTCGAGCAGGGCCTGAATCAGCAGACGCTCGGCACTATTCGAATGGAGGTAGCGCCACACTTCGTCGAGCACGAACGAATGGCTGCCGGTCAAGGACAGCACGATCGCGTCCTCGGTGGCCGCGGCCTGCAGTTCGAAATTGAACTGGCGGCAAAAGCGCTTGCGCAGCGCGAGGCCCCACGCGCGATTCACGCGGCTGCCGAACGGCGCATGAACGACGAGCTGCGTGCCGCCTGATTCGTCGAAGAAGCGCTCCATCACCAGCGTGTCTTGCGTTGGCAGAACACCGAGGGCGGCGCGCGCCCGCGCGAGATAGTCGACGATCTGGCGCGCGGCCGCTTCGTCGAGACCGAGTTCGACGATGAGCCAGTCGATCGCGCGTTCGAGCCGCGCGGGCATGGCGTTCGGTGCTTCAGCGGTTGCGCCCGGCGCCTGTTCCGAAGCCATCGCCTTCGAAGCGGCGTCGCTCGCCTGTGCGTTCGCGAGCGGCGTCGCCGCGTCGTCGTCGGATGCGAGCAGACGCGCGATCTGCTCGCGCAGGCGCGCTACGCCGAACGACAGTTCGTCGCTGCGGCCAGGCGCTTCGCCGAGCCAGAACGGGATGTTGGGCGGCTGCCCTTGTGCGTCCTCGACACGCACACGGCCGCTTTCGATGCGCAGAATCCGGTACGAAGCGTTGCCCAGCTGGAACACGTCGCCGGCGAGACTTTCGACCGCGAAGTCTTCGTTGACCGTGCCGATATTGACCGCCTGCGGTTCCAGCACCACCGCGTAGTCGGCGTTCTCGGGAATCGTGCCGCCCGAGGTGACCGCCACGAGCTTGCCGCCGCGCCGGCCGCGCAGCGTGCCGCTCACCACGTCGCGATGGATGTACGCGGCGCGCGGTCCGTTGCGGCTCGTGTAGCCCTCTGCAAGCATGCGCAGCACTGCGTCGTACTGCGCCCGCGAGAGTTCCGCGTACGGCGCGGCGCGGCGTATCAGGTCGAATAGCGCGTCCTCGCTCCATTCGGTGCTCGACACTTCAGCGACGATCTGTTGCGCGAGTACATCCAGCGGCGCACGCGGAATGCGCAGCGCGTCGAGTTCGCCGCGCCGCACGCAATCGAGCAGCGCGGCGCATTCGATCAGATCGTCGCGCGAAGTGGGGAAGAGTCTGCCTTTCGGCATGCCGCCGACATGGTGGCCCGAACGCCCCACGCGTTGCAGGAACGGTGCGATGGCGCGCGGCGAACCCATCTGGCAGACCAGATCGACGTCGCCGATATCGATACCCAGTTCGAGCGAAGCGGTCGCGATCAGCACCCGCAGTTCACCGCGCTTGAGCCGCTGTTCGGCGTCGAAGCGATGTTCTTTAGCAAGGCTGCCGTGATGCGCGGCGACCGCGTCCTTGCCGAGCCGCTCGGTCAGATGACGCGCGGCGCGCTCGGCCATGCGCCGCGTGTTCACGAAGATCAGCGTCGTGCTGTGCAGCGCGACGAGTTCCGCGAGACGGTCATAAACGCGCTCCCAGACTTCGTTCGGCATCACCGCTTCGAGCGGCACCGGCGGAATTTCCAGCGCCAGGTCGCGTTCGCGGATATGGCCTACGTCGATGATCGCGCAGTCGGCGGGTATGTCGCTGTCGACCGGCGCGCCGCCTACGAGAAGTCGTGCTACTGCGCTCACCGGCTTTTGCGTCGCGGAGAGGCCGATGCGCGGCAGGCGTCGCCCGCACAGCGCGTCGAGCCGTTCGAGACTGAGCGCGAGGTGGCTGCCGCGCTTGCTGCCGGCGAGCGCATGAATTTCGTCGACGATCACGGTACGCACCGTGCACAGCATGCGCCGGCCGGAGTCGGAGCCGAGCAGCACGTAAAGCGATTCCGGCGTGGTGACGAGAATATGCGGCGCGCGCTTTTTGAGCGCATTGCGTTCCTGCTGCGTGGTGTCGCCGGTGCGCACGGCGGTGCGGATGTCGAGCGGCGGCAGGCCGCGCGCGTCGAGTTCGGCGGCAATGCCCTGTAACGGCACTTGCAGATTCAGGCGGATGTCGTTCGACAACGCCTTGAGCGGCGAAACGTAGACCACCAGCGTTTCGTCGGGCAACGCGCCGTTGTTCGCGAGACCTTGCTGGACCAGGTCGTCTAGTGCGGAGAGGAAGGCCGTGAGCGTTTTGCCGGAGCCCGTGGGTGCGGCGACCAGGGTCGAGCGGCCCTGGCGAATCTGCGGCCAGGCAGCGGCCTGCGCGTCGGTCGGCGCGGGAAAGGACTTCAGGAACCAGCCGGCAACCGCCGGATGAAAGCCCGCGAGCGCATTGTGCGCGGCGGCGCGATCCACCAGCGCGGCCGGGAGCGCGCGAGGCGCGTCGGCTGCGGTGGCTGGGTTGGCGGTCGTGCTGCTCACTGAAGTGCTCACTGGTGTGGTCACTGAGGTGGTCACTAGGGTCATGCGTGGTTAGATGGGGACGCGACGCCCGATATCCAGACGACGGCATGCAGACGACGGCATTGCCCGGGCCCGTTGCCGGCGCGAATCGAAGTCGCGGAATCAGGGGCCAGTCTGGCAGGTTTGGGCGGCGTTTGCCAAATGGCCTCAGCGGTTGCCGGTGGGTGTCGGCGTTCCGAAAGCGACGGCAGTCCCCGCCTGCTCGACGGCGCCAATTGCAGTACCCTTTACGGCTCACCTGTGCACACATCCACGATGGAGTTTCGACAATGCGATACAACCAGCTTGGCCGTACCGGGGTTTTTGTTTCAGAACTTTGTCTGGGCACGATGACCTTCGGCGGCGGCGAAGGCATGTGGAAGCAGATCGGCGATTTGCAGCAGGCCGACGCGGAGCGGCTCGTCGGCCGGGCGCTCGATGCGGGCATCAATTTCATCGACACGGCCGACGTCTACGCCGAAGGCCTGTCCGAGCAGATCACCGGGCAGGCGCTGAAAAACCTCAAGGTGCCGCGCGACAAGGTTGTCGTGGCGACCAAGGTTTTCGGCCCGACCGGCGAGTTTCCGAACGCGCGCGGCGCGTCGCGCTATCACATCATCGACGGCATGAAGGCCAGTTTGAAGCGCCTGCAGCTCGATCACGTCGACCTGTATCAGATCCACGGTTTCGACCCGGCCACGCCGATCGAAGAAACGGTGCGCGCGCTCGATACGCTCGTGCAGCACGGTCACGTGCGCTATGTCGGCGTGTCGAACTGGGCGGCGTGGCAGATCGTTAAGGCGCTCGGCATTGCGGAGCGTCTGGGAACCGCGCGCTTCGAAACGCTGCAGGCGTACTACACGGTCGCGGGCCGCGACCTGGAACGCGAACTCGTGCCGATGCTGCAAAGCGAAGGGCTCGGACTGATGGTGTGGAGTCCGCTCGCGGGTGGGCTGCTGAGCGGCAAATACGGGCGTGAGCAGCAGGGCGAAGCGGGCAGCCGCCGCACGACATTCGACTTTCCGCCCGTCAACCGCGATCGTGCGTACGACTGCATCGACGCGATGCGGGAGATTGCCGAGGCAAAGCGCGTGTCGGTCGCGCAGATCGCCCTTGCGTGGCTGCTGCATCAACGGGTGGTGACGTCGGTGATCGTCGGCGCGAAGAAGGTGGAGCAGCTGGACGACAACATCGCGGCGACCGGCGTCGCGCTCACCGCGGACGAGCTCGCAAGGCTCGATCAGGTGAGCGCGCTGCCTGCCGAGTACCCCGGCTGGATGCTGGCGCGCCAGGGCGAAGCGCGCCGCAACCAGCTCGAGGAGGCGCGCCGTCTGGTGGTCTGAGGCGACCAGAAACGCCCGGCGCGTTAAGCCGATGCTTCGGCGGAGTACGCCGCGACCGCGTCCATCGTGCGGGCCGAGTAGACCATCGTCGCGCCGGCGTTCATCGCGACCGCTACGCCGAGCGCTTCGGCTATCTCCTCGCGGGTGGCGCCTTGCTTCAACGCTTCGGCGGTATGCACCGTGATACAGCCGTCACAGCGCAAACTCACGGCCACCGCGAGCGAGATCAGTTCGCGCGTCTTCGCGCCCAGCAGGTCGTTCTTCTGACCGGCGTTCGACAACGTCTGATAGCCCCTGACGGTGTCCGGCGACAGCTTGCCGATTTCGCCGATGCGGCCAAACAGCTGCTTGCGGTATTCGGTCCAGTTCAACATGGCAATGCTCCTTCGTCTGTGGGGCGTCGGCGGTTGCCGGCGCCATGGACAAAGTATTGCGCGGGACGGCGACATCCTGAATACTCGACTGGCTCAACATTTAGCGCGGACGTCTCATGGATACGCTCAGCCGATTACTCGACCTTGCGCGGCCGCAGGCCAGTCTGGATTTGCGATGCCTGCTCACCGGCGCATTCGATGTCGACCACGCGCCGATGGAGCCGGGCACTGCGCCGTTCCATCTCGTGCTGGCAGGCTCGTGCGTGATCGAGATGGCGGACGGCGCGCAAGTGCGCCTGCAGACCGGCGACTTCATGCTGTTTCCACGCGGCGCGGCACATCGCGTGAGAGATGTCGAGTTGAGCGCCGTCAGCGCTCCGCTGGTCATGAGTCACGACGGCCTGTTGCCGGTCAAGCGAAACGACGGCCGCGGCATTGGCAAAGCCGTGGAGCGCGAAGGTCTGGACGGCAAGTCCGTGAGCGGCAAAGAAGTTAACGCTGATGTCATGACCGACGCCCACGCGGACGCTGCCCGCGGCGGCGCAGAGCACACCGCGGCGAACGCCGCCGACCTCGACCTGCTCTGCGGCCGCTTCGCCTACACGCCGGGTTCGTCAGCGTTGCTGCTAAATGCGCTGCCCGATCCGTTCCATGTGTCGCTCGGCGGCGTCCGCACGCTCGCACCATTGCAGACGGTGATCGGGCTGATGCGCGACGAGGCGGGCCAACGCCGGCCCGGTGCGCTCGCCATCGTCACCGCGCTGAGTCAGGCGCTCTTTGGAATGGCGTTACGCGTGCACGGCGAGCAGGCCGATTCGACTCCCGGCATGCTGTCGCTGCTGGCCGACCCGCGTCTATCGGCGTCAGTGCAAGGCATGTTGAGCGCGCCGCAGCGCGCGTGGACCATTGCTGAACTGGGCGAGCTTGCCGCGATGTCGCGCGCCACTTACGCACGGCGTTTCAACGAACGCGCCGGTATGACCGTGATGGATTTCCTCACGCAGATTCGCATGACAATCGCTTGCGACCTGCTGCGCCGCACGCAGCGCAGCGCGGCTGAAATCGGCGAGGCGGTGGGTTATCAGTCTGAAGCCGCGTTCGGCAAGGCGTTTCAGCAAAGCGTCGGCGTAACGCCGGGACGCTACCGGCGCCAGCCACAGCAAAGCGCGTCGGACGTGTCTTCATGAACCGGCGATGCCGCTCAGCGCGCCTTGCCGGGCGTGCTGAACCAGCGCTTCTCCGCACGCGCCATCAGCCACGCGACCAGCAGCGCGCACACCGTGCCGAGCGTGACTTCGCCGAGGCGCAACAAGGCTTTGTCCCACGCCGGGCCAATGCCAGGTACCAGCAGCATGATGGTGGCCGTGATCCCGCCAAGCCGCGCCGCGCTGCCGACGTTCACGATCCAGCACAGCACGATGGCCACTGCTACCGTCGCCGCGTAGGCCGCAAAATAGCCGTGGCCGAGCGTCGCGCCGGCAAGGCCGCATAAGCCGCCGACCATTGCGCCGATGAACTGGTCGCGCGACAGCTTGCGGGTGTCGACATAGCTGTGCTGGCTCACTGCAATGGCGGTAATCGCGGCCCAGAAAGCCTGCTCGGTATGCAGCGCCTGGCCGATTTCGAACGCGAGGCTCGCGCCCGCCACGGCCTGGAACGCCATCAGGCTGCCTTCGGTGAGCCGCTCCGCGAACGGCAGCGATTTAAGGAACGCGAAAAGCGATTCGGCGGCGCTTGCGCGCGTCGTTTGTGCTGGATCGTCGTGAGGAGTCATTGAATCGCGGGGTTCGGAAGCTGCGAAAGCAGCAAGGGAGCCGGACGCTGCAAATGCTGCAAACGCAGCGAACGGGCCCCGTATTCTAGCTTTCGCTATGACGCAGGCGCCGATAGCGGTTCATGAGCGGCGTCGCCGATACCCCGTGGATGACCACCGAAGCCGTGACCACGGCGAGCGCGAGCGGCACGAGCGGCGTAATAGACGCGGCCGGGCCGTGTTCCAGCGAATAAGCCAGATAGTAGAACGAGCCCACGCCGCGAATGCCGAACCAGCTCATCAGGCGCCTTTGCGTCGGCATGGCGTCGGAGCCGAGCAAGGACAACTCGACGGACGCGGGGCGCACAAAAACGAATAGCGCGACGATAAGCGCAAACGCCTGCCATGTGAGAAGCGGCACGTTCAGCATCGCGAGCACGTTGCCGACCATGGCCATGATGATGACTTCAGCAATGCGTTCGAGCTCGATCGTGAATCCCAATACGGACTCGGTCATGAACGCGTGGGCTTTCTCTGGATCGGACGCAGTGGCTTCGACATTCTTCGAATCGACCGTGCCGATTGTCTCGCGAGGCGAGGCCCCGCCGCTCGCCCCATATTCGACGCGACGCATCGACACACCAGCCGCGAACACGGCGAGAAAGCCGTAAGTTTGGGCAAATTGCGCGGCGCCGAACGACAAGCCGATCAGCCCGAGCGCAAAGAAGCCTTCCAGGCCGAGCGCGTGCGCATGGCGCGTGCGCAGCCAGGCGACCGCGTGCGTCGTGACCCAGCCGAGTACACCGCCTATCGCGAGTGCGCCCAATACACCCCACACGACACTGCCGGCAAACTCCAGGTTCAGCACGTCGCCAGCGTCGGCTCCTTGCACTGCGCAGACGGCGAGACCCACCATCGCAAACGGCAACGCTATGCCGTCGTTCAGGCCGCCTTCGCCGGAGAGCGCGAAGCGCAGCAAATCGTGATCGCCGGGGTCGTGCACCTGGACGTCATGAGCCAGCACCGGGTCGGTCGGCGCGAGAATAGCGGCCAGCAGGATGGCCGGCCCCCAGCCGAGATTCAGGACGTAGACGCAGAAGAGCGTGAGAAGCGGCACGGTCGCCAGCATCGCGAGGAAGCCGAGGCGCAGCGGCACCATCCACAGTCTGTCGAACACGCCCACGCGCAAGCGCAGTCCGATGGCGAACAGCGACACCAGCAGCGCGATTTCGGTGACGGTGCGCAGCAGATGCGCGTCGGCGACCATGTCGAGATGCAGCAGATCGAAGCCGGGCGGCCCGACCGCGTAGCCGAGCGCAACATAGAACATGGCCGCGCTGACGGGCAGGCGGCGGAGGGTCGTCGCGGCCACACCCATGAAAACGAGCACGGCGCCGACGATGAGGAACCACAAAGTTTCGTGCATGAGCATCCGGTTAGGGCCGACATGCGAACGGCGCATGACCGGCCGGGGTAATTGGACGAAAGCCGCGTATGAATCTCAGGGCGCGCGCCCGAATGCTTCGCGCAACTTGCGCTTGGCTTGCTCCAGCGTTGCGCGGCGGGTTTTCGGCAGGTTCTTGCCTGCTCGGTTGATGTAGAAATTGAGCATCGACATCGCCGATTGAAACGGCGTGCCTTTGCGGCGGCCGCTTTTTGTCGACGACTGTTTCAGCGATTTCGCAATTTCTTCGGCGTTGCCTGTCTTGAAGATGTCGTGCTCGAGGTCCATCGCGTCACTCGTTTCCATCACATGATGCGACCACCTGTGTGAACTCTTGCCGCCTGCGCGCGATGCTTTCTTCTGCTCAGCGGCATGCGCTTGCGCATGGCGCTGACGAGGCGGCCGCCCCGACTTGCCGCGTGCCGGCGAGCGCCGCGATTTGCTGGTCGATTTACTGGTGGTTTTTCGGGCCGCCATTCGAGCCGCCTCCTTTTACAGTCTTTGTCGCGGCCCTGCTTGCAGGATTGCGCGCGATTCCCGGGGTCGTCTGCGTCATCGAACTCGACGCGGTTAAGTCAAACGCGCCGGCCGCCGCGATGGCGGCGTGCCGGCGCAGTGAGGACGGTGCGCGAACTGCGAACGGCAAACTGCTTCGCGCACTCGCCGCGGCTCGCCGATTACAGCTTGACTCCACCGGCTTCGGGCGCATCCGACGAACCGGCCGGGATATTGCCCACGCCAACGTCATCGCGCATATCGAACTGGTCGCGGCCCCAATAGGGCTCCCTGCCGTAGTACTGGTGAACAGAGGTAGCCCATGTCTCATCCGCCATCGACGGCCAGTGATCCTTGTCGAAACCCGGGGCGCTTTTCACGCGTTCCGCCGTCATGTCCAGCACGAAGCACTTCTGCTCGGTGTCCAGCGTGAGCGCGCGCCATGGAATAGCGAGCAGCTTGTCGCCGATGCCGAGGAAGCCGCCGCTCGACAGTACCGCGTACGCGACTCGTCCCGAGCGCACATCCAGCATGATGTCTTTGATCTTGCCGATGTCCTCGCCGTCGCTGCTGAGCACTTTGTTGCCGTCCAGCGTATCTGCCGCCATCACGTCCGGGCCCGGGCCTTCTGCCGTCGCGCTGCCTTTACCGACGATACTTGCGCCTTGCGTGCCTTGCGTCTGACTTTGCATGACCATGATGTGCCTCCTTTGCAGGTTAAGGTGACGATCACTGCAGCAACGCGCGTTCCTCGACCGGAGTGAAGGTCCGGGTAAATGCTGCGCGCGCCGTTGCAGTTCCTGCTTGCTGTGAGCGGCGTGTGAGCGGCGTTAACTTGCGGCCGCCTTCTCGGCGCGCGGCGCGGAACGGGCGTCCGCGTTCGCGGCTCGGCGGGCAGTTCGCGCGCCGGTTTTTGCGCTCGATTTGACGCTGTCTTTCGCACCGGCTTTCGCCGCCGCCTTGTTCGCTTGGTTGCGAATGGTGCGCGACTTCTTGAGCAACGTCGTAATGGAGCCGTTGATGCTCTCGGCGGTGTCGGTTTCGCGCAGCTTGCGGCCTTTTGCTCCCGCCTGACGCGCGAGCCTGGCGGCGCGCTTCTCGGCATGCGCAAGCAATGCGGCAAACGCGACCTCGTCGACTTTCAGACCCCGGCGCGACTGACCCGGCGGCAAGGTTTGCAACTGGTCGCTTTCGAATGCGCTAATCACTGCGGGATGGATGTAGCAACGCCGGCAAACGGCCGGCGTGTTGCGCAGCAAGCCCGCGACTTCCTTGACGGTCGCCACGATATGTCGCCGCGCTTCGGCAGCGCTGCCGCACACGAGGCGCCGCAGCGCCGCGAGCGCGTAGACGCTGCCGGCCCATGTCCGATAGTCCTTCGCGGTGAAGTCCGCGCCGCTCGCGCGGCGCAGATAATCGTTGATGTCGGCTGAACCGACGGTGCGGCGTGTGCCGTCGTCGTCGAGATACTGAAACAGGTCGTGACCCGGCAGATCCGCGCAGCGCCGCACGATGCGCTTCACGCGCTGGTCGTCCACCGTCACGTCGTGTTCGATGCCGCTCTTGCCGCGAAACTTGAAGCGCAACTGTCCCGCTTCCACCTTCACGTGTTTCTTACGCAGTGTCGTCAATCCATATGACTGGTTTTCGCGCGCGTATTCGACGCTGCCGATACGAACCAGCGTGGTATCGAGCAGCCGCACGACCGCCGCGATCACTTTGTCGCACGGCATGCCGGGCAGTTCGAGGTCGCGGGCGACGCGCGCGCGGATTCGCGGCAGAGCTCGCCCGAACTCGGCCATGCGTTCGTATTTGTCGGCGTCGCGCGTTTCGCGCCAACGCGGGTGATAACGGTATTGCTTGCGCCCGCGCACGTCGCGGCCAGTCGCCTGAATATGTCCGCGCGGGTCTGGACAGATCCATACGTCTTCGTACGCGGGCGGAATCGCGAGCGAGTTGATGCGCTGAATCTCGGCTTCGTCTTCAATGCGCTTTCCTTGCACGTCGAAATACGCGAAGCCGTCTTTCTCACGCTTGCGCGTGTAGCCAGGCTTGCTGTCGTCGGCATGGCGCAAGCCGGGCGGCATGGCGGCTGTCGCGGGCTGCTTCACACTGTCGTCGGCCGATGCATGACCGTTTTGCATCGTGCTCGTTGTGCTCGTTGTGCTTGTGGTTGTGCTGTTTGCCATGGCTTTCTTTGCAGGTAGAACTTTCAAGCGTGAAGCGCGTTGCGCCAGTGATGGCCCGAAGCAAAGCCGGTGCCCGGCACTGCGCGCGCGGGTGAGCGGGCGGAACAGTCCTTGCGAAGAACGTCATACGTATCAACCCGATAAAGGAGAGCGCCATGAGCAGCACGCTGAACCCCGATGAAGAGCCGCAACAGGTCGTCAAACAAACGTCAGGCACGACGGGGGCGTTGGGACCGAGCGATTCATCCGATAGCGGCAGCGACGTCGCGGGCGCGAAGCGCCATGAGTTCGACGTCGAGACGGAACTCGACAACCACGCGCTCGAATTGGGCGACTCGGAAATGGGCAGCGACACCGACCGGGCGGGCACCGGCGAGCGCGCGGCGGCGGACGGCGATTCGACGCTGGACCCGGATAGCGACATCGAACCTGATCGCATTCTGACGCCGCCGACAGCCGACGAAGACGACGACGGTCTCGACGACGACCCGAGCGGTCTGTAATCGCGTTGCGCCCCCCGCTTCGCCGAGGCATCCAGGCTTCGAGGCCCGTCGCAGCGGGCGTCCAGGCCGCAGCGATGACGCGGTAGCGGGTTCCAGGGAAGCAGGCACGAGCCTTGCTGCCGCATTGTTAATCAAATAATGAAAGGGGTTTGGCGCATTACATGCGCGGCCCCGGCATTCGAACAAAGGAGAGAAACATGGCAAACAGCCTCGACGGTCTAAAGGTAGCGATCCTGGCGGTGGACGGTTTCGAACAGGCAGAACTGGTCGACCCGAAGCGCGCGCTGGCAGAGGCCGGCGCGACCGTGCACGTGATCTCAGCGAAGCCCGGCAAGATCCAGGGCTTCAAGCACGTCGATAAAGGCGACACGGTCGAGGTCGAGGTCGATTCGACTTTCGACAAAGCGGTCGCAGACGACTATGACGCGGTGGTCTTGCCCGGCGGCGTGGTGAACGGTGACGCGATTCGCGTGTTGCCGCAGGCCCAGGCATTTGTGAAAGCGGCCGACAACGCGAAGAAGCCGATCGCGGTGATCTGCCACGGCACGTGGCTGCCCGTATCGGCCGGCATCATCAAGGGGCGCACGGTGACGAGCTGGCCGAGTCTGCAGGACGACATCCGCAACGCGGGCGGCACATGGGTTGATCAGGAAGTGGTCGAAGACAGCAATCTGATTTCGAGCCGCAAGCCGGACGACATTCCCGCTTTCAACAAAGCGTTGATCGGGCAACTGTCGAAACGCAAGGCTGCATGAGCGGCGCTAGTGGGCGATGAGACGCGCCGCTGACTCCGTGAACAAGGGAGAAAACGCATGAAACTACGGTATTCCCTACAAGCGATGACTGTGGCGCTTGCTCTTGGCACGGCGCCGGCCTGCGTCGTGTATGCGCAGGCAAGCGACGCTCCCGCGAGCGATGCGCCCGTCGGCGGCACGAAGCTCTCGCCCGCCGACCAGCAGTTCATCCAGGACGCTTCACAGTCCGACGCCACCGAAATCGCGGCAAGCAAGATCGCGTTGAAGAACTCCAGCGATCCGCGCGTGAAGAAATTCGCACAGCAGATGATCACCGACCATACCAAGCTCTCGCGCAGCATGGGTGCGCTCGCAGCGAAGAAGGGGTTTGCCACCACGCCGTCGGCCGACTCCGCGCTCGTTGGCAAGCTGCAAACGCTCAAAGGTCAGAAGTTCGACGAGGCGTATGTCGAGCAGATCGGCCTCGAGGCGCATCAGCGGGCAGTCGATCTGTTCCAGCAGGAGAGCCAGAGCGGCACCGACTCGCAACTGAAGGCTGCGGCCGCGCGCGCGCTGCCGATCATCAAGCACCATCTGGAGATGGCGCAGCAGCTCGCCGGCGCAATGAAGGGCGCGTCATCATGAACGCGATCCTGCCGCGGCCTGCCTATGAGGATTCCCTTATGCAGATCACTTTTTCCGACGACAAACCGACCTTCGACGGCGCCAACCTGATGGTTCGCTTCATGGCGCGCGTGGACGGTGAACCGGTTGTCTGCGCCATCACGGTCGAGGCGCTGGAAGATCACTTCGGCGCCGGTTCGCCGCTCGAAAGCGAGTTGATGGAGGCCTTCGACAAGGGCCGCAACCGGATCCGTTCGGTGTGCGCCGAGGCGCTCGACCAGAACGACGGGGAGGGGGTAGTCTTGCATAGCGGATTGTTCAGAGTGGAAGGCATGGAGCCCGACCGCGGCGCGGCGGTGTAGCGCCGCCGCTTCTTCTGATCACGCACCGCGAGTAGTCGCGAGCGTCGTCCGTCAAAACGCAATCACGATGCAAGGAGGCCTCATGTCACTCATCGTCGCAGCACGCTTCACGACTTTCCCAGCCGCGGAAGAAGCGGCGCAAAAACTTTTCAATGCAGGCTTCGTCGAGGAAGACGTCACGCTGTTCTTCGTCAATCCACGCGGCCAGCATGCGCGTTTTCCCATTGGCGGCGACACCCACACCGATGCGGGTGCAAAAGGCGCGCCGAAGGGCGCGGGCCTCGGCGTGACGATCGGCGCGGTGGCGGGCGCTATTGTTGGCGTGGGCATCTTCGCGGCGTTTTCCGCGCCGCTGCTCGTTTCGGCGATAGCTGCGGGCGTCGGCGCTTATATCGGCTCGCTGGCCGGTGCGATGTGGCGCACGCGCGATAGTAGCGAAGCTGGGCATCGCACGCCGTTCCATGAAGAGGCGCGCGATTCAGGCGTGCTGGTCGCCGTGCACGTGTCGCCGGACAATCAGTTCGACGCCGCCCGATTGCTGCGAGAAGCAGGCGGCGTGTCGATCGAACGCGCGACGGGTCGTTGGCAACAAGGCCGCTGGGCCGACTTCGATCCGCTGAAGAAGCCCGTGCCGCTCAACGAGTACAACGAAAAGCGCGCTTAATACAGCGGCGACAGCGGCGACAGCGCCGAACGGCAGCAAGCGAGAAGGCAATCGAAAAGGGCCCGACAGACGTCGGGCCATTTTCCTTGGCGCACGGCAAACACAAGGCGCGCTGAGCGTGAGGAACTTATACCCAGATACGCGCGGCGCCGCGTTGCCGCGAGGGGGCATGGTCAGCAGGACGTTGGTCGCGCGTGGGCTCGCATGAGGCCGGCATGACACCTTTGCGAGAACCTTCGCAGGTCGAAGGCGCGCCTTCCGCGCTAGCGCGCGTGCTCGCCGCAGCGCTATCGTGCGGCTGCATGTGCTCGCGAATCTGCAATACGCTGGCCGACGAGACGATGGCGACGGCGACCAGCCATTCTGCGCTGCGAATCTTCATGGTGTTCTCCCTGTCGTTGTTGCCTGCCCATTCTTTTCAATTCGTCGATACGTCATGCAGCTTTCTGACTTGTGCGTTGCATGGTATTGCTCGGGCGAAGCGATAAAGAGCAACGCCTGTGCCACCGGCGAAAGTCCCGCTGGGAAAGGCTTCCGCGCTGCCCAAGAGAGTTCGCGCCGCGCAACAATTACCCACGTCTGCAAGAAAGATGAGCGCGCAAACGCAGCGTGCGGGCGCAATGCGTCCTGTGAACTTTCGGGCACGCGCCATGCGTGTCAAACAATGAACCCCGTTGCCTTGCGCAGGCGTCGGCAACGCAGGCGGCACGCGCACCGCGATACATGCGGGCGTGCCGGCAACGGATTCCGCGATTAACGAAACCCTGGAGGTATTGAATGACTACGAATGTTGTTTCCGTGCTCAACGATCTCATCGAAACATCGAAGGATGGTGAAAAGGGCTTTCGCAAGGCGGCCGAAGATGCGCGTGACACACAGTTGAAGACGATGTTTCTCACGCGCGCCGAAGATTGCGCGCGCGGCGCACGTGAGCTGCAGGACGTGGTTCAGCGCCTGGGCGGTAAGCCGGAAACGGGCGGCAGTGTGAGCGGCGCCCTGCACCGGGGATGGGTCGATGTGAAGTCAGCGGTGACGGACCGCAGCGACCATCAGATCCTTGTCGAGGTGGAAAAGGGCGAGGACGTCGCCAAGAAAAACTATCACGACGCGCTGGAAAAAGAACTGCCCGCCGACGTGCGCGCGATTGTCGAGCGTCAGTATCAAGGCGTGCTGCAGAATCACGACCGGGTCCGCGATCTGCGCGATCAGTACGCGGCAAAGAGCTAATCGGGTAGCCGGCCGTCAGGCCGGCCTCTAATGCAGAAAGGCCGTCCGCACAATGCGGACGGCCTTTTTTCGCGGGACTTCTCAGGGCTTCTCGGGGCGCTGCGCCCGGCGCAGAACGCCGGGCTCATCGAGATTATTCTGCGGCGATCTTCAGGTGATTCTTCACGCTACTCACGCCCTTCACGCCTTGCACGACGTCTTGGGCCGCAGTCTTGTCCTCGGCCGAAGGCACCGTACCCGTCAGCGACACAACGCCCTTGCGGGTCTTCACATGGATATGCGTGGACTTCACGTTCTTCGCGCCGAGCAGTTCGGCCTTGACCTTCGTGGTGATCGTGCTGTCGTCGACGTGCTGGCCGATGGATTCAGACGAAGCCGATGGAGCCGAGGCGCTCGTTTGTGCGGTGGCGTTCAGTGCGAAGGCAACGCACGCGATGCTGCCGGCAGTCTTCAGGAATTGGATGGTCTTCATGGTTTTCTCCTTCGGGTGTTGATGAAATTGCGGTCTTGTTGCCTGCGTTCGATCGCGGCCGAAGCCGCCGATGACTCGCGTGGGGTCGTTGCCGCTACGGTTCCGTCAGGGCCCGTTATCGACACCGGGCGGGTCTTCACAGTCGTTGCGCGTTCGCGCCGGATGCGAAGAGAGCCGTCCGTCCACATCCTCGTTTCCGCAAAGTGTGTGCCCGCACCTCGTGACTGAGGACCACAGATGTTGCGAAGCCCGCGCCAGCGGGCGCTTTTCCACTGATGAATAGCGCTCGCGCATTGCGTTCATGCGCGCGCCGACTCGTGCGCAGCGGATGCGGAATTTGCCGGGTCGCTTGTAAAAAAGGCTCCGCGCGGCGTTGCAATTCGCGGGCCTGGAAAAATAAAGCCCAAATAAAACAGTGCGTTGCAAAAGCTGGTACGCGTGTTGCTCTAGTGAGGACACTCCTTTTACTTCAGCTTTCAACGGGACTTGAACACGATGCCTTCAATTGAACTTCGCACAAGGCAGTCTCTTGCACTTACGCCGCGTTTGCAGCAGTCGGTGCGTCTGTTGCAGCTATCGTCTCTGGAGTTCCAGCAGGAATTGCGAACTGCGCTCGATACGAACCCTTTCCTCGAATATGACTCGTCGGATACGGAGGACGTTGCGCTTGCAACAGCCACGTCCGGCGAAGAGCAGGGCGTGTTGCCGGCAACCGATGCAGTCGCGGCCGCCGAGCCCGACTCGTTGCCCGCTGAAGCCGCTACCAGCGAGAGCCTCGACAGCGGCGGCCCCGACGATATGCCCGGCGACTTTTCGGGCGATTACAGCAGCCGCAGTTCGGCCCGCCAGAACGGCGACTCCGACGGCAGCGATCCCGCCGAATGGGCACGCTCGCAACCCACTTTGCGCGAGCAACTGCACGACGCACTGCGTCTTTATCGTCTGGACGACCGCGATCGCGCCGTTGCGCGCTTCATCATCGAGGCGCTCGACGACGACGGTTATCTGCGCCAGGACCTGGCGGATCTCGCCGACAGCGTCGATCTCGAACCCGAGTTGACAGAGGAAGAACTGCTGGTCGCGCTGCGCCTCGTGCAGTCGCTCGACCGGCCCGGCCTCGGCGCGCGTTCGCTGTCCGAGTGTCTGTTGCTGCAGGTCAATGCGTTACCCGCGGACACGCCGGGGCGCGATGTCGCGCGGCAGATCGTCGAACATCATCTCGAACGGCTCGCGCGTCGTGAACAGGCGGAACTGCAAAAGCAGATTGGCTGTACTGCGGAAGAACTGCGTGTGGCCTGCGCACTCGTGCGCAAGCTCGATCCGAAGCCGGGCAACTGCTACGGCCGCACCGAGGACAACTACGTCGTGCCCGATGTGATCGTGCGCCAGGTGCGCAACAAGTGGGTAGTGACGATCAATCCTGCCGTGCAGCCGCGCGCACGCATTCACCGCATGTATGCCGAGCTGTTTGCGCAATCGGCGGGGGCCAGCCGTTCGCCGCTCGCCCAGCAGCTTCAGGAAGCGCGCTGGTTGATCAGAAATGCGCAGCAGCGCTTCGACACGATTCAACGCGTCGCCGAATGCATCGTCGCGCATCAGAAGGCGTTTTTCCAGTACGGTGAAATCGCGCTCAAGCCGATGGTGTTGCGCGATGTCGCCGACGAACTCGGCCTGCACGAATCGACCATCTCGCGCGCGACCGGCAACAAATATATGGCGACGCCACGCGGCATTTTCGAATTCAAGCATTTCTTCCCGCGCGAGCTTGGTACCGAAAGCGGCGGCACTTGTTCCGCCGCCGCGGTGCGGGCGTTGCTGAAAGAAATGATTGCTGCCGAAAACACCCGCGACCCGCTCTCCGATGTGACGCTGGCAAAGATGCTCGCGGATCAGGGCGTGCTCGTCGCGCGCCGCACGGTCGCCAAGTACCGGCATCTGATGAAGGTGCCGCCGGCGGAGTTGCGCCGCCAGGTCTGAACTTGCCCGGCCCCTGCAAGCGGGGCCCTGATACCAAGCGCCACGCGAGGCTGTGCCCGCGTGGCGCTTTTTCGTATCTGGACGTTTTGCGCACGCCCCATTACATTGGCGGGTCAATCAGAAACGGGTGAGCGCGATGAAGTATTCGAGTCGGGTCGAGGGTTTGCAAGGCAGACGCACGTCGGCGTGGGAGATTCATCGCGTGGCGCAGCAGGCTGCGGCGAATGGCGATGACGTCATCGTGCTGAGTGTGGGAGACCCCGATTTTGCTACGCCCGCACCGATTGTCGAGCGTGCCATCGAAGCGTTGCGCGGCGGCGATACGCATTACAGCGCGGTGTCCGGGCGCGATCCGCTGCGTGCGGCGATTGCCGAAGAGCAGGCGCGCATGACCGGTTGCACGGTCGGCGCGACGAATGTGAACCTCACGGCGGGCGCGCAAAACGGCGTGTTTGCCACGTCGCTTTGTCTGCTCGAAGCAGGCGACGAGGTTATCGTGCCCGAGCCGATGTACCTCACCTACGAAGCTTGCGTGCGCGCCGCAGGTGCGACGCTCGTGCCGGTGCCGGTCGATCCTGCGCGTGCATTTCATCTGGATTGCGACGCGCTCGAACGAGCCGTGACACCGCGTACCAAGGCGATTTTCTTCGCCACGCCGTGCAATCCAACAGGTGTCGTGATGCCGCGCGCGGACCTCGAGCGCATTGCGCGGCTCGCGTGCGAGCACGACCTGTGGGTGCTGTCCGACGAGGTCTACGCCGATCTCACGTTCGAGCGCGAACATGTGAGCATCATGTCGCTGCCCGGCATGGCGGAGCGCACGGTCACGCTCGGCAGCCTGTCCAAATCGCATGCAATGGCGGGGTGGCGCGTAGGCTGGGCGATCGGACCCACGCAACTGATCGAACACATGGGGCGCCTCGCGCTTGCCATGCTGTATGGCTTGCCGGGCTTCATCCAGCAGGCCGCATTGACCGCGTTACAGGAGAAGTCACGCGTCGTCGCGCAGATGCGCGACATCTACAGGCGCCGTCGCGACGTCGTGTTCGAGCGTTTGAGCCGGGTCCCGCGATTGCGCTGCCTGCTGCCCGAAGCCGGCATGTTCATGATGGTCGACGTGAGCGGCACCGGCCTCGATACCGTCGATTTCACATGGCAGCTGTTTCGCGCGCAAGGCGTGTCGGTGCTCGACGCGAGTGCTTTTGGCGAGACCGCGAACGGTTTCGTCCGGTTGGGCTTTGTCGTCGACGAAGCGCGGCTTGCCGAGGCGTGCGAGCGGATTGCGGCGTTCGTCGCGGCGTTGCCGTTGCAACCGAGCCCGTGAATACGCGCTCCCGCAGCGAAAATCGCGCAGAGCGCCCAACGGTATAATTCATTCGCTCACGTTTTAGCTCTGTCGCGTCGTGTACTGCCGCTAACGAACCATCCTGAACAACCGGCTTTGCCAGCCGTAGCCTATGCACTTTCGCCCGATCCAGTCTTTCACGCGCAAACGGCTCTCCGACGTCGTCGCAGACCAGATCAAGCAATTGATCTCCGACGGCACGCTGATGCCGGGCGACCGGCTGCCCGCTGAGCGCGATCTGGCGACGCAGCTGGCGGTGTCGCGGCCTTCGTTGCGCGAAGCGCTGATCAGGCTGGAATCGGATGGCTATATCGCCACGTCGGGGCGGGGCGGCTTTACGGTGGTCGATCTGACGGCGCCGATCATTTCGAAGCCGCTCGCCGAACTGCTTTTGCAAAATCCGCGTACCAGTGCCGACATTCTCGAGTTGCGCCAGGGGCTCGAATCGATTTCGACTGTATATGCTGCGGAGCGCGCGACCGCCGCCGATCTTCGCAAGATCAAGACTGCGTTCGATGCACTGAAGGCGGCTTCGCAGTCGCAAGATCGCGTTAATCTGGCGGAGCTGGATGCCGCTTTTCATTTGGCGATTGCCGACTCTACGCACAACATCGCGCTCGCCCATGTCATGCATGGCATTCACACGCTGATTCGCGAAGGCATGCGTCAATACCATCGGCTGATCGATTACGACGAGGCGATGGAAAAGCAGTTGATGAGCCAGCATCAGGCCATCTACGACGCCGTCGTCGCGCGCGACGCGCAAAAGGCGCGCAAGGCGGCCGAACGGCATCTGGCCTTCGTGCGCGAGATCTATCAGGAAGACGCTGCGAAGCTTTAGGCGTCGCGTTTCGCGTGGCCATCTAACGATTGACACGCTCCGGCGACTTCCTTATATTTTGGTCAGACCAACCATACCAGTCTGACTGGCAGCGATCTTACGCGCCCCGAGTCCGCGTGCCCCATCCCCTGTAATGAGCTTATGAAAGTCGCCCTCTTTATCCCTTGCTTCATCGACGCGTTTTATCCCGAGGTCGGCATTGCCACGCTCGAATTGCTCGAACGCTTCGGCATCCAGGTCGATTATCCGCAGGAGCAGACGTGTTGTGGCCAGCCCATGGGAAACAGCGGCGCCCATGCAGACGCGGCTGGCGCGGAGCGGGTGTTCGCGCGCAACTTTGCGGGCTACGACTACATCGTCGGACCATCGGCGAGCTGCATTCACCACGTGCGCGAGCATCTCACCGCGATCGATCAGACGGATGAAGTCAAAAAGGTGCGGGCGAGTGCTTATGAACTCGTCGAGTTTCTGCACGACGTAGTGGGCGCGCGTGAGTTTCCGTGGGCCGAGTTTCCGTATCGCGTCGGCCTGCACAATAGTTGCAGCGCGTTGCGGCATCTCAAGGAGGCATCGATCTCGGAAGTGGCGGGCCAGCCATTTTCCAAGCCGCGCGCGTTGCTTGAGGGCGTGAAGGGTATCGAGTTCGTCAAGCCGTCTCGCCCCGACGAATGTTGCGGTTTCGGCGGCACGTTCTCGGTGACAGAAGAGCCGGTGTCGGTGCGCATGGGGCAGGACAAGGTCCGCGATCATCTGAATGCGGGTGCCCAATACATTGTGTCGGGCGACATGTCGTGCCTGATGCATCAGCAAGGCTGTGCGGAACGCATGAAGGCGGACGCACGCTTCATCCATATTGCACAAGTGTTGAACGGGGCGCGCGCATGAGCCGGATCGACCACGCGAAAGCAGCAGGCGAGTTCATCAAAAAGACGGAGCATGTGGCGTTTCACGACAAGCGCCTGTGGGATTTGCGCGAGAAACGCGACGCACAGGCG
Organism: Paraburkholderia caledonica NBRC 102488; assembly: GCF_000685095.1. Classification (GTDB taxonomy): domain Bacteria; phylum Pseudomonadota; class Gammaproteobacteria; order Burkholderiales; family Burkholderiaceae; genus Paraburkholderia; species Paraburkholderia caledonica. The sequence goes on from NZ_BAYE01000010.1 coordinate 72,569, forward strand.
CACGGCATTGCCGAGTGGGAGACGCTGCGCGAACTGGCATCCGGTATCAAGGAACATACGCTGTCGCATTTGTCGGAGTACCTCGAACAGTTCGCGGCCTCGGCCGAGGCGAACGGTGTCGTGGTCCACTGGGCCGCGACGGCCGAAGAGCACAACGCGCTCGTACACAAGATCATGTCCGAGCGCGGCATGACCACGCTCGTCAAAAGCAAGTCGATGCTCACCGACGAGTGCAAGATGCGCGAGTATCTCGAACCGCGCGGCATCACGGTAATGGAAACGGATCTGGGTGAACGCATCCAGCAACTCGATCATCAGGACCCGAGCCACATGGTGGTGCCGGCGGTCCACAAGCTGCGCGCCGATGTGGCCGAACTGTTTGGCCGAACCATCGGCACTGATCCGCACAATAGCGACATTCATTACCTCGCGGAAAGTCAGCGCATGAATACGCGGCCGTATTTCGTACGTGAGAAAACGGCCGGCATGACCGGCTGCAATTTCGCGGTCGCGGAAACGGGCACGATTGTGGTTTGCACGAACGAAGGCAACGCCGATCTTTCGGCAAACGTGCCGCCGCTGCATATCGCATCGATCGGTATCGAGAAGCTGATTCCAAAGGTCTCGGATCTCGGTGTGTTCATTCGCATGCTCTCGCGCAGTGCGCTTGGTTCGCCGATCACGCAATACACCTCGCATTTCCGCGCGCCGCGTCCGGGCACGGAGATGCATTTCATCCTCGTCGATCATGGCCGCTCGGAACGGCTCGCGATGGACGACTTCTGGTACTCGCTCAAATGCATCCGCTGCGGAGCCTGCATGAACACGTGTCCCGTGTATCGGCGCAGCGGCGGTCTGTCGTATGGCGGTACTTACTCGGGGCCGATCGGCGCGATCATCAACCCAACTTTCGACCTGAAACGTTATAGCGCGCTGCCGTTCGCGTCCACGCTCAACGGCAGTTGCACGAACGTGTGTCCGGTGAAGATCAATATCCACGAGCAGATCTATAAATGGCGCACGGTGATCGCCGAGCGCCACGAAGTGCCGTTCGTGAAGCAGGAAGTATTGAAGATGGCAGGGCGGCTGCTCGCGAGCCCGACGCTGTATCGGGCAACCGTAGCTTCGATGAGCGGCGCATTGCGGCGGCTACCGAACTTCGTACTCTATAACCCGCTGAATATCTGGGGCAGACAACGCGAATTGCCCGAGGCGCCGAAGCAGACCTTTCACGCGTGGTACAAGCAAAATCGCGGAGGTGGCGATGGCAACGCGTGAGGCCTTCATCGCGAAAGTGCGGCAGGCACAACCGGCGGCGCGCCCGCGCCCCGACGTGCCGTTGTTTAACGCGGTTGGTGGCGATCTGCGCGCACGCTTCGCGTCGGCATTGCAAACGATGGGCGGCACCTGCGTCGAAGCGGGCGCCGCGTCGGAAGTTGCGAGTCTGATCCGCGAGCGATTCGGCGCAACCGTGTCGATCGCTTCCGCCACTGCCGAAGTGGCCGGCACGCGCCTGCTCACGGCCGACACCGAACCTTCGTCGTTGCAGGATATCGACGTCGGCGTGGTGCGTGCGCGTTTTGGTGTGGCGGAGACCGGCTCGGTGTGGTTCAGCGAACGCGAGTACGTGGTCAATGCGTTGGGCTATATCGTGCAGCATCTCGTGGTTCTGCTCGATCCGGCGCAACTCGTCGACGGCCTGCAGGACGTTTATCGCCGCGACGACTTTCGCGATGCCCGTTACGCGGCACTCGTCACGGGACCCTCGGCGACCGCGGACATAGAGGGCGTTCTGATTCGCGGCGCGCAGGGTGTGCGATCGCTGACGGTGGTGTGGCTGGCCGCTGAGTAGTCGGGCGGTGGAGTTTGCTATCATTACTGTATAAACGTACAGGTCATGCAAACTCCGTGGCAACCGATGCTCCGCCGGATTCCCTCGCCGGCGTCCCTTACTATCTGCTGAATTTCGAGCGTGCGCTCGCCTGGCTCGCGCAACGCTACGACGATCTGCTCGATGAGTGCGAGCGCGCTTTTCTCGGCACATTCGCGCGCTTACCGCAGGTGTCGCGCGCATTGCTGGTCCGGATGCTCATGCGCAAAGGCACATTGTTTCGTGCCAGTCGCCTGGCCTACGACGAAATCGGCTGCCCCGTGCAAGCTGCTGCGCCCGTCGCAGCGCTCGGCTGGCTAAATCCCGCGCCGCACCTGGCACTCGACGACCTGTTCGCCCTCACCACGCGCGCCGAATTGCTGGACATCTTTGCGGAGGCGCTTTCGCTGATTCCGGGCGCACGGAGTCTGCGCAAGCCCGATCTGCTGGAAGCATTACGCCCGTTCTATCCCGAGCGGGACGAGTTGGACAAGCATGACACCGATAGCTGCATCGCGCGCCCGTTGTCCGCATGGCACCCCCAAACGACCGATTGCGTGTTTCGCGTAGACATTGCGCCGCTGTGCGACCGTCTGCGTCTGATGTTCTTTGGCAATCTGCAACAGGACTGGTCAGAATTCGTGCTCGCCGATCTCGGCGTATTCCGCTACGAGAAGGTAGCTTTCGGGCCGGCGTCGCGAGCGTTCCAGCAGCGCGCAGATGTCGATGTTTACCTCGCGTTGCACGCATGTCGCGACGAACTGGACTCGATAGCAACGTCCGGCACGCTGATCGATCTGGAAGTAGAAAACGCTGCGCTCAATGACCTTGTGGCTCGGGTTCAAAGCGTGGAAACGTGCAACTCGTGGCTCGAATTGCGACGCGACAAGCTCCTCTTTCGCATCGGCCAGCATTGTGAGCGGCGACAGATGTGGCCCACCGCGCTCGCCGTGTACGAGGTTTGCGCGTGGCCCGGCGCGCGTCACCGGCGTGTACGCGCGCTTGAACGAGCCGAGCGTTTCGAAGCTGCGCTCTCGCTCGCGTTACGTGCTGCAGGGTCGCCCGAAAGCGAGGAAGAGGCGCAGCGCATTGCGCGCATGCTGCCGCGCCTGCGTCGCAAACTTGGCGAGCCGACGGTGCGCGCGACCACTGCGCGAGCGGCCGAACGCAGTACGCTGACGTTGCCCAGGCCGCAAGCGCCGCAGCCCGTTGAATACGTCGTGCGCGATCATCTGACATGCGAGTCGGCGCCGGTGCATTACGTCGAGAATGCATTGATCAACTCGCTGTTCGGACTGCTTTGCTGGGAACCGGTATTCGTGGCGCTGCCCGGTGCGTTTTTCCATCCGTTTCAACGCGGCCCCGCTGATCTTCACGCGCCGGACTTTTATGCGCGTCGAGCCGAACAGTTCGCTGCGTGCCTTGCTCAACTGGATAGCGGCGCGTATCGCGAGACGATTGCGCGGCATCTGCACGGCAAAGCCGGCGTGCAATCGCCGTTCGTGTTCTGGGGAATGCTTACGCCGGAGCTTGTCACGACGGCGCTCGACTGCTTGCCCGCCGCGCATCTGAAATTGTGGTTCGAGCGTTTGCTGCTGGATATTCGCGGCAATCGCTCGGGTCTGCCCGATCTGATCCGCTTCTGGCCCGCCGAGCGGCGTTATGAATTGATCGAAGTGAAAGGGCCCGGCGACCGCTTGCAGGACAACCAGATTCGCTGGCTAGCTTACTGCGCGCAGCACGGCATGCCGGTACGCGTGGTCGACGTGCGTTGGACCGACGAAGCGCTTGACCATGCGATCGCCGATCCAGCCGTCGGCGCGCAGGCGCACGCCACGCTGATCGCGGAGCGCACCGCATGAGTTACGTCGTCGCCGTGCGAGCCATGTGCGAGTTCACTGCGCGACGCGGCGACCTCGATCTGCGGTTCACGCCCGCGCCAACTTCGCTGGAAGGCATGGCGGGGCACATCACGGTCGCAGGCCGCCGCGCAAGCGGCTATGAAACCGAAATCACGCTGACCGGTACGCATCGCAATCTCACCGTGCGGGGCCGGGCGGACGGCTACGATCCGGTGGCGCACCGCCTGGAAGAAGTGAAGACGCATCGAGGCGATCTCGATCGCATGCCTGACAATCATCGCGCGTTGCATTGGGCGCAGGCGCTGGTGTACGGACATTTGCTGTGCCGCGCACGCGGATTCACGGACTTGACCGTCGGGCTGGTTTACTTCGACATCGGCAGTCAGAAGGAAACGTTGCTCACGCAAACGCACACCGCGCGCGAGTTGGAGATTTTTTTCATCGAGCAATGCGAGCGGTTTCTGGATTGGTCGGTGCAGGAGGAGGCGCATCGTGTCGCGCGCGACACGGCGCTCAACGCGCTGCAGTTTCCGCATGCGCAGTTTCGCTGCGGGCAGCGCGAACTGGCGGTGTCGGTCTACCGTGCGGCGCGCGACGGTAAGCCGCTGATGGCGCAGGCGCCAACCGGCATCGGTAAGACACTCGCCACGATCTTTCCGTTGTTGAAGGCGTGCGCGACGGATCAGATCGATCGTGTGTTTTTTCTGACCGCGAAAACGCCTGGCCGTGCGCTCGCGCTCGACGCGATCGAAACGCTTCGCCGGAGCGCCGGATCTTTACCGCTGAGAACGCTTGAACTGGTGGCGCGCGACAAAGCCTGTGAGCATCCCGACAAAGCGTGCAACGGCGAGTCCTGTCCGCTCGCGCGCGGCTTTTATGACCGGCTTGATGCGGCACGCAGCACGGCGCTCGCGGGCGAAAGGCTCGATCGCGCCGCGGTGCGCGAAGCGGCGCTTGCGCATGACGTCTGCCCATATTATCTGGGCCAGGAACTTGCGCGCTGGGCCGACGTGGTGGTGGGCGACTACAACTACTACTACGACAGCAGCGCAATGCTCTACGCGCTCACGCAGATCAACCAGTGGCGCATCGGCGTGCTGGTGGACGAGGCGCATAACCTGCTCGACCGTGCGCGCCGCATGTACACGGCGTCGCTCGATCAGACGGCGTTGCGGCTCGCGCGCAAGACGGCGCCGCCCGCCTTGCGCAAGCCACTTGAACGGTTGCAGCGCGAATGGAATGCGGTCAAGCGGGCGCAAACTGCGTCGTATCAGGTCTATGCAGACGTGCCTGGCAAACTGCTCTCGGCCGCGCAAAATCTGATTGGCGCGGTGACGGATCAGCTCGCGGAAGCGCCGCTCTCAATCGACGAGACGTCGCTGCGTTTTTTCTTCGACGCGATGCATTTCGTCGCTCTCGCGGAGCAGTTCGGCGAGCATTCTATTTTCGATATCACGCTGACAACCGACCGCCACGCGCCGCGCGACAAGACCAGTTGCACGCTCTGCGTGCGCAATGTGATTCCTGCGCCGTTTCTCGCGCCGCGATATGCAGCGGCGCGCACAACCGTGATGTTTTCGGGCACGCTTAGTCCGCATCATTTCTACCGCGATACGTTGGGTCTTGCACAGGAGACGCAATGGCTCGATGTTGAAGGGCCGTTTCGCGCGGAGCAGTTACAGGTGCATGTCGCCGGCAACGTGTCGACGCGCTGGCGCGACCGCGAACGGTCGCTCGATCCCATCGTGGATCTGATTGCAAAGCAGTACGTCGCGCAGCCCGGTAATTACCTGGGTTTCCTGAGCAGTTTCGATTACCTGCAACAGGTGGTCGCGCTGATGCGCGAGCGTCATCCCGGATTGCCGGTCTGGGCGCAGGAGCCGGGCATGGACGAAGCGGCCCGCGACGCGTTTCTCGCGCGGTTTCGAAGCGCGAACCACGGTATCGGATTTGCGGTGCTCGGCGGCGCGTTCTCGGAAGGTGTCGATCTGGTCGGGCAACAGCTGATCGGCGCTTTTATCGCAACGTTGGGCCTGCCGCAAATGAACGAGGTCAACGAACAGATGCGGCGCACGATGGACGCGCGTTTTGGCAATGGCTACGAATACATGTACCTGTACCCCGGTCTGCAAAAGGTGGTGCAGGCGGCGGGGCGTGTGATCCGCACCGAGCTCGACGAGGGCGTCGTGCATCTGATCGACGATCGGTACAGGCGGCCCGAGGTGCGCCGCCTGTTGCCTCGGTGGTGGCAGGTCCGGTAATCCGATCGACGCACACAGCCCGTACCTTATTCGTGCGGCGACGTCGCTCCCGGATTCGCCGGTGTGCCGGGTCCGCCTGCAGGCTTCGAGTCGACGGGGATCTGGTCTTCCACTGGCGCGTCGCCCTTCGAAGCGCCGTCAGGCGATGCACCGCCGGCGGACGGGCCGCTCGAAGGCGCTTGCTCAGGCTGCTGTTTCGGAGGTTCGCCCGCTTCGACGCGGGGCGCGACGCTGTCAGGGTCCCACGTCAGCAGATTGCGCTGCGGGTTCGCGATTTCGATGCCGCGCTCGCGGAACTGGTCGAGAATGCGCCGGTTGAATTCGCGCTGCACACCCCAGCGCGCCGAATCGCGGCACTGCATCTGTCCGGCCAGCGTAACGGCCGAGCCGTCCACGGCGTCCACGCCCCAGAAGCTGAAGTCGGACAGAATGCCGTCCTTGAATTTCTCCTCTTCGCGCAGCGCGGCGCCGATTTCCTTGAGCGTGTCGATCGCGAGATCCACGTCCTGGCCGAATACGATATTCACGCGAACCGCTGCATTGCCGATGCCGCGATTCGTGTTGTTCACTGTCGATACCGAACTGAACGGCACGGTGAAAAGCGAACCGTCGCTGCCGCGCAGCCGCACTGTGCGGATCGACAGATACTCGACGGTGCCGGACACGCCCGCGAGCGTCACCCAGTCGCCGACTTGCATCGCGTTTTCCATCAGCAGGAAGATGCCCGTGATGAAATCCTGCACGAGCTTTTGCGAGCCAAAGCCGAGCGCCACGCCGAAGATACTCGCGCCTGCAAGTAGCGGCCCGATGTTCACGCCCAGTTCGCTCAGGCCCGTGAGCACGACCACCAGTGCGATCACGCAGAAAAGCCCCGTGCGCAGCATGGGCAGCAGCGTGCGCAGACGTGCGGCGCGCACGAGGTCGCCGCTCGTGGTCCAGCGATCGAGCCGCTGCTCGACCGACACATTCACGCTTTCCCACACGATGAGCGCGATCACCGCCGCGACGCCGATCGTCACGATGGCCGACGCAAGGCGGTGGCCGACACTGCCGTCGCGGAACAACTCGCCCACATCGACGCCCCACACCTGGAGCAACGCGAGCGCGGTGACGATGCCGATGATCCACGAGACCACTCGCCGCAGCAGCGGGTAATAGCGGAACGCATGCTGATGCACGAGCGACTTGCCGGCGGCGTCTTCGTGTCCGTTGAAGAGCCGCGCGAGGCCGCCGAAGACGACGATGGCGAGCACCCGCGCGCCCACCAGCACCGCGAGCGACATGCCGCCGAGATGCAGCAGCGCGTGATAGCCGTTCTGCACGTCGAGCGCCCAGATGAACCACAGTGCCATCACGACGAAGACCGAGAGCCACGCCCATGCATCGGCGAGCGCATTGCCGACCATTTCGAGCGACTTGCGCGCGACCATGCGCTGGCGAATGAGTTCGCCGACCGGTTTCGCGCATTGCAGAATCAGGATCGAGATCATTGCGTGGCCGGCGAGCGCCACGACCTTCATCAACGCGAGATGCGCCGCCTCGCTCAGGCCGAGCGAGTGCGCGATCTCCGCAATCGCGGAACCCACGCCGACGACGCTGACAATGCGAATCACCCAGCGGTGTACGAACGCGGCCCATGCATCGCTCATGCGCAGCAGCCGCAGACGCGGTGCCGTGGGCTGGAGGAAAAAGCCGCTGATGATCACGATCACGCGGCACAGCACGTAGATATCGACGAGCGAATCGAGGGCGCGGTCTTGCGGCGTGCCGTCGTCGGTGAAGATCGACATGAGCGCGCTCGCCGCGCCGACGAATACCGCAAGCGGCAGCAGACGCAGAACCGTGATCAATAGCGCGCGCGGCAGGCGCTGCAGGAGCGTCCAGTGATGCGTGGCGTTCTGCTTGCCCTTGGCTTCAGTGACTTTGCCGTTCGCGGACCTGGTCGACTGCGCAGACGTGACGGCAGGCTGCCCGGTTGCAGGTGACGTCGCCGCGCTTGCCGCGGGTTCTGTTTTTGCCTCCGCTCTAGCCTGCGCTTCGGCCCGTACCTCGGCGACCGGCGGGGCAGGCAGCGGCGGCGCGGCATTCGCAGCGTCGGCGGGTTGCGGTTCGACGTCGACCGGCAAGTCGGTGCGCGGTGCGTCTACGGCGTCGCCACGTTCGCGGCGCGCGGCGAGCGCAAGATACGCGCGACGCAACAGGCGGCGCGCGAGCCATTCGAGCACGAGCGCGGGCAGCAGTGCGGCCAGCAGCGACCACGCAACGTGCGCGAGAATCGAGCGCGCCTGCGGACTTGTCGACTGCCAGTTCCACCACGCGCGCACCGAAGCGACGTCGAGGAGCGCCGTAATGGAGTTGCGCAGCGACGTACCCAGATTGACGGCCCAGTGCGCGCCCTGACGAGCCAGTTGGGATGCGAGTCCGTTCGATTTGAACGCGTTCGGCACGAGAGCGGCGGCGCCGCTTGCCGCAGCCGGCGCCGAGGCGGCCGGCGCGGCGGAGGCCGGTGTGCTCAGCGCGCCGGCGGCGGCGATGGCCTGCAGGGTATCCGCCACCTGCGCGCGGCGCTTGGGATCGTTGAGCACTGAGAGCGCTTGGCGCGCCTGTTCAGGGGTCAGGCTGACAGTAGCGCCCGAGGCGGGAGTGGCAGTGGTCACCGCCGCGAAGACGGCCGGGGCGCCGAGAAGGAAGAAAACGAGGAAGCAGGCGTGTAGTAATTTGCGCATAGGGTGTAAGACGGGCTGCGGGTGCCGATGGCGTGCGATACATCGGTCGGTCTGGCGGTTTGATCGACGCCTTAACCGACACGGCTTTTGTCGCACAAGTTCCTTTGACTGCGGCCGCGTTGTAAAGGAAGACGGCGCTGGCGGGCGTGAGCCGGCCTGGGCAATTGGCGAAAGCAAATTGCTTGCCTGAGTCTACGCGGAGGGAATCAAAACAATGCGTGCCGCGGCGCCGCGCGGCATCGACGAGTGGGAGCCTGACTGCCCGGATGGACGGCGAGGTCGCTGCGGGCGTGCTGCTGCCAGCGACAGAGTTGCAGCAGCCGATCGCCGGAACGCTGGGATTCGGCCAAAAACCCCGCCAGAACTAGGCAGAAGCCGCCGACATGGGGACAGGCATGCGCCGCTCGCGTTCGCCGTCTGCGTCGCCGTCGAGGTCCGCGTTCGACGTGCGTCCACCTGACGGCTCCGCATGCAGCCGATCCGCGTGCATCAGCCGGTACAGCGTGGCGCGGGAAATGCCGAGCTCGGCTGCCGCCTCCGACAACTTGTAGCCATGCCGCTGCAGCGCATGTTCGATCGCGTCTTTCTCGGCTTTGCTGCGAATTTCCGCGAGCGTGACGGCCGGCCCATTATCCGTCTCGGGCAAGCCCAGGTCGCTCGCGTTGATGAAGCGGCCCTCGCTCATCACGACGGCGCGGCGCACGCAGTTGATCAGTTCGCGCACGTTGCCCGGCCACGCATAGTTCGACATCGCGACGATCGCGCCGCTGGACAGTCCGCGCAGCTTGCGCGCGCCGTCCTGCTTGTACATGCTCAGCGCATAGTTCGCGAGCAGCTTGATGTCGCCGCCGCGCTCGCGCAACGGTGGCTCGACGAGGCGCAGCACGCACAGCCGGTGATACAGGTCGGACCGGAAACGGCCTTCTTCGACCGCCTTGTCGAGGTCGACGTGCGTTGCCGAGATGACCCGCACATTCACGTGGATCGGCCCATTGCCGCCGAGCCGCTCGATCGTGCCTTCCTGCAGAAAGCGCAGCAACACGGCCTGGCATTCGTGCGGCATGTCGCCGATTTCATCGAGAAAGAGCGTGCCTTCGTGCGCGCTTTCGATTCGCCCGATCTTGCGTTGAAGGGCGCCGGTAAAGGCGCCGCGCTCGTGGCCGAACAGTTCCGCTTGCAACAGGCTCGGCGGAATCGCCGCGCAATTGATGGCGACGAACGGCCGGCCGGCGCGCGGCGAGCGTTCGTGGATCGCGCGCGCGGTCAACTCCTTGCCCGTGCCCGACTCGCCGGCGACGAACACCGGCGCTTCTGTCGTGCCGCATTTGTCGATGCGCCGGTACAACTGCTGCATAGCCTCGCACACGCCGACCATGCCATGCCGACCGAGCGACGGTTCCGGCGTTACATGCGCTTGTCGCAGCGCCGACAGCCCGTGCGCATGACCCAGCGCGAAGACGAGCCGCTCATTGAGCCACGGCCTTGTGACGAAGTCGAAGCAGTAATCGAGGATGAAACGGCTGATCAGCTCGTCATTCGCCTGACCCGGCGCGATTTGAGCGACCCAGTTCGTTTCTGGCCGGCGCATGCACGAGGCGAGGGCAGACAGTTGCTGCGACGTGCAGTCCTGCGGCAGTTCAATGAGGCCGACCTTGATATTGTCGCGCTCGATCATGCGTTCCGCGCTCGCGGTGGTTTTTGCGTGTACGGCGTGCCATGCGGATGCGGCGAGGAAGTCGGCGAGCTTCTTATCGGGCGAGTTCGACACGTAAAGAACGGTGCGTTCGGTGTCCGCAGATGCGAAAGTCATATTCATTACCCCCGATTCGGTGCTGCCTTCAAGACTGCTGTTCGACGTTGTCAAGGATCGCAAGCCTGACCGGGCCTGCGGAATAACCGAGCCAGCAGCCTGGTTGCAAAACCGGGCACGAAGCTCTGAGCCGTCGCGGGCGCTACTGCGCTAATGGGGCGACGGCCGATCGACTGTAAGGTCATAGCGGGGCAAGCAGCGCAGCGCGAACTGCGAGGTGCCGCCTATTGGTGGCAGACAGGTGAACGTTTAACGTTGCACCGGCCGGAGTATTTCATCCCCGAATCACTTGTACCGTTTCTTATCTCCTTGGCTTTTTTGATCGCGCTCTAAACGGCGCGTGACTTAAACATAAGCGAAACCGCTTTGGAATGCTATACAAACAAATCAGGAAGCCGGCAGTTTGCCCTCCTGACGGGTGTTTATTCGATTCCGGCCGATAGTGGCGCAATTGCGGCCGGACAGTTGCCCGATTGCCGGCCTACTGCGCGCATCACTGGAAGCCGTTCGGACAGCACACGTCAAGCCCCGTTATGCGCGGTGGAGTACAAAACGCGTGGACGAACCTTGAACGCGCAGTTCCGTTACGCGATTTTCGATGTTTCAGGTATGCAACAGAATCGACAGTGCGTTTTCCACGGAATCTGGACCGATTCTATCTGCTGCTATGTCGGCAGATTCGTTCAGAACTTGAACGCAAACCGCGAAGGGGCGCGGTGTACCCGGCTTCGACGCTTATATGAAGCGCGTATTCCATGAGCTCAATTGACGGTTTTCGCGCGGTCGCGGTCTTGCCGAGCGTCTCGTATACGAATCATCGGAGATATGGCACGGCGGCGAAAAAAACGGCATTAGCCGCGCATGCTCGCAAATGCCTTGTGCGACGGCACTTCGACGCGCATGGCATGGCCATTGCAATAAGCCAGTCACAGCGAATCTGTTGCTGCCGGTCGGTGAGGGAGAGGGGAAGTCAAAAAAACGACCGGCGGCACAACGACTCGTGGACGCGGCCGGGGAAAGCCAATGCGTTCTGCGAGGCTGCGGCGGGGTCATGGACAAGCGGACGTCACATAACACGGGGCGAATGACCGATGCAAAACGGTCGTTCGCCACCCGGCGACGCAAATCTCTGACCTCGTCGATTTTTTCGTCTGTGGAGGTGCAGGTGGTGCAGACATAACGACAGGTACCTCGCGCGGCAACGTTTGCGCGAGCGACATGCAAACGGGGAAAGGGCAGCGCACGGTCTGGACCAACCGGCGCGACGAAACGGGGAGAAGGCCAGAGCTTCCATAGAGAAGCGCACAAGCGAGGTGGACCGGGCGCCGTGTTCGCGTGTGTTGCGTGAGCACGGCGGACCTGGAAGGCTGCATGCAGCCTTCAGCATGTCACCGAACGGGGGATGTCATGAAAACGCACGTTATGGTCCCGGTGTGCAGGGCACGCCACGACCATCCAGCCACGGCACGTACTGCCGAAGTTATCCGTCTTCGTTACCGGGCGCACGTTGGCGCGCCGCGCGGACTGTTTGCCGCGCCGCCGGCGGATCTGCTCACGCTCGTAATCGCCGACGCGATGAAGCGCAAGGCGCAGGCAGAGATCCAGCGCCCGGAATTGCGCGATGCATACGAGATGCCGGTTTCGCGCGAGAGGAACGCCGATCGCGATGCGGACATCAGTCAGCGGGAATACGACGAATCGGACTGAGCGTTGCTGGTGAGCTGAAGGAGTTGAGTGCGGCTTGCGCGAGCATCCCGAACGAGAACGGAACATTCAAAGCGCTGCGCCCGCGCGCTGGCCGCTTCGCGCTTCGTGGCATCATGTAAAGACTGCCACAGTCAGCGAGCCGGGCGCGGCGTCCTCCATGGCCAACGAATCCAGCGGTTTTAGCGGCATTTCTTCGATCCTCTCGAATCCGATTCTCAACACGGATTCGTACAAGGCATCGCACTATCTGCAGTATCCGCCAGGAGCGTCGGCGATGTTCTCGTACATCGAATCGCGCGGCGGGCGCTACGATTGCACGCTCTTTTTCGGCTTGCAGATGCTGATCAAGGAGTATCTGTGCCGGCCCATCACAGCGGCGATGATCGAACAGGCGAAGGCGTTTTTCAGCGCGCATGGCGAGCCGTTCAACGAAGCCGGCTGGCGCCATATCGTCGAGCATCACAACGGGTATTTGCCGGTGCGGATTCGCGCGGTGCCCGAGGGCTCGGTGGTGCCAACGCATAACGTGCTCGTCACCGTCGAGTGCGACGATCCGCTGGTATTCTGGCTCGCCTCATATCTGGAAACCATGCTGCTGCGCGTCTGGTATCCGGTCACGGTAGCGACCCAAAGCTGGCATCTGCGCAAGACGATTCACGCCTATCTGGCAAAGACGAGCGACGACCTCACGCAACTGCCGTTCAAGCTGCACGATTTCGGTGCGCGCGGCGTGTCGAGCGCGGAGTCGGCGGCAATTGGCGGTGCCGCGCATCTCGTGAGCTTCATGGGCTCCGACACGGTGCTCGGCGTGGTCGCGGCGAATCACTACTACAACGAGAGCATGGCCGCTTTCTCGGTGCCGGCCGCCGAGCACAGCACGGTCACCTCATGGGGCCGCGAGCGCGAGACCGACGCGTATCGGAACATGATCGCGAAGTTCTCAAGGCCGGGCGCAATCGTTTCGGTGGTATCGGACTCCTACGACCTGTACGCCGCGCTGAAGGTTTGGGGCACCGATCTGAAGCAGGCCGTGCTCGATTCCGGCGGCACGCTTGTAATCAGGCCGGATTCGGGCGATCCGCAATCTATCGTGTTGCAGACCCTGCATGCGCTGGAGGCGTCGTTTGGATCGGTGCTGAACACCAAGGGGCGCCGCGTGCTCAACAACGTGCGGGTGATTCAGGGCGACGGCGTGAATCCCGACTCGCTCGAGGCCATTCTCGCCGCAATGGACCATGCGGGCTTCGCGGCGGACAACATCGTGTTCGGCATGGGCGGCGCGCTGTTGCAGCAGATCAATCGCGACACTCAGCGATTTGCGATGAAGTGCTCGGCGATCCGCCTCGGCGACGCATGGCACGACGTATCGAAAGATCCGGTCACGGACACGAGCAAACGCTCGATGAAAGGACGCCTCACACTGTTGCGCAGCCGTCGAACGGGCGACTACCGCACGGCGACGCTGCCGCTCGCGCCAGCGGTGAACGCGGCGGCAGGCGAAGCCGATTGGGAAGATGCGATGATCACCGTGTTCGATTCGGGCAAGCTGCTGGTCGACGTATCGCTGTCGGAAATCCGCGCTCGCGCGCATGCGCACGAAGCATAGCGGCTGTGCACACAGGCCCGCACCGGCAAGGATTCGATACAATCCGGCGAATCGCGGTTAGCGGTTATCGCTGGCTGTGACACGGCTTCAACGCGGCTTCAACACGCGCTTCAATACGGGCAACGCAAATACCAGAACAATGAACCACTCCAATATTCAACTGATCGAGCGCTTCTACACCGCGTTCCAGCGGCGCGACGCCGACACCATGATCGCCTGCTACGCCGACGATGTCGTCTTCAGCGACCCCGCGTTCGGTGAGCTGCACGGCGACGAAGTGCGCGACATGTGGCGCATGCTCGTCACGCGCGCGCAGGATTTTTCGCTGACGTTCGACAGCATCGAAGCCGATGAACATAGCGGCCGCGCGCATTGGACCGCAGGCTACGTGTTTAGCCAGACGGGCCGGCCGGTGGTCAACCAGATCGATGCACGCTTTGCATTCCGCGATGGGCTGATCGTCGAGCATCGCGACAGTTTCGATTTATGGGCGTGGATGCGTCAGGCGTTGGGCGCACGGGGCGCGCTGCTCGGATGGTCGCCGCTCGTGCATCGCTCGATACGTTCGCGGGCGAGAAGAGGGCTCGCGCTCTATCGGCGCCAGGACCATAACACCTGAACGCGTGGATTGAGGCCGATGCAGTATCCTTGTTTCATCGATCAGCGGGGACACGTATGCCGGTAGTGGATGCCGCGTGGCATGAATGGCTGCGCACGAACGCAGCGCGTGGCTGCACGATGGACTCGATGATCGAGGCCATGACGCAAGCGGGTTTTGCCGCCGAGGCAGCCGGCGAAGCGGTGCGCGCCGCCTTCGGATCGAGTGCTGCGAACGTAGCGAGCGCGGCCACGGCAGCGGCCCCAGCGGCGGGCGGCACCGAGGCGGCGTTGCCGCAAAAGGCGCCACACACATACCGGTACGACGACGCGCCGGTCGCGCAGGGTAATACGATCCACGCCCATGACCGGGACGTGCAGGTGTTGGCGCGCTGCGAGCGGCCGCAGGTGATCGTGTTCGCGAACGTGCTGGCCGCGCAGGAGTGCAGCGAGATGATCGAGCGCTCGCGGCATCGGTTGAAACGATCGACCACCGTCAATCCCGCGACCGGACAGGAAGACGTGATCCGCAACCGGACGAGTGAGGGCATCTGGTATCAACGCGGCGAAGACCCGTTGATCGAACGGTTGGAACAGCGCATTGCGAGCCTGATGAACTGGCCGGTCGAGAACGGCGAAGGTCTGCAGGTTCTGCACTATGGCCCTACCGGCGAATACCGGCCGCATTACGACTATTTCCCGCCCGATCAACCGGGCAGTGCGGTCCATACGGCGCGCGGCGGCCAGCGCGTGGCGACGCTCGTCATCTATCTGAACGACGTGCCTGAAGGCGGCGAAACGATTTTCCCTGAAGCGGGCTTGTCTGTGGCGGCGAACCGGGGCGGTGCCGTGTATTTCCGCTACATGAACGGCCAGCGCCAACTCGATCCGCTGACCTTGCACGGCGGCGCACCAGTGGTTGCTGGCGAAAAGTGGATCATGACCAAGTGGGTTCGTGAGCGCGCGTACGTCTGATTTCCACAGCAGGGCGCGCGTTGGCGCATTTGAACTTCGTGCTCAGGTGCTGCCGTAGACATCCGGGTCGTGTACTTCCATGAACAGCGCCGGGTTAGACAAAGCCTTGAACCCGTGTGGCCGATAGACATGGTGCGCGTCTGTCGTTGCCAGCATGATTCTCCTCAAGCCCTGCAGCGACTCGCTCGCGAAGAGTTGCGTGAGCAACGCGTGTGCGTATCCGTTGCCGCGATACTCGGGCAGCACGAACACATCGCACAGGTACGCGAACGTCGCGTGATCCGTGACCACGCGCGCAAAGGCGACCTGCTTGCCCCCGACATAGCCGCCAAAACACAGCGACCCGGCAATGGCGCGTTCGAGCGTTTCGCGTGGCATGCCCTTCGCCCACGGCGTTTCCTGCGACAGAAACGCGTGCACCATTGCGACGTCGAGTTCGTCCTTGTCGCTGGAAATTTTCAGTTCGCTCAGTTCATTAGGGGTCGCCACACCGCCTCCTCAAATCTGTTAACCCTTGGCGGGGCCTTCTGCGCCGCGCGAACCACCGCCGATGCTCTGGCCCGCATCGCGTGAAAGACCCATGTAGCCGATCACTGACACGAGCGTCAAGACGCCCGCAAGCAAAAACGCGAGGCGGAAATCGTCGAGCGTGAACACGCGGCCCGTCGTTTCGCCGTTGAAGAACGCCGCAGCCCGCAGTGAAACCGCGCCGAACGCGATGCCGAGGCCTATCGTCATTTGAGCCGCCGCGCTCCATAGCGTGCTGGCCGCGCTCATTTGCGGCTGCGCGACGTCGGCGTAGGCGAGTGTGGCGAGTGTCGAAAACTGCATCGAGCGCGCTACGCCATACACGAACACAATGATCAGCACGAGCGCAAGCGGAACGTCCGGCGTCAGCAACCCGCACGCGATGATGAAGATGCCGGCTACCGTCACATCGACGATCGACACCATGCGAAAGCCGAAACGCTGCAGGATTCGCGTGGTCAGCGCCTTCATGCCGAGATTGCCCAGCGCGCTGGCGAGCAGCAGCAGCCCGGACTTGAACGCCGACAGGCCGAAGCCGACCTGGAACAGCAGCGGCATCAGATAAGGTACGGCGCCGATGCCAATGCGCGTGAAGGAGCCCGTTATCACCGTCACCGAAAACGTGGGGATTTTCAGCGTGGAAACGTCGATCAACGGATGCGGATGCCGCTTGGCATGCTGGAACGCGACTGCGCCCACCACCAAGCCCAGGACGATGACCGCTCCGCCGATCCACGGGTTCTCGGCGGGCTGGCTCGCCAGTTCCGCGCCGTACAGAATCGCGGTGAGCGCGGTGCCGCTCAGCAGCAAACCGACGACGTCGAGCGGCTTGCGTTCGCTGCCGCGCAGGTTGGGCACTAGCGCGAGCGCCACGGCCATTGCCGCGAGACCGAACGGCACATTGAGCAGGAAAATCCAGCGCCACGACGCATAAGTGGTGATGAAGCCGCCGACGGGCGGGCCGATCACCGGCGCGGCGATTGCGGGCCACGTTATCGTTGAAATGGCCTGCATCATGCGGCTTTTTTCGGTGCTGCGAACCACAATCAGCCGGCCGACCGGCACCATCATCGCGCCTCCGATGCCTTGCAACAAACGCGCGGCGGTGAATTCCGCGACGTTCTGCGACAGCCCGCACAGCACCGAGGCGACCGTAAACACGCCGATGGCGCTGAAAAACACGGTGCGCGAGCCGCAGCGGTCGGCGACCCAGCCGCTCGCCGGGATGAAAATCGCCAGCGCCAGCATGTAGGCCGTCATGCCGAGACTGATGCTGTTGGGCCCGACGCCGAACGAGTGCGCCATCTGCGGCAGCGCAGTCGCGATCACCGTGGTGTCGAGATATTCCATGAAAAACGTCGCCGCGACGATATACGGCAACCAGCCGGCATGCTTCAGAGGCGTGCTGCTCCCGTTCATTGCACGGCCCCCGACAGCGCGCGCGTGTGTACGTCGCTAAGGCCGCGAATGCACGGGCGAATTCCACGCGAAATACGCAATGCTATGCACTTCATGTTTTTGACTATCTCTCGGATACGTGTTTCCGCCGTCCCTGCAAAGCGGACGAGCGACAGGAGCGGGGCCGGGGGAACGCGTCGGTCATGCTGCTAGCAGAATGATCGGCACTTGGACGCGTGCCGCGGTGATATATCGCCGGCTCTGAATCCTATCGCAATCACGCGCGCCGCATAGGTGATGCGTGGCACAGAACAAAGCGTCCGGTCCAAAAAGCGCGCTGATTCGTGCTGACTTACGCATGGCTCATGCCGAGCACGTCGCGTGCCGTGCCCGGCCGTCAGCAAACACGTTTCGATGCGACCCGCGGTTCAGTCCTTCGCCGCGTATTCGCGATCCAGCCGGTCATACAACGGCTTGTTCACGAGCCGCTGGCGCTCGCTGAACGGAGCGACGAGCGCCGCGTCCTCGTCGAGGCGGCCGTTGCTCTTCAGGCTGCCGAGCGCGCGTTGCATGCCGAGCACCGCACCTTGCAAGGCGGCGTTCGCATACAGCACGATGCCGTAGCCGAGCTTCGCGAGCGCTTCACGCGATTGCACCGGTGTCTTGCCGCCGATCACGATGTTGATCAACTGCGGCTTGTCGAACAGCGACGGCAAACGCTCGATGTCCGCCAGCGACTCCGTCGCTTCGATGAAGAGAATGTCGGCGCCCGCCTCGATGAAGCGATGACCGCGCTCGATCGCGTCTTCGATACCGTGGACTGCCGCGGCGTCGGTGCGCGCCATGATCTGCAGGTTTCCGTCCTCGCGGGCGTCGACCGCCGCGCGGATCTTGCCTGCCATTTCGCTGGCGCCGATCACTTCCTTGCCGGAAAAGTGTCCGCACTTCTTCGGCATAACCTGATCTTCGAACTGGATCACGTCGGCCCCGCTGCGTTCGAGCACGCGCACGGTCTGGCGTACGTTCAGCGCGTTGCCAAAGCCGGTGTCGGCGTCGACGATCAGCGGTAGCGCAACCGCATCGCGAATGCGCGCGGTGTGCTCGGCGACCTCGGCAAGACCAATGAAGCCGAGATCGGGCAAGCCGAGCGACATGTTGGTGACGCCCGCGCCGGTGATGTAGATCGCCTCGAAACCGGCGTCCTCGATAACACGAGCGCTCATCGCGTTGAAGGCGCCTGGCACGAGCAGGCCCTGGCGTTCGTTGACCTTGGCGCGAAAGGCGGCGCGGCGCGCGGCGGAAGTTGTCATGACGGTTGTCTCCGGAGGAATGCTGAGTAAGGGTGGGCTCAAAGTGCAGAAACTATGCCAATACGTCGGCGCTGAGACCTAACCTAGTGAAATCAATCGCTTAGGGAAGCGCGGCTAGTAGTCGGGGGTTCGTGGCAGAATGGAAGGCCGTTCCGTGAAACGTTTCCTGAAACGATTGATGGAACGTTTCAACGGCCTTTTCTGGAGCGTTTCCCATGTCGACCTTTTCGCCGTCTCTTGTCAACGCAGATTCGGGCCGCCCGGGTATTGCACTGGTAAGTATCAGCCGCCTCGAATCGCTTTGTGAGACGATTGCGCCGCGCTACGCCGGCCGCGCGAGATTTTTCTCGATTCGCGAAGGCTATGGCTCGGCTGTCACCGCGCTACAGGCGTACGTCGACGCGGGCTCCGTCGACGTCGTCCTCGCGGCGGGCTCGAACGGCGCGTATCTGCGCGATCACCTGAGTGTGCCGGTCGTCATGGTGAAGGTGAACGGCTTCGACGTATTGAGCGCGATCACCCGCGCCACCACCCTTTGGCCCAGCGGGCCGATCGGGCTCGTGCTGCACGAAACGATCTCGCATGAACTGGCCGATCTCAGCGGCTGGCTGAGCGTCGGCCTGAAACAGCGCGCGTACCGCTCGGTCGATGAAGTCAGAACCGCAGTGAGGGATCTCGCCGCCGAAGGCTGCCGCGTGATCATCGGGCCGGGCATGGCTTGCGATCTCGCGCAGCAGGAAGGTTTGGAGAGCGTGTTCCTGTACTCGCTTGGCGCCGTCGAAGAAGCATTCGAGCGCTCGGTCGAACTCGCGCGCGTGAGCCGGCAGAAGGAGTCCAAGCGCGTGCGCCTGAACACGATCGTCGCGCATCTGCGCGACGGCGTGGCCGCATTCGACGACGCAGGCCAGCTCGAAGCCGTCAACCCCGCAATGCTCGAGCTACTGGGCCTCCACCGCGACCAGGACCTTTCGGCGCAACTCGCGCGGACGGTCGGCCCGTGGCTGCGCAAGGCGCTGCAAGGCGACGGCCCGCTCGATGAGCGCATCGAGCAGATCGGCGAGCGTTCGCTGATCGTCAATTGTGTGCCGATTGTCGAGCAGGGCGCGCGCTCGGGCGTTGTCGTGACGGTGCAGGACGCGCTGGTCGCGCAGCGGATCGACCGGTCGCTGCGCACCAGTCAGCGGCCGAGGCATCTGGTTGCGCGGCATCGGCTGGACGATCTGATCGGCGAATCGGCGGCGCTCGAACGCGTGCGCCGGCTCGCGCGCGCCGGCGCGGCGCACGACGTCACCGTCTTATTGACCGGCGAGAGCGGCACCGGCAAGGAACTGGTCGCGCAGGGCATCCATAACGCGAGCCCGCGGCGCGGCAATCCGTTCGTCGCGTTCAATTGCGCGGCGCTTCCCGAGGGGCTGATCGAAAGCGAACTGTTCGGTCACGAGGAAGGCGCGTTTACCGGCGCGCGGCGCGGCGGCAAGCCGGGACTCTTTGAAATGGCCCACACCGGAACTATTTTTCTCGATGAAATCGGCGAAATGCCGCCCGCGCTGCAAAGCCGGCTGCTGCGCGTGCTCCAGGAACGCGAGGTGATGAAGCTCGGCTCGGGCCGCGCGACGCCGATCGACGTGCGGGTGATAGCCGCCACGCACCGCGACCTGCACGCGCTCGTCGACGAGGGCGGGTTTCGCGCGGATCTGTATTTTCGTCTGAATCTGCTTCAGATAGAATTGCCGCCGCTGCGTGAGCGGCGTGCCGATGTTGCTTTGCTGGCGCGGCACTTGTTAAGCCGCAGTGCGCTCCAATATGGATTGTCTGAAACGGCAAGCGACCGGGTTCTGCAATTTCTGACGCCGCTCTTCGAGCGCTACGCGTGGCCAGGCAACGTGCGGGAACTGGAAAATCTGCTGGCGCGCGCAGCGATCTATCTCGGCGATACAGCGAGCGATCAGCGCATCGATCCTGACGGCAACGTTCAGCCCGAGCTGCTGGCGCTGTTTCCCGAATTCACCCGTATGGGGCATGCAGGCGGGAACGGAAGGCTTACCAGAACCTCCGCGGACGCCGCCACGCCTGGCGCTGCCCGCGTCGCGCCGAGCCGCGGCGACGCATTGGAAGCACTGGCACGCTGCGGCGGCAACCGTGCAGCGGCAAGCCGGGCGCTGGGCATCGGCCGCACTACGCTCTGGCGGCTGCTGAAGACGGATGGCGCCCGATAGCCGACGGGGCCGGATCAGATAGTGGAAATCTATCAATATAATTAAAACAATCCACTTTACCTATTAAGCGCTGTCTGACATACTGACTCCACTTTCCAACCACTCCGAAAGAGGACTCAGTAAATGCCGATCATCAATAGTCAAGTCAAACCGTTCAAGGCACAGGCTTATCACAATGGCGATTTCGTGACCGTCACTGAAGAAAGCCTGAAGGGCAAGTGGTCGGTTTTCGTTTTCTATCCGGCCGACTTCACGTTCGTTTGCCCGACCGAACTGGGTGACCTGGCCGATCGCTACGCCGATTTCCAGAAGCTCGGCGTTGAAATCTACAGCGTGTCGACCGACACCCACTTCACGCACAAGGCATGGCACGACACGTCGGACACGATCCAGAAGATCAAGTACCCGATGATCGCTGACCCGACCCTCGCGATCTCGCGCAATTTCGACGTGCTGATCGAAGAAGAAGGTCTGGCGCTGCGCGGCACGTTCGTGATCAACCCGGAAGGCGAGATCAAGCTGTGCGAAGTCCACGACAACGGCATCGGCCGTGACGCTGGCGAACTGCTGCGCAAGGTGCAAGCTGCGCAATACATCGCAGCACATCCGGGTGAAGTCTGCCCCGCCAAGTGGACGCCGGGCGCTGAAACGCTGACCCCGTCGCTCGACCTGATCGGCAAGATCTAAGGTTCGGCGGCTTCAAAGCCTCAGGCAGTACTAGCGCCTTAGCGGCGCATCGGCGTGCGGGCCGCTTGATACAGCGGTTCGCGCGTCCCCGGCTGGCCTGTGTCCTATCGGACACAAGCGCGGCCGGGAACCCAACACCCCATCGTCACGGAATCGAATAGCCATGCTTGATGCCAATCTCAAGACTCAGTTGAAAACGTACCTCGGAAAGGTTAGCAGGCCTATCGAGATCGTCGCCTCGCTCGACGACAGCGCGAAATCGCAAGAGCTGCTGGCATTGCTGAACGATATCGCGACGTTGTCGGAACGTGTCACCGTGATCGAACGTCGCGACGACAGCGAACGCAAGCCGTCGTTTTCGATCGGGGAGCCCGGCAAGGACATCGGCATCCGCTTTGCGGGCATTCCGATGGGGCATGAATTCACGTCGCTCGTCCTCGCATTGCTGCAGGTCGGCGGCCATCCGGTCAAACTCGACGACGCGGTGATCGAACAGATCCGCAGTCTCGACGGCGACTACCAGTTCGAAACGTATTTCTCGCTGTCGTGCCAGAACTGCCCGGAAGTCGTGCAGGCGCTGAACGTCATGGCGCTCATCAACCCGCGCATTCGTCACGTGGCGATCGACGGCGCGCTGTTCCAGAACGAAGTCGACGCACGCCAGATCATGGCTGTGCCGACCATGTTTCTCAATGGCGAAGTGTTTGGCCAGGGTCGTAGCGGCGTGAAGGAAATTCTCGCAAAGCTCGATACCAACGCCGGTGCTCGTGCCGCGAAGGAACTTGAAACTAAGCCGGTGTTCGACACGCTGATCGTCGGCGGCGGTCCCGCCGGCGCGGCTGCCGCGATTTATTCGGCGCGCAAGGGAATTGCGACCGGCGTTGTCGCGGAACGCTTCGGCGGTCAGGTACTCGACACACTGGCGATCGAGAACTTCGTCTCCGTCACGGAAACCGAAGGGCCGAAGTTCGCCACAGCGCTCGAACAGCACGTGAAAACGTATGAAGTCGACATCATGGACGTGCAGCGCGCCGAAGCGCTGATTCCCGGCCGCATCAACGAAGTGCGCCTCGCAAACGGCGCGGTGCTGAAGGCCAAAACGATCATTCTCGCCACGGGCGCCCGCTGGCGCGAAATCAACGTGCCGGGCGAGCGCGAGTACCGCAATCACGGCGTGGCGTATTGCCCGCACTGCGACGGTCCGCTCTTCAAGGGCAAGCGCGTCGCGGTGATCGGCGGCGGCAACTCGGGCGTGGAAGCGGCAATCGACCTCGCGGGTATCGTGCGTGAAGTCACGCTGTTCGAATTCGGCGCGACGCTGCGTGCCGACGAAGTGCTGCAGCGCAAGTTGCGCAGCCTCGCTAACGTGACCATCGTCACGCAGGCGCAGACTACCGAAATCACCGGCGACGGCAAGAAGGTCAACGGTCTCGTCTACAAGGACCTGCGTTCGGGCGAAGTGAAGAACGTCGAACTGGAAGGCGTATTCGTGCAGATCGGTCTGGTGCCGAACACCGAATGGCTGAAGGGCACGGTGGAGTTGTCGAAGCACGGCGAGATTGTCGTCGACGCACGCGGTGCGACGTCGGTGCCGGGCGTGTTCGCGGCCGGCGACGTGACCACGGTGCCGTTCAAGCAGATCGTGATTGCAGTCGGCGAGGGCGCGAAAGCATCGCTCTCCGCGTTCGACCACCTGATCCGTAACAGCGAGGAAACGGAAACCGTTAGCGAAGTCGAAGCAGAAGCTGCGGTTTGACGATAAGACTGAGCTGGTAATGAACGACGGCGGCCCGCGGGCCGCCGTTTTCTTTTGTGGACGCGGATGTGTATTGGACATCCCGCCAGGTTGCGCTGACAGCCAGCGTCAAGGAGCAAAAAAAGCCGCCCGGTTATGAAACCGGGCGGCTCTTGCTCAAGCGTAAGCCTGTGAAGACGAACGGCTTAGGCCCACAAGTCCGACACTTCGTTATCGCGCAGGTCGAACACCAGGACTTCTGCGTCGCGGCCTTGGGCGAAGGTCAGTGCTTCTTCACCGCGCACACGGGCGCCGTCGCCTTCGCCGAGTTTCACGCCGTTCACCGTCACGCTGCCGCGCGCCACATGCACGTATGCATAACGGTTGCTCGCCAGTTGCAGCGCCGCCGTTTCGTCGCCGTCGAAGAGTCCGGCATAGACGCGTGCGTCCTGTTGCAACACCAGCGAACCGTTCGCGCCGTCCGGCGACAGAACGAGGCGCAGCACACCGCGCTTGTCGTCCGCGCCGAAGTGCTGTTGCTGATAGCGTGGCTCGGTTCCCTTTTGCGCCGGCGCTATCCAGATCTGCAGAAAGTGCACCGGCTCGCTCTTCGAATGGTTGTATTCGCTGTGCGCCACGCCGGTTCCTGCGCTCATCAACTGGGCGTCGCCGGGCACGATCACGGAACCGGTTCCCATGGTGTCCTTATGCTCGAGCGCGCCTTCCAGCACGTACGAGAAAATTTCCATATCGCGATGCGGGTGCTTGCCGAAGCCTTGAGCCGGCGCGACACGGTCGTCGTTGATCACGAGCAGATCGGAGAAGCCGTTTTGCTTCGGATCGTGATAGTTCGCGAACGAAAACGTATGACGCGAGCTGAGCCAGCCGTGTTCCGCGCGGCCGCGTTGATTGGCGTGTCTGATTTCAAGCATCTCTTTCTCCTGTCGACCAGAGGTTGCGCGACGCGCATGTTCTGGGTCCATGCAACTTTCGTTGCGGGCGATCCGGGTAACTGCTTGTCCGCGATCCATGAACGACAGTTTAGGTCAACTTGAAAGGCTTTAATCAGGTTAAAATCAGAAACACCGTCTCATATCAGTGGACAATGGCAATGCAACTCGATGACATGCGGATCTTCGTCGCTGCGGTCGACGCTCATAATTTCACCGCTGCCGCCAAGCGCCTCTCGCTATCGAAGCAGTTCGTCAGCCGCCGGGTCATGGCGCTCGAAGAAGCGCTCGGCGTGCCGCTCCTCGTCCGCAACACGCGCAAGCTGGCCGTGACGGAACTGGGGCAGGAGTTCTACGAGCGCGCCAAACGCATCTTGGGCGAGGTGGAGGAAGCGGAGCAGGCCATGTCGCTGCAGCGAGCCGGGCCGCGTGGGCTGCTCAGGGTGAGCGCGCCAATGTCGTTCGGCATGATGCATCTGTCGCCGCTCGTCGCCGACTTCCTGCGCGAGCATGGCGACGTGCGCTTCGACATGGAGTTGAGCGACCGCACCGTCGACGTCGTCGGCGAGGGCTTCGACATGGCTGTGCGAATCGGCGTGCTGCCTGACTCCACGCTCATCGCGCAAAAACTGGTGGATGTGAACCTCGTCGCGTGTTGCAGCCCAGGCTATGTGCGCCGTCGCGGCGCGCCCGCCAGGCCTGCCGACCTCGCGCGCCATTCATGCCTGCTGTACGGGCACGGCGGCGTGGTGACGTGGGATTTTGCAGTAGACGGCGTGTTGAAGGGCTTTGAAGTACACGGGCCGCTGCGCGCCAACAATGGCGACCTGATCCGCGATGCAGCGGTGGCCGGCCTCGGAATAGTTCGGCTTCCTGATTTTATTGTCGCTGACGCGCTGCGAAGCGGCCAGCTCGTCACCGTGCTCGATGACTTCCTGTCGAGCGCGACAGGTGTCTATGCGGTCTACCCGCAGCATCGGCAAAGCTCGCTGACCATTCGGGCTTTCGTCGACTTTCTGCACAAACATCTGAAAAAGCGTCTTGCAGCGTAGTGATCGGCGACAACGGCCCCACGTTGGAAAACGGATACGGGCCGCTGCACGGTCTTGCGATGATCAGCCGTCGCGGAAGATAAAGCTATAGCCGTTCAGGGCAGGCACGCCGCCGAGGTGCGCATAGAGCACGCGCGAGCCCTCGGGAAATTCGCCGTTGCGCACCATGTCGATCATTCCGTGCATCGACTTGCCTTCGTACACCGGATCGGTGAGCACGCCTTCCAGGCGGGCGCACAGGCGGATCGCCTGTAGCGTGCCGTCGTTCGGCAGGCCGTATTCGGGGCCGCCGAAGCGTTCGTCGAGCACGACGTCCTTAGCCATGATATCTCGTCCGAGGCCCACTTTCTCTGCGGTGCGACTCGCGATTCGCGTGATCTGCTCGCGGGTCTGCGCCGGTTTCGCGGACGCGTCGATGCCGATCACGCGATCTGCGCGGCCGTCGGCGGCGAAACCCACCACCATGCCTGCCTGCGTGCTGCCCGTCACCGAGCACACCACGATGTAGTCGAACTTGAAGCCGAGTTCCGCTTCCTGCTGGCGCACTTCTTCGGCGAAACCGACAAAGCCGAGACCGCCCAGCGGATGGTCGGAGCAGCCTGCCGGAATCGCGTATGGCTTGCCGCCCGCGGCGCGCACGCTTTCGAGCGCGTCTTCCCAGCTCTTACGAAAGCCAATGTCGAAGCCGTCCGGCACGAGGCGGACGTCCGCGCCCAGAATGCGCGACATCTGAATGTTGCCGACGCGGTCGTACACGGCGTCCGAATAGTTGACCCAGTTTTCCTGCACGAGTACGCACTTCATGCCGAGATGCGCGGCAACCGCCGCGACCTGGCGCGTCTGGTTCGACTGGATGCCGCCGATCGACACGAGCGTATCGCAGCCTTGCGCGAGTGCTTCGGGAATCAGGTATTCGAGCTTGCGCGTCTTGTTGCCGCCGAACGCGAAGCCGCTGTTGCAGTCCTCGCGCTTGGCATAGAGATGCACCTTGCCGCCCAGATGATCGCTCAGCCGCTTGAGCGGCTGGATGGGTGTTGGCCCGAAGGTGAGCGGATAGCGGGGAAATCGTTGCAAGTTCATGGTATCTCCGGTGTCGGTTGGTTCGGCGCGGTGAGTGGCAGCCGCGTTCAACATATGGTAGAAAAAACGCCGGGAAATGAGCTTGCGAAGAAAATCGCTCACGCCAAATTTTGGTAATGCGACAATGAGATAGGCCTATCGAAATTGTGCATGGAACGAGATGAACAAAACTAAAGTTCGCGGCCTTGCCGCAACCCGCGCCACGGCAAGCGCCGAAGCCGATCCGCTGCAATCGCTCGATCGCATCGACCGGGCGATCCTGCGTCAATTGCAAACGGACGCGTCGATCTCGAACGTCGCGCTGGCTGCGAAGGTGAAACTGAGCGCGCCGGCCTGCTTGCGGCGAGTCGAGCGGCTCAAGGAATCGGGATTGATTCGCGGCGTTGTCGCGTTGATCGACCCGAAGGCAGCGGGCGCCGGCATGCTCGTCATCATCGGCGTGGTGCTCGATCGCTCAACGCCCGAATCGTTCGCCGAGTTCGAGAAAGCCGCGCAGAAGGTGGCCGGTTGCATGGAGTGCCACGTCGTGACCGGCGAATTCGATTACTTCATGACGATTCGCACGCGTGACAGCGACAGCTTCAACCGTCTTCACGCCGAACAACTGCTGTATTTGCCGGGCGTGCGGCAGATTCGCTCGTTTATGGTGCTCAAAGAGATCCTGTCGACCACCCGCTTCCCGCTCTGACGCCCGTGGTCATCGGGCACGAAGCCGCAAACGGGCGCATGCTGTCCGGGTGCATGCTGTCATTAACGCGCCGCATGTGCGACTAACACTGTGGACACTCGGGTCATACGCAATCCGCGCCGGCAAGAGTGAACCGCGTGCCTTTGCGAAGGCGGAATCAGGACAGGACATCATGAACATGGACAAACATATCGACCGCAAGAGCGTCCGCTCGCGCGCGGCCAGGCTTTCACTCTCTGTTGGCTTCGGTGCACTCGCGCTGCTGCTTGCGCAACGAATGGCGTTTTCATCCGAGGGCGCGGTGGCGATCGCGCCCCCCGCGCTCGATGAGCCGGTCGCCGCGGCCACGGTTCACGAAGAAACCGCCGTGTTCGCAGGCGGCTGCTTCTGGGGCGTGCAGGGCGTATTCCAGCATGTGCGGGGCGTGAAGCAGGCCGTGTCGGGCTATTCGGGCGGCCAGCGCGACACCGCCAACTATGAAACGGTCAGCGGCGGCGCGACCGGGCACGCAGAATCCGTGCAGGTCACGTTCGACCCCGCCCAGGTGACCTACGGCCAGTTGTTGCAGGTGTATTTCTCAGTGATTCACGACCCGACGCAACTTGATCGCCAGGGGCCCGACAGCGGCACGCAATATCGCTCAGCGGTGTTTCCGCTGAACGATATGCAGCGGCGCGTCGCACAGGGCTACATTGCGCAACTACAGAAGGCGCATGCATTTGCAGCGCCCATCGTGACGAAGGCGGAGCCGTTCAAAGGTTTCTACCCCGCAGAGTTCTATCACCAGAACTACCTGACGCAGCATCCGAACTCGGGTTACATCGCGCTATACGACATGCCGAAGGTGGCCAATCTGAAACGTATGTTCCCCAATCTGTATCGCGACACGCCGGTGCTGGTTCAGGCAGCGCAATAGAAACTCCGGCAACGCTGAGGTCGTGACTGTTTTCGTGTGCAGGAGCGCCGCCGCTGAGGCGGCGCTTTTTCATCTGATAGCTTTCCGCTGACTATCGGCGCTCGCGGTCGGCAGCCATCAACCTTGACCCGCCAAACACCATCTGCAAGGCAATGGAGGCATGCTTCGATGGTCTGGGCCCACATCTTGCACTAGCTCGTCGGTCGGCAAAACTTTCGCATGGTCTGTTATGACGAATACCTTGGCAGGAAGCTTGTTCCTCCTATCGGCAGATCTTCAATGTGCGTGTTTTGCCGTGCAATGCGTGTCGGTTGCTGAAAAACTTACATGCTGCGCGTTGCAACGCGGCGGTCGGCCGGGCTCTTGCGCTGCGCTGGTGAGCCGGGCCGGGAAAGATAAACCCTCTTCGCGATACGCGAGATTGGAGGCATTGGTGTTGAACAGCCGTAGAAAGCGGATCGGCAAGGTCCGCAATAAACAAACAGGCATCGCGGCTACTTCCATGGTGGCCATGACTATTGGCGGCTTTGCCGCGCTACCGGGGGTCGCGTCTGCGCAGACGCCTTCGCCGTTGGGCGAGTGGCAATACTCGGTCGGTATTCCGCTGCAAAAGATGTGGCAGCCGAACATTCCCGACTGGCAGGTGCGCGTTGGCGCTGCTACGTCTTTCCAGCCGCGCTATGAAGGCTCGGACCGGTATCACCTGATGGCGGGGCCGAGCATCGACGTCCGCTATAAAGACCTGTTCTTCCTGTCGAGCGGCGAAGGTTTCGGGGTGAACTTCGCACAAGGCGAGAACTGGCGCGCAAGCCTCGCAGCGGTATACGACCTCGGTCGTCGCGCTCACGACGATCCGCAGGAACTGAATGGTCTCGGCAACATCAATCCCGCGCCGGGTTTGAAGCTCTCGGGCGAATATGTCGTATCGAGAGACTTTCCGCTCGTGCTGCGCGCAGCCGTGCGCCGCTATTTCGGCGGGTCAAACGGGTGGATCGGCGATCTCGGTGCGTATATGCCGATGCCGGGCAGTTCGAAGAAATTCTTCTGGTTTGCCGGCCCCAATGTGACGCTCGCGGACTCCACCTATATGAACAGCTGGTTCGGCGTGAACCAGAACCAGGCCGCCCATTCCAACTACTCGCAGTACCACGCGAGTGCGGGTTTCAAGTCGGTCGGCTTCGGCGTTAGCGCTGTATGGCTATTCGACAAGCACTGGTTCGCTACTGCCGACGGCGCGTTCCAGCAACTCGTCGGCAGTGCCGGGAATAGTCCGATCACGCACCGCAAGGCCAACGGCGTGGCGGACGTTTCGATCAACTACCGGTTCTGAGCGAAGCGCAACCGTGGCGGTTGCGCAACCGTCACGGTTACGGATTCACGCGCGTGCCCTGCAGCCGGTGCGTGTTTTTGGACGCAGCAGCGGCGGACGCTGCCGCAGCCGATACGCCCGCCGGACCCGCTGGAATATCGCTTGGGCGTGAAGTGCCCGCGGCTTGCGGATACAGCGCGAGCAATGTGCGCAAGACGCCGTTTGTCCAGCCGAAGCCGTCCTGCAACGGATACTCGCCGCCGCCCGCGGACACGCCGGGCGACGCTGCATCCACATCGTATTTTTCGACGAGCTTACCCGTGTGCTGATAGTACGAGACGTTGGTTCTGATCCAGCGCGTCGCGATGGTTTGCGCCAGCGCCGGTTCGCTATAACGACGCAGCCCGATTACCGCGAGGTACTGCAACGGCGCCCAGCCATTCGGCGCGTCCCATTGCTGACCGGTGGCGACCTTGGTGGTTGCAAGGCCGCCGGGGCGCAGCAGCTCGCGCTGCAAGGTCGCGGCGACGGCCTTCGCCTGCTGACGGCTCGCAACCCCCGTGTACAACGGATAAACAGTGGCCGCGGTAAGCCTGTGCGTGAGCGTGCGATGTACGAAGTCGTAGTCGCCGAATGCCTGCAATTGCGGGTCCCACAGTACGCGTCGAATCGTGTCGGCTCGTGTGGCGGCGCGTTGCGACATGTTCTCCGCATGCGTGACGTCGCCGCGCACGCGGTACGCCTTCGCGAGTGCGCGTTCGAGATCGACGATCAGGCAATTCAGATCGATCGGCGCGAGCGACGTCACGTCGACCGTGGCAAGCGTCTTGCCGTCGGCGAACCAGCGCGAACTGAAATCCCAACCCGTTTCACCGCCTGCGCGGAGATTGCGCCACAGATCGTCCGCGTTGCGTTGCGGCGTTTGCTGCGAGGTCGCAATGTCTTCACGATACGACTCGTCGCGCGGCGCCGCGCGTTCGTCCCAATAGCGGTTGAGGAGCGAGCCGTCCGCGAGGCGCACCACATGCCGGTTTGCGTGACCGGCGGGCAGCCCCTCGCTGCCGTCCATCCAGTAAGCGTATTCGCGTTGCAGTTCCGGCAGATATTGCGCGTAGACCGCGTCGCCGTCTTTCTCGGCCACGAGCCGCACCATCTGCGCGAAGAACGGCGGTTGTGAGCGGCTCAGGTAGTAAGTGCGATTGCCGTTCGGTATGTGGCCGTAGCGATTGATCAGCGTCGCAAAGTTCTTCAGTTCGTCGACGACCCACGCATGGTGTCCGCTTGCTTCCAGACCCAGCATGATGAAGTACGAGTCCCAGTAGTAAATCTCGTCGAAGCGGTCGCCCGGCACGATGTAGGCATCGGGCAGCGGCAGCAGCGACGACCATGGACTCGCCGCGGCATCCGGCTCACGGCGCAGCACGTTCCACAGCGTATCGATATGACTCACCACGTCCTCGTTCGGATCGGACACATAGCTCTTCGACATACGAACGGGCAGCGTGAAATTGCGCTTCACGAAGTCGCCGAGGTTGAAACCCGGTTGCTGCCTGGCGGTTTCGTACGCCGCGGCAATCTGTGCAGGCGGCGCGAGCGGCACCATGTCGGCGAAGGTCTTGCTGTCGGGATAGAGGTGAGCCAGTTGCACGTCCCGATAGAGGTCGGGATATTGCTCGGAGGGCGGCACCGGCACCACCGGCGACGCCTGCACGGGGGGCTCCACATGCAGTGCGACACGCGTGATGCCGCTTGCTCGCGGCGCTGCATCGGCAGCCGGGACCGCGGCCGCGAGCGACGCATGCAGCGCGAGTGCGGCGGCGAGTGCGGCGACATGCGCGTTCACACGCGTGGCACCAGACCAGCCGACATGCAGGGCGCCCAGCGCGCGACGCACATAGAGACGGGCAACAGCGGCGAAAGCGTGAACTGTCATCGGCAGGAGAAAAGACGTCGAAGCATGAATAGGTCAAAGATGCGGACATTGTTCGCATCATTGACCGCGCGCGCCCCGGCAAAGTTGCGTGTATCTGCTCGGCCTTGTCCAGCAAGGCGGAGCGCGGTGGCGCACGCAAAATGCAAAGCCCGTCCTGTATGATTATGCGGCTGTGTAAGAACCCGAAAACGCCACGCGGAAAACCCGAAAAATATTCCGGATCGCAATGATCCGTTTTGCTGAATATAGAAAAAATGACCGCATCCCAGGTTGTCGACGAACGTTACTTTCGCGGCATTGTCCGCCGCAACATCGCCTTACCTCTCTTTGTCGGCCTGATCACGATAGCCGTGTTCGTCGGTCTGATCGGGTACCTGGTTTCCACCACGAATTGGGCCGAGCATTCCGAGCGCGTGGTCGGCAAGGCCAACGAAATGTTGCGACTCGCAGTCGATCGCGAATCGTCGATGCGCGGCTTTCTGATCACCGGAGACGAAAGTTTTCTCGCGCAGTACGAAAACGGCGGACCGCAGTTCAAGGCGCAAATGGAAGACCTGCAGCGCCTAGTTGCCGACAATCCGCCGCAAGTCGAGAAGCTCAGGCAGATTCAGGCAATCCAGGACCGCTGGACTCGCTTCGCCGAAAGCATGATCGATGCGCGCCGCAGAATGCAGGACGTCACGAGTGCCGTGGCGAGCGGCCGCGGCAAGATGGAATTCGACGAGACCCGGAAGGAGTTCGGCGATTTTCTCGAAGTCGAATTGCGCTTGCGACAGGAGCGCGGCGAGGCGTCGCGACGCGTCTCCGGAATATTGGTCAGCGTGTTCCTGATCTTCAGCATCGGCGTGAATGGTCTGCTTGCATGGATGGGCCGGCGCGAACTGCTCAACCTGGCGGGGACCTACGACAGAGCGATACGCCAGCAAGCCGAACAGACGGAAGCGCTGGAAAAACAGGCGTGGTTGCGCTCCGGTCAGCGCATGCTGGCCGAGAGAGTGGTTGGCGCGGCCACGCCGCACCTCGTCGGCCGCGCGATGCTCGACTGCCTTGCGCAGTACATGGAGGCTGCCGTCGGCGCCGTTTATGTGCGCGACAAGCGGCACGGCACACTGCGCCGCATCGCGACTTACGGCTTCAGCCGCGAGAGCGAGCAGGCCACCGGGCGCGATCTCAGCGACGCCGACACGCTGGTCGGCGAGGTCGCACTCTCGCGCCGTATGGTCGTGATGCGCGAGGTGCCGGAAAACTACGTCCAAGTGGTTTCTGCAACCGGAAAAGCTGCGCCGAAAAACCTGATCATCATGCCGATCAGGAGCGAAGGCGAAGTCAACGGCGTCGTGGAACTGGGCTTTATCCGCGCACTCGCGCCGCGTGACGAAGAGTTCATCGAACTCGTGAGCGACAGCATGGGCGATTTCATCGAAGCGGCGCTTTATCGCGAGCGCCTGCAAGATGCGCTGATCGAAACGCAGCAGTTGAATGAGGAGCTTCAGGTTCAGCAGGAGGAGTTGCGTGTTTCGAACGAAGGGCTCGAAGAGCGCGGCCGCGCGCTGCTCGAATCGCAAACGCGCCTGGAAGCGCAGCAGGCCGAGCTCGAACAGACGAACGTGCAACTCGAGGAGTATGCGCAGCGCCTCGAGCGGCAGAAAGCCGATCTGCTGCGCGCGCAGGGCAACCTTGCGGCGAACGCCGAGCGCCTCGAGCAATCGAGCCGCTACAAGTCCGAGTTCCTCGCCAACATGTCGCACGAGTTGCGCACGCCGCTGAACAGTTCGCTGATTCTCGCGAAGCTGCTGCAACAGAACCGCAGCGGCAATCTGACCGAGGAGCAGGTGCGCTATGCGGAAACCATCCACGCATCCAACAGCGACCTGCTGGTGCTGATCAACGACATTCTCGATCTGTCGAAGGTCGAGGCGGGTCAGGTGACTGTCGAACTCGAAACCGTGTCGCTCGACGCAACGCTGCAATCGCTTGAAGAGATGTTCAAGCCGATGGCGGATGCGAAGCACCTGAGCCTCGCGTTCGACCGCTCGCCTGGGGTGCCGGATACGTTCATCGGCGACGGCCAGCGTGTCACGCAGATACTGCGCAATCTGCTGTCCAACGCGGTGAAGTTCACGCAGCGCGGCGAGGTTGCGCTATCGGTCGCGCCTGCGGACGGCGACATGCTGCGTATCGATGTGCGCGATTCCGGCATCGGCATCGCGGCCGACAAGCTGGAGATGATTTTCGAAGCGTTCCAGCAGGCTGACGGATCCACCAGTCGTCAGTACGGCGGCAGCGGACTCGGCCTGTCCATTTCGCGGGAATTTGCGCGACTGATGGGCGGCCGGATCACCGTTGTCAGCGAAGTGGGCAAGGGTAGCGTCTTCACGCTGTGGTTGCCGCTCGACGCGCGTGCAGCGCTAGCGGACGACGGCGAGAACACAGCCGCCGCGGCCGGTACGGCTACGGCAACCGCCACGGCGCAGGCTCGGGCGGCAGGCAACGCTGAGACCGCCGGTGACACGCGGGGCGAGCCGCTGCTTTCTCCCACTTCATGGAACGGCGCTGCGTCGACAGTCATCACTCCGGCCAACGGATTGATGACGGAAGCGCGTCACAACGGAGCAAGCGTGGCCTATGCGGGCAATGCGGGCGACGCGGTGAGCGCGCCGGATACGGCCGCGGCTTCGATTGCCGACGACCGCAACAACCGCACGCGTGCCGGCCGTCTGATTGTCGCGGTGGAAGACGACCTCGCGTTCGCCGAAATCCTTCGCGATCTCGTGCATGAACTCGACTTCGACTTCGTGCATGCGAGCAGCGCGGCGAGCGGTCTCGCTCTCGTGCGCGACATGCGTCCGGCGGCGGTGCTGCTCGACGTGGGCTTGCCGGATCGTTCGGGCCTCACCGTGCTCGAATGGCTGAAGAACGATCCGCTCACGCGTCATATTCCAATTCACATCGTGTCCGCCACCGACCACGCGGACAAGGCTCTGCATCTCGGCGCAATCGGCTATACGCTCAAGCCGACCGCGCGCTCCACGATGGAAGCCGCGATCCGCCGGCTCGAAGCGCGCTTGCAGCAGCATCTTAAGCGCGTACTGGTGATCGAAGACGACGCAGCGATGCGCGAAAGCATCCGCGCGTTGCTGCAAAGCGAAAACACGGAGATCGTGGCGGTCGCCACGTTGGCCGAAGCGTTGGAACACATCGAAAATTTCTCGTTCGATTGCGTGGTAACCGATCTCGCGCTGCCCGACGGCACCGGCTACGATCTGCTGGAGCGCCTGGCCGGAAATGCCGAGCATGCGTCATTGCCGGTGATCGTCTACACGGGGCGCATGCTCTCCGATGAAGACGAACACCGCCTGCGCCGCTATTCGAAATCGATCATTATCAAAGGTGCAAAGTCGCCGGAGCGCCTGCTCGACGAAGTGACGCTGTTCCTGCACAGCGTGGAGTCGTCGCTCGCGCCGGAACAGCAGCGCATGTTGCGCACCGTGCGGCAACGCGACAACGCCTTCGAGGGCCGCACGATCCTGCTTGCAGAAGACGACGTGCGCAATATCTTCGCGCTCTCGCATGTAATCGAACCACTCGGTGCGAAATTGCAGATTGCGCGTAATGGCCGCGAAGCGCTCGAAGCGCTGGAAAACGGCCCCGAAGTGCATCTCATACTGATGGACATCATGATGCCGGAGATGGACGGTTTAACGGCAATGGGCGAGATTCGGCGCAATCCGCGCTTTGCGCATCTGCCGATTATCGCGTTGACGGCAAAGGCGATGGCGAACGATCGCCTGCGTTGTCTCGAAGCTGGCGCCGACGATTACGTGTCCAAGCCAATCGACGTGGACAAGCTCGTTGCGCTCTGCCGTGTCTGGCTGCGCCAACGCTAGCGGCTGACAGGCCGAGACAGGCTGAGACAACGGTCCAGACACGGAAAAAGCAATGAGCCAGTTCGAACTAGACGCACGGCAACGCATGAGCGATTTCGACATAGAGTTGAAATTGCTGCTGGAGGCTATCTACCTCAAATACCAGCACGATTTCCGTCACTATGCGATGTCGTCGCTGCGTCGCCGTCTGTCTCAGGCACTGGATGAATTTGGACTCAGCACGCTGTCCCAATTGCAGGACCGCATCATGCGCGATAGCGATCAGTTTTCGCGGCTGTTCCAATACCTCACTGTACAGGTCAGCGATATGTTTCGCGATCCTGCGTATTTTCTCGCACTGCGCGAGCATGTGTTGCCGCGTCTTCGCACGTATCCGTCCATCAAGGTGTGGGTGGCCGGTTGCAGCACGGGCGAGGAGTTATGGTCGCTAAAAATTCTCTTCGACGAAGAGGGCTTGACCGAGCGCACGCTGTTTTACGCGACCGATATCAGCCCGGACGCGCTCGCGCGCGCCGAAGCCGGGATCTACGCGCTGGATCGCATTCAGGGCTTCACCCAGAACTACCTCGCGGCCGGCGGCAAACGCTCGCTGTCGGACTATTATCACGCGGCCTATAGCGGTGCGCGCTTTGCCGGTTCGCTTAAAGGCCGCGTGGTGTTCGCCGACCATAGCCTCTCGACCGACGAGGTCTTTCTCGAAGCGCATCTCGTGTCGTGCCGGAACGTGCTGATCTATTTCGATCGCGGTTTGCAGGACCGCGCGTTGGGGCTCTTCGAGAATGCGCTGGTACGGCGCGGTTTTCTCGGCCTGGGCAGCAAGGAGACGCTGCGTTTTTCCCGCCATTATGAAGCCTTCGACGAATTTCGTCCGGGGGAGCGTATTTACCAGAAACGCTGAAACCACCGTGATCCCACGCACAACGATCCAGTCAGCCGAAGACGCCCCGCGAGGCGCGCGAAAAGGGCGCACCTGCGAGCTCGTTCTGATCGGCGGCTCGGCAGGCGGCATGGAAGTCCTCAACCTGCTGCTTGCCGCGCTGCCAGCGAGCTTTGCGCCCGCCGTGATGGTCGTCATGCATCTGCCGCCCGACCCGCCGAGCTATCTCGTTCACGCGTTGACGCACCGCTGCCTGCTTCCCGTGGTCGAGCCCGACGCGGGCGAACAGATCATGCCGGGCCGCGTGCATGTCGCGCCGCCCGGTTACCACATGCTGGTGGAAGTGGACCGGACGATTGCACTTTCAACGGATGCAGCAGTGCGCTTCTCCCGGCCTTCCATCGACGTGTTGTTCGAGTCCGCGGCGACCGTCTATCGCGATCAATTGCTGGCCATGCTGCTCTCGGGCGCCAACGACGACGGCGCGCGTGGTTTGCAGCGAGTGCGCGCATTTGGCGGCCATACGTGGGTGCAGGCGCCGGACACCGCCAGTTCGCCGGAAATGCCGCGTACCGCAATTGAACGCGGTGCGGCCGATTACATCTTCTCTCCCGAAACAATGGCCCGGCAGCTTGCAGCTTTGCCGGCCTCTCTCTGACCCGATGCCATGTCGAACCCACCCGTGAACATTCTGATTGTCGACGACATCGCTCACAACATTACTGCGCTCAAGGCGTTGCTGACACGGCCAGACGTCGCCGTGCTCGTGGCCGATTCCGGCACCGCCGCGCTCGATCTGCTGCTCAAGCACGAAGTCGCGCTCGCGATTCTCGACGTCAACATGCCCGGCATGAACGGTTTCGAACTGGCGGCGCTGATGCGCGGCAGTCCTCGCACGACGCATGTGCCGATCATCTTTCTGACGGCAACCGCGCACGACGCGTCGCGCACGTTTCGCGGCTATGAAGCAGGCGCGGTAGATTTTCTCTACAAGCCCTTCGACCCGCGCATTCTGCAATCGAAGGTGGACGTGTTCGTTCAGCTCGAACAGCAGAAGCGCCAG
Organism: Paraburkholderia caledonica NBRC 102488; assembly: GCF_000685095.1. Lineage (GTDB taxonomy): Bacteria > Pseudomonadota > Gammaproteobacteria > Burkholderiales > Burkholderiaceae > Paraburkholderia > Paraburkholderia caledonica. The sequence goes on from NZ_BAYE01000010.1 coordinate 109,612, forward strand.
CTCGCCGCGCAGCTCGTGACCACGCGTCAGATGCTCGAAGCGAATGAGATGCTGATGGCGGTGCTTAGCCATGATTTGCGTACGCCGCTCGGCGCCGTGCTCGCGTCTGCGGAATATCTGATGCGCACCGCCGCCGATCCGCAATCGGCAACGGTTGCCGCGCGCGTCAAAAACAGTTCGCTGCGCATGGCGCGCATGGTCGAGCAGTTGCTGAATCTCGCGCGTCTGCAAGGCGGACGCCTGCCGTTGCAACCTCGTTCGATCGAACTCGCGACGCTATGCAGATCGGTAATCGACGAGTTTACGTCGCGCGAGAACGGCAAGCGTATCGTGTTCGCGAGCCGCGGCAATACGGCGGGCGCGTGGGATACGGATCTCGTCTGGCAGGCAGTGTCGAACCTGGTGAGCAACGCGCTGCATCACGGCGCGGCCGGCGGCGACGTCAGCGTCGAGGTGGACGGCGAATCCGCCGACTGCGTGCGCCTGAAGGTGGCCAACCGCGGCGTCATTCCGCCTGAAGTTTTCCCGCATCTGTTCAAGGCATTCGGCCCGAACAATAGCGGCTCCCGCTCACGCGAGGGCCTCGGGCTCGGTTTGCATATCGTGCAGGAAATTGCGCGGATGCACGGCGGTGGTGTCAGCGTGAAGTCTGACGAAGCGGACGGCACGGTCTTCACGATTGAACTCCCGCGAATGGTAACGTTGCAGCGCGGCTCGTTTTCGGGGAAATAAGCGCGAAGATAAAGCAGCGCGTAGGCGGCAACGGCGCTCCGGATGCTGTCGTCGATACCAGCGCCGCGCTGTGCTACGCTTGGCGGAACACAATCCACGCCGCGCGAGCACGAAGCCATCATGCGTTCATGGCGCATTTCCCCGCCGCATCGAAGCGAACAGATCAGTGCCGCGCGTGCGGCCGAGCTCGTCATGTCGATTTCGCACAACAACGCCGACTCGCTCGCCGCCAGCATGCTCAAAACGGTGGGCGACATGCTGCCGGTTTCGCAGTGCACCGTGTTTGCGTACGAATTCGACGCGCGGCCGCGCACTATTTCCGCCGCCGATCATCGGGGCGGACGTTTTCTGCGTGACGTTGCTGACCGGTATGCGACGCACTTTTATGCACTGGACGGCAATAGGGCGATCATCGGAAACGCGCGCGGTGCGCGATCGAACGACGCGCTAGTTCTGCATCAGCAGCAAAGCGAAGAAATCCCGAACGAAGCGTATCGCGCAGCGTGCTACTTGCAGCCCAACGTATCGGACCGCTTGTCGCTGCTCATGCAACCCGTGGAAAGCGTGTGGCTGTCCATCAATCTATACCGTGACCGCGCGTACGGCACGTTCAGCGCGGGCGAGCTGGAACGGGTCGAGAGCCTCGCGCATCTGTTCGCGCATGCAGCGAAAGGCCATTACGCGCTTCATGGGCAGCATCAGGAAGGCCCGGCAGCGGCCATGCTTGCACGCATCAGACGAATCTGTCCCGCGCTTACGCCACGTGAGCTCGACGTGCTTCGCGGCACGCTCGAAGGCGCGACAGCGGTCGAAATCGCCGCGCAAATGGGCGTCAAGCCCACGAGCGTTATCACTTATCAGAAGCGCGCGTACGCGCGGCTCGGCATTTCCAGTCAGAGGCAACTGTTCGCGCTGTGCGTGGCTCCACAACGTGGCTGAAATTGTTATCTCGCCGCGCCGTAGTCACGCTTTTTCAACCGCGTCTAGCGCGCGCATCGGCCTGCGTCTCGCGATCCCAGCGCTTGAGCCACGGCAACAGGAAATCAGCAAAGCCGGCCGCGGGCGGTGACAGCGCGCGTTCGGTCGAGCGATACACGCAAACCTCGCGGATGGTCTCCGGCTCGACGATCCGCTTCATGATCAGCCGGAAAGTGCGCGCAAGCGGTGCGACGTAGGCCGGCGCGAGCGTCACGGCGAGTCCGCGCGAAGCGATGCCGAAAGCGGTCGTGACGTTGTCCACCACATCGACTGGAACGATGCGCGCCTCGACCGGCAGGTTTGCGAGCATTTGATCGACTGCGCGTTCGTGATCGCGGCCTGTAGCGACGATAGGGATATCGCGCAGCTGCTGCCATTGCACACGCCGCCGCGTGCCGAGCGGATGCGACGGCGCGCACCACATCACCCACGGACTTGCGAACGCGGAGTCGCGGCGCACGCGTGCACCGCTTGGCCTGTCGGGGCCGACCGCGAGATCCACGTCCGCGCTCTCCACACGCTCGACGAGTTGCTCGACCACCGTGTCGCAAATGCGCACGACCACCTTCGGCTTGTCGCGCGCGTATTCGGCGATCGCCTCCGGCAACGCAGTGGACGCCAGCACCAGCGGCGCGCCGATCCGGACAATGCCGGCAGCACGGTTGCGGATATCGTCGGCGGATTGGGCGGCGGCGCGCACGTGACGCAACACCGACTCCGCCGACGCGAGGAAGTCTTGACCCGCGCTCGACAGATTCACACGCCGCGTGGTCCGGTCGAACAGGCGAAAGCCCAGTTCCGTTTCAAGCTCGGCGAGCAGCTGACTGACTGCCGACGAAGTGAGGCCGAGCCGCTGCCCCGCCGCACCGATGCTTTGAAGATCGACAATGGCGAGAAACGCCTCGAATTGACGGATGGTGATGCGGGTAAGTGCCATTGCCCCAATTCTAAAGAAAAACTTACGAATCGTGAAAAATCCGTTGATTGTGGATCAGGGCGCGTTAGTCGACACTTGTCCCAATCGACGGGAGCACGTAAAGACGCTTAGACTTTCAGTCTCGCCCGGCCGTCGACGCAATGTCGGCACAACACGTCAGGGCTCCTTTCAAGGAAATGCCATGTTCGAACATATCCCCGCCTATCCCGGCGATCCGATTCTGAGTCTCAACGAAGACTTCCAGCTCGATCCACGCCAGAACAAAGTCAATCTAAGCATCGGCATCTATTTCGACGACGCCGGCAAGCTGCCCGTCATGGACGCGGTGCGCCGCGCGGAAACCGCGTTGCTCGACGCAATCGGCCCGCGTTCCTATCTGCCCATGGCGGGCTTGCCGCTCTATCGCGAGACCGCACAGGCGCTGGTGTTCGGCGAAGACAGCGAAGCACGCGCCGCAGGCCGCATCGCGACGTTGCAGACCATAGGCGGCTCCGGCGCGCTCAAAGTCGGTGCCGATTTCCTGCGACGCTATTTTCCGGGTTCGCAAATGTGGATCAGCGACCCGAGCTGGGAGAATCACCGCGTCGTATTCGAGGGCGCGGGTCTAACGGTCAACACCTATCCGTATTACGACGAACAGACGGGCGGCCTGCGTTTCGCCGATATGATCGACACCATCGGCCGTTTGCCCGAGCGCAGCGTCGTGTTGCTGCATGCGTGCTGCCACAACCCCACCGGCGTCGATCTCAGCGTCGAGCAATGGACCGAACTCGTGCCGGTCCTGCAGCGTCGCAAGCTGATCGCGTTTGTCGATATGGCTTACCAGGGCTTTGGCGCGGGCCTCGAAGAAGACGCCGCTTGTGTTCGTATGCTGGCCGAGGCCGGCGTACCGCTGATCGCAGCCAATTCGTTCTCGAAGAATTTTTCGCTGTACGGCGAGCGGTGCGGCGCACTGAGCGTTGTCTGCAAGAACGCCGACGAAGCGAGCCGCGTGCTCGGGCAGCTGATGTCGGCCGTGCGGGCGAACTACAGCAATCCGCCGACGCACGGCGCGCGCCTCGTCGCCAACGTGCTGTCCGATGTGTCGTTGCGCGCTTCGTGGGAAGCGGAACTCGCCACCATGCGCGAACGCATTCTTGCGATGCGCGGCACGATCCACGCGGGGCTCGCCGGCCGCGTCGATGAAGTGATGCGTGCGCGTTACGTCGCGCAACGCGGCATGTTCACCTACACGGGCTTGACCGCAAGCCAGGTCGAGCGTTTGCGCAACGAACACGCGGTGTACGTTTTGCGCTCAGGGCGCATGTGCGTAGCGGGCTTGAATGCGCGCAATGCGGATTACGTCGCGTCGTCCATTGCCGCCGTCGTGTCCGGCGCATAACGGCGGCGCATAACGGCGGATACGCACTATTTGCAGCCAGCACATAACCATGGAGACATCGATGACGACACTTGAGATGCCAGCGGCGAGTGCGCCGAAGAGCATCGGAATGCACCCCGACGAATGGCAGTCGCGCGTTCAGCTGGCTGCGTGCTACAGAATTTTCGACATGCTCGGGTGGACCGAGATGATCTACAACCACATCACATTGCGTGTGCCGGAAAGCGTGAGCGGCGGCGAGCGGCAGTTCCTGATCAATCCGTTCGGCTTGCACTACAGCGAAGTCACGGCGAGCAATCTCGTGAAGATCGACGCGCAGGGCCGCGTGCTGGACGACTCGCGTTATCCGGTCAATCCGGCCGGCTTCGTCGTGCACGCGGCGATCCACGAAGGCGTGCCCGACGCGCATTGCGTGATGCACACACACACCACGGCGGGCGTCGCGGTGGCGTGTCTCGAAGACGGCTTGCAGCAGACCAATTTTTACAGCGCGCAGTTGCACGACCGGATCGCGTATCACGATTTCGAGGGCATCACCGTGCATGCGGAAGAAGGGCCACGGCTCGTCGAACATATTGGCAACCGGCAGGCGGTGATTCTGCGCAACCACGGTCTGCTTGCGTGGGGCCGCACGTTGCCGCAGACTTTTGCGATTCTCTGGACACTGAACCGCGCGTGCGAAATTCAGATGGCGACGTTCTCGATGGGCAAGGCGCGGCCGGTCCCTGAAGAAGTGGCGATCCGCTGCTCGCGCGACGCGCTCCAGTTCGATCCGCGTCACGGCGCGGGGCAGGATGTGTACGATGCCCTGGTGCGTCGCGTGGAGCGCATCGACGCGAGTTACAAGGAATGAATCAATGAAAGCAGTGATATACGGCGCAGGCGCGATCGGCGGATGGATGGGCGTGAAGCTCGCGCAAGCGGGTCACGATATCGGTGTGGTGGCGCGCGGCGCGACGCTCGCCGCGTTGCGCGAGCATGGTCTGCGTTTGATCGAAGGCGGCGAGACGCAGACGGTTCGCGTAAGAGCGGCCGAAGATCCCGCGGAACTCGGCGTGCAGGATCTCGTGGTGGTGGCGGTCAAGGGTCCGGCCATGGCGTCGGTGGCCGCGCATATCGCGCCGCTGCTCGGGCCGCAAACCCTCGTGCTCACCGCCATGAACGGCGTGCCGTGGTGGTTCTGCGACGGGCTCGGCGGCGGTTTTGCGGGCAAGCGGCTCAAGTCGGTCGATCCCGACGGCGCCATCGCCGCGGCCATTCCGGGCGCGCAGACGGTGGGCTGCGTGGTGCATGCGAGCTGCCTCGTCGAGGCGCCCGGCGTGATCCGGCATCATCAGGGCAATGGGTTGATCGTCGGCGAGGCTGCCGGCCGGCCGAGCGAACGCGTGAAGGCGTTGACCGAAGCGCTCGTCGCCGCCGGCTTCAATGCGTCGATGTCGGAGCAGATCCAGCGCGACGTCTGGTACAAGCTCTGGGGCAACATGACAATGAACCCCATCAGCGCAATGACCGGCGCGACCACCGACCGCATTCTCAGCGACGAGCTGGTGCGCAACTTCGTCACGAGCGTCATGCTCGAAGCGAAGGAGATCGGCGCGCGCTTCGGCATTCCGATCGATCAGGCGCCGCAGGACCGGCATGCGGTCACGCTCAAACTCGGTGCGATGAAAACGTCGATGCTGCAGGACGTAGAGGCGCGCAAGCCCGTGGAACTGGACGCACTCGTGAGCGCGGTGCGCGAACTCGGACAACTGACCGGTGTTCAAACGCCATACACGGACGCGCTGCTCGGTCTCGCGCGTTTGCATGCGAGCACGCTGGGTTTGTACTGAAGCCGATCTAGCAGATAAAGCAGTAGTGCTTCGCTGAAGCAGAAAGCCGCCGCGGGTCAACTCGCGGCGGCTTTTTTTTGCGCCTTGTTCGTCGTGCTCTCTTCAACCTATGTCGCCGCCGTGACTGCTCCCGAAGGCAGGCGAGCTGCCTCGATCAGGGACATAGCGCGTTGCATGTCGCCGAGTTCGGTTATGCAAAGCAGTGCGAGGCGGGCGAGATAGAGCGGTGCCTGCGCTTCACCTTCGGCAGTGATGTTCTGGCAAAGCGTCGTATAGATGCGTTCGAGATCGCTATCGGTCATGACTGTCTCTCCTTGCTCCGAATGTTCAGTGCGGCGATAAGCGCGCTGTGTGTCGCGGCTGCGCTGCCGTCGCGCCAGCGCGCGAGCACATGGCCATCCGGGCGGATCAGATAGACCGTGCCCGGTGTTGCGTCGAGCATGTGATGCAGGCGGCCGCTGTAATCGATAATGGCAGTGCTGTCTGCGCCCAGCTTGACGTTCGTGTCGACCACGGTGATCGTTTTGAATGCAATCGCACGGCTCGCCAGATCGTCCTGTATGTGCTGCCACTCGGCATCTTGCGAAGAATCCGTACCGAAGCGCAGCGCCGTGAAGCAGGGTGCCAGCAGATCGGTAACGTGCATATCGACCGTCTTGCCGTCGCTAATGCGCTGTAGCCTGCACTCCGGTAACACGCTGCCCGGCGCGGGACCGCTGGCAAATCGGCTCGCCACGGGTATCGCGCCGGCTGCCTGCACGCCGTCTGCCGCAACGCGATTGAGCGGCGATTCGACATACGCGATCGGGTGCGTTTGCCGCGGATTTATCAGCGGCCGCACGGCGGCATGATGTTCGGCGAGCCCCAGCACCGCTGTTCTCATCAACTCGAACCCGAACGTGGGCGGCGCCATGAACTCGGTGCTTTTCATCCCGTAGCTCAGGTTCTCGCGCGTGGCGAACACGCGCTCGTCGCTATAACTGTCGAGCAGGTCGGGCGATGCAATGCCGTTGACCACGCAGCCGAGTTTCCAGCCGAGGTTGTCGGCGTCGTCAATGCCCGAATTGGCGCCGCGCACACCGAAGATCGGCACAAGATGCGCCGCGTCGCCGGCGAACAGGACCGAGCCGTGGCGATAACGCTCCAATGTCAACGCGTTTGCCTTGTAGACAGTGATCCAGATCGGTGACCATTCGCCCGTTTCGCCCATTGCGTCGAGCACGCTCTGAACGCGTGGGATCACGTTGTCCGGCTCGATGGCCGCTTGCGGGTCTTCGTCGTCGCGAAGCTGGTAGTCGATACGCCATACGTCGTCCGGCTGTTTGTGCACGAGCACCGTGGAACCCGGATTCGACGGCGGATCGAAATAGGCGAGACGTTCGGTCGCGCGCTCGCTGTGCAAGGCGATATCGACGATCACGTAGCGGCCTTCGTACGTGGTGCCGGTGAGCTTCAGACCGAGCGTTTCACGTACGGTGCTGCGCCCGCCGTCGCACGCGACGACCCAGTCGGCGTGCATGCGCCACGCGGTGTCGCCGGTGCGCAGCGCGAGCGTTGCGCCGCGCTGCACGTCGGAACCGTCGGATTGCTCGATGCCGGTCACGCGAGTTTGCCAGCGGATGTCGATCAGATCCGCATGCCGCTCCAGTTCGTCGAGCAGGAACTGTTCGATCTGATATTGCGCGATGTTGATCATCGGCGGCAACGATTGCTCGTCGTCCTGATGCATCGTGAAGCGGAACACTTCGGTGTCGCGATAGAAGCTACGGCCTCCCGTCCACGGCAGACCCTTTTGCAGGAAGCCTTGCACGGCGCCAAGGCGCTTGAGTATTTCCAGGCTGCGCCGCGAAATGCAGATTGCGCGGCTGCCGGTGCATACGCTGTCGTCGGCCTCGATCAGCACCGAGCGCACGCCTTGCCGGGCGAGGGCGAGCGCGAGCGTCATGCCGACCGGCCCGCCGCCGACAATCGCCACGGGCCGCCGCACGGGATCGTGTCCGTCGATGAGCGGGGGCGCCGCGCCCTCGTAATGGCGCGGCGCAAAGGGGTAGGGTTTGAAACTGCGCGTCATGCATGTCTCCTCGATGTTCGCCGCGTTTTCGGGTGCGCCGCGCTGTAAGTGGTCTGGACGCGCGGCGACACGAAAAAGCGATGAGCGAAGTATGGAGGAGAGCTTACGCGCGCCTGTCCTCATTTTGGGTACAGGCGCGCCACGATTCGATCCACGCTAACGGGGCGCGCGGTTGGCCCATAACCGTGCTCAATCTGCGCTGCTCGTCACGTGCGAATGCTGACGCGTGTGCAGCGACGAAGCGGCCAGCTGGCATTCCTCGATCATCGCGCGGAAGGTCGGTGCCGAATGTGAAGCGGCAGTCGCACCCATTCCTGTCTCATGCCCGTTTTCCGCGGTGCCGCCGACGCCGACCACGAGCGCCGCTCTCGGCCGCCATTGGCGTGTGCGTCGAAGCATATTGCGCAGATACGGCGGCGATTCCGGAGCGTCGAGCGTGACGATGCAGATGATCGGCGCATTCTTGTAGCTCGGCTCGTCGGCGTGCGCGCTGCGGTAGCCCGAGTGCGTCGCCATGATCGGTGCAAAGCCGAAGCGTCCGAGCAGTTGCACCGCGATGGCCGTCGTGACTTCGTCGAACGCGCCGCGTCCGGGCACGCAGAGCACCGCCGTTTTTTCGCTGTTACCCTGCGCCGAAGCATGCGCTCGCGTCGCACTGTCGTGCTGCTCGGAAAGATCCGCTGTCGAAGCAGCGACGAGCGCTTCTGGAGACTCGGCGCGGATCAGCCGGTCCGGCAAACCATCGGCGATTTCCAGATTTTCGACGATGTCCACCAGCGCTTCGTTCACGCGGGCCAACTGGTCCGGCATCAGCACGCCGCGCATCGCGTCATTGCGTGCGAGTTTGAGGCCTTCGAGCGCGACGGTGTCGTAGTAATCGATTAGCGACATCTCGCGCAGCAGACGCTCAGCCTGCACGATCGCCTCATGCGGATCGTCCGCAAGAAGCCGCTGATAGAAGTTCTGCGCGGGCGTGAGCGCCGGCTGATCGCCGAGCAGCACCGTGAGAAAGTTCAGACGATCGGCGTAGCGCCCAAGCGTCACGACGCACAGCGTGAGCGGCGTGGACAGCACGAGGCCGATCGGCCCCCACAGCCAGCTCCAGAAAATCGCCGCGACGACCACTGCGAGCGGCGACAGCCCCGAACGGTGGCCATACAGCAGCGGCTCCGCGATCTGCCCGGCGACCACATCCACGACGATAAAGAGAATCAGTGTGTAGACCGCCATCGTCCACTGCGGCTGGATGGCTGCGGCGAGAAACACCGCGAGAATCGCCGCTATCCAGATGCCGATATATGGCACGAAGCGCAGCAGCGCCGCTATCACGCCGAACAGCAACGCGCCAGGCACGCCGATGATCGCGAGCCCGATCGCGATCACACCGCCTGCGCTCAGGTTCACGCCGAGTTGCGCGACGAAATAGCGGCTCAGGCGCACCGCGGCGTCGTTGATGGCTGTCGTCGTGCGATGCAGATCGCGAGAACCGAAGAGACTGATCAATCGGTCGCGCAGGTCCTCGCGCTGCAGCAGAATGAAGATCGTCACCACCAGCACGATGAAGGTGGTTTCAATCGGCGCGATGGCTGGCGACAACGCACGCTGCGCGAGTTGCAACGGCGTGGGCGAAGGCTCGTGAACTTCGACGGGTGTGGGCACAGCGGGGGCGTTGCGCGCCGCCCGGCCAGTGGGTCGCGGCGGCGGCTTCGAAGGCGCGACGCGTTGCAGCGTGGCGGCCGCGCGGCTCATCAGCGAATCGGCGCGACCGATCGTTTTCTCCTGCACGGTTTCGATCTTGCGTTCGATGGCGACCTGGTACTGCGGCAGGTCGCCCGCCAGTTGAACGAGCTGCGCGCCGATCAGCGCCCCCACGGCAAGCAGTGCGGCCAAGGCGAACAGCACGGCGATGAAAATGGACGGCAACTGGCCCATATGCAGCCGCCGCAACATCTGCACGAGCGGCGCGAGCAGAAAACTGAGCAGCACGGAGAGCGTGATGGGAATCAGCACCGCGCGGCCGAAGTAAAGCGCGCAAACCACGACCACGCCGGTAATCACCGACGCGAGACCATGCAAACTCGGAGCGGCGGGCGGATAAACGCGGTTCGACCGCCCATGCGGCGGTAAGGATATTTTCATGAGCACACTGTCCGTTTGAGTGGCGCGGCCGCTTCCGCGGTCGCTTGTAGTCTCGCGCGCGGTAGATGCGGCGGCGGCACGGTGCCGTATGGGCCACTGCGGCTGAGCAAACCCTATGCCCGGATTGTAGGCGCTTTGCGTCGCGGTTCGCCAGTATGGCCCGCTCAGCCGATATGCATGCGCAGCAAGTCGAATACTAGCGAGCTTCCATAGAGCAGCAAGCCGATGAAGCCGCCGACTACGGTCCCGTTGATGCGGATATATTGCAGGTCCTTGCCGATGTTCAATTCGATCTGCCGCGACATCTCATGCGGGTCCCAGTTCTTCACGGTATCGCTGATATGCCGTGTGAGGAATTGCGCGAACTCGGGCGCCATTGCGCGTGCTGCGTCTTCGAGGTGATCGTTGAGCGACTGGCGCAGCGCCGGATCGTTCGCAAGTTCGCGGCCCACCCATTGGCCCGCCGCAACGACTCGCGCATGCAACGCCGAGTCGCTGCTTTGCAGATCGCGCTTGAGCCACGCGCGCAGTTCGCCCCACATGTCCTTCACATACAAGGCGAGCGCTTCGCCTTCCACCAGATAACGCTTGAATTCCTCGCCTTTTTCCAGAAAGGCCGGATCGCTTTTGAGCTTTACGATCAGCTTGTGCGCGGCGTCGTCGAACTTCTGGCGCAACTGGTGCGTGGGGTTTTCGCTGATCTGTTCGAGCATCCGGTTCACCGCATTCGCGATAGTCTCGGCGCCTTTCTCGCCGAGCCACGCGGAGGGCAGGATTTTCTCCATCTTCGGATACTCGCTCTTTACCCAATCGACGATACGTTCCGCAATGAACTGGCGCGCCTGCGGTTCGCGCAGCAATGCGACGACCTGTTCGATGCCCGCGTCGAGAAGCTCCTGGTGGCGGCCGTCCTTGGTGAGCGTGTCGAGAATCGCGCCCATTGACTGCGAGAGATCGACCTTTGCGAGCACGTCGCGCAATGCGTCCTTGATGAACACCTGAATGCGCACGTCGTCGGTCAGATCGAGAATGCCGCTCGTCAGTTTCACGACGTAATTGCCGAGGCGCGCGGTGTTGGCGGGCTCGGTCAGCCAGCGCGTGATGCTCTGTGCCGGATCGTGCTTCTTGATCAGACCGACGAGCGACGGCACGTCGAGAAACTTGTCCTGCACGAACACGGCGAGGTTGTCGGCAATCTTGTGCTTGTTGCGCGGAATGATCGCCGTGTGGGCCGAGACCACCGGAATCGGCACGCGCCGGAACAGCGCGGCGACTGCGAACCAGTCGGCGAGCGCGCCGATCATCGCGGCTTCGGCCACTGCCTTGATACCGTCGATCCACACGCCGCGCGGCATCAATGCCGTGACGACGAAAACGCAGGCCGCCGCGGCAAGGAGCAACAGCGGCGTGCGTTTGGCCTTCTTCAGTTCGAGTGCTTTATTCATCGGCGAAAGAGCCAGGGTCCGGAAACGCGAGTTTAGCGCTGCGCGCCGCGCAGTGTGCAGGGCGAGCAGCGGTGAACGATGCTGAATGATGGTGAAGAGCGCGGCATCGCGCCGCTTGACCGCGATCCGGCCGTATCGGTCTCTGTTTGAGCCGCCGGCACGGTAACATCGAGGGTTGAACCGCGGCGGCGGCGTGAGCAGCGTGCGCCACGCGGCAATGCATTTGAACGCAATGGAGGCACAGTGATCAGGTTTCTGCATACGGCGGACTGGCAAATCGGCACGCAGTTCGGCCAGTTCGAGCCGGAGGAGGCCGCGCATCTGGCACAGGCGCGCTTCGACACCGTGCGCCGCATCGCCGACGAAGCAGCCGCGCGCCAGGTCGACGCGGTGCTGGTGGCAGGCGACGTGTTCGATCTGCAGACGGTGTCCGATACGGTAATCCGCCGCCTGTTCGCCGCACTGCAAGCCTTCGCGGGCCCGTGGATCATGCTGCCTGGCAATCACGACGCGGCGCTCGTGGAAAGCGTCTGGAGGCGTGCGCAGCGCCTCAATTGCGTGCCGCCGAACGTGCGCCTCGTGCTCGCGCCCGGCGTCGTGTTGCTGGACGCATGCCGTTGCGCGGTGCTGTGCGCGCCGCTCACGCAGCGTATTACTTACGACGACACCACCGGCTTTTTCGATACCGTCGAGACGCCGCCGGGGTATCACCGTGTGGGGCTCGCACATGGCAGCGTGAGCGGCATTCTGCAGGAAGGCATCGACTCCTCGAACCCGATCTCGCCGACGCGCGCCGCAAGCGCGCGCCTCGACTATCTGGCCCTCGGCGACTGGCACGGCCACTTTCGCGTCGACGAGCGCACCTGGTACGCGGGCACGCACGAGCAGGACCGTTTTCGCGCGAACGATCCCGGCTTCATGCTCGACGTCACGCTGAGCGAGCCCGGCGCACAACCCGCGGTCGAGGCGGTGCGAGTCGGGCAATACCAGTGGCATCGCTGGGACGAAACGATTTCCGTGCCGACCGATGTGGATTGGCTGAAGACGCGCCTCGCCACGTTGAGCGGCAGCGACGTGCTGCGCGTCTCGGTGAGCGGCACGGTCGCGCTGGCCGACGCTGAGGCGGTTCATGTCGCCGTCGAAGAGACCCGCGCGCGCGTGCGTGCCTTGCGTGTGGATCTGAGCGGTTTGCAGGTGCTGCCCACTACAGAGGATCTCGCCGAACTCGGCGCGCAGAGCGGCTATCTGGCAAAAGTTGTCGCGCGTTTGCGAGGCATGCAGGAGGATCCGCAGTCCGACCCGCAACAGGTCAAGCGCGCGGCAGAGGCATTATTGCTGCTGGCGCGTCTCCAACGTGAATTGCCGCGTGAGGCGAGGTCCGCATGAAGCTTCAGAGCATCGCGATAGAGGAATTCAAACAGTTCACCGGGCGTCTCTTTATCGACGACCTGCAGCCCGGTCTCAATCTTTTCGTGGGACCAAACGAGGCCGGCAAGAGCACGATTGCCGAGGCCGTGCGTGCGGTGTTTCTCGAACGCTACAAGGCCTCGCATCTCAAGGAATTGCTGCCTTGGGGCAAGGCGAGCGGGCAGCCGTCGGTCGAAGTCAGCTTCGATCTCGACGGCGTCACATGCCGCCTGTCGAAGCAGTTCGTCACGCGTCAGCGCTGTGAGTTGAAGATCGGCCAGACCGTATTCGGCGAAGACGAAGCGGAAGACAAGCTCGCCGCACTGCTCGGCTTTTCGCGTGCCGCGCGCGGGCCGTTGAAGGCGGAAAACGCGGGCGTTCCAGGTCTCTTGTGGGTGCAGCAGGGCGGCACGCAGGACATGCGCGACTCGACCGGTCACGCGGCGCAGTATCTGCGCGATGCGTTGTCGCAATTGTCCGGCAGCCGCGAATCGGCGGGCGAGGATGCGTTGATCGCCGCCGTGCAACGCGAGCTTCGGCAACTGCTGACCGCGCGCACGCAGAAATCCACCGGGCCGCTCGCCGAAGCCGAAGCCGCGCTCGCCGCGCTGATCGCGGAGCGTGACGATCTGAACCGGCAGCGCGAACAGTTCGAGGAAAACATCGCACGACTTGCCGCGCAGCAGCAGGCCTTCGAGGAAACCGAGCGCAAGCGGCCGTGGGAAGTTCACGAGCAGAAGGCCGTGCTCGCGCAAAAGCGCGCCGATGCGGCTGCGGAACTCGAGCGCAGCGTAGACCAACTCGCGCAGGCGTTGAAAGTCAGCGAGGCTGAACTCGCGCTGCCGTTGCAGCACGAACAGGCCGCGGTGGAACTGGAAACAGCGGTGACGCGCGATCGTCAGCAACTCGACACGGCGCACGCGAACGTGGCGGCGGTCGAAACCGGATATGCACAGGCGGCAACCCGCGTCGCGCAACTGGAGCAGGCTTTTACCGATGCGAACCGCGCGCTCGAACTGGCGAATGCGGCGGTGAGCGCCGCGGATCTGCGCAACCAGATCGGTCTTCATCACGCGGAACTGGAACGGCTCGAAGCGGCGATTGCTGCCGCGAGCGAAGCCAACGAAGCGCTCGTAGAAACCGCGCGCGCCGCAGCCGCCCTTGAAATAGACGAGGCGAAGCTCAAGCGCCTCGCATCGCTCGATGCGTCGCTGACCGTGTTGCGTGCGCGCACCGAAGCGGCGATGACCCGCATCGAATATCGGTTGAGTGGGCCGATTACGGTGGGCGAGGCGTCCATCAGCGGCGCGGGCGTATTGCGTGTCGACGAAGAAAAGCGGATTGGCCTGGGCGAGCTTGGTGAATTGCGCGTGATTCCGGGCGTTTCGGATCTGTCCGCACGGTTGTCGGAACTCGCCGCGCTCGAAGCGCAGCATGCGCAGTTGCTGCAAGCGCTCGGCGTCGCTTCGCTTGCCGAAGCCGAATCGAGGCACGAACAGTGGAAGGCGCTTGTCGCGCAGCAGAAGAGTTACGCGAAGGTACTCGAAGCGTACGCGCCGCAGGGCATCGACGCGCTGCGCGCCGCGTTGGCATCGGCCGCCGCGCGCTCGCAGGCCGCCAACGAGCGTTTGACGAGTTTGCCCGATGTCTCGGCTGCGCTGCCGCTCGACGAAGCGCGGCGCAGCGCCGAAATCGCAGCCTCCGCGCTGGAGAGCGCCCGCAAGATACTGAACGAGGCAACCGAGAAGCGTTCCACCGGCATTGCGACGGCTGAATCACTCGCGCTTCAGTTGGAGCGCAAGGAAGCGCAATTGGGCGACCCGGCGTTCTGCCGCAACCGCGCGCAGTGGCAGGCGAAGATCGTCGAGCAACGTGTGCAGGTCGAGGCGCTGACGAAGCAGCGCGAAGCGCGAGCGCGCGAACTCGAAGCCGTGCGTCTGGACGACCCGGCGGCCGAGGCGAAGCGCTATCGCGCGTCGGCGGAACTTGCGCGTCAGGACCAGCACGAGCGGCAGGTCAGCATCGCGCGTTTGCGCAGCCAGTTGGAGACAGTGGGCGCGTCAGGGCTCGGCGAGCGTCTTGCAGCGCTCGACGCAAAAGTGGAGCAGGCCACCCGCCGCAAAGAGGAGCTGAGCTTGCGCGCCGGCGCATTGAGTCTGCTCGACGAAGTGCTCGTCGCGGAACGCGATGCGGCGGTCGCGCAGTTGCGTGCGCCGTTGACGGAACGGCTCGGCCATTATCTGAAGCGGATCTTTCCGCAATCGACCATCGCGCTTGGCGACGATCTGAGTCCCGCGACGCTCGATCGTTATGGCCGCGCAGACACGCTCGAAGCGCTGAGCTTCGGCACGCGCGAGCAACTCGGCATTCTCACGCGGCTCGCGTATGCCGATCTGCTGAAGGCGTCCGGCCGGCCCACGTTGCTGATGCTCGACGATGCGGCCGTGCATACCGACGCCGCACGGCGGGATGCGATCAAGCGGGCGCTGATCGACGCTGCCACGCGGCATCAGATTCTGGTGTTCACGTGCCATCCGGAACTGTGGGACGACCTGGGCGTGAGGCAGCGCGCGATCGACGATATGAAGGCCGCGGCGTAGCTATCCGTCGGGGCTTACTCGTACCAGCGCGGTGTGTAGACCCACTGCGCGCCCCTGGTGAAGCGGCGCGTGGTGGAGGAGCCCACGATGAGCATCGTGCGCATATCGACATCCGCTGAGCGCAGTTCGCCCAGCGTCACCGTGCGCAGCGTTGCGCCCGGCCTGCCAATGTCGCGGCCGAGCACGACCTGCGTATTTGCCGCGCGATACTCGCGAACGATATCGAGCGCCTTATCGAGTTGCCACGGACGTGCGCGCGAAATCGGGTTGTAGAACGCCATGACGAGGTCCGCTTGCGCGGCATGTCGCAAGCGTTTTTCGATGATGCTCCAGGGCTTCAGATTATCCGACAGCGACAGCATGCAGAAGTCGTGGCCGAGCGGCGCGCCGGCTTGCGCGGCGGTAGCCATCGCCGCCGATACCCCCGGCACGATGCTAAGCTCAACAGCGGCCCACGCGCTGTCCGCAGAGGCGTCGAGCGCTTCGAGCACGGCCGCGGCCATCGCGAATACGCCGGGGTCGCCGGACGACACCATCACGACTGACCGTCCCGCGCTCGCGAGTTCGAACGCATGGCGGGCGCGCTGCATTTCCTCGCGATTATCGGTGCCGTGCACGCGTTGGCCGGCGCGCAGCGGGCCGGCCATTTTCACGTAAGTCTCGTAGCCGAGAATATCGGTGGCCTGGTCGAGCGCCTTATGCGCCGCGGGCACCATCAGTTCCGCGCTGCCGGGGCCGAGGCCGATTACCGTCAGCCGGCCGCGCGCCCGTCCTATCGTGTCGGGATCGACCGCGAGCGGCGATAGAGCGAGGGCGATGCCTTGCACATGATCGTCGTGCAGGGTCTCGTAGGGAATGCGCAGGGCGGCGCGTAAAAGGTTGGCCGGCGATTCGCCGATTTCTGCGTCGCAGTCCGTAAAACGCAGCGGCACATTCAGCAGCGCGGCCGCTTCGGCGAGCGCCGGTTCTGCCATGTGTTCCGATGAGCCAAGCAATGCAGCAAGCGAAAGAGAGGCGAGGCCGTGGGCGTCGAGTGAAGCGCGCACGCGAGCCGCGATTTCGGCGGCGGCGTTCTTGTCTGCGGTTGATGTCGCGGCGGTGTTTGCCTGTGCGGGCGTTGAAGCGACAGCCTCGGGCGTCACTGCCGCGACGACACTGCGAGGATGAATCACCAGTTCGTCGTCGCGTCCATTCCACGCGCGAGGCGTGACGCGAATAGCAAGCCGCGCCGACGGCGAGCGCGGCAGTTGCGCGTCGTCGAGCCACGGCGCGTCGCCCTCGATACGCGTGCTTTCGCCCGCGAGCAGATCCGACACGAAACGCTTACCCTGGCCGATATCGGCAAGCGCATAACCATCGGGTGGATTGAGCACACAGGTGCCGAACCGCAGCTCGCCACTCGTGGTAATTGCAGGCGATATGGCAAGTGCCGCGGCAATCTCGCGCGCCATCACGTTGACGCCGGCGAGGCCGCCGAGCAACGGCACGACGGCGCTGCCGTCTTCGGCGACGGCGAGCACCGGCGGCTCGGCGCCTTTGTTCGACAGCAGCGGCGCCACACAGCGAATCACGATGCCGGCCGCGCACAGCGCGACAATCGGCGTGCCCCGTGCATACAGGTCGCGCAGATGGGGGCTCAGTTCGGCGTACGCGACATCGGCTTCAACGCGGCCTTGCAGCGCATGCACCTGCGAATCCGCATACAGCGTTTGAATGCGCCGCGCGGTATCCAGCGCGCCCGCGCTGAGAATGACGATGGCGGGCGGCATCATCCTTGCCATTTTTCCCCCGGCACGACGAGCAGCGAGAAATACGGCGACGCCATCGGGTCCACTTCGGCGAGCGGGACGATACGCTGGTTGCCCATTGTCGCCCGCTCGACGTACAGCGCGCGGTGCGCGAGCCCGAGTTCGCCGAGCACGCGCCGCACCTTGTCGAAATTGCGCCCGAGTTTCATCACGACTGCGGCGTCTGCATCCGCAAGACGGCGGCGCAGTTCGTCTTCCGGCAGCACGCCTGAGAGCACCGACAGGCTCTGGTTGCGATACACGAGCGGCGCACCGAGCACGGCCGCGCCGCCTAGCATCGAGCAGACGCCCGGCACCACTTCGCTCTCATAGCGCGCCGCGAGCCGGTCGTGCAGATACATGTACGAGCCGTAGAAGAACGGATCGCCTTCGCAGATCACGGCGACGTCGCGCCCCGCATCCAGATGCGCCCCGACTATGTCGGCTGCGGTGTCGTAGAAGTCGGCAATGATCGCTTCATATGACAGCGGCGGCTCCAGCGCTTCGGTCGTGACGGGATACACGAGCGGCAGTTGCTGCTGCGTGTCGTGCAAATGCGCTTCGATGATGCTGAACGCGTTGC
The DNA here is from genome assembly GCF_000685095.1 of Paraburkholderia caledonica NBRC 102488. Taxonomy (GTDB): domain Bacteria; phylum Pseudomonadota; class Gammaproteobacteria; order Burkholderiales; family Burkholderiaceae; genus Paraburkholderia; species Paraburkholderia caledonica. The sequence goes on from NZ_BAYE01000010.1 coordinate 127,504, forward strand.
CCTTCTTGCCCTTCGCAACGAAGTAGGCGACCACGGCCGCTGCCTTGAGCAGACGCAATGCCTTCAGCGTGATGAGTTCCGGGTCTCCTGGACCGACACCGAGCCCATACAGACGCCCTGCACATTGTTGCGCCGTCATTTATTCGATCTCCGTTGCGAGCGCGTTGACAGCGGCCACAGCCATCGCACTGCCGCCGCGCCGGCCATGCACGACGACATACGGCACGCCACGGCTATTCTCTGCGAGCATCGCTTTCGATTCCGCCGCGCCGACAAAGCCGACCGGAAAACCCAGAATCAGCGCGGGCTTCGGCGCACCGGCGTCGAGCATATCGAGCAGATGAAAGAGGGCAGTCGGCGCGTTGCCTATCACGACGACGCTGCCGCCCAGATGCGGGCGCCACAATTCGAGTGCGGCGGCGGAGCGCGTATTGCCGAGTTCGCGAGCGAGTGCGGGCACTCGTTCATGTGTGAGCGTGCAGATCACGTCGTTGTTCGCCGGCAACCGCGCGCGCGTGATGCCTTGCGCGACCATGCCGGCGTCGCAGAGAATCGGCGCGCCTTGCGCGAGCGCCGTGCGGCCTGCTGTGCCGGCATGTTCGGAGAACGCGAGATCGTCGATCACATCGACCATCCCGCACGCGTGGATCACGCGCACCGCGAGTTTTTCGAGGTCGGCAGGAATGCGCGACAGGTCGGCTTCGGCGCGGATCGTCGCGAAAGACTGACGATAGATCTCCTGACCGTCGCGAATGTAATCAAGCATCGGTGTCACTCATGTGTCGCTTCGAACAAGGCGCGCGATCGTATCGGCGGCCTGTTCGACTGTCAGTTGGCGCGCGACGCATTGACCGAAGCCGGGGCCCTGGTCGCGTCGAAAAAGGTCGTACATGCCGGGCGCCGCGGCGAGCAGCGTGAACGGCGCGCAATGCGCGGCAGCACATGAGCGTGGGCAACCGCTCAAATGCACGTCGACGCCGGCGGGCAGGCGCTTCGCGAGATCCAATGCGTCGGCTTTGGTATCCGCGAGGCTTTTCGCGCAGCCAGTGGAACCGGCGCACGCGATCAGGTGTGTGATGGCATCGGCGCTATCGCATGCGAGGCCCAGCGCGTTCAGCGCGGCAAGCACGACGGGCACTGAGAGCGTTCGGACGTCGGGCAGCAGCACGCTTTGCCACGGCGTGATGCGCAGCGTGCCGTCGCCATGTTGTTGCGCGAGTGCGGCGAGGCCGTGCAGCATGGCCGCATCGATGCGGCCAAGCGGCGGTTGAGCGCCGGCATGCCACGTATCCGCGGCGCGTTGCGCGTGTGCGCCGAGGCGCAACGAGGCATCGGCGGTCGTGCTGCGACGCCAGTCGGCGAGCGTCGCGTCGCGTGCCAATGGAAAATCCACGTAGATTTGCGCATGCTGCAATAGCGCGTCCGCCGAATGCGTGTCGAGCAGATGGCGCATACGCGTGGCGTCGGCGGCGGCAAGATCGAGAAACGTATGCAGCAGCGCGCGCACGAGCGCCGGAACTTGCGACGGCAGCACCGAGACCAACGCGCCTGTCGCATCCGCATTCGATCTTTCGGACAAGTCTGCGGCTTTGCCTGACGATGGTGATCCGATGTGCGTGTTTGCGCTCGCGCTTGCATCAACGGTCGGGCAGCCTGCTAGCCCGAACACGAAGCGCACCACACCGGCAGAATCTTGCGCTGCCGCGAGCCACACGTCATGCGGGTGGTCCACTCTCGCGAGCCGCTCGCCGCCGTCGAGCAACAACGCGAATTTCGGCGATAGCGCCGCGAAACGCGCTTCACTTTGCAGCAGCGTGAGAAGCGCGCTGCACAGAGGTCTGGTGTCGAACAGTGCGCACGGGTCGCGTCCGGCAGTTGGGCTGATCATGACGTTGCGCACGTCGTCAGCAGCGGCTGCATTGAGGGCGTGCGCGTCACGATCGCGATCCCGATCTTCTCCGGAGGAATCGGTTGGCGCTGTACCGCCCATTCCGGAAGAGCCGCTTGCAGCTTGTGGTCCGAGCCCCGCATCGATCAGTGCGGCGACCAGCGCAGCTTCATGTCCGGCCCGGACACCGCGCAATTGCAGATTCGCTCGATTCGTCAGCTCGATCACGCCCGCCGCATGCCGCGCGCTCGCGTTGGCGATCGCCTCGGCCTGAGCCGCGCTCAATTCGCCGCCTGGCAGCTTGATCCGGCAAATGCCGCCGTCGCGCGCCGCCACGATCCGCAGCAGGCCCGGACACGCCGAGGGCCGCAGCGCAGATGCCGCGTCGGGCAAGACAGTGGAGGGCGAAGCTTGATTCAAGACGGACACCGGGTTAGCGTCGCGCGACGGCCCGAGCAAGCGGTCAAAACGGCATTGCTGCGGCATCGGTACACCCCGCCCGATGTTGGCTGGCACGAACAGTCTGGCCGGCAGGTCTCCTGGCTGGCAGGTCGTCGTCCGCCGCGGCCTTCCCGGTTGAACCAGTGGCGCCAAGCGCAGGCGGACTCGCTGCATACAGTTGCGGGGGCAGCTACAGCGGCAATCTTCCCGCTGTGTTCCCTGTTAGGCCCCGAAGGGCACCGGCGGCTGTATTATGCCTTTTTTCGGATAGCACAACGAGGCTGGACGCTTTGACCGGCGTGGCGCAGTGCATTGTTTGAGATACAAAATGAGGAAGGGTGCATGTCGGCGTGGCTGACGGTGGTGGGCATTGGCGACGACGGCTTCGCCGGTTTGGGGCGGCCCGCACGGCGTGCGTTGCTCGAGGCGTCGGTGATTTACGGCGGCGAACGTCATCTGTCGATGTTGCCCGCGCGGCTGGCCGCTCGGCGCGCCGAGTGGCCGCGCCCATTCGATCTCGCGCCGCTTCTGGCCGAGCGCGGCAGCTCTGTGTGTGTGCTGGCGAGCGGCGATCCGATGCTGTTCGGCGTCGGCGCGACGCTTGCCCGACAGTTGCCGGCCAGCGAACTGCGCGTGTTGCCCGCGCCGTCGTCGTTATCGCTCGCGGCGGCGCGGCTCGGCTGGCCGTTGCAGGACGTGGCCACGGTGTCGCTGGTTGGGCGGCCGTTGCCGACGCTGAACGCCTATTTGCATGACCGCGCACGCGTGTTCGTGCTGAGCGCGGACGGGCGCACACCCGCCGTGCTTGCCGATCTGCTGAACGCGCGAGGTTTCGGCGCAACGCGGATGACCGTGCTCGAACATCTCGGCGGCGACGACGAGCGGCGCATCGACGGTCGTGCGGATCAATGGTCCCCGGGCGATGTCGCCGCGCTGAACCTGGTCGCGCTCGAATGCCGCGCCACCGAAGGCGCGCCGCGCCTGCCGCTCACCTGCGGCCTGCCCGACGACGCCTTCCGTCACGACGGCCAGCTCACCAAACGCGATGTGCGAGCGATCACGCTCGCGCGACTCGCACCGACGCCCGGCGAGTTGTTGTGGGACGTGGGTGCGGGCAGCGGCTCGATCGGCATCGAATGGATGCGCGCGCATCCGACTTGCCGGGCGATCGCCATTGAAGGGCACGCGGAGCGTCAGCGCTTCATCGAGCACAATCGCGATGCGTTGGGCGTGCCGGGCTTGCAACTCGTAGCGGCCCGCGCGCCGCAAGCGCTCGAAGGGCTGGCCGCGCCGCACGCGGTGTTTATCGGCGGCGGCGTGACGGTGCCCGGCGTGCTCGAAACGTGCTGGGACAATTTGCGCGCCGGCGGCCGGCTGGTCGCGAATGCGGTCACGCTGCAAGGCGAGGCGGCGCTCGCCGCATGGCGTGACAAACATGGCGGCACGCTCACGCGAATCGCGCTTGCGGACGCTCAGCCGCTCGGTGGCTTCGATACGTGGCGGCAAGCGCTGCCGATCACCTTGTACGATGTGGTGAAGCGTTGCGCTGCCGATGGTGTCCATAGTGTTGCCGATAACCTCAATGCTGCTTCATCGGCGTGACGCTCATGCGCGACGAAACGCCTGAACAATCCGCACCGCTGCGCAGCGGCTACACGACCGGCAGTTGCGCAACCGCCACGTCGCTGGCGGCCGCGCGTCTGCTGCTCGCGGGTGTGGTCAGCGAGGTGGCCGAAATCGTGTTGCCCAAGGGCCAGCATGTGCCGATGCCGCTCGTCTTCTGCCGGCTGACCGATGACGGCGCCGAAGCCGGCACGATCAAGGATGCCGGCGACGATCCCGACGTCACGCACGGCGCGGTGGTGTTCGCGCGCGTGCGTCTCGTGCCCGAGCCAGGCGTTGTGTTCCGGGCCGGGGCGGGCGTGGGCACGGTGACGCGTGCGGGCTTGACGCTCGCCGTCGGCGAGCCGGCGATCAACCCGGTGCCGCGCAAAATGATGAGCGAGCATCTTGCAGAACTCGCCGCCGAGCATGCCTATGGCGGCGGTTTCGAAGTGACGATTGGCGTTGAGGACGGCGAAGCGCTCGCGCTTAAAACGATGAACCCGCGGCTCGGGATCGTGGGCGGCCTGTCGATATTGGGCACGACCGGCATCGTGCGGCCGTTTTCATGCTCGGCCTACATCGCGTCGATTCATCAGGGCATCGACGTTGCGCGCGCTAACGGCTACATGCATCTCGCCGCGTGTACAGGCAATGCGAGCGAAGACGCGATGCGCTCACACTACGCATTACCCGATATCGCGCTGATCGAAATGGGCGACTTCGTCGGCGCGGTGCTCAAGCATGTGAAGCGCGCGCCGGTCGAGCGCCTGAGTATTTGCGGCGGCTTCGGCAAGCTGAGCAAGCTCGCGGCGGGCCATCTCGATCTGCATAGCCGCAACTCGAGTATCGATCTGGAACGGCTCGCCGCATGGGCCGCCGAACAGGGCGCCAACTATGCATTGCAATCCGCGATCCGCGCGGCCAATACGAGTCAGCAAGCGGTCGCGCTAGCGCACGCGGAGCGGGTGCCGCTCGGCGACATTGTCTGTGCGCACGCGCTTGCCGTCGCACGCGAAATCGTGCCGCCGCAGGTGAACGTGGAGATGTTCGCGATCGACCGTGCGGGCAAGCTGATCGGAGTCGCTCGATGACAAAGGTTCTGCTGCTCGGCGGCACTGGCGACGCTTTACGGATCGCCCGGCAACTTACTTCCGTCGACGTGTACAGTCTCGCGGGACTCGGCAAGGTGCCCGACGATCTGCCATGCAGCGTGCGGGTCGGCGGCTTCGGCGGTAGCGAAGGCATGGCACGATATATCGCAGATGAAGAGATCGGCCTCGTGATCGATGCGACGCATCCTTACGCGGCACAGATCAGCGCGAACGCAGTGAATGCGGCTCGTCACGCGGGCGTGCCGTGCTGGGCGCTGCGTCGACCGGCGTGGCAACCGCGCGCCGGCGACGACTGGCGCATGGTCGACGGCTGGGACGAACTCACAACGGCGCTCGCGCCGTTCAGGCGACCGCTCTTCACGCTCGGACGCGAACCGCTCTCGCATCTCGACGAGATCCCGCCACATCAATTCTGGCTCGTGCGCTGTCTCGACTCGCACGAAGACACGGAACGCGCCCGCATACTCGCGGCGCGCGGACCGTTCACGCCTGAAGGCGAGCGTGCGCTCTTCGCGCTGCAACGCGTCGACGTCGTGGTCAGCAAAAATAGCGGTGGCAGTGCGACCGAGGCCAAGCTCGAAGTCGCACGTGAGCGCCGCCTGCCTGTCGTGATGCTGCGCCGGCCTTCATTGCCCGCCGCGGATCGTGAATTCGAAAGCGTGGCGGAGTTGCTTGACGCGCTGCATCTGTCACGTTGAGTCGTCCGCTTGAAACATGGAGTATTGAATGACGGTGTTTTTTATCGGCGCGGGCCCTGGCGATCCGGAATTGATCACGGTGAAGGGGCAGCGTCTCGTACGCAGTTGCCCCGTGATTCTCTATGCAGGTTCGTTAGTGCCGGCTGCGGTGCTCGAAGGGCATTCGGCGGTGCAGGTGGTGAACACGGCCGAACTCGACCTTGACCAGATCGTGGCGTTACTGAAAAGCGCGCACGACAAAGGTCAGGACGTGGCGCGCGTGCACTCCGGCGACCCGTCGCTGTACGGCGCGATCGGCGAACAGATTCGCAGGTTGCGCGAGCTATCGATTCCCTACGAAATCGTCCCGGGCGTGACCGCAACCGCTGCTTGCGCGGCGGCGCTCGGCTGCGAACTCACATTGCCCGACATTTCGCAGACGCTGATTCTCACGCGCTACGCGACGAAAACGACGATGCCCGAGGGCGAACAGCTCGCCGACCTGGCGCGGCATCGCGCGACGATGGCCATTCATCTCGGCGTGCGGCACCTTGCGCGCATCGTCGAAGAACTGCGGCCGCATTATGGCGGCGCATGTCCGATCGCGGTGATCTATCGCGCGAGTTGGCCCGACGAAGAACAGATCACGGGCACACTCGACGACATTCTTGGGAAGGTCCAGTCCACGCAGATCGAGCGCACCGCGTTGATTCTGGTCGGACAGGTGCTCTCGGGTGAAGGCTTTGCAAATTCGACGCTGTACGCGAAAGCCTGACGTATCGGAAGGCGGTCGCTTGAATTCGCGCGTCGGCCATTCGACATACACGTCGACCCATCTACCGGTAGCAGCTAGTCTTCGAGCGGCGCGAGCGCTTCGACCGGCATCTTTTTCTCCGCGCCGATGGTGATGGCCGGCACGAGAGTCAGCAGCAGCACCACGAAAATGGCGATTGCGAAGATCGAAATGAACGTGAGATGCAGCGATTGATGCAGCACCATGCGGATTGCTTCGCCACCACCGAGGCTCGCGGCCTGATTTTGCAGCAGGCTTTTCAGTTGGTCCGACGTGACGACGGCGACGCCTTGCGAGTGGCTAAGCCCGAAGTTGAGCACAGCGCCGAATAGCGTGGCGCCGAGCGTGCTGCCCAGATTGCGCGAGAACAGATTCGACGCCGTTGCACTGCCGCGTTCGTCCATTTTCACGATTTCCTGAATCAGGATGAGACAGCTGACGCTCGACGTGCCCATGCCGAAACCCATGATCAGCGAGCCGAATGCGGCGACGAGCGGCGAGCCGCCAGGCGCAAGAAACAGCAGCAGCACCGCGCCGATGGGAATGAACGCACTGCCGCCAATCAGCATGCGCCGCAGGCCAATGCGGTGAAACGACTTGGCGGCGAGCGTGGCGCCGGCCGGCCAGCCGACCATCATCATCGTGAGCGCGAGGCCCGCTATCACCGGCGAGCGATTGAGCACGCCTTGCACATACATCGGCAGGAACGTGGTCGAGCCCATCAGGATCATGCCGGACAGCAAGGTCGCGCCGTTGCTCGCGGCAATCGGGCGACGGCTCCAGAGCGCGAATGAGATCATCGGTTCTTTTGCGCGGCGCTCCTGCAGCACGAACAGCAGCAGGCACACGACGAATGCACCGCCGGCCATCGATGCGTGCGCAAGGTCGTCGTCGCCGGCACAGGTCAGCGCGGTCATCAACGCGGCTATCGCGGCCATGAAAAGCGCCGCGCCCGCGAAGTCGATGGAAGGGCGCGCATGCCGCTCGGACTCTCGTAGAAACGCGATAAACCCTGCTGCGGATGCGAGGCCGATCGGCACGTTCATCCAGAAAATCCACGCCCACGACAAGTTGTGGATGATGAAGCCGCCGACCATCGGTCCCACCACCGCTGATATCGCCCACACGCTTGCAAGATAACCTTGCACCTTGCCGCGTTCGCGCGCAGGGTAGAGGTCCGCGACGATGGTCAGCGTGACCGGCTGGATCGCGCCCGCGCCGATGCCTTGAATCAGCCGGAACGCGATCATGGCCGGCATCGACCATGCGAAGCCCGCGAGCACGGAGCCGATCAGGAAGATCGCGATGCCGGCCAGCATGACCGGCTTGCGGCCGTACAGGTCGGCGAGTTTGCCGAACACCACGGTCATTGCCGTTTGCGTGAGCAGGAACGAAGAGAATACCCAGCTATACAGATGCAGATCGCCGAGTTGCGCGACGATCTGCGGCATGGCGGTGGAAACGATGGTGGCTTCGATGGCGACCATCGCCATGGAAGCCATCACGGCGGCAATGACCAAAGGACGCGACGATTGCGGATTGCGGGACATGGGGCGAAGTTGGATCAGAATAGTGGGTGCGTCCGGCCGCCTGGCGCTCGAACTGCACGCGGCGACGCATGAGCACGGCCGTTCGGAGGCGGCCGACCCCGAGTATGCACCTTGCACAGAATCTTCGCATGCGAGCGGCGCCATCGGCGCCCTGCGCCGTTTGGCACAGCACTTGCGACTTGCAAGGTTCTTTCGACACATGGAGGGTCATTATGAGGATCGAATTCACCGGACGCCGTGAAGTGGTGGCGGCGGCACGCGTCGCCTTCGAAGCCAATGTCGATGGAAAAGACGTCTGGTGCAGCGTCTCGCTCGACGCGCTAAACGACCATTTCGGTAACGGCGGGCCGTCGGCTCACGATCTCGTAGGTACGTTCGAAGCCAATCGCGCGCAGATTGAAAACGCTACCAAACGGGTGCTGGAAAAGAACGGCGGGCAGTCGGTGGAACTGGAGACGCGCGACTTCGACAAGACGGGGCCTTAGCATTGGCGCTGCCGCGGTCATTGCCGTCGACGGGTCCGGCATGCGCCGGGCTCGACGGTTGTTCTCGCCGATAAATCTGCGGCGGCCTGGCGGCTCGGCGGCGCTCGTGCCGCGAGCCGTTGCAGCACTCGTAGCTGGTCCACGTGCCGCGCCGGTGAGTTCACGGGTGCCTGGCCGATTGCGCCGTCCCGATAGCACCGCAACGCCTGCCGAAGCCGGCGCAACGCGGTATAGTTCGCGCGAACCGCCGCGGCCATGCAAGGCGCGCCGCGTATCTTCGATTATCGGGAGAACATCGTGCAGGAAATCATCGAGGGCTTGATCCGCTTTCAACGTGAAGTGTTTCCGCAGCAAAGTGCTTTGTTCAAGCGCCTTTCGACCGCGCAAAGTCCGAGCACGCTTTTCGTGACGTGTTCGGACAGCCGCGTGGTTCCCGAACTGCTGACGCAGGCGGAGCCGGGCGCGCTCTTCGTGATCCGCAACGCGGGCAACATCGTGCCGTCGTATGGTCCGGAGCCTGGTGGCGTATCGGCGACAGTCGAGTACGCGGTGGCCGTGCTCGGCGTGCGCGACATCGTGATATGCGGCCATTCGAACTGCGGCGCGATGACCGCGATCACCACCAATACGAACCTTGAACATTTGCCCGCAGTGGCCGGCTGGCTGCGTCACGCCGATGCGGCGAAGGCGATCAATGCGTCGCGCACCTATCAGTCGCCCACGGAGCGTCTGGACGCGCTCGTCAAGGACAACGTGGTCGCGCAACTGGCCAATATCCGCACGCATCCGTCGGTTGCTGTCGGGCTAGCGAACAAGACGCTGCAATTGCACGGCTGGATCTTCCAGATTGAAAGCGGCGTGATGCTTGCACTCGACGGCCGCACCGGTCAATTCGTGCCGCTGCTCGAGAATCCGAACATTTACGCGGTGTGATTGACGGGTCTGACTTCGCCGCGCATGCGGCATGTAGCTCGTGCCGCTAGCCGCTGTAGCAGCGGAACGCAAGGCTGATGCGCGGCCCAACACGTTCATTGAGCTTGGGAATGCCGTGGTCATGCGTGAACTGCGACGCGTAGCTCATGACGAGGCAACTGCCGGGTTCGAGGTCGACATGCATTGCGCGGGCCGGGCCTTTCTTTGGGCGGACGGTCATGCGGCGGCTTGCACCAAGCGACACGATCGCGATCGGCTCGCCGGGCACCAGATTCGCCGTTTTATCGCTGTGCGGCGCGACGCTGTCGTGCTCGTCGCGATAAAGATTAAGCCCCACGCGATTGAACGGCGCGCCGACCAGCGAACGCACCATCTCGAACGCTTCCGCAAGCGGCGTGGGCAAATCCGCCGATTCGCGCAGAAAGGTGGCGATCAGCCGGGGCACGAGCACTTCGCGCTCGTACATCATGCGCTGATAGCTGCTCCAGCCTATGTTGCGCAACGTCTCGTCAAACCACCGTTGCGCGAGCTCGGGCGGGATAGAGTCGGGCAGGTAGCGTATTCCGCCGTCGCTGTCGCCGAATAGCGCGACGGGCTCGGGGGCAAACAGGCCTTGCTGGGACGCCATGGTTCAATGCCGGGCGCGAGCGGCCCGGCCGGCAAATAGTGGGTTCATGCAAGGCATTATACTGTGTTTTTATACAGTATTTCTGCCTGTGGCCGTACCTCGTGCCCTCGTCCGCGCTTTAGCCTGTTTGCGTCGCCGGAACGCTGCTACTCGCCGGGGCTATACAGGTCGAGTAGTTTGAGCGTTACGCCGTTGGTCCAGCCGAAGCCGTCCTGAAGCGGATATTCACCGCCACCGCCGCCGCCCGTGCCCGCTCCCTCGACCACATATTTTTCGACCAGTTTCTTATCCGACGCATACACGCCTTTCACGTCGGAAAGAAATCGCGTGCCGATCTGTTGTGCGAGAGCGTCGTGGCCATAGCGCTTCAAGCCCTGAATCGCGACCCAATGCAGCGGCGCCCAGCCGTTCGGCGCGTCCCACTGTTGGGTGGTGTTGTAGGTTGTCGTCGCGAGGCCTCCAGGCTGCAATAACGTCGATTGCACCTGCTGCGCGGTCTTTTGCGCGCGCTCCGGCCATGCCGCGCCCACGAACAACGGGAACACCATGGCGGCGGTCTTGTTGTCGCGCGGTTTCGCGAGCTGCCAGTCATAGTCGCCGTAGTAGCCGTTCGGGTTCCACAGGTAGCGATTGATGCCGAGCGCGCGTTTCGCGGCGCGTCCTGCGAATTCGCCGACACAGCGGAAGTCGCGCGTCTCGCTGCAGCCTTTGGCAATGCTGATCTCCAGGTGGAACATCAGGCTGTTCAGATCGACAGGGATAATCGACGTCGTGCGCACCGTCGCGAGCGTCATGTTGTCGCCGAACCAGCGCGAGCTGAAGTCCCAACCGCTTTCCGCAGTGGCGCGCAGTTCACGATAGACGTCGTTCGGATTGCGGCCGGTGGCTTTCTGCGCAGTCTGTATGTCCTCCAGGTACGATTCGTCGCGAGGCGTGTCGAGTTCGTCCCAGTAGCGGTTCAGTACGGTCCGGTCGGGCATCACTACGACATTGCGGGTCGCCGAGCCCGCCGGCGTGGAGTTTTCGCCCTGCATCCAATAGCCATATTCCTTGCGCAGCGCGGGCAGATACTTCTGATAGACGCCGTGGCCTTCCACCTTCGCCGCGAGTTCAACCATGTGCGAGAAGAAGGGCGGCTGCGAGCGGTCCAGGTAGTAGGTACGATTGCCGTTTGGAATATGGCCGAACGTGTCGATCATGTACGCGAAGTTGTCGAGCATGTTGTCGACGAGGTCCTCACGGCCCGCTTCCTGCAAGCCGAGCATCGTGAAATAGGTGTCCCAGTAGTAGCCCTCCCGAAAACGGCCGCCCGGCACGACATAGGGCTTCGGCAACGGAATCAGCGAACTGTTCGGCGGTGCGCTCGTGGTCGTGCGGGTGAGGGCAGGCCATAACCAGTTGATGTGCTCACGCAGCGTCTGATTGGCGGGCGGCGTGATGACCGGCTCGCTCGGCGGCGTGAAGTACTGGTTCACGAAGTTCGCCAGCGAAAAACCGGGCTTGCCTCGCTGCTGCTGATAAAGCTGCACGATGACGGCAGGGTCCGCATTTGGCGTTGCATCGACGAAGGTCTTCTGGTCCGGATAGATCTGCGCGGTCTGCACGGCAACGAAGAGGTCGCCGTACAGGATATCGGGCGCGGGCGGCAGGGTTCCGCCTACTAACGTGTCGGCTCGACAGACGGATGACAGCCCAACGAGGAAGGCGAAGCCCGAGACAGCAACCGCGCGATGCAAGTGCTTCAATCGCGCAACGGGGAGGGAGGGCTGAACCAGGACGCCGGGAACGCCGGACACGCCGGCGGCACGGCTAATGCTGCGCGCTTGCGATGACACAATCATGTCTCCTCCTCAGGAATGGACAACAGGATTGGTCTGCCTCTTACGCCCTCTGTTTTCATGGCCCGCGTTGGGGCGTGGCTAGCATGGCATAAAACCGGGCGCGCTTCAAACTATGCATGGTGAATGCGCTTCGCGCATCCTCGAAGAGTCATGGTTAATGGTCAGTTAGTTCGGATGTCGAAACGATTGCGTCGAGTGTCTGTGTCAGCGAACTTTGATCGACGGCGCAGCTGCTGCCACTGACGTGCCCACATCTTTCGCCGCTTTTCGAATCAGGCGAAATGTCTTTTGCTGTTGAACGAATAACCAATGGAATTGTTTAAATCTATGATTCATTATTTCAATAACTTGCCCATGGAATAATGTGGAAGAGCTCTACGGCCTGATCGATACAGGCTTGACCTATACGAGCAATTCCGGCGGCAGCAGCAACTTCCAGCAGGCAAGCGGCATTCTGAACGGCAATCGCTGGGGCCTGCGCGGTGCGGAAGATCTCGGCAATGGCCTGAAGGCAATCTTCGTGCTTGAAAACGGCTTCAATCTGTCTACCGGCAAGCTCGGTCAGAACAGTCGCGAGTTCGGGCGGCAGGCGTTCGTCGGTTTGTCGAGCAACCAGTACGGCGCCGTCACGCTGGGTCGCCAGTACGACAGCGTGGTCGATTATCTCGCGCCGCTTGCTCTAAACGGCACGCAGTATGGCGGCACGCTGGCGTCACACCCGTACGACAACGACAACCTGAACAACTCGGTGCGTATCAACAACGCTGTCAAATTCCAAAGCGTCGATTACGCCGGCTTCAAATTCGGCGCGTTATACGGATTCTCGAACGCGGCGGGCAGCTTCGCCGATAGCCGCGCGTACAGCGTCGGTGCGTCGTATGTGTTCGGCGGCCTGAAGGTAAAGCGAGCACCTTGCGCTCAGGTGCCGAGCCAGCGCGCAATGAGCGGCATCAGCACGGGAACCACGAACGCGGTGAACACACCGTTCAGACCCATGCCGAGCCCCGCGAACGCACCCATTTGCTCGCTGACCTGAAAAGCGCGCGCCGTGCCGATGCCATGCGACGCAACGCCGAGTGCGAAGCCGCGCACTTCGGGCTCGGCGATTTTCAGCGCGTTCAGAATGGCGCGGGCGAACACTGCACCGAATACCCCCGTCGAGATAACGAGTACAGCCGTCAACGAAGGAATTCCGCCGATTTCGGAAGCGACGGCCATTGCAATCGGCGTTGTCGCGGATTTCGGCGCGAGCGACGCAACCGTCTGATGCGAGGCGCCGAAGAGCGCAGCCACGGCGACCGCGGACAGTATCGCCGTCAACGAGCCGGCGACGAGTCCGCCGATCAGCGGAAACGCAAAGCGGCGCAGCTTCGGCCATTGACGATAAAGCGGCAACGCAAGCGCGACCGTCGCGGGGCCGAGCAGGAAGTGCACGAACTGCGCGCCCTCGAAGTAGGTGGCGTACGGAGTGCCCGTGATTTCGAGCAGCGCGACGAGCAACGCGACCGCGATCAACACCGGGTTGGCCAGCGGATTGAAGCGCGCCTTCGCATACAGCGTCTGGGCGATCAGGTACGCGATCAGCGTGATGGTCAGGCCGAGCAAAGGACTTGCTGCGAGATAGACCCAGAGTGCGCCGAGCTTGGGTAAGGCGGTCATTGTGCGGCCTCGCGGTCGGCATCAGTGTGCAACTGCCGGCGCATCAACGCGCGCGTGACGAGCGCGGCCACCGCAATCGCCAGAGTCGTGCTGACGGCAATCGACACGATCACCGCAATGGCGTCGCCGCGAATGCGGCTTGCCGAGACCATGATGCCGACGCCTGCCGGCACGAACAGCAGCGACAGATGCCGCAGCAGTTCGAGCGCGGTGGGTTCGATCGCATCGGCTGTTTGCGGACGCATCATGACAAAGCCGAATAGCAGCAGCATGCCGATCACGGGACCCGGCACCGGCAAATGAAACACGTAAGACACACCTTCCCCGAGGCATTGAAAAGTAAGCAGGGCAGCCAGCGCGGCAAGCATGTAGATCTCCAGCAGGAAACGGAAATGCGGCCATTGTGTACCATGCGGATAGTTTCGTGGACCCCGCGAGTGGATTGCGGAGAGCCTTGCGTACAGAAAGTTCTCCATCAATGACTTGTTGCAGGACGACAGCCATGCAAATCGAGCCGTTTCAAATCGCCGTACCTGACGAGGACATCGACGATCTGCGTCGACGCATTCGCGCGACACGTTGGGCGCCCGCTACGCCTTCCTCAGCGTGGGAGCAGGGTGTCGATTCAAACTGGTTGCGTGAGCTCGCCGACTATTGGGCCGGCCAATTCGACTGGCGCGCGTCGGAACGGCGCCTGAACCAGCAGCCGCAATTCGTGGCCGATCTTCACGGACAGCGCGTGCACTTCCTGCATCGGCGCGGTGCGGGACCGGCACCTTATCCGCTTGTCGTTACACATGGCTGGCCGGGCTCGTTCGTGGAGTTCGAGGCGTTGATCGAGCGGCTCTGCGAACCGGAAGCGTTCGGCGGCGATCCCGCCGATTCGTTCGATGTGGTCGTGCCTTCGCTGCCGGGCTTCGCTTTTTCGCCGCCGCCCGCGCAGTCCGGCATGTCCGCGTTTCAGGTCGCGGATCTCTGGACGTCGCTGATGCGCGGCCTCGGTTATCAGCACTTCGGCGCGCAAGGGGGCGACCTCGGCGCGGGTGTGTCGGTTGCGCTCGCGGCACGGCATCCGCAGATGGTCGACGGCATTCACCTCAACTTCCTGCCAGGGTCGTATGAGCCCGCAATCGGAGCGGCCCAACAACCGTTGACGCCGGAAGAAGAGAGCTTTCTGCGCGAGAGAAACGAGTGGGTAGCGCTCGAAGGCGGCTACGCGCACATGCACGCGACGAAGCCGTTGACGCTGGCGGCTTCGCTGAACGATTCGCCGGTAGGGCTCGCCGCATGGATCGGTGAAAAATTCCGCGCATGGAGCGATTGCGAAGGCGACGTCGAACGGGTGTTTCCAAAAGACGATTTGCTGACCAACGTATCGCTCTACTGGTACACGCAAAGCATTGGCCCGGCGATGCAGATGTATTGGGAGAACCGCTTCGCGCCGATGCGTTTTGCCGATGGACAACGTGTCGTGCCGCCCGTCGGCTTCGCGCGTTTCCCGAAAGAGATCAGTCGTCCGCCGCGCAGCTGGCTCGAACGAACCTTCAACGTGGTGCAATGGACCGACATGGCGAGCGGCGGGCATTTCGCAGCCATGGAGAAGCCTGACCTGCTCGCCGCCGAAATCCGCGCGTTCTTCAGGCCGCTGCGGACTTAACGCATTGAACGATGCGCGAAGAGCCGCGCGTGGCTGTCGTGGCAGTTCATCGGATAGCCGCGCTGAATGTTCAACGAAACATGCGCCGCGTGCTCGTGGACAGACACTGTGCGAGGTTCAGCAAGGCCGGTGAAACCGCCGGAAACCTGCGGGCGGCGTCTCGACGCCGCGTCGATGCGGGCAGGCATGCACGGCTCTACGCAGACGATGCCTCATGAAAGCCGTGATAGCGGAAGTCGCGCGCGTCCACCGGTTCATCGAGGCGGACGGCGGCGCCCACCGACAGCAGCGTCTCCACCGTAACACCGCGGTTCGATACGAACGTCCATTCTGCTGAAGCGGGTAGCACATCCGGCGTCGCGCGAATTCGTTCGAGAGCCGGAAGCAGTTCGCTGCTTCGCGGCGCATAAATAACGAACCCCTCGTTTGCGAGCGACGCATGATTGATTGCCAACTCGTGACATAAACGCATGCGAAGCGGCGCTTCATTTTCCGCCGTGCGGCGCGATAGTTCGATCAGTCGACGCGTCGTCTCGTCCACCAACACACCGTGCCGCTGCAACGGCTTGTTATTCCATGCCTCGGGCGGACACGCCTTGTTTGCAGGCGTCAGCGAGACGAAAGGGTTGATCTCCGCCGGATAGATACGGCACACGAGCGGCCGCTCTTCATAGATGCCGCACAGCATGTCGGCGCGAAGATTGGGACATGGACCCGCGAACGCGGCCGCGAGAATGATGGACACGCGCACGGGCAGCGAACCGCTCTCCGCGGGTGTCGAGCGCGCTTTTCTGTAGTCCGCTTGAGCGTTGGGCGGCTCGGGATCGGCCGGCCACGGAATCGCCTCGCAAATCAGTTCCATCTGCCCGCCTCGCGCGAGCCAGTCGCTCGCCTCGGCCAATGTCAGCGGCAAGCGCAAGTCGTGGCAGCACTTGCCGCACGCGGTGCATTCGAAGTCGATGTCGTCCACGCGAAATTCCTTTTTTAATTCGACGTTCGGCTTGGTCGCGCGAACGGCGAACTTCTGACAGCAGACTGCGGAAAAAAGTATCGCGTAAAAATCCTTGACACCGCTCGTCGAATCTCTATAGTTCACCACATGGTGAAGTGTCCAGTCAGTCAACTCGATCGTACTTTTTCCGCGCTGGTAGATCCGACGCGGCGGGCCATCCTCGCTCGTCTGGAGCGGGAGCCGGGCCTTTCCGTCACGGAAATCGCGCGCCCGTTGCCGCTCAAGCTGCCGGCCGTCATGAAACATCTCGACGTGCTGAGCGACGCCGGCCTCATCACGCGCGCCAAGCATGGTCGCACCGTGTCAGTCGATCTCGTTGCCGGCCCCATGGAAGAGGCCATGGCGTGGCTCAAACGCTATGAACGCTTCTGGTCCGCGAGCCTCGACCGGCTTGCCGATTTTGTCGAAGGAGGAGAGTGAGCGATGCAGAAGCCCAGTCTAACCATCGTGCGCCGCCTCAAGGCGCCGCCGCAGAAAGTGTACGCAGCGTGGACGAGGCCGGAGTTGATGGCGCGTTGGTGGGGGCCTGACGCCGGCCCGGTGTTGAGCGCCGAAGCCGATCCGCGTGTGGGTGGCCGGTTTCGCGTGGTATTCCAGACGCTCGACGGCGAAACGCATGACTGCCGCGGCGAATATCAGGAAGTCGAGCCGGACCGTAAGCTCGTCTTTACGTGGGAATGGGTGACGTTGCCCGAGCGGCGCTCACTTGTCAGCATCACGTTCCGGCCGATCGACGAGGGCACGGAAATGAACTTCACACACTCGCAGTTCTTCGACGAAGCCGCGCGCGACGGTCACGATGCCGGGTGGAAGGGCGCGTTTGAGAAGATGGATGCACTGATTGCGGAACTGGGCAACACGGAACTTTGAAGAGGCAGCATCGAATGAAGTGAACCAGCACGGAGACGTCAAATGAAGCTTTACTATGCGGAATCGTTAGCGCCGCGCAAGGCCTGCGCAGTGGCTAAATATTTAGGTTTGCCAATTGAATACGTCTATTTAGATCTTGGCAAAGGCGAGCACACTGAGCCCGCTTACCTGGCGCTCAATCCGAACGGCAAGGTGCCGTGCCTCGTCGATGGGCAAAGAAGCATCTGGGAAGCGGACGCGATTATTTGCCATCTCGCGCAACGCGGGCAATCACCGTTATGGCCGCAGAATGACGAGCGGCAGGCCGACGTGCTGCGTTGGCTAAGCTGGAATAGCCAGCACTTTTACCGCCACGGCGGCTTGCTTTACTTCGAACACCTGATCAAGCCCGCAATCGGTCTGGGCGCGCCTGACAGTGCGAAAGTCGCGGAAGCTCAAGGGTGGTTCCGCAAGCATGCGGGAGTTCTCGACCAGCATCTGAAAGGGCGTAAATGGTTGCTTGGCGATCAGTTGAGCATCGCTGACTTCTCGGTCGGCGTCACGCTGCCCTATGCGGCAAGCGCGAACATGCCGCTAGACGAGTTTCCCGAGGTAATGCGCTGGCATGATCAGTTGAGCGAGCTTGAGGCGTGGCGCGATCCGTTTCCTTTGAGGCAGGCCCAAGCGGTTGCGGCCTGAGACGTTCAGGTGTTGTGCGACGTTACATCGACGGTGACGTGCGCCACGTCTGTTCTTAGCCCGAGTCGGCAATGCGCCGACTCGCGGCCATGTGTCCCATGACACATTTGCACGCCGTCTTTTCGTGCGCTGCGTTGAACTCAATAGCTAGTACAAAATCGATTCGCAATTCGTTATCTGCGTCACGCTCGCCTTAGCACATCCGGCATTGAAAAATAAAAAAGATTTTCGTAGTCCAATCCGGAAAAACCGCTATTTAGAGTTTTAACTCAGGTTGATTACGTCACGCATCCAGTTCGCATACATCGTGTGGCAATTCGGGAAAGATTGTGAAAGGAAGTTGACACGATAACGTTTGCCAAACTAGGCTACGCACTGTCGTCGAAAACTGATCCTGATTTCCGGTTCTGCCTGTGAGGTCCGGTGGGCGGCGCTTTGTCCGGCGATCATCAGAGCGTAGCTATTACGCTTATGAAAGTTTTGTAATAAATAAGCATTTGAATCTTAAAATCAGCCAATTAGTGCTGAGGACGTAACACGTCCATATTCTGGCTAGCAATTCGGTGCTAGTGCGGGAGACCTTTGTCGCTGAAAAAAAAGAAACACGGCTCAAGTGGCTCAACGCACTTCTTTATACCGATATTGTCAGTCGAGGATTAAAATGCGTATAAATTTCCGATCGCAGGTGCAGTGCCTGGCGTTAGCCGGAATCATGGTAACAGCCGGGTGCGGTGGAGGAGACGGCTCCTCGTCATTGACGAGTAAATCCGCACAAGGGCCGGCGGGCGCGTCCGAAGTCGCCCAGGTGCCGCCTGCAAGTGCAGTGCTCGCGGATACGTCGATCGACAAGACCGTGCAGCCGGTCGAATTGCCGAACACTGTCATGCCGGTCAACTACAAACTGTGGTTCCGGCCCAACCCGGCGCTGTCGTCGTTCGACGGTCGCGCAGACGTGCAGATCAAGGTGCTCAAAGCCGTCAATGCGATCACGATCGCAGGCCATCGCGTCAAGTTCACCAACGGCACCATCACGCTTCAACCGGGCAACATCGCGCTGATCGCCACGCCGCAAGACGACGGCGACTTCTATCAGCTTCGACCCGTGAGCGGTCAGATCGCCGCCGGCAACTACTCGCTCCACATGGAGTGGAGCGGCATCATCAACTTCAAGAGTTATGACGATCCGGTCGCGAAGACGGGCGGCAGTTGCGGCGACGACCATTACCCCGGCTGCTCTGCAGCGGAGGGCGTATTCCGCGTCGATCTGAAGGCGACCGACGGCACCACGAGCGGCGCGATCCTCACGCAAGGCGAGTCGAATCTGGCCCGGCAGTGGTTCCCGGGCTGGGACGAGCCGGCTTTCCGGCCCACCTATGAGGTGAGCGCGGAGGTGCCGCAGAACTGGAACGTCGTGTCGAACGCGGCGGAAAAGCCCGCGGTGAATGTGGATAGCGGCTACAAACTGGTGTCGTTCGAAAAGACGCCGCCGATGCCGTCGTATCTGCTCTTCTTCGGCGGCGGCCAGTTCGACATTCTCGAAGACGATTTCACGAGTCCGCTGCCTGACGGCAAGGGGCTGCATCTGCGCATTTTCACGCCGCCGGGCATGCGGGACTGGGCCAAGCCGGCGATGCAGCAGACCAAGCAGGCGCTGGATTACTACTATCGCTACACCGGCATCCCGTTGCCGCTCACGAAGTTCGACACGGTGGCGGCCAATGACGCGTTCAAGGAAGAGAAGGACTTGAACTTCGGCGGTATGGAGAACTGGGGCGCCATTCTCGAATTCGCCGATGACATCCTGCCCGCGCCGGGCACGACCATGTCCGACTATGGCGTGACCGTGCTCACGCACGAGGCGGCGCACCAATGGTTCGGCGATCTGGTCACGCTCGACTGGTGGGACGATGTGTGGCTGAACGAATCGTTCGCAACGTTCTTCGAAAACAAGACCAAGGTGCGTTTCTTCCCGGACCGGTTCAGCTGGGTCGACGACGTGAAGAACAAGTATGCGGTGATCAACGCGGACCTGAAGTCGACCTCATTCCCGGTGCAGCCGAACTTCAACGGCTGGGCGTCCAACGACTTCGTGCTGAGCGCGAGCGCGTTCACGTACGACAAGGGCGGCCATGTGCTGAAGATGATCGAAAACTATCTCGGCGAGGAAACCATGCGCCGCGGTCTGCAGCAGTATCTCGCCGACTATTCGCTTGGCAACGTCACGCCGAAGCGTCTGTGGGATGAGTTGGCAAAGGCGAGCGGCGAGCCGATGGTCGCGATCGGCGACAGCTTCGTGCGGCAAACCGGCGTTCCGTTGATTTCGCTCGACACGCAATGCGATCTGACGACGAACCAGACCATCGTGACGCTGAAACAGTCGCCGTTCCCGAATCAGAACCAGTATCCGGGGACGCAGTGGACCGTTCCGCTGACGCTCGCTTATGGCGATGGACTGACCTCGCGCAAAACGCTCGCGCTGAAAGACCCGCAAACGCAGGTGCGGCTCAACGGCTGCTCAGCGGTGCTCGCGGACCCGAGCGGTCTCGACTACTACGTAACGAACTACAGCAACAACGCGTGGAGTCAGTTGCTCGCACAGGGTAATGCGCTGAAGGATCCTGTCCTGCTGACGAGCTTGCAACTCGAAGCGAAATTGCTCGTGGCACACGGTCTTGCGGACCCGTCGCGTGAAACCAGCATCGGCTCGTTCAGTTCCGCTAACGCCATGGTTGCCCGTCAGTTGCTGAAGACGCCGACGCCGACGACGCAGTCGCTGCGTCCGACGATCCGCTACCAAGGCAAATTGCGGCAAAAGGCGCAAGGGCAGTAACGCACCAAGCCGGCGGCGAACACCAGCGTGTTAGTCGGCGGCAGTACAGTGGCCCGCATCGTTCACGCGATGCGGGCCACTGCGCTTTTGCGACGTCAGCATTACCGCATTAGCGGCCAGATCCGCTTAACGGATGGGCAAGCGGCTCTGCCAGGCGATAGCGCAATAGCGCCGAAATCTCGTCGATGTACGCCACTTCGCGCACGTCCGCAATAGCAAAGGGCGCATGGCCGCTCACAGCCGCTCCGATGAGAATGTGTGACTCTTGTGTGCGCCGGACGTGGCGTCAAACATTCCTCGTTTAGTGGATGGCGCAACCATTTCTGGCGCCGCTCGGCGCAACCATTCGATGCGACGCATAGGAGGTGAACGTGCCGGTCTTTCATGTGCCCGACGTCAAGGCGCGAAAATTGCGTAGGAGTGGTCCCCTGGCGCATTCTGCCGACCGATCATCAAGGCTGGCGGCGCTTTGCGCCCGCTCATACGTCAGTTGAAAGGCCACTGCGTTGTTGTATATGCATGGACGTTGAACGTTTTACCCGGGTTTCCAGCCGCGAATGCGCGCTGCCGAACAGACGTCGGGAGCCGCGCCGCGTGTTGTTGTCGCTACCGGATGAGCGAGTTACATTCTTCCAGCAGCGTTTGCATCGACCGTGCGAAATTGTGAGACCCAGCCTGATGGAGCGTCAGACGGAAGAATTCCGGAGCGTATTGCGATGTACAACGATCCCGACTTGCCTCCTGTCCGCGGACATGGAGACGATGCGCGCTTCGAGAGCGGCGATGTGGAAGACACAGGCTTGACGCCCCGCTTCGGACGCCTCGCGCTATGCGTGGCGGCGGCGAGCGCGCTCGCGTTCGGCGTGGTGGGCACCGTGGCCTACGGCGTCTGGTTCAATAGCGACCAGCAGACCTATGCCGAGGCCATCGCCCGCGCTCGCCAGGCGTTGCGCATGCCCACGCCGAACAACATGGCGTCGGCGCTCGCGAAAGCGTCCGCGCAGGCGGACACTGCGCTCGCGACCAGCGCGCAGGCTGCGCCGCCCGCAGCCGCTATCGTGGGAGCACCGCTCGTGACATCCGCGATCAGCGCTCAGGCACCGGCACCGTTACTCGCACCGACACAGAGTCCCGGTCCCGTCACCAGTTCGCCCGCGGACCCGATTGCACTGCTTGATCTGCCGGCGGTGCCCGCGAAGTCGCCGGTGTCGAGTGCGGAGAGCCGCAAGCCGTCGGTGTGGTCTGGACAGATCAGCCGTCCGGAGGACGAGGAGGAAGTGCTCGCGGATAATGCCGAGGCCGTGCCGTCGGGCACGGCAACCGGCCCGGCCGTTTCGCCTCGCTCAATGCAACGTACTGCCGGCGCGGCAGAGCGTCCCGGGCGAGCGGCGAAATACGCGCAGCAGGAGCGCCGCGCTTCAGCGACCAGCGCACGACGCAAGCCCAACCTGTTTGCAAGGATGGGCTCCTTCTTTCGACGCGTAAGCTACCGACAACATGGCAGCGGAAGTCAGCAAGACCCCTACTCGCATCCCTGAAACGCTTTTTGCGTTGCCCCGGGAATCCGGCCGCGCCAACGGATGGCGTCTCACGCCCGGTCCCGCAACCGTCGCCGTGGCGTCGCTGCTGTGCCTGCTGATCGGCCTGCTGTATCTGGCGTTGCAGATCAGAACGGTGTTCGCGGATCAGGTCAAACAGGAATATGCGGGCCTCGTGCTCGAAGCCGTCGAGCGAGCCGAGACCGCGCGCGCGCGCGTCGGCGTATGGGACCAGGTGCCGCACGCCCGCGATGCCGCAGCGGAGGGCTACGGGCAGGCGCGCGCCGAACTGACGCGGCGTCTCGCGTCGCTCGCCGCGCTCGTGAACGCGAGTCCTGCGAATGCGCCGCGTATTCCGTCGTCGGTGTTGTTGCCCGATGCGACGTTCGCCGAAATGGACAGGTTGCTCGGCGACGCGTCGTCCTACTGGCATACACAACGCGATACCTATAGCGCGGACATGCGCAAGCGAATCACCGGCGTCGCGCACATGCTCATCGCAGTGGCGGCGCTGCTTTTCTGCCTGCTCATCACGGCGCTGGGCATGTACGCCAAACGCAACCGGCAGTTGGCCGGCCAGTCGCATGAATTCAAGCACGCGGCGCTGCATGATCCGATGACCGGGCTCGCGAACCGGCGCAAGCTTTTCGCTGCGCTGGAGGAGGCCGC
This sequence comes from Paraburkholderia caledonica NBRC 102488, assembly GCF_000685095.1. Lineage (GTDB taxonomy): Bacteria > Pseudomonadota > Gammaproteobacteria > Burkholderiales > Burkholderiaceae > Paraburkholderia > Paraburkholderia caledonica. The sequence goes on from NZ_BAYE01000010.1 coordinate 150,370, forward strand.
TGCCCAGGCGTCGATGTCGGCGAGTCCGCGCAAGATGGCCGTGCTGTATGTGGATCTGGACGGCTTCAAGAAGGTCAACGATTCACGCGGTCACCGTGTGGGCGACGAATTTCTGGTCGCGGTGTCGCGGCGTTTTCGCGAATCGGTGCGCAAAGAGGATGTTGTCGCGCGCATTGGGGGAGACGAATTTGCAGTGCTGGTTCAGGAGTTCGCCGAGCAGGAGGAGTTGCGGCAGATCGCGCAGCGCCTGATCGCCTGCGTGGCTCGCACCGACGAACAGATGGGCATGGGCATGGTTCGCGCGAGCATCGGTATAGCGAGCTACCCCGATCTCGTCGACGACTATTGCCGCCTCGTCGCCGCCGCCGACGAAGCGATGTATCGGGTCAAGCGCAGCGGCAAGGACGGCTTCGCGTTTGCCTCGCGCGCAGCTGAGGCGCGCGCCGGCTAGCCTGGGCGTTGCGCCCTCAAGCGAAGCGGCTGCACCTTTGATGATGCGGCTGCGCCTTCACGGCGCAGGCCATTCATTACCGCCGCTCCAGCCATCACGCCGTCACGCGGTTCGCGCCAACTCGCCCACACCGGCATTGAACGTATCTTCGCTGCGAACTCGCCGTGAGTTCGCAGGGGCTGCAGTTCTCGCCCGAACATGCGTATCGGGCACCGCAGGATGTGCGTCGACGAGACCTGCATATAACGCAAGATAGTTCGATGTCGACACTTCCCAGCCCGAGTCGCGGTTCATCGCATTGCGCTGCAACGCATGCCACGACGCGGGCCGCACGAACGCGGCCAACGCACGGCCGAGCGCATGCACGACGTCGTGCGGATTCTCACCATCGAACAGGAAGCCGGTCGCGCAATCTTCGTCTCGCGCTTCGTGCGGCGCGTAATCGACGATCGTATCCGCGAGCCCGCCCACCCGCGAGGCCACCGGGATCGTGCCGTAACGCATCGCATAGAGTTGCGTGAGTCCGCACGGCTCGAAGCGGCTGCCGTGCAGCAGAATGTCCGCGCCCGCGTGCAGCATGTGCGCGCGCGGCTCGTCATAACCGATCTGCACGCCTACACGCCCCGGCCACGCGGCGGCGAGTTCCTGCATCGCATGTTCGAGCCCGCGTTCGCCTTGTCCGAGAATTGCGAACTGCAGACGCGGATGCTCTTCGAGTAGTCGGGGCAGCGCGTGTACCACCACGTCGGCCAGTTTCTGTTCGGTGAGACGGCTGCCTATCGCGACGAGCGGCGCGAACGGGTCGCGCGTCAGGCCAAATGCCTGTTGCAATTCGCGCTTGCACGCCTGCTTGCCGGCGGTGTCGTCGACGGAATAGGGGCGGGCGATGTATTCGTCGGTGGCCGGATTCCACACGGACGTGTCGATGCCATTCACGATGCCGCTCAGTTTCCCTATCTGTGCCTGCAGCACGCCTTCCATTCCGTGGCCGAAGTGCGGCGTGAGAATCTCGCGTGCATAGCGCTGACTGACGGTCGTCACGCGATCCGCATGCACGATCCCGGCCTTCATCATGCTGAGCGAACCATAGAACTCGATGCTGCGCTCGTCGCTCAGTGCCGGCGCGAGCAACTCCGGCGGCACACCGATCCAGCCGCCCATCGCGAGCGGATGATTGCCCTGGAACGCGAGATTGTGAATCGTGTAGACGCTTTTCGCGGCGACGCCTGCGAGCCGCATGTAAAGCGGCGTGAGACCTGCATGCCAATCGTGCGCGTGCACGATATGAGGGCGTTTCAGGTTGCGAACGCCGCGCGCGACACGCGTGGCCGCCGCCGCCAGCGAAGCAAATCGCGTGAGGTTGTCGAGATAATCGTGTCCTTGCGGGTCACGGTATAAGCCTTCGCGCGCAAAGAGGTGATCCATTTGAAGCAGCAGCACCGTCACGCCGCTATCGGGCATGCGGGCGCGAAGCAAACGGGCGTCGCCGCCTGGCAGGCCGGTCATCCGCGCAACGTAACTAACATCCACGGCACGCTCGAGGGCGTCCGGATAAGCGGGCATCAGAATCGAAACGTCGACGCCGGCATCGCGCAAAGCTGCGGCATAGGCGCTGACCATGTCGCCGAGTCCACCCGATTTGGCGAGCGGTAGGGCTTCGGAAGCGACAAGTAGTACGTTAAGCGGCAAGGTGGCCCCCAGAGGACGCGTTTTGCACTTGTGCAGTGCGGCGGATTCACAGGGCCATCTAACAGCAAGCCGTGTGCCCGGCGCGTGCATTGAGTTTGCGGCCGGCTGACCGCCATGCTGCAGTGCGTGCCGCTCGCGCGTCGGGGCACCCGGTTCGTTCTGAGCGCGCGTTTCTTCATGCGAATGTAGTTTTGACCTCCTGAATTGCCGGGCGGAAACAAAAAAGCCGTCGCGCGGAGCGACGGCTTCAGTAAGCGCAAGGTGCGCTCGATTCAATGCGCCGATGCGTGCGTATGCTCGACGCGTCCGCTTTGCGTCATCGCACTGACAATGATGAATACGACGATGTTGACCGCCAGCGCAACGAAGCCGATGTTCACGTCTTTCAGCGCGTCGGGCAGGAACGGCATTAATTGCCCGATCGTCAGATGCATGGTCGTGGTGATCGCCACCACGGCGACGCCCGCAACGATGCCGCAAAACGCGCCCTGCCTGGTCGCCCGGTTGCGCGGGAAAAGGCTGCAGATAACCGCGGGGAAGAGTTGCGTGACGAAGCTGTAGCCCATCAGCAGCAAGGCGACGATGGTTTCGCCGCCGTGCAGCGTGAAGGCAACCGCCACGAGCGCGACGACCGGCACCAGGATTCGCGCGAGATTGGCGACCGTGGCGTCCGTCGCGTTGCGGTTCACCATGCCGCGATAGACGTCGTTGGCGAGCAGCGTGGATGCCGAGGTGAGGATCATCGAGCCCGGCACGAGCGCCGTCAGAATGCCGGCCGCGCCGATCACGCCGACGAACCAGGGGTCGAAGGTCTGCAGCGACAGGCGGAACAGCGACAGGTCGATGTCGCCGCCCTTCAGACCCGGCACCTTCAGCGTCGCGGCGAAGCCCACGAAGAACACGAACAGCAGGATCAGCTGGTAGAGCGGCAGCACCATCGCATTGCGGCGGAAGATGCGCTCGTCCCTGGCGGTGAATATCGAGCCAAAAGTGTGCGGCCACATGAAGAAGCCGAGCGCCGTCAGCAGCACGGTGGACTGGAACCACGTGACGCTCGAACCCTTGGCGGGGAAGGTCAGAAAGCCGGGACGGGCGGCGTCGATTGCATGGAACATTTCGCCGAGGCCGCCGTAGTAATGCAGCGGCAGATAAATGCCAAGGAACAGCACGATCGCGAGAATCAGCAGATCCTTCACGACCGAGTTCCATGCCGAGCCGCGCACGCCCGACACAATCACATACACAGTGACCACCGCGGCGCCGATCCAGATCGCAGCGGTCGACGAGATCGCGCCATACGAAGCCGTTGCGACAATGATGCCCAGGCCCTTTAACTGCAGCACGAGGTAAGGGATCAACGCGGCCACGCCAACCAGCGCGACAAGCGTGCCGAGCGCGGGGCTATCGTACTTGCGGCTGAAAAAGTGCGGCTGCGAAACGAGACGGTGCTGTTTCGCGTAGCGCCAGATCGGCGGCAGCATCCAGTACGAAAGGATGTATGCGAGCGTGCCGTAGGCGAGAATGTAATAGACAGGCGCGCCCTTGCCATATGCAAAACCGCTGCCGCCAAGGAACGTGAAGGTCGTATAGATTTCGCCGGCCATCAGCAGGAACACGAAGGCGGTGCCGAAGCTGCGGCCGCCCACAGTCCACTGTTCGAGGCTCATGTCATGGCCATGCTTCGCGCGCACGCCGAGAAAGAGCGCAAAGAGCGTAATGGCTGCAATGATGACGAGTGCGCTCATGGCCGGACCTCCTCGCCGTCAGCGGCGACGTACCGGTTCGACGCGTCGAGCCGATACACGATCGCCATAATGATCGAACTCAACACCACCCACGCGACGATCCAGCCCAGCACGAACGGCATGCCGAGCACAAGCGGCTCGACCCGGTTCACAAACGGGACACCGAGCAAAATGCCGATGAACGGCAGCGCGGCGAGTACACGAAGCAACATGGGGCAACTCCTCGAACTGTAGGTACGTCTCGTTGAAAGTGCGGCTTCGCTGGCGACTGTATGCCGGATGCTTCGGTCCCGTAAAGTAAGTCAAAAAAGTGTAGGCTTTTCGAAAGTTGCGGACGCATCGATCGGCACTTCAAATGTGTGCTCGTGTTGCGCCGCAATGTGCGACGCGCGCGAGTGGGCGTCGCGGTGCATCCAGAACATTCACGCCTTTCTATGCAGGTTCGCGTTTCTACCGGGTTCATATCGCGCCGCGCTATGATCTCGCCACGCAACGCGCGCAGGTCTGGGGGGCTTCGGCGCTTCAGTTCAACTACACGGCGCGGCGCACCAGTGTGCAGCAGTCGCAGTGCCTGGGCCGCCGCTCGACACGGATCGCATATGGTCGAAAGTCTGATCTCGGACATTCTGTTCGGCTTTACCGGGTTGATCAGCATCATCAACCCGATCGGCATTGCTTTTGTTTTTCTCGACCGGACCGCCTCACTGACCACCGAGGAACGCACCGCACTCGCAAGAAAGATCGCGATCAATGTCGTGTGCGTGCTACTGGTGGCGTTTTTTATCGGGACGCCGATTCTGCATTTCTTCGGCATTTCGATGCAGGCGCTGCGCATCGGCGGCGGCCTTGCGGTGGCGGTCGGCGGCTGGCAAATGCTGAATGCACCCGATACACAGCCGGCCGAACAGCCGACCGTCAAGCGCGTGGATGCGGAGAACGCCAAGGCGCGAGCGTTCTTCCCGCTGACCATTCCATTGACCACCGGACCGGGCTCGATTGCCACGGCCGTCGCGCTGACCGCGAACCGCACGCATAAGCTATCGGAGTTCGTGCTGTCGAGCATCGCGTCGGTTGTGATCTCACTCGCGGTCGCGCTCACCGTCTACCTGATCTACAGCCGTGCTGTCATCTTCGCGCGGTACCTCGGCGTGGAAGGTACCAAGGTGGCGATGCGCGTTTCGTCCTTTCTATTGCTGTGCATCGGCGTGCAGATCATGCTGACCGGCTTTTCGGAGTTCCTCATTCCGATCGCGACGATGCAGCCGGCGGCGAACCGGTAAGCAGACGCGTAGTCGAGTGCATGCGTCGCAAAAGTCTATTGCGCGAAACGGGTAGTTAGCCAGGCGCGCATCGCCTATAGTTCGGCGGCACTGCGTGTAGTTTTACAACATCGCGCGTGCCATCTCCTCTGGCAGCACCTGGCGTCGAGCCGCATCACTTCGAGCCGTCCGCAGTTCGCATTGCGTCATGCAGTGCTCATGCTTTGCCCCATACCGCGTCACACGTAACTCACGCCAATACAATGAGACTACACACAAAACTGGTGGCCGCTCTTGCGGTGGCAAGTCCGCTTGCATATGGTCAAACAAGCGTAACGCTATATGGCCGTCTGGATGCCGGCGTCGAATATCTGAATCACATCAACAACGGCACGGGCGGAAGCTCCAACCGCTGGCGCGCCGAAGGCGGCGATTGGGGCACCAGCATGCTGGGTCTCAAGGGCAATGAAGAACTGGGCGGCGGACTGAAAGCGATCTTCACACTGGAGACCGGTCTGCAGGTGATGAACGGCACGACGAGCGACGGACGGCTCTGGTCGCGGCGCGCCTTCGCCGGATTGAGCAGCCAGCAATGGGGCACGTTGCAAGCGGGGCGTAATCTTTTTATCGACAGCGACGGCGTTTGGGAATTCGATCCGTTCGTGCAGCAGGCGTTTTCGTCGGCGTCGCTCGTGCGGGGTCGCAACTGGCAGCAGACCAGCAATAACGTCGAGTATCACAGCCCGGTGTTCTGGGGCTTCGACGTGCAGGCGCAGTACGCGTTCGGCAATCAGCCGGGTGCCTTCAACAGCGGCGCGAGCGGCGAGTTCGGCCGCTCGGACGGCATCATGCTGACCTACCATTCGCAGCTCTTCGACGTGCGCGGCATCTACGACGAACTGCGCGACAGCAACGGCCGCTTCTCGAACATCTTCCAGAGTTCGCGCGAGTACTTCGTGGGCGCGAACGTGCATTTCGACGCGGTGAAGATTCAGGGCGCCTATACGCATTACTCGGCGCCGGACTCGCCGGCCGGCGTCGCCGACACGGCCGACCACTACTGGCTTGGCGCGACGTACAGCTTCCAGCCGCGCTGGGCCGTCACCGCGGGCGGCTACTACGTGAAGGTGGGCGACGGCAGTGGCGACGCCGCGCATGATCCTTCGGGCCACGCGATGATGTACGTGCTCGGCACCACGTACAACCTCTCGAAGCGAACATTCCTTTACGGCACCGTAGGTTACGTGCGCAACAGCAGCAACGCGAACTTCTCGCTCGAAGCCTCGCCGCGCGATTCGACCGGCAACACGAGCCCGCTCGTCGGCGAGTCGCAGACGGGCGCCTATATCGGCATGCTGCATCAGTTCTGAAGCGCGGCGTGATTGTCAGGCAGCGCCTTTCGTTAATCGCATATCACACGCTTCATTTCATTACCGGCATTACCGTATCAACAAGTTTTGAACCACGCCTCACAAGGGATAAGAACATTGACTCCACAAGACTCTCTCGGCGAGCGCGCCGCGAGCGGTGAGCCGTCGACCATGACGCGCCGCCGCTGGCTGCAGGGCGCGCTCGCGTTGACGGCTGCTGGCCTGACCGGCTCGCTCACGCTCAAGGCACTGGCCGACGACTCATCGTCCGCTCCCATCGACACCTTCATGACGTTGTCGCAATCGCTGACCGAAAAGTCCGCGCTCGATCGCGACGTCGGCACCCGGCTCTTTGCCGCGCTGCAGAAGTCCACGCCCGAACTCGCGCAGCAGTTACCGAAGCTCGCAGGCGCGCTCGCCGCCGGTTCCGCCGATGCCGCTCAACAAGCGCTTGCGCTGAAGATCATGGAAGCGTGGTATCTCGGCACCGTCGATGACGTCGTCATTACCTATGAGCAGGCGCTCATGTTCGGCGTGGTATCCGACACGCTGATCATCCGCTCGTATTGCCCGAACAAGCCCGGCTTCTGGGCCGCCAAACCCGTCGAGAGGCAAGCATAAGCCATGGCCGATAAACAACAGAGCACTGAGCAAGCCGATATCGTCGTGGTCGGGTCGGGGGTCGCCGGAGCGATCGTCGCGCATCAGCTGGCGCAGGCCGGCAAGTCCGTGATCCTGCTCGAAGCCGGGCCGCGCATGCCGCGCTGGGAGATCGTCGAGCGCTTTCGCAATCAGGCGGACAAGATGGATTTCATGGCGCCGTATCCGCCGAGCAAATGGGCGCCGCATCCCGAGTACTATCCGCCCAACAACTATCTGATCCTCAAGGGCGAGCACAAATTCAACTCGCAGTACATTCGCGCGGTCGGCGGCACGACATGGCACTGGGCCGCGTCCGCGTGGCGCTTCATGCCGAACGACTTCAGGATGAAAACCGTCTATGGCGTGGGCCGCGACTGGCCGATGCAATACGAGGAGCTGGAGCCGTATTACCAGCGTGCCGAAGAAGAACTCGGCGTGTGGGGCCCGACTGACGAAGAACTCGGCTCGCCGCGCAGCCAGCCTTATCCGATGGCGCCGCTGCCGCTGTCGTACAACGAGCAGACCATCAAAAGCAAGCTCAATGCGTTCGACCCGCGCTATCACGTCGTGACGGAACCCGTCGCGCGCAACAGCCGTCCGTACGATGGCCGTCCGACCTGCTGCGGCAATAACAACTGCATGCCGATCTGCCCGATCGGTGCGATGTACAACGGCATCGTGCACGTTGAAAAAGCGGAGCAGGCCGGCGCCAGGCTGATCGCGAACGCGGTGGTCTACAAACTCGAAGTCGGCACGGACAAGCGCATCGCGGCGGCCCTGTACAGAGACGCGCAGGGCAACGAGCATCGCGTGGAAGGAAAGTATTTCGTGCTCGCCGCGAACGGCATCGAGACGCCGAAGATCATGCTGATGTCACAGAGCCACGACTTTCCAAACGGCGTCGGCAACAGCTCCGACATGGTGGGCCGCAACCTGATGGACCATCCGGGCACGGGCGTCACGTTTTACGCTGACGAAAAACTGTGGCCGGGGCGCGGCCCGCAGGAAATGACCTCGCTGATCGGCTTTCGCGACGGCGCTTTCCGTTCGACGGAAGCGGCCAAGAAAATCCACCTGTCGAACCTGTCGCGAGTGGATCAGGAGACCCAAAAAATCTTCAAGCAAGGCAAGCTCATCAAGCCCGCCGAGCTCGATGCGCAGATTCGCGACCGCTCGGCGCGCTTCGTCGAGTTCGACTGCTTCCATGAAATTCTGCCGCAGCCCGAAAACCGCATCGTACCGAGCCGCACCGAGACCGACGCGATCGGCATTGCGCGGCCCGAGATCACTTATCGCATCGACGACTACGTGAAGCGCGGCGCCGCGCACACCCGCGAAGTTTATGCGAACGCGGCGAAGGTACTGGGCGGCAGCGAAATCCAGTTCAACGACGAATTCGCGCCGAACAACCACATCACGGGCGCGACGATCATGGGCAGCGATCCGCGCGATTCCGTGGTCGACAAGCATTGCCGCACGTTCGACCACCCGAATCTGTTCATTTCGAGCAGCGCGACGATGCCGACCGTCGGCACCGTCAACGTGACGCTGACCATTGCCGCGCTAGCACTGCGCATGGCCGACCAGTTGAAGAAGGAAGTGTGAACGTGTTGAAGAAGACTTTTTTCTGGATGCTGGCCGGCGCCTTCGCGTTGTCTTCGGCGCTGCCCGTTTGCGCATTCGCGCAGGACGCCAAGGCGGTGGACGGCAACGACGCGGTGTTGATCAAACGCGGCGAATATCTCGCCACCGCCGGCGATTGTATGGCGTGTCACACCACTGCGAAAGGCAAGCCGTTCGCGGGCGGCCTGCCGCTCAAGGTGCCGATGCTCGGCACGATCTATTCGAGCAACATCACGCCCGACCCGCAAACGGGTATCGGCACGTGGTCGCTCGAAGACTTCGACCGCGCACTGCGCAAGGGCGTGTCGAAGGACGGCCATAATCTGTACCCGGCGATGCCGTATGTCTCCTACGCGAAGGTCAGCGACGGCGATGTGAAGGCGCTATACGCGTACTTCCGCTACGGCGTGGCGCCGGTGCAGCAGGCTACGCGCGCGAGCGACATTGCATGGCCGCTCAACATGCGCTGGCCGCTCACCGTATGGAACTGGATGTTCCTGAAGAGTGGCCCATATCAGGCGAAGCCTCAACAGAGCACCGAGTGGAACCGCGGTGCGTATCTCGTGCAGGGGCTCGCGCATTGCAGCACGTGTCACACGCCGCGCGGCTTCGCGATGCAGGAACAGGCGCTCGATGAAACCGGCAGCGGCTTCCTCGGCGGCTCGGTGCTCGCGGATTGGGACGGCTACAACATCACGTCGTCGCCGGACAGCGGCATTGGCGGATGGAGCCGTACGCAGCTCGTGCAGTATCTGCAAACCGGCAGCGTGCCCGGACTCGCACAGGCAGCGGGGCCGATGGCTGAGGCGGTCGAGCACAGCTTCTCGAAGATGAGCGACGCCGACATCGGCGCCATCGCGACGTATGTGCGCACGGTGCCGCCGGTCAACGACGGCGGCGGCCAGAGCGGTTCGCGCTCGCGCAGCGCGTGGGGCAAACCGTCGACGGACGTAGCGCGCCTGCGAGGCGTTGCGCTGAACGACGGCACGCTCGATCCCGGGCGGCTCTATCTGGGCAATTGCGCGACGTGCCACCAGGCGAGCGGCAAGGGAACACCGGACGGCTACTATCCGCCGTTGCTGCATAACTCGACGGTGGGTGCGTCGAATCCCGGCAACCTGATGCAGGTCATTCTGCACGGCGTGCAACGCAAAGCCGCAGGCAACGACGTCGGCATGCCGGCCTTCGCCGCAGAGCTAAACGACGCGCAGATTGCCGCGCTCACGAACTACGTGACGACGCAGTTCGGCAACCCCGCGGCTGCGCGCGTGAGCGAGAAGGACGTTGCCCGGCTGCGCTGAGCGCGACTGCATGACCGCCTCGTCACGCGAGCCGTGACGAGGCACGCATTGGCGGCGGCTTCGCGGGCGGGTCGCCTTCCGGCGCGGCAGGCGGCAGCCCGCCTGGGTCGTCGTCGGGCGTTGCAGGCGGATCAGGATCGATGTTCGGAGGCGGCGGCGCCTCCGGATCGACCTCGGGCGGCATCGGCGTGTGCATGACGAACGCCACCCCATCGTGCGAGTTTGAACCGGCCATCGTTACCTCCAACTTTTGTCTGATCATGCGTGCAACGCGCATGTCCCTTTGCCCCCGATCGCCCTTTGCGTAATGCGTTTCGCGCGTGGAACGGCCATTGCTGTCATTCAGCGCGCAATGCACCAGGCATTGTGCAGTTAAGCGTGGGGTGCTCATCGAGCATCGAAAGGGATAGGGAATACACAAATGGCGCGACATAAGGCCGACGTTGCTGACGACGACTTCGAGATTTTCGCCAGCTATCACGGAACAGGCGACGGCCGTTACGTAGGTGGACTGAAGGTCGTCCGCAGAGCGGATCGAAGGATTCTTTTTCCGTTCGACGGTGCGCCGGAAATCGGGCCGTACGAGACGGCCGACCAGGCGCGCCGTGCCGCCATCGAGTACGGCAAGCAGATCGTCGCGGCCGACCGCAAATCGCCAGAACATTGACTGCGGCGCGTCTGCGCTCGTCAAGGCATTCCACCGAGCGACGGCGAGATCGTGCTGCCGCGATTCGGATCGTCCGGATGTTCGTCGGGTACGGTGGGCCGCGCCGACAGCGGCGGATGACTGCGATAGCAGGTGTCGATCGAATCGTTCACTACGCACTGCGCGAACGCGTCGGCATCGCTCTTTTGCGCGAACGTATATAGCGTTCGCTCGACCTGAACTTCCGTGTCGGATATGCGAATGGTCGTCACTGTCATGAAGTGCTCCCTTTTTACAAAGATGAATCCGAAGCTTCAGTTCTAGCGACGCAATGCACGTGCCCACTTTGCCCATGTTGCGACGCTTGCGGGCCGTAACGGGACGCCCTCGGCGTGCGTTCCGATCCAGTCCGGCAGGGTCCGTATGTTGCTGCACTCACGAGGTAGCCGATAAAAGGAGAGCGATATGCAGCCCGACACACCGCGCGAGAATTCCGGCGCTCCCGAGCTTTCGCCGGAAGTGAAAGAACGCAACAAACCGAGCGGCACGCAGTACGTGGAGCCGAGTCCCCTCGGCATCGAACCGGTCACGCAGACCGGGGTCGACAAGCAGACCAATCCACCGCGCTCGAACGAACATCCCGAGCAGACCGCCGAGGTGCCGCTCGGCACCGGCACTCACGGCGAGCCTGCGGGCGGCGGCGGCCGCGCGTCGCACAAGAATTGATGCGGTCAACAGCGAACGGAGAGACATATGCAACAGGACAACCAACCCCTGAACCCGGGCGATGAAGCGCCCCCCGACGCGCCCGGCGTCGGGGAAGATATCTGCCCGGCATGCAAGGGAACCGGCAAAGTAGAGGAAGTACAGTGCACCGTGTGTGGCGGCACCGGCAAAGTGCTGCAGGGCATCGGCGGCGGCTGAGCGGTTTGCTCGAGCGTCGCTGTGTTGTTGTGATCGCATGGCGAGGGCGCGACCGCCGCCCGTCGCGGCGGTTTCATGCGAGTTAAATGCGTCGTGGGACCGACCTGGGCAGCGCTATGCCTCCGGAGCGGGCGCGCTTTATGCGGCGCTGCAATATCGCGCCTCGCGGCATACCACGCCGGACGCGCCCCGCTACCCACAGGAGCCAACCATGCAGGAACATTCGAAGCACGGATTCGACGCAGCGCAGACCGAGTACGAAGCCTTCATGCTCGAACCGCACGACTGGGTACCGAATAACAGCAAGCTGCCGGTCGTGATCTACAGGCAGGCAGTGGACCCCGCGATCGGCGACCTCGCCAAGGCGTTCGAGTTGCTGTTCGCACGCAACGAATGGCCGCCGCAGTGGCGCGACGGCATCTTCGACTACCACCACTTTCACTCGACCGCACACGAAGTGCTCGGCGTGTCGGACGGTTCCGCGGATGTGATAGTCGGCGGTCCGGCCGGCAAATTAGTCAGCGTGTCCGCGGGCGACGTCCTGTTGCTACCCGCCGGCACCGGCCATTGCCTGCAATCGTTCGAAGGCCGCTTCCGCGTGGTGGGGGCGTATCCGGCAGGCCAGCAGTGGGATATCCGCCGCGAAGCGCTGACCCCGCAGGAGCTTGCCGCAATGCACGCGCTGCCGTTCCCGAAGATGGACCCTGTCGACGGCAAGCACGGCCCTCTTTGCGAGCATTGGCTGAAAGCGGCCTAGCCGCGCCCGTCGGCGCGCCTGCTAGCGCTGCAGCAACGAGCCCGATGTCACGTCGCGTGCAGATTTGCGCGCATCGGCGCATCATCCATGAGGCTTGCTGAGCTCTTCATGCGTTGTTTCCCCTGAACACCGCTTGCCGGCGACGTCGCGGCAGCGCGCGCCGGCAATGTTTCCAACGGCCGAACAAGGAGTGTCCCATGCAAAACGATCCCGCCCTCGATCAGTTGTGCATCAATACGATCCGCACGCTGTCGATGGACGCTGTCCAGAAGGCCAATTCCGGCCACCCCGGCACGCCAATGGCGCTTGCGCCGGTTGCCTACCATTTGTGGCAAAACCATTTGCGCTACGACCCGGACGAGCCGTTGTGGCCCAACCGCGACCGCTTCGTACTGTCGGTCGGGCATGCGTCGATGCTGCTTTATTCGCTGCTGCATCTGGCGAACGTGAAGGCGGTGGACGAAGACGGCAAGCCGACCGGCAAGCCCGCTGTCTCGCTGGAAGACATCGAGCGTTTCCGCCAGATCGACAGCAAGACGCCGGGCCACCCTGAGTACCGGATGACGACGGGTGTCGAAACCACGACCGGTCCGCTCGGCCAGGGTCTGGGCAATAGCGTCGGCATGGCGATGGCGGCCCGCTGGTACGAGAACCGCTTCAACAAACCGGACGCGCCGCTCTTCGACTACCGCGTCTACGCGCTGTGCGGCGACGGCGACATGATGGAAGGCATCTCGCACGAAGCGGCCTCGCTCGCGGGCCATCTGAAGCTGTCCAATCTGATCTGGATCTACGACAGCAATCGCGTGACGATCGAAGGACATACCGACCTCGCCTATAGCGACGATGTCGAAAGCCGCTTTCGCGGCTACAACTGGCACACGCTGCATGTGAACGATGCGAACGACGCGGCGGCGCTCGAAGCCGCATTCGTCGAAGCAAAAAGCATTACCGACCGGCCGACGCTGATCGTGGTGAACAGCATTATCGGCTGGGGCGCACCCAACAAGCAGGACACGTCAGCGGCGCACGGCGAGGCGCTCGGTGTCGAGGAAGTCGCGCTCACCAAAAAGTTTTACGGCTGGCCGGAAGACAAATTCTTCTACGTGCCCGAAGGCGTGCACGAACGTTTCGCCGCGGGCATCGGTGCGCGCGGCAAGGCGGCGCGCACCGAATGGCAGGCGAAGTACGACGCCTATAGCAAGCAATATCCGGAACTGTCGCGCGAATTCGCGCTGATCGAGGCGCATGAATTGCCGGTTGGCTGGGACAGCGACATTCCGACCTTCGACGCGGACGCCAAAGGCATGGCGTCACGCGAGTCGTCGGGCAAGGTGCTCAACGCGATTGCCGCGCGCGTTCCGTGGATGCTCGGCGGCGCGGCCGACTTGGCGCCGTCCACGAAAACGAATCTGAAATTCGAGGGCGCGGGCAGCTTCGAGCATGACAATTACGGCGGCCGGAATCTGCATTTCGGCATTCGCGAGCATGGAATGGGCGCGGTGGTCAACGGCCTCGCGTTGTCCAATTTGCGGCCGTTCGGTTCGACATTCCTGATTTTCAGCGACTACATGAAGCCGCCGATCCGCCTGTCGGCGATCATGGAAGTCGAGTCGATCTATGTGTTCACCCACGATTCGATCGGCGTCGGCGAAGATGGCCCGACGCACCAGCCTATCGAGCAATTGGCGTCGCTGCGCGGCGTTCCCGGCTTAACGGTGCTGCGTCCGGGCGATGCAAACGAAGTAGCCGAAGCGTGGCGCGTCGCAGTCACGCAAAAGCGGCGTCCTTCGTGCATCGTCGTGTCGCGACAGGCGCTGCCGACTCTCGACCGCAGCCGTTATGCATCGGCCGAGGGTGTGAAGAAGGGCGCCTATGTGCTCGCCGACGCGCCCGACGGACAGAAGCCGCAAGTCATTCTGCTCGCGACGGGCAGCGAGTTGTCGATTTGCGTCGACGCGTACGAGAAACTGAAGAGCGAGGGCATTGCCGCGCGAGTGGTGTCGATGCCGTCATGGGATCTGTTCGAGCGGCAGGACGAAGCCTATCAGGACGCGGTGCTGCCGCCCGACATCGACGCGCGCGTGGCCGTCGAGCAGGCCGCCTCGCTGGGCTGGGACCGATACGTCGGCCGGCTCGGCGCGCAAGTGGTGATGCACACGTTCGGCGCGTCCGCGCCGCTTTCCGATCTGAAGAAGAAATTCGGCTTCACGCCCGAGCATGTGTACGAAGCTGCAAAACAGCAGATCGCGCGGGTGCAGGCAAAGCGCAGCCAGGAGTAGTGCGTAAGCTGTAACCTGAGCAGCGGCGGAAGCAGCAGCGAAAAAGCCGGCGGTATGAAAACCGCTGGCTTTTTATCGAGCGTCGGCGCTGACTGTGAGAAGGCGCAAGCCGTTGTGTCCGACCCGCTTCAGCTCAATTCAATTCGCCGGAATCGTCACAACAGGCGCTTTGCTGCTCGTATCTGCCTCCGCGAGCGCCATCAGGTTTTGCACGACCGTGAATGCGTATTTCGAGTCGAAGTCGTTGCGATCGACCCAGTATGACGACGTCCCGTACGGAATCATCACGTACGCATTGTCAGGCGCACTCTCGCCCGAGTGAATGATGATCGTCGGTCTCGTTTCTCCGCCGATGAGGCCTACGGTCGGCTTCGTCGACCCGTCGGTTATGCGCTCGACGGGCACCTGCACCTGTGCACCGAGATCGGTCAGGATGCCTAGCACCGAGCGCGTCACCATCGGAATCTTGTCCGCTTTCTGCCATGCGGAAGAAGGCCCGTAGACGATCTCGTAGCTCCGCGTTTTCGACGACAGATGCAGCAACTTGCGCACGCGGGCCAGATCGGCCGCCGTTTGCGGCGACTCGCCGCTCGTGGTCGCTCCCATCACCAGAAACACGCTCATCTGCTCGTTTTTCGTGCCCACGTTGCGCGATTCGACGTTCAACTCGCCTGCTAGTTGCAGGCGGCGCAGCGAACGCAGCAACTCGAAAAAGCCGGGCGCGCCCGCGCTGTTTTCTCCGCCGAGCGCATTGCCGTTCTGCAAGCCTCCCACCGATTGCGCAGTGATGCGCAAGAGCAGGTCGATTGGAATGCCGCCTTCGGCGAGAGGCAGCACGAGTGCGGGCGCAAGCGGCCGGATGTAAGCGGAGGCGAACGCTTCGCCGGTCGTCGGCGTGAACGTAAAGGTAGGGTGATTCGAATACGACACGCTGCCGGTGGCGAGTGCGTAGTTCGGCTGGCTGCCGGAGCCCGCGTTAGCGGTCGCGCCGCCGCTGGCGTCGAACGTGTAGGCGGCGATGATGCTGCTGACAGTCAGAAACGCAGGCGCGTCGCCATAACGAAGGCCGACCACCGCCGCAAGAATCTCGCGTTTCTTCGCGTCGCCGAGTGCACGCGCATAGTCGACCTGATCGGCTTTCAGGCGCGAGGGTCCGATATGCACGCAGGCAGAGGAAAGACATGCCGCGCAAAGCGCGGCGGCGACCGAAGCGGTTCTTACCATGTTGATAAAAGGGCGGAACGCATATCCGCTGAAGAATGAGTGCGCAACGGCGGTAGCAGGTCGTGTTCCCGGACGCGTGGTGGGCGCGCGTGAAGAAGGGTGTAATCGAGGCTACACAGCGCGATTTGCGGCACTACGCAGTGAGGAACGCTTCGCGAACCGGTTAGGCGAATGACGCGAACGACCATGGCCTTTGCAAGAATTGCAGCCCCGCTTTGCGCATAGCCAAACCTGCTCGGTTAGCGCTCAGGCGCACTCGCCGCGGACGCGTCCGTCGCCTCTTCGAGCGTGCTGCGATAAGCGCGCGATTGCATCTCCGCGAGCCGGCTCAGCGTTCTCGATAGATCATGCGCGCCTTCGAGTCCTCGCAAGGCCGCATGAATCGGCTCGTCCGATGCGATGAAAAGCGCACGCTTGCGGTCGTAAAGAATGTCGACCAGCCACACGAGCCGCTGCAACGTGTGCGCTTTCGTGAGCCATTCAGTATGCAGGTTATCGACTATGAGTCCATGCCATCGCTCGGCGAGGTCCAGATAGTCGAGATGCGAACGGCTGGCCACACACAGTGTTTCGAAGTCGGCCCACAGCAGCGCCGCGCCCACCGCGTGTGCCGCGAGCGGACGTCCTGCGGCACTGATTTTCGTCGATTCGAATGCGCCGCTGCTTTCGTAGCGCAGGAAGATTTCACGCAGCGCGTTGTGAGCGGCTGCATCGAGCGGGGCGAACAAGTGCGGCGTGTCATGCTGTTCGCCGCCGAAGCGATAGTCGCGCGCGCCGTCGAAATGGATCACGCGGAAATGCCGCTTGATCTGCTCGATGGTGGGCAGGAAACGCTCGTGAAACTCGGGGTCGGATAAAAGGCCGTCGGGCGCATAGTTCGATGTCAGCATGATGCGCGTGCCGAGCCTGATCGCCGTGTCGAGAAAGCGGCCCATCAGAAACGCGTCCGCGATATCGTGCACGTGGAATTCGTCGAAGCATAGCAACTCTATGCCATCGAGCCATTGCTTCGACACGGAGCCGAGCCTGTCGTCGCCACGCGGTTTGTTCACGAGGCGCTGGTTCATCTCGCGGAGAAACTCGTGAAAATGCAGGCGCCGCTTCTGGCAATCCGCGAGTTCGAACGCGGTATCGACCACGAGACTCTTGCCGCGTCCAGGCAGTCCATGGCAATACACACCCTGATATCGCGATTCAACGCAGCTTGCTGCGGACCCAGCCAGAGCGCCGAGCGCCGCGATTGCGTCGCGCTGCCTCGCATCCGGCACGATGCCGCGCGCGGCGAGACTGCTGGTAATGTCCGCTTCTTCGAACATGCGCGCGCTCATTCGGTCTGATGTCCGCTGAGCACGCGCTGCAGTTCACTCGGGTCCACCGGCTTCGTGAAGTGATGATCGAAGCCGGCCTCCACCGCTGTCTGTTTGTCCTGCTGTTGACCCCAGCCCGTTACCGCAATCAGGCGGATGCCGGCGTCCGGATAGTCGTTGCGAACCCGTCGAGCGACTTCATAGCCGTTCAGGAGCGGCAGACCGATGTCAAGAATCACCGCCTGTGGGGCGAATTCGGCGATCACAGCAAGTCCCGCGACCCCGTCGCTCGCCGTGCGCACCTGGTGGCCCTCCAGTTCGAGCACCATTGCGAGGCTGTCGGCGGCGTCCGCGTTGTCGTCGACAATCACGATCCGCAGTCCGGCGGCCGGCGGCTTGTCGGCTTGCGTGCTGTCAGCGGGCGCATCGGCGGAACTCGACAGCGGCAGCCGGATTACGAATTCGCTGCCGGCGCCGGGCCCGTTGCTGAATGCCGCGACCGTGCCGCCGTGCAATTCCGCAAGACCGCGCACGAGGGCGAGTCCAATGCCGAGTCCGCCTTGGGAGCGATCGAGCGCGGGTGCGAGTTGCGAGAACATTTCGAAGACGCTGTTCAGATGTTCGCGAGGAATGCCGATGCCCGAATCGCGCACCGCAATCACGGCCTGGTTGCCTTCACGATGTGCGGTGAGCGAAATGCTGCCGCCTGGCGGCGTGTACTTCGCTGCGTTGTTCAGCAGATTGAGGATCATCTGTGAAAGGCGGGTCGGGTCAGCATCAAGAAAAAGCGGCTCGGGAGATAGCGTCACGCTCAGACGATGGTCGGACGCGTGCACGATCGCACGCGCGGCTTCCACCGCGGATTGCATCGCGCGCGCGAGTTCGAGCCGCTGCTTGCGCAGTTCGAGTTTGCCTTGAGTAATACGTGAGACCTCGAGCAGATCGTCGACAAGATGGGTCATGTGCTGCAATTGACGGGAGAACACGTCGCGCGACCAGTTTAGTTGCGGATCGCTGAATTCTTTCGCGCGCAGAATTTCGAGAACATTGCGCATCGGCGCAAGCGGATTGCGTAGCTCATGCGCAAGCGTCGCGAGGAATTCGTCCTTGCGGCGATCCGCGTTCGAGAGCTCCGCGTTAAGCCGCGTGAGTTGCTGCTCGGCATGCCGCCGCTCGGTAATGTCGCGATTGATGCTCACCGCGCCGTAAATGTCGCCGCGCTCGTTGGCGAGCGGTTTGACCACGGTTTCGCAAACGCCGCGCGAACCGTCGCGCCGCACGAACGGCAACTCGCCGCGCCACGTGCCGTACGCGCCGAGACTCGCGAACACTTCGCGACGAATGCGCAGCGCATCTTCAGGCGGATGAAAGATCGAGACGTGCTTGCCGAGAATCTCGCGCAGCCGGTAACCGAGCATGCGTTCGCCGCCGACATTGAAGTCGGTAATGTTGCCGCGCAGATCGGTGATCACGATTGCATCGCTCAAGTGCTCGAAGATTGCAGCCTGGCGCAGCAGCACCGTCTGCGCCTGCTTGCGTTCGGTGATGTCGATGCCGAGCCCGTAGACCGTCAGCGGCTCGCCACGCTCGTCGTAAGTGGCGCGGCCACGGCCTTCCATCCAGCACCAGTCGCCGCTTGCATGCAGGAAGCGGAATTCGGCGACGTAGTCGTCGCGGGTTCGCACCGCATGATCGACGGCTTCGTTGAGCGCGAGCAGATCGCCCGGATGAATCAGTTCGAAAAAACCGCGCGTTGTAATGGCAAGGCGTCCTTCGGCGTAACCCGCGAGCGCTTCCAGTTCGCGGCTCCACCAGAACTTGCCGGTCTTCGGTTCGTGCGACCACGCGCCCATGCGCGCGCCGCGCATGGCCAGACTCAATACGTCGCGGCTTTCCTGCAATTCCCGTTGCGCCCGCTGATGCGCGGCCACCGAAGCCTCCGCATTACGCCGCGCGAGCACAAGTTCCTGCTCGTACTTATGACGATCTGCGACGATGAGCACCGCGACTTCGATGTAGCTATGTTCGCCGTGCACGCGGCGCACTGCATTGAGCAATGTCGGCACCGTGTGGCCGTCGCGATGCAGCATGCTCAGCTTGACCTCGGCGACAGAGCCCTGCATTTGCAGAAGCGGCGCCCAATGCGTCTGATAAAACACCTTGCCGCCCGTTGTCAGCAGGTCCTGAAGGCTGATGCCGGTCGTAAGCTCCGCGGCGCCATAGCCGATCCATTCGCAAAACGTTGCGTTGGCGCGCACGATGCGCCCGTCGGTGTCGGTCACGACGAGGCCGCAGGCAGCGTGCTCGAACAACGCGTCGGCGAGCGGCAAGTGGCGGTCGGTACTTTGCATTGCGTTAAGTTGGCGTCGTCCGCAGGAAAGCGCTGATGGCCTCCGCAGTCGCGCGAGGCGCGCTCACGTGCGGACAGTGTCCATTGTTCTCGACGACGCGAAGCGTGCTGCTACGCATCGTGCGATGCATGTACTCGCCGACCGGACGCGGCGCGACGACGTCTTCGCTTGCTTGCAGAATCAGCGTGGGCGTGACGTTCATAGGCAGCAGACCGCGATGATCGGAGAGAAACGTGACACGTGCAAACTGGGCGGCGATCCGCGGATCGGTCCGGCAAAAGCTGTTAATTAATTCAACGCCGAGCTCAGGCTGGTCCGGCGCGCCCATGATAGCGGGTGCCATTGCGCTGGACCAGCCGAGGTAGTTGTGCTCGAGCGTGAGCAGCAGGTCGTCAATATCCTCGCGCGTGAAGCCGCCGATGTAATCGCCAACGTTCACATAGCAGGGCGAGGGGGCCACCATCGCCTGAGCGGAAAAAAGCTGCGGGGCTTCTAGCGCGGCGAGCAGGCCGATCATGCAACTCACCGAATGGCCGACGAACACGACCGGCTCGTCGGCCACTTCGCGCACGAGCTCGATCAGGTCGCGCGCATAGCCGTGCAGCGAATCGTATTTGTCGACGTCGTATGCGGCGAGGTCCGACGAGCCGCTGCCCACGTGATCGAATAGCACGATGCGGTAGTCGTCATGGAATGACGGTGCGAGGCGGCGCCACATGCTCTGGTCACAGCCGAAGCCGTGCGCGAACACCATGGTGCTCGGGCCGCGTCCGGAAATATTCACGTTGTTGCGCTGGATGATGCTCATTGTCGAGTCCTGGAGCGTGCCGGGATGGAAGCGGCGGATGCGCTCGGTCCGGCCTCCGTCAGAATGTTACCGCAGTCTCGCGCCGCCGCCGCCACTGCACGTCCGCGCCGATTCGCCGCGCTGCGGCTTGCAGGTTTCATCCCGTCTTTATCGGCTGCTTTGGCGCGTTCTGCGGCTCGATGCCGAAGCGCTCGTATTGTGCAATCACCTGTGCGCCGAAAAGCAGCAACGTGGCGAGCCATTCCAGACTGAAGAGAATGACGATCGCCATGGTGAGCGAACCATACACCACGCTAACCTGTGAAAGCGTCGCGAAGTACCAGACCAGCACATGCCGCGTGATCTCCCACAACAGCGCAGCGACGATGCCGCCGAACAGCGCATGCTTGAGCGATGGCCGTCCGACCGGCATGACCATATAGATCGACGTCAGCAGAAAGACTTCGCCGGCAAGACCCAGCAGATACAGCAGAACGCGCGAAGCGCCCTGCAACGAAACATGAAGCCCGAACAGGTCGATGCCTTCGGCGCCCACGGCTTCCAGTCCGCTCGACACGAGCGTGACGATCAACGCGCCGACGCCGAGGAACAGGATGTAACAGTAGGGCAGAAGCGCCGAGAGTAGAAAATGCCGCCGCCGTATGACCACACGGTGTACGAAGATCAGCGACATCGCGTTTTCGAGTACCGTGAATGCGAGTGAACTGAAGAACAGCATCGTCACGAACAGCACCCAGCCGATCACCGCGCGGTGAGCGAGAAAATTGGCAAGCTCACGCACGAGTGCTGGGGACTGGCCCGGCACGAGCCATTGCAGCAAGTGACCCAGCGCCGGAAGCAGAATGTGTTGCGGCACGATACGGGAAAGCGCGATCACAATGAGGATCATCAGCGGCACGATGGAAAGCAACGCGTAGTACGCGACCGCGCCGGCGAGCAGCAAACCCTGGTTGGCCCGGAACGCCTTCATCGTTTCAAGGATGAATCTGCCCGGATGCTTCGCGACATTGAGTGTGCGTTCATCGATGATGGAGTGCATGGGGCCTCGCCACGCGCGCGGCGCGCCGCCGACGGACGGCGCATGCCGGTGCGCTTCTGCATAGGTTAAGCAAGAAAGCCGCCACGCGCACCGCCACCGCGCAGAAAAGTGTGCAGGAATACGCCTTGCTTTCGAGGTGCGACATGGCATCCGAATCGACATCGAACACATCCAACTCATCGAACATCGC
Organism: Paraburkholderia caledonica NBRC 102488; assembly: GCF_000685095.1. Taxonomy (GTDB): domain Bacteria; phylum Pseudomonadota; class Gammaproteobacteria; order Burkholderiales; family Burkholderiaceae; genus Paraburkholderia; species Paraburkholderia caledonica. The sequence goes on from NZ_BAYE01000010.1 coordinate 171,978, forward strand.
AGCGGAAAATGCGGACTCCGGGGACCTCGTTATCGCGCGGCCCGAGGGTCTGTATTGTCCGCCCGGCGACTTCCATATCGATCCCTGGCAGCCCGTCGAGCGCGCGGTGATCACGCATGCGCATTCCGATCACGCCCGCTTCGGGCATCGGCGTTATCTTGCGTCGCGTGCGGGCGCAAACGTGCTGCTGTCCCGCCTGCCTGACATTTCGCTGCAAACGCTCGCGTATGGCGAACGGCTCGATATCAACGGGGTAACCGTGTCCCTGCATCCCGCCGGACATGTGCTCGGGTCCGCGCAATTGCGCATCGAGCACCGCGGGCGCGTGTGGGTCGCATCCGGCGATTACAAACTCGACCCCGATCCGACCTGCGACGCATTCGAGCCCGTGCGCTGCGATACATTCATCACCGAGTCGACTTTCGGTCTGCCGATCTACCGCTGGGACGCACCGCAAACCATATTCGACGGCGTCGATTCATGGTGGCGTCATAACGCGGCCCAAGGGCGCGCGTCCGTGCTGTTCTGTTATTCGTTCGGCAAGGCGCAGCGCGTGCTGGCAAGCGTCGACGCGGGCATCGGCCCAATCTTCTGTCATGGCGCGGTCGAACCGCTCAATCGCGCTTATCGCGAGGCGGGCGTGCGGTTGCCGCCGGTACGTCTCGTCAGCGAAATTGCACCCAAAGACAAGGCGGCATTCAGTCAGGCGCTGATCGTCGCGCCGCCGTCGGCGCAAGGCAGCGCGTGGCTCAAGCGTTTCGGCGACTATAGCGACGCGTTCGCGTCGGGATGGATGCGCTTGCGCGGCGCGCGCCGCAGGCGCGGCGTCGATCGCGGGTTCGTGCTTTCGGATCATGCGGATTGGCCGGCGCTGCAAACGGCGATTGGCGCGACCGGCGCGGGCCGCGTGATCGTCACGCATGGTTCGGTCGAACCGATGGTGCGCTGGCTGCGCGAGCAAGGGCTGGATGCAGGCGCCTTCGTGACCCAATACGGCGACGATACGGTCGAAGCGGATGCATTGGGCGGCGACGAAGCCGTGCCGGGCAATGCGCCGCCCCCGCCAGGCGATGCCGCGCCCGTGCATGAGTTCGACGATGCCGCGAGCCGTTCATGAAGCGCTTCGCTGCTCTTTACACCGCGCTCGACGCGACAACCTCCACGCACGACAAGCTCGAAGCGCTGACGAGTTACTTCGCCGTAGCGGAACCCGAAGACGCCGCGTGGGCGTCGTACTTCCTGGCCGGCGGCAAGCCGCGGCAATCGGTGCCCACGCGTCTTTTGAGCGAATTCGCCCGCGAACGCGCGGGATTGCCCGCATGGCTTTTCGAGGAGTCGTATCACGCAGTCGGCGATCTGGCGGAGACCATTGCGCATATTCTGCCGCCCGCGCAGCGCAGCTCCGAACTGGGTCTCACGCAATGGATCGAGCAGCGTGTGCTGACGTTGCGCGGTCTTGCGCCTGATGAGTTGCGCACGCGTTTGTTCAGCTATTGGGACGAGCTGGACTGGGGCGAGCGTTTTCTTCTCACGAAGCTGATTGGTGGAGGCTTTCGCGTCGGCGTCGCGCGGCAGTTGGTGGTGCGTGCGCTCGCGCAGGTCGCCGGAGTCGATCATAAGCGGATTGCGCAGCGCATGGTCGGATGGACCGATTCGCGGCAGAAGCCGGACGCCGCGCGTTATCTGCGTCTTATCGCACCCGACGCGCCCGACGCCGGCAACGCTGGCGAGCAGCAATCGGCGGATCGGCACGACAGCGATCTGGGCCTGCCTTATCCGTTCTTTCTCGCGCATCCGTTGCAGACCGATCCCGAGACGCTTGGCGATCCGTCGCGCTGGCTGATCGAATGGAAGTGGGACGGCATACGCGCGCAACTCGTCAAACGCGGCGGCCGTGTGTGGTTGTGGTCGCGCGGCGAGGATCTGATCACCGACCGGTTTCCGGAAGTGGCCGCGTTGGGCGAGGCGTTGCCTGACGGCTTCGTGATCGACGGCGAAATCCTTGCCTGGGAGCCGGGCGCCGCCGCGCCATTGCCGTTTGCGCGCCTTCAACCGCGCATCGCACGAAAGAGCCTGACGAAAAAAATCCTCGCCGATTCACCCGCCGCGCTGCTTGCTTACGATCTGCTGGAAGCGCACGGCGAAGACTTGCGAATGACGCCGCTCGCCGAACGGCGCGCGCGTCTGGACGCGTTGGCTGCATCGCTCGACGGCACGCTGTCAGGCGACTTGCTGCGAGTCTCGCCGCAGGTTTCCGGAGCCGACTGGCGCGCGTTGGCAGCGTTACGCGAAGAGAGCCGCGCACGGGGTGTCGAGGGCTTCATGGTGAAGGAGCGCGAGTCGATGTACGGTGTTGGCCGCACGAAAGCTTCGGGCACATGGTGGAAATGGAAGATCGATCCGTATGCAATCGACGCGGTACTGGTTTACGCGCAGCGCGGACACGGCAGACGTGCGAGCCTATACACTGATTTCACATTCGCGGTCTGGGACGAAGCCAACGGCGTGCGCATGCTCGTGCCGTTTGCGAAGGCGTATTCGGGTCTTACCGATGAGGAAATGCGCCAGGTTGACGCAATCGTACGCAAGACTACGATCGAGAAGTTCGGACCGGTGCGCAGCGTGACGCCGACGCTCGTATTCGAAATAGGCTTCGAGGGCATCCAGGCGAGCACGCGTCACAAGTCCGGCGTGGCCGTGCGATTCCCTCGCATGCTGCGCTGGCGCACCGACAAGCATATCGACGACGCGGATACGCTCGCGATGCTCAAGGGTTTCATCGACGATCGCGCGGCCTGACCGCCGCGGTAGCGCATAAGCAACGACTACGCAACGAATAAGCAACAAACACGCAACGACTTCGTAAGACGGATCGGCAACGATGCATTCACGATACATCGACGACAAACACCGCCGCTGCGAGATCGCGGCCCATTCAGAGAGCATGTCACCAGTGATGCAGTGCAACGCGGGAGCGAATCTTGCAACCGGGCGGCGGGTGCCGTGATGCGGCGCGCGCATGCACCAGGGAGAACGTAGTGATGCTCGACAACCAGTTCGACAACCAGTTCGACAACCACTTCGACGACAGCGAAGACGTGGTCGTGTGGCGGCCAATCCAGTATGCGATGGCGTCGCACCGGCGCGTACTCGTCGTGGACGACTATCGAGAGGCGGCGGACGCGCTGCAGATGTTGTTGAACGCGGACGGGTTCGAATGCCGTGCGCTCGAAGATCCGCACGCGGTTTGCGATATGGCGTCGCAATGGCAACCGTTCGCCGTGGTTCTCGACATCAAGATGCCTGGCCTCGACGGCCTGGAACTGGCGCGGCGTCTGCGCGCGCATCCGTCCACCGCGCATATGCTGCTGGTCGCCTGCACGGCGTTTGCCTCGCGCGACGACCGCGCTCGCGCACGCGCCGTCGGCTTCGACGCGCACTGCGCGAAGCCGTTGACGCCGGAGCGTCTGCTGCGCGTGCTGGAGTCGGCTGCGGCGCTGCATGCGGTGGGGTCGCCGTAAAGCCTGCGCGCCGTTTGAAAAAACTGCGGTGTGTAAGACCCAGTTTCCGACCTGCGTCCCGTTGTCTATTACGTGTTGCCGACTCCCTCCGTTCGCTCGAATTGCCGCGCAGCGCATCCCATTTCCTTGCGCGTTTTCTTCGCAGATGTCCGATTCATGTCCCATTGTGCAGCGGCAATGCACCAGAAAGCCGCGTCATGCGCGGGCCCGAGGGTTGCTGACTCTGTCGCACCGCCGTGCTTTTTGCACGCTGCGCAGGTTAAACAGCTTTCTGGAGGTTTTATATGAGCGACACAGAACGTCCCACGCCGCCGTTCAAAGGACAGCAGCAGGATCAGACGCCGGGCCGCACCGCGGAGATGAACCCGCAACCCGATCACGGCGAGAAATCGTATAAGGGCTCGGGACGCCTCGCAGGCAAGGCAGCCATCATCACTGGCGGCGACAGTGGCATTGGCCGCGCAGTCGCCATCGCATTCGCGCGTGAAGGCGCGGACGTTTTGATCTCCTATCTGAACGAAGACGACGACGCGCGCGAGACCGCGCGCTGGGTCGAAGAGGCGGGCCGCAAGGCGGTGCTGGTGCCAGGCGACATCACGAATCCAGCGCACTGCAACGCGATTGTCGACAAGGCGATCGAGGCGTTCGGCCGGCTCGACGTGCTCGTGAACAACGCGGCCTACCAGATGACCTACCCGTCGCTGGACGAAATCACCGACGAGGAATGGGACAAGACGTTCGATACCAACATCGGCGCGATGTTCCGGATCACACGCGCTGCAGTCAGGCACATGAAACCGGGCGGCGCGATAGTCAACACCACGTCGATTAATGCGGACCATCCGAATCCGGGCCTGATCGCATACGCGACGACCAAGGGCGCGATCCAGAACTTCACGGGCGGCCTTGCGCAACTGCTGGCTGAAAAAGGCATTCGCGCGAATTGCGTCGCGCCGGGACCAATCTGGACGCCGCTGATTCCGTCGACCATGCCGCCTGAAAAAGTCGAAAAATTCGGAGAGCAAGTACCGATGAAGCGACCGGGTCAACCGGCCGAAGTCGCGCCGGCCTACGTGATGCTGGCGTCCGACGAAGCGAGTTACATCTCTGGCGCAACAATCGCCGTTACGGGCGGTTCGCCGATTATTTAGGCCTGTTGAACGGATGCCGAAGAGGCCGCTGCTTGCGCGACGAAGCCCAAGCGGCGGTCCTCAAAGTCGCGGCTCAATTGTTCGATCGACGCAACGCTGCACGACCGGTGCGGAGCATTGCAATGCTGTCCTGCCGGGCACGGCGCTTGCGCGCGCCAAGGGTTCGTCTTGCGCTCGCCGTACGTACCCATCGTCAGGAGAAACCCCCATGAATTCACCCACTGCGGAAACGCTGCTGGACGTTGCACCGAGCGACGTCCAGCGCGTGCCGGTGAGCTTCGACATCAACGGAAAAAAGCATGAATTCGAAGTGGAAGCCTGGACCTCGCTGCTCGACTTGCTGCGCGAGCACTGCCATTTGAGCGGAACGAAGAAGGGCTGCGATCACGGGCAATGCGGCGCCTGCACCGCCATTGTGAATGGCCAGCGTATCAACACCTGTCTCGCGCTCGCGGTGGTTCACGACGGCGCGTCGATTACGACAATCGAAGGACTCGCGAACGGCGAAACGCTGCATCCGGTTCAACAGGCGTTCATCGACCACGATGCATTTCAGTGCGGCTACTGCACGCCAGGACAGATCTGCTCGGCCGTGGCGATGCTGCAGGAAGGCCATGCTAGAACCGCGGACGACGTGCGCGAACTGATGAGCGGCAACCTGTGCCGCTGCGGCGCTTACACCAATATCGTCGCCGCGATTCTCGACGCAGCGGAGCTTGCGGATAAGGACCACCAGGGAGTGAGGCCATGAACCGCTTTTCGTACACGCGCGCAAACGAGGTGTCGCAAGCGATCGAACAGCATCGTGCAAAGGCCGCCGCAGCGTTCATTGCGGGCGGTACCAATCTGGTCGATCTGTGGCGCGAGAACGTCGTGCATCCGCAGGTCGTGATCGACATCAACCGCTTGCCGCTTAAGCTGATCGAGCCGACTGCCGCGGGCGGACTGAAAATCGGCGCTCTCGTGACCAACAGCGCAGCCGCTTACGACCCGCAGATTGCCGCGCGCTATCCGTTGCTCTCCAAGGCGATTCTCGCGGGCGCCTCGCCGCAGATTCGCAATGTGGCGAGCGTGGGCGGCAACCTGCTGCAGCGCACGCGGTGTGTCTACTTCTACGATGCGGGCACGCGCTGCAACAAGCGCGAACCCGGCACGGGTTGCCCAGCATTGGAAGGCGTGAACCGGATGCACGCGATTCTCGGCGCGAGCGAACACTGCATTGCGGTGCATCCGTCCGATATGTGCGTGGCATTGGCCGCGCTTGATGCAACGGTTCATCTATCCGGGCCCGACGGAGCTCGCGTGTTGCCGTTCGCCGACTTTCACCGCTTGCCGGGCGACACGCCTCACATCGACACCAACATGCGTGACGACGAACTGATCACCGCGGTCGAGTTGCCGAAGCAGGGCTTCGCGCAGCATCACGCGTACGTCAAGCTGCGCGACAGGGCCTCCTATGCGTTTGCGCTTGTCTCCGTGGCACTGGGACTTGAAATCGACGGCGACGTGATCGTGAATGCGCGTTGCGCGCTCGGCGGCGTTGCGCACAAGCCGTGGCGCAATACGGACGCTGAAGCGTCGCTGCAGGGCAAGACATTGAGCGCGGAGACGGTACGCAACTTTGCCACCGACCTGCTGCGTGACGCACAGGGCCGCCGCGGCAATGCGTTCAAGGTCGAATTGACGGCGCGTGCGATCGAGCGCGCATTTCTGGGCGCGAGTCAACGTTCGTTCGAGGAGTCTGGGCTATGAACCGTGTTGAAACTTTGCCTGCTCTGCGCGCGAGCGGCGTGCCGCACAAGCGCGTCGACGGCAGACTGAAGGTGACCGGCGCCGCGCAGTACGCGGCCGACTTCACCGCCAATGGACTCACGTATGGCTTCGTCGTGTCGAGCACGATTGCGGCGGGGCGCATCGTGTCGATCGATTCGTCGGCCGCGCTTGCGTTGCCGGGCGTGCTGCATGTGCTGACGTATCAGAATCGCCCTGAGTTGCCTCGCGAGGACAAACCGTACAAAGACATGGTTGCGCCCGGCGGCAGCCCGCTCAGGCCGCTGTGGGACGACCGTGTGTGGTACAGCGGCCAGCCTGTTGCGCTCGTGCTTGCCGAGTCGCTCGAACTCGCGCGTCATGCGGCGTCGCTGGTTGACGTGCGTTATGAGTCGGCGCCGCACCGAACGGATATGGGCGAGGCGCTCATGGATGCCGAGCCGCCTTCGACGGAGAAGGGCGGCTTCGACCCGCCGCCCGCGCCGCGCGGCGACGCCGACGCTGCGTTGGCCAGCGCCGTGGCGCGTGTCGATGCGTTCTTCAGCACGCCGGCGGAATATCACAACCCGATGGAAATGCATGGCTGCACAGTCGTACCCGACGAGCACGGCCACTTGACCGTGTATGAAAAGACACAGGGCGTCGTCAACACCAAGTCGTATCTGACGGCAGTGTTCGGCTTGAGCGACGAGCAGGTGCAGGTGGTGTCGCCTTTTGTCGGCGGTGCATTCGGTTCGGGCTTGCGGCCGCAATATCACCTCGCGCTTGCGGTCATGGCGGCGCTCGAATTGAAGCGCCCAGTGCGAGTGACGTTGACGCGCCAGCAAATGTTCACGTTCGCGCATCGGCCGCAGTCGATTCAGCGCGTGGCACTGGGCGCGGGCGCCGACGGCAGGCTGCAGGCGGTGATTCACGAAGCCGTCTCCGAGACTTCCCAATACGAAGATTACTGCGACGTGGTGGTGAACTGGGCCGGCCAGCTATATCAATGCGACAACGTAACGCTCGGCTACAAGGTCGTGAGGCTCGACGTGCCGACGCCCGCCGACATGCGCGCGCCGGGCGCAGCGCAAGGTCTTTTCCCGCTCGAAGTGGCAATGGACGAATTGGCCGAGTCGTTGCAGATGGACCCGCTCGAACTGCGCCTCATCAACTACGCCGAACGCGATGCGAACAAAAATCTGCCGTTCTCCAGCAAGGCGCTGCGCGAATGCTATCGCGAAGGCGCCGCCCGCTTCGGCTGGGACAAGCGGCCGCTCGCGCCGCGCGCGCGGCGCGAGGGCACTGAGCTGATCGGCTGGGGCATGGCGACGGGCGCATGGGACGCGATGCAAAACGAAGCGTCCGCGCGCGCAGTGCTCACGCGCGACGGCCAGGTGACTGTGTCGAGCTCGACTGCGGATATCGGCACCGGCACCTACACCGCAATGACGCAAATCGCGGCGGACGCGCTCGGTGTGCCGCTTCACGACGTGGTGTTCGAGCTCGGCGATACACGCTTGCCGAAAGCGCCGCTCGAAGGCGGGTCGTGGACGGTGTCGTCGGTGGGAAGCGCGGTCGATGTCGCGTGCAAGCGGCTTCACAACCGTCTCGTGGAGCTAGCGCGGCAACATGGCAGCGCTCGTTTCGCGAGTGTGGCGCGCGAGGAGATCAGGCGGGCAGGCAAGCAGATCGTGTGCGGATCGGGCACCGAAGACGCAATCGCAATCGACACGCTACTGGAGCGCGCCGGCCTCGAAGCGCTCGAAGAACAAGCCAGCGTGAAGCCGCACGAAAAGCAGCAGGCATATTCGATGGGCACACACTCGGCGGTGTTTGTCGAAGCGCGCGTGGACGAAGCGTTGGGCACCGTGCGCGTGACCCGTGTGGTGAGTGCCGTGGCCGCGGGTCACATCGTCAATCCGAAGACTGCGGCGAACCAGGTGGCGGGCGGCGTGGTGTGGGGCATCAGCATGGCGCTGCACGAGGAAGGACAGTTCGATCACGACATCGGTCGGCAGATGAACCACAACCTTTCCGAGTATCACGTGCCGGTCAACGCGGACATTCATGACATCGACGTGCTGTTCGTCGAGGAGCACGACGATATCGTCAATCCGCTTGGCGTGAAGGGCGTAGGTGAAATCGGCGTGGTGGGCGTGGCGGCTGCAGTGTGCAATGCGATCTGGCATGCGACCGGCAAACGCGTGCGGGAATTGCCGATCACGTTGGACAAGCTGTTCGCGTGAATGCCGGTTGTCGCGCGGATTGCAGCGGATCAATGCGGAACAACCCGGCAAGAAGCGGAAAAACGTCGGGAAATGCAGAGCGGGGCTCGTTAGCCGCGCTCTGCTTCTTCCATTGCGCTGCGGCTCAATCTTCGCGCTGTGCGTATTCGCGCAGCGCGAGGCGCGCCGAAACGTGCCCCAACATCAAGCCACAGCATTAGTCGGCGTATTTGAATTCCGGCAGCGCTTCTAGCGACTTTTTGGTCGCCTCTGGCAGTACCACGCGACGATTGTTGATCTGCAGATCGTTGAACGGAACCGCCACGAGATGCTTGCCCAGGCCGAGAAAGCCGCCCACCGACAGAATGGCGTAGGTGCCGCGGTCGCCGCCTGGCGAGACGATCAGATCGTCGACAGTTCCAATGTTGTCCTTGTTCTTGTTGAAGACGTCGGCCCCGGCCAGCTTCGACGCGCGATAGCCGCTCGCAAGCTGAACCACGTCGGTGCGCCTCTCTGTGATGGATTGCGGAGCGCCCTGTGCATAAGCGTTGCCTTGCGACGCGAGTGTGCTGAGCAGCAGTGCTGCTGCAAGCAGCGGTCTGGCCTGCGTGCTTCTCATGATCGTTTCTCCTTGTTATGTATGGCGCCGTTCGCGGCGCATCCAGTAGCTTTCAAGCCCGTTACCGCAAATTGCGTGCCGCGTCTGACCAAGCGCGCAAGGCCCGGGCCCGAGGATTGCTACAGGAGCGGGCCTGCTATTCATATCGCCTACACCGGAACCGCGCGCAAGCGCTTTTGCTTCTCACAGGAATCCCTATGTCATCCCCGCCCAGTTACTCCACGCGCATTGCGGAAGGCACGCCTTTTCCGCTCGGCGCGACATGGAATGGAAACGGCGTGAACTTCGCACTGTTTTCGGCGCACGCGACCAAAGTCGAGCTGTGTCTATTCGATGAAACCGGTCAGCAAGAAGTCGAACGCATTGAACTGCCCGAATACACCGACGAGGTCTGGCACGTGTTCGTGCCGAACCTGAAACCCGGTGCCGTGTACGGTTATCGCGTGCATGGTCCGTATGAGCCCGAGAAGGGCCATCGTTTCAATCCGAACAAGCTGCTGCTCGACCCTTATGCGAAGGCGCACATCGGCGATCTGAAATGGGCGCCTGAAATTTTCGGCTATACGCTTGGTTCCGAAGAGGGCGACCTGTCGTTCGACGAGCGCGACAGCGCGCCCTTCGTGCCGAAGTGCAAGGTGGTGGACGCAACCTTTTCGTGGTCGCACCCGGAGCGCACTCCGCTGCCTTGGGACCGCGTGATCTTCTACGAAACGCATGTTCGCGGCTTCACGAAGCGTCATCCGGAAGTGCCCGAGGAATTGCGCGGCACCTTCGCGGGGCTCGGACAGAAAGCGGTGATCGACTACATCAAGAGCCTCGGCGTGACGTCGGTCGAACTGATGCCGGTCCAGACATTCGTGAACGACAGCTATCTGCTGGAGAAGGGTCTCACCAACTACTGGGGCTACAACACCATCGGCTTTTTTGCGGCCGACCCGCGTTTTTTCGCTTCGTCGACGGATTCCGTCAGCGAGTTCAAGGGAATGGTGGACAGCTTCCACAACGCGAACCTCGAAGTCATTCTCGACGTGGTGTACAACCACACCGCCGAAGGCAACGAACGCGGGCCGACGCTCTCGTTCAAGGGCATCGACAACGCGTCGTACTACCGTCTGATGCCGGACGAGCCGCGTTATTACATCAACGATACGGGCACCGGCAACACGCTGAATCTGTCGCATCCTCGCGTCCTGCAAATGGTGACCGACAGCCTGCGTTACTGGGTGACGGAAATGAAGGTCGACGGTTTTCGCTTCGACCTCGCGACGATTCTCGGCCGCGAGCCGCACGGTTTCGACGAGGGCGGCGGGTTCCTCGACAGTTGCCGGCAAGACCCGGTTCTTTCCAGCGTGCGGCTCGTCGCGGAACCGTGGGACTGCGGTCCCGGCGGCTACCAGGTGGGTGGCTTTCCGCCCGGCTGGGCCGAATGGAACGACCGCTTCCGCGATACCGTGCGCGCCTACTGGAAGGGAGACGAGGGCATGGTTGCCGATCTCGCTGCGCGGCTGACCGGCTCGGGGGACAAGTTCAACCATCGCGGCCGGCGCCCGTGGGCCAGCGTGAATTTCATTGCCGCTCACGACGGCTTCACGCTGAACGACCTGGTCTCGTACAACGACAAGCACAACGAGGCGAACGGCGAAGACAACAAGGACGGGCACTCGGACAACAAGTCGTGGAACATGGGCGTGGAAGGTCCAACCGACGACATCGATATTCGTCACCAGCGTGAGCGTCAAAAGCGCAATCTGCTGTCAACGTTGCTGCTTTCGCAAGGCACGCCGATGATTCTCGCCGGCGACGAGTTCGGTCGCACGCAGAAGGGCAACAACAACGCGTATTGCCAGGACAACGAGATCAGCTGGGTGGATTGGGAAGGTATCGACGAAGACGGCCGCGCGCTGACCGAGTTCGTGAGAAACCTCACGACGCTGCGTCACCGCTTGCCGGTGCTGCGTCGTAGCCGCTTTCTCACCGGCGAGTACAACGAGGCGCTCGACGTGACCGACGCGCGCTGGCTCTCTCCCGATGGCACCGATCTCACGGCTGAACAATGGGCCGATCCGCTGATGCGCTGCTTCGGTCTCGTGATCGACGGCCGCGCGCAGGCGAGCGGCATTCGCCGTCCCGCGTCGGACGCCACGCTGTTGCTGGTGCTGAACGCGCATCACGATGTCGTCAACTTCACCTTGCCTGAGGTGCCCGAAGGCGAACGCTGGACTTGCCTGCTCGACACGAACATGCCGGTGCGCGCGGAACTGCCCCAGTTCAGCGCCGGCGACGACTATCAGGTGACAGCCCGCTCACTCCTGCTATTCGCGCTCGAGGCTCCGAGTCGCGCCACGCAACGCGTGTTCGACCGGCTGGAAGAGCAGCTCACTTCCGATGAAAGCGAAGCCCCGCCTGCGCAGTGATCGGGAATAGCACTTCGGGAATAGCACTTGCTGTTTGCCTCAAGGCCGCGCGTATTCACTCAGTGATTGCGCGCGGCCTTTCGCCATGCCGGCATCCGCTTGACCTTTACTGTAGGTGACCAAATGGAACAGGAGCAGACCTCTCAGGAGGAACAGATTCGCATGCGCGCTTATTACCTGTGGGAGCAGGCGTCGGAGCCGAAGGGCACACCCGACGAATACTGGGAACAGGCCCGCAGCGAGATTGAGAAGGAAACGCCGCCAGTGGAAAGCGGACCGATTGCGGAAGAGCCGAAAAAATAAGCACATGCGAGGGAGCACTACAACAGATAGCGACAAGCGGCACGCCTCGCCATGAAGGATTTTCCCGAACCGTCACGCGGCAGGCATCCCACGCGCATCGACGCGCCGCCTGCCGCATTCGGTCTGGATGCGCTGATCGCGTTGGCGGTCGGCGCAGGTCTCGTAGCGTGCCTGTACTTCGCGCGAGCGGTTCTGATTCCGATGACGCTCGCAATTCTGTTGAGCTTTCTCGTCGCGCCGCTCGTGAAGTCGCTGGGCCGTTTGAAGCTCGGCCATGTCGCGTCGGTGTTCGCCGCTGTGGTGATTTCGGTGTCGGTGATCGGCGTGCTCGGCGCGGTGATCGCCATGCAACTGACGGACCTGGCGGCGGGCATGCCGCGCTATCAGGCAACCATCGAGCATAAGATGGAAGCCGCGCATACGTTGACTGTAGGCAAGCTCGATCGCTTCGCCAAAGTCGCGGGTCAGGCGCTGCAACGTGCCACCGTTGAACCGACGCCGCCCGCGCCGCGACGCGATGCGTCGTCTCCCGACGGCCGCGCGGCCGCCGCCGTTCCCGTCGAAGTGCGCGAGCCGGTGCCGACGCCGCTGGAACTCGCGCGGCGCGTGTTGTCGCCGGCAATCAGTCCGCTGGAGACGGCGTTCATCGTGTTCGTCGTGATGGTGGTGATCCTCCTGCAACGCGACGATCTTCGCGATCGCGCGATCAGGCTGTTCGGCTCGCGCGATCTGCATCGCACCACCACCGTCATGGACGAAGCGGCGCGGCGCCTGAGCCGCTACTTCGTTTCGCAGCTCGGATTGAATGCGGGGCTCGGCGTCGTGATCGGCGCGGGGCTCTTCTTTATCGGCGTGCCGAGTCCGATTTTGTGGGGCATCCTCGCGGCGTTGCTTCGGCTCGTGCCGTATGTCGGCATCTGGATCGCGGGCGGGCTTGCCACCGCGCTCGCCGCCGCGGTGAGTCCCGGGTGGGACATGGCGATCTGGTCCATAGCGCTTTTCGTGACGGTCGAACTGCTGGTGGGCCAGGTCGTGGAGCCGCTGCTATATGGACGCAGCACCGGACTCTCGCCGTTTTCGGTCGTCGTAGCGGCGATCTTCTGGAGCTGGATCTGGGGGCCAATCGGGCTCATTTTGTCGACGCCTTTGACGCTCTGCCTGCTCGTGCTCGGCCGGCATATCAGGCGTCTGGAATTTCTCGACGTGATGCTGGGCGACCAGCCGGCGCTCACGCCTGTCGAAAATTTTTATCAACGTGTGCTCGCGGGCGATCCCGACGAAGCGCTCGCGCAAGCGGAGCTGCTGCTGCGCGAGCGTTCGCTGTCGGCATACTACGACGAGGTGACGATCCCGGGCCTGCAACTCGCCGCCAACGACGTCGTGCGCGGCAGCGTCACCTCGGTGCAGCTCGCGCGGATCGAGTCCACCACGAACGATCTGATCGATGGACTCGACGGTTATCCGGACGAGCAGCCGCCGCGGCTCACGGCGGAGGACGCCGGCGCCGATATTGGACCGGTGGCGCCGTCGCATATCGCGCCGACTGCATCGGCGGGCATGCATGCGTTGTTTGCAAACCATATGTCGCGCGGTGCCGCGCAGGGGCCGCGCGACGATAGCGCTCAACAAGCCGCTGAAGATGCGCTGGAGGAAGCGCAAGATCCGCCGCGCGCAGCGAATCAGCGTGTCTTGTGCATTCCGGGGCGGGGCCCGCTCGATCCCGTGGCGGCGACCATTCTGTTGCAACTGCTCGGCAAGCATGGTTTCACGGCACGCGCGCTACCGCACGAGGCCGCGTCACGCGCCTCGATCGAGCAGATGGATGCCGACGACGTGGGCATCGTCTGCATCGTCTATCTGCGGATCGACGGCGTTCCCTCGCATTTGCGCTACATGGTGCGGCGCATTCGCGCACGCTTGCCGAACGCGTCGATTATCGTAGGACTGTGGGCGCGCGAGGATCTCGAGAAGTGGAGCGTCGATCTGCAAGACGCGATGGGCGCCGAATGCTATGTCACTTCATTGCAGGAGATGCTGGCAGCTTGCCGCATGTACACCAGCACGACAAGCGGCGAACCGCTCGCATTGGCCAACGTCTAGAAAAGCACTGGAAAAGCAGGCAAAAACGCCCGGCGCTTGGCGCGTCGGGCGATTGTCGTTGCAGCAGTGCTTATTTGCCGGTGGCCCAGCCTTCTGAGGTCTTGCCTTCGTCGTCAGTCACGATTTTCGTCGTGCCGCCGGTAGAGGGCGGGTCGCTCGCCGGAAACGTGTCCTCGACTTCCTTGTCGATCTGCTTCTCGGTCTTGTCGGCATTCGGGTGCTGTTCCTTGGGTTCTGCCATGACGCTTCTCCTTGATCTGATAGATGTGATGGGCGGACGGCCACGCTGCTCGCGCGGCCTACTGGGGTGCTTTTTACATCGGCATGTAGAGTTGAATGAAAGGTGAGCGCTCCATGAGATAAACATCGGCTTGCGTCAGACTGTCCCGCACGACTCGCGCCCGACAATCCGCAATGCGTCGGCGCGCGTGAGCGGACCTTGGTGCATGGCCTCGATCAGGTGCGCAGTCTGCGCGTCGCGTTCACACGCGAGCACCGCGAGAACCTTGTCGTCCTTCACGTAAAGCGCAGCAAACTCGTAAGTATCCAGGTCGCCGTCGATCACCAACTCGTCCCAGTCGCTTGCATGGCCGAGATATTCAAACGTCTTGCCGAAGTGGTAGGTCCAGAAAAACGGCACGCCGTCATAACGGTTGCGTGCGCCGCACATGTTTTGCGCAGCGATGCGAGCGTGCTGCTGCGCAACCCGCCAATGTTCGATTCGCAGCGGCTCCTCGTTCTCGCGCAGCGGAAACATCGCAATATCGCCGGCGGCGTAAAGACCGGGCGCGGCCTGCATGCCTGCGTTCACGATCACGCCGCCGTCCTTTTGCAGCGGCAGTCCTTCGATAAAGCCGGTGGCCGGGGTCACGCTTGTGCCTAACAGCACGACGTCGGCGGCGATATGCTCGCCGCTTTCCAGCATCACTTCATGCACGCTGCCTTCTTCCCCTTCGAGCGAGGCGACCTTCGCTTCCGGATAAAACTTCACGCCATGGCTTTCGTGCAGCGCGCGGAACATTGCGCCCATGCGTTCACCAAACTGCTTTGCAAAGGGCACCTTATCCGGCGAAATAACGGCGACTTCGACGCCGCGTTTGCGCAGCGAGGCGGCGGTTTCGAGTCCGATGAAACCGCTGCCGATAATCGCTACCCGCGTGGACGTGGTCGCGGCGGTAGACGCGGCGTCGATCGCGAGTTCGTCGGTCGGCCCGTCGCCAAGCGCGTCGACGATCGCCGCGGCGTCGGCGAGATTGCGCAGCACATACACGCCGCCAAGCTCGCAGCCAGGAATGGAAGGGACTTTCGGCACACCGCCGGTCGCGAGCAACGCGGTGTCGTAGGTCAATGCGCCACCGTGTTCCAGATGAACGGTGCGGTTGGGAACATCGAGGCGCACTACCTTTGCGACGATCCGCTCCACGCCGTGCTGCTCGAACCACTCGTTAGCGAGAAGAGGCGGCACATCGGCGGGAGACATCTCCGCGGAAGGGACAAACTTGCTGAGCGACGTGCGGTCGTACGGCGCGTGCGGTTCGTCGCCGATAAGCGTAATGCGCCCGCTAAAGCCGTACTCGCGCAGCGCCGCGCAAGCCGCGGCGCCGGCCGCGCCCGCGCCGATTACCGCGAAATGCGGCTCCTGCGTGCGGGCAAGCTCTGTTTCGTTCGGCAGCTTGCCCGCTGTCACCATCACGTCATCGCCGTCGACGATCACCGCATAGCGTTCGAGCGGCACGAGCGGCGGCGGCTCCAGCACCTGGCCGGTGGATGCGTCGAACGTGCCCTTATGCCACGGACAAATGATCCGGCCGCGGCACAACGCGCCTTTCTCGAGCGGCCCGCCTGCGTGCGGACAATCGGCGGAATAGGCGCGCACGGTGTCGCCGTCGCGGACCAGCAGGATTTTTTCGTCACCCACTACGACGCGTTGTGCCCGGTCCTCGCGTAGCTGCGAAAGCTGGGCGACGTGTAGTGCGGTCGTAGGCATGCAGGTTCCTTCAGGCGTTGTCAGATGCGGCTCGCAGCGGTAGGATCGCGCGCCGGGGCCGCAGGACCAGAATGAGAAAAGTGCTACATGTCTGAGCAATTGCCGTGCCCGACATCGGCTAGATCCAGGCCATGCAAAAACATTTCTCGTTTCTTCACGTCTCGCTATGTGAATGGCCGAAAAGTACGCTAGATTCCTTTTAAGGAAATAGCGAACGATCAGAAGGCACGATACCTGCGAAGAAATAGATGACTTCGCCAGACTTTTGTGGAGATGTTGGCCGTGCAGCGTGCGGAGCGAGTTGCAGTTGATGTCCCAATGCCGTCGCGCAATTTTGCGGCGACGCGGCGTGTGTTACTCGTTGTGCTTGCCGTTTCGATTCTCTTCCCGCTTGCATGCCTCGCCGGCTACGGTTATTTCGATTACCAGCGGCGCATAGCCGATTCGAATGACATGATCGACCGGCTGGTACGTGTGACCGAGGAACAGGCGGTCAAGGTGCTCGACCTGAACCAGCAGATGGCTTCGCGCATCGTCGAGCTGATCGGTGACGAAGACGATAAGCAGCTTCGTGCGCATGACGCGCAATTGCATAAAGCCCTGCGCGAAATTGGCGGGGACTTTCCGCAAGTGGCGTCCATCAACCTGATTGGTGTGAACGGCGATCTGCTCGTGTCGAGCCGTGCGTATCCGGCAACTGGCATCTCCATCGGCCATCGCGAAGACTTCATCTCCGCGCGAGCGATGCGCCCGCATCCGTACTTTTCGTTGCCCATGTTCGGCCCGTTATCGCAAACGGACGTGTTCAACACCACCATCGCCCGCACGGATACCAACGGCAACTTCCTCGGCGTCGTGTCGGTCGCATTGCGTAACGAGTACTTCTCGCGCTTTTATCGCGAGCTCACTAATGGCGATTCATCGCTCGCGTTAGCGCTTTATCGTCAGGACGGCAATCTGCTCGTGCGCTACCCGCCGTTGCCGGCAGGGGTGGCGGATAGTGCGTCCGACGCGTTTGCGTATGCGTTGCGGGACAAGCAGTTGTCTGGCCACGTACGCGTCAAATCGGCGGAAGACGGCGGTGAGCGGCTCGTCGCGTTTCGCCGGGTCGGCGACTATCCGTTGTACGTGTCTAGCGCCTGTGCAACAGGCGCGATCGTCGACGCGTGGCGCCAGCACTTCATGGTGATCGCCGCGTTGACCGCGGCGCCGTGTATCGCGATCTGGATCCTCGTGCTTTACTCGCTGCGTCAACTCGACGGCGAGCGCGTCGCATGGGAGCGCTGGCAGGGCGAGGTTGCGATGCGGCTTTCGGCGGAAGCTTCGAGCCGGCAATTGCAGCGCATGGGCGCGCTCGGCAATCTGGTCGCGAACGTCGCGCACGATTTCAACAATCTGCTTATGGTCGTCTCCGCGAATATCGAGCTTGCCCGTCTCAAGCGGTTCAACAACCTCGAAAAGGAAATGACGGCAGTTCAGCGCGCCACCGCGACCGCGGAATCGCTCACGCGGCGGCTTTTGAGCGTCGCAAAGAAGCAGCCGCTGAAGCAGGAGCCGATCCACCTGAAAAAGTGGATTCCGGGCGCGGCGCCGCTCATCGAAGCGGCGCTCGGCGATCAGATCGAACTGGCGCTCAGCATTGTCGACGACGTATGGGACGTGCTCGCGGATCCGACCGATCTCGAACTCGCGATCATGAACCTGGCGGTGAATGCACGTGACGCGATGCCGCGCGGCGGCCGCTTCGTGATTCGTTGCCAGAACAACCGGCTGGTCGGCAGCGATACCTTGCTACCTGATGGCGAGTACGTGCTGATCGCGTGTTCCGACGACGGCGAAGGCATGCCCGAACCAGTCGCGCGGCGCGCGTTCGAGGCGCTGTTCACAACCAAACTCAGCGGCTCGGGCGCGGGTCTCGGTTTGGCGCAGGTTCTGTCCATGTGCGAACAGGCGGGCGGCACCGCGAAGATCGACAGCGTGCCCGGCAGCGGCACGACGGTGCGGATGTACCTGCCGCGCTATCGCGAACGCCGCCAGGCGCGCGCCGTGAAAGAAGAAGTGGTGGAACAGGCAGCGCTGCAGCACGCGGGCATGGTGCTCCTCGTGGAAGACAACGAAGACGTCGCGGCGGGCGTCGCGGCCGTGCTGGAAACATTCGGCTGCGCGGTGCGTCACGAGCCCACCGCCGATCAGGCCTTCGACGTACTTACCGGTGGCGAGCGCTTTGAACTCGTGCTGTCGGACATCCAGATGCCGGGCAAGCTGAACGGCATCGACCTGGCTGAAAAAGTGCGGAGTGCATGGCCCACGCAGAAGATCGCCTTGATGACGGGTTACGCGGACGAACTCGAACGCGCACGGCGCCTGGGCGTAGCCATACTGGCGAAGCCATTCAACATCGAGGAACTGCACGCGCTGGTGGCTTGCGAACCGTAATGCGTTGCAATCTTGAGGCACACCCCTTGCTGAACTCCTGACGAGGCATGCGCGCCTGGCTCCCCTACGCGCGCAATCCGCTTCTATTTCGCTTTCATTCCGACAGGAGAACAGTTATGAAGATCAAGAAGGCACTGCTTATTTCCACATTGCTCACGGCTTCGTCGCTTGCCATGGCACAAGGTGCGGGCGGCTCCGGCGGGGCTGGTGGCGGCCCGGCCGGCAATGACCCGAGCACGACCGGCGGCGCGAATGCTTCCACGCGCGAAGGCGGTGACGCTGCGTCATCGGGCGCAATGTCGCATTCGAAGTCGAAGAAGCACTCGTCGAAGTCGAAGGCCACGAAGCCCGCGACCGACACCACCAACATGCCGGGCGCGAACGCAAGCAGCGACACGAAAGGGCAATAACCCGCCGCGTTCCGAGTGAGCGCCTGTGGCGCGAATGCGCTACGGGCGCCTCACGAGTCGGATGCTGTACCGGCGCGGCCTGACTGACTAACTTTTTTCTTGCGCCGCGTCGTACTTGCCGAGCGCCGCCGCGCTGTTCAGACGCGCGCGCTTCAGTAATGCCTGCTGCGCTTCCTCGACGTTACTCGCCGCGCCTTTCCAGGCTTGCAACGGCAGCTCCTGCAACGCACGTCCGTACGAGAAGCTCAGATTCCACGGCAGCGGCCCGAGGCGATTCATTGCATCGAGGTTCGCGGTCGCTTCTTCGGGCGATTGTCCGCCAGAGAGAAATACGATGCCTGGCACGGCCGCGGGCACGGTGCGTTTCAGAATCCGCACCGTGTAAGCAGCGATATCCGCAGTGGACGATTGCCGCGCGCTCTCCGGACCGGCGATCACCATGCTCGGCTTCAGCAGCATATGTTCGAGCACGACGCGATGCCGTTGCAGCGCGACGAACACTTCGTGTAAAACCGCCTCGGTCACTTCGGCGCTACGCTCGATCGTGTGGTCGCCGTCCATCAACACTTCCGGTTCGACGATCGGCACGATGCCCGCTTCCTGCGCGATCGCGGCGTAACGCGCGAGCGAGTCGGCATTCGCTTCTATTGCGAGACGGCTCGGCAGATTTGCCGCAATGTTGTAAACCGCGCGCCACTTTGCAAAGCGCGCGCCTTGCTTTTTGTAATCGACAAAGCGGCGCGCGAGGCCGTCGAGGCCTTCGGTGATTTCATCGCCTGGAGCATGAGCAAGCGCAACCTTGCCGAGGTCCACCTTGATGCCCGGCACGATACCGTTCTTCGCAGCGACTTCCGGGAACGGCGTGCCGTTGTCCGCTTTCTGGCCGAGCGTTTCTTCATAGAGAATCACGCCGCTCACAAATTCGCCGAGGCCCGGCGTGGTGAGCAGCAGATTGCGATACGCACGGCGGTTTTCCTCGGTGGAGTCGAGTCCGATCGTCTTGAAGCGTTTGGCGATGGTGGGGCCGCTTTCGTCGGCGGCGAGCAGGCCCTTGCCGGGCTGAACCATTGCGTCGACGGTGGCTTGCAGTTCGCTACGGGTGTCCATGAGATGTGCTCCCGTTGTTCCGGTTGCGGAAGGAAAACTGCGGCCGCGGCGCATTGGCGGCCGCTGCATTACCTGCGTTATTCGCCTATCAGATGCAGCACGATGTCGCGATGCTGCGTGTGACGCCGATGCTCGAACAGATACAGCCCTTGCCATGTGCCGAGCACCATCTGCCCATGCTCGACCGGTATGCTCAATTGAACCTGCGTCAATGCGGTGCGCAAATGCGCAGGCATGTCGTCGGGGCCCTCGGCGTCGTGCTCGTAGCGTTGCTTGTCTTCGGGCGCGAGGTTCGCGAAGTAGCGCTCGAGATCTTGCTGTACCGACGGGTCGGCATTTTCCTGAATCAGCAATGACGCCGACGTATGACGGCAAAACAGCGTCAGCAGTCCGGTGTCGATGTCCTGCGCCGCGACGAAGCGGCGGGCTTCATCGGTGAATTCGAGGAGCCCGCGAGTGGGCGCCTTGACGCTCAGATGGTGGATGGCCTGTCGCATGATGGGAGCGCTCGGCTCCGGCTCCGGTTCAGAGCGACGCGAATGCGTCGGCGATCTGTTCCACGCTCCCTGGGCGAACGACGCGCGCCACTTCCGTGCCGTCGCGCATGAAAATCAGCGTGGGCCATAACTTGACCTTGAACGTGCGGCCTAACGGGCGGCCGGGACCGTCTTCGATCTTCAGGTGCCTGACGCCGGCATGCGCTTCGAAAGCCTTTGCAATGGACGGCTGCGCACCCTGGCAGTAGCCACACCAGTCCGTGCCGAACTCGATGACGGTGGCGCCTGGCAGCGCGTCGATTTCGGCTCTTGAAGGGGCTTTGGTGGAATAAGGCGTCCGGATTGCCATGCATGCTCCGCTGCGGGTTCAAATATGCGCTCAGGGGTTCGAAAGGCGCGTCCGCTGCCGCGGACACGCGCCGCACTGTGGTTTGATAAGAGTACCAGCTATTGGTTCGAGAGTCGGCGCGGCGGGCATTGCCACAACCGTACAAGCTGGGCGGGCGCTCGAAAAGCGGGCTATGTCATGCTCCGGACCGGGTGGGAGCGCCAGCGGGAGTAGATATTGCTATCGTCTGGCCTCGACTACCACGCATAGGGCCGGCGAGAGGGCGCCAACGCGTGGACGCGCAGGTTCAACCGTCATGGAGGCATGTCATGCCATCAGCATTGATCATCAAGCGATCCGTCGGACTCCCTGCAAAGTTACGCCGCGGCGTGAAGTGCGCGATGCTCGCATGCTCGCTCGGGGCCGCGATGCCAGGCTACGGCGCGGATGTAACGTCTGCGCCTTCGGCCGCGTCGCAGGAGACACCCGCTGCGGCCTCCGCCGCGCGCGCCGCCAACGCACCCGACGATACTTTCCTGCTGACGATCTTTTTGCGCCACGACGAATCCAGGCCGCTGCCGAAGATCAACGAGCAATTGCGCGCACAGGGTTTCTTCAAGACTTTCCCGCCGCCCGGCATAGAAGTGGTGTCGTGGTACGTGATGATGGGCATCGGTCAGGTGGTCACCCTGCGAGTGCCCGCGAGCCGCTTGCGCGAGGTCAATCGCGCGATTGAGACGACCGCGTGGGGCGGCTACCGCACCGAGTTTTATCCGACCTACGACTACAAGGCGCTCGCGCAGCAGATGCGCGCGAACGACGGCAAGTAGCGTGCGTGGCCGGACCGGTACGCTCGCTGTCCGGCATACCGGTCGCCGCCACAAATTTGGGATACATCCCAGCGCCTTTACGCGCCCTCACGCACGGCCGATAATGCCCCGTCATTCCCGCCACGAAGCCTGTCGAGCGCGCCGCGCCGTCCAGGCTTGCTTGCTCTGAGCCCACAGCCGCCCGTGTTGAAAACCTCACGTTTTTTTGGTCTGCTGCACATTCCCGGCTTCAAGCCGCTCGCCGCTGCCACGCTGATGCTGGGCGTCGCCATGTCGTTCACCGCTCCGTATCTGTCGCTATTCGGTGTCGAGCGCGCCGGTATGACGCCGTTCCGCCTTGGCGTATTCATGACTCTAATCGCGGCAAGCGGCGTGCTTGCGAGTACCTTCGCCGGCCGCTGGAGCGACGCGAGTGGCCGGCATCGGCCTTTGCTTCTGGCGGCATTGGTGCTGGCCGCCCTCGGTTACCTGTGTTTATGCGTGGTGCGCGACTACCGGCTGTTGCTCGTCGTCGGCATCGTCTTCATAGGCGCCGGCGGTTCGGCCATTTCAATGGTGTTCTCGTTTAGCCGCGCCGCGCTGCCCGTACCTGACGCGGCCGAGCGCGTGTTTGCGAGCGCGACGCTACGCACGATTCTCTCGGCGGCGTGGGTGTTCGGGCCGTCGGTGGGCGCGCTGGTGTTGGCGGCAACGAGTTTCTACGGGCTCTTCCTGTTCGCCGCGGCCAGCTTCGCCGCGTGCGCCGCCATTGTCTGGCGCATGCGCGAGCCGCAGGGCCATCTCGGCGATCACACGGTGCAGGACACGGCCTCCGAGCCGTCTTCGTCGATCACCGTACCGCCGCTGACCGAGCCGGGCGAAGACGCGCACGAGGACTTGCCGGGCGTAGCATCGGCGAACGATATTGGCCGCGCGGTGGCGGCGCTGACGTTGCTGGGGCTGGCCGCGAACGCCACGATGATCGTGTTGCCGCTTTACATCGTGCATGGTCTGAGCGGCACGCATCTGGACGTGTCGGTGATGCTCGGCCTCGGCGCATTGACCGAAATTCCGATGATGCTCGCGCTCGGCGCGAAGTCTTCGCGCTTGCACAAGCCGAACTGGCTGGCGGCATGCGCGGCGGTTCACGCTCTGTATTTCGTCGCGATGTCGCTCGCCGGGAATGTGCATGTGCTGATCCCGATGCAGATTCTCAACGCGTTCGTGGTGGCCGTGACGTCGTGCCTCGGCATGACCTACGTGCAGGATCTGATGCCGCATTCGCCGGGGCGCGCCACGGCGCTTTTCTTCAACGCGGCGCGGGTAGGCTCGATTCTGTCGGGCGTGTTGTCCGGTTTGCTGGTGCAGGCTTTCAGCTATCGAGGCACCTTCCTGTTCTGCGGCTTGCTGGCGCTGTGCGCGCTCGTGCTGTTTGCCGTGCCCGGTTACCGCTATCCGCTCATGTGGCGAGCGGTGCGGCGTTTCGCTCGTACGCAATATGGCAAGCTTCAATCGGCGCGCTCGCTGCGCGGCGGCCGTGAGCCTTGATCTGCGCCGGCACGCATCGCACGCGCAGCCGAAGCTTGCATCGAGCTGAACGAGAGGAACTTTACGCCGCACAAAACTCTGCAATGAGGCGTATCGTTCTTGCGATGGACGCGGTTGCTGTCGTCAACGCAACCGAATCAGTCAATGCGGCATCGCCGGAACTTGCAGCAATGGCATCATGATCATCTAACTGAACCAGGCAGCGTCACGAAGCACTTTCGGGAGCGGTGAAATGCAGCTAGGCATGATTGGATTGGGACGTATGGGCGCCGACATGGTGCGGCGGCTGACCAAGGGCGGTCAACAATGCATCGCCTACGACGTACAGCCCGCTGCCGTCGAGCGGCTGGGGCAGGAAGGCGTCATGGGCGCATCGTCGCTCGAAGATCTCGTGGCGAAGCTCGCGAAGCCGCGTGCGGTGTGGCTGATGGTGCCCGCTGCCGTGGTCGACGGCACGCTCGACAAACTCTTGCCGTTGCTGGAACCGGGCGATATCGTGATCGACGGCGGCAATTCCTATTACCACGACGACATCCGCCGGGGCGCCCAGTTGGCCGAGCGCAAACTGCACTATGTGGACGTCGGCACGAGCGGCGGCGTCGCCGGACGCGAGCGCGGCTACTGCCTGATGATCGGCGGCGAAGCGGAGATCGTTCAGCGGCTGGAGCCGATTTTCTCGACGCTAGCGCCAGGCGGGGCTGCAGCCCCTGCCACACCGGGACGCACCGAGGGCAGCAGCACGGCCGAGCAGGGCTTTCTGCATTGCGGCCCGATAGGCGCGGGACACTTCGTCAAGATGGTTCACAACGGCATTGAATACGGCTTGATGGCCGCCTATGCCGAGGGCCT
This sequence comes from Paraburkholderia caledonica NBRC 102488, assembly GCF_000685095.1. Lineage (GTDB taxonomy): Bacteria > Pseudomonadota > Gammaproteobacteria > Burkholderiales > Burkholderiaceae > Paraburkholderia > Paraburkholderia caledonica. The sequence continues at coordinate 196,034 of NZ_BAYE01000010.1, forward strand.
CAATATTCTGCGTCACGCCGACGCCGGTAAGCACGCTCGCGACGCAGATGCCGAGACTTCGCCGCTGCGTCGTCCGGAGCTTTATCAGTACGATCTGAATCTGGCCGATATTGCCGAAGTGTGGCGGCGCGGCAGCGTGATCGGCTCGTGGCTGCTCGACCTGATCGCCGGTTCGCTGGTCGGCGACGCCGATCTGAAGAACTACGCAGGACGCGTATCCGATTCGGGCGAAGGACGCTGGACGATGGCGGCGGCCGTTGACGAGGGCGTGCCTGCGCCGGTGTTGAGCGCGGCGCTCTTCGGGCGGTTCGATTCGCGCGGCGAAGCGGACTTTGCAAACCGCGTGTTGTCGGCAATGCGCCACGACTTCGGCGGTCACGCTGAAAAACCGCCTGCGCCGTCGGGCAGCCAGCAGGGCTGATTGCCCCGACCCTCCGGCTCACAGCACAGCCGATCTCATGGAGCCGCACATGCAAGCCACACAACCCACTGAAACGGCGCCGCACGACGTCGTCTTCCTGTTCGACTGCGACAACACGTTGCTCGACAACGATCACGTGCTATCGGATTTGCGCGCCCACATGATGCGCGAGTTCGGCACTGAGAACAGTAGCCGCTATTGGGAGATTTTCGAGCAATTGCGCGGCGAGCTCGGCTACGCTGACTATCTTGGCGCATTGCAGCGTTACCGCACCGAGCATCCAAGAGACACACGCCTCTTGCTGATGTCTTCGTTTCTGATCGACTATCCGTTCGCCAACCGGCTCTATCCAGGCGCGCTGGATGCGTTGCGGCACGTCGCGAAACGCGGGCCCACGGTGATTCTGTCGGATGGGGACGTTGTGTTCCAGCCGCGCAAGGTCGCGCGTTCCGGCTTGTGGGAAGAGGTGGAGGGCCGCGTGCTGATCTACATCCACAAGGAGCTCATGCTCGACCAGGTGATGGACTGCTACCCGGCGCGCCACTACGTGATGGTCGACGACAAGTTGCGCATTCTTACGGCAATGAAGAAAGCTTGGGGCAACAGGTTGACCACGGTGTTCCCGCGCCAGGGGCATTACGCTTTTGACCCCAAGGAGATATCGAGCAACCCGCCCGCGGATGTGACTATCGAGCGGATTGGCGATCTCGCGCAACTAGATTTGGAAACGCTGCTGGCCGGGAAGACCTAAGCGCTGTGAATGCGCTGCCCGTTATCTGGACAGCCATCGCGGGCGGCGCACCGGGCGTGCCGCGAAGCGCCGCCGATCGAGCATCGCGTGCGTCACGAGTCCTGCGCTTTCAACCTGGCTTGCGCATCCGCGGCGCCCATTCGGCCGGCCGCATCGAGTGCGCTCGTTCCGCTGGCATCGCGTGCATTGGGGTTCGCTCCGTGTGCGATCAGCAGGTCCATGATCGCTGTGCGGTTGAACATCGCGGCCACCATCAGTGCAGTGCGTCCGTCGGGCGACGCGCCTTCAACATCGGCCCCGTGGGAGAGCAAGGTTTCGACCACAGCGTCGAAGCCCTTGAAGGCCGCGCCCGCAAGCGGAGTCTGCCCGTTATTGTTGCGTAGGTCCGGATCTGCGCCGCGTTCCAGCAGCGTTCGCACGGCATCGACATGTCCGTGATAGCTTGCGAGCATCAGCAGGCTGTCGCCCTTGTCATTGCGCAAATTCGGCGGCACGCCTTTTTCGATCACCGCTGCGAGCATGGCGGCGTCGCCGGCACGCGCAAGATCGAACACCTGCTGCGCGACTTCGAGCAACTGCGGGTCAATGGGTTGCGGGGAAGGAGGGGACGGGTCGGCTGGATTAGTCAATGAAATCTCCTTGCAATAACGCCTCGCGCCTTGGCGCATGAACATGGGCAGCATACACAGATTGTGCAGGCGCCGCGCGCACCGCGCGTTGCTAAACGGCGCCGAAAAGTTTTACCAGCAAGCCGAACACGCCAACCAGAACGGCCACGCCCGCGCACAGCAGCACGAGCGTGACAAGAAGAACCAGCGGCGCTTTAAAACGGTTGGGTGTCGGCATGATCAATGTGTATGGTTAAGAACGAATAGGCGAACAGACGACACTGCAATGTGACGGGAACAACGAGATGTGGTCGTCGCGGTCCACAGCTTAAGCGTTTCGCGCAATACCTGCAGCAAGGCTGGCGTAAGACTTGCAGCGCGATGCGCTGCGACGGCGAGTGTTGAGCAGCATCAAGCTTTTCGCAAACAATCCCGAACGATGATGCGTGCATCCGGTCACACCGCTGGCGACCGGCGCGCAACGGCGAACTATCCTCCATGTAGCGCTCTACGCACGCGGCTGTCATGTCAAACGCATGACGCTCATCCGCGAAGCTTCGCAATCTCCGTCAACCTGCCTGACAGTCCTTACGAGGAGTGACGCCATGGCTGAGACAACCTCCCGACCCACCCCGCCGCAAACGCTCGACCCCGATACCCTGCGCAACATGGATCGCTACTGGCGCGCGTGCAACTATCTGTCCGCCGGCATGATCTATTTGCGCGACAACCCGTTGCTGCGCGAGCCGCTCAAGCCCGAACACATCAAGAATCGTCTGCTGGGACATTGGGGCTCGGATCCTGGGCAAAGCTTTCTGCTCGTGCATCTAAACCGGCTGATCAAGAAGCTCGATCTGAATGTGATCTTCATTTCGGGTCCAGGCCATGGCGCGCCTGCCACGCTCGCCAATTGTTATCTGGAAGGACACTATTCGGAAATCTATCCGGACCGCAGTGAAGACGAAGCCGGTATGCGGCGCTTTTTTCGTCAGTTTTCGTTTCCGGGCGGCATCGGCTCGCATTGCACGCCCGAAACGCCCGGGTCTATCCATGAAGGCGGCGAACTGGGCTACAGCCTGTCGCACGGCTACGGCGCCGCATTCGATAACCCGGACTTGATCGTCGCGGTCATGGTCGGCGACGGCGAGGCCGAAACCGGTCCGCTCGCTACGTCGTGGCATTCGAACAAGTTCCTCAATCCGATCCGCGACGGCGCTGTGCTGCCGGTTCTGCATTTGAATGGCTACAAGATTGCGAACCCAACTGTGCTCGCGCGGATTCCACGCGAAGAACTGGAAGCGCTGCTCACCGGATACGGACATAAGCCGTATTTCGTCGAAGGGGACGATCCCGAGGTCATGCATCAGCAGATGGCGGCCACGCTCGAACAGTGCGTCGACGAAATCCGCGCGATCCAGCAGCATGCACGCGATAACAACGACCCGACGCGGCCGCGCTGGCCGATGATCGTGCTGCGCTCGCCGAAAGGCTGGACCGGTCCCAAGGAAGTCGACGGCCACAAGGTGGAAGGCTCATGGCGCGCGCATCAGGTGCCGATTGCCGATCCCGTGACAAACAGCAAGAGCCTCAAACTGGTAGAAGGCTGGCTGCGCAGTTATCAGCCTGATGCGCTGTTCGACGCTTCCGGCCGCCTTGTTGAAGAATTGCGCGAACTCGCGCCGAAGGGCGCGCGCCGCATCAGCGCCAATCCGCATGCGAACGGCGGCGCGCTATGCAAGATGCTCGACATGCCCGCGTTTCGCGACTATGCGGTCGACGTGAGAAAGCCCGCGTCCGCATACACGTCGCCGACTCAGGTGCTTGGCGAGTTTTTGCGCGATGTCATGCGCAACAACATGACCAACTTCCGCGTGTTCGGCCCGGATGAAACCGCAAGCAACAAGCTGACTGCCATCTATGAAGCATCGGGCAAGACGTGGCTCGCGGAGGGCGAACCCGGCGACGCGGACGGCGGCGCGCTGTCGGCCGACGGCCGCGTGATGGAAATGCTCAGCGAACACACGCTGGAAGGCTGGTTCGAAGGTTACGTGCTAACGGGGCGGCATGGGCTCTTCGCCACTTATGAAGCCTTCGTGCACGTGATCGATTCGATGTTCAACCAGCACGCGAAGTGGCTGGAAAAAGCGAAGCGCGAGTTGGGCTGGCGTCAGCCGGTGCCGTCGATCAACCTGCTGATCACGTCGCTCGTATGGCGCCAGGATCACAACGGTTTTACGCATCAGGACCCCGGTTTTCTCGACGTGGTGACGAACAAGAGCCCGGACGTGGTGCGAATCTACTTGCCGCCCGACGCCAACTGTCTGCTGAGCGTGGCCGATCACTGCCTGCGTTCGCGCGACTACGTGAACGTGATCGTCGCCGACAAGCAGCCGCACCTGCAGTATCTGGACATGGATGCAGCCGTTACGCATTGCACGAAGGGCATCGGCATCTGGGACTGGGCGTCGACCGATCAGGGTGCCGAGCCGGATGTGGTGATCGGCTGTGCGGGCGACATCGCAACGATGGAAGCGCTCGCCGCTGTGGAGATTCTCAAGGAGCGTTTCCCCGATCTGAAAATCCGTTTCGTCAACGTGGTCGATCTGTTCCGGCTGATGCCCGAGCATGCGCATCCGCATGGGCTGACGAACCGCGACTTCGATTCGCTGTTCACGACGAGCAAGCCGGTGATCTTCAATTTCCATTCGTACGCGTCGCTGGTTCACAAGCTGACCTACAACCGGACGAATCACGAGAACCTGCATGTGCACGGTTATCACGAGAAGGGCAACATCAACACGCCCCTCGAACTCGCGATCATCAATCAGGTGGACCGTTTTTCGCTGGCTATCGACGTGATCGACCGCGTGCCGAAGCTGCGCGGTGTCGGCGACCATGCGAAGGAATGGCTGCGCGGCCAGATTATCGAGCATCTGAATTACGCGCATGCCGAGGGCATCGACAAGGAAGAAATCCGCAACTGGACGTGGAAAAGCTGAGCGAGGCCCGTCATGAATACTCAGGACGGCGCTTCGCCGCATACCATTCTCGTGCTGAACAGCGGATCGTCGTCGCTCAAGTTCGGGCTGTTCGAGCATTCCGGCGACGACGAATCGCTGCTGCTCGAAGGCAGCGCACAAGGCATCGGCCGCCGCGACGGCCGCCTGCGGATCGCGGCTCCCGACGGGCGCGTGCTGGTCCAGGAGGAGCATGTGCTGGAGTCGCAAACCGACGCATTGCAGAAGCTTTCCACCGTGCTCGCCCAGCAACGTCATGAGCAACCCACGGCGGTGGGCCACCGTGTGGTGCACGGCGGCCCGCACTTACGCTCGCATCAGCGGCTGACGCCCGAAGTCCGCCGCCGCTTGCAGGACGCAGTGCACTTCGCGCCTCTGCATATTCCGCCGGCGCTCGATCTGATCGATGAAGCGCAGAAGATTTTCGGCGGCGCGCAGCACTTCGCCTGCTTCGACACCGCTTTTCATGCGACGCTGCCTCCGCGTGCCGCGCAACTCGCGTTACCGCGGCGCTATGCGCAAGCCGGCGTGATTCGCTACGGATTTCACGGGCTGTCGTATGAATCGCTCGTCGCCCAGCTTGGCGCCACGTTGCCGGCGCGGGTGGTGTGCGCGCATCTCGGGAACGGTTCGAGCGTGTGCGCATTGCGCGACGGCCGCTCGGTCGACACGTCGATGGGCATGACGCCGACCGGCGGCGTGCCAATGGGAACCCGTTGCGGCGACCTCGACCCGGGCGTGCTGTTATATCTGATGCGAGTGGAGAAACTAGACGCAAACGGGCTGGAAACGCTGCTGAACCGGCACAGCGGTCTGGCCGGTTACGCCGATGGCGAGAGCGACATGCAGGCGCTCGAACAACGCGCGGCGGCGGGCGAGCCGCATGCGTCACTGGCGCTCGACGCGTTCGCGACCGCGGTGCGCAAAACGATTGGAGGATATGCGGCTCTGCTGGGCGGCATCGATCTGCTGGTGTTTGCCGGCGGCATCGGCGAGCACAGTGTGCAGATGCGAAAACGTATCTGCGAGGGGCTGTCGTTTCTCGGCCTTGATGAAGGCGACGCCTCGGGCAAGGTGAGGGTGCTTCATACCGAAGAAGAGAAGCAGATCGCGAGGCATTGCCGCGCGTTGCTGCGCGCCGATCGTGGTTGAGCGGGTCGGATCGGCTCTGCTCACGGGTGCTTCACGACCAGTCGATCGCATACGCCTGCGACGCCGAACAGGCGCGTCACGTCTTCGAGCGCCGCGATTCGCTGCGCGTCGTGTTCGAGTTCGCCGTTGAGCACGATGCGCCCGTCGCGCACTTCCACCGTGACCGTACGTTCAGGAACGGCGGCGTCCCATGCGAGCCGCCGTGTCGCCTCTTCGCCAATCTGCTCGTCGCTCAGACGCGCGCCGCCCGCGCCGTCGGCGACGGCGCTGTCCGGATTGGGAAAGCCCGAATGAGCCATGGTTTTCAAGGTCAAGACGCGGATTGCACAACACTAGCAGATGCCGCGTCTTCGTGGCGGCAGGCTACTCAATCGCGCGCGCCACCGCCTGTGCCGTTGCGGCCGACAGCGTCCAGCCGAGGTGGCCGTGCCCCGTGTTATAGAACACGCCGCGCCGTTTTCCGCGGCCGACCTTGGGCAGCATGCTCGGCAGCATCGGCCGCAAGCCAGCCCACGGAACGACACGCGCGGTCGATACCTCGGGGAAATGCCGCCGCGTCCAGTCTACTAGCGGAGCAATCCGGGCGGAGCGGATATCGCGATTGAAGCCGTTGATCTCCGCCGTGCCCGCGACGCGAAAACGGTCGGCGCCGAGCCGGCTCGTCACGATCTTCGCGCTGTCATCGAGCAGGCTGACCCACGGCGCACGCTGCCTGCTCGTTGCATCGTCGAGACAAACGGTGATCGAATAGCCTTTGACCGGATACACGTTCACGTGGTCGCCGAGCATCGCCGCAAAATCACGGCTTTTCACGCCCGCGCACACGACGATCCGCTCGAACCCGAAGCGCTGCGTCTCGCCTTCGAGGTGGGCTGTGAGCGAGAAGCGACCTTCGGCGGGTTGCTCGATCGACATGATTTCCGCATCGTAGTGAAACTGCACGCCGTGGCGCACGCATGCATCGGCGAGACCGCGCGTGAACTTGTGGATGTCGCCCGTCGAATCGGACGGCGTGAAAAAGCCGCCGTAAAAATCGCCGTGCAGCGTGGGCTCGATGCGCTGCACTTCGCTCGCCGTCACCGCGCTGCGCTCGAGTCCGCCTTCGCGCAGCAGGTCATTCACCTTGGACGCCGCGTCGAACTCCTTGCGCGTCTTGTAGACGTGCAGAATGCCGCGCCGTTCGAGATCGAAGTCGATGCCTTCCTGCTCGGCGATCGAAAACAGATGCTCGCGCGCGGCGATGGCAAGCCGCACCGTTTCGACGGTATTAGAGCGGTAGTGGGGAATCTGCCGCAGGAATTCGCCCATCCACGAATACTTGTGCCACGTCGGCACAGGATTGAGCAGGAGCGGCGCGTCGCGCGTGAACATCCAGCGCAGGCCTTTCAGAACAGTGGCCATGCTGTTCCACACTTCTGCATTGCTGGCCGACAGCTGGCCTCCGTTGGCGAACGAGGTTTCCATCGCCGCATAGCGGTGACGTTCGAACACGGTGACGTGGTGGCCGCATTGGGCGAGGGCGTGCGCGGTCGTGACGCCGGTAATGCCGGCGCCGATAATGGCGATTCGTGACATGACATGGTCCAGAGTAGTTGAGCATCACCGGGTTCGATTTCGTGCGAAACCGGTGCCGATGCCCCATCTGTCCATGTACCTGAGAGTTTCTTCCCGGCGCTGCGCGAAAGCGCTGTATGTGCGCGGGAATCCCCTTCGGTGGGCGCGCGCGGCGCCGCTCTCCAGATGTTCCTGCTGCGCGGTCCTTCTGCCTGAGAGTTTCCGGGGCGGTTGCTCCGTCGGCGTCGCCCTGACTTCGGACGATCTCTCCCGCGCTGCTTTGCAGAACGCCACGACGATACCGGGCAAAATTTCTTCCGGCAAGTGTTTTCTGGCGCGCTAGCCGTGCTGCGTGACGCGCAACATCGACGTGTCGTAGCCAAGCGCACGCACGCGCTCGATCAACCCGTCTTTTACGCTCGCGGCCGGTTTCGATTCACGCGTCAGAATCCACAGGTAGCGCCCGCTCGGTTCGCCGACGATCGACCAGCTGTAGTCGTCGGCGTGATCCAGCACCCAGTAATTGCCGACGAAGAACGGGCCGAAGAACGACACCTTCAGCTTCGCGTTGTTCGATCCGGCTACCACCTTGGCTCGTCCCTTGGAGGCGTCGAGCGGGCCTTCAACGCCACCCTTGTGGCAACTGTTGGTCACGTCGATCAGGCCGTCTTCACGCGCGGCGTAGTCGGCGGTCACCGCCTCGCAGCCTTTTTCGAAGCGGTTTTCATAGCGCGCCAGTTCGTACCAGCGGCCCAGATAGCGCCCGAGGTCGACCGGCTTGGCGGGCTCTGGCACGCTCGCGTTGCCGCTCTTGCCGCCTGGACTTAGCGCACAGGCGCCGAGCAGGCACACGGCGCCCACCGCGAGGGAGATGGCGCTCACGCGCAGGACCGACTGTGAACGCATTGGCATTGAAACACTCCGTGTCGGGAAAGACGATGAGAAAGCAGACCTCGTGCCCAGCGCCGGCTCACGCGCCGCGGTCCGTTGTGGCGATTCATGCGCTGTCAGGGCTCGGGCCGTTTATCATAGTGCCCACCAGGAGAAAAGTGCCGCCTCGCAGCGCGATGGTAAGGCGTGTTATCCACGACCACACCGGCACATGCCGCTACATCAAATGAACTCGACTCCCGACGCTCCGTCCCGTCCTGCCATCCGCGCATTGACCTTGCTCGAAGGGCGCGTGCTTGGCGTGCTCGTCGAAAAACAGCACACGGTGCCCGACAGCTATCCGCTCTCGCTCAATGCGCTGACATTGGGCTGCAATCAGAAGACCGGCCGCTCGCCGGTCATGAACGCGACTGAGGCCGAAGTGCTGACGGCGCTCGACGGTCTGAAACGGCTAAGCCTCGTGATGGAAGGCAGTAGCAGCCGTGTGCCGCGCTTCGAGCACAACATGAATCGCGTGCTCGGTCTGCCGAGCCAGTCCGCGGCGTTGCTGACCACATTGTTGCTTCGCGGCCCGCAGACGGCGGCGGAATTGCGTCTGAACAGCGCGCGCTTGCATGGCTTTGCCGATATCTCGTCGGTCGAGGCGTTTCTCGACGAACTCGCCGCGAACGATCCGCCGCGCGTCGTCAAACTGCCTCGCACGCCGGGCGAGCGCGAAAATAGATGGATGCATCTGCTATGCGGCGAAGTGAACCTGAGCGAGTTCGCGCAGTCGGGCGGCGGCGAGGACGAAACCGTGCCGCTGTCCACATTCGAAGCGGTGAAGGCCGAGCAGAAACGGCTTGCCGATCAGGTCAACCGCCTTCAGGGAGTGGTACGGCGCATGGCAGCCGAACTAGGTATCGACGCGGACGATCTCGATGCTTGACGCCGGCCGCTCAGGTTTCGGTGCCGCGCCGCGGATCCGCTGATAAGGCTCGCTGAGTACGGTAGAAGTTGCGCGGCGGTACATTGGGCGAGTCTTGTGCAAGCCGGTCGAGTTCGTCGCGAATCGCGGTCAGATAGTGGCCGTCGCGCGCATCGGCGTCGCCCGAAAAAACCGATTCGAGCCGCCGCCGCACCGCGCCATAACGCGCGCCTGCGGCGCGATGTTTTTCTGCACGCTCCGCATAACGCATATACGTCTGCAGCGCCGACGACACCGCGGCGATCACGCTTACGAGGCCGACCAGAATCCTGATCTCCAGCGAAACCGCGCTCGTGTTCAGCGATGCAAACACCGCCGTGCCCACGAACGCTGCCAACACGGTAACGAGCCAGCCGACCCGACGGTCGCGTGCGGACAACAGATCGGCCATGTCGTAGTGGCTCATTTGCGATTCGCGCGCTCGCCGGATCCATTTCAGCAACAGTTGCTGTTCATCGACTGGCGGCTCATAGGCTGGCAGGTTCTTCATGGGGCTCGTCAGGGCAGTTGCGTGCCGCGCGCCGCGCGCATGCACTGACGCTACTGTGCCACATGAGAGCGCGGCCTGGCGCGCTGCCGGTCATGCGGCCACGGCTGCCGGCCGGGCAACCGCAAAGCGCTCGTTGTGCGCGTTGCCATTCAGGTAGAAGTCGCCGATGGCGGCCTCGCGAATGATCGCCGGGTTGTGCGACGCGAGCACTCGCGCATTGCGCCAGTAGCGGTCGAAGCGCCGCGTTTCACTGGTCGCGGATGCGCCGCCCACTTCGAATAGCAGCGTGGCCGCCTGCAAGGTCTGCTCGATCGCGATCTGCTGCGCCTGAAAGGTCTGAATGTCGAGGCGAATGTAGGTGTCTTCGGTTGTGCGTCCTTCCTGTCGCGCGACCAATACTTCGTCGATGGCCCGCGCGAGCGACGCACTAACGCTTTGCGTCGAATAGGCGAGACTCGCAAGCCGACCGACCACGCGATGCACGAGCGGATTGTCGCGTGGACTTGATTCACCTGGGATACCGAAGGTTCTCGTCTTGCCCTGCGTAAAGGCCACTGCATCGCGCAGCGCGGCACGGCTGATGCCAGCCAGATTCGCGACGTGCAGGGCCTGGTAGTACGAGGTGAGCACACTGTTGCGGCGCGGCGCCGACGCGTCGTAGCGCCGGTACACGTTCTCTCGCGTGACAGGCACATGATTGAAGCGCGCAGTGCCGCTGCCCGTCAGGCGCTGGCCAAAACCGTCCCAGTCGTCGATACGCTCGAGGCCAGGCGTGTCGGCGGCGACCAGCACGCGCACGTCGCTTTGTCCGTCGTGCGCGGTTACGTCCACCCAATCCGCGTACAGCGTGCCCGTGGTGTAGTACTTCTCTCCGTCGAGATGCCACGCGCCGGCGGATTGCGTCAGCCGCACGCTGTTGTTCGTGATGGCCGTGCGCTCGGCCACCGCACCGCCGATTATCTGCCCTTGCGCGACGCGGGTGAGCCAGCGGTCGCGTAGCGCATCGTCGCCATATTCCAGCAGCGATTCGATGAAGCCGCCGTGCACGCGCAAAATTTGCGGAAGGTTCGAGTCGGCTTCGCCAAGGCGCGTGACGAGCGCAAGGAATTCGCTCAGCGACACGCCTTCGCCGCCATATTGTTTCGGCACGCGCAGCTTCGTATAGCCGGCTTCGCGTAGCCACTCCACGGGTTCGTAGGCTAGCTCGCGATGGCGTTCGCGATGCACCGCGCCTTGCGCGATGCGTGCGAAGACAGGCGCGAAACGGCGGGTGAGCGCGTTGTCGTCGAAAAGCTGGGCGGCGTCGGCAATGCCGGCCGCAGAGGCCGGGTCGGCATGCGATGTGGGCGCGGACATGGATTCTCCGTAGTGAGGCGCGCTATGCGCAATCAGTGAACGGTACGGCATGACACGGGCTGCGAGCAACGAAGCATTTGGCCGATTCTTAGCAGCGGGAAAGAAATGGCTCGGGCGCATCCTTGCTGCATGGCCCGTATGGTCCTGATGGTCCGTATAGTCCCTATGCTCGCGACGCACTCACGACCCGCGCAGCGTGCGGCCCCGCACACACGCTGTGAGGCGTGCGGTGCATGCTCGCAATACAGCCATAACCGCCATACGCGCTTGAACCCGGGCGGCCGCTTGCGCCTGCTCCGCCGATCGCTGAGCAACACGGGTGCAAAAGCGCCAACCGTATCCGGCACTCTGTGAGACCGCATGAACGAGACAACGCATCGTACGCGGCGCTACGACATCATCACCGACGAAGCGCAATTCCGCGCGCTACAGCCAGAATGGGACGCGCTGTGGACGCGTGCGCAAGGCTACTACTATCAATCGTTCAGTTACTGCTGGCTCGCATGGCAGCATGTGTCGAAGCCGCACGGACGCATGCTCAAATGCATCGTCTGTCGCGAAGACGGGCAGCTCGCAATGATCTGGCCGCTAGAAACAGTCAAGCGTGCGTTATGGACGTACCTCGTGCCGCTCGGACCCGAGGGCGGCGACTACACGAGCGTGCTGGTTGCGGACGACGCATCGGCCCCAGCGTTGATTGAAGGCGCATGGAACATGGCGCGCCGCCGCTGTGGCGCGGACTTCATTCACATGCCGTATGTTCGCGAGACGCTCGATCTTCACACGCTCGTGTCGCGCGAACGCCGGGTGCTGTTCTGCGAGCCTCACCAGGCGTCCGCAGCGCGATTGCGCGGGCAGGGCACGTGGGACGAGTATTGCCGATCGCTTGGCACGCTATTCGGCAAACGGTCTGGCGGCTTCGTCAAGCGTTTATCGAAAGAAGGCACTGTGGCCGTGCGCATCGTCGATCCGGCCGACGAGGGCGAGACCGCGTCGATCATCGAATGGATGTTCAACTGCAAGCGCAGCTGGAGCGACCGCGTCGGCAAACGCAGCGTGTGGCTCGACTCGCCGGAGTTCGAGCGCTTTCTAGGCAAGCTGATTTATTCGCCCGACGTGCCTTCGATGGCGCGCCTGATCGTCGTCACGTTGAACGAGGCACCGGTGGCGGGCATTATCGTGAGTCTCGGCAATCCGTGGGCAAGCGCGATTTTTGCCGGCTACGATCCCTACTACGGCAAATGCTGTCCCGGTCTGATCGCCGTCGAAGAATGCGTGAAGTGGGCGTTCAACAACGGCTTCGATCTCGACTTCGGCGTCGGCGCGGAGCGCTTCAAGGCCTATTGGGCGCGCGGCGAAGCGTCGACGGCATGGACCACGCAGATCGTCAACTCGAACTGGGGATGGCTGGCGATTCGAGCGCGCAGGTTCGCCCGCGCACTCGCGGCCCGCGCGAGCGGGCCGGCTCGAACCGCTACGACCGGTCCCGATTCCGCGCTCGCGTCGCGCCGGTGATCACGGCGATGCCGAACAGAATCACGGCCACGATCGCAATAACATGCTGCGCGACATGCAGCGCCGTCAATCCCCACGCGACGCCGCCAATGAAAATGATCCATCCGACGAGGTAGATAAGCAGAGTCATCGTTTCTCCTTGTAATTTTCGGCCGATGGCGACGGTCGTCTGCGTTGCAGAATTTACCGTGCGCGCCGATGAGCCGCTGGCATCGCCCCGAGACGGCGGGCGGGCGTACAGAAACGCTACCGCCGCCGGGCACTCAGCGGGACTAACTCCAAGCACATTGCGCGCCTGCCCCGGCCCGTTGCGCGACCTTGACCGGAATGCGGTTTGCTTCGCCACGGTGTTAGCAGCACAAAAGCGCGATGCAACGAACCATGGTGACGACTAAGCGAACAACCCGACGCACGCCGGCAGCGGAGGACGAGACATCGGCACAGCCCGAAGTCGACCCCGACCAGCAACCGGCGACGCTCGATGACTGCCGCCGCTGTCCGCTTTGGGCCAACGCCACGCAAGGCGTGCCCGGCGCCGGCCCGCGCCACGCGCCGATCATGATGGTTGGCGAACAGCCCGGCGATAAGGAAGATTTGCAAGGCTTGCCCTTCGTCGGACCGGCCGGAGCATTACTCGACGACGCGCTCGTGGAGGCCGGCGTCGGCAGGAAAGAAGTCTATGTCACCAATGCGGTCAAGCATTTCAAGTGGACGCCGCGCGGCAAGCGCCGCATGCACAAAACGCCGGCGCAACGCGAAGTGGATGCATGCCGTTACTGGCTCGATCGGGAACTGGAGAGCGTGGGCGCTCATGTGATTGTCGCGTTGGGTGCGACCGCATTGAGGGCCGTGCTCGAAGATCCCAAATCGCGCTTGCAGGATGCGATCGGTAAGGTGATCGAACATGGCGGGCGTATGGTGATCGCAACGTATCACCCGTCGTTTGCACTGCGTGCGCCCGATCCCGAGACGCGACATCGCGCCTATGCGGCGATTGTGGCCGCGCTACAGGACGCGAGGAAACTCTCGCAACGAGACAAGTAGACGCGCGCCGACATTGTGTGGCCGCACCGTGTCGCCCTGACGCCGCCCGTCACGCGGCCTCCATACCGTCACCCTGGTGCGCGTGCAGGCCCAGGCGCTCCATCAACCGTTGCGCGTCGAAGGGCGCATTCGTCTTTGCGTCGTTGTCGAAGTAGCAGTACACGTCGCGTGTCGCCGCGCGTGGCGGCTGCAGGTCCGGTGCGGCGAGACGGGCATCGGCGGGCTGAGTGCCGCGGCTCCACGACTCGATTCTCCGCGCCCACCGTTCGAGCGATGCATCCGAGTATTCGCCGGAATATTTGGTTTCCGTGCCATGCAGCCGAATATAGACGAAACCCGCGCTCAGGTCCTCGAACTGCGGCCATGCTTCGGTCGAATCCGACACGACGAGCGCGACCTTATGACGGCGAAGCAGCTTGATGAACGCAGGGTCGACGAAGCTCTCATGACGCACTTCCACCGCATGACGCAGTTTGCGCTTGCGGTCGATTTCCAGATACGGTCTCTTGACTCGCTGATCGTGCTGCTGCGCGAGCGACAGCGCCGCTTCGGTGTCGCGAGGCAACAGCGTCAGGAAACGTTCCATGTGCCGCGGGTCGAAACGCAACGAGGGCGGAAATTGCCACAGTATCGGCCCGAGTTTGTCTTTCAGCGCGAGCAGCCCTTGGGCGAAAAAATTCGCACACGCGACGTTTGCCGTGTCGTCGCGAAACCGCAGAAGATGAGTCAGATAGCGCGCGCCTTTCACGCTGAAAACAAAACCCGGCGGGGTTTCGTCGTACCAGTGCTGCCAACTGTCGAGCGACTGCAGGCTGTAGTGCGTGCCATTGATCTCGATTGTCTGCATCAGTGCCGACGCGTACTGCAATTCGGTGGCCTGTTTAAGTCCCTCAGGATAGAAGGTGCCGCGCCATCCTTTGTAGCGCCAGCCGGAAATGCCTATGAGAACCTCGCCTGTGGTGCTTTTCACGTTAATGCTCGAATGGTCTCGGGTCTGGACTTGGGTCTAATGACAGTACGGGCGAGCAATGGCCGTGCCATGGCGCGGCACATGCGTTGCTGCGTAGGCATGCTGAGCAGCGCACCTGGCGACACCGCATAGCCCGAACAAATCTGGCACATACATTCGGAGGCACGCATGGAAGGCACCGGTTCCCGCAGCACGGATATCGAGACGCAAAGCGACGGCACCCTGCGCGTGACGCATCGCGGCGTGCAGGTCGTTGTCAGTGCGAAACAGAACGATCGCGGCGCATGGGTCGCGCAAATCGGCGCGTCCGTCGACGGAAAGCCGTTTGCGTTACCTGATGTCGAACCGGTTACGCCGGAATGGACGACCCATGCCGAGGCACTGCGCGACGGGATTGAGCGCGGCTGTTACCTCGTTGAGCGAAGCAGCGCTGGTCGCGGCCTTGAAGACTCCGCGCACGGATCGGGAGAAAGCTGATGAACCGCCTTGCCAATCTCGTATGCCGCGCGACGGTGTCGGGCACCGCGGCGGGCAGCGCCGCCGCCGTCACGGCAGCCGCACGGGCCACCAGTGACGGCAGCACACCGTACGCGCCGCTGAACGCGGTCAGTCATTGCTTGTGGCCGCGCCGCGCGTTCACCGAAACCGGCTTGAGTGCGCGATTTACGCTTACGGGTCTAACGATTCATCAGGCGGCGGCTATCTTCTGGGGCGTGCTGTTCGAAGGACTGCTCGATCGCTGGCAATGCCACGTCAATCGCAGACCTCGCATCGCGGAAGTTGCCGCTACTGCTGCGACCACGGCGGCCATTGCCTATGCCGTCGACTACCACGCGGTGCCGAGCCGGCTCACGCCCGGATTCGAAGCGCATCTGTCGAAACGCTCGATGTTTTACGTGTACGCCGCGCTCGCTGCGGGCTTTGCAGCTGCCGCGCTGTGCCGGGGAACTCGCGACGAGTGACTTGATATTCGCTGCACTGCACGGCGGGGCGCAAGTTCACGCGGCTTGCGCCTTGCGTGCATCGGTCGCGCGTTCGACGAGAATCACGAAAGGCTCGCCCTCGTGTATTTCAAAGCGCCGGATTTGCGCGACCTGCTCGGCGGAAAGTACTTTGCCTTTTGTCATCAGCAGCGTGCCGCGCGACGTGCGCAGATCGTCGGCAAGTTTCATCCCTTCTTTCAGATTCGAGGCATCCACGCGGTCGGGCACGCCTTCGGGCGTCAATTCGGCATGCTGTGTCAGCAACCCGATGTACTTTTCCGCAATCGCAGGGTCGTAGCGAATGCCCGTCTGCGCGCGCACCGTAGAAATGATCTGCGCGTCGTTCATCTTTTGCGGCGCAATGACGCCGATGCGCAAATCTTCGGCATCGCGCGCCAACGCAAGCACACGCGCGCCTAACGGGATCAATCCGCCGACGAGGCCATCGGGCGTACCGCGTCCATCGTAACGCTCGTACTGGTGGCGGATCATGGTTTGCACCGCGCTCAGTTGCGAAACGGGCGTGAGCGCCATCTGGCCATGCAGCGGATGAAGCTGGTACAGCTTCGCTTCCTGCGGTTGCAGCTTCGCGATCGGCGTTTTCAGCAACGCGTCGGGCAAAAATAGCTTGCCGATGCCGTGCAGCAACCCCGCCATGAGCAGTTCGTTGCACGCGTAGTCGCTCAGGCCGAGCGCGGCGCCGATCTGCCTCGCGGTCTCCCCGATTCGTGCCGAATGGCCGGGCAGGCCGCAGCGCATTTCGACCATGTTCGCGCAGACCTTCACCATCGTCAGGAAGTTGCTTTTCAGATCGTGCTCGGCGCCTTCGAGAAACATCACTGTCTGGCGGATCTCTTCAGTGCGCGCGTGGACCTCGCGTTCGAGTTCCATGTTGAACGACGACAGCTTTTGGTTCTGCTCCCGCAACAGCGCCGTTAGCCGCTCGGCCTTGCGTTGCAACGCGAGTTGTTCCAGCGCGCGCTGAACCGTGAGCAGCAGGTCCTGGTCGTCCCAGGGCTTGCGCAGATAGTGATAGACATGACCTTCATTGACAGCGCGCACGACCGCCTCGACTTCTGAATAGCCGGTAAGCAGGATGCGGATCGTATCTGGCGCAACGGCTCGTGAGCGCGACAGGAATTCGGCGCCGTCCATGTTCGGCATGCGCATGTCGGAGATGATGACGTCGACATGCGCGGCTTCGAGCAGGGTAAGCGCTTCCGCGCCGCTGTTGGCGCTGAGCACCTCGTATTTGAGCGGCCGCAGCAAGCGTTTGAGTGACGAAATCACGCCGGGCTCGTCGTCCACCAGCAGCAACGTGGGGACGGGCGAGGTGCCGGCATTGAGAGCTTGAATGCTCGGATCGACGGGGTTCGCCGAATTGCCGGTTGCCTGTAGGTCAGACATGGTCATCCTCATCGATTGTTGTCGCGTCGCAGCGCGCGTTGCATCATTAGGCCGAACTACAGCGCTTCGAGAAAGTGGTCGAGCGCTTCCATCATTCCGCGAATGGCCGCATCCGGCAGCAGCAGCACCATGCGCGCGCCGAAGCCGCCTTCCTCCATCGTGAAGTGAATCTCCAGCAACAGCGCCATCTGCCACCGGCCGCCAGGCACCAGTCCGCCTTGCTTGTTCCCGGAAGGTGGCAACAACGTGGGCTGCGAGAAGCAGATATGCCACCCCAACTGCTCGAAAACGCTTCGCACACATGCGCCGACCAGCAGGTTGGTGATGTCGCACAGCACTTCGACCTGGGTGTCCGGATCGCCGGCGTCATGTCCCATCAGTTGTCGCAGTTCGCGCTGACCGTCTTTGCCGACGAGCACGATCGCTTCGCCGGATATATCGGACTGGAACGCCTGGCGCACGGGCGGCAATTCGCCGTCGCCCTGCGGGCTCAACAGGACGCGCAACTGGTCGACGCCGACGAGCCGGATATCAGGTACGGCAAGCGTAACGAACGCGCCGAGCAGTTTTGCCAGCGCAGCGGCGGCCTTGCCCATGCCGACGTTGCAGATTTCCTGCAACGCGTCGCGCTGGTCTTCGTTCAGAGTCTGTTCATTCATGGAGACCGTACTCCGCGAGAATCGGCCGGATCGCCTCGGGCGATACCGGCTTGGCAACAAAGCCGATCGCGCCGAGCGCCTTTGCGCGCTCGACAGCGCCGGACTGCACGTCTGCCGACACCACGATCACGAAAGTGTCGAGTCCTTCGTGCTGGATCGCTTCGAGCACCTGAAAGCCGTTCATTACCGGCATGGTCAGATCGAGAAACATCACCGCGGCCTTGCCGGCGCGATAAAGCTCCAGTGCGGCCGCTCCATCGGATGCCTGAGTAATTTCGATGTCCCAGCCCTCGGGCAGCGAGCGGATCAATAGCTTGCGGGCGAGCGTCGAATCGTCGACAACGAGCACGGGCAATGGCATGGATTCACCTCACGTGGCTGCCGGTAACTGCGCTGTCAGCGCGATTTGATCTACCGCATCGGTTTGCGCAAGCGCCTCGGGATTGGCGGCTTCTTCGCGCAAGGCGCCATCGACCGGCAGCGTGACGCGAAAGGTCGTGCCCTGGCCCACGGTGCTGGCCACTGAAATCGTGCCGCGATGCGCGTTGACGATTCCGTAGGTCACCGACAAACCGAGGCCGGTCCCCTGACCAACGGGCTTCGTCGTAAAGAACGGGTCGAAGATACGTTTCAGGTGCTTGGGCGGAATCCCGCATCCCGCGTCGGCGACTTCGAACCACACGCGTGACGCATCGGCCGGATCGACGCCGGTGCGTACCGTGATCGTGCCGAGCGGCGCGCCGTGCTGCTCGTGATTGCTGCCGTAGGCCTGCGCGGCGTTCACCACGAGATTGAGCACCACCTGGCTGATCTGCGAGGGGATACAGTGCACGAGTGGAATCTGCGCATAGTCGCGGACGAGATGCGCGCAGTACTTCACTTCGTTATGGACGATGTTCAGCGTCGACTCGATACAGCGGTGAATGTCGGCGCGTTCCCACACGTGCGTGCTGTCGATGCGCGAGAAGTCGCGCAGATCGACCACGATAGTGCGCACGCGTGCGAGTCCTTCTCTCGACTCCTGTACGAGCGTCGGCGCATCGCCGAGCAGATATTCGAGGTCCGCCTGTTCCGCGAGTGCGTGCATGTCGTTCTTCAGTGCGGGCGCGGTCTCGCTTACCATGCGCTCGATGTCCGCTGCATAGCGGATCAGCGTCCTCACATAACCGTCGAGCGTGTTCAGATTCGACAGCACGAAGCCGACCGGATTGTTGATCTCATGCGCGACGCCCGCCGCAAGTTGACCAATCGCGGCGAGTTTTTCCGATTGCAGCAATTGCTGATGCGCGTGCTCCAGTTCCTCGTTGAGCGAGGTGAGCTGTTCGTTGCGCACGGTCAATTCGGCGAGTGCGCTGGTGACCGCTTTCTCGCGATCCTGAAGCTCGCCGTATGCGATGCAGACATCGGTCGTATCGACGATCGCGACGCCGACCGCGACCACCTCGCCGTGCTCATCCTCGATTGGAATGAAGCTGCAGTTCTGGCGCATCGCGTCGATCGTGCCGGTGATCGGGCGCGAGTGCTCGAAGCGGAACAGATACGGCCGATGCTCCCACGACGAATAAGCGGGCGTGCCCAATACGAACACGCCTTCGATCTTTCTTTGAAGCCATTGCCGCGGCAATTCCGGGAAAGTGTCGAGCAGATTTTCGCCGACCACGGACTGCGCTGAATGTCCGCTGTGCGATTGCATGAAGCGATTCCATGTGAGGATGCGCAACTCGCGGTCGACCGAGAAAACACCGCAATTGACCCGCTCGACAATGGCTTCCGACAGATTCGTTTTCACCGAGAAGGCCCGTGAATAACAACGCCGGCAACGTGTGATCGCGGGGCCTTCAAGCGCTCATGCTCCGAGGACCGGCGTCGCTGCCATGAGTGAATTAACGGAGCGTACGGCGCCGGGACTAAGCGGTATTTACCCTGAGTCAAAGCGCATGGCGGGCGGTGCAGGGCAGCAGCGCGGGCATGGATGAAGGCTTAACGATGCTTTAGCCTGCATCGAAAGAGGGCGCGCGGGTGAGTCGACGCGAAGCTCAGATAGCGGCGATGATCGCTTCTGCACCGGCGAGACGATAGCCGCTTTCAGGAAGTGCCTGCCCCTCGCGGCCCGCGAGCGTGGATAACAGCACCATGCCCCGGCGCGGCTGCATCACCGCGTCCGCTGCACCCATATTCAGCGCGATAAATAACCGCTGACCGCGATAGTGCCGCTCAAAAGTGAGCACATCGCCCGAGACGGCGACGTTTTCAATCGCGCCCTGTACGAGCGCCGCATTGCTGCGCCGCAACCTGAGCAGCCGGCGATAGAGCGACAGCATGCTCGATGGGTCGCCGTCCTGCGCGCGCACGCTGGTGTCCGTCGAGATCGGTAACCATGACCTGCCGTTTGTAAAACCGGCACCCGGCAGCGCGGCATCCCACTGCATCGGCGTGCGCTCCGGATCGCGTCCCTGGCCGATACCGGGCTGCCGGATCTCGGCCGGGTCCTGCACCTCATCGGGCGGAATCTCGCCGTCTGTCATGCCGATTTCATCGCCGTAGTAAAGCGTCGGCGTGCCGCGCAGCGTCAGGAGCAGTACAGCCGCCACGCGTGCCTGTGCCGCTCCTACGCGCGACGCCACGCGCGGATTGTCGTGGTTGCCCAGCACCCAGTTGGGCCAGGCATGTTCGGGCAATGCGCTGTCGTAATCGCGGATCATGCGTGCGATTTCGGCCGCATTCCACGCCGCATTCAGCAACTGGAAGTTGAACGGCATGTCCGCGCCATCGCCGTTCGCGCCGTAGTACCTGACGAGTTGTGGAACGGGCAGATAGATTTCACCGATCAAGACGCGCTCTCCGTATTCGTCGAGCGTCGCGCGCATGGAACGCACGATCTCATGCACTTCGGGTTGGTCCTCGGTGTAGGTCTGCAATTGCCGATGATGCTCCGGCTGGCCCGGCTCATACGCGGGATCTGGCGGGTTGTCGCGAAACTGCGAGTCTTTGATCAGCAGCCACAGTACGTCGACGCGAAAACCGTCCACGCCGCGATCCAGCCAGAACCGCAACACGTCGTCCATTGCCCGGCGCACCTGCGGGTTGCGCCAGTTCAGATCCGGCTGCTCGCGCAGAAACGCGTGGTAGTAGTACTGGCCGGTGCGCTCGTCCCACTCCCACGCGGAGCCGCCCATGCGGCTCAGCCAGTTGTTCGGGGGGCCGCCGCCGGGCGCGGGATCGCGCCACAAATACCAGTCGCGCTTAGGGTGCTCGCGTGACGAGCGGCTTTCCTCGAACCATGGGTGCCGCTCCGACGAATGGTTCGGCACGAAGTCGAGCAGCACCTTCAGGCCCAGTTCGTGAGCCCGGTCCACGAATTGCTTGAAGTCGCCGAGGGTGCCGAACATCGGGTCGATATCGCAGTAGTCAGCGACGTCGTAGCCGAAGTCGGCCATGGGCGACGGGTAGATCGGCGAAAGCCAGACTGCATCGGCGCCCAGCCCGGCGAGATACGGAAGACGCGAAGTGATGCCGGCGAGATCGCCGATGCCGTCGCCGTTGCTGTCCTGAAACGAGCGCGGATAGATCTGGTAGATCACCCCGCGTTTCCACCATGCCAGTTCCGACATTGCAATTCCCCTTAACGATCGATTGTTTTGGTGCCACGCAAAGACCGCATGCTCAACGATCTCTGGTACAAGAACGCCATCGTCTATTGCCTTTCGGTGGGCACATTCATGGACGCGAACGGCGACGGCGTCGGCGACTTCAAGGGCCTTCTGCGCCGGCTCGACTACCTGCAAGGGCTCGGTGTCACGACGATCTGGCTGATGCCTTTCCAGCCTTCGCCGGGCCGCGACAATGGCTACGACATCTCCGACTATTACAACGTCGATCCGAAGTACGGCACGCTCGGCGACTTTTCCGAGTTCACACATGCGTGCCGCGAACGCGGCTTGCGCGTGATGATCGATCTCGTGGTCAATCACACGTCCGATCAGCACCCCTGGTTCCGGGAAGCACGCAGCGATCCCGATTCGCAGTATCGCGACTGGTATGTCTGGTCCGACAGGCAGCCGCCGAATGCGAAAGACGGCGTGGTGTTTCCGGGCGTGCAGAAATCGACGTGGACTTTCGACAAGCAGGCGAAGCGCTGGTATTTCCATCGCTTCTACGAATTCCAGCCCGACCTGAACACCGCGAATCCGTATGTGCGAGCCGAATTGCTGAAGATCATGGGCTTCTGGATTCAGCTTGGCGTGTCGGGATTCCGCATGGACGCCGTGCCCTTCGTCATCGCCACGAAAGGCCCGAAGGTGCGCGAGCCCGTCGAGCAATATGACATGTTGCGCGAGTTTCGCGAGTTCCTGCAATGGCGTCAGGGCGACGCGATCATTCTCGCGGAAGCCAACGTGCTCCCCGATACCGATCTGGAGTATTTCGGCGACGAAGGCGAACGCCTGCAGATGATGTTCAACTTCCAGCTCAATCAGAACACGTTCTATGCGCTTGCAACTGGTGACACCGCACCGTTGAAAAAGGCGCTCACGGCGACCAGACCGCGCCCGGCGACCGCGCAGTGGGGCGTGTTCCTGCGCAATCACGACGAACTCGATCTCGGCCGCCTCACGCCCGAACAACGCGAGGCCGTGTTTGCGGCGTTCGCGCCCGAGCCCGACATGCAACTGTACGAGCGCGGCATCCGCCGCAGGCTCGCGCCGATGCTCGCCGGCGACAGGCGCCGGCTCGAGCTTGCCTACAGCCTGATGCTCACCTTGCCCGGCACGCCCGTTTTCCGTTACGGCGACGAAATCGGCATGGGCGACGACTTGCGGCTACCCGAGCGCGAATGCGCGCGCACGGCAATGCAATGGTCGACGGAACCGCAAGGCGGCTTCACCAAGCATGCGAAGCCGCCTTGCCGCGTGATAACCGGCGGCGCTTACGGCTTCGAGCGTGTGAATGTGGCGAGCCAGCGGCGCGATCCCAACTCGTTTCTGAACTGGATGGAACGCATGATTCGCATGCGCCGCGAGGTGCCGGAAATCAGTTGGGGCGACTTCGACGTGCTGCGCACGTCGCGAAGCGACGTACTTGCGCTTCGCTTCGACTGGCGCAACAACTCGGTTCTGTGCCTGCACAACTTCGGCGCCGAGGCCTGCACGGTGAAATTCCGCTCCGGCTGCAACGAGCCGGGTCAGAACCGGCTCATCAACCTTCTCTCCGACGACCACAGCGAAGAGCAGGACGACGGCCGGCACGCGGTCGTACTCGAACCGTATGGCTACCGATGGTATCGGGTCGGCGGGCTCGATTATCTGTTGAGGCGCAGTGAGATCTAGACACAGTTACGGAGTCCGCAACATGCAAGGCGAATGCAATGAATAACCACGACGCCGGATATAGCCAAGCGCGCCTGAGCAGGTCTGCCGGGTTGCTCGCATTGAGTCTCTCGATGACTCTCACTTTAAGTCTCGCGGCGTGCGCGTCCGGTGCGGTCGATATCGGCGACACCGGGCTGGGCCCGCATCCGCCACTGCCCGCGCCGCAAACGTCGCTGTTGCCGACGGTGAACATCGCGCCCGTTCAGGCGCGCGACAGCCAAAGCGTCCCCGTTGCGCCGCAAGGCTTCAAGGTGACGGCGTTCGCGAGCGGGCTCGACCATCCGCGCTGGGTGTATCCGCTGCCGAACGGCGATCTGCTGGTCGCCGAGAGCAATGCACCGGCTCAGCACGATGAGGATCAGGGAATTGTCGGCTGGATCCGCAAACAGGTGATGAAGCAGGTGATGAAGCGCGCGGGCGCGGGCGTGCCGAGCCCCGACCGGATCGTGCTGCTGCACGGCCAGGGCGACAGCGCACAAAGCCGCTACGTGTTCCTGTCGGGGCTTCACTCGCCTTTCGGCATGGCGCTCGTCGGCGACTACCTTTACGTCGCCGATACCGACGCGCTGCTGCGCTTTCCGTACCACGCCGGCGACACGCACATCACTGCGGCGCCCGAGAAGGTAGCCGACCTGCCGGCGGGGCCGATCAACCATCATTGGACCAAGAATGTCGTGGCGAGCCGCGACGGACAGCGCCTCTATGTTACGGTCGGCTCGAACAGCAACGCCGCGGAGAACGGCATTCAGGCCGAAGAGGGCCGGGCGCTCATCCTCGAATTGACGCTTGCGAGCGGGCGCTCGCGCGTGTTCGCGTCGGGTCTTCGCAATCCGAACGGGATGGACTGGCAACCTGATAGCGGCGCATTGTGGGCCGCGGTCAACGAGCGCGACGAGCTGGGCGACGACCTCGTGCCCGACTACATGACCGCGGTGAAAGACGGCGGCTTCTACGGATTTCCCTATAGCTACTATGGGCAACATGTCGATACGCGCGTGAAGGAGCAGCGCCCCGACAAGGTGGCGAGCGCGCTCACGCCGGACTATGCGCTCGGCAACCACACCGCGTCGCTCGGATTGGCGTTCTATACCGGCAGGAGTTTTCCACGGCAATACTGGGGCGGTGCATTTGTCGGACAGCATGGGTCATGGAACCGCAAGCAGCATAGCGGCTATAAGGTTATTTTCGTGCCGTTCGCGGACGGGCGGCCGGCAGGGATGCCGGAGACTTTTCTCAGCGGCTTTCTGAGCTCGGACGGGCATGCGTTTGGGCGGCCGGTTGGTGTGGCTGTTGACAAGGCGGGCGCGTTGTATGTCGCCGACGACGTGGGTAACGTCGTCTGGAAAGTCGTTTATAGCGGCAACTGACGATGAACCGCGAGTGCAATACGGCGGCGCCGCGTTCGGTGAGTGGGCCGCCTCCAAGCGTCCCGCCGTAGCCTGCCGGATTTGCCCGGTAAAATACCGCCCACTACCGACGGCGCGGAAGGCCTGATCTCCGCCTGCTTACTTTGAATTTCGAGGCGTTCATGTCCATGGAAACAGACACCGTCACCGATGAACGGGTGGCTCACATTGCAGACCGCATGGTTGGCGAAGGCAAGAAAGTTTCCGCGCTGGCGGTCTGGACAGAGGTGCGCAGCGGCTCGATCGTCGCCGTGTCCGCGGCGCTCGAGCGTTGGCGTGCGGCGCGGCAACCCGCGCCGGAGGCTGCGCCTGTCGCGACCGGCTTGCCGGAAGACGTTGCCCAAACCATGCTGAACGCCGCGGGCAATATATGGGCGAGCGCCCGCGAGGAAGCTGAGCGCATCGTCAATCAGCGGCTTGCCGTGGCAAGCGAGCACGCCGGTGCGATTGCCGCGGAGCGTGACGAGGCGCTAGTCGAATATCAGAACAAGCTGGCCGAAGCCGAGCTGGCGCGCGAGCGCGTCGCGACGCTCACGAACGCGCTGAGCATTTCGGAAGACGCGGTGAATCGCCTCGCGACCGAACTGTCGGCGTTACGGGACCGGGCGAAAGCCGCTGAAGAGCGCGTCGCCGAGCTCGAGGACCGCACCGCGGAGGCGGAAGCGCGCGTGGCCCAGACCGAGGAGCGCGAAGCGGCGGCCGAGGCGCGCGTCGCAGAGGCCGAGCAGCGTGCGGCAGCTGCGGAGGAGCGGGTTGCAGAGGCCGAAGAGCGGGCTTCGACTGCAGAGGCGCGTGTTGCACAGGCAGACGAACTGGTCGCCACGGCAGAGACGCGTGTCGCGCAAGCCGAAGAGCGCGCAACGACCGCGCAAGCGCGCGTGGCAGAAGCAGAAGAACGCGCATTGGCGGCGCAAGCGGGCATCGCGCAGGCCGACGAACGCGCCTCGGCAGCAGAGGCGCGCATTGCAGAGGCAGAGGAGCGTGCAGCCGGTGCGGCGGCGCGAGCCGCAGAAGCCGAAGAGCGTGCGTCGACAGCGCAAGCGCGCATTGCCCACGCTGAAGAAAGCGCCGAGGAACACGCTTCGGCGGCGCAAGCACGCATTGCAGAGGCTGAAGAACGCGCGTCGGCAGCACAAGCCAAGCTGCAAGCCGTCGAAACATCCCTGAACGAAGAACGTCAGGCGCGCGAAGCGTTGAGCAACGCTACCGTCGCCAAGGACGAGGAGATCGCGCGTCTTATCGAAGAGCGCGATGCCGCGCGCCACGAGGCGGCCACGCTTGGTGAAGCCGGTCAGACACACGCGCGCGAAGTGCAGAAATGGGCGGACGAATCTAGCGCGGCGTCGTCGCGTGCCCAGGACGCCGCGTTACAGGCGAGCGAAAGCCTCGCGCAGCTTGCGGCGTTGCAGACCGAACTGGATCAGGCCCGCGCCGAGCTGGCGGCACACCGCGAGGCGAGCTCGGTTCACGCCGACGAAGCAGCCGCCCAGCGCGCCGAGGTCGAACGCGTGCGGCAGGAACTCGATGCCGCCCGCGAACAGCTCGTCGCCATGAGCGAAGCCAATGCGACCGCGACGGCGGAGACTAGCCGGCTCGCAGAGCAGGCATCGGCGGCGGCGAGCCGCGCAGAGACGGCGGAACAGCGTGCCGCAGATCTCGAGCGCCAGCTTGCCGAACTCGAAACAGCACATGCGCAGCGACTGGAACAGGCCCAGCAACATTCCCTGTCGCCGGATAGCCCGTCGCCTGTTTCCGAATCGAAGGAAGCGGTAATGGCCGACGAAATCGCGTCGCTACGCCGTCAGATGTCCACTCAGGCGAAGGCGCACGAGAAGGCGTACAGCGAACTTCGTACGCTGGCCGAGCAGTGGGTCGCACATGCAAAGGAACTCAAGCAGCGGCTCAGCGCGACGAATCAGAAGGTGACCTTCCTGGACGCGCGCAGCGCGGCGGAAGTCGCGCTTCTACGACGGCTGTCGTCCGAGCTTGAACGCCTCAAACCGGATCACGATCTGGTGTCGCGCGACGCGCAGCAAAAGCTCGTCAGCGCGGCGCTCGCCGAGCGCCTCGAACAGAAGGGCTATCGGTACGATCCGGCGACCGCGGTCATATCGAAGATCGAAGCCTGACGCGTCGGCGCGTCAGCGCGTCAGGCAGCGCCGCGTGCTTATAACGGCTTGGGCGGCGAGCCGTCGTCGTCGATGCTGTGACTGGCCTCGCCCGGCAGCGAGGTCGTGTCGCGCAGTTGCGTCTCTTCTGCATTTTTTTGCACGACCTTGTCGGCATCGGCTTCGTCGATTGCGTTGAGCCGATTGCCGCCCGGCGTGCGCGGCGTGCCCGGCGCCGGCGTCGGGACCGCTCGTGGCTGAGCCGGCCCCGGCCCCGACAACCCCTCTTGCGAAGGCGTGGACGGCGAGGGCGGCGTGGCGGGGTCGCTGTTCGAAGAAGAGGAAGAAGCGTCTTGATCGTCGGTCATGGGTTCATCTCCTTGGCTGGGGTCGTCACGAACGGCGCACGAACGACATTTGCGTGCAATGCCTATCGCAGACACAGCACGCGCCGTTCCATCAGGCCTCGCCTGCAACCGTTGCGAACGGCGGACCGGCTCAGCGCAGCACGCGCGCGACGAGCGGCAGATGATCCGACGCGATTCGCGCGGGCTTGCTCCGATGCACCTCGATATCGACGAGACGCGCGGCCGGATGCACCCACACGCGGTCCAGTGCAAAAGTCGGAAAGCGCGAAGGAAACGTGCGCGGCGCGGCCACCCGGCCGAAGCGCGTGAGAAGCGCGCGCAGCGGCCATCCCCAAACGAACCATTCATTCAGATCCCCGAGCAGGATGACGGGGAGATCCGGCGTATCGAACGCTTCCAGCAGCAGCCGCACCTGCGCGCGGCGTTCGCGCGCCGACAGGCCCAGATGTGTCGCGACAATGCGCATCACGCCATGGCCGGTTTCTATATCGACGTCGAGCGCGCCGCGCGCTTCGCGGCTGCCAAACGACAGGTCCAGCGTGCGCACGGCTCGTACCGGGAGATTCGTCAGCACCGCGTTGCCGAAGCGCCGGTCGGGACCGTCGAGCGTCGGCCCTGGCACCGCGTGCATGCCGGTCAGATCCTGCAATTCGCGCAGCACGTCGATGCTCGCCGCGCCGCCGAGCGGCACTTCCTGCAACGCGACCACATCGGCCTTCAGAGCCGTAATCACTTGCGCGATCCGGGCCGCCGAGCGTTTGCCGTCCGTGCCCACGGCTCCGTGAATGTTGTACGTGGCGATGCGCAGCGGCTCGCCCGCATCGCTCGAATGTGCGGGCATCGTTCGCATACGCGGCGCCGGCTGCGCTTCGTCGAGCGTCACTGTATCGTTCGCGCGGCCGCTCATTGGCGCCTCATCAGCACGCGCCGCAGGACAAGCGACATCGAGACGAGTGCGACGCCGATCGCGGCGACCAGCAGCAAAGAAAGCGGCGTCGGATGCGTGAGCGCTGTGACTAGTTGACGGGCGAACGAAGTCGCGAGCACCACGCCTGGCGCCATGCCGATCGCAGTGCCCGCCATGAAGTCCCAAAAGCGGATATGCGATGCGCCCGCCGCGAGATTGACGATTGAAAAGGGCGCCACCGGCACGAGCCGCAACAGGATCATTGCGACCAGCCCTTTGCTGCGCAGCCGTTCGCTGAGCTGATTCAGGCGTTCGCCAGCCAGTTCGCGCACTGCGTCGCGACCGAGCCAGGCGCCCGCAGCCCAGCCCGCCGCCGCGGCGATCAGCGTTCCGGCGAGCGCGTAGGCGGCCCCGGCTATCGCGCCGAACACCAGCCCGGTTACGGCGATCAGCAAGGTGACCGGCACCGACAGCAGAGCGGCCACTGCGTACATCGCGACTACCGCAATTGGACCGAAATGCGTTGCGGCGAGCCGTTGTGCGTCGGCGGTCAGCTTGGCGAAGCTCAACTCATGACCGAACGGCGTGAAGCGCCACGCAATGGTCAGCGCGACGACGCCGAGCGCGAGCGCGCCGAGCACCAGCAGCTTCGCAATAACGGGACGACGCGTGGGCTCGGGCAGGAATTGCGCGAGGAGTTCATTGGCCTCGATCGGCGCTTCGGGATCGAGAACGTGAACGCGATCGGCAATGTCGCGCAACTCGGGCGGCACCTCCGGCGTCAACGGTACAAGCGTGCGCGCCGAGTGTCCTTTCAGGCTTGCGATGGCCGCGTTGAGACGCCCATGGCGCGCGAGCGCCCGCTCCACGTCTGTCTCGCTCGAATCGAGATGTTCGGCGAGCAGCCGGTTGCGAATGCGCGCAATCGCTGCTTGCCTGAGCGGATTGTCCCGGGCGTCGATCACGATGCAGCACTCGGAGTCGAGCACCATCGACCGATTGTTCAGATTGGCACTGCCGATCACCAGCAAACGGTCGTCGGCGATCATGATCTTGCTGTGCACGTTGATGAACCGACCGTTCGGGGCATCGACGGCCGGCGCATACATGGCATATCGGCCGTTGCTGTCCGCGGCCTCAAGCAGCTTGTGCAGACGCGCCCGCAGAACGCCCATTGTCGCTTCCTGGAGCCAGCCGCTTTGCCGGTAAGGGCAGACAACCGCAAGGTCGGGGCCGTTTTCTTCCGCGATGCGTTTTTGCAGCGCCGAGCCGACCGAATTCGCCGTGAAATACTGATTCTCGACATAAATATTGCGGCGCGCGGCGGCCACGGTAGACAGATGCAACGCCTTCACCTGCTGGATCGCTGGCCTGCCGTCGTATGCGGGCTCGGTGAGCGAAATGCCCAGGTCGATATCGGCGAAATCGGGTTCGATGCCCGACGGCCACAAATCGGTCCGCGGCGGCGGCTTTCCGTTGAACGGCCGGCCGGCCTTGTCGCTGCGGCGCGAGCGGCGCCAGCGTTCGCGGGCCAGATGCGCGATGGCGGCGGCAGCGGGGCCGTCGAACATCAGTTGCGCGTCGTGCATCGGCTCGTAGCTCGTCTTGCCGAGATTCTTGCGCAGCGGATCGTCCGGCCGATGCTCGGGCGTGTCCCAACGCGAACCGGTGAGGTCGATGCCGCCGGTAAACGCGAGGCTGTCGTCGATCACGACGATTTTCTGATGATGCGACGCACCCAGCGGATGACGTCCGTCCAGCCGGAACCAAAGGCGCCGATGCGCGTGCCACGCGGGCTTGTAGGATGGCAGCCATTCGCGCTCGAATGCGTACAGCATCGCGAAATCCCAGCCGAGCAGATAGATGCGCAACTGCGGATTCGCGTCGAGCACGGCGCACAGGAACTCGGAGAGCCTGGGGGGAAAGCCGTCGTCGGCGCCGCCGGGGACGAGTTCGATGCGGCTGTCGATATCCCATCCCAGGATAAAAATGGAATGACGTGCGCGCGGAATCATCTCGCGCAACACCGCGTAGTAGGAGGCGGCGTCGATCAGCACGCTCGCGCGGTGCGCCTTCAGAATCCATTCGCAGGTCGAGCGGGTGTCCATCACCTCGCCGTTCGGAACGGCGGGCGGCGCGTCGGCGGTGTCCCGCGACGGCGACGGCGCATCCAGCAGATCGGATTCTATCGGGTCAGGTTCACTCATGGTGGTCCGTGCGACTGTCAGTGGGTATATGCGGATGCAAGTGGCATTCCATGGCGCGGCCGGCGCTGCTGTCAGCCGTTTTCGCGTGTCAGCCGGGACGCGGCTTGTAGTTGCGCTTTGTAAGGTTTGAAATTTTGGCGGCGGTGGGCGCTGTTTTTTCAGTCGCAAGGCTTTCGGCTTTTTGCGCTGGAGTCGCGTGCGATGTCTCGCGGGTCGTCGTGTAGCGGTGGTTGATGTCGCTCAGTCTCGCGTGGCGTCAGATTTTCAGACGATGCTGCGGCGAATTTTCTGAATTTGCAGGGGTGGTTTGCTTCAGCGTGCGGATTGGACGGGATCTGTTCTAGAGTAATTCGGCCGCTGATAGGTGAGCGGCTGCGTTAACGCGTCGTTTTTAGTGGGGGAGCATTTGGATTGATGTTGCCTTCTGCTGGTTGCTGCTAACCGGTAAAGGCCGGGATCGATTCAAACATGCAAAGGCGAGCCCTCACTGGAAAAAGGGGGGCGCGGAGATATTTCGTAGGATTCCAAAACGTCCGGACAGCCAGCGGCATATGAAACATAACTTTTAGAGGGGGCTAACAATGTCGTGGCTTTTCCAGCCGCGTACGTCGGACACGACCGGCGATGCGCAGACGCAATCGGCGGGCAAGCCGCTTCCCACGGTTCCCCGACCCGCTGAAGCGAGGCAAGCATGACCCGGTGGACGACGCAAACGCGCACCCTCACGTTCAGCGGTGCCGCGCTTCCCGAAATCGTCGGCGTCGATTACCGCAGCCGGCAACGCATCGAAACCCGTGAGCCGATGCTGACGGTCCGCAGTCTCCGAGGACGCGAGGCGGTGGGCGAGCTGTTCGAATACATCGTAGAAACCGAGGTCGAAAACCCGGACTTCCTGCAGGACCCGGCGAGTGCCGCGCAGCTCGACCTCGCGAAGATCGTCGGTACATCGGGCACCGTCGCGATCCAGGTTGCGGGCATCGGCACTTTCCGCGCCGCCGCGACAGGCGATGCCGGGCGCGTGAACGTCGGTGCCGATATCCGCCATATCAATGGCGAAATCGTTTCAGCGCGCATCCGGTGCGTTCAGGACCGCGCGGCAGTTTTCGAATTCGTGCTGCGCCCGTTCGTGTGGCGCGCGACGCTGAACTGCGATTCGCGCATCTTCCACGGTACCGTCATCGAGGTGCTTGAACAGGTGCTGCAGCCCTATGAGGGCACCGTCGAGTGGCGCATTGGCGGAATGTGGCCCGGCAGGGGCAAGGCTTATCCGGCGCGCGACATGATCCGGCAGGCGTGGGAATCGGACTGGCAATTTGTCTCCCGTTTAATGGAGGAGTTCGGACTTTTCTACTGGTGGGAACACCGGAACAACTTTCATTCGCTCGTCATCTCCGACCTGCTGGGTGGTTTCCGTCCACATGGACTGGCCTATGAAACGCTTCGCTATCACAC
>NZ_BAYE01000009.1 GCF_000685095.1 Paraburkholderia caledonica NBRC 102488
TCTCTGTTACTCCAAAGTTCGGATGTCGTGTTTCCGCTAAATTGAAATGTCCGGTTTCAGTCGTTGGAACTAAAAGCAAATCAACGTAAATTTCGAATCCGCGATATCCGACCGTTCGCTGCACAAAGACCTCCGGGTCCCGCACCGCCGCAAGACGGGCAGATCAATGGCGGGCCAACATTTCTTCGGCCATCACCGTCATGCGCGCGTCGCCCGCATCTTTTGCCGCGGATTCTGTCGCGAGATCCCCCCGAAACACGATCCCAAGAGTTGCAGCAGTCGAGGTTCAGGAGCGGAATCAATCAAACATAGCCGCCCGCTTGCCCGGCAGTCTGACCTACAGCCCGTGGCTTTCCCGTGTTCGCATATCCCATGACCACCTGCCGACAGAGATAGGTTGGAGAATCTCGCAGAAAAGAGTGGCTGATTCCGGGCGAAAAAATGCGTACCCTGAGATTGCGTCGGGGTACTGATCCTTCGTTGCGGACACCCTGTTCCCCCGAGGCGTAAGTGTTGCCACCGGTCACACCGTGCGATCGTGACCTGGCGCGCGAATATCCATTCTGGTCTCGTCACTCGCAGCTTTGGGTCGGCACGCACTTGCCACCTGTCGCCCGCTGCCAACCGTAGTGAGGCTTCGCAATCGCCTGCGAAGCCGTGGGGCGGAATTCGCGACGCGCTCGAAGGCGTTGTTCTTCCGGATGCACGCGCAGGGCGTGAGTATGCCTGCTTCCCGGCTGGTGCCCGCGCCGGCTGGCGCGGTCAAGTCTTACCTGCAGCTCAATGAGATGCGGGATCTAATCCCGGCTTATCGAAGACGCCAGCTTCGAGATCCTGTCTGAATTGCTGTACCCAACCGGTTTCGAATCCGATGGGTGTTCACTCGCAATTTGGGTTGATAGTCTGGTTACGGTGACATAGCCCTGCAGGCCGACGTTCTCGTCCCCCATGGGGTCAGTCGTCTCCGTTTCCAGCAGTTCGAATTCACCTTCTGCCAGTCCCTTGCGCTGCAAGGTCGCCACGAAAGCCTGGCGCTCATCCGGTTCGATCAGTTGCATCTTCCGCCCTCCCCGTCTGCCCGACACCGATATTCGTGGTCCCTTCACGACGTCGCCATAATCCCGGAACGTTACGCAGTGCCCGAGTGCGTCGCTGCTATGGCTGACGTTGTGGAAGCCGACTCCCATGCGCTCGTCAGGTTCACCGATCGGGTTGCACTCGGGCATCACCAGCGACAGCTCTGGTGCACGCGCTCGATGGAAAACTGTCCGGACAGTTTTGTCATAGTTCCTGCCTTCCTTCATGACCCGCCGCAATTTGCATCGCGGCGCGCATCGCCGTGAGCGGTCGAAACCGCCTGCACGTGCCGCAAAAAGACGCGAAGCCACGCTCGAGGCATGTCCCCTCTCCGTAAGGCCCCTGCGCTGCTCCGTGTCATCGCGTGACGTTGTCCCGCCGGGGGATTGTTGCACGGTGCCGCTATCAGTAGCAATTGCGCAAAGCGCGCTCGTGTCTGTGCCGATAGCACCGTCCGTTCCCTGGACGGGCCGATGCGAATGGACAATCAGTCCATGCGCAGCCGATAGTTGAGGCTCGTTGGCCACAACAGGGCTACACTCAAAATAGGATAAATTCCGGAGCAACACCATGACCGACGCTACCCCCCAAAGCACCTTTCGCGGTCTTCCCCTGACGCAGGAGCAGGACGCAGAAGTCAGACACTACATAAATAAGAAACAGCAGCATGGCGAGCCGTGGGATACGCCTGAGTTGCAGGCCATGCTTCGCGACATGCTGGAGCCCCCGAGCGACGACGACGGGGGACTCGGTTCCACCGTCGACGAAACGAAGGCGGCCACAGAACGCGCGACAGCTTCGGTCGACGAGACCATGGAGCCCATTGAGGCCTGCGAAGAGCGGAATGCTGCGATGGAAACCGAGGGTATGAGGGGACCGAAGCGCTGAATCCCAGGCAGCGCTCGCGACTCGTGTTGAAATTCAGCCAACGCATTCGGACCGTGTCATGAGCCTGTTGGGAATCCTGAATCACATCGATTGCGGCGCCGCCGCTCAGCTTTGCAATCAGCGCCCCCAACCCGCGAGAAGACGGGGCTCGCCGTGTACTTCGATGCCCGCGCCCCAGAGCCCTCTCGGAGGACGATGAAACACGTACCCTTATCCGTACCGGGCGCCAAACCGATTTCAAGGCCGGCGCAGAAATCAGCCGGGATCTGTCGCAGCACTGCGCGAACCCACTCGCGACGAGCACGAAAACAATCAGGCAGAAGATGCCAGACGACCGCACAGGAATATGCCTGGTCGGCCACAACATCTGAGTTAGATGGGACGTCCGGTGGCGTCGTCAAATGAACGTCGATCGTGGATCGGAACGGCTCGCGTCGTTCCACCCTTTCGGCGCAAGCGCGCGGAAGCGCAAAGAGCCGTGCCGCGATCCGCACCGGTATGATTGCGCGTACGTTGTACCCGTGGCGTCCTTTCGATGTATGTCCTATCTGCGAAAGGAGGAGACCGTGAAACGCGATATGAATCTGGCACTCGCAATATTGAAGACTCTCGAGGAAAACAAGTCCCCGCACCTCAGCGAATTTGACATTGAAAGTGCGCTCAAGGATGCGTTCGATGTGTCGAACCGGGGTGTGTGGTATCAGTTGAACCTGCTGGCCGACGCAAATCTCGTCCGCTCGATGGGTAGCGACTGGCGGCTAACCTGGGATGGCCACGAGTTTTTGAAGTCGGCGGTCCCAAATGCCTTCGAAGACACCTGAAGGGTGACGTAAGCGCCGGAACCATCCTCCGGCTTTCGTGAAGACAAGCCGATTGCCGGCGCATTGCACAGGGACGCCGAGCGCAATGGCAGTTTGCCGAAGCACGTTCGATTCCACGACTCGATGACGACTGCATCGCAACGTCCAGCCAGCCGGTTTTGTACAGCCGCATGTGCGGATATTCCCGGTCTGAGGAGAACATGGACCAGTTAAAGCACGCGATGCTTGAATATCACGAGCGCAGCAAGCATCGCATTAGCGGCTATGCCGCTGGCCCTGGGGAACTCGACTGGGCATCCCAACCGGATCCGTTTCGGGTATTTCACGGCGCACCGCGCATTGGTCTGCCGTTAGCCGCGGATTGCCTGACTACACG
This sequence comes from Paraburkholderia caledonica NBRC 102488, assembly GCF_000685095.1. Classification (GTDB taxonomy): domain Bacteria; phylum Pseudomonadota; class Gammaproteobacteria; order Burkholderiales; family Burkholderiaceae; genus Paraburkholderia; species Paraburkholderia caledonica. Next base: position 3,163 of record NZ_BAYE01000009.1, read on the forward strand.
CTACAACGAACTGCGCTGCGGCGCATTGCCCCCCGCGCGCAGATTCGATCTTTCCAGTCTGGCAATCCTGTTCGAACTTTCTCTCGGCCTGTCGGCGTGGAAATCGTACGGCACGCAGCGGTGGGCACTGCGCTGCAACCCTTCGAGCGGAAATCTGCATCCAACCGAGGGCTATCTTCTGTGTCCGCCTCTGCCCGGCTTGTCCGGTGGGGTCTATCATTACCTGAGCCAGGACCATTCCCTTGAATGTCGCGCTGCAGTGCATGACGAACGATGGAGCGAGGCGCTCCCGCAAAGTGGCGTCCTGATCGGCATAAGCTCGATCCCCTGGCGCGAGGCGTGGAAATACGGCATGCGTGCCTGGCGCTACTGCCAGCACGATTGCGGCCATGTCATCGCCGCGGTGAGTTACGCTGCGGCAGCGCTTGGCTGGCAGACGCGGCTGGTGGAGGCGGCTGCGGACGACGCAGTGGCCAACCTGCTTGGATTGAATCGCGGAGAAGATTTCGCGAAGGCAGAAGCAGAGGCGCCGGATGCCTTGCTCTGGATCGGCAACCCTGAATTGCGGCCTGATCTTGAGCGCATGCTGATCGCCCTGGATAGCGCACAGTGGCACGGACGCGCGAATCAGCTGAGTCCGAGACATGTGAAGTGGCCGGATATCGATTCGATCCATCGCGCCACGCATAAGGCCCGTACTCGCGAACCGACCGTGCCGGATTCGGAAGAACACCCGTCTCCCGCCTCGCCCGCCCTTGATCTCAGCTTTGCCCGGATCGCGCGGCAGCGTCGCAGCGCGGTGAATTTCGACGGTACGACGTGCATTGCCAAGGCGGCGTTTTTCAGCATGCTGGCGTGCCTGTTACCACGTCATGACACGCCGCCATGGAATGTGCTGAGGTCTCCTGCGGCAGTGCATGCAGCGTTAATGGTGCATCGCGTGGGCGACCTGGAGCCAGGCCTGTATATGTTTGTGAGACATCCGGGTGCGCTGCCGGATCTCAAACGATCTCTACGTCCACAATGGCTGTGGCAAAAGACCGGCCCCGATCATCTGCCACTCTATCTTCTGCTGCCTTACGATTTACGTGCCACGGCAAAGTTGATCTGCTGCCACCAGAATATCGGGGCCGATTCCTGCTTTGCGCTGGGGATGATCGCAGGATTCGGAATCGCGTTGAAGCAGCCATGGCGTTATCGCCATCTGTTCTGGGAATGCGGCATTGTTGGCCAGGCGCTCTATCTCGAAGCCGAAGCCGCCGGCGTGCGCGCGACAGGAATTGGCTGCTTTTTCGATGATGAAATGCACACACTGCTCGGCGTGGAGGATCACACCTGGCAAAGCCTGTATCACTTCACCGTCGGCCGCGCGGTAGACGATCAGCGCCTGTCAACATGTCCACCGTATCAGGTTCAGCGTTGAAGCGAGAGCCTCACGTCCCGATCGTGGTGAGGCGGTATTTTCCACGAGGGCCCGGCGATTGAAAGAGGTGGCCTCACTCGTTCGGACAGTCTTCCAAGATTTTTAAGTGGAAAGTCCGGGGCGGTCATGCTGCCAATTTGATCGCAGGCAGCGTCGCGAAGTATGCCTCATCCGGCGTGCCGGCGGTCAGATACACGAAGCCGCGCGCCATCGGGATATGACTCGTATCCAGTGCCCAGACCTGGTTTGCCCGATTGATCGTCATGCCCCGCAGCAGATACGGCCAGATCTTGTGCTGAGCATAGCGTCGGCTCGCGTTCGGCTTGCAGTACAGCGCCTCGATACCCATTCGCTTCATCAGCGTCAAAGGACCGGCGCATTGACTCATCAGAATTGCAACTCGCGCTGACCTGTTGCCTCACGTAGTTTGCTACTCGTCGGCCCGCACGGTGCAACGCGGATTCTCGAGCCACGCGACGAAAGCGTCGTGCCATCGCTCAAACGCGTTCACGTCGAGGTCATACTCCTCGTCGAGTCTGTCGTTGTCGCGGAGAAACACCTCAGCACATCGCGCCCGTCCCAACATGCCACGGCGAAGCCGGTCAGGTCCGCGGTCGTTCCGCGCGGCTGATCGCACAGCAGCATCGCCAACTGCGATTTGAACTCCTCGAATGTCATGGCTGTCTTCCAGTGGATGCACAACCATAGGCAGGAAAGGTGGCTAGATCTCGTCAGGGACTTCGTCGCCGAACCTGTCTGCAACGTAGGCACGCATGGCGGCAATCAGCGGAGTGTTTCCGTAGAAGCAAAAGCCGGCCGGTGTGGATGCTGCGTAACCGCCATGGTGGAGTGCGCCAGCATTAGTGTTGACCCGGGGCAGACAGTAGTCTTCGCGTTCGATGATCGGGCCGCCCTGAGCCCAGTCCGTCGACGGCGAAAAGGCGGCGTCAATCTCGACGGACTTCTCGTGTTTGTCGTCGCAATCAACATACGCCACCCAGCAGAGGCCATCCTCCACCTTTGGGTTTGATAGGCCTTCCGCTTTCGCAACCCAGTAATCGAGTTGCGCACCTTCCAGATCAGTTGTCTTCACAGGCTCTCTCCGCCGGGCACTTTCTGGCCAAACTTGCTGTCGACATACCAACGCATAGCCGCTGCCAGATCATCATCTCCGAGCCACCAATCGCTCCCCGACCGTGCCTGGGCGGCGATTTCCGGCCGGTCGTCCGACCTGAGCAATCAACTGTTCTTCGAATACCGGATCCACGATAGAACTGATCTCGATTTGCTCGCGCGCAATGATCGGTCGCGTCTGCCCTGGTTGCGCAGACCCTGTCGCTACCTTCGGCTCGTGAGGGGCACGCGGGAGCCGAGCTCTCTTCGTGACAAAAAACTCCGCACGACGGCATTGTCTGGAATTGGGCGTCATGTCCTTTTCTTTGGGGCACCGTCTGACAGGTCATCCGCTCGAAGCGTCGCGTTGGCCGTCACAAGGAACGTCGCACCCCGCTCAAACAGCGCTGTATAGACCGCGTCAAACGTCTCCGCCAACAACTTTCGGCTTGCCTTGCTGTCACCGCTGGTGTCTTCCGCAGTGACCGCTTCCTTCTTCACGCACCGGTTCTGTTCGAGCGCGAAGGCTTGCAGCGCGTCGGGCTCGACCGGCAATTCCGCGACAGTGATGACGGTGGGCGGCATGGCTATCATGATGCCCAACTCGCGCCACGTTTACAAGATCGGGGGAGTGTTGTATCTGCGCAGGCGACAGCGAGTTCAGCGCACGCGCGTCACCGCGATGCGTGATGCGGTTCGCATGCCGGGATCTCAATGCCTTCGAGCCAGGCGTTGAGTTCGGCGAGCGTGAAGCCGCGTTGCGCGAGCGCTAACGGTGAGGGAAAGCGGCCCCGTTCAAGGCGCGTGTACCAGAGCGCGAAGCCGGTGCGATCCCAGTAAAGGCATTTGACTTTCGAGCGGTCGCGCCCGACGAACACGAACAGACTACCGGCGACAGGGTTCTGGGCAAGCAGTGGTTCGACCAGATACGACAGGCCGTCGATGGATTTGCGCATGTCGACCGGCTCACGGCAGATATACGCACGAACATCGGCTGCGATCAGCACCGGCTACCTCGGAGCTGTCCGAGCACGAAACGCACGATGCGATCGGCATGAGCACCGGTGAGCTCGATGCGAACACCGGCGAGCGACAACGTCACCCGATCACGCGAAGATGACAAAGCGTCCGCCGTCGACGGCGGCGCGGTGTCCGGACGGGAAACGATAAATGCAGCGTCCGGGGCGACCGCGAGCGGGTGCGCGTCTGCTCGTGCCTCGCCAGAGAGCTTCCTGCGCCACAAGCCGAAGGTACTGACGGCGAGCCCCTGTTCACGACAGAAACGTCGAAGGCCCAGTCCGCTTGTGGTCCATGCCATGACCATGTCGCGCCAGAATGCTTCGCCTTGCCGGGGGCGTCGTGCACCCGTCAGTACGGCCTCTTCCGCTGCGTCGTCCATCGCATTGCTCCGTCGCTACGATGGCATCACCTTCGCACTGAGCTTGCGTGCGTTCAAGACGGGATGCGCTGAGGGATACGATGATATGACGGATAACGCTCGTAACGGTGCAGAGGTCAATCCGCTTGGAAAGTTCAGTTGAGGCCGCTCAAATTCTGACGGCCACTCCTGCAAAACGGGTTGGAGGTGCCGCTTGTACACGACCGGCTCGTCGCATGTCTGACGGAAAATTGGATACTGCCGCGTTCACCCTATAATCCTGCTTTTCTTATCGGGCGATGCAGCTATGAAGAAGTTGATCCTTACCCTGGCTTCGGTGGCGTTCTGCGCTTTGGGAACGGTCGGCGCGCAGGCGCAAGACCGCGAACTGGTGGTGGCGTCCAGCGCCACCTACACGCCGTTCGCGTTCGAGAACAAGGACAAGCAGATCGTGGGCTTCGACATTGACATCATCGATGCCGTCGCCAAACAGCAGCACATGAAATTGCGTATCGTGAACACACCGTTCACGAGCATCTTCGCGTCGCTCAACAATGGCGACGTCGACCTCGTAATCTCCGGCGTGACGATCAACGACAAGCGCAAACAAAGCTTCGACTTCTCGGCGCCGTACTTCGATGCACGGCAACTGATTGCCGTGCCTAAAAGCAGCACCGTGAAATCGCTGAAAGATCTCGACGGCAAGAAGGTGTCCGTGGTCAGCGGCTCGACGGCAGACGACGTGATGAGCCGTGAAGTCGGCAAAACGAATCCGAATATTCGCCGCTTTGAGAGCACGCCGCTCATCATTTCCGAACTGGCTTCGGGTGGTGTCGATGCCGCGATCGGCGACAACGGCGTCATCGCTTACCGCGTGTCGCAGAACCCCGGCCTGAAGACCGTCGAAGACGCCAATTTTCCGAAGGAATACTATGGCATCGTCGTGCGCAAGGGCGAAAAGGCGCTGCTCGAGAGGATCAACGCCGGCCTTGGCGCGATTCGCGCGAACGGCACCTACAACCAGATCTACAAGAAGTGGTTCAATCAGGATTTCAAGCCGCAGTGACGCGTGCGAGGGTCCGGTCGTGCGGGACGCACGACGATCTCGCCGCGATCCATTTCGCGATCTAAAAGGCAAGCATGGAAGACAGCAACCCGACGGTATGGTTCGGTTGGTTCCGCCCGGACATTCTTGCGGAGTACAAGCAGCTTTTCTGGCAGGGCACGCTCGTCACCATCGGTATGACCGTGGCCTGTGTACTGATGGGTTGCATCCTCGGCTTGCTGATCGCGTTGGCGCGACTCGCCGACGGGCGGCACGAGCCGTGGAAGGCCGTGTGCCATTACCTTCTGCGCTGGCCGTCTACGGTCTACGTAAGCTTTTTTCGCGGCACGCCGCTGTTCGTGCAGATTCTGCTAATGCATTTCGCAGTGATGCCGCTTTTTATCCATCCGGTTACCGGACTGCTGATCAGAGGCGATCTCGCGCGAACTCTGAAGCAGGATTACGGCGCACTCATTTCGGGCGTTGCTGCGCTGACGCTGAACTCCGCAGCCTATATTTCGGAAGTGTTCCGCGGTGGCATCCAGTCTATTGAAATTGGGCAACGACAGGCAAGCCTTTCACTGGGTCTCACGCAAATGCAGATGATGCGTTATGTGGTCATCCCGCAGGCGTTCCGGCGCATGCTGCCAGCGCTCGGCAACAACATGATTGCGCTCCTGAAGGATACTTCGCTGGTGTCCGCGATCGGACTCGCCGAGCTGGCTTATGCGGCGCGCACAGTAGCGGGGGCGTATGGCCGGTATTGGGAACCGTACTTGGCGATTGCGGCAGCATATTGGCTGATGACATTCGTGCTGTCGATCGGCTTGCACAGACTTGAGGTCCATCTCGCGCGGACGGATCGCGTGTAGTAAAAAAGGCGGGATTTATCACTCCGCTTCCATCCGGGCCATTAATGGTTTGATGGCGCACGTGTCTTCCTGACGCGAGCGGCATCAAGCACCGAGCGCCATGCACGACACGCAACCAGGCGCTGACCGAGACGGGACGGCTGACTTCCGGCCCGCAGTTCAAATGCCGGCTCTGTGCGCCATTCTTCGTGGGCCACACACGCACCACTGGCCTAAATGCTGCGCAGCGATATCTTGTACGCAAGTCTCCCGCTGCTCTCGCAGCATCGGCCTCTTGCCCATGCCGCAGGTGAACCCAGGAGCGCCTAAGACTGTGAAGGCGTGGGTGCAGCGGTTTCGCAATTGTTGCTGGGCTGGCCCCGGATCCGCGGGTAACTACGAGCGGCGCGTGCCGCTCGGTCTTAAAGCGCCGCGGCCGCTCATGGACTGCCCAAGTCCGGCGCCATGGAATTAACGCTGGCTACCCAGTCATACATCTTGACGCGCTCAACGGCCTGCCCTTTTACACCGAAGAGGTGAAGCTTGGACCTGACCGGCACGTTCGCTGCGAGCCCTTCGAGGATGGCGAACAGCGAGTACCGGCGATCGCTCAGGTGTCGCCGATCGGAGCTCGCCTAAACATAGTTGTCGCTACCGTTGTGCGGCGCACCGCACCACTTGTCATCGGGGAAACGTCGGGGGTCAGTGAATGTCACCGTCGCGCTGACGCCGCTCACCAAACCGGCGCCATCAGGCCGTAGTGGTTTTGCCGTAGCCGTCCATCAGCGCGCTTCGCGACGAAATCACCTAGACTTTTCGATATGCGCGACGAGGACGGAGGCGACTATGCGCGACGAAACCGCACCTTGGCAAATGGTCGTGTACGAGGGCTTCGAGATTCACGTGGAGCCGCTCCTTAAAAATGCGCAGGGCGAAGTTAATGCGTCCAACGCGATGGAGAACCGCTACACGTATGTGGGCTACGTCTGTCATCCGGGCACCGATCCGACGATTCCGGGACATGCAGTGCGGTTTCACGCGGACGGCGACGAAAGTTTCGGCAGCAAAGACGACGCTCTCGGCGAGGGCGTGCACGTGGGACGCAGCATCGTCGACGGCACGCATCCTGATCTTACCGTGCTGCCCCTCGTCACAGGCGGTGTCTGACGCGTGCGGCGACGCATGCAACGATCTGCGGTGCTCACGCTGATTGTGGTCAGCCGACAGGGACACCAGATGCAGGTCGAGCTGTACACGGCGCAGGAAACCGATCCTCGGTAAGAGCGTCAGTTCAAGACGCTGGACACCGCCATCCGGGCCGCTGGTGCAATCGGCTTTGAAGTGCGTACGATCGGCATAGCGCCGCGCGAGTCGTTGCAGTCGCCATTCGGAGTCCGCTTACTTCCGCGACGTCTGCGGCGACGTTTTTGCATCCGTCGGGCCAATGCCTGCGTAAGTCCCTATGGATCCCAGCAGATCCGTCCCGCACAGTTTTTCACCGGAGTCCTAGCATGCGTACCGCGATTACTTTCATGGGTTATGCCATCGCCCTCGCCGCCCTTCCCGTTTCTCAAGCTCACGCGGATATGTCCGCGCGCGACGACGTTAACTCGCCGCTTAATACGCTTGCGCTGACTCCCGACGCGCCGCTCGGCAGTGAGTATCCGACGCACGGTAACCGGCAGGCTGGCGAACTGCCGCTCAAGGTCACGGATCCCCGTGCCCAGTTGTCCAACGGGCTGCCTAACAACGCGCAATCGGGCGGATACGGCAGCCCGCTCGCGGGGGTTCATCCGCTCGATAACCGGTAACACGCGACTACCGTTGGCGGTTTGTCACGCCGTCGCGCAGCACAAGCATCTGCCGATCCGCGCGCGAGGCGACTCAACCGCCTCACCGCCCGCCGTTGCCCGCGATCAGTCGGGCGGCAACCTGCCGACGGTGAGCGGATCCGGCTTATCGTCGCAATACTTGCGAAGCGCCGATTCGAATATCGCATTGTCTTGCGCGGCGCGCGCAAACAGCGTCATCGACGAACAGAATTTTCGATTGTCCGGATAGCCGAAGATCTCATCCAACGTCTTGCCTTCGATACCGTTGACGATTGCCGTGCACTCTCGCAGACGCGGACCGAGCAGCGGATGCGCAAGATAGGAGCGCGCCTCGTCGAGCCCGGAGATCGCGTAGCGCTGCGCGGTCGGGCTGCTGCCGATCCCCTCTATTTGCGGAAAGATGAACCACATCCAATGGCTACGCTTGTCGCCGGCGCGCAGTTCGTCGGTCACTCGGGCATACACCGGCTGCTGCGCGTCCACGAAACGTTGCAAATCGTATTGGTCGACCATGGCGATGCCTCCTTTCGTCCCCGTCGCGAGAAAGGCCCGTCACGGAGTTCGAATGCCGGGCGGGCACAGTTTTTCAGCTTGCGCTTTCGCCCATGCACCCCGAGCATTATGAGTGCCCGGCTTTTGTACGCCGAAACGCTTTCTCATTGACAGGTTCCACTGCGATGGGCTTGGCGGCCTTGGCGGCGGCATGGTGACGTCCCGCCGGTGCGTCATAAAGCAAAATTAAGAACGGTTAATGCGCGCATCAGGACTTTCAAGGTCCGCGTTCTGTAGTCTGTCGGCTTGAGACACTACAGCCGCCGTATGACCCTGAACGATCAAGGAATCGACATGAACCTGCCCCGCCGGTCCGCTCGTATGCGACGTGCCACCTTGACCACATCGCGCGCTCGCCCGTGACGCGCTTTTCGCCGACCGATGCCGCGCTGCTGTTCCTGCGCGTGAGCGCCAGCGTCCTCGTGCTGCTGGTGCATGGCTTGCCGAAAGCCTTGCACTACTCGCAGGAGTTAAACGCGATCGACGATCCGCTGCACATGGGTAAGACGCTGACCTTCTGGTTCGCGCTTTTCGCCGAAGTGGCGTGCCCGCTTCTGATGATCGCCGGCATCGCGACGCGGCTCGCCGCATTGCCGATTCTAGTTGTCACGGTGATCGCACTCGGCTTCGTGCATCGCGAATGGACCCTCTTCGAAGCACAGTTCGCGTGGATGCTGCTGATTCTGTTCGCAACCGTCGCCATCGGCGGCGCGGGACGTTACCGGATCACCATGCGCCCGCGAGCACCCGCGCGCGTGCAAGCCTGACGCGCGCCGCAATATCTCCCAGCCCCTACCACGCCATGCCCCAGACGACACTCGCGCACGACGCATCTGCTCCAGCACTCGACCATCTGCCAGGTGAGGACACCTGGCTCGCGTCGATCGCGGGATACGTCGACACACTCGGCTTTATCGCTCTATTCGGCCTTTTCACGGCACACGTCACGGGCAACTTCATCCTCATTGGCTCGGGGCTGGCAGGTGCCGGTCAGGGACTGCTGATCAAATGGCTGGCGTTTCCCGCGTTTGTCTGCGGAATCATCGCGGCGCGCGTGCTGTACAACCTGTTGTCGCCGCGCAGTCACGGCACACGCGCGTTTGCGCTGTATGTGATGCAAGCCGCGCTGCTCGCCGGATTCATGGTGGCCGGCGTCGTCGCAACGCCCATCACCAGTCCGGATACGCCGATTGCAATTGCCTGCGGCCTGCTCGGCGCTGCCGCGATGGGCGTGCAGAACGCGCACGGACGCCTGACCGCGCGCTCGGTCGTCGCAAACACGGTGATGACGGGCAACGTGACTCAAGCCGTGATCGACGCCTTCGACTTGCTGACTTCGCGGCGCGACACCAAGAGCCGTCAGACTGCGCGCACACGGCTCATGCGAACCCTGCCGCCCGTGGCGGGGTTCGCGATCGGCGCCAGTGCGGGTGCTGCGGGCTTTCTGATCGCCTCTTTTTGGGCGCTGCTGTTGCCGCTCGTAGCGCTATGCGTGCTCGCTTCGTGCGCGTGGCACGCGCGCGGCCGCTGACTCGCGCTTTCGGAGCCGCATGCGCGCGGGGAACAGACTCGCCTCAGTGCAATTCGTCGTGCGCTCGATGGCTTGATTGGCGTGCGTAGCGCAGGCCAAAGTCCCAATCATTGCCCCGGATAGTGTCCCGCTGCGATGTCCTCGAGCAACGTCGGATGAACGGGCTCCCAACCGAGCAGCGAGCGCGTGTGGGCGCTCGACGCGGGGATGTCGGCACCGAAGAACATGCTGAGCCAGTCGAATCGCGACTGCGCCTGCTCGGCGGCAATCGACTCGACCGGCATGTCCAGAAACCGGCCGAGCGCGCCGGCGATCTCGCGGGTGGTAACGCCTTCCTCGGCGACCGCGTGCAGGGCCGAGCCGGCCGGCGCCTTGTCGATCGCGAGGCGCACCAGCTTGCCGGCGTCGAGCCGATTCACTGCGGGCCAGCAATTCTGCCCGTCGCCGATATAAGCCGACGCGCCGCTTTGGCGCGCGATTCTCGCGAGTACCGCAACGAATCCGTGATCCCCGCCCGCGCCATGCACCGTGGGTGCGAAGCGCACCACCATCGAACGGATGCCACGCTCGCGCAGCCCGAGCACATATGCTGCATTGGCGAGACGCGGATGACCGTCCGGAGCCGGCGTGTCGCTTTCGATGCCGACGCGCCCCGTCGTGAGGCCGAGGGTACCGGACGCGATCAGCAGCGGTCCGCCCGTGCCCCTCAGCACATCCGCAAACGTTTCGATGGCCGCGCGATCGGTCTGGGCCGCCGCTGCCATTTGCGAAAAGTCGTGGTTGTAGCCGAGATGCACGACGCCTTCGGCCATCGTGGCCGCGACACGCAGGCTGTCGAGATTGTCGAGGCTGCCGCGCACCACTTCCGCGCCGAGCGCGGCGATCTTCGCGGCAGCCTCATCGTTGCGAGCGAGGCCGAGCACATGATGACCGGCGTCGATGAGTTCCGTGACGCTCGCGGATCCGATCCAACCCGACGCGCCAGTGACAAGTATTCGCATGGCATGCTCCGTTGATGTCATTGAGTGACATCAGTATAGCGCTATGATGTCACACAGTGTCAACACGTTTTCTGGAAGGGATCATGGGTCGCTGGGAACCCAACGCAGAGCAGCGCTTTCTTGTCGCCGCGATCGAGCTGTTCAAGGAAGTCGGTTTCGAGGGCACGACGGTGGCCGCCATCGCGCAGCGTGCCGGCCTGACGGCGCGTACGTTTTTTCGCTACTTCACCGACAAACGCGAGGTCCTTTTCAAAGGCTCCGAGCAGTTGCAGCAGACGATGGTCGAAGCGCTCGCGCAAGCGCCGGCCGACGCATCGGCTATCGACGCGGTCGCCGCGGCTCTCGCAACCGCCGGCGAATTTTTCACCGCTGAGCGCCGACCTTACGCACGCGTGCGCCATGCGGTGATCGCCGCCAATCCAGAGTTGCACGAGCGGGAGTTGATCAAACTGGCGACGCTGTCAGGCGCACTCGCCAACGCCCTGCGTTTGCGCGGTGTGCAGGAGCCTGACGCAAGCCTCGTCGCCGAGGCGGGCATTGCGGTTTTCCGGGTCGCGTTCGGCCAGTGGATTGCCGACGCTGAAGACCGCGCATATGGCGAGATCGTGAGCGAAGCGCTTGTGCGATTGCGGACGCTGACTTCACTTTGAGGTCAATCTGAAATCACTGTTAAGTCACTGTGACTCCACGTTGAAGTCGCGGCCTTGCTCCATCCTTAGATCACTGTCAGAGTTTGTGACCTCGTGAGCGACGATGAGGTGGGGTTTGGCGTCTAGCGCCACCTGTACGTTGTAGCCCACCATGCCCGAGCCTTTGCCGCTCGTCGCCATGGAGCGTGCATCAGGATCGGCCATCGAGAGTCGGCCATCAGGCTGCGTCTTGAACTGCTCCTTGATCTGGTCGAGGTTTCGCATCTGCTCGCGCAAGCGTGAGATCCCTCGGTGAAGTTGCGATCGCGCGTATTGACTACCTTGAACTTGTTGCCGTCGATGGCGACCAGCGCTTGCGAGAACAGCTTCGGCTCACGGCACAGCATCACGAAGCGGCGACACACGTTGCGAATGTCAATGCCATTGTCACGACGGAAGTCAGCTATGGTCTTGAAGTCCGGCGCCAGACGGCCCGTGAGCCACATCAATTCAACATTGCGTTGGCATTCACGTTCCAGGCGACGGCTCGACTGAACCCGGTTCAGGTAGCCGTAGATATAGATCTTCAACAGCACGCCCGGATGATAGGACGGTCGACCAGTAATCGACGGCATCGTTCCATCGAAACCCAGTGATGCAAGATCAAGCTCTTCAACGAATGCCTCGATGATCCTGACCGGATTGTCCTCGGCGACGAAGTCATCGAGGCATTCTGGAAGCAGCGTCGCGCGTCCGGTCGCCATGCTGAATGAGTTAATTCAGTTTGGGTGATCAGCGTGTTTTCACACAAGCTCGACCCATTACCGCCGTTGGTTGCCGCTTAGCGCAAATGCCCGTTTGGGGGGCGCAGGAATCATCCGTTCGACTCCGCAAACGCAAGCAGGTAGCCTCTCGGAACTATCTTCTCGCTCAATTTTTGCGGGCGCCATATGCTCCGCCTGAATGCGTTGCAAATGGAGCCGGTGTGCCGCGGATGCTACAGAAGGGCCGTCATTGCCCGGTGGTCCGCGTGTGCGCGCACTGGAAGATCAAGACTGACTCGAGCCGCCAGCGACAGCCACCTGAATCTTCGCAACGGAAGCCCGCGAAATAATCAGACTGACGGCGGAAAGTGTCAGAAAACCCAACGAGATGCAAATGACACCCGTAAAACCGAACACCGGATAGACATGCCCCGCCACTGCCGAACCAAAGCCGATCCCGCAAAATACGAACGACGCAGTCAACGCCAATGCAGTCCCGCGCCGGTCCGGCACCATCTCGACGATCCGGCGCTGCTGGGAAGGCCACAGCAGATCCGTGGCAAATGCCCAGGCAGCAAGCGCAACGAAGAACCATTCCAGATCGGGTGGCGTCATCCAAAGCAACGCGAGGTCGATGGCGAGCAGCGCGAGCCCGGCGGTCAACATCGCTTCCGCGCTATAGCGCCTGGCGGCACGCGTCACGAAAAGGTTGCCTGCGACGCCGGCAACGCCCAGAACGACAAGCGCGGCCGATACAGCGCTGGAACCGGCATGGAACGTGTCCCGAACAATTGGGGCGATAAACGAGTACGTCGAATAGACGCCTGCAGCGATGAAAAACACGACAAGAAAGGCGCTGAGTGTCTCGGTACGGCTTAACAGCGATGTAACGGTTCTGAGCTGGACATGCTCGCCCTCGCTGGAATCGGGCACGACCGCCACGATAAGCGCCGCTGTTGCCGCGCCCGCGCACGCAATTGCAACGAATAACGCCCGCGCGCCCCACACGTGAGCGACCCATGCCGAAAGCGGCATCCCTACGAGACCCGCAATACTCAGTCCGAGCAGAACGACGGCGATTGCGCTGCCCTGATGCCTGGGTTCAACGAGGCTCGATCCCAATGCGCCAAGCACAGGGCCAATAAATCCCGCGCCCAATCCCATCAGCACGCGTGACAGAACGAGGACGGAGTAGTTCGGTGCGGCCGCGAATAGCAATGCGGCGGCACTGAAGAGCGAGAGCCCGATAAGCACCTGGCGACGCCGTCGCAAATGTCCGAAGCCGACTTGCAGCAAAGGCGCGGCAAACGCGAAGGTCACGCCAAAAAAAGATATCAGGTAGACGCTTTGCGCGTCGGCAAGACCCCATTCACGCGAAATCGCATTGAGACTGCCGACGACCGATAACGCGCCTGTCGCTTGCACGAAGTAAGCAAAACTAAGCGCGCGGAGCGCACGCGTGGTTTTCGCAGGGATAGCTGGGGTCATGAGCGAGTACTGGAGTTGAGCGATTCCGGGGTCGGACGGCGGACAAGCGGCCGGACCGCGCAAGCGGCGCCGACCGCCGCTTTGTCGCGATCGCTGTTGGGGTGCGTCAGGCTACTGGAATCGGGTTATCTTTCAACGACAGGTTGAACTGGTCGACGAACGCGTACTCGTCCGGTCCAACGTTGTCGCGCAGCGGCTGGGCAGCGCTGACCACCACCTCTTGCGTCGCGGTAGCGAGCTTGTCCATGGTCTCGGCGATGAACGCGTCGAGCGGCATTGCACGCGGATCGCCACTCCTGTGGACGAGATCCGTGTCGACCCACGGCGGCGCGATTTCGAGGACGCGCACGCTGGTGTCGCGCAGCATGAATCGCTGCGACATGGTGTATGAGTGGACTGCTGCCTTGGTTGCGGAATACAGTGCAGTAGCAGCCAGCGGTACATAGGCGAGCACGGAACTGTTGTTGATAATCGTCGACTCCGGCTGCTGCTTGAGATGTTCGACAAGCGCCGCACTCATACGCACTGGACCGAGCAGATTTGTATTGATCAGATGCACCGCCTGCGCATCGTCGAGCGCACTCCCCGCGTTGTCGAACGGCATGATGCCAGCGTTGTTGATCAAGACGTTCAGGGTTGGATAGCGCCCGATCAATTGCCGCGCCACCTGTTGAATCTGCGCGCCGTCTGCAATGTCGAGTTCCATGACATCGATGCCCGGGTTCGCCTTGGCCACCTCGTCGAGTAACGCTTTGCGCCGCCCGGCGATGATCACCTTGTTGCCGCGTTGATGGAACGCTTCGGCGAGCGCACGTCCGATACCCGACGTGCCGCCCGTAATAAATATCGTGTTGCCTGAAAGTTTCATGATCACCGCTTCCTTAATTTGGATATGTATCGACAACCCATGTCAGTGAGTAGTCGTGTAGCGCGGTGCCGGAACCTTGGTCGACAACAGGGGCGACATTGCGCGCCTCGCGCTTTCGTATTCTTCCCATTTTGCGACGTCGTGGAGGGAAGGAATCGTCACGAGTTCGCCCCGGTCAAACCCGACCAGCGCCGCATCCACCATGTTTTCGGCGGACATCACGATCGACTTGTCCAGGTTTTCGAGAGGTAACCCTCCCGTTTGCCAGAAATCGGTAGCCGTTGCACCCGGCAAGACGGCCTGGATCCGAATTCCTTTGCCGGCAAGCTCGTGGTGCAGCGACTGGCTGAATGCGAGCACGAAGGCCTTGCTTCCACCGTAGACACCATTGAGCGCTTCCGGCGCAATCGCGACGATCGACGAAATATTGATGACGGCGCCTTTGCCGCGCGACACAAAACCGGGCACGGCGGCGTAGGTAAGACGCATCACGCTCGTCACGTTGAGATCGATCATGCGCGACATCGCATCGACGTCACTGTCCTCGAGAGGCGTGTGCGTACCGACGCCCGCGTTATTGACCAACAGGGTGATCGTCGCGTCCTGTTTAAGCTTTGTTTCGACGATCGAAAGGCCAGCCTGAGTCCCGAGGTCTGCGTCGAGAATTTCGACACTGCGTTGGGTTTGCGTCGTGATACGGCTGGCTAGCGCGGCGAGGCGCTCACGGTTGCGGGCAACGAGTATGAGTTCATAACCGCGTCGCGCGAGGCGCTCGGCGTACACCGCACCGATGCCGGAGGATGCGCCCGTAATCAGTGCCGTGCCTAAATGTGCTTGCGTCATCATGTCACTCCGTGTTGAAGACAGTTGTGCCGGAGTGAATTGTGGTGCCGAAGGCCACCAACTCAAATGACGTTAAAGGTCATGTTTTCGGACATTCCAGATGCAGGGATGACCGACTGACGGGGCGGGTCGAATTTCGAGGAGCGCGAAAGCCGTCTCTTTCTATTCGTCGATGGGGTGTTCATCGCCGGTCACATTCCGCGATTCTCTCCTCAACGACTGCGGAGTCATTTGATAGGCTCGCGTGAACACTTCCCGGAGATGACGCCGGTCACGAAATCCTGTTTCGCGGGCAATTGTTTCAAGTGAATGACGGCCACGTTCAATCAGATTTCTCGCCTCTTCCAGACGCAGACGTTCGATTGCCTTCGCGGGAGATATGCCGGTCTCGGAAAGAAAAATGCGCGCAAATTGCCGGTTGCTGAGATTCGCTGCCTTCGCGAGATCGTCTACGCGCAAGGGTTTGGATAAATTGAGGCGTGCATGTTCGAGCGCCTTCTGGACCCGGTCCGACTTCGGCGCCAGCGCCAACATTTCAGAGTGCTGCGACTGCCCGCCCGAGCGCCGATGAGTCATGACCATCGCACGCGCCACCCTGATCGCGAAGTCCGCACCCATATCCTTTTCCACCAGGCCAAGCGCCAGGTCCATCGCCGCCGTCAAACCCGCTGACGTCCATATCGCGCCATCGACAATAAAGATGCGGTCGGCTTCGACCTGAATGAGCGGCCAGCGAGCCTGCAAAGCGTCTGCGAACGCCCAATGCGTGGTCGCGCGCTTACCGTTTAGAAGCCCGGCTTCAGCGAGAACGAACGCGCCCGTACAGAGGCCTGCGGTGCGCCGTGAGCGCGCAGCCGCCTCGCTGATGAATCTGAGTTCTTCGGCGGTCGTGGTGCGGCCGGTTGGATTGGCCACGCCGCTGATCATCCAGGTGTCTGCCGTCGCATTTGAATCGGCCGGCCTGGTCATGACAGAGACGCCGAGCGACGAGCGGATTTCTCCGCCCCGGAGCGAGTAATTCGTCACGTGATAAATAGGCTCACGCGCAACGATGTTGGCGATTTCAAATACTGTCTGGGTTCCAATGGCCATGACCTGGAAGTCGCCCGTCAAGAAGTAGCCAATCCGATGCATTGATACGCCAGCCGTCGTGTCCGAAAACGTGAGTATAAATGTCGTTGTAAAAAACCGCGTGGGGCATGGATGATAAGCACCGGTGAATCACCTCGAAAATTGAAGCGGATATTGGTTGAGCCAAGTCTGTATATGGCCGGATGACAAATATTGCGAACCAGGGTGGCACGAGCTTTCGCCGATTCATCCCATATTTCGAGAAAGAACATAACGCGTTATCAATCACCGCTGCTTTCGTCTTATGAAAATGCCATCGTCCCCAACCGTGTCACCGCTGAACGACGACCAGATAATCGAACGGGCCCTGATAAATTTGCTTCGTCCGGCGCCTTTGCTTTCCACTTTGCCTTTGGAACCCACGGTTAAAAAGCAGATGCGCCGGGCAAGACTTCCGGCTGCACGCGCAGATCACTGGGCCGAATGGACCCCGCCGCCAGCCCGGATCGTCGTGCAAGAAATGCTGTCCGCCGATACGCTCAGTATCTACTGGAGCGATTCGCAGACGGGGCATTACGCAGAACAGATCTGGCGTCTGGGTCTGGCGCGTGAAGACGGTTTTTGTGCTCTCTCCAGTCTCCCCATCTGGACTGGCGACGATGTGTTCAGCCCTCGACGCAGCATGACATTCGTCCCGGCGAACTGGCGTCGCATGATTCTCGCGTCGGACGTGATTGCAAAATTCGCTTCTACCCGGTTCAGAGCCGCCGCATAACGTCATACTGCCTTGCAATGCGTGTCGTGCAGCTCGTCCGGCCTAACGGCGCGCTGTGTCGATGTAATAGGCAGCCTAATCAGGCGCGTGGAAGTTCCCATCCCGCACGCAACCGCAGGAACGCAAATGACCAGCTCCACATGGTTAGCTCCAGCTACCGACCGTCATGAACAGAAGTACCCGCAGCTGACCGACGCCGAAATAGCACGATTACGTCAATACGGCGTTGTTCGTTCGTGGACATCGGAGCGGATTTTCGAAGTCGGCGCACCGGGATTCGGGATGTGTGTGGTATTGCACGGGATGATTCGCGTGACTAGCCGCGACGCGTTCGGGCGTCATGCGGTCGTTAGCGAAAACGGTCCCGGACACTTCGTTGCAGAAGTCGGACAGCTATCCGGCGGTCGATGCATAGTAGATGGCGATGCTGTCGGGGACGTATCGGCCATTCACATCCTGCCCGACAGACTCCGGGCGCTGCTGATCGCCGAAGCAGAGCTGGGTGAGCGCATTATGCGGGCTCTTATTCTCAGGCGGGTTGCTCTTATCGAGCGAGGCAATGGGATCGTTATAGTCAGCCAACCGCATAACGCCCGCCTCCACGCATTGCAAAGTTTTCTGCGACGTAACAATGTTCCCCATGCAGTCATCGGCGCGTCGTCAGAAGACGACGAGACAGCCCGTTACGTAGCAAAGTGGGTACGCGATGACTCCGACTACCCGCTCGTGCTGCATCCAGACGGGACCATCTTGCGAGCACCCGATGAGGCGGAGCTTGCCAACGCCTTGGGCTGGCTCCCTGATTTCGATCCGGAGCATGTTTACGACGTCGCAATCGTTGGAGCGGGTCCAGCGGGTTTGGCGACAGCCGTATATGCCGCGTCCGAGGGGCTAAGAGTTATCGTACTCGATCATAGTGCGCCGGGCGGACAGGCAGGTGCCAGCGCTCGCATTGAAAACTTCTTCGGATTCCCAACAGGGATCTCCGGGCATGCGCTCACCGCCCGCGCGTACGTACAGGCACAGAAATTCGGCGCCGACGTAGCCATTCCCGCTCAGGCGGAAAGCCTCGATTGCGGCATAACGCCGTTCGCGCTGCGGTTGTCCTCCGCCGTGACCATCCGGTCCCGAACGATCGTTATTGCTTCGGGCGCGGCTTATCGCAGACCCGACATTCAGGGCCTGGAACGCTTCGAGGGACGAGGAACATACTATTGGGCCTCGCCCGTCGAGGCGAAGCTTTGCGCGGGACAAGACGTATTGCTGGTCGGCGGCGGAAACTCCGCGGGACAGGCCGCCGTGTACCTGGCGTCGCGCGCGCGACGAGTTCGTATGCTGGTACGTGGAAAAAACCTGAAGGCCAGTATGTCGCAATATCTCATCGATCGTATCGCTGCTCTGGACAATGTCGACGTGACGTACGGCACTCAGATCACCGCGCTTAGAGGCACCAGGACACTCGAGGAAGTAGAGCTTTTGAGCGGGACGCAACGGTCGGTTGTATCTGCGGAACACGTGTTCCTGTTTACGGGTGCATCTCCCAACACATCGTGGCTTGGCGGATGCGGCGTCGCCGTCGACAACAACGGCTTCGTGCGTACGGGCGAAGCCGCCGGAGCTGGGTTGCAAGAGCATGAAACAAGCGTGCGCGGCGTGTTCTGTGCGGGGGACGTCCGCTCCACCTCGACAAAACGGGTCGCCGCGGCAGTGGGAGACGGTGCTGCCGTCGTTGCGCAGATTCATCGTCATCTGGAGCGATCGGTCGCTCAGGCATAAGCGCCGTCGTGATGGATTGGCGTGCAGCACATGACGCTAGTGCTGATTTTCAAGGTACCGCCCATGTCGGGCGATGGTAGTTGACGGGCAAAAAGGAACTCCGCGATGACAACGATCGAGCATTTCGAGTATGTATTTCTTGGCGGTGGCAAGGGTGGAAAGACACTGGCGATGGAACTCGCTCAGGCGGGCCGCAAGGTTGCCGTCATCGAACGAGGCATGATCGGCGGATCATGCATCAACGTGGCATGCATACCGACCAAGACGCTGATCCAGACGGCGCGCACTGAATACATACTGCATCGAGAGGATGGCAAGGCCGCAGACATGGCCAAAGTGTCGCAGCGCGTGAAGGCCGTGGTCGACGGTATGGTGGAAATCAACCGCAACGCGTTGCGTGACTCCGGCCTCGAACTCGTGTTGGGCACGGGCCGCTTTGTCGGACCGCGCCGGCTCGAAGTGAAAACGAACGATGGCGATCTGCGAATGATCGAAGGCGAGCATGCTCTCATCAACACGGGCACGACGGCGGCGATTCCGGACGTGCCCGGGTTAAAGGTCGCCGAGCCGCTGACGCATGTCGAAGCGCTGGTGCTGACGACGTTACCCGAAAGCCTGATCATTCTCGGCGGTGGATATATCGGGCTCGAAATGGCCCAGGCATTCCGTAGACTGGGCAGCAAGGTCACGCTGATACAGGATGCGCCACGCGTGGCGATGCGTGAAGACGAGGACGTCACCGAGGCGATCGAGGCGGCGCTGAAAGAGGAAGGCATCGATATCAGAACCGGCGTGAGGCCCGCCAGCGTGACGGGCAAGTCGGGAGAGTCAGTGACAGTTGTACTGCAGAATGGCAGCACGGTAAGCGGCAGTCATCTTCTGGTCGCGGCAGGCCGCACCCCTGTCACGTCCGGTATCGGCCTCGACGCCGCTGGGGTGGAAGTCGACGCGCGCGGCTTCATCAAGACGGACGAACGTCTCGCGACTACAGCAGAGCGCACGTGGGCCATCGGCGAGGTGGCAGGGACACCGATGTTCACGCACGCATCGTTCGACGATTACCGCGTGTTGCGCTCGCAACTCGCTGGGGCAAATGCGAAAACCACGCGCGACAGAATCATTCCGTATGCGCTCTTTATCGAGCCGGAACTCGGTCGTATCGGTCTCAGCGAAGCCGACGCGAAGGCGCGCGGCATCGCGGTACGGGTTGCAAAGCTGCCGATGGCGGCGGTGCCGCGGGCGCGGACGAACGGCGCGACGAAGGGCTTCATGAAGATGCTGATCGACGCGGAGTCAGACGCTATCCTCGGCTTTGCGATGCTGGGAACCAATGCCGGCGACGTCGTGACTGCGGTGCAGATGGCGATGCTCGGCGGATTGCCTTATACGGCCGTGCGCGATGCAATCATTGCGCACCCGTTGATCTCCGAAGGCCTCAATATCCTGCTTGCGAAAATGCCGCAGCGTGCCCCCAATGAGCAGCCGGGATAGAGACTTCCAGCTGTGAAAACCGGTCGCGGTTCTGGATCCGGGGCGGTGGCGAATGTCTCAAGTGTCTCGACAAGCCACAGCCGCACGTCGCATCGATCGGACAGCATTTGACTTCGACGCTTGGCATTACGGGTTGGCCGTTCCGGCCCTTTGCTGGTGTTTCCGTTAATGCAGTTGACTGTACTTCGCGCTTAACCTGTTGGACGGCCAGGTCATCTCGCGACATCCTGCAGAAGGTCATTCGCGCGAATAGCCGCTTCCGGGTCGACAGCCGTTGTAACGACTGTGGGACCCGGAAGCGCGCGCGAATAGCCAGCTCACGCCTTGTGATCCCGGAGGAACCTGAAGAATTCCACGCCCTCGTGCAAGCGTCGTTTCATCATCTCCCAACTGACCAGCATCTCGCGGACGATCTCCCAGATTTTCGTCGGCCTGAAATAAAAGCGCTTATAGAACTCCTCGACGCCAAGAAAGATCTCTTCGCGCGACAAATGCGGATACCCTATAGTCGATGCCTGGGTGCCCGCGGAATTGACGAGCGTGATGACCTTGCTTTCTTCCAGCCATCCGTTCTCCACAGCTTGTTTGTGAAGGACCGTCCCGGGATACGGTGCGGCGAGCGATACCTGGATCGTGTGCGGGTTGATCTCCTTCGCGTACTGGATCGTCTTCTGTATCGTTTCGTGCGTTTCCCCGGGAAGCCCGAGAATGAACGTGCCGTGAATCTTGATGCCGAGCTTGCGGCAATCGTCACTGAAGCGGCGCGCCATATCGGTTCGCAACCCCTTTTTGACATTCACGAGAATCTGGTCGTCACCAGACTCGTAGCCTACGAGCAGGAGCCGTAATCCGTTTTCCTTCATCACTTTGAGGGTTGAATAGGGAACGTTCGCTTTCGCGTTGCATGACCATGTCACGCCGAGCTTGCCCATGCCGCGAGCGATCTCCTCGGCCCTCGGTCTGAGATCGGTGAAGGTATCGTCGTCGAACATGATTTCCTTCACTTCTGGCATGTTGTCCCTGATCCATTTCACTTCTTCAAGGACATGCTCGACCGAGCGGGTGCGATAACGATGCCCCCCGACCGTATGCGGCCAGAGGCAGAACGTGCACCGCGATTTGCAGCCTCGACCCGTGTAGATCGAGACATACGGATGCTTAAGGTAACCGCTGAAGTAGTTCTCGCTCTTGAGGTCACGCTTGTAGACGGGCGCGACGAACGGCAACTGGTCCATGTCTTCGAGAATCGGTCGGGCGTCGTTGTGCGTGATTCCGCCGTCGGGCAAGCGATAGCTGAGACCCGGAATCGATTCGAACGGAAGTCCCTGCGCAATGTCGCGACAGGTGAAGTCGAATTCTTCGCGGCACACGAAATCGATCGCATCGCTTGCGACAAGCGAGCCGTGAGGATCGACGGCTACCTTTGCTCCTACCATCCCGATCAGAATGCTGGACTTGCGTCGCTTTAGGTGCTCCGCGAATCGCGCATCGCTCGAGAACGATGGTGAGCTCGTATGAATAATGACCAGGTCGTACTCCTGAGCAATGTCCAACGTGGTATCTAGAGACAGGCCATCTGCGGGCGCGTCCACGACGCGGCTGCCCTCGACCAGCGCGGCAGGTTGCGCGAGCCAGGTTGGATACCAGAAGGATCGAATCTCACGCCTCGTCTGGAAGCGTGAGCCCGCCCCGCCATCGAAGCCGTCGAACGAAGGTGCCTGTAGAAACAGCGTTTTCATAAATGCCCTCGAATATTACAGTTCACTTGCGGGAATCAGTAACTCACGGGGATTCGCCGGGCTTCGGCGATTTCGCGAATTGATGCAGGCTTTCGAAAAACTATGCTGGTCACTCTGGACAGCCGGTACGCACGCCCCCTCTCCGGTGGCAACTCTGAACCATAGGGGGTCGCTAAAGCATACTACGACTCCCGGCCTTTGAATTGCGAAACCTCGGTCCTTTTCCTCAGTCGATTTATACATCGAGACTATTGCTTTGGCCGCCTGCCGTATCGGTGGCCGGTGTCAGGAGATGCGCTGCGACGGGACCTCAGTTGTACGAACGGTGGCACCCAAATTGAGCTTCCGCTCGATGCGCACCGGAACGTTTACACGCATTGAGGTATTCGACTGCATACGCGGTTTGCCTCATACTGAAAACCAAAGCGGGAGGCGATCGATGATGCAAGGTCGAGACGATACGGACGGCGTGCCCGTCGGCAATGGTCGGCACATCAGCCCAGCCGAATTTTTGCTGATGGCAGGCTTTCTCGCATATCGCGCCCCGTTGGCGTCACCCGACGCCCGAGCGGCCGCCCGCCGCGTATTGGTCGCCGTTCTCGAAGTAGCGACCGCGCGCGGATTCGCTGATTCGGATCTTTTACAGGCAATGATGGCGAACGCCGAGAAGTCTTCACTCGTGCTAATGCTGGCGGAGCAGGCCACGGCTGCTGTCGGCAATACGGCCGCTTACCTGCACGTGATTCGCAGCGCTGGCGTAATAATGGAATCGGACTCGTAAAAGCAGTGGGTATGCAGCGTTCTCGCATCGAGTGAACTCCACTAAGTTGTCCAGTTCCTCGAAGGCCGTTTGGGCCGGATCGGTACGTGATCTTCCTGGCAGGCACCAATCCCAGAAAGAGCAGTCATGGTCGACTCGTTGGTCGTTTCAGCGTCGAATCATGTTGGACGCAAGGCGACAACAAACCGTTCTCGTCGACATCGAACCTTTGTCCACGCCATAACACTCGGGATGAGAAGAAACTCGCAACGTAGATTACGAACTGAAGGACATCCCACAGCGGAAGCCAGGGAAATCCCCTGCAACGCTCACCCGTCGCACAATCCGTCTGCCAAACCAATATCGCGCGCACCATGAGCGTCAACACGACCAGCCAGCAGGCCAGTAGATTGCCCCATGAAGTCAGCGCGGCCAGCAACGCAAGTGGAAACGGATGCATGACTACCGAAAAGCCGCTGCGGCGCATCGCTTCGCCAATCGCGTAGTCTTCTGCAACATGATGTCCAAACTGCGCGAGACCGCCTAAGCGCATCAGGGTCGTCCTTGTCATCGCGATTGTCTGGCCAAAACAGGGTCGCGCCCGTCCGATCGACAATCCGGTGACTACGCCGGGCAGAAAATGATAGTCAGTCATCGCCGAACTGACATGAGGCCAGAACCCAGGCGCGCACAATCCGCGGTAAGCGCTGGTGAGGTGGTTAGTCGCTGAGCGTCGCGGATGCCAGCGAGCGCAACCAAGCGTTGAGCCGCGTCGCTCTTCTAGTCCGCGTGCGCGCGATCGAACGCCCAGACCTCGGGGAACCCCATCAACTCGCACATATCGGAAAACGGATACATCGCGTCGGCGGCGGCTTCCGTGCTCCGGTGCGCGAGAATCTGCCCGTAGACATCTTTGAGCGCCTTCGCGACGGATAAGAAACCCGATGCTGGATAAATGGCCAGAGAAAAGCCGAGCTTCTGCAACTCAGGGGGCGCAAGCTGCGGTGTCCGCCCACCTTCAACGACGTTTGCGAGCAACGGCATATCGAACGTGCGCCCGATCGTTTCGAGTTCCTCGATACTTTCCGGCGATTCGATGAACAGCACATCCGCACCGGCCTTCGCATAGGCCTCGCCACGACGCAGCGCTTCATCGAGACCGAGCGACGTCCGCGCATCGGTGCGCGCGACGATCTGGAAATTGCTATCGCTGCGGCTCTCCACGGCGACCTGAATCTTGCGCACCATGTCTTCGACCGGGATCACCCGCCGGCCCGGCGTGTGGCCGCATTTCTTCGGGAATTCCTGATCCTCCAGCTGTATGCCTGCCGCCCCCGCGTGCTCATAACCCCGCACGGTATGCGCGACGTTCAGTAGTCCACCATAACCGGTGTCGCCGTCGCAGATCATCGGCGTGTTCGTGCCGCCGCAGAACGCCGCGACGCGATTGACCATGTCCGTGTAGGTGGCGAGCCCCGCATCCGGCAGACCGAGGTACGACGCTACTGTGCCGAAGCCCGTCATATAGAGGCAGTCGAAGCCCATTGAGTCGGCCATCTTCGCGGAGATCATGTCGAAGATGCCAGGCGCAGTGACAATCTCCTTGCGTGCGAACCGCGCTTTCAACGCTTGACGCTTGCTTTGCTGTGTGACGCTCATACGTGTCCTTGTTTAACGAAGGAAGTGGAAATTTCAACGTTGCGGTTCATTGTGAAAGCGATGACGCCGGCAGCGGATCGTTCGTGTCGATGGAAGGCGCAATGTCCTCGAGCGAGCGGCGATTCGTCTCGATACCGAACGCTGCAAGGACGACCGCCAACACGACCAGCGTGCCAATGATCATCGTCAGCACGTCCTTCACGCCGCCGGCCGCGTACATCATGACAACGAGTTGCGGCGCGCAGATGCCCGTGATGCGCCCGGCGCAACCCGCGATGCCGTTTGCGCGCATGCGATTCTCCGTGGCGAAGAGTTCCGGGATGTATGTCGCAATGCCCAGCGCCACCATCAGGTACGTGAGCGTGAAGAGAAGGAAGCCCAGCAGCGTCGCCATTTCTATGCCGGTCGAATGCCCGTATGACCAGCCGATGATCGCCGTGAGCGCCGACACCGCGATGAGCCCTTTCCTGCGTCCGATCCTGTCGGCGAGCAGTACGCCCAGCAGCGCCCCTGCCGGTCCGCCGAGCGCCATCAGTGCGGTATAGCCGAGCGACGATGCCATGTCGAGCCCCTGTTTCATCAGAAACGTCGGCACCCACACGATAAAGCCGTAGATCACCATGTTGACTGCAACCTGCACCGCGACGGAAAGGAGCGTGCGGCGAATTTGCGCCGGCCCGAAGAGCTCGAGCAGCGTGGTTTTCCTCGTGACGGTGCGCGGCGCATCGACGACGGGCGGCAGCGTGCCGTTGCGCGTCGACTCCGCTTCTGCTTCGCGCAGGATCGCTTCCGCTTCGTCGTAACGGCCTTTCGATTCGAGCCAGCGCGGTGACTCGGGCATCTTTTTTCGAAGGACCCACACGATCATCGCGCCGACGCCAACGATTGCAAACATTGCGCGCCAGCCGATCGACGGGATGATCAGATACCCGAGAAACGTTGAAAAGAACAGTGCGGAGTTCGTGATGAGCGACAGATACGCCGACCACTTCCCACGCACGGCAGGCGGCATGAATTCGCCGACCGATCCATAACCGACGACAATTTCCGCGCCGAGGCCCAGTCCCATGAAGAAGCGGCACACGATCAGCCACGTCATGTTCGGCGCAAACGCGCCCGCGAGCGACGCGAGCCCGAACACCGCGAGATTGAACTGGTACGTGAATTTGCGGCCTTTTGCGTCTCCGAGCACACCGGCGGTGAACGCGCCGATTAGCATGCCGATGAACGTCGAAGACAGAAACGCCGCGTTCAGGTGCATCGTCGACCAGCCGGTTTTGGCAAGCGCGCCGAGCACGCCGCCGGCCAGATAGATGTCGAACGAATCCAGGAACATGCCGGCGCCAATCAGCCACAGCATGCGCCTGTGGAAGCGTGAGATCGGCAGCCGATCGAGACGTGCACCAGCGCTTGCGGGGCTCAAGGTATATCTATCGGTGCTCGGCATGTCTCGTCTCCAGTATGGTCGTCGTCGCGACTATTGAATGACTGCTCGTGATGCTGGTGCCTTGCTGCTCCTCGCGCGCTGATTCAGGACGTGGGGCGCTCTCCCTCGCGACGGTCGAGCACCGCACTTTCTGCGGCGAGAATGTGGCAGCGCATGGCGGCTTCCGTCCACGCGGCATTGCGCTGCTCGAGCGCGCGAACGATTTCGAAATGCTGGCGTGCGCTGCGGATGCGGTCTTCGTCGCTATAGGTGCCAAACGTCCACTTGATGAGCGGCGTTTCCTTCATCGACCTGAGCGAGCGGTCGAGGCACGCGTTATTCCCGGCGGCTGTGATGATTGCGTGGAACTCGCTGTTCGCCGTGAACCACGCTTCGCTGGATTCGGGCGTCGATGGCTGCTGCGTAATCGCGAGCATCGCATCCGCTAGCGTTCGGAGACGTTCTATGTCGGACGCACCGATGGATAAGGACGCGCGGCCCGCGAGATAGGGCTCGACCAGAAGACGCGCCTCGAAGATTTCCCGCGCATCGTGCAGCGTCCAGGTCTTCACGCGCACGCCGTAATTCGGACGCGTTTCCACCCACCCATCCGCGTCGAGACGCCGCAAGGCCTCGCGTACCGGCGTGCGACTCACGCCCAAGCTCCTGGCAAGCTGTTCCTCGCGCAGATATTGACCTGGGCCGTACTGGCCACTGGTGACTGCGTCCTTGATTGCGGTGTAGACGTCATCCGCGGAACGGGGCGGCTCAGGGTTGATTGTATGCAATGATGCGTCGTTACGAGCCATTTGGTTCCCAATTTTGGCCTGCGTTCACACATTGTATGCAATGATAGCGACGCCGAAACGTCGGGATTTCCCGCAGGACGCCGCGCTCACGCCATCAGAGATGGAAAGCACGCGGGCAGCGAAAATTGTCGGTGTTGTAGACGCGAAGCGATTGGCCAGCGCGCTGGGCGCTGCTGGCAGCGTCTTATTGGTGACTGGAGGCGGCGAAACGCTTGAAGCGCTCCGAATTGAAGGGCCGTGCTACGGCTATCGCCCGATCGTCCGATCGTCACGAATCAATCGCGAACACCTAGGCATTGAGCGCCACGCAGTCGGCGCTCCTGTCGGACCGCCGGAGCCCAGCATGCTTCAAGCCGAACTGGCGACTCCAAATGCGCGAGCCATACCAATCTCACTCCTTGTCGGGCATCGCCGACGAGTGATGACTGGTAATCAGCCATTGCGTGCCGTCCCACCGATAGGTGTACGTGTAACGCGCCTTCACAACGACGCCGGTTCTCGCGAACGTGAACGTGTAAAGCCCCGCGTCGACAGCCGAATTGCAGGCCGAGTCGACGAAACGCATGTCGATTTTTCCGGAGGGACGATCCTGGAGGAAGTGCTGGAAGTAGTCCTCCTTGTCCGCAACCGTCAAGCGCGGCTTGCTGGATACCGTTGCGAGGAGAATCGACCGCGGCGCGTAGTTGGCGACCACCTTGTGCGGATCGCCGGTCTGCAGAGATTGATTCCATCGATCGAATAACGACGCGATCTCGGCCTCTGTCGCGACCTTGCAACTGCCGGGCTGCGCCGACGACGCATTGCTCGACGGTGTGTGATCGACGGCGCATCCGGCGATCGTCAGCGCCAGCGCCAGGACAGCAACAGTGAGCGACCTCATGGCGGCACCTCTTCCTTCAGGAGCAGGAAGAAGTTGCGTGCGCGCTGACTCTTCCCGGCAAGTCCGAGGGCGACGCGGAGATAACCTGTGACCGATCTAATGCTGCGTCCGCAAGCGGGACGCGCCGTCGCCAGTTCAGGCAGACCGTATCGGACAAAACAAGCCAAGTTGAACAAGCACTGCGGGGCCCGTCTGTGCGCTAGCGAACACTTTCTGCTGTTCGTCTGCAAGCCGAATTGCGCGGCAATGCAAACATGCGCGACGCAGAACGCGGCCGGCGCCTCGCAATCGTCGTGGCGCACATCATGGACAACACGCTCGTGACCTTCGACACGAAATAACGGCACATACCACGAGATATTCGCCACAGCGTGTGGCAGCGCATCTTCGTGCTAGAACTTCGGATGACATTCGAAGTTGACCGACGACCCATGCGTCGTCAACATCTCCACCCCGCTCACCGTTTCGACATTGATGCTGCTTTGCATGCCGCGCCGCTCGCAGTATTCGCGCGCTTCGTTCAGCGCCTCGCCGTGCGCGCGCGCCCACGCCATGCGTCCGCCCGTCGCGCTTGCCGCGACTGTGTACGTGCCGGGTTTATCGGTTGCGACGACATGCGTCGAAGACGCGCAGCCGGCAAGCGCGCCTCCTATCGCGAGCGCCGCAATGGCGACGCGAGACCAATCGCGAAGCTTGTTCAACATGATGCACCTGGATTGTCTGATCGTTTCGTGACCGCGCATGGAGTCGTTACGGGGCGGTCGGTGGGTTGTATCGCAGCCTCAATTATCCGGAAATACGCGTGCGAGATCAGCCTCACGGCTCGAAAACACTGTTGCCCCCATCTGAACAATCTGTGCAGGCGCAGCATCGACGCATTGGCGCGCTGGAACTGTTTAAAGCGCTTCCCGAATCGCGGCCGACCGATTAGTCTTTAACGAAATCTTCAAACCATCCGGACAATGAACTGGAGGAGACATCGATGGAACTCGAAGCACGTACCATGAAACGTGTGACGGTTCGGCTCGTGCCGTTCCTGATCGTCTGCTATTTCATCGCCTACCTGGACCGCGTCAACGTCGGCTTCGCCGCGCTGCAGATGAACAAGGCGCTCGGTCTTTCGGCAAGCGCATTCGGCTTCGGCGCGGGGATTTTCTTCATTGCGTACTTCTTCTTCGAAGTGCCGTCCAATCTTCTGCTCGAAAAATTCGGCGCGCGCCGCTGGATCGCGAGAATCATGTTCACGTGGGGTTTGCTTGCCGGTGCGATGGCGTATATCCCACATATCGCGCAATACACCGGGTTGTCCGCGGCTCATGTGTTCTACGGCTTGCGCATTCTGCTAGGCGTGGCCGAAGCGGGATTCTTCCCGGGCGTCATCTTCCTGCTCACATTGTGGTTTCCCGCCGCGTATCGAGGCCGCGTGGTCGGCTATTTCATGGCGGCGATTCCGCTGTCGACGGTGATCGGCGGGCCGATCTCAGGCGCCCTGCTTTCCATGGACGGCTTCGCCGGTCTCGCCGGCTGGCAATGGGTTTATCTGATCGAAGCCCTGCCCGCTCTGATTCTGGCGTTCGCGGTGTGGTTCTATCTGACCGACAAACCGGCCGACGCCACCTGGCTAGCCGCCGATGAGCGCGACTGGCTGGTCGCGCGTCAGAAACAGGAACGCGAGCATCGCGAAGCCGTGCATGCTTTTAGTGTGAAAGAAGCGCTTCTCAACCGGCGCGTGCTTGCCATCGCGCTCATCTACTTCGGCGCCAATGCAACGAATTACGGCTTGAGCTTTTTTCTGCCGCAGATCGTCAAGGCCTTCGGTCTGACTAACTTGCAGACGGGCTTTGTGACGTCGCTGCCGTATATCGTCGGCGTCATCAGCATGGTTTACTGGGGACGTCATTCGGACCGCAAGCTGGAACGCAAACGCCATGTGGCGATCGCGCTGACGGTCGCGGCGCTCGGTATCGCGGCGTCGGCCGGCCTCGACAATCCCGTGCAGAAAATGATTGCGCTGTCGATTGCCGGCTTCGGTATCTTCGGCTGTTTGCCGGTTATCTGGACTTTACCGGCTGCGTTCCTGTCGGGCGCCGCGGCTGCCGGCGGCATCGCGGCGATCAATTCGCTCGGCAATCTGGCCGGATTCTTCGGACCTTACGCGATGGGCTGGATCAAGGACAGCACCGGCGGTTTCGGAGCGGGACTGCTCTGCCTCGCAGGCGCGGGCCTCGTCGGCGCGGCGGCCGCTTTGCTGCTGCATCACGACCCCGCGCTGGAAGCGTCGGCGGGCACCGCGCGACGCGACGCGTCCGCGGGGCCCCCAGTCGCGGAATACTAGCTAACGGGGACGACGCGGCGACGCGGCGCCCCGTCGTCCCTCGCCCGGTCGCGGTCACGGCGAGCCGTTCGCGGCGCCAGCCTGACTTCCGGTGCCCACGGCGTCCGGCGGCACGACGTCGTCCGGCGTGGGCGTGGGCGCCAATGCCGCCGCGCCGGCGCCCTGCGCGTCGCCGTGGACGGGCTCGCTGCCGAGCACCGAAGTCGTTACCGAACCGGAAGCCGTTGCGTCGCCGGGCGTGGAAAGAAGCGGCGGTAACGCCCGCGATTCCGCGCTGGCGGCTGCTGCTGCACTCGCGGCAGCCTCGGCGCTCGCACCTTCAGCCGCCGCCCCCGGCGAAGCCGTCGCCACAGGCGCACGCCGCGTGGTGTTGCGAGCCGTCACGGCCGTCTGAGACTTCACCGCCGACGACGGAAAAAGATGCTGGAACCATTCCCGCAGCCGCTCGGAACGCTCGGCGAACCAGCCCGGCTGCTGCTCGGTGGCGAACCTCACGCGTGTGTCGACCAGCTTCGAGCGCTGCGCGCGCTGGAAGAAGTCGCCGACGATCGGCAACGCGCTGTGCGCGCCCTGTCCCCAGTAGTCGCTGCGCAACGTCACGCGGCTGTCGTTGAAACCGACCCACGCGCCGGCCACGAGTTGCGGATGAATCAGGATGAACCAGCCGTCTGCGTTGCCCTGCGTCGTGCCGGTCTTGCCGGCTACGTCGCCGCGCACGCCGAAGCGTCCGCGTATCGCCGATCCGGTGCCGCGGTTCACGACGTCGCGCATCACGTCGACGAGCGTGCGGGCTGCGTCCGCGGGCAGTTCCTGTTGCGGCTGCGCCGGCGCGAAGTCGGCGAGCACTTCGCCGTTGCGGTCCTCGATGCGCGTGACCATCACCGGCTCCACGTATCCGCCGAGGTTGGCAATCGTTCCGTACGCCGAGACCATCTCTTTCAGCGTGACGGGGCTCGTGCCGAGCGCGAGCGACGGCACGGCGTCGAGCGGGCTGTCGCGCACGCCCATGGCGCGGGCGAGCCGCGCGACCTTGTTCGGGCCGACCGTTTGCATCAGTTGCGCGGTGATGCGGTTGCGCGAATATGCGAGCCCGTCGCGCAGCGTGATCGCCCGCTCGCTCGGCTCGTCTTCGTCGCTCGGACGCCAGACTTCTCCGCCCGCGAGCTGTATTTCGACCGGCTGATCGACGAGCGTGTCGGTCGGCTTCGCACCCGCCTCGAAGGCGGCCGCGTAGACAAACGGCTTGAACGTCGAGCCAGGCTGACGGCGCGCCTGCTGCACATGGTCGAACGGATCCTGGCTGAAGTCGCGGCTGCCGACCCACGCCCTGATCTGGCCGTTGCGCGGGTCCATCGCGAGAAAATCGGCCTGCACGCGGGTCTTGGATTCGCAGAGCGACTGCACGAGGTTGCGGTCGGACGACACGCGCTTGAGCGCATCGTCGTCGGTCAGGCCCATGTCTTTCGCGGCGCGAAAGTCCGGCGTTTCGCGCAGGAAGGTTGCGAGCAGTTCCTTGCCGTTCGAACAACCGGCGCGGCTGCCCCATGCCGCATTGGCAATGCCTTGCAACTGGTTGCCCTGCAGGATCACCGCCTGGGTGGCCATGGTCTGCAGGCGCGAATCGATCGTGGTGCGCACCACGAGGCCGTCAGAATAAATGTTGTAGTCGTTGCGGTCGGCCCACGCCGCGAGCCACTTGCGCAGTTGCTGCGCGAAGTGCGGCGCGGGTCCCGGCGGCTCCGTCTGCCGCTCGAAGTCGATTCGCAGCGGACGTTTTCTGAGCGTCTCGAACGCGGCGGGCGTGAGCTTGCCGAACTTCACCATTTGCGCAAGCACCGTATTGCGCCGCTGCAATGCGCGCTCCGGGTTGAGCACCGGGTTGTAGTAGCTATTGCCCTTCAGCATGCCCGCGAGCGTCGAGCTTTCGAGCACGTTCAGGTCCGACGCCGACTTGTCGAAATACGTGCGCGCCGCCATCTCGATGCCATACGCGTTGTAGAGAAACGGCACCGTGTTCAGGTACGTTTCGAGGATCTCGTCCTTCGTATAGAGCGCCTCGATCTTGAAGGCGGTGATCGCCTCCTTCAGCTTGCGCGTCAGCGTCGGCGCACGGCCGATTTCGTCCGGATAGAGATTGCGAGCGAGTTGCTGCGTGATCGTCGAGCCGCCCTGCCGGTCGCCCGAAAACGTATGCAGCGCGGCCGATGCCGTGCGCCGCCAGTCCAGCCCGAAATGCTCATAGAAGCGATGATCTTCGGTGGCGATCAGCGCATTGACCACATTCGGCGAGATGTCCTTGAGCTTGACCCACTCGCGGTTGGACGGCTTGAACTCGGCGAGCAGCTTGCCGTCGGCCGAGAGAATGCGCGCGGGCTGCTCGATCTTGGCCTTGCGAATATCGCCGATGCCCGGCGTGAACGGAATCAGGAGCAGCACATACAGCACGAACAACAGCGGAAGCGCCGCGCAGGCCCTCAGCACGCCGCGGCGGGTCGGATGGCGCAGGTGCCGCAACGCCCCGGTCACGAGCGGGTTCGCGCGGGTCAGACCTCGGTCGAGGGTCTCCAGAATCAGGGAAATAAAACGCTTCACACGGGCTACCGTCTGCTGGAAAAGGCTGAATCGTACCAAGATGTGCGGAGCCGCCCGATTTCCGGCGTGCATGGCGGTCCGCCCGGCGCTCCCCTTGACCGATCCCGCGCGCCACGCCAGGAGCCGCGCGGGCCACTATAATGTCGCCAATTCCGACAAGAGGTGCTTCATGATCATCAAACCGCGCGTGCGTGGCTTCATCTGCGTCACCACCCATCCGACGGGCTGCGAGGCCAACGTCAAGGAACAGATCGAATACGTCAAGGCACGCGGTCCCATCGCCAACGGTCCCAAAAAGGTCCTCGTGATCGGCGCATCCACGGGTTACGGACTTGCCGCGCGCATCACCGCGGCGTTCGGCAGCGGCGCGGACACGCTCGGCGTGTTCTTCGAGCGCGGCGGCAGCGAAACCAAGGCCGGCACGGCCGGCTGGTACAACAGCGCGGCATTCGAGAAATTCGCGAACGCAGAAGGCCTGTACGCGACGAGCATCAACGGCGACGCATTTTCGGACGAAGTAAAGGCACGCACGATCGAGGTCATCAAGCGCGATCTCGGTCAGGTCGATCTCGTCGTGTACAGCCTCGCCGCGCCCAAGCGCACGCATCCGAAAACCGGCGAAGTGTTCAACTCCACGTTGAAGCCGGTCGGCAAGGCGGTCAAGCTGCGCGGAATCGACACGGACAAGGAAGTCATCAAGGAAACCGTGCTCGAACCCGCCACGCAAACCGAAATCGATCATACGGTCGCGGTCATGGGCGGCGAAGACTGGCAAATGTGGATCGACGCGCTGCTGGAAGCCGGGGTGCTCGCAGACGGCGCGAAGACGACCGCGTTCACCTACCTCGGCGAAAAAATTACGCACGATATCTACTGGAACGGCTCGATTGGCGCGGCCAAGAAAGACCTCGACCAGAAAGTGCTCGGCATTCGCGAGAAGCTCTCGGCCAAAGGCGGCGACGCGCGCGTCTCGGTGCTGAAGGCGGTCGTCACGCAAGCAAGTTCCGCGATTCCGATGATGCCGCTCTACCTGTCGCTGCTCTTCAAGGTGATGAAGGCAAAAGGCACGCACGAGGGCTGCATCGAGCAGGTCTACGGGCTCTACAAAGAGAGTCTGTACGGTTCGGCGCCGCACATCGACGACGAAGGACGCTTGCGCGCGGACTACAAGGAACTGGCCCCCGACGTGCAAAACGAGGTTCAGGCGCTGTGGGACAAGGTCACGAACGACAACATCTACGAACTTACCGATTTCAGCGGCTACAAGACGGATTTTCTGCGTCTTTTCGGTTTCGAGATCGCAGGTGTCGATTACGAGGCCGACGTCAATCCGGACGTGCAGATTCCGCGGCTCGTGCAGGTTTGAGCGGTCGCGGCCGCGGTCGTGTCTCTGTGTGTGTAGCGGGGCCGTTGCGGCCCCGCGTCGTTTGTCCGGTTGGTCTTCTTCCTCTGTTCTACTTCTCTGATCACTACCGCATTTACGGCGTGCCGTTGCGGCAGTATTCGCGATAACCGTCTCGTTCCGCGAGACGCGTCATATAAGCGGCGACGGCGGGTAGATCGTCGTGCTCAATCGGCGTTTCGAGCCAACGGTTGATCGACAGCGCGATCGGAATGTCCGCGAGCGAGAACGCGTTGCCCGCGATGAACGCGCCGGTTCGCTGCAACTGCCCTTCGACGATCGCCATGTGCTTCGCCCAGTTCGCCCGCGACGACTCGATCTGCTGCGCGTCGCCATGCGCGGGCGAGTGCCGCACGAGCGCGAGGAACGCGTAACTCCACGAGCGGTTCAGTTCGCTCGCCTGCCAGTCGATCCACTGGTCGCATGCCGCGCGCTCGCACGGGTCGGCGGGATATAGCGACTCGCCGCGATCCCGGTAGCGGCCGGCGAGGTAGCGGATGATCGAGTTGGATTCCCACAGTACGAAGTCGCCGTCCTTGATGACGGGAACCATTGCGTTTGGATTGAGCGCGAGAAACTGCGGGTCGTTGGTCGGGCGGAATCCCGCGCCCCAATCTTCCTGCTCGAACGCGAGGCCGAGTTCGGCGCAGGTCCACAGCACCTTGCGCACGTTGATGGATGAGGTCTTGCCGAGGATTTGCAGCATAGGACGTCGGATGCGGTGGTCGGGAAGCAAGGCTACGTTAGCGCGTCGCGGGATTTTCCGCTGCTCGTGCAGCGCCGGCGCGGGCACCGTGTCGCGTTTGCCGCGTGCGCCAGGGTACGCCCGGGAATTGCCGCTGGTGAATTCTGCGTGATATTGTTAATAAATGCGGAGGACGGCCGCACGCCGCCTCCCCCGGAAAGCACTTTACCGCAGCGAGCGTCGCCATGAGTGATGTACGCCACCATCTGAGTCCGCGAGACCGCCTGGAGCTGTTGTGCTGGCTCACATGCGGCAGTCTCGGCGCTTATTACCTCAACGAGGACTGGCCCGACGCGGCGTTCCACGTACAGGCCGCCCACAAATGGCTCGACCGGCGCGCGCGCGAGGCCGACTGGCTTTCCATTGCGAAGTTATCGGCGACCGCGCTGGAGATTGCGCGACGCCACGCGCGCTTTGTCGACACCGACTGGGCGCGCGACGCCGTCGAAGAAATCCTGGACACCGACGAACTTGACCCGCAAGCCCGGCTCGTACGGCAGGTTCTTGCGGACTGCGAGAAGGCGCTGGCGGATCGGCGGACGGCGGATTAACTTTTCCAGTAAAACCCGGGTTCACGTGGCCGCTTAACGGTTGGACGAATCGTCCGCACTCCGGCCACGTTCTGCGCGCTCGGCCGGGAAGCCGGCGAAAACCCCCTATGCCGCCTGCATCGCTTCGCGCACCCAAACGCTAGAATGCCGGGCATAGCGCGCACTCGCGCGCCTCCTTCTCCGGTCGAACACCTTGAAACGCAAAATGCCCGCGCTGAATGCGCTCAAAGCCTTTGAAGTGGCTGGCCGCACGGGCAGCTTTACACGCGCCGCGGAACTGTTGAATGTCACGCAAAGCGCCGTGAGCCGGCAAGTGCGCCAACTGGAGGCGCAGATTGGCGAGACGCTGTTGCAACGCCATCATCACCATCTGGAGCTTTCGGCGGCCGGCCGCGTGCTTCTGCAAGCGCTGCAGCAATCGTTCGACCGTATCGAACTCACGGTACGCAGCCTGCAGGAGAAGACGCATCGCAACCGCCTGCGCATCAACGCACCGCCCACCTTCACGAGCCGCTGGCTGATGCCGCGCCTCGGCCGTCTGCGCGACGCGCAACCGCACCTCGAACTGAGCCTGTCCACGCGTCTCGACGACAAACTCGCGGAGTCAGGCGTGCTCGACTGCGCAATCCGCTTCGGCAACGGCGAGTGGGAAGGTTTCGACAATCGTCTGTTGATGAACGAACGGCATATCGCTGTCTGCGCGCCGTCATTGCTTGCACGGCAGGCTGGCCGCGCCGCTATCGACCTCAACGAGCTCACGCTGCTGCATGTGCTCGCCAGCGCGGATCAGCGTTACCTGACCTGGCAACACTGGCTGAAAGCCGCCGGTATCGAGAACGTGGATACGCGCGGCGGTTATGAATTCGATCTGCTCGACCACGCGATTCACGCGGCCATCGACGGGCTCGGCGTGACCATTGCAGACCGCAACATGATCGGGCGCGAACTCGCCGAAGGCCAGCTGGTGCAAGTGTTGAACGTGCACGTCGACGGCCACCAGTCGTACT
Organism: Paraburkholderia caledonica NBRC 102488; assembly: GCF_000685095.1. GTDB lineage: Bacteria > Pseudomonadota > Gammaproteobacteria > Burkholderiales > Burkholderiaceae > Paraburkholderia > Paraburkholderia caledonica. The sequence goes on from NZ_BAYE01000009.1 coordinate 39,499, forward strand.
GGCTCGTCACGCGTGCGGGACAGGACGAGCTGCCGCACGTCACGCTGTTTCGCAACTGGCTGCAGCAGGAGATCTGGCTCGGTGAACGGGCTTTCGAGTCGTCCGAGGCGGTGCCGTTGGGCGACGTATCGTGATAGCCGCGCCGTGGATGGTGGCGACGGCGAGAATAGTGCAGATAGGAAAAAGCCGCACCGGTCGACTGACCGGCGCGGCGTTTCAAGCACCTTTCTGAAGGGCCAACGAGCATCAGGCGGCGGTGGCGAACTCGGCCACATGAGGCTCGCGCGCGGCGTGCGCGGCAGCGTCCTCGAGAATCATGTCGGCGCCCTTCTCCGCGACCATCATTGTGGGCGCATTGATATTGCCGGAGGTGATGTTCGGAAAGACCGACGCGTCGACTACGCGCAATCCGGCAACGCCATGCACGCGCAAGCGCGCATCCACCACGGACGTGCGCGGATCATTGCCCATCGCGCAAGAGCCGCACAAGTGATAGATCGAGCCGGACTGCTCGCGAAAGTACTGCAGAAAGCTTTCACGACTTGCCACCTGCGGCCCCGGCGAGATTTCCTCGACCGTGATTTTCTTTAATGCGGGCGATGCCATCACCTTGCGCACGAGCTCGCAGCCCTGGATCACCTCGTCGATATCCTTTTGCGTGGTCAGTGCGTTCAGGCGGATTTTCGCGGCGTCTTCCGCACGGTTCGACGCGATTTCGATCGAGCCGCGGCTCGTCGGCCGGCAAGGATTGAATGCAAGCAGGAAACCCGAATACGGTTCCGGCTCCAGATTCGCCTTGTTGCTCTTCGGAATGCGGTACGACAGCGGATTGAAGTAAAGCTGCAGATTAGGCTGCGCCTCGCGCTCGCTGCCCCTGAAGAAACCGCCCGACTGATTCACGCTCATCGCAAGCGGCCCCTTGCGCGTGAGCAGATATTGCAACCCGAGCTTCAGTTTGCCGAGCAGCGGCCGCAGTTCGTCGTTCAGCGTCTTCACGTTCGCACGGTAATAGAAGCTCACGCACAGATGGTCTTGCAAATTCCGGCCGACCGCGGGCAATTCGTTGATCGTCGTAATGCCGTGTTTCGCGAGCAGTGCGCTATCGCCGAGGCCGGACAGTTGCAGCAGCTTCGGCGAATCGACCGCGCCGGCTGCGAGAATGACCTCTCGCTTCGCCATGAAACGTCGGGCAACGCCATTCTGCGTGACGCTCACGCCGATAGCGCGGTGCTTGCCCTCGAAAAGGACACGATTGGCCAACACATTGTGTTCGACCGTGAGATTCTTGCGCGCGAGCGCCGGATGCAGATACTCGAAACTGCTCGACGAGCGTTGGCCGTTGCGCGTGTTGACATCGTAAATACCGGCACCTTCGAACTGTGCACCGTTGAAGTCGTCGCTGCGCCGGTAGCCTGCCTGATCGCAGCCCTTCAGGAACACATGACAGATCGGATGCACGGCGTCTTTCATCGGCGAAATGCGGATTGGGCCATCAGCGCCGTGATATTCGGTGTCGCCGAGCGGATGCGATTCGAGCTTGCGGAAATACGGCAGGACATCGCGGAATGCCCAGCCTGGATTTCCGGCTGCCGCCCAATCGTCGAAATCGTGCGGTTGGCCGCGCACGTAGATCATCGCGTTGATCGAACCGGAGCCGCCCTGCACCTTGCCGCGCGGGCAATAGATAGGCCGGTTATCGAGCTCCTTTTCCGGCTCGCTGTAGTACATCCAGTTGTAGGTTTCGTTGTAATACGTCTTCGTGAAACCCACCGGAACCTTGAACCAGAACGAGCTGTCCTTGCCGCCCGCCTCCAGCAGCAGCACCGAGTATTCGCCCGACGCCGACAGGCGATTGGCGAGAATGCAGCCCGCCGACCCGGCGCCGACGATGATGTAGTCGTAGTTCATGCTATGTCGCCAGAGTGGCGCTCAATCCATTGAATGCTTGTAGAAGGCCGCGCGGCGTTCAGCCCTTGGCCGGCGCGAGATCTTTCACGTCGGCGGGTTGCGCGGCCATTTGCAGGTGCAGGCGCTCGCCCGTATATGGCGTGTGCTGCGCGACCACTTCCATGTTCAGTTCGACGCCGAGGCCAGGCTCGCGCGACGGAATGATGTAGCCGTCTTCCCACTGAAGCGGTTTCTTTAGCACGGCGGCGTGAAAACCGTCCCATGTGCCGATGCTTTCCTGGATCAGGAAGTTCGGCGTGCATGCTGCCAGCTGAATGCTCGCCGCCGCGCCGATCGGACCGTTGTACAGATGCGGCGCGATCTGCGCGTAGTACACCTCGGCAAGTGCAGCAACCTTCTTCGCTTCGAGGAGGCCGCCCACGCGCGCCACGTTCAATTGCAGAATAGACGCAGCACCCGCTTGCAGCAGCTTGAAGAACTCATATTTCGTAGTAAGGCGCTCGCCCGCTGCGACTGGAATGCTCGTGTGCCGCGCGACTTGCGCCATCGCGTCTTCCTGACCCGGCGGCACCGGCTCTTCGAACCAGAGCGGATCGTATTTTTCGAGGCGCTTCGCAAGCCGGATCGCCGATGAGGGCACCATCTGCCCATGCGTGCCGAACAGCAGATCAGCCTTGCTGCCCACCGCTTCACGCACGCGGCGGCAGAACGTCTCGCAACGGTCGAGCACTTCCATGGACAGTTGATGCCCCGAGTAAGCCGTGTACGGCCCCGCAGGATCGAACTTCACCGCCGTGAAGCCGCGCTTCACATTCTCGGCGGCGCATTCGGCGGCGAGGTCGGGATCGTCGTAGTCGTATTCGCCGCGGCTGTTCTTCGGGTACAGGTACGTGTACGAACGCAGGCGCGGATTGACCATGCCGCCGAGCAACTCGTAAACCGGCTTGCCTGCGGCCTTGCAGATGATGTCCCAGCACGCCATTTCGAGGCCGCTCACCACGCCCATCATCGTCAGGTCGGGACGTTGCGTGAAACCGCTCGAATACGCTTCGCGCCAGAGCCGCTCGATATGATGCGGATCGTGATCGAGCAGGTAGCGGGAAAAAACATCGTCCACGATATGCGTCATTGCGTTCGGATGGAACGTGGTCGAATAGATTTCGCCGACGCCTTCAATGCCGCAATCGGTCTTCAGCTTGACAAAGATCCAGTACATGCCGCCGACGTGCGGCGGCGGTACGGCAACGACATGCGTTTCGAGCGAGACAACTTTCATTTACGCAACCTCTTTCCTGTTGAGCATGCTTCTTAGCGCGAGTCCGGCGAAACCGCCGAGCGCCGCCATCGCGGCCACATAGCCGAAGTACAGCTGATAGCCGAATACGCCCGGGAACGTCTGCGTCAGGTATCCGTTGATGAGCGGCAGAAACACATCGGGCGAATAGCCAAGTACGGAGATGAGACCGATTGCAAGGCCCATCGTGGAAACCGGAATGTTGCAGCGATCCAGCAGCGACCAGTAAAGCCCGCGAATCGCGTAGGTCAGGATGCCGATGAACAGCACGAGAAAGACCAGCAGCACATGGCTCGAAATACGCGGTGCGGCCATCAGTCCGACCAGCGACAGCGCGGCGAGGAAGAGCGCGATAACCAGCACGGACACCTTCGAATAACGATCGCCGAGAAAGCCGCCGCCAATGCCGCCGATGGGTCGCATCCACAGCTTCAGGGTGGTGATCGTGCCGGCCATTACGACCGTGAGGCCAATATCGCCTTCGTGCAGATAGGCAGAAAAGCTATAGGTCGCCCAGAACACCTGGTAGCCGCAGAACACAATGGCTGCGACGAGCCACAGTTCGGGAATTTTCGCGAGCGTTGCGAGATCGGCGAGCACGTTGCTGCGCTGACGCGCTGCGCGAATCGCGGCGTCGGCGCGGGGACCCTGCTCGCCTTGCGGATCCTTCACGAGCACGAGCACGACGCCGAGTGCGATGCACAGGAACGCGTACATGTAGACGACCATTCGGAAGCCGGCTGCGACCGTCTCGCCTTTCGTCTGCGTGGCCCACGCGAACAGCGTGATCGCGATCGTTGCGAGCATCGCTTCGATGAGACCGCGCCCGCCGTCGAGCAGGCCGAAGAAGCGGCCTTGCTCGTTCGTGCCGGCAATCATCGTGACGCGCTTGATGACGGCCGCCCAGAAGGTGAGGCCGGTCGACAGACCCCAGCCGCCGAAGATCAACATCAGCATAGGAAACGACGGCGCGCTCGAATACCACAGCCCGAGCGCACCGGTTGCGATCAGTGAGAAACAGATCAGCATGCGTGGCGCGATGCGATCCGCGAGCCAGCCGCTCGGCAGGTAGCTCAGCAAGAAGATGGTACCGAGCGACGAGTACAGATAGCCGAGCTGGCTATCGGTGATATGGAACACTTCCAGCATGGTCGGCTGATAGACCTGCCGCAGATACAGAATCGGATAGATCGCGCCGGCGGCGAGCACCAGCAACATCAGCTGCGTATAGCGGCGCCCCTTTGTTTGTTGCAGCGCGGCTTGCTCGTCGGCTTTCATGCCGGCTTCCATCTCGCCTAACGCGAGCGCAGCCGGGGTCGAAGACGATTGAACGGGTTGAGATGACACGTGAGCCTCCTGACAGGCACAGCGCCGACTGAGCGGCCTGTGCGTCTCCAATATGTTTTGTTATGAGAGGCAGCGCTTCGCTGTCTCTGGACGAAGCAAGGCAAACGCACGCCGTGCCTTGCGGACTGCTATGCGCGGCGCGGCGCGCGCCGGTTCGACCTTAGTACTTCATGACGACGAGACGGGTCTGCGTGAATTCGAGCATGCCGTGCTTGCCGTCGTCGCCGCCGAGCCCCGAGCGCTTCCAGCCAGCATGGAAGCCCTGATACGGATCGGCCGGCGTGCGGTTCACATAGAGTTCGCCGGCCTCGATACCGTTGGCGACTTTCATCGCGTTGCGGTAGTTCTCGGTGTAGAGCACTGAGGACAAGCCGAACTGGTGGTCGTTGGCCATGTCGAGCGCTTCATCGAGCGTCCGGTATTTAACGACCGGCATGACCGGACCGAAGGTCTCTTCCTGCACGATCTCCATGTCCTGACGGCAGTTCGACAGCAGCGTGGCAGGATAGAAAAAGCCTTTGCGCCCGGCCGACGCAGGGAGCTCGCCGCCCGTCTCCAGCGTGGCGCCCGCTGCAATCGCCCGCTCGACCATCGCGTGGATCGACTGACGCGACGCTTCATTCACGAGCGGACCCATCAGCGAAGGTTGCTCGCTGCGGTCGCCGAATTCGACCGCGCTCATGTGGCGCTTGAGCAGCGCGACGAAGCGGTCGTGCACGCTTTCGTGCACGTAGACACGTTCGATCGCCGTGCAAAGCTGCCCGCAATGCGTGGTCTTCGAGGCGACCAGTTCACGCGCGGCTCTTTCGAGATCGGCATCGGCCTCGATGATGGCGGGCGTCTTGCCGCCCAGTTCGAGCGACGGCTTGGCGATGTTCTCCTTGCAGTACTCGAGCACCTTGCGGCCCGCGCCGACGCTGCCCGTCAGCGTGATCATGCCGATCCTGGGATGCGTGCAAAGCGCCTCGGCAGTCGCATGGTTCATGGCCAGAATATTGACGACGCCCGCGGGCAGGCCGGCCTTCTCGACTGCCTTCGCGATTTCGAATGCGGAGGTCGGCGTGTTGTTGCTCGGGCGAACAACCACCGTGTTGCCGGCGATCAGCGCAGGCGCCACCTTGCGCATGAACGTATAGACCGGATAGTTGAACGGAATCAGGCACGCGACCACGCCGATGGGCTCCCGATGCAGCACGAGGTTTTCATCGGGCGAATCGCTTGGAATCACCTCGCCTTCGATGCGGCGTGCCCACTCTGCGTGGTAACGCGTGATCTGACCGGCGTAGACGGCTTCGCTGGTTGCGTCGGCGACGCTCTTGCCCGACTCCAGCGCAAGCGCGGCGCCAATGTCCGGCGCGCATTCGGTCAACGCGTCGGCGAGCTTATGCAGATACGCGCCCCGCTCCGTGGAAGGCAGCTTGCGCCACGCCTTCTGGGCGACCGCCGCGGCGTCCACTGCTGCAATGACGTCGGCGTGGCTCGCGGCCGTGACGTGCGCAATCAGCGCTTCGGTGGCGGGGTTGTAGACGGCGATCAATTCGTGATCGGCAGAACCGGCGGCGGGTTCGAGGAAACGGCCATTGGCAAAGTTCCGGTCGAGTCGCATGTTTGTCTCCTTCTTCTTGCTGTGCTGGAAGCGCATGGCCAGTCATATCCGGCTACATGCGAAAGTGCATGGACGGAATTTTTGTCTGGGTCATGACCGGCCACAAGCGAATAATTCGCGGGACAAACATTCGAAAAAATCACGTTTATCCAGGGATGTGCCTCATTCGAGAACCGGCTCACGAATTGCAGAATCCGGGCTTCGCCAAAAAGCAGCGGCCGCGCCGAGCCTCGGCCACACGCCGCTCATTACCAACGTCTGGAGCTCTCGATGATAAAAAAGACCTTGTCCGCCACCGCTACCCTCAGTGCGCTCGCAGCCCTTGCGTCACTGGCCGCTCCGTGCGCGTTCGCACAAAGCAGCGTGACGCTCTATGGCGTGCTCGACGAAGGCCTCGACTACACGAACAACGCCGGGCACGGCGCAGTGTGGGAAATGGCAAGCGGCTACGCGCAGGGCAGCCGTTGGGGCCTGAAGGGGTCAGAGGATCTGGGCGGCGGCATGAAAGCCGTGTTTCAGCTGGAAAACGGCTTCGACGTGAACTCGGGGCGGCTCGGTCAGGGTGGCCGCATGTTCGGACGCCAGGCATATGTGGGATTGAGCGACAGCCGCTTCGGCACGCTCACGTTCGGCCGCCAGTACGATTCGGTTGTGGATTACCTCGCGCAGACCACGGCTAACGGCAACTGGGCCGGCTACCTGTTCGCGCATCCATACGACAACGACAACACCGACAACTCGTTCCGGCTAGGCAACAGCGTGAAGTACACGAGCCCCGACATAGCGGGCCTGCAGTTCGGGGGCGTCTACAGCTTCAGCAACGACACCAACTTCGCCAATAACCGCGCGTACAGCTTTGGCGCCCAGTATGCAACCGGCGGTCTGCTGATCGCGGCGGCCTATTTGCAGGCAAACAATCCCGGCATGGGAGCGACAGGCGCGATCACCGCGAACGACGCGAGCTTTATCGCCGCACGCATGCGCGTTTTCGGCGGCGGCATCGGCTATACATTCGGCCCGGCGACCGTCGGCTTCGCTTATACGAACTCCACGTATAAGAGCCCGACCGGCAATGGCTATATCGGCGTTCCGGTCGCGGCGCCGGGCGTCGAATTGAACACGCTCAAGTATCAGAACTTCGAAGTGAACGGCAAATATCAGTTCACGCCCGCATTTTTCGTCGGTGCTCAGTACGTGTACACGATCGAGAACTACGATGCATCGTCAGGCAGCGTGAAGCCGAAAATCCACTCGGTCGGACTGATGGCGGACTACAACCTCTCCAAACGCACAGACGTGTATGTGCAGGGCGAGTACCAGAAGGTCACGGGAGACTCGACCCATTCGATTCTCGACAACGCGTTTATTCCGGGTGTGCAGGCGCCTTCGTCGACGAGCACGCAGGTCGCCGTGCGGGTTGCGCTGAGGCACAAGTTCTAACGCACGCCCTCGCTATTTGCCGTCGGGCATGTTGCCTTTCACGAGGCGCGCGCTCGACAGGATCAGCAACGCAATCACCACGCTGAGGATCGCCGTGGCCTCGCGCCCGAGGCCCGCGGCCACACCGACGCCGGCGCTGAGCCAGAGGCTTGCCGCCGTCGTCAGGCCGCGCACCTCGCGCTGCGCACTGAGCTTCATGATGGCGCCCGCGCCGAGAAAGCCGATGCCGGACACGAGCCCTTGCAGCACGCGGCTCATGTTGTCTTGTGAGAAGCCGGCTTGCAGCGGCACCACGACGAACAGGGCTGCGCCCACCGCGACCATCATGTGCGTGCGCATACCGGCGTCGCGCCGCGATATTTCCCGCTCGAAACCGAGCACGCCGCCCAGTATCAACGCGAGCCCGAGACGCATCAGCACCTGCGTTACATCGGCTGGATCGCCGAGATCCGAGAATTCTGCCTTGGCCGTTGCCCACACGGCCTGCCATCCACTGTTCATGTAATTGCCCCGACGTTTGCGAAACGCCAAGCATAGCCGGGATGAGCACGCGTGGGCCGCAGAGGCCGGCGATCAATATCAGGCGCGCTGCGCGTTGCGCGAACTACGTATCACGCATCACGTATCAGGCGCCCGAGACTTTCTTCACGAATGCGCTGACCACTGCTTCAAGTTCCTTCGTGATCGAAGTCATGACGCCGGCCACGACTGCGAACTCGCGGCCGGTCACGTTCGTGCGGCTTGCCACGATCTGACCGTTGAAGGACACGATATGCGCTTCTTTCGCGATCGACTTGATCCGATCGATCAACTGCTGCTGCTCTTTCTTCTGGGCACGCGCAATACGGCGGCTTTCCTGTTCGTAGACCGCTGTGACGCCATGTAAGTCGCCTAGCAACGGCTCCGCCGACGCGATCAGGACTTCCAGAGCACTTTCGGCGTTCGAAGCCTCGCGCGCTATGGCGTCGAGCGCCGCGTGCGCCAGGGCGATGAAGTTCGTGATCCTCTTCTCGACGTGTCCGCTGGTGCTATCGCTGCGGTTCCCATGAAAAGCCTCGCGCAGAGCGGGCGAAAAGAGTCCCGGCAGACCGTCGCGGCCTTGCACCAGTGCCGCATGACTGTCCGCAAACGTGCGCAACGTCTCCTGCGCGATGGCGAGCGCGCCGTCGCTACGACGCAGCGCGAGCATGGCCTTGAACACGATGCGCTGCGAAAGCATCCGTTGACGTCCTGCCATGTTGATCAACGAGCTCAACACTTCGCTGGACACGTCCACTTGCGCCGGGAGCCGTTCTATTGTTGTGAGCATATCTACTTCGGAAGTTCCAGAGCGGCGGGTCGCGTCGGCGCGCTGTAGCTTGCACGCTGACGCGCCCGTTGACGCGCCCGTTGATGCGCTAAGTGACTGCTTTCCGTCAGCCAGTTGCCTTACTCGGTTGCATGAGCGTGCATCACGCCCGATTGCATCGACCACGCCATCCACGGCCGGCGCAGCGCGACGATTGCGACAAACGCACACGCAGCCAGCGCGCCGAAGGTGGCAAAGCCCATCTGATATGAACCGGTGCTTTCCTTCGCCATGCCCATCACGACAGGCAGATAGAAACCGCCGATGCCGCCCGCCGCGCCGACGATGCCCGACATCAGGCCGGTACGGCCGGCCCAACGATGCGGCACGAGCTGGAACGTCGCGCCATTGCCGAGGCCAAAAGCCAGGTACAGGCACAGCAGCAGTGCAATGCCGCCCGCGAGCGTCGGCATGACCGCGGCAAATACGAAGTCGCACACCGAGATGATGGCGAGCAGCACGGTCAGTGCGCGCACGCCGGAGACCTTGTCGGCGATCAAACCGCCAAGCGGACGCACGAGCGCACCGGTCGCGGCGAGAAGTGCCATGAAAAGGCCCGCGTCGATCTTCGACAGTTGATAGAGATTGGTGAGCAGCAGCGACACATACGAGGACATACCCACGAACCCCCCGAACGTGATGCTATAGACGAGCATGATGACCCACGTGTCGCGCTCCGCCAGCACCGCACGATAGCGCTTGGGCAGCACCGCAATGGCAAGCAGCGCGCCGATCACCGGCAACAGCAGCACACCCGTTTTGCCCGAACCGAAAATGCCCGCTTCGACCAGCAGCACAAGCACGATCAGGCCGACAAGCGTCACCACGAAGCTGCCGAATGCGCGCAGCACGCTGCCCGTCTTCACGCCGGAGTCGTTTGCCCAGAAATACAGCGTGATGCCTGCGATAGCGAGCAGAGGCAACGCACCGCCCGTTGCAGTCTGCCAGCCGTAGTGAGTGGCGAGTTGCGGGAACAGGAAACCGTCGAGCACCGCGCCGATGTTGCCCGCGGCGGCGAGTCCCAGCACGAGACCCTGTACCTTCGGCGGATAGTTGCTGCCTGCCATCGGCAATGCAACAGCGAAGCTCGCACCGCCCACGCCGAGGAACACGCCTAGCACCAGCAGCAGCGTGTACGACGGAACGGACGGCAGCAACGGCAACACGATGGTCGGCACCGCCGACAGCAGCACGCCGAGCAACGCAATGCGCTTGCCATGCGCCGATTGATAGAGGTTGCCGAGCGTCACCCGCAAGATCGCTGCGGACAGCACGGGCACCGCGACGAGCAGGCCTTGCTGCGCCGGGGTCATCGCGATGCTCTTGCTGATGAACGGCGCGAGCGGGCCATACAGAACCCAGACCGTGAAGCCGGTATCGAAATAGAGGAAACACGCTACCAGCGCGCGCCAGTCTCCACTCTTAATGGAGCTCATCACGTTTTTCATCAGACATCCTCACTAAACTGATTTTCGACCATCCGGCTGACTGCGTGCTTTGCCACGCACCGGAATGATCACTATGTTGAAACCCGCGTTGTTCATGCAACGTCCATGCCATGCGGGCCTGCTTTTCGATGCAGAACTACGTGCTCCTTGAAGCTTGAATCCGATGCACACCAGCGAGTACGCGAGCCGTGACGCCAAAGAATCAAACGGTTTCCACTACGACCGGAATGGCGGCAAGCTTCGATTGACGTTCATCGTGTGTCGCCGGGCGGATCTGCCCGCGTTCCTCGACGAAGCTCACTGTGCTGTCGGACTCGTCGCTATTGACGAAATGTCGGAAGCGCTTGCGCGTTTCGGGATCGGTCACTGCCTTCTTCCACTCGCATTCGTAGGTGTCGATCACGCGCTGCATGTCCGCTTCGAGTTCTTCGGCCACGCCCAGGTGGTCGTCGACAACCACGTCGATCAGATACTGGAGCCCGCCTTCGAGGTTCTCGCGCCACACGCTGGTGCGTTGCAGACGGTCGGCGGTGCGCACGTAGAACATCAGAAAACGGTCGATGTAGCGCACGAGCGTTTCGCGGTCGAGGTCTGAGGCAAGCAGTTCCGCGTGACGCGGCTTCATGCCGCCATTGCCGCACACGTAGAGGTTCCAGCCCTTGTCCGTCGCGATGATGCCGACGTCCTTGCCCTGCGCTTCCGCGCACTCGCGTGTGCAGCCCGAGACGCCGAACTTGATCTTGTGCGGTGTGCGCAGCCCCTTATAGCGGTTCTCGAGTTCGACCGCGAGGCCCACCGAATCGCCCACGCCATAGCGGCACCACGTCGAGCCGACGCACGACTTCACGGTGCGCAGCGATTTGCCGTACGCATGGCCCGACTCGAAGCCCGCCGCAATTAGCTCTTCCCAGATGAACGGCAGCTGCTCGACGCGCGCGCCGAACAGGTCGACACGCTGTCCGCCGGTAATCTTCGTATAGAGGCCGTATTTCTTCGCAACCTGCGCAACGGCGATCAGACCGTCGGGCGTGACTTCGCCGCCCGCCATGCGCGGCACGACCGAATATGTGCCGTCGCGCTGAATGTTGGCGAGGTAGTAGTCGTTCGTGTCCTGCAACGACGCGTGCTCTTTCTTCAACACGAATTCGTTCCAGCACGACGCAAGAATGCTGGCGACCACCGGCTTGCAGATATCGCAGCCGAGACCATGGCCATGTTTCGCGAGCAGTTCGCCGAAGCTGCGAACGCCTTCCACGCGCACGATGTGATACAGCTCCTGGCGCGAATACGCGAAGTGCTCGCACACATGGTTGTTCACCGCGAGGCCCTGCTTCTTCATCTCGGCCTTCATCACCTGCGTGACGAGCGGCACGCAACCGCCGCAAGAAGTGCCCGCGCTAGTCGCGCATTTGAGCGCGCCGATGTCGGTCGCGCCCGCGCAAACGGCGGCGCACAAGTCGCCTTTCGACACGTTGTTGCACGAGCAGATCTGCGCGGCGTCCGGCAGCGCGTCGACGCCGAGTCCCGGCTTAGCCTTGCCGTCGCTTTGCGGCAGAATCAAAAATTCGGGCGACTCCGGTAGCTCGATGCGGTTGAGCATCATCTGCAGCAGCGTGCCGTACTCGGTAGCGTCGCCGACCATCACGCCGCCCAGCAGATACTTGCCGCATTCCGAGACCACGAGCTTCTTGTAGATCTGCTTGCGTTCGTCGCTGAACTGATACGCGCGGCTGCCCGGCGTATTGCCATGCGCATCACCGATGCTCGCGACGTCCACGCCCATCAGTTTGAGTTTGGTGCTCATGTCGGCGCCCGCGAATTCGGCGGGCTCGCCCAGCAGTCGCTTTGCGACCGTGCGCGCCATGTCGTAGCCGGGCGCGACGAGGCCGAACAACTGGCCGTTCCACAGCGCGCACTCGCCGATTGCGTAGATGTGCGGATCGCTCGTGCGGCATGCGTTGTCGATCACGATGCCGCCGCGCGCACCGAGCGTCAGGCCGCTGTCGCGCGCCAAGTCGTCGCGCGGACGAATGCCCGCGGAGAACACGATCATGTCAGTGTCGAGATACGTGCCGTCCGCGAATTGCATGCGGTGCGCGCCCTCTTCGCCGTCGACGATCGCCGTGGTGTTCTTCTGCGTGTGCACTGTCACGCCGAGTTCTTCGATCTTCGTGCGCAGCACACGGCCACCGCCTTCATCCACCTGGACCGCCATCAGGCGCGGCGCGAATTCGACCACATGTGTTTGCAGGCCCATGTCGCGCAGCGCCTTCGCGCATTCGAGACCCAGCAGTCCGCCGCCGACCACCGTGCCGGTCTTCGAGCGCGCGCCGCATTCCTGCATCGCCTCCAGATCGTCGATGGTTCGATAGACGAAGCAATCGCTGCGCTCGCGTCCCTGCACCGGCGGCACGAACGGATAGGAGCCGGTCGCGAACACGAGCTTGTCGTAGGGCAGCGTCTCGCCAGTGGAAACAGTCACGGTGCGCGCGGCGCGGTCGATCGAGACAGCCTTCGCGTTGAGCTTGAGCAACACGTTCTGGCGTTCGAAGAAGCCCGGTTCCACGAGCGAGAGGTCGTCCGCCGTCTTGCCGGAGAAAAATTCGGAGAGGTGCACGCGGTCATACGCCGGACGCGATTCTTCGCACAGCACCGTGATGTCGAGGCCGTGCGCGGCGTCTTGCGCCAGACACTCGACCAGTTTGTGACCGACCATCCCGTGACCGATAACGATGATTTTCATGACCGCGGCTTCCTCAATGTGCTGGGCATCGGCCGCCGCCATGCCGTCATCGGCAATGCGGCGCCGGAAATAAAAACGGCGTCCCGCGAACGCAGTCGATGACTGAATTCGGGGGACGCCGTTGTCCTGACCTGGTACTGCGGCAAGTGCCTCGTAGGGCGCTCGCGGCGGATCCACGTTGATCCGATGGCGGGACTAAATGCAAGGGCTGTGCCAATTGCATGCGATGCGCGCGTGCGCCCCACCGCATGGGCCTTCGCACAGCATTGCGCGAGTCGTCGCCGACCCGCGCGCGCGACGCATTTCGATGCAGGCCAGCACAGCGATGGTGCGACGCAGCACTTTGCGCGTGCCAAAAGCGGGCGCGTGGCTGGTGCAGAACGGTCTCGCACGAGGAGCGCCGTGACGGCGTCGCGCTCCTTTCGTCAGCGGCTGGCCGGGCGTAGAGGACGTGTTTAAACGCGCATCGCCGAAGCTTCGACTCGACCGAATGCGCCGCGCCACCGTCGCGCCTTCGCATCTTGGCCTGCTCCTTGCATCGGCATTGGGCGTATGAGTGCCGCTCCGGCGACGCAGCCGGCGCACATCGACGGCACACCTGGCTGAGATACAACGCAGTGCCTCGCCAGATTGCGAAGCTAAGAGCGGCAAATCAGCAGCATCGGACAACGGCGTCCCCTCGTGATCATCACGGGCGGACGCCGTTTTTTGTTTGGCGCCGGCGGCGCCCTACCCGCCGGCCACAGAGAGAAGCTAAGGACATCACAATGAACACGAACTCCGGCAAGGTCACGTTATTGAGCGCGGGTCCGGGAGAACTGGATCTGCTCACCGTGCGAGCCGCGAAAGCCCTCGCTTCCGCAGACGTCGTCCTGCTCGACGACCTGGCGAATCCCGAGATCGTCACGCTGGCGCCGCAAGCGCGTGTGATCCGGGTCGGCAAGCGCGGTGGCTGCCGTTCGACGCCACAAGCGTTTATCGAGCGCCTGATGCGGCGTTACGCGCAAAAGGGGCTGCACGTGGTCCGCGTGAAAGGCGGCGAAGCGCTGCTATTCGGCCGCGCCGGTGAAGAGCTCGCGACCTTGCGCGACGCAGGGATTCCCGTTGAGATCGTCAATGGCATCTCGTCGGGCTTCGCTGCCGCGGCGGGGCTCGGCATTTCGCTCACGCATCGCCGTCATTGTCACGGCGTCACGTTCGTCACCGCGCACACGGAAGATCACGGCGAACCGGATTGGGCCGCACTGGCGGCAACGCGAACGACGCTCGCGATCTATATGGGGATGCGGCGTATTGGCAACCTCGCCAGCGCGTTGCTCGCGAACCTGCCTGCCGAGACGCCGGCCGCGGTCGTTGAATGGGCCGGAGGCGCTAATGAGCGGCGCTTGCTGACGCGCCTCGACCGCCTCGCGGCCGACGCCACAGATGCGCGCTTCGGCAGTCCTGCGGTGATTCTGATCGGCAACGCGATCGGTGAAAGTATGGAGACGGACTGGGCGCAACATGCGTCATCGCGCAGTGACGCGGCGCATGCTCGCGCCGCGTGAATGTGGTGCAAGCGGCCGCACGGCTCACTAGTCGCCAAAGCCCAGTTCTGCTTCGACTGCCTGGCCGACGCGCAGCCACGCGCCCGCCCCGCTCGTCACTAGCGCATTGTTGCCGAATGTGACCGCGCCGTTTCGCTGCGGGCTCGCGCGATAAACGCTCATCGTGTTGGTCGGTTCGTTCGGCCAGTTGGGATCGCGCTCGCCCTTTGCCTGGTCGATGGTCGGCATCGGGCAGCGTGCACACAGTTTGACGAGGCGCAGTTCGACGCCTTGCGCGCTATCCGAATTCGTGTCGTCTATCCTGAGCGTTTCCACATAGTCTTCCTCGTAAGCATCGAGCCCGCGTAACACCACGTTCGGACGGAATCGATCGATCGGAATGGACGGCGCGCCCTTCGCATTGAGGCGCGTGTTCAGGTCGTCGAGCGACGCCTGGCCGATCACGAGAACCGGGAAGCCGTCGGCGAAATGCGTCGTAGCGCGACCCACACTCTTCGTATAAGCCGGATCGACAATGCGCTCGCGCTCGGGATCACAGCGCAACAGCCGCACCGGCATGCCGAGAAATTCAGAGAACCACTTCGCGCATTCCTCGCCAGTGTCGAGTCCGTAGGCTGCGTCGCGCCATACCGTGGTCTCGACGCTCGCCGCCGTACCGAGTCGCGCGGCGTCGAGCGGCGTACGCAATTCGCTCATGCCGGGCGCGCGAATCACCAGGTCTTGCGAGTCGATCTCGACCCTGATCAGCGCCATGCGTGGATACGCGCGCTGCGTGAGCATTGCGCCATTCGAATCGACGGCCATCCAGCCGCGGTCGTATTCGAGACCTGTGGACAACACCCGCGCTTCGTTCAGCGCGATGCCCGCGCAGGATTTGATCGGATAGACAAAGAGCTCGCTGATGGTCGGCATGATGTGGGGCGTGGACGTTGGATTCGCGAGCGCCGGATCACGCGCTCGCTCGTTTTTTATGGCAACTCTTGTATCAAGGCGCGATTGTAAATCGGTTCGGCACTGTGACCGTGTTGCGACGGCGCTGCCGTGCGTCGGAATTGGGCCGTTTTGCGTCGGGTAATCCCGCATGGCGCTCTGCTGATGCGCCGCTCGACGCCGGCCATGACAGGTGACCCCCGGAGACGCCGCCGATGGCGCCGCTGAACGATGGCGTTTCTTCGCATCGCGCTTGGACGTAGAATCCCCAATCAAGCTGATTCGCAAGGGACCCGCCGCGAACGATCGCCTTTCAGGGTCCCTGCACGTCGCACCCTACAATGAACGAGACAGGAAATTGATTATGCTGAGCAAACCCGTGTTGACCGTAGCCGAAACGACCCGGATCCTCGAAGCCGCGCGCGCGGAAGCGGAGAAAAACAAGTGGGCCGTCGCAATCGTCGTGGTCGACGACGGCGGCCACCCGCTCGGCATGCTGCGCCTCGACGGCAGTGCGCCCTCGAGCTCGTATATAGCGACTGAAAAAGCCCGCACTGCGGCAATTGGACGGCGCGAAACCAAGGTGTACGAGGACATGATCAACAACGGCCGCACCGCGTTTCTCAGCGCGCCGCTCCTCGGCACACTCGAAGGCGGCGTGCCGGTGATCGTCGAAGGCCAGGTGGTCGGCGCGGTCGGCGTATCGGGCGTGAAGTCCGACCAGGATGCGCAGATCGCCAAGGCCGGCATTCAGGCGCTTGGCGTCTGAGTCAGGCATGGCGATGGCTTCGCCCATCGTTCACGCTAGCGCCGTCACGAATGCCGCCGTGATGGCTTTTCCTCTGAAGCGCAACAATCCGAAAGCAGGATCGTCCCAGCAGTAGCCCCAACGCGGGCCGATGTCCCCACGTCGGCCCACTCAGACAGATGGAGCAGTCGATGACTCAGATGAACCCGCGCGGCGGATTGCAGGTCGCCGCCAATCTCGACCAGTTCGTCGAAACCGAAGCCCTGCCCGGCACCGGAATTGACAGCGCCGCATTCTGGTCAGGTTTCGACGCACTCGTGCACGAGTTGGCGCCTAAAAACCATGCGCTGCTCGCCGAGCGCGACCGCCTGCAAACGGAACTGGACAACTGGCATCGCGCCAATCCCGGGCCGGTGCGCGACTTGCGAGCCTATCGTGCGTTTCTCGAAGGCATCGGCTATATCGTGCCGGCGCCTGCGAGCGTGAAAGCAACGACCGACCAGGTCGACACCGAAATCGCCGAACAGGCGGGCCCGCAACTCGTGGTGCCTCTGTCGAATCAGCGCTATGCGCTGAACGCGGCGAACGCGCGCTGGGGCAGCCTGTACGACGCACTCTACGGCACTGACGCGATTCCCGAGACCAACGGCGCGGACAGACAGAAGACTTTCAACCCGGTGCGCGGCGCTGCGGTGATCGCCTATGCCCGCAAGTTTCTCGACGAAGCGGCACCGCTCGCGAACGGCTCGCATGCCGATGCGACTCGCTATAGCGTGGAAGGCGGCAAGCTGGCCGTCGCGCTGAAGAACGGAACGAGCGAACTCAAAACGCCCGCGCAATTCATCGGCTATCAGGGCGACGCGAGCGCGCCGTCGGCGGTGCTGCTCAAACATAACGGGCTGCACTTCGAGATTCAGATCGACGCGAACGACTCGATCGGCAAGACCGACGCCGCGCATGTGAAGGACGTGGTGGTCGAAGCGGCGGTGAGCACGATCATCGACTGCGAAGACTCCGTTGCGGCCGTCGATGCAGATGACAAGGTTCAGCTCTATCGAAACTGGCTCGGTCTGATGAACGGCGATCTGACCGAAGAGGTCACGAAGAACGGCAAGACCTTCACGCGCCGGCTGAACGACGACCGCGTGTACGTCGCCGCGAACGGCACGGCGCCCGTCGTACTGCATGGCCGCTCGCTGCTGTTCATCCGCAACGTCGGTCATTTGATGACCAATCCGGCCGTTTTGACGAAGGACGGCGCCGAGATTCCCGAGGGCATCCTCGACGCCGTGATGACGACGCTGTGCGCGTTGCACGACCGCAAACACAAGTTGAATTCGCGCACCGGCTCGATCTATATCGTGAAGCCGAAAATGCACGGTCCCGCCGAAGTCGCGTTTGCGAGCGAACTGTTCGCGCGCGTCGAAGATCTGCTGAAGCTGCCGCGTAACACGATCAAGATGGGCATCATGGACGAGGAGCGCCGCACGAGCGTGAATCTGCTCGCGTGTATTGCCGAGGCGTCGGAACGCGTGGCGTTCATCAACACGGGCTTTCTCGACCGGACCGGCGACGAAATGCACAGCGCGATGGAAGCCGGCCCGATGATGCGCAAGGGCGACATGAAGTCGAGCGCATGGATCGCCGCATACGAAAGCAGCAACGTGCTCGTCGGTTTGCACGCGGGCCTGCGCGGCCGCTCGCAGATCGGCAAGGGCATGTGGGCCATGCCCGATCTGATGCACGCCATGCTCGAACAGAAGATCGCGCATCCGAAGGCCGGCGCGAACACTGCATGGGTGCCCTCGCCGACCGCGGCAACGCTGCATGCGCTGCACTATCATCAGATCGACGTGCAGGCGGTTCAGCAGCAACTGGAGCGCACCGACTATGCGAGCGTCCGCGACGAACTGCTGGACGGCCTGCTGACGATTCCCGTCGTCGAAACGGCCAACTGGAGCGCCGACGAGATCCGCGCTGAACTCGACAACAACGCGCAAGGCATTCTGGGCTACGTGGTGCGCTGGATCGATCAGGGCGTGGGCTGCTCGAAGGTGCCCGATATTCACGACGTCGGCCTGATGGAAGACCGCGCAACGTTGCGTATCTCGAGCCAGCACATTGCGAACTGGCTGTATCACGGCGTGGTGACGCGCGAGCAGGTCGAGGAGACCTTTAAACGCATGGCGCAAGTGGTCGATCAGCAGAACGCCGGCGATCCGAATTACAGGCCCATGGCGCCCTCGTTCGGCACCATCGCATTCAAGGCCGCGCAAGCACTGGTATTCGAAGGACGCCAGCAGCCGAGCGGCTACACGGAACCGTTGCTGCACAAGTTCCGTCTGCAAGTGAAGAACGGCTGAGCTTGATATCGCGCCGCGGCTCGAAGAAGTTTTAAATTCGAGCGCGGCAAAAAACGACGGGCGCCCGCGTGGATCGGGGCGCCCGTTTTCAATGCGCGCGATGTTTCGGGCGCTTCTGCGTGATGCTTCGACGTGATGCCTGAATGCGATCTCGCGCCAGATGCGTCAATGACACCGATCACGCGAATTGCGCGAAATGCACGAATCGCGCGATCAGGATGTCCCGGCCTGGATCAAGCCGCTTCGGCCGTGTACTGAGGCTCCAGGCTTTCCGGATTCGCCTGTCCATTTGCGCGCATGTATGCGTGCAGATACGCTTCGAACTCCTCTTTCACCTCCGGATGACGCAGCGCGAACTCCACCGTCGCCTTCAGGTAGCCGAGCTTGCTGCCGCAATCGAAACGCGTGCCGAAGTAGCGATATGCGAGCACCTGCTCCTCAGTGAGCAGCGACTGCACTGCATCGGTCAATTGCAGTTCACCGCCGGCACCCGGCTTGAGCGCGCGAATATGCTTGAAGATGGTCGGCATCAGCACGTAGCGGCCCACCACGCCGAGGTTCGACGGCGCATTGTCCGGCGCCGGCTTTTCCACGATACCCGACAGCTTGATCACGTTGTCTTCCCACTCGCGGCCGTCCACGACACCGTACGAGCGGCTGTCTTCGCGCGCGATGGTTTCGACGCCGATCACGGAACTGTGATAGTGATTGAACGTATCGACCAACTGGCTCATGACGGGCTTCGAGCTGTGCAGCAGGTCGTCGGCGAGAATGACCGCGAACGGGCTGTCGCCCACCAGCTTTTCGGCGCACAAGACCGCGTGGCCCAGGCCGAGTGCTTCCGCCTGGCGCACGTAGAAGCAGTCGACGTTGGCGGGTTTGATGCTGCGCACGAGGTCGAGCAGTTTCTGCTTGTTGCGTGCCTCGAGTTCGGCTTCGATCTCATACGACTTGTCGAAATGATCTTCAATTGCGCGCTTGCTGCGCCCAGTCACGAAGATCATTTCGGTGATGCCGGCGGCAATCGCTTCTTCAACCGCGTACTGAATCAGCGGCTTGTCGACGATAGGCAGCATTTCCTTTGGACTTGCCTTGGTAGCCGGCAGGAATCGTGTCCCGAGGCCCGCTACGGGAAACACGGCTTTAGTGACTTTCAGCATGGTAGGCATTCCCAGATCGGTTAGAAATTGGTGTTCGCGAGCCGCTTGGGCCCTCGACGTCGCCAGAAAGGCTAACAAAAAATCTGCGCTAGATCACGCGTGAATTTCACAAACAATGCTTAATGCGCCCGACTCACAACTATTTGCGCCATTTGTCACGGGCACAGGAAACATTTACTTTCGGAAGCCGAATTATTTGCGGACGATTCCGAAAAAATTACTCACGCCAGAGGACCCCGCGCGGACTCCGTTAGCAAGCGAGTTAGCATTTACTGGCGTGCTTCCTCGTTTTCGTCGAGTTGCGGCAGCTTGCCCGGACTGATGCGGAAACGGCGGATCGGCTCATTGCGCAGCGCCTCGCGATAAGCTGAAGCGGCGACGAGGATCAGTAGCACGGCAATGCCGGCAAGCAAATGCAGGTTCATGACTTCACCTCTCATCAGGAGAATCCGTGCTGTAAATTAGCACGACAAAATCGATAAATAATTGATCGTCCGCATCTGCTTATGCGCAATTACATTTAGTCACAAAGGCCGCTCAAATAGAGATTGGCTGTCATTTTTTATTCATTTTTTTATAGACGCAGTGAACTAGCATGTGATGCACCGTGTGCGGAAGTCGCGCGCGGATCCGCATTGCATGACTTCAAATAAAAGGACCGCGCATGAGCGACCCAGCACTGGATGCCGCCGGCTCATCCCTGCCTCTCTCTCCACCTGTGAAGGCTGCCGCACCGCGCGTGCAAAGCGACGCACGTTCCGACAGTGCCGGCAAAGAACATGTGATCGACGCAATGCGCGGTTTTGCCGCGCTGCTCGTCGCGTATTTCCATTGCCGTCAGATCGAGTGGGTCGGCATGCAGGCATTTCATCAGAATGCCGGGCATTCGTTGAGTTTGAAAACAATTGCGGCTTATCTGACTTTCCCTATTGCATGGGGATCGGCGGGCGTGCCGATTTTTTTCGTAATCAGCGGCTACTGCATTCACCGCAGCGGCGCATTACGCCTTGCTAACAACCCGGCTTACCGGCTCGACGCAGGCAATTTCTGGGTGCGCCGCTTTACGCGCATCTATCCGGTGCTGCTCGCCGCCTTGCTGCTGACGCTCGCGCTCGACTGGTTCAGTCTTCAATTGCCGCCGGTTAGTCACAAGATTCGCGAGATCGGCGTACAGGCGTTTCTCGTCAATCTGTTCTCGCTGCAAGGCGTGGCCGGCAAGACGTATGGATCGAACGGCGCGCTCTGGACCCTTTCGCTGGAAGTGCAGTTCTACGCGATCTATCCGTTGCTGTTCGCGCTGCGTCGACGTATCGGCATGACCTCCGTGCTCGCGATCGTCGCCGTGGTCAATCTCGTTTCCGCGTATGTGCTCGAACGGCATGACATCCAGTTCTTCACGTCGTACTGGTTTTCGTGGACCCTCGGCGCATGGATTGCCGACGCGAAAGCCCGCACCTCCGCGCAGACTGGTTCGCCGCGGTGGCTCTATGCGCTCGCCGCAGCATTCATCGCGCTGGGTTGCGCCGCATTTCACTACGGTCAATACGGCGCGTTCCAGCTCTGGGCAATCGGCTTCGCGTTCTATCTGTATAAAGCGCTGAAGCGCGGCAACGTCAACCAGCGCGACGGTTGGGGCTTGCGGCTTCTGTCGCGCTTTGGCGACTTCAGCTTTTCGTTGTATCTGATTCATCTGCCGATCTTCGTGCTGCTTTCGTCGGTCCTCTTCCGCTCTTCGTTGCAGATGTCGATCTGGCCGTCGTTCGGCTACATGCTGGTCGCCGTGCCGGCCGCATACGTGTTCTACCGGCTGGTCGAATTACCGGCGATGAACTGGTCCGCCAGTTTCAAGCCGAAATCCGCTAAAGGCGCGTTCGTGAAGTCGTAAAAAAAGCGGGGCGAATGTCAGTGACGTTCGCCCCGTTGCGCCAAATGACAGGAACTGGCCAAGTCCCTGCCTGCCCCGCGTCAATCGTTCCCGTAACAGATGTTCCTGGCGGTGCCTCTGGCCGCGTTGTCTGTCGCATGTCGGCGGTCTGGGTCGCGATTCATCAAGCCACGCCCTTTACCGCCTTCGTGCTTCATACAGATCGTGCGGGTCGCGCAGATCATGCGCCGGCAGCCTTGCCCGGCCGCGCCACACGCGTCAGTATCCGCTCGACGCTTTCGACATAGCTCGACGTACCGAAGCGGTTCAGCGCCGTCATGTAGCCGTTTTTGATGAGCTTGTCACGCAGTTCGTCGTTCGCGCGCAGTTCTGCCAGCACGTCGGCCAATGCATGCGCATCGCCCGGTGTGCAAAGCACGCCGTTCTCGTAGTCGTCGATAATTTCAAGTACCCCACCCGCACGCGCGGCCACGACTGGCCGTTGCGCGAGCATTCCTTCTACGATCACCCGGCCGAACGGCTCAGGCGTGATGGACGTGTGAACCACCGCATCCACCGCGCACATGCAGCCAGGAATATCGTGCTGGAAGCCGAAAAAATGCACGCGGCCGCCCAGATCATGCGCAGCGACGAACGCGCGCAATTCGATCTCGTACTGATCTTCGCCGAATAGCGCCGCGCCAACCAGCACCGCGTGCATGTGCGGATTGAGCACCAGCGCCTGGAGCAGTACATGCTGCCCTTTCCAGCGTGCAAGGCGGCTGAACGAGCCCACCAGAAACGCGTCGTCCGGCAGGTTCAGCTTCTCGCGCAGCGTGGCTTGCGGCACGTTGCGCAATGCGTCGAACGGCGCCGCCGAAATGCCGTTGAACACCACGTCGATGCGTTTGGCGTCGAAGTGCGTGAGGTCGGCGAACGCGCGCGCCGACGCCGCCGAATTGGCGATCACGTGCGTGAGGCCGAGGCGTGCGCACCATTTGATGATGGCGAGCTGCTTGGACCCGAAATGCTCCGGACTTACGATGTCGCGCAGATGCCAGACCACCGGCCGCCTCGCGAGCTTGCCGGCGACCGCGCCGATCACCATCGCGCGCTGCGTGTTCGCATAGATCACGTGCGCGCTGCGCGCGCGTTTGGCCGTCGCGCGAATAAGCGACATCAGACCCATCAACGCCTGACCCTTCGGCAACGAACCGCCCTGCTTGCGCACGTTGCGCAGCGCGCCCGCATCGAGCACCTCGACACTGGCGCCCACTTTATCGAGCGCGGTACGGAATGGGCCGTCGTCGAACAGCACCACTTGCATGCGCGAGCGCAGCGCCTTGACGATTTCGAGCAGCGACAACTCAGCGCCGCCGAGTACGCCGCTTTGATCCACCGCGAGAATACGCGGCGCGTTCGCGGCCGGCCCCGCGTTATACGGTACATACGGTGGCAGCGTCGTGTCGCGCAGCGCTGGCACGGAAGCCCGCACGTGGGCGAAAAAGCGTTCGCGGAAGTTGGCTGCAGAAAAACGCTCGGCGTTCGCGCGGCAATCGGTTGGCGAGAAACGCTTCACATGTCCATCGAAACGCTCGACCGCGGCGATGATCGAGTCCGCGCTCTGCTCGTCGAAGAACATGCCGGTCGGGCGCGGCTCCGACAGATCGCGCACCGTTTCGAGTGCACCGCCCTTGCCATACGCGATGACAGGCGTGCCGCACGCCTGCGCCTCGACCACGGAAATGCCGAAGTCTTCCTCGGCAGCGAAGACGAAAGCCTTGGCGCGGCTCATCCGGTCCTTCAGCACTTTGAACGGCTGGTAGCCCATGATCTCGACATTGGGCCCCGCCTTCGCGCGGATCTTCTGCATGTCGGGACCGTCGCCGATGACGACGAGTTTTCTCTCGGGCATGCGCGCAAACGCCTCGACAATCAGGTCGATTTTCTTGTACGGCACCATCCGCGAGGCGGTCAGATAAAAGTCTTCCTTCTGCGTGCACAGCGTGAACGCTTCGACGTCGACAGGCGGAAAGATCACCTGCGCATCGCGCTGATAAACCTTTCTAATGCGCCGCGCGATGAAATCGGAGTTCGCAATAAAGCCGTCCACCGAGTTCGACGTGCGGATGTCCCAGTTGCGGATGTAATGCAAAATGAGCCGCGCCATTGCCGACTTCGGCCCGCTCGTCAATTTCGACTGCTGCAGGTACTGGTGCTGCAAATCCCACGCATAACGGATCGGCGAATGCACGTAGCTGATATGCACCTGATCCGGACCGGTGAGAATGCCCTTGGCCACCGCGTGGCTGCTCGATATCACCACGTCGTAGGCGGATACATCGAGTTGCTCGATCGCGAGCGGCATCAACGGCAGATACGTGCGGTATTTGCTGCGCGCGAGCGGGAGCTTCTGGATAAACGATGTGGTCACGGGCTTGCCGCGCAAAAAGCTGCGGTCGTCGAGAAAATCGACGAGGCTGAACAGGTCCGCGTCCGGAAAGCACGCCACTATCTGCTCGAGCACCTTCTCCGCACCCGCATATGTAACGAGCCAGTCGTGCACGATCGCAACCCGAACGGCTTTATCGCCGCGCAATGCGGCACGCCGCGGCGGCGCGTCAGCCGTAGGAACGGTGGTCAGTTCGGCCAGCGCACTGCGCGTCGGAGCTTGCAGCACGGCTTCTTCAAGGACTTCGTGGTTCATGCGCTTTTCCTCGGATTCAGTCGCAACAGCAGTGAACGCGCTAGATCGCGCAAGGCGGGTGTCATCGTGATGGACCAGGCGATGTTCGCGCCCACCATCAACAAGCCGGCGAGGATCGCCATGGCGAGGCCCGGCAGGAAGCTGGAAAGCCAGAGGCTGGCCAGAAGGAAAGCGAAATGAGCCAGCATGTCGAGTGCGATTTGCCGCGCACGGATCGCCGAGAGCCGTAACAGCACTGCGTAATCGAACAGCGCGCGGCCGGCCACCGCGATCGCCGCGCCGGTCAATCCGAAATGCGTGATGCCGAACCACAAAGCCCCTGCAAACAAGGGCAATTCGAACAGACCGACGCGCGCGGCCGTGGCCGGATTAACCTGCGACTGGATCAGGATCCGCGTCACGTTCGCCTGACCCACGAGCCATACCGCAACGATCATGATGCGTCCCACGGGCGCCGCGACACTTGCAATTTCATTGCCGACCCAAAGGTGCAGGAACGGTTCGAGCACCAGCATCGCGATCAATGCGACCGGCGTGAACACGCCGTTGAGAAATTCGAGCGACTGCTGCGTGATAGTGTCGGCATCCGCGCGGCCTACCGCGGACAGCCGTGGAAACAGCGTGCGCACCATTGCGGTGGGCACGATGTTCAAGCGCGTCACGAGGTTTTGCGGCACTGTGTAATACGTGACGAAGCGCGCGCCGAGGCTCGTGCCCAGCATCACGCGATCGAGCGATTCGGCGATCATGTTGGTGACGCTCGCAATCAGCATCCAGCCGCCAAAGTTGAAAAGCCCTTTCGCCACACCGAGCTGCGGCGGCAGAATACTGCGTATTTCAAGCACTTTTATCGCGGACCGGCCGAGCAGGATCGCGGCGAGAATGCGTGCAAACACGGCGGCGGCGAGCACGTTCTGCAAGCTCGCACCGAGCCACAGCGCCGCGCCGAGCGGCAGCAGCTGAAACAGGAACGTGCCGATGGTCTGATTCGTGTTGTAGATGCCGAAGCGTTCGGCGCCGTTGATCGCGCCGGCGAACACCCACGAGACGTTTGCAATCGGAATCGCCACCGCGAGCCACGGTAGCGCCATATACACCTCATGCTGCAGTTCCGGCGACACCTTCGTGAAATACGCGGTGTAGAGGAACGCACCGAAATAGATGATCAACCCGCCGACCACGCCCGTCACGAGATTGAGCCAGGTCGCACTCCAGAACACGCGCGCGCTCTCGTCCTTGTTGCCCGACGCGCGCGCCTTCGAAATGTGATTCTGCGCGGCCATGCTCATGCCCAGATCGAGAATCCCGAAGTAGCCGATCAGCGTCCACACGAGGCTGATTACGCCGTAGCGCTCGACGCCGAGCAGCCTGATATACGACGGCACGGTGACGAGCGAGACGAAAGTCGGCAGCACGAGACCGAAGAAATTGATCGCTACGTTCTTGAGAATGCCTTTGTCCATCGGATGCCCTGGGTTCGACTACGATTGCCTGTTTTTTTCTTCATGCGTGGTGTTGCCGACGCGTCGTCAAGGTTTCCAGCGGTACATCAGCACCTTGCCGCGTGCGTCTTCCTCGACTAATACGAGGTACTCGCCGTCGGCTCGCTTCGCCGCGCTGATGCCGTTGGGTACGTCGACCCAGCCGGACGCCCGGCCCACTTCGGGGCCGGGCCGGATTACGCCGACTTCACGGCCGCTGTCCTTGTCCCACACGTGCACCGCGCCCACCGGTTCGACGCCGAAGATGTATTGCCCCTCGACCGTGAGGCCGATGATCGTCGCGATGGGCTTGCTCTGTGTCTGCCACGGCAGCGCGATCGAATAGCGTTGCACCGGCTTGCCGCTGGACCATTTGTCGTAGCGCACCAGCACGCGGCCCACTTCTTTCCAGAAGCCGCGATCGACCGGCGTGTCGGGCGTATAGCCGCTCACGTACATCGTGTCGGTGTCGGGCTCGTAGATCGCGCGATGCAGTTCGGTGAACGGTTGAGGCACCGGGTACTGCGTGAGGTCCGAATACGAATAGACGGGGTTGGCCTTCGCATCCAGACCGCCGAACCGAAAGCGATAAATGCCCTTGGTGTCACGCGTGCGCCAGATGTCGCCCGCGCTATCCACCCACCAGCCCCAACCGCCCGCGAGCTTCGTGCCGCTCGTGTTCGGGGCGAATTCGTCGCTATTGAATTTGCCGTCGCCGTTCGCGTCGCGCCAGATCCAGTCGCCGCCCGGAGGCGCGTTCGGCACCTTTGCGACCGGGCGCTCGCGACCCGCGATAAAGCCGGACGGAATCGCCGTTTCGCCATCGCGTTGCGGATCGAAGCGATAGATCTTCAGATGGTCCGCATACATGTCGGTCAGGTACAGAAAGGTGTGGCCCTTCAGCTTGCGGGCAATCGGCAAGCCCGGATATTGGTCGGTGTGAAAGACCGGATCGTCCGGGTATCTGAAGCGGTTAGACAGGAATCCGACGTATTTCCAGTCTTGCCCGGCAGGCTTCGACAAATCGAGCTCGAAACGCTTGTTGCCCGTGTACACGCTGTCTGGCCGCGACGGATCGATCCATGCACCATCGACAAAAAGCAGTCCCTGCACGAGCCAGTTCTGCTTGCCGTCAGGCGCGTAGCTTTCGAGGGTCGCGCCAAGGCCCGCGCCGATCGGCTCATAACGCGGGCCGATGCCGTTGGTCGATACATAGACGTTTCCGCTCGCATCCACGCCTACGCCTGTTAGTCCATTGAAACGTCGCGGTCCCGGTCTTCCCGCAACGCCGCTAAAAATTCCGCCGCGCTCGCCCAGTGAGCCCGATTGCGCGTATTGGCCATTGTTCTTGCTGAAGAACAGCACCTGCTGTCGCGGGCCGTTGTCGGCGATCAGAACGCGGCCTTTCGCATCGACGGCGATATCGACGGCGAGAGTATCGGCGGGCAGTTCGAACGTCTCGTCGATCCGCTTGCCGCCCGGCGTGTAATGCTCGACATGCGGCGCACGATCGTTGCGCGTACCGCTCAGCACCCACAGCGTGCCGTCCGGCGCAAGCGCGATCCGGCCGGGCTCGTGGACGCTCCACGCGGCCTTCTGCTGCATCGACTCGGCGTCGTACACCTCGATGCGGTCTCGCGCCGTGTTAGCCGCGTAGAGCGTAGTGTCGCTAGCCGCGAGTCCGCCGATCTCGGCGCTCGTGCCCGTCGGCACTTCGTTCATCATCAGAAAGCCGGCGGCGAGTTGCGCATGCGGGTCAGCGGCTTTCGCCGCGGGCTGAAACGGCGCGGCACGCTTCGGATCGGCAATCTGCCGGCGCGAGATGCCGAACCACTGCTTGCCTTTTACCGGCCACACGCCCTGTTCGACCAGCCGGCCTTTTTCGTTGCCGACTGCAATAGCAACAAATGCGTACTTCCGGTTGATCGCGATCGCGTTGCCGCCGCTGTTACCCCACCCATGTGTTCCGCCCGCGAAGCCGAGCATCTTGCCGTTCTGATAGACGCTCGCTTCGGCGCCGCTTTCGTCCCATGGCGCATTTGTATAGACCTTGCCGTCGGGCGCGACCGCGATCGCCGTGATGTTGATCTGTGCCCACGTGCCGTCACCGAAACCAAACGTGTTGCCGATCCATGACGTCTTCGCGTTCAACGCAGTTTCCGCGCGAGCCGCCGAAGTGGCCGATACAGCAGCCAGTCCGACAGCGCACGCAAATACCGCGAGCCAGCTTTTGAACGTGAAACGGGGCAAGGTATGTCCTCCAGTCGATGCAAACCGATGCTTTGACAGAACTGTGATCCGGGTACGCGACCAGACGAGCGTGCTAACGCGAGCGCCATTGGCAACAGCGTTGCAGGAGTGATGGCAAGCGCCATTCATGAACGCGCGGCTATCGGCACATAGACGACTCAGTGAAAGATGAAGCCGCAGCGCGAAGCTTGCTGTCGCGCGCGGCGTCAGCACGCGCACGCGCTCTTCCGCTTCGAAGATGCAGGCCGCGCCGCGCTGCAGTACGCCGCATCGAACTAACGCGGTGCACGGCGCACGCGCAGTCCCAGGACGCCCAATGCGCAAGGATCACATTACGCGCAAAAAACTCCGCGACGAAAATAGAAAATAATTCAAAAATATTCGACACTTTAAAACGATGCGAAAGAAATCATTTTAAAAATCGATTAACACAAAATATGTCCGTGCGGCATGCGAATGAGCCATGCGAGCACCACTGTCGTTCCTCTTTTCGCCTAGCCAGTCAGTATGGACGTCACTTCATCACGCGATTTGCACCCAACGTCATGAGCGCGACACAAGCATGGAAACGCTGCGCAAATGCTCAACGAAACAACCTGTTTCAATCTGGCTCATTTATCTATTTCATTCCCGTTTTTTCACGATTTTCTTTTGCCTAGAATCAATCGCACTGACGTCGCGGCCACAGCGGGCGCGACTGGCTTTCTGCCTCGGCTCGCGGCTCCTCGCGGCTCGTCGGCTTTCACACCATGGACGGTTCATGACTGTTAGCGCACTGCCCTCAGCGCCTTCCCATTCACGCCGCATCGTGCAGCTCGACGGCTTGCGCGCGATCGCCGTGCTCGCGGTGTTCGCGCAGCACGCGTTGAAAGCACCGCTGTGGATGGGCGTCGATCTGTTCTTTGTTTTGAGCGGCTTTCTGATTACCGGCATCCTGCTCGAACGCAAGGCACGTGAGCAGTCGTACTTCGGCTACTTCTACGCACGCCGTGCGCGGCGCATCTTGCCGCCCTATCTACTGCTGATGGCGGTCTCCTCGATCCTGTTCGGCTTTGGCTGGGCGCAGCACTGGCAGTGGTACGCATTCTTTGCAACGAACATTGGCGACGCGCTGAATCAGAGCGGGCACGACAGCCTGAATGTGTTGTGGTCGCTTGCGGTCGAAGAGCAGTTCTATATCGTCTGGCCGTTCGTGATTCTGTTCGTGCCCGAGCGTGCGCTCGCGTGGGTGGCCGCCGCGCTGGTCCTGCTCGTGCCGGTGCTTCGCGCAGTTGCCACGCCATGGTTCGATTCGTTCTGGCCGATCTATTACCTGACGCCCTTTCGCATGGATCTGCTCGCGGCCGGCGCGCTACTCGCCGTCGGCGTGCGGCGCGATCGTCATGCACTCGAACCGTTCAAGGGCGTGGCGGTGCTGGGTGTGATCGCTGCCCTCGCCGCGCTCGCCTGGCTGCATCTGCACTTTCCGCGTTTTCGCGCGGCCAATACACCACTGTCCAATGCGGGGCTTTACAGCATTTCGTTGGTGCTTTGCACGTCCGTCGTGGTCATCGCCCTGCAAAGCAAGGGCATCGTCAAACGGCTGCTGTGCAATCCGGTACTCGTGTATATCGGCACGATCAGCTACACGATCTATCTGATTCATCTGAGCGTGCTGTATGCGCTCTGGCCGTTGCAGATGAACCGCTATGTGAGCGCCGCGCTCGCGCTCGTTATCACGATTGCATACGCAAGTCTCACGTGGTTCGGGTTTGAGAAGCGCCTGATCTTCGGTTCTCGCGGCAACTTGCATGCGACGGCCGGCACCGGTGCGGGCGTGGCGAGCGCTGCGCCGCAAGTACCGCAAAGCCGCGCATGAGATGCCCCGCATGGCTTCGGGCCGCCGCGATATGCGCGTCGCTTGCAGCACTGTCTCTGCGTTCGCCGGGCGCGATTGCTCAAGCCGCTCAAGTGGAGCAGATGCAAGCGCACGCACAAGTCGTGATCGATGCATACGGCGATTCCACCACGCTCGGTATTTCATGCAGCGAAGGCCATTGCGCGCCGCAAGCGCAGAACGCCGTGGCTTATCTGCAGGACGAATTGCAGACGCATCACGGCGACCGCGTGCGCGTCGCCAACTACGGCGTGGGCGGCACGATGGCCACGCAATTGCTCGACGGCACGGGCAATCGGCGCGCCGGGCCGACCGCCGGTTTGCCATGGCGTGAGCGGCTCGCTGCGTCGCCCGCGCGAATCGTGTTGATCAACTACGGCATCAACGAAGTGATGCAGAACCAGACGCCCGAGCAGTTCTACGCAGCGCAAACCGCGCTCGTCAAAACCGCTCGCGCGCTCGGCAAGGAGCCGGTGCTGGAGACGTCGAATCCGATGCCCGATAACCGGCTCAATGCGCGGCTCGCCTCGATGGTGGCGATGACGCGCCGCGTAGCCGACGAACAGCGGGTGCCGCTCGTCGACCAGTTCGCGTACATCAGCAGTCTGCCGGACTGGAAGACGTTGATGTCCGACGGCGCGCATCCGAAGCCTGGCTTGTACAGGCTCAAGGCCGAGCAGGATTTTCAGGTCGTCGAACCGCTGGTGCGGCGGCTTCTCGATGGCACGCTCTGAGGTGCTCTTTTTTCTTTTTCCAATATTGAAGGCAAGCTATGAGCCAACCACGCAAAGCGATCATCACCGGTGTGTCGGGACAAGACGGCGCCTACCTGACCCGGTTGCTGCTCGACAAGGGCTATCAGGTCACCGGCACCTATCGTCGCACGAGTTCCGTGAATTTCTGGCGCATGCGCGAGTTGGGCGTGCTAGACCATCCGAATCTGCGTCTCGTCGAACACGATCTGACCGACCTCGGCTCGACGCTGCGTCTGCTCGAAGGCGCGCAGGCCGACGAGTTGTATAACCTCGCCGCGCAGAGTTTCGTGGGCGTATCGTTCGACCAGCCGGTGACGACCGCGGAGGTAACCGGCATCGGCGCGTTGAATCTGCTCGAAGGCATCCGCATTCTCAACCCGAAGATGCGCTACTACCAGGCGTCGACATCGGAGATGTTCGGGCTCGTGCAGGCGGTGCCGCAACGCGAGGACACGCCCTTCTATCCGCGCAGCCCCTATGGCGTCGCGAAGCTGTTCGCGCATTGGTCGACGATCAACTATCGCGAGTCGTATGGTCTCTTTGCGAGCAGCGGCATTCTGTTCAATCACGAATCGCCGCTGCGTGGCCGCGAATTCGTGACGCGCAAGATCACCGACACGGTCGCAAAGATCAAGCTCGGCAAGCAGGACGTGCTGGAACTCGGCAACCTTGGCGCGAAACGCGACTGGGGTTTCGCGCTCGAATACGTGGAAGGCATGTGGCGCATGCTGCAAGCCGACGAGCCGGACACCTTCGTGCTCGCAACCGGCCGCACTGAAACGGTTCGCGACTTCGTGCGCATGGCGTTCGCAGCGGCGGATTATCAGATCGAGTGGTCAGGCAAGGAAGAGCGTGAAACGGGCATCGACGTGGCGACTGGCAAGACGCTCGTGCGCGTGAATCCGAAGTTCTACCGGCCCGCTGAAGTCGATCTGCTGATCGGCTGCGCGGACAAGGCGCGCGAGAAACTCGGCTGGCAGGCGCAGACCACGCTCGAACAACTGTGCCACATGATGGTTCATGCGGACATTGGGCGCAATCAGCAACACGAGACGTTTTAATTAGCGATCGCCAGCGGCCGCCGCGCACGCCCGCATTGCGGCAATCAGTGGCGGCCGCACAAAAGCATGCATATGAAAAAAGGCGCCGGCTCTCTTCTACAGGAGCCGGCGCCTTCTTTATTTCGTCCCACGAATTTCAACGCTCGATCAGTGCACCTCGCCCGAGGCAATAGCCTCGCTATACACCGACGCTACCCGTTTCGCGATCACCGAGTTATCGAAGTTTTCACGCGCATAGCGCCGGCACGCATCGGCATCGGGGAGCTTCAACGAGCCGCTCAGCGCGCCGGCAAGTCCCGCCGCGATCGCCTTTGCGCCGGTCTCCGGCAGCACCAGATCGGGCGAGAGCCCCGCAACCGCCTCGGGCAAGCCGCCAACCGGCGTGACCAGCACCGGCGTGCCCGACGCGAGCGATTCGACCGTGATGAGACCGAAGCCTTCGAGCGCGACTGTCGGCACCACGCTGATATTCGCAGCGCGATACAGCGCCGCCAGATGCTGATCCGGCACGAAGCCGAGCAGCTTCACGTTGTCCTGCAAGCCGGCCTCGTCGATGCGCGCTTGCAATTCGTCCGCGAGACGCCCCTTGCCCGCGATCAGAAGCAGCACATCGGGGTGGCTCGGCTTGAGCAGCCTGATCGCGTCGATCAGATCTTCGAGGCCCATGCGCCGCACGAGACGCCGCACCGCCAACACGATCGGTCTGTCCTGCGGCAATTGCAGTTTCAGACGCGCCTCGGCGGGCGTGATCGGCAGATTGAACTGTTCGACGTCGACGCAACCCGGCACCACGCGCACACGCTCCGGCGAGATGCGATAACGCGAAGTGAGAATCTTGCCGAACGCCTCGGACAAGACGATGAGACGCGACGAGCGCGTGTAGACCGATTGTTCGAGATAACGCTTTGCGCGCTGACCGAGCGAATCCGCGCCTTCAACATGGCTTTCGTCGGCCCACGGCCCCTGAAAATGCGAGACCTGCGGAATGCCGCGCGTCACGTCGAGGCCCGGAAACGTATACAGCGCGAAGTGCGACGAGATCACGTCGGGACGCGACGTACTGATTTCCTGGCGCAGTGCGCGGCGCGCGGCCATCAGGCGCAAAGGCAGCGACTGGCCGGCGGAGCCGAAACCGTTGATCGCACCGCCTGTGTCGGCGGCAACCTTCGGCGAGCCTGCTACGACGCCGCGCACCGCAACGCCCGCGCCCGGCAGCGCGCCGACCAGCGAGTAATACATGCGGTCGAGGCCACCCGCGCGCTCCGGGAACCAGTGCATGCCGATCTGCAGCGATTTGATTGAGCTTGTCGTCATTGTCGTTGCCTTTTTGAGCCTTTTTGTATCCGGTGAGTGGTGTGAACGCTCGCGCGTCGCGTCATTCGATGCGCTTGTGTCCGGCCAGCGTGTTCAGCGTGAGCGCGTCGGTCTTCGCGACCACCGCCGCCTCGGCTTCCTTGCGCCGGCGATTCTTCTGCTGCCCCTCGATCTGCCGATACAGCGCGATATATTGCGCGGCCATGCGCGCCCAACCGAAGCCGGTCGCGAGTTCGTTGGCGGCCACGCCCATCTTGCGACGCGCGTCGTCATCGGCGGCGAGGCGTGCGACCGCCCCTGCGAGCGCCTTCGGATCGTCCGGATCGTCGAGCACGATCCCGCATTCCGGCGTGATGATTTCAGCGCCGCCCGCGGTGCGCGCGGTCACGACCGGCAGGCCGGCGGCCATCGCTTCGAGCAGCGACAGGCTCATGGCCTCGTAACGCGACGGAAACACGAACGCATCGACCGAATGCATCAACACCGGCATCTTTCTGACGAGCCCGAGAAAGTGCACGCGATGCGCAATGCCGAGCGTCTTCGCCTCATCCGGATACGGACTGCCCGGCAAAAAACCCGCCACCGCGATATGCACCTGTTCGGGCAAATGCTTGAGCGCGGCTAGCACCGTGCCGAGGTTCTTGCGCGGCGTACGCAGATCGCCGACGAACAGCAGCAAGAACGCGTCTTGCGGCAAGCCGAACTTCGCGCGATCGCCGGTGGCTGCAGCAAAGCCTTGCGTGTCGACGCCGTTGTAGATCACGTCCACACGGTTATCCGGCGTGAGGCCAATCGCGCGGATTTCATCGGCGACTTTTTGCGAGACCGCCGTAATGACCTTCGAGCGCCGGTAGGCCCAGCGCTCGAGCAACGCATTGCAGCGCGTATAGACCGACTGGTACGCGGACCACGCACCCTTCGTGAGACCGAACGGGTAGTACTTGCTCCCGAGCCATCCGCTATGCACGAAGTGCGACGTGTTGACGTCGGCGGGCATCCACGTGATGAAGCCGTTCACATGGAGCACGTCGTATTCGCGGCGATGCGAGCGCAGCCACATCGCGCTCTTGAACGCGAACACCTGCTGGCGCAGCAGATTGGTCGGCCACCAGCGGCCGATTTTCATCGGCACCCAGCGGACATTCGGATGAACGAGCAGATCGGGCGCGACGTGCGAGGCAATCAGCGTGACGCCGATATTCTCGTCGAGCGCCGCGCGCGCGATCTCGTGGTTGACGCGCCCCTGGCCGTCGTTATGGCGCACAACGTGCGTGACAATGGCGACTCTCAATCAGTGCCTCCGTGGAAAAGTTGCGTGCGGGATAACGTACCGGCGCGGTTGATTTTTTCGTAATGCACCGCGGAAAGAATCGAAAAGACGCTCATGAAAAGCAGCAGCCCGCCAGTGCCGACCAGCGAATTGGTGAACACCAGCATTGCGAAAGTCGCAAGGCACAGGCTCAGACATGCGGACACGTACTTGTCGTGGCGCAATCTGAACGACGCAAGCACGGCGCGCGTCAATAGCCACACGATGCCGGACATGTAAAGCAGCGTGCCGGGCCAGCCAAGCACGAACGGGATGTTCATCACGCCGCTGTCGAAGTTGCCGTACTGGCCGAGTTGGCCGCCGTCGTTCGAGAGCTTCGTCGAGGTGCCGGTCGCGCCCATGCCTTCGCCGGAGACATCGGTGAAAGCGGTTTTCGCGAAGGTTGCATAGAACTGGTTGCGGGCCGCGTAGCTCTGGTCGTCGTTCAGATTGACGATGGTGGACAAGCGCGCCTGCATCCGCTCGGCCACCGGACCGACCGCGAGGAGCGGCACGCACAGTCCCGCGAGCAACACCGCGCTCGCGACAATACGTACCCGCACCTTGTTGTTGGACTTGATCAGCTGGATCAGCAGCGCGATGATCCAGCCGCCCCATGTGGAGCGCACAAGGCTCAACGCGAACGAAAAGAAACCGAGCGCCGCCGCGACCCAGCGCACGCGATGCGTGGCCGCCATCACGTACACCATCGCGCCCATCATCGCGAACGCGAACGGCCCCGAAGAATTCATCGTGCTGAATACGCGCACGCCCATCGGCACAGGGTCGCCTTGCGAGTTCATCTGCGAGCCGAGCATCCACAGTGCGTCCCACTGCGGCATGATGAAAAACTGGATCAATCCGTAGCCGCCCATCACGAGCATGCCCCAGATGAACGTGTTCACGATGGTGTCGCGGTACTGCGGATACTGGCGCGTGTTCGCCATGATGTGAAAGCCGATCAGAATCGGATATAGCCAGTTCGCGAGGTCGTAAGTGGCCGCGAGCGGACCGCTCGACACCACGCCGACAAGATAGGCGTAGACGAGGCCGAGCAGAATCAGCAGCACCGGAAGGCCGCGCCGTTGTCCGAGCAGCCTGTAGTAGCGTACGAGCGACAACGCGCTGATCATCGTGACGGCGAGCGGCGCGACCTGGATCAGGCTCGTCGGCGTGAACGAGCCTTTGGACCAGTCGGCGAGGCGGCGCACTTCAGGGCTCAGAAACCATAACCACCACATGAAGCCGATATAGCGCGCGGGGCTCTTGAAGTAGAGCCACAGGCCCGTCGCAATTGCGAGGACGGGAAACGCGAGCGTGAGCACCGTGCCCTGACGCGCGACGATCAGTACGGCCGTGACCAGCCACAGCATGGCTGCGGGCATCCACTCGCGACGTTTGCGCGACGCACCAACGCTGCCCGGCACGCCGGGTATGGGCGGAAGGTCGGCTCGCGGAAGCGTCGACATCGCTTAGAGGCCGCCGCGCGATTCTTGCGCGGTGCTGCGTTGACCGTGAGCGCCCACCGCCTTGTCCGCGTCGGCAGAAGAAGGCGCCGCGCGGCCGCGTGCCGCGGCGCCGCGAGCGCGCAGCATCTCCTGCGTAATCCGCACATGCTGCATCGCGTAGTGCTGCGTGGTCAGATCGCGCGACAGCAGGCCGGCAGCCGCTGCCTGCGCCTGGCGCAATGCTTCCACGGGCGCGGCGGCGAGCCGGTCGACCGCATCGCGCAACGCAGACGGATTGAACGGCGGAATGTACGCGGCCTCGCCGGCCGGAAAATAATCCTGCAAGGCGCCGACGTCGGTCACGACCATCGGCTTGCCGACTGCCGCCGCCTCCAGCATCACGGTGATACCCGACGCGTGCGTGTTCGGCCGCAACGGCACGACGATCACATCGGCCCAGTCATACAGTTCGTGCTGTTTTCTGATGCCTGAGAACAGCGCGATTTCCACGTTCGGCGCGCGCAGCGACGCGGGAATACGACGGCGCGTGGCGAGCTTCACCGTGTAGCGCGCGTCGTTGCCGAACGCCCTGATGAGCGTATCCCAGTCGCGGTCGCGGTCGTTGCCGATCGCGGCAATGCGGATCGGCGAACGCGGCTTCCATTCGGTCGGTGCTTTAACCGGAAAGTCGCGCGTGTTCAAACCATAGAGAAGCGGCTTCGCGTCGCGATTGAAATAGCGCTTGCATAACGCCGCGTTTTCGCTCGCGAGCGTGGTCAGCTGATCGGCGCGCGTCATCAGCTTGCGATACAGCCACTTACGCACGATTCCATACGAAGGCCATTTGTCGAGC
Organism: Paraburkholderia caledonica NBRC 102488; assembly: GCF_000685095.1. Taxonomy (GTDB): domain Bacteria; phylum Pseudomonadota; class Gammaproteobacteria; order Burkholderiales; family Burkholderiaceae; genus Paraburkholderia; species Paraburkholderia caledonica. The sequence continues at coordinate 76,299 of NZ_BAYE01000009.1, forward strand.
AGCCACACGCTTTGCGCGAGCAGAAGCGGCGATGAGTCCGCGCCGGCCTTGCGGCCGCTCAGCAGGAGCATCAACGCGGCTGACAGCCATTCCTGTTCGGTGTGCGTCCAGATCACATCGGAGCGCAACATTTCCGCGCGATTGCGCCACGTATGGATGAAGTCGAAGCCAAGCACCGCCTTCAGCGCACGTCGAACGAGCCGCATCGGCTTGCCTTCGCGAGCGTCGCGTGAATAGGTCAGCGCGAACGCGTCCGATTCGGCGTGGTGATAGCCGTACAGGCAACCGATGTTGTCGCCCGGTCGATAGAAACGCGGATCGGCGCCGTAAAACAGATGAACGTGGACCTTCGTACTCATGCAGACACTCCCTTTGCCGATGCTGCAGCGTGTGAGGCGCTGTGTGCTGCTCGCGCCCGTTGCATTGGCCGCCCGCTCAGGCGGTGCGCGACAGCGCGCGCCGGGCTTCGTGCGCGCCGGTCCGCACCGCGCGCCATCGCGACAGCTTCAGGCGCGCCTGTTTCGACACGAGCGCGAGCGCCGCATGCGTGAGCCCCGGATAGACGCGTGTGCCGACGAGCGTCCACCACCACCACGCGGTTTCGCGGCGCAACGGCGGCAACTGGTCGCGCAGGATCAGATGGAAATTGAACGCGGCATTGCGCAACGCGGCCATGGTTTGCGCGTCGCGGCGGTCGTCGTCGAAACGTTCGGCGGGGAAATGATCGACCGCGACGCGCGGGTCGTACATCAGCTTCCAGCCGGCGTTCTTCACCGCGAGGCTGAACGCCATGTCGTTGTGAACCTGCGCGCCCGCGCCGCGCAGCCGTGCGTCGAAGCGGATGTTGCGCACCGCGTCGCGCCGGTAGCTCATGTTGGCGCCCTTCAGAATGTCGACCTCGCGCGCGCTGCCCACCCCGAGGTGATGATTGCCGATGATCTTGCCGTGCGCCGTGACCTTGCCGACCAATGGCCGCTCGCCGTCCAGCACGCGGCCTTTTTCGTGCACCCAGTCGCGCCCGCCGAGCGCGCCGAGCCGAGCGTCGCTTTCGAACGCGGCTGCAATGCGCTGCACCCAGTCGGGATGAGGCGCGGCGTCATCGTCGGTGATCGCGATTACGTCGCCGTTGGCCGCGTCGAGTCCGCGATTGAGCGCCGCAACCTGGCCGGGCGCTTCGACGAGCGCGACCGAGAGCGGCAGCATGCCGGTCACCGCCGGATCGCGCAGACACATATGAGTCGCCTCGTCGTCGGCGCGCGCCACTACCACGACTTCATCGGGCGCGCGCGACTGCCGTTGCAGCGCCGCCAGGCAGCGCGCGAGGTCGGCCGGGCGGCGGTAAGTCGGAACCAGTACCGTCACTTTCATTGCGATGTCCTTGTTGCGGTGTCCTGTGTGATTCATCGTCGGTGTGCTCCTGCCCGGTCAGGTGCTCAGATATTCCTGGACGGCCGCGTAGCTGCGGTCGTAGCCGCCGCGAGCCCGCGCCGGCATGCCGTTGAAGATGCCACCCTGCACGTGCACGCCGGCTGCACGCAGACGCTTTAACGCGTCGGTGATCTCGCCCTCGCTGTGCATGCCCGAACGCATCACGAAGAAGGTCGAACCGGCATACGCGCCAATGATCGACGCATCGGTCACGGCGAGCACCGGCGGCGTGTCGACCAGGATCACGTCGTAGCGTTTCGCGAGACCGTCGAGGTATTGCGGCAGACGCGGCGACATCAGCAGCTCTGACGGATTGGGCGGACGGCGCCCGCACGAAATGAAGCTCAGGTTCTCGATCTCCGACGCGCGGATCGCTTCCTCCAGCGAGATCTGGCCGCTCAGCAGTTCCGACAGCCCGTTGTCCGGTGTGCCGCCCAGAAAGCGTTCGAGGACGCCGCGGCGCATGTCGCCGTCGATCATCAGCACGCGCTTGCCCGAATGCGCGAGCAGCACCGCCAGGTTGACCGTGAGGAAGCTCTTGCCGACGCCGGCCATCGGGCCCGTGAGCATGACGATGCGGTTCTTCGCGTCCATCATCGTGAACTGCATCGACGTGCGCAGGCTGCGCAAGCTCTCGACCGTGACGTCCTTCGGCCGCGCGTTGGCGAGCACCGAGCGCAGGCGCTCGCCGCCGCGCTGGAAGCCGTTTTCGAGCAGCGTCTGCTCGGCGCTCATCGGCACGAGCCCGAACACCGGCAGATGGAACGCGCGCTCGATGTGCTCCGGGTCGTCGATGCCCTTGAACATATTGCGGCGCAGGAACACGAAACCGGTGCCCGCGATCAGCCCGAGGATCGTCGCCGCCGACAGGATCAGCGCCTTCTTCGGCTTGACCGGCGCGCCGGGCCGCAGCGCGGCGTCGACGATATGCACGTTGCCGCCCGTGCCGGCCTTCTGCACCGACAGCTCCTGCACGCGATTGAGCAGCAGCACGTAGATGTCTTCCGCCACTTTCGCGTCGCGCTGCAACTGCACGGCTTTCACTTCGGTAGCCGGCAGATCGCGAAAGCGGTCAGCGTATTTCGCGCGCTGCGCCTGCAACTCGGCCATTTGCTCGCGCGCCGCCTTGAGCATCGGATGGTCGTCGCCGTAGCGCTCGATGAGCTGCGCCATCTGCAGACGCAAGCCGGCGATCTGCTGCTCGTACTGCACGCTGCCTTCGAGGTACACCTTTGCTTCTTCGCTCGCATTGATCGAGCCGGACTGGCGCTGATACGCGGTCAAGGCGGCTTCGGCGCGCTCCAGGTCCGACTTCAGGCGCGGCTCCTCGCTCTTCAGGAAGTCGAGCATCTTGCTCGCGTCGGCCTGCTTGTTCGAAACATGCTGGCGCACATACGACTGCGCGAGCGCATTGGCGACGAGCGCCGCATGCTCGGGGTTCTTGTCCTCCAGCGAAATCTGGATCACGCCGGTTTGCTTGCCCTGCTCCTGCACGCTGATTGCCGACTGGAACGCGCTGATCGCGTCGAGATCGTTCGCGCGGACCACGGTGAATTCCTCGCCCGGACGCGCGACCAGCTTGTTCACCAGCATCGTCACGCCGCCGCCCTGCGCCTGCTGCCCGACTTGTCCGCGCAGCAGCAGCGCGCCGTTTTCCGCATGCAGCTCGTAACGGTCGCCGCCCAGCGCTTTCATGGTGAGTTTCTGGCCTTCGAGTGCGGGCAGCACGTCGATCGAATCGATGTCGGCCACTTCACCGCCCCACGCATACGACGACAGGCCGAGCCATGGCCGCGCCGGCTGGCCTGGCGTCGCCATGCGCGCGGCGATGCTGCCGAGAAGCGGCAGCGTCTTCGGCGTGACGCTGAAGTTCAGCTTCATCTGCTCGACCACGGGGCCGACGACGCCGCGGCTTTTGATGATTTCGATCTCGGCGTCCGTCGGCAGCGAGGTCGAGCCGCTCGTGATCGCGGCGCCGGTCTGCGTCTGCGTGAGCGCCTGCGACGTGTTGTCGGCCTGCTCGACGCGCACGTGCGCATCGGCCGAATAGATCGGCTTGGCGAGCACACAGTACGCACCAGCAATCGCGACGACCGCCGCGGCGATTGCGATCAGCCACCAGATGTCGTCGATGATCACTTGCACCAGTTGCCCGAGAACGACGTCCTCTTCTTCGGTCCTGAGCGGCCCGGTCATGTGTGGAGAGATTTGATTGCTCACGATTCGATCCCGTATCGGTTGCTTTTGCGGTTGCTTGCGTGCATCTGCTTCGGCGTTGGCTTATCTGTTGTTTCGCGGGTGCTAGCTGCGTTTGCCCCAGTCCCGCGCCGCAGCCACCGGACGATGGCGCGGCGCGGGACCCTCGGCGACTCACGCGCCTAGCGTGTGAGCTGCTTCAGGTAGAACAGTGTCTGCACGCTCGGCAACACCTGCTGCAACACACGGTTGAACGTAGTCGATGCCGCAGTGCCCACATACACGACGTCCATCGGCTGCAACTGGAACTGCGCGGACAGCATGATCGCGTCGGGCTGCGTCATATCGAGGCGGTACACGTCCGGTGTGGTCGGATGCTCGCGCATGCCGCGCATCACGAAGATCTGGCGCGGATTGGCGTCCGTGTCGAGAATGCCGCCCGCTTGCGTGAGCGCGTCGGCAATCGTGAGACGGCCCTTGAGCATCGGCAACTGGATCGGTGTCTTCACCTCGCCCATCACAAAGATGCGGCTGTTGCTGCGGTCCGGCACGTTGATGACGTCGCCGTTTTGCAGCATCACGTTCTGAGTGGTGTCGCCCGCATCCAGCATGCGGTTCGCGTCGAGCACATAGAGCTTGTTGTTGCGCGTGAGACGCACGCGCTGGATGTCGGCGTCGGCAGTCGTGCCGCCCGAGCGCGTCAGCGCATCGACCAGCGTGAGCGGCACGTCGCTCACCGCGAGCGGGCCCGGCGTCTTCACCTCGCCCGTGACCTGCACTTTCTGGCCGCGGTACGACAGCACGCGCACGTCGACCTGTGGATTACGGATATAGCGCACAAGTCCGCTCGCGAGCTGATCGCGCAATTCGCCGACGGTTTTGCCCGCGGCCCGGATGCGGCCGACGAACGGGAAATAGATGGTGCCGTCGGCGGCGATGGTCTGGCCGTACGGATCGGCCTGGCCCGGCAACGCGGCCGTGTACGGCTGCTGCAACGCGCCCGCGATGGTCTGCGTGCTGGTGCCGCCCGCCGACAGCGTGCTGCCCTGTGGCGTGGTCAGTTCAGGGTGATCCCACACGGTGATGCCGAGAATGTCCTGCGGCGAAAGCCGGTAGACGTATTGCGACGGATCGCTGAAAGTCGACGTGGGCAGCGGGCGCGGCGGCATGCTGGCTTCGGCCTGCGCTTGCGCAGCGACGACGCTCGCGTCAATCACATGGACCGGATAGGTTTCCGCGGGCTGGCTCTCGTGCTGGCCGTCGTCTTTCAGACGCGACGTGTCGAGATAGTTGCCGGGTGCGGTGGCGCAGGCCGACAGAAAGGACGTCAGCAGCAGCGTGGCGGCGAACCTGGCTTTGAAGTTCGCTTTGAAGTTAGCGTTGCGGTTCGCAAATGCTTGTGTAGCTTGTGTTGCGTGTGTTTTCATCAGCATATTTTTTTCAGCCATCCCATGACCAGGTGTTCGATGAGCACGAGACTCTCCCTGTAAGCGGATTCCTCGCCGCCGTGCGGATCGGCGACATCGGGCACGTCTTCCCACTTGCCGAGTGGGAAGACCTTGCCGCGCGAAGCAGGGTCGAGCGCTTCGACTTCGCTCGCCTGCGCGCGCTCGCTCACGAGCACAAGGTCGGCGGAGCGCACGAGCTGCCGGTCAAGACGCCGCGAATAATGCGCTTCGGAGGCAACGCCGCGCTCGGCGAGCAGCCGCCGCATGACCGGGTCCATGCCGTGACCGTTCATCGCCCGCACGCCCGCCGAATGAAACGCAATCGCCCCAGCCGACGCATGCGAACGCGCGGCCTGGCGTGCCTTGAACAGCATTTCAGCGGCGGGCGAACGGCACACGTTGGCGTGGCAGACGATCAGAACATTGGCGAACATGTCGGGGCTCCGTGAAGATGCGCGGCGATACAGCATGCGAGCGGCCTGCAAGCCGGCTTAGTGGCCCGCCTCCGCTGCCGCGAGCGCGTCCGCCGGCGTGAGCGGCAGGCCGTTTGCGCCGACTCTCGCGGGCGCGTTGCGCAACGCATGCTGACGGCCGATTGCGTGATATTCGATGCCGAGTTCGAGCAGCGTGTCCGGCTCATACAGGTTGCGGCCGTCGAAAATGAGCGGCGTCTTCAGGATCGTTTTCAGCGCGTCGAAATCCGGGCTCTTGAAGACCTTCCACTCGGTGAGAATCACGAGCGCGTCGGCGCCGTCGGCAGCTTCCATCTCTTCGTTCGCGAAATGAAGGCGTGCGTGCTGCTGCGGCACATCCTTCAGATCGAGCGCGAATACCCGCTTCGATTCGTCGATTGCAACCGGGTCATACGCTTTCACGCGTGCGCCGCGGCGCAGCAGCTCGGCGATCAGCGGACGGCTCGGCGCTTCGCGCATGTCGTCGGTATTGGGCTTGAACGCGAGACCCCACACGGCGAAGGTGCGGTCCGACAGGTCCTCGCCGAGGCGAGCGACGATCTTCTGCGCAAGCACCTTCTTCTGCGTATCGTTGACGGCTTCCACCGCTTCGAGAATGCGCAGGTTGGCGTTGTGATCGGCGGCCGTGCGGATCAACGCCTGCACGTCTTTCGGAAAGCACGAACCGCCGTAGCCGCAGCCCGCATACAGGAAGTCGTAGCCGATGCGCGGGTCGGAGCCGATGCCGCGACGCACAGCCTCGATATCGGCGCCCACACGATCGGCCAGATTCGCGAGCTCGTTCATATAGGAAATACGGGTGGCGAGCATCGCGTTCGCCGCGTATTTGGTGAATTCCGCCGAGCGCACGTCCATGTATAGCGTGCGTTGGCGGTTACGGTTGAACGGCGCATAGAGGCGCTTCATCAGTTCGCGCGCCTTCTCGCCGGGCACGTCCTCATCGCAACCCAGCACGATGCGGTCGGGCCGCGTGAAGTCTTCGACCGCCGCGCCTTCCTTCAGGAACTCGGGGTTCGATACGACCGAGAACATGTGGGCGAGTCCACGCTTCTCGAGCTCTTGTGCGATCGCTTCGCGCACGCGCGACGCCGTGCCGACCGGCACCGTCGACTTGTCGACGATCACCTTGAAGCCGGTCATATGGCGGCCGATGTTGCGCGCGGCGGCGAGAACGTATTGCAGATCGGCGGAGCCGTCTTCGTCGGACGGCGTGCCGACCGCGATGAACTGGATGTCGCCGTGCGCGACCGCCGCTTCGACATCGGTCGAAAACGTGAGGCGGCCCGCCTTGCGATTGCGCGCGATGATCTCCTGCAGACCCGGTTCGTGGATCGGCACGCCGCCGTTGTTGAGCACGTCGATCTTGCGCTGATCGACGTCGAGACAGAAGACGTCGTGGCCGATGTCGGCCAGACATGCGCCCGTTACGAGGCCTACGTAGCCACTACCGATGATCGTCAGGTTCATGTATTACCTCGCAGGAAATTGGAGTTGGTTCAATATGCGTTGTTGCCGACAAAGCCCTTCCACAGCGTCAGCACGACGATCTTGATGTCGAGCCAGAAGGTCCAGTGCTGCATGTAGTAGAGATCGAGCTTGACGCGGCCCATCATCTTTTCGATGCGGTCGGTTTCGCCGCGATAGCCGTTGATCTGCGCCCAGCCGGTGATGCCCGGCTTGATCCGGTAGCGGTGCATGTAACCCTTCACCAGATCCTTGTAGATGTCGTCGTGTTCGAGCGCGTGCGGACGCGGCCCGACCACCGACATCTCGCCGCGCAGCACGTTGATGAACTGCGGCAGTTCGTCGAGGCTCGTGCGGCGCAGGAACGCGCCCACCGCGGTGATACGCGGATCGCGTCGCGTCGCCTGAGTAATCCTGCCGGCCTCTTCCTTGTGCACTTTCATCGAACGGAATTTGTAAATCTCGAACTCGTGTCCGTCGATGCCCTTGCGCTTCTGGCGGAAGAACACGGGGCCCGGCGAACTGAGCTTGACCATCGCCGCGATTACGAGCATTACCGGGGCGAGCGCGGTCAAGGCGGCGAGCGCAAAGAGCCGGTCAAAGATGCGCTTGGGCAGCACGCGCAGATCGGTGATCGGCGACGCCGCCAGGTTGATCGCCGGCACGCCGAGCAACTCGACCATCGGCTGATTGAAAAGAGTCAGGCTGCGCACATCGGGAATGAAGCGGATATTCACGAAGTCGTTGCGCAGATCCATCACGAAGCGATGGATCTCCTTCTCCTTCGAGATCGGCAATGCGAGCCACAACTCGCGAATCGCGCGCTGCCGGACGAGTTCGATCATGCGCTGGTATTCCCGCTCCACGGGCACGCCTTCGATCGCGTCGGACGTAGCCGGGTCTTCGTACGGGTTGATGGTGGCGTCTTCGTCGAACACGACGACCGGGCTAAAGCCCGCGTCCGGACGGCTGCGCATCTGCTGGATCAGGAAGCGCCCATACGGCGCGCCGCCCACGATCGCCACCGCGCGCTGGTTGAAACCTTCCCGGCGCAGTCCGCGCAGAATCGAATAGACGATTACCTTCGTGACGATCAGCAGCACGATGGTGGCGACCGCCCAATACACGAGCCACAGCCGCGACAGACTGTCCGCGCGATGCAGCGTGAAGCTGATGAGCACGCCGGTGACTTCCACCATCGCCCAGCCGCCCGCGACGCGGCACAGCAGGTCGTAAAGGGGCTTGCCGCGCCATGACTGGTAGATGCCGAGCGCCGGAAAGAACACCACCACGAGCAGGACATCGAAAGCGAGCGACACGCTTTGCATATCGTCCAGCCACACCACTTTCCCGTTGTGCACGGCCGCCGCGATCGCGGCGCCGAGCGCAACCATCGCGATGTCGATGATTCTCGATAGAACGCTCAGCATGTGCTGCCCCTCAGTTCGTCAGTCAAGTGCCATCCCGTCGGTTAGTCGGCTGGTGGGTTCGAAATACGCGGCCTGGTCATTACGGCAACAGCACGCACAACGCCGGTCATCTCGCAGGCGAATAATTGCCCGACGCGAAACCAGTTGAAGCGGTGCTAATTGCAATTGCGTTTCCCGCATGGCTAAGCCGGATACGCGGCCGCAGCGAAAAACGTGTCTCGGAATGAGTGAATGTCCTTCTGCAGGTATAGATAAGGCGTTATTAAAATTCGCTTCGCAAGGCTGCAAAAATCTCAAAATGTATCGGCGAAATTTCAGCATTTTTGGTGCAATTTATTCGGCAGTTTTTACCGATAAAGATGCGTTATCGCGGTGTTTTCAGCGGGGTGCGCGCCTTTTGCGGCGTTCTTCGGTCGGAGTTTTTTTCTTCGTGTCCTGCCGGTTCGACAGATGGTCTTGTTCATGCATCAGCGTTAAAAAATAAGTTGCCAGTTTTTTACGCTTAATTTTTATTTTTGGAACCGTGGTGGTGACATTCTTTGTTCACGAGACGTCGAATTTATAGCGTCGTTATATAGTTTTCATTTAACGCGCTTTTATTGATTTCGCCCTTCGTGATAAAACTCGTTGCATTCACCCAGCCCCCGAGGAGTCCATCATGACAGCTCCGGTTACGGCCACGTCCGCCGACACCCGGTCCACGCAAGCGACGTCCGCGCACGTCAAACTCAAGGTCCATCCCGTGATTCTGGCGGGCGGCTCCGGCACGAGGTTGTGGCCGATGTCGCGCGAACAGCACCCGAAGCAGTTGATCGGCCTGCTCGGCGAAGATTCGCTGCTGCAATCCACCACGCGCCGTCTCGACGGCCTCGAGGCCGGTTATCCGCTGACCGGCCAACTCGTCGTGGTGGCCAACGAGGAACAGCGCTTCACGACCGCCGAGCAGTTGCGCACGAGCGGCAAACCAAGCAGGTTGATACTCGAACCCGTGGGCCGCGATACGGCGCCTGCATTGACCGTGGCCGCGCTTTCAATCGCCGCGCAGGACGAGGACGGCATCATGGTCGTGATGCCCGCGGACCATGCGGTTACCGACCTCGACGGATTTCACGCAGCGGTCGCCGCAGGTGTGCAGCATGCGGCGGCGGGCAATATCGTCACGATGGGCATCGTGCCGACCCGCGCGGAAACGGGCTATGGCTATATCCGGATCGGCGCGCCTGTCGCTACGCCTGGCAATCCTGATGAAACGCGGGCAGACGATGCCGCGCAAGATGCCGCACAGAATGCCGCCCACGCCAACGCTCCGATCGCCGCGCACAAACTCGACCGCTTTGTCGAAAAGCCGCATCTCGAACTTGCGCAGCGCTATGTCGAATCGCGTGAATACTGGTGGAACAGCGGCATTTTCATCATGCGAGCGTCGACCTGGCTGAAGGCGATCCGCCACTTTCAGCCCGCCATTTACGAAGCATGCGACGCGGCTTATGCGGGCGGCAAATCAGATGGCGATTTCTTCCGGCTGCAGCGCGATGCGTTCAGCGCGTCGCCGTCCAACTCGATCGACTATGCAGTGATGGAGCAACTCGGCAACGATCAGACCGCAGCCGCGGGCGTTGTCATGCCTTTGCAGGCGGGTTGGTCGGACGTGGGTTCGTGGGACGCAATCTGGGACATCTCCGAGAAAGACGCCGAGCAGAACGTCGGCCGCGGGCGCGTGATGTTCGAAGGCGCATCTTCCACGTTTGCCCATTCGGAAGGACGCCTGATCGCCTGCGTGGGCACGCAGGATCTGGTCGTAGTCGAAACGGCCGACGCCATTCTCGTCGCGGACAAATCGCGCGTGCAGGACGTCAAGAAAATCGTGGCGCGTATTCGCAGCGAGGGCGGCCTCGAAGCGGCCAATCATCGCAAGGTGCATCGCCCGTGGGGCAATTACGATTCCGTCGACACCGGCGAGCGCTTCCAGGTCAAGCGCATCGTCGTGAAGCCGGGCGCTCGCCTCTCGCTGCAAATGCATCATCACCGCGCCGAACATTGGATTGTCGTGCGCGGCACCGCGCTCGTCACGCGAGGGGAAGAGCGCTTTATCGTCTCCGAAAACGAATCGGCTTATATCCCGCTAGGTGTCACGCACCGTCTTGAGAATCCCGGCAAGATGCCGCTCGAAATGATCGAGGTGCAATCCGGTTCGTATCTCGGCGAAGACGATATCGTGCGCTTCGACGACACATACGGACGCCAGTGAAGTACTGAATCACGCACGCGAAGTCACTTGCAGGCACAGCCCTGAATCACAGCGAATGAAGCGGAAACCTGCGGCGGTTGCTCCGACAGCCGCGGGGCACTGCATGCTCATCCCGCGTGGGAGATGAGTTCTGTGTATGACGGATAACGCTCTGCTGCTTCGCGTTCGTTGACTACATGTGCTGCCGTGTCGGCGGCATTCACCTCATTCACCGCACTTGCGATGTTCGCCGTGCCTGACGCGGACACGGCGGACGGTTCGCTCGCATAACGCCGCAGCGGTCCGCGAAACGCATTCAGAGGACCATGCAACGGCGCGCCATGATGCGCGGCGACCGGCTCCGGCACATGGCGCAGGCCGGGCAACGGACGCGCCGGCGCCCCGGCATACGGCGCGTGAGTGGCCGGTCCATTCGGCGCATAGCCTGGCTTGTGCGTTTGCATTGGCGTTGCATGCTGTTGCGGCGCGCGGGCTTGGGGCGCGGCTTGCGCTGCGGCCAGCGTACGGCACTCGCGATCGACCCACTGCGCCGCCCACTCGAACGCATACTGCTCGGCGGCCTGGGGATCGGCGAAACGCGGACCGACGAGACCGGAACGCTCGACGCGCCTGCCGTCCATCATGATCTCCGCCCATGCGCGATACATATCGTTAGGCACACGCTCGGCGGCGACGTAGATCAGATAGCCATGCCGCTCGGCAACTTGCCGGCCGCGCGGTGCGAGACTTGCCGGCAGTGGGCTGCGCTGCAACGCTGCTGCGGGCATTTTTCGCGCCGACGCAATTGCCGAATCCAAACTCTGCATGGCGGCGCCGACTGCACCGGCTTCGCCTATCGCGCCGAGGTCGACGCGCAGCGCAGGGCGCGGCGCATAGGCGACCGAAGGCGTCGGAAAGGCCGGCGCGCGCGCTACTGCCTGCGGTGCATACGCTGCCGACGATGTGTGCTGCGCGAACTGTTCGGTTGGTGCGACATTGTCGATACCCGCCAGCTGACGTGTGATGTCGGCAAACGGATCGGCGCAACGCCAGTCACGCGCGTGAGACGGAAGCGCCGCGTGCAGCGCATTCGCGCCGTTGCCGCTCGTGCCGGGCGCCTGCCAGGACTCGGGGCTCTTCCACGTCACACCACGCGGAGCGTCGTCCCGCGATCTCGAGGTTTCCGCGACCTGCGCGGCCGGCTTGCCTGCAGGCTTGGCGGCAACCAGCGGCGCAGGTTGAGGCACGTACGCGAACGTGCGTCCGGTCCTGGACAGGAGCCGAACCATCTCGAGCAGCGTACCGTTCAACTGCCATTCTTCAAAGCGGCGCCGGCAAGTAGGACCCGACGGATACCGTCCCGGCAGCTTCGACCACGGCTCACCGGTGGTGAGGATCCACAACACTGCATTCGCCACGACACGTGGGTCGGCACGAGGCCGCCCGCGTCGGTTCAGACGGACGGCCGGCTCATCTGAGACAAGCGCTGAGAGCAGCGCCCATTCGTCATTGCTTAGCTCATCGAAAAACATGGATTTTCTCCACGCAGCCTGGCCGGGCCGCGGCTTTGGGCTGACCACGAATTCAACTTTCACGATCCGTGTGTAGCCCTCGGTTGCACAAATATGTTTTGTACGTTCTGTCTGGTGATCAATACCGCCCTGTGTTAGTGCGGTTTGTCCCTATTGCGAAGCACAGAACGTGGTCTCACTCGTGCATGGGAGAATTGTGCACGAAGCATACCACCACCAGGGTTTGCGTGAATATCGTTGCGACAAGTGTTACGGAAAGAAACAAACTTCTCTTGCGCATTCCGTCTTTTCACGTAAAGCCGTAACGGAAATGCTTGCTGCGATAGCACCGGTTTTTCTGTAGCGAGCCTGAGAATTCGAAAAAGCCCCGAATAAACCTATGCAATTTCTCAGTCACGGCGGCATTTGGGATTTTTCGAAATTTTGACTCGGCCGGCTGCGGCAGTTGGTTGCGAGCGCATCGAGCGCAAGGTGCCAACGCTTGATGACATCGATGTGGCAAGAAACGATTCCCGCGTCCTGGCAACAGCGCGGGCGAGGCACCTCGCCCGCGCGTTCGTCGGCGCATTCAATTAGCGGACTGGAGTGGCCGCGCCCTCGCCGACCACGGTCGTCCACTCTCGCACGCGCCAGCGTGTCACAAGGCCCGCCTGCACGTACGGATCCGCCTTGGCAAAGGCCTCGGCGGCTGCTGGCGACTCGCCGGTAAAAAGCAGCACGGCGGTGTCGACGGGTTCGTTCAATGCGCCGGCAAGCAGCAGTTCGCCGCGCTCCGCCGCCGCCCACGCGAGTTTCAGATGCCGCTCGCGGTGCGCGCCGCGCTGTTCGAGATAGTCGGGCACAAGGTCATAGGTCATCAGATAGTGCATGGCATGCTCCTCTGGTTTGTCTGACGCGACAGCATCGGCGCCCCATGCACACCGCTGCGCGGCAGATAGATTGCAGAATTTCGGTCCGGATTTCCTTACCAATTGCTATTCGTGTGCGGGCGCAGCAAAAGAACAATTCAGCGCGAATTTTTTTATTCCGCCACTCGCGGCGGCAACATTGCGATTTACGGCCCCGCTGCATTCGTCAATTAATCTGCAATGCATAACATAATGGCCTGCTCGCAATTGCGCCTTTTGAATGCCGCGAATGCCGCAAGCGCTGCTCCATCAGGGAAAACGCGCGGGTGCGCATGTCAACGCAAACGCGGTTTTGGCCGTTGATGCAGACAGCATTTGCCATAATGGACCTGCCGAGGGCCGGATGCGTCGACGCCCGCGTGCATGAAGACCAAAAACGTTTCTACACCGATGGGAGTGTCACATGAAATTCCAATCCACAATCGCTGCACTGGTACTCGGCACCGTCCTCGCTTCGCCCGCGTTTGCAGAGAACAGCCAGCAAACCAAGATGGCGGACTGTAACAAGCAGGCCGCCGACAAGAAAGGCGACGAGCGCAAGGCATTCATGAAAACCTGCCTTTCCGCGAAGCCGGCTGCCGCACCGATGAGCCAGCAGGACAAGATGAAGGCGTGCAACGTGCAAGCCACCGGCAAGCAAGGCGACGAACGCAAAGCGTTCATGAAGAGCTGCCTGTCTTCCGCGCCGGCCAACTGAGCCCCGCGCATCGCCGGAAAGCGCCGCGTGCGTCGCGGCGCTCGATCGTCGCACTATGCTGTTTGCGTTTTTCCCTCACCCGCTTTCCCCGCCCTTCTCCGAGCCGCCGCCCGAACGCGCCGTTTTTCTTCTATGATGGCTGCGGAGACGGCCCACCCCACACAATATCCATACGGGCCGCCATCTTGTCGTTGATGCCGAAAAGCATCGATTGGAGGCAAGGATGGTATCGAAGCATAAAAACCGCTGGTTGAGGCGGTGGCTGGTCGTCATCGTATTTTGGGCCGTGCCCGTGGCGATCGTTGCAGTCAGCGAAATTCGCGAGGAGATGGCCTACAACGCCGTCGACCTCGAGCGCGCGCTGACCACCTGGAATTTCACCGACGCACAGCGCGCCGCCGGCGCCCCCGCCCGCTGCCACGGCAAGCCCGACGAGGCGCAAGCCGCCGGTTGCCCGGCCGACGTCCTGGCGGCCAACGCGCCGCGCCAGCAGGAAGCCCGCAACGAATACAGCGTGCGCCGCTCTACCTTGATGGCTTACCTGTGGCATGCGTTCGTCGGTTACTGGATCGTGCCGGCGCTCACGCTGTTCGTCGTGGGTGTGCTGATTGGCGGGGTGCGGCGCGCACTCAGGCGGCCGCCCACGGTCAAGAGCCAGGCGAACCACGGCGGATAGCGTGCGCCGAAGCCGCTAGTGTGCGGCGCCGGGACAACACTTTTCGTTCGTTGATGGCGCAAATTCCAGCGCATCCGAATCGGTAAAAATGGGCATCTACCCAAGTTTCTGCGCGGCCGCTGCTGGACAACCCACGAGCGAATCCGCGACGCCGTGAGCCCGTTCGATCACGCTTTCTGCGCGTGGCGAGCCTCGTCGCGCGAGCCGGTCAGATTTACAGCGTATCTCTTGCGATCTCCCGCAAAGCCCCGTCGCATAAGGCTTTTCGCCTAGGCGTGTGAAAGCGCCTTTTGGCCTGCCGTGTGATATAACTCACAGGACAGCCGCTCAACTTCCGCGGCTGCGCCCCGGAACCATACGGAGAAAAACGATGCAAAGACGACACTTCATGTTGAAGACTACCGCTGCGCTCGCTTTCGGAGGCCTTGCACTTGCCGGTTGTACCACCAACACCGGCGGCCACGACACACCGTCCACCGACGCGTCCAAACGTCAGTCGATCGACGCCAGCGTCGACGGCACCTTGTCGCGCCTGTACACGAACGTGAAGGGTTCGCACGAACTCGTCTCGAAGGCTCGGGGCGTGCTCGTGTTCCCGTCGGTGCTGCAGGCTGGCTTCATCGTCGGCGGGCAGTACGGCGAAGGCTCGCTGCGCGTAAGCGGCAGCACGGTGGGCTACTACAGCACGATTTCCGGCTCGTTCGGCTTGCAGGCCGGCGCACAGTCGAAGGCCATCATCTTCCTGTTCATGACGCAGGACGCGCTCGACAAATTCCGCAATGCCGACGGCTGGTCGGTGGGCGGCGACGCTTCGGTCGCGCTCATCAAGATGGGTGCGAACGGCGTGATCGACACCACCACCGCCACGGCGCCGGTGCAAGTATTCGTGCTGACCAATACTGGCTTGATGGGCGATCTGTCGCTGCAGGGCACGAAGGTTTCGCGCCTGAAAATCTAAGGAATTTGACGGCGGACCAGCGGCCTCGCATCACGTCGCATCACGATAAGCGCCCGGACGTATGCGGGCTGCGCGTCCTGTCCGCCTGATTCCTGCAACGGTGTCCGGGTTGGACACGGGGCTTGCGCAGTGTGAGCAGCGCGATGCATCGCAGTGCGCGGAAACTTGACGACAGGGCCGGCTCCGCCCGCGGAGGCCGGCCTTGTCCGTCCGGTCTTGTCCAACTTTTATGCGTTCAACTTAAGGTTCTGAAAACGGTGCGCGGAGCAGTCGGCATATGCTCTTGCAACGAGCAAGCGCATATGTCAACCCGGCGGCCGAACCTTCAGAACCGTCCGCATGCCTCGCTCGCGGAAATCAACGTCCCGAGCTATCCACCACCTTGAACCGCGAACGCTTTTGCGCGCGAATCACCGACTGATACGCATCCACATATTGCTGCGCCATCCGATGCGACGTGAAGCGCTCCTCGAAGCGTTGACGCACGCCCGCACGCGGCATCTTGTGCAGCCGGTTGACCGCCGCCACCGCACCGATCTCGTCTTCGACGATAAAGCCGGTCAACCCGTCTTCGAGCACCTCCGGCACCGAACCGCGATTGAACGCGACGACCGGCGTGCCGCAGGCCATGGCCTCGATCATGACGAGGCCGAACGGCTCCGGCCAATCGATCGGAAACAGCAGTGCATGAGCGCCTGACAAAAATTCGGCTTTCTGATGATCCGCGATCTCACCGATGAACTCGACGTGCGGCAAGTCCAGTAGCGGCCGGATATCACGCTCGAAATATTCGTGATCCGCGGTGTCGACCTTTGCCGCGATGCGGATCTGCATGCCACAGCGCCCGGCAATGCGGATCGCCGTGTCAACGCGCTTTTCGGGCGAAATACGGCCGAGGAACGCGAGGTACTTCTGCTCCACCGGCTGCGGCGTATAAAGCTTCTCCGGCAAGCCGTGATACACCGTGGTCAGCCAGCGCGCTTGCGGCAGCGGATGGCGCTGCGCATTGGAAATCGAAATGACCGGCGCAGTGTTGAACGTGTCGAACACCGGCTGTTGTTCGGGCAGATCGAGCCGGCCGTGCATGGTCGTGACAAACGGCGTCTCCTGCCGCTTGAACACCGAGAACGAGTAATAGTCGAGGTGGAAATGCAGGACATCGAACTCTTCGGCCTGGCGGCGCACGAGTTCCATCAGCAGCATGTGCGGCGCCACGCGATCGCGGATGCCGGGATCGAGGCGCAGCGCCCGCGGCCACACGGCCTCCAGCTTCGCGCTCGTCACCGAGTCGCCACTTGCGAACAGCGTCACGTCATGGCCGAGTTCCACGAGCGCCTCGGTGATGTACGACACGACGCGCTCCGTGCCGCCGTACAGCTTCGGCGGCACCGATTCGGTCAAGGGGGCGATCTGCGCAATCTTCATAGTTGTCTCCGTGAACTGACGGCTTGCGGCGCTGGGTTGTGCACAGCCTGGCACGGCCCGGCGCTGCCCGACCCGCCCAGGTTTATCCGGCGTCAACAGGCGCCGGGCGAGCAGGCAAGTCTTCCGTCTTTCGATTAATGGCGCCGAGGCCGGCGCGCGCCACAGGCATCGAAGCATTATTCCCTGGGAAGCGCTAAAAAGCGCACGGGATTGCATTTTTTGGGCGCTGTTACATTCAGCTTACATCGCAGGGGCCATCGAAATATTGGAGCCGCACGCGCGCGTCGAGCGTCAGCGCGACGGCCATTTCCACGGCGGTATGTCGCGCTCTTCGGCGTCGGCGAGACGCGTTGCACCGAAATGCTTCTCGAGCACGATCGACTCGGTCGCGTCTTCGCGTTCGAGTGACGCGGTGAGCCGCGCCGCGTGCGATACGACAAGCACCTGTGAATGCGCGGCGACTCGCGTGATCAGCCGCGCAAGCGCCGGCAACAGGTCCGGATGCAGACTCGTTTCGGGCTCGTTCAATACGAGTAACGCGGGCGGACGCGGCGTCAACAGCGCGGCGACCAGCAATAAATAACGCAGGGTCCCGTCAGACAGTTCCGCAGCTTTGAGCGGACGCAGCAGACCATGCTGCTGCATCAGCACTTCGAAGCGGCCGTTCTGTGTGGCGACGTCGAGCCGTGAGCCGGGAAACGCATCGTCGATGGCGGCGTCGAGTGCAGCGGGGTCGCCGATCTCGCGAATGGTCTGCAAAGCCGCAGCGAGATCCGCACCGTCGTCGGAGAGCACCGGCGTGTGCGTGCCGATTTGCGGCATGCGCGCAGGCGCGTCGACATCAGTACGGAAATGGTCATAGAAGCGCCACGAGCGGATCTGTTCGCGCACTGCGATCATCTCCGGCGCGCAGCGCGGGTCGGCGAACTCCGTCATCATGCTGTCAAAGCTCGCGACGGGTTGCGGGACTGTTTGCCAGTCGCCGTTTTCATCACGCGTGCGCAGCGCCGCTCCTTGACGATCCACCAGCAACGCCGAGGGCCGCAGCACCGGCCCGCTCCAGATGCACTCGCGCTTGATGACCGGATCGAGCACGAACCTGCTGGTACCCGGATGCGGCAAGCCGAGGTCGATCGCATAGCTGAACGGGTCGCCCGCGAAGCCGAGCCGCAGACTGACCGGTGCGTTGCGGGTCGTGCCTTGAACCTCGAATTCGCCGCTCAGCATGCCCCGGGAAAAACGCTCCGGGCCGGCCCATAACGTGGACGGCAAACCGCCTTCGCGAGCGAGCGACGTGATCACGCCGCCGCGCGCCGTTTCGGCAAGCAGGCGTAGCGACCGATAAACGCTCGACTTCCCGCTGCCGTTGGCACCCGTGATGACGTTAAGCCGCCCAAGCGGCACGATCAATTCGCGCAACGACCGGTAACCGGCGATGGCGAGCGCGCTCAGCACGCGGCCATCCGTGGATACGATGTTCGGCGGGCCGCAGGAGCGCAGCGCCTTGGCGTGCCACGCCTGCATGCGCACACGGCATGCTGTTTCGGACCGCTCACTACTTATGCCCGCCGCCCATGGCGGGCTTCTGCAGCGGCACGCTGCGCAGGTCACGCAGGAAACTGTCGCGCCACACGCCAAGATCGTTTTTGCGCAGCGCCGCCATGTTGATCTCGTGACGCCGCTGACGCGCGTCGAGCGGCATTTGCAGCGCGCGCTGCAACGCCTCGCACATGCCTATTGCATCGTGCGGATTCACGAGCAGCGCGCCTGTCAGCTCGGCCGCGGCGCCCGCGAAAATGGACAGCACGAGTACGCCCGGATCGTCGGGGTTCTGCGCGGCGACATATTCCTTCGCGACGAGATTCATGCCGTCGTGCAACGGCGTGACGAAGCCGATCTGCGACTCGCGGAACAGCGACATCAGTTTCCAGCGGTCGTATTGCTGATTCAGATAGCGGATCGGCGTGTAGTCGAGGCCTGAATAGCGGCCGTTGATTCGCCCTGCTTCGTACTCCAGATCCTGACGAATTTTCTGGTACGTAGCGACGTCCGAACGCGTGGGCGGCGCAATCTGCACGAGCGTGACGTTGCCGCGCCATTCGGGCGAACGTTCCAGCAAATGCTCGAATGCGCGAAAGCGTTCGACGAGCCCCTTCGAATAATCGAGCCGGTCGACGCTCATGATCAGCTTGCGGCCTTCGAGACTCTGCTTCAGATCGAGCACGTGCTGACGGCTTTCGTAGCGCTTTGCCTGCTCTGCGATCTCGTCTGGAAACACGCCGATGCGGTAGACGCCCGTACGCAATTTGCGGCCGAACGCTTCGACGAGACCGTTCGACACCGAGCCGCGCGCGTGGCGAGTGACGTAATCGTGGAACGCTTCCTGATCGGTCGCCGTCTGGAAGCCCAGCAAGTCGTAGCACGACAGCGATTTGACCAGCTCCTCGTGCGGCGGAATGTTGAGCAGAATCTGCGGCGCGGGAAACGGAATGTGCAGGAAAAAGCCGATGCGGTTCGTGATGCCTTCGCTGCGCAGCGCTTCGGCAAACGGAATCAGGTGGTAGTCGTGAATCCAGATCACGTCGTCTGGCTCGAGCAGCTTGATCAGCTTGTGCGCGAGCCACGCGTTGACGCGCCGGTAGCCTGCATACTCCTCGCGCTCGTAGCGCGCGAGGTCGTTGCGGTAGTGGAACACCGGCCACAGCGTCGCGTTCGAGAAGCCGCGGTAGTACTGGTCGTAGTCCTTGCGCGTAAGACCCACCGTTGCGAAGGTGACCGCGCCCTCCTGTTCGAGCGTCGGTCCGGCGTTGGCGACGGTCTCGCTGACCACGTCGCCGCTCCAGCCGAACCACACGCCTCCGGCATCCTTCAGCGCGCCGAACACGCCGACGGCGAGGCCGCCTGCCGATCCTTTGGTTTCCGTCGGCGTTGCGACGCGATTCGACACGACGATCAGTCGGCCCATGTTGCTAGTCCTCCTTGTTGCGCGCGGCATCTGCCGGGGTGCAGCCGGCGCTCGTCATGCAGCGAGCGCCTCGACAAACTTTCGCATGGTGCACGCCATGCCGCGCCGAGTTTATGTGTAAGTGGACGGTTCGACCCCTTAGCGATCGATCGGTTGCATCGCCGTGGGCGCCGGTCGGCGTGGAGGAACCTCACGCGGACACCTGTAGCTGCTAGGCCATTTCCTTGACCCTGTGCGACGGCGCTGCCGCGCCAGTCGCCTGAGCGGGCCGGCTCGCCACCGGGTCCGCCTCAGTATGCGCCGCCGTGCTGCCGGCCGGCGTGCGAGCGCCGCGCGGCACCCAGTCGAGCGGCTCGCCCTTGCCGTTTTCGAGTTCCGCCGACACCTCCGCACGCGCGCGCGGCAGATACTGCGGATAGTGCTTCTGGATGAAGTCGAGCAGCCCCTCGCGCACGCGGCAGCGCAGGTCCCAGTTGAGGCCCGAATCGAGCGAACTGACGAGCGCGCGCAATTGCATCGAGCGTTCGGTGCCCTCGGTGACTTGCAGAACCTGCACGCGCCCGTCCCACTCAGGCGCCGCCGCGACGATGCGCGCAAGTTCCTCGCGCAGCGGCGCGAGCGGCATCCGGTAATCGACGTAGAGAAACACCGTGCCGATAATTTGCGAACTGCTGCGCGTCCAGTTCGAAAACGGATTCTCGATAAACCATTGCAGCGGCACGATGAGCCGCCGCTGGTCCCACAGGCGCACCGACACATATGTGCCGGTGATTTCCTCGATGCGCCCCCATTCGCCCTGAATGACGACGACGTCGTCGAGCCGGATGGGTTGTGACAGCGCAATCTGCAAGCCGGCGATCAGATTGCCAAGCACCGGCCGCGCAGCGATACCGGCAACCAGACCTGCCACGCCCGCCGATGCAAGAAGGCTCGCGCCGATCTGCCGGACATTCGGGAACGTCATCAAGGCGCCGCCCACGCCGACGATCACGATCACGAGCATCACTGAGCGGGCCAGCACTCTCGCCTGCGTGTGGATGCGCCGCGCTTGCAGATTGTCGGCGGTATCGAGCGGATGCGCCTGGATGATTGCCTCGCCGATGGCCGCCGCCGAACGCACCGACAGCCACGTCAACGCGCCGATCATCGCGATAGCCGCGGCGTCGCGCAACGGCGATATGAAGGTTAGCGTGTCGGGCGCCTCCCACCATACGGCTTCCAGCGCGAGAATGATGAGCACGAACAGCGAAGGCTTGTCGATATAGCGAAGCACGACGCTGGTGAGCGGATAAGGCCGCGCGATTCGGGTCACGATACGTGCGCCGACGCGGTGCACGCCGATACCGATCAGCACGACGACCACCGAGATCATCAACGCGCCCAGCCACGTATGCAGCGGCGCTTCGGCGATACGGTCAAGGTGGTTGAGTTCGTCGAGAAAAGGCATGAAGGACAACCTCCTTTTCGATTGGGTATGGACAGGCCGGCGGCCATGAAACGCGGCGACGGCACAATGTGGCACGCGCCGCGGGACGAACCCGCCGGACGCGCTCGTGAAAAGCGCTGAAAAGCACCGTGAAGCGCCTTCGAGGCAGACGCGCTAATGGAAAGATGCGCTCCGCGTTTCGAGCCGGCCGCGCATGGGCAGCGTGGCGTCCGACTCATGGGAAAACGTGTGCGTCCTGCGGCACACGTCCTTTCAGCTCACACTAACTTCCGCTTTTGCAAGGAAATGCCTTGCCGAGTCCCAGCGAGATTGCCGTGCTCGCGTTATAGCCCGCGACAATCGGATTTTCCGCGATGTACTTGCGTACGGCGTCGGTCAGCTGCGCCGAGCGCGCGTCCTGAGGCAAACAGAAGTATTGCCCGACGCGCGGTCCCGTCGTGCCGCCAATCGCGTCGATGGTGTTGAAGATACCGTCGGCGGCGCCTTCGATGTATGCGGCGCACGCGCTGCGCGACGCGACGTCGGTCTTCGTGCACAGTTTGTTGAGGTCGCCCCCCGTAAACGCGGCTGCCGATAACGGTACGGCAAACGCGCTGGCGAAAATCAAAGCCCGCAGCATGGTGTTCCTTTCCAGGGTCGTTTATCAGGCGGTCTGTTGCCGCATCCGGACGGCGCGCGAACGCGCGGCAACAAAGTCGTCATTCTGCACTGTTTTGCGATGCGGCAGCAGGCCGGCAGCCGCGATCTTCAGGCAGTGGGCGGTGCGCGCCGGCGCATGCCGGTGCGCCGCGCGCTCTATTTTTGCTGCATCTGCTGCAACCGCGCGGTCAGACCTTCGACCACGTCCGGCTCCTTATAGGTCTTCGCGAAATCCAGTGCGGTGAGCCCGATCTGGTTCTTGACCGTCAGGTCCGCGCCATTGTCGAGCAGCAGTTTCACCGTCGACACATGGCCGCCGCGCGCCGCCATCATGAGCGGCGTGGTGCCGTTCGGGGACCCTGCGTCCACGTAGGCGGAATGGTCGAGCAGCAGCTTCACGACGTCGTCGTGGCCGTTTGCTGCCGCGTAGTGCAGCGGCGCCCAGCCCTTCTTGTTCACTTCGGCGTCCTTCGCGATCAACTGTTTGACGAAGTCGATGTCGCCGTTCAGCGCGGCCATCATCATTGCGTTTTCGCCGGCTTTGTCTTCGATCTCGACGTTGGTTTTCGGATTCGCGAGCAGCGCGGCGCCGACCTTGTCGGATTTCTCGCGCGCGGCAAGCACCAGAAGCGGCATGCCCTGGTTATCGACGCTGTTCGGATCCATGCCCTTGGCGAGCAGTTTCTTGACGCCGTCGACGTCGTCGAATTTGACTGATTTGATCAGCGAATCGATCGGCGCAGCCTGGGCCGGTGCCGCGATCAGCGAACTCAGCGCGGCGCACGTCACCGTAGCCGCCAGCGCGGCGCGCGAGAAGTTGCGGCGCGCCGACGCGCATGCGGCGCGGGCCGTTTGGGCGGCTTGCCGCACGTTGGAGAAACTGGAACTGTTGATCATATTTTACTTTAGGGTTGACCCCTATCCTCTTAATATTTATCCACTTTCACAGTGCACCGATTGGCGCGGAAAGCTTGAATAGACGGAAGAAATTCTGCGTGGTTGCGGCCGCCAGCGCCTCGTCCGTCATGCCACGCTGCTGCGCGATGAAACGTCCGACATAACTGACGTACGCAGGTTCATTAGGCTTGCCGCGGTACGGCACCGGCGCAAGGTAAGGCGAATCCGTTTCGATCAGCAGGCGCTCCAGAGGCACGCGGCGCGCGACGTCCTGCACGTCCGTCGCGCTCTTGAACGTGACGATGCCCGACAGCGAGATGTAAAAATTCTGCGCCAGTGCCTGCTCGGCTACGGCCCACGGCTCCGTGAAGCAATGCATCACGCCGCCCGGCTCGCTCGCGCGCTCCTCGGCCATGATGCGCAGCGTGTCTTCCGACGAAGAGCGCGTATGGATGATGAGCGGCTTGCCCGTGGCATGCGCGGCGCGGATATGCGTGCGAAAGCGCTCGCGCTGCCATTCCATATCGGCGATCGAGCGGCCTTCCAGGCGGTAGTAGTCGAGCCCCGTCTCGCCAATTGCAATCACTTTCGGATGCCCGGCCAGTTCCACCAGTTCCGCGACGCTTGGCTCGCGCATGTCCTCGTGGTCCGGATGCACGCCCACCGACGCGTACACGTTCTCATGCCGGCTCGCGATATCCAGCACGGACGGCAGCGTTTCCAGGTCCACCGACACGCACAGCGCGTGCGTGACCGAGTGGCTTCGCATATTCTCGAGCACCTGCGGCAGGCGATCGGCGAGTCCTTCGAAATTGATGTGGCAGTGCGAATCGACAAACATGATGATGTCCTGCAAATGAATGGCCCGAGGAATGGCCCGAGGCGGTCAGGCTGCCGCGCCTTGCGCGTCGAGGCGCTTGCCGAGGATCACCAGATCGCGCTCCACGCCGTCCAGCACGGCCACGCGCGGCAGAGAGCCCCATGTGTCGAAACCGAAGCCGCGGAACAGACGCAGGCTCGCCTCATTGTGACCGAAGATAAACCCCAGCACTGTGTCGATGCCGAGCGCCGGCGCCGCCGTCAGCGAGGCCGCCAGCAACTGCTTGCCGAGGCCCTTGCCGCGCGCGCGCTCGTCGAGATAGATGCTGACTTCGGCGGTGCGCTGATAGGCGGGACGGCCATAAAAATCCGAAAAGCTCAGCCAGGCGATCACACGGCGAGGCTGTTCGGCGTCTTCGACAACCCATAGCGGACGTTTGTGCGGCCCATGCGCGTGGAACCACGCAACGCGGCTTTCGACACTGACCGGTTCGAGATCGGCGGTCACCTGGCGCGAGGCCACCGTCGAGTTGTAAATGGCGACGATGGCAGGCAGATCGTCGAGCGTGGCATCGCGGTAAGACAGGCTCATGGTGCTTTCAGATTGAATTGAAGAACCGGCTAACGGGTAAAGCGCTAGTGAACGGAAACGACGTTCGCCGCGCGTGGGGACCACCGCCTCGCGTCATGCAAAGAGTTCGCGGTAACCGAGAAACAGTTCCTCGAACACGAGCCGCGCGTTCAACGGATGATTTTCGACCGCGCGCTGGCGCGTTACGGCGCGCATGAAGCGGGCGAACGCGCTCGCGTCTGCTTGCGATGCGCAGCGCGTCAACGCCGCGGACGCCTGCGGAAAATAGCGCGGCGCGCCCGCGGTGCGCTGCGCGAGCAGATCGTACATCCAGCGTTGCAGCCAGCCGAGTACGAGCGGCACGGGCAGCTTTTGAAGCGCCTCGCCGCATGCAAAGGCGTCGCACTCCGGGCCGGCGGCCAGTTGCTTGAGCGTCCAGTCGCGCAACGTGCGGTTTTCGTCGCTAGCGAGCGCGAGTGCGGTCAGCGGCGCGCCGCCCGCTTCGGCGAGCAGCGCCGGCGCCTCCGCCACGCCTTGCGCCGCGAGCCATTGGGTCGAGACCTGGGGCGCGGGCAGACTCATCGGCCATTGGCGGCAACGGCTGATGATGGTGGGCAAAAGCCGGTCGATCCGCGCGGACACCATCAGGAACACGACGCCCGCGGGCGGCTCTTCGAGTGTTTTCAGCAGCGCATTGGCCGCCGCGATGTTGAGCGCCTCCGCCGGAGCCAGCACGACCACGCGGGCGCCGCCGCGGTGCGAACCCACGCCGACGAAGTCGAGCAAGCCGCGAATTTGCTCGATCTTGATTTCCTTGCTCGGTGCGCGCGTTTTTTTGCCTTCGTCGCCATCGGCTTTTTCGGCTTTCTCGTCCGCGCCGTTGCCGATGCCGGCTTCGGCCGCCAGCGCCTCGGGCACGACGATACGGTAATCGGGATGGTTGCCCTGCGTGAACCAGTTGCACGCGACGCATGCGCCGCACGGTTCGCCGTTGTCTCGCCGATCCTCGCACAGCAGACCTTGCGCGAGATGCTGCGCGAAGCGCAGCTTGCCGATGCCCGCCTGTCCGTGCAGCAGCAAGGCGTGCGGCCAGTGGTCGCGCAATTGCTGCAGGCGGTTCCAGTCATCGGCTTGCCACGGATAAATCATTTTTTCTCTTTCTGATCAGTCAGTTGAACGCGTTTGGTGAGGTATTGCACGAGGCCTTGCTAGGCAGATAATAATTTCTTATATTGTTTGTGTATCAAAGACTTGCAAGAAGTTCGTCAAGTTGTTTCTGGATTCGCGCAATGCTTTGCGAAGAGTCAATGATAGCGAATCGATAAGGCGCTTCTTCCGCGCGCCGCAGATATTCGGCTCGGGTGCGGTCGAAAAACGCGGTCGATTCGCTCTCGAAACGATCCGGATCGCGCGCCGCGCTGCGCCTCTCGTTCGCGATCTCTGGCGCGAGGTCGAACAGCACCGTGAGATCGGGCTGGAAGCCGCCCTGAACCCAGCGCTCCAGCGTTTCGAGCTTGTCGCGCGGCAGCCCGCGGCCGCCGCCCTGATAGGCAAAGGTGGCGTCGGTGAAGCGGTCGGAGAGCACCCAGTCGCCGCGCGCGAGCGCCGGTTCGATCACTTCGGCCAGATGCTGGCGGCGCAGCGCGAACATCAGCAGCGCCTCGGTTTCAAGGTCCATCTTCTGATGCAGCACGATCTCGCGGATCTGCTCGCCAAGCGGCGTGCCGCCCGGCTCGCGGGTCATGACGACCGAGCGGCCGTTGGCCGCCACCTTCTGTTCCAGCCGCTCGCGGAACCAGGCCAGATGCGTCGTCTTGCCGGCGCCATCTATGCCCTCGAATGTAATGAATTTGCCGCGCGCCATTATTGCCCTCGAATGTATTTGTCCACGGCCTTGTTGTGATCGCCGAGGGTGTCGGAAAAGATGCTGCTGCCGTCGCCGCGCGAGACGAAGTACAACGCGCTGGTTTGCGCAGGG
This sequence comes from Paraburkholderia caledonica NBRC 102488, assembly GCF_000685095.1. GTDB lineage: Bacteria > Pseudomonadota > Gammaproteobacteria > Burkholderiales > Burkholderiaceae > Paraburkholderia > Paraburkholderia caledonica. The sequence goes on from NZ_BAYE01000009.1 coordinate 102,477, forward strand.
TTCATCGCCGCCTGCAGCGAGGCCACGCCCGGCAGCGAGATAGGTGTCGGCGGCAGGCCCATCCGCGTATAGGTATTGTAGGGAGTGTCAGTTTGCAGGTCCTTCTTGCGGATGTGGCCGTTATAGCTCTCGCCCATACCGTAGATCACGGTCGGATCGGTTTGCAGCGGCATGCCCACGCGCAGACGGTTCGCGAAGACGGCGGCGACCATCGCCCGGTCGGATTTCTTGCCGGTTTCCTTCTCGATGATGGACGCCATGATCAGCGCATCATACGGTGTCTTGTAGGGCAGATTCGGCGAGCGCGCGACCCACGCTTCGTCGAGGCGCGCGCGCATCAGCCGATAGGCGCGGCGGTAGACGTCGAGATCGCTCGTGTTTTTGTCGAACAGGTAGGTGTCCGGGAAAAACAGCCCTTCGCCGTTGCCGATCGACGCCTCAGGCGCGCCGATCGCGCTCATCAGCTGCGCGTCGTTCATCCCGGCGCTGTCGTGCTTCAGCGCCGGATTGGCGTCCAGTTCCTGGCGCATGCGCCTGAAAGTCCACCCTTCGATGACGGTCGCGACGTATTCGTTGACGTCGCCGCGAGCGATCTTTTGCAGCACTTCGTATGGCGTGACGCCGGTCTTGAACTCGTAATTGCCCGATTTGAGTTCGCTCTGAAGACCGAGCAGCCGCGTCATGACGATGAACAGTTCAGGCTCGACGGGCACGCCGCCGCGGTTCAGTTGCAGCGTGACGCTGCGCAGACTGCTGTGCGGTTTGACGGTGACGTCGAGTTGCGCGGGGTTCAGCTCGAGCGGGCTATTGGCCCAGTGGTATCCGCCAGCAATCGCGGCTGCGGCCAGCACGACGATAATCGAGCCGGCGACGAAACATTTCTTGAACAGGGACATGAAAACGTGACTGGGTTGGACTGCATATAATACTTGTTTGCCTTAGCTAAAGTCAGAATTGACTGTTCCAGGAATCCATGAACACACCGCTCGCTACCGCTTCAGGCATACCTTCAGGCACTCCTTCAGCTACTGCTTCAGGCGCTGCTCCCGGCGCTGGTTCTGGCAGCCCCGGCGGCGCGCCGTTGGGCCATTCCGCCACGGCGCTGCCGGTGTTGCCGCGTCCGTCCGAGTATGAGTTCGCCGCAGTGCTTGAACATGGCGCCTACATGGCGCTCACGCAGTTCGGCGTGATCGACGCCACCGGCGACGACGCCGCGAGCTTCCTGCACGGGCAGTTGACCAACGACACGCAGCACCTGGACGCCGCGAACGCACGTCTCGCGGGTTATTGCTCGGCGAAGGGACGGCTGCTGGCGTCGTTTTTGACGTGGCGCAGCGGCGACATGATCCATCTGCTCGTCTCGAAAGACGTGCAGGCGGCGGTGCAAAAGCGGCTGTCCATGTTCGTTTTGCGCGCCAAGGCGAAGCTCGTGGATGCAAGCGGCGAACTCGCCGTGATCGGCCTCGCGGGCGATGTCCGCAAGGCGCTGTCCGGCGTGTTCGACGCTCTGCCCGACGGCGTTCATGTGAAGGTGGACGGCGCGGCCGGCTCGCTGATCCGCGTGCCCGATGCGTTCGAGCGTTTGCGCTATCTGTGGATCGGCCCGAAGGCGCAAGTCGAAGCGCACTTGCCGCAGCTTCGCGAGAAGTTGAAGCAGGTTTCGCCCGCAGTCTGGGACTGGCTCGACATTCGCGCAGGCGAGCCGCGCATCACGCAGCCGGTGGTCGAGCAATTCGTGCCGCAGATGGTCAATTTCGACGTGCTCGGCGCGGTCAATTTCCGCAAGGGCTGCTATCCCGGCCAGGAAGTGGTGGCGCGCAGCCAGTATCGCGGCACGATCAAGCGGCGCACGTCGCTCGCCAACGTGGCGAGCGACCTCGATACCGCGAAGGCCGGCGCCGAACTCTTTCACTCCGACGATCCAGGCCAGCCGTGCGGCATGGTGGTGAACGCGGCATCAGCTCGCGACGGCGGCGTCGATCTGCTGGTGGAGATCAAGCTGGCGGCGCTCGAAAGCGGCTCGGTGCATCTAGGCGCGGCGCAAGGCCCGGCGCTGCGGTTCCTCGCGCTTCCGTACGGCCTGCCCACCGAGGTTTGAACGCCCTCGAAGATGCGACGCGGCGCTGTTCGACGAAAACGCGCCGCTTCCTCGCTGCGCCCTCGCCTGAACTTCTGCCTGCCATGCCATTTCAGAAGTCCCCAATTGGGAGACGCCCCCAATGTGCCTGATTGTCTTCGACTGGCGACCCGATGCGGTCGACGGCCCGATCTTCACGCTCGCCGCGAATCGCGATGAGTTCTTCCGGCGCACGGCCGAGCCGATCGCCTGGTGGAGCGACGCGCCGGGCGTGCTGGCCGGCCGCGACTTGCTCGGCGGCGGAACGTGGCTCGGCATGTCGCGCGACGGCCGTTTTGCTGCGCTGACCAACTACCGCGCGCCGCACGAGACGCGCGCCGATGCGCCGACTCGCGGCACGCTCGTCAGCGACTGGCTGGCTTCGGGCAGCGCCGGCAGGAATGGCATGGAGAACGGCGGTGAGAACGGCGGCCCGCGCGAAACGCCGCTGGCCTATCTGCAACGCGTGGCGAAGACCGGCGACATGTATAACGGCTTCAACCTGCTGGTGGGTGACTGGACGCGCCGCGAACTCGCCTGGTATTGCAATCGCTCCAACGTCGCCCCCGCGCTGCTTATGCCCGGCACACACGGCATCTCGAACGCGGTGCTCGACACCGCGTGGCCGAAGCTCGTCAGAAAGCGGGCCGAATTGAGCGCGCTCCTCACGCGCAACCCGATGCCGCCGCTCGAGCGCCTGATCGACCTGATGCGCGACCCGCGCGTCGCTCCCGACGATGAGTTGCCTGCCACCGGCATTCCGCTCGAACGCGAACGGGCGCTGTCGGCGGCATTCATCGAAACGCCGGAGTACGGCACGCGCGGCACGACGGCGCTGCGAGTAGTCGCGAACGCGGAGATGGTCAGCGTGGCGGTGGCCGAGCGAAGCGACGACAACGGCTCACACCGGATCGTGCGCCCGGGCGACTTCGAGCGCAGCTTCGCGTTCAACGTCGAGCCGCAAATCGCGTAATCATTGCTCGCCGAATGCCCTGCGCAATGCCGCCGCGGCCTCCGCGTGCGCATGCGCAACATCGGGCACGAAACCGCCCATCTTGAAGAACTCGTGGATCATGCCGGGGTAGCGCCTGAGCGTGACTTCGTTGCCGTGGTCGCGCAGCTTCAGCGCATAGGCATCGCCTTCGTCACTCAACGGATCGTATTCGGCAGTCGCGATCCAGGCTGGCGCGAGTCCGCCGAAGTCGGGTGCGCCGCGTTTGCCGTCGAGCGGTGCAAAGCGCCAGTCGTCGCGATCGCTCGCGTCGCGAACATATTGATCGAAAAACCATTGGATCGTCTCGCCCGAAAGCAGGAAGCCGTCGGCAAGGCGCGAGTGCGAATCGGTCTCCTGATAGCCGGTCGTGCCTGGATAGATCAGCAATTGCACTGAAAGCGCGATGCCGGCGTCGCGCGCGAGCACCGCGCAAACCGTGGCGAGCGTGCCGCCCGCGCTGTCGCCGCCTACCGCAAGCCGCCCGGTGTCGATGCCAAACTGCGCGGCGTGCGCATGCAGCCAGACGAGCGCGTCGAAAGCGTCGTCGACGGCGGTAGGAAACTTGTGTTCGGGCGCGAGCCGGTAATCGACCGACAGCACCGTGCATTTTCCGTCGCGCGCAAACATGCGGCACAGCGCATCGTGCGTATCGACGCTGCCGACCGTGAAGCCGCCGCCGTGATAGTAGATCAATGCAGGAGCCGGCTCGGCCCAGCTCGGCTCGACGGCCTGATAAAGACGCGCGCGAATCGTTGCGCCGTCGCGCGTCGGCACGCGCATGTCCTCGACGGCAAACATCGGCGCGCTCGCAATCTCGAGAATCGGCGCACTCTTCTCGTACGACGCGCGCGCCGCTTGCGCGGTCATCTCATGGAGCTTCGGGCGCTTTGCGCGCGCGATCATGTCGAGCACCTGCTCGATCTTCGGGTTCAGCGGCATGTGACGCAGGTAACGTTAGATGGCGCATACGCGCCGCAGGTTGAAAAGGCGCACGCGACATTGCGCGCAACGAGCGGCGCTAGTCGGGATCCGCCTGCCTGACTTCGGGTTTCAGCGACATCGGGTCGGTGGGATCGCGCAACTGCTCGATGTCCTCGTGACGCAATCTCACCGTTGCCATGATGGCCGGGTGCGTGATGATATAGAAACGGCGCTCGGCGATAGCCTCGAACGTGATGCCGGCGACATCGGCGGCACTGAGCTTGCCCGATTGCACCGCGCGCTGCAGTTGCTTGCCCGCAGCGATCTGCGAGCGCGTCGGGCGGCTCTCGTTGCGAAGTTCAGCGGGCCGCGAGCGCTCGGCATCGGCGATGCCCGTGGGCACGAACGCGGGGCACAGCAGCGAACAGCCGACGCGGCGGCTCGCCTCACGCCCGGACTGCGCGATTTGCAGGTCGTAATACAGCGTCTCGGTGAGCGAGACGACCGCGTGTTTCGACGCGTTATAGACGCCCATCGCGGGCGGCGACAGCAGCCCCGCGACGGATGCGGTGTTGACGATATGCGCTGGTTCGTTCTGCGCCAGCATGATCGGCGCAAACGCACGCACGCCGTGCGCGACGCCCATTACGTTGACCCCGAATACCCACGACCAGTCGTTGGCGGAACTCTCCCACAGCAAGCCGCCCGAGCCCACGCCCGCGTTGTTGAACAACAGATGCACCTTGCCAAACGCATCGAGCGCGGCTTGCGCGAGCGCTTCGACCTGCGTTGCGCTCGACACGTCGGTCGGCACGCCGATCGCGTCGCCCCCCGCCGCGCGCAACGTATCGACGGCCTGCGCGAGCGCGTCGGGATTCAGGTCGGCGAGCACGAGCTTCATGCCGAGCGCCGCGCCTTTGTGCGCAAACGCGAGGCCGAAGCCGCTGGCCGCGCCGGTGATGACCGCGACCTTGCCTGCAAATTCGAACATCCGTGGACTCCTTTGTGTGCGGCTGCAAGTGCGGCTGCAAGTGCGGTGGCAAACGCGGCTGCAAGTGCGGCTCCAGACGTTTCCAACCGCCGCCCGCCGCCATGACCTCACATCAGATCAATCGCACAAGCTGCTTGCCGAAATTCTTGCCTTTCAGCAAGCCGATGAACGCCTCGGGCGCCGCATCGAGCCCTTGCGCGATGCTCTCGCGATAGTGCAGCTTTTTCTGCGCGACCAGCGTGCCAAGCTGCTTGAGCGCTTCCGGCCAGACGTCCATATGCTCGCTGACGATAAAGCCCTGCACGAGCAGACGCTGCGTCAATATCAGCGACGGGTGCTTGAGCGGCAGCGGCTGGCCGTCGTAGCCCGCAATGTATCCGCACAGCGCGATGCGGCCGAACGGGTTCATGCGTGCGAGCGTCGCGTCGAGCACTTCGCCGCCGACGTTCTCGAAGCAACCGTCGACGCCGTCCGGCGTCGCCGCCTTCAGGTCCTGATAGAGGTTGCCGGCCTTGTAGTCGATGCAGGCGTCGAAGCCAAGCGTTTCCACCACATAACGGCACTTCTGCTGACCGCCCGCGATACCCACTGCGCGCGCGCCGGCCTCTTTCGCCAATTGGCCGACCACGCTGCCCACTGCTCCGCTTGCCGCGCTGACCACGACCGTCTCGCCGGCCTTCGGCGCGATGATCCGGTTCAGTCCGTACCACGCCGTCACGCCCGGCATGCCGACCGGTCCGAGATAAGCCGACAGCGGCACATGCGTGTCGTCGACTTTCTGAATGCCCGTACCGTTCGACGTGCCGTACTCCTGCCATCCGAACATTGCGACGACCTTGTCGCCGACCGCGAACTTCTCATTCTTCGATTCGACCACCTCGCCGACCGTGCCGCCGATCATGACTTCGTCGAGCGGTTGAGGCGGCGCATACGACTTGCTGTCGTTCATGCGGCCGCGCATGTACGGGTCGAGCGACAGATAGTGATTACGCACGCGCACTTCTCCATCGGCGAGCGGTGCAAGCGGCGTTTCGACGAGGCGGAAGTTCTCGGGCGTGACGGCGCCTTGCGGCCGCGAAGCCAACACGAACTGACGGTTGATCTGTGGCATGACATCGTCTCCTTGATTTGCTGCTTCTGCTGATTGTCAAGACCGGCTACAGGTTGCCGGTCGCATATCGTTCCGGTTGCAGCGAGCCTTGCACCCGGCCTGCGCCCGGACAATGCAGATCGAAACGCCGCATGTGCTCAGCCGTCGCTAGGACCGGGTTTCGCCGATGGGTCGCTGCGCAAGCGCTGACGCGTCACGTCGCGGCCCACGGCAAGACGGCGCATGTATTTGAACGTGCCGAGCGCCTTGGCGACGAAGTGCCCTTCGCTATCGCGGATCTCGCCTTCGCAATAGGCCATCGTCGTCGAGCGGTGCAGCACGCGGCCTGTCGCGCGCAACTCACCGCGGCCGGGCTGCATGAAGTTGACCTTCATTTCGACCGTGACCACGCCGACGCCGTCGCCCGCGAGGCTGCGCGCGGCCATCGCGAGCGCAACGTCGGCGAGCGTCATGGTTACGCCGCCGTGCGCGACGTCCCACGTGTTCATATGCTCGGGCAGCAAGGGCAGCATCACTTCGCTGACCCCGTCCGCCGCCGACACCAGTTGCGCGCCGAGCCGGTCGACAAAGGGGCTCTCAGGCAGCGACGCGCCCGTCGCGGTGGATGAAGATGAATCGGTCATTGCGGCTTCAGTTGACTTGTCTCGACATGAGGGCGGCGCAACTCGCGATGATGTGCAAACAGCAGCATGCACGCGACGACGCACCGCGCCAAAGGAGAGGAAATGATACCCGCTATGGCACCGTGCGGTGTCGAGCGGCACTTCGGCTCAACGGTCTTGACGTGCTAAGCGGCCTCACCGTATTCAACGGGCGCGGTGCGCTCACGCCGCTTGCGTCGCCGCGCGCGCGGCCATCGCTGTCGCAAGCCGGCCGAGTTTGAGCACGGCTTCATCCGCGAGTTCGAGGTCCGTGCTCGGACAACTCAGCCTGATGAACCGATCGAAGCGGCCCGCGTTCGAAAACACAATGCCCGGCATCACACGAATGCCTTGCTTCAAAGCGGCGTCGAACAACGCGGCCGACGACACCGCGTCCGGCAACTCGATCCAGAAGAACATACCGCCAGCGGGCGGCGTAAAACGCGTTCCATCGGGAAAGGAGGCGCCGATTGCCGCCGACATCCGCTCACGCTGCAGCCTCAAGCGATCCCGCAAACGCCGCAAATGCCGTTCATACGCGTTCGTTTCGAGAAACCCGGCAAGCACGACTTGCGACAGCTGTTCGTTGTGACGCGACTGCGCAAACTTCAGCATGCCGATACGCGGATGCCAGCGCCCGCCGTTGATCCAGCCGATCCGCATGCCGGGCGCGAGAGTCTTGTTGAACGACGTGCAGTGGATCACAGTGCCGTCGGTGTCCCACGCCTTCAGCGAGCGCAGCGGCTGCGCGCTGTCGACGAGTTCGCGATACGGGTCGTCTTCGATCAGCGCGATGCGGGCTCGCGCGCACAGTTCGACCAGCCTCGCCTTGTGCGAATCGGGCATCACGCTGCCAAGCGGATTCTGCAAATTCGGCACGACGACCACGGCCTTGATGTCGGGATGCGTTTGCAACGCGAAGTCGAGCGCCTCGATGGCGAGCCCACTGCTCGGGCTCGCTGGAATTTCGAGTGCGCGCAGCCCGAGGCTTTCCAGCGCCTGGAGCAAGCCGAAGAAACAGGGCGACTCGACGGCGACGGTGTCACCCGGTTGCGTGACCGCACGCAGCGCGAGATTGACGGCCTCGATGCCGCCGTGCGTCATGATGATGTCGTCCGAGCCAATCTGAATGCCCGCTTCGAGCGCGCGGCGCGCAATGATCGCGCGTAACGCCGGGTCGCCCTGATCGGGCCCGACCGCGGTCAGCAATGTGGGCCGCCTGCGCAACGCCCGCAGCGCGGCTTTTTGCAACGCGTCAGTTGGATAAAGGTCAGCCGAAGCGGTCGCACCGCCCAGATTGAATGCGTCCGGATAGCGCTGATATTGCGAGACGATCGCCGATATCGCCGAGTGAATACCGACGAACTGAGCGGCCTGCGGCAGGGCCGCAAGATCGGGCTCCGACGCGGCCGGCAACGCAGCGCATTGCGAAGCGCGCACGAAGTAACCGGCGCGCGGCCGCGCCTCGATTAGCGCTTCGCGTTCGAGCACGCGATAGCTCTCGATCGCCGTCGCGAGACTTACGCCGTGGCGCTGCATGAATGCGCGCATCGACGGCATACGCTCGCCGGGACGCAGTGCGCCGTTGCCGATTGCGCGACGGTAGTGGCCGGCCAGTTGACGATAAAGCGGCTCGCTCGCCGGCAAAACGTCCGCAGGCGCGAGGTCCGCGCGCTCGGAATGCTCGGACTGCATGACGGTGTCCATGGAGGTGTCCGTGTGCATGTAGGTGGGTCGGCTCATCAACCGATGGTGCGCACTGCGGCGGCGCCGCGACAGATACACGTTCTCTTCATTTCGACCGATACAGCGCGCCAAACCGCCGCCTTGTAGCGGTTCAGATTGCCGATAACTGCGGCTGTTTTCAAGGGCACCTGCTCAATATGCTGGATGGCATGGAAACGGTCTTAAGGAAACGGTCATGTCAACTCGCCCCAACGCCAATCTGTCCCTCCTCGCAGTCGGTCAAGTCGCCCTGCACGACGTGCGGGCAAGAGGCACCGTCGTTGCCGTTGAGGGCGATCTGCTGCTGGCGTTTCGCGATCATTCGCTTGCCTGGCTCGGCGATGCCGTTCCGTTGACGTCCGTCACCTTGCACGAGGGCCAGTGCTTCGTGGCGCGGCAACACGGCATGATATCGATCAGTGCGCAGGATGCGCCGGCTGCCGCCTTCGTGGTGCAACCGTCTCTTGCTGAAAACAGAGGCAGCAGCGCGACGGGTGGGGCTCTGCATTGGTTGACCGCATTCCTGAAAGCGACGCTGCGGCGCACTGCTTCAAACGAAACATGAGACGACCATAAGACGAAAGACGAGCGGTACCTGAGTAACTCACCGAGAAGCCGCATAACAGGCGCCCGCGCGCCGGAATTCGCCAGCTACAATGCATGACCCCATCCGCTCTTCGAGGTGCCGGTCATGTCCTTCGTCCGCATGCTGTTCAGCGCGCGTCTGTGCCGCGTGACCGCGTTATGCGCTGTGTTCGCGCTCACCGTGAGCGGCTGCGCCGGATTCTTCGGCGGCGATCCGTTACGCGTGAGCGTCGCCGGCATCGAACCGATGGACAGCCAAGGCTTCGAGATGCGTTTCAACGTCAAACTGCGCGTACAAAATCCGAACGATTCGGCGGTCAGCTTCAATGGCGTGTCGCTCGATCTGGAACTGAACGGCAAGCCGTTCGCGAGCGGCGTCAGCGACCAGAGCGGCACCGTGCCCCGCTTCGGCGAAACTATTGTCAATGTGCCGTTGACGGTGCCCGCGTTTTCCGCGGTTCGCCAGGCGTTCGCGTTCGCCGGTGTAATGCAGGGCAGCACCGCGCAGTCGAGCCAGATTCCGTACATTATGCGAGGCAAGCTCGCCAGCGGCCTGACCGGCACGACGCGCTTCGTCGATCAGGGCGCGTTGAGCCTGCCCTCGACGGGCATGGCCCTGCCCTGACCACGCTCCGCCGACCACGCGGTCAAGCGACTTCGAACAGCCCCGCCGCGCCCTGCCCGCCGCCGATACACATCGTCACCACGACGAGCTTCGCGCCGCGCCGCTTGCCTTCGATCAGCGCATGCCCGGTGAGCCGCGCGCCCGACACGCCATACGGATGGCCGACCGCAATCGCGCCACCGTCGACATTCAGACGGTCATGCGGAATGCCGAGCTTGTCGGCGCAATACAGCACCTGCACGGCGAACGCTTCGTTCAACTCCCACAGATCGATGTCCTCGACTTTCAGCCCCGCCTGCCTGAGCAGCTTCGGCACGGCGAAAACAGGGCCGATGCCCATCTCGTCCGGTTCGCAGCCGGCCACCGCGAAACCCCGGAAAATGCCGAGCGGCTGCAGCCCTTCGCGCTCCGCGACTTTCGCGTTCATCACCACGCAAGCGGACGCACCGTCTGAGAACTGGCTCGCGTTGCCCGCCGTGATGACGCCGCCCGGCAGCGCGGTGCGGATCTTCGATACGCCTTCGAGCGTCGTGTCCGCGCGAATGCCCTCGTCGCCGCTGACGGTCACCTCTTTCGTGTACAACCGGCCGGTCGCTTTGTCGGCGACACCCGCGAGCACCGTCAACGGCACGATCTCGTCCTTGAACTTGCCGGCTTCCAGCGCCGCTGCGGCGCGCTGCTGTGAGCGCACGCCGTACTCGTCCTGACGCTCTTTCGAAATCGAATAACGTTTTGCGACGTTCTCGGCGGTCTGCAACATCGACCAGTAGATTTCCGGCTTGTTCTCGCTGAGCCAACCGTCGGTCAACATGTGCTGGTTCATCTCGTTCTGCACGCACGAGATCGATTCAACGCCGCCCGCGACGAACACGTCGCCCTCGCCGGCAATCACGCGCTGAGCGGCCAGCGCGATGGTTTGCAATCCCGACGAACAGAAGCGGTTCACCGTCATGCCCGGCACGCTGACCGGCAAGCCGGCGCGCAGCGCGATCTGCCGCGCGATGTTCATGCCCGTCGCGCCTTCAGGATTGGCGCAACCCATGATCACGTCCTCCACACGCGCCGGGTCCAGCTTCGCCCGTTCGACGGCGGCGTGCGTTACGTGCCCGCCGAGCGTCGCGCCATGCGTCATGTTGAAACCGCCGCGCCATGATTTGGCGAGCCCCGTGCGGGCGGTCGATACGATTACGGCGTCAGTCATGCGAGTCTCCTGCGTATAGATGGCGATGGTGGCGCGTGCGTTCCGTGCGGGCGATATCGCCGCCGCGCCGCAATAACGCGCGCCACCGCTGTCGTTCGATATGAGCGGCGTGTGCTGTGCGCGGCGTCAGCCGTTAAAGCCCCGGCCCTGGGCCGCAAGTTCGGCGATGCTGCGCGCCAACTGCCATGCGTCGCCATTCGGCTGCGATGCGTAGCGGCGAATTGCGCGCTCGACGTTGTAGAGGCCGACGGTGTCCGCGTACAGCATCGGGCCGCCGCGATAAAGCGGGAAGCCATAGCCGGTCAGATACACCATGTCGATGTCCGACGCCTTCGATGCAATCCCTTCTTCAAGAATCTTCGCGCCTTCGTTGACGAGCGCGAATACGAGACGTTCGACGATCTCGTCGTCGCCGATCTTGCGGCGCTGCGTGTTCGTTTCGTTCGAGTAAGCGACAATCATCTCGTCGACCAGTTTCGACGGATGCGCGGTGCGATCGCCCGCCTTGTAGTCGTACCAGCCGCCGCCGGTTTTCTGGCCGAAGCGCCCCGTCTCGCACAGACGGTCGGCGATCTTCGAATAATGCATCTCCGGATGTTCCTCATAGCGGCGCTTGCGGATCGCCCAGCCGATGTCATTGCCGGCCAGATCGCTCATGCGGAACGGTCCCATTGCGAAGCCGAATTTTTCAATCGCACGATCGACTTGCGCGGGCAGCGCGCCCTCTTCGAGCATGAAAAGCGCCTGGCGGATGTACTGCTCGATCATCCGGTTGCCGATGAAACCGTCGCACACGCCCGACACCACCGCCGTTTTTTTGATCTTCTTCGCAAGCTTCATGACGGTGGCGAGCACGTCTTTCGCGGTTTGCTTGCCGCGCACGACTTCAAGGAGCTTCATGACGTTGGCCGGGCTGAAGAAGTGCATGCCGACCACATTTTGCGGCCGCCTGGTGAACGCGGCGATCTTGTCCACGTCGAGCGTCGACGTGTTCGACGCCAGGATCGCGCCGGACTTCGCCACTTCGTCGAGACGCTTGAACACCTGCTCCTTGACGCCGAGTTCCTCGAACACCGCTTCGACGATCAGGTCCGCGTTCTTCAGGTCGTCGTACGAAAGCGTGGGCGTGATCAGCGCCATCCGCTCTTCGAGCGCTTCGGGCTTGAGCTTGCCCTTCTTCACAGTTGCTTCGTAGTTCTTGCGGATCGTGGCGAGGCCGCGGTCAAGCGCCTCCTGTTTCGTTTCGAGCAGCGTAACGGGAATGCCGGCGCTGATGAAGTTCATTGCGATGCCGCCGCCCATCGTGCCCGCGCCGATCACCGCGACCTGCCGGATCTCGCGCACTGGCGTATCGGCAGGCACGTCGGGAATCTTGCTCGCGGCGCGCTCGCCGAAGAACGCGTGACGCAGCGCACGGCTCTCGGGCGTTTGCACGAGCGCGACGAAGCATTCGCGCTCGACCTCAAGGCCCTTGTCGAAGCCGTTCTTCACGCCGGCTTCAACTGCGTCGATACATTTGAGCGGCGCGGGGAAATTCTTCGCGACGGTTGCGACACTATTGCGTGCGAACTGGATAAAGCCTTCGGCATTCGGATGCTCGATCTTGCGCTCGCGCACTTTCGGATGCGGGCCTTCTTTTGCGCCGACCTTGCGCGCGAACGCGAGCGCCGCTTCGGCGAGATCGCCGTCCGCGAGTTCGTCGAAGAGACCCGATCGGGCGAGGTCCTGCGACATGACAGGCGCGCCGGAAACGATCATGTTGAGCGCGGCTTCGAGGCCGATTGCACGCGGCAGACGCTGAGTGCCTCCCGCGCCCGGCAAGATGCCGAGCTTGACTTCGGGCAACGCGATTTGCGCGCCGGGCGCGGCGATCCGGTAATGCGCGCCTAGCGCGAGTTCGAGCCCGCCGCCCATCGCGACGCTGTGAATCGCCGCGACCACCGGTTTCGCGCTGCCTTCAACGGTCTTGATGACGGTGGCGAGCGTCGGCTCCTGGGTGGCTTTCGGCGTATTGAATTCGGTGATGTCGGCGCCGCCCGAAAAGGCTTTGCCCGCGCCCGTCAGCACGATGGCCTTGATGGCCGCGTCGTTCTGCGCGCGCTCGATGCCCTCGACGATTCCCGCCCGGGTCGACAGGCCGAGGCCGTTGACGGGAGGATTGTTCAGCGTGATGACGGCCACGCCGTCATGGGTTGTGTAGTCCACTGCCATCTGCCTGCCTCCATGCGATGCATCGCATCCTTGAGATGAGGCGGCGCAGCGCGCCGCCCTTCCGGGTCCACCAGACGACTGATGTCTGGCTTCAGTGCTCCAACCTTCGTCCCGAGTTCAGGTCGGCCGTTCCGGTGTCAGCAGGCAGAATACACAAAAAAGCACGCTCGTTCAATTTATCGTCAGCCGGGGTTTCCCCTGGCGAGCGGGCAGTCTCCCTCGAACATCTGGGCTTCCAGCGCCGACGGCAGCACGTGATCGCGGAAGATTTCGCGCAGCTTCAGCTTTTGCAATTTGCCCGTGGCCGTATGCGGCAATTCGTCGACGAACACCACGTCGTCCGGGATCCACCATTTGGCGACCTTGCCGTTGTAGAACGCGAGCAGTTCTTCGCGCGTCACGTCGAAACCCGCGCGTTTGACCACAGCCAGCAGCGGACGCTCCGTCCATTTCGGATGAGCGCATGCGATGCACGCCGCCTCCGCGACCGCCGGATGCGCAATGGCGACGTTCTCGATGTCGATCGAACTGATCCACTCGCCGCCCGACTTGATGACGTCCTTCGAGCGGTCCGTGATCTGCAAAAAGCCATCTCGGTCGATAGTCGCGACGTCGCCGGTCGGAAACCAGCCGTCCACGAGCGGGGAGTCGTCCTTGCGGAAATACCGGTCGATTACCCAAGGCCCACGAACATACAGATCGCCGAACGCGACGCCGTCCCACGGCAACTCCGTACCGTCTTCGCCGACGATCTTCATATCGACGCCGTAAAGCGCATGTCCTTGTTTCTCAAGCAGTTTGCGCTGCTCAGCAAGCGAGCGCTGCGATTGCTCCCACGTGAGCTTCGCCAACGTGCCGAGCGGTGACATTTCGGTCATGCCCCACGCGTGAATGACCTGTACGTTGTAGTCGTCCTCGAAAGTGCGCAGCATCGCGGGCGGACACGCGGAGCCACCGATCACCGTGCGCTCGAGCGACGAAAAGCGCACGCCAGCTTCGCGCAGATAGTTCAACAGGCCGAGCCAGACGGTCGGCACGCCAGCCGAATAAGTGACGCGCTCGCGCTCCATCAGTTCGAACAGCGACTTGCCGTCCAGGTCCTTGCCTGGAAACACGAGCTTTGCGCCGGTGAGCGGCGCGGCGTGCGGGATGCCCCAGGCGTTGACATGGAACATAGGGACGACGGGCAGCACGGAATCGCGCGCGGACAGGCTCATTGCGTCAGGCAGCGATGCGCCGAACGCATGCAGCACCGTCGATCGATGCGAGTACAGCGCGCCTTTCGGGTTGCCCGTGGTACCCGACGTATAGCAGAGATAGGACGCCTGACGCTCGTCGATTGGCGGCCATTCGAAATTGCCGTCCTGCGCGTTCACGAGCGTTTCGTAACTCAGCACGGGCGTTTGCATCGCCGGCAAATGTGCTTCGTCGGCGAGAGCGATCCAGCCGCGTACTTTCGGGCATTGCGGCGCAAGGCCGTCGACTAGCGGCGCGAAGGTCGTGTCGAACAGCACGTAGGCATCGTCGGCATGATTGATGATGTACGCAATCTGATCGGGGAAAAGGCGCGGGTTGATCGTGTGGCACACGGCGCCGAATCCGGTCGTGCCGTAATAGGCTTCGAGATGCCGGTAGCCGTTCCACGCCAGTGTCGCGACCCGCTCACCGGAATGAACGCCGAGCGCGATCAAGGCCTGCGCGAGCTGCTTTGCGCGCCGTTCGCAATCACGATAGGTGTAGCGATGAATGTCGCCTTCGATACGCCGCGACACGATCTCGGTGCCGCTGAAATGCCGCGCCGCGTGAGCGAGCAGCGAGGACACGGTGAGGGGCACATCCATCATCTGGCCAAGCAGCGGCATCGTCATAAAGGGTCGTCTCCTGGCCTTTTTATTTTCAGGGTTTGGACATTGAAGCGCCGTTCGGGAGAAACCGGCGCGGCAGTGAAATTGCTGAAGCAAGCCACAGGCGAGTCACGCATCCGCCACCACTGGAATGTTCGTATCGGGCATACGCGGGCCATACACGGGCCAAATGCCGGCCCGCCAGCAGCGCCGCGGGTGCGGACTTACAATATCGGTTAATAGTGAGGCGCTCAACATGTCGTTTTCCCCAAGCATTGCAGGCCTGTCCGGGCCTCTGGCGGCACTTTCCGAACTTCTTACCAACCCCACCGAAAGCGCGTTTGCGCGGCTTGGCAGCACGTTTCTCACGCGTCTGGCAGCCACGCCGCTGAGCGCGCCGTATCTCGTCGGTTTCTCGGCCGACACTGCCGCGCTGCTCGGGTTAGAGCCGGGCCTCGAAAAAGAGCCTGCGTTCGCCGATCTGTTTTCCGGCAACAGCACCCGCGAATGGCCAGCCGAGGCGCTCCCGTATGCGTCGGTGTACTCGGGGCATCAGTTCGGCGTGTGGGCGGGACAGCTCGGCGACGGCCGCGCGCTCGGACTCGGCGAAGTCGAATATGCGGGTCAGCGGTTCGAGCTTCAGTTAAAAGGCGCCGGGCGCACGCCGTATTCGCGCATGGGCGACGGGCGTGCGGTGCTGCGCTCGTCGATTCGCGAATTTCTCTGCTCGGAGGCCATGCATCACCTCGGCATTCCGACCACGCGCGCACTGTGCGTGATCGGCTCAGACCAGCCGGTACGGCGCGAGGAGATCGAAACCGCCGCCGTCGTCACGCGCGTCGCGCCGAGCTTCGTGCGCTTCGGCCACTTCGAGCACTTCTATTCAAACGATCGCACCGACGCGCTGCGCGCGCTCGCGGATCATGTGATCGAGCGCTTCTATCCGCATTGCCGCGAAGCCGACGATCCGTATCTCGCGTTGCTGAACGAGGCGGTGTTGTCCACGGCGGATCTGATGGTCGAGTGGCAGGCCGTCGGCTTCTGCCACGGCGTGATGAATACGGACAACATGTCGATCCTCGGCCTGACCATCGACTATGGTCCGTTCGGCTTCATGGACGGCTTCGACGCGGGCTACATCTGCAATCACTCCGACTCGCAGGGTCGTTATGCGTACCGGATGCAACCGCAGATCGCGTACTGGAATCTCTTTTGCCTTGCGCAAGGACTGCTGCCGCTGCTTGGCGAACACTACGAGCAAAGCGCGCGCAACGACAAAGCCATTGAAGACGCGCAACGCGTGCTCGGCGGTTTCAGGGAGCGTTTCGGCCCGGCGCTCGAGCGACGCATGGCGGCGAAGCTCGGGCTCGAAGCCGTGCACGACGGCGATGCGCAACTGGTCAACCGGCTGTTCGACGTGATGCATGCGAACCGGGCGGATTTCACGCTGACTTTTCGCAATCTCGGCCGTATGTCGAAACACGACGCGAGCGGCGATGCGCCGGTGCGCGACCTGTTCCTCGACCGCGCTGCATTCGATGCCTGGGCGAACGAGTATCGCGCGCGCCTGTCCCATGAAACACGCGACGACGCCGCGCGCGCCATTGCAATGAACCGTGTGAACCCCAAATTCATTCTTCGCAATCATTTGGCGGAAACGGCGATCCGCCACGCGAAAGAGAAGGATTTTTCCGAACTTGAGCGTCTGGCCGCGGTGCTGCGTCGTCCGTTCGACGAACAGCCCGAGCACGAAGCGTATGCCGGGTTGCCGCCCGACTGGGCGAGCTCGCTGGAAGTCAGCTGCTCGTCATGACCCGCAAGCTGCAAGCCGCTCTCATTACAAGCCCGAGACAGGAACCGACATGAACAATCCCGACGACCTCAAGCACGACACCCCAGCGGTGCAGAAAGACGACACCGAGTGGCGCAAGCAGCTTTCCGACATCGAATATCAGGTGACGCGCCACGCGGCCACCGAGCGCCCGTTCACCGGCCGTTATCACGATCACTGGGAGCGCGGCATTTATGACTGCGTCTGTTGCGGCACACCGCTGTTCGAATCGGATACCAAGTTCGACGCCGGCTGCGGCTGGCCGAGCTACTTCAAACCGATCAACGGTGAAGTGATTGCCGAGAAAACCGACCGGTCGCATGGCATGCTGCGCATCGAGGTGCAATGCAAGAATTGCGGCGCGCATCTCGGCCATGTGTTCGAAGACGGACCGGCGCCAACGGGTCTGCGCTACTGCATCAATTCGGCTGCGTTACAATTCGACCCCAAGTAACGCAGCGTCCGGGTTTGGCGCGCTCTGTGCCTGTGCTGGCGAATTGCGGTTGCTGTCGGCGAGTAATGTGGCGTCCGCGGACGCGGTAATGCGCCGAGGCAGCCTTGAGCGGCCAGGCCAAGGCCACAAGCAGGCACAAGCAGGCACGGAATGCACACGGACCGCACGGAATGGCACAGTCCGCCCCGAACCGCAGGTAGACGCAACTGGCAGCAACCTGCGGCATCGGAAAGCGAACGGACGCGGGGCATCGCGTCAAGCTGACAACGGTTTCGCGTGGGCTGCGACGGCAATCAGTTCGCTTCCGACGCCGCGCCTGGTTGTGTGCTGCATGCCGCGGGGTGCCTCGTGCATGGCGCCGCGCACTTGCTCCTCCGACCCACTCTCCGAGTTCCCGTCAGATAAATGAAATTCCTGTTCGATCTGTTCCCGATCATTCTGTTCTTCGTCGCCTTCAAGGTGTGGGGCATCTTCACGGCGACCGCAGTGGCGATCGTTGCCACGCTGGTGCAGATCGCGTGGGTGGCCTTCCGGCACCGCAAGGTGGACCCGATGCTGTGGGTGAGCCTCGGCGTCGTCACCGTGTTCGGCGGCGCGACGCTCGTTCTGCACAACGACACCTTCATCAAATGGAAGCCGACTGTGCTGTACTGGGCCTTCTCCGTCGTGCTGATCGTGTCGCAACTCGCGTTCAACAAGAACCTGATCGAAGCGATGATGGGCAAGCAGATCACGCTGCCGCATGCGATCTGGGGCAAGCTGAGCGTAATCTGGGCGATCTTTTTCGTGCTGCTCGGACTGCTCAACCTGTTCGTCGCGTACAACTACACGACCGACCAGTGGGTCAATTTCAAACTGTTCGGCGCGACAGGCTGTCTGGTGGTGTTTATCGTCGGACAGAGCTTGTGGCTGTCCAAGTACATGAAGGAGGAATGATATGAGCGATATGTTCATGCACGCCACCACCGCCGAGCGTGCCGCGCTGATCGAAGCACGCCTTACTGCCGCGCTCGCGCCCATCGCATCGATCCAGATCACCGACGACAGCGCGCAGCACGCCGGCCACGCCGGCGCTGCCGCCGGCGGTCATTTCAGTGTCACGATCGTGGCTGCCGCATTCGCCGGCAAGCCCCGCGTGGCGCGGCATCGCATGGTGTATGATGCGCTGGCCGATGCCATGCAGCGCGGCATTCATGCCCTTGCAATCACGGCTTACACGCCCGAAGAATTCGCTTTGTTGCCCCGCTAGGAAACTTCCGATGACCTTGAAGAAAACCCGTCTTTGGGTATTGCTGGCTGCGTTTGCGGCCGCACCTGCATTCGCACAGAACATCGCCGTGGTGAACGGCACGCCGATTCCGAAAGCACGCGCCGACGCGCTGATCGACCAACTGGTCCATCAAGGCCAGCAGAACACGCCGCAACTCCAGATGGCCGTGCGTGAAGAACTCGTGAACCGCGAAATCCTGATGCAGGAAGCGCTGCGCCGCGGCCTGCCGAATCGTCCGGACATCAAGGCGCAAATTGCTGTCGCTCAGCAAACCGTCGTGCTGCGCGCACTGATCGAAGACTTCGTGAAGAAGAACACGCCGAGCGACGCGGAAGTCACCGCTCGCTACAACGCACTGATCAAGGACGCAGGCGGCAAGGAATATCACCTGCATCACATTCTCGTGGACAACGAGCAGCAGGCGAAAGACCTCATCGCGAAAATCAAGGGTGGCGCGAGCTTCGAGGATCTGGCCAAGCAATTCTCGAAGGACCCGGGATCGGGCAAGAACGGCGGCGACCTGGACTGGTCTGACCCGAAGGCTTACGTGCCGGAATTCGCGGAAGCGGCCACGCATTTGCAGAAGGGCCAGATGTCTGACACGCCGGTGCATACGCAATTCGGCTGGCACATCATTCGCGTTGACGACGTGCGCAGCATCACGCCGCCGCCGCTCGAACAGGTGCGCCCGCAGATCGTGCAGCAGATCCAGCAAGAAAAACTGCAGGCATTCGAAGAAGGTCTGCGCAAGAACGCGAAGATTCAGTAAGCGTTAATTCGCAATCTTCGATCTGGTTCGAAAAAGCCCCGTTCAGTTGATGACTGAACGGGGCTTTTTTATATCGCGCTCCGGCGGGCTTAGGCGCCACTCGACTGTGCGATTTCGCCGAGTGCGCGCCGCGAGCACGCGCACTCACTACCTCATTACCCCAGCCAGCGGCGTGCGTTCTGGAAGACGCGCATCCACGGGCTTGCGTCCGTCGCGCCCTCACCCCAGCTTTCCGGATGCCAGCTCATTTGCACCGCGCGATGCACGCGCTCAGTGTGCGGCATCACAACGGTGAAGCGGCCGTCGGGCGTGGTAACGGACGTGATGCCGTTCGGCGAACCGTTCGGATTGAACGGATACTGCTCGGTCGCCTGACCACGGTGATCGACGTAACGCATTGCCACCGCGACCTTCGACGCATCGCCTTGCTGCGAGAAGTCCGCATAACCCTCGCCGTGCGCAACCGCGACCGGAATGCGTGAACCTTCCATGCCGGCAAAGAAGATCGACGGCGACGCCTCGACTTGCACGAGCGAAAAGCGCGCCTCGAATTTTTCCGACTTGTTGCGCGTGAACTTCGGCCATGCTTCGGCGCCGGGGATCATCGACGCGAGGCTGCTCATCATCTGGCAGCCGTTGCAGATGCCGAGCGCAAACGTGTCGGTCCGGCCAAAAAACGCCGCGAACATATCGGCCAGTTGCGAGTTGAAGCGGATCGCCTTCGCCCAGCCTTCGCCGGCGCCGAGCGTGTCGCCGTACGAGAACCCGCCGCACGCCACCGCACCGGCGAAGTCCGCCAGATCGGCGCGGCCCGCAAGCAGGTCGCTCATGTGCACGTCGTGCGCGTCGAAACCGGCGCGGTCGAACGCATATGCCGTTTCAAGGTGTGAGTTCACGCCCTGCTCGCGCAGAATCGCCACGCGCGGACGCGCGCTCTTGCCCACGTACGGCGCGGCCACGTCATCAGCAGGGTCGAATGTCAGCACCGGAGTGATGCCCGGATCAGCGGCGTCGAGCAGCGCGTCGTATTCCGCGTCGGCGCAAGCCGGGTTGTCGCGCAAACGCGAAATGCGCCAACTCACTTCGCTCCACGTGCGATGCAGTTCTACACGCGGCGCTTCGTAGACCTTCTTCGCGTCGCGATAAATTTCGATGGTATCGCGATCGTTGATCTTGCCGATCACATGCGAGCACGCCGACAGGCCATGCTCGCGCAACGCTGCCAGCACCGCGTCGCGGTCGGCCGCGCGCACCTGAATCACGGCGCCGAGTTCTTCGGTGAAGAGCGCGCGGATCGTGCGGTCTTCGCGGCGGCCGCTCGTCTGCTTTGCCCAGTCTTTCGCGTCGCCGTAATCCGACTCGTGATGCGGATCGAGCACGAGCATGTCCACATTCAACGACACGCCGACGTGACCCGCGAACGCCATTTCACATACGGTCGCCCACAGGCCGCCATCGGAGCGGTCGTGGTAGGCGAGCAGCTTGCCGCTCCCGTTCAGCGACTGGATTGCGTTGAAGAAGCGCTTCAGGTCTTCCGGATCGTCAACGTCCGGCACTGTATCGCCGATCTGCTGCGTAACCTGCGCGAGAATGCTGCCGCCCAGACGATGCTTGCCGCGGCCGAGGTCGATTGCGATCAGCACGGAGTCGCCCACACCGTCCGCACCGTTTGCGCGACGCAGTTGCGGTGTGAGATGACGGCGCACGTCTTCGACCGGCGCGAACGCCGAGATGATGAGCGAAACCGGTGCGACGACTTCTTTAGCGACGCCGCGGTCTTCCCACTTGGTGCGCATGGACAGCGAATCTTTGCCGACCGGAATGCTGATGCCGAGTGCCGGGCACAGTTCCATACCGATCGCCTTGACCGTCTCGTAGAGCGCCGCGTCTTCGCCCGGCGCGCCGCACGCAGCCATCCAGTTGGCCGACAGTTTGAGCTTGTCGAGCGACGCGATAGGCGCCGCCGCGATGTTGGTGATCGCCTCGCCGACCGCCATGCGGCCCGACGCGGGTGCGTTGATGACGGCGAGCGGCGTGCGCTCGGCCATTGTCATCGCCTCGCCGCGAAAGCCCGCGTAGTCCATGGTCGTGATCGCGACGTCCGCGACCGGAACTTGCCATGGGCCGACCATCTGGTCGCGCGCCGTGGTGCCGCCCACCGAGCGGTCGCCGATTGTAATGAGGAACGACTTGCTCGCGACCGTGGGATGGCGCAGCACGCTGACCGCGACTTCCGCGAGTGCGAGGCCGGTCACATCCACCGGCTGGACCTTCGGCTCGACGCGCGTGACGTCGCGATGCATCCGCGGCGCCTTGCCGAGCAACACTTCCATTGGCATGTCGACCGGTTGATGCGCGTTCTCGTCCTTCAGTTCGGGATCGATCAGCTTCAACTGACGTTCGGCCGTTGCCGTGCCGATCACGGCGAACGGGCAGCGTTCGCGCTCGCACATGGCCTGGAAAGCCGGGAGATCAGCGGGCGCGATGGCGAGCACGTAACGCTCCTGCGCTTCGTTCGACCAGATCTCGCGCGGCGACAGGCCGCTTTCCTCCAGCTGGATTTCGCGCAGATCGAAAATCGCGCCCTTTCCTGCGCCGTCGACCACTTCCGGGAACGCGTTCGACAGACCGCCCGCGCCCACGTCGTGAATGCTCAGGATCGGGTTTTTGTCGCCCAGTTGCCAGCACGCATTGATGACTTCCTGCGCGCGCCGCTCGATCTCCGGATTGCCGCGCTGGACGGAGTCGAAGTCGAGTTCGGCGGTATTCGTGCCGGTCGCCATCGAGCTTGCTGCGCCGCCGCCCATGCCGATGCGCATGCCCGGGCCGCCGATCTGAATCAGAAGCGACCCTTCCGGCAGGTCGTGCTTGTGCGTGTGCTGATCCGAAATATTGCCGATGCCGCCCGCGATCATGATCGGCTTGTGATAGCCGCGCACGAGGCCCGCCACGTTCTGCTCGTATGCGCGGAAATAGCCGCCCAGATTCGGCCGGCCAAATTCGTTGTTGAATGCGGCGCCGCCGAGCGGGCCGTCGATCATGATTTGCAGCGGCGAAGCGATGCGGTCCGGGCGGCCATACGCCTCAAGCTTGTCGTTCGGATTGCGATGCGCGAGCGGCACGGCGACATCGCGTGCATTTTCCCAGGCTTCGACGCCGTCCGGCAATTCGAGGTTCGACACCGTGAAGCCCGCCAGACCGGCCTTCGGCCGCGCGCCGCGGCCGGTCGCGCCTTCGTCGCGAATCTCGCCGCCCGCGCCCGTCGCAGCGCCAGGGAAAGGCGAGATCGCGGTTGGGTGATTGTGCGTCTCGACCTTCATCAAGGTGTGCGTGAGTTCGACGCTGCGGCGATAGTGCTCGGGCAGTTCCTTCTCACCAAGCTGCTCCGGCGTGCGCGGGAACCAGCGCTCTGCCATACCGCCCGCCATGATCGCCGAGTTGTCCGAATAAGCGACGATCGTGCCTTGCGGATGGAGCTTCTCGGTATTGCGGATCATGTTGAAGAGCGAGATGTCCTGCTTCTCGCCGTCGATGGTCCATTCCGCGTTGAAAATCTTGTGACGGCAGTGCTCGCTGTTGGCCTGCGCGAACATCATCAGTTCGACGTCGGTCGGATTGCGGCCGAGTTTCGTGAATGCGTCGACGAGGTAGTCGATCTCGTCGTCGGCGAGCGCGAGGCCCAGTTCCGTGTTCGCTACTTCCAGCGCGCGCCGGCTTTGGCCGAGCACGTCGACGGTTTGCAGCGGCTTGGCCGGCAGTTCGTCGAACAGATGCAGCGCATGGTCGCGCGACGGCGCGACGCTCTCGGTCATGCGGTCGTGCAACGCGGCGGCGACGGCCTCGCGCGCTTCGTCGGAAAGCGCCTTCTTGCCGCCCAGCAGGCCGCTTTTCAGCGTAACCGTGTACTCGACGCCGCGCTCGATCCGGCGCACCTGCGTGAGCCCGCACAGGTGCGCGATATCCGTTGCCTTGCTCGCCCACGGCGACACCGTACCGAAGCGCGGCACCACCAGAAACGTTTCGGCCGCGCCGCGCTCTCTGGTTTCTTCGAGCGGATGGCCGTAGTGCATCAGCGCCTCGATCTTCGCGTTGTCTTCAGCGGAAAGCGGGGTCTGCGCGTTGACGAAGTGCAGATATTGCCCGCGCACGCCCGTGATGTTCGGGTCGATGCGCGTAAGCGTTTCGAGCAGGCGGGTTTGACGGAAATCGGAAAGGGCCGAAGCGCCGGGGAAACACGAGAAGTGGGCCATGGACTTGACGTTGCGTCGCTCAATGATGCCGAAGAGTCGCGCGTGATGGCGACATGAGGCGGAAAGGAAGTCAGGGATTATACCCCGGGAACGGCCATCCAGCGGGGCGCGCCATGGCCCCGGAATACGCTGCGCGGGTGTCTCGGGCGACGCCTGCGCAGCAGCGCGCATGACCATGCGCGGGCGTTGACTGCTATCATTCGCCCTTTCATCAGATCGGTGCGAGCGGGGTTCTGGCCTTGCCGCCGGCAGTATGTCGCGAGTCCTGCCCGGATCGGATCCGGGGTCATGTCTTCGCGTCATGTCCGGCCGCGCCGCATGTCACGCCTAGCGGGGCCCGCACAACGGCCCCCGCCCGGCAAATCGAATCAGAACAATGGATGTCATCGTCATTGGCGGCGGGATCGCGGGCGTCGCCACCGCTTATCAGCTACGCGCCGCGGGCCACCGGGTATGCGTCGTCGAGCGCCACGCCACCGTCGCGCAGGGCGCAACCTATGGACATGGCGGCACGGTCCTGCCAACGCCGCTCGACGTCTGGTTTGGCCCGACTTTCATGGCGAACCGGCAGAATGCGAAAAACGGCGTGATCAACAAGCCCGGATTCAACGGGCCGGCGCGCCAGTTCGTGAAGAAGCTCGCCGAATTGCAGGAGCCCGACGAGTTCGGTCGCCAATACCGGCTGTTACGACCGCTTATCGAGCTGTCGCGCGAGGCGATGGCCGACATGGAAGCGCGCTTCGGCTTCGAATTCGAACAGGCGAGCGGTCTGCTCTATCTGGTCCGTTCCGCTCAGGAGTGGCAGCAATTGCAGCCCGCGCTCGGGCTGCTGGCGCTCTACGAAGTGCCGCATCATGTGTTGAGCCCCGCCGAATGTGCGGCGTACGAGCATTCGGTGCGCACCGAACCGGAATTCGCGGGCGGCGTTCTGTTCGAACACGAGCGAACCGCCAATTGCCCGCTTTTCACCAAGCTTCTCAAGCAGACGCTCGACACCCAGGGCGGCGTGCAGTTCATGCTCGGCTGCGAGGTGTCGGCGATCCGCCTCGACGGCCAGCGCGCCGCAGTCGAGCTCGCGCCTCGGCCGGGCGCGGCGTCCCGGTCACGCGAAGTCGATGTGATCCACGCGGACGCGATCGTGGTCGCCGGCGGTTACGGCAGCCTCGCGCTGCTCGAGCGCCTCGGCCTCGCCTTGCCCCTGCATCCGCTGCGCGTGCATACGCTCGTCGCGCCTATCGCGCATGAGGAATGTGCGCCGCATGTCGCTATCGTCGACGCGATCAAGCGCATAGGAATCAGCCGGATGAATCACCGCTTGCGCATTGCGGGCGGTGCGGTCTTGCAAGGCGCTAATCTGATCGAGAAGCCGCTCGGCGAAGCACTGACGAAAGAAGCGCTGGCGCTGCTGGGGCAGGCGACACACGACTGGATTCCGGGCGCGGCGCGTATTTCGGCGGCCTTGCCGTGGGAAGGCATCAAGCTGCTGTCGCCCGACGGCTTGCCGGTGGTCGGCAATGCGCTGCATCCACGGATCTTCGTCAATGTGGGCCACGGGCCTGCGGGTTGGGGCCTCGCGTGCGGAGCGGGCAAGCTGATCGCCGATCTGGTCGTGGGCCAGGCGCCGGATTTGCCCGACGAAACGCTCGCCGCGCTGCGCGTGGACCGGTTCCAGTAACAGCGGGGTGCGCCGGAATCGACGCATTGGGCGCACATCGGCACTACCATAGCGATTCCAGACGCTTTCGCACCTTGCTCAAGGGTGACCGCCCGCCTCGCCATGACAGAAGCCGACCTCACGCCGCCGACGCTGATTCGCCCGCATAACCGCGCCCTCCCGCTGCTGACGCTGACCGACCTGAGGATCGCGGAATCGCAAGCCGCCGCTTCGCTGCCGCAGCATACGCTGATGGACCGCGCCGGCAAGGCGGCAGCCAGCTTCCTGCTCGAACAGATTACCCGCGACACGTCGGTCGAAAAATCCAGGCAGCGCGTCTGGCTGATAGCCGGCCCCGGTAACAATGGCGGCGACGCACTGATTCTGGCGGCGGAGCTGCACAAGGCCGGCATCGCCGTCGAATTGTGCATGCCGGTGGAAGTGAAACCGGACGACGCCCGCTGGGCGCTCGCGACGGCACGCGCATCCGGCGTCGCGATCGCCACCGCGCCGCCCGCGTCGCTCGACGGCTACACGTGGCTCGTCGACGGTATGTTCGGCATTGGCCTCGCGCGGCCACTGGAAGGCGTGTTCGCCGCGACCGCGCGGCAGTTCTCGCAACGTGCCCAAAGCCGGCCGCACACAGGCGGCGTGCTCGCGCTCGACGTGCCGAGCGGCCTCGACAGCGACACGGGCACGATCGTCGGCGACGGCGACGGCGACGCAGCCGTGCGCGCGACCCACACGGTTACCTTCATTGCCGGCAAGCCGGGACTCTTCACGGCGCAAGGCCGCGATCTCGCCGGCTCGGTGACGGTCGCGCCGATCGGCGTCGATTGCAGCGCGCGCACGGCGGTGCAACTGAACGCGCCCGAACTCTTTGGCTCGTTCCTGCCACCGCGTGATTTCGCGACCAACAAGGGCACGTTCGGCAGCCTCGCCGTGGTTGGCGGCGACACGGGCATGTGCGGCGCGCCGATTCTCGCGGCGCGTGCGGCGCTCTACACCGGCGCGGGCAAGGTCCACGTCGCACTGCTCGGCGCCGGCGCCCCGCCCTACGACCCGCCGCATCCCGAACTGATGTTGCATGCCGTCGACGATTTGCCGCTCGACAAGATGGATGCGCTGGCGCTCGGCTGCGGCATGGGCCACGGCGAGCGCGCCACGCGGGTGTTGCACGATGTGCTGCAACTCGATGTGCCGAAGCTCTTCGACGCTGACGCGCTCAATCTGATTTCGAAAGACTCCACGTTGGCCGCGGCCGTTACCGCGCGAGGCGTGCAGGGCGATCCCTGCGTGCTCACGCCGCACCCGCTCGAAGCCGCGCGCCTGCTTGGCACTGAGGTGGTCCGCGTACAGCGCGACCGCCTCGCCGCGGCGCGCGCTCTCGCGGCGCGCTTTGCCAGTGTGGTGGTGCTCAAGGGCACCGGTACGGTGATCGCGGCCCCCGACGGCCGTCTCACGATCAACCCGACCGGAAATGCCGCGCTCGCGACAGGCGGCACCGGCGACGTCCTGGGCGGCATGATCGGCGCTTTGCTCGCGCAGCACTTGCCGGGCTACGAGGCGGCGTTGGCCGGCGTCTACCTGCACGGCCTCGCCGCCGACACGTTGAACGCGCAGGGCCACGGTCCCGCCGGCCTCACGGCCGGCGAACTTGCGCCGATGGTGCGCAGCTTGTTGAACCGCATGTTTTATCCATCGGTGCAATCGTGATGTTGGGTATCGAGCGGCATGGCGCGATATTGGCCGAATTGGGTGGCTGGCTTCCGGCGTGGGTTGTGTCAAAGCGCTGCCGCCTGTCCCGCAACGCCGTTATACTGAGTAATCGAGTGAGGAGTACGTGAGCAACTGCGCTGACCGGTCGAACCTGTGGCCGCGTGCGGACCGCACGCGAACTGAGCGCGCTTGCTGCGCGCATACTGCCTGACGGCGTGGCGGTTCGTAGCGAGCCACTCGCAAAACACGGCGGAATCAACGGGCGTTAATGACTGCGCGGGCGCTCAAGACTCACCGCGAACGCGGCCGTGCTGCCTCGCTCTAATAGCATCGTTGCATCATCCTCGGCGGCGCCTCGCGCGCGCCTTTCTTTGTGCCCCTTGGTTAGACGGACGCTATGACCCAGAATTCGCTCCCCTCCTGGTCCTCTCTGCAAACGCACTACGAGCAGATCCGCGATGCACATCTGCGCGACTGGTTCGCTCCCGGGAACGACCCCGCGCCGACGCGTGCCGAGCGCTTCGCGTTCGCGGGCGGCGGCATCGCCGCCGACTTCTCGAAGAACCGCATCACCGACGAAACCCTGAAGCTGCTCGTGCAACTCGCGCGCGAAGCCGGCGTCGAGAAACGTCGCGACGCGATGTTCGCGGGCGAAGTCGTCAATCCCACTGAAGGCCGTGCCGCGCTGCACACCGCGCTGCGAGCGAGCAACCCCAATGCGCCGTTCCATCAGCAGGTGCAGGCCGAACGCGCGAAAATGGCCGCGTTCGCCGATCAGGTGCGGAGTGGCGCCTGGACCGGCTATACGGGCAAACGCATTCGCCACGTGGTGAACATCGGCATTGGGGGCTCGGACCTCGGGCCGAAGATGGTCGTGCACGCGCTGCATCATCTGGCCACGCCGGAAATCACCACGCACTTCGTGTCGAATGTCGACGGTGCCGATCTCTACAACGTGATGCAGCAGATCGACCCCGAAGAGACGCTGGCCATCATCGTTTCGAAGACGTTCACGACGCTCGAAACCATGACCAACGCGCGTTCGCTGCGTGACTGGTTCACGGAAAAGGGCTGCCCGGAAAATGCGCTGGCGAAGCACTTCGTCGGTGTGTCGGCGAATCCTTCGGAAGTCGTCAAGTTCGGCATCGCGAAAGAGAACGTGTTCGAGATGTGGGACTGGGTAGGCGGCCGATATTCGCTGTGGTCGGCGGTCGGTCTGTCGATCATGATCGCGGTCGGGCCGCAGCAGTTCGGCGAACTGCTGGCCGGCGCGAACGAAATGGACGAGCACTTCCGCACTGCGCCGCTCGAAAAGAATCTGCCGGTGCTGCTGGGCATGATCGGCATCTGGTATCGCAACTTCTTCGGCTCGCAAAGCTATCTCGTCGCGCCGTACTCGGAGGCGCTGCACTTCCTGCCGTCGTATCTGCAACAGCTGGAAATGGAGAGCAACGGCAAATCGGCGCGTCTCGACGGCGCAATGGTCGACTATCCGACCTCCGCGGTAACGTGGGGCGAGCCGGGTACGAATGGTCAGCATGCGTTTTTCCAGATGCTGCATCAAGGTCCGACCATAGTCCCGATCGACTTCATTGCGGTGCTGACGCCAGAGCATCCGCTCGTGAGCCATCATCCGAAGCTGCTCGCCAACTGCTTCGCGCAAAGCGAAGCATTGATGCTCGGCCGCACGCTCGAAGAAGCGAAAAAGGTCGCCGGTCCCGACAAGCCGGAACTGGCGCCGCACCTGGTGTTTCCGGGCAACCGGCCGACCACCACGCTGCTGGTCGAGGCGCTCACGGCGCGCTCACTCGGCGCGCTGATCGCGCTCTACGAGCACAAGGTGCTCGTACAGGCGTCGGTATGGAACATCAATCCGTTCGATCAATGGGGCGTCGAGCTAGGCAAGATTCTCGGCAAGGTCGTCGAGGCGGACCTGACAGCCGCAAGCGTCGACGAAAAGAAACACGATTCGTCGACGTCCGCGCTGATCGCAAGGGCGCGCGCCGCGTTGAAGCGTTGACACTTGAACGCCGGTTGGCTATGTAGCTGGCGGCGTGCTGCGCTCCGTACTGGGTGAAGTATCGGGCGGGCCACTTGTGGCCCGCTTTTTTTCGTGGGCGTATGTTTGACTTCGACCGAGCCTGTGCGTCAGGCGAGACGTCCCGCTTCTATCGTTACGGTCGTATCGCAGCGGCGCGCCAGTTCCACGTCGTGCGTGACGAGAATCAGCGTTGCACCGTTCGCGCGGTTCATCTGGAACATCAGATCGATTACCGCGTGGCCGGTCGCGGCGTCGAGACTGCCCGTCGGTTCGTCGGCGAAGAGAATGGCCGGATGCGTAACGAAGGCGCGCGCCAGTGCGACGCGTTGCTGTTCGCCGCCCGACAGCAGCTTCGGATAATGGTTTGTGCGCTGGCCGAGGCCGACCTGTTCGAGCAGCCCGCGCGCGCGCAGTGCGGCTTCACGTGTACCGATGCCGCCTTGCAATTCGAGCGGCAACGTGACGTTTTCGAGCGCCGTCAAATGCGGCATTAACTGGAACGACTGGAACACGAAACCGACCGAGCCGCTGCGCAATGCCGCGCGCTCGTCTTCGTTCAATGTGGTGAGCTCGCGGCCGAGTAGCCGAACCGAGCCCGAACTCGCGCTGTCCAATCCTGCGAGCAGTCCAAGCAGCGTAGACTTGCCCGACCCGGATGCGCCGACTATCGCGACACTGCTGCCCGCTTCGATAGCCAGATCGATGTTGTCGAGAATGGTCAGTTCGCCCGTCGCATCCTTAACCTTCTTGCACAAACCCCGCACTTCAATGACTGGATCAGTTTTGTTTAGCATAGTGAAGCGTAGGTTGAAAGTGCGCGCCATGAAGCTTCGCGCGAATGCACTGACTTCGGCAACGAGCTCGGTGGCAAGGGGCTCGGTCATAGTGGCGGCCGCCCTTTTTTCGACGACCTTCGCGGTTCGCGCAGCCAATGCGCCCGAAGCGGCCAAACCGGTGATCGTCGTACTTGGCGATAGCATCTCCGCTGAATACGGCTTGCCCCGCGACACGGGCTGGGTCGCGTTGATGCGCCAGCGACTCACCCAGGAGCGAATCGATTATAGCGTCGCCAATGCGAGCATTAGCGGCGATACGACGAGCGGCGGGCGGGCCCGCTTGCCGGCGCTGATGCAACGCCTGAAGCCCAGCATCGTGATTGTCGAACTGGGTGCCAACGATGCCTTGCGTGGCGTGCCGCTTTCAACAACTGAAGACAATCTGCGCACGATCATCGAGCAGGCTCAGCAGGCTCACGCGAAGGTCGTGCTCGTGGGCATGTATGTACCGCCTAACTACGGCCCGGACTATACGCAAAAGTTCCATGGCCTATACGGCCAGCTCGCAAAGCAACTGAACGTGCCGCTAGTGCCGTTCCTGCTTGCCGGCATTGCCGATAAGCCGGATATGTTCCAGGCAGATCAGATTCATCCGACTCAGCAGGCACAGCCAGTGCTACTCAACAACGTGTGGCCCGCTGTCAAGCCACTCCTTCGTACAAGTTCGTCGCACTGAAAGGCTGCTGTCGGCTTGTTTCCGGAACTACGGGGAACACGGATCCGCGAGCTTGAGCTCATGCTTGCGCAATCCCGTGGCCCCGGCTCGATACCGAGCGACTTATGAGGAGATAACGTGAAATACTTACCGTTAATCGCTTTGACCGTGGCAATTTCCGCCTGCGCTGCTCAACCGCCGGCTGGCGTTCAGTCCGTCGGACAAAGCCAGCAACCGCCGAAGGCCGTTGCGACCTGCATCGCGCACAAATGGGCAGACGGCTCCCAGCAACAAGTCGTGTCGCAAGACACCTTGGCCAACGATCAGGCTGTAGACGTGTATGTGCCGGGCCAGCAGCCGCCCAACGGCGCGGCCGCCGTGGTACGTCCTTCGTACTCCGGCAAGGGCTCATGGGTCGGCTTCCGCGCGAACGGAGCAGCAGGCAGCGACGCTACCAGCGCGATCAGCTCATGCCTCTGACCATATTTACCCTCTGATCGCTGCGATCGTTCGGTGAGCTTCGATCTCGCCGAATGACCGATCGAGTCAGATTCGAAAATGAAAAAAGCCCCGCATTTGCGGGGCTTTTTTGCGCTCGCGCGTTCAGCGCGGCTTGTGTGGATTCGCGGCGAGTAGAAAGGTGCACGCTAGGCGCGCCGCGAACACCGACGCGCAAACGAGCGTTCCCTGGAAAGCTTACTCGTCGCTTGCCTGCGCGTTGCTGCTCTCGAGCGAGCCGTACAGTTTTACTTTCGACCGGGCACGCAACGCCTGAACGTAGGCCTCTACTTCGGACTGCGACTCTACCTGCGCGATCTGCTGCTGCGCCGCGGCCAGACGCTGCGGTTCCACCGCTGTGCCTGCGACGACGGCGTTCACTCGATAGATGGCGTAACCGTCGTCACCGAGATCAACGCCCACGTATGCCGGCAGTTTTTGCGCATCGGCCTTGTAGATCGCACTGAGCGCAGCGGGAGGCACGCCTTGCGCGTCGTTGCGCGACACTTTCAACGGCGACGAGAAACCCGTGGTCGCCTTCGACTTCTCGAACTCTGCGAGCTTCGCGATGCCGTCTTTGTGCGCGGCTTCGTTTGACTGAGCCGCGATGACCTTCTGACGCACCAGGTCCTTGATTGCGTCGAGCGACGGCACGGCTGCGGCCTTATAGTCGGTGACGCGTGCCGCGATCAGCGTGTTTGCGCCCACGTCGATTGCCTGCGTGTTGTTGCGTGCCACGGCTGCGTCGTTCGCGAAAACAGCGGCGAGGAATTTCGCGTTGTTCAGCGGGCTGTCGGGCGGCAGCTTCGGATCGGGCTGCGGAGTGACCGTCGCCGTCTGCAACTGCAGCTTGTACTTGTCGGCGGCAGGTTGCAGGCTCTTCGCCTTCTCGTAGACGATCGACGTGAAACCTTCGGAGTCGTCGCTGAATGCCTTGCTCGCCAGCTGCGTTTTCAGGTCTCTTGAGATCTGGTCTTTCACTTCGTCAAAAGGCTTGGTGACGGCCGGCTTCACGTCGGTGACCTTGACAATGTGATAGCCGAAGTCCGTTTGTACGATCCCGCTGACTTCGTCCTTCTTCAGAGCGAAGACGGCGTCGTCGAACGCCTGACCGCCCGCGATCATGCCGCGCCCGAAGTAACCGAGATCGCCGCCCTTTGACGCCGAGCCGGGATCTTGCGAGTTCTGTTGCGCGATCTGAGCGAATTGTTCAGGATGCGCCTTGATCTGTGCGAGCAACTCTTCAGCCTTCTGCTTCGCCTTGGCCTTGTCGGCCGCGCTCGCGTCTTTCGGCGCGGTGATCAGAATGTGGCTGGCGCGTACCTGACCTTCGGTGCGGTAGCGCGCGATGTTGTCGTCGTAATACTTCTTCAGGTCGGCGTCGCTCGGCTGCACCGACGCGGCGAGCGTGGCCGGCGACATCACCAGATACTGAATGGTCGCTGTGGCCGGCGTGGCGAAGTCGTTACGGTGTGCGTCGTAGTAAGCCTGCAATTGCGCGTCGGTGGGCTGCACCTTCGCGGCATAGTCGCGCGGGTGGAAGGCAATACCCTGCAGTTCACGCTGCTGCTCAGCGAGTTCCGTCAGATGCTGAGCGAGCGTTTTAGACGTGAACGCGCTGCCCTGAATGCTGGCAGGCAACTGTTGGGTGGCGATGCTGTAGCGCACGCGCTCGTCGTACTGGTCGGGCGTCATGCCCTGCATGGCAAGCAGTTGCTTGTACCGGTCGACGTCGATTGAGCCGTCTGGGTTTTTCAGCGACGAGATCACCGGATCGTTAAGCAGCGTGCGGCGCACGGCGTCGTCGGATGCGGTCAGGTGCAGGCGCTGCGCTTCATCGGCGAGCACGCGTTGTTCAATCAGGCCGTCGAGCATCTCGCTGCGGCGTTGCGGCGTATCGAACGCCTTCATGTCGAATTGCGCGCCGAGCATCTGACGGGCGCGGTCAAGCTGTTGACGCATCGCATTTTCGTATTCTGCGCGCGTGATCTTGTGACCGTTGACGCTTGCGACGTTTGCACTTTCGTCAAAGAAGCCGCGAAAGCCCTGAATACCCACAAAACCCAGCCCCGGCACAATGACGAGGATGAGCATAAACATCATCAGGCGTTTGTGATTGCGGAAAAAATCGAGCATGCGTGAGTGCCAAAAACAGAACGCCCGATCTTACAACAGCGGGCAATAAAAAAGGCGAACCGGAGTTCGCCTTTCGAGGATACTGGCGGAGTGGACGGGACTCGAACCCGCGACCCCCGGCGTGACAGGCCGGTATTCTAACCGACTGAACTACCACTCCTTATACTGCGCTTTCACTGCGTCACTGCGCAGAAACACTTTAAGAGAATCTGAAACTGGTGGGTGCTGAGAGGCTCGAACTCCCGACCTACGCCTTGTAAGGGCGCCGCTCTACCAACTGAGCTAAGCACCCGGCTTCATGATTCTTGTGCTTCCGCTATTACTGCCTGAGTGGTCCGCCTCGCGCCTGATTGAACAGCCATCGAAACGAGCAACCGTTAATTCAGATTCGCCGCCCTTCTTTCTGGCAAACCTGCAATTCCTCAAGCAGCAAGCCCATTAGTTTAGCGCATCCTTTAGCGCTTTGCCAGGCCTAAATTTCGGCACCTTCGCAGCCTTGATTTTGATCGCATCGCCGGTTCGTGGATTGCGCCCCGTGCGGGCCGTGCGCTTGCCGACGGCAAACGTGCCGAAACCCACCAACGTCACCGAACCGCCTTTCTTCAACGTGCCTTTCACACCGCCGATCACCGCGTCGAGCGCGCGTCCGGCCGCAGCCTTCGAAATCTCCGCTTGTTGCGCAATGTGATCGATCAATTCCGTCTTGTTCATCCCTACCCCCGAGAATGTTTTTAGAACCGAAACGGCGCTCTGCAGCGCCTGACATCGTCTAGCCGGCCGTAATGCCGGGCCGAGTCATTAGAATGGGCCGAAACGCACGTGTCAACCGGGATTGAGCCTGATTCTTGGCGGATTGCCATGATCTCTTTGTCACACTACGTGAATGCCGATATGGGATGTATTAGATGCGCGCGCAACGAGTACTGCGTCAGCAATCCGCTGTTCTTTCTGCAATGAAAGGCGCGTTGTTGCAAGTGTCTTCTGAAGCGTGCGGCAATAAAAAACCCGCGGCCTTTCAGGCCGCGGGTTCTTTCTTGTACAGCAAATAACTTGCTGAAAGCTTAGTGCTTCACGACATCCGTAGCGCCAGTGTCTTTGCCCGGCTCAGCCGCGACGGGCGAGGCAGGCTTCGGCTCTTCTTCCGGCAACGGCGACGGCACACGTTCGAGCGCAAGTTCGAGCACCTTGTCGATCCAGCGGACCGGCACGATTTCGATCGCGTTCTTCACGTTGTCCGGAATCTCCGTCAAATCCTTGACGTTTTCTTCCGGGATCAGCACCAGCTTGATGCCGCCGCGATGCGCCGCCAGCAGCTTCTCTTTCAGACCGCCGATCGGCAGCACTTCGCCACGCAACGTGATTTCGCCTGTCATCGCGACGTCGGCCCGTACCGGAATACCGGTCAGCACCGAGACCAGCGCAGTCGTCATCGCGATACCAGCCGAAGGACCGTCTTTCGGTGTAGCGCCTTCAGGCACGTGGATGTGAATATCCTGCTTTTCGAACGCTTCGTCCTTGACGCCAAGACGACGCGACCGCGAGCGGACCACCGAGCGTGCTGCTTCGACGGATTCCTTCATCACATCGCCAAGCGAACCCGTGCGGATCACATTGCCCTTACCCGGCATCACGGCGGCTTCGATGGTCAGCAGATCGCCGCCCACTTCCGTCCACGCGAGACCCGTGACCTGGCCCACCTGGTTTTCCTTAGCGGCCAGACCGAAGTCGTACTTGCGCACGCCGAGGAACGTATCGAGGTTGCTGCCGTCGACCTTCACCGCGCCTTCCGCCTTCTTCAGCAGAAGCATCTTCACGACCTTGCGGCAGATCTTCGACACTTCACGCTCGAGCGAACGCACGCCCGCTTCACGCGTGTAGTAACGAATGATGTCGCGGATCGCGGTTTCCGTCACATCGACCTCGCCATCCTTGAGGCCGTTGTTCTTCTTCTGCTTCGGCAAAAGATAACGTTGCGCAATGCTGACCTTTTCGTCTTCCGTGTAACCCGACAAACGGATCACTTCCATCCGGTCGAGCAGCGGCGGCGGAATGTTCAGCGAGTTCGACGTCGCCACGAACATCACGTCCGACAGATCGAAGTCCACTTCGACGTAGTGATCGGCGAACGTATGGTTCTGTTCCGGATCGAGCACTTCGAGCAACGCCGACGACGGATCACCGCGGAAATCCTGACCCATCTTGTCGACTTCGTCGAGCAGGAAGAGCGGATTGCGCACGCCGACCTTGGTCAGGCTTTGCAGAATCTTGCCCGGCATGGAACCGATATACGTACGACGGTGACCGCGAATCTCGGCTTCGTCGCGCACGCCACCGAGCGCCATACGCACGAACTTGCGGTTCGTTGCGCGAGCGATCGACTGGCCCAACGACGTCTTACCGACACCCGGAGGCCCAACGAGGCACAGAATCGGCGCTTTCACCTTGTCGACACGTTGCTGGACCGCGAGATACTCGAGAATCCGTTCCTTCACTTTCTCGAGACCGAAGTGGTCTTCGTCGAGCACGCGTTCCGCATTCGAGAGGTCGTTGTTGACCTTGCTCTTCTTGCGCCACGGCAAGCCGATCAGCGTATCGATATAGTTGCGCACGACCGTCGCTTCAGCCGACATGGGCGACATCAGCTTGAGCTTCTTCAGCTCGGCGTCGGCCTTCTTCTTGGCTTCCTTCGGCATGCGGGCAGCCGTGATGCGCTTCTCGAGTTCTTCGAGATCCGCACCTTCTTCGCCTTCGCCGAGTTCCTTCTGGATCGCCTTGACCTGCTCGTTCAGGTAGTACTCGCGCTGGCTCTTCTCCATCTGGCGTTTCACACGCCCACGGATGCGCTTTTCAACCTGCAGGATGTCGATCTCGGCCTCGAGTTGCGCGAGCAGATGCTCGAGTCGCTCGATAACCGGGAACATTTCCAGGATGTGCTGCTTCTGGTCGAGCTTGAGCGGCAGATGCGCCGCGATCGTGTCGGCCAGACGACCTGCTTCGTCGATACCCGACAGCGACGTCAGGATCTCAGGCGGGATCTTCTTGTTCAGCTTCACATACTGATCGAACTGCGACACGATCGCGCGGCGCAGCGCTTCGGTTTCAGCGCTGTCGGCGTGGTCGGGCTCGAGCGGCATGACTTCGCACGAGAACTGCGTTTCCTGTTCTTCGATGGAAAGCGTTTTCGCGCGCTGCAAGCCCTCGACGAGCACCTTTACGGTGCCATCCGGCAGCTTCAGCATTTGCAGGATGTTGGCAACACACCCTACTTCGTACATGTCCTTTTCGGTCGGCTCATCTTTCGCAGCCGTTTTCTGGGCGACGAGCATGATGTGCTTGCCGCCTTCCATCGCTGCTTCGAGAGCCTTGATCGACTTCGGGCGGCCTACGAAGAGCGGAATCACCATGTGCGGGAAAACGACTACGTCGCGCAGCGGGAGCAGCGGGAGCGTAATGCGTTCCTGCGGGAGGAGTTGGGTTCCTGACATTTCATTTCCCCATGAGTGGAATCAGTTCGTTCGATAGGTGAGGCCAGCAGAAACTATTGCAAGGCCTCCGCGTGTGGGAAAAGTTCAGTGACTCCGAAGGTTCAGTGACTCCATTGTGAAAACAACCATTCTGACCACACGATAAACGAAAAAGCCGTTCACGTCGCCATGAACGGCTTTTTGCAGTACCCGAAGCCGATCAGTTCGAACCCGCGACTTTAGGCGCGTCTTCGTAGATCAGTAAGGGTTTGCCGTCGCCGTCAATCACATTGTCGTCGATGATGACCTTGCTCACGCCTTTCATTTGCGGCAAGTCGTACATCACGTCAAGCAACGCCTGTTCCAGGATGGAGCGCAGTCCGCGCGCACCCGTCTTTCGGCGGATCGCCTTACGCGCCACAGCCTGCAGCGCAGCCGGGCGAATTTCGAGCTCGACGCGTTCCATGTTGAACAGCTTGTGGTACTGCTTCACGAGCGCGTTCTTCGGTTCGACGAGGATTTTCATTAGCGCGGCTTCGTCGAGCTTGCCGAGCGTGGCCACCACTGGCAGACGGCCGATCAGTTCCGGGATCAGACCGAACTTGATCAGATCTTCCGGCTCCACTTCACGCAGCACTTCGCCGGCGTCGCGGTCCTGCTTGCTCTTTACGCTTGCGCCAAAGCCGATGCCGGTCTTTTCAGTACGATCGACAATGACTTTTTCAAGGCCGTCGAACGCGCCACCGCAGATGAACAAAATGTTCGTGGTGTCGACCTGAATGAAGTCCTGATTCGGATGCTTGCGGCCTCCTTGCGGGGGCACCGACGCCATCGTGCCTTCAACCAGCTTGAGCAGCGCCTGCTGCACGCCCTCGCCCGACACATCGCGAGTGATGGACGGGTTGTCCGACTTCCGGCTGATCTTGTCGATTTCGTCGATATAGACAATGCCGCGCTGCGCTTTGTCGACTTCGTAGTTGCAGTTCTGCAGCAGTTTCTGAATGATGTTCTCGACATCTTCGCCCACATAACCCGCCTCAGTCAGCGTGGTTGCGTCTGCAATGACAAAGGGGACGTTCAGAAGCCGCGCGAGCGTTTGCGCAAGCAAGGTCTTGCCCGAACCGGTCGGGCCGATCAGCAGGATGTTGCTCTTGGACAGCTCGATCTCGTCTTTCTTGTCGAGATGCTTCAGGCGCTTGTAGTGGTTGTACACAGCAACCGCGAGAATTTTCTTTGCACGTTCCTGACCAATCACATACTGGTCAAGGATTTCACGGATTTCCTGCGGACTCGGCAGATCGGACTTGGACAAGCCCGCCTCGATACCCGCGCCTGCTGCTTCATCGCGAATGATTTCGTTGCACAGGTCGATACATTCATCGCAGATGAACACCGACGGGCCGGCAATCAGTTTTTTAACCTCATGCTGGCTCTTGCCGCAAAACGAGCAATACAACAGCTTTTCGCTGTTAGAACCTTTCTTGTCCGCCATAGATGTGTGAGCCTCCGGACACTCGATTACATGATACGCCGTTTGCCCCAGCCTCGCAGTTGGGCGCGGCCGGGTTGAGCAATGTGACGGCGTTTGCCGCAGGCGCTCGGACGAGTCTTAATTATTTCACAACCGATCGGACGCGGGCTTTGCCCCGATTTAGCGCAAATCCCACCCGATCAAGGACGTTTGTGGGCTACCTGATCGACCAGACCGTAGGCTTGCGCGTCGTCGCCGGACATGAAATTGTCACGGTCGGTGTCGCGTGCAATGCGCTCGACGGGTTGGCCGGTGTGGTGCGCCAGCAGATGATTGAGCCGCTCCTTCAGGTACAGGATTTCGCGTGCCTGAATTTCGATGTCCGACGCCTGACCGCGGGCGCCGCCCAGCGGCTGGTGAATCATCACGCGCGAATTCGGCAGCGCGAAACGCTTGCCCTTTGCGCCTGCTGCAAGCAGGAACGCGCCCATGCTCGCCGCCAGTCCCATGCACAGCGTGGAAACGTCCGGCTTGATGAACTGCATCGTATCGTAAATCGCCATGCCGGCCGACACCGAGCCGCCCGGGCTGTTGATATAGAAATAGATGTCCTTGTCGGGATTCTCGCTTTCCAGAAACAGCATTTGCGCGACCACCAGGTTGGCCGTCTGGTCGTTCACCTCGCCCACCAGGAACACAATGCGTTCCTTCAGCAGACGCGAGTAGATGTCATACGAGCGCTCGCCCCGGCCGCTCGTTTCCACGACGATCGGCACCAGTCCGAGCGCCTGCGCTTCGAGATCCCGGGAAGACTGGGAGGTCAACGTGTCCAGCATTTGGGCGCGAAAGGTCATGCAATGGATCCTTGTCTGGAAATATTCTAAATATTTGATGCTAGACAGGTGTGGTCGACCAGCTCGTATTCAAGTGCACACAAACTGCACAAAAACACCACAAAAAAACGGCGTGCGGGCCGTCGCTCCGACAGCCGGCACGCCGTTGCAGCGACGCTTACGCTTGCGCCGTTGCGCTTGCCAGTTCTTCGAAGCTCACTTCCTTGTCCGTCACCTTGGCCTTGCTCAGCACGAATTCGACGACGTTCGCTTCAACGACGTACGCTTCCATTTCAGCAAGACGTTGCTGGTTCGAATAATACCAGCGGACGACTTCCTTCGGGTCTTCGTAGCTTTTCGCGAATTCGTCGACTTCTGCGCGGATCTGCTCCGGCTTCGCCTGCAGGTCGTTAGCCTTCACCAGCTCGGCCAGCACGAGACCCAGCTTGACGCGGCGCTCGGCCTGTTCCTTAAACATAGCGGCAGGAATCGGCGCATCTTTAGCGTTCGGCACGCCGCGCTGCTCCAGGTCCTGACGCGCCATTGCGACCAGACGCTCCTGGTCCTGCTCGATCAGTGCGTTCGGCACGTCGAGTTCCGAAATCTTCAGCAGCGCGTCCATGACCTGATTCTTGACGATGGCTTGCATGCGGCGCTTCGCTTCACGCTCCAGATTGTCTTTGATCTCGGCACGCATCTTGGTCAGGTCGCCGTCTTCAATGCCGAGCGACTTCGCGAATTCGGCGTCGATTTCCGGCAGGTGCGGCCACTCGATCTTCTTCATCGTGATCGTGAATTGCGCCGTCTTGCCGGCGACGTCCTTGCCGTGATAATCGGCCGGGAACGCCAGATCGAATTCCTTCGTTTCGCCGACCTTCAGGCCCGTAGCTGCCGTTTCGAATTCAGGCAACATGCGACCTTCGCCCAGCACGAACGCGAAGTCTTCGGCGCTGCCGCCCTGGAACACTTCACCGTCGATCTTGCCGACGAAGTCGACCGATACGCGATCGCCTTCCTTGGCGGCCGTGTCACCGCCGCCGTCGCCGTGCTCGCCGGCTTCACCGCGAGCGTGGAAATGCACGCGCTGCTTGCGCAGGATTTCCAGCGTGCGGTCGATTTCCGCTTCGCTGATGGTCGTCGTGGTGCGCTCGATTTCAGCCGTGGCGACGTCGCCCAGCTTCACTTCCGGATAGACCTCGAAGGTCGCGTCGAAGGCGTAATCGCCCTCGGTAGCGTCGGCCTTCGGCGCGAAGCTCGGCTGGCCGGCGACGCGCAGGTTTTCGGCGCGGCTGATGTCGAAGAATTCCTTGCCGACCTTGTCGCTCAGCACTTCAGCTTCCACCTGGCCCGAATACTGTTGCGTCACCATCTTGAGCGGCACCTTGCCCGGGCGGAAACCCGGCATGCGCACGTTCTTCGCGAGTTGACGGATACGCGAGTCCACTTCCTTCTGCACGGCGTCCTTCGGCAGGGAAATCGTTACGCGGCGTTCGAGCTTGCCGAGGTTTTCAACAACGTTAGCCATGGCTTCAATCGTCCTAAAATTATTCGAGCGAATTCAGTTATCTTCTCCGTGCCGCATTTGCGCGCCTGCGCCGCGGGCTTGCAGGCCACCGGCAGCACGGTTGAGTCCAAAGAGCCGAATATTTTAGCAAACTATTTGCGCGGCTAACCGGGATTCGACGGTTGCGCCTACTTTTATCGGCATCCAGAGCCGTTTCGGGTGCTTTTTTTAGCGGTTTTGCGCTTCTCCCATGAAGCAGCCGGGCCGACAAGCCGGCACTGCTGCACCACACCTCGCCACGCATGACAATGCCGGCTATGCCGTTCGGCATATTCAGTCGAAGTGACCATGCTGCTAAGCTAGCGAACACGCTTGGGGCTGCGCTGCGTCCGCTGAACAGCCCGCCTCGCCAGCGGCTTTCCCGCCCGGTACTACAGTACTACTCCAACCATTCAGAGACACCATGCCCAATTCGCCGTCCTCGCCTGTCGTCGTCATTGCCCCGGATTCGTTCAAAGGCTCGCTCGGTGCCGAACAGGTCGCGCAGGCGATCGCGTCGGGCGTGCGGCGGGCGCGCCCGGACGCCGAGGTGCGCATCTGCCCGATGGCGGACGGCGGCGAAGGCACGCTCGACGCGATGCTGACGAGCGGCGGCGAGCGCCGCAAGCTGACTGTGCGCGGCGCGGCAGGCCCCGTGCGCGAAGCGCTGACAGGCATCCTCGCCGACGGCAGCGCAATCGTGGAAACCGCGGAGATCGTCGGCATCACAGACTCGGTTGGTATGGGCGTACCGGTTCAGGCGCGCAATACGCGTGGGATGGGCGAAGCAATCAGCGCGCTACTCGACGCAGGAGTGCGGCGGTTTTTCGTCGCACTGGGCGGCAGCAGCACCAATGACGGCGGCGCGGGTCTGCTGGCGGGTCTCGGCCTGAAACTATTCGACGCGCAAGATCGGGAACTGGAGCCGACGCCCGAGCAACTGGCGCGCGTTGCACGGGTCGACGTTTCACAGCTAGACGCGCGGCTCGAGCACACACAGTTCATCGGCATGTCCGATGTGGACAATCCACTGACCGGCGAGCATGGGGCGACGGCGGTCTTCGGCCCGCAAAAAGGCGTCGCCCCGGAGCAGGTCGCCACGATCGACGCGGCTCTCGCCCGCTACGCCGATCTGCTGGAAGCGGCGCTCGGGCGCACGGCTCGCAACCTTCCCGGCGCGGGTGCCGCAGGTGGACTCGGCTTTGCGTTGCACATGCTCGGCGCTCAGTTCGAGCCTGGCGCGGAAACGGTCGCGCGGCAGATCGGCCTCGACGCGGCACTGCAGGGTGCGAACTGGTTGATCACCGGCGAAGGACGCTCCGACGTGCAAACGCTACACGGCAAGGCGCCCTTCATCGCATGCCGTCATGCGCAGTCTGCAGGTGTGCCGGCCACGCTGCTGTCAGGCGCCGTGGACTCCGCAGCACTGCCGCGTCTAGCCGAATATTTCAGTGGTTGCTTCTCGCCGGCCCCTGGACCAATCACGCTTGAATTCGCGATTCGCGACGCTGCACGTCTCCTGGCGGATGAGGCCGAACAACTGACGCGTTTGAAGTACGGCGCGCGTTGACCCGGCGGCATGGTTGCGGCAACAATCACAGCGCCACAACCGCGTCACTCATCACGGGAAGACCATGAAGGACTCCGCCAAAGCCGGCTTGGAACAGCTCCTCACATATCGTCTGCATGTACTCAACAAGCTCGCGGAGCGTGGTATCAGCGAGCGTTACCAGGACAAGCTCGGCGTGACGCTGCCAGAGGCTCGCGTGATCGCGTCGGTGGGATCGTTTGGACCGTTCTCGATCATGGAACTTGCGAGGCATGCCAATCTCGACAAGAGTCAGGCAAGTCGCGCCGCCGAGGCTTTGATCAGACAGGGGATCGTCAAACGCGAAGCGAGTGTGGAAGACGGCCGCGTCGTGCTCGTGTCGCTCACGCCCGAGGGCCGCGCGTTGTATCGCAGGGTCATGCCGATTGCGCGCAAATGGAACGGCGATCTGTTCAACTGCCTTGACGAGAAACAGAAGCTCGCGCTTGGCGAAGCGCTCGATAAAGTCATCGAAACGATGACTGCGCCTGACGCGTGAACTGAGAATAAAAAACGGCTACGAGCACTGCGCGGGTTGCGCCGCGCAGATATGACGCACGCGGCGGCTTTAAACCCCGCTACGCCGCGCGCGTGGAATCCGCCGTGAGTTGTTTGCGTACGCTCCGCCATTCAAATCGACCATGAGTTGCGCACGCTCTGCGCTTCGAACCAACCACGAGTTGCACGCGCTCCTGCGACGAACGAACCATGACGTGGACACGTTTGTGATTGCCAAACCCACCATGACTGCGTGCACGTCCCGCCCTTCAAACCTAGCCGCAACTCGCGCGTCGCAGACTATTGAAAAGCGTGCAATTCAGGCGCCGCCATCACGCTGATGCCCGCCTTGCGTCGTGCCCGCCACACCACCGGCCATTGAATTGGCTGCATTCTGGGTAGGAGCGCTGGCCGCTTGAGCAGTGTCCGTCGAAGCAGCAGATGTAGTCGCGAAACCAGTCGCCGCACCTCCCGGCACGGCCGCCGCGGCTTCACCCGCCGGCACCCTGGGCGATACGCTGCGAGCAATGCGCCAGGCTATGGCCGCAATCGCTCCGACGGCAAGAACCAGAGCGGCCCACAGCACATACCGGCGGTGTGCATCGGCACTCGCCGACGATGGCGCATTCGCATTCTGCTCAAGCGCCACAGGTTCGCCGACGCGCGCCGTGACCACCGCCGACGAAGCTGCCATCAGCAGTTCGTCGCGCCCGACGGCCGTCGATACGGCCGCGGCATTGCCCACGCCGAGCGTAAAAGGCGCCGCGCCATGCGCGGCAAAGGTCAGCGTCGCGGGGCGCCAGCCTGCTGCGATGGTCAACGCTCCATTTCCGAGCCCGCCGTTGCGCGTATCGACGACCACGCGCCAGTGACGGTCCGTGTCGGGCGTCAGTTGCAGCGAAGGATTGTTCTGTTCGACATCGCCGTTATGCAAACGGAAGAGCGTCGCATTCGACACCTCGCGCCATGCTGCGCCGAGTGCGCCGCGTGAATAGACGACGGCAGGCGCCACCGTATTCGGCTGCGGCAAATGGAGGCGCAAACGGTCGACCGGATACGGTCCGCCAGTCGAGAAAAAATATTCGCCGGCCTTGGGTCCCGCCTGCGCCACGATGTTTTCGCGCCATTCACGCTGCTTGTCCGCGACTTGCACGCCACCCGAGCCGGTCGCCTGCACTTCCACATTCATCGATTCGAGATACGGCGCGCCGTCGAGCCAATGCAAGCGCAGATAACGAGCGCGCGCACCGCTCAGCTCTACGCGGTCCTGGCTCAGCGTGCTGCCGTTGTAGCTGACCTTGAGCA
Source organism: Paraburkholderia caledonica NBRC 102488 (assembly GCF_000685095.1). GTDB lineage: Bacteria > Pseudomonadota > Gammaproteobacteria > Burkholderiales > Burkholderiaceae > Paraburkholderia > Paraburkholderia caledonica. Next base: position 146,257 of record NZ_BAYE01000009.1, read on the forward strand.
ATTGCGCGTCGCCGGCGGGCTGCCAGTTCCGCAAGTCGTCGCTCGATTCAACCGACACCCGCCCCTGGTAGTTATCGTCACGAAGAAGAATCACCAGCGCGCTCACGCGGCCCTCGCGCGAGGCCTCTCCCGCGTCGATCAGATCCGTGTCGTGCTGGGCGCGACCCGGCGGCGCAGCGGTGGCGCGCAGCGAGCCGTCGGCCGCGATCGTCACACCGACCGGCGCACCGATGTGGCCTGCTGGCGCCGGGCGCAGCGGAAACCATCGCGCCGGGCGCAAAGTCGGCGGCGTGCGTGCCGGCTCGCGCGGTCCCTCGAGCGAATACGGCACGGGCTCGCCCGCGCCGTTGAATACGCGCACGTCGCCGAGATCGTTGCGCTGACTGGCGCTATAGACGGCGGCCGGCAGCGTGACGCTGTAATAGGCGGCGCCCTCGTCGAGCTGCAGCGCAAAGTGCCGCGCGAAATTTTCGGCGCAGGCGGGTGCCGCGGCCCACGCGGACCCGATCACGGCGCACCAGGCCGTCACCTTCAGAAAATGCTTCATTGTTCAGTTTCCCCGACCACTCGCGTGGGCGGCAACGGTGAGAAGTAGCCGATCAGCAGCAACATCGCGCCGACGCCGATAAACGATACGAACACGATACGATCCGCTCGACACCGGTCACTGCGACAGGTCGAACAGGAACAGTTTGACGACGGTCGCGGCGAGCAATGCGCCGCCGATGACCCAGACGACACGGCTTGCGCGCCGGGTGGTCCAGATCATCGCCGCGAGTGCGCATACTGTCCAGAATATCGAAACCGACGCCGGCACGAGCATCGACTGCGACATGTCGACGAACTCGTATGGCACCACGGTCAAATGATGCAGCGTGCGCAGCAGCTTCGCGTTTCAAGCAGAGAACGCCGGTTGCCCCGATCAACACTTGCAAAAGGCCACGGATAGCGGCGTAAAAACAATCGCGCACAGCTGCACGATGCTGTCACGCCTCGTGAGCCGCAAACCCGCGAAGGCGAGTGCGCTCTGGCCGACAAGAAAAAAGCTGCTGCAACGCGATCGACGCGAACACCGCGGCATTATCGTACGCCGCGTCGAAATGACTATGCAATGTACGCAGCGGCGAGGCATTGCAATCAAAGTCGGCAGCAACGCTCATCGAGCGCCGCGGTCTTCGCGGCAATGTACCAATCGTGTCAAAATTCGGGATCTGACGCCGCGCCGGTTATCGAATGCATTCACTCAACGACCCGCGCGGCGTGCAAGTCGATCGTTTAATCTAATCAGGAAAGTTTTAGTGGATCTCAACAAACAGATCGCGGCGCTCACCGCGTCCGAACTCCAGACGGCCGGCGCGAGCCAGGCGACGGCCATCGCAGTCAGTGTGCTGCTGCGTCATCTGCGCTCGCCGGAACTGGCGAAGCTGTTGTCGTCGGCATTTGAAAACCATCAGGCGGTCATGCTGCAAACGCCTTGGCCCGATCAGATGCTGCAGGCCTTCGAATCGACTCGACGCTTTCTCGAGGGCGCCGCGCAAGCCGACCTGCCCGGCACCCAGGCGCCGCCGGAAACGCCGGTCGCCTGAGCGCACGAACAGGCGGCCTGAAAACGCAAAACCCCGCCAGTCCAACGACCTGACGGGGTTTGCGTTACATAAAAGTGGTGCGAGGGAGGGGACTCGAACCCCTACACCCTTGCGGGCGTCAGGACCTAAACCTGGTGCGTCTACCAATTTCGCCACCCTCGCAGCCGGACAAGCGTTGTGCGTCTTGCCCGATGTCCTGCACGCTTTGCGCGACACCCAAAGGTGCACGCCCAAAAGCGTAAGCGCGAGATTCTAACGCATTGATTCGCGCTTGTCTGCAACTGCCGCGCATCTGTCCTTACACCGCCGGTGCTACAATTTTCGGCTTCGTGCACGCTTGCCGTGCCCTCTTCGCCTGCCCTTCCCCACATTCCAATCCGTGAATTTCGACGAATATTGCCAGCAAAAAGCGGCGCCGCCAGGATCGAGCACTTACTACGCGCTTCGGCAAGCTCCCGCAGCCAGTCAGCCGCGCCTGACCGCGCTGTTCGCATTGCGCCGCGAGTTCGAGGAAACGGTCAAGGAAGTCAGCGATCCGGCCATTGGCCGCACCAAGCTTGCCTGGTGGCAGAACGAACTGGCCGCGCTTACTGCGGGCACGCCCACGCACCCTGTTTCGAAGGCGCTCGCGGCCTCGCTGCCCGACGTGAAGGCCGAATACCCGGCGCTGCAGGCGCTCCTGAGCGGCTTTGAGATGGACCTCGACCAGGCGCGCTATCTCGACTATCCGACTTTGCGGCGCTATGTTCAGGCGGTCGGCGGGACCTTTGCCTCGTTAGTGGCGCGCGGCTCGAGGACCCAAGCGTCTGCCGACGGTTCACAAGCGCCGGATTGGTCGGCGCCGTTAGGCGAAGCACTGCTGCTCGCACAGCTCGTGGTCGAAACGGGCAATGATGCGCGCCACGGCCGCATCTACATCCCTATTGACGAAATGCAGCGCTTCAATGTGACAGCCGCGGACCTGATCAATCGAAAATACAGCGACGCATTCACCGAACTCATGCGCTTTCAGACGAAGCGCGCTCGTGATGCCGTGCGAACGGCGCTCGCCGCCGTCCCGGCCAACGAGCGCCGTTCGCAGCGCGCGCTGCTCGCGCAAGGCGCGCTCGCGTCCGCGCTATTGGATGAGATCGAACGCGACGGCTACCACGTGTTGCATCAACGTATCGCGTTGACGCCGATCCGCAAACTGTGGATCGCCTGGCGCGCGAAGTGAGCGCCGCCGCGCGCCCTTTGCGGGTCGCGTCGTCCGGCGTCCGGTTTGGCGCGGAGCGCGCCGGCCGTCAAACGCGCAGCAAAGGCAGCGGCGCAAACTGCTGGCGCAGAATCGCCGCGGCATCGAGCCCCCACCATTTCGCAAGCACGGTGGCGTAGAGCCGGCGGAAGTCAACGGCGACCGGTAAGTTGCCATGGCCATCGAGCCGTCCAAGCTCCGGCGGCGCACCGTGCAAGCCCCCGAGCACACGTCCGCCCATCATGAAATGCGGCGCCGACGTGCCGTGATCGGTACCGTTGCTGTCGTTCTCTCGTGGATACCGCCCGAACTCGCCATAGGTCATGACGAGCGTGTCGTTCCAACGGCCCAGTTCGATCAGCGCCGATCTCATCGCTGTCAGGCCTTCGGCAAGCTGCCTCAACAATGTGCGGTGCCTGTACGGCTGGTTGCGATGCGTGTCGAAGCCGTTGAGCGTCAGGCGAATCGCCGCAACGCCGCCGCGTTTGCCCGCTGCCGCGCGCGGCATGTCGTCGGCTTGGAGCATACGCATTGCCGTTTCAATCGACGCGCCGAACGCGCTGCAAGGAAAACCCGTCGTCAGCTGCGGCGCGCGTGCCAGTGGCTTGGGCCTCGCGCCATCGTATGTCATGGCTTTTGCGGTACCAGGACCTTGCATTGAATTCAGGAGAGCCCGCGCACGAGCGCCGTTCGCGAGCGGCCCCATTTCAGCATTGCCAATGACCACGCCGTCTGCAGCGAAATCTGCGGGCAACGGGGCGCTTCTGAAAGCGCGAGTGAGCCAGCCGTCGCGCAGATACTCATCGGCGTGGGAAGCGGTGTCCCATATCTCCACCGAGCGGAAATGCGAGAGATTGGGCTGCGCGTAGCCGACGCCCTGGATAATCGCCAGTTGCCGGCTGTGCCAAAGCGGCATTAACGGTTCCAGTGACGGATGCAAGGCCGTGCGACCATCCAGTTGGATAACCTGCTCGCGCTTGATGCCGATTTTCTTACGCAGCCGGTAGTACGCAGGATCCGCAAATGGGATGACGGTGTTCAGGCCGTCGTTGCCGCCCTTCAACTCGACGAGGATCAGCAGGTTGCCGTATCCGGGACGCAGCGCGGGCAGCTTACTTGCGCTATGCGCGGCGGGCTGCGCGCTCAGCGCACGAGGCAGCCACAGAGTCGCGCTGGCGGCGGCGCTCATCGAGAGAAAGCTGCGTCGTTTCATGTCGTACTCGCGTCGGTGACTTCTTGCGTTGCGGGCTCGGTTTTTCAGGCGATAAGCTGGACCGGCCTGCAATGCGAAACTATGCGCTTTGCGGTCGAGATCTATGCGTGTACGAAGCCTACGCCCGTTGCTGCCGTGACGCATCTTGCGTGATTGGGCCGCGCATTCACGTACCGTTGTAGGTTCCCGCATGCGGAGTGCAATGAGCACGATCAATGACAGGAATGAACGACGGCTGCGTGCGCCTGCTAGTCACATAACACGTGAACGAAGCGGGCAAAACGCGAAGTGCCGGATAGAAACAGGGATGCAAACCAGAAGCGCGCGGGAAGCGCAGAACGAAAGCGCAAAAGAATCAGGACAGCGACAACGCCCAACAGCACATGAAGCAACGCAGCACCAAGGACAACCCGCGCCGACAACTCAAGCCAAGCGTCTACCGTTTGTAAAGCTCGCGGACAGCGTCTTCGATGTGCTGTCTCAACAAACGACGTTCGTCTGGCGTCATATGTCCGTCACGCCGACGTTGATCGAGATCGGGGGGAACTGCCGTACGCAACATGGCGTCTGATGCAGGGCGCTCGACGTTAGAACTGTGACGGCTTGCCCTTGAGTTGCCTGCCCTGGACGCGCGCTCGCTCGCAGCTCTGTCGGCCGAAGGCTGGGCGTGGGCGAGCGTCGGTCCCAATGTGCCTGCGAGTGTACCGGCAACCGCCAGTGCAATCACGCTCAGGCGCACATTCGGCCAGACCCCTCCCTTCATGTTGTTCCCTTCGTGGCGCGGCAACCGGCTACCTCAAATGCGTATGACAAACCCGGTAACGAGCCGGGCGCGTGGGTTTTAGTCGAGTGAAGTATCCACCGAACAGCCGCATTCCGTAAAGGAGTCTAACTGCCACCGCTTTACGTCGTGCCACAGTGCGGGTAAATTTTGTAACCGACTGTAACTCGATAAATGATGCGAACGCGCACCACTTTCTAATCGCGCTAAGATGCCGACCATGGAAACTAAAAACCCTTCGAAAATCCTCGTCGTCGACGACGATCCGCGACTGCGCGATCTGCTGCGCCGTTACCTCGGCGAGCAAGGCTTCAACGTGTACGTAGCCGAGAACGCGCCATCCATGAACAAGCTCTGGGTGCGTGAGCGGTTCGATCTGCTGGTGCTCGACCTCATGCTGCCGGGCGAGGACGGCCTTTCCATCTGCCGGCGCCTGCGCGGCAGCAACGACCGTACGCCGATCATCATGTTGACGGCCAAGGGCGAAGACGTCGACCGTATCGTCGGCCTTGAAATGGGTGCGGACGACTATCTGCCGAAGCCGTTCAATCCGCGCGAACTCGTCGCGCGCATTCACGCGGTGTTGCGCCGTCAGTCGCCGTCCGAACTGCCGGGCGCGCCGTCAGAAACTACCGAAGTCTTCGAGTTCGGCGAGTTCGCGCTGAATCTCGCCACCCGCACGCTTACCAAGGCCGGCCAGGAAATTCCGCTGACCACGGGCGAGTTCTCCGTGCTCAAGGTGTTCGCGCGTCATCCGCGCCAGCCGCTGTCGCGTGAAAAGCTGATGGAACTGGCTCGCGGCCGCGAGTACGAAGTGTTCGACCGCAGCCTCGACGTGCAGATTTCCCGTCTGCGCAAGCTGATTGAACCCGACCCGGGCAGCCCGCGCTTCATCCAGACCGTTTGGGGTCTCGGCTACGTGTTCATTCCCGACGGCGCGGCCTGAGTTTGTTCACACCTCCTGCTTTTGTTTTCAGATAAGAAGAAGGGCCCATGCGGATCGACCGGCGCCTCCTGACGCTCGCGTTCGGCGGCCTTTTCTGGCGGACCTTTCTGTTGATCGCGCTGCTGATCGCAGTGAGTCTCGCCGCGTGGTTCCAGAGCTTCCGGGTGATCGAACGCGAGCCGCGCGCGCAGCGCGTGGCGTTGCAGCTCGTCGCGATCGTGAAGCTCACGCGCACCGCACTCCTCTATTCCGATCCCGATCTGCGGCGCGCTTTGCTGCAAGATCTGGAAAGCAACGAAGGGGTGCGCGTGTACCCGCGCGAAACAACCGACAAGTACAAACTCCAGCCCGACGAGTCGCTGAACCGGCTGATCGAACACGACATTCGCGGCCGGCTCGGCGACGACACGGTAATCGCGCAAAGCGTCAACGACATACCCGGCGTCTGGATCAGCTTCAAGATCGACGACGACGATTACTGGGTCGCACTCGACCGCGATCAGCTCGACAACGCGACGGGCCTGCAATGGGCCGGCTGGGGCGTGTTCGCGCTCGCGCTGTCGCTCTTTGGCGCCGCCTTCATCACGAGTCTCGTGAATCGCCCGTTCGCCCGTCTCGCGATGGCCGCGCGCAAGGTCGGCTCCGGGCAGTCGCCGGAACCGCTGCCCGAGCGCGGCATGGGCGTGGCTGCTGAAACTAATCGCAGTTTCAACCAGATGGTTCAGGACCTCGAACAGCTCGAGGCCGACCGCGCGCTGATGCTCGCCGGCATTTCGCATGACCTGCGCACGCCGCTCGCACGGCTGCGGCTCGAAACGGAAATGAGTCCGTCGGACCAGAGCACCAAAGACGCAATGGTCGACGACATAGAGCAGATGGACATGATCATCGGCCGCTTTCTCGACTACGCGCGCCCTGTGCAACGCGTGCCGGAACCCGTCGATCTGTCCGTGATCGCGAGCGAGCTCGCTGCGCGCATGCAAAGCGAGGACAGCATGCGGCTGATTACGCGGCTCGCGCCGTCGGCGGTGATCGAAGCCGACGAAACGGATATGCGGCGCGTCGTCGGCAATCTGCTGGAGAACGCGCGCAAGTACGGTTTGAGCGATGGCGACGGTATCCCGCACGTGATCCTGGAAACGCGTGTCTCGCATTCGCGCGTGGAACTGTCGGTGGTGGACGAAGGCCCCGGTATTCCGGAAGATCAGCTGGCGCTCGTCACACGCCCCTTCTATCGCGTGAATTCGGCGCGCACTCAGGCGAACGGAACGGGTCTTGGCATGGCGATCGTGCAGCGGCTCGTCGGCCGTTATCGGGGCGCCTTGCGGTTGCGTAATCGCACGCCCGGTCCGGGCCTGGAAGTCACGATCGAGTTCCCGCTCGCCAAGGGTGCCTAAGAGAATCGCGGCCGGCGTCGATAACACAGCGCACGTCGGCCACGCACGACCCACGCACTCTCAATGCCCGCTCCGTTGAATAATAACTATCCGGGTTGTTAGAAAAAAACTATTGAGGCGATAGTTCAATAGAGCTATAGTGAAAAGCCTGTCACGCGCTCGTGATGACGCGCTGGTAGCCTCAGCATGCTTTTTTTCCAACACACGAAGGAGCACTCGCATGAAAACCGTTGGCGACAAACTCGAAGCGTTCACCGTCACCGCTGCCAAGCCTGGCTTCAACAATCACGAGGAAAACGGCGCCTCGGCGTTCGAAGAAATCACGGAGCAGTCGTTCCCGGGCAAGTGGAAAATCATCTACTTCTACCCGAAGGATTTCACGTTCGTGTGTCCCACGGAAATCGTCGAGTTCGGCAAGCTGGCGAAAGACTTCGAAGAGCGCGACGCCGTGCTGCTAGGCGGCAGCGTCGACAATGAATTTGTGAAGCTCGCGTGGCGCCGCGAGCATAAGGACCTGAGCAAGCTGAACCACTATTCGTTCGGCGACGTGAAGGGCGAGTTGATCGACCAGCTCGGCGTGCGCGACAAGGAAGCGGGCGTGGCGCTACGTGCAACGTTCATCGTCGATCCGGACAACACGATCCAGCACGTGTCGGTCAACAACCTGAACGTCGGCCGCAATCCGGAAGAAGTGCTGCGTATTCTCGACGGCTTGCAGACGGACGAACTGTGTCCGTGCAACCGTGCAGTCGGCGGCGCAACGCTGTAAGCCGTGCCGGCCCGAGCCCGCCACGCTTGAAAAAGCCGCGGGCTTTTTTATCGACAACCCGATAGGAGATGACAATGGAGTTCTTGTCTTCCATTAAGGCCCTCATACCCGACTACGCGAAAGACATCCGCCTGAACCTGGACGGCACGATTGCGCGTTCATCGCTCGAAGGCAACGACGCGGTCGGCGTCGCGCTGGCCGCCGCCTTCGCCGCCAAAAGCAACGCAATCGTCAACGCAATTCGCAACGCGGGCGTGCTCTCTCCCGAAGAGACGAACGGCGCGTTGACGGCCGCCGCGTTGATGGGCATGAACAACGTCTGGTATCCGTATGTCGAGATGGCGGAGAACGCGGATCTGAAATCGCAACCGGCGCAGTTACGCATGAACGCCTATGCGTCGCACGGCGGCGTGGACAAACGGCGCTTCGAAATGTACGCGCTGGCCGCTTCGATCATCGGCAAGTGTCACTTCTGCGTGAAGTCGCACTTCGACACGTTGATTGCCGAAGGCATGAGCTCGACGCAGTTGCGCGACGTGGGTCGCATCGCGGCAGTGGTCAATGCGGCTGCGCAGTGCATTGCCGCTGAATAAGCTACCGGCTTGCGGGTTTGCCTCGCCTTGACCGTGGGCAGTGGGGCAGCGACCCAGCGGCGCAGCGGCGCGCTTAGCCGCCGCCGCGCGCCACCTGATGCGTCAATGCCAACGGGTGCATCAGCCCTTGATCAGCAACACCACGGCTTGCGCTTCTATGCCCTCGCCTCGGCCGAGATAGCCGAGCTTCTCATTGGTCTTGGCTTTCACATTGACCTTGTCCGTCGGCAGGCCGAGGTCGGCAGCAATGTTCGCGCGCATGCCTTCGATATGCGGTGCGAGCTTGGGCGCCTGCGCCACCACGCTGCTGTCCACGTTCCCAATCGCGAAGCCCGCTGCCTTCACGCGAGCCACGCATTCGCGCAGCAAAACGCGGCTGTCGGCGCCGGCGAACTTCGCATCCGTATCGGAGAAGTGACGGCCGATATCGCCCATCGCGGCGGCGCCGAACAGAGCGTCGGTGATCGCGTGCAACAGCACGTCGGCATCCGAATGGCCGAGCAAGCCGCGCTCGTACGGAATCGTCACGCCGCCAATAATCAACGGACGCCCCGGCACCAGCGCATGCACGTCATACCCTTGCCCAATTCTGAAATCCATCTGCGTCAAGTCCTCAAGTCCGTTCACTAAAAATGAAATCACTCATCACGATGCCGAAGTGCGCAGCAGAATAGCCTCGGCGAGATCGAAGTCTTCTGGATACGTCACCTTGAAGTTTCGCAAGCTGCCTTGCACCAGCTTCGGCGCATGCCCGGCCCATTCGATTGCGCTCGCTTCGTCGGTCAGGTCGTGGCCGTCGGCCTGCGCGCGCAAGATCGCTTCGCGCAACATTCCGATGCGGAACATCTGCGGCGTTTGCGCCTGCCACAAGCCGTCGCGCGATTCGGTGCGGGCAATGCGTCCGTCCGCCGATGCCTTGTCGATGCGCTTTAACGTGTCCGCAACCGGCAACGCCATGATGCCGCCTACCGCATCGTCCCTGAGCGCGCCCGTCAGCGTGCGGATCAGGTGAGGCGTGATGCCCGGCCGCGCCGCGTCGTGCACGAGCACCCAGTCGTCGTCGCGCGCGTTGAATTCGGTGAGCGCATGCAGGCCGTTGAGCACCGACGCCTGGCGCGACGCCCCGCCGCACCGGCGCACAGCGAAACGCAAGCCGCCGAAGCGGCGCGCGTCGAAGTGCTGGTCGTCAGGCGCGATCACGACGAGCGTCTGTGCGAACTCACTGCAGGCGTCGAACGCGGCGAGCGAATAATGCAACATGTCGCGGCCGGCCACAGTGCGATATTGTTTGGGCATCGCGGCGCCGGAACGGCTGCCGCTGCCTGCGCACGGAATCAGGGCAAATAGACGGGAAGTCACGAGTGCGGATGCCGCGAGGTCAAAGTAAAGGACGGATTTTATAATAGGTCCTTCGCATCCACGCCCCGACACGCGTAAACTTGGCCGTTCGTGTGAGCCCGAGGCCGCCTTTTCTCTTCTATGCCAGACATCGCCGCATCATCGCAGTACTCCCCGCCCGTCGCGCTCGTTAAAGCCGGCCAGCGTTTCGCCTTCGACGGCACGCACGGCTCGTCCGACGCGCTGCTGATCGCCCGCTACCATCTCGCCTACCGTGAGAAGGTGCCGCTACTCGCCGTCGTGTGCGAAAGCGCCGTGGACGCGCAGCGCCTGTCGCAGGAAATCGGTTTCTTCGCGCCGCAGGCGCGCGTGCGTCTGTTGCCCGACTGGGAAACGCTGCCTTACGACACTTTTTCGCCGCACCAGGATCTCGTTTCCGAGCGCCTCGCCACGCTGCACGATCTCGGCGAAGGCCGTTGCGACATCCTGCTCGTGCCCGCCACCACGGCGTTGTACCGGATGCCGCCGGCGTCGTTTCTCGCGGCCTACACATTCTCGTTCTCGCAGGGCGAGCGCCTCGACGAGGCGAAGCTGAAAGCCCAACTGACACTGGCCGGCTACGAACACGTGAGCCAGGTGGTGCGTCCAGGCGAGTACTGCGTGCGCGGCTCGCTGCTCGACCTTTATCCAATGGGTTCGCCGTTGCCCTACCGGATCGACCTGTTCGACGACCAGGTCGACTCGATCCGCGCGTTCGACCCCGACACGCAGCGCAGCCTGTATCCGGTGAAAGACGTGCGCCTGCTGCCTGGCCGCGAGTTTCCGTTCGACGAAGCCGCGCGCACCGCGTTTCGCAGCCGCTGGCGCGAGACCTTCGAAGGTGATCCGAGCCGCGCGTCGATCTATAAGGACATCGGTAACGGCGTGCCGTCGGCGGGCATCGAATATTATTTGCCACTTTTCTTCGACGACACCGCCACGCTGTTCCACTATTTGCCGCAAGGCGCGCAGCTGGCGTTCATCGGCGATCTGGACGCCGCGATCCGGCGCTTTGGCAACGACACCAAGCAGCGCTACAACTTCCTGTCGCACGACCGCGACCGGCCCATTCTCGAGCCGCAGCGCCTGTTCCTGTCGGACGAAGACTTCTTCACGCTCGCGAAACCGTTCGCGCGGCTCGTGCTGCCGGCCAACGCGGGCGGCGGCTGGTCCACGCCGCTGCCGAATCTCGCGATCGACCGTCACGCGGAAGATCCCGTATCGGCGTTGCGCACCTACCTCGACACCACGCCGAACCGCGTCCTGTTCGCCGCCGAATCGGCGGGGCGGCGCGAAACGCTGTTGCAACTGCTCGCGGACAACCATCTGAAGCCCGCGTCGAGCGACAGCTTCCAGGACTGGCTGACGGGCGACGCGCCTTTTTCGCTGGGCGTCGCACCGCTCGCGAACGGCTTTGCGGTGCCCGTGGACGGCATTGCGGTCATCACCGAAACCGAGCTTTACGGGCCGCTCGCGCGGCGCGCCGGTCGTCGCCGCCAGGAACAGGCGAGCAACGTCGATTCGATGGTGCGCGACCTGTCGGAACTCAAGGTCGGCGATCCAGTCGTGCATTCGCAGCACGGCATAGGCCGTTACATGGGCCTCGTCACCATGGATCTCGGCGAAGGCGAGACTGAGTTTCTGCATCTCGAATACGCGGGCGACAGCAAGCTCTATGTGCCGGTCGCGCAGTTGCACGTGATCTCGCGCTACAGCGGTGCCGATCCCGAAAGCGCGCCGTTGCATTCGCTCGGCTCGGGTCAATGGGAAAAGGCCAAACGCAAGGCCGCGCAGCAGATTCGCGACACCGCCGCCGAACTGCTCAATCTGTACGCGCGCCGCGCCGCGCGTTCGGGCCACGCGTTCGCGCTCGAACCGAAAGACTACGTGAAGTTCGCCGAGAGCTTCGGCTTCGAGGAAACGCCCGACCAGGCCGCGGCTATCGCAGCCGTGATCGGCGACATGACGAGCGGCAAACCAATGGACCGCCTCGTTTGTGGCGACGTGGGCTTCGGCAAGACTGAAGTCGCGCTGCGGGCGGCGTTCATTGCCGTCATGGGCGGCAAGCAGGTCGCGCTGCTCTCGCCCACTACGCTGCTCGCCGAACAGCACACGCAGACTTTCACGGACCGCTTCTCCGACTGGCCCGTGCGAATCGCCGAACTGTCGCGCTTCAAGTCGACCAAGGAAGTCAACGCGGCGATCCAGCAGATCAACGAAGGCAGCGTCGACATTGTGATCGGCACGCACAAACTGCTGTCGTCGGACGTGCAGTTCAAGCGGCTCGGACTCGTGATCATCGACGAGGAACACCGCTTCGGCGTGCGGCAGAAAGAGGCGCTCAAGGCGTTGCGCGCCGAAGTGGATGTTCTCACGCTCACCGCCACGCCGATCCCGCGTACGCTCGGCATGGCGCTCGAAGGCCTGCGCGACTTTTCTGTTATCGCGACCGCACCGCAAAAGCGTCTGGCGATCAAAACGTTCGTGCGTCGCGAGGAAGAAAGCGTGATTCGCGAAGCGATGTTGCGCGAACTGAAGCGCGGCGGCCAGGTGTACTTCCTGCACAACGAAGTCGAGACGATCGAGAATCGCCGGCAAATGCTCGAAGCGCTCGTACCGGAGGCACGCATCGCGGTCGCACACGGGCAGATGCACGAGCGTGAACTCGAACGCGTGATGCGTGACTTCGTCGCTCAGCGTGCGAACGTGTTGCTGTGCACGACGATTATCGAAACCGGCATCGACGTGCCGAGCGCGAACACGATCCTGATTCATCGCTCGGACAAGTTCGGCCTCGCGCAACTGCATCAACTGCGCGGGCGCGTGGGACGCTCGCATCACCAGGCGTACGCGTATCTGCTCGTGCACGATCCGCAAGGGCTGACCAAGCAGGCGCAACGCCGTCTGGAAGCGATCCAGCAGATGGAAGAACTCGGCTCGGGCTTCTATCTGGCCATGCACGATCTCGAGATTCGCGGCACGGGCGAAGTGCTTGGCGACAAGCAGTCGGGTGAGATTCACGAGATCGGCTTTCAGCTTTACACCGACATGCTCAACGACGCAGTGAAGGCGCTCAAGGACGGCAAGGAGCCCGACCTCACCGCGCCGCTCGCCGCCACGACCGAGATCAACCTGCACGCGCCCGCGATTCTTCCTGCCGACTATTGCGGCGACGTGCAGGAGCGTCTGTCGCTGTACAAGCGCCTTGCGAATTGCGAGCACAGCGATGCGATCGACGGCATTCAGGAAGAACTGATCGATCGCTTCGGCAAATTGCCGCCGCAGGCGCATGCGCTCGTGGAGACGCATCGTCTGAGACTGGCGGCAAAGCCGTTGGGCATTTCGAAGATCGACGCGGGCGAAGCAGTGATCGGTCTGCAATTCATTCCGAATCCGCCAATCGACGCGATGCGTATCATCGAGATGGTGCAGAAGCACAAGCACATCAAACTGGCCGGTCAGGACAAGCTGCGTATCGAAACACGCAGTCCCGATCTTGCAGTGCGGGTGGCTACCGTCAAGGAAACCTTGCGGGCGTTGGGATCGCCCAGCCGAGGCACGGCAGCGGCGGCCGCGGCGCGTTAGAAAAACGCGGTACGTCTAGCGTTTTCCGCCAATGCTGCGGCGCGCAAAACGCGCGTCGCAGCATACGGGGCGGCTTTTTTTGGGTATGATCGAAAGACTCAAATGCCGGAGTCTTGTCATGTCTCATGTCGCTGATTCAGCGCAGTCCTCGCAAACATCCGCAACTGCTTCGTCCGATTCCGCCTCTGGCACCACGCCTGTCTCGCTTCCCTGGGTCACCCGTCTCGTGTCGATGGACACGGTAAGCCGTAATCCGAATCTCGGTCTGATCGAAACCGTGCGCGACGAACTGCGCGGGCTCGGCATTGAAGGCACGCTCACGCACGACGCCAGCGGCAAATGGGCCAACCTGTTCGCCACGATCCCCGCACACGACGGCGAAACGAATGGCGGCGTGGTGTTGTCGGGCCATACCGACGTCGTGCCCGTCGACGGTCAGCAGTGGGACAGCGATCCGTTCAAGCCGGAAATTCGTGATGACAAGCTTTATGGCCGCGGCACTTGCGACATGAAGGGCTTTATCGGCGCGGCGCTTGCGCTCGTGCCCGACATGCAGCGCGCGAAGCTCGCCAAGCCGATTCACTTCGCACTTTCATTCGACGAAGAAGTAGGCTGCGCGGGCGCGCCACTCCTGATCGCCGACCTGATGAAACGCGGCGTGAAGCCGGACGGCTGCATCGTGGGCGAGCCGACGAGCATGCGGCCCATCGTGGCGCACAAGGGCATCAACGCCTACCAGTGCTGCGTGCGTGGACAGGCGGCGCACTCGTCGCTTACGCCGAAAGGCTTGAATGCGATCGAATACGCGGCGCGACTCATCTGTTATATCCGCGACATGGCCGATCAGTTCCGCGAGCAGGGCCCGTTCGACGAACTGTACGACGTGCCGTTCACCACCGCGCAAACCAGCACGATTGTCGGCGGCAACGCAATCAATACAGTGCCGGCCGAGTGCAAATTCCAGTTCGAATTCCGCAATCTGCCCACGCTCGACCCCGAGCCGATCTTCGCGCGTATCGACCAGTACGCACGCGAAACACTCTTGCCGAAAATGTTGCGCGAGCATCCATCGGCGGCAATCGAGATTACGAAGATCGCCGCGGCGCCCGGACTGGATTCCTCGGAGCAGGCAGCCATCACGCAACTCGTGCGCGCGCTGACGGCGGATCAGGACAAGCGCAAGGTCGCTTACGGCACAGAAGCCGGGCTCTTTTCGCTAGCGGGTATTCCGAGCATCGTGTGCGGGCCCGGCGACATTCAGCAGGCGCACAAGGCGAATGAATTCGTCGCTCTGGATCAACTCGTGCAGTGTGAACGCTTCTTGCACAAGTTCATTCACAGCATGTCCGTCGAAGCGCATGCGCACTGAAACCGTCGCCTGAGCAACGAGAAACCACACTTTCACTTTCGCCCGCCTCTCTCTCATCTCGCTCACGCTTATGTCAACCGCCACGCCGCAGCACACCGACCATACGATCGACGGCGAGCCGATCCCCACTCTCGACGACATCGCCGCGCAGCACTTCGCGCTGACGCCGTGGGTGGCTCGAACGCCGGTGTTCGACAGGCTCGACTTCGCGTCGCTCGAAGGCACGGTGGTCAACTTCAAGTTCGAACTGCTGCAAGCGGGCGGCAGCTTCAAGGCGCGTGGCGCGTTCACGAACCTGCTCGCCCTCGACGAAGCACAACGCAGCGCGGGCGTGACGTGCGTGTCGGGCGGCAACCATGCCGTGGCCGTCGCGTATGCAGCCATGCGGCTCGGCATCAGCGCGAAGGTGGTGCTGTTTCGCGCGGCGAATCCGGCGCGCGTCGCTCTGTGCCGGCAATACCGCGCGGAAATCGTGTTCGCCGAAGATCTAGCGGAAGCTTTCGAACTCGTGCGCCGCATCGAGGCCGAAGAAGGCCGCTATTTCGTGCACCCGTTCAACGGTTATCGCACGGTGCTCGGCTCCGCCACGCTCGGCTACGAATGGAGCACGCAAACACCCGACCTCGAAGCCGTGATCGTGCCTATCGGCGGCGGCGGTCTTGCGGCCGGAGTGGCCACGGCCATGCGGCTCGCGAATCCGGGCGTGCACGTGTTCGGTGTCGAGCCGGAAGGCGCCGATGCAATGGGAAAAAGCTTCGCCGCCAATCACACGGTCAAGATGGGCCACATGCACAGCATTGCGGATTCATTGATGGCGCCGCATACCGAGGAATACAGCTATGAGTTGTGCCGCCGCCATATCGACGAACTCGTGACGGTTTCAGACGATCAACTCTGCGCGGCCATGCTCACGTTGTTCGGACAACTGAAGCTCGCCGTCGAGCCCGCCTGCGCCGCCGCGACGGCAGCGTTGCTAGGACCGCTGCGCGAGAAGCTGCAAGGCAAACGCGTGGGCGTCCTGCTGTGCGGCACGAACACGGACCCGGTCACTTTTTCTGCGCATATCGAACGCGCTCGCCAAGGCATGTTACAGTTTCCGACGTAAGAAACAGTCCTCGCCTTTCTGGGTTTTCAAGGCCGAAGGGCTGGCCTATCTGTCTGAGATTGGTATGATCTGGTCATCGATATCCAGGAGGAAACCCTATGAGCATGGTCAAGGAATTCAAGGAATTTGCCCTTAAAGGCAACGTGATGGATCTCGCGGTGGGTGTCATCATCGGCGGCGCGTTCTCCACCATCGTCAATTCAATCGTGAAAGACCTGATCATGCCGGTGGTCGGCGTCGCTACGGGCGGCCTCGACTTTTCAAACAAATTCATTCGACTCGGTGCCATTCCGGCAAGCTTCAAAGGCAGCCCGGAGTCGTATAAAGATCTGCAGACGGCGGGCGTTGCGGTCTTCGGTTACGGCTCGTTCATTACCGTGGCCATTAACTTCGTCATTCTGGCGTTCATCATTTTCCTGATGGTGAAGTTCATCAACAATCTGCGCAAGCCGACCGATGCCGCGCCGTCCGAACCGCCGCCGACGCCCGAAGACGTGCTGCTGTTACGTGAGATCCGCGACTCGCTGAAGAACTCGCCGCGCTAGGACGGCGGTGAGGCGAAGCGCCATCTCACGATTCAACTAGTAAAAAGGCCTGTTGCGATGCACTCGCAACAGGCCTTTGCTTTTGATACCCGCTTACAGCAGTTGTTCACGATCCGCGATTCGCAATTTGCGTCACGCCTGTTTTTGCGCCTTCAGATTGATCGCGCTCTCGATCATCGCTTCAAGCTGCGCGAAATTGACTGGCTTCGTCAAATGCGAGGTGAAACCGGCGGCAAGGCAGCGGCGTACATCTTCGTCGGTGCCAAAACCGGTCAACGCAACCGCGGGCGCATCCCAATGCTCGCGATACGCCATGATGAAGTCGAGGCCAGTGCCATCGGGCAAACCGACGTCGCTGATAACCAGATCGAATTCCTGCAACTGCGTGGCGGCCAGTGCGTCGTCCACACGGCCCACCGTCGTGACGTCGTGGCCGAGTGTGCGAATCAGTTGCGCCATGACCTCGGCCGTATCCACGTGATCCTCGATCAGCAGAATGTTCAGCACGCCAGCGGGATGCACATGCTCGGGCAATACCGCCTGCGACCGTTGCGCAGGTGCCGCCGCGGTCGGCAGCGTGATCGTGAACGTGGCGCCGCAATGCGGCCCTGGGCTTTGGGCCGTGACCGTGCCGCCATGCACGTCCGTTAGCGCCTTCGTGATTGCGAGGCCCAGACCTAGCCCGCCGAACTGCCGCGTCATGTTCTGATCGCCCTGCTCGAACGCGTTGAACAGCTTGCCGATCTGTTCCGGCTCGATGCCGATGCCCGTGTCTTCGACGCAGATCTGCACATGCATGCGCTCATCGCGCGTGCGCACGTAGATGTGTCCACCGTCAGGCGTGAACTTCGCGGCGTTGCGAATCAGGTTCCATAGCATCTGCTGCAGGCGCGCTCGATCGGCAAGCACATAGTGATGCTTCGCGTCCTTGTGCACATGCACGTCCTGCTGCTTGACCTGGATCTCGCTGCGAAAAAGCTCGAGCACGCTGTCTATCACCTCGTGCACGTCGACCGTTTCGAGCGACAGGCGCAGCTTGCCGTTGGCCACACGCGTAAGGTCGAGCAGATCGTCGATAAGACGCGCCTCCAGTTCGACATTGCGGCGGATCATGCGCACGCTCGAGCGCGCCTGATCCGGCAGGTCGGGAATCATCTCGAGCACGCTTGCACCGGCCAGCACAGGTGTGAGCGGCGTGCGCAACTCGTGCGAGAGCATCGCGAGGAAGCGGTCTTTCGCGCGATTCGCTTCTTCGGCGATCTGCCGCGCCGCCTGTTCAGAGGCGAGAAGCCGTTCGCGTTCCTGCATGGCTTCGCGCTCCGAATGAACATCCGTGCAACTGCCGAACCATTTGCTGAAGTTGCCTTCAGTGTTGCGCGTCGCGACCATGCGCGCGTCGAACCAGCGGTACTCGCCGTCGTGGCGGCGTATGCGTAGTTCGTGTCGATAAGTGCCCGCATTGCTCGCCACCGCTTTTAGCCAGCTGCGGCGAACTTCTTCGCGATCGTCCGGATGCACGGCGTCGAGCCAGGCCAAACCATGCGAACTGTTCTCACCAAGGCCGGTGTAGTCGTACCATTGCTTTGACAGGAAATCGCAGTCGCCGGACGCATTGCAGGTGAGCACGAGGTGCGGCAGCGCTTCCGACAGGTTGCGGTAATGCTGCTCGCGGTCACGCAGCAGCAATGCTTCTTCCGACGCACGCTGCAAGCGCACTTGCGACAGAACCCGCTCCACTGCTTCGGGCAGGTAGTCGAGGTAATCGCCCGACTTGGGCACCACGTCGGACACGCCGGCACGCAATGCCTCGATTACGCGCGACTCGTCTGTAAAACCTGTCACGAGGATGGCGGGAATCCGCACGCCTTCCGAACGCAACCGGCGGAAAAAGTCGAGGCCCGTTTGCGGCCCGCTCAGTTGATAGTCGAGCACGAGCAGGTCCAGGCCGCCGTCCGCGAGCCGCTCGCGAGCCGCCTCGACGCTTGCGCAGACCGCAACCCGGCAGCCGGCGCGTTCGAGCGACTTGCGCGCGAGCCGCAAGATGCCCTCGTCGTCATCGACGACGAGAATGCATGCTGCGGGCGGCGGGGACACTTCTTCAGTCATGCGCGAGTCGCGGTCAGTAGGTCTGGAGAGTATGTGGCAATGCTGTCATGTCATGATGACGCAGTGAAGCGATGCCCGGACGGCAGCTTGACCACCTGCAGGAAGAAGCCGAGGCGACGTACCGCTTCAATAAACGCATCGTACTCGACCGGCTTCGTAATGTAGACATTGCAGCCGAGTTCATAGCATCGCGCGATTTCGCGGGGGTCGTCTGTGGTGGTGAGCACGATCACGGGCACGGGCGCTGTGTGTGGCGACTCCTTCAGACGCCGCAATACCTCGAAGCCATCGACGCGCGGCATCTTCAGGTCCAGCAGCACCACGGAATTCCTCAGATCTTCGGCATTGGCATGACGGCTCGTGACGCTACCGCCCGCTGCAGCGGCGCAGTCGGCCGCATCTGTGCCGAAAAAATAATCGAGCGCCTGCTGACCGTCGCGAAAGCGCACGAAGCCGTTCGAGATGCCGGCACGGCGCAGATTGCGCTCGACGAGCGTGGCATGGCCGTCGTCGTCTTCGATCAGAATAATGCTGACCGTCTCCCCGTGACTCATATGCCCTCCATTCTGTCGGTTCATGCCGGTTCATGTAGGTGCCGCGAATACATTGATTGATGCGACGCGAATCGTTCCATGCAACTGTCCGTACCGCGCCGGTTGCAGTTCAGGGCCGCGTGGGCTGCTCCGGCAACACCACGAAAAACGTCGATCCAGCGCCTTGCGCGGACTCGACCCATACACGCCCGCCATGCCGCTCCACGGTGCGCCGCACGATCGCCAGACCGACCCCGTCGCCGTTCGCTACGTCGCCGTGCAGACGCTGAAATGCTCGAAACACCTTCGACATATAGGCGGCCGGAATGCCCAGGCCGTTGTCGCGCACATAGTACGTGCGCATGCGAATCGCGCGCAGCCCGTTTTCGTCGACGGGCTCCGGTTCGAGCGCACCGATCTCAATGCGTCCGTTGCGCGCGGGGTCCAGATAATTCAACGCGTTGCCGATCAGGTTGCTGAAGATCTGTTCGATCGCGGCCGGGTCGCCCCATGCCGGCGGCAGATCGCGCACGGTAACAACCGCGCCGCGCTCCTCGATGGCGCGTTGCAAGGTCTCGGCGACGCGCGCCACAACGCGCGCGACGCTGGCCCGTTGCCATTGATATTCGAGCCGGCCTGCACGCGAAATCCGTAACAGCGCTTCGATGATCGCCGCAGCCCGCGTGACCGCACTACGCAAGTATTGCAAGGATTCGCGCACATCGCCGTCGAGAATATGCGCCATACGTTTTTGTTCCGCTTCCGGCAGCCGCCCTTCGACGACGATGCTGTCCAACTCATCGCACGAGACCTGCAACTCCTTCGAAAAACCCTGCAGGTTCACGAGCGGCGAGCGCAAGTCATGCGATACGCTGTAGATAAACATTTCGTTGTCTTGCGTCTCCTGGCGCAGTTCCTCATTGACGCCAGCCAGTTCCTGCGCACGCGCTTCAAGACGCTTCTTGAGCGACGCCTGTGCGGCCTCCGCCTCGCGCAGTCGCGCGCCGGTCTGATGCAGCACGGCGTCGAGCGCCGCGATTTCGTCGTTGCCGGACAGGCGCGCGGCAAGCGGCCGCCCGTTGCCAAGGCGCTCCGCGTGATCGGTCAGCACTTCGAGGCGCCGCCCAATGCTGCGCGCAAACACGACTGCGGTACCGGCCCAGATCAGCATGGAGCCGATCACTGCGGCGATCAGCGCATATTGCTGATGCTCGCGACGCCGCACCAGAGCCGCCGAGCGCTCAGCATCGAGACGCGAAGCTTCTTCGCCGAAGGCCGCGAGTTCGTCGCGAAATGCGGCGACTGGCTGCGGCAACGCACCACTCTCGAGCGCAGCGAGCGATTGCAGATTGCGCCCGTCACGCAACGCCTGCGAAATCATTACGGTCTGCGCGCGATATGCGTCGATTGCGCGCTTCATCTGATGAACCCGCTCGACCTGCTGCGGCGTATCGGCAACCAGGGCTTCGAGCTTCGACAAACGGTCGCTCACGTCGATCCACACTGTATGCCGCTCGAGCAACGACGGATCGCCGATCACAATGCCGGTGCGAACCCGAGCTGCCTCGCGCAGCAGCGGATCAACAATTGCCGATGACTGGTAAAGAATCTGCTTGCTATTGGTGACCCATTGCGCGGCTTGGGCTGTCTGCTCCTGGGTATCGAAGACGACGCCAAGAAGCGCCAGCTCCACCAGGCTGGGCACTGCGATCAGCAGCAGGCCCTTGGTGAATAATTTCATGTTCGCCCGAAGGTCGTTCACGCAGCGGCAGCTTGCGGGAACCCGCCAGCCAGACGGGCCATTATCGACGTGAATCGGCAATATTTCAACGTGAGCGCAAGATGCCCGCGCCCACATAAAAATGACTTTTTTATTGGTGCAAGATGTTTTTTCGGCGCGTCGTGCGTCTATGATGGAGTCAGATGTGCTGGAATGCGAAGGCGCGCGGCGAAGCGGTTCGGCATGATTCGTGCGGGAGTCGGTGAGGCGGCGGAGTCGTCGAATCATCGTGAATCCGGCCTTGTCGTATGCTATAAAAGATCGACGTGCGGCGCGCGAAGCCGGGAGTTGTCGCATGAGGACGCTGCGTTTCTTGCAATTCTTTTTCAGGCGAATTTTTATGTCCTTCCCGAAAAAGCGTAGACGCGCGAAGGTGGACGGCGATGAGTCGTTCCTCGCGGTACTACGGCATTTCAAGCCCTTCGGTCAACTCGACACCAAAATTGCGCGCGCTCGCGCGCAAGACGAGCCGGTTCTTTATGCACATGTGTTGCCCGGACTCGACGTACTTCTTTGCAGCGTGCGCGGCGCACACCCTCCCTACCCGGCCGCGGCCGAATTGCGGCGGCGTTGTATCGAATCCATCACGAATGCACTGGAACAGCCGCTCGACGGTCTCGAGAACGGCGGTTACTGGTATGAAGCGGACGGCTTCGGATTCCTGGTATTTGCGAGCCGCGCTCGCGGCAAGATCCTGACCGAGTTCGGCGCGACACGCGTCGGTGCGCGTCGCGGAGTTCGCCGGCAAGATGCGGCGGGCGACGCAACGCCGCGGTCGTTGCGCTAGGCGGAACCTCTCACCCTCTCTTGCACGGCGCGATCATACTGTGACCACGCTGCGGTCACGCTGTGGTGACCGTATGTCCGCGCGGCGAGCTTCGCTCCCGCGAACCCCCTCACGCCAGTGCTACGTCATTGCGCTTACGCCGGCCCTGCGCTCTCCGTGCTATGTAGACTATGTAGACGGCACGCTGATCAGCCATAGAAAAACGAACGAAAAGCCGCCGCCAAGGGTCCAGTCGAACCAGCCCGCAGGTAAAAGGAAGTGCATCAGCTTCCCTTGTACTCGGCTGCGCTCGCGGGCGAAACCGTCGCGGGCTTGCGTCCGGTCGGCGCGGGGGCCGAAGCTGCGGACGCATCCGAAGCCCCGGTCGATGAACGCTTGTTGACCGGCACCCCTTCGAGCGAAATCGCGGGCTTCGGTTTCTGTTTGGTGCCCGGCGGCGGCGCCGTCGGCGCCTGCCGGACTTGCGACAGCAGTTGGGTGCACGGCAACGGCTTGTTATTGCTCGGCGCCAGCAAGGGCAGCAGCGCCGCGAATGGATTGATGAGGCCGAGGCCGACAGCCGCACCGCCCCGCAACGCCAGCGCGCCCACGTTCACACCGACGTGCGGATCCTTGAACGTGCCCTTCGCATACAGCGGCGAGCGCAACGAGAACACGCGGAAGCCCTTCGTATGCGGATGCACGCCGAGGTCCATGGTTTCGTCGCGCAGATTGACGCTGCCGTCGATGTCGATCACGGCGTCGTCGGTATCGAGTGCGAACACGCGCGAATCGAGCACGCCGTTGGTCGCGACAAAGTCCGCGGCGGCACAGTTGATCTTCACGTCCCGATTGCCGAACAGCTTTTCATACACGACGTTCGCGACGTTCAGGCCCGCGGCTTCCATCAGCAAGCGGCTCACCGTCCCTTCGGTGACGAGTGCCTTCACTTCGCCGTTCGAAGTGGCCGCGAGCGCCGCGGGCGAGTTGCCCGTCGCGGTCAGCGCGGCGTCGCCATTGATCTCGCCCAGCGCGTTTTGCATCGTCTTGAAGTTCGGGAACAGCTGCTTTAACTTCAGATGCCGCGCGGAGGTCGCGAAGCGTCCCTTCAGCGGCGCGCTGCTGCCGTCCAGATGAATGTTGGAAGCGAGCGTGCCGCCGGCTACGCCGAACTTCAACGGCTCGAGCGACAGCACGCCGTCTGTCATCACGACGTGCGTGTAGAGATCCGTAATCGGCAGATCGGCGTTCTTGACGATGCGCCGGCCGGTGAACTTCACGTCCGCGTCGATCGCCTTCCAGCGGTCGGTGCGGAATTCCTCGACCGGCAAGGCCTTATTGGAGGGCTGCTTTGCCGCATCCCCGCGCTTGGCCTTGCTCGCGTTGGAGTCCGCGCCGATCACCGGTGCGAGATCGGAGAACTGCAGCAGGTGCGACACGAGTTCGCCCTGCAACAGCGGTCGCGGCCGGCGCGCAATGTAGGTCAGCGAGCCGTTCAGGTCGCTGCCGCCTACGCGGCCTGTAAAGTTTTCATACTTGAAGACGTTGCCGGTGCTCTTGAACTGACCGACGAGGCGCCCTTCCGTTGCGTAGGGCGGCGTGTCGGGCAGCGTCACGCCGGTTAGCGAATAGAGTTTCGCCATGCTGCTGCCCTGCACCCACAGGCGCATATCGACGGCCGAAAGATGCGCCGGATCCGTGATGGTCCCGACGAGGCCGACGTGCAGATCGCCTGCCTTTACGTCAGCTTGAACCGGGAACGGCCGGTTGGCGTCCTGGAGCGCCAGCACACCGCCCACTTTGCCGCTGCCCGAGACCGGGGTCTTGTTGTAGGTGCCTTTCAAGGTCCAGCCGATTGCATACGGCGGCACCTCGCGCTGTGCGCCCCGCGCCGCGTTCGTACTTTCAGCGTTGGCGCCGCTTGCGCTCGATGCCGCTGGCACTTGTGCACCGCTCGCGCCAGATCCAGCTGCGACCGCCGTGGACGCCGCGCCGCTTGCGCCCCTCGAACCGCCCGCGGTGAGCCCGCCCGCGGCACCTGTCGCCACCGTCGTGCCGGATGCGTGGATGTCCGTTGCAGAAGCGCCTGAAGCCGCCGCCGCGGAAGCGGCCGAGGCCGCCGACGCCGCCTGCGCATTGGCCTGGGCGCTCAGTTTTTTCGCGCCGTCTTTGCCGACCGCTTCCGCCGATGCCTTGCGCGACGCCTCCTCCTGCTGCTTCATCGCCTCGCCGATGGGAATCGGCTGACCGAGCGTATCGACGACCATCTGCACGTCGACCTTCTTCTGTTCGTCGAAGAGCGCGATATTGCCTTTCGCGAACACGATGTCGTGCAACTGCAGCTTCCACTGTGACGGCGTTTTCGACGACGGCAGCTGGAACGTCCAGTTGTTGCGACCATCGAGCATGCGTTCGAGATCGACAGAAGGATTCACGAGGTTGATCGCCGGGATCACGATATTGTGCGCGATGAGCGGCAGGACCTTCACCTGGAAGTCGATCTCGTCGAGCGTCGCGAACTGCGGGCGCTTCGCCCAGTCGGGGTTCGCTATCGTGATGTTGGCTGCCGAGAAGCGCGGCCAGGGCACCCAGCTTTTCCAGCCGATTTCGCCGGCCGGGTGCCGGAAACCTACTTTCAGATCCCCATTGATAGTGAACTGTCGACCGATAGCCTGCGTGACCTTGTCATTGACATACGGCCGCGCGCGGTTCCAGTCAAACGTGAGAATAAAAACGGTGAGCGCAACCACGAGGATGACGATGATCGCGACTATCCATGCGACGATTTTGCCGACCCGTCTTCCCATTGTGCTCGACCGTGCCATCAAAAGGCTCCATGGTTTCTTGTTGATTGTCGATCGCGCAGCAGATATCGTGCCCGCTTTCCGCGATGCTCCGGCGCAACGCTTCCCGCTTTGAGCGCACGTTGCGGCTGAACGGCTCGAAGGCTCGGCGGCTCGCCGCAGGCCTCAGTCCACTTTATGATGCTGCATCGCGCACCCGCCCTCTACGCACCACTTGCCTTCATGACCGATGTCCCCTTCGTTTTCGCCGACGGCATCGTCCGGCGCGATGCATCGCGCGGCCAGACCTTGCTCGAGTCCACCGCGTTCGCGCTACATGCCGGCGACCGCGTCGCCATCTCAGGAGCGTCGGGCTCAGGCAAGAGCGTGTTCCTGCGAGCTCTCGCGCTGCTCGATCCGCTCGACGCCGGACGCATCGTCTGGCATGGCGCGCCCGTCGCGCGAGCCGCGATTCCGCGTTACCGGCGCAGCGTCGCCTATATCCGGCAGCGGCCCGCGCTGCTCGACGGCACAGTGGAAGACAATCTGCGTTACCCGTTCGAACTGCGCGCGTATCGCGACACGCGCTTCGACCGCGAAAAGGCCGCCGACCTGGTCGCGCAGGCTGGCCGTGCGGGCGATTTTCTCGACAAACGCGCAAGCGAACTGTCAGGCGGCGAAGCGCAAATCACCGCGCTGATTCGCGTACTGCAACTCGCGCCCGAAGTGCTCCTGCTCGACGAACCGACTGCGTCACTCGACCCTGAGTCGTCGCACGCAATCGAAGGGCTCGTGCGGGCATGGTTCGACGCCGATCGCTGCGCGCACGCCTCGATCTGGGTCTCGCACGATCCGGCACAAGCTGCTCGCATGAGCGAGCGCCATCTGACGATGCATGCGGGCGTCCTTGAAGAGCCCGCCGTCACGTCCCCGCAAGGAGCGCCCAGCCGATGACATTGCAAAACCTGAGTCTTTGGGACGTCGCGATCGCCGCGTTGCTGATCGTCGTGAACGGCGCGGTGTCGGTGGCGCTCAAGCTCGATCTCGAACGCAAGCTCGCGTGGGCCGCCGTGCGCACCGTCGTGCAGTTGCTCGTAATCGGCTATGTGCTGGGTTGGGTGTTCCGCTACAGCCACTGGTTCGTGGTGCTGCCGTTGATGACCGTGATGACGCTGATCGCCGGCTTTGCCGGTGCGCAGCGTGGCAGCCGCACCTACGCGGGACAGCGCGCGGACAGTGTGCTGTCGATCTGGGTCAGTTCGTGGCTGGTGGCAGCGGTCGGGTTGTTCGTCGTGATCCGCATTCACCCTTGGTACGAACCGCAATATGCGATTCCGATTCTCGGCATGATCCTCGGCAATACGCTCACCGGCGTCTCGCTTGGCATCGAACGAATGACCGAGGAGTTGACCGCCAGGCGCGATCGCGTGGAGATGGCATTAGCGCTCGGCGCGACGCGCTGGGAAGCGGCGCAAGCGCCCGCTCGTCAGGCGGTGCGCGCGGGCATGATGCCGACGCTCAACCAGATGGCCGTGGTCGGCGTAGTCAGCCTGCCCGGCATGATGACCGGCCAGGTGCTGGCCGGCCAGTCGCCGTTGCAGGCGGTGCGCTATCAGATCGTGATCATGTTTCTGATCGCGGCATCGTCGGCGCTCGGCACGGTGGGTGCGGTGCTGCTCACCTATCGGCGCCTCTTTTCAGCGGAGCACCGGTTTCTGTCGGCACGGCTGGTCGAACGGGCCGGCGTGCGGCGCTGAACGGTTCGGACCAGCTCTTGCCATAAAGCGATACGGTGGTCTGGTGCTCCGCCACCACGGTCAGCGTTTCGCGCTGATCGCGACAGTCGTGCCGTCGCTGAGCGTCAGCGTCTTCGTGCTGCCGTTCACCGGCATCGTGAAACGCAGCACCTGGCTCATGCTGACATCGTTCGGACACTTGAGCGATTTCCCATTGGCCGTGACGGTCTTCACGCCATCTGGCTTGTGCGCCTGGAAACTCAATTGCACGGTCGCCGTGCCGTCGTCGGCGACGACCGGCGCGAGGCGGATCTGTGTCTGGCGGATCATCGCGCCATTGGAGTCGAGCGGCAGCGACGCGTAGTTCGGACACGCATCAGCCGCAGGAATTGCGCCGCCCGGCGGCACCGTCTTCCACGTGAAGTCGTCCGACTGTCCGGAGCGGATGGTGCGCGTTTCCTGCGAGTTGCCGAACTGTTTGGAGGTGACGCGCACCGTGTAGCGAATCGGACCGTCGAGGGCGGATTGCGACGTCACCGTGATCGGCGTGGCCGCCCGAGCCGCAGGCGCGAGCACGCCGCAAGAAAGCACGCAAGCGAGAGAAGCGACAACTGGAACGGCGGAGAGTTTGAAGCTGGAGCTCATACTGTCACCTCGTTGTTGTGCCGCTGCATGCCCGCGTCAGTGCGCTGCCCCCGCATGGTCCAGGTGAAGCGCGCGGGAGCCGGCAGCGGACGCGAGACACGCAACCGTTTTAGCATGATGCGTCACCAGTCTACCGCCAAGCGATGCCGCGCGCGCTCCCTGAGCATCGGGTGTTACCCCGCTTGCGTGGACGCGTTTTATCAGAAGCCGGTCAGGACCAGCTTGCCGATCGCGCGCCCTTCTTCGAGCAGAGCATGCGCGCGCCGAAGGTTCGCCGCATTGATCGCGCCGAGGTGTTGCCCGACGGTCGTGCGCAATGTGCCGGCATCGACGAGACGCGCCACTTCGGTCAGCAGCTTGTGCTGTTCGATCATGTCGGGCGTGCCGAACATCGAACGCGTGAACATGAACTCCCAGTGAAACGCGGCGCTCTTCGCCTTCAGCAACTCGACCGGCACCGGCTTGCTGTTTTCGACGATCGTGCAGATGCCGCCCTGCGGTTTGATAAGCTCGGCCGCGACCGGAAAGTTCTTGTCCGTGTCGTTGAACATCAGCACGTAGTCGACCTGTTCGATGCCAAGTTTCTTCAGTTGAGCGGGCATATCGCCGAAGTGATCCACTACATGATCCGCGCCCAGTTCAGTTGCCCACTTCGCCGACTCGGGACGCGACGCGGTCGCGATCACTGTTAGCTTCGCGAGCTGTTTGGCCAGCTGGATGCCGATTGAGCCGACGCCGCCCGCGCCGCCGAAAATCAACACCGTGCGCCCCTCGTGCGCGCCTTGCGGCGACACGCCGAGGCGATCGAACAACGCTTCCCATGCGGTGATCGCCGTCAGCGGCAACGCGGCTGCATGCGTGAAATCGAGCGACGCGGGCTTGCGTCCGACAATCCGCTCGTCAACGAGATGAAACTCGCTGTTCGCGCCCGGTCGCGTGATGCTGCCCGCATAGAACACCGGATCGCCGACCTTGAACAGCGTCACGTCCGGACCCGCTGCGACGACCGTGCCTGCGGCGTCCCAGCCGAGCACGCGCGGCGCCTTTTCGACGGTATCTTTCGGCGCGCGCACCTTGGTGTCGACTGGATTGACCGAGATGGCCTCGACTTTCACGAGCAGATCGCGACCAGTCGCTTCAGGTTTGGGGATATCCACGTCGATCAAGGCTTCGTCGTGGTCGATGGGCAAATAGCGGTAAAGGCCAACGGCTTTCATAAGTGCTCCCGTGTTTGTTCCGATGAGGTTGAAGAACCGGTGAGGTCCGCGCGGGTTTTGATGCTGCCCGCGCCGTTTCACAGAGACCGCCGATCCATGGACGTGATCGTAAGCCGCCTCTTACTTTGATAAAAGCGGCATAATCGCTGAAACATCTTTTTGATTTTCCAAAGAATGGACATTCCGGCATCTACTTTCCGCGATTTGCGGCCGGCCGGCAGCGAACGTGAACGGCTCGACTTGCTCGACGTCGCACTATTCGTGCGAGCCGCGCTGCTGGCAAACGTGTCGGCGGCGGGACGCGAGTTTGGCCTGTCAGCGGCGGTGGCGAGCTCGCGGATTGCGCAACTGGAAAAGCTGCTCGGCGCCCGGCTGTTGCATCGAACCACGCGCCGCATCAATCTCACGCAGGACGGCGAAGTCTTCATGGCGCGCGCCGAAGCGCTGCTCGACGCGGCCGCCGCAGCACGTGCGTCGGTGGGCCGCGGGCAAGCGGAACCGCAAGGCCGCCTGCGCGTGTCGATGCCGTCGTCGTTCGGGCGGCAGCACGTGTCGCCCGTCATCACCGAATTTCTGCGCCGTTATCCGGGCGTGAGCGTCGATTTGCGGCTGACCGATCAGCTTGTCGATCTCGTCGATGCGGGTATCGACGTGGCGATCCGTATCGGCGTGCTGAAAGATTCTTCTCTGGTCGCGCGCCGCCTCGCGGTCAACCGGCGTGTGTTGTGCGCGGCCCAGTCCTACCTGGCGGAGTGCGGCACACCACACCATCCGTCGGATCTCGCACAGCACGAGTGCATGATTCTGTCGGATCAACGCGACTGGGCATTCGAAACGCCAGCGGGAACGCTCGATGTGCGCGTGAGCGGGCGCATGGTCACCGATAACGGCGAAGTGATTCGCGACGCGCTCCTCGCAGGTTTCGGCATCGCGCTCAAATCGACATGGGACGTCGCGCCGTTTTTGCGCACTGGCGAACTGGTGAGCGTGCTCGAAAACTATCCGCTCGCGGAGAAAGTGGCGATCTGGGCTGTGTATCCGAGCCGCGCGTTCGTACCGCCGAAGACGCTCGCGTTCATCGACTTTCTTGCCGCGCATTTCGGCGATCCACCTTTCTGGGACATGGAGCCGGAGTGAGGATTGGTGACGTCGAGCATCGCTGATCTCAGTGCCGACGCGGACCGTACGAAAGACAGCAGGTTCGCGAGGTTGTCGTGAACCATGCGTCCGTTAGCCTCGGTTCGGCAGAACTCGCAGATAGAAGATCTGCAGCTAGCGCCAAGCCGACTTCCCGTCAGCGGCAGGCGGGCCTACGGCTCCCCGAAGTCAGCTTGCAATGCCTCACGAGCCAGCCTTGCCGGCTGCCGTACCTGGCGATTTCCCATCGGTGTTCACGTCGGCCTGCGCGTCGTTCTGCGTCTTTTCCTGATACTCGCTGCCACCCCGGCGATCCGTGTCCTGCAGCCCGCGTTCGACGTCGCTATGCGCCTGTTTGCCGACACGCCGTGGCTCTTCGTCGTGCTGCGAGCCGGCGCTCTGGTCGTTCTCGTGCGGCAACGGCGCGGCTGCGTCCTCCAATGACTGCGGATGCTTCTCGGCATGCGGATCGGCCTGCTTGCCGCCGTCCGACGATTGCGGTGTGCTCTTCATAGCCCGCTCCTTATGGGTTCACTATTGCAGCCGACGCGAACGCGCCGGCTACGCTCCGTTCAGGCGTTTTCTCATTGCCGCGGTGATGCGCTGGCGAGTCTTCGAGTAGTCGGCCCACGGGTCGCTCTTCAGATTTGCAAGACGCTCATGCAGGTTCCCGATATTCCACTGATCGCCGCCAGTGGTCGACGCGACTTCGTCCCACGCGAGCGGCACCGAAACGCCTAGCCCCGGCCGCGCCCGCGCGGAAAACGCAGCGACCGTGCTCGAGCCGCGGTTATTGCGCAAATAGTCGACGAAAATCTTCTGCTTGCGATTTTGCGCGCCCATTTTCGCGCTGAAATATTTGGGCAGCGTGCTAGCCATGTGCTGAGCGACCGCCTGCGAAAACTCCTTCACCTCGTCCCAACCCGCGTGTTTCGACAGCGGCACCACGACATGGAAGCCCTTGCCGCCGCTTGTCTTGCAAAAAGACATGAGGCCGAGTTCGTCCAGCAGCGAGCGCGTCAGTTGAGCCGCCTCGATCATCCGGTCCCAGCCGAGCGACGGATCCGGATCCAGGTCGAACACCACGCGGTCCGGCTTTTCGATGTTCGATGCCACGCCATTCCACGTGTGAAATTCGATGGTGCCCATTTGCGCGGCGCCGACTAGCGCCTTCACGGTCTCCACCGTGATGAGCGGAGGGTGACCGGGGTCGAGCCCGGGGTGCTGCGTGATGTTCGGGATCGACAGCTTCTGGCTGTGCTTCTGGAAAAACAGCTCACCGCCGATGTCCTCGGGTGCGCGCACAAGCGACACGGGCCGGTCCGCCAGATGCGGCAACATCCATCGCGCGACCGATTCGTAGTACTGCACGAGGTCGATCTTGCGCGCGCCGGTGCTCTTGTCGATCACGCGGTCCGGGTGCGATACGCGAACGCCGGCGACTTCGGCGGGTGACGCGGATTTTTTTGATCGCGACGCGGCGGTTTTAGTGTCCCCGGCTTCGTCTTTGGGTGTGGTGGTTTTGGCTGCTGCTTTGCTCGCTGTCTTCGCGGCCGGCGTGGTTGCCGTTGCTTCGCCAGCGGTTTTAGCGGTCGATTTAGCGGTCGAATTAGCCGACGCCTTTGCGGTGGTTTTAGCGCCCGGCTTCCCTACCGTTTTTGCGCCCTTTTCCGTGTCGTTGTCCGTTGCTTCTTCCCCCGCCGTTTTGCCGTCGGAGCGCTTCTTACTTGCGCCTGAAGTCTGCACATCGTCATCCGCTTCAGCCGCCGCGCGCCGTCCTGAACGTTTCTTCTGCGCCGAGTCGGATTCGGCCTCGATATCCGTTTGTTGTTGCACGTCGTCCCCCTTGCGTGGTGCTTCCTTGACGATCTGGCGCGCCGGCTTGTCGCTGCGCAAACTGACGAACGACGCCTGGCGCACGATACCGTCGCTCGTCCATTCGGCGAAATTGCATTCCGCGACGAGCACGGGTTCGACCCAATGCACCGGCGTGCGACTGCGCTCGCGCGGCGGACTCGCGAACGGCATGCGTTTCGTTTCGTGTGCGTCGAGTTCTTTCTTCACCGAGCGCAGCAAGGCGGCGTCGAAACCGGTGCCGACGCGCCCCGCATATTGCAACTTGCCCTTGCTGTCGTACACGCCGAGAAGCAGTGCGCCGAACGCCGCGCGGCTGCCCGACGGTTCCGAATAACCGCCGATCACGAACTCCTGGCGTCGGCGGCACTTGAGCTTGATCCAGGTGGCCGAGCGGCCGGAGCTATAGCCGCTGTCGCGCCGCTTACCGATGATCCCTTCGAGCGCCATATCGCACGCGCTTTTCAGCAGATCGTCGGCGCTGAACTCGAAGTCGTTCGAAAAGCGCAGCACGCTGTCGTCGACCGGTTCGAGCAGCGCGCGCAGGATCGCGCGTCTTTGCTGCAGCGGCACGCCGCGCAAGTCGTAGCCGTTCAGAAACGGCACGTCGAACAGATAGACGACGATGTCTTGCGGCCGGTTCGAATCGAACGCGTTCTGCAACGCCTGAAAGTTGGGCACGCCGTTCTCGTCGAGCACCACCGCTTCACCGTCGAGCCACGCGCTTTCCACGCCAAGTTGCTCGAATGCCTTCACCTGCTTGCCGAATTTGGCGGTCCAGTCGTTGCCTGCGCGCGTGAACATCTGCACGTCGCGGCCCTTCGCGCTCGCGTCGATGCGAGCGAGCACGCGATACCCGTCGAACTTGATTTCGTACGACCAGTCGTCCCCGGGCGGCGTAGCGTCGACGAGCGTCGCCAACTGTGGCTTGAGCGTTGCGGGCAGTTTCGCTGCGACCGCACCTTCTATTGCCGGCGACACGGCGAGTTCGCGCAGCGATTCGCTGCTGCGCGTCGCCACGATGTCCGGACGCTTCGGATCGCCGCGGACGGGAGCCGCCGCAGTTCGCTTCGCTGCCACCTGCTTGTCTTCTGGCTTGCCCGTCTGCTTGTTTGTCCGCTTGCCGCCTTTCCCATTGGAGGCCGGCGCGGCGGCGAGCACACTGCCCGGCTGTTCTGCGAGAACATTGTATTCGCTCTCGGGACGCGCCTCGTCGTCGCGTTCCTTGATCAGCAGCCATTGCTCCTTGTCGGCGTTGCCGCGCATGTGGCTGCGCACGAGCGTCCAGCCGCCGTGCAGCTTTTCGCCGTACAGATGGAACTTGAGCTTGCCGGCCCGATAAGCACGCGCCGCCTCGGCCGCGCCGCCGACCGGCTCCCACGTGCCGCGATCCCAGACGATCACCGTGCCCGCGCCGTAATTTCCCCGCGGAATTTCGCCTTCGAACGAACCGTACTCGACCGGATGATCTTCAACATGAACGGCGAGACGCTTGACCGATGGATCGAGGCACGGCCCTTTCGGCACCGCCCACGAAAGCAGTGCGCCATTCAATTCGAGACGGAAGTCGTAGTGCAGGCGCCGCGCGTGGTGCTCCTGAATCACGTACGACAGGCCCTTGTCCGGTCCGGGCCGCGCCGCATTGCGCCCGCCGCGCTTTTTGGTCGCCTTGTTGCCGGCGGGCTCGGGCGTTTCGTCGAAGCGGCGCTTGCGGTTGTAGAGGTCGAGTCGGTCGTTCATGGCGCGAACTCCATCGGGGTCGAGGTAGCGATGGCTTGCGGCGCTTGACCCGATCGATCCGATCGGCGCACGAGCGGGCTCATGCCGCGGTTCGTGCCGCTATCCGTGCCCCGTTGCGCTCGCCGCTCCATCATGCCGCCGCGCGGCGCTTGCGCGCGGTCGTAGTCGACTTGGCCGTGGCGCGTCCGCCTCCACTGCCGCTGCTACTGCCGCTTCCACTCGATCGAGGCGCACGTGTGGAGCGCGTCGTGCGTGGTTTTTTACGCGATGCCGTCGAGCCGCTGTCCTCTTGCGAATCGCTGTCTTCGTCGGCAGTCTCGTCGGCGCTAGCGCGCTTGCGCGTGCCAGAAGCAGGCTTGCTCTTACCGCGTCCAAGGCTGCGCTTGAGCAGGTCGGACAAGTCCAGAATGTCGGCCGATTGACGCGACTCGCGCGGCGCTTCGATATCGGTGATTTCCTCGGTCTTGCCCTCGCGGACTTTCCGGTCGACGAGCGCCATGATGTCGTCGCGGAACGTGTCGTGGTATTTCGACGGGTCCCAGGTGTCGCTCATGTCGTCGATCAGCTTCTGCGCCATGTCGAGCTCTCGCGCGCTGACACCGGCCGCCTTGGTGCCCTCGGCCGGCAGCTTGAATTCGTCGAAATCGCGGACTTCCTCAGCCCAGCGCAGTGTGTTCAGGGCGAGCACCGGGCCGACCGGGATCAGTGCGGCAAGATGCTGCTTGTTATGCAAGACGACACTCGCCACGCCGACCTTGCCCGACGATTTCATCGCCTCGCGCAACAGCGCATAGACCTTTTCGCCTTTGCGGTCGGGCGTCAGAAAGTACGGTGTGTCGAGGTAGAGAAAGGAGATGTCGGGTGCGTCGACGAAAGCGAGAATATCCACCGTCTGCGTGGATTCGGGATTCGCGGCGCGAATCTCGTCATCCGTCAGCACCACGTACTTGTCCTTCTCGTATTCGAAGCCGCGCACGATGTTATCGCGCGTCACGTCCTTGCCGGTGCGCTTGTTGATCTGCTTATAGCCGACCGGATCGATCGTGCGCTTGTCGAGCAGGTTGAAGCCGACCTTCTCCGACTTCGTAGCCGGATACAACTGCACCGGTACGTGGACAAGGCCGAAGCTGATCGCGCCTTTCCAGATCATATGTGCCATCGTGCGCTCCCTGGGCCTAAGACCCATGAAGAAGCACCAAGCGTGCCACGGCTTTTCGACGACGCGCGGCGCAAGGCCGTTGGCCTGTGCGCACGCCGCGCTGTAACTCTTGCATGTTGGCGGCAAAAACTACGGAGTCCCGTGCATTGCCGCCCGTACCTCTATCAGCAAAGCAGCGGTACCGAAGCGAAACCGCGAAACCGCACGCGCCCGCCGCGCGTCGGCTCGCCGTCCAGTCGATACGCAGGAAACCGCTGGACGAAACGGCCGATAGCAATGCGCGCCTCGAGCCGCGCGAGCGACAACCCCGCGCACTGATGGATACCGAACCCAAAAGCGAGGTGGCGGTTGGGCGCGCGGCGAATATCGAAGCGGTCGGGCTCCGCAAACTGCTCCGGGTCGCGATTGGCCGCGCCGATGCACAGCGTGATCGGCGTGCCGCGGGCTACCGGCACGCCGCCAATCTGCGTGTCGCTCGTCGTCATGCGGTTGCCGAGCTGGTTGGAGCTCTCGAAGCGCAAACATTCTTCGACGGCCGATTCGATCGACGACGGATCTTCCAGCAGCGCGGCGCGCTGATCGGGCCACTCGGTCAGCGTGACAAGCCCGTTGCCGATCAGGTTCGTGGTCGTTTCGTGGCCGGCATTCAGAATGAAGATGCAGTTTTGCAGCAACTCTTCTTCCGACAATTGCTCGCCGTCGCCGCCTTCGCCGCGCTCGCCTTGAATGAGGCGCGTGAGGACATCGTGTTGAGGATCGCCCGGTTCGCGTCGGCGCCGCGCGACCAGATCGCGCAGATAATCGACGAACTCGGTCACCGCACGATTGCCCCGCTCGAACTGCTCGCTGGTGAGCGAAGGTTCGAGCGCACCGAGAATAGCGAGCGACCAGTCGCGCAACGGCTCGCGTTCTGCATGCGGCACGTCGAGCAGGTTGCCGATGATCTCCACCGGAATCGCCGATGCGAACTCGCCGATCAGATCGATGCGCCCGCGTTCAGCCGCGGCATCGAGCAGACCGTCGACGAGACGCACCAGACCGGGTTCCATTGCCGCTATCGCGCGCGCGGTCAGCGCGCCCGCGATGAGCTTGCGCACGCGCGTATGGCGCGGCGGATCGTTGAACACGAGGCTCGTGGTGTGATGCGTGTAGAGCGGCGAGTCGCCGTACTTCGGCTTGAATTCGACGGTCTTGTCCGAACTGAAGGTCTTCGGGTCGCGATATACGGCCTGCACGTCGCGAAAGCGCGTAAGGAACAGCGAGCCATCGGGCATGCGCTTGACTGGCTCATGAGTGCGCAATGCGCTGTAAACCGGATATGGGTTCGCGTAGAACTCCGGGCTCAGATGGCGCAGATCGAAGTCGCGCGCGAGGATGGCTGTGTCGCCGGCGGTCGCCGTGGGCATGCGTTGTCTCCGTATGGTGTGCGTTGTTGCTCCTGCATCGCAATGACTGTGCTCCGCGCATTTAATGTGTTCTGGCGGTGCTTTGCGAGCGGTGCTCAGAGCCTTTCTCGTTGACGGCGTTCTCGCGTCGACTCGAAGGCGTGGATGCAGTGAGCGTGGCGCATCGTTTGACTCGTCAGTATGAACGAGGCGCGCGGGGATTGCATTGCCGCTAACACGCGTTTTGGCGCCCGCGACGGCGCTCGCGGTCGAGCCGTTACAATAAGCGGATTTCCTGCGAGCCCCGCGCTCGCCTTTTTCTCGTCAATGCGTCGTTCATGAACCTCGTCATTCAAAGCCCCGCGCCGATTTCCGCCGATCATCACAAAACGCTCGTTGCGCTCGCGCGCGGTTCGCACGCCACCGTCGTCGACGCAAACGCTATCCGCATCTCCGACGCCGATATTGCACAGCGTCCGGACCTGGACGTTTATTGCGGCACGCATCGGCTGGATTACGCTTTTGTCGAAGCGGGCCGTCAGTTGCGCGGCTTCGGCCTCGTCGCGATGGACATGGATTCGACGCTGATCACGATCGAATGTATCGACGAAATCGCCGACTTTTGCGGTCTGAAAGCGGAAGTCGCCGCAATCACCGAAGCCTCGATGCGCGGCGAGATCAAAGACTTCAACGAAAGCCTGACGCGCCGCGTCGCGCTTCTCAAGGGACTCGACGCAAGCGCGCTCGAACGTGTCTATGAAGAACGCCTGCAGCTTTCGCCAGGCGCCGAGCAGATGCTGGCAGGCGCAAAAGAAGCAGGACTGAAAACGCTACTGGTATCCGGCGGGTTCAATTTCTTCACCGAGAAGCTGAAGGCACGGCTCGGCCTGGATTTCACGCGCGCCAATACGCTCGACATCGTGGACGGCAAGCTGACGGGCAAAGTGATCGGCGAGATCGTCAATGCCGATGTGAAAGCGCGCACGCTGCGCGAGACGTGCGCGCAGCTCGGCATCGAGCCGTCGCGCGCGATCGCAATGGGCGACGGCTCCAACGATCTCAAGATGATGGCCGAAGCGGGACTTTCTGTTGCGTTCCGCGCGAAGCCGGTCGTACGTGAAGCCGCCAGCGTGGCGTTCAACTACGTCGGGCTGGATGGTTTGTTGCGGTTGTTTTGAGGTCTACTGCGAGGCTGGGGTGGTAGCGTCTTCGTTGTACCTGATGGCTGCGACTCGCTGAGCGCAGCACGATAAAAAAGCCCACCGCGAACGCGTCGCCGTGGGCTTATCTCACTGCGCCGACGCAGCGTCAGTTCACGCGAGTGCTGCGAGACACTGCTTGATATCCGCGCGCAAATCGGCTTCTTCCTCGAGGCCGATATAGAACCGCACCAGCGTGCCGCGATGCGGCCATTCGCCTTCAGTGCGCATCGACGCAATGTCGTACGGCATCACGAGGCTATGCGCGCCGCCCCAACTCCAGCCGATGGCAAAAAGCTCCAGCGACTCGCAGAAATTGTCGATCTGCGCGGCGCTGTACCGCCCGTCGAACACGACGGAAAATAATCCGCCAGCTCCCGTGAAGTCGCGCTTGAAAAACTCGTGCCCCGGACAGTCTTCAATCGCCGGATGCAACACCGAGGCGATCTCCGGCCGCGTCTTCAGCCACTGCGCGAGCGCAAGCGCCGAGCGGTCGTGCTGCTGGAAACGCACTTGCATCGTTGGCAGGCTGCGCAGGATCAACGAGCAGTCGTCCGACGACACGCCGATGCCCATGCGCATGCGCGCCGCCTTGAGCTTCAGATGCAGTTCACGATCGACGGTGATGGTGGCGCCCATCAGCACGTCGCCGCCACCCGACTGATACTTGGTGAGTGCCTGCACCGAGATGTCGACGCCGTGATCGAACGGACGGAAACCGAGCCCGGCGGACCAGGTGTTGTCGATTGCCGTCACCACGTTGCGGGCGCGTGCCGCCGCGGCGATTGCAGGCACGTCGGCCACTTCCATCGTCACGGAGCCCGGTGCTTCCAGCCAGATGAGCCGCGTGTTCGGCTGGATCAGCTCGGCAATGCCCGCACCGATCATCGGGTCGTAATAACGAACAGTCACGCCGAAGTCGCGTGCGAGCCAGTCGCCGTGATCGCGGTTCGGCGAGTAGACGTTGTCGGGAATCAGCACGTCGTCGCCCGCTTTGACGAGCCCGAAGTACACGTTCGAAATAGACGACAGGCCCGAAGGCTGCAACAGCGCGTGATTGCCGCCCTCGATCGTGGCAAGGCGCTGCGCGAGAGCGAGCGACGTGGGCGTTGCATGCAGGCCATAGCGCCATTGGGCATCGTTTTTCCAGTCAAGCGCGCGCATGGTCGCGAGGTCCGGGAAAACGACGGTCGACGCGCGCGTGACCGGCATGGAGAAAGACTCGAAGCCCGGTGTGAGCTTGTCCTCTGCATGCACGATGCGAGTCTGCAAAGACCGTTTGAGTTTGGATTGGGTCATGATGAATTCAATGAAGAAAGACGATGCGAAAAGCGGCTAACGCCGCGCCGCTCACGCAAGAGTAGACGAGTCGGCCGAATTTCGCCGCGCCGGGTGTGGGTGCTGCGAACCCGCGAAGAGCGCCGTGCGCAGAATCACTCGCCGGTTTGCAGGTTGCTGACGCCGCCTACCGGCCGGCCCGCACCCGTTGGGGCTGCTGGCGGAGCCGCGGCTGCTGGCGCCGCCGCATCGGAGCGAGTCGCGGAAGCCGCGGCGCCCGCAGCCGTTTTGCCGTCTTTCGCAGCAGCGGCCGTGGCCGCTGCCGGCACCGCTTGTCCCGCTGCCAGCGGCTTGAGATCGAACGGCTGGGGGTTCGAATCGTCGACGTTCATCCGGTCACCCGCCACAGAACCGTCCGCCGCGAACTTGCCGACCCAGTTGCCGGTAATGTGCGTGCCGTCGTTCGACTCCTCGACTTCGAGCGTGTCGCCATCGCGGTCGCCGGCGATCAGAATCACTTCACCGGTGTCCGTGAACTGATACTCGCCATGAACGCCGGAAGGGTCGTCCGTCTTCGGGCCAAGGCGCAGCACGATCTGGCGTGAGCCGAGCATGCCGCTATAGCGCGGAAATCTGGCGAACTCCGGGCTCGGCTTGAGCGGCAACTGGATCGGCGGGGGCGCGGCGAGTTCCTTTACCGCATCACTTTGCGCCTGCGCCGTTTCCGGCGACAACGCCACCGCGCTCACGGACAGCAATGCGGCAACGCTCATAGCCGTCCAGCCGCGCCGACGCATCGCGCCTTTAACCGGTTTCGATTCCTGCATCCGTTCTTTCCTCAATTACCTGGCTACTACTCGCTGCGCTTCAGGCCACTCAGATCCGTTCGAAGATCGCGGCGATGCCCTGTCCGCCGCCGATGCACATCGTGACGAGTGCGTAGCGGCCGCCAATGCGTTGCAGCTCGTACAACGCCTTCACGGTGATCAACGCGCCGGTGGCGCCAATCGGATGGCCGAGCGAAATGCCCGAGCCATTCGGGTTGACCTTGGCCGGATCGAAGCCCAGTTCCTTGCTGACCGCGCAGGCTTGCGCGGCGAACGCCTCATTGGCCTCGATTACGTCGAGGTCCGCAACCGTCAGCCCGGCACGCTCGAGCGCCTTGCGGCTCGCGGGCACGGGACCGATGCCCATATGGGCGGGATCGACGCCCGCATGCGCGTACGAAACGAGCCGCGCCAACGGCTTGATGCCGCGCTGTTCCGCAACGCTGCGCTCCATCAGAACGACGGCAGCGGCCGCGTCGTTGATGCCCGAAGCGTTGCCCGCCGTGACCGTGCCGTTTTCTTTCGCGAACACGGGCTTGAGCTTGGAAAAATCTTCCGCCGATGCGTTCATGCGCGCGTGTTCGTCGGTATCGAACACGGTGTCGCCTTTCTTCGACGGAATCGTGATCGGCAGGATCTGTTCCTTGAAGTAACCGCTCGTGATCGCGTTGGCTGCGCGGCGATGCGATTCGAGCGCGAGCGCGTCCTGCGCTTCGCGCGAAATGTCGTATTTGCGCGCAACGTTCTCGGCGGTCACGCCCATGTGAATGGACTGGAACGGATCGTTCAGCGCGCCGACCATCATGTCGACGAGGCGCGCGTCACCCATGCGCTGACCGAAGCGCGCGGCGGGCATCGAGTAAGGTGCGCGGCTCATGTTCTCCGCGCCGCCGCCGATCGCGATGTCCGCGTCGCCGAGCAGCACGCTTTGCGCGGCCGACACGATCGCCTGCAAGCCCGAGCCGCACAGACGGTTCACGGTCAGCGCGGGCGTGTGCTGCGCGACGCCGCCGTTGATCGCGGCCACGCGGGCCAGATACATGTCTTTCGGTTCGGTATGCACGACGTTGCCGAACACCACGTGGCCGACTTCGTCGCCGGACACGTTTGCGCGCGCGAGGGCCTCGCGCACGACGCGCGCGCCGAGGTCGGTCGGCGGGAAGTCTTTCAGACTGCCGCCGAAACCGCCGATTGCCGTGCGCACACCGCTCACCACCACTACGTCCCGTTGCATTGCTCGCTCCTCGTTTAGTCTCTCAAGATGGTTCGCTTTGGCTCGACCCCTATTGCGGCGCGTATTGCGACGCTTGAGGCGGCGCATATCGCGACGCTTAGTGCGACACGTTATGCGACGCTCAGCCCGCGAGAATCCGTTCGACCGCCGCCCGCGAAGGAATCGGCGCGACCGCGCCGTAGCCTTGCGTGGATAGCGCCGCGGCGACGTTCGCATAACGCGCCGCTTCAAACGGATCGTCGCCTTCGACGAGCCGCGCGATGAACGCGCCGCCGAAGCAGTCGCCCGCGCCGGTTGCATCGACCGCATTCACAACGTGGCCAGGCACGACACGCCGCTCGTCCGGCGTCGCGATGTATGAACCCTCCTTGCCCAGCTTCAGCGCAACCACGCGCGGGCCGTGCGACAGAAGGAAATCGACGATCTCGTCGCGACCGGTCAAACCGGTGAGTTCGGTGACATCGTCCCAGCTTGGCAGGCAGATGTCGGTCTGGCGGATGGCTTCGAGCATCACCGCGCGTGCCCGGTTCAACGGCCACAGTTTCAGGCGCAAATTCGTGTCGAAACTTACCCGCACGCCATTGGCGCGCGCATGCGCGATGGCTTCGAGCGCCGCGTCGCACGCGCTCAGACTGATCGCGAGACTGATGCCCGACAGGTGAACGACTTTGGCAGCGGCGATTGCGTCGAGCGGCAGGTCGCGCGGCGCATAGCGGCTCGCTGCGGAACCTGCGCGCAGATAGTCGAACGCGTGGCCGTCCGGGCCATGTGAGACGAAATAAACGCCAGTGGACGCATGCGGGTCGACGCGTACGAGCGCGGTATCCACTTGCTCGCGTTCCCACAGATCGATCAGGAGGCGCCCGAAATGATCGGCTCCGACCGCGGACACGAAGCCGGTACGCGCGCCTTGCCGCGCCGCCGCGACGCAGAAGTTCGATGTGTCGCCGCCGAAGCCCTGCAGATAGTTCGGCTCGTCTTTCGCCGACTGGTTGAACTCGATCATCGCCTCGCCGAGCGCGAGGATTTCCGGTTTAGCCGACGTGTTCACCGACATCGCTCAGACCTCGCCCCACAGATCGTGGCCGTCCGCGCCGGTGATCTTCACCGACACGAAATCGCCGACCTTGTAACGCTTCGACGCCTTCACGGCGGGCGCGATATACACGACGCCGTCGATCTCCGGCGCATCAGCGGCGGTGCGGCCAATACCGCCGTCGGCATTGATCTCGTCGACCAGCACTTTCAGCGTCTTGCCGACCTTCTTCGCGATGCGTTTCGCCGACACCTCTTCGGCCACTTCCATGAAACGCGCACGGCGCTCCTCGCGCACTTCATCGGGCAACGCGCCGTCGAGTTCGTTCGCCGTAGCGCCTTCAACCGGCGAGTAGGCGAAGCAGCCGACACGATCCAGTTCGGCCTCGCGGATAAAGTCGAGCAGCGTCTGAAACTGTTCTTCGGTCTCGCCCGGAAAGCCCGCGATAAACGTGCTGCGGATCGTCAGATCCGGGCACATTTCGCGCCACGCCTTCACGCGCTCCATTACTTTCTCGGCGTTGGCCGGGCGCTTCATGCGCTTCAACACTTCAGGATGCGCGTGCTGGAACGGCACGTCGAGATATGGCAACACGTGCCCCTTGTACGGACCTGCCGCCATCATCGGGATGACTTCGTCCACGCTCGGATACGGATATACGTAGTGCAGGCGCACCCACGCACCGTACTGGGCGGCCAGTTCGCCGAGCGCGCCAACCAGATCGGTCATACGCGTCTTGATCGGCTTGCCGTTCCAGAAGCCCGTGCGATATTTGACGTCGACGCCATACGCGCTCGTGTCCTGCGAGATAACGAGCAGTTCCTTCACGCCGGACTTGAACAGATTTTCCGCTTCGAGCATCACGTCTGCGACCGGTCGCGATACGAGATCGCCGCGCATGGAGGGGATGATGCAGAACGTGCAGCGGTGATTGCAGCCTTCGGAAATTTTCAGGTACGCGTAGTGACGCGGCGTGAGCTTCACGCCAGCGGCCGGCACGAGATCGACGAACGGATCGTGCGGCTTCGGCAGATGCGTGTGCACATGCTGCATCACTTCGCCCAACGCGTGCGGACCGGTGACGGCCAGCACCTTCGGATGCACTTCTTCGATGAGCCCCGAGCCGCTCGCGCTCTTCTTCGCGCCAAGGCAGCCGGTGACGATCACCTTGCCGTTTTCATTGAGTGCCTCGCCGATCGCGTCGAGGCTTTCCTGCACAGCTTCGTCGATGAAGCCGCAGGTATTGACGACCACGAGGTCCGCGCCGTCATACGTGCCGGAAATCTCATAGCCTTCGGCGCGCAGCTGCGTGATGATCTGCTCGGAGTCGACGAGAGCTTTCGGGCAGCCGAGGCTGACGAAGCCGACCTTCGGACTGGAAGGCGTCGGCGAGGTGGAGGAAATGGTCTGCGGCATAGGTGAATCCGGCGTATAGCGGTGACGTGGCGACAATGGGGACGATCGGGACAGCGCGGCAGGGGACGGGAGAACGGGTCGTTCACAACGCCCAGATCCGGAGAACGAGCGTCCCGCGCACGCAACCCGCTATTGTACCGCGCTCACGGCGCTCAGCCTGCCGCGCGCCGCACCAGCCATGCCGCAAGTCCGCGCCGCTATGCGCTGCACGGCGGCACGCCGCGCCAGGCGGGCTCGGGCGGCTACTTCTTTTCCGGTTCGGGATTGGCCTGCGGGCTAGCGGGCGCCGCAGTGTTGGCGCCACCCGGCACGTTGACCGCGCCGCCCGGCGTGAACGGGAATGTGGCGAACATGGACTTCGCCTGATTCTGCATCTGCTCCTGCATCTGCACGAACATGTTCTTCGACTGCTCGATGTAGCTCGTCATCATGCCTTGCATCATCGGCGCCTGCATGTTCATGAACTGCGACCACACCTCGGGGTTCATCGCCTTGCCTTCATACAGGTTCTTCGACTGATCGGCGAGCTTTGCCTGAATGTCGATGAAAGCCTGGATGTTCTTTTCCAGATACGTGCCCATCATGCCCTGCATCGCGTGGCCGTAGAAACGGATGATCTGCGACAGCATCGACGACGAGAACATCGGCAAGCCGCCGCTCTCCTCCTCGAGAATGATCTGCAGCAGGATCGCACGCGTCAGGTCTTCGTTGCTCTTGGCATCGATGACCTTGAAATCCTCCTGGTCCAGCACGAGTTGCTTGACGTCCGTCAGCGTGATGTACGTGCTTGTCTCGGTATCGTACAGCCGACGATTCGGATATTTCTTGATCAGTCGTTCGGCTGCTTTCTTTGTAGTAGTAGTCATGTAACGCCTTTGAGCGCAAGTAGAGCGCGGACGGCGTGCCGGCTGCGCAATCGGGCATTTGCGCAACCGGGACGCCGCCGGAACCATCCGAGCCAGACCGCGCTGCCTTGTGAGCGGCGCGCCTGTAACTCAGCCCATATGCAAACCGCCGTTCAGCGAAAAATCCGCGCCCGTCGAAAAACCCGATTCTTCCG
Source organism: Paraburkholderia caledonica NBRC 102488 (assembly GCF_000685095.1). Classification (GTDB taxonomy): domain Bacteria; phylum Pseudomonadota; class Gammaproteobacteria; order Burkholderiales; family Burkholderiaceae; genus Paraburkholderia; species Paraburkholderia caledonica. The sequence continues at coordinate 189,648 of NZ_BAYE01000009.1, forward strand.
ACGCGAGCCACGCCACGATCGAGCCGATTTCGTCCGGCTGTCCGAGGCGGCGCACCGGAATCGTCGCAACGATCTTTTCCAGCACGTCGGGGCGGATCGACTTGACCATGTCCGTGCCGATGTAGCCCGGCGACACGGTGTTGACCGTTACGCCCTTGGTGGCTACTTCCTGCGCGAGCGACATCGTGAAGCCGTGAATGCCGGCCTTCGCCGTCGAGTAGTTGGTCTGGCCGAACTGCCCCTTCTGCCCATTCACCGACGAAATGTTGATGATGCGGCCCCAGCCGCGTTCCACCATGCCGTCGATCACCTGCTTGGTGACATTGAAGAGACTCGTCAGGTTGGTATCGATCACCGCGGTCCAGTCTTCGTGGGTCATCTTGCGAAACACCACGTCGCGCGTGATGCCCGCATTGTTCACCAGTACGTCGATCTCGCCGACTTCGGCCTTGACCTTGTCGAACGCGGCTTTGGTCGACTCCCAATCGCCGACGTTCCCTTCTGACGCGACGAAATCGAAGCCCAGCGCCTTCTGCTCTTCGAGCCATTTCACGCGGCGCGGCGAATTCGGACCGCAGCCCGCGATGACCTTGTAGCCTTCCTTGTGCAGCCGCTGGCAGATGCTCGTGCCGATGCCGCCCATGCCGCCCGTTACATACGCAATTCGCTGTGTCATGACTTTGACTCCATTATCGTTTTCGAGGCGCCGACCGGCTGTTCCGACCGGCTACCTCTGCCCTCGCCTGATGCTTGATCGCGCCGCCCTCTCGCGAACGGCTGTGAGGCCGCTACTGCGCTCGCGCGCCGCCTGGGGCCCGCGTGAACATCTGATCCGTCACCTGCTGGCGCTTCGCGCGCAGGCGAGGCGCGCGTTCGTTCAAACCCGCTCGAGCGCCAGTGCGACGCCCATGCCGCCGCCGATACACAGCGAAGCGAGACCCTTCTTCGCGTCGCGCTTCTGCATCTCGTGCAGCAGCGTGACGAGAATCCGGCAGCCGGACGCACCGATCGGGTGGCCGATCGCAATCGCCCCGCCGTTCACGTTGATCTTCGACGTGTCCCAGCCCATCTGCTTGTGTACCGCGAGCGCCTGAGCGGCGAACGCTTCGTTGATTTCCATCAGGTCGAGATCGTTCACGCTCCAGCCTGCCCGCTCGAGACAGCGGCGCGAAGCCGGCACCGGGCCCATGCCCATGATCTTCGGATCGACACCCGCGTTTGCGTACGCCTTGATGCGCGCAAGCGGCGTGAGGCCGAGCGCTTCCGCTTTCTTCGCGGACATCACGAGCACCGCCGCCGCGCCGTCGTTCAGGCCTGACGCGTTGGCCGCCGTGACCGTGCCTTCTTTCGAGAAAGCCGGCTTGAGCCCTGCAAGCAATTCAGCCGTCACACCGTGACGCACGAACTCGTCGGTGGCGAAACGCACCGGGTCGCCCTTGCGTTGCGGGATTTCGACCGGCACGATTTCGTCGTCGAAACGGCCCGACTTCTGCGCGGCTTCGGCCTTGTTCTGCGACAACGCGGCAAACGCGTCCTGCTGTTCGCGCGTGATGTCGAATTCCTTCGCGACGTTTTCAGCCGTCACGCCCATGTGGTACTGGTTGTACACGTCCCACAGGCCGTCGACGATCATCGAGTCGATCAGCTTTGCGTCGCCCATACGGAAGCCGTCGCGCGAGCCAGGCAGCACGTGCGGTGCGGCGCTCATGTTTTCCTGACCGCCGGCGATCACGATGTCTGCGTCGCCCGCAATGATCGCGTTGGCGGCCAGCATGACCGCTTTCAGGCCCGAACCGCAGACCTTGTTGATCGTCATGCCGGGCACTGCCGCAGGCAGGCCGGCCTTGATCAGCGACTGACGCGCCGGATTCTGCCCCGAGCCCGCCGTCAGCACCTGACCCAGGATCACTTCACTCACCTGCTCGGGCTTCATGCCCGCGCGTTCCAGCACCGCGCGGATCACCGTCGCGCCGAGCTCGGGCGCCGCGATCTTCGCGAGCGACCCACCGAATTTGCCTACTGCCGTACGGGCGGCCGATACGATCACAACATCAGTCATTTCGATATCCTCCGGGCACATCGGCTGATTACGCCGCAGCCCGTCACGTTAAAAATCTTGTTGCTCGTCAAAAACGCTCACTCGTCTCGTTGCCTGCGGCCGGTCGAACCGCACGCCATAGCGCCTCACTCGCGCTGCCGCACGTAGCGCCCCGGCGCCGGCTCGATTACCGGAAACTCCTGGGAGCCCGCCGTAGCGCGCGGCTTCACCTTCTTGCCGCCATACTGATCGAGCCACGTGGTCCACTCGGGCCACCAGCTGCCGGGCACTTCTTTCGCCACGCCGAGCCATTCGTCGGGCGTTTCCGGCAATTCCGCGGTTTCACCGTCGAGCGTCCAGTAACTGCGTTTCTTTTTCGCGGGCGGATTGATCACGCCGGCGATATGACCCGACGCGCCGAGTACGAACTTCAACGGTCCGGTGAGGAGCGGCACCGACGCATAAGCCGTTTGCCACGGCACGATATGGTCTTCGCGCGAACCGTAGATGAAGGTGGGCACGTCGACCTTCGAAAGGTCCACCGGCTCGCCGCAGGTAGTCAGCGCGCCTCGCTCGCGCAGACGGTTTTCGAGGTACGTATTGCGCAGATACCAGACATACATGGGGCCCGGCAGGCTTGTCGAGTCGCTGTTCCAGTACAGCAGGTCGAACGGCACCGGCGTGCGTCCCTTCAGATAATTGTCGACCACGTAGTTCCACACGAGGTCGTTCGGCCGCAGGAACGAAAACGCGTTGGCGAATTCGACCCCGCGCATCAGTCCCGGCGGCGTACCGTTCTTGCCGCCGATGGTCTGCTCGCGCATCTGCACATGCGCTTCGTCGACGAAGATATCGAGCACGCCCGTATCGGAGAAGTCGAGCATCGCGGTGAGCAGCGTCATCGACGCAGCCGGATGTTCGCCGCGCGCCGCGGCGACCGCGAGCGCCGTGGCGAGCAGCGTGCCGCCTACGCAGAAGCCAAGCGTGTTGATCTGCTCGCGCCCGCTGATCCGGCTCGCCGTTTGCAATGCCGTGAGAACGCCTTCACCAACGTAGTCGTCCCACGTTTTATGGGCGATCGACGCATCCGCGTTACGCCAGGAGATCAGGAACACCTGGTGTCCCGAATCCAGCACATGCGCGACCAGCGAGTTCTCCGGCTGCAGGTCGAGAATGTAGTACTTGTTGATGCAAGGCGGCACGATCAGCAACGGACGCTCGCGCACGGTCGCCGTGCGCGGCTTGTACTGGATCAACTGCATCAGCTCGTTTTCGAAAACGACCGAGCCTTCGGTGGTCGCGAGATTTTCGCCGACCACGAAGCGCGATTCGTCTGTTTGCGAAATCTTGCCGCGCTGCATGTCCGTAAGCAGATTCATCACGCCTTGACGCAAGCTCTCGCCATGGCTTTCGAGCAAGGTTTTTTGCGCCTCGGGATTCAACGCGAGGAAGTTGCTCGGCGATGCGGCGGCCGTCCATTGCTGAACCGCGAAACGGATGCGCTCGCGCACTTTCGGTTCCGCTTCCAGCGCATCGACCATTTCCTGCAGATAGCGCGCGTTCAGCAGATACCAGGCAGCGGTGAATGCGAAGGCCGGCGTGGAACTCCATGCGTCCGAACTGAAGCGGCGGTCCTTGAGTTCGGGCGCCTTCGGTGCTGCGCCGTTGCCGCTCGCCTGCTGGAGCAGGACCATTGCTTCGCGCGTGTAGTCGGCTTGCAGTTTCTGCAGACGCTCGGGCGGAATCGCCGCGGCTGGCATGTTCAACCCAGCCAGCGACGGCATGGCTGGCATCGCGCCCGCTGCCAGCTTGCTGAAGTCAGGCATGCCTGGGAAGCCGGGGAAAGACCCGAGTCCTGGAAACGTCGCTGGAAATGTCCCTGGAAACGACGGCATTTGCGGGAAGCTCCAGGGTACCGCGCCTTGCGCTGGAGGAACCTGCGGCATGGCGAACGGCGTGCCGGTGCCAGCGGGCGCCGCGCCGAGCGCGCGCCACGCATTTAACCAGGCGTCGAAAAATTGCTGCATGCCCGCGGCAGGTGTAGCTCCGCTCGTGTCGGCCTGCTGCGTTTGCTCCTTCGAGGAGTCGGTGCTGGGGGAAGCTGAGGAATGAGAAGCTGCCATACCTGCTTTTGACCGGTAAGTCCTTGCGGACGGTTGAGAGGCAGGTTCTTGCGCACGTGGGCGATCGCTCGCGCCCTCGTCACGCCCTGTCCCATGTACGAGGAGCTGTGAGAAACATTCTTGCTCCCCATCGCAAGGCATGTCAATGCTTGTTCCCGATTTTGCCGCAGTGCGATAGTTTTTTAATTATCGTTTTCCCTGTATCGCCTGTCGTGATTTTCGGCCATATGTCAAACGCATGGCGGATCTGCAAAAAAGCTCGCGTTCTACGGCGCTTTAATCACATTTATGAAGTGCAGCACAACGCTGAATCGCGGTTGGTTTATCGACTCGATCGGGTTCCGGCAGCGCAGCAAAAAGCGGAGTGCCCGCGCTTCAGGAAACGGGCAGACGCATGCTCGTAGATAGCGCGATGTGCGACGCGTGCGAACGATCGCCGTGTGCCGGGGCCGCGCGTTAGTCGTTACAGCGTTGCGTCGAAGATCACGCAACGCGTCAGTCGCTGAACGTCAGTCACCGAGTGTTTGTGCCTGATCGTCGAGCCAGATCAAGGCGGCCATCCGGCCGGTCTCCCGATCGCGACGATACGAATAGAGCCGCTCACGTTGCGTGACCGTGCACAGATCGCCGCCGACAATGCGCGTCACGCCAAGCCGCTGCAAGCGCAAGCGCGCCAGCGCAGGAAGGTCCGCAAGGTATTTGCCGGCGTTTCGCGGATGTTCGACGAAAGCGCTCGCCGTGGCCGCGCGCCCGCTTTCGTCCGTGCCGTTCATGAAGGCGTCACGCACGTCCGCACCCACTTCGAACGACTCCGGTCCAATGCACGGTCCGAGGTACGCGTGCAACTCGCCCGTTTGCACGCCGGCGAGTTCCGCGACGCGCTGGGCCGTTTGCTCCACGATGCCTGCCGCGAGTCCGCGCCATCCCGCATGCGCCGCGCCGACTGCGCGCCCCGCTTCGTCGCACAACAGCACCGGCATGCAGTCGGCGACCATCACGACGCACGCGATGCCCGCGCGATCGGTGACGCTCGCGTCAGCCTGCGCCGGCGCACCGCTCGCGCGCGCTTCGCCAAGCGCGTCTTCTGCACGCACGATGCGCGCTCCGTGAACCTGATCGAGCCACGCTGCCTCAGTCAAGCCGGTCAGTGCGAGGAGCCGCGCGCGATTGGCGGCGACGGCCGCCGGATCGTCACCGGACTTCATCCCGAGATTCAGGCCGCCGCGCTGGTCCGCGCCGTCGCGCCAGCGCCCGAAGGGCGGCTCGCTCACGCCGCCGTCGCGCGTGGTGACGAGCGCACGCACGCGCGGCGCCACGTTCCAGGCGGGTTGCACGACATCGGCAAAGCTCAGTTGCGGCAGGCTCGTCATGCGCGATCGTCCTCGTCTTGCTCTGAATGGTCCGCGGCTGCGTCGTCTTCATCGTGCTCATCGAGGTCGTCCATCTCCTCGCCAAGCGATGCTTCGTAGCCGTCTTCCTCATAGTACGTCTCGTCGAACTCGCCCGCATCGTCGCGGCCGAGACCGAGCGCCGCCGACAGCGCCGCGATGTCCTCGGGCACGTCGGCGCGCCATTGCATCGTGCGGCCGGTTTTCGGGTGAATCAGACCGAGGCGCCATGCATGCAGCGCCTGACGCGCGAACTCGCCCGGCAGCGGCGTAACCGAACGCTTGCCGCGGGCGCGCCCATAGACAGGATCGCCCAGCAGCGGGTGGCCGATGTGCGCGCAGTGCACGCGAATCTGATGCGTACGGCCGGTTTCCAGATCGCAATGGATCGCGGTGACCGGCTGACGCTGCCAGATCGCCGTATCGACGCGCCGGAAATGCGTGCGCGCCGGTTTGCCCGATGCGCCCGTGACCACCGCCATGCGGGTACGCTCGCGCGGATCGCGGCCGATCGGCGCGTCGATCGTTCCTTCTTCGGGCATGTTGCCCCACACGAGCGCAAGATAGCGGCGCTTCACCGTGCGCGCCTGCAACTGGCGCACGAGGTCGGTCTGCGCTTCGAGCGTGCGGGCAACCACCATCAGCCCTGACGTTTCCTTGTCCAGCCGATGCACGATGCCCGCACGCGGCAAGCCCGCCGCCGCGTCTCCGTAACGGTACAGCAGACCGTTCAGCACGGTGCCGCTCCAGTTCCCGGCCGCGGGGTGCACGACCATGCCGGCCGGCTTGTTGATGACCACGAGCGTGTCGTCTTCGTAGACGATTTCCAGCGGCACCGGTTCGGGCGTGAACGCGAGCTGTTCGGGCAGCAGATCCGGCACGAGTTCGATCGTCGCGCCGAGCGGAACCGGCTGGCGGATTTTCGCGGGCTTGCCGTCGATGCGCACGCGCTCCGCCTCGATCCAGCTTTGAAGCCGGTTACGCGAAAATTCGGGGAACACGCGCGCCAGCACCTTGTCGAGGCGCTCGCCCGCCAGTTCGTCGGGCACCACGACATTGCGCGGCGTTTCGTCGGTGACACGGTTCGCCACGGTGGGTACCGTGCTGGCCGCACGGGCCTCGCCGAGCGCGTCGGCGCCGAGATCGTCGTCGAGCGAATCGGCGCCCAACGCGTCGGAGGGGTCGGCGCTTACGTTATAATCTTCGTTGCTATTCCCGGCACCGGTTGCAGCGCCTGGAGTATTTGAGCGGGTCATTGAGTCTGGGTCACCTGGACGTAAAGCTAGACTGGAAAATGCGAGCCTTGAACACCATCACTAAAGCGGCGATCAATTTGAAGGCCATGAAGAACGCGGCCCGGAAAGTGGCCGGATACATTGCGTGTGCCGCAGCCGTCGCGGTTGTTGCGGCTTGCCACGGCCTGCCGGAGAAGACCGACGAAACGGCAACGTGGAACAACAACAAATTATATACGGAGGCGAACGACGCCTTGAGCGGCGGCGATTTCGGCAAGTGCGCGAAATACTTCGAAATGCTCGAAGGCCGCGACCCGTTCGGCCACTTCGCACAGCAGGCGCAGATCAACGTCGCGTATTGCAACTGGAAAGACAATGAACCCGCGGCCGCCGACCAGGCGATCGACCGCTTCATCCAGCTACACCCGGATCACCCGGACATCGCCTACGCGTACTACCTGAAGGGCATGATCCACTTCAACGACGACCTCGGTCTCTTCGGCCGCTTCTCCGGTCAGGACATGAGCGAGCGCGATCCGAAGTCGCTGCGTGAGTCGTACGACGCGTTCAAGGTCGTCGTCGACCGTTACCCGAACAGCAAATACGCGCCCGACGCTGCACAGCGCATGCGCTACATCGTGAACGCGCTCGCGTCTCACGAAGTCCACGCGGCAGACTACTACTACCGCCGCGGCGCCTATGTGGCTGCAATCAACCGCGCGCAACTCGCGTTGAAGGAATACAAGAACGCACCGGCTATCGAAGACGCACTGCACATCATGATGCTGTCGTACGAGAAGCTGAACCAGCCGCAACTGGCCGACGACACGAAGCGCGTCCTGGCCGGCACTTTCCCCGACAGCCCGTACATCACGGGCCACGCAAGGCCGGGTAAGGAAAAGTCGTGGTGGCAGTTCTAAGCCGCGCAGCACGCTGAAACATCGGCTGCAAGTGAAAAACGCCACGACCCAGGTCGTGGCGTTTTTCTTTGCGGGTTCGGTCCAAGCGTTCAGTCTATGCGTTCACTCGTTCACGCGTTCGCGCTTCAGCAATCGCGCTCGAACAACGCAATCGACTCCACATGCGACGTGTGGGGGAACATGTTGACGACGCCAGCACCCACCAGCCGGTAGCCAGCCTCATGCACGAGCAGACCCGAGTCGCGCGCCAGCGTCGACGGGTTGCAGGACACGTAGACGATCCGCTGCGGCAGCGGCCCGTCGCCGCTCTGAGCAATCTCCGCCAAAGCTTTCGCGACGGCGAGCGCGCCTTCGCGCGGCGGGTCGATCAGGAACTTGTCGAAGTGGCCGAGCGCGCGAATGTCGTCGGCGGTGACTTCGAAAAGATTGCGGCACGCGAACGACGTATGCGCCGCCACGCCGTTCAGCTCGGCGTTGGCGAGCGCCCGCGAGGTCAGCACTTCGCTGCCTTCGATACCCACTACTTCCCTCGCGACACGCGCGAGCGGCAGCGTGAAGTTGCCGATGCCGCAGAATAGATCGAGCACGCGGTCGGTGCGCGCCGGCGCCAGCAGGCGTAGCGCCCGGCTCACGAGCACGCGGTTGATCGCGTGATTGACCTGCGTGAAGTCGGTCGGCTTGAACGGCATCCGGATGTCGTATTCGGGCAGCGTGTAGTCGAGCTGCACGTCGAGCGGATAGAGAGGCGTGACGGTGTCGGGCCCGCCCGGCTGAATCCAGAACTGGACCTTGTGCTCGTCGGCGAACTCGCGCAGCACCTGCTCGTCAGCAGGAGTCAACGGCTCCAGGTTGCGCACGACGAGCGCCGTCACCGACGAGCCGACCGCCAGTTCGAGCTGCGGCATGCGATCGTAAATGGACAGCTTGCGCACCATGAAGCGCAGCGGCATCAGCATGGCTGATACATGCGGCGGCAGGACTTCGCAGGTTTTCATATCCGCGATGTAGCTGCTTTTCTTCTCGTGAAAGCCGATGCGCATGCCGCCCTTTTCCGGCAGGAAACGCACCGCGAGACGCGCGCGGTAGCGGTAGCCCCAAGCCGGTCCGTGAATCGGGCGGAACACCGTTTCAGGGCGCAGCTTCGCCAGATGCTGAAGGTTGTCTTCGAGCACGCGCTGCTTGACCGCGACTTGCGCACGAATATCCAGATGCTGCATCGAACAGCCGCCGCAAATGTCGAAGTACACACACTTGGGCTTGGTGCGCATCACGCTTTCGCGGAATACCTGGACGACTTCGGCTTGCTCGAATTTCGGCTTGCTGCGATGTGTCGAGTAGCTCACGCGCTCACCGGGCAGCGCGCCTTCGACGAAGACCACCTTGCCGGGCGTGCCGTCCTCGCTCTCCATGCGGCCGACGCCGCGGGCTTCCATATCGAGCGAAACGATTTCAATGACCGGTTCATTGCCGGTAATGACGAGCGCTGGCGCCGGAGCAGGCGTCTTATGATATTTCGACGGGCGCTTCGGCGACCGACGGTGGGGGGCAGTTCGGGACACCTGCTACTTCCTGGCAAACTTTGGGGAAAGGCGAGATTGTAGACGAAGCGCCGGGCGACGCCTTCACCCCGCGCGCATCGCCAGCACCGCCTGCAGCGCTACTGATCGAACGCTGCAAGATACTCCGCCCATTGTGGCGCCGTTTCGAGCGCCAGTGCGTTCTTGACCAGATTGATCTCGTCGGCGTATTCCGCGGCGGAAAATGCGCCGCGAATGAGCTGAAAGCGGCAATAGAGCAGATACGTATTTACGACGTCGGTCTCGCAGTAATTGCGGATTTCCTCAATCCGCCCTTCCTGATACGCATGCCACACCTGGCTGCCGTCCATGCCCATCTTGCCGGGAAAGCCGCACATCTTCGCCAGCGCGTCGAGCGGCGCGTTGGCGCGCGCCTGGTACATCGCGAGCACGTCCATCAGATCGGTGTGGCGCGCATGATAACGGCTGATGTAGTTGTTCCACTTGAACTCGCGGTCGTCCTCGCCGAGATCCCAGAACCGGTAGGCGGGTATCCCGTTGACGAGCGCGCGATAGTTCAACACCGGCAAATCGAAGCCGCCGCCGTTCCACGACACGAGCTGCGGCGTGTACTTCTCGATCACGCGATAAAACGACTGCACGAGCGCCGCTTCGCCGTCTTCCAGCGTGCCGAGCGAGCGCACGCGAAAACCGTTGTTGTCGCGGAACACGCAGGAAATCGCGGCGATCCGTTGCAGATGATGCGGCAGAAAATCGCTGCCCGTCTTGTCGCGGCGGGCGGCAAACGCATGCTCGGCGACTTCGGCGTCGCTCATTGTGGCGGGCAAATCTTCGAGGCGGCGGATGCCGGCGACATCGGGAATCGTCTCGATGTCGAAAACAAGAATCGGTGTCATCAGGTTAGAGAACGGCGTCTTTCCGAACGCCGTTGGAGGCGAAAAAGCGCTTTAAGCGCACGAGCGCTTCTTGTTGGATCTGGCGCACACGCTCGCGCGTGAGGCCCATTTCATCGGCGAGTTCTTCGAGCGTGGCGGGCTCGATGTGGTTCAGCCCGAACCGGCGCTCGATCACATGACGGTGCTTGTCCGACAAGCGTGCAAGCCACGCGCGCGTGAGCGTTTCCAGTTCGCGATGCTGGACTTCTGCGTCCGGCGACTGGCTCTGGTCGTCGGACAACAGATCGAGCAGACTGCTGGCGGGATCGAGATCAAGCGGCGCGTCGAGCGACGCCGTGTGCTCGTTCAGCGCGAGAATGTCAGTGACTTCGTCAGTGGTCTTACCAGTCAGATACGCAATGTCGTCGATGCTGGCGTCGCGCCGCTCGGCTGCTTCGCCCGAATTCATCGAATTTTTTTCCAGATGGCGCTTTGCACGCAACACCTGATTGAGCTCGCGAATCACGTGCACCGGCAAGCGCACGGTGCGAGCCTGGTTCATGATCGCACGCTCGATGCTCTGTCGTATCCACCAGGTCGCGTAAGTCGAAAACCGGAAGCCGCGCGTGGGATCGAATTTTTCGATGGCATGCATCAGGCCGAGGTTGCCCTCTTCGATCAGATCGAGCAGCGGCACGCCGCGGTTCAGATAACCCTTAGCGATGCTGACGACAAGCCGCAGATTGCGCTCGATCATTACCTGCCGTGCTTCGAACTCGCCCGCCTTCGCAAGACGGGAGTACTTCTGCTCCTCTTCGACAGTGAGGAGCGGCTTTACGCTGATGCGGTTCAGATAATGCTGGATCGTGTCGGCCGTCAGCTCGGCCTGCAGCAACGCGCGGAAGTCGTCGGCGTCGGGCACGACCTCGGCCACGCCTTCCCGCGCGTCGCCGCCTTCTTCCGCGCTTTGACGCTCGTCGAGTTCGCGTTCTTCAACAGTCTCTTCTTCCGCTTCGGAAGCGCCGCTTTCGTCCACCGAAGCGGACGTGGCATCGCTGATCGTTTCAGATTCGGCTTGCGGCAGGCGGCGCTTCGATTTCGGCATGGTCGTATCGCTTATTGCGGCGGCAAATACTTCAGTGGGTCGACAGGTTTACCCTGTCGGCGAACTTCGAAATGCAACATGACGCGGTCTGAATCGCTGTTACCCATCTCGGCGATTTTCTGCCCTTTCGTTACCGCGTCCCCCTCTTTTACCATCAAAGAGCGGTTGTGTGCATATGCGGTGAGATAAGTTGCATCATGCTTGATGATAATGAGATTGCCGTAACCACGCAGCCCATTTCCGGCATAAACCACGCGGCCGTCGGCGGAGGCCTTTACTGCGTCGCCCGCCGCGCCGCCAATGTTGACACCTTTGTTTGTCGAATCGTTAAACGTACCGAGCAACGGACCACGCACCGGCCACGCGAAGTTCACGTTGCCGGATGCGCCGGCGCTCGAATCGCTCGCCGCACCCGCCGCACCGGTACTGGACGGCGGCGTGAGCGCAGCGTTGTTCGCAGTCGTACCGTAGATGGGCGGCGCGGCGACGCCGGCCGCAGCACCCGCGGACGGCGACGTGCCGTTCAGCGGCGCGCCCTGCACTGCGCCGGTGCTGCCGATGGGCGCGGTCGTCACGCCCGGCGTCAACGCGGCGGTATTGGCGTCCGGCGGTACGACGCGCAGCAGCTGATCCACCTCAATCTGATTCGGGTTCGTGAGATTGTTCCACGCGGAAATGTCACGGTAGTTCTGGCCGTTCTCGAGTGCGATCCGATACAGCGTGTCGCCGGGCTTCACGCGGTAGTAGCCCGGCGGCGGCGGCCCGAGCGGCACCGGCGGCTGCTGCGCAGCCTGCGTGCTGAGCACATTGCCGCCGGAGCGGTCGACGACCGGCGCCTGATCGAGCCGGGATGCACAGGCTGTCATCAACAGGGACAAGGCGAGCACGCACACGCTGCGCTGGGTGATGGACATAGGGATATTCAGACTGGTTCTTTGCATCGCGCGCAACATACTCATCGGTGTCAAATCACTCCGGATTTTAAGGGTACAAAGAAAACGCGATCAAGCCGCGACTCCCGCCACTGCGCCGGTCCGAGACGCTCGACGAGCGTCAGTACCTGGCTCTGACCTTCCTGCGAGCCGACCGGCGCGATCAGACGGCCGCCGATCGCGAGTTGTTCAAGTAATGCTTGCGGTACGTCGAGGCCCGCGGCGGCGATCAGAATGGCGTCGAAAGGCGCCGCTGACGGCAGCCCCAAACGCCCGTCGCCATAGTGCAGCCGGATATTCGGAATTCGCAGCGGACGCAAGTTTGTCTTCGCGCGCTCGGACAACGGCTTGATCCGTTCGATCGAATACACCTCGCGCGCGACCTGGCTCAGCACCGCCGCCTGATAACCGCAACCCGTGCCGATTTCGAGCACGTTCGTCAGCGTGCGGCCCGCCGCCGCGAGTTCGATCATTCGCGCGACCACCGACGGCTTCGAGATAGTCTGGTGATGCCCGATCGGCAGCGCCGCATCTTCGTAGGCCTGAACCGCGAGACCCGGATCGACGAACATGTGGCGCGGCACGACCGACATCGCATTCAACACGCGCTGATCGGTAACGCCGTTTGCACGCAGGCGTTCGACCATGCGTTCGCGAACCCGTTCCGAGGTCAACGCCATGGCGCCGTTCAAAGCGACGTTCGGCGCTGCGCTGCGCTCTGCCGGCCGGCTTGCGGGTTTTGCCGACGACGCCAATTGCGCACCAGGTTTGGCTGGCGCTCGCGCGGGCGCCGGTGCCTGCGCAGCGGTCCTGCCCGCTGACGACGGCCGCACACTCGCACTTTGCACGACAGGCCTCGCCGGCGATTTCGCTGCAGGCGCGGCAAGCGGCTTTGGCGGCGTCATGACTTGTGGCCTCGCCTGCGCACCGACCGGCGATTTTGCCGGGACCGGCGCCTGCGCTCGACTTTGCTTCGACGGCGCTTTGCCCACCACACCGGGCTGCAGATTTCTCGCGGGCTGCTGCCGCGCATTGAGCGCAGCACTCGCGGCAAGTGCTGCGGCGCGCACCTCGCCCGGACGGCCCTCCGGCCGGCGCGGCTCGCGCACCAGATCCTCGAGACCGAGCGGGAAGCGCTTCGCGCGCTCGCTCGTCATGAAGCGCCGCTACCCGCACGCGCCCAGTCGCGCGCCGCCGGCAACATCTGCGTGTGGGTCAGATCCAGTTGCAGCGGCGTGATCGACACATGGCCGTTGGCGACTGCGTGGAAATCGGTCCCTTCGCTAGCATCGCGGGCGCTGCCCGACGGTCCGATCCAGTAGATCGGCTCGCCGCGCGGATTAGTCTGGCGGATCACCGGCTGGGACGGGTGCCGCTTGCCAAGACGCGTGATATGCCAGGTGCGCAATTGCTCGTACGGCAGGTTCGGAATATTGACGTTCAGGAGCGGATGCCCCGGCAGCGGATGTGCAAGATAGTGCGCGACGATCTCTGCGGCGACGCGCACCGCGTCTTCGAGATGCATCCAGTCCTTGTCGACCAGAGAAAATGCGATGGCCGGCACACCGAACATGATGCCTTCCGTAGCCGCCGCGACGGTGCCCGAATAGAGCGTGTCCTCGCCCATGTTCTGACCGTTGTTGATCCCCGACACGACGAGATCGGGCGTGTGGTCGAACATGCCCGTCAGCGCGATGTGCACGGAGTCGGTAGGCGTGCCGTTCACGTAGTAGAAACCATTGGCCGAGCGCAGGACCGAAAGCGGCCGCGACAACGTCAGAGAATTGGACGCGCCGCTGCAGTTCTGTTCGGGTGCCATCACGGTCACGTCCGCGAGCGGCTTCAGCGCTTCGTAAAGCGCGGCAAGGCCGGGCGCCAGATAACCGTCGTCGTTGCTGAGTAGAATTCGCATGCGGCGATTGTAACCGAGGAAAGAAGGCGCGCGAACGACACGACCGGGGTGTTGCGCGCACCACGCAAAGCGCAGGCGCCGGGCTCGCGATAAGGCGCACGAGGCTTGCAGCAACACGACCTGCGCGCTCAGCCAAAGGAGATAAACGTACGGTCGTACGGATGCTTTACACTCGAAGCGACTGTGAACCTCGACCGAATGGAGACACGATGCGCGCGATTCGCTGCAATCAATATGGGCCGCCCGAAAGCCTCACCGTAGAGAACCTGCCGGAGCTTCTGCCCGAGGCGGGGCAGGTCGTGATCGACGTGAAGGCCGCCTCCGTCAACTTTCCCGATGTGCTGATCATCGAGAACAAGTATCAGTTCAAACCGCCACTGCCCTTTACACCCGGCTCCGAGGTCGCGGGAATCGTGCGCGCGATCGGCGCGGGCGTCACGCAGTTCGCGCCGGGCTCGCGCGTGGTCGCGTTCACCGGTTCGGGCGGTTTCGCGGAGCAGGCTGTCGCGAGCGCGTCGGCATGCGTTCCGCTCGCGGACGGCGTCGGTTTCGAACTGGCTGCGGCGTTCACGCTGGCGTATGGCACCTCGCACCATGCGGTCGTGGATCGCGCCGCGTTGCAATCTGGCGAGACGATGCTCGTGCTCGGCGCGGCAGGCGGTGTCGGCCTCGCGGCTGTCGAAATCGGCAAGGCGCTCGGCGCTCGCGTCATCGCGGCCGCTTCGAGCGACGAAAAGCTGTCCATATGCAAAAAGCATGGCGCGGACGCGACGATCAACTACAGCACCGAGGACTTGCGTGAGCGCATCAAAGCACTCACCGACGGACGCGGTCCGGACGTAATCTACGACCCGGTCGGCGGCGTGTATACGGAGCCGGCGTTTCGCAGCATCGGTTGGCGCGGGCGTTATCTGGTGGTGGGTTTTGCGAACGGCGAGATCCCGAAGCTGCCGCTCAATCTGACGCTGCTCAAAGGCGCAAGCGTGGTCGGCGTGTTCTGGGGAGATTTCGCGAAGCGCGAGCCCGAGCGCAATCATGCCGCTTTTGAACAGATGGTCGGCTGGATAGGCGAAGGCAAGCTCAAACCTTACGTGTCGGCGCGCTACCCGCTCGAAGAAACAGGGCGCGCGCTGCGCGATATGGCCGAGCGCCGGGTAATCGGCAAGGTGGTGATTACCCCATGACTGCAAGCGCCCCGCGGCTACGGTAGGGTTGCAGCCGCACAGCAGACTCCTTGGGCGTTCGGCAAAATTAAAACAGCGTGTGGCTCTTCAGCTCACACGCTGTTTTTCTTTTCTGCGGCGTTTGCGATTCCTAGAGCTTTTCGGTGTCGCCGGTTTTCGGCTGCCACTTCATCAGATGCCTTTCGCCGACACCGACGATCGCGTCGAGCACCAGCGCGAACGCGGTCAGCACCAGAATGCCGGCGAACACCGTGTTGATGTCGAAGGTGCCTTCGGCTTGCAGAATCAGGTAGCCAACGCCGCGCGCCGAGCCGAGATACTCGCCCACCACCGAACCGACGAACGCCAGGCCCACCGACGTATGCAAGCTCGAAAACACCCAGCTCATCGCGCTCGGCAAATAGACGAAACGCAGCAGTTGCTTGCCGTTCGCACCGAGCATGCGCGCGTTGGCGAGCACGACCGGGCTCACTTCCTTCACGCCCTGATACACGTTGAAGAACACGATAAAGAACACCAACGTGACGCCCAACGCGACCTTCGACCAGATGCCGAGACCGAACCACACGCCGAAGATCGGCGCGAGAATCACCCGCGGCATCGAGTTCGCGGCCTTGATATACGGATCGAATAGCGCGCTCGCGAGCGGCGAGAGCGCAAGCCATAAACCGACGCCAAGACCGAGCGCCGTGCCGAACGCAAACGCTAGCACGGTCTCGAGCAGCGTGATCCACAGGTGCAGATAAATCTCGCCGGTCGTGAACCACTCCCAGATCCGCAGCAGCACCTTTTGCGGTTCGCCGAAGAAGAACGCTGCCTTGTTCGGGTCGTCGAAATAAAACGCCGGCAAGAGCGTCGGGCTCGTCAGCACGTACCAGAGCACGAAGCACAGCACGAGCAGCAGCCATTGCCAGATCACCAGATTCGCCCGGTTAGGGCGCAACGTCTTCCACATGACTCGGTTTGCCTTAGACGATTGATAGACGTAAAACGTGACGCGCGCCAACAGTCATTAGACGGCGCTCAGTTGCTGCTGATAGCCCTTGAGCACCTCGTCGCGCAGCACGCTCCAGATTTGCGCGTGCAATTCGACGAAGCGCGGATGCGAGCGGATTTCCGCGACGTCGCGCGGACGCGGCAAGTCGATCGTGAATTCGCCGATGGGATGCGTGCCCGGCCCCGCCGACAGAACGACCACGCGGTCGGACATCGCGATCGCCTCGTCGAGATCGTGCGTGATGAAGAGCACTGCCTTGCGTTTGGCCGCCCACAGCTCGAGCAACTCGTTTTCCATGAGCTGACGCGTCTGGATATCGAGCGCCGAAAACGGTTCGTCCATCAGGATGATGTCCGGATCGAGAATCAGCGTCTGAGCCATCGCCACGCGCTTGCGCATGCCGCCCGACAACTGGTGCGGATAACGGTCGCCAAAGCCGCCGAGGCCCACGCGCTTGAGCCATTCGTCCGCCTTGTTGCGCGCCTCGGCTTGCGGAACACCGTGAAATGCGAGGCCCGCGAGCACGTTGTCGATAGCCGAGCGCCACGGCATCAATGCATCGGCCTGGAACATGTAACCCGCGCGCCGGTTGATGCCCTTCAACGGCTCGCCGAATACGCTGACCGTGCCCGACGACGGCCCAAGCAAACCGGCGCCGACGTTGAGCAACGTGGATTTACCGCAGCCGGTCGGGCCCACCACCGAGACGAACTCGCCCGGCGCGATTCTCAACGTGGTGTCCTTGACCGCCGTGTAGCGCTGCGCGCGGTTGTCGCGCGCAGCGAACGTGCAAGTGATGTTTTCGAGCGCCAGGGCTGCAACGGTCATCGTTCGACTCTGTTCGTGGATCGGTTCGGAATGGGACGCCACGCGCCGAGCGTGGCGTGACGTGACGTAGTGCCAGGAGGACGACGTTAGGCCTTCACCGTGGTCAGCGCTTTCTTGACGAAGTCGTTCGTCCACGTCTTCGATACGTCGATCGGCTTGCCCTGCACCGCCGGATCGAACGCCTGCAAGGTCTTGAGCGACGTCGCCGGGCCATCGGCGGGCATCAGGCCATCGGGCGACATCGCTTCCTTCACGTGCTGCCATGCGTCCAGATAGACCGCGCGATCTCCGAGCAGATATCCTTCGGGCACCGTATTGATGAGTTCGGTTCCGGTCGCGGTCTGCAGCCACTTGAGCGCGCGCACCATCGCGTTGGTCAGCGCCTGCGTAGTGTTCGGATTCTTCGTGATGAAACTTTGCGATGCGTACAGGCACCCTGCCGGCATGTCGCCACCGAACACGCTGCGCGTGTCGGCAAGCGTGCGCGTATCCGAAACGATGCGAATTTCGCCGGTACGTTCGAGTTTGGTCATGACGGGGTCGAGATTGGCGAGCGCGTCGATCTGCCCGGACTGCAGCGCCGCGATTGCGCCGGCGCCCGCGCCGACGCCGATGAACGCAACGTCTTTCGCGGTCAGCCCGCCCTTGGCCAGCACGAAGCTCGCCATGATCGAAGTCGACGATCCCGGCGCCGTCACGCCGATTTTCTTGCCCTTCAGATCGGCGATCGACTTGTAGTTCGGCATGGTCTTCTTCGATACCGCGAGCACGATCTGCGGCGCGCGTCCCTGCAATACGAACTCGCGAAACGACTGCTTCTGCGCCTGCAGCAGCAACGTGTGTTCGAACGCGCCGGAGACGACATCCGCGCTGCCGCCCACCGCCGCCTTCAACGCTTGCGAGCCGCCGGCGAAATCGGAAATCTCGACGTCGAGTCCTTCGTCCTTGAAGTAATTGCGGCGCTCGGCGATCGTGAGCGGCAAATAGTAGAAGAGGTTTTTTCCGCCGACAGCAATGGCCACTTTCGTGGTTTCCAGTTTGCTCTGTGCGAAAGCGAGCGGCGTGGCCGTCAGCGTGGCGCCAGCAAGCGCGGCGGTACCGGCGAGGAAGCTTCTGCGATGCATGTTCGTTGTCTCCAAGGCTCTTGCAAAATCTGGTCTTGCGATTTTAATTGTTCGGCCGCAGCGGGCGTGGCTCACACGGGGTTGCTTAGATGCGTTGCTCCCGTGCCTGGCCCGTCTACTAGCCCGTATGCGCGGCTCGCAGGCTGCTCACACGATTCGTTGCGCGTGCAACCTTGCGATGTGGTCTGCATCATAACCTAGCGATTGCAGGACTTCATCGGTATGTTCACCCAGTTCGGGGCCGAGCCAGCGCGTCTCGCCGGGCGTCTTCGAGAGCTTCGGCGTGACTGCCGGCAGCGTGATCTCGCGGCCGTCCTGCCACTTGAAGCGCTGGATCATCTGGCGCGCCATGTACTGCGGATCGGTGAACATGTCGGCCACGCTATAGATGCGGCCCACCGGCACGTCTGCTGCGTTGAGCACGGCGAGCGCTTCGTCGATCGTGCGTGTGGCGAGCCACGCGGCAATTGCAGCGTCGATTTCCTGCGTGCGCGGCACGCGGCCGTCGTTATGCGCGAGAGCTGGATCGTTCGCGAGATCTTCGCGTTCGATCGCGATCATCAGGCGCCTGAAGATTGGATCGCTATTGCCGCCGATCACGATGCTGCCGTCGCGGCAAGGATAAGTATTGGACGGCACAATGCCCGGCAGCGACGCGCCGGTGCGCTCGCGCACCATGCCGTAGACGCCGTATTCGGGCACGACGCTTTCCATCATGTTGAAGACAGCCTCGTACAGCGCGACGTCGACGACCTGCCCCTTGCCGCCGTTCACCTGCTTGTGATGCAGCGCCATCAGCGCGCCGATCACACCGTGCAGCGCCGCGATCGAATCGCCGATCGATATGCCGATGCGCGGCGGCGGCAAATCGGGGTAGCCGGTGATGTGCCGCAAGCCGCCCATCGACTCCGCGATCGCGCCGAAGCCAGGCCGGTCGCGATACGGTCCGCTCTGGCCGTAGCCGGACAAGCGCACCATCACGAGCCCGGGGTTTTCCGCCGACAGCACGTCATAACCGAGCCCAAGTTTCTCCAGCAGGCCAGGCCGGAAATTTTCGACGACGATATCCGCTTCGCGCGCGAGACGTCGCACGATCTCCTTGCCCTCCTCGGCCTTCAGATTGATCGTGACGGATTTCTTGTTGCGCGCCTGCACGGCCCACCACAACGACGTGCCGCCGACTTCCGGATACAGCTTGCGCCATTTGCGCAGCGGATCGCCGCCCTTGGGGTCTTCGATCTTGATCACGTCCGCGCCGAACTCGCCGAGAAAGCGGGCGGCAAACGGCCCCGCGATCAGCGTGCCGAGTTCCAGCACCTTGACGCCCGCAAGTGGGCCGCGTTGGCTTGGGGGCGCCTCTTTCGCCTCGTTGGCGCCTGATTCGGGAGTTGCGCTCATAGTCTCCTTCGTTCTGTTCTGTATTTGTGGCGGCGGCGCCGCTCGCGAGCGATAGCGGCGCGGTGTCGCTACATCGAGCGGCGATCGAGCATCGCGCGGGCAATCGTGCCGGCGTCGACGTATTCGAGTTCGCCGCCTACCGGCACGCCGCGCGCGAGGCGCGTGACGGACAGGCCGCGCGCCTTGAGCGTCTGCCCGAGGTAATGCGCGGTCGCCTCGCCTTCGTTAGTGAAATTGGTTGCCAGCACGACTTCTTTCACAACGCCGTCCGACGCTCGCCTGACCAGTCGGTCGAAATGTATCTCCTTCGGGCCAATACCGTCGAGCGGACTCAGACGGCCCATCAGCACGAAGTACAGACCGCGGTACGTCATGGTCTGTTCGAGCATGATCTGGTCGGCAGGTGTTTCGACGACGCACAGCAGCGTCGGATCGCGCTCCGGGTCCAGGCACACTTCGCAGATTTGCGCTTCGGTGAAGGTGTTGCACTTCTCACAGTGCTGCAGATGCTCGGTCGCGAACAGCAACGCGCGGCCCAGCTTTTCCGCGCCGTCGCGGTCGTGCTGCATCAGGTGGTACGCCATGCGTTGCGCGGACTTTGGCCCGACTCCGGGCAGCGCGCGCAGCGCTTCGACGAGCGCCGACAAGGCGGAAGGTTGTTTCATGCGAATCGGCGTCGAAGTGGGTTTGCCAGGGCAGATGGGTTTGTAATGCGGTTCGGCGTGTAGCGGTTCTTCAGATGCTGTCGAGCTTTGCGCCCGCCTGTGGATCGATCGCGCAAGCGGGGCTGAGTCTCATAGCCCGCGCTGGTCCAGGCGGCCTGCACAGTGCGTACCGCGCTGCGCCTGCGCGGCGCGGTAAGGCCGGCTCGATCGGATGCGACGCCGGTGATTGCGACGCGCAGCCGTCAAATGTGACGCCCGACGCTCACACGCTGCGTTAGCTCACCGTTCTTGCCCGCTCCGTCTTGCAGCGTCGCTTTTAGAACGGCAGCTTGAAGCCCGGCGGCAGCGGCAGGCCCGAGGTCATGCCACCCATTTTTTCCTGAGCGGTGGCTTCGGCCTTGCGCACGGCGTCGTTGAACGCAGCGGCGACGAGGTCTTCCAGCATGTCCTTGTCGTCGGCGAGCAGGCTCGGGTCGATCGACACGCGGCGCACGTCGTTCTTGCAGGTCATCGTGATCTTCACGAGACCGGCGCCCGACTGCCCCTCGACTTCGATCTGAGCGAGCTGCTCCTGCATCTTCTTCATGTTTTCCTGCATCTGCTGGGCTTGTTTCATCAGCCCTGCGAGTTGACCTTTCATCATGGAAATGCTCCTTCTTGATAGCGTGAAATTCGAAAATCGCGCGCGCCCCAGTGTGTTTCCGGCGTGATCGCGCAGCGAATCAGTGAACCGAGGACGCGCCGTTCGGGCCGGCGTCCGGATTAATCGAAGTAATCGAGCTAATCGAACTAATCGGGCGGATGGAGCCCGGCACGATGCTCGCGCCGAACTCCCGGATCAGCGACTGCACGAAGGGATCGGCGCCGATTTCGCGCTCCGCTTCCTGCTGGCGTTGTGCCCGCATGGCGGCGTCGTGCGCGGCTGCCGTGCGACGCGCCGGGCCGACTTCGACCTGCACATCAACATGCTGGCCCAGTTTTTCGGCGAGCGCGCTTTTCAGTTTCGCAACCTGCGAAGCCTCCGCGTACTGCGGCACGGGCACGTTCAGTTTCAGGGTATTGCCTTCGAGCGCCATCAGTTCGCTGTTGAACGCGAGCTGATACGAGATGCCCTTGAGCGGCAGGTCGACGGCGAGCGCAGGCCAGTCGCCTTTGAACCCGAGCGGATCGAGCGGCACGGCGGGAGGCAGCGGACGCTTATCGACGACCGGCGTCGGCGCGGATGCTGGCGCGCTCACGCGGACGTCGTCAGGGCCGGTGTCGAACACGGGCGTGTAGTTGTCGTCGGGCGGCCCGTAGTAGCCGTCGTCCGATGCGGACAACGGCACATAGTCGTCGGGCGGCATGTAGTCCCATGGAGGAACCGCCGAGCCGTTCAGCTGCGACTCCTTGCGCGCCGCCGATTGTGCCAGTGCCGTTGCTGATGCTGACGAGCGGGCGCCCGATGCGGACTCCGGCTGTGCCGCGCCACGCGGCGCGCCGGGCGTTGGCACCGGAACCACCACGCGCGGCGCGGCCGGTTTCGGCGGGGCCGGACTCGTGTTGGCGGACGCCGCAGGCTTCGGGGTCGACGCGGCGTTCGCGCGACCACGGTCGGACGACACCTTCAGGCCAGCGCTGCGCAGAACGTCGAGTGCGGCGCTCGCGCCGCCCGCACGGCGCGGCGGTGCGTCGGGCAACGTCGCGGGCGCGAGTCGGGCCGTCTCATTCGAATCCGCCGCGGACGCGGCTTCGCTCGCGCGCGCGAAGGCGGCGGCAGCCGGTGCGCTGAGCGTGGCGGGCGGCGTGCTTTCCAAAGACGCTGTTTCCGCCGACGTGGATTCCGATGCAAGCGCAGCAGGCGTATCCGCTGCTGCGGGCGTCGGTGCGGGTTCGGCGGACATTGAAGCGGACGCGGACGCTGCGTCGACAGCACTCGGGTCCGTCGCCTGGCTCGCGGCAGACGCAGCGGGCTCATCGTCCCACGGAGCCAACGCAAGCGCTGTCGTACTTTCCGAAGCGGCGGACGTTCCCGAGGCCGGCGCGGGCACATCGAAGCGCGCAGGTGTCTGGGGAGTGTTCGCTTCGTTCGGGATCGGCGCCGACTCTTGAGCGCTGTGCTGAGCGACGTCGCCGGAGGCTGACACAGCTTGTGTGCTTCCCGCAATGTCCTGCTTCTGACCGACGCTTGCTGGCGCACCTCCGGCAGCCCGGGAAACGCGTCCCGGCTCGCGAGCCGGCTCAGCCGAAGAAACCGCGCCGCGCGGGCCCGCCGCCAACCGTACGGGCGACGCTGTATCTGCCGCCGACAAACCCGCCGCCACCGCGGGCGTTCCCGCCCGCTTCCCTCCGCTCGCGCCAGCCTGGCCAGCCTGGCCAGCCTGCCGGCCAGATCCAGCTGCTCCGCCGCCGCCCGTTGGAGCAGGCTCGAACGCAAGCATGCGCAGCAGAGTCATCGTGAAACCGGCGTATTCGTCGGGCGCGAGACCGAGCTCGCTTCGGCCGATCGTCGCAATCTGATAGAACAACTGCACCTGTTCGGCGCTGAGCGTCTCGGCAAAGCGGCGCAGGTCGCCCGCCTCCGGCCACTCGTCCAGTACCGACGACGGCGCGAACTGCGCCCACGCGATGCGATGCAACAGGCTCGCGAGATCCTGCAACGCGGTCGAGAACGACAGACTGCGCAGCGCCATTTCGTCGGCAACCGACAGCACAGCCGCGCCGTCACCTTCGGCGAGCGCATCGAGCAGCCGGATCAGGTAGCTTTGATCGAGCGCGCCGAGCATGCCTCGCACAGCCTCTTCATTCACCTGATTAGCCGAATACGCGATAGCCTGGTCGGTCAGCGAGAGCGCGTCGCGCATCGAACCGTCGGCAGCGCGCGCGAGCAGGCGCAACGCCTGGGCCTCGTACGGCACATTTTCTTCGCCCAGAATGTGTTCGAGGTGCGAGACGATGTGGCCGGCCGGCATCTGCTTCAGATTGAATTGCAGACAGCGAGACAGCACCGTGACCGGAATTTTCTGCGGATCGGTGGTGGCGAGAATGAACTTGACGTGCGGCGGCGGCTCTTCCAGCGTCTTCAACATTGCGTTGAAGGCATGGTTCGTGAGCATGTGCACTTCGTCGATCATGTAGACCTTGAAGCGTGCATCGACCGGCGCGTACACCGCGCGCTCCAGCAACGCCGCCATTTCGTCGACGCCGCGATTACTTGCCGCGTCCATCTCGACGTAATCGACAAAGCGCCCTTCGTCGATTTCACGGCAGGCCCGGCAGACTCCGCACGGCGTGGAAGTCACGCCCGTTTCGCAGTTGAGCGCTTTGGCGAAGATGCGCGAAAGCGTCGTCTTGCCGACGCCACGCGTGCCGGTAAAAAGATACGCGTGATGCAGACGGCCGCCGTCGAGCGCGTGCGTGAGCGCGCGCACGACGTGCTCCTGTCCGACGAGCGACGCGAAATCTTTCGGCCGCCATTTGCGTGCGAGAACTTGATAGGTCATCGGGAAATTGTATCAGTAACAATGCCTTGCAAAACCGATTCGCGACCCGGCGCCAACGCGCGTGGCCGCCAGATTAAACTGCGCGATTGAAAGCGGCTAATGGAGCGATAGAAAAATATATTGGCGGCAGCGCGGAGCGTCGTTGTGCATCGTCCGCGCGACATGCACAGCCGTATGGCTGCAGGCGCGCAGCAAATGGGCAGCCGTGCAGTGCGAACAACAGCACATAGGCAACCGGCATCTGGAACAGACGCGATGACAGCGAGCGCAAGGGGAAGAAAACAGAACGAACAGAAAGAGGAAGGTGACGAGCCTGACCCTCGGCACTGGTGGAAAACGGCTGTGGCTGCTTCGTTCCCGACCTGACCAGGTTGACCATCCCTCCATGCGAGGAGGCCCGTCACGAAACATTCTATCACCGCCTGGCTCTTCGCGCGACTGTTAATACGAGCAAAGCGCAAAGCGCGCACGGAATCACCGTCGTTCCCGTCTCGCCACACGGCTTGCGCCGCGTACTTGAGTTTCATCGCCGGACCTCCACATAGGCTACGTCGTGGATGATGAAACACGGTGGCACGTCATCGGCAGCCGTCGGCCCCACTGCCCCTGATGGGTACTATCGCCCCCGGCAACGCATAGCGAATTAAGCTAAACTGCGGTACGGATGACCCGCAAGCGCGAGCCTTCCGCCCACGCCGACTGGTCCCCGACTTTTCGCGCGCAGGTGGTGAGGTTCGGAGTGCGGCTAAGCGAACGGAAGTTTCCCTAGGTTTTGACGTATCGTGGCGAGCAATTCAGGCGGGCCTCGAACCGATAGAGGTATTCATACAATGAGCGAACAAATCAAGCATATTAGCGACGCATCGTTCGAACAGGACGTCGTGAAATCCGATAAACCCGTGCTGCTCGACTTCTGGGCTGAATGGTGCGGTCCGTGCAAGATGATCGCGCCGATCCTCGACGAAGTCGCCAAGGATTACGCCGATCGTCTGCAAATCGCGAAGATCAACGTCGACGAACATCAGTCGACGCCGGTCAAGTTCGGCGTGCGCGGCATCCCCACGCTGATCCTGTTCAAGAACGGCGCTGTCGCCGCACAGAAGGTCGGCGCATTGTCGAAGTCGCAACTCACCGCGTTCCTCGACGGCAACCTGTAAAACAGTCGCGCGGGCGCGCCGCGAGGTCTACCGGACCCGCGCGCGCCTCGTCTGCCCTGTTGTGGGGCGGCAACGTTCCCTACAAGAAAGATGCCGTAGCGCCTCACTGGCGGAAACTGGCGTGTGCTATGCTAGAATCCGCAAAACGTCGAAAAGACGTGTAAGTCCTTGAGCGGTTCCGCTCACTTCTCCTCCCAGATTCCATTTCGTCGCACCTTCTCCTGCGGGTTCTCCGTATGCATTTATCCGAGCTTAAGACTCTGCACGTGTCCGAATTGATCGAGATGGCCAATGGCCTCGAGATCGAAAGTGCGAACCGCCTGCGCAAGCAGGAATTGATGTTCGCCATTCTAAAAAAACGAGCCAAAACGGGCGACACGATCTTCGGCGACGGCACGCTTGAAGTGCTGCCGGACGGCTTCGGCTTCCTTCGGTCGCCGGAAACTTCCTATCTCGCCAGCACGGATGACATTTACATCAGCCCGTCGCAAATCCGCCGCTTCAACCTGCATACGGGCGACACGATCGAAGGTGAAGTGCGTACGCCGAAAGACGGCGAGCGCTATTTCGCGCTGGTGAAGGTCGACAAGGTCAACGGCCAGCCGCCGGAGGCCTCGAAGCACAAGATCATGTTCGAGAACCTGACGCCGCTGCACCCGAACAAGGTGCTACTGCTCGAACGTGAAATGCGCGGTGAAGAGAACGTCACCGGCCGCATCATCGACATGATCGCGCCGATCGGCAAAGGCCAGCGCGGCTTACTGGTTGCGTCGCCCAAGTCCGGCAAGACCGTGATGCTTCAGCACATCGCGCACGCCATCAAGCAGAACCATCCCGACGTCGTACTGTTCGTGCTGCTGATCGACGAGCGTCCGGAAGAAGTGACGGAAATGCAGCGTTCGGTGGCCGGCGAGGTGATCGCCTCCACGTTCGACGAACCCGCCGCGCGTCACGTGCAGGTCGCCGAAATGGTGATCGAAAAAGCCAAGCGCCTCGTCGAAATGAAGAACGACGTGGTTATTCTGCTCGACTCGATCACGCGTCTTGCGCGCGCGTACAACACGGTCGTGCCGGCTTCGGGCAAGGTGCTGACGGGCGGTGTGGATGCCAATGCATTGCAACGCCCGAAGCGCTTCTTCGGCGCGGCGCGCAATATCGAAGAAGGCGGCTCGCTCACCATCATCGGCACGGCGCTGATCGAAACTGGCAGCCGCATGGACGATGTGATTTACGAAGAATTCAAGGGCACCGGCAATATGGAAGTGCACCTTGAGCGCCGTCTCGCAGAAAAGCGCGTGTACCCGTCGATCAATTTGAACAAGTCCGGCACGCGTCGCGAAGAATTGCTGATCAAGCCCGAAGTGCTGCAAAAAATCTGGGTGTTGCGCAAGTTCATTCACGACATGGACGAAGTCGAGTCCATGGAATTCCTGCTCGACAAAATTCGCCAGACGAAGAGCAACTCCGAGTTCTTCGACATGATGCGCCGTGGCGGCGGCAGCTAAAAGCTGCGCCTGCACACCGCATGAGAAAACCGCTCGTCGCCGACGAGCGGTTTTTTTTCGCCTGGCAGATCTGCAATAGTGCGGCTTCTACTCCAGCAATTGAGTCCCACGCTCCAACCTATACGTGAACGTACACGTTGGAGTAAAATCTGACGACGTTTCTGTCAGGCCATGCTCATGTCGAATGACTCACCCACCCTGCTTACTGTCCGTGACGCGGCCGAGCGCCTCGGCGTCACGCCTCGCACGTTGAAATACTACGAAGAGCGCGGGCTTGTATCGCCCGCTCGCAGCGAAGGCCGCTACCGTCTTTACGACGACAACGACTTACAGCGGTTCGGGCGCATCCTGCGTTTGCGTTCGTTGGGTTTCTCGCTGCACGGCATTACTGAGATGCTCAAACGGCCGCTCGAACCGGTCGCGGGCGGACACCGTTTTTCAACCGAATCGCTGCAACAGATTCACGACGCGATCGCTGGACAGGTGAACGCACTCGACGCACGCATTCAAGCTATGCGCCGGGAGCTCAAGGAAGCGCAGAAGCTGCGCGACGAATTGAGTCCGGACCTCGATTATCTGAAGCGTCGTCTAGCGGGCGAGAACGCGGACGCCCTGCTCGAACAGCGCCGCAACGCGCTGGCGAAAGGCGCAAAAGCTTCGAAGACCGCCAAAGGCCGTGAGGACCCTCAAGCGCTTAAGACCGTCAAACGCAAGGAAGCCAGCACAAGACCCGCTGCGAAGCGCGGGAGCAAAACGCGCGCCTCGACTGCGCGCGAGCGTTCATGAGCACAGCATGGCCTCGCACCCGGTGGCCCGGCGTGGACAAACTGCGTGGCGATGTATTCCCTTGGGTGCTGGCGGTCGTCACGGGTCTCGACTATTTCGACAATTCGATTTTTTCGTTTTTCGCGAGTTATATCGCCGGCGGCGTGAACGCGTCGCCGGACGAACTCGTGTGGGCTTCGAGCGCCTACGCGGTCGCGGCGGTGCTGGGCATCCTGCAGCAGGAATGGTGGGTCGAGCGCTTCGGCTACCGGCGCTATGTCGCCGGTAGCATGCTCTTGTACGCGGTGGGCGCCGTAGCGGCCGCGCTGTGCGAATCGTCGGTTGAACTGGCGTTCGCGCGCGGCTTTCAGGGCTACTTTATCGGCCCGATGATGGGCACGTGCCGCA
This sequence comes from Paraburkholderia caledonica NBRC 102488, assembly GCF_000685095.1. Taxonomy (GTDB): domain Bacteria; phylum Pseudomonadota; class Gammaproteobacteria; order Burkholderiales; family Burkholderiaceae; genus Paraburkholderia; species Paraburkholderia caledonica. The sequence goes on from NZ_BAYE01000009.1 coordinate 217,227, forward strand.
TTCTGATCCAGATGAGTTTCACGCCCAAACAACGCCCCGCTGCAACCCGGGCGTTCCTGATCCTGATCGTGCTGAGCAGCGCGCTCGCGTCGTTAATCGGCGCCCAGCTGGTTTCGTACTTCGGCTGGCGTGCACTCTTCGCCTGCACCGCGCCCGTCGGCATGCTGTTCATGGTTCTCGCCGTGCTAGCACTGCCCGACGCGGGCAACCGTCTGCCCGAGGAGCGCGGTTCAGCACACTTCTGGCCGTACATCGTGTTTGCCTTTGCGCAAGGCGCACTGCAAATCGTCATGCAGCAGGTGCGCTTCCAGTTGTTCAGCGCGTCGCACGGTCTGATCCTGCTCACACTCGCCGGCATCGTCGCGCTCGGCTGGTTCGCGTATCACCAATGGCATCACCCCGCGCCGCTCATGCGCCTGCACGCATTGCGCGAGAAGGTGTTCCAGGTCGGTCTCGTGCTGTACATGTTCTATTACTATCTGTCGACCGCGTTTAGCTATCTGATTTCGCGTTTGCTCGAGAGCGGTCTCGGCTACCCGATCGAGAACGCCGGGCAACTCGTCGGCGTCACGTCGCTGATTTCCGCGAGTGCGCTCTTCATCTATCTACGTTTCGCAAAACTTCTGACGCGCAAGAAGTGGATCATCGTGCCCGGCTTCGGCATCGCGGCACTCACGGCCGCGTGGATGACCGACATGTCGCCGTCCGTCGGCGAAGCGGCGCTGGTGGGGCCGCTTCTGTTGCGCGGCCTGCTGTTGCTGTTCATCGTGCTGCCGGTCGCGAATCTGACCTTCAGGATCTTCGCGATAGAGGAATTCACGCACGGTTACCGGTTGAAGAACATCGTGCGGCAACTGACGATCTCCTTCGCCACCGCGTCGGTGATCATCGTCGAGCAGCATCGGCAGGCGATGCATCAGGCGCGACTCGTGGAGTTCGTGAATCCGTACAATCCATTGTTCCAGGACTCGCTTGCTGCGCTCACGCGCACGTTGTCCGCTGCCGGACGTTCGCCGTCGGACGCACATTCGCTTGCGCTCGTGGAGATCAGCCGGACAGTGGCGCGGCAGGCCAGTTTTCTGACCGCGCTCGACGGCTTTTACTTCCTGATCGGCATCGCGATTTGCGGCGGGATTTTTGCCGCGTGGCAAAAACAGATCGACTAACGGTTTCATCGGCCCATGCTTTCGAAACTCACCCAATGGCTCGGCGCCCGCCGACGCGAGCGCGCGCTGCGCGAATACGCAATCGGCGATGCCCTGTGGCAGGCCACGCTCGACAGCTTGCCGTTCCTCGCGCATCTGGATGCCCCGGATCTCGCGCGCCTGCGCGAGATGAGCAGCCTTTTCATCGCACAAAAGGAGTTTTCGACCGCGCATGAGCTCGAGTTGACCGACGCAATGACCGTCGCCATTGCGGCCCAGGCGTGCCTGCCTGTGCTGAATCTGAGCCTCGATCTTTATCGCGGATGGGTCGGCGTGATCGTGTATCCGGGCGAATTCGTGATCCGCAAGACCGTTGAGGACGAAGACGGCGTCGTTCACGAGGTCGAGCACGACGCGAGCGGCGAAGCGTGGGAAGGCGGCCCCGTCGTCCTGTCGTGGGAAGACGCGCAGATGACGGACGGCGCGGATGCATATAACGTGGTGATTCACGAGTTCGCGCACAAGATCGACATGCTCAACGGCGAAGCGGACGGCCATCCGCCGCTCGTGCGCCGTTGGCACGCGCCACTCGACTCACAAGCCTGGGCAGACGTGTTCGACGCCGCCTACGATCAGTTCTGCGCCCGCGTCGACGCCGTGCCGCAGCGCCGCTGGACTCGCTTCGAGCGGGAATCGCTGATCGATCCCTACGCCGCCGATCACCCGTCCGAATTTTTCGCGGTGTGCAGCGAGGCGCTGTTCGTCAAGCCACAAGCTTTCGAAGCGGAGCATCCGGAGCTATATCGGCTTCTCGCCCGATATTATCGTCAGGACCCGGCGCGAGTCGGCCTGACGTTCGCGCCGGCGCAATAGTCGACTTACAGGCAAAACGCCGGAGAACACCTGACGGAATTCGTCAAGCGACTGATTTTCTGGCATAATCGCCGTTTTTCGACCACAGGCAAGTGGCTCGCGCCTAGATGCAGTCCGCCGTGAGCGGCCGCACGCGGGTTGGCTACCGCCAGATTAAAGGAAAGATCATGAAAGAAGGCATTCACCCGAATTACCGCGAAGTCCTGTTCATCGACATGTCGAACGACTTCAAGTTTGTGACGCGCTCGACCATCCAGACGCGCGAAACCGCCGAATTCAACGGCCAGACCTACCCGCTCGCCAAGATCGAAGTGTCGTCGGAATCGCATCCGTTCTACACCGGTCAGCAAAAGATCATGGACACGGCAGGCCGCGTCGAGAAGTTCAACAAGAAGTTCGGTTCGCGCGCTACCGGCAAGGCAGCAGCGAAGTAATACCTGCCGCTTTGGCTGGCTGGGCAGAATCAGGCCGATTCGGCTTATTTTTGTCGGACAGCGAAGCAGCAAAGAGAAGGGCAGCGCGAGCTGCCCTTTTTTGTCGCCTGCGCGCAACTGGAAAGCCGGTGCCAACGTGGCGAACGTTCGAGCCGCCGTACAAGCTGGCCAGCCAGCCCGGTGTAACGGCACGCTCGAAGCCGTTGCCGGCCATTACCGGCCGTGACGCGCACTGTGGCTCCCGACTACAATGCCGGATGCTCCAATAAGGCCATGCCAGCCGGACCGGCCGTCCAGTGGCGGCTTTCGCTTATTAAATATCCCAAACCGCATGAGACCTGTCGTTCGCCTCACTGCTTCCGCGACCAGTGCGCTCCCGCGCTGGCTGCTGTTGACCATCTGTATCGTCTACGCGTCGTTCGGCCTGTTCGGCCGCGATCCGTGGAAGAACGAGGACGCAGCTGGCTTCGGCGTGATGTGGACCATGGCGAACGGCAGCGCGCATGACTGGCTCCTGCCGAATCTGGTCGGCAAGTACCTGACTGAAGACGGCCCGCTTGGCTACTGGCTCGGCGCCAGTGCCATCCGCGTGTTCGCGCCGTGGGTCGACGCGAGCAATGCGTCCCGTGTGGTTACCGGCTTGCTGTTTTGCGCGGGCTGCGCTTTTGTCTGGTATGCCGCCTACCTGCTCGGCCGGCGCGCCGAAGTCCAGCCGTTCAAGTACGCGTTTGGCGGCGAGCCGGAACCTCGCGACTACGGTCGCACGCTCGCCGACGGCGCTCTGCTGATCCTGCTCGCCTGTTTCGGCCTCGCCGAGCGCGGCCACGAAACCACGCCGCAGCTGGTGCAGTTCGTGTGTATCGCGATGCTCGTCTACGGGCTCGTGCGAATGATCGACAAACCGATTCAGGGCGCCGCGATCTGGGGCCTGGCGATCGGCTTCGTCACCCTCGCGAGCAGCCCCGTGCTGGTCGGCGCGCTTTTGCTGGGCACGCTCGCCATGACGTTGATCGTCCGCGAGACGCGCTCGCGCTGGCTGCTGCTGGCGGGTCTGCCGATCGCCCTGGCGCTCTCGGTCGCGTGGCCGATCGCCGCGCTCTGGGCTTTTCCCGTCGACGCCGTCTGGTATCTGAACCAGTGGGTGCACGTCAGCCTGAGTTCGTTCGCCGGCCCGCCCGGCTCGGTCGCGGCATACGCGCTGAAAAACCTGCCGCTCTTCACGTGGCCCGCATGGCCTCTCGCGCTATGGGCATGGTTCAGCTGGTCGGGTCTGCGCCGCGCGCCGCACGTCGCGATTCCGCTTTCGGTGATCGGGCCGCTGCTCGTGCTCGTCGTGTTGCAGAGCCATCAGTCGAACCGGCTTTATATGTTGCTGCTGCCCGCGCTCGCAGTGCTGGCCACCTTCGCGCTGCCCACGCTCAAACGCGGCGCCATCAACGCCATCGACTGGTTCGCATTGCTCAGTTTCACGATCCTCGGCAGCTTCGTCTGGCTCGTGTATGTGGCCGGGCTGACCGGCTTCCCGCATCCGCTCGCGCGCAACCTCGCGCGTCTCGCGCCGGGCTTCGCGCCGCAGTTCAAAATACTTTCGTTTGTCTGCGCGGTCGCGGTGACGGTTTGCTGGTTCGTGCTCGTGCAATGGCGTCTCGCGCGCCATCCGAAGGTGCTATGGCGCAGCGTCGTGCTCTCGAGCGCCGGCACGACGCTCATGTGGGTGCTGCTGATGACCTTGTGGCTGCCGGTCGTCAACTACAGCCGGACTTACAAGGACGTCGCCGAACAGATCGCGAGTCACTTGCCTGAGGACTACACCTGCATATCGCCGGTGCGCCTCGGCAATGCGCAAATTGCGACCTTCGCGTATTTCGGCGACATGCACTTCTCGTTCAATCAGGACTGCGACGTCATTCTGCGCCAGGACACGCAAGACTTCGGCGAGCCTAGCGCGATGTCCGACTTCGTGTGGAAGCTGGTCTGGGAAGGCCGCCGCGTGGCCGACCGCGACGAACGCTTCCGCTTGTATGTGCGCATCGACCGTCCGAAGCCGCCGGTCGTGAAACGGCGCAGCTGGCACAAGAAGCCTGGCTGACCATGCTCGCCGACGTACGGAAAATCGCCGGGCTCGCGTGGCCGGTGCTGATCGGTCAACTGGCTATCATCGCCTTCGGCGTGATCGACACGGCCATGGTCGGCCGTTACTCGGCTGTCGATCTCGCGGCGCTAGGCCTCGGCTCGTCGATTTACATCTCCGTCTACATCGGCTTGACCGGTATTCTCACCGCGCTGCAACCGATCACCGCGCAACTATTCGGCGCACGCCGCTACCAGGAGATCGGCGAGGAAGTCCGGCAATCGCTGTGGCTCGCACTGGCGCTCACGGTCATCGGCTTCCTGATTTTGTTCTTTCCCGGCCATCTGCTGCATCTCGCGCGCGTGCCCGATGCGCTGCACGAGCGCACGGTGTCGTATCTGCGAATACTCGCATTTGGCCTGCCTGCCGGCCTCGTGTTTCGCGTCTACGGTTCGATCAGCAATGCAGTGGGCAAGCCGCGACTCGTGATGATCCTCCAGATCGGCGCGCTGTTGCTAAAGGTGCCGCTCAATACGTGGTTCATTTTCGGCGGCCTCGGCGTGCCGGCGCTCGGCGGCCCCGGTTGCGCGCTTGCCAGCACCTTGATCAACTGGGGGCTCGCGCTCGTCGGCATGTTGCTGCTCACCCGTGTCGACGTCTTCACGCCGTTCGCGATCTTCGAGCGCTTCTGCTGGCCCGTCTGGCGGCGCCAGGCCGCGCAGCTGCGGCTGGGCATTCCGATGGGACTGTCGTATCTGATCGAAGTCACGTCGTACACCTTCATGGCGCTCTTCATAGCGCGTTTCGGCACGACGACGCTCGCCGGGCACCAGATCGCCGGCAACATCGGCGCGGTGTTGTACATGACGCCGCTGTCGATCGGCATTGCTTCGTCGACCTTGGTGGCTCAGGCGCTCGGCGCGCACCGCCCGGAGGCCGCGCGCACGTTGTCGCGCCACGGAATCATGATGGCGGTCGCCCTCGCCTGCTGTTACGGCGCAGTGCTGCTCGTGCTGCGACCCTACGTGATCAAAGGCTATACGCCGAACGCACAAGTCGTGGCAGCGGCGCTGCCGCTCGTGCTGATCGTCGTCTGCTATCACCTGTTCGACGCGCTGCAGATCACCACCGCGTTCGTGTTGCGCGCGTACAAGGTTGCCGTCGTGCCGACCGCAATCTACGCTGTCGCGCTGTGGGGCGTGGGTCTCGGCGGCGGTTATCTGCTCGGCTTCAATGTGACCGGCGCGATCCCGCCCTGGCTGACGGGGGCGCGCGGCTTCTGGGTCGCGAATACGGCGAGTCTTGCGATCGCGGGCATCGGCTTGCTGCTTTACTGGCGCGTGGTCAGCAAACGGCATGTGCGCGCGGGCGCGACGCTTCGACACGAAGCGGCTGATTGAGGGCGACGTTGGCGACATCGCCACTTGCCTCCGACAGTCACCCGCAACCAACCCGCGCAATTCCTGTCTGCGCAAACCGCGAGCTTTAGCGGTGCGCGTCGCTCCTCTGCCCGTTACGCATGCTCACCCTGCCTGCGTCAGGTTCTCTGCCCGCTCCGGCCGCACCTCTGGCAACCCCTGATCCTGGCGCTCGAAAACCTCGCGCGCGGCGAACAGCGCGTTCAATGCCGCCGGGAACCCAGCATACAAGGCCATCTGCATGAACACCTCGACGATTTCCTCGCGCGTGCAGCCGACGTTCAACGCCGCTTCGATATGCACCTTCAGCTGCGGTTGCGCACAGCCGAGCGTCGCGAGCGACGCGATGGTGGCAATCTCCCGCGCGCGCAGATCGAGTTGCGGACGGCTGTAAATATCGCCGAAGCCGAATTCGATCAACAGTCGCGCGAAATCCGGCGCAATCGGTGCAAGCGCGGCGATCACCTGCTCGCCGGCAGAACCGTCGATTTCCCTCAGTTTGTTCCAGCCTTGCGTGTAGCGCTCGTTTTGCGCGTAGTCCATGGTGAGTCCTTTTCCGAGTGTGAGAACGATGACGTGTCGTCGATCCGTCGTGACTGACTATCCGCTGCCGACGTCTGGCCGGCTGCCTCGCCTTCGTAATACGCAATCTTGTCGACAATTGCGCCAAGGTTGGCCTGCAAGTCGGTAATCCGCGCCAGAACCGCCTCGCGATGCGCTACCAAAAGATCGCGGCGCGCACCGAACGTTTGCTGACCCTCGGCACGCAGCGCCGCGAAGGCCTGCATGCCGGCGATCGGCATGCCGGTGGCTTTGAGGCGCATTAAAAACCGCAGCCAGTCGAGGTCGGCCGGCGAATACAGGCGATGCCCCGCCTGCGTGCGGCCAACCGCGCGAATCAGCCCGGCCTGCTCGTAATAGCGCAGCGTATGCGTGGAGACGCCGATGGTGTCAGCGACCTGCCCGATGGTGAGTGCGTTCGACGTGTTCGACATGACAGGACTCAGGTTAGGACTTCGAGTGCACTCTAAGTCAAGTGCGTCGCGCTGTCATTCTCACGCGACCTCGCAGCTCAGCCGGCGATGCAATGCGATTCGATCGCGATTCGATGCGAGCAATCCGGCTCACAACCGCCTTCTTGCCAGGCAAAAGGTTTAAAGATTGTTCACGACGATTTACTTGCCGTTGATCGGCCGGTATAAATCGTCGGCGGTCGCCAATAAGCGCGCGCGTTTGTCCTATGCTTAAGCGCAGCGCCCGCTGACACATTGCGTCGTCCGTTCCCGGCTAACTTTTGCCCTCAATGGAGTACCTGCCATGCTGAAAAAGCTCGTGATGCTGTGCGTTGCCCTGATGGTGTCGCTGTCGGCGGGATACGCGTCCGCTGTCGAAGTGAATTCCGCCGATCAGGCCGCACTCGAATCGGTGAAGGGCATTGGGCCCGTGCATGCAAAGGCGATCATCGAAGAACGCACGAAGAACGGGCCGTTCAAGGACGCCGACGATCTGGCCACGCGCGTCAAAGGCATTGGCAGCAAGTCGATCGTAAATCTCGAAGCGGCGGGCTTGACGATCAACGGCTCGTCTACGCCGCCAACGGGCGCGAAACCCGCGACGAAGTCCACGGCGACGAAGACCGCGCCAGCGGCCAACACGTCAGCAACCGCGGCCACTACTGCAACGACGGCAACGACGACCGCAACTCCGGCCGCGCCAGCGGACGCTTCAGGCGCAAAAGCTTCGAAGTCTTCGAAGAAGAAGGCTAAGGCCGCAGCCTCTGACGCGACAGCGGCATCCGCGCCGTCGGCCACTGCCACTGCACCCGCAGCACCCGCCGCGGCAGCCAGTTCACCTGCCGACGCATCTGGCGCAAAGGCGTCGAAGAAGGAAGCGAAGAAGAGCAAGGCCGCATCGGCAGCGGCGGCTTCGGGCGGCGCATAGAGAACCTGCGCGCAGAAATCGGATCGTAGACTGACTAAACCAGCAAGGTAGAGCGCCAGCAGCGAAGTTTCGGTGCAATCCGCGCGATCCGCGTGTGACGAGCATGCCGCGCCTGCCGGCAATGCGCCTGCCTTCCCCGACGCCGCGCAGCCGCGCGGCGCGTCACCCGCCGACCCGTCATCGACGTGTCGGCATTCAAGAGAGACCGTCATGAGCCTACTCGACACCCTCGGTTCCCTGGTTGGCAAATCGCCCGAAGGCGGCGGCCAGCAAGCGCTGATCGCCGCCGCACTCGAATTCGTCAATAGCCAGCCGGGCGGCCTGAACGGCCTGATCCAGCGCTTCCAGGAGAAGGGCCTCGGCGACGTCGTATCGTCGTGGGTCAGCAACGGCGAGAACCAGCCGATTGCAGCCGATGCTTTGCACAGCGTGCTCGGATCCGAAGCCGTCACCGGACTTGCCGCCAAAGCCGGCGTGCAACCGGATCAGGTCACCGGCCTGCTCTCGCAGATCCTGCCCCACGTGGTCAACGCCGCGACGCCAGACGGCGAAGTGCCGGCCGAAGGCAAGCTGAACGCGACCACCGTGCTTGGCGCGCTCGGCGGCCTGTCCGCGCTGTTCGGCAAGGGCACTGCGTAAAGGCATTGCGTAAAGGCACTGCGTAAGCGCGCTGATCGACGCAAGCACTACCTTGCCTGTCCATTGAGCAGGCAAAAAAAAGCGGCAACGAAGGTGACTTCGTTGCCGCTTTTTCATGTGCGAAGCTAGCGTGACACGTCGCTCGGCGTAGCGGGCTTCAAATCACATAATGCGTGGGCCAACGCGCCGCATTAATACGACGCGCGAACACACGACATCGATTAGTGCACCACTCGCTCGAACACCAGGTTGCCATCTTCCAGTTCGACCGGAATGACGTCCTTCGGACCGAACTTGCCAGCCAGAATCAGCTTGGCGACCGGGTTCTCGATCTCCTGCTGGATTGCGCGCTTCAACGGCCGCGCGCCGAACAGCGGATCATAGCCGACCTTGCCGACGTGCTCCAGCGCCTCGTCCGACACCACCAGTTGCATGTCGAGCTTGGCGAGTCGCTCGTGCAGACGCTGCAGCTGGATTCGCGCGATGGACTGCACGTTCGAACGATCGAGCGCATGGAACACCACGACGTCGTCGATACGGTTCAGGAACTCGGGGCGGAAGTGCAGCTTCACCTCTTCCCACACCGCGTCTTTCACCGCTTCCTGCGGTTCGCCGACCATCGCCTGAATGACCTGCGAACCGAGGTTCGACGTCATCACGATCACCGTGTTCTTGAAGTCCACGGTACGGCCCTGGCCATCGGTCATGCGGCCGTCGTCGAGCACCTGCAGCAGCACGTTGAACACGTCCGGATGCGCTTTCTCGATTTCGTCGAGCAGAATCACGCTATACGGCTTGCGGCGCACGGCCTCCGTCAGATAACCGCCCTCTTCGTAGCCCACATATCCGGGCGGCGCGCCGATTAAACGCGCGACGCTGTGCTTCTCCATGAATTCACTCATGTCGATGCGGATCAAGTGATCTTCCGAATCGAACAGGAACGCCGCCAGCGCCTTGCACAACTCGGTCTTACCTACGCCGGTCGGCCCGAGGAACAGGAACGAACCGTACGGACGGTTAGGATCCGACAGCCCCGCGCGCGAGCGGCGGATCGCATCGGCCACCGCGCTGATCGCCTCGTCCTGACCGATTACCCGCTCATGCAGCTTGTCTTCGATCTGCAGCAGCTTCTCACGCTCGCCCTGCATCATCCGCGAAACCGGAATACCGGTAGAGCGCGACACGACTTCCGCGATTTCCTCCGCGCCGACCTGCGTGCGCAACAGACGCGGACGCGTAGGATTGTTCTGCTCCTTCGCTTCGGCCTGGGTGACTTCCTTCAACTGCGCCTCGAGGCCCGGCAGTTTGCCGTATTGCAATTCCGCGACCTTTTCCAGCTTGCCTTCACGCTGCAAGCGCGTGATTTCCGCGCGCGTCTTGTCGATCTCTTCCTTCAGTTGCGCGCTGCCCTGCACCGCTGCCTTTTCCGCAGTCCAGATTTCTTCGAGGTCCGAATATTCGCGATCGAGCCGCTCGATTTCTTCCTCGATCAGTTGCAGACGCTTTTGCGACGCTTCGTCCTTCTCCTTCTTGACGGCTTCGCGTTCGATCTTCAGCTGGATCAAGCGACGGTCGAGCCGGTCCATCTCTTCGGGCTTCGAGTCGATTTCCATCTTGATCTTCGACGCCGCTTCGTCGATCAGGTCGATTGCCTTGTCCGGCAGGAAACGATCGGTGATGTAGCGATGCGACAGTTCCGCCGCCGCGACAATGGCCGGGTCGGTGATGTCCACGCCATGGTGCAGCTCGTACTTCTCCTGCAAGCCGCGCAGAATCGCGATCGTGGCTTCGACCGTCGGCTCGTCGACGAGCACCTTCTGGAAGCGGCGTTCGAGCGCCGCATCCTTTTCGATGTACTTGCGATATTCGTCGAGCGTGGTCGCGCCGACGCAATGCAGTTCGCCGCGCGAGAGCGCCGGCTTCAGCATGTTGCCCGCGTCCATCGCGCCTTCGGCCTTGCCCGCGCCGACCATCGTGTGAATTTCGTCGATAAATACGATGGTTTGCCCTTCGTCTTTCGCGATGTCGTTCAGCACAGCCTTCAGGCGCTCTTCGAATTCGCCGCGATATTTCGCGCCCGCCAGCAATGCAGCCATGTCGAGCGACAGCACCCGCTTGCCCTTGAGCGTTTCGGGCACTTCGCCGTTGACGATCCGCTGCGCGAGCCCTTCGACGATCGCCGTCTTGCCCACGCCCGGCTCGCCGATCAGCACCGGATTGTTCTTCGTGCGACGTTGCAGAATCTGAATGGACCGGCGGATTTCGTCGTCACGGCCGATCACCGGGTCGAGCTTGCCGGCGCGCGCGCGCTCGGTCAGGTCGACCGTGTACTTCTTCAGCGCCTCGCGCTGGCTTTCGGCGTCCTGGCTGTGCACTTGCGAGCCGCCACGCACAGCGGCAATCGCGCTTTCGAGCGACTTGCGCGACAAGCCATGCTGGCGCGCGAGGCGGCCGGCTTCGCCCTTGTCGTCCGCGATCGCGAGCAGGAACATTTCGCTTGCGATGAACGTGTCGTTGAGCTTTTGCGCTTCCTTGTCGGCCTGATTCAGCAGTCCCGTGAGTTCGCGGCCGATCTGCACGTTGCCGTCCGTGCCTTGCACTTGCGGCAAACGCGTGATGGCGTCGTCGAGCGCGGTTTGCAGCGCCTGAACATGCACGCCTGCGCGCGAAAGCAGCGAGCGGGCGGAGCCGTCCTGCTGCGCGACCAACGCCGCCAGGACATGAACGGGTTCGATGTATTGATTGTCATGGCCGACCGCGAGACTCTGCGCGTCCGCCAGCGCTTCCTGGAATTTAGTGGTGAGTTTGTCGATTCTCATGCGAGACCTCCAATTTCGATTACCACTAAAATGAGGCGTTTTATTCAGGTTTCAAGCGCTTTTTTAACGTCACGACGGAGTTTTTAACATCTCCCGCGAAGAAAATGCGCGGCCGTGTATCACAGCCGCGCTCAGGAAATCGGTACGGGCTTGTCGCTCGCCGCCATGACAGGCGCCAACGGCACGACCGGAATGACCGTGCGAATGCCGAGCAGCGCCGCCAGCGGACCTTGGGGACCCGCCACTTCGTCGATCGTATGGCGATCGAGTTCTGTGAGAAAAGCATGACGCGCCGCCTCGAGCGCGCCGCGCAGCCGGCACTGGGGCGTAATGACGCACGGTCGGCGTTCGCCGTTCTGATCTGGCAGGCAGGCCACCAGCGCGAAGTCGCTTTCCGTTGCGCGCACGACCTCGCCGACCGTCAGCGAACGGGTTCGCCCGGCAAGCCGCAAGCCGCCGTTGCGGCCGCGCACGGTTTCCACCCAGCCGAGTTCGCTCAGCTGCTGCACCACTTTCATCAGGTGATTCTTGGAGATGCCGTACGCCTGCGATATGTCCTGAATGGTCGATAGGCCCTCGCCCCGAACCGCGAGGTATAACAGGACGCGCAGCGAGTAGTCGGTGTAGTCGGTCAGTCTCATAGGTGCAGTATCGCAATGAGCGCAAGCCGCGATCCGTGGGATAACCGCGTCGATGCAAGGGTTGCCGGAGGCCGCAGCTTCGCCATAAGATGCAGATGGCGCATATTTATTATGCTGCTTGAGTAAAAGTTGGGCGTTCGCGCCCATGGTAGCGTTTTCCGCCGCGCCCAGTCGCAGGAAAAGCGCGCTTTTTTCAGTCCATTTCGGTGGAACTCGCCCTATGTCCGGCGATTCGTGCCGGTGCGTGGCGCGCTGTGGCAAGCGACGAGCCAATCGTCGCACACTTCCGGAACTTGCATGAAGCCTTCTTTTCCCGCCGCGCCGGTTGTCGAGCGCGCCGCCGAGCCTGATGAAGCCAATATCCGCGAGCTTGTGTACGGTTTCTACGACCGCGTACGGGCAGATCCGCTGCTCGGGCCGGTTTTCGATGCAAAGCTGGCTGGCCGCTGGGACGATCATCTGCCGAAAATGTGCACGTTCTGGGCGAGTCTGGTGCTGGGCGCAAAGCAGTACCGCGGCAATGTGCAGCAGGCGCATCAGCCGCTCGAAGGGATCGAGCCGCAGCATTTCAGCCGCTGGCTGTATCTGTTCCTCGACACTGTCGAGTCCCGTTATGAGCCGGCCGCCGCGGTCCGCTTCATGGAACCGGCGCTGCGCATCGCACAGAGTTTGCAATTGAGCCGTTTTGGTTGGGACTACAAGATTCCGGCAGAACAACAGGCGTTGCTCGAACGCGTGGCGCCAAAGCGCTCTGCCCGCGGCGATGAGCCGCAGCTTCCCGCGCGGCCCACGGGGGAGCCGTTTCCGACGCGCATTATCGGGCGGGCACGCGACGAGTGACGACGAGCGACGGTGAGTGACGGCCCGAGCAGCACGCCTCGTCATGCTGCCTCAGAACCCGACGCTCATGCGACGAGCGCGGCAAACGCCTACTCCGAAGATCCGTTCCCGGATTCGATGCCCCATCGCGCGAGCGCAGTATCGTCGGTCACGCGGGCGTCCACCCAGCGCTCGCCCGCTTCGGTTTTCTCCTTTTTCCAGAACGGCGCCTGGGTTTTCAGATAGTCCATCACGAACTCACACGACGCAAACGCATCCCCACGATGCGCGGCCGTGGTCGCCACCAGCACGATCTGGTCGAGCGGATAAAGTTTTCCCACGCGATGCACGATCAGCACCTCGATGCCCGGCCAGCGCCGGCGTGCGCTTTCCACAATCGCTTCGAGCGACTTCTCAGTCATGCCCGGATAATGCTCGAGCTCCATTGCCTCGACTGTGCTGCCCTCGTTCAGATCGCGCACGGTGCCGACGAAGCATGCCACGGCGCCTATCTTCGGATTGCGAGCGCGCAGCGCGGCAACTTCGGCGCTGAGGTCGAAATCTTCGGTCTGGACACGTACGGGCATGGCGGGCTCCTCGCGGTTCAACCGCCGGTGACGGGTGGGAAAAACGCGACCTCGCAACCCTCGGTGATTCGCGTGCCGGCGTTCGTCATGACGTGATTGCAGGCCATGCGCAGCGCGCGGCCTTCCGCGAGCGTGTCGGCCCAGATGCCGCCACGCACACGCAGCCACGCGCGGACGTCGCCGACGGTTGCGACGCCCTCGGGCACGTCAACGGTTTCGTCAGCCAGATCGAGCGCTTCACGCACGCTCGCAAAATATCGCAGTTGAATCTTCATGGGATGCCGCCGGCGTTGCCGGCCTCAATTCAGCAATTCGGAAAAAGGAATGAAACGCACGGTTTCGCCGGCGCTGATCGCATGATTGGGCGGATTGTCAATCAGACCGTCGCCCCATACCGTCGACGTCAGCACGGCCGAGCTCTGGTTCGGAAACAGTTCGAGGCCGCCAGCGCTGTTGATGCGCGCACGCAGGAATTCGTTGCGGCGATCGGCCTTGTTCTGGGTGAAGTCGGCCCGCAACGACAGCGCGCGCGGTGCGACCGCCTGCACTCCCGCAAGCCGCAAAATGAACGGACGCACGAACAACAGAAAGGTCACGAAGCTCGACACAGGGTTGCCGGGCAGACCAATGAAAAACGTTTCGGCCGACGACGGCACAGCCACCGACGCGGCGGCATGCTTCGGATCAGAAGCGTGATTAGCGCTGGCCTCAGCGCTGGCCTCACCACTGCCCACGCCGCGGCGCACGGCGCCGAACGCGAGCGGTTTGCCGGGTTTCATCGCGATCTGCCACATCGCGAGGCGTCCTTCCGCCTCGACGGCCGGCTTCACGTGATCTTCCTCGCCAACGGACACGCCCCCGCACGTCAGGATGAGATCGTGCGCGTGCGCGGCTTCACGCAGCAGGTCGCGCGTCGCATCGAGCCGGTCGGCGACGATGCCAAAGTCGCTCACCTCGCAGCCGAGCTTCTCGAGCAGTCCACGCAGCGTAAAGCGATTCGAGTTGTAAATTGCGCCGGGCTTCAGCGGCTCGCCGGGCATGGTCAACTCGTCTCCGGTGAAGAAAACTGCAACTCTCACCCGACGGCGAACTTCCAGTTCAGCACAACCGACCGACGCGGCAAGCCCCAACGCCTGCGGCGTGAGCCGCGTGCCGGCCGGCAGGATGACCGAGCCGCTTTGAATGTCGGCGCCTTGCGCGGTGATCCATTCGCCGGGCCGGGGACTGTGCAAAATAGTGACCTCATCGCCGTCGGCTTCCGTTTGCTCCTGCATCACGACGGCATCGGCACCCGGCGGCACGGTCGCGCCGGTGAAAATGCGGGCTGCCGTACCGGACTTCAGCGGCTCGGGCGCATGACCGGCGGGGATGCGTTGCGACACCGGCAGACGGCGGTTGCCGTGCGTCGTCACGTCGGCGGCGTGGATCGCGTAGCCATCCATTGAACTGGTGTTCATCGGCGGGACGTCGAGCGGCGAGACGACATCCGCCGCAAGCACGCGGCCCGATGCTTCGAGCGTCGGAATGAATTCGGTGCCGATGACCGGGCTCGCAGCGCTGAGCAGGGTCGCCAATGCGTCGGCGGTGGCGAGCATCGGAGCGCGGGGCGTGGGTGTGGACATCTGGGGTTCGAAGCCGCAGGTTAAAAGAACATTGTAGCGGCCGAAGGCCGAGCCTTGTCACGCCCGCGCTTATTGGAAGCTTTTGCGGCGCGCGGCGGAGTTCTGAGGCGCTCGCCGCAGCGGGTAAGGCAAGCGCGCCGCGTCCAACGCGACCCGACCGCCGGCTCGGCGTCAACACTACCGGCGAGGCATGTCACGCGCGCCGCTGGCCCGCGCGCCAGTCGCAATTACGCGCTCGTATTGGCCACGATGAAGTCCTTCACGCGCTGTGCGTCGGCGGGCAGCACTTCAAAACGCTGCGGCAGCGACTCCAGCCCCGTGAACGCGGCCGGACGCTCGGGCTCGCGCAACAGCGCTTCGCGAATCGTCTCGCCGAACTTGATCGGCTGCGCCGTCTCCAGCACGATCATCGGCACGCCGGGTTGCAGATGTTCGCGCGCCACCTTCAGGCCGTCTGCCGTATGCGTGTCGATCATCGTGTCGTAGCGCTGGAAGACGTCGCGAATCGCTTCAACGCGGTCGTCGTGGCTGCTGCGGCCCGACACGAAGCCGAACTCCTTCACGCGAGCGAAGTCGCCGCTCGCCGCGAGGTCGAAACCGCCCTTCTCCTCGACGTCGCGGAACAACTGCAGCACTCGCGCCGGATCACGGCCGAGCAGATCGAACACGAAACGCTCGAAGTTCGACGCCTTCGAAATGTCCATGCTCGGGCTGCTCGTGTGGTACGTCTCCGCGGCCTTGCGCACGCGGTAGATGCCGGTGCGGAAAAATTCGTCAAGCACGTCGTTCTCGTTCGTAGCCACCACGAGTCTTTCGATCGGCAGACCCATCATGCGCGCGATGTGACCCGCGCACACGTTGCCAAAATTGCCCGACGGCACCGTAAACGACACCCGCTCGTCGTTGCTCTTCGTCGCGGCGAAATAGCCCTTGAAGTAATAAACGACTTGCGCAACGACGCGCGCCCAGTTGATCGAATTGACCGTGCCGATCTTGTACTTCGCCTTGAACGCGTGGTCGTTCGAAACGGCTTTGACGATGTCCTGGCAATCGTCGAACACACCTTCGACCGCGAGGTTGAAAATGTTCGGGTCTTGCAGGCTGTACATCTGAGCGGTCTGGAACGCGCTCATTTTCTTGTGCGGCGACAGCATGAACACGCGAATGCCCTGCTTGCCGCGCATCGCGTATTCGGCGGCGCTGCCGGTGTCACCCGAAGTCGCGCCGAGAATGTTCAGCGTTTCGCCGTGTTTTGCGAGCGCATATTCGAACAGGTTGCCGATCAACTGCATCGCCATGTCCTTGAACGCAAGCGTCGGACCGTTCGACAGCTCCAGCAGCGACAGCGGCGCGCCGTTCTCGACGCCGAGTGTTTTGAGCGGCGTGATCTGCTCCGCACCTTCGTCGTCGCGCACGTTGCAGTATGTTTGCGCCGTGTAGGTCTTCCGGGTCAGCGCGCGCAGGTCTTCAGACGGAATGTCGTCGCTGAACTTCGACAGTATTTCGAAGGCGAGATCTGCATACGGCAGCGTGCGCCAACGCGCGAGTTCATCCGCGCTGACGCGCGGGTATTCGGCCGGCAGGTACAACCCGCCGTCTTTTGCGAGACCGCCGAGCAAAATGTCGGAAAAAGTGTGGCGCTCGCCGGCTCCGGCGCCGCGCGTGGAGAGGTAGTTCATAGTTCGGCCTAGTTCAGCGCTTCCATGCGCAGCTTCGTGACTTGCGAGACAACGGTCTGCAACGCTTCGATCGACCTGATCGCCGCATTGACATTTTTTTCAACCGTTTCGTGCGTGATCAAAATGATGTCGGTCTCGCCCTTGCCGTTTGCATCGACGTGCTCCGATTCCTTTTGCAGGAGCGCGTCGATCGAAATGCCGGTGTCGGCCAGAATGCGCGTGATGTCGGCCAGCACGCCCGTCACGTCGGCGACCCGCAAACGCAGGTAGTAGCCGCTCGTCACTTCGTCGATCGGCAGAATCGGAGTGCTCGACAGGCTATCCGGCTGGAAAGCCAGATGCGGCACGCGATGCTCCGGGTCGGCCGTATGCAGGCGCGTCACGTCGACCAGATCGGCGACCACGGCGGACGCCGTCGGCTCCGCGCCCGCGCCCTTGCCGTAGTAAAGCGTGGTGCCGACTGCGTCGCCGTGCACGACGACCGCGTTCATCGCGCCTTCCACATTGGCGAGCAGGCGCTTTTCCGGAATCAGCGTGGGATGCACGCGCAATTCGATGCCCTTGTCGGTGCGCCGCGCGATGCCGAGCAGCTTGATGCGATAGCCGAGTTCCTCGGCGTATTTAATGTCGATTGCGGCGAGCTTGCTGATGCCTTCCACATACGCGCGGTCGAATTGCACCGGCACGCCGAACGCGATCGCGCTCATGATCGTCGCCTTGTGCGCGGCGTCCACACCTTCGATGTCGAAGGTCGGATCGGCTTCGGCGTAACCCAGTTCCTGCGCGGCCTTCAGCGCGGTCGCGAAGTCGAGCCCGCGGTCGCGCATTTCCGAAAGAATGTAGTTCGTCGTGCCGTTGATGATGCCCGCGATGTACTGGATGCGATTCGCCGTGAGCCCTTCGCGCAGCGCCTTGATGATCGGGATGCCGCCCGCTACCGCCGCCTCGAACGCGACCATCACGCCGTTGGCGCGCGCCGCTTCGAAGATTTCCGTGCCGTGCACCGCGAGCAGCGCCTTGTTGGCCGTGACCACGTGCTTGCGGTTCTTGATTGCGCGCAAAACCAGGTCGCGCGCCACGCCCGTGCCGCCGATCATTTCCGCGACGATGTCGATCGAAGGATCGTCGACCACCGCGTTGAAGTCGTCGGTGAGCGCCACGCTCGCCGCGTCAGCGCCCAGCGCCGCGCTCGCCTTCGCCGGATTGCGCACTGCAATGCGCGACACCTCGATGCCGCGGCCGGCCCGGCGTTTGATTTCTTCCTGATTGCGGCGCAGTACCGTGAAGGTGCCGCTGCCTACCGTGCCGAAGCCCAGCAGTCCAACTTTGATCGGTTCCATGCAGCGTGTTTTCGAGTAAATGTTTAAAAAGTGCCCCCAACCCTGGCGCTTCGCGCGAGGCCCCGAGGGGGTGAGAAAGCTCGGGCGGCCCGGCGTTTTCTCACGAGGAAACGGGTGTCGGATGCAATGCGCCGCCGAAGCGCGAGTCGCCTATTGTGCGCTAGGCCGTGTGACGTTTGCGATAACCGTCCAGAAAACGCGCGATCCGGTTGATGGAATCCGCGAGGTCGTCGACATTCGGCAGGAACACGACGCGGAAATGATCCGGCGTTTTCCAGTTGAAGCCAGTGCCCTGGACCAGCAGCACGCGCTCTTCCAGCAACAGGTCGAGGATGAACTGCTGGTCGTTTTGGATCGGATAAACCTTGGGGTCGAGGCGCGGGAACATGTACAGCGCCGCTTCCGGCTTCACGCAGCTCACGCCGGGGATCGACGTGAGCATGTCGTACGCGAGCTCGCGCTGCTTGTAGAGGCGCCCGCTCGGCACGATCAGGTCGTTGATGCTCTGATAGCCGCCGAGTGCGGTCTGGATCGCGTACTGGCCGGGCACGTTCGGGCACAGGCGCATGGACGCGAGAATGCCGAGCCCTTCGAAGTAGTCTTTCGCGCTGCGGCGGTTCTCGCCGGTCAGGCCCGAGATGAACATCCAGCCCGCGCGGTAGCCGCAGGAGCGGTAGCTCTTCGACAGGCTGTTGAACGTGACCGTCAGCACGTCTTCGGAGAGCGCCGCCATTGACGTATGCGTCTTGCCGTCGTAGATGATCTTGTCGTACACCTCGTCGGCGAAGATCACGAGGCCGTGCTGACGCGCTATCTCGATCAGGCCCAGCAGCAGTTCGTCGGAGTACAGCGCACCGGTCGGGTTGTTCGGGTTGATGACGACGAGCGCGCGCGTGTTCGGCGTGATTTTCGCGCGGATGTCGTCGAGGTCGGGCATCCAGCGGTTGCCTTCGTCGCAGATGTAGTGCACCGGCGTGCCGCCCGAGAGGCTCACGCCGGCCGTCCACAGCGGATAGTCGGGCGCGGGCAGCAGCACTTCGTCGCCGTCGTTCAGGAGCCCCTGCAACGCCATCACGATCAGCTCCGAGGCGCCGTTGCCGATGTAGATGTCATCCAGCTCGACGCCGTGTACGCCCTTTTGCTGCGTGTAATGCATGATCGCCTTGCGCGCGGCGAACACACCTTTGGAGTCGGAGTAGCCGGACGAGCCCGGCAGGTTCAGGATCATGTCCTGAATGATTTCGTCGGGCGCCTCGAAACCGAACGGCGCGAGATTGCCGATGTTCAGCTTGATGATGCGGTGGCCTTCTTCTTCGAGCCGCTTCGCGTGTTCGAGGACGGGCCCGCGAATGTCGTAGCAGACATTCAACAACTTGTTGGATTTGAGAATCGGTTTCACGGCGGGCACTTCATCCTGGTTAATTGGCTTGGAGCCTCGGGCCTGCAGCTTCGGGCGAACGGACACGGGCGCGGGCACCGGCAAACAACTGAACGCCCCGGCCGGGTTCGCGGATACGGGCAAACGGGCGCGGCCGGCGCGGGTTGGGCCGCCCTGCGCGGCCACTTCCCGAGGTTCTGTGCAGAGTCTGCTCGGAGCCCTTTGCGGCGGATTGCGCCGATGCACCAGCGAGACCGGCTAAAGCAGGCTAAAGCGCTCGCTAAAGCGGAACAAAAGCGGACGAAAGCGGGCAAAACCAGGGCGCGTGGCCGATAGACCCGCCCCGGATCGTCAGCGCGGCTTGTGGCGGCGCTTGGCGAGAGGCGCCGCTGGGCGGCTAAAAAGTTATAATTTAGCGGATTTTGGCCGACTTCCGCAATGCACCAACCGTAACGGGACCACAACGAACCGTGACGGAACCGCAACGGGAGCTTTTTTGGCCCTTTCGTGTCCCACTCGCGTCTGACCGCCCGGCTCGTGCTTGCAACGACCAGGCCGCCAACACGCATGATGTCTCGCGACGACTTCGGAAAACGAATTTGAAATTACATCAGGATTCCAGCGGCGCCCTCAATACCGTGACCGGTTACGGCGACGGCTATGTCGAAATCAATCTGGTGCGTCATTCCGGCAGCCTCCTCGTGCTTCCGGAAGCGCCTGTCATTCCCTGGCCTGTCTCGTCCTTCGAGCAACTGAGCCCCGAGCTTTTCTCGATGCTGGTCGAGCCCGCGCCCGAAGTGGTGATCTTCGGCAGCGGCGAGCGGCTGCGGTTTCCGCACCCGCGCCTGACTGCCGCGCTCACCGCCAAACGCATCGGCGTCGAAACGATGGACTTCAAGGCCGCCTGCCGCACGTACAACATCTTGATGGCCGAGGGCCGCAAGGTCGCGGCCGCGCTGCTGATCGAAGGCTAGCGGGCCTCGCAACCGGTGCGCAGACGCCGTAACTGCCGCGTCGGCGGCCTTGGGTCGACCGCCGCGGCGCGAATTGGGCGGATGCGTTCGGCTAGCGTTGCTGTCGTGGCCCGGAGTGCGGACCTCATTGCTGGCGACAGCGCTGCTCCAGGCGCGCTGGGAGAGCGCCTCACGCGACTTGCAGCAGCCCCGCCCTCGCCGGGTCACGGACGATCACGTACACTGCGCGCCATCTATGCGAAGCCGGCGGTGTTGACATTTGCGATTTTGGCGGCGCGCGAAATGCGCCGGCACGTGAGCGGCCATAAGACCTGGCGCGAGCCAAGGCACAGCAGCACAGCAGTGGGCCACGAAGCTCAGGGCCGCCGCCCATTCCGAATAACAACGCAGCGCCGCCCACGCGGCGTTGCCAGAAAGGTTTAAATCGATGAACGATACGCCGTCGAGGCTACCGCTCAACCGCACCGCGATTCTGTTGCTGGTGCTGGCCCTTGCCGTCATCTGGTTCGTGCCGCTCGGGTGGCGCCATCTGTTGCCAAGCGATGAAGGCCGCTACGCCGAAATGGCGCGGGAAATGTTCGTGACCGGCGACTGGATCACGCCGCGCTACAACGGCTACAAATATTTCGAGAAGCCGCCGCTGCAAACGTGGGCGAACGCGCTCACGTTCGCGTGGTTCGGCATCGGCGAATGGCAGGCGCGGCTCTACACGGCGCTCACCGGATTCGCCGGCGTGCTGCTGATCGGCTTCACGGGCGCGCGCGTGTTCAATGCGGCGACCGGCGTGTTTGCAGCGCTGGTGCTCGCGACGTCGCCCTACTGGAACCTGATGGGCCACTTCAACACGCTCGACATGGGCCTGTCGTTCTGGATGGAACTCACGTTGTGCGCATTGCTGCTCGCTCAGCGCCCAAATCTCGAGACCTCCCGTGTGCGCGGCTGGATGTGGCTGTGCTGGGGTTCGATGGCGCTCGCCGTATTGTCGAAGGGCCTCGTCGGCGTCATTCTGCCGGGCGCCGTGCTGGTGATCTACACGCTGGTCGCGCGCGACTGGGCGGTGTGGAAGCGCCTGCATCTGATTGGCGGCCTCATCGTGTTCTTCGCGATCGTCACGCCGTGGTTCGTGCTGGTGCAGCAGCGCAATCCCGAGTTCCTCAACTTCTTCTTCATCGTTCAGCAGTTCAAGCGGTACCTGACGCCCGAGCAGAACCGTCCCGGGCCGTTCTATTATTTCGTGCCGGTGCTGATCGTCGGCTTCCTGCCCTGGCTCTCGGTGGTACTGCAGAGTGTGCGTCACGCGTGGCGCCTGCCGCGCCAGCCGAATGGCTTCGCGCCGGTCACGATGATGCTGGTCTGGACCGGCTTCATCTTCCTCTTCTTCAGCGCGTCGCATTCCAAGCTGCTCTCGTACACGCTCCCGATCGCGCCGCCCATCGCGCTTCTGATCGGAATGTACCTGCCGCTCGTCACGCGGGACCAGTGGCGCCGCCATCTCGCCGGCTATGCACTATTTCTCGTAGTCGCTGCATTCGCCGCGCTCTTTCTGCCGCGCTTCGGTAGCCAGCGCAATCCCGCCGAACTGTACGCGCAGTACCGCACGTGGGTACTGGCCGCCCTTGCCGTCGCGTTCGTGCTGACGCTCGCCGCACTGTGGCTCAATCGCCGCAGCCGCGCCGGCAGCCTCGGCACGATCGCGAGTTTCGGCGCGGCGTGGCTGTTGCTCGGCACGATCGCCGGCATCGGTCACGACGTGTTCGGCCGCCTCAGTTCCGGCGCGCCGCTCGCGCCCGCTATCAAGGCGCAGATGGCGAAGTTGCCGGCCGACACGCCGTTCTACTCGGTCGGCGTGCTCGACCACACGCTGCCGTTCTACATCGGCCATACGATGACGATGGTCGAACACCCCGATGAACTTGCGTTCGGCGTGTCGGTGGAACCGCAGAAATGGCTGCCGTCGGTCGAGGCGTGGGTCGAGCGCTGGAAGGCCGACCGCTACGCACTCGCACTGATTCCGCCCTCCACTTACGAGCGGCTCCTGAAAGAAGGCCTGCCGATGCAGGTCGTTGCCCAGGACTCGCGCCGCGTCGTCGTAATGAAGCCGCTCGCAGCGGGCGCGGTGGCCGCGCCGGTGGAAAAAACCCAGCAGTGACCCCATATCAGGACCTGAACGACCGATGAACCCCATTTCCCTCTTTTGCATTCTCGCCGGCGTCGCGTTGAACGCCGGCGCGCAGTTGCTGCTCAAAGCCGGAACGAATGCGGTTGGACACTTCGAATTCACCCGTGCGAACATCGTGCCGGTTGCCTTTCGCATTGCGACGCAGCCGCCGATCATCGGCGGTGTGGCCTGCTATGTGATCAGCCTGGCCGTCTGGATCGTCGGGCTGTCGCGCGTGGATGTGTCGATTGCCTATCCGATGCTGTCGCTCGGCTATGTCGTCAACGCTTTCGCCGCGTGGTATCTGTTCGGCGAGGTGCTGTCGGTGCAGAAACTGGTCGGCATCGGCGTCATTCTGGTGGGCGTGGTGATAGTCGCGCGCAGCTAGCGCACCACGAACGAACCGCAGCAAAGCTGCCGCAAAGATAGCGTAAGCCGGCATCCGCACTGGCTAAGCAAAACGTAAGGTTGATCGCGGTATGCTCCGCGGTTTGCACCCTTTTTAGCCTTGGCCCGGATTTGCGCGTAGTGTGTGTTCACCGCGCCCCTTCAGGCCGCGGCCCTTTCGATCGAGCGAAGTATTCATGACCCAGTCAACCGTTCCGCCTCTGCCGTTCCTGCCGTTCGTCAAGCCGGAGATCGATGAAGAAACGATCCGCGGTGTAGCCGACGTTCTGCGCTCGGGCTGGATCACCACCGGCCCGCAGAACCAGAAGTTCGAGGCGGCGCTCTCTGAATTCTGCGGCGGCCGTCCCGTGCGCACGTTCAACTCCGGTACGGCGACGCTCGAGATCGGACTGCGCATTGCCGGCGTGGGCGAAGGCGACGAAGTGATCACGACGCCCGCCTCGTGGGTGTCGACCAGCAACGTCATTTACGAAGTCGGCGCGACGCCGGTATTCGCCGACATCGACCCGGTCACGCGCAACATCGACCTCGACAAGCTCGAGAAGGCGATCACGCCGCGCACCAAAGCGCTGATTCCGGTTTATCTGTCTGGCCTGCCCGTCGACATGGACCGCCTGTACGCGATTGCGCGCGAGCACAAACTGCGTGTGGTGGAAGACGCCGCGCAGGCGTTCGGCTCGACGTGGAACGGCAAGCGCATCGGCGCGATCGGCGACATGGTCTCGTTCAGCTTTCACGCGAACAAGAACCTCACGTCGATCGAAGGCGGCGCACTCGTACTGAACGACGAGAACGAAGCCGTCCTCGCACAAAAATACCGGCTGCAGGGCATCACCCGCACGGGCTTCGACGGCATGGACTGCGACGTGCTCGGCGGCAAATACAATCTGACGGACGTCGCCGCGCGCGTGGGCCTCGGTCAGTTGCCGCACCTCGAACGCTTTCTCGCACAACGCAGGAAACTGGCGCGCGCATACTTCGCCGGCTTCGAGGGTGGCGCCGCACTGAAGCTGGGCGTTGGACTGCCTTTCGCCGACTTCGAGAACAGCAACTGGCACATGTTCCAGATCACATTGCCGCTGGAGAAGCTTTCAATCGACCGCGCCGGTTTCATGGGCCAGTTGAAAGAACGCGGCATCGGTTCGGGCGTGCACTATCCGGCCATTCATCTGTTCTCGCTGTACCGCGCGCGCGGCTTCACGGAAGGCATGTTCCCGCACGCCGAGCGTTTCGGCGCGACGAACGTCACGTTGCCGCTCTTCACACTGATGAACGAAGGCGACGTAGAGCGCGTGTGCCGCGCGGTCAACGAAATTTGCGAACAATACGGAAAATAAGCGGAAATGATTTATACGGAACAACGCGCCGTCGCACCGGAAGTGTCGATCATCATTCCGGTGTACAACGAGGAAGCCGGGCTTGCGGCGCTATTCGCGCGGCTCTATCCGGCGCTCGACGCGCTCGGCACGTCTTATGAAGTGATCTTCATCAACGACGGCAGCCGCGACAAATCCGCCGCGCTGCTCGCCGAGCAGTTCCGCGCGCGCCCCGACACGACCCGCGTCATCCTGCTGAACGGCAACTACGGGCAGCACATGGCGATTCTCGCGGGCTTCGAACAGTCGCGCGGCGAAATCGTCATTACGCTCGACGCCGACCTGCAAAACCCGCCGGAAGAAATCGGCAAGCTGGTCAACAAGATGCGCGAAGGCTTCGACTACGTCGGCACGATTCGCCTGCAACGTCAGGACAGCTTGTGGCGCCGCAAGGCTTCGCGCGTGATGAACCGGCTGCGCGAGCGCATCACGCGCATCAAGATGACCGATCAGGGCTGCATGCTGCGCGCGTACAGCCGTCACATCATCGACACGATCAATCGCTGCGGCGAAATCAACACGTTCATTCCGGCGCTTGCGTACACGTTCGCGCAGAATCCCGTCGAGATCGAAGTCGCGCACGAGGAGCGCTTTGCCGGCGAATCGAAGTACTCGCTTTATTCGTTGATCCGCCTGAATTTCGACCTCGTGACCGGCTTTTCAGTCGTGCCGCTGCAGTGGCTGTCGTTCATCGGCGTGATCCTGTCGCTCGGCTCCGCGGCATTGTTCGTGCTGCTGCTGATACGGCGGTTCATCATCGGGGCGGAAGTTCAGGGTGTGTTCACGCTCTTCGCCATTACGTTCTTCCTGCTCGGCGTGATCATCTTCGCGCTCGGGCTGCTCGGCGAATATATCGGCCGGATCTATCAACAGGTGCGCGCGCGCCCGCGCTATCTGGTGCAGACCATTCTCGAACAGCGCGACGGCGCGGCCGCGGTTGAAATGCCGCGTCAAACCGTCGTGCAGGCGATTCAACCGGCACCGCTCGCCGACCATCACGACGAGGGCCCGAACCGATGAAACCGCGCGCCGTCGTATTCGCGTATCACAACGTCGGCGTGCGCTGCCTGCAGGTGCTGCTCGCGCGCGGCGTCGACGTGGCGCTCGTCGTCACACACGAAGACAGCCCTACCGAAAACATCTGGTTCGGCAGCGTGGCGACGGTCGCGGCCGGGCACGGCATTCCTGTGGTGACGCCCGCGGACCCGAAGAGTCCCGAATTGCGAGCGGCCGTCAGCGCGGCACATCCCGACTTCATCTTCTCGTTCTACTACCGCCACATGCTGCCGGTCGACCTGCTCGCGCTCGCCGCGCGCGGGGCTTACAACATGCATGGCTCGCTATTGCCGAAGTACCGCGGCCGCGTGCCCACCAACTGGGCGGTGCTGCACGGCGAAACCGAAACCGGCGCGACGCTGCACGAAATGGCCGCGAAGCCTGACGCGGGCGCAATCATCGCGCAAACGCCGGTGCCGATTCTGCCCGACGACACGGCGGCGCAAGTGTTCGACAAAGTCACGGTGGCCGCGGAGCAGACGCTGTGGCGCGTCCTGCCGGCGTTGCTCGCCGGCGAAGCGCCGCATCTGCCGAACGATCTCTCGCACGGCAGCTACTACGGCGGGCGCAAGCCGGAGGACGGCCGCATCGACTGGACACAGCCGGCTCAACAGGTCTACAACCTGATCCGCGCGGTCGCGCCGCCCTATCCCGGCGCGTTCACCGACATCGACGGCCGGCGTTTCGTCGTCGCGCGCGCGCGGCTTGCGGCGCCGGGCGCGCTTCGCCCGGATTTGCCGCCGGGCCTGCACGTAGGCGATAATGGCGTTTTCGCGATATGCGGCGACGGTCGCGCGATCGCCATCCACGAATTGCGGCATCAGCACGACGGCACTGAAACCGTCGTCACTCCGGCCACATTCGCCCAGCTCATTCAAACTCCCCGACATTTATGAAGAAAGTCCTGATCCTGGGTGTGAACGGCTTCATCGGCCATCACCTGTCCAAACGCATTCTCGAAACGACCGATTGGGAAGTTTTCGGAATGGACATGCAGACCGAACGTCTGGGCGATCTCATCAATCATGAGCGGATGCACTTTTTTGAAGGCGACATCACGATCAACAAGGAGTGGGTCGAATATCACGTCAAGAAGTGCGATGTGATTCTGCCGCTGGTCGCGATCGCCACGCCGGCTACCTACGTGAAGCAGCCGCTGCGCGTGTTCGAACTCGACTTCGAAGCGAACCTGCCGATTGTGCGTTCGGCGGTCAAGTACGGCAAGCATCTGGTATTTCCGTCGACCTCCGAGGTCTACGGCATGTGCACGGACGAGCAATTCGATCCGGAAGAATCGCAACTGTCGTACGGTCCGATCAACAAGCCGCGCTGGATCTACGCGTGCTCGAAGCAGTTGATGGACCGCGTGATCTGGGGCTACGGCATGGAGGGTTTGAACTTCACGCTGTTCCGTCCGTTCAACTGGATCGGCCCGGGCCTCGACTCGATCTACACGCCGAAGGAAGGCAGCTCGCGCGTGGTCACGCAGTTCCTCGGCCACATCGTGCGGGGCGAGAACATCAGCCTCGTCGACGGCGGCGCACAAAAGCGCGCGTTTACGGATATCGACGACGGCATCGGCGCGCTGATGAAAATCATCGAGAACAAGGACGGCGTTGCAACGGGCAAGATCTACAACATCGGCAACCCGACCAATAACTTCTCGGTGCGTGAACTCGCGCACAAGATGCTGACGCTCGCCGCGGAATTTCCGGAATACGCGGACACCGCGAAAAAAGTCCAACTGGTCGAAACGTCGTCGGGCGCGTATTACGGCGCCGGTTATCAGGACGTACAGAATCGCGTGCCGAAGATCGACAATACGATGCAGGAACTCGGCTGGGCGCCGAAGTCCACCTTCGACGAAGCGCTGCGCAAGATTTTCGAAGCGTATCGCGGCCACGTCGGCGAAGCACGCGCGCTCGTCGAACAGCAGTAAGGGCTGATCCTTGGCCCGAATCGTCCTGAAGATCGACGTCGACACGCTGCGCGGCACACGCGAAGGCGTGCCGAATCTCGCGCGTATTTTCGACCGCTTCAAGGCCCGCGCTACTTTCCTCTTCAGCCTCGGCCCCGATCACACAGGTTGGGCGATGCGCCGTGTGCTGCGGCCGGGCTTTTTGCAGAAGGTGTCGCGCACGTCGGTGGTCGAGCACTACGGGCTCAAGCAGTTGATGTACGGCGTGCTGCTGCCGGGGCCGGACATTGGAGCCAAGGCGTCGGCGGAAATGCGGGCGATCCACGAAGCCGGTTTCGAGTGCGGCATTCATACCTGGGATCACGTGTACTGGCAGGACAACGTGCGCTCGAAAGATCGCGCGTGGACGTCGGCGCAAATGCAGAAAAGCCACGACCGTTTCATCGACATCTTCGGTGCGCCGCCCGTCACGCATGGCGCGGCCGGATGGCAGATGAACGGCCATGCGTTCGAGCAGATCGACGCGTGGGGCATGCACTACGCGTCTGACGGCCGGGGCCATTCGCCGTATGTCCCTGTGGTCGACGGAAGAACGCTCGCGCATGTGCAGATGCCGACCACGCTGCCAACGCTGGACGAAGTACTCGGCGTGGACGGCGTGGACGAACACAACGTCGCGGCCTTCATGCTGAAGCACACAGAAAAGAATCCGCACGATCAGGTGTTCACACTGCACGCGGAACTCGAGGGCCAGAAGCTCGCGCCGATCTTCGAACAGTTACTGGAAGGCTGGCGTACACAGGGCCACACGTTCGCGACCATGGGCGATTACTACGCCACGCTGGACCGCGGCGCGCTGCCATCGTACCCTGTTACGTGGGGCGAAATTCCAGGGCGCTCCGGCGAGCTGATCGTCCAGCCGTGACTGGCCGCCCCGCATGCTGACTTCACGCAGCCGTTGAGTTGCTGTCCGGCAGCCCGCCCTGACGACCCAACCGCCACGCGAGAACATGCGCGCACCGGTAGCCCCTTCCCCAACTCGATGCCAGGCCGACGCCGCCTTGTCGGATTCACACCGCGCCGCCGCCTATAACAACCGGAGAACCTCGTGTCCATCGCAGTCGACCAACCCATCCCCGACTTCACCGCTCCCGCCACCGGAGGCGAGATCACGCTGTCCAAACTGCGGGGCAAGAAGGTGGTGCTGTATTTCTATCCGAAGGACAACACGCCCGGCTGCACGACCGAAGGTCTGCAGTTCCGCGATCTCTATCCGAAGTTCAAGAAGGCCGGCGCGGAAATCATCGGCGTGTCGCGCGACAGCCTGCGCTCGCATGAGAACTTCAAGGCAAAGCTCGAATTGCCGTTCCCGCTGATCTCCGACCCGGAAGAAAAGCTGTGCGCGCTCTTCAACGTCATCAAAATGAAGAAAATGTATGGCAAAGAAGTACGGGGAATCGAGCGCTCCACGTTTCTCATCGATAGTGACGGTGTGCTGCGCACGGAGTGGCGTGGCGTGAAAGTGCCCGGGCATGTCGACGAGATTCTGGAGGCTGTACAAGCGCTTTGAGGCGCGTTATATTGGGTTGCAATGAGTGCCTGTCCACCCCAAAATTTTCGTCGCTGCGCCACATTCGACGGCTGCTTTGCCGGATTTATCAGGTCCGTCGGAGTCGTCAGGCGCAATGCGAACACCGTAGGCGAGCCGCTTGCCCCGTACGCCGGGGCGGCGGCTTTTTTATTGCGCGCAGCCGTTCGTTCACTCGGCCGCGCGTTTATCGTTAAGGAGCCGATCGAAGACCAGGCGAACCGGCATCTCTAGACCGAATGCGCGCCTCCGGGCGCAAACTGCGTGCGCAACATCGGCACGGGCAGAATGCGACAGGCGGCGCACGATATGTGACCCGATTATTTCGAGGGAAACCATGCCTTTGCCTACCCCCCCCAGCAAGCTCGGCAATCTCCTGCCGCCTGACGAATACAAAGCCAAAGCCGCCACACCGGCGCGCCCCGCTTCGAAGAAACAGGCCGAAGGCGAATCCGCGGAGCCGGCCGATTACGGCCGCGCGAACGTCGCCACACCCATGGCGCACGCGGCCAATGCCGCGACCACGTTGCGACCGGTGCCGGCATCGTCGGCGGCCGTAACGGGGACCGCAGCCGACGAGGCCGCTCAGGCACGCGGCGCGTCGGGCTCCGGCCGCAAGACGAGGCAAACCGCCGCGCTGCTGCAACCGGTTCCCGCTGCCCGTCCGCACGCCGAACCCGCCGCCGAGCCGCAGCCGGCCGTCGCACGCACGCCGAGCGCGAAGCAGCCCACGGCGAGTACGCCGGCCGCCGCGCCTACCGCGCGCGGCACGAGTAAAAAACGCGGCACCGCCGCCGAGCCGGTCGAAGTCCAGAAGCTCTTCGTGCTGGACACGAACGTGCTGATGCACGACCCGAGCTGCCTGTTCCGTTTCGAGGAACACGACGTCTATCTGCCGATGATGACGTTGGAAGAACTCGACAACCATAAGAAAGGCATGTCGGAAGTCGCGCGCAACGCTCGCCAGGTGAGCCGCACGCTGGACGCACTGGTGGCGAACGCGGGCAACATGTCTGAGGGCATTTCGCTCGCGCGTCTGGGCAGCCGCGAGGCGTCCGGGCGTCTGTACTTCCAGACCAAGCTGACCGCGATCGAACCGGTTGAAGGTCTGCCGGAAGGCAAGGCCGATAACCAGATTCTCGGCGTCGTGCGCGCGTTGCAGCGCGACCGGTCGGATCGCCAGGTCGTGTTGGTGTCGAAAGACATCAATATGCGCATCAAGGCGCACGCGCTGGGCTTGCCCGCCGAAGACTACTTCAACGACCAGGTGCTCGAAGACAGCGACCTGCTGTATTCGGGCATCCGCGCGCTGCCGCAGGACTTCTGGACGAGGCACGCGAAGGGCATGGAGAGCTGGCAGGACACCAAGACGGGTACCACGTATTACCGTGTGACCGGTCCGCTGTGCCCGTCGATGCTCGTCAACGAATTCGTTTATCTCGAGCCGCAGAACGGCGAGCCGGCGTTCCACGCGCTAGTGCGCGAGTTGAACGGCAAAACAGCGCTGCTGCAAACGCTGCGTGACTATGGCCACCACAAAAACAACGTGTGGGGCATTACGGCACGCAACCGCGAGCAGAACTTCGCGCTGAATCTGTTGATGAACCCCGAGATCGACTTCGTGACGCTGCTCGGCCAGGCCGGCACCGGCAAGACACTCGTTGCGCTCGCGGCAGGTCTCGCACAAGTGCTTGACGACAAGCGCTACAACGAGATCATCGTGACGCGCGCCACGGTGCCGGTTGGCGAAGACATCGGCTTTCTGCCGGGCACGGAAGAGGAAAAAATGCAGCCGTGGATGGGCGCGTTCGACGACAACCTCGAAGTGCTGCAGAAAACCGACGACGCAGCCGGCGAATGGGGCCGTGCCGCGACTCAGGAACTGATCCGCTCGCGCCTGAAGATCAAGAGCATGAACTTCATGCGCGGACGGACGTTCGTCGACAAGTATCTGATCATCGACGAGGCGCAGAACCTGACGCCCAAGCAGATGAAAACGCTGGTCACCCGCGCGGGTCCCGGCACGAAGATCATCTGCCTCGGCAATATCGCCCAGATCGACACACCTTATCTGACGGAAGGCAGTTCGGGCTTGACGTATGTGGTCGACCGTTTCAAGGGTTGGGCGCACAGCGGTCATGTGACGCTCGCCCGCGGCGAACGCTCGCGCCTCGCCGATTACGCGTCCGAAATCCTTTAAGATTCAATTAGCTGGCTGGACCTCGGAGCCGCGCCCGGAACTTTCCGGGCGCGGCTTTTTCATTGCCGCGGCGTCTTTGGCCAGCAACACTTAGCGCACGAACTTCAAGTAATTTGTCAAGAATTCTTGCCGCTTCCGCATTTCACCGGCTACCATCCGGACATCGTCCGTCATTAAACGAGCGTTTACCGCTTTACTCTTTCATGCGCCGACTTGCGTTCTCGCTGCTGACCGTGTTGTTGCTCGCCGCCTGTGCCGGCGCGCCGCAGAAGACGTCGTCGCGCGGTTCGTCAAGTGCCGTTACCGTCGCAAACGGGGCGTACCGCGCGCCGCCACCGGGTTTCCCCAACTTCGTCGACCACAGCATTGGCCGCGAGGAAATTTCTATTCAGGCAATGAGCCTTGTCGGCGTGCCCTACCGTTGGGGCGGCAACACGCCCGATAGCGGCTTTGATTGCAGTGGCCTGGTTCGCTATGTGGTGTCGCGCGCGGCTTCAGTGAATTTGCCCCGCACGACCGCCGATATGAGCGGACGCGGCGAATCGGTCGAACCGGACGAGATCGCGCCGGGCGATCTGATTTTCTTCAACACGACCGGGCGCGCGCACTCGCACGTAGGCATCTATGTAGGCAAGCTGCGCTTTGTAAACGCACCGTCGACGGGCGGCACTGTGCGGCTCGATTATTTGACCAATCCCTATTGGGCGAAGCGCTTCGACGGCATTCGCCGGGTGGCCGGACCGGCCGCGAAGCCGGTGCCGTTCGACGCGCCTAGCTACCAGGCGGCGGCGCCTCAGACGGAGCGTGCGGTAACACAGGCGGCGAGCACGGCAGATCGAAGCGGCGAAGCGCCGGCGGCGAACGCACCGTTGGCTGCGTCCCGAGCAGTTCCCGTCTATGCGACCGGTTCGTCGCCCTCCCCAGTAACGTCTCGCGCAGTCGCCGAGCCGCGCGCGCCAGCGACTGCGGCGGCCGAGCCGGCCCTTGCGGCCACGGCGGTCACGCGCGGGCCGCAGGCGGATCCCTTTGAACCTCCGCCGCCTGCTATGAGCGCGGCGCAAATTCAGGCGCGCGCAGCAGGCGCAGTGTCGCCGACGCCTGCTCTGTCGGCTCAGGCCAGTGGGTATGACGGCGGTGCGAGCGCACCGGATCAGCGGCAAGCCGCTGCAGGTACCCCGCCAGTTTCCCAAACGGCCACCGCGCGAGGAGCCGATGCAATCGACGCAGCCGCCGATGCGTTCGAGCCGCCACCGCCCCCTTCAGTCGCAGCACGTCAGGCACGCCAGGCGCGGCAGGCAGATGCGGCAGAACGCGCACCGGCCGATAACGGCGGCGTGCAGATCATGCGAGCCTCGACGGCCTCACGAGGCCTCGCTGCCCCATCGCAAACGAACGACGACCCGATCGCCCGGTTTGCCAACGGAAACTTCTAGCTAGCCGACTTATCTGGCCGGTGCGCTGTCACGCATGCGCACGGCTGAAATGGCTATGGACCATTGGCATCGCGAGGGGTCACAACGCGGCCGCATTTTCTTCAAGGCGAGCAGTCGCTCGACATACGCGCTTGCCCTTCTTCGACGTCGGCGAATACATTAATCGCAGCCCACGGCATCAGATCGTTCAGACGCGCCTCGGTGAAGCACTGATACTTGCCGTGACGTGGGCGGGAACTCGACGTATTCAATCAGCCGCTCGGCGACCATGCGATCCAGT
>NZ_BAYE01000008.1 GCF_000685095.1 Paraburkholderia caledonica NBRC 102488
GCGAGTGACAGGTCGTCAACCCCCTTCGACGAATTTTCTTTCACAGAAGCGCCAATCGGCGCGCAAAGCGTTCGCCCTACATATAGGCCTTCGGTCCGCAGAGGAACGCAGTCGTGTGAACACGAACAAGTTGGTCTATAGTCGGGAGTCTGCCGTCCGTCGGGAGAGAACTGCTCGTTGTTGCAGCAAACTTTTTGCACGCCGCTTCGCGCCCCACTGGCGGACAGTGCACGGATCTGCGGCAACAGCGTGCGACGAATTGCTGCGCACAATGCGCGCGAAGGCGCAAGCTCGTATATAATGCGAGCCGCGCGAATTTCGCACATTTCTATCGGCCCGCTCCAAGCGGGCTCATCTTTTTGCTCCCCAGAGCACACAGCCATATAACCGCGTTGAGTCACTCAGGTGATGTTGAGCCATGCTCGAAACGCCTGACGGTCGCGTCTTGCGTCTCATAGCGAAGCCTCTCGAGGAGAATACGTGAACCCTTTTGATCGCGAAGATTCGCAACACGAAACCGCAGCCTACACGAAGGCTCCGTCGGGCCGTACGCCCAAGGGCAAAGGCGCGGGCAAAGCGATCCCCGTCGCGGCCGAGCTGCTGCCGCAGCAAGCCGAAGAACGTCAGCGCCAGATGCGCGCGCTGATCCAGCTGGGCAAGGAGCAAGGTTACCTGACCCACGCGCAGATCAATGACCACCTGCCCGATAACTTCGCGCAAACCGCGGCGATCGACAGCATCGTCAGCGCGTTCAACGACATGGGCGTGCAGGTCTACGAGCAGGCCCCCGACGCGGAAACGCTGCTGCTGAACTCGAACGCCCCGGCAGTCGTTTCCGACGATCAGGCGGACGAAGAAACCGAAGTCGCGTTGTCGACCGTAGACTCCGAGTTCGGCCGCACGACCGACCCCGTGCGCATGTACATGCGCGAAATGGGCGCGACCGAGTTATTGACGCGCGCGGGCGAGATCGCGATTGCGAAGCGTATCGAAGACGGTCTGCATGAAATGGTGCAGGCCATTGCCGCATGCCCGCTCGCAATTTCCGCGATCCTGGCAAGCGCCCAGCAGGTTGCGGACGGCGAGTTGCGAATCGACGAACTGGTCGACGGTCTCAACGAAGACAACATCGCGGCGGAAGAAGAGACCGTGAGCGCCGAAGCCACAGCAGACGTGGACTCGGACGCGGAAGAAGACGACGACAGCGATAGCGACGACGACGTCGGCCCGGCCGATTCGTCTGCAGCAGACGAAGCGCGTCTGAAGCAGCTTACGAGCGACTGCCTGGAGATCTTCGCGCAAGTCGGCATTCTGTACGACCAGATGAACGCGTCGCACACTCGCGGCGACGTCAGCTCCAAGGCATATCAGCGCGCGCGCGAAGAAATTCAGCAACATCTCGCGAAAATCCGCTTCACGGCGCGCACCATCGACCGTCTGTGCGGCGACGTGCAGCATCAGGTCGCGCAGGTTCGCGCAATCGAACGCAACATTCTGCAGATCGTCGTGACGAAGAGCGGCATGCCGCGCGAGAAGTTCATCGAATCGTTCGCGGGTCATGAAGCCGATCTCGGCTGGACCGAGCGCGCAGCACGCGGCACGACCTCGTACGGCGCCGCGCTCGAGCGTCACCTGCCGGCAATTCAGTCGGAACAGCAAAAGCTGATCGACATCGAAGCCACCGTCTCGCTGCCGCTCAAGCACCTGAAAGAGATCAACCGCCAGATGGTCGCGGCTGAATCGAAGATGCGCAAAGCCAAGAGCGAAATGATCGAGGCGAACCTGCGTCTCGTCATTTCCATCGCGAAGAAGTACGTGAATCGCGGCATGCTTTTCCTCGACCTGATTCAGGAAGGCAACATCGGCCTGATGAAAGCGGTGGACAAGTTCGAATACCGCCGCGGCTGGAAGTTTTCCACGTACGCAACGTGGTGGGTCCGTCAGGCCGTGACGCGTTCGCTCGCCGATCAGGCGCGCACGATCCGCGTGCCGGTGCACATGATCGAAACGATCAACAAGCTGAACCGCATCTCGCGTGAAATCCTGCAGCAGACCGGTCAGGAAGCGCACCCGTCGGTGCTGGCCGAGCGCATGGACCTGTCGGAAGAGAAAGTGCGCGGCATCCTCAAGATCGCCAAGCAGCCGGTGTCGATGGAAACGCCGGTTGGCGACGACGGCGACGCCACGCTCGGCGACATGATCGAAGACTCGGCGGCATCGTCGCCGGCAGACGCTGCAATGCAGGCCGACCTTCGCGCCGCAATCGACGATGCGCTCGATTCGCTGTCGCCGCGCGAAGCGAAGGTGCTGCGTATGCGCTACGGCATCAACACGAAGTCGGACCACACGCTGGAAGAAGTGGGCAAGCAGTTCGACGTCACGCGTGAGCGCATCCGCCAGATCGAAAGCAAGGCCATGCGCAAGCTGATGCATCCGAGCCGTGCCGATCGACTCAAGTCGTTCCTCGACCGCTGATCCAGCAAGCCTGACTCTGTTTCACCGCCCTTGCCGTGCGCCATGCACGGCAAGCGCACTTCCCGCCTCAAGCTTCAGAATCCCACCGTTCTCAACTCAAATAAGCAGCGAGATGATCCCGCCAAGGGTGATGCCCGCCGCCAGCCAGCGTCCCGCCGTGTAGAAAGCGTTGCGCGCTTCGTGCGGCTGATCTGGCCGTTCCAGCCCGAGCGTGCCATACGCAAACGACTTCACAGCGGACGAATCCGTCGCCGATGCGCCCTCGCCTTCCGCACCGGCCGCGCTCGTGCCAGCAACTACATTCGTGTCGTGAGCCGCCGCAGCAGCGCCTTCCGTGGAGATACGCACAGCCTCGTCCTGCTCCGACGCATTCGAGGTAGCAGACCGCGCGGTGGCGTCACTGTCGCCAGTGACGGGCGTTGACGACGCACTCCGTGTAGTGCGGTCAGTTGCTTGTCGTGTTGACGGCAACGCACTGTCGATTTGCATTGCAACCTCCGTTCGTTTCTTCTAGGCGTTCGGCGTAGCGCCGGATACAGGCTCTATCGACCGGGACCGGTTGAAACTTGAAGTCCTGTAAGGCACGGTAAGCGCAGACGCGCGTGCCAGCAACGATGCGTTCCGCCCCGCATGATGTTGTCCACAGAAACTGTTCAGAAGGCTGTGGATATCCTGCGCAAGAGTAGTCCAAGTGCCTGAGCGCGCACAGTTTTCGTCCTCTGCACGCGGCAAGTCTGGAGTCAGAAACGAACGGCAACGCGGCTGCGCTCAAGGCATCACAAACGTCTTCACTAGCGTCAGTTCGCCGGCTTTGCGCATCGGCACGCGGATCGTCTCGCTCTTTTCGTTCGGCGTGTTTTCATTGGTGATGATCGTCACTTGAGCGACGGTCATGTCGCTTCGGTCGCTACCTCTGCCGTAGTAATTTACGAAGACAAGATAGGTGCCCTTCAGCGGCGCGGCCGATGAATAAATCTCCGGCCCATAACCCGTCGTAACGTCGACGTCGAGCGCGCCGCCGTTCGCCACGACGCGCTCGCCGTACCACGCATGCGCGCCGTCCGGCGATACCACGTGCAGGTCGAGATCCGTGCCGTCCGTGTCCCACGCGAGCAATACGCGCAGCTTCGGCTGCGTCTTGCCGCCATAGGCGTCATAGAACTGAACGCGCTTGCGGCTGCCGTCCGGCGCGCGCAATTCAACTCCATTGCTGCCCGCAGGAAACGCATAGGGCCGCGAGAACTTGCCGTCCTCCTCTACACGCTGCGGCAACGGCGTGCCGTCGACCACCAGCGTGCCCACGGTCTTGCCCTTTCTTTTCGGTGCATTACGAATCTGCCCTTCGATCAGCGCAAGCTTCGACTGCCCTTCCGGCGCCGCTACGGACACCGCCGGATAATGCACGTCTTGCGTATAGCGTTCGCTGTCGCCGCTCGTATTGCGCCAGCCGTTTAGCGGCGCAGCGAAGTCGATATCGCTTGCATGCGCGGCCGACGCGCCAAGCAAGCAGGCGAGAACCAGCAAGCTGCGGCCAGCCGCGTTCATCCATCCCGTCGTTTTGGGCTTCATCGTGACTGCTCCCGCCCCGCTTTCATAGTCGCTCGCTCTTCACGAGCATGAGGTCGCCGATTTTGCGCAGCGGCACAACCATGGTTTCACGCCGCTCGTTCGGCGTATTTTCGTTGAAGACCAGCGTCAACGTCGCCGTGATTACGTCGCGGTCGTGCGCGGACGCGTCAAAGTTGTAGCCGGTCGTATCAAAGTTGCCCCAGTAATTGAGAAAGAACAGCCACGTGCCACGCTCAGGCGCCGCCGATGAAAATATCCCCGGCCCCGCGCCGTCCACCGAGTCGACGTCGAAGCCGCTGCCGTCCTCGAGCGTCGGATTGGCGAAGAAAGCGTGCAGGCCGCCCGGCGTGATCACATGCAAATCGACCTGAGCGTGAGGATCGTCCCACGTGACGATTGCGCGCAGCTTCGCCTGCGGCTTGCTGGTGTCCGCTTCATAGAACTGCATGCGCTGATGCTGCCTGCCGTCGGCAGAAATGAGTTCGATACTGTTCGAGCCCGCACCGAACGCCCACGGCCGCGCGAATGCGCCTTCGTCGTCGGTGTAGAGCGGCGTCGGATTGCCGTTGACCACGAGCGTCGGCGGCTTGCGCGCGTGTTTGTCGATACGCTTCAGGCGTCCCTCGATCAATGTGCGGTAACGCTGTGCGCCACGATCGACCGGCGGCCGCGGATACGCCGCGACGTATTGCTCGCCCTCATTCGTCAGCCCGCTATGACGCCAGCCGCCGAACGAACCGGTGAGATCGGCGACGCCGCCGTCGGTACTAGCAGCGCGGGCCGGTGTCACGACGCCTGTGCCGAACACGCCGAATGCAGTGACAGCAACGAGCAGCACGGCGCGCAGGCGAACCCGCCGCAGCACTGAAGGCCGGCTCAACGAAAATAAGGAGGTGACGTGGTTCATTGGATCGGATTGTCGGTACGAATCAGCATGCGGGCGGTGCGCTCGACAAAATCTTCGTCGAGCCCACGCGGATGATGCTGAAACGCGAGGTGAACATATTCATGCGCCAACGCGATGCGATCCTCTTCCGTTTGCAAGCGATACACATAGACGCGATTGCGCTGCGCGTCCGCGTACGGACGCCCTTCGCGAACGGCACACACGGCCGGCAGGTCGGGCGTCTCGTATCCAGCCGCACCATCCATGCGCCGCGCCCAGGAAGGCGCATTGCGCTCCAGCCACTCGCGCGCGCCGGTCACCGCGATGCAATCGCCGGACAAGGGACTTTGAAACGAAGTCAGCGTGGCTTGCGGCCATGTGCGGGCAAGGATCGCATCGAACGTCAGGCCAGTTTGCGCGGATGCTTTCGCGGCAAGCCAGCTCATTTGCCCTGCCGCGGCCTTGTCGTGGTGATACTGGACAGGCACGCCGGTCAGCACGAGCGCGTCGGTCATATCAGCGGCACCACGCGCCGCCGCAGTCGGCGCGCGAGGCAGAACGCGCTGGGTGTTGCTGCTATCGTCGATACGCAAACAGCCGTGATCGTGTACGCCGTGCTGCACGGCGTAAGTGCGCGCCGCCACGGCGAGCGCCTTGGCCGCTTCCGGCTGCGCCGTATCGCCTTCGCGCTCGACTACGCGCGCCACATAGTCGTTCATGCCAAAGCGGCCGATCACTTGCGGCGCTCCCGCAGCGCTATGGTCGAGCCGCAACTCGCCGCGGCTCGTCAGTCGCGTCCAGTTGCCGTTCACAAAGCCAACGCGAAACTCGCCGTTCAGCAGCCCGTCAGCCACCGTCGTGGGTCCTTTCTGGCCGAGCACTTCTCGAATCGGATAGCGGCTGAAGAAATCGACGACGACACATGCGCCGTCATCGGGCACGGTGACTCGCGTGAGAAGCGGCGCAATGCGCGGTGCAGCCAACGCGAGCACGCGTGCGCTGCCGCCGGGACCGCCGAGCCAGACCGGCGTGCCATCCGCTAGCCAGCCTGCGGCGCCGCCCACCGATGCCCCTGGCCGGGCCGTATCGGGCATCGTCCAGGTTTTCGCGCGCAGCAGGCTGCCGTAGAGCGACACCGTTCCTTCGCCGCGCCCGCTCGTCAGCACCGAGACCAGCGTGCTGGCCGCCGCTTCGCGTGGGCGTGCGGGCATCGCCTGCAATGCGGCAAGCAGTTGCACGACGGGCACACGATACGTCGGCGTCATCGCGCGAAGGTCGCGCAGCCAGGCGGGTGCGTGTACCGCTGTCCAATACTTGCGCCAGTCGGCGGGATCGAGTTGCAGACGCCCCGGTTCGAAAAAGAGACCGCACGATTTCACGAGCGCATGCTCGCGATCGACGTGACCGCCCGTCATGCAGCAATACACTTCTTCGGGATCGCCGCCGCTGCATGTGTAGTCTGGCGTTGCGATATTTCGATCCACCAGATAGCCGTAGACAAACAGCTTCCACACGCTGCCAAGCGGCGTTTCCAGCGTGGCGGGCAACGGCAGCGCGGATTGCGGAGACAGGCCGCTAACGGCGCCGTCGACGTCGGCTTGCCACAGCTGGCTTTGCCCATCGCGCAACCACGCGAAGCGCAATGTCTGTTTCGACGCCGGCTGAAATGAAGCCGGCCCGGCCGCATACGCGCGTTCGAGTGTGACGCCGCAGCTCATGCACACCGCGCACACGGCAGCCACCGTGCCCACGGCGACCGCGATCCGCAGCATCATCGCTGCAAGAAGATCGCGGACAGTCCGGAAAAGCGCGTGGAACATGGTCTGTGTCGCTTACTGGATGCGCAACGAAGTCACGCGATCGCTCTTGCCGCCTTCGAACGCCTTCGCGTCCGGTTGATACATGCGGAAATAGCGCGCGGGCGGCAATGCGAATGTGCCCGGCAATGCGAAGCGCACCAGTTGCCGCAACGCGACTGGCCGATCGAGCAACGGCACCGGCTGGTGATACGAGAGCTCACCCATTTCATACGATGCAGCACGCGCGAACGGTTGCGGGCCGCTCTCGCCTTCCTTCTCGCCAGGCAAGCCCTCGATCGACACGCCCCAACTCGTCGCTTCGACGCTCGCGCCCGGCGGCAGCGGCACATCGAGCAGGCCGTAGTGATACGCGTTGCCCGAGCGCGGCGTGAGCGTGACTTCGTCGACGTACAGTGCATTGCTGTCGATCGCGTCGCCCGATTTCACGAGACGCGCTGTGAACGCGGAGCGCCCCACATTGCTCTCGCCTGCGCCCTGCTTTTTAGGAGCGGGTTTTACCTCGACCGGTTCGAGCTTGTACAAGCGGCGGGCGACGCCGATGTTCAAGCGGCTGTCTTCGCTCGTATGACTGCGGAACGAGACGATTGCGCTGACGTCCGTGCGTGCGACTCCTGCGTCGAGTGTGGACGGCACACCAGCAGCGGTCCATTTCCAGAGTGTTGTGCCGGTCGGCGTTGCGGCGCGCGTCCAGCCCGGGCCTTGCAGCGACGGCAACGAACCAGCCGCCACATCGCCGCCGAGCGCCTTGCGCAGCCATAGCAGCGTCAGTGCGCGGTCGAGCGTCGGGTAATCGGCGCTGCTTCTTGCAAGCAATGCAGATGCATCGACGCTCGCGCCTTCGCCGGACATGGCAAGCAGGCTTTGCACGAGCGGCGCAGGATCGTTGCTCAACGAGACACGCGCGGCGCTCGATGCAGCATCGAAACCGTCCGGCGTCTGCGCGCCCGTCGCGCGCGCCATGTTCGCGATCAGCAGCATCGTCATCTCCTTGCCGCGCGGCGAATCGGCCTGTGCAAAGACGATGCTGTCCGACGCGCCATACGTAGCATTAGCGGCGTTGCGAGCCGGCGCGGCGGCGGTGGCCGCCGCGTCGCTCATCAGGTCGGCGGCCACGCCCGAGACCGGCGTCGCGATCGGCAAGCCCATCTGCTGCATGAACCACAGCGCCAACGCGCGATGAAGCAGTGGCTCTTTAGCGCCGGCGTCGCGATAAACCTCCATCGCGTGTTGCCAGTTCGCGGCCGGCAGGCTGATGCCGAGGCTGCGGCTCGCGAGCCAGTCCGCGTAATACGCGTAGGCCGTGATCAGCGCGCTGCCGCCGGTCGTATCGCCCCACCAGCCGAACGTGCCGCCGACGCCCGCAAGCATAGCCAGACGTTGCCGCTGGTTGCGCAACAGCGCTTCGATTCCTTGCGTCGAACTCGCGTTGTCGCCGCGCCCGATCGCGTCGTGCGCGAGCGCGAGCGGAATCAAGCGGCTCGATGTCTGTTCGGCGCAGCCATACGGGTAGTTGATCAGGTCGTCGGCCACGCGCAAGAACTGGCTCGCTGCGCTGCCGACGAAACGCACGCTCACGTCCTGCGCGTCTTGCGGCAGGTTGAGCGGCTTGCCCGAGCCGTCAAGCGCGACAGTGTTCTGATGAACATCGAGCCAGCCGCTCGCGTCGAGACGAATCGTGGTCTGCAAGCGGTCCACATCCTTGTCGCCCTTGCGCAAGGTCGCGTTGACCACGCCGGCCTTCAGCGCGCCGCTCGGCAGACGCAGATAATTCGCGCCACGCTTAAGCGTGACCTTCTGATTGAGCGACAGGCCGCCGCCTTCTACCAGCCACTGCGCGTCCATGTCCGCATCGGTCTGGTTGAAGGCGATCATGTCGATAGCCGGCTGGTCGTTGATGCGGAAATGCGACGGCCCGCTCCACTTCAGATACAGCGCCTTGTCGGAGCGCACGTATGCGGTGCGCTGGCCGACCATGCCATCGGGCGCGGCCGCGCGCACGGTGATGCGCCAGCGCGCGAGCGAGTCGGGCATTTTGAACGTCATGGTGGCGTGACCATTGGCGTCGGTTTTCAGATTGCCTTCCCAGGCGGCCGTATCCTGATCGTCACGGCGCGGGCGTTCGAGCACTTTCACGCCGCGCTCGTTGAAATTCGCCCGTTGCGGCCCGCCCGGCGCACCCTTGAGCGGCGAACGCGCCAGGTCGTAAGTGATGAACGACAGACTTGACGACGTCCGCACGTTATTACGCCGCGGGTGATAGAAAAAGTCGACGATGTTCGGCGCAATCTCCGGCTGCAGCACATAGACCATTTCATCGACCACGCTCACCGTCAGATTCGCCGCTTCCGGTTTGCCGTTCAACGTGCTGTCGAAATTCAGGGTGACGGTATCGCCTGGACCGTACACAGGCTTGTCGCTGTTCACGTTCAATTCGATTTGCGGCTGTGCCACCACGATGCCCGCGTTCTGGAATGCGTATTCGCCTGCATGCACGTACAGCACTGAGAAGGTCATGTTGGGCGCGAAGTCTTCGCCGACCTTGATACGCGCCTTCCATTGAGACGGCGTCACGCGCTGCAGTTGCAACCAGTCGCCGCCCGTGCTCAACAGCGCGCGTCGTTCGACGTTGTCGCGTTCGAGCGTCAGCAACGCATCGTCGACGGGCAGCGGGAATGTGATCAGCGCTTCCGCCGTGTCGCCAATCTTGTACCGGTCGCGATCGAACACGATCTCGACGCTACCTGGAATCGCCTTCAGGCCGTCGCCCGCGACCCAATGGCTAACGGCGGCGAGCAGGTTGCCCGCGTCGTCCTTGACCGACAACATGTACGAACCCGGCTGATCGAATGGCACCGCGAACGACAGCTTGCCGCCAGCGCCGTTCGGCGCGCTTTTCAACGCGCCTTCGGCTTGCGTCTGCGATTCGAGGCGCGTCCATTCCCATTTCGCCGGCACATGCGCGGCCGGGTCGACCGCGGCCAGCGCCTGCAAGTCGAAGCTCACCGATTCCTTCGGCTGCGAAAACGACTTCGACGTAGTCAACCGGTACGGCGTCGCGCCGCGCGCGATCAAGACTTCGCGCGTCACTCGCACCTTGTATGCGGCGCGGTCTTGCGCGAACAGCGTCAGCGCATACCGGCTCGGTTCGGTCGCTGCGGGCAGCGTCAGGCTCGCGTTGCCTTCGCTATCCGTCTTGAGTTCCTGCTGTTCGAGCTTGACCGGGAAGAGTCCCGCATAGTGCAGTTCACCATCGACAATCGTCACTTTCTGCGCGCGCAGCGTGACTGAGATCTTGCTGTCGCGCACCGGCTTGCCGTCCGGATAGCGCAGCTGGATCTTGCCCTTCAACGGCTCGCCGGTCGCGTAGTCGGCTTTGTCCATTGAAAGATTGACGTCGAAGTGCGGCTTCACATATTCAGCAACGCGAAACGCGCTGCCATACACATCGCCGTTGTAGTCGAACCGCAGCGTATAGCCGCCAGCGCTTGCGTCTGCGGGCAGCGAAAACGACGTGTCCGCGCCGGTATCCGAAGCGAAATGCGTCTTCGCCGTTGCAACCGGCGAGCCGTTCGGGTCGAGCACTTCGAGCTTGATGTCGGCCTCGGCAGGCGCCGACGATTGAGTCGCGTTCTGAAACGTTCGACCAATAAATTTCACATGGACCGGATCGCCTGGCCGGTACATCGGCCGATCCGTAACGGCGTAGATTTTGGTGTTGTAGATCTCGCTGTCGTAATAGAAATTCTCCGAGACGAACACGCCGCCCTGCGGATCGACACCGAGTACATAGCTGCGCTCCGGGCTCACGTGTTGCAGCACGAGCGCGCCGTCGTTGCCCGTCGTGCCGCTTTGCAACACACCTACGCCGTCGGTCCAGTTCACTTGCGTGTTAGCGACCGGCTTGCCGCTATCGCGCCGCGTGGTCCACACCAGCATTCCGCTCGATGCCGCTTTCACGACCGCCACTGTATCCGACACGAACAGCAACGTATGAGCGCGATAGTTGCCGATCACCGACTCGACGATATAGAGGCCCGGCGGCAGCTTGCCGACCGGAATCATTACGTTACCGGAGCTCGTCTCGATAAAGTTACTGCTGCTGCCCGCGAGGTTCACGCCCTTGGGCGGCTCGATCACTTTCGCGTCC
Organism: Paraburkholderia caledonica NBRC 102488; assembly: GCF_000685095.1. GTDB lineage: Bacteria > Pseudomonadota > Gammaproteobacteria > Burkholderiales > Burkholderiaceae > Paraburkholderia > Paraburkholderia caledonica. Next base: position 10,898 of record NZ_BAYE01000008.1, read on the forward strand.
CAGATCGGATAGCGAAAACGCGCGACCATGTCATAGCCTTTCAGCGGGGCGAACTGCGAGTTCTGCTCGAACTGCGTCTGCTTGCCGGTCTGTTCGCCGAGCTTGAATTGCGGCGCGGCTTGGGTTGCCTTGCTGCGGGTGGCGAACGAGAGCACACGCTGCCATGCGCGGCGCGCCTCGGTGAACCAGCGGTCCCACAGATAAGCCAGCGTGTTCGCGAGGCCTTCGCCCTGATAATTCGGCGCGACATTCAGCCGATGCAGATTCTTTTGCGCCTTCAGAAACTCGAGCGGCTTTGGCACCCGATACACGACGATGTCCGCACCGCCGTATGCCTGCAATGCGTCCTTGAAATCGCGGCCGGGCGCCTCAAGCCGGACCTGCGCAAGCTGATTGCTGCCGAAGCTCGCATCCGAGAGGAGAAAGAAGGGTTGACCGTCCACTTTCTGCGAGGCGAAGTTGCTCGACGGCGCTGGATTGAGCGTCGGATTCGCGGCGATGCTGGCATCTGCCGATGCCGCCGACGCTGCCAACGCGTCGTCGCCCGCGCGCGCGGTGCCGCTTGCGGTGGCCAGCGCAATCGCCACAAACAGCGCGGCCTTGGCAACGGTCGCGCGACCGCGCATAGGCTTCAGCCATTTGCAAGTCGCGATCACAGAGCTCATTCGGGTCATGGTGTCAAAAAGTCCAAACGAAACACGCCGACAAAATTCGGATTGCCGTCGAGCGGCTGCCAGCGGGAATCTTTCCATTGCATCAGGTCGGAAACGGCGACCGCGCGCAGACCGGTATCGGTCGGCGTGACGGTGCCTGTGTGATAAGCGATGTAGCGATCGAGCCAGATCATCAGATGCTGGTCGTCGCCCTGGTCGAAGAACAGCAGGTCGCCGGGCAGTGCCTGGTTGACGTCTTTCGAAACGAAGCGGCTATTGCGTTGAATCAGCGCGATGGCCGACGCGTATGCGCCAGTGGAACCGTCGAGTTGCGTCCAGCGATTCGCGATCATGCGCTGCGCCGCGGACAACTGCAGTTCGGGCGGCAGGCTGCTCGTGTCGGCAAGGCCGGTCATGCCGTTGGCGTGCAGCCATTTGCTGTCGTGTGCTCGCAGCGTCTCGCCGACGGCAAAGCGCACTAGCCCCGCACAATCGCGTTGCGTCCAACGCGGCGTTGGCCCGCGGCGCATCTGCTGGTCGACGATGCGGGTGAACCACGCGCGAAACACAGCCGATTGCTGCGCGGTGAGCGCGTCGGCCTCGGGACCGGTAGCGCCTGGACTCAGCGCGTGGGCATAAGGCGCGACGCTCGCTGCTGCAAACGTCGCGGTCATGCGCAACAGCCATGCACGGCGTGAAGCCGCCACGACGCGTGAAGTCGCCGCAACGCTTGAAGTCGCGCCGGCTAAGCGAAGGCGACGCATTAATCGCCCTCTGTGCCAGGCTGATCTGCGGATGCTTGCGGCGAGTCGTTAGCCGAACCCGCATCGCCTTTCGCGCGATCGAACCACCACTCCACCGGTACCCAGCCGGTCGAGCCTGGCAAGGTTTGCGGCAGCGTCAGCGAAACCGGTGGATAGTGTGCGAGCGCGCGCAGCTTTGGCGTGAGATGCGTACGCGAGGCGTTGCGGAACACAGCCTCCTGATCGGCGGGCAGTGCGGCGCCAGCTTCGCGTTCGATCAGTGCTGCAGCGGACGAAGGCGTCAGCGTCAGAATGGTGCGCGGCAAACGCTCAGGAGCAAGCGTGTCTGCAAGCGCTGGGTAACGCTTGTCGAGCACTGCCAGCGTGTCGTCGACGAGACGTGAGTCGGGCGAGAAGATCAGATAGCCGTGCGCGAGCGCAAGCGTCACCGGGAAATAGCGCTCGGCCGATAGCTGCGACGCGAACGACGCTCTACTGCTCGACGCCGTGCCCGAACGCGCGCTGACCGGCCGCTGCCAGACGGTGACGTCTGCACCCAGGTCGCGCCTCGTGACCGGCAGACGGCGATAGCCGGCGTCGTTGCCGTCCGTCTTTGCGGCCTTTGCCTCATACGCACCAATCACGTCACCGAATGTTTTGTCGAGGGCGGTCTTTAGCGCAATGAGCGAGGCCGCGTCCTGTGTCTTGTCCTGCGTTTTAACTTGAGCGATGAAAACCGGCGCGACCAGCGTGGATTTCGCATACCAGCACACCGCTGCGGGCCCCGTCAGACGATCGCCGATTGCCCCAGCGGCGTCCGCCCCATTGGCCACCTTGCCAAGCAGTGCCGATGCCTCCTTCCAATCCGCGGGCAGGCTCGCGCACGCTGCGGCGTTCGCCGGCAATGCGTGCCACAAGGCCGCGCTGTTCCACTGCTGCGGCAGTTTGCCCGGCTCGATCAAGGCCGAGGTCCGCCAGGTCGCAGGCGCGCTGCCATTCGGCGAGAAGTCGAACCGCAGCGCGTCGATGCCCGAAAAGAACGCCTGATAACCGAACGACAGGTAATTCGCCGACACCACCAGACGATGCCCCTTCGGCGCGTCTCCCGAAGCATCCAGTTGATATGCGCGTGCGGCGGCGTCGCGACCGGACGACAGCATGTCGGACACAGCGTCGGCGCGTTCGCCCAACAGGCCGCCCTTTTCGTCGAGCAGAACGCCGGGCGCGGACAGCACGACGAGGCGATCGTCTTTCGTCGCGAACAGCAGCGTTCGGCCAACTGCGAGCTTCAACGCATAGACCGGTACATCGCCGGAGAGCCTGGCGACCTGACTCAGTTGTGTGTCGCTTGCGGCGACGTTGCCCAAGCCCTGCAACAGCTTCGCAAGACCATTGCGGCGCATCGACATGATCCAATAGCCGAGGCGGCCATCCGGCGAACGCCAGAGCAACACGTGCGCGGGTTCGTCGAACACGCGGCGGATCAATTCATCGCGCCAGTCAAGCTGATGTTCGAACGCGAGACGCCGCAATGCACCTTCAGCGGAAAGGCGCGTATTCGCCGATTCGTAGTAGTCGACGAAGTCTTGCGTGAGCACGTCGTGAAGCAGCGGCACGCGCAACATGTCGCGCGGTAAACTCGCCAGCGCTTCGCTGTCGATCACCGCGTCGGGATGATGAATGTCCAGAACCACTTCGCCCGCGTTAGTCGCCTTGCGATGTGCGAACGGACGCCACACGGCCTGAATGACGATGCCGGCCACGATCAGAAGCGCGGCCACGAGAATTGCAATCTTTTTACGCGACATCTTCATCTGAGTTTTTCTGGTTCGATGCGACGATATTAACTTTGATGCCGGCCGGATTAAGTCGCCGTGACCGATCGCTGAAGGCAGCGATGATAACCGATATTTTTAACAGCAAACCACTCGGCATTGCATTTAACAATCAGAGAGGTTTCACGCGTTCGGTGACAAGAGTTTGCACTTGATTAATGCGTCGGAAAAGGTTAGAGATTTTTTCCGCAGTCACCGCGGTTAAAAGGTCGTTCGTTCAGGCGCTATACCGCTAAGCGCCTGTGTGTGCGGGCTGCCGCTTAACTACATGGCACGTGCAAGCCAATTGCGAGCGGCGCCCCGATCATCTCATGCAGGTAGGCAACAATGCATTATGCGCATAAACGACCGTGATCCTGCGAAGTCGCCGGTTAATGCGGGACTTGCTCCTACACATTCAGAGAAATATTACTTTGATTCCCACACTGAAACCTTCGGCCGACCGGGCTTTTCATCGCGTGCGGGTTGAGGTTTCAGCCATATATAATGGTTGACACCTTGGGTTCGCGAAATTACTCAATCCCCGCTGTCGCTCGCATCGTCAAATAGCCTTCATGATCTTTTGCCCATAAATCGATGGTTTTTCCATCCGCCGAGGGCGCGCCGCACACCATGAAAGCCTGGCCTGAAAACGTCGGTCGAAGCGCCTTGAACGCAAAGCTCTGCAGCGTTGCGTCGGGTTGCTGGCGGCGAACGAGATCGACCAGCAGCGTGGCAATCAACGGCCCGTGGACCACGAGGCCAGGATAAGCCTCGACTTGCGTCGCATAGGGATAGTCGTAGTGAATGCGATGGCTGTTGAAGGTGAGCGCCGAATAGCGAAACAGCATGACGGGATCGGCCTCGATAACGCGGCTCCAACGTTCGCCCTGCGGCGCGAGTTGCGGCTGCTGAGGCCGCGCGTCTGCTAGCGGTGCGTCGCGGTAGACGATGTCGTGCTCTTCTTCGAGCTTCAGTTCGCCGCCGGCTTCAATCGAGTGCTGCACCGTGACGAACACGAGGCGCCCCGAGCGGCCTGTCTTGTCTTCAATGTTCGCAATGGTCGATGTTTGCGTGGCGCGCTCACCCACTTTTAGCGGCGCATGAAAAGTGATGCGCCCGCCGGCCCACATGCGGCGCGGCAGCGGCACCGGCGGCAGGAAATCGCCACGTTTCGGATGACCGTCCGGGCCAGTTTCGGACATCGGCGCGATCGGCAAGAAGTAGAGCCAGTGCCAAAGCGGCGGAACGGTGTCGCCGCTTTGCTCGCGATCGAGCGTCGCCGCGAGAGCCGCGAGCGGAAACGCGGTAATGTGATCTTTGGCGACTCGCTCGGTGCCGAGCCAATCATCGAGTTTCTGGTGGGAATCCGACATGGACAAGCCTCCGGTGGAGCGACCAGTTGACAGCACCTACTATGAACGACGCGACGCGCTTCGCAAAGGTTATCGTTGGGTGCTGTGACTTTTTCCTGCTCGGACCTCACCGTTTTGCCGGACACGTCGCCGGTTGATCCGCGCGCCTCCAACCTGGGGAATTGCAGCGCAAGAGTCGGAGTGCGCGGCCTGAAAGACGCGCTTACACTCAATCATCGTTCGAAAATCGTTGAGGGAGACTCTCATGAATACGGTGGCGAAAGATGCCCGCGCGCAATCGCCGGAACAGGATCGCAAAACTGAATTGAAGCCGTCGCAGAACCGCACTCATGCGAGTTCACTGACGGCGCGCATCGAGGCCGCTGACTGGTTCAACGTCGAAGAAGAACTGAACGGCTATGCCTGCGCGATGCTGCACGGGCTGCTTAATGCGCGCGAATGCGATGCCCTCACTGGGTTGTATCCCCGAGAGGACTTATACCGCAGCCGCGTGGTGATGGCGCGGCATGGCTTCGGCCGTGGTGAATACAAGTATTTCGCTTATCCGTTGCCGCCGTTGATCGGACAGTTGCGCCGCGAGTTGTATCCGCATCTCGTGCCGGTAGCGAATCGCTGGAACGAGGTGATGGGCATCGACATCCGCTATCCGGCCGGACACGCGGAGTTTATCGAGCGCTGCCACGCCGCGGGCCAGACGCGCCCGACACCGCTGATGCTCCAGTACGTGACCGACGACTACAACTGTCTGCATCAAGATCTCTACGGCGAGCACGTGTTTCCGCTACAGGTCGCAATTTTGCTGTCGGAACCCGGCGAAGATTTCACCGGCGGCGAATTCGTCATGACCGAGCAGCGTCCGCGGATGCAATCACGCACGGAGGTCGTGCCGCTGCGCAAGGGAGACGCCGTGGTGTTCGCGGTTCATCAACGGCCGGTGCAAGGCACGCGTGGTGCATATCGCGTGAATCTGCGGCACGGAGTGAGCCGTTTGAGGTCGGGACGAAGGCATACGTTGGGCGTTATTTTCCATGATGCGATGGCGTCGTCGTCCGAAGGCGTCGTCAACATGTAGTTGTTGAGCGTGCTCGCGATTGGCGGCGGTGACAGGGCCAAAAAATCACACCTATGATTTCCCGGCCCGTGTCATACCATCGCGCACGCTCAACGCCCACAGCCATGACCAGTCAATCAGCCAGCCGCTCAGCGCAAGCCGCCAAAAGACCTCAAGCCGACCCGGTCGCTGTCCGATTCCCGACACGCATGAACGAACTCCGCTCAACGATCGCGCCGAACAGCAGCCCAATCGTCGTCCACATGATCGCCTGCATGCCGAGTGCAGCCACACGGAATTTCCACAGCAGCGCCGCGGGAAACCCGGCCGGCGTTTCGTCGATCACGGGCATCGACATCTGCACGGCGGCAATGATGGCGATGAACACAAGTCCGGCCACGATCGAGCCGTTCCATGCACCGAGTTTCATCGCTGCGCGGCGACGGACCTTCAGCGAGAAAACCAGTGCAGTCAGCGAGATGGCGATCATCAGAAAAAACAGACCCGTGCGCGTTCCGAGCGTCTCCGGGTCGCCGACCGCCGGCGGGTTCGCCGGGTACTTGATGTTAGGAACGATCACCAGTGCGACGAAAGCGCCGAGCGCGAACCAAGCCGACAACGCACGCGCGCTCATCGCGCCCACTCGCCCGTACGCATAGGCAAACACCAGAGAGAACAGCCCGCCGAATGCCGCGCCGTAGGTCACCACGCCGGTCAGCAATCCCAATCCGGCTTGTGTATCGCGACTGACTAACTCCTGCTCATGCGCGTGCTCGTGCGCGTCCGCACCCGCACCCGCACTGGCGTGCTCATGCTCATGCACTCCACCGTTCCCAGCTTTCTCTTCGAAGGCAATCGCCTGATTGACCTGCGGCTCGCCCGCCACTCGCGCAAACGCGAACGTGAGCAGCCCCGCGGCGATGCCTGCAAGCATCCCGCGCAACAACAACTTACCGACCATGTTCTGCTCCGTTAGTGGCAGGGGAAGCCGAGCAGATGGCGGCCGTCGTGCACGAACTCATGCACGTACATGCCAGGCACTAAAGACGTGGCGCCCTGTTCCGCACCGACGAAATACAGCGCGAGCAACAGCAGCAATCCCCCGAACACGGCCCAAGGCAGCAGTTCACGCAACGGAATCGGCGTGGGCTGAATGGTGGGCTGGCCGGCGGTATCGAAAACAGCTTCAGTCATGATGGACATCTCCTGGGGTAGCGCGCCCCGTAGTCGATTGCAGAGGAATGATGCGAAGCTCAGGTCTGGCTTTCGGCTTGTGATGCCGATTACAGTGGCGCGACCGCGCCGGGCTTTCACCGGCTTCCGCGCTTCGCAGTGCGGCTATTCTACGCGCTAAACTTCCGCGCCAGCTATCACACGGCGACACGAGCGCATATTGACGGGAACTCAAAAATGAAGCTGCGGCTGTTACTGGTCAGCCACGCGCCGACCGCGGCCATGCGCGCGGGCCGCTTTCCCGCCGACGATCCGCTCGACGCTCGCGGCCTGGGCGAAGCGCAGGCTGCGCGAGCGCGCCGGTCGTTCGCGGACAATGCAAGCGCATTCGTCAGCCCCGCCGCCTGCGCGCGCGAAACGGCCTTGGCGCTCGGCTTCGCCGCGAAGGTGGACGCCGCGCTCTCGGATATCGACTACGGCAAGTGGCGCGGCCAACGCCTCAACGATCTCGCCGCGCAAACGCCCGACGCACTGGCAGCCTGGACGCGCGACCCCGACGCCACTCCTCACGGCGGCGAATCGTTCAGTCAAGCGGTAAAGCGGATCGGCAAGTGGCTCGACGCAATAGACGTTGCGCCAGATGGCGCATCGCACGCTGTTCACGATGTGGTCGCCGTGACGCATGCGCCGCTGGTCCGCGCGGCGATCGTCCATGTGTTGGGCACATCGCCAGAGGTGTTTTCGCGCATTGAAATCCCACCGCTTGCGGTCGTCGAACTGCAGCGCTCGCAACGACGGGGCTGGACATGGCGGCCGGCGTCGTCGTGACTCTGGGAACAGTCAAGGCTCATTTATCCGAGACCGACAGACGCCTCGCCTAGAGGCGCAGTGCCCACGCGAACTGACAAGGCGCTGACCACGCTTTTGTGCCGCCGCACACTGTCCAACTACTGTTCTTTCTCAACGGGCATGCAACTTGCATTCTGGCGATACCGGCTGACGGACCTGGCCAATTATTCAATGCTATAACCACGCTATGTCAAAAGACGCTGCCACTCACAAGCCCAACCGCCTTTGCTCAGGAATCGAGGGAATCGATGACATCCTGGGAGGCGGCCTCACCCCGCACCGCATGTACCTCGTCGAGGGTGCGCCGGGCACGGGTAAAACCACCCTGGCATTGCAATTTTTACTTCAGGGCGCTGAGGAAGGTCAGGCAGGTCTGTACATTACGCTGTCCGAGACGCGTTCGGAACTCATCTCGGTAGCTGATAGCCATGGCTGGGATTTGAGCCAGTTCCACATTTTGGAACTGCTCTCCGACGAAGGTCTGGATCCGCAATTCGAGCAGACAGTGCTGCATCCGGCCGAGGTCGAACTCGGCGAAACGGTGCGAAATGTCATCCAGCAAGTCGACGAGATCAAGCCTGTGCGGATCGTGCTCGACAGTCTGTCCGAGTTGCGTCTGCTGTCCCAGAACGCACTGCGCTACCGGCGGCAAATCCTCGCGTTGAAACGCTATTTCGCCACGCGCGCATGCACGGTCTTGCTGCTCGACGACAATACGTCCGACCCGGGCGACGTGCAACTGCACAGCATCGCTCACGGCGTGATCGCGCTCGACAACGTCGTGCACGACTACGGCGGCAATCGCCGGCGCCTGCGCATTGCCAAGATGCGCGGCATCAAGTTCCGCGAGGGATACCACGACTTCACGCTCGACACCGGCGGCATCCATGTCTATCCGCGCCTCGTCGCGGCTGAACATCACACGCAATTCGATACACATGTGGTGAGCACTGGCACTGCAGGCCTCGACGCGCTGCTTGGCGGCGGCCTGATACCCGGCACCAATGCACTGTTGATCGGCCCTTCGGGTGTCGGCAAAACCACCACCGTGGTTTCGTGCCTTATTGCGGCTCTCGAACGTGGCGAACGCTGCGTCTACTATGTCTTCGACGAAACGCTGGTCACCCTCGTCGCGCGTTGCGCCACGGTCGGCATGAATCTGCAGCCCTACGTCGACAATGGACTATTGACGCTGCGTCAGATCGATCCCGCCGAGATCTCGCCCGGCGAATTCGCGAGCGACGTTCGCACCTCCGTCGAGAAAAGAGGCGTGAAATATGTCGCGATCGACAGTCTCAACGCATACCTGCAAGCAATGCCAGGTGAGCGCTACCTGCTGTTGCAGATGCACGAATTGCTCGGGTATCTGAACCAGCAAGGCGTCATGACGATGCTCGTGCTGGGACAGCACGGGATTATCGGCGAGGTTCAGAGCGATATCGATATCAGCTACCTGAGCGACGTCGTCATTCTGTTCCGCTATTTCGAACACCACGGTGAAGTGCTGACCGCCGCGACGGCGGTAAAGAGCCGCGCTAGCGCCCATGAACGCTCGATCCGCCAGTTCCGGCTCACGAGCCACGGCGTCGAAGTGGGTGAAGCGCTGCGCGACTTCGAAGGCGTGCTTTCCGGCTTGCCGTCTTACCGCGGCGCCACGGCGCTACTTGGCTCGACGGAGCGTGTCATCGACACGTCGCGGCAGTAACGTCATGGAGCAACGGGTCCTGATTCTCGCGCCTTTTGGCCGCGACGCCGATGTCATTGCCGAGGTCCTGCACAAGGATCATCGTGTATGCGTGCCGTGCCGCGACGCGGACGCCCTCACCGAGGCCCTCGACGCTGGCGCGGGTAGCGCGCTTATCGCTGAAGAAGCACTCGCCGGCGAGCATGCGACGCGTCTGTTCCGTTGGCTGGAGCAGCAGCCGGCGTGGTCCGACTTTCCGTTCATTCTGCTCGCGGCCACGCGCGTGGGGCACCGGTCGGCGCACGGGATCGAAGTGCTGGAGCGCTTGGGGAACGTGGTCGTGCTCGAACGTCCGCTGAACTCCGAGACGTTGCGCCGAGCCGTAGCCTCGGCGCTGCGCGCCCGTGCGCGGCAGTATGAATCGCGCCGCCATCTGGCCGAGCGGATCGAAGCGCAGGAAGCGCTGGTGCAACTGAACGACTCGCTCGAAGGCCGCATCGCCGAACGTACGCACGAGCTCGCCTCAGCCAACAACCGGCTGATGATGGAGATTCATGAGCGCGCCAAAGTGCAGGCCGTGCTCGTGCAATCGCAGAAGATGGAAGCGCTCGGGCAGCTCACCGGCGGCATCGCACACGACTTCAACAATTTGCTGAACGTCATCATGGTCAACTCGGAACTGATCTCCCGGGTGAGCAGTGACGAGCGCATTCGCGGTATGGCGGCGACGGTCAAGCGCGCGACCGAACGCGGCGCGAAACTGACCGGCCAGTTGCTGACGTTCTCGCGCAATAGCAACCTCGACCTCAAGGCCGTCGACGTCGTCGCGTTGCTGCAAGGCATGCGCGACATCATCACCGTGTCGCTGGGATCGGGTATCAGCTACAGCAACGACTTCGAAAGCGATGAGATGTGGACGCAGGCCGACGCCAATCAGCTGGAACTGGCCGTGCTCAACCTGGCCATCAACGCGCGCGATGCAATGCCCGGCGGCGGCCAGCTCAGTGTCCGAGTGAAGCAGCGCACGGCGCCCGATCAGACGCTTGCCGAAGGCCGCTATGTCGTGATCGAGGTCACCGATACGGGCTCGGGCATACCGCCCGACATCGTGTCGCGCGTGTTCGATCCGTTCTTCACGACGAAGCCGATCGGCAAAGGCACGGGACTGGGCCTCAGCCAGGTGTACGGCATCGCGCGGCAAGCAGGCGGCACCGCGAGACTCTTCAGCGAGGAAGGCGCCGGTACGACGGTCGAGGTGTGGTTGCCGCTACGCGACCCCGTCGCGCCGCAGGCTGCGGAGGCGTCCAATATCGAAGCGAACGCCGTGGGCGAAAAGCGCGTGCTGGTGATCGAAGACGACAGCGAAGTACGCGCCATGCTCGTCGAGTCGCTGAAAATGCTCGGCTACCACGTGACGGAAGCCGCTGACGGGCGAGCCGGACTCAACCGCCTGCGGGACGACAACCCCGACCTGCTGATGGTCGACTTCGCGATGCCCGGCATGAACGGCATCGACGTGATCGCCGAGGCGCGCAAGATGCGCAGCGATTTGCCGGTGATTCTCGCAACCGGTTATGCCGACATCGACATTTCGGGTCTTGCGGTAGAACGCTGCACGATACTGCGCAAACCTTTTCAGCTCGACGATCTTGCGAGGACGATCCGGCTCGGACTGATCGCGTGACGCTCGTGCGTCGACATGCGCCGCTAAAAATTCCAATTCGATAGTTTGCTAACGATTGTTTTGGAAATACAATACCGGCCATGACGAATCTCGACGCCTTACGCCGCAAAGTGAGCAGCACACTCGTGATCGCTGCCAGAAAGTGGCGGCGCACGAGTCATGGCGTGCTGTCCGCGTTCAACGTCTCCGAGGCCTGCGCCACGCCGCTGCTCACCGCGAGCCGGCTCGGCGAGGCGGTTCGTCAGGTCACGCTGGCCGATTACATCGGCATCGAAGGACCTTCGCTCGTGCGCCTGCTAGACCAACTGTGTGCCGCGGGCCTGATGCGTCGCGACGAAGATCCCGAAGACCGCCGCGCCAAAACGGTGGTGCTGACAAGAGCGGGCCGCGCGGTGACCGAGAAAATGGAAGAAGAACTGGTCACACTGCGCGCGCAGGCGCTCAAGGGCGTTTCACGCAGCGATCTCGAAGCAACCTTGCGCGTGCTTGCCGCGTTCACAGCCGATTCCGCGGAAGAGTCCGAAAGCGCCAGCGCCGCGAAGGCAACGCGGTCCGCGAGCCCGGCCAAAAATCCGAGCCGCCCCAGCCGCACAACTGCGCCACGCAACGTCAACAGATCGGCGTAACGCGTCATGATCTACCCCTCCGTTCGCGACTGGCTGTTCTCGGTCAAGACGTTTGCCGCCGCGATGATCGCGCTGTACATCGGTCTGGCGCTCCAGTTACCACGGCCTTACTGGGCAATGGCGACCGTCTATATCGTGTCGAATCCGTTCGTCGGCGCGACGCGTTCAAAGGCGATCTATCGCGCGCTCGGCACCGCACTCGGCGCGTCGGCGGCTGTACTGCTCGTGCCGCCTTTCGTCGAATCTCCGTACCTGTTCAGCGTGATTCTCGCGCTATGGGTCGGCACGCTGCTCTATCTCGCCGTATCGGACCGGACTGCGCGCAGCTACGTGTTCCTGCTCGCGAGCTACACGATGCCGATCATCGCGCTGCCCGCGGTCACGAATCCGGCCGGCGTGTTCGATCTTGCCGTTAGCCGCACAGAAGAGATCACCCTCGGCATTGTCTGCGCGAGCATCGTGGGCAGCGTGCTGTTTCCGAGCCGGCTCGCGCCGACCATCATCGAACGGACCGACGCATGGTTTCGCGACGCCGCGTTCTACGCCACCGAAACGCTGTCGGGCCGCATCGCGGGCGCGGCGATTTCCGGCGCGCGGCAGCGGCTCGCGACCACCATCAACGGCCTGGAATTGCTGTTGAGCCAACTGGCCTACGACCACACACGCCCCGACATCCTCACACGCGCGCAGGAACTTCGTGGACGCATGCAACTGCTGCTACCTATCATGTCGTCGCTCGCCGATCCGCTGCTCGCGCTGTACAACAGTGGTAGCCATAAGTGGCCGGACGGTCTGGAGGCGCTGCTCGCCGACGTCATCAAGTGGTTCAACGCGCCTCTGCCGGCAGCCAGCGCGGGCAATCATCCGGACGCCGCCGCAGATGCGCTGCGTGAGCGCATTGCAGCGATGCAGCCGCCGCCCGCCGCGCTCGCGACATGGGACGGCGCACTGCTGTCCAATGCGTTATGGCGCATGACGCAGGTCATCGACGTATGGCAGGACTGCCGCTCTCTGCGCATCATCATCACGCGTGAAGAGGGCTCATGGCGGCCTCGTTTTCGTCATTGGCGGCTCGGTGGCACCGAGCGCTTCTACGATCGCGGCATGATGTTGTTCTCTACCGGCTCGGCGGCGGCGGCCGTCATTCTCGCGTGCAGTCTGTGGATCGGCTCGGGTTGGGCAGACGGCGCCAGCGCCGTGACACTTGCCGCGGTAGCCTGCTGCTTTTTTGCCGCGCTCGACGAACCCGCGCCAATGGTCTTCCGCTTTTTTGTCGCTACAGCTGTCGCCGTGGTGGCGGCAGGCGTCTATCTGTTCGCGGTACTGCCGCACGTGCATGACTTTCCGATGCTGGTGGTCCTGTTCGCCGCGCCGTTCATTCTCGTGGGCACGCTGATTCCGCGCCCGCAGTTCAACCTGGCCACGGTGCTCGTCGCCGTGAACACCGCCACGTTCATCAGCATTCAGGACGCGTACGACGCCAACTTTCTGACCTTCCTGAACAGCAATCTCGCGGGCCTCGCGGGGCTGCTGTATGCGTATCTGTGGACGCGAGTCACGCGCCCGTTCGGCGCTGAACTTGCCGCAGCGCGCCTGTTGCGTTCGAGTTGGACCGACGTCGCGTTGACCGCGTCCACGCGGACAATTGAAGACCCGCGCAATCACGCGGCCCGCATGCTCGACCGTTTGATGCAATTGATCCCGCGGCTTGCGGCGACCGACGACCATCGTCATCCTTCCATCGAAAGCTTTCGCGACCTGCGCATTGCGTTCAATGCACTCGATCTGCGACGTCTCACGCGCAAGCTCGGCGGCGAAGCGCCGGCCGCGATCGACCACGCGCTCGACGGCGTGCGCGCCTATTATGAAAACTGCGTGAACCGTCGCTCGCGCGAACCGGTGCCGGACAGCCTGATGTCGTCGATCGATTCGGCTGTTGCGCGCGTCATTTCACAAGGACTCGCCAATGCCGGCGCGCCGGGCGCGAACTCGCAGGCTCCGGCACGTCATTTGCGCGAAGCGCTGCATGCGCTTGTCGGCTTGCGTCTTTCGCTATTTCCGGCCACGCTGCAAACACCCACGCCGCCCGCAGCGGAGGCGAACGCGTAATGCCGCCGCTCAACACCTCTGCTCCCTTCCCGCGATGATCGGTGAAATAGATATCTTCGGCGTGTTCGTGCCGGCCGTGCTCGTGCTGATGCTGGTCGCCTATCTGATCAACCTCGCCATTCGCACGGCGCTCGCGCGCGTCGGCTTTTACCGCTTCGTGTGGCATCGCTCCATTTTCGACCTCGGCATCTATGTGCTGGTGCTGGGCGTTGTCGTCGTCGTTTCGCACAGACTCGTTTCGTGAAATCAACGTGAAAAAAACCTGGTTCTCCGTCGGTCAGATCGTGCTGACCCTGATCGTCGTCGTGGCCGCGGCACTCGTGCTGTGGAAGCTGGTCGACTACTACATGTTCGCGCCGTGGACCCGCGACGGGCACGTGCGCGCCGACGTGATCCAGGTCGCGCCAGACGTGTCGGGGCTGATCTCATCGGTTCAAGTGGTGGACAACCAGCAGGTCAGGCAAGGCCAGGTGCTGTTCGTCATCGACCAGGCGCGTTACACGCTCGCGCTGCGTCAGGCCCAGGCCACCGCGCAGCAACGCCGCGCCACGCTCGATCAGGCGCGCCGCGAGGACGTGCGCAATCGAAAACTCGGCAATCTGGTCGCCGCCGAAGTCGCGGAAGAAAGCCGCTCGCGCGTGGACCAGGCGGAAGCGGCGCTCGCGGACGCCAACGTCGCAATCGACACCGCAAAACTGAACCTGCAACGCGCGACGATCATGAGCCCAGTGGACGGTTACCTGAACGACCGCGCGCCGCGTGCCGGCGAATTCGTTGCTGCCGGGCGGGCGGTGCTTTCGGTGGTCGATATGCATTCGTTTCGTGTCGACGGCTACTTCGAGGAAACCAAGCTGGGCGGTATCAACATCGGCCAGCCGGTTGATATCAACGTGATGGGCGAGCCGCATTTGCTGCGCGGACACGTGCAAAGCATCGTCGCGGGCATTGAGGATCGCGACCGCACGCAAGGCTCCAATCTGCTGCCGAATGTGAATCCCGCCTTCAGCTGGGTGCGGCTCGCGCAGCGCATTCCGGTGCGTGTCGCGCTCGATGAAGTGCCCGCCGATTTCCGCATGATCGCCGGGCGCACCGCTACGGTGTCGGTGCGCGACCTGGCGAATGCGCGCGCTTCGCATGCCGCAGGAGTTTCGAGCGCATCCGCTGCGCCGCCTGCGAGTGCTGCGGCCACCGCTTCGGGCGCCTCGCAATGAAACTGCCGCGCACCGTGCCGTTTTTGCGTTCGCTCGGGCTGCCTCGACCGCAATTGCAACTGCAACGCCAACTGCGACTATTGCCGCTGTTGCCGCTGCTGCCGCTGCTGCCGCTGCTGCCGCTGCTGCCTTTGACGGCGGCGCTCAATGGCTGCATGAACGTCGGCCCCAACTACTCGCTGCCGAAAGACGCACTCGTCAACGCGCCGCTCGCGAATGCGCAGATCGAAGGCGCGGACGCAACGCTCACCTCGCGCGGCAACGTACCGGCTGTGTGGTGGAAACTGTACGACGACCCCGTGCTGAACGGTCTCGTCGACGAAGCGCTTCAATCGAATACCGACTTGCGCGTGGCCGCCGCCAATCTCGCGCGCTCGCGCGAGGCGCTGGGCGTCGCGCAGGCGCAGGGCGGGTTTTCCGGCAAGGCGTCGGCGGTGATCGAACGCGCGCAGGAATCGGCCGAACAATACTTGCTGACTGAAAAACTGCCGGTCGTGAATGAAGGCGACATCGGCATCAGCGTTGCGTACGAAATCGATCTGTTCGGCAAACTTCGGCGCGGCGTGGAAGCGGCGCAAGCCGACGCCGAGGCCGTGCAGGCCGCGGCCGATCTCGCGCGAATCACGGTGGTCGCGGACGTGGTGCGCGCCTACGTCGAACAATGCTCGGCGGCCGAGGAACTGAAGATCGCGCAGCAGTCACTCGCATTGCAGAGACAACGCGTGGATGTATCGCGCCGTCTGCGCGATGCCGGCCGTGGCAATCAAACAGAAGTCACGCGCGGCCAGACGCAGGTCGATACGTTGTTCGCGGATATTCCGCGCTACACCGCGCGCCGCAAGATTGCGCAGTACCGGCTCGCGGCTTTGCTCGCGCGTGCGCCGTCGGACCTGCCGCTCGCCGTTCTCGCTTGCGAAAAGCTGCCGCAGATCAGTCAGCCGATTCCGGTGGGCGACGGCGCCGCGCTGCTCAAGCGTCGACCCGACGTGCGCGAGGCCGAGCGTCAGCTAGCGGCATCCACGGCGCGCATCGGCGTGGCCACCGGCGCGCTGTATCCGACTGTGAGCATCGGCGCATCGGCGGGCTTGACGGGCGTTCTGGAAGACCTCGGCACTTCGCCGACCGCGCGCTGGGGTTTCGGTCCACTGATCAGCTGGACGTTCCCGGCGAACGGTGCGCGTGGCCGCGTACGGGAAGCGCAGGCGTCGAGTCAGGTCGCGCTCGCGCGCTTCGACGGCGTCGTGCTGACCGCATTGCGCGAAACCGAAACGAGCCTCGCCACGTATGCCTCCGACTACGCCCGCGCTGACGCATTGCGCGCCGCGCTGAAGTCGGCGACGCAATCCGCTGACGAAACGCATCGGCTCTATCGCGCGGGCCGCGAGTCGTTCATCTCGGATCTGGACGCTACCCGCACGCTAACGTCGACGAAATCTCAGGTGGCCGTCGCGGAAGGCCAGGTGGCTATCGACCAGGTCAATCTGTTCCTTGCTCTCGGCGGCGGTTGGGAGGAGACACCGGCAGCGGCACCGCATGTGCCGACATCATCGGGGGCGACGCCCGTCAGATCACAGCAGGCAACCCCGGTGACCAAGGCTCCGTAATACCGACGCGCAAGCTTACGATTTATTTTTGGCGACATTTCTTTTGCCTTTCAATTGCGGTTAAATACGTGCCACCAACCACAACACGTTACGAGGCCAAGCTATGTCGTCGTTCATGAAAAGCGCAGCAGCACTGGGCGGATGCATTGGTATCTTCACGGCCGTCGTGGCCGTGGTCGAGTTGCTGGCAGGCTAACTCCATCGCCCGCGAAGCGCCGGCTATTACGCCGGCCGGCGCTTCGCCGCTTCGTGAATCGCGGCGCGCACTCGGGGATACGTGCCACAGCGACATACGATGTTGCTCATTGCCGCGTCAATGTCGGCGTCAGTCGGGTGCGGCTTCTGTTTTAACAACGCGCAGGCGGCCATCAATTGCGCACTTTGGCAATAGCCGCACTGCACCACATCGAGATCAATCCAGGCGGCCTTCAACGCTTGCGCCTCGGCGCCTTGCATCCCTTCAATGGTCGTTATCTTCTGTGTATTCAGGGTCGACATGGTTGTCTGACACGACAGGCACGGCTTGTCGTTCAGGTGCACCGTGCACGCCCCGCAAATGCCGACGCCACAGCCGAACTTGGTGCCGGTCATGCCGAGTTCGCAACGCAGCACCCACAATAGCGGCATATCGGGTTCCGCTTGCACTGCCACCGCGCGGCCGTTGATGTTCAGCGATCGCATGCGTGTCTCCCGCTTTACGTGAGCTTTAAGGGCAATGTGCGCAGCCGCTTGCCGGTCAGCGCGAACACCGCATTTGCCACGGCGGGCGCGACCGGCGGCACACCCGGTTCGCCGACACCCTGCGGATGCAGGCGACTCGGCATGATGTCGGTTTCGATCACCGGGCAATCGTTGATCCGCACCACCGGAAAGTCGACGAAGTTCTTCTGTTCCACCTGCCCATTCACAATCGTGATCTCGTCCTGCAATGCGGCGGAGAGACCGAATACGATTCCGCTCTCCATCTGCTGACGGATCAGATTGGGGTTCACAGGCAAGCCGCAATCGATCACACACACCACGCGATGCACGCGGATTCGCCCGCGCGGCCCGATCGATACTTCCGCGACTTGCGCCACCACACTGCCGAACGCTTCGTGAAGCGCGACGCCGCGCGCACGCGGCGCGCCATCGGCGGCATGGGTCAACGGCTCGTGCCACTCCGACAGCGCGGCCACTCGCTGCAGCACCGCCAGATGCCTCGGGTGCTGCGCCAGTAGCGCAGCGCGAAACGCCACGGGATCCTGGCCCGCGGCGGCAGCGAGTTCGTCGGTGAAGCTTTCGGTGAAGAAGGCCTGATGCGAGTGTCCGACCGAGCGCCAGAAGCCGACCGGCACCGGCAACTCCACGATCTTGTGCGCCACTCGCACTACGGGCCACTCGTATGGCTGATCGAATGCGCCTTCAGAAGTGGTTTTGTCGATCGGAATGCGCGGCACGCCGTAATAGCGCGAGAGCGCTTCGGGCACGATCGCCTGACTCGCGGATGCGCTGTGCCACACAATCAGTTTGCCGTTGTTGTCGAGCCCGCCCCTCAACCGGGCTACGCATGCCGGCCTATAGAAATCATGCGTGAAGTCTTGCGTGCGCGACCACAACGTTTGAACCGGATGGCCGTCCGCCTCGCGCGCAATCACCGCGGCCTGTGCAATGTAATCGAGTTCGAGGCGCCGCCCGAACGCGCCGCCGAGCAACTGCGCATGCACGGTGACCTTGTCGTCGTCGATATGCAAAACCTTGGCTACGTGATGTCGCGCGAGCGCCGGCACTTGCGTCGACACCCATACGGTCGCCGCGCCGTCCGCGACCTGCACCGTGCAATTGAGCGGTTCGACTGCGCCGTGCGCGAGATACGGCGCGTGATATTCGGCGCTGACGGTATGTGCCGCGCGGCTCAACGCGTCGTTAATGTCGCCGCGATGGTAGTACGCGTGGCCGTCGCCGTCGTCGAGTGCGAGCGCGAGGCGGTGCTCCACTTCCGCGCTCGAGAGCGATGCCGCGGCGCCGTGCTGCCACGTTACGTTGATGGCGTCGACCGCGTTCATCGCGCGAAACGGGTTGTTTGCAATCACCGCAACGCCGCCCGTGCCGCCGTTGTACGGCGGGAAGGGGAGCGCCTTGATGCAGCCCGGCATTTTCGCCGCCGATGCGGCGTCGAAGCTCGCGACCGTGCCGCCGAGCGTGGGACACATTACGACGCTCGCGTAGAGCAGGCCGTCGGGCAACGCGTCAATGCCGAAACGCGCGGTGCCGTTCAGCTTCGAAGCGGCCTCGATACGAGGCAGCGGCTTGCCAATCAGCCTGAAACCAGCAGGGTCTTTCAACGCGACCTTGTCGGGCAAAGCTTGCTGAGCCGCCATCGACGACAACTCGCCAAAACTCGCCTTACGACCCGACCGATGACTCACGTAGCCGCCCTGCGCGGCACACTCGCCGGCCGGCACGTGCCATTGCGCCGCCGCAGCCGCGATCAGCATCGCGCGCGCCGATGCGCCCGCTTCGCGCATCGGCGTCCACAGGTCGTTAATGCTCGATGATCCGCCCGTCATCATCGTGCCGGCCTCGCGCATCAGTTTGCGCGTGTACCAGACGATCGTGCGCTTCGTGACGCTGTCGTGATCGGGACGAAACGGCAGATCGTCAATGACGCTTTGCACGCTGTTGTAGATGTTGTCGATCGGCGCGTCTTCGACTCGCACGCGCGACCAGTCGGCGTCCAGTTCTTCCGCGAGGATCATCGCGAGGCCGGTATGGATGCCCTGCCCCATTTCCGCTTTGCACATCATGATCGTGACGGTATTGTCCGACGCGATCTTGACCCAGCCGTTGAGCGCCGCTTGCGTGCCCTCGACGGGCAGGGGCGCGGCCGTGGTGAGGCGTTGCCGCACGGGCAGCACAGACCAGCCGACCAGCAACGCGCCGAATGCACCCGCGCCGCCAACAAGGAAGGTTCTGCGCTTCATGACGATTGCCTATCCGCTTGCCGCCGGTAACAAGCTGTGAAGGCGCCACTTCGCGCCCTGCGTTCCCCGCAATAGTAGTAAGACGGGGGAGCGGGCGCGAACTTAAATTCGTCGGATCAAGCGATGGAGGCGCCGATTCGTGGCTTTCGTCCAAAGCGCGGGGTTGGCCGGGAGTCGTGGGGTGCTTCATTAATTGTGGATGACCGGTGGTGACTTGGGGCGTGGCCGCCCCATAGCCAACCACCTTACCGCCTGTTCGAGCCCGACACCACGTCGATCCAGACGGCCAGCACGAGAATGCTACCTTTCACGATCATCTGCCAATAGGCGTCGACATCGAGCATCGACATGCCGTTGTCGAGGCTTGCCATCACGAGCGCGCCGATCAATGCGCCGTACACGGTGCCGGAACCGCCGCGCATCGACGTGCCGCCGATAAAGCACGCCGCAATCGCGTCGAGTTCGCCCATCGAGCCCGCCGATGGCGAACCTGCTGCCAGCCGCGCCGTATTCACAATCCCCGCGAACGCGCACATCAGGCCCATCAACGCGAAAATGGCGAGCTTCACGCGATTCGTGTTGACGCCGGAAAGACGCGTCGCTTCGAGGTTCGATCCGACGGCGTAGATGCGTCGCCCGAACACGGTCTGCGTGGCAATCCACGTAAAAATGCCGAGTAACGCAAGCAGCAACAGAACGGGCACCGGGATGCCGCCATAACGATCGAGCGTCGCAACGAAGCCCGCCAGGATCACACCTGCGCCGATCACCTTCGCGACGTCCTGCCAGACCGGCACCACGCTCAACTGGTAGCGCTCGCGATTGCGGCGCTGACGTAGGGTCAGAAACGCGAGCAGTACGAACAACACAACGGCGAGCGTATCGCCCGCGAGCGTCGGCAAATAGCCTTGCCCGACGAACACGAAACCGTCGGACACCGGCGCGATGGTCGAGCCGCCCGTCACGCCGAGCAGAATGCCGCGATAGGCGAGCATGCCGCCCAGGCCGACAATGAACGAAGGTACGCGCCGGTATGTGGACCACCATCCGTTGAACACGCCGACGAGCACGCCGAGCAGCATCACCACCGGCAACGTGACGCCTATCGGCCAATGGCGGTTCACGTCGAGTATCGCGGCTACGCCGCCGAGCAAACCGAGCAGCGAACCGACCGACAGATCGATCTCACCCGCAATGATCACGAAGACCATGCCGCATGCGAGCATGCCGGTAATCGACATTTGCCGCAGCAGGTTCGACAGATTGCGCGGCGTCACGAATGCGCCATGCGTTAGAACCGAGAAGAAAATCCAGATCGCGGCCACGGCGATCAGCAACGCGAGAATCTTGTAACGCGCGAACAGTTGCTGGATACGCTGTGAGCCGCCGAATGCGCCTCGCGGCGCGGTATCGTCGGCGCGTTGTGAAGTAACGTCGGGCGTCATGCGGCACTCGCTGCGGTTGGGTTCGGGACTCGCTGCACGGGACGGATAGCGGCGCTGAGAATGTCTTCCTGCGTGAGGCCGTCGTTGACGAAATCGCCACGCAATTCGCCCTCGCCGATCACCAGCACACGATCGCTGATGCCGAGTACTTCCGGCAATTCGGACGACACCATCACGATCGACATGCCGCGCTGCGCCAGTTGAAAGATGAGTTTGTAGATTTCGAATTTAGCGCCAACATCGACCCCGCGCGTGGGTTCGTCGAGGATCAGTACTTTCGGGTCGGTCAATAGCATTCGCGTGAGTACCGCCTTTTGCTGATTGCCGCCCGAAAGACTCGCGATGGACAACATCGGATGCGCGGCGCGCACGGAGAGTCGCTTCATTTCCGTGTGAATCGTGTCGAGTTCGGCGGCCGAATCGATACGTCCTCCAGAAGAAAAGCGCTGCAGAACCGCGAGCGTAATGTTATGGCCGACACTTAGACCAGGCACGATGCCATGCCGCTTGCGGTCTTCAGGCACCATGCCGATGCCCGCGCGAATCGAGTCGATCGGCGCGCGAATCTTTACGGTCTTGCCTTCCACTACAACCGTCGCCTCGCTCACGCCAGGATAAGCGCCGAAGATCGCCTGCATCAATTCCGTGCGACCAGCGCCGACCAGACCTGCCACGCCGAGAATCTCGCCGCGCCGCAATGCGAACGACACATCGCTTACGCGCTTGCGGCGCGGATTCGTTACGTCGAAACAGGTTACGTTGCGCGCTTCGAAAATGACGTCGCCGATCGGATGCGGTTCGCGGGGGAACAGGTTCTTGATCTCGCGGCCGACCATCAACGAAATAATGCGGTCCGTGGTAAGCGCGTGCATTGGTTCGGTGGCGACATGCCGTCCGTCGCGAATCACGCTAATCGTGTCGCAAACCGCGGCGACCTCGTCGAGCTTGTGCGAGATGTAGACGCAGGCCACGCCGCGCCGCTTCAGATCGCGCACGATGTCGAGCAAAATCGCAATCTCGGACGAGGTTAGCGAAGAGGACGGTTCATCGAGAATCAGCAGTTTCGCCTGCTTGTTCAGCGCCTTGGCAATCTCTATCAACTGCTGATGGCCGCCGCCATAATTCATGACGGGTTGCGCCGCGTTTATTCCGCTAATGCCGAGTTCGCGCAGCAATTCGTCAGCGCGCTGGTACATTGCCGCGTAGTTCATGCGGCCGCCCGGCAGGGTGATTTCATTGCCGAGAAAGATGTTCTCCGCCACCGACAACTCGGGCACCAGCATCAACTCCTGGTGAATGATGATAATGCCCGCTCGCTCGGTGTCGCGTATGCTCGTTGCCTTGAGCGGCTTGCCTTCCCAGGTTATTTCGCCATCCCAGGTACCGTGCGGATACACGCCGGACAGTACCTTCATCAGCGTGGATTTGCCTGCGCCGTTCTCGCCGCACAAGCCGACGCACTCGCCCGGCGAGACCGTCAGGTCAATGCCGTCGAGTGCTTTCACACCTGAAAACGCTTTGACGATGCCGCGCATCGTCAGTAACGGTTGCGTCATTCGCTATGCCTCGCTGCAGGGCGCGCGTTCATGCCGATACGCTGCTGCATGTATCGACATGAACCGCGCGCACGTTACGCTCATTGGCTCGCGAGCTGGGCCTGGGTGTAGAAGCCGTCCTTGATGACCACATCCACGTTGCTCTTCGTGAGCAACGTAGGCTGCAGCAGCACCGTGTCGACCTTCTTCTTTCCGTTGTCGTATTGCGCATTGAAGGCAGGCTTCTCACCCTTGGCCAGCGCCACCGAGAGCTTTGCCGCTTCGCCCGCAATGAGCTTCAGCGGTTTGTAGACGGTCATGGTCTGCGTGCCCGCAATCAGCCGCTTGACCGCCGCGAGGTCAGCGTCCTGACCCGAAACGGGCACCTTCCCGGCCATGTGCTGAGCGGCCAGTGCCTGGATCGCGCCGCCAGCGGTTCCGTCGTTCGACGCAACGATTGCGTCGATCTTGTTGTTGTTGGCGGTCAGTGCATCTTCCACGATGCGCAGCGCCGTGGACGCGCTCCACTCCGGCACCCATTGCTGCCCAACTAGCTTGATATCGCCCTTGTCGATGGCGGGCTTCAGTACCTTGAGCTGCCCTTCGCGCAGCATCTTCGCGTTGTTGTCGGTCGGCGCGCCGCCAAGCAGGAAGTAGTTACCCTTCGGTTGCGCTTTATAAACACCTTCCGCCTGCAGTTCTCCCACCTTCTCGTTGTCGAACGAGATATAGGCGTCAACGTCGGCATCGAGAATCAGGCGGTCATATGAAACCACCTTGATGCCTGCCTTTCTGGCTTCGGCGACTACGTTGCCGAGCGTCTTGGAATTGAACGGCACGATCACGATGACATCGACGCCGCGCGAGATCAGGTTTTCAATCTGCGAGATTTGCCGCGCCTCGCTGGCATCGGCGGATTGAACGGATACTTTCGCGCCGAGTTTTTCCGCAGCCGCGACGAAATAGTCACGGTCGCGAGACCAGCGTTCGACGCGCAGGTCGTCGATACAGAAGCCGATCTCCGGGTGATCCTTGCTGGCATGCGCAAGCGGCGCCGCCAGTGACAGGCTGGCCAGCACCGCTCCACATACGAGCGAACCCAGTACAGTACGACGTGTTGCGAATTTCATTTCTGTCTCCTTCTTTTGATAGCCGGAATTCCGGATTGGACGGCCTGCGCTGCGAGCCGCAGGTCCGGACAAGCGACAACCCAAAGCTTTTTTATTCGCGCGGTATGTGTCCGCGCGTTTTATTCACGTGCAACAGTGCTCTTCAGCGTCCGCTATAAATTGCCTGATTGACGATGTTTTCCATGCGCTCCTGCTGGCCGCTCGCGTGCCGCGGGTTCAGATCGCGCGACAGCGCTTCGGTGGCGAGCGCCGACAGCGAGAAGTCGCCCGACAGGATCTTGCGTCCAAATTCGGCGTCCCAGCCCGCATAACGCTGGCGTTTGAACTGGTCGAGACGGTCGTTTTCGATCAGCACAGCCGCGCGTTCCACGGCGAGCGCGAGGTTGTCGATGGCGCCAATGTGACCGTAAAACAGATCTTCCGGATCGACACTTTGCCGCCGCACTTTCGAATCGAAGTTCATGCCGCCCGTGGTGAACCCGCCGTGCTTGAGGATTTCATAAAACGCGAGCGTCAGTTCTTCCACACTATTTGGGAATTGATCGGTATCCCAGCCGTTTTGCGGGTCGCCGCGATTCGCATCTACGCTACCGAAGATATCGAGTGCAAAAGCCGTTGCGATCTCGTGATGAAACGAGTGACCGGCAAGCGTTGCATGATTCGCCTCGATGTTCACGCGAATGTCTTTCGCAAGCCCGTATTGCAGCAGGAATCCGTGCACGGTCGCGACATCGTAATCGTATTGATGCTTGGTCGGCTCCTGCGGTTTCGGCTCGATCAGCAGTGAGCCTTTGAAGCCGATCTTATGCGCGTGATCCACGACCATATGCAGGAAGCGCGCGAGTTGATCGCGTTCGCGCACGAGATCGGTATTGAGCAACGTGTCGTAGCCTTCGCGCCCGCCCCACAACACGTAGTTCTCGCCGCCTAGCCGTTGTGTGGCGTCCAGTGCATGACGTACCTGTGTCGCAGCGAACGCGAATACTTCTGGATCGGGACTCGTGGCCGCGCCCGCAGCATAACGCGGATGCGAGAACAGGTTGGCCGTGCCCCACAGCAGCTTGATACCGGTGTCCTGCTGTTTGCGTGCGAGATAGTCCACTATGCGGGAAAAGTTCTCGCTGTATTCTTTCAGGTTGCTGCCTTCAGGCGCGACGTCGGTATCGTGGAACGTGTAATACGGCGTGCTCAGCTTCGAGAAAAATTCGAACGCGGCATCCGCTTTCAGATGCGCCATTTCCATTGCGTCGCCGGACTGCTGCCATGGGCGCTTGAATGTGCCCTGACCGAAGATGTCGACACCCGGCCAGACGAACGTATGCCAGTAGCACACCGCAATGCGCAGATGTTCTTCGAGCGTTTTACCGAGTACCTTCCTGTTCTTGTCGTAGTGACGGTACGCAAGCGGGTTGTCCGATTGCCGGCCTTCATAACGGATCTCGGGAATGTGTTCGAAGTAGGACATCAGCGTCTCCAGTATTTGTTGCACTGCAACCCGTGCGGACATGGCCGCGCCGGTCAATAAGGTGACGCCATGCTGCCGCTTGCCGCAAGCATCGGCAATTGCGAAATTGCGCAGCGTGCTTGATGTTTCTCACCGCCCGCGATTTTGTTTTGCACCGGTGCGCGATTCGCGGCCTAGAATAACCGGACGCTTAAAAACATCGAACCAGAGAAAGACGCTATAGCGCCTACTCTGTCGACATAGGAGACGAAGGCTTTGCGGGTTTAATTATCCGCATGCCCAGCACCGCCATGACCCGTCCGCAAACTCCACAGACGACCCATCGGATCGCGCTGCTGTTCAACGCGAACAAGGTCTACGATCGCGAGATCATTACCGGCATTGGTAACTACCTGCTGTCCACACGCGTGGCGTGGGACCTCTTTCTGGAAGAAGATTTTCGTTGTCGCTTGACGGGTATAGAGCGCTTTGACGGCGACGGAATCATTGCGGATTTCGACGATCCTGCCGTGAGTGAAGCATTGCGCGACTGCCCATTGCCGGTCGTCGCGGTGGGATCGTCGTTCGAAGACCCGTCACAGTATCCCCCGGATTTACCCTATATCGCGACCGATAACAGCAAGCTCGTTTCACTGGCTTACACGCATTTAATTGGCGCCGGGCTCGAACACTTTGCGCTTTACAGCTTGCCGCAAGCGCAAGAGAACCGCTGGGCGCAGCAGCGCGAACTTTCGTTCGCTCATCTTCGCAGCACGGACGGACACAGCGCCGAGCAGATCCAAGGCGAGATTTATCGCGGACTGTCCACCAGCGCGCCTTCATGGAACCAGGCGACCGAACAACTGACTGCGTGGCTGCGCGAGTTGCCGAAGCCCGTCGGCATTATCGCCGTGACCGATGCCCGCGCGCGCCATCTGCTGCAAGCGTGCTTGATCGCGGGCATTCCGGTACCGGAAGAAGTCGCGATTATCGGCATCGACAACGACCCGCTAACGCGGACGCTCACACGCATTCCGCTTTCCTCCGTGATACAGGGCACCGAAGAAATGGGGCGCACCGCCGCTCACCTTTTGCATCAGATGCTGCGCGGTGCGCGCTTTCCTGGGCGGCGCATTCTCGTGCCGCCCGTCGGGATCAACGTGCTCGAGTCGACACGACACGAACCGCTCGCGAGTCCGTATGTGATGCGCGCGCGGCATTTCATCCGTCAGTACGCGTGCCAGGGCATTCGCACCGAACAGGTGGCCGATTATGTGGGCGTGTCGCGCTCGTCGCTGGAAGAGTACTTTCGACGCGAACGCAAATGCACCGTGCATCAGGAAATCCTGCGCCATAAACTCGATGTCGCGAAGGCGCTGCTTGCGAAGCGCGATGCATCGAGTGCGGAAGTGGCGATACGTTGCGGCTTCACGTCGCTGCAATACATGTATGCGGTTTTCCGGCGTGAACTCGGTTGCACGCCGCGTGAGTACCAGGATCGCGTGAACTCGACTCAGGCTTCCACGCCAGGCTGAGCATGCCTTTAATTCTCAAATTTTTATCGACGACATGATCAGCATCGCACAACTTTCATCCGAGCCGTGGGGCGCGCTCAATGGCGGCGATCCGGTACGGCTCTTCACGCTGCGCAACGCGCACGGCATGAAGATCGCCATCAGCGACCTGGGCGCGACGCTCGTTTCGTGGCATGCGCCGGATCGCACCGGACGCCTCGGCGATATTCTGCTCGGGCATGACACGCCGGCCGATTACGTCGCGGCCACGACCTATATGGGCGGGCTGATCGGCCGCTGGGCGAACCGCATTGCCGACGCCCGTTTTACGCTCGATGGCATCGGGTACACGCTCGACCGCAACGAGGGCGCGAACCTGCTGCACGGAGGAAGCGTAGGTTTCCATCGTGCGATGTGGGATGTCAGCGAGGACAACGGATCGCTGCTCATGCGGCTCGAGTCGCCGGAAGGCGACGCGGGCTTTCCAGGCAACGTGACCACGCAAGTGCGCTACACGCTCGACGACGACGGCACGTTGACCATCGAATACGAAGCCATTACCGACGCCGCCACGCCGCTGAATCTGACAAGTCATGCGTACTTCAATCTGACTGGCCGCGCAGGCGCGGATATTCGCGGACACATGCTGTCGATCGACGCCGATCAATTCTTCGAAGTCGATGCAGCAATGATTCCATGCAGGCTCGCGGACGTAGCGGGCAATGCATTCGACTTCCGGCAGAGCGCGCCGATTGGCGCCCGCCTCGACTGGCCGCACGGACAACTCGTGCAAGCGGGCGGCTTCGATCATTGCTACGTGCTGCGCGATACGGCCGGTGGCGCCAATCAAGCCGGCCATATGCGCGAAGTCGCGTGTCTTTACGATCCGGGGAGCGGACGGGAATTGACCGTGTCAACCGACCAGCGTGGCTTGCAGTTTTACAGCGGCAACTGGTTGAAAGGAGACGCGGGTCGCGGCGGCGTGGTTTATCAGGCACATGCAGGGCTTTGCCTCGAAGCAGGCGGTTTTCCGAACCAGGTGAACATGCCGGCGGAACAGAGCGATGTAATCGTTCGGGCAGGAGATACCTACCGGCAAGTCACCGCGTACAAGGTCGACGTGCGCCACGGCGTTTGACGAAGTGCCTTCATTGTTTACGCCATCCATTACAGCACGCCGACTTGTCATTTGCTGCAAGAGTGAATTACAGCATTGGGGGTTTTCCCTGGAATAAGGGCTTCCTAGAATCCGCGAATGGTGCCGAGGATCCGCTGCGGCACCGGAGAACATCATTCCCGGAGGGAAGCATCATGAAATCGCTTATCAAAGCAGTCGCACTGGTTGTTGTTCTGGCCGTGCCAGTTGTCTCGTTTGCACAGTCGGAGCAGCCGCTCACGCGCGCGGAAGTCAAGGCTCAGTTGAAGCAGATCGAGCAGGCGGGATACAACCCGGCCGTTGCTGTTGATGCGACTTATCCCGCGGACATTCAAGCAGCCGAAGCTCGCATTGCTGCGCAAAATGCGATCGCTCAAAGCGATACCACCGGCTACGGTCCTACGGCGACGGGTTCGTCGCAAGCAGGGGCTGCCGCGTCGGCTAAGTGAGCGTTGCGCTTTTGCGCTGTGGCCGGTTGCCGGCCTGGGTTGCTAACGCGCAAGGCGTTGTGGGACTGTGCGCCCCTCTGTGCAGTCTCTTCGCTTTAAGATGATCGCTCGCTAACAGGAGCGGTCATGGGTTCATCCGTTAAGAATTCTTTGCTGTGGATCTTCGAACCTTTCGAGGACGATCCCGGCTTTCTGAGGAAGCGCTTATTCGGCTTCGAAGCGGCTTATGTAGATGGCTTACTCTGCCTTGCGGTCGGCGACGGCGAGGAGCCCTGGAATGGACTGCTGGTGTGCACGTCGCGTGATCGGCATGCAGATCTCACTGACGAGTTTGTGCAGCTCGCCCCGCATCCCATGCTCGGCAAATGGCTTTATTTGTCACAGCGGGAGGAGGAATTCGAGCAGGTCGCTCGCGCTGTTGTCGACGCGGTTAAGCGGCGAGATCTGCGCGTGGGAGTCGAGCCCGGAGTCAGGAAAAGAAAGGCAAAGAGGGTGATCGGCAGTTGATGCTCGCCGCGCTTGCCGGACGCCGCGAGCTTCAGCTTCTTTCCTATTTCAGCAAACCGAACACCGCCACGCCGTTGGTCGTGCCCACGTACACGTGCCCGTGCGCGATCATTGGCGTAATGAACTTGTTTCCCGCGCCGAATGTGTCTCGCGGACCGGACTGGTTACTGTTGTAGAGTTCCTGGCTCAGATCGCTGGCGTTAAAGGCATGCAGCGCGCCAACGGCGCCGTTCTCGGCGGCCCAGACAATCCCGTTCGACGAGCCATTCGCCGAAACGCTAGGCGTTGCACCTGGGTAAGGGAAAGTGCCCGGACTGTGCGATGCGGGAGTCGTTGCCAGGAGCGCAGCGGTCACCGGGAATGCCTTGAGATTGTCGCCCACGGAGCCGAAATATACGACATGGTTGTAATAGGCGGGCATGCCGAAAACGCCTCCTGGCAGTTGCCCGTCGATCTCCTGCCAGATCTGGTTGGCGCTCGTGTTGAACTTGCCCATCGCATCGCGATTAACCACGTAGATCTTCGAATCCTTGCCGGCTCCCAGGGCGAGATGCCGGGTCGTGCCGCTTGCATCAGCCTGGTCCGGTAGTACCAACGCGCCTCCCGATCCGAGATCTGCGTCCCTCGCTGATTGCACGACAGTGTCGAAAGTCGCGAAATAGTCGGCCACACCGAGCCTCGGCGAGGTCGACAGCTTAAGGAAGGCGTTCCCATAGTCGCCTGCAATGGGAAAACCCTGCGCATTCAGCGTTGCGTCGAAGGTGCCGTTCGCGTCGAGGAGGTACAGGAATGCGCCGTCGGATGCCATACCCGCACCGCTCATCCAGACCGAGCCTTCACTTCCGTTTGGAGTGAGGTTCAGCGCGCTGGTCTGCGAAAGCGTATCCGCGCTGTAGGCGATCACCCAACCGCCGTAAGTGCCCTGGTCGCAGTGCGACGTCCATGCAAGATAGACATTGCCGTTGACGAGGGTTAGCGCCTGGCGCTCCGCGTATTGCTGAGGATCGAAAGCGGTGACACCGTTGCTGCTGTTCGCGCCCGTTCCAGGGTAGGTGGCCGTGATCTCGGTAGGACCACCGAGCGTCTCCGATCCTGTCACGAGATCTATTGCATGCAGGCGCTGATGAATGCCTCCGCTCGCATCCTTACTCATTGCGACCGCGTACAGGACGCCCGCTGTGCCGCGCGTGCGGTCGATAACCGGCGTGGACGTGATGCCGATTTCCGGTGTGATCTGGCCGCAATGACGATCGTCGCTCGTCGTCTCACCGGAGCCAAGCAGGGAGCGCTGCCACAGCTGCGTATTGGTGTCGGCGTCGAATGCGTAAACGCTGGCGTGCTCGGTCACGACATAGACGACGTTGTGCGCCGTGCCGCCAATGGGGAGATTGCTAACGTAGAGCGGTTGAGCATCCACCTTGCCGTCTGCCGCGAGGAAGGCAACCTTGCCAAATCCGGTCGGGGTAACGTTGGCGGGCGTCAGCGTCGTCTCTGCAAGGTACTGTCCTGTACGGGCGAGGTCGTTGTGATACGTCAGAACGTCGCTCGCAGAAGACGTTGCACCGGAGCCCGACCCACCCGAACCACCCGAGCCGGTCCCGCCGGTGCCCGTTCCGCCGGACCCGGTCCCGCCGCTCGAACTGCTTGTGCTGGAGTCGCCGCCCGAGCCGCCGCTACAGGCAATACAGAAGATGGCAAGCAGGCCGGTCGACACCACCCGGCGCCAGGACAGCGCACATTTGTGCAGGCACTTGTTGCGGTTCATAGACGTCTCCCAGGCGATCGGGAAGACTGCCCGTCCCAATGACCGTCGACTTTCTAGTGCGGATCTACCCTTCGTTGCTTCGCAAAGAGCGGAGCTTTGCGTCGGGCCACGTGTCAGCGTGCCAACTCGTGTTGGCCAGAATCGTTCAGGGTCGTCGTCGGGAATCGAATTGTGGCCATGCGTCGAAGTCCGTCATTGTTGCCCCCCGTTCGAGGTTTGCAGCACCCATTACGTCCGCACACCGTCGTCACGAACCGCGCGTTGTACCGCGGCAGTTGCTATCGCTCGACGTCTAACCGTACGGCCGGGCGCTGTCATCTATCCGGGAGTTGCCTGGCTGCGCGGCAACGCCACCGACCGTGTTGCTATGCATACCGCCGTCAACGCTCCGCCTGTGCTTTGGCTTATGCCTTGTCCTGCTCGTTGTCCTTCCCCTCGGTTGCCTCGTGGCCGCGATTGGCTCGCGGATTGGTGTCTGGCGCAGGGTGCACCTCGCCTTCGCCTCTCTGTCCGTTCTCGGGCGCGCCACCTGTGACTGGTGCGCCGCGCTGATTACCGAACGAGCCGCCCCCTGAAGCTCCGGTGGCCTTCGAAGCGTTGCCCTGGTCGTCCATTTCGTCTGAATTGTTGTTCGCCATTTCCGCGCTCCGTGCATTTGGGGTCTGCACTGTATGAGCAAGCGGTGCGCCAAGGTCAGCGGTGGGCGTCATGTTCGCTCCGAGCTGATGGATTGTCGCGAAGAACTGTGCAATTTACCGGACTGCATCACCACGGCGCCCTTTTCTCGCTTTTGCCAAAACGCACGACGCATGATTCAGCCTCAGTGACAGCAAACACAGGCGCACAAAGCAATTGCCGTTCATGTAGATCGAGAATTTGGATAATAGGCGGACAATTCGCGCTTTCGATAACCCAAACACCCTGACTTGCGCACGAAGCTGCGACATCGAGAATACGTTCTGCCTCGAGATAAACCTCGCGCTCCACCGCACCAAAACCTGCCTCCTGAAGGTACCAGGCGAGATAAAGCGCCTTGACGATTTTGGCGAGCAAATCCCCATTACCCTTCCCGGTTTTGAAAGCAGCCAACGCCAGATGCCAGCAGAGCGACTGTTCACGCACGTACGCGGCCGTGTGCGGCAACAACTGCGCTTTGCCCAAGGGCCTTCTGCGTGCCTTATTCCCCGATTGGCGTTTCTTCCGATCCTGCGACATGAGGGTTATCTTCTTGATGCTATTTTTAGTTTGAGCATCGTAATACATTGGAGTAATAAATCAATCCACGCATGCGTGTTTTAACCTAAGTTAATGCACATGACGACGGCACATCAAATCGCGCTGAGTCAGTTTTATGTCATCGAAGGGCTTTTAAACAGCTTTTTGGCAATAACGGCCGAAATGCTGCGGAGCGGAGCGCATTAAGCGCTGAACGAGCGCTCACTCCCTGTTTCCAATCAGAAAGTGCAACCACCATCCGCATTGCGCCGACAGCCGAATCGGCAGCCGCGGCGCAAACTTCACGATCCGCGCTGAATGTTATTATCGGAAACAGAAATCCACCGCTCAGGTAGCAACGAAAGCAGCAGACCCCATGGACACCCAGATCACCAAGCCCGCTGAACCCTCGACGACCGATCTTGGCCG
The DNA here is from genome assembly GCF_000685095.1 of Paraburkholderia caledonica NBRC 102488. Taxonomy (GTDB): domain Bacteria; phylum Pseudomonadota; class Gammaproteobacteria; order Burkholderiales; family Burkholderiaceae; genus Paraburkholderia; species Paraburkholderia caledonica. The sequence continues at coordinate 43,027 of NZ_BAYE01000008.1, forward strand.
TCGCGTCCGCGCTGCCCGCCAGTCGCAGGTTTTGACGCTCGAAACGGCGAGCCGCCTTTGCGGCGTTTCTCGCTCGACCCTATCGAAAGTGGAAAACGGCCTCATGTCCCCCACGTTCGACGTCCTGCAAAAGATCGTTCTCGGGTTGAAGATCGAAATCGGGGAGTTGTTCGGATCGATGCCCAAAGTGAGCGCAAGCGGACGTCGCGCGCTGACGCGCAAAGGCGAAGGGCAGCGTCACGCGTATCGCGGCTATCAGATGGAGTTGCTTGCGACTGACCTCGCGCACAAAGCGATGCTGCCGTTCCGAATCCGCATCTCGGCGCACACGCTGGACGCGTTCGACGACTGGGGGCGCCATGAAGGCGAAGAGTTTTTGTACGTGATCAGCGGCAGCGTGTGCCTTCACTCGGAGCTGTACGCCCCGACACATCTGAACGCCGGCGACAGCCTGTACTTCGACAGCCGCACCGGCCACGCCGCGGTCTCGACAAGTGAAGAGGATGCCGAAGTACTATGGATGGCGACCAGCGCCGACATTCCGCAAGCACCGGCCGTCAACGAGTCGCCGAAGAAGCAGCGCGAAATCTGACCTCAGGCGCCGGCTTGCTCGCGCGCCCGCGCGAGCGCGCTGAGGTTCCCCTCGCCGAATCCATGATGTCCCTGGCGTTGCACGATCTCGAAGAAAATCTCGCCGGCACCGCGACGCACGAAGGTCTGAAAAAACAGCAGCGGCACACCGTCCGGGCCGATCTCGCCATCCACCAGAACGTGCGTGCGCTTTAGCCGCTCGACGCCGAGGCCGTGTCCGGGCAACCGCGCGTCCAGCTGCTCGTAATAGCGCGGAGGCGGCTCGACGAATTCCACGCCGTTTGCGATCAACTGCTCGACGCACGCGAAAATATCGTCCGTGGCAAGCGCCAAGTGCTGCACGCCCTCGCCGGGATGATCCGGCAAATACTCGTGCATCAGGTCCGTCCGGCGCGTGCCCTCCTCATACAGCGGGATACGGATCGCGCCGCACGGCGACACCATTACGCGCGATTCGGCCGACACATGCCAGTTCGCGTGCAGCTCATGAATCTCGCGGAAGTTGAGCAAGTCGCGGTAGAAGTCGAGCCATTCCTGCATGCGACCCTCGCCGACCGTTTGCGTCAGATGATCCACAGCGACGAGGCCCGTGCCTGCATGGCTAAGGTCCGCGTGCGCAGTGTCGATCTGGATCGGACGGAAGTCGATGTCGAAGATCGAGATATCGCCAAGGCCGCCGCGTTGCCCGCCGCGTCCACGCCAACGGTCGACAAAATAGATATGCGAATCGCCAATGCCTTGAATTGCTGGGATCAGCAACTCGCCGGCGCCAATCCTCTCGCCTTCGAACGCCCACGCGCCGAGTTCGATCGCGCGGTCGAAAGCGCGTTGCGCGTCGGCCACACGAATGCCGATCGCGCAAATGCCCGCGCCGTACTCTTCAGCATAGCGCGCAGCAAATGAATCAGGCTCCGCGTTGATCAGAAAATTCATTTCGCCCTGCCGGAACAGAGTGACGTCCTTGCTGATGTGGCGTGCGATTGCCTTGAAGCCGAGCTTGGTGAAGGTCTCGCCCAGCGCCTGCGGATCGCGCGAGGCAAACTCCACGAATTCCAGTCCGGCTGTGCCGAGCGGATTGTGCTCAGGCGCCGACACGGCGCGAAGCGCGGCGTCTGGAGTGGGCAAGTCGCTAGGCATGGCAATCTCCTTGTACGTCTTACGACGCTGTTTCCAGTGTTTCCGATATCTGTGCAACCCGTCTCGACTCGCAGCGCGACAGTAGCTGCGTAGGGTGGCGCTGCATCGCGCGGTCGGCGACGGCTTTTGCAACGTGTTTGTACACCGGCTAGCGTGACGTTCGCAACTTCATTTTGTACTGACTGGTTCACAGAGCCGCGGCCCGGTCCACGCGCAGCTAATCGCGTAGCACCGTTCGCTGCGCTTTGTACATCAAGTTGTCGGCGTTGTGCGGCGCACACGCTTGCGTGCAGCGTTACGCGCGGGCCTGCTTGCGCTAGCCGCCATTCGCAACTGAGCAACTTCCCGCACAGCGTCGATAAAAGCCCTTCCCACTGCTGACGGCTGCGTGTCCGAGCGCCGGATCAAGCCAACCGGCTCGCCAGTGCCCGCGAACGGCAACGGAAGACGCACAAGCATGCCGTGCGCCAGTTCGTACTCCACCGCGCTGAGCGGCACAAACCACACGGCGTCGTTCTCGAGCGTCAGCGCACGGCCGGTCGAGACCGACAACACTTCCACGAACGCCGACAGCGGCGGCACACCCCACGCGCTCAACAAACTTTCAGCCGACTGCCGGATCAGCGTTCCGAACGGCGGCAACACGACGGGGAAACCCTGCAATGCGGCCGAAGGCAAACCGGGCGCTGCATCGAGCGGATGCCCCGCGCGCACGACCGCAATCAGCGGTTCGGTGAACAACTGCTCGAAGCTGAGCCCCACCATTCGTTCGGGATCGGCTAGTCGCCCGATGGCAAATTCGATCGTGCCCGCTTTCAGGCGCTCGAGCAATTCGGGATTTGCGCCGGTCGCAAGGCGCACGATCACGCGCGGCCAGAGAGACGCGAAACGCTTGAGCACGGGCGGTATCAGTGCAGCCGCGACGGTCGGCAGAATCCCGACTTCGAGCGTGGCCGCGGCCGCGCCTTCCGCGCGCGCGAGCAGATCGACGCCCTGCCGCAACGCACTGACGCAGGCGCTCGCATGGGGCATGAAGAGTTGCCCCTCCCGCGTCGGCACGGCTCCATGGCGGCCGCGCTCAAAGAGTTTTACGCCCAGAATGGTTTCGAGTTCCGCGACCGTCTTCGAGACGGCCGGCTGCGTAATCGAAAGGCTGTCAGCGGCCCGCTGGACGCTGCCGAATTGGGCCACGGCCAGAAAGCACTGTAGATGACGGAATTTGACGCGGCTGTCCGCGAGACTGCGTTGCATAACGGAAGGTTATACGAAAAGCGCCAAAACGTCATTTTTCATAACCGTCCAGTTTGGATAAAGTCCGTTGATAAGCCGTATCCCACAAATCCCGAAGGAGACACTGATGGACGATTCCTTTCTCAGCGCGCGCGATTTCGCGTCGCATCCCGAATACATCTATCCCGGTTACGGTTCCTCGGTTAAACGCGGCCCGACACGTCCGCTGATTCCGCTGAAGGAGAAGCTGCGCGATCAGCGCGTGCCCGTCTACGGCACCGAAGACCTCGGCGCGCTCGACAGCGATCTGACGCGCAACGCGGTCCGTAACGGCGAACCGCTTGGCGAACGCATCATCGTGACGGGACGTGTGCTGGACGAGGGCGGACGCCCGGTGCGCAATACGCTCGTGGAAATCTGGCAGGCGAATGCGGCCGGCCGCTACGTGCATAAAATGGATCAGCACGACGCGCCGCTCGATCCGAACTTCCTGGGGGCGGGGCGCTGCATCACGGACAACGAAGGCCGCTATCGTTTTCTGACGATCAAGCCGGGCGCATATCCGTGGGGCAATCATCCGAACGCGTGGCGCCCGAATCACATTCACTTCTCGCTGTTTGGCGAGCATTTCGGCTCGCGCCTCGTCACGCAGATGTATTTTCCCGGCGACCCGCTGCTGGCGTTTGATCCGATTTTCCAGGGCACGCCTGAGCAGGCCCGTGATCGTCTGATTGCGAAATTTTCGCTCGATACCACGCAAGAGGCCTACGCGCTCGGCTACGACTTCGACATCGTGCTGCGCGGCCGTAACGAAACTCCGATGGAGCGCTAAGCCATGACCACTCTTAAGCAAACGCCCTCGCAGACGGTGGGACCGTATTTCGCGTACGGCCTGTGCCCGCAGCAATATGATTTCGACTTCAAGAGCCTGTTCACCCCAGTGGTGGCCGACCGCGAAGCGGCGGGCGAGCACATCACGATCGTGGGACAGGTGTTCGACGGCGACGGCAAAGTGATCGGCGACGCCATGCTGGAAGTGTCCCAAGTCGATGCCGACGGTCATTATCCGGAATCGCGCGAGGAAATTCTCAAGACCGGCTTTCGCGGCTTTGCACGCGTCGGCACGGGCACGGACCCGCAAAAGCGCTTTGTTGTCGAGACGGTGAAACCGGGCCGCGTGAGCCCCGACGAGGCGCCCCATTTAAACGTCATCGTGACGATGCGCGGCATGCTGCTTCACACGTTCACGCGCATTTATTTCGAGGACGAAGCGCAAGCCAACGAGCGCGACTCCGTGCTGGCGGCGGTTCCGGCCGACAGGAGTGAAACCCTGATCGCGCGCCGCGAGCCGAACACCGCCAACGTGTATCGCTTCGACATCTATATGCAAGGCGACAAGGAAACGGTTTTTTTCGACCTGTAACGCGAATCTCCTACACTTTCGCAAAGCTTTCACCTAGACTGAAAGTGATCCGTCTAGCGACTGGATCGCGAAACTCCGAGTAGTTGAGCCCGCCTTGCGCGGGCTTTTTTTGCGCCTGCAGAAGTGCGGGCATGAGTCATTAGTCAGTGCAATGAGCAACGCAGCCAGCGGCGAATCGTGATCACGTCCGCGATATGATCGCGCGGGCCTGGCGCACCCAGCACGACAATGTCGGTCGGCCTGCCATGCACGATCATTCGCACGACGACGCAGTGCCCCGCTTCGTTAATGAACCCTGTTTTCTGCAACACAATCGACCGGTCGCCGCCCCGCACGAGCGCATTCGAGTTGTGATAATTCAGCCGCGTGCGCGGGCCGCCGGGAAACACTAACTGGTCCCGGTCGGTCGAATAAGCGCGGATCAGCGGATAGCGGCTAGCGGCAGCCACGAGGCGAGCAAGATCTCGCGCCGTCGATACGTTTTGCGGTGACAGCCCCGTGCCATTTACGAACCGCGTGTGCCGCATGCCGAGTGCGCGCGCCTTTGCATTCATCGCGGCGACAAAGCTCGGCCGGCCACCCGAGTAATCGCGGCTCAACGCCGCGGCAGCGCGATTCTCCGACGACATCAGCGCGATATGCAGCATGTCATCGCGCGGCAGCACCGAACCAACGCTAAGCCGTGATCCTGTGAACTTGTCGAAGTCCTGATCCTGAACAGTAACGTTGAGCGGCTCATTCAGTGAGCGCCTTGCATCGAGCGACACGACGGCCGTCATTAGTTTGGATATCGAAGCAATTGGCATGACGCGATCGGCCTGCTTTTCGGTGAGCACCGTGTGCGTTCTTTCATCGACAACGAAGACTGAACGCGACCGTAGCAATGCGCGCGACCTGGGCGTATATCCGCAACGAGGCAAAAGACGAAGGCCCGCATGCTTCGTACGAGCCGAAAGCGTTGCATTAGCGATTACGCGTGCGGCCGACGCAGGCCGCCGGTTGCGATGCGCAGCCAGTTTGGCAGGGTGTCTGGAAGCGCGCGGCTCGCGTGCGGTGCGCGATGCCTGACGGCGCGACTTGGGCGTGAGCTTGCTCGCGTGCTGTGAACGCTCGTCGTCGGTGACATGCTTGCGCCTGCGTGTGACGCGCCGCCGCGTCTCGCCAGTCGTGACTTTTCTCACCTTACGCGAATAGCTAAGCGAAGAATGCCGTGGAGACTCGTGAGTCGCGCCAAATGTCCATCCGACGCTCAGCCACAAGAGGCCAAATATCGCGATATAACGGAGCCAGGCAGAAGAACCAAAAGCAAATGTAGGAGTTTGTGGGCGGTATGGCATGCAACTTCAGGTTCTGTGCCGCGTGCGCCGGTTATTCGGAGAACGGAATTGGCGCACAGTCAACAACGACTCGTAGATATCATGGAAGATCGCTTGCACGATCAAAGGCGCCTGTATGAAGCGGAATTCGTCGCGATAGCAGGAATTGCGTCCGCCTGCCTCAGTGTTCTAAGGCAGCGTCAACATATCGAAGCCGATTCTAGCATTCGCATAATGTTGCTTGCAGCGAATGCGTATGTCTTTACACTGCTCGTACTGCTTGTTAGATGAGAGCCAGCGCTCTCATGCTATGTTTGGACAAAACGCGCTATTCATATGCAACCGACGGAGACACTGCCATGCCAGCATCGACCGCTATTCTCACCATTCTCGCCGCGCTGTTATTAGGCGCAATGAGTCCGGGACCGAGCTTTGTCATCGTCGCGCGCAATGCGATCGGTCTGTCTCGCGGCGACGGTCTTGCGACGGCGCTCGGCATGGGCATTGGCGGGGTCTTCTTTAGCGGCATTGCGCTGCTCGGCTTATATACGTTGCTCGCCACCGTCGAATGGCTTTACATCGGGCTCAAAGTAGCCGGCGGCCTTTATCTGATCTATCTGGCCTCGAAGATCTGGCGCGGCGCCGCCAAACCGCTCGCGTTCGACGCCACGCAAACCGTTACCACGAATCCGCGCAAATCTTTCTGGATCGGCCTTAGTACCCAACTGAGCAATCCGAAGACGGCGGTCTATTACGGCAGTATCTTCGCGGCGCTGTTGCCGCAACATCCGCCGATGTGGTGCTACTTTGCATTACCGCCCGCGATCTTCGCGATCGAAGCAGGCTGGTACACGGTCGTCGCGCTGTGCTTTTCGAGCAGGCGTCCGCGCGAGATCTACTTGCAATGGAAGGCGTGGATCGATCGTGTCGCCGCAAGCGCAGTGGCAGCGCTTGGCTTGCGTCTGATTGTGACCGCGCACAAGGTCGGCATCTAAACCATCCTCGCGTCAGCCGCGTTCTGATGGTCGCGGCGACGAAGTGAAGGGATTGGCAAGCCGCTAACGGGGTCGCATTGCGGCGCCTTCGCGCAACTCAGTGGAGCCGCCCGGAAGGACAGTTACAAGATAACTGTTGACGCTGCTGTGCCGGAGCGGTTAATGTGGCACCCGAAGTTCAAGAAGTTCGATTGCTGTTCATCAATGTCTCGCTCTCTCAGCGGTATTCGTTGTCCTCTCCCTCCTTGACGCTTCTAACGCTCCTTAACAGAGCACATTTTCAATTTTATTTCCTCAAGGATTCTTCATGGATACCGGTACCGTTAAGTGGTTCAACGACAGCAAAGGCTTTGGCTTCATCACCCCGGACAAGGGCGGCGACGACCTGTTCGCGCACTTCTCCGAAATCAGTGGCAACGGCTTCAAGACGCTCGCTGAAAATCAGAAGGTGAGCTTCGAAACGAAGCAAGGCCCGAAGGGTCTGCAAGCGGCCAACATCACGCCGCTGTAAGCTAGTTTGAAGGGCTCGGTGTCCGGCAACGGACATCGGGCTGCAGCGACATCCTCGCGGAGCTTTGTCTCCCACAGTTGGCGCAAATCGCTTTTGAGTTGCATATATCAGGCAGCTCGCTCAAGCGCCAATCGCCTCGTTGCTCCTCATTCTCCCCTCGGCTTGAACGCCCTCTTTAGCTTTCCGACTGCGTTCTGATTCGGCTCGCAATGGCTTTGAATCGACTCGTCCGCGCGACTCAATAGGAGTTCGCACGGCAGGCGCACTCGCACATTATTAAAATATAAAATGCAAAACCAACAAATTCACCTTTACAACGGCTATGCCATCAAACCATCGGCGCATCGCTTGCCCGACGGTACATTCTCGTCCAACCTTTTGCTCGAGCGCGCCGACAGCGCACGCGCTGAAGGGCTTTACCAGTTTTATTCGCTCGACTACTTCACCGACGAAGAGCAGGCATTGCAGCACTCCGCGCGTTGGGCGCACGAGTGGGTCGATACACGCGGTTGACGCATATTTAGCGCGGCGAAACAGGCCGCGAAATGCCTGCGCCTCGCAAATGGAGTTCAGACGAACTCTTTCGCCGTTATCATGACGGCAACATCTGATATTCGTTTCAGCGTAAGCAACTCTTCCTTCAAGCGGTCGACCAGATCGCTACCCCGCCTGCACTGGCACTCCGACGTCAAGAAACTGGCGGCTCCGGGAACATCGCATTAGCGATATGCCTCCCGGCGCCGAATAGCTTTGCGAAGCTTGCGCGGACTATTGCGTTCACCCCCTGAATGACGAATGAATGCCTGAAGTCGAGGCATTCATCTCCGTCGCAAAACAAACTCAATTGGCGCACGGCACGAGTCGCTTCTCTTCCGAACAGCGAGACAATTTGGCCATCGTTTTATGCGCAATGCATTCAAAGCGCGCACATACATATCCACCGCAAATAAAGCATTCGAATTTGAAAGACGCTTCTTCAAAAAACACTAAAGATTTTTCTTTTGCTGCCGTTTAAATCGGTGCGCGATTCTGCGCGGGCATATCGAGAGTTCAACAATCATTTTGCGGAAACAACGGTCCGCACGCTAAAATCTCATAATGAAAATGAAAAAAAACTACCTTTAGTCATTGCCGCGTTCGGTTCATTTACGCTCGCTGCGTGCGGCGGTGGCGGAGGCGACAGTTCGCCGCCTGCTCAAACCGCTGCGCCGGCCACGAGTGCCAGCGCACCGGCGCCGTCGTCGGCGCCCGTCGTGGCGGGCGAGTCGCTGCCCAGCCTGACGTCCCCGCAGGCCGGCTCGACTGCCGCCACGGGCAATGGCTTCGAGGGCATCTGGACGACTTCCTCGTCCTCCCGGACGACCGCCATGGTGGACCCGGCGAACAACATTTCCTACCTGAGCGGCATTTTCACGGTCGTCACATCGACCTTCTTCGGCATCGCAGCGCCCGCGGAGCCGAACTGGACATTGACGAGCGGCTTCGAGAGCACGGGTGGCTTCCGCTATACGGCCACGTCGGGAAGCGGAACGTACAGCGCGAAGCAAACCTTGAACGGCAGCTATGTCTCCAACGGCCAAACGGTGAACCTGGCATTGAACTACGATCCGGCGAACGCGCTTGCGGTCACGCAATCGAGCGTAACGGGAACGTGGACGCAAAGCGGGACGACGCTCACCATCGACGCCGCCGGCGGCTTCACCGGCAACCTTTCCGGCTGCGGCGTCACCGGGACGCTGACATTGACGACTCCGGGCTCGAACAAGAACCTCTACACGATGACGGTGAGCGGCACCACGAGTACCTGCTTGCTGGCTTCCGGAACGACTTACTCCGGTAATGCAGCTATCACGTTCCTGCCCGTTACAGGCAGCACGACGCTGTATCAACGTTCGATCGTCTATCTGATCAAGGCAGCCGATAACTCGGTGATCGCCTACGGCCAGGTAACGAAGCAGTAAGCCGTTTATGGGGCGCAGCAGCCCGGCAAGTTCTCCGGCTGCTGATTGGCTGCTTTCGGAAAAACTGAGGTTCGCTTTGCGCGGACCTCAGTTCTCCGCATCTCTTTCTAGTATCTTCGCCGAAAGACCGGAGCTCCATCTCGCGAATCGCGCGTGTGAGCGCGCCCCAGGCGAATGCCAGATCACTCAGACCGAAGCCGAACATCCGACTACGCCGGCAGCGGCACACCGGCAATATGACGGCTAAGGCGATGCGCCTGCTTATAAACCGCGTGCATTAGCAGCGTGGTGTTCCGAGACGGAGGGGAGAACTTCGAATAGACAAAGGTCGCAACGAGTTCCAGCTCCTCGATCAACGGACGTATGACCAGACCGTGATCGTCTGCGGCAAACTCGTCGACAATGGCCAATCCGAGACCGCCCTTCACCAGCGCCAGCGCCTGATCTGCGCGCGTCACATCTACGACGGATTGCAGTTCTACATTGGCTTGCTGGCATGCGCGCGCGATCATCGTGCCGAACGGAATGTCGCGCCTGAAGAGAATCATCGGCTCACCGACGAGATCGGCGAGCGCAATGGGCTCCGGTTCGGCCAGACGGTGACGAGGCGGCACAACGCAGACCATCCTGCCACGCATGAACGGCACGACGTCGAGGTGCTCATGTTCGATCGGCATCGATGTCACCGCCACATCCACGGCTTTACTCAGCACCTCGAGCGGCATGTCCGCCATAAGCGTGGTATGCCAGTCCACGCTCAAGCCTGGCAATTGCCGTTTCAATTCGACAATCGCGGGCGCAACGATCGACGTTGCCAACGACGGGCTGCAGGACACCCGCAACAAACTGGCCGGCCCGAGCGACAGCGCCCGCGCGAATTCGTCGACTGAGAGTGCCGCCTGATAGACCTGCTCGACTTCCCTGAATAGCGCCTGCGCCTCCGCAGTTGGTATCAGCCGGCCTTTCGCCCGCTCAAAAAGCCGCAGGCCGAGGTTCGTCTCCGTGTGAGAGATGAGCTTACTGACAGCAGGCTGCGACACGTAGAGCATTTTTGCCGCGGCATTGATCGACCCCGTCAGCATGACTGCACGAAATACCTCCATCTGCCTGAGCTTGAACCGCATGCGTTCTCCGTGCCGTGTAGCCGGCCTATTAACAAAAAGTTATAGGGTAGCTGAAACTCGGCATACGACAGGCTTGCGGTAAATCCCTAGTATCTGCTCAACGGGAGCCTGACTCCCCGCATTGCGCGACACGCATAACGCCCGCAGTCTGCAAGCCGCACCAGCGGACTCGGGCACCGCGAGGAGCGCACCAAAGAGAACAGGATGGAGACACGATGAATGACGCAACGCAGTCCGCAGACGCGACGATTAACGTTGCCACCGCGACGCGGAGAACCAGAGCCCGCTTCCACATACTTGCGCTGCTCGCGGTCGGCACAATGATCAACTATCTGGACCGTAGCGTCGCCGGAATTGCCGCGCCGAGCATGAGTCACGAACTCGGCCTTAACCCAGCGCTAATGGGCGTGATTTTTTCGGCGTTCTCCTGGACATACACGGCATCACAGATTCCCGGCGGCGTGATGCTGGACCGCGTCGGCACACGGTGGACCTATTTCTTCGCGCTCACGCTCTGGTCTCTCTTCACGGGATTGCAGGGGTTGGCGACCGGCTTCATATCGCTGCTGATCATGCGTCTACTGATCGGCGTTGCTGAAGCGCCGTGCTTTCCGACTAACAGCCGGGTAGTCGCTATCTGGTTCCCGCAAAGCGAGCGCGCCCGCGCAACCGGCATTTACACGTTCGCGGAATACGTCGGGCTGGCCTTCCTGAGTCCCTTGCTGTTCTGGCTCGAACAGCAATATGGATGGCGCGCGCTATTCGGCATTGTCGGAACAGTCGGGGTGCTGTTCGGCGGCATCTGGCTGATGCGTTTTCACGAGCCGCATCAATCGAAGAGCGCAAATCGGGCCGAGCTGGACTACATCGCGAACGGGGGCGGCGTCGTAGACGGCAGCCAGAAGGCTACTCATTTCCGCTGGGCCGACATTGGTGCGCTCCTGAAACGGCGAAGCATGCTCGGCATTTGTGTGGGCCAGTTCGCTTGCAACTCGACCAACGTGTTCTTTCTCACATGGTTCCCGACCTACCTCGTGACAGAGCGCCATATGCCGTGGTTGAAGGTCGGGTTGATTGCTGTGCTTCCGTTCATCGCCGCATCGGTGGGCACACTTGCAGGCGGCTGGATCTCCGACTCCATGCTGCGCCGGGGTATTTCCCTCAACTGGTCGCGCAAGCTGCCCGTTATCGCCGGCCTGCTCGCCGCATCGAGCATAGTCCTCGCGAACTACGTGGAATCGACGGCAACGGTTATTGCGATTCTCTGCGTCGCCTACTTTGCACAAGGCATGTCCGCACTCGCCTGGATGATCGTTTCCGACATTGCGCCAAAGGGATTGCTTGGTTTGAGTGGCGGCATTTTCAATCTCTTCGCGAATGCTGCGGGGATCGTCACGCCGCTCGTGATCGGGGTGATTGTCAACGCAACGGGTTCGTTCGTTTATGCGTTGGGCTTCATTTCAGCCGTCACGCTAACCGGGGCACTTTCGTACATCTTCGTGGTTGGCGATATCAAACGCATCCAGTTGTGAACAACATTTTTCAGCAAAGGAAAAAACCCCATATGACTCGCTCTCTCGACGGGAAAGTCGCCATCGTCACAGGCGCCGCGCGCGGCATCGGGCTGGGCATCGCGCAAAAACTGAAAGCGGACGGCGCACGCGTGGCGGTGTGGGATCTCGATGTGAGCGACTGCGGCGCGCAACGGCTGCAGTTTGAGCCTGATCACATTCAACAAGTGGACGTCGCCTCCATCAGTTCGGTCGAACAGGCTTTCGCGGCCACGCTCGGCACGCTTGGGCAGGTCGATATTCTCGTCAATAACGCGGGGATCAATGGGCCGGTAGCGCCGTGTTGGGAGTATCCAGTGGATGCCTGGCAGCGCGTCATAGCAGTGGATCTGAACAGCGTGTTCTACTGCTGTAGGGTCGCGATTCCGCACATGCGCGCGCGTGGCGGCGGCCGCATTGTCAATGTGGCGTCGATTGCCGGCAAAGAAGGCGTTCAGTTCATCTCAGGCTACTCGGCAGCGAAAGCAGGTGTCATAGCGTTTACCAAGGCGGCCGCCAAAGAACTGGCAAAGGACAATGTACTCATCAACTGTGTCGCGCCCGCAATGGTCGAAACGGAGCTTTTGAGCGAGATGTCCGACGCTCATATCGAGGCGAGCAAGGCCAAGATCCCAATGGGCCGTTTCCTGCAGATCGACGAGGTCGGTGCGATGGTAAGCTGGATCGTCAGCCCCGAATGCAGTTTTACGAGCGGCTTTACCTTCGATCTGACAGGTGGGAGGGCCACGTATTGAACGCCATCATTGCAGCACCGAAGCTCGCAGTCGCGCATCTCACCGCGCTTGAACTGGCGCCTTCGGAATGGGTGGTCGAAGCCGCTCGCGCTGGATTCGACGCAATTGGGCTCCGGCTCAATCCGACTTCCGCCGGTGCGATTGCCTATGCCTCGGCTGTGGGCAGCCAGGCGCATCTCGCTCTGCGGCGTGTACTTGTCGAAGAAGGCATGGCTGTGCACGACGTCGAGTTCATTCCAGTGTTGCCCGATATCGACGTGGCATCGTATGCGCCTATGTTCGATGCGGCGGCCGACCTGGGTGCCCGGTGCGTGACGGTCTCGGGCGACGATCCCAACGCGTCGCGGCTCGCCGCCAACCTGGCGGCTCTGTGCGAACTCGCGGCGCGATATGGCTTGCGTGTCGATCTGGAATTCATGCGCTGGCGCCACGTCGCTACCTTGCATCAGGCGCGGTCCATCGTGGAGAGCGTGGGAAGCGCAAACCTCGCGATTCTCGTCGACGCGTTGCATCTCACGCGCTCGGGGGGCGGTCCGGACGACGTCCGCGCATTGCCCGCGGGCATGGTGCGCGCGGTGCAACTGTGCGACGCCTCGCCGAACGATCCGGTAGGAGACGACGCGACGATTCTCGAAGCGCGCACAGGCCGCTTGCCGCCAGGCGAAGGGGCGCTGCCGCTAAGCGAATTGCTGGACGCGCTGTCTGCCGATACGGCTTTTAGTGTGGAAATGCCGTTGCCGTCGCTGCCTGCGAGAGACCGCCTCAAACTCGCGTATCGAAGCACACGCAACATGCTCGATGCCGCGCGCCATCGACGCGAATCTCGCGGAGCGTCTCGTCAATGACTATCTTCGACGAAAAAAAGATCGACTGTCACAACCATATTTTCGATCCCGCTCGCTTTCCCTATCGCGCCGACACCGCGTACAGGCCGTCGATGCAGGAAATCGGCACCGCTGCGCAGTTTGCCCATGTGATGGACGCATGCGGTGTGCAACATGCGTTGCTCGTAGGACCGACCAGTGGCTATGGCACCGACAATCGCTGTATGCTGGATGCGCTCTCGCGTTATGGCACCCGCTTCAAAGGCATCGCGGTGGTGGACCACCATGCGAGCCGCGACGACATGATCGAGATGAAACGCGCGGGCGTGGTTGGCGCGGCCTTTAATCCGGCGATGCTGGGCGTCGATGCAATGCGTGATGCCCACGCGCTCTTCAATATCCTGGCCGACCTCGATATGTTCGCGCAGATTCAGGTAACGGGCGATCAGTTGGTCGCACTCGAGCCGCTAATCGAACGTACGGCAACGCGAATACTAATCGACCACTGCGGTCGGCCGGACATTGGGGCCGGCATGAAGCAGCGGGGCTTCCAGACGCTTCTCCGTCTGGCCGACACGGATCGCATCGTCGTCAAAATCTCCGGGTTGCAAAAATTCTCGCAGCTCGAATATCCATATGAAGACGCGCAGACCTTCGCGACGCAGCTTCTCAGCATGTTTGGGCCGGATCGTTGTGTGTGGGGTTCCGACTGGCCGTTTCTGCGCTCGCCGGTGCGGATTGATTACGCTCCGCTGCTCACGCTCGTAGAGCGCCTCATTCCGGATGCCGACGAGCGCCGACGAGTGTTGTGGGACACGCCTCGTCGGCTGTTTGGCTTTGACGCTTGCGCTACGCGTTAGTCATGCATGCGTGTTCAACCGTGCTTATGTGCCGGATCGTTGCAAGTGCACGCGTAATTCGAGTCGTTCCACGCATTCCCAAGAATGATGCTGCAGAAGTTCTTCCGACGGAAACCCACGTCCTTCAGCGCAAGCACGTCGTCGTTGACAGTGCCAAAGGTCGAGTCCGGCCGGTGCTTCATTCCATCGTTAAAGGCGTTGATGATCTGCTCCTTGAAGTTCTCCCCGCGAGGGTGGGCAGCGACCACCACCTTGCGCTGTTCCTCGGTGAACTCGTCAAATGCAAAGCCGAGCACGTCCATCTCGACGCCTGCCGTCACCAGTTGAACCACCGGCTTCTTGAATGGCGGGATACCCGGCGTGGTATGCAACGCAATCGCGTCCCACACGAGGTCGACATCTCCTTCGGGAATACCGTGCTGCTCGAGGAAGCTACGCGCTGCATTTGCGCTATCCACCTCGAAGCGGTTCTGGGACGTCCTGAATTGTTCGGTAAGCCCCATGTCGTGGAACATCGCGCCGATGTACAGAAGCTCCGGGTCATACTTCAATTGCTTGCGCTCACCCGTAAGAGCGCCGAAAAGAAACACGCGAGTCGAGTGATGGAAAAGCAGGTCCGACTCCGTGTCGCGAACGAGTTCGGTGGCCGCGCGCGCCAATTTGCTGTCGGGGATCTTGATTCCTGCGATCGTCGTCATGTTCGTTGCTCCAATATCCGCCTGGTCGAACCGCGCGTCTTGCGAGCGGCTCAGCAAGCTATGTTGAGAATCGGGACATTCCTGCCCCGGAGTTCGGATTGCCAGTCTTTCACTGCGTTAGTCCAGCCGGTGTGTCTATCGCCGAGTACTTCGTCAAAGGAAAACCAAGAGCCAAGTATCGGTCTGCGACAGCCGACTTTCAATTCGATTGATGCCCGGAACACGGCCAACAAAACAGTGTTTTCTGCCAGGGCCGGTGGGTACAGGCCTAGCCGGCCTACAAGCAGGGCGAAGTCCGCCAACTCGGCTCATTTTGAGGACACAGTACGTGGTCACGCTGCACGAGACGGTTTTGCAATTCATCGTGAGTTGCATGCCGTGCATTTCGGTGTTGACGATTGATCGCTTGTGACCAGTTTGACCATGTGGCATCTTGAGCGCCGCGGGAACCACAGTCGCACGCTAACTACCTGGCTGCTTGTGATGGTCTTCATCCGCTTTTCTTTATCGATCAACACGCGCGCTAACCGTATTAGCGGAATCTCATTGAGCCGCGCGATAGCAGCCATCGCTAGTTAGCCAAATCCAATCATCGAGCTACTCATGACGATCAAAATCCTTGCATTCTCAGGCAGCACACGAAGCGGTTCGGTCAATCAAAAGCTTCTGGATATCGCCGCGGAAGGCGCGGCTCACGCAGGCGCGCAAGTCGTCAGTATTCGCCTGAGCGACTATGCCCTGCCGATCTACGATGGCGACCTGGAAAGTCAGACGGGACTTTCGGATAACGCGCGCGCGTTGCAGCAGATGCTCCGCGACAGCGACGCGCTGTTGATTGCATCTCCGGAGTACAACGGCGGGTACAGCGCATTGCTGAAAAACACACTGGATTGGATGAGCCGACCTGGCAAGGACGGCACCGCCGGCCAGACGCACTTCGCCGGCAAGCCCGTCGCCGTCGTCTCGGCTTCGCCAGGTCCGCTTGGCGGCGCTCGCGCGCAAATCAGCCTGCGTCACGTTCTTGGCAGGCTGGGCATGTTGCCGATTCCGCAGGAGATTGCATTGGGTCACGCAAACGATGCATTTGATGGCAACAACAGGCTCAAGGACGACAAGACAGACGCCTTGGTACGAGGTGTAGGCGCCGCACTCGCCAAGGCCGCGCAGAAGCTTGCCAGCTGAGTAGCCGCGCGCCGCAGGTGCAGACACGGGCGGCACAGTATCGCGCTCGCTTCACGCTGAAATCGCTGAACCGGTGTGTGCGCACTGCGGCCTCTCGTACGCAGAGGCCGCAGGCCTCATCCGAGGCGAATGCGCGACACGAGACGAACAGCTACTACGAGTCGAACCCTAGGAACCGTGCGAAATTTTCAACGGGTTCGCGTCCGGTTTCCAGACGGCTGACAGGGGAGTCGCAGTCAGACAATCCCATGCTCATTCCGCACACCACGTCATAGTCCGCAGGAAGCGCCAGGTGTTCCGCAATCACGTTCTGGAATCTTGCAAACGAAACCTGCGGACACGTGTCGAGACCTACCGCTTGTGCTGCCACCATGACGGTCTGTATAAAGATGCCGTAATCGAGCCAGCTGAACTTTGTCAGCGCTGAATCGATTGAAAAGATCAGGCCCACAGGCGCGCCAAAGAAATCGAAGTTTCTCGCAGTCACACGCGCACGCTGTTGCACATCGTGCTTGGGCACACCGAGCACACCGTAATAAGTCGCGCCAAACGCTTCCTGCCTTCTTCTCATCGCTTCCGGCAAAACCTCGGGCATGTGCGTGAGCGGAGGATGGCGATTCTCTTCATGCGCCTGCTTCAGAACATCGCTCAAAGCGGACTTTGCCGGTCCGGCGAGAATATCGACCCGCCAGGGCTGGGTGTTCGAATTGCTCGGCGCGCAGCTTGCCACCTCGAGAATCTGGTCGATGACGTCTCGCGCAATTGGATCGGGTCTAAAAGCCCTGACGGCCCGGCGTGATCGAATCACCGAGTCAACCACACGCGCGTCAGGGTTGGTGTTACGGTCGGTTCTCATAGGTCAATGCCAATTGATAGAGTGCCGCCAACACCACTTGCAAAACGAAGCGCGTGGCGGCTGCACAAATGGATGCGAATCCGCATCGTAAAAGGCATCCCGACTGAACGCATCGCGATACCGTGAAAAAGTTGAAGTACTGTGTTTGATCAGAACGTGTGCCGCATACCCACGATTGCTCCTAGCTGTCCGACGCCCGGCGCAGGCGTCGTCCCGCCACCGCCCGCGCTGACCGAATAGCGCGCGTGCGCGCTGTTCCACAGATAAGCGACGTTGCCGTATACCGCTGTCCTCTTCGACAGGAAGTAAGTCGCCCGCATGCTCGCCATGGTTGCGCGTGCATTGTGCTGCTCGACGAGCACGCGATACGCCTCTCCATCGAGCGCAAATGCGGGGGTCACGTAGTACTGCGCCCCAACAAAGAAAAGATCTGAGTGCACGTCGCCACCGGGCGCATCGCTTTCCACGCGACGACCCAACCATCCGGCGCCAAGCTTTACGCCCGCAACATTCACATAGCCATTTGCCTGAAGACGCGCGTCCTTATCGCCGCTAGAAGACGTCTTGAAAGGCGCTACGCCGTCGAAGAAGTTGGCCGCCGCATTGGTGCCGCCACGCTGCTCGTCGTAGGCGGTGGCGACGCCAAAGTAGGTGCCGTCGTACTTGAGCATCGCGCTCCATTGGCGGCACTGGTTGACGTCGCCGGGCACCTGACCCGCGCAAGTGCCTTGCCCTGGCGAATTGCCCGTGCCTGTGCTGTCGCGTCCAAACGACCATGACGCGCCGATCGTCACACCGCGGAACTTGCCCTTGTAGACGATGGTGTTGTCACTTCTCGCGTTCGGTATATACGCGTCAAGTGCGCCGATGCCATAGATGTCGGGACCGAGAATGTCCGCATCGGAGATCGCCCAGTACGTCATCGTGTACTGGCGGCCGAAGCTCAGCGCGCCCCATGGCCCTTCCAGTCCCACCCACGCCTGTCGTCCAAACAGACGGCCGCCCTGCCCCGAGTCGCCGCCACGCATGTTGAAGCCGCTTTCAAGAACGAACGACGCCTTGAGTGCACCGCCGAGATCTTCAGAACCACGCATCCCCCAGCGCGACGGCAATTCCCCGGTGATGCCAGGCATGCGCACAACATAACCTCCTGCTGCATTCGCGTGGGACACGTATTCAACGCCCGTATCCAACACGCCGTAGAGCGTCACGCTGCTTTGTGCAAACGCCGAAGCGCTGAACAGTCCCGCCGCCAATATCACCGACCTGCCATATTTCATGAAGTCTCCTGGACCGCGTCTCGTTTGTTTGAATGACGAAGTGCTCGTCACGAATGCATGGCGGCGAGATTAAGGTCGGTCAACGAACACGACAACGGGGAAACCCCTAAAGCGAGAGGCCGTCCGCAATGAAGGGGAAAAATGCGTCGGGCAAATCCTTCTCCGATTCAAGCAGGCAAGCCACGTTTTCTCTCAATGGTCCTAAACACTCACAAAGTCTCAATTGAAAAAACGAACATTCGTCAACGACGCCTCAAGTGCAGTTCTGCGCTGAAATGTCTTCAATCCAATATTGAACAACGTGAATCGATGCATTCCGCGCCTGACGCACGACGTTCAAGACACTCGGCCTCATATGAATCCCGTGCAATCCGGCGTTGCAGAAAGTTCGCTTCATTAGCCGTCTCCCCTATGGCATCGTGAACATGGCATGCACTTCAAGGAGAAACTGGAATGTCGCAAACTGCAACCATCAGCAATAAGGATCAACTCGTCGCGCGCTGTCTGCCCTTTCTTGAGGAAGTGAAAGACATGACGACGAATACGGACGTCGAGCAATGGCTGAACTCGAAGTACGGAGTCGATAGCGATTTGTATAAGGACCTTGCGCGGCTGATCAGGATCGGCGTGCAAGAGGGTTGGGCCGCCGACGTCGAAATCGCGGGCCCCCGATATCGGCGCGCTCGACTCGTCGAGCCGTGCGCGGAGACCTCTTTCTTCAGCATCACCGCAGTGCTGATGGATAGCACCGGCAACACGCAAAACAATCCGGAGAACAGCTTCCGCGGCGACTATCACGCTCACCCTTATGGCGAGTTCAATATGGTCGTGCCAGTCGACGAAGGCGCCGCGCTCGCCGGGCCGAACGGCTGGTGCTATGGCGGTTGGACGGCGCCCGCGCCGGGCAGTCATCACTATCCCGAGGCGAAAGGCGGCGCCGTGATTGCGCTCTTTTTCCTGCCGGCAGGCCGCATCTCATACAACTACGACGCGCCCGCGAAATGAAAGTAAAGCGAGCCTCGCTGGAGGCTCGCCTGTTTGTTCCCGCTCACTGTCCGCCGTCAATGCACAAGCGATTCACGTTCCGATGATTCCACTGCGGTCGTACTCGAACTCGTCGCCTGCTTGATCAACAACGCGACGCACGACACCGCGCCCGCTATGGCGACAACCGTAAAGATGCTTTCCAGACCGACTTGCTGTCGGGACAACTCCGCGACAAGAAACGAACCTGCAATTCCGCCGAAGCGCCCGACACCGAGCATCCACGCAACGCCTGTGCCGCGGCCAGCTGTAGGATAAAAGGCGGCGGCGAGCGCAGGCATCGACGCTTGCGCCGTATTCACTAACGCGCCCGCGACAAACACCGCGCACATGAGCAACACCAGATTGCCGACCGCCTGGCCGATCGCGTACACGCTGACCGCGCCGAGCGCATATGCAGCGGCCACGACGCGATTGGGATTAAAGCGGTCCATCAGCATCCCGCATAGCACTGTGCCTACGCCGCCAAGCGGAAACAGCGCGGAAACCAGCGCCGCTCGCTGCGGGCTCAGCCCTGCTTCCTTGAGCAGAACCGGCATCCAGTTGACAAGGCCATAGAAGATCACGAGGCCCATGAAATAGCACAGCCATAACATCAACGAACCCACGAGGAACGAACGCGACAGCGCTATGCGAATGCCACCGCTGCCTGCCGCGTGTTCGATGGTTTCGCGCATGATGAAAGACTCCGCGCCATGCGCACTCGCGCTGATTTGAACCAGTACTTTGCGAATCTTGATGGCCGGTTGCCGTTTCGCGACCATATAGCGAATCGACTCGGGCAACCTGAGCACGAGAAGCACCCACAACAGCAAGGGCACCGCGCCGCCGAACAGCAGTACGCTACGCCAGCCGAAATGCGGAATCATCCACGCTGCTAGAAAGCCGCCGAGTGCAGCGCCCAATGGGAATCCACAGAACATCAGATTGACGATTGTCGCCCGGCGCTTGTCGGGACAAAACTCGCTCATCAGCGTGACGGCATTCGGCATTGCCGCGCCGAGTCCGACGCCCGTAATGAAGCGAAGTATTGTCAGTTGCGTAAGATCGAATGCGAAGGCGGACCCGAAGCACGATACGCCGAATAGCAGCACCGCCGAGGTCAACACGACGCGCCGCCCCAATCTGTCCGACAGCGGCCCCGAAAGCAGCGCGCCGCCCGCGAGACCGAACAGCGCCGCACTGAGCACCGGGGCGAGCGCTGCTTTGCCGATGTGCCATTCCTGCAGTAGCGAAGGCGCGATAAAACCGATCGCAGCCGTATCGAATCCGTCCATCAGCACGATCAGGAAGCACATTGCAAATATAAGCCGCTGAAATGGCGAAAAGGGATGCTCGTTGATGAGCACTTGTACATCGACTGGTGTTGTCTCTTCCATTGCGTCCTCGCAGAGGTTGAACTGTCGGCGCGGCCCGCACGTTGTCACGCTTGCCGGTCTGATTGAAAAGCCATCCGCTCTCGCGGTTCGCCAGAGTGCCGACACCTGCTGAGATGGCAGGTATCGACGGGGACCAAGCTTAGGATCGCCAAAACGCCGCTACAACCCGGAAAATCGCGCAAAGACGGCGATCAATACGCACGCGTATCGCCGACTCGTTCGCGCGATGTGTGCGCGTTGCGCTAAAAACGGCCGCGTTTTTCAGGGTTTCGGCGACGTTGACGCAGCACTGCTCGCCGGCTCGCGAGCAGTGAATTGTTTGCATAGGTATCTTGAACAAACGGGTTTAGCCGGTACGAACCTGCCGCGCAACATCGGCAAGCTGTTGTCTCAGCCATTGCAGCGCTGGATCGGCGTCACTGCGCTCATGCCATACGGCGCGCACCGTCACGTTGGGGCATTCATAGGGCGTTGCGCGCATCTTCAGTTCGCCATAACGTTCGAGTTCCCGAGCGAGCGACGACGGAACCAGCGCGAGCATCTCGCTATGGCGAAGCAGTGCGGGAATCGCAAGAGAGTGCGCGACGGACATGCGCATGCGCGGCATGTCGGGCGTATCGGCGAACGCGCGGTTGAGCGCATCGCGATCGAACATCTCAGACTGCCGTGCCAGGCCACGTTCGACAATAAAGCCGCTTACGGCACCCTCTTCTGAGCCGCCCTGCGAGATCGCCACGAGTGGATACGCGAGAAGATCTTGCTGCGTAACCGTCCGCTCGGCAATCGGATGGTCGCGGTTCACCAGCAGCACGTCTGTCTGCTCCCACAGCGCCATCGAGCGAAAGCGCGGTGGTACATCGGCAAAGATGCCGATTGCGACATCGATTCGGCCGACGTCGATCTGTCCTGCCAGATCGAGCCGCGTAGACGGCCGCACGACCAGGTCCGCGAGCGGCGCCTCCGCGCACAGGCGCTGACTCAGCCGCCCCAATACGAGAGACGTGATGTAGTCGTTGGCGGCCACGACAAACTTGCGTTGCGCGACCTGCGGATCGAAATCGTCCACGCCCAAAGCGGCCCCGATCTGCTGTAACGCGCCGCGCACCTGGCCTGCCATGCGTAGCGCGCGCACGGTCGGCTCCATGCCTCTCGCGGTGCGCACGAACAGATCGTCGCCGACTACCTCACGCATGCGCGCGAGCGCATGGCTGATGGCTGACTGGCTCAGGTTCAGACGCTTGCCCGCCAGCGCGAGGTTGCGGTCCTCGAATACCGCGTCGAACACGCGCAGCAAATTGAGGTCGATGCGGTTAGCGGACATGGCTGTCACCCGCTCTCATGATGCCGCTCCGTGCGCGACGCTGACGTCGGGGTTAGCGAATGCCTTGAGGTCGAACCGCGGATCGTTGATGTCTTCTACGCTTAGCCGCGTACCGGTTGAGAGCAGCTTGCGTGCGAGCATATGGTCTTGTGGCCGGTTGATGCTGTCCACAGCAACGAGCCTGTCGTCGCGAAAGTAGAACAGCGAAAACTTGCCTTCGCCCACAGAGCCGCGCACCGCGAAATCGGTGAACCCCGTATTGACGCCGGCCATTTGCAGCTTCAGATCGTATTGATCCGACCAGAACCAGGGCACCGCGCGATAGGGCTCGGGTCGCCCGAGGACCGATGCCGCTGCTGTCCTCGCCATATCGTTTGCGTTCTGCACCGACTCGATGCGGCAGGCGGCGCTGCCCGCCGGCGCCCAGTACGGCACAAAAGCCGCACAATCGCCGGCGGCGACGATCGACGGGTCGCTGGTGCGCGCACACGCATCCACGACGATCCCGCCCGCCACGTCTAATCCGCAGCCCGCAGCGAGTTCTGCATTCGGCAGCACGCCAATGCCGACCACGACGAGATCGCACGACAGCCGCGCACCGTCGTCCAGTTCGACGGCGACGCCGTCTGCGACGTCATGAATAGCGACTACCTTCCGTCCCAGCGCAAGCGACACGCCGTGCCTTGTGTGGGCGCGCTGCATGATGACGGAGATAGATGGCGAAGCAACACGCGCAAGCGCGCGCGCCTCGGTCTCCACGACCGTGACGTCGAGGCCTTTCTGTCGCAGCGAAGCCGCCGCTTCGAGGCCGATGTATCCGCCGCCCACCACGACCGCACGCCGCGCCGTTTGCGCGCGCTCAACGAGGCGTCTTGCATCGCGCAGATCTCGCAAGTAGTGAACCGCATCGTGCGACGCGCCTTTGCAATCGAGCTTGCGCACACGCGCGCCTGTGGTCAGCGCGAGATGGTCGTAGGCGAGCCGCGCGCCGTCGTGCAATTCGAGCTCTTTGCGTTCGCGGTCGATGCGCAGCGCGCGCGTCGAAGGCATCCACTGAATTCGCATTTCGCCGTAAAACGCCGGCGAGCGCAGCGGCAGACGTTCTTCCGCGAAGCTGCCCGTCAGAAAACCTTTGGATAACGGCGGACGCTGATATGGCGCGTGAGCTTCGTCGCCGATCAGCACGATATCGCCGTCGTGACCCGACTCTCTCGCGGATGCCGCGAGTTGCAGCCCCGCATACGACGCGCCGACAATCACAAGCCTGAGTTTCATGATCTCATCCCTGCTTTTCGGGAATCCGCACGACAAGTCCGCTCATCGTCGATGCGACGACGAGCTGGCAACTGAGCCGGCTTTCCGGACGACGTTCGGCCGCTACGCCCTCAAGCAGTTCATGCTCGGCATCGTCGGGCGCTGAAAGCTCGGCCGTCGAAGAAGGGTCGATATAGACGTGGCATGTCGCGCACGACAGGCACCCGCCACACTCGGCCTCGATGCCGCGCACGTTGTTGTGGATCGCGGCCTCCATCACGCTGGTACCAACGGGCACTTCGATTTCAATGCGGTTACCGTCGCGCAGAATATAAGTGACGATAGGCATCACATGTCTCCTTGATGATTGAGCGCATTCAGAACGTTTCGAAGTACTCGCGGTGTTCCCAGTCGGTTACTTCGAGATTGAAGCGGTTGATCTCCGCTTCCTTGAGCTTGCAGAAGTAGTCGATGAAGGCGCTGCCGAAGCCTTCGCGCATGCATTCGTCGGCACGCAGCGCGTCGAGCGCGTCGCCGAGTGAACGGGGCAACGATTGCGCTTGAGTCTCATACGGCGTATCCGCTGAAGGCGGCAATTCCAGCTTGCGCTGCAACCCGTCGAGCCCCGATAGCACCTGCGTGCCGAAATACAGATACGGGTTCGCCGTAGGTTCGCCGACGCGGTTCTCCACGCGCGTCGCCGGATCGTTCGGCCCGCCCAGCACGCGCAGCATGACGCCGCGGTTGTCACATCCCCAGTTCGCGCGGTCGGGCGCATTCGAATAGGGCCGATACCGCCTGTAACCGTTGATTGTGGGCGTCGATAAAGCAGTCGCCCCTTGCGCATGGGCGAGCAGCCCCGCAAGGTACCCTTGCCCCACAGACGAAAGCGGAGCAGTCGCATCGGACGGCATGAACGCGTTGCGGCCATTGTCGATATGCACGAGCGACTGGTGCAGATGCCATCCGCTCGACACCACGTTCGGAATACGCGGCCTGCACATGAAGGTCGCGTGATAGCCGTTGCGCTGGCATATCTGTTTGACGGCGCTGCGAAAGAGGATCATGTCGTCGGCGCTTTTGATCCCCTTCGTCGGCGCGAAGGTGAACTCGAACTGACTCGGACCGTACTCGACTTCGAGTGACCGCACAGGAAGCTCAAGCCCATCGATCCCATTGCGCAGCATTTCCATGACGTGATCTACGGCGTCGTATCGCAACTCCGTCAGGTACTGGTAGCCGTGCGACAGCAGTTCGACATCGGGCGGCAAGCCGGGCTGGCCGGAATGCTCGGGCTTCATATTCGGGCTCGTGAGCTTGAACACATGAAACTCGACTTCGAGGCCGCTGACCAGTTCGAACCCCTGGTTCGCGAGCCGCTCCAGCGCGCGGCGGAATAGATGCCGCGTGCCGAACGGCACAGGCCTGCCGTTAGGGAAGTAGAGATCGCACAGCACCCAGCCTGTATGCGGTGCCCAAGGCAAAATCCGAAACGTCTGCGGATCGGCGATCATCAGCGTGTCGCACGCTCCCTGCATCTCGGGCATGCCGAATCCACCGCCCGCAGTGAACACCGGAAACACGGTGCGATGCGACGTATCCTTGGCAAGCAGTGTGCTCGTCAGCGTCACGCCGCATTCGAAGGCCTTGATTGCATCGTCGACGACCAGCGTCTTGCCGCGCAGCAGTCCATGCTGATCGGGAAACGAAAATCGCACGACCTGTACGGCACTTTCCTTCAGGCGCTCCAGTAGCTGCATGAAGGCCGCGGTCTGCGCGTCGGTCCAAAGACCATGGGTTTTAACGAAAGACATGTCTCTTCCGCGCAGCCTGAAAGCCGCGCGCTCCGTTCCGGTTGGGATAGCGGCTTAAGCCTTGGGCGCGGGCCAGGGCGCGGCAGCGCGGCGACTGGCATCCGCTTCCTTCCAGTACTCGTCCCAACGCTCAGCGGGAGCAATGCCGTCGATCGACGCCGGCCCGGTCAGGTGTGCCGCCGCCTCTTCATCGATCACCATCAATGTCTTCTCGCCGGCTTGCGTCTTTTCTATTGCGTCGACGAGCAGCCGCCGGTACGCCATGATTCCCTTGTCAGTCGTGCCCAGATGCTCTCGCGTGCGATCCTGAATGGGCCCTTGCGACTCCACCGCCCACTGATCGTGCACGTTGATGTCGAAGCCCATACCTGTGTACGTTTCCGTCAATTGCTCGTGCACGTCGAAGCCGTAGTGGTTGCGCTTGTTCCTGCGCGATATGTAATCGGGCAATTCGTACAGTTCGAGCCGCTGTTCACGCATCTGCTGCTTGTTCGTCGGCGCGCCGAAGCTCGTGAAGATCGCGTACCAGTAGCAGTTCTCGTCGTCGACGGGAACGTGCCACTGCGTAATGGTCATCTCAGCGCTCATCGGGATCACGAAGGCCTGAGGGAACACGACGTTCGTCACACGCACATGCGTGTGCTCGTCATCGATCGGACGTTTTGCGATTAGCCGAAGACCGTAGTCGGCCGGGCTGACGAGAACTTCAGGTGACTCATATTCGCGCAGCACCTTGGTAATCGGCATATTCGAGTCCGCCGACGCGCCGCGAAATTGCTTGCCATAGCTTGCGCTCACATCTTCGTCTTCAAAGAAGCGATGAAGAAACGATGCGTGCGCGGGGTCGATGCCCACCTCGAGCGCCTGCAACCAGTTGCATTCGAATAGTCCCTTGAACGCGAATGTGTACTCGTTCGGCGCCGCGAAACAATCGAAGTGGGGGAACGCCGGTGGCTCACCTTTGCCGATGTAGGCGAACAGAATGCCGCTGCGCTCTATAACCGGATACGCGCTCTGACGAACCCGCTTGCACAGCGAGCTGCCAACCGGTTCTCCGGGCGTGGACAGACACTGGCCGTCGACGTCGAAAAGCCAGCCGTGAAAGGCACAACGCAAGCCCCCTGCTTCGAGCCGGCCGGCGGCGAGATCCGCGCCGCGGTGCGGGCAATCCCGGTCGAGCATTCCATAGCGGCCCTGTTCGCCCCTGAATACGACGAAGTCCTGACCCATCAGCCGCACCGCGCGTACCGGCCGCACGTCGGGGAGCTCCTCCAGCAGCGCGACCGGCTGCCAGTAATTGCGTAACAGTTCGCCTGCCGGCGTGCCTTTGCCGACGCGCGTGATCGCGTCGTTTTGCGCGGAACTCATCATGACACTGTCTCCTTGGATGAATACAAACAACCGTTCGCTGCATGCAGCATCTCGTTTAATTTATGCAAAGAATAGGTTATTGAATCCGGCCAAGCAAGCGTTGCATACATTTATGGCGGACGACGACGGTTTTTCCACCTAGTGCTCGGGTGCAGATATCGCGCTTATCCTATTGATTTTTTGGATTTTTTCCAGCGATAGTAGTTACTTTCCCTGGTTTGGCACTTCTCCCGCTCATGGGGACGTTTTAGATATCCTGCATACATTCAAGAACAATATGCCTCATACGCCCCGCCGTTTATCGCGCGCTCAGCTACAATGCAAAAGCAGACCGGGCACTGCGCAAGACGGCACGACGCCCCCGAAGCGAAAGGAGAAACAGAAATGGAGACGCAACAGGAGCGGGTGCTGGTGCACCTGCGCGACCTCATACTCAAGGGTGAGTTCGCCCCTGGCGAGCGCCTGGGCGAGGTGGCCCTTGCCGAGCGGCTGCAGGCGTCGCGCACGCCGGTCCGGCTCGCGCTCACCACGCTGGAACAGGAAGGACTCGTCGAGCCGTCGCCCGCAGGCGGTTACGTGATGCGGCGTATCACCGCGGCGGAAATCGCCGACGCGATCGCCGTGCGCGGCCATCTGGAAGGCATGGCGGCCCGCCTCGTCGCGGAGCATGGCGTACCGCGCCAACTGTCGAATGCGTTCGCCGAATGCCTGCGCGCGGGCGACAGGTTGCTGGCCAAGTCGGAACTCGACCTCGACGACTATGCCGGCTATACCGACATGAACAACCGGTTTCACAAACTGGTGGTCGATGGCTCCGGCAATGCAGCGCTTATTCGCGCCATCGACATGAACAACCGGCTGCCGTTCGCTGCCGCAAGCGCGATGCTGCCGATGCAATCGGCCATCCAGGAAGGCCGCCAATGGCTTTTCATGGCCCATCAGCAGCATCACAGCCTGGTTCAGGCGATGGAGCGCGGCGAGGGTACGCGGGCGCTCGCGCTGGCCACAGAGCACGTGCAGATCGCGCAGAGGAATCTCGCGTACGCGCTGGAGCGGCCCGAAGTCTGCATGAAGCTCGCGCCCGCGCTGCAACTCGTGGCGGAAGCGGGACTTTGAGTGCGCGGTCTTAACGCGTGACGGGTGCGGACGATGCAGCGAGCGCGCCCCGCTGGGGCAACGCTCGCCTGTACTAGTGCGCGTGTAATGCGCCGTTCAAGCCCAGAATGAAAGAACGACGCTCAAGCGTCGAGGGCGCGCTCATTGGCAAGCCATGCCCGCCATCCGCCAAATTCGGAGATGTCGGTGCCTGCCTGAACGCCATACGGTTCGCACAGGAAACCGGTCACCCACGAGCCATCTGCCAGTTCGATCTTGCCGAGAGCCAGCGGCGACGGAACCGTCGCGATGAATGAGCCAAACTCCCAGGCAGGCATCTTCCAGACTTCGACCTCGACTTTCACGCCGCCATCGCCGACTCTCCATAGCCCCGGACGCCGCGTGCCATCCGGCGATGCTGGCAACGCCTCGAGCCGATAGCGCGGCGCCGTCTGCGTGGACTGCTGCAAAAGCGCACCGCGAGAAAGCATGTCCTTATTCAGCGGTAAGCCTTGCATGTGCGCGCCGCATACCGCGACGAGCATTCGATCGTTCGTCGCCTTGCGCTCCTCCGACAGCGCTATCGTGTTTCCACCAACGCATTCGACGCCGCTCGTCCGTTGCAACAGGTCCGCAACGCCCAGCAGGTATTGATCGGTAAACGCGCGCCCAAAAACGGTCACACCCCACGGAAGCCCATTCTTCATGAATGCCGTCGGCGTGGCGACAGCCGCGTAGTCCAACAGGTTCATGAAGTTCGTGTAGTAACCGAGCAGTGAGTTCGGCCCAATCGGATCCTGCTCCAGTTCGGCAAGCGTCACAGGGCGCGGATAGGTCGGCGTGAGGACGCAGTCGAGTGTGTCGATCAATGCATCGCAACGAGCCTTCAACGCCTGAAGGCGATATTGCGCCTGGAACAATTCGACAGCGGTTGCGCCCGGCGCCTTGGCGAGCACGTCGCGAATGACGGGAAGCACCGCGTCCGGCGTCGTCGACATCAATTCGCCCACCACGCTGTAACGCTCCGCGACCCACGGCCCCTGATAAAGAAGATTTGCAGCTTCAACGAACGGCGCAAAGTCGATCTCGACAGCCTCGCCTCCTGCTGCTTCAAGCATCGCGCGAGCCTTGGCGAATAGCGCCGGACTCTCTGTACATCCCGCAAATTCCAGTTGCGAAGGAACGCCGAATCGGAAAGCGGCCGGCGCGCCAAAGGCTCGCGCGGAATTCCATTGCGGATTCTTGCGACTGTATGCGTCGCGAGGATCAGTGAGCGCTGTCAGCGAGAGCAGCTCGCTCGCTTCTTCTGCTGTGGCGGTGAAGAACGTGACGCAATCGAGGGTGCGGCAAGCGGGCACTACGCCCGCGGTAGACAGAATGCCTTTGGTCGGTTTGAGTCCGACGAGATTGTTTAGTCCCGCAGGCACCCGGCCGGAACCGGCCGTGTCGGTGCCCAGCGCGAAACTGGCGACGCCGAGCGCAACAGCCAACGACGAACCAGCGCTCGAACCGCCGGAGGGATAGTCGGGATGCACGCTGTTGCGGCACTTTCCATAAGGCGAGCGGGTGCCGTTGAGACCGGTAGCGAACTGATCGAGATTGGTCTTCCCGAGCGGGATCGCGCCGAGTGTAATCAGTTGCGCGACCAGCGTCGCCGACTCAGTAGGCGTGTACGCAAAAGCTGGGCACGCAGCCGTGGTCTGAATACCGGCGAGGTCGATGTTGTCCTTGATGGCAAATGGAATGCCGTAAAGCGGCAGGCTCTCGATGTTCTGCCGATCGAGCCAATCGAGGTATGGCGCGACTTCTTCTTCGGTCAGAAGATGGATGAACAGGTTGAACTCTACATTAAGCTCTGCCGCTTTCCGCAGAAGCTCATTGACGAGAGTACGAGGCGCAAGGGTTCCGGCACGGTAAGCACTCCGCAGTGCCGGAAGGCGCAGGTCAAATGACGACATGTCTGTGTGTCCTCGTATTCAGTGACGTTCAATGACTGCAATCCGCTGCCCGGCGCGCACAGGCGAGCCCGGACCCACGTAAATCTCGCCGACGGTTCCGGCGCAGGGTGCACAAACCGATATTTCCATCTTCATTGACTCGATAACAAGCAGTATGTCGTCTGCGGCAACCACGTCGCCGGGCTTTACCTTCACCTGCCAGAGGCTCCCGGCGATCTCGCTGTCCACTGACACCTCGCCGTCTTCCAGAGGCGCCAGTTGAGCGTCTTCGGCCACGGGCGCCTCGATTGCCTCTTCCGATGTACCCGCTTCTCGCCAGCGTTCACGCTCGGCTTCGAATGCTGCCTGTTGTCGGGACCGGAACTCGTCGATGCTGGCCGATTCGCTCGCAAGGAACGCCTGATAGTCCGGCAGAGAAAGCTCCGACTCCTCGATCCGCAACGGATAGCGTCCGAGCGGAAAGTCAGCGCGAATGCGCAGCAGTTCTTCGGACGAGACTTCGTAGAAGCGGATCTGGTCGAAGAAGCGCAGCAGGTAGGGCTGCCCGGCGAAGTCCGCGACCTTCCGATAGCGATTCCACATTTGCAGCGTGCGGCCCACGAATTGATAGCCGCCGGGCCCTTCCATTCCATAGACGCATAGATACGCACCGCCAATGCCCACCGAATTCTCCGCGGTCCAGGTCCGCGCCGGGTTGTACTTGGTCGTCACGAGACGGTGACGCGGATCGAGTGGCGTCGCGACCGGTGCGCCCAGATACACGTCGCCTAGCCCCATCACGAGATAATTCGCGTCGAAGACGATGCGCCTGACTGCGTCGATAGACTCGAGATCGTTGATACGGCGAATGAATTCGAGATTGCTCGGACACCACGGCGCGTCTTTGCGCACCGTGGTCATGTACTTTTCGATCGCGAGTTGACACGCGGGGTCGTCCCACGAAAGAGGAATGTGGACGACGCGCGACGGAACGCGAAGGTCCTTCATCAACAGGACTTGCTCCCAGGCCTCCCCTACGACGCCAAGCAGTTGGGCAAGAGATAAATGCTCGGGCCGATAATGAATCTGAAGCGAGCGTATTCCCGGCGTGAGATCGATCACGCCCGGCAGCGCTTTCGCTTCGAGTGCCTGCATCAATGCATGCCCGCGAAAACGCGATACGAGGTCGAGTTCCGGCGGCCCAATCTCCAGAAGAAGATGTGTGTCGCCGGACAAGCGTGCCACGAGCCTTTCATCGGCAGCGCCCGAGTCGAGAACAATGGGAGACGTCAGCGCGGAGCGTCTTTCGACTGGCGCGCATTGCGTAATCGCAAGGCTCTCCAGCTCGCGGATGCGCTCGCGTGCAGCTTCGAGTGCATGTTCGATTTCCACGGGAACGAAACGAACCTTGTCGCCTGCCTTGAGTTGGCCAATGTGCCAAAGGTCCGCTTCGATAATCGTGACCGGACAGACAAAGCCGCCCAGACTCGGACCGTCCGGCCCGAGAATCACAGGCATGTCGCCGGTGAAATCGACGGCACCGACTGCATAAGGATTGTCGTGAATGTTGGACGGATGCAGCCCGGCTTCTCCGCCGTCTTCACGCGCCCACTCCGGCTTCGGTCCGATGAGGCGCACGCCGGTGCGACTCGAATTGAAATGTATTTCCCACTCCGTATCGAGGAATTGCTCGATGTAACGGCCACTGAAGTACTCCGGCGCGCCGTGCGGCCCGTAGATCACCCGTATTGTGCGAACGCTTTCCAGCGTCGGCACATTGGAGAGCGCCGCGCCAGCTTGCGTATCCTGCAGTGGATAAAGATGCAGCACGTCGCCCGCGCGAACGGCGCGACCACCATGCCCACCGAACTGGCCCAGCGTGAAGGTACTGCGACTCCCCAGATACAGCGCAACGTCGAGGCCGCCGCGCACACACAGATATGCGCGCGCGCCGGCGCCCCGAATCGTACCGAGTGCCAGCACGGAACCGGCTGGCACAAAGACGCTGGTATTCAGAGGTTGCGTTACGTCGTCCAGCAGCACTGGAATCTCTGCACCAGTAACCGCGACAACCGCGTCGGTGTTGAATCTCAGCGTCGGCCCGCTCATTGTGATTTCAAGAGCAGCCGCTTCCGGCGCGTTGCCGAGCAGGCGATTGCCGAGCCGCATCGCGCGGTCGTCCATGGGACCGGACGGCGGTATGCCCACTGCCCAGAAGCCCTGTCGGCCGGGGAAATCCTGCACCGTGGTCTGGGTGCCGCCACTCACCACTTCGATCGTGCTCGCTCGATACTTCAGGCCTTCCAGGCAGCGGGTCCACGGTTCGCCAGACGCAAAAGGCTCGTCGTCGAGAATCTGGCGCAAGTAGTCGCGGTTTGTCTCGACCCCGAAGATACGTGTGTTCTGCAACGCATCGTTCAGCGCGTGGCGCGCCTCTTCTCGCGTCGGCGACCACGCGATGATCTTTGCGAGCATCGGATCGAAATACGGCGGCACTTCGCAACCGGATTCAATCCACGTATCGATACGCAGCGTACTTCCGTCGGCCTGCGGAAAAGCTACATCGGTGAGTAGGCCCGGACTCGGTATGAAATCGCGGCCCGGATCTTCAGCGTAAAGTCGAGCCTGAATCGCATGGCCTCGCGGTGTGAGACCTGCGGCGAGTTCATTCAGCGGCGCGAGCGTTCCTGCTGCCAGCTCGATCATCCAGCGAACGAGGTCGACGCCCCAAACCTGCTCGGTCACACCATGCTCGACCTGCAGACGCGTATTCACTTCCAGAAAGTAAAACTGCTGAGCAGCGCTGTCGTACACGAATTCCACCGTACCGGCAGAACGATAATCGACCGCCTTTGCAAGCTTGACGGCAGCGTCACACAATGCCTGTGCGATCCCTTCCGGCAAGCAAGGCGCAGGGGTTTCCTCAAGCACCTTCTGATTGCGCCGCTGCACCGAGCAGTCGCGGACACCGAGCGCAATCGCGTCTCCCTTTCCATCGCCGAAAACCTGCACTTCGAGATGCCTGGCTCTTTCGATGTACTTCTCGAGAAACACGCCTGAATCGCTGAAGTTGTTCTCGCCAAGGCGTTTGACCGCATCGAAATGCGCACCGAGTTCATCCGCATGCCAACAGACTCGCATGCCGATACCGCCACCGCCGGCCGTGCTTTTCAACATCACCGGATAGCCAATGCTTTCAGCTGCGTTGAGTGCTGCGGGCAAGTCCTCCAGCAAACCGGTGCCGTTGAGCATCGGCACACCCTGATTGCCCGCGATCTCCCGAGCCGTATGTTTGAGACCGAATGCTCGCAACTGTGCGGGCGTTGGGCCGATGAAAGCGATGCCCGCTGCTTCACATGCTTCGCCGAAAGCTGCGTTCTCGGACAGGAACCCATATCCTGGATGAATAGCCTGAACGCCTTCGCGGCGAGCAATCTCGAGGATCTTCGTCGAGTCGAGGTAGGTCATCGCCGCGGGGCCGTCGCCCAGTTCGTGCGCGATTGGCGCTTCGCTCACATGACGGCTCGCCCTGTCGGCCTCCGAAAAGACGGAGACTCCGGTCACATTGAGTTCGCGCAACGTTCTGAGGATGCGGCAAGCGATTGCACCGCGATTGGCGATAAGGATCTTCTC
This sequence comes from Paraburkholderia caledonica NBRC 102488, assembly GCF_000685095.1. Taxonomy (GTDB): domain Bacteria; phylum Pseudomonadota; class Gammaproteobacteria; order Burkholderiales; family Burkholderiaceae; genus Paraburkholderia; species Paraburkholderia caledonica. Next base: position 76,168 of record NZ_BAYE01000008.1, read on the forward strand.
AAACATGGGAGGAACCCGGATTCAAAGGCGGGCCGTCCCGCCGTGGGAATTTGCAGCCGCGGTCGTCCACGGCCGAAGTCGCATCAGCGATTTGCCAGATTCAGTTGTTCGCGAGTGCAAGTCACGCAGCGTCCGGAGCGAACCAGCAAGAGGAAGTAGATCAAACTGCGAACGCGCTTCAGTCCCATATCAGCACCTCCGCGGGCGTAGGGTTGTAGGCGTTGCACGGGTTATTCAACTGCGGGCAGTTCGAAATCAGCACGATGACGTCCATCTCCGCGCGCATCTCGACATACTTGCCCGGCGCGGAAATGCCGTCTTCAAACGTAAGACCGCCTTCGGCAGTGACGGGCACGTTCATGAAGAAGTTGACGTTCGCACCGACGTCCTGTTTGGAAAGACGGCCGTCATGCGCGCAAGCACGCAGAAAGTTGTCGCGGCAGCTGTGCATGTAACGCTTTTCGAGCGCATAACGAACGGTGTTGCTCTCCTGCGCACAGGCACCGCCGAGCGTATCGTGGCGGCCGCAGGTGTCGGCAACGATGGTCAACATCGCGTTGCCGCGATTCGAATACAGAACCGAACCGGCCGTCAGATACAGGTTTTTCTGACGCCGCAGCGTGCGTTGCGGGTCGAATCGCTCGCGAGGGTCGGCAAGGCTATAGAAAAGCGTGTCGACCGCCTGATTGCCTTCGAGATCGACGATGCGCAATGTGCGCCCGGCCTTCACCTCGTGAAGCCAGGGTTCGCCCGCCGCAACGGTCTGACGGAAAGCCGCCGTTTCGGGACGTTTGTCACTGACAACGAGTGTGCTGGTCATGAGTAGCCCTCCGCTCAGAGAAAGAATCGTTCGGTGTTGATAAAGCCGCGCACGTTCTCATCGCATGCGGTGCGACATGCTTCGGCCACGCCCGGGTCCGCCTCGCTCAATTCCAGCTTCACAGGCCTCGGTGAATATTCAGGGCTTGGGTCGAGCGGATGCTGGATCGCAGTGAGCACGACCAGCGTGTTCATCGGCGCATACAGGTCGACGTAATCGCCGGTCTTCGAGTTGCCCTTCACGAAGCTCAGTGTTCCGTCGTCGCTAACGTCCACGCGACTGAAGAGGTTCAGCGTCATCAGCAAGTCGGAGATGGTGAGCCCCCACTTGCTCATCTCGACGAGCAGGTTGTCCGTGCCGTTGCGATAGAAAGCGTTGCGCAATTCCTGGTAGCGCCCGCTGCCGTATCGCTCGAAGACTTCGTCGGCGTTCGACACCCCGCCGATGCTGTCATGCCAGCCGCACGTGTCTGCCACGATCGCGGCGAGTACGCGACCCATGTCCGAATACAGGCAGTGGCCGGCGGTCAGCTTCGCGGTGTGCTGGCATTTCAGCGAATCGGGCAGGTTGAGACGCTCGCTCTTCTCCGTTGCATTGACCATCATGACGCTGACGTTTGCGCCACCGTGCAGGTCGGTCACGCGAAGCGACTGTCCGCGTTTGACGATGAGCGACGTATGACCGCCGCCGGGCACGGTTTCTTCAAGTAACAGATTCATATCCGGGTTCCCTTCAGTCCGAGATTGCTTCGAAACTCGACGCGCCTTGCACCGCCGCCTGGGCCAGGTGAACGGCGGACACGGATTCGCGGCTACGGTCGAGCGGAATGTTGTAGGTAATGCGTGCCCCGTAAGCTCCGGGCGCTTGAGGGTCCACCCGAACCTTGTCGAAGACGAGTACGCGGCTGCCCAAGGTGAACCCTTCCTTCAGGTCATGCGTGACCATAAAGATGGTGAGCTTCGATTCGCGCCACAAATCAGACAGCAACTCGTGCATGTCCCGGCGAATGCCGGGATCGAGCGCGCCGAACGGCTCGTCGAGCAGCAGGACGCGAGGCTTCATCATCAGCGCCTGAGCGATTGCAAGGCGTTGCTGCATACCGCCGGAGAGTTGCTGCGGATACTTGTCAGCGGCGGCGCCAAGGCCCACGCGTTCGAGCATCGCGACAGCTTCGTCGCGGGCGCGACGTCGTTGAGCGCCGAAGAGCCGCCCGGTGAACTTCGCTCGTGAAAGCTCCAGTCCGAGCGTCACGTTGCGCAGCACAGTGAGATGATCGAACACCGAGTAGCGTTGAAAAACCACACCACGGTGTGCATCCGGCTCGCCCGGCAACGGTTGTCCATCGAGCAGAATCTGGCCGCGCGTCGCTTGCTCCTGCCCCAACAGAAGTCGCAGAAAGGTTGATTTGCCGCATCCCGACGCGCCGACCATCGAACAGAACTCACCCTCTTTGACGGTCAGGTTCAGGCGCTCGAGCACCACCTGATCGCCATACTCTTTCCAGACGTTGCGAACTTCGATCATCGCGCGCCCCCGCCATACCAGGGGAAGCACCACTGCGTGATACGGCGAAGCAGTTCGTCGGTAAGCCAGGCAAGCAGCGTAATCCACGCGACGTACGGCAGAATCAGGTCCATCGACAGATATCGCCGCACGAGGAAAATGCGGTAACCCAAACCATCGGTCGACGCAATCGCCTCAGCCGCGATGAGAAAGAGCCATGCGGCTCCGAGCGAAAGACGCATCGCCGCAAGCAGCCGCGGCAGAAGTTGCGGCAGTACGAGCCGCAAGATCAACGTCCAGCTCGTTGCGCCAAGCGTCTGAGCCTTGACCCACAACTCCGCTGGAATCTCTCTCGCGCGAGCATGCAGGTCCCGAATGATCATTGGCGTGATACCGATGACGATGAGAACCACCTTCGACAATTCATCGAGTCCAAACACAATGAAGAGAATCGGCAGCACCGCGAGCGGCGGCACCATCGAGATCACCGTGACGAACGGTGAGAGCGTTGCACTCACCACCGGAAACGAGCCCGTTGCCACGGCTACCACAAGAGCAATCACCGCACTGACGAGAAGGCCGATTCCAAGTCGTCTCAGGCTCGACAGCGTGTCGGCCCACAACAGGTACTCACCGGTGCGCTTGTCCTCGGTGAATGCGACTGCTTTCACCGCATCGCTCATTTGCGCCACGCCCGGCAGCAGCTTGTCATCGGGATTGAGCTTGAGCCGCTCGGCGGACCCCATGAAGTACACAGCCAATAGCACGACGAACGGCAGCAGAAGTAGCATCAGGCCGCCGATCCGGCTCGGATGTCGATTGATCAATCTCATGGTGACCGCCTCATTAAGCCGGGAATATCCGCGTCAGAGCTTGCCTGCGGCAGCCATCTCGACGTAGGTCGGGTCAAAACGAAGCTTGACGTTGTTCTTGTTGCCGACCACGACGTTTTTATCGAATGCCATTCCCACGGCGTCCGCGCTGCGGGCATCCTGTCCGAGCAGACCATGGTCGAAGGAGAACTTTGCGACGCGCGTCATGATCTTCGGCATGTCAGGGCTGGTTACGAAATCCAGTGCGGCCTTCGGCGTGTAGAAAAGCGCCGTTGTCGAAAGCTGACCTCTGAAGTTTGCGAGGTCGGTACCGGAAGCTTTCGCCATTGCAGTCAAAGCCGAGGTGCTTTCTGCCGAGTTGCTGTGCATCAACGCGACCATTTCGAACCATGCCCCGGTCAGTGCTTTTCCGAGTGCGGGATTCGCCTGCAGCGTCTTCGTGTTGACGACCATCATGTCCATGATCTCGCCAGGAATCTTGCTGGAGTCGAAGACTTCGGTCACGTTGGGCTGTGCTCTCAGGTCGGCGAGCATCGGGTTCCACGTCACCGCGTTGTGGACGGCAGGCGTCGCGAAAGCGCCTGAAATGTCGGCGTCGGATGTATTCACTACCTTGAGGTCGCGCTCGCTCATATGCGCGCTTTCCAATGCGCGGGCGAGCAGGTAATGAGACACGGAGAACTGCACGAGATTGACCTGCTGTCCTTTCAGATCGGCAATCTGTTTGCCTTTGCCCTTCATGAGCACGCCGTCGTTGCCGTTCGAGTAGTCACTGACGATCAACGCTGTCGAATCGACACCGCCCGAAGCGGGAATAGTGAGCGCGTCCATATTGGTCATTGCACAGCCGTCGAACTTGCCGGCGGTGTACTGATTGATGGACTCGACATAGTCGTTCAACTGCACGACATCGATGTTGATGCCGTATTTTTTGGCCCACTTGGAGACAATGCCTTGAGTCTTCGCCTGACCCCACGGCATCCAGCCCGCGTAGATGGTCCAGCAAACCTTGAAGTCGTTGCGACCCGCGGCGAGCGCGGCACTGGAGGCGAATGTGGCGAGGGAGATGGCGGCAATGCCAAGACAGCGAACGAGCTTGCGCATGAGGTTGACCTCGGAGGGGACGGTTAGCGACGGCAGGGAGCAGCGCAAACATCGCGTTCTCTCCCGGGCTTTTATCCCGCCGTGTAACCTCGCCTGAGGTCGACAGCTCTCGGACCAGCACCTGCGCGAAGCAGGCCGGAACCCTAGCCGTCCATTTCCAAATTGTTTGACGAACCGGTTGATGCGCCGGCTCCTTGCCCACTCTCTTAAGCGGGAAGCGTGCCAACGAAGAAGTTGCTGTTTTTCCGCGTGTCAGCCATCTTTTGTGCCCTCGCGCGGTGACGACCTGCACTGCGATGCGCCAACGCGCACTCTTTTCGGGCGCAACGGCCCGGTTCCGGTCCGGTTAGCCGGAACTGGATGGTAGGCCGTGGCGGATTCGAACCGCCGACCAACGGATTAAAAGTCCGCTGCTCTACCAGCTGAGCTAACGGCCCGGTCCCCTCGCGCCTGTCCGCCGCCAGGCGCGTATGACGCTCTGCGATGCGATTCCTATCGCGCTAGCCAATTTCAATGTTGCAGCTCGCGGCCCGCGTCGGCTCCTGCTTCGGTACCGTTAGAGTCAGCACCCCTTTGTCGAACCTGGCCAGCGTGCGCTCAGGATCGGCGTTCTCCGGCATGGGGATGGTGCGCACGAACCTTCCGTACGCACGTTCGAGCCGATAGCAGCCGTCTTCCTCGCTATGCACGTCCTGCTTCTTCTCGCCGCGCAATACGAGTGCGCCGTCCTCGGCGCTCACCGTCAGGTCGTCGCGCTCCATGCCGGGGAGTTCGACCGTCACGCGCAATATTTTGCCTTCGTCGACCACGTCGATACGCGGCTGGAAGCGCGATGAACTGAAGTCGCCAAACCATCGCTCGAGCGCGCCACGGCCCGCGAATGGATCGTGGAAGAACTCCTCGACGGCACGCCAGGAATCGCGAGGAAAGAGCCGCGAAATGTCAGGCCACGCCGCCCGCCATTGCTCGCTCGACGGCGGCGCCGAAGTATTCGCCGAGGCATTCTCCGCCTCGGGCTTGCGGCCCGAGCCGCGCAGAAACTTGAACGGGTTCCATTTCTTATCGCTCATGGTGTTGCTCCTTCGCCCTGTGGGGCGAACCGGACCACGCGCTCCAGCTCGCCGATCAGGGAAATCTACCCACTGACAAACAAATCGAAACACGCAGCGCGTGCAACGCGACTGCTGAGCGAAAATAAAATAGGCCGACGGCCAAGGTTTTTCAAGTACGCGTTTCGCCAACGATCCCGCGCGCCGGCTATCTCGCCAGTCGAAAAGTCTTGTTACAAACTCCCTCGCAAATAGCCTCTTGAAGTCGCTCCGAAAATCCTTATTTCGCTTTCCGCCAGCATGCTGGCGACGGCTGCGGTCTCCGCGCCGGAACTCGATTACTAGAAAGTCAGGCTGCCATTGCCGCGTTTATATCCGGTTCGGCTCCGGTTCGGCTCCGGTTCGGCTCCGCTGTCGGTTCGCGACTGACGGAGCCGCTTTTTGCAGCAGCCGCAGCCACCTCGAGTGAGGTTCGAATACCTATGGAACTGACGCTGACCATCGACTCGCGTCCGCTGACGCTGGAACTCGACGACGTGGTCGCCGGGCTCCTCGCGGTACGCCTGAACGTGCCCTCCGACGCCGACACGCCCGCCGCGCTGTGCCGCTATCTGAGCGACGCAGGCGGCCCGTGGCTGCTCGACGAGAACCATATGCGCAAGCGCATCCTTCGGCGCCTGATACTCGATATAGCCGACCCTGCGCTGGTGATTCGCTATCTGATGATCGAGCAGCCCCACTGAACGATACTAGCTCGTGTACTTCAGGCTCCAGGTGAACATACGGTTGCCGCCCGCGTTCAGCGTGAAGGGCTGCGTGGTACACGCAAACTTCGAATGCAACTGCCCGATTGGCGTTGTCGACAATGGATTAGTCACGCCGCCCGCCGTGTCGAAGTTCGACAGCGCGCAACCGTCGAAGCCGGTCGTGCCGTAAGCAGTCGCGCTACTGTTGGCGTAGTTGACCGAGAAGCCGTCGCTGCTGGCTGTCGTCTTCTGGAAATCGGCGAACGAAGTGAAATCCGTTTCGACGGCCAGATTGCCGGTCAGCGTTGCCGAGCTTAGCGTATCGGTTCGCGTCAGCGTGCCGCGACCGAATGTGAGAACGGTGTGAGCCTGCAAATCGAGGTCAGTGGAAAACGCTGCGTTCTTTGTGGCTTGTCTGAACTTTGCGGTGTCGAACGACACGATCACCTGGCCATTGCTTTGCGTGACGCTCAGATTTTTATAGTACGTGACCGGTATGTACGTCTTGCCGTTGTAGGACACTTGCGGAATGAGCAGTGCATAGCCGAGGTCCGTCGTGCCGTAAATGAGCTTGTCGGAGAAAGGAACAGGGTAATACGGCGTGTACGAGTTGTAGTCCGGGGCCTGGCTCAGGTTCAGATTGATGACCCGATTGCCGTCGCGTACCGTGACAAGCGCCGCGCTGTACGGGTGCGCGGTATCGGTAGGCTGGTTGTACCAGGTGAGCGTGTAACGCGGCCTCGCATCGAGCCAGGCCTGGAAGTCGGAATCCGGCATAGGCGCCTTGCCGCCGAAGCCGAGCTTGCTCCACCACGCATCCACATACATGTACTGATGCAGCAGGCTGAAGTTCTCACCCATTACGCGCGGCTTGCCGCGGTATGTGTCGGTGCCACGGCCTTTCACCCACATATTCACCGAAGGAGTCGGCAACGTCGGGTCATACCAGAACGTCTCGTAGCGACGAGCCGCCTTATAGATGAACGTATAGGCAATCTGCATTTCCTGCGGCGTCAACACGCCCGCATTGGCCGCGGCCGTGAGCACTTCCATGAATGCCGAGTCGCCATAAGGACCGATTGAACGCCCGTAGTTGAAGCCCTCGCCGTCGGCATTCAGTTGCGGAAGAATGAGATCCACCGATTTTCTCAAATAGCCCTTCAATTCCGGCGTGAGATTGGCCTCATTACCCATTTCCAGTGTGCGCTCCACCACCTCGCCGATCAGCAACGTGCTGTATCTGTCGAAGCGCGCCTTGTCGTAATAGGTCGTGTGCGTGTTCGACGCTTCGTCGGAAAACCCGCCAGACGAATCGTTTCGAATATGGTTGGCGAGCGTGTACAACAAGGCATCTCGTGCGCTCATCGTCGCAACGGCCGGGTCGGTGGCAGACGAGAAAGTCGGATTGCTCCACCCGAGCTTTTGCCGTAGTCCTGCAATACCGTACGAGACGGCGTAATAATTCTGCGCGGTGTTGAGCGATGCAACGTCGATGGGCACGCCGGCAGCAGGGCATGTGTTGGTCTTGCCGCTGGAGTCTGCGCCGAACATGTCGCAAAACGTCAGGCGGTTTTGCAGCGTAGCCAGCATGGCGTCGCTGAATACTTCATTCAACATGCCGCGCGCCTTGAAATTGTTCAGGGCAACCAGGTAATAATATTCGCCCCAGGACGTGTTCGCATACAGGTAATCCGCGCCGCTCGTCTGGCTCATCATCGCGGTGGTGATCTTCCGGTACGTCGCCAGGTAGTCCGCGTACTTCGGGTCGCCCTTGGCCTTCATATCGATCAGGATGTACGAAAGGCCGAGCGCCAGCTTGCCCGGCAGAAACTTGTCGCCGGTGTTGGTGTCGAGCACGTGTACCGGACTGCCGTCCCCGAGATCCGTCACGACCTGCGTAAAGTCCGGCGCCTTCCTGATCAGGTCGAACAGCGCTCGCATCTGCCCCATCATCGTAATGGGCACATCGGTCCCGGCTGGGACGCTTGTATCGCTCGCGCCGTAGACGATCGAATGAAGAGAAGGCGTAGGCGTGGCGGCAGGCGGCTGGATCGTATCGCTGCCGCCTCCGCAGGCCGTCATGAGAAGTGTCAGCGCACTCGCGGCACACATGCCGCGCGGATCTAGTGGGGAACGCATGTTTGTCTCCTGACTGGAATTGGATGGAGCACAACTGGCCTCCGAATACCTTACGAAAACGATTAACTTTTCGTCAGGACTAAATGCTCGCACCACTGCGCCACTGCGCACAACCCTAGGTAAACTCAGTACTGGAAAAGAGCGCGCAAAGCTTCTATGTTTAGAAAAACGTTTTCCTAATTAGGTCCGAATCGTCGACTCGGCGCTGTTGCACTGCGTCGCACGTGACTGGCTTGGGGCGCTCGTCGCCCGGCATATGAAGCGCGGCGCGACGAGCGAGGCTGCGCGACGGAGACATCCATGCAAACTGCTGTACTTGGTCTAGCCCGTACTGCCAGCCGCTATCGCTGGACGGTGTGCGCGCTGCTGTTCTTCGCGACGGTCATCAACTATATGGATCGGCAGATTCTCGGTCTGCTCGCGCCGCTGCTGCAACACGACATCGGCTGGAGCCAGGTGCAGTACGGCCGCATCGTGATCGCGTTCTCGGCGTTTTATGCAGTGGGATTGCTGTGCTTCGGCCGGATCGTCGACTGGCTCGGCACGCGAATTTCCTACGCGCTTGCCATGCTCGTGTGGAGCATCGCCGCGATGCTCCACGCCGCGGTAGGCTCGGTAACCGGCTTCGCAATGGTGCGCGCGCTGCTGGGCATAGGCGAAGGCGGCAACTTCCCGGCCGCGATCAAGACCACCGCCGAATGGTTCCCGCGGCGCGAGCGCGCGCTGGCAACCGGCATCTTCAACTCAGGCGCGAACATCGGCGCAGTGTTCGCGCCCGCGATCATCCCGCCGCTTGCACTGGCGTTCGGCTGGCGCTCGGCGTTCGTGATCATCGGCGCGCTGGGCATTGTGTGGCTCGCCGTATGGTTCGCTTTTTACCGCTCGGCTGAACCGAGTTCGCACGACGACGATCTCGAAGAAGCCCGTGACGAAGTCGAAGCGCTCGATGCCGCCCACGCCAACGCCCGTGCGCCCGGTTGGGGCGTGCTGATCCGCAAGCGGCAGACCTGGGCGTTCCTGATCGGCAAGTTTTTGACCGATCCGGTGTGGTGGTTTTATCTGTTCTGGCTACCGAAGTGGCTCAACGAGTCGCGCGGCATGGACATGCAGCACATAGGTCTGCCGCTCGTTTGCATCTACGCGATGACGACCGTGGGCAGCATCGGCGGCGGCTGGCTTTCGTCGGCGTTGCTGCGTGCAGGCTGGAGCGTGAATGCCGCGCGCAAAACGGCGATGTTCATCTGCGCGTGTTGCGTGTTGCCCATCGCGTTCGTCTCGCAGGTGGACAACCTATGGGGCGCGGTTGCGATCGTCGGCCTCGCGGCGGCAGCGCATCAGGGCTGGTCCGCGAATCTCTTCACCACGGCGTCGGACCTCTTTCCGAAGCGCGCGCTTGGCGCGGTCGTCGGCATCGGCGGGATGGCTGGTTCGATTGGCGGCGTGCTGTTTTCGGAAGTGATCGGACAGGTGCTGCAACGCACCGGTCACTACTGGGTGCTGTTCGCAATCGGCGCGCTCGCCTATCTCATCGCGTTTGCCGTGATGCACATGCTGACGCCGCGCATGGCGCCGGCGAAGTTCGAGGCGTGAAAGCGTGAATGCGTGAAACCGCGAGTGAGAGCGCGACGCATGTCAGCCGCAGGCCGCCGTCGATTCACGGACGATGAGCCTCGGCTCGAACATCGAATGTCCTGTGTCGGCGTGGCCCGCAAGTGCGTCGATCAGTTTCTGCATCGCGAGCTCGCCCATCTTCTCGCTTTGGATATCGACCGTGGTCAGCGCCGGCGCTGCGTATTCGCCGTACGGAACGTTGTCGACGCCGGTTACGGACAACTCCTGCGGCACCTTGATACCCAGCGACGCGGCCTCTTTCATGAAGCCAAGCGCGATCAGGTCGTTATAGCAGATCACCGCATGCGGCCTGCGCGGGCCGAGCATGACGCGCGAACATGCATGTTCGCCGGCATGAGAGGTCGGCGCGTGCGCGTCGTAGACATCGAGCGTCAGGCCCGCTTCTTCGAGACACTCGCGCGCGCCGCGAATCCGCTCGTCGTTGATGCGTGCCTGTCCAAAGCCGAGGTAAGCAATTTGTCGATGTCCGAGATTTAGCAGATGTCGCGCGAGCATGTAGGTGGCGAGCCGGTTGTCGATGCCCACACTCGGGATCGGCAACGTATCGCTGTGCCGCAGCAGCACGAGTGGCTTGCCGAGATCGAGCAACCATTGCGACTCGCTGTCGGACATGCGCGAACTGAGGATCAGCCCGTCCACGCGCTGCGCAAGGGCTTCGATCAACGGCCGTTCGCGCGCCTGGTTCTCGTCGGTATCAACGAGCAGCAGCGTGTAATCGTGGCGCAGCGCAATGCGATTCGCGCCCTTCACCACGTTGGTGAAGTGCGGATTACTGATGTCGAGAATCGTCAGCCCGATTGCGCGCGTGCGGCCGGTGATCATGGATCGCGCGAGCGGGTTCGAACGGTAGCCGAGTTCTTCGATCGCGGACTTCAGTCGAGCCTCGACCGGCGCGGAGAAGCGCTGCGCGCCGTTCATGTACTTCGACACGGTTGCGACCGAGACACCCGCAGCGGCAGCGACATCGCGAATGGTCGGAGAAAGTTTTTTCATCCCGAAGGTAACGTTTTCTCTTTGTTAACCGATTGTCGCAGAAAAGACCTGATATGCGGGCCTTTCCGACACGCTGAGACGTTCACGAACGCTCGGCTTCGCGTCGATTCGCTCGCTGTCAAAAACGTTTACCTAACTAGCCACGCTACTTGCAGGAGTTTCACCGATGAGCCAAACGATGACCCAACCCGATGCCGCACCACGCAAGCCGTTCCGGCGCCTGCTTCTAACGGGCGCCGCAGGCAACCTCGGCCGCCAGTTGCGCGGCGCGCTCGCAGAATGGGCCGATGTGGTTCGTGTGACCGACATTGCGAGTCTGGGCGAGCCAGCGCCGCATGAGGAAACGCGCGCGGTGGATCTGGCGGACCGGGAGGCCGTCATGCAACTGGTGGAAGGAGTGGACGCAATCGTGCATCTGGGCGGCATTTCAATCGACGCCCCTTTCGACGACCTGCTCGGCGCAAACATTGCCGGCACGTACAACCTCTATGAGGCGGCACGCAAACACGGCGTGAAGCGCATTGCGTTCGCCAGTTCGAACCACGTGATCGGTTTTCATCCGGTAACCGAAGTAATCGACGCCGATGCGCCGCAGCGACCCGACACCTTATACGGTGTGACCAAATGCTTCGGCGAGGCGCTTTCGCGCTACTACTACGATCGCTTCGGCATAGAGACGGTGTGCATGCGCATCGGCTCGTCGTTCGAAGAGCCGAAGAACCCGCGGATGCTCGTCACGTACCTGAGCTATCGCGACTTCATCGAACTCGTGCGCTGCTCGCTTTTCACGAACCGCGTGGGGCATGTGGTGGTTTACGGCGCGTCGGACAATCCGGTCAAGTGGTGGGACAACACCAAGGCCAGTTTTCTTGGCTTCAATCCGCGCGACAGCTCCGCGCCGTTTGCAGAGCGCTTTCCCGCAACGGCGCCTGACGGCTCGCGCGACGACCCGGCGCAGCGCTTTCAAGGTGGACCGTTCGTGTTGGGCGAGCCGCTGGAGCGTGAAAACTCGCGATAGCGCGTCAACGCAGCGCAGCGCGCGGCCCACTGCGCCGCGTGCAGACATTCAACGCACGGCGCTAATACGCCGAGCGCGCCATGTCGTCCGCAGGCTGGCTCGCGAGTTCGGTCCGCGCCAGTTCGATCCGGCATTTGCCGGCTCGTTTCGCGCGATACAGCATGGCGTCCGCGCCGGCCAGCGCGTCGCTCAGACTCTCCGCCTGTGCGCATTCGTTGATGCCGGCGCTGAACGCATACGCCAGCTTGCCTTTTGTAGCCGGCTGCGGGCAGCTGACCGCGGCGAGCATGCTGCCGACCAGGCGAGCCGCTTCCGCCATCGACGTCTGCGGGAAAAGTATCGCGAACTCCTCGCCGCCCAGGCGACCGAACACGTCGCCGGCACGCATGTGCCGATGCACTTCGGCGCCAAAATCGGCGAGAACCCGGTCGCCAGTAGCATGCCCGTGTCGATCGTTAATGGTTTTGAAATCGTCGATGTCGATAATCGCGACGCACAATTCAGTGAGCGCCGCGCACGCCGTCTGCGAGAGCGTTGTGCCGCGAATCATGAATGCGCGACGCACCAGGGCGCCGGTCAACTCGTCGAAAGTGGCCAGCTTTTCGACCTGTTGCATCAGCCGGTCGTTGGCCACCATCACGAGGCCAATCGACAGGAGCGGCAACGAAAGAATGCTGATGCCCAGAAAGGCGAAATCGGGAGCGACGTGTGTCGGCCAGCTTATCGCGGGATCGGCGAAGAAAGTGTTCAGAACGCCGCGCGCGAAGTACACGATTCCGCCGACGAGCGCCGCGCAAAGCACGAGCCAGTGGCCGTATTGCGGACGCTCACGCACACGCGAACTCCAGAGCGTCCACCCTACGGCGATGCGCGCATACGCAAGCGCGAACGACATGACCGCGGCTCTCGCGCTGACGTTCGGCGACTCCCACGTCCAGTACATGACGGCACCCACGCACACGCCTAACGCGAGATGCTCGCCTGTCAGGCACGGCGGCTTGCCGACGAACGCGCGGCAACCTTGCAGCATGAGCAGCGCGCCGCCAAGCACGAGCATGCACGATGCAAGCATCACGGCCGCCGGAGGGCGGGCATGCACGAGAAACAGCACTCCGGATGCGACGGCGAACAGGCAGTGCGCGGCAAGCCAGCGGCGTAATCCGGCGACCTTACATCGCGCAAGGTAACCCAGCACGGCCGCGCTCGAAAGGCACGAGACGAACACGGTGGCGAGCAGCGCAAGGGAACTGGACATGGTCTTTTGGCATTATTGTTCGCCGCACATGCGGCGTGCGGCCGTTCATTTTTCTATAGCGTCCGTTGGCACAGCCCCCGCACGGACAGACTTCGTTCCGATGCCGCCGCTCTGCCGTCAAGCGGTGCATCGGCAAGAGTATGCGCAAGTCGCGCTTGCGGGCCTCGCTATCGGTCCTTTCTTCGTCGAAACGCCCACCACGCCGTCAGTCCCGTGAAGCAGGCCACGAGCACCACCATCACCCAGAAGCCGTGGCGATTCTCGGCAAACGGAATGCCGCCCACGTTCATGCCGAAGAACCCCGCGACAATGTTGATCGGCATGGCGAGAACCGTGACCAAGGTGAGCGTGAACAGGGTACGGTTGTTCTGTTCTTCCAGCCGCGAAATGATCTCTTCCTGCAGCAGTCTCACGCGTTCGATCAGACCTGCCATGTCGGAGAGCACGACTGAAAACTCCTCCGTCGACTCGCGCAAATCCTGCACGTCTTCAGCGTGAAGCCAGCGAGGCGGTCTTGCGAGCAGGCGAAAAATCGCTCCAGGTTCTGGCGCGAGCATCCGCTGCAAACGGGTCAGCATGCGTCGCATCGCGCCCAGATCCAGCCGGTTTTGCGTGGGCCGCTGAGAGAGGAAGCGGTCTTCGATACGATCGATATCCGCGCTCGTGCGGCGGACAATCTGCACGAGCAGGTCGGCCTGGTCGCGCATCAGATGGACGAGCAGTTCCACCGGCGAGCGGAAAACTTCCCCTTCTTTCACTGACGCGCGCAGCCGGTCCACGGAACGCAGCGGCTTCAGACGCGCCGTCACGATGATTCGCTGGTGCGCGTAAATCCATAACGTGGCGATCTCCGACGGAATGAACTCGAGGTTGAACATGACGTCGTTGACAACCGCGCGCAGCGCGCCGTCCGCCTGCTCGATACGTGTCGAGTGCGAACCCTCCCGCAACGCGTCGAAAAACGTCTCGGGCAAATCGAGCTGCGCTCGCATCCAGCGTTCACTCGCGCTGTGTGCGAGGTTGAAATGCAGCCATATGAATTCGTCGGTATGCGGCACAGCATCCGAACTTTGCTGCGCATGTAGCCATTCGAGCGCGTCATCGGCGGAGATGGGCCGGCCCGGTTGCGTCGACGAGAAGACAAAGCCGCACACGATGCCGGACGAGTCCGAGCCGTAAGTTTGCAGCAGAAGTTCAGATTTCATAAGTCGTCCATTGCCTGCTTCCGCTTCCGGTTTCTAACAACCCGCAATTTACCAGCAGAAGATGAAGCCGCGATGGCCGCCGTCACCATGTCACGCGGGCGTCATATTGCCTCGGAACTAGCGCGAGCGTCGCGATTTCTCATTGAGCAATCGCTTCATAGCGAATATCAATGATGCGCAAACCTTTGCGCGTGAATTGCGCAGAGTAGTCGCCCTATTGCCGGCGCACTGCTGGCCGTTATTGCGTTTAGCACCGGCGCCAACTGATTGGGACGAGTGCTGCCGCCCCTCGCGTTAAAGGAAATAGAAAGCCTTACTTAGTTCTCGGCCAGAAAAGTGTCGACTGGAGTCCAGAAATCATGAATTTTCATAACCTCTCGGAAAAGGCAAAGCTGGCTGCTGCGTTCGGTTCCCTTGCCGTCGTCGTGTTGATCGTCTCGGCCATTTCGCTGAAAGCGCTGAACAATGCGAACGAGCGCTTCACCGGCTATATGAGTGGCGTCAATGCACGCGCGCAGATGGCCGAGTCGGTGCGAAGCGCCGTCGACGACCGTGCGATGGCGGTGCGCAATCTGGTGCTGGTCTCTTCATCTGCCGACCTCGAACTCGAAAAGGCCGCCGTGCTCGATGCCGAGAAACGAGTGGAGAGCAACCTCGAGAAATTCAATGCAATGGTGGCGAGCGCACCGGACATGACCGACAAGGCCCGTGCTCTGGCTGGCGAAATATCGCGGATCGAACAGCTCTACCGGCCGGTTGCGCTGGAGATCGACAGGCTCGCCGTGGACGGACAACGCGACGCCGCAATCGCGGAGATCGCGGTCAAGTGCAGGCCGTTACTCGCCGCGTTGATCAAGGCTTCGAATGCATACGCCGACGCCACCCATGAACGTGCGATGCAGTTGGCACAGGAATCGGAGGAGCAGTTCGTGCATCAGCGCAACCTGCTGATCGTCTTCTGCTTCGGTGCGATTGCCCTCGCTGTCGGAGCCGGGATCATCATCACGCGCGGCTTGTTGCGTGCGCTTGGCGCCGAGCCCGTCGCGCTTGCGGAAGTCACGCGGCGCGTCGCGGAGGGCGACTTGCGCCCGGTTCCCGGAGCGAGCACTGCACCGGCGGGCAGCGTACTTGCATCGATGGGCGAGATGCAGTCAAGCCTCGTTCGTCTGATCGGCAATGTTCGCAATGCGGCCGACAGCATCGCAACGGGCTCGAGTCAGATCGCGTCGGGCAACGTCGATCTGTCGTCGCGCACGGAGCAGCAGGCGTCGTCTCTTCAGGAGACCGCGTCGAGCATGGAAGAGTTGACCGCCACCGTCAAACAGAACGCCGAGAATGCGCAGCAGGCGAGCACCTTGTCCGCCAATGCATCCGAAGTCGCGTTGAAGGGCAACGGCGTCGTCGGGCAAATGGTGGGGACGATGGGCGAGATCAGCGCCAACTCCACGCGTATCGCCGAGATCACCGGCATGATCGAAGGCATTGCGTTCCAGACGAATATCCTCGCGCTCAATGCTGCCGTCGAAGCGGCGCGTGCGGGCGAACAGGGGCGAGGCTTCGCGGTGGTGGCAAGCGAGGTGCGCAACCTCGCGCAGCGCTCGTCGAGCGCGGCAAAAGAGATTAAAGACCTGATCAGCACGTCCGTGCAGAAGATCCAGGACGGTTCGTCACTCGCCGACAAGGCAGGCATGACAATGGCGGAAGTTACGCAGGCCGTCGCACGCGTGACCGACATCATGGGCGAAATCGCGTCGGCGTCGGCGGAACAAAGCCGCGGCATCGAGCAGGTCAATCAGGCAATCACGCAAATGGACGAGGTCACGCAGCAGAATGCCGCGCTAGTGGAAGAAGCGGCGGCCGCGTCGAAATCGCTCGAAGATCAGGGCCGGCAGTTGAATCAGTCGGTGTCGTTCTTCCGTCTCGAAGGCGCCGCGTTGTCGGCAACGCACGCGTCCTCCGCTGCGCCTCGCGCGCGAAGCGCCTCTGCGAACAACGGCGCGATCTCGAACAGGCGCACTGCGGCGGCCACCTTGCGCCCCACCATCGCTGCTACGGCTAGCATTGGAGCTGGGGCTGCGGCTGCAACCCGAACGGACGGCTGGAATACTTTCTAACCCTGATCCCGCGTTGAGCGCCTGTGGAGGCGAACGGCAGCCTTCGGCCTGCCGTTCGCCTTGTCAGAGCGCCGCGCATTCGCCGTTTCGTTGCCTGGCGGCAAACGGGTTTACCGCGTCGCTGCCGTCACCAGTTGCAGCGGCGTTTCTATCGTCCGCGACAACTCGCGCTGCTTTCTCTGCTCGGTCACGGCTTTCAACGCGACGTCCATGCCGAACACGGCCTGCCGGTCTGCGAACTGATTGACCGTGGCTAGCACGCGGCCGTCGGCGATCAACGGTTTGATCGCTTCAATCGCGTTGTAGCCGGTGATATAAACGCCGCCGGTTCGGCCCGCGTCGCGAACAGCGTCCGCCGCCCCCATTGCCATGTTGTCGTTCGCGCAGAGAAAGCCGCGAATCTGCGGATGCTGGCCGAGCATTTTCGACGCGACGTCACGGCCCTTGCCATACTCCCAATCCGCCGCTTGGCTCGCCACTACTTGCATGCCCGCCGTGCTCATGACGTCCCTGTAGCCGGCCGTGCGTTCCTGTGCGTTGCGGTCCGCGGCGATGCCCTCGATGATCCCCACCTGGTCGCCGGCCTGCAGCCGCTCGGCGAGATAGTTCGCCACCAGCGTCGCACCCTTGCGATTGTCCGGTCCGACGAACGGCACGGAGATCTTCGCGGCGTCCTGCGATGCGTCGTCGAGCGGATTGTCGATGCTCACCACGATGATGCCCGCCTTGATTGCGCGCGCCACCACGGCCGTCAGTGGTTTCGAGCCGGACGGCGCAATCACGATCGCGTTCATCTTTGCCTTGATCAGATCGTCGACGATACGGATCTGTCCGGCCGTGTCGGCTTCGGTCGCGGTACCGCGAACCGTCAACGCGAATTGCGACGCGTAATGCTGCTGATAGTTTTTTGCCGCGTTAGCCATTGCGACCGTGAAAGGATCGTTAATCGATTTCAGCACGAGCGCGATTTTCGGCACGCCGCCTTCCACCGTTGCCGCGCCGGCCGCTCGTGTGAGACCGGCCGCAGCCAGAGCACCGGCGATCAGCACGCGGCGGCGCATTTCCTGCGTCATGGTTTCTCTCCTTGCTGGCAGCGCTCGACAACTGCATCGACGCCAACGGATGGATGCGGGTTGACCGGCCCGCAAGCGGCTTGCAAGTTCAGCATCACCGAGCCTTCAACGCGCGGAGATCGGATGCGATCTGCTCGAATAGCGGCCGGCTTTGAACGTCTTCACTCAGGCAACTGTCTCTCAACACGGCGAGTTCATTGCGCCCATGACCGTGATCGCTACAATCGCTCGCATCGACACGCTCGATCAATTCATCGAGCAGACAACCAAACGCTCGCACCTCGAGACGTTCAAGCGCAACGCTGCGTTCGCGGTTTTCCGTCGCATAGAAAGATGCGGCGCCGAAGTCTCCTAACAATACACGTGCCCGACCGTCGTGCAGAATGTTGTGCGCGTACAGGTCGCCGTGCATCACGCCCCGCCGGTGCAAATGACACGCGGCAGATGCAATGCCATGCGCCATATCCACGACGTCGGCGGCTTTGAAGCTTGCGCCCACCGCGTAAATGTCCCGCGTGCACGACTCGAAGCTCGGCGGCCCCGCCAGGTTGCGAAATTGCGGTTCGATGAGTTCCATCACGAGGCCGTGCGCGTTTGCCGGATGATCTTTTACTTTCCCCGCGACCGCAATCAGGTTCGCGTGATCGCCGGCCCGGATGCAGGCCGCCATTTCGCAGTCGGGCAAACCGTCGCTCGTGACCGCGCCTTTGAACAGTTTGACCGCGACGGGCCGCGATGCGCCATCCCGCTCACGTAGCTCGGCGCGGTAGATCACACCCGAGGCGCCCTCGCCCAATTGCTCCTGCAGGCGCAGATCGTCCCAGTCGATTTCGGCGATCGGCGTATCCGTCAACGCCGCCGCTTCCAATGCGTCGCCGAACGGATTGCCCGCACAAGCGAGCCACGCGAGCCGCGGCATGCGAAACAGCCACGCCGGCAATTCGTCGAGCCGATTCGCCGCAAGCCGCAATAACTCCAGCCGCGAACACGCGGCCAGTTCTTCCGGAAGAAAGCGCAGACGATTGCCCGCCAGCATCAACTTCTGCAAATGTGCGCAGTCACCGATTTGCGGTGGCAACGCGTCGATCTGGTTGTCCGTAAGAATCAACCAACGCAGCCGCGGCGGCAGCGCATTACCGGCAACCGTAGCAATGCGATTCGCCTTGAAGCCAACCATGCTCAATTGCCGGCACTGCCCGAGTACTTCCGGCAACTCGGTGAACGGATTGTTGGACGCGAACAGAATGCGCAACTTATGGAGCCGCGCGAAATCGTCTGGCAACGCTGACATCGCATTGCCTGAGAGATCGAGAATTTCGAGCGTGTCGGCGAGTTCGAAAATCTCGCGCGGAAACTCAGTGAGCCCGCACGCGAGTTTCAGTCGGCGTGCGCCCGAGAGTTGTCCCGCTCGCAGTTGTTCCAGTGTTGTTGTCACAGTCGTAAGAAGATCCGGTGGTCCGCGCCCGTCGTGCACGAAGGGTCAATTCTACTGAGTCATATCGTGACGTGCTGTTGCGCAGCGTGAAGCCACGCTGCCGCTTCCCGATAACTGACCATCTCGCGCGCGAATCCTTCATACTTGACGACGAAACAGACAGCAAGATCCGAAGTGTCTTCAGCAGGCGGGAAGTCCACACTAGGGTCATTGCGACACCACTCGCGTGCCGCGCTGTCTCACTTCAATTCGCAGGAGCAGATAAGTGACTTACGCCTACAAGTTGATGGATTCTCCCGTCGGCAAATTGAAGCTCGTTGCCAACGGCGAGCATCTAGCCGCCATTCTGTGGGAATTCGACAAGCCGAACCGCGTGCGCCTGGCAGAGTCGATGCAAGCCGCCGATCGGCCGATTCTGCTCGAAGCCGAGCGTCAGTTGAATGAGTACTTCGCTGGCAAGAGGCAAGCATTCGATCTGGCGCTCCAGTTTCAAGGGACGGAGTTTCAGAAGAAAGTGTGGGCCGCGTTGCTGACCATCCCTTTCGGTCAGACGCGCACTTATGCACAAATCGCTGCGCAGATCGGCAATATCAACGCGGTGCGGGCGGTCGGCGCGGCCAACGGCAGAAATCCGATTTCTATCGTGGCGCCATGCCACCGGGTGATCGGCGCGTCAGGCGAGCTAACCGGCTTCGCGGGCGGCCTCGCGAACAAGATGTTGCTGCTGTCGCTGGAAGCGGGGCAAACGTCGCTCGAAGCCGCCGCGGACAGGCAGGCGCAAGCACCCGCAGACGCAGCCAACGTCGGCGCAAAGCGCACACGTCCAGCGCCTCTCCGCGGCACGCAAAGCTCGTTGTTCGGCAATTGACGGCGTTCGCGTAGTCGCAGGGCCTAAAGCCAGGCGCACTCAGAAGTTCGCAAAGAATGCTCGTGCGGCAATCATGCATGAGCCCGCAACGAGCCCTCCGTGATAGGAACGCAATACAGCGGAGGCGCCCCCGTCTGTCGCGCCGCCGGCAATGGCCTGCCGTGCGATCGATGCCTTCGCATTTGCAAAGCCTTGCTTGACGGTTGCGAACGGATCGTCGGGTCCGGTGGCGGACGAGTCCACATCCAGCACGGATGTCAGCCCCGCAGGCACATTGGCACCGCGCCAATAAGCCTGCTCGATACGGGCGTTGAAGAAGAACACCATCGGGTCCGAGCCGCCGCCGCACAGCAGGACCGGCGCCTTCGGAACCCAGTTGCGCAGATCGTTGCGCTTGAACGCCTGCCGCAGCGGATGCAGCGGCTCGGCCGCCGGCGCAAGGCTTGCGCTTGCATCGGGGAAAGCGCCGTCGGGATTGGCGGCTGCGTCTTCCAGAAGCGCGCGGCGGTAGGCGTTACGCACGAGGTTGGCGTCGCCGAAACCTGCGGCGAATAGCGGTGTCAATGCGGGCGGCGTAAGCAACGGCGCGACGGGCGGTGTCATCGACGCGAACCGCGCAGCCGGCGGCGTACTGCTGAAAAGGTGCGTTGACGGCAATTTCCGTTGCGAGAAAAGCGTATCGAGAGGTTGTGCGCTGGGCAGCACGTGCTCGATATCGTGCGCGTAGGCGGCTTCGAAAAATTCCGTCGGCTTGCGATACAGGTTCTTATACGCATGTTGATAGCCCGTCACGACCAACGTCGTGAAGAGCGTCGAGCCGAGACTGACCTCGCCTGCAATGATGGCGTCGGCGGTAGCGGCAAGCGCGTATGGCCCGGAGCCCGGAGCGGATGCGGTCACCTTCACGCCTGCTGCTTGCAGCGCGCGATGCGTCGCCAACGCAACGAAACCGCCTTGCGAGTAGCCCGTAATGAAGAGCTTGCCGTTCTCTCGCGTGGCGGCGGGCGAACCATCGCCGTTCAACATGGCCCGCGCCGCGTGCAGCGCGTCGATCATATCGGCGGACTGCTGGTCGGCGTTCAGATAAGGATGGTACGGAAGATCGGACCCGGCGTAGCCCGCGTAGTTGCTGGCCGCCACGATGTAGCCGTGAGCAGCGTACATCGCGGCCACGCTGAGACCTTCGCCGGTCCCTTCGTTGTCCGCGTCGGTCCGCCCAATATCGGCGAGATTGTATTTGCTGTCGGTGGTGGTGCCGTGCGCATACAACATCAGCGGACGCGGCCCCCCGCACGCCGCGGATTCGCCTTGCGGGGTCATCAATGCACCGCTTGCAGTGGTCGGCTCACCCGCGCCGCCAATAGTCCGATAGCGGAAATACACGACCTCGACGCCGCAAGCGGGCGCACCGGCCATTCGCATGAGGTGCTGCCCCGAGGGGCTCGACGCAAGCAGATCCGACAATTCAGCAGCGCTGAGCCGCAACGTGACCCGATGATCGAGAAGCTGGCCGCGAGCGCCGCATGCCGGATCGCACGATGAGTCGGCTTGCGCCGATGTGCCGATAGTCAACGCAAGACACGATAGCAGTGCAATGGCTGCGGTGCGGGTCGCTTGTGGCATGCGGGTCTCCGAACGAAACCGCTAGCATAGCGCCACTGTGGGAGCCCGCATTCAAACTGCCACGGCTAACCGGTGCGAGTGTTTCGGTACCGGTCGCCCCACGCCACTCTCATGCGAATCGTCTTGCACCTGGAAAGTACGAATTGACGCTTCCAGCAATCTCGCCTGCTCGGTCAATGTCTGCGCCACCGCCGCGGCCTCTTCGACGAGCGCGGCGTTCTGTTGCGTGACGCTGTCCATCTGCGTGACGGCGTCGCCGACCTGATCGATGCCCGCGCTTTGCTCAGCGGCAGCCGCGGCGATGTCGCGCATGACGCCCGACAACTTCGCAATCGCGTCGCTCGCCGCCTGAATCGTCGTACCGGTTTTGTCGACGAGTTCAACGCCGGTTTCGACGCGACCCACGGCGCGGCTGATCAGCGTGCGGATTTCCTTCGCCGCGGAAGCGCTGCGCTGAGCAAGCGTGCGCACTTCGCCGGCCACCACGGCGAAGCCGCGCCCTTCGTCTCCCGCACGGGCCGCCTCTACCGCCGCGTTCAGCGCAAGAATGTTGGTCTGAAACGCAATGCCTTCGATCACTGCAATGATCTCGACCATCTTGTGCGATTCGGTCGATATCTCCTGCATGGTCGAAACGGCCTCGGCCGCCATTTGTCCGCCCTGCGTGACGATCTGCTCGGCGCTTGCCGTCAACTGACTCGCCGTCTGCGCGCTCTCCGATGTTTGCCGGACCATCGCAGTCATCTGCTCCATGCTGGCCGCCGTCTCTTCGAGCGACGCGGCCTGGCTCTCGGTACGCGCGGACAGATCCGTGTTGCCTTCCGCGATCTCCCGCGCGCCGGTCGCGACCTTCTCGGCCGCGCCGCCGATCTGCACGATGGTCTTTGCAAGGGCGTCGCGCATCTGCCGCATGGTATGCAGAAGACTCGATTCATCGCCTTCACGAGCCTCGACCGGAATAACGAGGTTGCCCTTGGTGATCTCGCCGGCGACCTGCGCGACGTATGCCGGGTCGCCGCCAATCGTGCGTTGGATGCTGCGATTGGTGAACGCGACGAGCGCGGACAGTAACAGCGCGACCGCGCCTACCACGCTGCCGAGCACGTAAAGCGAATCTTTGAACGCGGCGTCGATATCGTCGACGTAAGCCCCCGTCGCGATGATCCAGTCCCACGGTGCATAACGCACGACGTAGCCGATCTTGCCGACTGCGTCGGACGGTGGACTGCCCGGATGCGGGAACACATAGTCGACGAAGCCGCCCTCCGGCGCCTGCGCCGTCGCGGCAAACGTCACGTAATGGTGGCGGCCGTCTGCGTCCGCAGTGCCCGCGAGATCCTTGCCGTCCAAGGCGGGTTTCATCGCATGCATGACCATGCGCGGCGTGGAGTCGAGCACGAGGAAGTAGCCGTCCTCGCCGTAGCGCACGCCGCGCAGCCGTTCGAGTGCCTGCTTGCGCGCATCGGCCTCGCTTAGCGCGCCGCTCTGCGCAAGCGCCGCGTATTCCTTCACGATGCTGAGTCCAACGTGCGCGACATTCACGAGGTCGTGCTTGCGCTCTTCAACGCGCGTCTGACGCGACAACCACGCCGCCGACACCGACACGGCGAGGAGCGCCAGCAGGCTGACGACAAGCGGCACCCAGAGCTTCTGCCTGAAATTCAATCGATCCATGCTCGCTCCTGTCTCGTCCGGTTGAAGGAGGCCGAGGGACCGCTGCGCGCACGCTAATCGTTCAGGCGGCGCGGCAGCATCGCACGACCACTCGGCTTATTTATCGGCAGCGATGCGGGCCGCATGTGTAGAGACAAACCCTCTCCAGGCCGGATTGCATCTGAAATGCGCGGATTGCTCGCGATCTTGAACCGCAGCGATTGGCATTTGCGCAGAGGAATAGTTTTAGCTAGGGGCAAACCCGTATAATGACGAGAAGTGGTCAGACAACTTTAGTACGTCGGTTGTCCAGACCTCGCGCCCTTAGTGCTTCACCCTAATCGCCCTTTCAGTCCAGATCCGTGACTTCCACTGCCGCTGCTACCGCGCTGCCTTTCCGGAACGCCCTCTTCGCGATGCTCGGCATCGGTCTCGTCAACATGCTCGTGGCACTCGACCAAACGGTTGTCAGTACCGCGCTGCCGTCGATCGTCGCGGAACTGCACGGCTTCGAGTATTACGCGTGGATCGCCAGTGCGTATCTGCTGGCGTCGGTCGTAACCGTGCCGGTGTTCGGACGCCTTGGCGACTACTTCGGTCGCAAGCGCTTCGTGATTGCGGCTGTGATCACGTTCACGGTAGCTTCGGTCCTATGCGGCGTCGCGAACGACATGCTGTTTCTCGTAATCGCGCGCGGGCTGCAAGGCGTGGGGGGCGGCATGATGGTCGGCACCGCGTTCGCGTCGATACCGGACCTGTTCCCCGACCCGCGCGCCCGCGTGCGCTGGCAAGTCGTGATGGCCGCGGCTTACGGCATTGGTACGGCGGCGGGTCCCTCGCTCGGAGGATGGATGAGCGAGCACCTCGGCTGGCGCTCCACGTTCCTGATAAACCTGCCGGTCGGTGCGGCGGCGCTCTACTTCATCTGGGTGCATCTGCCGAGTTTTCAGCGGCCGCACGACGGCGAGGTCAAAATCGACTGGGTCGGTGCGGGGCTCGTGGCCGCCGTGCTCGGCGGTCTGCAGGCTTTCATCGAAGCGGTGCCGAAAGACGGCTTGACGGCCGCCAACATCACGCTTGCCGTGTGTGTGATCGTCGGCGCCATTGCGTTGTTCGTGTGCGAGAAGCGCGCCACGCATCCGATCATTCCGCTCGATCTGTTCAAAGACTCGCAGCTCGTCACGCTGTTCACGCTCGGCATGCTGTCCGGCTTCGTGATGTTCTCGCTGATTTTCTTCGCGCCGCTGCTGCTGCAAGGCGGCTTCGGCCTTTCCCCGCAACAGGCCGGCCTGCTCGCCACGCCCATTGCCGCATGCATCGCACTCGGCAGCCTGCTGAATACGCGCATCGTGATTCACATGAAGAAGCCGACGCGCATCCTCTCGATCGGCTTTGCATTGCTGCTGTTTGCGTCGATCGGCCTTGCATTTGCGAATCCGGAAACACCGCACCTGTGGATCGAACTGCCGATGGCCGCGGTCGGTATCGGCCTCGGCTTCATTCTCAACAATCTGAACGTGTTCGGACAGGAAATTGCGGGGCGCGAGCGCTTCGGCATCACGACCGCACTGCTGCAATCGACGCGCATGGTGGGCGGCATGCTGGGCACGAGCATCGTAGCGACCGTCGTGCAGCACCACTATCGCGACGTCGTCACGCGAACGATGAGCGTGCTCGGTGAGCCCACAGCGTCGCAATGGCGGCCGCGCTTCGTCGATCTGCGCATTCTGATCGACGAAGCATCGCGCCTGAAGCTGATCGCGGACATGAAGCCATCGGGACTCAACACACTCGCATTGATCGACACCGCGCGCGATGCGCTGGTGCAGTCCATTCACATCGGTGTGTGGTTGACCGCGGTGGCGGCGCTCGCCGCTGCTTTGCTCGTGCAGCGGATTTCGCACGTGGTGTTCCGCCGCGGCTAGGCACCAGGCCCGCGGCAAAACGGGTGCAGCGCGCTTATTGCGGGCCGAGTTTCGCGATCAGAGCAGCGAGTTGCCCGCACTCTTCTTCAGTCAGATCGGTCAGCGGCGCACGTACCGGACCGGCGTCGCGACCAACCAGTTTCGCGCCCGCCTTCACGATGCTCACGGCGTAACCTGCGCGACGATTGCGAATCGCCAGATACGGCAGGAAAAACTCGTCGATGAGCCGTGACGTGGTCGGATGATCGTCTGCGGCAATCGCACGATAGAACTCCATCGCGGTCTTCGGAATAAAGTTGAATACCGCCGACGAATACACAGGCACACCCAGCGCCTTGTACGCCGCCGCATAAACTTCTGCGGTCGGCAGGCCGCCGAGATACGAGAAACGGTCGCCGAGGCGCCGGCGAATGGTCACCATTGCCTCGATTTCGCCGACGCCGTCTTTGAAGCCGATCAGATTCGGGCAGCGATCCGCGAGCCGTTCCAGCATATCGGCATTGAGCTTTGAATTCGCGCGGTTATACACAATGACGCCGATGTTCTTCACCGCGTTGCACACCTGTTCGACGTGCGCGGCAATCCCTTCCTGCGAAGCCTCGGTCAGATAGTGCGGCATTAGCAGGACGCCGCTTGCGCCAAGGCGCTCTGCTTCCCGCGCATATTCGATTGCGACGCGCGTCGGACCGCCCGCGCCCGCCAGAATCGGTACCTTGCCCTTGCACGTTTCAGTCGCTGTGCGAATCACGTTCGTATAGTCGCTTTTGGTCAGCGAGAAAAATTCGCCTGTGCCGCCTGCGGCAAACAGTGCGGTCGCGCCATACGGTGCGAGCCATTCGAGCCGTTGCGCGTAAGTGTCGGCGCGGAAGTCGCCTTGCGCGTCGAAGTCGGTCACGGGAAACGACAACAGACCTTCGGATACGATCGCTTTGAGTTCTTGCGGTGAAGTCATTTGTATATGCGTGAATATCGTCAAATGTGAATGAGCGGGCGATAAGCTGCGTCGCAAGCAATCAACGCACGAGGCACGGGCGCTTGTTGTCGAACTTCCAGTTGGGAATCAGGTACTGCATCGCGACACCGTCGTCGCGCGCGCCGAGGCCGTGCTGCTGGTAGAGCGCGTGCGCCTTCTCGATCTCGTCCATATCCAGTTCGACGCCGAGTCCCGGCTTTTGCGGCACCTTCACCTTGCCGCCGACGATCTGCAACGGTTCGCGCGTCAAACGCTGGCCGTCCTGCCAGATCCAATGCGTGTCGATCGCCGTGATCTTGCCGGGCGCGGCCGCTGCCACATGCGTGAACATCGCGAGCGAGATGTCGAAGTGATTGTTCGAATGCGAGCCCCACGTGAGGCCCCAGTCATTGCACATCTGCGCGACGCGCACCGAACCTTGCATGGTCCAGAAGTGCGGATCGGCGAGCGGAATATCCACGGACTGCAACTGGATCGCGTGGCCCATCTGGCGCCAGTCAGTCGCGATCATGTTGGTCGCCGTTGGCAAACCGGTCGCGCGGCGGAACTCCGCCATCACTTCGCGGCCTGAGTAGCCGTTCTCGGCGCCGCACGGGTCTTCCGCATACGCGAGCACGTCGTGCTTGTCGCGACAGAGGCGGACCGCTTCCGCAAGCGACCATGCGCCGTTCGGATCGAGCGTCACGCGCGCATTCGGGAAGCGTTCGGCAAGCGCGGTCACCGCTTCGATTTCAGCGTCGCCGGGCAGCACGCCGCCCTTCAGCTTGAAGTCGTTGAATCCATAGCGGGCTTGCGCGGCTTCGGCGAGACGAACCACGGCTTCGGGCGTCAACGCTTCTTCGGTGCGCACGCGGTCCCAGTCGTCGCGTCCATCGGCGCCGCTTGCATAGGGCAGGTCGGTCTTGTTGCGATCGCCGATGTAAAAGAGGTAGCCCAGCATTTCCACTGCATCGCGTTGCTGACCTTCGCCAAGCAGCGCAGCAACGGGCACGCCGAGATGCTGTCCGAGCAAATCCAGCAACGCAGCTTCGAGCGCGGTTACGGCGTGAATCGTGGTGCGCAGATCGAATGTCTGCAGGCCGCGGCCGCCGGCATCGCGGTCGGCGAACTGCGTGCGCACCTTGTTCAGGATAGCTTGCAGATTGCCGATCGATTGACCGACAACGAACGGACGCGCGTCGTCGATCGTCTTGCGAATATTCTCGCCGCCCGGCACTTCGCCCACACCGACATGACCGGCGCTGTCGCGCAGAATCACAATGTTGCGCGTGAAGTACGGACCATGCGCGCCGCTCAGGTTCAGCAACATGCTGTCGCGGCCGGCAACCGGCACGACGCGCAGTTCAGTAACGGTAGGCGTATCGTTAGAAATGGATGGCTTCGTGGACATATGAACTAGACCGATTGAGATAGTGAGCCGGACGGTGGCGAGCAACGCGATATGCAAATACGCTCACCACCCGTACCGGACGAAAACTGTTTGCGCGCATGGCTCATGAGAGGCAGCCAGAGAAACAACGGTCAGTGTGCGCTGCCTTGCAGCGGATCGCGCAACAGGTTGCCGTCGCCGCGCCGATTACGCGTGAGGAAAGCCGCTGCGGCCGCAATCAGCGAAGCCACGCCAAGACCGTAAAGTCCGCCGGTGATCGAACCGGTATGTTGCTGCAAATACCCGAACGTGGCGGGCGCGAAGAAACCGCCCAGATTACCGATGGAATTGATCAGCGCGATCACCGCCGCGGCGACGCGTGCATCGAGATAACCCTGCGGAATCGGCCAGAACAGCGAGGCCGCCGCCTTGAAACCGATCGCCGAAAAGCAGATCGCGACGAACGACAGAAGCGGGTTACCCGAGGTCGACGCAAAGAGGCCACACGCCGCAATCACGAGCGCGACAGCGAGCCACGCCTGCTGAAAACGCCACTTAGCCGAAAGCAATGCAAAGCAGTACATCGCGACCATTGCGATGAGCCACGGAATCGCGTTGAGCATGCCGACTTCGAAATCCGACAGGCCGCCGATCTTGCGGATGATGGTCGGCAGCCAGAATGTAGCCGCGTAGATCGTCAACTGGATTGCAAAGTAGAGCAGGCAGAACAGCACGATCTGCGGATCCTTCAACAGCTTCACTGCCGGCAGATGCGCGCCGCCGTGCGCCACGCGCTCCGCCTGTTCAGCGGCGATCGTGCTTTCGAGAACGCCTTGTTCTTCGGCTGTGAGCCAGGAAGCATCGCGAATGCGCGATTTGAGGAACATCCAGCTGACCGCGCACAGCACGATAGAAAAGCCGCCTTCTATCAGGAACATCCATTGCCAGCCGTGCAGGCCGAGTCCGCGAATGGACAGCAGGCTCCCCGTGATCGGTCCCGACACCACCGAAGCGATGGCAGAGCCCGAGAGAAAAATCGCCACAGCCTTGCCGCGTTCTTTTTGCGGCAGCCACTGCGTGAAATAGAACACCACGCCCGGAAAGAAACCCGCCTCCGCGACGCCGAGCAGGAATCGCAACACGTAAAACGACGTTTCGTTCGACACGAACGCCATGGCCGCGGCAACGACGCCCCACGTGCCCATGATCCGCGTCAGCCACGCGCGCGCGCCGTACTTCTGCATCAATACGTTCGACGGCACTTCGAACAGCGCGTAGCCGATGAAGAACAGCCCGCTCCCCAGTCCATACGCCGCCGCGCCGATGCCCAGGTCGGTTTTCATGTGGGTGTTGACGAAGCCGATGTTCACGCGGTCGATGTAGTTCGCGATGAACATGATCAGGAAAAGCGGCAACACGTGCCGCTTCACCTTCAAGACGGCGGACCCCAGTGGATCGAGTGCGGCGGTGAGAGCAGAGGTCAAGAGAGTCTCCAGTGGCGACCGACTAGCGGCCTTGATCTGGGCGTCATGTGCGGCTGGCATAGTCAGCAGTCGAACGGCGATGCACAGATATGTTGTCTGATGACAGTCTACTGCCGATCTGCAGCGGTTTCCAATGTGGTGTTTACCCTTTATTTTCGGCTACAACTAACTTACATGGACGAAAGTCAAGGCGCACCGGCAGCGCTTCATGCCCGCAAAGCCGTTAAAATAAGACGTCCGATGACATGAAAGACTGCGGCGAGAATCGGCTGCGCTGACCAACGCCTCTTCATCATCGTCGAGCCATGAATTTTTACGACAGACGCTATGATGGCTAATGTCCAGACGTCACCAGACGTCCCGCGCGCCCTCAACCCGCGCGTTTCCAGCCGATTAGTCAACAAGCCACAGCAATGAGCAGCCTAACTGAGAAAGTGGTGGCCACCCTTTCCGATGAAATCCGCCGCGGCGTCCTGAGACCAGGAGACCGCATACCCACTGAAGTCGCGATGATGAAGCAGCTTTCTGTCAGCCGCTCGGTCGTGCGCGAAGCCATCTCGCGGCTGCAGGCGGCCAGGGTGGTAGAAACGCGTCATGGCATCGGCACGTTCGTGCTCGCGCCGGCCGCTGAAAAAAGCATGCAACTGCCCGCCGCCGACCTGTCGAGCATGCTCGACGTGATGGCGATCATCGAATTCCGTATCGATGTGGAAGCGGCGTCGGCAGCGCTCGCCGCTGCGCGGCGCACGGAGCAGAGCCTGAGACAGATGCGCGCGGCGCTCGCACGCTTCGAGTCCGAACTCGAACGCGGCAGCACCGACACGCTCGCGCACGACGTCGAGTTTCACTTGCAGATCGCGCGCGCAAGCGGCAACCGCTATTTTTTCGACGTGCTGAGCCAGTTGGGGAGCGCGGTCAGTCCGCGCACGCGCCTCGGCTCAGCGGAAATTGCAGAACTCGATCAGATCGAGACCTTGCGCCACGTGCTCAACGAGCACCAACTCATCTACCTTGCGATTGAGCGCCAGGACCCCGACGACGCCCGCGCCGCGATGCGCATGCATCTGAGCAACAGCCGCGAGAGGCTGCGACGCGCGCATGAGTCGAGTGCGCGAAGCGAGTAGCACAGCTCGAACGGCGGTGCATTGCCGCCGGCGAATTCATAGCGACGGCGGCGCTTCGACTTCAAGGCTCATCAACGCGGAACTGAGCGACTTGCCGTGCGCGTCGAGCGCGAGCGAGCGCGTCACGCCTCCGCCCAGCGCCTCGCCGAGCACGAAGTTGAGCGCCGCAATGGCCGGCAGTTCATAGCGCGCGACATTGCCGCGCACGACATCCGCGAGATGCGCCTTCACGCGCTGCGGTGTCAATACGGCCAGCAAATGCTCGTAGTGCCGTACGTCGTAACAGATCACCGAGATATTCAGCGTATTGCCCTTGTCGCCGGTTCGCGAATGGGCCAGCTCACGTAGTTTCATCTCACGCCTCCACCATCGTGAACGTCGGCTTCACAAGCTCGCGCGGCAACAGCACCGATTGCACCGCGACGACTTCGCGCGCTGACTTCGTGACTCCGCCGCCGCCCGCCGGGCCGTTCGTGTATAAAGTCTCGACTTCGTTGGCGACGCGCACAGCTTGCTCCAACGACGCAGTGCGCCCCGCCACGCGCGCGCGCACTTCGTACGGCTCCGCGGAACTATCGGCAAGGGTCTCGCCATGCAAGGCGTTCACGCCGATCAGGTCGAAGCGTAACTCTTCGGTCTGAACTCCGGTCAGCGCAAGCCGCTCGCGCACGATATCGAGTGCGAGACGGGCACGCGTCAGCGCACCGGGGCCCGCATAAGAAATTTGCCCCTCGCCGATAAAACCGTCGAAATACGCCACCGAGACCTTGAGCGTGCCCGTGCGCGGCGCGCCACCGCCGCCGCTCACGCGAACGCGGTCTGGCGCTTCTTCCTCGACGTGCACGCGCGAGAAATCAGCAACCACGTCTGGCTGCAAATAGCGCTGCGGATCGTGGATCTCGTACAGCAGCTGCTCCTTGCACGTCGCCTCGGTCACGCGTCCGCCAGCCTGCGCGAGCTTGGTGATGACCACGGCGCCGTCTTCGCCGACTTCCGCGATGGGAAAGCCGAGCCTCGCCAGCGCGGGAATATCCTTGAACCCAGGGTCCGAGAAATAGCCACCGGTGATTTGCCCCGCGCATTCGAGCAGATGGCCGATCAGCGTCGCCTGACCCAGCGTCTGCCAGTCGTCCATGCGCCAGCCGAATTCATGGATCAGTGGCGCCACGAACAACGACGGATCGGCCACACGTCCTGTGAGGATGATTTGTGCGCCCGCCGCGAGCGCGTCGACGATTGCGCTCGCGCCGAGATACGCATTCGCGGAGACGAGACGCGACTGGTAGTCCGCTACCAGCTCGCCGGATTCCTCGAAGCGGAAGGCGCCGTCACGCACCGCATCGAGCACGTCGTCGCCGGTAACCGCCGCAATCTTGACGTCGCCGAGACCAAGCGAGCGCGCAATCTCCGCTGTCTTGTGCGCCGCCGCAAGCGGATTGGCCGCGCCCATGTTCGAGACGATGCGCACGCCATTGCGTAGCGCGGCTGGCAACACCGCCTTCATGCGCGTCTCGAGCAGCGGGTCGTAGCCGAGTTCGGGGTCTTTGCTGCGCGCCTGCTGCGCAATCGCAATCGTGCGTTCGGCGAGACATTCGAACACGAGGTAATCGAGCACGCCGTCTTCCGCGAGTTCGACTGCGGGCTCGATACGATCGCCCGAATAGCCCGCGCCCGCGCCGATTCGCACGAGGCGTCCATGCTGAGTGGCTGTCATGCTGCTCACACCTGTTTCCGTAAAAGTCACAGTGAAAATATCCCCAACCCGACACACGCAATCGTCATCACGATGGATGCGCCGAACAACAGGGGGAACGTGAACCGCTGATGATCGGCGAGTTCGATCCCGCACAAGCCGACCACGAGAAAGGTGGCCGGCGTCAATGGGCTGACCGGAAAGCCCGTCGTCATTTGACCGAGCAACGCGGCCTGGCCGACCTGCACCGCAGGCACGCCGAGCTGGCCCGCCACTTCGGCGATAACCGGCAGTACCCCGAAGTAAAACGAATCGGGATCGAACAGCATGCTAAGCGGCATGGACATGATGCCGAGCGCGACCGGAATATGGCTCGCCATCGCAGGCGGCACGAAGCCAACTGCGGCTTGCGCCATCGCCTTGAGCATGCCGCTACCCTGCATGACGCCCGTGAACACGCCGGCTGCGAGAAGAATGCCGGCCATCATCAATGCAGCGCGGGCATGCGCGTCGATCCGTTTGCGCTGCATGTCCACGTTCGGATAATTGACCATCAACGCGACACACAGGCCGACCATGAACATGATCGCGGGCGGAATTTTTTCGCCCATCACGACCATCGTGCCGAGCACGACGATCGTGAGCACGATGTTGAACCAGAAATTCTTCGGTCGCCGCAACGCCTGTTCTTCCGGCGTCAGTTCGCGTTTCGGCATCGGCACGGCACCGCTCGCAGCGCCGAGACCGAGCCGCTTTTCCTCGCGACGTCCAAGCCAGAATGCAACGCCGAACACGAAAACGAGCCCGATTGCCTGCACCGGAATCAGCGGATTGAACAGCGCCGAGATCGGCAGATGCAGCGAAGCGGACGCGCGAATCATCGGTCCGGTCCATGGCAGGAAATTGATGCCGGCCGCCATCGAAACGGCCGCCGCCAAGACGCGCCGGTCCATCTTGAGACGGTCATAGAGCGGCAGCATCGCGGGAATCGTGACGAGAAAGCAGACCGCGCCGGAGCCGTCCAGATGGATCAGCAGAGCGAGCAGCGTGGTGCCCATCACGATGCGCGTGGGCCGCGTGCCGACCGCGCGGAGAATGCGGTCGATGATCGGATCGAGCGTGCCCGCGTCGGTAATGGTGCCGAAATAGAGAATCGCGAACACGAACATGCCGACGACCGGCGCGAGCCCCTTGAGCCCGTCGATCACGAACTTGCTCGTTTGAAAGCCGAACCCGCCGATCAACGACGCGGCAATCGGCACGATGATGAGCGCCACCAAAGGCGACATGCGTTTCGACAGGATGGCGCCGAGCAGCACGACGATGGTGGCCAGCCCCAGTAATGGCAGCATGTGCTTGTCTCCAATGTTGTTTTTTACTGCGATCCAGCGTCAGTTCAGCCCACTGATAAATCAATTGAAATGAATTGATTGCAGCAATTACAAACGATCATGGATCTGAATCTTCGGGACATTCGCGCGTTTATCGCGGTCGCGCAAACGGGCAGCTTCACGCAAGCTGCAGCGCGCCTGCACCTTTCGCAACCGGCATTGACGGTGCAGATCAGGCGCCTGGAGGGAACCCTTGGCCTGCGGCTTTTCGACCGCAACAGCCGAAATGTCGCGCTCACGCCGACGGGGCGGGATTTGCTGCCGCTTCTGCAAAAGTCGCTGCACGACATGGAGCATGTGCTGATCGACGCTCGCGCACTCGGCGACGGCGCGAGCGGCACCGTGCGAATCGCCTGCCTGCCGACTTTCGCGGCAAGCTCGCTGCCCGAACTCGTTCAAGACCTGAAGAAAAGTGTGCCGCGCGTGAGTTTCGAGGTGCGCGATGTCGTCGCTAGCATGGTCAATGCGTTGGTGCGTAATGAAGAGGCCGATATCGGATTGACCGGCGGCGCTCTCGACGACGCGAACCTGGAAGTGCTACATGCGGGCATCGACAGGCTGGTGGTGGTTTGTCCGAAGCGGCACCCGCTAGCGAAGCGGCGGCGCATCACGCTTGGCGACCTTGCGGCGACGCCGCTGGTGTTGACGGCGCAAGGCACGAGTGTGAGGGCGGTTGTCGATAGCGCGTTTTCGAACGCGCGGTGCGTGCCGGAAATTGCCTGCGAGCCGACCTACATGATGAGCGCCGTAGCCATGGTTCGTGCAGGGCTCGGCGTGACGATACTGCCGGCGTCGGCGCGCGAAGTGAGGGCGGAACCTGAACTCGTGGTGCGTCCCGGCGTCACGGAGACGTTCGTCGCGATGCTGATCGAGAAGCTCGATTCGGAGTGAACGGCGGTTGGGCGCTGGCGGTGTGTTTCCGAGAATCGGCGAAGCGGCAAGAGGCAGCAGAATCTCGTAGGTTCGTTGCGATGCGGGCTGCTGTGCTGGCACGCTGTCGCTTGCGATGACAGTATTGGCAATCAAAGAGGAGACAACGGCGATGGCAGCTTTCCAGGTACCGGATGATGACTCGCTTGAACGCTTCGAAGCACACGGCGCGCCGCCGCTGCCTGCGTCGAACGAGTCGGGCTGGGTCGAGCACGAAGGCGCGCGAATCTGGTACGCGTCTCACGGCAGCGGCACGGCAGTGATTCTGTTGCACGGCGGACTTGGTCACAGCGGCAACTGGGGTTACCAGGTGCCGGCGCTCCTGGCTGCCGGACACCGCGTAGTGGTGATCGACAGCCGCGGTCACGGGCACAGCACACGCGACGCGCGGCCGTATAAGTACGAACTGATGGCTTCTGACGTGCTTGCCGTAATGGACGCGCTTGCGCTCGAACGCGCGGCAATTGTCGGATGGAGCGACGGCGCGTGTGTGGCGATGGTGCTGGGCATGGTGGCGCCGCAACGCGTCGCCGGCGTGTTCTTCTTCGGCTGCAACATGGACCCCAGCGGCACCAAAGAATTTGTAGCGACGCCGGTTATCGACCGCTGTTTCAGCCGGCACCGTCAAGACTACGAACGCCTCTCCGCCACGCCTGACCACTTCGACGCATTCGTCGCCGCGGTGAGCGAAATGATGAAGACCGAGCCTAACTATTTCGCGGACGACCTCGCGCGAATCCGCGTGCCGGTTGTCATCGCACATAGCGAACACGACGAGTTCATCAAACGGGAGCACGCCGAATATCTGGCCGGCGCGATTCCCGGTGCGGAATTGAAGGTGTTACCCGGCGTCAGTCATTTCGCGCCGCTGCAAAAACCGGCGCTGTTCAACAAGGCGATGATTGCGTTCGTGAGCGTGCTGTCGCGAGGCCGCTCCTGAACGCATACAGGTGTGTATCTACAAAACACGCAAAATTTCACGATGTGACACGCGGCCTTGCTTCGTAAAAAATCGTGGTGCGTGGCACAAACCCGTCATTTCGCAATGCCGCCCCACGTTGCACATCGCAAAATGAAACACACAACACACTGATTTTCAAGAATATTTTTCGCTATAACTAAGCACCCAACGACCGCTTGCTCCGCTGCCTGCTGACATAGACTCTTTTACAAGAGCAGGCGCTTCATGCGGTACGGTGGATTGGATGCGATAGAACCGTCTCGGACAATCCCCGAATCCCACGCAAGAAGCCGCCGGAGCACAGCGGTTTTTATTGGCAATTGGGAGATTAAAAATGAAAGGCTTTCGCTTTGGATCGACCGAAGGAGCGTTCTACATTTTGCCGGGCCAGGGCGGCTGGGAAGCATCGTACGGCAACGACAAGCTTGGCGAGTTTTCCAGCCCGCAACAAGCGGCTGACGACCTCGCGCGCGGGTTGACCTGTCCGCATCTGTCCGAAGTCGACACCTCGACGCTGGAAATTCCGGAGAAACTGAGCGACTGGGAAATCGTTCACGTTTGATGGATCGCACTACGCGCGTCAGCGATATGCAGCCAGAAACGACGATGGCGCTCAAGAGCGCCATCGTCGTGCTTACCGCTTACATTACCGCTTACTTTTATGCCGCGTCAGGTGTGTGCCTGGCTGCGTCTTTCAAAGCGTGCACAAGTGCTTTGTCACCTGGGCCGCTCCTCTCACGCTTCCGCACATGGCTGAACACTTTACGCGATCGAGTCCACGATTTCGTTCAGCGTGGCGCTCGGGCGCATAGCCTTGCTCGTCAGTTCGACGTTCGGACGATAGTAGCCGCCGATATCCACCGGCTTGCCTTGCACGGCACGCAGTTCCTCGAGGATCTTCGCTTCGTTGTCGGCCATCGCCTTGGCTACGCCGGCGAACTGCGCCTGCAACGCGGCGTCTTCCGTTTGCGCGGCGAGTGCTTCGGCCCAGTACATCGCGAGGTAGAAGTGGCTGCCACGGTTGTCGAGACCGCCGACCTTGCGCGCCGGCGACTTGTCGTTGTCGAGGAACTTGCCGGTTGCCTGATCCAGCGTCTTGGCCAGAACTTGCGCCTTCGGGTTGTGATAAGCGCTGCTCAGATGTTCGAGCGACGCTGCCAGCGCCAGAAATTCACCCAGCGAATCCCAACGCAGGAAACCTTCTTCGACCAGTTGCTGAACATGCTTCGGCGCCGAACCGCCCGCGCCCGTTTCGAACATGCCGCCGCCTGCCATGAGCGGGACAATGGACAGCATCTTCGCGCTGGTACCCAGTTCCATGATCGGGAACAGGTCGGTCAGGTAGTCACGCAGCACATTGCCGGTGACCGAGATCGTGTCCTTGCCGGCGCGGATGCGCTCGACCGAGAACTTCGTTGCCTCGACCGGCGTCATGATGCGAATGTCCAGACCGTTCGTGTCATGGTCCTTCAGATACTGCTCGACCTTCTTGATGATCTGCGCGTCGTGTGCACGAGCCGCGTCCAGCCAGAACACGGCCGGCGTGCTGGTGGCACGCGCGCGGTTCACCGCGAGTTTGACCCAGTCCTGCACCGGTGCGTCTTTGGTCTGGCACATGCGCCAGATGTCGCCCGCTTCCACCGTTTGCTCGATCAGCACAGCGCCGCTTGCGTCGGTCACACGAACCACGCCGTTCGCCGGAATCTGGAACGTCTTGTCGTGTGAACCGTATTCTTCAGCGGCTTGTGCCATCAGGCCGACGTTCGGCACCGTGCCCATGGTGACCGGATCGAATGCGCCATTCTTCTTGCAGTCTTCGATCACTGCCTGATACACGCCCGCGTAGCAACGGTCCGGAATCACGGCCTTGGCGTCGTGCAGTGCGCCGTCCGCGCCCCACATCTTGCCCGACTCGCGAATCATGGCCGGCATCGACGCGTCGACGATCACGTCGCTCGGCACGTGCAGGCTCGTAATGCCCTTGTCCGAGTTGACCATGGCCAGTTGCGGACGCTGTTCGTACTGAGCCTTGATGTCGGCTTCGACCTGCGCAGCCGTTTCGGCCGGCAGGTCTTTGAGGCGCGCGTACAGATCGCCGATACCGTTGTTCGGATTGAAGCCCGCTTGCGCCAGCGCGTCAGCGTGCTTGGTCAACACGTCTTTGTAGAACACCGACACCACGTGACCGAAGATGATCGGATCGGACACTTTCATCATCGTGGCTTTCAGGTGCACCGAGAACAGCACGCCCTTGCTCCTGGCGTCGGCGATTTCCGCTTCGATGAAGCTGCGCAGCGCGTTCTTGCTGAGCACCGACGCGTCGATAATCTCGCCCGCCTGCACCGGCGTCTTTTCCTTCAGAACCGTCTTCGTGCCGTCGGCAACCGTCAGTTCGATCTTGACCGCACCGGCCGCAGCGATCAGCGCCGATTTTTCACTGCCGTAAAAATCGCCGCCGCTCATGTGAGCGACATGCGACTTGGAGTCTGCAGCCCATGCGCCCATTTTGTGCGGATGCTTGCGTGCGTAGTTCTTCACCGACAGCGGCGCGCGGCGGTCCGAGTTGCCTTCGCGCAGCACGGGGTTGACCGCGCTGCCCTTGATCTTGTCGTAGCGTGCCTTGACGTCTTTTTCCGTTTCCGTCGTGGCGACGTCCGGATACGGCGGCAGCTTGTAGCCCTGATCGCGCAATTCGGTGATCGCGGCCTTCAGTTGCGGCACCGAAGCGCTGATGTTCGGCAGCTTGATGATGTTCGCTTCGGGGCGCGTTGTGAGTCCACCCAGCTCCGCCAGATCGTCGGAACCCTTCTGTTCCGCGGTCAGGTAGTCCGGAAATGCAGCGATGATCCGGCCAGCAAGCGAAATATCGCGCGTTTCAACGATCACGTCGGACGAGCGCGTGAACGCCTTGACGATCGGCAGCAGCGAGTAAGTCGCCAGAGCAGGCGCTTCGTCGGTGAGGGTGTAGATGATCTTCGGCGGTGTGGACATGTTTGATGCTTTGCTAGGTGAAGTGAGAGACAGAGCGTTGGACGCGCTGAGCCAGCGAGTTGCGACGAAGCAGCAAAACGCAGCGCGACCCGCGGCACTACTTTTTACGGCCCGAGCGTGAGTATATGCGCGTTTTCCTCTATCCGCTGCTAAACAAACATGCCGGCGAACCCGCCGAAAGTGCGATGATGCCCACCAGACAAGGCTTTCAGCGATTTATCCTATGCCTGAAGACATATGTCTTATAGATGACTCAGGTCGCTGATATTTTGTTAGATGCGAATAGTTTGCATTAACGCCGAGCCGAACGCATCCGCGCAATTGTGTGCGGACCACGGCGCTGCGGTTGTCTTTCTGCGCTACACCGTCTGGCCTTCACGGTAACTCTGTGCCATCGCGACGACCACCTTGCGCGGCCCTTCGAACGGGTCGCGTGCATGCGCCGTCAACATGTTGTCGAGCATCAGCACGTCGCCGGTCCGCCAGGGGAACACGACCCGCTCTTCGTCAAGAACGCCGCGAATCTGTGCGAGGGCGTCGGCTTCGAGCGGCGCGCCGTCGCCGTAATACACATTGCGCGGCACGTTTTCCAGACCGACGGAGTCGGTCAGTGCGTCCTGCATGTCTTCATCGAGCGACGAAAGATGGAACAGGTTCGCCTGGTTGAACCACACGTTTTCGCCTGTGCGCGGATGCCGCGCCACCGCCTGGCAACGCTCGCGGGTGCGCAGAAGCAACTCGCCGTCTTCGCTGTCGCGCCATACGCATTCAATGCCGCGCGCGCGGCAAATACGCTCGACTACGGCTGGATCGTCCGAGCCGAAAGCCTGCTGCCACGGCAAATCGAGCCCTTGACCGAAGTTGCGCACGTAAAGCAGTTTGCGGCTCGCAAAACGCTCGACGAGCGCGGGGTCGAGCGCGCGATAAATCGCGCGGCTGTCCGCAATCGGCGTCGCGCCGCCGGAACGCGCGGCGAGCGCGCAGTGAAACCAGATCCGCAACGGCCATTCGCGGGTGTACGACTGCTCGTTATGCAAAGGGATCGAGCGATGCGGCGGATATTCCGTCGACGTGTACACCGCGCCCTCAACCTGGCTGCGCGGCGTAGACGCGAATTCATAACCGATCAGCGGATGCCCGAACGAAGCCGCGAAACCTTGAAATGCATCGATCGAATCAACCCGGAAGCCTGAAAAGAGCACGCCGCCGGCGCGCTCGAGCGTCTCATCGGCAATTGCATGCAGCAGCGGCGCGGCGTCGTTCAATGGCATGCCCCCGCCCGCGCGCGGCGACACGACCGTGGGTAGGCCGGGCTCGATAGACAGATCGGCGAGCGTGGGCCGCGGTGTCGAAAGCATGGTCATACGAATTCCTTTGGATGAAGCCGTGTACCGGCAGCAGTCTGGCGCCGCCGGTTCGTTTGTTCGCCGCAACCACGAAAACCAGCGGCGACGAGTAAGGCCGCGCAGTGCTCGGATGCACTCGACATTGCACGGACACGGTTTGTCGGCCGCGCGCACGCTCGTCCTTCTGAAACACGCTGACAATCTATCGCAAACGCGAATGATTCTCAATATCCGAGTGAGATGGCCCTGCCGATCTGATGGATTCGCTCGCGGAACGCAGCAAGACGATGGTTTTGCCGTTCAGCGGGCGATCCGAATCTGGTACAACTGGGGTTCGGCGCCGCGTCTGCCCGGCTCGGAATATCGGCGGCTCGCGGTGACATTGGCTTCACGCTGTGAGATCTCGACCTCTGTCTTGTTGGAGTTACTGATGGCTCATGCCTACCTGCAGGTGATCGCGCATTATTTCGCCAAGCCCGGCAACGGCGATGCGATCGTGAAGCATCTCACCGAACTCGCCGCCGCCACTCGCGCGGAGCCGAAGAACCTCTACTACGAGTTCTTCCGCTCGCCGCTCGAGCCAGACCATTTTGTAATCCTCGAACAGTACAGCGATGCGGACGGCCTCGCGGAGCATCGCGAGACCGAACATTTTCAGCGTCTTGGTTTCGGCACAATCGTCCCCTTGCTGGAGCGACGCGAAGTGTCGAGCCATATGGTCCCGGGAGAAGCAGCATGACGCACGCATTCCGCTTTCAAACGGTGCCCACGCTCATAGTCGAATTCGGTGCGGCTCGTCGGCTCGGCGCTTTGCTGCGCGCGCAATTTCCGGCGCTTGAACGTCTGTGTGTCGTGACGGACGGCTTCCTGCACAAAAGCGGCTTACTGGACCCGGCACTTGCCGATCTCGAGGCGCATGGCTGGAATGCGACGGTGATCGACGACGTGATCGCCGATCCGCCAGAACATGTCGTGCTTGAAGCGACGGCTCGCGCGCGCAGCGCCGGTGCCGAGATCGTGCTGGGCTTGGGCGGCGGCTCGTCGATGGATGTCGCCAAGCTCATCGCAGCACTCGCTCCACAGCAACAGCAGCAACTCAGTGAAATGTATGGCGTGAACAAAGTGACGGTGCAGCGCCTGCCGCTCGTGCAGATGCCGACCACTGCGGGAACCGGCTCCGAAGTCACAGCTGTGTCGATTGTCACAGTCGGCGAGGCCAGCAAGATGGGCGTCGTCGCGCCGCAACTGATCGCCGATCTGGCGATTCTCGACGCCGAACTCACGCTCGGACTTCCCGTCGCCGCCACTGCGGCCACGGGGATCGACGCCATGGTTCACGCGATCGAAGCGTATACGTCAGCGCATTTGAAGAACCCGGTATCCGACATGCTCGCGATAAAGGCGCTCGAACTGCTGTCGCGCAACCTGCTGCCCGCGTGCGAGGACGGCAACAATCGTGAAGCGCGCGAGGCAATGCTGCTGGGCGCGACTTTCGCGGGACAGGCATTTGCAAACTCGCCGGTCGCTGCCGTGCACGCGCTGGCGTATCCGATCGGCGGCATTTATCACGTGCCGCATGGGCTTTCCAACGCGCTGGTGCTGCCGCATGTGTTGCGCTTCAACGCTGACTCTGCGGCAGATCTCTACGCGGAACTGGCCGACGTGGTCGTGCCGGGAGCGACAGGCAGCGCCGAAGACAAGACCCAGGCGCTGATCGAAAAGCTCGAACAGATGATTGCCGCCACAGCGATCCCGGCGCGGCTGCGCGATGTCGGCATCGAGCGTGAAGGGCTCGGACGCATGGCCAGCGACGCGATGTTGCAAACCCGACTACTCGTGAATAATCCCAAGCCTGTCAGCGAGGCCGGTGCTCTGGCGATTTACAACGCTGCCTTTTGATACGCGTTGACTTCGACACCAGCACAGCGGCGACCGCGAGTTTTTCAACGCGATACAGCCGCCGCCGGCCGCAATAGCTGGCGCTGCTAGCCTGCGCGCGACTGCCCCGACGCCGCACGCGGAAAGGAAACGGCGATATGCACGCCTTTACCGCCCTCGCCCGCTTGGAGCACGATATCGCCTTTGTGCGCGTCCGCGATCTCCCGCACGATGGCGAGTCCGAGACCCGTGCCCTCCGTATCCGTCGAGGCGCGAAAGAACGGTTCGAATATGCGGCTGCGAGACTCGGCTGGAATGCCGGGACCGTCGTCGATCACGCTAACGGTAACCCTGTGCGCGTCGGCGGTCACTGCGACCGTGACGTGCCCGCCGCCGCCCGTGTAGCGAATTGCGTTCTCTGCGAGATTGGCGATCAGCGCCTGAAGCAGGCCACGGTGCCCAGCCACCGGCGCGATGTCGCAAAGCTCCGCGCCGAGATCGATTCGCCGCCCTTGCGCAAGCAGCGCGAAGTCTTCCACCACTTCCATGGCTAACGGCACGAGATCCACCGTTTCGACGATCACCTGCCGGTTGTCCGCCGCCTCGGCCTGAGCGAGCAGCAACAGCTTGTTGGTGAGTCCGACCATTGAACGGTTGCTGCGATGCATGGCGGCCAGTGCTTCATCGAGCGCCGGGTTCACGCCACCCTGCTGCCGCGCGAACTGCAACTGGGTGCCGAGCAGCGTGAGCGGCGTGCGCAACTGGTGAGCGGCGTCGGCGATAAAACGGCGCTGCGCGGCGACCTGCACACCGAGGCGCGCAATGCACTGATTGATGGCCTCGACAATCGGCCGCAATTCCGTATGCAGACGGTCCACGCGGATCGGTTCGAGTTGCATGGGATCGCGATCGGCGACCTCGTCTTTCACCTTCATCAATGGACGCAATTCGAACGTCAGACCGATACACACGAGCGCCACCGCAAGCGCGATCATCTCGATCTGCCTCACGAGTTGCGGTTGCCATAGTTGTTCGGCCATCGCGTCGCGTGAACGCACCGTCTTGCCAACAGTGACGCGCACGTGGCGTGTCGCGCCGTTGTCGTACATGAGCCGAACGAGCCCGACGGCGCGCACAGCTTGGCCGTATAGCGCGGTGTCGTAGTGGTCCGGCGTGTCGGCCGCTTGCGCTGGACGCGGCGGGAATTCCGGCGTACCCGCGAGAAGTTGCCGGTCGTCCACATTGACGCTGTAGAACACCTGATCGCGATAGGGCGACGCGAAAATTTCGAGCGCCGCGGGCGGTACATCCACGCGCAAAAAGCCGTCTACCCATTCCACTTCGCCGGCAATCATTCGCGCGGAAGAAATAAGCTGATTGTCCTGCACGAGATCGGCCGTTCGACGGGCATTGTCGTATTCGGCCTTGCCAGTCACGAACACATACAATGCGAGCGGCACCAGCAACCACCATAACAATCGGACGCGCAAACTATTGGTCATCTTCTTTCTTGCGCAGCAGATAGCCGAGCCCGCGCAGCGTGACGATGGCCGCCGAACTGCCGTCGAGCTTCTTGCGCAGGCGTGAGATATAAATCTCGACCGCGTCTTCGCTCGGCTCATCGGCCAGCGTGAAGATCGCGTCGACGAGCGCGGGCTTGGTCACCGTTTTGCCCAATCTAAGAATCAGCGTTTCGAGCACCGAGCGCTCGCGCGGCGTGACGTTCAGCGGCGCGCCCTTCAATGTGAACTGGCGCGTGTCGATGTCGAACGCAAGGTCGCCGCATACTACTTCGCTCGCCTTCGACGGCGACTGCCGACGGATCGCCACCTTGATTCGCGCGATCAGCTCGCGCACTTCGAATGGCTTCACCAGGTAGTCGTCGGCGCCCGCGCCGAGCAACTCCACTTTCTCGTCGATCGAACCGCTCGCTGTCAGAATCAGCACGGGAGTCGCGTCGCCGCGCTGACGCAGCCGGCGCAGCACGTTTTTGCCCGACAGCTTCGGCAAATTGAGGTCGAGCAGGATCACGTCATAGTGATTCGTGCGCAGCAAGCGGTCCGCCGCGTCGCCGTCCTGCACGGCGTCCAGAGCGAATGCCTCCTGCTCCAGCATCTTCGCGAGCCAGTGAGCGAGAGTGGGATTGTCTTCTATGAGCAGCAGCTTCATGGCGCGAACGGCGAGAGTCAGGGCGTCGATTGTGCCGTAAAAACAGGGCGCTGCGCGTATCGCGTGAGGTACGCAGCATACAGTTCCATGTTTTTATCTGGAGCTTCGGCGGCATGCGCTGCGCGCGGTTTGCGGCACGATTCGCGCGGTTCGGGGTTAACACTCACTATTTGCCGACACCGTCGAAAGCTCCCAGAAGGTTTCCGATTTCTATAATCGCCGTCATTCACTCAAAAAGCGCCGCATGGTCCATAGGGCGGCGGCCAAACCCCAGGAGACTGCCTCATGCGTACCTTGCGCCAGATTGCCGCTGTGTCCGGTGTTGCATTTGCCCTCGCCGCTGCTTCGGCAGCCGCTCACGCGGAGAAACTCACGATCATGGTCGGCGGCGCCACCAAGATCATTTACCTGCCGGCCAAGCTGACTGAACAACTCGGCTACTTCAAAGACGAAGGCCTCGACGTCGAAATTCTCTCGCAGCCTGCGGGCGTGGATGCAGAGAACGAACTGCTCGCAGGCGCGGTGCAAGGCGTAGTGGGCTTCTACGATCACACTATCGATCTGCAGAGCAAAGGCAAAGAAGTGCAGGCGCTGGTGATCTTCGGCCAGGTGCCGGGCGAAGTGGAAATGGTCTCCACGAAGGCGGCAGACAGCTTCAAGAGCATGGCGGACGCAAAAGGCAAGACGCTTGGCGTGACCGGCCTCGGCTCCTCGACAAGCTTCCTCACGCAATACCTTGCGCAACGCGCGGGTGTTCCGTCCACGCAATACACGCTGTTGCCAGTCGGTGCCGACAATAGCTTTATCGCGGCCATCAAACAAAGCCGCATCGACGCCGGCATGACGACAGAGCCGACGGTCTCGCAACTTCTCAAGACCGGCGACGCGAAAGTACTGGTCGATATGCGCACGCTCGAAGGCACGCGCGCAGCGCTCGGCGGCACTTATCCTGCTTCGAGCTTCTACGTGCAACGCGCGTGGGCCGAGTCGCACAAGAGCGACGCGGCGAAGCTTTCGCACGCTTTCGCAAAGACGCTGAACTTCATCGCCACGCATAGCGCTGAAGAAATCGCGGCCAGGATGCCGAAGGACTACTACGGCAACAACAAGGACCTTTACGTCGGTGCACTGAAAGCGTCGCTGCCCATGTTCACGAAGGACGGCAAGAT
The DNA here is from genome assembly GCF_000685095.1 of Paraburkholderia caledonica NBRC 102488. Classification (GTDB taxonomy): domain Bacteria; phylum Pseudomonadota; class Gammaproteobacteria; order Burkholderiales; family Burkholderiaceae; genus Paraburkholderia; species Paraburkholderia caledonica. Next base: position 120,634 of record NZ_BAYE01000008.1, read on the forward strand.
GCCCGCCGACGGTCCGGAGACCGTGTTGAAAGTGCTCTCCGCATTCAACCCCTCGGTGAAGGGCAAGCACATTGACCTCGCCAAGACCTACACGAACGACTTCGTGGCGGCGCCGGTCAAGACCGCGGCCAAGTAACGTCACCCACATCAAGCAAACTGCGAGGCACCAGCCGATGAACCAACCTATGTCACGCGAAACGCCTGCTATCGAAATGCGCAACGTGTCCTGCCGTTTCATCTCTCCGGACGGCAAGGCAACCATCGCGTTGCGCGACTTCAGCATGTCGGTGGCGCGCGGCGAGTTCGTTGCGATTGTCGGGCCGACGGGCTGCGGCAAATCCACCACGCTCAGCATGATTACAGGCTTGCTCAAGCCCACTACCGGCGAAGTGCGCGTGATGGGCGCGCCGGTCGACGGCATCGATCCGCGCATCGGCTTCGTGTTTCAGGCAGACGCCGTGTTTCCGTGGCGCTCGGTCATCGACAACGTCGCGGCCGGTCCGCTGTATCGCGGCCGCTCGAAATCCGCCGCCTACGAAGAAGCGAACGAGTGGTTGCGCCGCGTGGGCCTCGACAAGTTCGGCAAGCACTATCCGCATCAGTTGTCCGGCGGCATGCGCAAACGCGTGGCGCTCGCGCAAACTTTCATCAACCGGCCGGAAATCCTGTTGATGGACGAGCCGTTCTCCGCGCTCGACATGCAAACGCGCACGTTGATGCAAGACGAATTGCTGCAGTTGTGGGGCGGCGCCGGGTCGGTCGTGTTTGTCACGCACGATCTCGAAGAGGCGATTGCACTCGCCGACCGCGTGTTCGTGCTGACCGCGCGTCCCGCGACGCTGAAAAAGGTCTACGAGATCGATTTGCCGCGTCCGCGTGTCACGTCGGAAGTTCGCTACGACCCGCGTTTCATCGAAATCTCGCGCGATATCTGGCACGACCTGCGCGAAGAAGTGCAGATCGGTTAATCAAGGAAAGCGAAACATGTCTACTACTCCTCAACAGATGATGCCCTCGGGCATCGACGCCGCGTCGCTCGCGCAAGTCGAGCGGGTCGCGCAAAAACGTATCCGGCAGCGTCAGGTGCTGGTGATCGCGCTGCGTATCGCCGTACTCGTGATCGTGCTCGGCGGCTGGGAACTGTCCGCGCGCCTGAAGTGGATCGACCCGTTCTTCTTCTCGATGCCAAGCGCGATTTTCGATCAGATCGTCGACTGGTTCGTGAATGGCACGTCTCAAGGCCCGCTTCTCACGCAGGTTTGGGTCACGCTCGAAGAAACTGGACTCGGCTTCATTATCGGTTCCGTTGCCGGCGTGTTCTGCGGCATTCTGCTCGGCCGCAACAAGCTGCTGTCGGACGTGTTCAGCCTCTACATCAAGATCGCCAACTCGATTCCGCGTGTGGTGCTCGGCTCCGTGTTCGTGATTGCGCTGGGCCTCGGCATGGCTTCGAAGGTTGCACTCGCCGTGGTCATGGTGTTCTTCGTCGTGTTTGCCAATGCGTTTCAGGGCGTACGTGAGGCGGATCGTTACATGATCGCGAATGCGCAGATTCTCGGTGCTTCGCGCCGTCAGGTAACCACGTCGGTTGTGATTCCCTCGGCATTGAGCTGGATTCTTGCAAGCCTGCATGTGAGCTTCGGCTTCGCGCTCGTCGGCGCAGTGGTCGGCGAATTTCTCGGCTCCAAACAAGGTATCGGCCTGCTGATTTCCACGGCGCAAGGTGCGTTCAACGCAAGCGGCGTGTTTGCCGCGATGATCGTGCTGGCCGTGGTCGCGTTGGCAGCGGACTACTTGTTGACCGCAGTCGAGCAGCGCTTGTTGAAATGGCGACCGGCAGCCGTCTAGACCTGAGCCACCTTGCCGTGTGAAAGCGCGGCGGTACGAAACAATGCCGTTCGGTGAATGACCGAACGGCATTTTTGCATTCTGACGTCAACAACGCCCCCAGTTGCAGCGACGCATATGGCGGCCGCCACGCCCCGCGCGTAGGTGTTCAACCCGCAGTGCCCGGCAGGCAGGGCCGATTTTCTCCGGCTTCTCATAGCGATACGCTCGGAGAGCAATTCACCGTTTGCGACAGATGGTTTTCATCTCTTCCCGGCCCAACGTGGCCGAACCGTTACTTCGCGCTTTCCGGCACTTCGAAGGGGCAGGTGGGAATGCCATCCGGCCTCGACGCGCTCAATCCCAAGTGGTACACCAAGCAGGATCAGGATACGATCTTTGACCGCCTGAACGACGCTAAAAAGACCTGGACCGTCTATTTCTACGACTTTCCGGCATCATTGCTATTCAAGAATCAGCGCAAAGCCGAGAACCTCGCGAATTACCGCTACTTTGACAATTTCTTTCCCGATGCTGCAGGACCAGCCGATGCATTTCCGGAGTTCGTGCTCATAGAGCCCAAGTACTTCGGCGAGGCACAGAACGACGATCATCCGCCGCATAACATCATGAAGGCGGAAAAGCTGATCGCGGACACCTACAACGCATTGCGATCAAATCAGGCGTTGTGGGAAAGCACATTGTTAGTCGTCCTTTACGACGAGCACGGTGGCTTCTATGACCACGTGCCGCCACCGTCAGATTCGGTCGCGCCCGACGAACATACGTCCATGTTCGACTTCAGGCGACTTGGCGTCCGCGTGCCCGCCCTCCTCGTGTCCCCTTGGTGCGACTCTGGTGTATGCCACGCGCAATTCGACCATTGCAGCGTGCTGAAATATCTCTGCGACAAATGGGACCTGCCTCCGCTCGGCAAACGCACCGAAGCCTCGTCGAGCGTCGGGCTGGCGATCCGTACCACCGGCACGCCCCCCGCCGACACGCCTCAATTCATTCGGGTGAGTAATCAGTCGCTCATTCCGGATCACGTGGAACTGGAAAAGAAGTCGTCGAACAACAATCAGCGTGGACTCCACCATTTCGCCGACTTTCTACACACCGATCTCGACCGACTGGAAACGAACGCGGTGGTGTCGGCGGCGAATTTTGCGCGCGCCGAGAACCGCTGGGTGAGCCTGAAAAACGTGTTGGGTTCGGCGTTGATCGGCTTGGGGCAGTGGCTTAGCAAAGACTTCTATCGGGCCCGCGATCTGCGGGACGGGCGCACCAGCCATGCATTCACGCGGCTGTCGCAGCGGGCCAACGGAGCCGTCCGCAGGCGCAGTGAATGAGAGCCGCTGCACGCGGGGGCTCCCCCGGCGCGTCGGCAGGAATGAACAGCACCGTCCGTTTATCTCAATTCCAGCAACGAAGTTTACCGAAAAGCGCCATTACTCTCTCCAGTTTGCAAACCTACAATGTAATCACTGGCTGCGAACAACAAGGTTCGTAGCGCGATAAAGACCGAAACTGGAGGTAGTTCATCATGAAATCACTTATTCAAGCTGTTGTTATCGCCACTGTGCTGGCCGCTCCTGTCGCTTCGTTTGCGCAGTCCAACCAGCCCGTGACACGCGCACAGGTGCGCGCGGAACTGGTTCAACTGGAAAAGGCCGGCTATCAGCCGACCCGCTCGGATCCTTATTATCCGGCTGACATTCAGGCCGCAGAAGCTAGCGTCGCCGCGCAAAACGGCACTGCGCAGCCGGCTGTGTCGAGCTATGGCGGTGTTGCGAACGGTTCTTCGGAATCCGGCCGCGCGGTGTCGGCGAACGGCGCGAAGTCGATTTACTTCGGCAACTAAGCGCAGCAGGTAACGGCGGCAACCGGGTCGGTGCACAGGCTGAGAATGGCGCGATACGCCGCCGACAAGGCGCGGCGGAGTTCTCAGCAGTCGGCCGCCCGTCTCACGCCGCCAACGCGCCCAGCCGTCTGAGCCGTTAAAAATGAAAAAGCCCGCGACCGGTTGTTCCGATCACGGGCTAGTTTGCTATCCGTTACCTCCGTCATCGGCTACCGATGACTTCGCCTGGACTCGTCAGTCCAGGCACTTTTTTGCCCCTGTGAACCGTTGCGTGTGCAACAGCTCATCGGCCAAGCGAACTGACCAGCTCAATCGCGAGCGATCAGATCGCCCACTTGCCCGCGCCCCGTGACAAGGCAGCTCGACAGGAAATTCTCGCTCTGGCTGCTCGCGCCGACATCTCCAAAGCCCTTCTTGAGCGCGCTAGCCTTGACCAGTTCAGCGCCCTGATGGCATGTGATCGTCCCGACTTCGCCGGCTTGCGCGCGCATCAGCGCCCGATCCGCCATTAAATAGCCGAGCAACAGCACCACCGCAATATTGAATGCCTGCCTCATCGAATGTCTCCTCTTTCGAAGAGACTAACGCGAACCATCCGGACACGGTCTTAGGGGTTTCCCGATTCGGGCCTATCTGCTGACGCAGGTTAAATCAAGCGACGTGAGCGCCAAGTCAGGTAATAGTGCCGCGCTGACGCACATGCGCGGCTGTTGCATCCGGCGCTGTATGCCCGGACTGCAGCCGCCACATGCGCTGCTGCACGCGCCGCGTGTTTCGCTCGAACAACAGATAAACCGCGAAAGCGTACACATAGCAGGCAATGAGCATTCCGGTCAGCACGAGTACTCCTTTTGCATCGAACGGAATGCGCTGCCTGAAACCCACGGCGGCCACAAAAAGAATAAACGGGAAATGCGTGAGATACAGCGAATAGGAAAACCTGGAAAACAGAATTGCGGCTCGCGACAGTACCGGCAGGCGCAAGCGAACATTTTCGAGCAAAACGCAGCGGAGGAACAGAAAGCAAGGCACGCCGACGATCCAGTCGTTATCGAGCAGAAAGAGGCGTGTACAAACAAGCGCGGTGAGAAACACCATGCCGCTTGCGAGCGTAAGCCACGGTATGGCCCGGCGCTTCAGTCGCGCGGGAGAACGCTTTTCCAGCACCGCGAGCAGCACGCCGAGCAGCCACAATCCGAAGCCGCTTTGCAGCGATGGGAACGCGATCATCGTACCGAGCGCAAACGCGGCGATCGCATAGCCGCCGAGTCCCCGCCGGCCGCCCAACAACACGACGCATGCGGGAAACCACAGGTAGTACCAGAACTCGTTAGCGAGGCTCCATAGCGGACCATTCGATCCGTATGTGACGCACGCCAGGGTTTGCAGGAAGACGAGATTGCATGCGAGCGTCGTTGGGCCCAGATGCGATGCAACGTTGATCTGTTGATCGAATGTGCCTTCAATCCCGAGATAGAAAGGTCCGCCCGCGAGCTGGATACCAAGGCGGTCCCAGAACAACGTTAGCAGCAGCGCCGGCACCAGCACGACCCACAGGCGCGATAAGCGTTCAGTCAGATAGCGCTGCCAGCTCCACGAGCCGGTGCCGACCTGGCGCAGCACCGAGCCGCCGACAAAGTACCCGCTCAGCAAAAAGAATACGATGACGGCCGTGTGCCCGTAGTTGCTGACGAAATAAAACGCCTTGCCCGCGGGGCCCAGTCCCACGCTGGACCTGTAGTCGACGAACATCAGATTGCGCAGATGGCTGAGGCAAACAGCGCCCGCCGCCAGTGCCCGGATCAGGTCGAGTGTGTCGCAATGCTGTTTTTCCGGCGGCGCCATATGAGTCGGATCGGACAAAGGATTTGTCGATCAAACTACGGCCCGGCATGCTTTTAATCAGTACGTTGGAGCACACACAAGCGGGTCAAAGCCGGGCTTCTATGTGCCGGATGCGTTGCTCTATCGACTGACGCACCAGCCGATTCGAGCCGACCAGCAGCAGCGACGACGCAATGATCCGATACACCGTGCTCCTGCGCACCTTCGAAACTTTTTGCGGATCGAGCCACGCTGCGTTATCCACGAGCAACATCAGCGTTTCGAGCCCGATCAGAATCGGCCACAAACACGCAAGCCGCAAGCGCACGGAAAACGCGGGAATGGCGAGCGTGTAATCGAGCGCTTCACGGAAATGATCGAGCGTGGTGCGCAACAACTCGGTCATCAGCGGACGCGCGCGCAACGAATTGGCCGGCGACAACATGTCTTGTGGACTCAAGCCGTGTTGATCCAGCAATGTTTGCGGAAGATAACAGCGGCCGATACGCAGGTCTTTTCCGCAATCGCGCAAGACGTTGGTCATTTGCAGCGCCTTGCCGAACCGGACGCCACGGCTCGCCATTGTCTCGGGCCGCTCTTTGAGCGTGCCGGGCATATGTGCATAGGTCATCGTGGTCCAGAATTCGCCGACGCAGCCCGCTACAAGATATGTGTAGCGGTCCAACTCCGAATATTCGCGCAGCGCCGCGATGCGGCCCGAACGTTCGTCGGGGAACGTGCGTAAATCGAATTCCATGCCTTCGGTTAGCGTTGAAACGATTCCCCGCACGGCCTTGCGATCCGATTCATTCAACTGGCCCAGTACGTCGAGCGCGGGACCGAGCGATTCCAGCAACACCTTCTCGTCCGACTGAGTCTGCTGGCCCGCGACCTCCGCGGCCATACGCTGGAACAGCGCGCCGTCGCTCGACACACCGTTGACCTGGTCACGCAACGCCAGCAATAACTGAAGGCGCTGTTCCGGCGCGATCAGCGAGGTATCCGCAACCGTGTCGGCGGCACGCGCGAGCAGATAGGCGAGGCCGATCGGGTCGCGCATTCCCTCTGGCAGCACGCGCAGCGTAAGGTAAAACGAGCGTGAAACGCCTTTCAGGAGCGGGCCGAGAAGAAAAGCCCGGGTCGGATTCGGCATGGGTGCGATGTCAGTATTGGCAAAATTCAGGCGGTGCCGAATTGTATACGGCAAGCCGCGATAAGATGCGGGATAGCCTGAATCTCGTGCCGACAATGAGCAAAAACCAGAATTCAACTCTTGAAGCCGCCACTACGCGGACTCGCCGGCCCGCGCTGCGCCTGACCTATGTGATAGGCAGTCTCGACCGCATCCTGCGGCGCCGTATGAGCGAAGCGCTTGCGCCGCTCGGCTTGACGCTCGCGCAATTTACCGCACTGTCCGTTCTCGAAGCAAAGGGGCAGGCGTCGAACGCGCAGCTTGCCGAACGCTCGTTCATCACGCCGCAGTCTGCCAACGAGGTGATGAACGCAATGGCGAGCCGTAACTGGGTGAGCCGCGAGCCGGACCCCACGCACGGTCGCATCGTGCTGCTGCAATTAACCGACGAGGGACGTGCCGTGCTGCGTCAATGCGAGCAGGCGGTTAGAACGATTGAAAAGCAGATGCTAGAAGGTATCGAATTGGAAGCGGCCGGCACGGTGCAGCGCCACCTCGAAACTTTCGTCCGCAACCTGCGCGGATAGCATCGTCAGTCAGAGCAAATTTTATTGAGGATGGCTAAGATAGCGGCTCGCTAATGAGCGCACGAAGCGTGGCCTTCGCAAGACGAGCCATTCGCTCGCGCTCAGACGAAGACCGTACCGATAAGTAGCGTTGCACATACCTGTTTTGTACTTTGTGCGCCGCGCAGAATAATTTTTTCATTTCCGGTTGGCTGCGCTTGCGTTCGTATCGGAGCGCAATCGTCCCACTCGCCTGCCGACATCCGCCAAATGCCCGTGGTAAAGCGCTCGACGGACACGTAGAATTGCGGGCAGCCATTCTCCACATGCGTTATGGCCGGGCAGTACTGGGAACGCACGTTGCTAACGAGGTTAGTTTAAATCGCGGGCGGACGTCAGCGAGCCGCCTGAGTTTGTACTTCAACGCACACCATAATGACTATTCACGAATCGCAGACCTCTCTTCGCGCCAACGTTGATACGGGCGTGCCCGGTCTCGACGAGATTCTTGGCGGCGGGCTGGTCCGGGGCGGCGTCTATCTTCTCGAGGGCATGGCCGGCGCAGGCAAGACGATTCTATCCAGCCAGATCGGCTTTCATCGCGTAAGCCGGGGCGAGAAGGTGCTGTACATGACCTTGATCGCTGAATCGCACGACAAGTTGCTCGCACACCTGAAGCGCCTGACTTTCTTCGACGAAAAAGCAGTCGCGCAGCAGATGCTTTTCGTTTCCGGTTATCACGAACTCATGCAGGACGGTCTGGACGGCTTCCTGAAACTGATTGCGTCGAGCATCTACGATTACCGGCCGAGCCTCATGATCATCGACGGCTTTCGCAGCGCGCGCGAATTCAGCGAAACCGAACTGTCGTTGTCCAAGTTCATTCACGAACTGAATGCGCTCGTCGCGGCAATGGACTGCACGACGCTGCTCCTCGCGCCGCTGTCCGGCAACGAGCCGCATCCTGAGCACACGCTGGTCGACGGCCTGATCGAACTGAACCGCTTCAGCGACGGTATGCGCCGCGCCCGCGAAATCGAAGTCCACAAGCTGCGCGCGCGCAATCATCTGATGGGCAAGCACTACTTTCGCATCGCGGAGAGCGGGCTCCTCATGTATCCGCGTCTCGAATCGCAATGCGCCCCCTCGAGCGGACCGGTGGATCTGAAAACGCGGATCAGCTTCGGCTTGCCGCATCTCGACATTCTGTTCGGCGGCGGGCTGTCACAAGGCTCGACTACGACGTTGATCGGGCCGTCGGGCGTTGGCAAAACCATGCTTTGCCTGCAATTTCTTGCCGCGGGTGTCGCGAACGGCGAACGTTGCCTCTATCTCGGCTCTTACGAAGGACCGCAACGACTGCTCGGTAAAGCAGAAGCCGTTTCGATACCCCTCAACGACGCGTACCAGGACGGTCGTCTTGCCATCCAATGGCAGCCGGCCATTGAACTTGCCGTCGACGAGATCGCCGCTAACGCGCTTGCCACGGCGAGAGAAATCGGGGCAACGCGCATGGTGATCGACGGCGTGGAGGGGTTCCGCGATTCGGCGTTGCGCGTCGAGCGCTTTGGGCTATTCCTGAACGCATTGCTGCACCAGTTGCGCGAAGCCGGCATCACGGCGCTCATCACCGAAGAATTGCCGCTCTATCCAGACCACGGCAATTTTCGAAGCACGCGTGTATCGGCACTTACAGAAAATCTCGTCTTGTTGCGCTACGCGGAAACCGAAGCAGGACTGCGGCGTGCAATCTCAATCGTCAAGCAGCGGGAGAGCGCGCATGATCCGTCTACCCATGAGCTCGTAATCTCCTCACACGGGCTGGATGTTATTGAAAGTCCGTTTAGCGCCGCGGTTTCTTCGGCCACAGGCTTGTCCGCGACGTTGCAGCCGCGGCGACCGGCGTAGCCCCCATGAAAACCATTCTGGTTGTGGATGACGAATTCGACATCCTCACTGTGTGGCGGCTGCTGCTCGAACGTCACGGCTATACCGTGCTGACCGCATCGAATGGCGCGGCCGCGCTCGATCAGATACGCAAGACCCGGCCGGACGTTATCGTGTCGGACTGCATGATGCCGGTCATGTCAGGCCTGGAGCTTTGCGCAGCGCTTTACGCCGATCCGGACCTGCGCACCATTCCGGTGATTCTCTGCAGCGCGGCCGCCGACATTCCCGCGCAGCAGAATCCTTCTATTCAGTACGCGCGCAAGCCGATTTCATTCGACGCGCTGCTGACCATGCTCAAGCGCGTTTCAGGGTAAAAGCACAGGCCGTTGGCGCAGCCGTTAAACCGACTGCGCCACTAGCGCGCCGACGCTCGCAATAGCCGCATTGCAACGCGCCGCGTCGCCTGCCGTTTCCGTCAGATAGACCGCGACGAGAATGGGGCCGCGGCCGGGCGGCCACACGATCGCCACGTCGTTGGCAGTGCCGTGATCCCCTGTGCCGGTCTTGTCGCCAACGCCCCAGTCCTTCGGCAGTTTTGCGCGAATCCGCTCGCCGCCAGTCTCATTGGCCGCGAGCCACGCAAGCAATTGCGCTCTCGACGACGAAGTCAAATGCTCGCCCAGCACCAGCTCGCGCAGATTGCCGAGCATTGCATTCGGCGTCGTAGTGTCGCGCGGATCGCCGGGCGTGCCTTCGTTAAGCGTGGGCTCGATCCGGTCCAGACGCGTGATGCCGTCACCCAGACTGCGCGCAAATGCGGTCAATGCGGCAGGACCGCCAAAGCTCGCCAGCAACAGGTTAGCGGCCGTGTTATCGCTGAGCGTGATCGCCGCCTTGCACAGATCGGCGACGCTCATTCCCGTGTTGCCGGTGCGCTCGCGCGTATGCTTCGATGTCGCCGGCGAGTTCGGCACAAGCTCGCTTTGCGAGTAAACGATGCGTCGCTGCAAGTCTTCCTCGCCGCGATCCACCCTCGCCAATATCGCGCCCGCGACGATCAGTTTGAACGTGCTGCACATCGGAAAGCGTTCGTCCGCATGTAAGCCGGCGTGCAGGCCCGATGTCGTGTCGACGATCGCGACACCGAGCCGTCCGCCGCTATCTGCCTCGATCTCCCGCAGCCGCGCGCGGATCGTATCGGCCTTTGCCAGCTCCTGCCGCGGCGTTGCCGCCGTGGTGCGCTTGGCCGGTCCGGCGTCTTTGCCCCATGCATCGCCGCTTCGAAACACGGCGCTAGCAAAGCCACCAACGCCAACTATCGAAACGCCCAGCATCGTGCCCGCAAATTTTCTTCTCGTGATCATTGCAGCTCCTTGTGTGAAGCCGCAACTATCTGTTTTCCGGCTTTCACTGACAAACGATGATAAGTTAGTGCGCTCACAAGAAAAACTTATGCCTCGGCTATGAGACCTTATCTTCCGCTCAATGCGCTGCGCGCCTTCGAATCGTCCGCGCGGCACCTGAGCTTCACTCGCGCGGCGCTCGAACTGAACGTCACGCAGGCCGCCGTCAGCCAGCAGGTCAGAACGCTCGAAGAGCGTCTTGGCACCGCGCTATTCAAGCGCCTGCCACGCGGCCTTGCGATGACCGATGAAGGCCTTGCACTGCGCCCCGTGCTGACCGACGCATTCGATCGCATCGAGGCGGTGCTCAAACAATTCGAAGGCGGTCACTTTCATGAAGTGTTGACGGTCGGTGTGGTCGGCACATTCGCCGTTGGTTGGCTGATGCCCCGGCTCAAATCGTTTCGCGATGCACATCCCTTTGTCGAGCTGCGGCTTCTGACCAATAACAATCTCGTGGATCTCGCCACTGAGGGGCTCGACTTCGCGATCCGCTTCGGCGACGGCACGTGGCCCGGGTCACTTGCCACACGCCTGCTCGACGCGCCGCTCGCACTGCTATGCACGCCCGAGATTGCCGCGAGATTGTCCACGCCCGCAGATCTCGTCGACGAAACGCTGTTGCGTTCGTATCGCGCGGACGACTGGATCAACTGGTTCGCAGCCGCCGGTATTGCGCCGCGTCCAATTCGCGGACCGGTGTTCGATTCGTCCCGGCTGATGGTCGAAGCGGCCATGCAGGGAGCGGGCATCGCGCTCGCGCCCGCGCTGATGTTCGATCGCGAGATCAACACGGGCCGCCTCGTGCGGCCCTTCGATGTCGAAGTGCAGGCGGGCAGTTACTGGCTCACATGGCTAAAGGGCAAGGCGATGACGCCCGCGATGCTGCTGTTCAGCCAGTGGCTGATCAAGGAAGCGGCTGCACACATGCCACGTTAGCAAAGCCCGGTGCGGCGATGGCCGTTCATGGCGGGGCGCTCTGCTTGCGGCGGAAACACGTTCCACGAGCCATCGTCGTGACGGAAGAAGAAGATAGACAACAGGCCCGACGGGCGCAGCGCTTCGACACGCACGAACCGTTGATGTGAAGCGCGGTGGCAAAACTCCACGACACGTGCGGGCATTGACGGAGTCGGTGCGAGCCATTTGTCGACGGCCCAGTGCAAGGTCTTTTCAGCGGCTGCCATGATGGTTCTCCTTCATTCCTTTACGCTTGAATACCCGAGGTCGATCCGATAGCTCACGCGAGCTATGCGGCGAGTTGTCCGCTGTTTGCGCCGGTGGCGCCGCTTTCGACGAAAGCCTTCACGAGGCACATCAGCACATGCATGCCGGTACGCGGATGGCGCAAGCTGCAATGCACCTGTTCGCTGCGGCTTTCGCCGAGCAGCACCCATGCGCAAAAGTGCTCGCAGTTATTGGTCAGCAGGCGGTAGTGGTTTTCGCCGAGCCGTGAGCGCGCGCGGCGCACCGCTTCATCGCCGATATAACGTGCATGGGGAGTCGCGCGAATCGAAAGCGGGTGTCCTGCCGCGAAGCGATCCAGGTCGACTTCTTCGACCGGCCCGCGATGCACCGAGCCGGCAAAGCCAGCGTAATGAACCACACGGCCATTGCCCACGTAGATGCCGTGATGCTCATAACCGCAGCGGGCTGACACGAGATGCGAGCCGATGGGCAAGTCGATGGTGGACATGCAATCGTCGCGGGTGTCGCTCGTCTTAAGTTGGATCGTGTTCATGGCTGGCCTCGCTTTGTTTCCAACACCGTTGCGAGGTCTTTTGCATCATCCGGGCCATGTGCGCAGAAGCCTTTGTTTATATGGCTTTCCGCTCATTGCCACTTCTTCGACGAGGAAAACTGTGGGCCGCCGAGCGACAGAATATGCCCCGAAGTGTTGGTGCGCGACGCTCTTTTTGCCACTGCCAGAATGGCGATTCACGCTGCAGGTGAGTTGTTGTCCACGCGCCAAAAATGTGTTGGGCGCCACACCGGTTCACGAGCGTGTCTGTTGGATACGCGCCGACCTATCGATCCACGGTGCACCGCTCGAACAGTGCTCGAATGAGCGGAATCGCAGGCCAGTCAACGTTGCGCGGCGAACCGCATGGTGTCATGCAGCGATTGGCATAGCACTTGCACGACCCCTGTCCAGATCCATTGAAACCGCGCGCATTGCGCACGCGGCCAACCGGAGAACGACATGGCTTCTATTTCTGTAGACGATCTCTCACTCAACCTCGCGCTCGACCGTAAAGCAATGGCGGCCATTCGCGGCGGCGGTGGAGCGCCTTGGGTGTATGGCTGGATTCAACCTTATGTGCGGGAAACGCCGAGCATTGGACCGGTCGTGAACCTGTACGAGGTTTCCAACAACTTCTATGCTAACCAGATGATCAACCAGTTCCAGTCGGTCGATGTGCGCAATACCGGCGCCAACTCGAACATCAGTGTCTCTCCCGACGCACGCAGCAGAAACGATATGGTGTAGCCGTTGTGACTTGTGCGAGCCTATTCCGATGGACGTCGTCCGCGCGCTCCGACGCGGGGCGCGTGCGCGAAGTCAACGAAGACGCCTGCCTCGACCAGTCCGAACTCGGACGCTGGGCAGTCGCCGACGGCATGGGCGGACACGCGGTCGGCGATGTCGCGAGCCGCATCGTCATCGACGAATTGAAGCGGCTCGCCTCGCCCGTCAGCATGAAAGCGTTCATGGCCGACGCGCGCGCTCATTTGCAGGCTGCTAATCGTCTGTTGAGAGAAGAGGCCGCACGCCGCCAGGTGCAACGCATTGGCAGCACGGTCGTCGCGCTGCTCGCCTGCGATCGCTTTTGTGGTTATGTATGGGCCGGCGACAGCCGCCTGTACCTTCTTCGCGACGGACAGTTACGCCAGCTCACACGCGATCACAGCCAGGTCGAAGCGCTCAAGTCGCTTGGCGTGATTACCGACGAAGAAGCGCGGCATCATCCCGCGCAGCATATGATCACGCGGGCCGTGGGTGCGACGGATCTGCTCGAACTGGACGACGATGCAATTGAAGTTGCGGACGGCGACATCTTCCTGCTCTGCAGCGACGGGCTAAGCAACGAGATCGGCGAAGACGACATGCTATCTGTGTTGTCTACCGCAGCACACGGCAGCGCGCCAGATCAACTAGTGAGCCTCGCGTTGGAGCGCGGCGGCCGCGACAACATTACTGCGGTCGTGGTACGCGCCGAAGACCCTCACGCCGCGGACAAAACGCTTCTGAACCCGGCGCCGTGAGGCCGTGAGTCGCAAGCCGTTCGATTTCTACGGCTGACGGCGTTACGTATCGCCTTCGCCGTCGTCTTCGGCATGCTCGGCATGCTCGGCGGTGCCGTTCCTGTTCGTGGAGAGGACGTTACGGTTGCGGAAGTCTTTCGAATGCAGGCCGTGCTTCTTCAGCAGCATCTGGAGATGCGACCGGTTCATGTCGATGCGCCGCGCCAATTCGGCTACCGTGCCGTTCACTTCGCGCAGTCCGCGCTCCAGAAAGGCTTTCTCCGCGTCGTCGCTTGCCGCACGCTTAGCATCGCTGAGCGACATCAGGTTCGCCACGCTGATCGGTTCTTGCCCTGTGCTGTTCGCGCCGGTTTGCAACGCCGCTGTTCCCGGCGCCGCGGGCCGCATGTCGGTCGGCAAATGATCCATGTCCGCCATATCCCCAGCAAGACACGAGATGCGATACATCACGTTGCGCAATTCGCGGATGTTGCCTGGATACGCGTAATTGAGCAGGAAGTCCCGCAAACGCGGGGTTAATCTCACGGGCCTGCGTTTGAGCGTGCCGGCCGCCTCGTCACCGAACCATGCGATCAGCAGCGGAATCTCGTCACGGCGTTCGCGCAGCGGCGGCAGCGTCACATGAATGACGCTAAGCCGATAGAACAGATCTTCGCGAAACCTGCCTTCTTCGCTGAGCTTGCGCAGATTGCGATTCGTTGCTGCGACGATGCGCGTATCGACTGCAATGGTTTCGTCGGAACCCACGCGCTGAATCTCGTGCGCTTCCAGCACGCGCAGCAGCTTGACCTGACCCGCGAGCGGCAACTCGCCGATCTCGTCGAGAAAAATGGTACCAGTATGCGCGCTTTCGAATTTCCCTTTACGGTCATTCGAAGCACCTGTAAACGCGCCCTTGCGATGACCGAACAATTCCGACTCCAGCAGATTGTCAGGAATCGCGCCACAGTTCACGGAGATAAACGGCTTATCCGACCGCGAACCGTTGGCGTGAATGACTTTGGCCATCAACTCCTTGCCGGTTCCGCTTTCACCGTCGATCAGAACGGGCAAGTCGGTCGGCGCCGCTTTCTCGGCGATTTCGAGCGATTCGAGCAGGCGCGGATTGTCGCCGAACGTGCCCTCGAAAATGAAACTGCGCTCGAGCAGCGCCTGCCTGCGTGCACCGCGCGACTGCTCGGCGCGCTGTTCGGGCTCTGCTGCCGCCGCGGCTTGCACGAAGCGTTCCTTATGCGAAAGCTGCATGACCTCGTCGCGTAGCGATGTGGCTTGCCTGAGCAGCTTGTCGATATCCGTGCGCTCCAGCCGCGACGACCACCGCAGTGTCGAGCGCAGAATCTCGATCCGCTCGATCAGACCCGCATATGAAATAGCCGGACTGGTGTCTTCAATCTGGTCGAGTATCTTCATCATCACGTACTCAGTTGTTTCTGAACCAGCTGGTAGTACATGCCACCGCGCTGGATCAGTTCTTCATGACGGCCCTGTTCGACGATTGCGCCTTCATAGAGCACGAGAATCTTGTCGGCACGCATGATGGTGCTCAGCCGATGCGCAATGATCACTGCGGTGCGGCCCTTCAGAATGTCGTGCATATTGCCGAGAATATTGCTCTCCGACTGCGAATCGAGCGCAGACGTGGCTTCGTCGAATACCAGCAGGCGTGGATCGTGATACAGCGCGCGTGCAATGCACAGCCGCTGGATCTGGCCGCCGGACAAGCCTATTCCACGCTCGCCGACAATCTGCTCATAACCGAGCGGCATCTTGCTGATGAACGCATGCGCATCCGCCATTCTGGCGACTTCCTCGATGCGTCGGCGGTCGGGTGCGTCGTCGCCGCTTGCTATGTTCTCGGCAATCGTGCCCGAGAACAGCAGATTGCTTTGCATCACATAGCCGATCTGCGCGCGGAAATAAGCTTTATCGACCACGCCGAGGTCGTAACCGTCAATCGACATCTTCCCCTCGCTCGGCGCGTAAAAGCCGACGAGCAACTTGGCCAGCGTCGTTTTGCCGGAGCCGCTGCGTCCGACAATCGCTACGAGTTCGCCGGGTTTGATGTCGAAACTGATGTTCTCCAGCACATAAGCGGAATCGTTATCGCCATAGCGGAAGTAGACACCGCTCAGACTGATTTCGCCCTGGAGTTCGGGCAGCATGACGCGTGACGGCAGATCCTGCGGTCTCTGTTCTGGCTCGATGTCCAGCACATCGCCAAGGCGCTCCATTGCGACGCCCGCGTCATTGAGCATGCTCCATAATCCGACCAGTCCCATCAAGGGGCCGAGCACGCTTCCCATGAATGCATTGAATGCAATCAACTGGCCGATTGTCATCTCGCGCGCGAGCACGAGATTCGCGCCTACCCAGAGAATCGCAATCGTGGTCGCGGCGTTCAGCAGTTGACTGCCGAGCCCAACGAGGATATTGAAAGCGTGCGCGCGGTACTGCACTTCCAACGCTTTCGCGTATTTCTTCTCCCAGCGCAAACGCACGGGCCGCTCGATGCCCATGCCTTTAACCGTTTCGACCCCGGCGAGCGCTTCCATCAGGAACGACTTCGATTCCGTCGATGCGGTGAAGACCTCGCGCGCATAATTCTTGATTCGGGGCGTGGCCAATGCGGTCAGCGCCATGATCGGAATGACGAAGCCGATCAGCACAAGCGTCATCTTCACGTTGTAGACGAACATGATCGTGAAGTAGATGAACACCATTAGCAGATTCAGCGCTGTCGTGACGGTGGATTCCGTAAGAAATGCGCGAATCGTCTGGTTCTCCTGGAAACGCGCGAATATGTCGCCGGTTTTGCGCTTTGCAAAAAACGAGAACGGCAACGACATCGTGTGCTTGAAGAACTGCGACATCATCGCAAAGTCCATGTTGCGTACCATGAAATTGGCGAGGTACGCGCGAATCGACGACATGAGTTGCGAGAATACATTCGCGATAATGAGGCCGCCTATCAGCAGATGCAGCAAGCTCACGTTCTGATGCACGATTACGCCGTCCAGAATGTTCTGGATGATGAGCGGCGGAATCACGCCGAGTACCTGAATCACGAACGTCGCGAGAAACAG
The DNA here is from genome assembly GCF_000685095.1 of Paraburkholderia caledonica NBRC 102488. GTDB lineage: Bacteria > Pseudomonadota > Gammaproteobacteria > Burkholderiales > Burkholderiaceae > Paraburkholderia > Paraburkholderia caledonica. The sequence continues at coordinate 137,490 of NZ_BAYE01000008.1, forward strand.
GTGACCGAGAATTTTTTTGTACGGCTTCAGATAGCCGACAAAGCGTATCCACGGTGAACGCGACGCCGACATTTGCAGCAAGTTCGGGCCGCCCGTAAACAGCAGACATGTACCGCTCCAGCCGCGCTCGAAATCCTCCACGGTCAATTTGCGGAAGCCTAGCGCCGGGTCCGCGACCCATACGTACTCCGTGGAGACCCCATACACCACCACATAGTGATAGCCCTCCCAATGCACGATGAACGGTAAATCGAATCCACGCAACGAATCGAACGTGCATTGCACGCCACGCGCTGTGAAGCCGAGCGATTCCCCCGCACGGGCAAGGCTGTCGAGCGTCGCGCCCTGCGTCGTCACATTGGCGAGTTCGCGCAGTTTGCCGAGCGTCATCGGAATGCTGTAGTGACGGCAGATCATTGCGAGGCATGCCGCGCCGCAATCCATTTCTTCGGCCTGTTCGACCAACGCAAAACGCCTGATTATCTTTTCGCCGAACTCGGCCTTGCTCTGCAGGTCCAGCATTAGCGGCAACTTACGGCGTTGTTCCAGCCGCTTTTGCCGCTGTAACTCACGGTCGACGTAACGAATACGCTCGTCCAGCACCTCGCGCAGTTTGGGATTGCGTTCGAGAATGAAATGAACGGTGCGCTCGGGAATCACCAGTAGTCGCGCATCGGTGGACGCAACCGCCGAGGCCATTTGTTCCTGGCGCATCAGGCACGCTTTCTCGCCGAATATTTCGCCTTCGCCGAGCGTGGCGAGCGTATAGTCGCGCCCTTCTTCATGCCGAACGATGCGCACTTCACCCTGGCGCACGACGTATAAACGCCGGTCGTCGCGCGCTTCCTGCTTGAGAATCTCTTTGCCTGCAGCGACACGTTTGACACCCACACTGCGTACGTATTCTTCAAGCTCGGCCTTGTTCAGTTTGCCGCGCAGGTCGAACAACTGCGCGACAAAGCCGCCGGCCGAATTGATTGCGACATAACTCGCGACAAAAGCGAGCGCGGCCTGATTGGCCGTGATCACCGGCTCGATTGCTGCGCGTGGGATGAACAACAATTCGGTCTTCGCCGACGCCCGCACCGAGGCTTCATGCACATAAGTTCGCAGCATCGCAATGTCGGCGAAGATTTCTCCCGACTTGCGCACTCCCATGCTTGTTTCCTTGCCGTTCTCCTCGACAAAGATGCGCACCGAGCCCGAGCGGACCACGTATAAGCCGTCGGCGGTCTCCCCCGCCGAACAAACCGTTTCGCCAAACGAATAGAAGCGCGCCTGCGCATATTCAGCCAGGCGGTCGATCTCATCGCGAGAAAAAGGCGACAGTATTTCCACCGAGGCGAGAAACTCGGCGGCGGACGGTGCGGTCTGGGGTGCATCCATAAGCTTGCGGACCTCGATTCGGCTTTTTCAGGTTGCGCCCGGTTAGCGCGCCTCGATCACATGTTCCTGCGCACGCGCGATCAGCCAGCTTTCGCGCAGCAGACGCCTGACTTCGGCGGCGACATCGGCGTCGAGCGTGGCTGGGTATTTGGCCGTCACGGCAAAAATTTCAAAGCACGATCGATCAGCTGACGGGAACGGCCCGAGCAGATCCCCCACCGCCGCATTGAAGATCTTCGCCTCGATATCCGGCTTCAATGAGCCGCGCAGTACCTTGCCTATTACGCCGCCCGCCTCGCGCGTATCGGCAATGGAATGCTCGCGAGCCATGTCGGCGAAACTGTCGGGATCGTCGCGCAGATACGAGATCATTTCCTTCGCCTTGCCTTCGCTATCGAGCACGATATGGCTTACCTCGATCGCGTCGAATTTCGGTGAATTCAGCGCGAAGTAGTCTCTGACGGCGGCCTCGTTGCCGACCTCCTCCAGCATCTTCTCCTGATACAACCCGTCAGTGATGAACGCCTCGAATTCGTCGAGGCTCACGTTGAGCACATCCAGGTACTGGTTCATATCGGTCGCCCGATGCAAGCCTCGCACCCGCCGGAACTGGTCGGCGCGCTGCTGGATTTCGTCGGCGCTCACTGCAATGCCCTGCTTCTTCGCCGCATGCACGGTGAGCTTGTCGCGCACGATCTGCTCTATCAGGCTTTCGAACTGGCCCGTCAGTTTCAGAAGTCGAATGAATTCGCTGACGTCCACAACTTCATCATCGATTCGCACTATCGCGGTCATGTTGTCCGCTCCCATGGTTGATGTGTGATCCGCACGGTCAACCCGCCACCTGTCTGAACGGATCGAGACCCAGGTCGATTAGCCGCCGCTCGCGCACCACGATCTCCGCGTTCGCTGTCATGCCATAACGCAATGGATAACGCGTGCCGGCAATCTCGTAGTAGTTTTTATCGAGCGTGACGCGACCCTCGTAAACCGGCTGTTTGTCCTGCAATGAAGGCTTGGTGGCCGGCGAAATGTAAGCGAGCGTGCCGCTGATCAACCCGTAACGCTGATAAGGAAACGCATTGAACTTCAGCTTGACCGGCAGGCCTTCGTGCAGAAACGCGCGGTCATGTTCGGCAATCTCGATCTTCAACACAGGCTTCGCGTCTTTCGGCGCGACGCCGCCTAATGGCGAGTTCGCCTGAATCTTGTCGCCGCGCTGCGTCGACGTGACGTCGGTAATCACACCTGAAACGGGCGCGAGAATCAGCAGGAAATTGTCTTTGTCGATGTTCTCGAAACGTATCCGCGCGGCAGCTTCCGATACAAGCCGCGCGCTCTGTAGTTGCAGCCGCAACTTGTCTTCGACGTCGGTGACGTCGCGCACGGCCGCGTCATATTGAAGCTGAAGGTCGGTGGTTTGCTGGCCGCTTGTTTCCAGTTCCGCATTTGCCTTCGCATATTCGTGGCTCAAACGGAAGTCGAGTTCCGCAAGTTTCGATTGCGCGACGCGGTAGGCGTTATCCGCTTCCATCGCGGCGGTTCGCTTCTGCTCGACCTGTAGTTCGGCTATGCCGCCGCCGCCCGGCTGCGCGAACAGCTGCGAATAGCGGTCCAGTTCCTGGCGGGCCGCCTCCCGCACGCGCCGCGCGTTGTCGAGCACGCTGCGCGCTTCGTCGAGTTCCGCTTTCTGCCCCTCCGCGAGTTTGCTCGTGCCTTCCGAAACGCGATTCTCATGCAGGCGAGCCTCGACTTCCATTTGCGCCTTTAGCGCGGCGGCTCTTCGTTCCAGGAGCGCCTTCTTTTGAGGAAACTGCTTCCAGTCGCGCTCCGCATCTTCGAGCTTCAGTTGCGCCTGCAACGCATTGCTCGCGGCCTCGATAGCGCCGCGCGCGTTCAGCCGGGCGAGCACGTCGCCCTTCGACACAGGCTGCCCCTCGGCGATATACAGGTCGGCAAGCTCGCCGTCGATCGGCGCATAAATGCGGCGCACTTCCGAATCCGGCGATAGCGTGCCCTGCGCGCTGACGATCACATCCGCGCGGCCCACGAACGACCACAGGAGTCCCGCCACCACCAGGCCGACCATTGCCCAGATCAGCGCACGCGCGAGCCGCACCGGCTCAGCAGTCAGTATCGCGATACCTTCGACGCTGTGATCTTCTAGCGCTTCCGAAAGCAGCCTAGGGTGACTGTCGCGTTTCACTCTGCTCGCCTCCAATCAACGCCAGCTTCGCCTTTAGAAGACCGGGATCCAGCACCATGCGCAACTCGGTGAGCGAGCGGCGCTGCAAGCTTGTTTCGGCTTCGATATCCGCGAGCAGGCGGTCGAAGTCGGCAGGATGGTCCGCTTTCAATTGCGAATAGATACGCATGCCCTGTTGCGCTGCCGTTTGAGCTTCGGAGAGCAAACGGGCCTCGTTGCGAAATCCCGGCGAGATGCCGGCTTCGAGCCGTTGTGTGCCACCAATCGAGCCGCTCGCGCGATATTGCTTCCACAGGCTCTGCGCCCGCAGCATCAAGTCTTGCGCGCGCGCCAGTGCTTTATCGTGCAACGCGGCGACGTCCTTCTCGATCGAGCGCGCGAACCACACATCCGCCGACGGATCGAGGCTCGCATAGAACGACAACAGACGTTGGTCGTAATCTTTTCCGCCACGCGTTTTTTGCACATCGCTGTATTGGTCGAGCAACGCTTTTTTGCGAGTCAGGTCGGCCGCCAGCATATCGGACCATGGACCGGCTGGCATCGACTGCAAGCCGGCCAGCGCCTGTTGCGCGTCGCCGCGCTTCCACGCTTCGGCTACCGCGTCGAGCCGCTGGATTACATCTGCCGATGGAAGACGCGTTGCCGCAAGTTGCCGGTATTGCTCCTGAAACGGCGGTGTGCTGAAGCGCGCGGCTTTCATTTGCGAAAGCAGTGAGGTCAATTCACGAGCCAGCGTGGCTTCGAGCAAAGCGGTGTATTGACGCAGATCGTCGCGTACACGATCGAGCCCCGCGAGGCGCGGATAGCGTTGCGCGTAGTCATCCAATACAGACGGCAGCGCTGCTGGTTTGTCGCGCGCCAGTTCGGTGCGAATGATCCCGTCTAACCGTTCGATCGCAGCGAGATAGACCGAATCGTCGCTCTCCAGCTTGCGCAGATGGCTCAAGGCCTGCGCGTACGGCTCCGAAAAAACGGGTGCGTATGTCGCGATCCTGTCGAGAGCACGCTGATGGCTCTTGGGATCGTCGTCCCAGCGCTGCAGCAAGCCGCCTATAGTCGCTTCGTCCGCGTACATGTGGATCGGCGCTTCGACGCCGCCTCGCCCCGCCACGAAACGCTCCAGATCGCCCACCCATTGCAGTTCGCCGAGCAACGACGCAGCATCCGCATTGTTCGCGCTCAACGACTTCATGTCGGCAAGCATCGCGTCGGCCTGTTCGAATTGCGCCTTTTGCAGTGCATTGAGCCAGCCAGGAAGCTTCGCCTTCAGCAGCGCTTCGCTCGCAAGCGCGCTGACTTTCGTGTCGGCGGGGTGGCTCGCCAGATAGCTCTTCGCCGACTTCACGGCGTTCGTATAGTCGCCGCTCGCGAGCAGATTTTTGACCTCGCGCTCGGGTGAACCGCGCAGATAGAGCGCCAACGCCGCGGCGGCGAAAAACACAACGGCCACGCCGCTCAACGCGGCGACGCGCCTCATGCCCGCACGATCGTCGCCCGCAAATGCCTTGCCAAGTTCGCTCGCGACGAGGCGCCAGCGGCGCTGCCTGCGCTTCGAGACGCTCGCGCCCTGGCTGTTATCCGATCCATTGGCGCCGTTGTCGGCGTCGCGCTCGCCATTGGCGGCCTTCGCAGCGCCCATCGGCACCCCGCCGCCCGGCGACGGGCGTTTTGCTTGCGCCGACGCCGCGTGTGCAGACTCGTTGATCTCGTCCTCGCGTTGCCGCGCAGGGTCCACGCAAAAGATGTCGAGAAACGAATTTGCCGCGCCCACGAACGTTGTTTTGTCTGGGTCCGCGGCTTCGTCGACTGAGGGATTGAGGAGCAGTTGCGTCACGGTCGGCTCGTTTTCGGGCAGTTTTTGCAGCGTCACCCTGTAGACGAAGTGGTCTCCGCCAAATGCAACGACGTCGCCGTCCGCCAGCGGCAGCGCTGATTCGTCGAGACGTTTGCCACCGACGAATGTGCCGTTCGTGCTGCCCAGGTCTTCGACGTAAAGCTCCGAGCCCTTCAGAAAGATATGCGCGTGTCGCCGGGAAATGTAATTGACCTGATGCGGGTAGCGGTCTTTGTAGCGCGAAAAGACATCATCGGCTTTGCTGACTAGGAACGGGAACGCTTGCACTTCGATCGGCTGAAGATCGAGATCGTCGCGCTGTGGCACGAGCAACAAGGCAGGAGCGTGTGCGGTGCTGCCAGCCGCTACGATGCGCGCGCGCGGTTCAATGCTCACGCGATAACACAACTCGCCGCCGAAACAGAGTTCGTCGCCTGCCCGCACACGCGCCGGCGTCTGACGCACTGCGATGCCGTTTACCGTCGTGCCATTCTTGCTGTCGAGGTCCGCAACATAAATGGCGCCGTGCTCGACGAAGACCCGCGCGTGACGGCGCGATAGACGCGCAATCCGCTCAGCAGGGTAATCGGTGAACGGCGCTTCGCTGCGCCCAATTGCGAACAGGTTGTCGACAATCCGGATTGTGTCCAGCGGACGTCGTTGCCCCGACGCAAGCGGAGACAACAGCACGTCGAAAGCGGCTTCGACAGTCGCGCGTGTCTCTGCAATGGGTGTTTCTCCGTCGGCCATTTTATCCGGATCACTAATCGTTTACCCGCTGCAGCGAGAGTGCAGCGGATTCAGCACGAAGGACGACGGCGAGAAGGTCTTTTATTAGCGAGCCATTGCAAAGCCGGCTCCTCAACGATTGTAAGTCACGCATCGCGAGTGTCAATTCCCTGTCGTCGGTTATGAAGCCAATGGGCGCCCGGTGTGAAGCCCAGATAAGGCTTGCACTCGCCACACTGCGGATTAGCTCAGTGTTCCTTTACTTCGGTTGTACTGCCCTATTGCTGTTTCACTTGCGCCTGCACGTCGACACTGGGCCACCCGCCGCCGAGTGCCTTATAAAGCAGTACCGTGTCGGACAGAATCAATTCATGGTTGGCCAGCAAAGATTGCTGCGCCTCGAGTAGCGTCCGCTCGGTTTCAAATACCTCCAGCTGCGACACAAGACCAAGCCTTAGTTGGGACTGGATTTGATCAGCCACGATTTGCAGACGATCCACCTCTTGCTGCAATTCAACTCGCTGCGCCTTATGCGCATTCAGATTGACCAATGCGTTCTCTACTTCCTCGAATGCGCCCATCACCGTTGCACGATATTGCTGCTCTGCAACTGTCGATTGCGCCTGCGTCACCTTCACATGCGCGCGCACTCCGGGGTCGAGCAGTGGAATGTTGATACTGGGCATGAAGCCGTATGTGAACGACTTAAGCAAATCAGTAAGAGCAAAACTCGCCGTGCCACCGTGCCCAGTCAGGCTGATCGTCGGCAACTGCGCGAGCTTGGCCTCACCGACGAGGTCGTACGCCTCCAGAACTCTGAACTCAGCGGCCACCACGTCGGGGCGACGCGCCAGAAGTTGGGCAGGCAGGCCGTCGGGTACGGCAGGCAACTGCACGCGCTGCTGCAGATGGCCTTTGGGCAAACGAAACTCGCCGGCAGGTACGCCGATCAGCGTACACAACGCGTTGTTCGCGAGATCGCGCGAGCGTCCCAGTTCGAGCAATTCATTCGTCAGGCGATTGATCTCCGCCTGCTGACGCAGTACCTGCGTCTGCGGGATGAGACCGCTGCGGCGCTGTCCTTCGTAGATCGTCAGGATTTGCCGGTTGGTGACGAGTGTTCTTTGCTGCTGGTCTATCTGGTCGTCGAACTGAAGCAGCTGGAAATAGGTGCTGGACACATTCGACACCAGTTCCAGATAGCCGGCGCGCCAGTCGGCTTCACTCGCATGAAACTCGGCCTTTTGCGCCTGCACGCCTTTCTCGACTTTGCCCCAGATATCGATGTCCCAGTTAACCTGCGCCGCGACGTTGTACTGCTTCGTGAAAGTCTGCCCGGTGGTCTTCTGAAAACTGGCGCCGGCGCCGAGGTCCATCGTCGGCAGCGCGCCGGCTTTGGCTTCGCCTATTTGCGTGCTGGCGACGTCGATGCGCGCGGCCAGCACCTTGATATCGAAGTTGCCGCTGATGGCTTTATCGATCAGCGAATCGAGAGTCGAATCGTGGAAGCCCTTCCACCATTCCGGTTCGATGGTGGCCGCCGCAGATATCGGTGAACCTTTGTGATCGGACCACGACGCTTTGGCAGGCGTATCGGGCCGCTTGTAGTCCGGCATGCTGACGTCGACGCATGCGCACAATGAAAAAGCGCAAACAGTTGCCGCGCACAGCCCGCGCAACGTCGTCGCGGTGGAGTGATTGAACGAGCGCTGACGGACCAGTGAATCAAGCAACGCTGACACGATTTTCTCCGATGACGCCCACTTCACAGCACGACGCAAGCGCACGCTTCAAGTAAAGCATCTCCGCCGCCGCTTCACCATCGAAGCAGTGCATGAACATGGGTTCGGGAGATGTGCGGTAACGAGGTTTCGCGTGAAAAGAACGATTAGACGCGCGAACTTTTGAGGATCGTTGCTGGCAGGCGCACGGGACGACAGGCGTCCGCTCGCGCCGCCTACGACATGTAGATGTTGTTGCTCGCCGTCACATGTGGATCGATTTTGGTCGAGACGTCTGTAACGAAGGCTGCGTTGTTACAGTTGCCGTTCTGAATGTTAATCGTCGTGCTGATCAGTTGAGTCGCATCGACCTTCTTGCTGTTGTTCGGCGCAAAGAACGGTGCGAAGTTCACGTACGACGACGGATACATGAGGCCGGTGCCGCCGCGCACGGCGCTCATCGCCTTGCTGTCGAGTTGTTCGGTGATGGAAAGGTCCTGGATCGTCAGCGTGTTCATGGCAAATCTCCTGAAAGGGAAAGTCGCAGTCTTGCGGTTTGGGTTCGAGCAACTTGTCTACTCGAGCATCACTAACGCATAGGCTGTGCCAGTTTTTCTTTCCAATCCTAAGAGATTCGCCGAGGCGCTGCTGGCAAGGCGTTCCGGGTAATTGCAGCCTTGCGATAGTGCTATCCGCAAAGACGCGGCTGCCTCGACATGATGGATTGCACCCAACAACCTGCGTGCAATGGTTGGTCAACGCGTGACACCGCCCGCTCGGTGTCTATGCCATACGCGGCACATCAACGCGCAATGACGGTGATTTTCTTCGAGTACACCGGCGGATTGTGCGGAACATGCATGTCGTCGCCCATTAATAGCTGCAACGTATGCTTGCCGGGAGGCAACTGGATCATCGTCTCGGTTTCACCGGCGCCGAAATGCAGGTGATTGCGGTCCGAGGGTATTTCCTGGTCCGGTGGCGGCAGGTCCGTGTCGATCAGGAGATGATGGTGGCCGGTGTTCGGATACTTCACGCCCTTTGGCGCCACGCCCATGTAACGCAATCCGAACCACACGCGAAACGGCTTATTGGCCTGCACCACCTGACCATCGTTCGGATAGCCGATATAGGCATATGCGCCGGGAGGCGCCGGGGTTCCCGCCACGGCTAAACCCGCCGTGCCCCATGTCGCCGACGCCACCAGCGCCGCGACTGCGATGAGTTTGTACATGAACGTCTCTCCGTTCCGAGCGGTACGCGATGAACGCGCGGCTAGCGCTAGTCTTTTTGCACGGTGATGGTGATCTTTTTCGAGTACACGGGCGGCGTGTGCGGCACGTGATTGTGATCGCCCAGAATCAGTTGCAATGTGTGTTTGCCTGGTGGCAACTCGATACGCGCGTCGGTTTCACCCGCGCCGAAATGCAAATGATTGCGGTCCGATGGAATTTCCTGGTCGAGGGCCGGCAGGTCCGTGTCGATCAGTAGATGATGATGCCCGGTGTTCGGAAACACGACGCCCTTCGGACACACACCCATGTTGCGCAGCCCCATGCGCACCCACAGCTTGCCGCCATGAATCACGGCGCCGTCGGGCGGCCAGATGATGTACTCCTCGGCACCCGTGGGGGATGCAGTCGACGCGCCGAATGTAGCGGCGGGCAGCGCCGCGCCGCCGATCATCACGGCGAGCACGGTGCGCGAAACCGTACGCCATGCACGCAGCCGCGTTGCGGCCGTCAGACTCCGGTTGAGAACAGCGAGGACGTTGGTTATTCGCATAGCGCACTCTCCCGAAGAGCGGTCGTGGCCACCTCGACTGCGCGAGGCAGTGCGGGCAATTCTGCTGCGTTCGCGAGCGCGCACGCGATGCGGCGGCCGCGTAGTTAAAACGACCGTGCCGCGTTGCTTTGTGAATCAGCTTAGGACGTAACTTGCCAAAAAGATACGCCACACTCGTTAACCGTATAGCGCACTCGGTACAAGTGTTGGTTGTGACCCGCCAAGTGCGTGCTATGGTTGTTGATACGTTGCAACGTGGATGGTCCAAAGCGCGTCCTGCGTCCCATACGTGTCCGCGGCACGTGCGGAGGCGACGCACAGCGGCGACCGGTGCTGTACGCGAATGCCTATGTTCTGTCCGGAACAAACAGGATCCGAAGATGTGGCGAATATTCCTGCTGATGTGGATGGCCGGGGCCATTCTGGTGGACTGCGGCAATACATTTGCCGCCGCGCCGCGTGAAATCACCGGTGCGACGGACCGGGCGATCGCGCCGTTCGCATCCGAATACAATTATCCTGGCGCGCCACGTGTTGCACTCGTGATAGGCAATGGCGAGTATGGCGACAATTCACACGACGTCGTAAAGCAAAACGCGCCGCGCGACGCACGAGCCGTCGGCAAAGCATTGCGTGCGCTCGGATTCGACGTGACTGTGCTTTCGAATGCAACGCCGGCTGTAATGCAGCAGTCGATTGCCGAACTACGCGAGCGTTTGACTGCAGGTGGTATCGGCCTATTCTATTTCGCCGGTCACGGCATGCGGATCGGCGGGCAGACACTGCTGATTCCCGCCCGACTGGACATGCGCTCGCCGGCTTCGCTGCTTCGCCAGGCCGTCGACCTGAATGGCGTCTTGCAAGCAATGCATTCACGCGACGGCCAACTCAACCTCGTAATCCTCGATACCTGTTTCGACAATCCATTCGCCGCCGCTGTCGCGCCGGATGCGTCCGCTCTTCCGCCGAACACGGTCGTTGCCTATGCGACCGCGCCTGGCGGTTTTGCGGCGGACGGCATACGCCATGGCATTTACACACAGGCATTGCTGCGGACACTCGACGAAGCACCAGCACGGCCCCTGATGAGCCTGCTTGCAAACGTTGCGTCCCAGGTTCGCGACGTAACGCGCGGCGAACAGAGTCCTTGGATTGCGTCGACGCTGACGGCATCGGCTGATGCAGGAAACAGTGCGGTCAAAGCGCCGGTCGTCAATGCCGAGACCTACGACGATACTGTCGTGACACTGCACAGTCGCGGCATTCTGCCAAAAGACAGCAGTGAACAATACGAAATCACGTTCTGGAATTCGATCAAGGACAGTAACTATCCCGGCGACTACGAAGCATATTTGAAGGCCTATCCCAATGGGCGCTTCGCAACGCTCGCGCATGCCCGCATAGATCGCTTGCGGGCGGCGGCATCGAGCGCGCCTGCGGCCGCTGCAGCACCTTCCCCCGCGCCGCCCGTCGCGCAACCGGCAGCGCCACCTGCTACACCGACACCGCAAGCCGCGCGTCCTTCAGCGCCTGCAGCGCCCCCCGCTACCGCGACGCCGGATCGGCAGCGCGCCGTTTCGACGCCGCCCGCTGCGAGCACTACGGCACCTCCAACGCCGCCTGCCACGTCAACCGCTCAGAAGCCCGCAGCGCATGCGCCGGTCGCAGGCGAAAGCCGCGATTGCGCGACGTGTCCGATCATGATCGCGTTGCCCGCCGGCTCATTCTCGATGGGCAGCAGCAGCGACGATCCGTCAGAGAAACCCGTTCATCACGTGACGATCGCGGCACCGTTCGCAATCGGCAAGTACGAGGTGACGGTCGAGCAGTGGAATGCATGTGTCGCCGCGAACGCATGTGCGAAGCTCACTCCCGAAACGAATGCGAACAAGACGGCTCCCGCTCGCGACCTCAGTTGGGATGACGCGCAGCAGTATGTAAAGTGGCTCAGCAAAACCACCGGCAAGCCGTACCGTCTGCCCACTGAAGCGGAATGGGAATACGCCGACCGTGGCGGCACGACAAGCGCTTACTGGTGGGGAGATCAGATGCGCAAGGGCACCGCCAACTGCAAGGATTGCGGCGAACCGTGGCACAAGGAAGGCCCCGAGCCGGCAGGTTCTTTTGCGCCCAATCCATATGGCTTGCACGACATGAACGGCAGCGTCTGGGAATGGACCGCCGACTGCTGGCACAACTCGTACCAGTCCGCACCCGCAGATGGCCGCGCGTGGGAGAGCCCCACTTGCGACATGCGCGTGATTCGCGGCGGCTCGTGGCGCGAAGGTAGCGGCTACATGCTCAGCGCGACTCGCTTTAAATACAGCTCAGGTGTGCGTCAATCTCAAGACGGCTTTCGCGTAGTCAAAGAATTGAAGTGATGCACCGGTACAACCGCTTTCACGGTTGAGCTGAAGAGCGCGCGCAATTTATGGCGCGTGAGGCTTCGTGGTAATCGGCGCGAAGTCAGCGACGATCCGCTCCCGCCCATACTTCGCGCCGATCTGGGCGAGGCGCGCGTCGAGTGCTCGAAGATAATCGGTGCGCGATTCCGCTTCGGGGCGCGGCTTGTCGAATAGCGGCGCGGGCGTGATCAGAAGCACGACCATTTCCGAACCGAACGGCTTGGAAATAACCCAGTCGCCCGCGCTGCCGATCGTCGCCGAATAACGCGGTGGCGCCTGATTGTCCTTCGCGCGCGGGCTCGGCACCATATGCACCACGTTACCGTCGAGTTGGTAATAGTCGAGGTTCACGTATGAGTCATAGCCGGGCGTGCTCACGTCGACAATCAGCGGATCGCCCTCACTCAACTGACCGCTCGGGGGACGCACCTGCAAGCCGGCGATGTGACCGGCCTGCCAGTTCTGCGTCCAGTACGGCGCGAGTGCCTTAACGGTGTCGCATTTATCGTCCGCGACGGACTGAACATCGAGTTTCACGTCATCCACGCCGGGAAGCGCCCGCAGCCCATCTTTCAGACGCCCGGCGCCGTAGCGTTGGGAGACATAGCCGCGCACCGTCAACGTGTGATCCTGCGTCGATGCAGTTAGCGCCGAACACGGCACTTGCGCGAGCATCGGCGTCACGGCGGCGAGTGTCAATGCGGGCTTTGGAGCCGGGGGTGATGCGGGCGGTGCGGCAGTTGTCGAAGCGTTCGTCGGTGCAGTCGTTGGTGTGTCCGTCGAGGCGTTCGTTGGTGCATTGGTTGTTGCGCTCGTTGAGGAACCAGTCGACACCACGCCCGCTGTCGCCACCGCTGCGCTCGATTGCGTGGACAACGAGGCGCCCCGATCGACGCGCCCCTGCGACGAGCCCGCGCCCAACTGGGCCTGACTCTGACGATTCGGCGCCGACTTCCACGCGTACACGCCCACAGCCGCGGCGCAAATCACCGCGAAGCCCGCAAGCCCCGTCTTCGCCAACGTGCCGGATTTCTCGGCGCGCGCCTCGTTGTCGAACTCCGCGATAAAGCGTGTGACGCTCGGCATGCGCGTCGCGCGGTCGAACGACAGCGCGGCGCGCAGTGCGCGCCACTGTCTTGTATCGAGATTCGCTGGCCGTTGCAGCTTGAAATCTGCGTTGCGCGCCTGCGTGGCGGACAACCGGTCGAACGGATGATGCCCGGTCAACAGTTCATACGTGATGCAGCCCAGCGCGTAAATATCGTCACGCGGATCGGGCTCACGATGCTCGATCATTTCCGGGCTCGCATACGCGGGCGTCAGCGCGCCGAGGCTCCCGGGATCGAAGACAGTTGCATCGCTCTCTTCCTCCGGGCGCTGAAACACGCGGGCGATGCCGAAGTCGATCACTTTGACTTCGGCATTCGTCGTGAGAAAGACGTTGGCCGGTTTGAAATCGCAATGCACGAAACCGCGCTCGTGCGCATACGCCAGCGCGCTGCACATGCCACGCACGATGGGCAATGCCGCGCGTACTGGCATGCCCTGATAGCCCGGCGTGCGCAGCAACTGGCTTAGTGGCTTGCCGGATAGGTACTCCATCGTCAGGTAGACGATGGGCCCGTCGCGATCGAAGTCGTACACCGTGATGATGTTGCGATGCGCGAGCACCTGCGCCTTGCGTGCCTCGCGCTGCAATGCGACTAGCGAATTCGGATTACCGCGAAACTGGACGTTGAGAACCTTGATCGCGAGATAGGGCTTTCTGTCCGACGCCTCCAGCTTGCGCAGATCGAGCGCTTTGTAAACAGTGCCCATTCCACCGACGCCCAGGCACTCTTCGAGTACAAAGCGGTTGTTCAGCGTGTCGCCGGTGCCTTTGATCTGATCATGGCCTAACCCGCTGGATGCGTTAGGCGCACTCGCGCCGGTGCCTGCAGGCATTGCGCCTGTGGAGCGCGCGGATGGAATTTCAACCGTAGTCTGGATACCGGTTTCGTCGCCGCCGGCGGCCACATTCGACACACGTAACTGCTCGATACGCCGCCGCACCTCGACGTAAATGTCCTCGGGCAGCGGGGTTTTACGATGTGCGGCGCCGAGCATATCCAGCAGCTGCGTGGGACCGAGTCCTTCGGTCACCAACGTGCTGTCGAGTTGAGCGACGAACTCGTCACGGGACAGCTCGCCGTTCTGGAAGTCGTGAATCACACGCGCAAGGCTAGCCATTTTGTGCGAGATGCCGCCGCTGCCATAGACCCCGATCGCATGCGACCGGGGCTCCCCTGGCCGATAGGAAAGCTGTCGTAACCAGTTACATGTGCCGCTTCGATACTAGCTCCCGGCCTGCGCTTTCGCAAACCAGGATTGCCCCGCGCGATGCATGAGCGGCCAATGTCGGGCGCGCTCCAACAGAACCGCACGCGTTGTCGGGAGAGTGCCACCACTCGCTGCGATTGCGCGGGCTGCGGCCGGTAGCCGTAAATACGCTCGGTCGGTCCGCGAGCCGCGGCCAGAAGGGCGTCGATACTTTTGTTAGGAACCTTTACTAAATCTGGCACACGCCATGCGTTAGTGACGCTCGAGCAGACAAGTTGCTCGGATCCAACGGCAGCAACGTTGCGAGCAACAACATCCACGTGCGATAAGCGGCGAGGCGAAGCGGCCGCTCTTTCATGCCGCTTCGCCTCGCGCCAGTCGCTTTTTTCTTCTGCGTCACTTTGGAGAAATACCATGTCATTCCTCATGATTCGCGACCTTCCGGAGTTCACGAACTCAACCGCCTACCGAGGGTAAGCCGGTGTCCGGCGGCACCGGCGTGCCCTCGGTAGCTGCCTAAGCGGCATAGCCAACGTCAACATCCCGGCGATAGCGAAGGACCGGGTGCTTCCCTGATGCCGCCTGCCCATATCCGCAGGCAGGCACAAAACAGATTTCCTATACTTATAGTGCGACGAGACCTCAGCACACTTGACCCCATCCGCGAGCGCAGACGAGACCAGTGAACGGTCGTAGCGCGCGGCTTCTTCGGCGAACACACCATGGCCAGACTTCTCATCAACGACCTCACTGACAGTGTGGAACTCGACCGCGAGGCAATGGCCGCCATTGTCGGCGGTGCACGCATTGGCACACGTCTGACGCGCGCCGCGCCACTCGTGCCTGTTTCCGCGCGGGTCGTCGAGTATCCACCCGGCTTCCCGGCCGCGCATCAGGCCATCGGAAAAGTAGCTGCTACGCGCGATAAACGGCGCAGTTAGATTCGCTTTCACATCAGCAGTGCGGCGGCATGCGTCATCGACGCGTGCCGCTTTTGTTTTTGTCGCGCAAGGCGCAGCGACCGAACCGTCTCCCAGCGCTGCCCGCATGCCCGCTGCCCAACATTGCGGACGTGAAATGTGGGTTACGTCCGCACACTTCGCTTCGGTCTTTCGCTCATCGCAAGGCACTTCTTGCGGCCGTGCCGCGCATATCGTTGCCTGGCGCGGCGTCGCCGAAGAGATGACAGCTTTCGTGCTCATCGAACCAAAATTGGCATACACCTTGCAGAAATAGAAGCGAGCACCTTGCCGTGCTCGCCCGCCCACTTCGAGGAGTATCGCCATGAAATCCACCGTCATTATCAAGGACCTGCCCCGCGGCGCCGACGCCGCGCGCGAGGAAGCCACGCTCGACGCCGAGCAGATGAAACTCGTGCGCGGAGGCCGTTCCGTCGTCGTCACAGTCGACGGCGGCGCCTCGGGCCACGTCGACGACTTCGGCATCAACACTGCCATCTTCGAAGGGCGCATCAAAGGCACCTATCTGTAGGACGCATGAGATGTCCGCAATTGGAAACCGCCGCGCCGCGCCCTTGCTGGCGGGGCGCGGCGGTCCCGATTCGCGCCCGATAAATCGCCCTTGTGTTCTGTATCAATCGATATATAATCACGTTCTATATCGTTCGATACAGAACCCGCCGCACAGGCGGTAAAGGACATTGATCATGGCGCGACCCCGCGGATTCGACGAGCAAGAGGTGCTCGAAGCAGCAAGCGCGACCTTCTGGCTCAAGGGCTACGAGGCCACCTCCACACGCGACCTGGTTAAATCGACGGGTCTCACCCAGCCGAGCCTATACAACGCATTCGGTGACAAGCGCGGGCTGTATCTGCGCGCGCTCGAACACTACCTGGACTGCTCGCTGCGCGAGCGCATCAGGCGCTTCGAGAGCACGGTGCCGCCGGCTCAAGCCATTACGGGTTTCTTCGACGAGACAATCGAGCGTTCTGTCGCCGATCCGCACAAACGTGGCTGCATGCTGGTTAATTCGGCGCTCGAAATTTCATCGGAGGACGAAGCATTTCGTAAGCTCGTCGCGACCGAGATCGCCGAGATCCGCGAGTTCTTTTATCGGTGCCTTGTCGCCGCGCAGAAGGGCGGCGCAATCGCGGCCACCGTGTCGCCCGCCGACGCAGCCACTCATCTGCTCGCCACAGTACTAGGCATGCGCGTGTTGGCGCGGGTCGATCCGCAACGAGACGTGCTGACGAGCGCTGCCGCAACCGCTCTTGCGCTGCTCGGCTTGCCGGCGATACCGGCCAAACACGGCGGCGTCTAAGTCGCGCGCCTAACGGGGCGCACACCATCGCATTTTTACCCACAGCCGAATCCACGTTCAGCACGTTGGCCGGTAAAGGAATCGTCATGTCTTCAGCGCCCTCATTGACCTCTCCGGTCTCTACATCGCTCGACGCCCGTTCGCTCTACGCGACGCTCGCCGGCTTGTGCGGCAGCCTCGTCGCAATCGGACTCGCGCGCTTTGCGTACACGCCGCTGATTCCGTCACTGATTCAGGCGCACTGGTTCACGTCGTCACAAGCAGTGACACTCGGCGCCGCCAACTTCGCGGGCTATCTGATCGGTGCGTTGATCGGCCGACCTCTTGCGTCGGCGTTATCGAACCGTACCGCGTTGCGTGTGCTGATGGCTGTTGTGACCGCAGCGTTCTTCGCCTGCGCATATCCGCTCTCGATCAGCTGGTTCTTCGCGTGGCGTCTGCTTTCGGGCATCTCCGGCGGCGCCATCATGGTGCTCGTCGCGACTTCTATTCTTCCGCACATTCCCGCGCCGCGCCGAGGCTTTGTCAGCGGCATGATCTTTCTCGGACTGGGCCTTGGCATTGCAGCGTCCGGAACGCTCATACCTGAACTGCTGCATTTCGGGCTGAGAACCACATGGCTCGGTCTCGGCGCAGTCGCGCTCGCATTGACCGCGGTGAGCTGGTTCGGCTGGCCGTCGACGAATCCGCCTGCACCCGTCGCAGCAGCCGGCAATCGTCACGCTTCACACGCCAGCAATCTCGGGCTGCGTGTGCTGTATGCGCAATATGCAGCGAACGCGCTCGGTCTCGTGCCGGCAATGATCCTGCTTGTCGATTATGTGGCGCGCGGCCTCGGTCGAGGCGCGGCAATTGGTGCGGACTACTGGGTGCTCTATGGGCTTGCCGCGATCGTCGGACCAGTCATTGCAGGCAACGTTGCGCATCGTATCGGTTACGGCAAGGCTTATCGCGTTGCACTGCTGCTGCAAGCGGCGGCCGTTGCAATGCTCGCGCTTTCCGGCAATGCATGGGTACTCGGATTGTCGACTGTGATTCTCGGCATCTTTACGCCCGGTATCGTTCCGCTCGCGCTCGGTCGCATTCACGAACTCGTGCCGCACGATCACTCCGAGCAACGGGCCTCGTGGAGCCGTGCGACCACCGCATTTGCGCTCTTCCAGGCGCTCGGTGGTTATGGCTACTCGTACCTGTTCTCGCACTCGCATAACAACTACACGTTGATCTTTGCTTGTGGCGCCGTCGCGCTCGCCCTTGCGTTCCTCGCGGACATCGTCGCGTCGCGCATCAGGACAGCGCCTGCAACCGGTATGTGAGCGTAGCCAACGCGCGTGACCGGCCCCGCGTTTCCCAGCTGGGCACGACGCTTGCTCAAGCAGGTTGACGACGCTGCCTGGTCCCACGCACGACAATCAAGCGTGCGAGGCTCCTCGATAGGCAGCTCCATCAACCAAGCGGAGGTCATATATGTTGGGAACTATTCTTCTGGTTGTGCTGATTCTTCTCCTCATTGGCGCGTTGCCGACGTGGCCGCATAGCCGTTCATGGGGCTATGCGCCGACGGGTGGTCTCGGTATCGTGCTCATCGTCGTGATCGTGCTGCTTGTCGCCGGCGTCGTTTAGCCGATCCGTGATGCGGTCACATCATCAATCAGTCCACGCAAGCCAGGCCGCCGGATCGCGATGCAGTGAACCGCGCGCAAATCCGGCGGCTTCGCTATATTCGCACTTAGACAAAAGGCACGTTCAAACCCCGAGGAATTGCGATGGAAAAGTTACTCGCCAATCAATTCGCATTGGTCACGGGCGCAAGCTCGGGCATCGGCTATGGCGTCGCAAAGGCGCTCGCCAATGCGGGCGCATCCGTCGCGCTGAATTATCATTCGCACGCTGAATCGGCCGAGAAGCTCGCCGATGAAATCAATCAATCCGGCGGCGCCGCAATCGCGGTTAAAGCGGATGTGTCGAATCCCGCTGAAGTCGACGCGATGTTCGAAGCGTGCCGCGCTCGCTTCGGCACGTTGGATATCGTCGTCGCCAATTCCGGTTTGCAGAAGGACAGCGCTTTTGCCGAAATGACGCTGGAGGATTGGCAAACGGTGTTGGCCACCAATCTGACGGGGCAATTCCTCACCGCTCAGGCAGCCGTAAAAGAATTCCGCCGACGCGGACCGACATCGGTATCGAAAGCGGTTGGCAAGATCGTCTGTATGAGTTCCGTCCACGAGGTGATTCCGTGGGCCGGACATGTCAACTACGCCGCGTCGAAGGGCGGCATTCAGATGTTCATGAAGTCACTCGCGCAGGAAGTCGCGCCGGAACGCATTCGCGTGAATTCGATTGCGCCCGGCGCGATCCGCACGCAGATCAATCGGGACGCGTGGGACACGAGCGCGGCGCGCGACAAACTATTGCAACTGATCCCTTATGGCCGCGTCGGCGAAGTGGAAGACATCGGCAAGGCTGCCGTCTGGCTCACATCGGATGAAAGCGACTACGTGGTGGGCACAACCTTGTTTGTCGACGGCGGCATGACGTTGTATCCGGGATTCGCCGACAATGGTTAAAGGTCAGTACGCTCGTTGTTGCTGTGACCTTCCAGCAGTTTTTCGAACAGATTGATCTCGCCCATTTGACCGCCTTTGAGCATTAGCTCGATGCCATCCAATTGAGGACTGTCGGCGTGAACACGGCACACGCTCACCCCAGCCGACAGCGGCGCAAGATACGACAAACCCCAAGCGCCGAGTGCCCGCACCGCGATACTCGATGTGTCACCGCCCGCAATGCCGACACGCTGTAATTTCTCCGCGTCGAGCACTTGCCTCAACAATGCCGCGCAAGCGTGCGCAAGCCGAGGCAACGCGCCGGACGATTCAATCGCGCCCGGTTCGCGCCGCGACGTGAAAGCCAGTACGTTGCTTCCGTTGCGCAACGCGTCGACGATTGCTGCCACTTGCGCCATGAGATAGCCGTGTGCTGAATCGCCTGTCATCTCCAGCGGGTCCAGTTCAATGTGGCGATATGAGCGCGCGGCGCGGATCTGCACCTCGGTCAACGGCGACAGGCTGCCCGCCATCACGAAGACCGGACCGCGCGCAGGAGCCAACCGCTCGCGCTGCGGCGTTGCTCCGCTCGCGGCCGAGTGGCCGAGCGCGGAGACATACGCCTGCGCGACGCTGCTCGCGCCCACCGCAAGGAGCGGCGCGGCGCTTCTCGCCTGATGCGTCAGCAAACGCCCAATCGCTTGAAGATGCGAATCGTCGAGCACGTCGAACAGCACCGCATCGGGCCGCAAAGTGAGCCGGCGTTCCAGCTCTGTTTGCAGCGCGGCGTCGCCTGCGGCATAGCAGCGCCAGTCGATGGACTGCACGTTATCCACGCCCTGCCGCTGCAGATGCACGCGTAGGTCCGCCTCGCTCATCGGCGTAACGGGATGCCGGCTCATGGTCGGATGACGATCGATCCGATAGATGGACGATTCGCCTTCGTCAGCGCCCGCCGCCGCATACAACTCACCGAACACGCAATAGCGCCGCAGACTGGGTTGTCCGCCAATCACTGCGACAAGTGGGTTCGCGCAATATTCGCGCAACGTTCGGATCGCCACGCCGATGCTGCCCGTTCGCGGCGCGCTATCGAAAGTCGAGCACACCTTGTAGTGCATCACCCGCACGCCAAGCTTGGCAAACGCCTGACCGACACGTGTCAGTTCGGCGCGCTGCTGATCCGGCGACATCGTACGGGCGGCGCCCGCCACGCCAATCGCATCGAGCGGGCCGAGCCTTCGCAGACGCGCTGCGTCCGGTGGCGCTAACAGCAGCATGGTGCGCAAGCCGGCGCGTGCCAGATGCGCGAGCGTATCGGTCGCGCCGGTGAAATCGTCGCCGTAAAACGCGTATTGGGGACCGCCGGCGATGTCGCCGCTGCATTTGTCGTCGTTGTGTGAGTTCACCCGCGGCCACCAAAAAACTCGAGCGCGCGCCGCAGTTCCGGCATGCGCTCCGCGTAGACGGGCACGGGTGTGCGCGCCTGCACGGCGGCCCATGCCTGCCTGACACTCTTGACACCGGCCGCGGGACCATCGGGATGCGCGAGGATGCCGCCGCCGGACATGAACAGCAAGTCGGTGGATTGCACGGCATCGAACGTAGCTTGTGCGGTACCTGCCCACTGGCCTGAAGAGAACGCCGGCAATACCGTGTCATCGCAGCCCGGAGCGAGCGGCGTCGCGCAGTCGCGTGCGGACTCGATTACCTCGGCATCGCTCTGCGCGAATTTCCCGGCGAGGCCATGTACATGCATATGATCGACGCCAGCCAGCCGCCACAGCGTCTGATAAGCCTGAAACGATATGCCGAGCGAGGGATCGCGCGACATCATGCCGTAGCCGTTGCGATGTGCGTGCAACACCAACGGTGTAGCGCGGCGCAGCGTCTGAATAGCGGAAAAGCCGCACCAGTTGATGCTCGCCATCACACACGCGCCGCCCTCTCGCTCCACCAGTTCAGCGTGACGACGCATCGCGTCGAGGTCGTCGGTGATATTGAAGGCGACCATTACCGGGCGGCCGCTGCGTTCGCGATAGCGACGCACTTCAGACATGACCGCGCGCACGCGTTCGGCAAGCGGCGCATGCGCTGGGTTCGCACTTACTTCGTCATCCTTTATAAAATCGACGCCTGCCTCGCACAACTCGCGCACCAGTGCCGCGGTTTCCTGCGCACTCAGACCCACGTTCGGTTTGATGATGGTGCCGATCATGGGCCCACCGATTACCTGTGTCAGCGCACGCGTACCCTTCACGCCATGACGCGGACTCTCAAAGCGTGCGCGATAAGACGCTGGCAAACGCAGCGACAATAACCGCATGCCGGTGACTTCGCCGAGGTCGTATAAATTGCCCGCGACGGTTGCGGCGAGCGTCGGCAAGTTAGCGCCAATATTGGCAAGCGGAAAAGACAGCGTAACCCGCGCGCGCCGCCAGGGTCCGAGCGCGCCTTGCCGGGCGAGCCATGAGCTATGAAGGCTCGGCTGCGCCGCGGGTTCCAGCTCCTCGATGCGCAGCACGCTTGCGCGGCTTCGCGCGCGCAATGCGTCGGTTTCGTTGGCCACGCGCACGAAGGTGCCGCTCGATTGCTCGCCCGCCATGATCTCGGCGACGCGCGCGAGATCGAGCGGCGTCTCGATCAGATAATCAGCTTCGAGCGAATCGCGATCGCCGCCATGCGGCTCCTGTGTGCCGGTCATAGCGTGCTCAAATCGGGAAAGCGGCGCACCGGCTCACGGCCGTCCCAATCGCGTGAGGCCGCGTAGATCATGTCGAAGAGCTTGCCTTTTGGGCCCGCAATCTCCGAAAGCTCGATCACCGTTCCCGGATGATTTTCAGTATCGAAGTACACGAAGCGGCCATTGCGGCCGACTTCGCCGCTCATTGCAACCTTGAAGCCTTGCTGCTGCAAACGCGCGAGGTCGGCGTCGAACGAAGTTGTCCAATAAGCGTTGTGCTGAAGCCCTGTATTGCCGGCGGTGAGAAAGTCGCGATACATGGAGGGCGCTTCGTTTCTCGTCTGAATCAGTTCGACCTGAAGCGGCCCAGAGTTGGCGAGCGCAACCGAGTTATGAACTTCGTATGATTGCCCGCGATAGGTGTAGTTCTCAATCGGCACTCGTTCGTTGTAAAACCACGGTCCCACACCGAGCACGCGGCTCCAGTAATCCATGGCGGCCTCGATATCGCGCACCACGTACCCCGCTTGGCGAATCTCGCCGAAGAAACGACTCATGAAAATCTCCCCACGCAGCGATTATTGATAGACGAGCAACTCCCGGCGCGGCAGAAATGCAGCGCCCGAAGGTCGAACGGAAAGACAGCAGTTAGAGAAAGCCGGTTGAAATCCAGGGTATCGCGGCCACGACAATCAGCCCGACGATCAACGCCCCCATATAGCCGACGATAGGACGAATGCCCGCATCGGGACTAACCTTGCTGATCGCGCACGCCGAGTAATAGCCCACGCCGAACGGCGGCGAAAAGAGGCCCACTCCCATCGAAAGAATCACCACGATCGCGTAGTGAACTTCATGCACGCCCGCAAGCCGCGCGATTGGAAACAGCAACGGCCCGAACAACACAATCGCCGGAATGCCTTCGAGCACGCTGCCGAGCATCACGAACACGACGATCGACACCGCGAGAAAACCGTATGCGCCGCCGGGCATTGCACCCATCCATTGGGCAAGGTCCTGCGAGAAGCCGGACTGCGTAAGCGCCCATGCCATTGCTGTGGCGCAGCCGATAATGAACAGAATCGCGCCCGACAAAGTGGCCGCGTCGACAAGCATGCGGGGAAGGCGTCGCCACTCGAAACGCCTATAAATCAGGAGGCCGATCAGCATCGAGTACGCAATACCGATAGTCGACACTTCGGTGGCAGTCGCGACACCTTCGACCACCGCGGCCCGGATTACGAATGGCAACGCCAGCGCCGGCAGCGACACAATAAACAGCCGCCCTATCTGCCGCTTGCTGAAACGTTGTGTGCCGCTCAGATCTTCCTTCCTATAGCGCCACCACACGACGACGCACAAAATGAGCGCAAGCACGGCGCCCGGCAACATGCCCGCAGTAAAGAGCGCGGAAATGGAAAGACCTGTGACGGAGCCAATCGTAATCAGCACGATGCTCGGCGGAATGGTTTCGCTTTGCGCGCCGGTGGTGGCAAGCAACGCGACCAGGTCGCCCTCGGACGCGCCGCGCTTTTTCATCTCGGGAAACAACACGGGCGCGATGGCTGCCATATCGGCCACTTTCGATCCGGAGATGCCGGACACGAGATACATCGCGCCGATCAGCACAAACGACAGACCGCCTCGCACGTGACCGACAAGACTCGCGAGGAACTGGATCATCGCGCGCGCCATGCCCGTCATTTCGATCAGCAGACCGAGAAAGACGAACAGCGGCACCGCCAGCAGCACGAGATGCGACATGCCTTCGTCCATGCGCCCCACGACGACTTCCAGCGGAGTGAAGGTCGAAAGGCCGAGATAACCGAACGTGGCCAGGGCGAACGAAAAGCCGATTGGCACGCCGGAGAAGATGCCGATAGCAACCACCCCCACGAAGAAGATGATCAGATTCGCCTTGCCGAGCGTCTCCAACCACGGTCCCGCCCACACCGCCGCTGCGCCGAAAAGCGCCGCGATCACCAGCGCGATAACGACGTCGCGCATGCGGCTAGTCTGCGCAAGCCGGATCAGGCCGACGACCAGCATCAGCGCGGCGCCGATCGGCAATGCAAATGCACGCCACGCATTGCTGATTTGCAAAGCAGGTGTGACGATGGCCGCTTCGCCGGACGCGTAGTTATAAGCGGGCGCTACGAGTAGCGCCAGCAACGCGACCGAGGCGGCAATGGCCAGCGTATCGACAAAGGCGCGACGCTCCGGCGATAACCGGCTGACGAGCGCGGTCATGCGCATGTGTTCGCCGCGCCGCAATGCGAGAACAGCGCCCAGCATGGCGAGCCAAAGGAACAGGATGCCGGCCAGTTCATCCGACCACACCAGAGGCTGATGCAACGCGTAGCGCGATACCACGCCCGCCAGCATCACCACGATTTCCACAGCAAGCAGCAACGCCGCGCACACTTCGACGACCGAAATCAGGCCGCGGTCGAGCGCCTTCAGCCACCGGCGCGGCGTGCTCACCGTCGGCAAAACAGAGGCCTGCGCTGCGTTCAATGCGTGATTCGACATGCTGCTATCTCCTCGCGGCGGGGCGCCGCGCGTAGTCCGATGCTTGCCCGCGCGGTGTTGCATCAGGCCAGTTTGCCGACCGATTGTTCGAGCAGGTCCCACGCCTGATTGCCGAACTTTTCTTTCCATTGCGCGTAGAAACCCGCTTGACGCAGCGCCGCGCGAAACGAATCGGGCGCGGGCCGGTTGATCGCAAGACCCTTGCTTTGCAGATCGGCGACAGCCGCGTCGTTGAGCTTGCGTACGTCTTCGCGCTGCTTCAACGCGCACTGATTGAAAGCATCGCTTGCAATGCCTTGCAGGTCTTTCGGTAGACGCTGCCATGCGCGCGG
This sequence comes from Paraburkholderia caledonica NBRC 102488, assembly GCF_000685095.1. Classification (GTDB taxonomy): domain Bacteria; phylum Pseudomonadota; class Gammaproteobacteria; order Burkholderiales; family Burkholderiaceae; genus Paraburkholderia; species Paraburkholderia caledonica. The sequence continues at coordinate 162,252 of NZ_BAYE01000008.1, forward strand.
ATTCAGTACAAACCAGTAGCCGTCCCACATGTGATTGGTCAGTGAGCAGTACTTCTGCACTTCGTAGAGTTTTGCGACTTGCACGATTGGCAACGGATTTTCCTGCGCATCGACAATATGAGTCTGCAGCGACGAATACACTTCGCTGAATTGCAAACTGGTCGGTGCGGCGCCGAGCCCCTTGAACATGTCGATGCTGAGCGGGCTGACCGGCACACGAATCTTCAGGCCGCGCATGTTCTGCGCGCTCGTGATCGGCCCGTTGCTCGTGGTCGTCTGACGAAAGCCGTTGTCCCACATCTTTTCAAACGACTCGAGTCCGGCCTTCTGCATCGCCGCACGCACATAGGCGCCGAGCTTGCCGTCCATTGCGGCCCATACCTGGTTGTAGTCGCTGAACGCAAAGCCGACGGCGTTGATCGCGACCGACGGCGCGAGCGTGGATACGACGAGCGCTGAGGGCGTGAACATTTCAATGCCGCCGCTACGCACCTGCGCGAGCATGTCCGTATCGCCGCCAAGCTGGTTGTTGGGGAATATGCGGATCTCCATGCGCCCCTTCGACGCCTCGCGGATCTGATTGGCCGCCTCCTGCGCGCGAATGTTCAGTGGATGCGTAAGCGGCAGGTTATTGCCGTACTTGAACACGAACTCCGGGCCGGATGCAGCACGCACGATTGCCGGAAATCCGAGCGCGCCGGCCACGGGCGCGGCGGCTGCGGCACGCAGCAATGCGCGTCTCGCGAGGTTAGTCATTTGAGTGTCTCCTTGCTTATAATTGATGTGACTGTCGAATACATCAAAACACATCATCACTTGCTGGCAACGTGCTGACTTCCGATCAGGTGCGTTGAGTCGTCGTGTGATAACTGCAAGACTAGGCGTGCGCGGCAATCGCTGTCAAACCGCGAACTTGATGGTTTTTGATGGACTTCCAACCTGCGAAGGACGGTTATGCCCGATCCGGCTCACTCTGCCGCCGCTGCGCGCGCCCGCATTCCGGACATCGCGCGCGCTGCGGGCGTCTCCACGGCCACGGTAGACCGCGTGCTCAACAGCCGTGAAGGCGTGCGCGCCATCACTGCGCAGCGTGTGTTGCAGGCGGCTGCGCAACTCGGCTATCTGCTCACACAAGAAGCGCCTGCCGCGCCCGCCTCCAAGCCCATGCGCATCGCGTTTCTGTTGCCCGCCGGCACGAATCGCTATCTGCACATGCTGGGCGACTATATCGACTTCGCACACGATCAATGGAATGCGCTCGACATGAAGTGCCGCGTCCATTACGTCGAAAGTTTCAATCCTAAAGAATTGGCCGACCGTCTGCTGCATTACGGACAACGCGCGGATGGCGTGGTGTTCATGGCGCTCGAGCATCCTGTGGTGCGCGATGCAGTCAACGCGCTGGCCGACCAGGGCGTGCCCGCGATCACGCTGATTTCCGATCTGTCGAACGCGCGGCGGCTGGCTTACGTGGGCATCGACAATCGTTCAGCGGGACGCACAGCCGCATTGTTGCTCGGGCGTTTCATGGGTCCGCGGCCCAGCGGGAAGATCGCGATGCTGGCGGGCAGTCTCAACTATCGCGGACACGAAGAACGCGAGATCGGCTTTCTTCATTTGATCGAATCCACGTTCCCGCAAGTGCGCGTAATTGGACTACGCGAAGGACAGGACGACAGCGAGCGCAATTATGTGCAGACGCGCAGGCTACTGGAGCAGCATCCGGACCTCGCCGGCATTTACAACAGTGGCGGCGGATCGGATGGCGTGGCGCGCGCAATCGTCGAAGCGCGCTCGGAACAGAAGATTCTTTTCGTAGGACATGGCCTGACGCCGGACACGCGAGCGTTGCTCATCGACGGAACAATGGACGCATTGATCACGCAGACTCCGCAGGCAATGGTGGGAAACTGTTTGCGCATTTTCCGCAACGTGCGCGACAAGCGCGATGCAATGAGCGACGTGAAACCGGTGCAGTTCAGCATTGTGTTGCGCGAGAATTTGCCTTGATTTACGGGGCTTTCGCGCGCGCTCGACGTCCACATACAGCGATCGGAAATAACCCCGGGCACGCGAGATGCTCAACCTCCTTCGTGTTCCAACCTGATACGAAAGGAGATACATCATGCCTTACCTACTTGGCTGGCTTCTCGGTGTTCCGGTAATCGTGCTGGTGATTCTGTACCTCATCTTCCATTGATCACGTGAGACCTGTCCCGTGGCGCGGCCCCTGTGTGGCCGCGCGTTTTTAATGCGGGTCTAGGATGCGGCTCGTAATGCTCGTCGCGATACATGTGTACATGCGATATGTGCGATACATGCATTCGTGCCAGAGCGAGCATTCGCTGCGATACGGTAGCGTCGCAGTTTCTCATGCCGCCTTCGGTAAAGGCAGCGATCACCCATAGCAGCTTGTGGCCGCGAGTGGCCCGCTTGCGTCGAGCCTGATGGTTGTCCCGGGCACGAATGCACCCTGAAAATATACCGGCCACCGTGCTGGATAGGCTTCCGAATCCAACACGCGTCGCGGCAACTCTCAGGACGTTCTTCCGATAGAATCCAGGTTAGACGAACAACCTTCCAGGTCGGCCATGAGCCCCAAAAATCGCGCGCTGGACAATCAGGATCGCAGGATCATGCGCGCATTACAAAAGAACGCGCGCTTAAGCAATGCGGAGCTGGCGGAACTGGTCGGCATGTCGACCACGGCGTGCTGGAATCGCACACGTCAGCTGGAAAACGAAGGCTATATTCGCGGCTATGTCGCGCTGCTCGATCAGCAGAAGCTTGGCTTTGCGGACATCGTGCTGCTCGAAGTGACGCTCGACCGTCACGACGACGATGCACTCGCGCGCTTCGGCGCCGAGCTTGCGACACTCACCGAAGTTCTCGAAGCGTACCTTGTGTCGGGCGATTACGATTACCTGGTCAAGGTCGCGGTCGATGGCACCGCGGGCTATGAGCGCTTCTTGCGCGAGAAGCTATATAAGATCGCGGGCATTCGTCATAGCCGCTCGATGTTTGCGCTGCGCTGCATGAAGAGCATTCCGTCCGTGCAGGTATAAGGCGACGCCGTTCGCATTTAATGCACGCATTCAATTCCGACGCAGCGGTCTTTGACATGCAGCGAGCACAGCGCCGGCCGCCAGCAACAGCGCGGAATAGATGAGGCCGCGAGCGAGACCTGCTCCGTCGGACACCCAGCCGATCACCATCGGCCCAACGATCTGTCCAAATGCAAAAACGATCGTGAAGGCGCTGATGCCTTTTGCCCAGTGGCTCGTCGGCAGGTTGTGGCGCACGAACGCCGTCGTCGATGCGACGGCAGACAGGAACGTCGCGCCGAACAGCGCGCCCGATATGAACGCGATCCACGGTTGCGTGAATATCGCAGGCAACAGCGTCGCGACCGCAAGCAACGCATTGAGCACGGCGAGCGCCTGACCGCCGCGCATGCGGTCGAGCAGCCCTGACCACAGGCGCGCGGAAAGCACCGTCGCGATGCCGAGCAAAAGATAGAAAGCCGTGACGACAGTGGCGCTCATGCCGGCGTTGCGCAACAACGCGACAATGAACGTCATGTAGCCGATATAGCCGACGCCGAACAGCGCATAGCCGCCGAGCGCACGAGCGAAACGCGGCCAGCGGGGGGCGTCGTCTGTATTGCCCGAGTGCGCCGGTGCCGTTGCCGCCACCGCGTGCACGCCCTCGATCTTGCGCGCCGCGCCGATGGCGGCAACGCTGAATGCCGCGCATGCGGCAGCCAACGCAAACCAGGCGAACTGCCAGCCATGCGCACGGTTGAGAATGGTCAACGGCACCAGTACGGACGAAGCGACAATACCCCATCCCGTGCCCCCGTAATACAAGCCGAGAACGAGGCCCGCATCGCGCGGACTCGCCGACGCAAGCCGCGCGGCGAGCACGCCACCGCTAATGAAAACCGCTGCGCTGCTCGCGCCAGTGATCACGCGCAGCACGAGCAGCGAATCGGTATCGGCAAGCAGGCCGCTGGCCGCCATGAGGAACGCAGTGACTATGCAGCCGGCCACGAACAGTTTGTCTGCGTGCCAGCGACGCGCGAGTCGCGGAAACACCAGCGCGCCGAGCAGATAGCCAAGTGCATTTGCAGTGTTCATTGCCCCGGCTTCAGCGAAGGTCCAGCCGAGGTCGAGTTTCATCGACGGCAATAGCAGCGCGTAGGCGAAGCGCGCGAGGCCGAGCGCAATTGCGCTCCCCAACGACAGCGCGGCAGCCAGCATCAACATAGGAAGGCGCTGCGCCGCGTGGTCGGCTATGGGAAGTGCAGCAACGTCGGACGGATGTGTCGGCATGGGCTAATGTGGATGCAGAAGCATTGCTAAGCGGTTCTGGTGCTCGGCTTTGCCGCGCTTCGCCATCATATCGGGAGGCGGGGTGCGGGGCTGACAGTTAGTTGCATTGTGATGCGCGGCAACGCACGTGCTGACAGTCCGCGTGTTACTGCGCGAGCGGCCGCATCGACATCGACATCGACCACGCGACGCACCCCGCGTAGCCATACGGCGCCCCTATCCATTGCGCGGCGATCTCACGCATGTCGTGCGCAATGGCATTGCGCAACATCACGCGATTGCCTTCGCGCGGCAGTACGGCGAGATGCTGCAAGCCTCGCGTGATGCCGCCGCCCGTTGTTTTGACGAGCGCTTCCTTCGCCGTCCATGCGTCGTAGAACGCGGTCATCTGTTCGGAAGGATCGAGGCGCTCGATCCACGCCGTTTCGTTTGGGTCGAGCGTCAGCGTCATGATGGAACGCCAGTCGAATCTGTCGCTGTGCTGTTCGATATCGACACCGACGCGCCGAACATTCGACATCGCGATCAAAGCGAAGCCCCCCGCATGGGACACGTTGAAATCCGGCGCTGTCGAATCCGCGAGCCGTGGCCGCCGGTTTGCGTCCAGTGCGAAGCGCACAGCGTGAGCTTCGACACCCATGCGTTGTGCGAGCAACTCGCGCAACGCCGCGCGCGTTGAGGCGAAGCGCAGCGCGTCGTCACGCTGGCGGAAGTTGCGCGCTCTTTCGCGCTCGTCGTGACTGAGGCACGCGAACGCCGCGGCATCGAGCGACATGTCGAAATGGAGATCGATCCGCCACAACGAAACGTCGGGCGGGCCTTGATGCTGAAGCAGAAGCGGTTCGATGGTGTCAGACATCGGCAGAACTGGGCGCAGTGGAATTACCGCGACTCTACATGATGGCTCCCGTTCCGAGCGGCGGGATCTCACGCGCTCTTTGATTCCTTCGGCACGCCGATTAATAGCGCGACACCGCTCGCAAACAGCAATGCCGTCAATATATAAAGCGCGCTATCCATGCTGCCGGTATGCATCTTGATCTGCCCGATCGCCCACGGGCTGACAATGCCGCTCGTGATACCGATGCTGCTAATCAACGCTATGCCACCCGCCGCCGCGGCGCCTGATAGATAACTCGACGGCACGGTCCAGAAGATCGGCAGCGCGGAAAAGATCAGCAGCGTAGCGAGCGACAGAATCGCGAGCATCGCCGGAAAACTGCTTAAATGCAGCGTCAACAGAGACAGCGCGATGCCCCCGCCAATCGTGCATACCGCGAAATGCCGGCGACGCTCTGCGCGCCGGTCGGAATGACGTGCGATCAGCACCAGACCAACCGCGCCGATTGCATTCGGAATGACGCTGTAAAGACTGATTGCGAGAACATCGCGAATGCCGAAGTCGCGAATCATCAGCGGCATCCAGAAACTGAGCGTCAACGACGCGCACGTCAGCGAAAAATAGATGAACGCGAACAGGTAGACGCGCGGATTGCGCAAAGCCTGCACGAACGAGTGTGATGAATGCGACGATGCCGTGCGGTCCTCGTCGCGTTCGGCGATCAGTTGCGCTTTCTCGGCCGCCGTAAGCCATTTTGCGTGCTGCGGGCCGTCGACGAGATAAAACGCGGCGACGAGCCCCAGCACGACGGCCGGTGCGCCTTCAATCACGAACATCCACTGCCAGCCGTATAGACCCAACACGCCGCCCATATCGCGCATGATCCAGCCGGACACCAGGCCACCGAGCACGCCGGCAACCGCAACGCCCGCGAAGAAAACCGACAGCACGGCCGCGCGCCGGCGCGCCGGATACCAATAGGTCAAATACAGTACGATGCCCGGGAAAAAGCCCGCTTCGAAGACGCCGAGCATGAAGCGCAGCAGATAGAAGTGCGCGGGCGTCGACACCATCATCATGCCGACCGACGCCACGCCCCACAGCAGCATGATCCGCGTGAACGTGCGGCGTGCGCCGAATCGCGAAAGCAGGAGATTGCTGGGCACTTCGAACAGCACATAGCCGATATAGAACACGGCGGCGCCGAGACCGTACATGGCGTCGCTGAAACCAAGGTCGTGCTTCATCTGCAATTGCGCGAAGCCAATGTTGATTCGATCCAGGAACGATACGACATAGCAGAGAAACAGAAACGGAACGATACGCAGCGATACTTTGCGATACAGCAGATCATCGTGCGCGGCAGTGCTTGAACTCGGCTCGAGCGCGCGGGCAAGGGATTGACTCATCGGTTATCTCCAAACATGAGGCGTGAAGGGTCCTACGGACCCGCGGGTCCGGTGTCTTGATGCACCGCGTTGTTGTCTGCTGAGGTGGCGGCGTGCGAATGCGCGGAACCGCCCTACTGTCGCGATGAAGTGCGCGCGGCCCAGCGAGCCGGGCGCGCGTTCACGCTACATGCAGCGTGGATCACGCTGCCAATGGATGGATCTCGCCGCCTTGTGTCGCTGGATCAGCCACGCCTTCGCGTGCGAGACGGATCGCTTCGAGCAGCGTCGCGTGATCGCCGATATGGTTGGCGAGCAACAGAATGAGTTGCGCATTGGCGGACTGACTACGCGCGTCGTCGAAGTCGCGATGCATGTCGATCAACGCCTCGTAGAAATCGTCCGGACGCGCGAGATTCGGTTGCGTGTTCAGTGCCATGTCGTGTCTCCAGAATCTATTTATCGCTACGCTTGCGGTGATTTCAGGCTGTACCTTCCACGCACAACGCGCGTTTCAACGCATTCTCCACCGCGCTCGCGTCGAGTCGCCGCCAGCGTGCGCATACATGCTGGTCCGGCCGGATCAGATAGAACGTGCCGGGTCGTGCGTCGTAGCGCGCGCTCGCCACGCCTTCCGCGTCGCGCACAATCTTCGCGTCCGCTATCGCGGGCGCCGGCGCTTCGCCATGCGCGACCACAACGAGTTTCATAGGAATAGCGCCTGTGCGAAGGCCATTCAACGCGGCTTCGGTTTGCGCGTCGATGCCGTGTTCGCCACAGAACAGCACGCCAGTGAATTGCTGGCCAAGATGAGCGAGCAGCCACGCCGGTTCCCGCGCCGCCTGCACTGGCGCATCCACACAGGCAGCACCCGGCACCATCGCCCCCTCGAAGCTGTCGCTATCCGGCGTATTTAGCGCCGAGCCGCTCAGCACCGCGGGCACGGACAGGCGGCCACTGTTCGCCAGTTGCCGCGCAAACGGATGGTGGCGCGCGAGCTTCAGCACAGCGTCGCGGAACACGCGGCTCACGGGACTCTTCGGTGTGATGAAATCGGTGGAACGTGTCGAGTTGCGGATGTTTTCGTCGGCGGCAAATTCGCGTTCGCTTGCATACGTGTCGAGCAACGCGTCCGATGCCTTGCCTTCGAGCACCATCGCCAGCTTCCATGCGAGGTTCTCTGCGTCCTGCACGCCGCTATTGGCACCGCGTGCGCCAAACGGCGACACGCCATGTGCCGAATCGCCCGCGAACAGCACGTTGCCGTGCCGGAAGCGCTCCATGCGCAAACACGAAAACGTATAGACGCTGACCCATTCCAGTTCAAACATTGCATCGGGTCCGAGCAACGCGCGCACACGCGGAATGACGCGCTCCGGCGTTTTCTCCAGCACCGGATCGGCGTCCCATCCAAGCTGGAAATCGATTCGCCACACGTTGTCTGGCTGACGATGCAGCAACACCGATTGATTCGGATGAAACGGCGGATCGAACCAGAACCAGCGCTCGGTCGGAAAGTCCGCTTCCATTTTCACGTCGGCGATCAGGAACCGGTCCTTGAACGTGACGCCTTTGCTGTCGAGTCCCATCAAATTGCGAATCGGACTACGCGAGCCATCGGCGGCGACCACATAGCGGCCGCGCAAAGCGTACTGACCGTTGGGCGTGTCGACGGTCAACGTCACGGCTGCGTCGCACGTTCCCGGCGTTCCGCTTTGCTGCACACCGACCACTTTGCTTTTCCAGCGAATCTCGATGTTCGGCATTTGCTGCGCGCGTTCGAGCAGGAAGCCTTCGACGTAATACTGCTGCAAGTTGATGAACGCGGGCCGATGGTGGCCCGCTTCCGGCTGCAGATTGAACGAATAGACGAGTTCGTCTTTGAGGAACACTTTGCCGACATTCCAGCTGATGCCCTTGTCCACCATCCGCTGACCGCATCCGAGGCGATCGAAAATATCGAGCGAGCGCTTCGAGAAGCAGATCGCGCGCGAGCCCGTGGACAACGAACAGTCGTCGTCTACAAGTATGACCGGCACGCCCTGCTGCGCGAGGTCGATCGCCGTGGCGAGGCCCACCGGGCCCGCGCCAACCACGATTACCGGGTAGGCCGGCTGCTCCGCTCCGCTGTGCATGCCTTGCGCGCCCTGTTCACGGCACGGCCGGTATTCGAACGACAGCCTCTGGTAGTCGATGCTCATCTTGTGTCTCCGTCCTTCTCCGCTTTGCTTTGCTCTGCTGTGCTTCCCTGCTTTTATGCGCTTCTATTCGTATGCAGATCAGGCTTGCAGTGCGTCCCACATTTCCTTGTCGCGCTGCGCAGTCCAGATGCGCGGATGTGTGATGCCGCTCGCTTCATCGAAAGCACGCGAGACGTCGAACGGCAAGCAATGTTCGTAGATGAACACGTGCCCGAACTTCGGGTCCATCGCTTTACGCGTGTGCGCCATCGCGGCCTTCAGATCGAGCTTCTGTGCGACGGCTTCGCGACCTTGCTGCAACAGCGTGGTGACGAAATCCTTCGTGTAATCGAGGCCCTTGTTGACATCTTCCGGCGTGGTCAGCGCTGGGCCGCGGCCCGGCACGAGCTTCTCCGCATTGAGCGCACGCAGTGCTTCGAGTGTGGCCGGCCATTGTTCGAGCTGGGCGTCGCCGCAATAGCATGCCGCGTCGTATTCGACGAGATCGCCGGAAAACAGCACCTTCTGCGACGGCAGCCACACGACCGTGTCGCCCTTCGTGTGACCCGCGCCAAGATGCGCGATGCGCACTTCGAGCTTGCCGAGGAACAGCGTCATTTCCTTTTCGAACACGAGCGTCGGCCAGGTCAGGCCGGGCACGGTTTCGACGCCGGCAAAGAGACGCGGGAAGCGCTCGATCTCCGACTTCATGTCCGCTTCGCCACGCTCGACGATCATCTCGTACGTGCCGCGACTCGCAATCACTTCCTGCGCGCCTTCTTCGAAATACGCCGACGCGCCGAGCACGCGCACCGCGTGATAATGCGAGAGCACGACGTATTTAATGGGTTTGTCGGTCACGCTGCGAATCTTCGCAATGAGGTCTTGCGCCATGGCCGGCGTGGCGGTGGTGTCGACGATCAGCACGCCGTCGTCGCCGATGATCACGCCGGAGTTCGGATCGCCTTCAGCCGTGTACGCGTAGGCGTTCTCGGACAACTGCGTCCACGTGACCTTTTTGACTTCCAGATCGGCCTGAGATGCGAATGCCTTTGCCATGCTTGTCTCCCTCAAAAGTTGGACGTGAGGCGAGACGGCCGGCGGCGCGCCTTGGCGCGGGCTGACGGTATTGGAGGTTGTCTCGCCCCGTTTTTGACTCTGTGACTGCGCCGGTGTATCGGGGTGAATGCATCTTATGGCCGCGTCAGTTTATTTGTCAATAGCGAAATCTATCGCTATACGCAAATATCGAAACGTCTGACATGACGGTGTGAACAGTGGGGTTTGCAGCGCGGGCTTCGGTTAACATGGACGCTTTTTCGGACGAACACGGGCGTGGGCAAAGCAGCGAAACCATCCGCGAGCGAAGGCTCGGGCGGCAGCCAGACGACGGACAGCGGCAAGACGCAGCGCGGCATTCAGAGCGTCGAAGTCAGCGGCCGGGTGCTGCTCGCGCTGGCGCGGGCGCGCGCGCCGTTGGCATTGTCGGACCTCTCCGCCGCCGCCGAACTGGCGCCAGGGCAGGCGCACGCGTATCTGGTCAGCTTGAGCCGCCTTGGCCTCATCAAGCGGGATGAACTCACCGGCCGCTACGAACCCGGTCCGTTGTCGTTGCGCCTGGGGCTCTTGCATCTGGAGAATCAACCGGCATTTCGCGCCGCCGTGCCGCGCGTGGCCGCGCTGGCCGAAGCAATCGGATTTAGCGTCGCGGTCTGTATTGCGGGGCCGCAGGGGCCGACCATAGTCCGCTACGAACATGCGGGGTTTCCATTGCATGTGAATCTGCATGTGGGCACGGTGATGTCGCTGCCGGCCACGTCGACGGGACGCGTGTTTTGCGCCTATCTGCCGCGCGAGACGCTCGACACGATGTGGGCGAATCAGTCCGGCGCTGCGCCGGGCATGTCCACCAAACCGGGCGAAGACGCCGCTTTTCAGGCGGCGGTGGACAAGGTTCGCGCGCGCGGGCTGGAGTGCAGCGTCGACGCGCCGAGTCCGGGCATCAGCAGCCTGAGCGCGCCAGTGTTCGATCCGGACGGTCGTTTGGCCTTGGCGTTGACGGTGATCGGCTCGACCGGCGCAATCGACGCAACCGCCGATGGTCCTATCGCACGCGCGTTGCTCGCAACGGCTCGCGACATCGGCGGTGAGCTAGCCGCCGGATCTTCCCTACTTGCATCGACCGCACCGTGACCGCGCCTACCGATACCTCTTCTCCGCCGCCCGGCTCCGCCGATGCGAAGCCGCAGCGCGGCATCCAGTCGCTCGACAGCACCGGCGAGCTGCTGGCGGCGCTCGTCGCCGCCGCGCGGCCGTTGACATTGCGCGATCTCGCCGCCGCAGCCGCGATGCCGCCGGCGAAAGCGTTCCCGCATCTGGTGAGTCTGCTGAAAATCGGCTTGCTGAGCCGCGATGCGTCCGGTTGTTTCGCCGCCGGGCCGCTTGCGCTGGAACTCGGTTTGATCGGCCTGCAGCGACTTTCGCCCACGCGCGAGGCGGAGCCCGAAGTCGTCGAACTCGCGGCGTCGACGGCCATGAGCGTCGCGATGGCGGTGCTCGGTCCGCTTGGACCGACAGTCGTGCGGCTGGAAGAATCCGCGCGGCCGTTGCATGTGAGCCTGCGGGTGGGCACGGTGATGTCGCTGGTGAATACGGCGATCGGCCGCGTGTTCGCCGCCTATGTGGCTGACGATGTCCGTGCTGGTCTGCTCGCGCATGATCATTTGCGGCTGGCGGGCTCGAACGCTGTCGATGCGCTAGCGGACAAGCACGGAGCAAAGCTGAAGGAAGCGTACCGGGAGCGTCTCGCGCAGATTCGCGCGGGCGGCATGGACAGTGCGCTGAGCCGACCGGTGCCCGGCATCGACACATTGGCCGCGCCTGTGTTCGACCACACCGGCAGCATCTGCCTCGTGCTCGCGTTGATGGGACCCAGCGGCAGTTTCGACAGCGACGCGACGGGTGAACCCGCGCAGACGCTGTGTGCGGCGACGTTGAGGTTGTCGCGGAGATTTGGGTGGATGGGAGCGACGTGAGCGCCTAGTCCCCGGTCTGCGGCTCATGCGACGACAGCCTCGCCTTCGCATGCCGCATCTTCTCCAGCGTCTTCGGGCCGGCCTTGAGCGCAACGCCGATTGCCAGCGCGTCCATGATGCAAAGATGCACGAGTCGCGAGACGCCGGGCGTATTCGGATCGATCGGACTCGGCACGCGCAGCAGCAGCGGTATATCCGCGAGCCACGCGAGGCGCGAGCCGACGTTGGTGAGCGCAATCGTCGTCGCGCCGCGCTCCTTCGCGATCTGGATGCTTTCGTTCACCTCCGTGCTGCGTCCGGAATGCGAAATGGCAAAGGCGACGTCGCCAGGTTCCATCATGCCAGCATACAGGCGCTGCAAGTGACCGTCGGTAAAAGCCGTGGCTGCGATGTCCAGACGCAAGAACCGCAACGCCGCGTCTTGCGCGACCAGCCCCGAACCCGAGCCGACGCCGAAGAAGAACACGCGTCGTGCGCTCGATAGCGCAGCAATCGCGCTTTCGACCACCGCAGGATCCAGCGCGCCGCGCGCATGCGTGATGCCATCGACGGCGGCTTCGCCCACTTTGTCCATCAAGGTCTGCACGTCGTCGTCGCGCGCGATCGCCGCCGACGCATACGGCAACCCGCCCGCCACACTCTGCGCCAGTTGCATCTTGAAGTCGCGCAGGCCGTGCGCGCCAATCGCGCGGCAAAACCGCGTGACAGAGGGCTCCGATACGTCCGCTCGCTGCGCAAGTTCAGTGATGCTCGCACGCATCGCGAAATCGACGTCGCTCAGCACCATGTCCGCGACCTTGCGTTCGGCTGGCCGCAAATTGGCGAGTGCGCTGCGGATGTGGGGAATCAAGTTCGGTGCGGACACCCGATGTTCCTTAAGGGTTAAATGAATCCGCGTCGGTCGCAGCTTCGATCGGCAACACGCGGCTCAGACCAGTCTGCGCCCACTCTCCGTATCGAACAGGTGAATATGAGCGGCCGGCAAGCGCAGCGTGACGCGCTCACCAGGCTCGACCTTCGAACGTTGACGTGTCGTCACACACCACGTGTCGCCGCCTATCTTCCCGTACAGATGCGTTTCGGCGCCAGTCGGCTCCACGACTTCGACCTGCATTGTCACGTCGGGTGTCTGCGTGATTGTCTCGATGTGTTCGGGCCGCACGCCCAGCGTGACCTTTGCGCCGACCGCCGCCGAAGCAGGCGCGCCTTCGAGCACGATCTCGCCGCCGTCCGCGAGTTTCAACGCGAGTCCCGAACCTTGCGTGCGGTTCACGAGAACGCCTTCGGCAAAATTCATCGACGGCGAGCCGAGAAAGCTTGCGACGAACAGATTCGCGGGGTGATCGTAAAGCTCCAACGGACGCCCAATCTGTTCGATCCGCCCGGCGTTCATCACGACGATGCGATCGGCCATCGTCATGGCCTCGATCTGATCGTGCGTCACGTAAATCACCGTGTTTTTCAGGCGCTGATGCAATGCCTTGATCTCCGTGCGCATTTGCACGCGCAGCTTGGCGTCGAGATTGGACAACGGTTCGTCGAACAGAAACAGCGACGGCTCGCGCACCACCGCGCGGCCCATCGCGACGCGCTGGCGCTGACCGCCCGACAACGCACGCGGCAGACGGTCGAGATAGCCGCCGAGATTGAGCATCTTCGCGGCAGCCTCTATTCGCGGCTTGAAATTGGCAGGCGACTCCTTGCGGATTCGCGGGCCAAAAGCGATGTTTTCATACACCGACAAATGCGGATACAGCGCGTAGCTCTGGAACACCATCGAGATATTGCGCTGTTGCGGCGCAAGATTATTCGCGCGCGTGCCGCCGATCATCAGGTCGCCGCCGCTGATCTCCTCGAGGCCCGCGACCATCCGCATCAGCGTGCTTTTGCCGCAGCCCGACGGGCCCACGAGCACGACGAATTCGCCGTCGTCGATATGAAGGTCGATGCCGTGCACGACCTGCGTGTCGCCATAGCGTTTGAAGATGCCGCTCAGTTGCACTGCTGCCATGCTTTCCTCATCGTCTTGCGGTTTCTATCAAAGCGATTCGAGCGTCAACTCTTGGGCCATCAGACGGTTGCCGGCCATCAATCCGCCGTCGACGGGCAACGCTACACCGGTGATCACACGCGCCATTGGCGAAGCGAGAAACAGCACCGCGTCGGCGATATCGTCAGGCGTTGCGAAATCGCGCAATGGGTACCACTTCTTCAGATCTTCGAAAACCTGCGGGTTCTTGTCGACGCGCGCCTGCCATGCCTGCGTCTTCACGGTGCCGGGACAGACGATGTTCGCGCGAATGCCGTAGCGGCCCAATTCCACAGCAAGCGCCTTTGTGTAACTGATGAGCCCGGCTTTCGCCGCGCTATACGCGGGATGTCCGAGCGCCGCCAAACCGTTCACGGAACCGATCAGCACTAGCGCTCCACTCTTGCGCTCGACCATCGACGAACGCACGGCCTCGACAGTGTGATAGGTGCCGTTCAGGTTCAGGTGAATGTCGCGCTGCCAGCTCGCGGCATCGGTCGTGGCCAGCGTCAGACCTTCGGCCGCGCCCGCGTTGGCGACGAGCACATCCACCGGCCCGCGTTTTTCCACAGCCGATGCAACGGCTTGCTGCACCGCGGCCGCGTCGCCCAGATCGACCGCAATCGGGCTAACCTGCGTTTCGCCGAGTTGCTTCGTCAAGCGCTCCAGCGCCGCCGCATCGATGTCGAGCGCGAGGACCGTGTCGCCCTGCTCGACGAAACGCTTGCACAACACGCTGCCGATGCCGCCGCAAGCGCCCGTCACCAACGCCACACGATTCATGTCCGCCTCGCTTTTCACGCTTGCCGCGCCTATCTAAATCGCCTGTAAACTTATTACAGCATGGAAGCCACGCCGCACTTCGCCATCCCGAATATTGGGTTTTTGCACCGCATGCCACGCGCAGAATATGCCTTGCCTACAGGCATCTTATGCACAAAACCATGGTGAACGAAATATCGCAGACCCTACGTGACAATGCATTTTTAGCCGTGTAGGATTTTTTCAAACAATTCAACACAGCGGCCGGCGACGGCAGCGGACCATCCCACCAATCGTTGATGGGACCTTGGCAAGCGCAAATGCACTAACTAAGGTCGACACAGGAGAGAGAAATGTCGTTGCATGCCCGTGCTTCCCTCGCGCTCGGCAAAGTTGCCGTGGCGCTCGCGTTTGCAGGTATTGCCGTGGCGGCTCACGCCGACACGGTTCGCGTGACCGTCGCGCACTACAGCGATGCAACCGCGCCGTACTTCGAAAAGATGGCTCGCAACTTCGAGAAAGCCAATCCCGGCACGACCATCAAGATCGAAGACGTGAACTGGGACACGCTGCAACAGAAACTCCAGACGGATATTTCCGGCAACGCGAACGCCGATCTCGCGATCGTGGGCACGCGCTGGCTGCTCGACTTCGTTAAGGACGACGTGGCGGAGCCGCTCGACGGCTACATGGATGCAAGCTTCAAAGGCCGCTTTATTGGTCCGTTCCTCGCGCCGGGCGAGATCAACGGCAAGGTCTATGGCCTGCCGATTGCGGCTTCCGCACGAGCGCTCTACTACAACAAGGACCTGCTTGCGAAAGTCGGCTATCCCGACGGTCCTAAAACATGGAACGACGTAATCGAAGCGTCGAAGAAGCTGAAGGCGCAAGGTATTGCCGGCTTCGGTCTGCAGGGCAAAGAAATCGAAACGGACGTCTACTTTTACTATGCACTGTGGACGAACGGCGGCGAAGTAATCGGCAAGGACAACAAGGCGGCATTCAACTCGCCCGCGGGCATCAAGGCCGCGACGCTCTACAAGTCGATGATCGATCAGGGCCTGACGCAGCCTGGCGTAACCGGCTATAGCCGCGAAGACGTACAGAACCTCTTCAAGCAGGGCCGCGTCGCGATGATGATCTCCGCACCGTTCCTTGCCAAACAGATCAAGAAGGAAGCGCCGAACCTGAAGTACGGCATCGATCCGATTCCGATGGGCACCACTCACGCCACCTACGCGGTCACGGACTCGATCGTGATGTTCAAGAACTCGAAGGTGAAGAAGTCCGCGTGGAAGTTCCTCGACTATCTGTTCACGAAGGAACCGCGCGTCGAGTTCACGACGACCGAGGGCTTCCTGCCGACCACCAAGGCTGAATCGTCCGACCCGGCGTTCAACGATCCGGATACCAAAGCATTCGTCGCATTGCTGCCCACGGCTCGCTTCGCGCCGACCGTGACAGGTTGGGAAGACACTGCAAAGGCGGTGACCGACGCAATGCAGTCGATCTATCTGGGTAAAGCCAAGCCCGCTGACGCGTTGAATGCGGCGGCCACGCAAGCCAACAAGTCGCTCGGTCATTGAGCGGCGCTACGCGGTGAGATTGCGGCAATTCGCTGCACACGGGACGCGCGGCGCGCATTCCGGCCATCATGCTGGCCGTAATCGACTGTCATCGACCGTTATCGACTATCCGGCCCATTCCGTCGCGCCCGCTCCGTTGTGCAGGCGCGTCTCACGATCGAGCACGTATGAGCCGTTCCGCTTCTTCACGCCTGCAAGCGCCCTGGTTGCTGATTGCGCCGAGCCTCGTGCTGGCGCTTTTTATCATCAGCTATCCGATTTTCAACATTGTCTGGCAATCGCTTCATGAGGTGTCGCGCTTCGGCGCCATTCGCGATTTCACGGGCCTGCAGAACTTCTATGCGATCTTCGGCGATCCCGCGTTTCTCGCGGCAGCGAGGCGCACGATAGTCTGGACCGTGTTCGTGGTGGGCGGCACGGTGCTGATTTCCGTGCCCGTTGCGCTCGTGCTGAATCAGGATTTCTATGGACGCGGCGTCGCGCGAACGATTGTCATGCTGCCGTGGTCTGTCTCGTTGACGATGACCGCCGTTGTGTGGCGCTGGGCCTTCAACGACGACTACGGCATGGTCAACGTCACACTTCAGCGCCTCGGCCTGATCGGCGGGCCGATTCATTGGCTCGCGACTCCCGAATTCGCTTTTCCGGTAGAGATCGCGGTCGGCATTCTCGTCTCCATTCCGTTTACTGTGACGATTCTGCTCGGCGGTCTGTCATCGGTGCCAGGCGACATCTACGAAGCGGCGCGCATCGACGGCGCGAGTGCATGGCAGCAGTTTCGCAAGCTGACGCTGCCGCTGCTGCGGCCCTTCATCAATATGACCATTCTGTTGAACGTGATTTATGTGTTCAACTCGTTTCCGATTATCTGGGTCATGACGCAAGGCGGACCCGACAACAGCACGCATATTCTGGTTACGTATCTGTATGAACTCGGCTTCAGACTCGGACGTCCAGGCGAGGCCGCGGCCGTTTCGCTCATCATGCTGGTCATGCTGTTCGTTTTCTCAATGGCGTATCTGCGCTTGCAGCCCGCGAAAGAAGGAGAACCGTCATGACGCTCAGCGCAAAAGCGAAACGCTCATTGTGGTGCTGGCTCGCATTGTCGCCGCTCGTAGTGGTCGTGCTGTTCCCGTTCGCCATCATGCTCTTCACCGCATTGAAGCCTGCTTCCGAGATCTTCGTGTATCCGGCGCGCTGGTTGCCGGTGCATTGGCAATGGAGCAATTTCGTCGATATGTGGCAAGCCGCGAATTTTGGCGTGGCGCTGCGCAATAGCACGGTAATCAGCTTGCTTTCGACGCTGCTCGCGCTCGCAGTGAGCTTGCCGGCGGCTTACGCATTGGCGCGGTTCCCGTTTCGCGGACGCGGAACGTATCGCCAGTTCCTGCTCGTCACGCAAATGCTGTCGCCTATTCTGCTGGTGGTCGGCCTGTTCAGGCTCGCGGCCATGATTCCTTATGGCGACGGCAACCTCGTCGATTCGAAAATCGGCGTGATCGTTTCGTATGCGGCGTTCAATATTGCATTCGCTGTGTGGATGCTGTCGTCGTATTTCCAAACGGTGCCGCGCGATCTCGAAGAATCAGCGTGGCTCGAAGGGTGCGGTCGCACGAAGGCCGTTTTCAAGGTGTTTCTACCGCTTGCCGTGCCCGCCATCGTCGTCACGGCGATCTTCACGTTTATCAACGCCTGGAATGAGTTCGCCGTGGTGTACACGCTGATCCGCTCGCCGGAGAACAAGACGCTCACCGTGCAGGTGACCGATATGGTCGCCGGGAAGTACGTGGTGGAATGGCATCTGGTGATGGCCGCTACGCTTTGCGCGACGTTGCCCGTGTCGATTGTGTTCGCGTGGTTGCAACGGTATCTGGTGAAAGGGCTGGCGTTGGGAGCAGTGAAATAGGTCCTTGCGGACCGCACTGTTGTGCCCTGCCCCAAGTGCAGTCACGGCGGTCGAGGTGTCGGCCGCCATAAACAGCATTGTTTTAGCGCATTCTCAGCGAATTACTCAGCGCCGCGGACGATCCGCAGGTCGCGCTCCACCGCATCGCCCAAAGCCGCGAGCGCCTTCTTGTAGTCGTCGCGATCATACGCGGCGACTGCGTCTTCATACGACGGGAACTCGATCACCACCGTCCGCTCCTTCAGGCCCTGCTCATGAACTTCGTCCGCGACACCGCGCACGAGGAACTTGCCGCCGGCAGCGGCCACGGCCGGGCCCGCCAACTGACCGTAGGCCGCCAGCTTCGACGGGTCTTTGATCTTGCGATACGTGGTTACCCAATACCCCTTGCTCATTTGACGCTCCTTCTACGTGTTGGCGATGAGTCGAGCAGCGTAACAGAGAATGCCGAGCGCGCCTCTAATGCCCCGATGTGTTGCGGGTTCTCCGGAAAACCAGCAAAGCGCCGGTGGTCGCCTCTACAAATAGCGCCACACGTCTACAAAAGATGGCCCGAAACGTTGAATAACCGGGGGTGACAAACAGCGGACTTCTCTAGAAACTCTTTCGTACGATCCACGTAATGCGTCGACGCCTGGCCGCTCCTGCATGATTTGCAACCGAGTGCCTTCACGGTGAGGCAACGAGTCGTCGTTTATCATGGAACTTACACTGCCTTGAATAAAGCTTCAGTTTAGATATGACGAATACCGGCAAGACGTTGATTATCGGTCTGGTGCTAGCGGACCTGGTGGTCTGCGGCTATTTATTTTATCCGCGCGAAGACAGGAAGTCCGCGCCCCCAGCCGAGGCGGCCCTGACCGCGCCCGACACGACCGATTCGCGCTCCTACGGCGAAAGCCATGTGATCGCAGGCAGTATCGCGCGTCCTGGTTCGCCGGACGCGAGCGCGAACGCGAGCGCAAAATCCAATAGCGGCACGATTGTGAGTGGCGGGGATGTGCGGGCGCCCGCACCGGCGGCGCCTGTGCCGACGATGCCTGCAGCTACGGCGGCACCGGCCGCCACAGTGGCGAATATCCCAGCGGCGGAGATGCAACCTCAAGCACAGCTCGCGCAACCCGCACAACCGCAGGCGCAGACGCAGCAGACGCAGCAGACGCAGGTGCAACCTCAATCGCAGCCTCAACCGCAACAGCAACCTCAGCGCTACAGCGCCAGATCCAAGGCCACGCAGCATGCGGACGACGCCCGTAGCCATGAAGATCTGCGTCGCCATGGTTCCAGCGACGTCGGCGCCTTGATGACCGAGTTGCTCGTCCGCGAGTCGGCGAAGCTCGATCCGTCGTTGCCGCCGCCGCCCGCGTCTCCGACACCGCCGCCGCCGTCCGTGACGGATCGCGAGCCGATCAATCGGCGCAACTCGAATCCTGTCGCGGCTGCGATGACCGATCAGCTGGTCAAGGAGTCTGCCCGGGTGACGCCCGCTTCAGGCGCTCAGAGGCAGCCGGGCACGCAGTAGCCGCCGACTGCCCGAGCGGATGGCCGCTCTGGTTGCGGTAGCAATCCCGGTGTTAGGCGCGCATCTTCATTTGAAACGGCATCCGACGGTGTTCTCGCTCGATGCCGTAGACGCTACCTCGTGGCTGCTCCGTCTCCCGACCTTCGGCCTGTCGTTCCCTGGAAGACGGCCCTTCTTTCGTGCCGTGTCGTTCAGGCGGTCTCGTCCTCCACAATCGGTTCGCGAGCCATGAACCAGTAGAACAGTGCCGCGCATCCGGCAATGGCGCCGCCCGAGATGAAGGCAAGCGCATACGAACCGGTACGGTCCACGATGAACCCGGCGACGACCGGCGAGAACGCACCGCCAAAGTATCCGCCGAAGTTCTGGATCGAACTGACAGAGGCAATCATCGACGACGGCGCAATGTCCGCCGCCAGCGCCCACGCCGAACCAACCACGGCGGCAATGAATGCGAGCCCGACGGTGAATAAAGCGAGGGTAACGTTCAACGCGTGAGTAAACGGCAACGCAATTGCACACACGGCGGCGCCCACCGCGCAGCACGCAATCAATAACCGTTTCGCGGCAATCGGCGACGCGAATCCACGGTCCACCATCTTCTTCGCAAGATAGCCAACTGCGATCTCGCCGAGGGCGCCGCCCGCCCAAGGAATGCCCGCATACACACCAAGCTGCGCGAACGAAATATGGAACCGGTCGAGCAGATACAGCGGCAAGAACACGAGGAAGATATTCCACAGCCAGATCGTGCAGAAGTAGCCGAGAATCATGCCCCACACGCTGCGTCGCGCGAACAGCGAGCGCCACCGCAGCTTTGAATTGACGAGCGACCGTTCGTGACCGCCGCCACCTGCTTCGATGTATTCGCGCTCGTCTTTGGACAGACGCTTACTGTCCATCGGGTTGCGATACAACATCAGGAACAGCAGCGCAAACGCAATCCCGAAAGCGCCCGTCACATGAAACAGCGAGCGCCAGCCGAACGCGACCATCAGCGCGACGAGCATGGCCGGCGCGATGGCCGGTCCCCACTTTGAAGACGAATCCCAAACGCCGGTCGCAAAGCCGCGCTCTTTCGCCGGAAACCACGCGGCAGTGATCTTCGCCGACGTCGGCCAGCATGGCGCCTCGCCCACCGCGAGCAACGCGCGCATCACGATGAGTCCGGAGATCGAACCGACCACTCCGGTGAGCCACGTCGCGACACTCCACCAGATCATCGCGAACGCATAGGCGCGTTTCGCGCCGAAGCGGTCGATCACCCAGCCCGCCGGCAATTGCATCACCGCATATGTCCATGCAAATACGCTGCCTAGCAGGCCGATCTGCGTGCGCGTCAGACCAAGTTCCTGAATCATGCCCGGCGCTGCGATGGAAAGGCTCGCGCGATCCATGTAGTTGATAATCCCGCCGATCAGCAACCAGATGAGCACATGCCAACGGAAGTTGAACCGGGCGGGATGCACGGCGGCGGCCGTGAGCGAACTGGTGGGCTTGTCCAAAACGTGTCTCCGTCAAGATGGCCGTTAAAGACCATTCGTCGTTGTCGGTATGCATCGTGCGGTGCAGCGTGACGCTGTACTTGTATGCACGTACTGAATGACAAGTGTACGGACG
The DNA here is from genome assembly GCF_000685095.1 of Paraburkholderia caledonica NBRC 102488. Taxonomy (GTDB): domain Bacteria; phylum Pseudomonadota; class Gammaproteobacteria; order Burkholderiales; family Burkholderiaceae; genus Paraburkholderia; species Paraburkholderia caledonica. The sequence goes on from NZ_BAYE01000008.1 coordinate 183,455, forward strand.
CAAACGCGAGAGCTCCAATGTCGAAACGGTATGTGGCGATAGCGTTTTCGTTATCGTTACCGTCAGAACGTCATGGTCGATGCGGCGATCGATGCGCGGCGTTCATCCCATGCACCGGTTCCGGATGCCGCCTGCCGCGGCACACTAAACTATCGGGCGACGCGCGCGCCCATCATCGTTTGACACAAGTGGAGACAAAGTGAAATTCGACACGACAACCGTCCGGCTGATGCTGACCATTGCGGAAGAAGGCAGCATCTCGCGCGCTGCCGACAAGCTGAGCCTGGCAGTCGCGGCAGCGTCGCGGCGCGTGTCCGACCTGGAGGATCAACTGGGCGCGAAGCTCTTCAGGCGTGTGCCGCACGGCGTGGAGATCACCGAGTCAGGCGCGAAGTTACTGGCGTATGTCCGGCAAATCGACAACCTGATCGACCGCATGGAAGGCGACGCACAGGCGCTCAATCACGGGCTCGACGGACGCATTATCATCGGCGCGCCGAAAGCGGTTGTCATTCAGTTCCTCGCTCGTGAAATCGCCGCGATCCAGCGCAAGTACCCCCGCATCGCACTGAAAATCGTCGAGGAAAACAGCAAGATCGTGCAGCAATTGCTGCGCGACAAAGTGATCGACGTGGGCATCTACGAGAAGAAAAGCGGCTTCCTGGATCTGGACAAGTCCGCGTACAGGGAGGATCGGCTCGTGCTGGTCTATAGTCGCGCACATTTCGAATTCGACCGGGAACCCGTGGGCGTCGACGACATTCTCGACCTTCCCATTGTGAGTCTGGGCAAAGGCTCGGCGGTGCTGTCCGCGGTCGAGCGCGCGTATCGCAGCCGCGGGCGGCTGTTCCCGAACAACTTCACGGTGAACGGCTTCGACACGATGCTCGCCATGGTGCGCCACGGTCTCGGCGTCGGCTTGATGCCGCCCGATGTTTTACAGAGCTTCCATCCCGAGGATTCGCTCGCTTCCGTTGAGCTCGACGCAGACTGGTCCCGGCGTAGTTACGTGTTGTCCTGCGTCGAAGGACACGCTCAGGAGCAAACGCTGCGCAACGTCGTGGCTGAATTGCTGGAGGGCGGCGCCTAGCCAAACAACGGGCGACGGGCGACGGTTTCGCGAACCGCGAAACCAGCCATGACGCGGCGATTCTTGCGGCAGCCTTCGCACTCGGCGACAGTGGAGCTACAACACACCACTTATCCAAGGAGGAAGCTCGACATGGCGGAATCAGCGCATCTCCCACTGCAAGGCATTCGCGTGCTGGACGTGAGTCAGGTCATGGCGGGACCGTTCGCCTGCATGATGCTGGCCGACCTGGGCGCGGATGTCATCAAGGTCGAACCGCCAGAAGGCGATCAGACCCGCGGTTCAATGGGCTTCAAGATGAAGGGCCCCGACAGCATGGGCTTCCTCAATCTCAACCGCAACAAACGCTCCGTCACACTCGACCTGAAGAGCGACGAGGGGCGCGAGCTGTTTTATAAGCTTGCCAAAACGGCCGATGTCATCGTGGAGAACTACCGCCCCGGCGTCGTGCAGCGTTTGCGGATCGACTACGAGTCCATCAAGGCGATCAACCCGAAGATCGTCTACGCGAGCATCTCAGGCTTCGGGCAAAGCGGGCCGTGGGCGTCGCGGCCCGGCTTCGATCTGATGGCGCAGGCCATGTCCGGTGTGATGAGCGTGACCGGCTACAAAGGCGGCAAGCCTGTCAAGGCGGGCGTACCGGTGGCCGATATTGGCTGCGCGATGTTTGCAGTGTACGGTCTCCTGTCGGCTTATATCGGTGCGCAGAAAACTGGGGAAGGTCAGCATATCGACGCGTCGCTGTTCGACTCCATCATGGCCTTCTCGATCTGGGACATGTCCGACTACTGGGGCACGGGCGTGCCGCCGACGCCGCTCGGCACGAGCAACAAAATGAGCGCGCCGTATCAGGCGGTAAAGGCCCGGGACGGTTACTTCGTCATGGGCGCAACGAACCAGAAACTATGGTCCAAGCTGTGCCGCGTGCTGGAGCGGCCGGATCTGATCGACCATACCGATTACGCCAACGTGTCGCTGCGTCTGAAAAATCGCGAGCCGATGATCGAAGTGCTGGAGCAGGAATTCGGCAAACGTGACAGCAACGAATGGGTCGACATATTGCTCGCTGCGGGCATACCAGCGGGTCCCATTCTTTCGTATCCCGAAGCGTTTGAAAGCGACCACGCCCGGCATCGCAACATGTGCATGGAAATCGATCATCCGAACGAGGGCAAGGTCAAGAACATCGGCTTTCCCGTTAAGCTGCTCGGCACGCCGCCCACTGTGCGCCGCCATCCGCCGCTGCTCGGTGAACATAACGACGAGATCTTCGCGGAGATCAACGGAGCCGCATCATGAGCGAACTGGTCAGCGTGAGCGTCGACCCTTCGGGCGCGGCGGAGATCTTGATCGACAGACCCGAGCGGCACAACGCGATGACGCTCGCCATGTACGAGTCGCTACTCGCACTCGTCGCGCAGTGTGAAGCGGATAGCGGCGTGCGCTGCATTCTGTTGCGCGGCGCCGGCGGCAGGTCTTTCATCTCCGGCACGGACATCGGCTATTTCACGGGCTTTCGCGATGGTCGCGATGGCGTTGCATACGAAGCGTTCGTCGAGCGCGTGATCGGCATGGTCGAGCGAATTGCGAAGCCGACCATCGCGGTGATAGACGGCTGGGCCGTAGGTGGCGGTCTGGCGCTCGCCACGGCCTGCGATTTCCGTGTTTGCAGCGACGCATCGCGCTTTGGTGCGCCGATTGCGAAGACGCTGTCCAATACGCTTTCATCGCGCAACATCGCGCGACTCCAGGCGGCGTTGGGCACGCCGCGCGTCAAAAAGATGCTGTTGCTCGCCGACTATCTGACGGCCGACGAAGCGCTGGCCTGCGGATACGTCTATCAGGTCTGCGCGCCTGGCCTGCTGCAGGAGGCGGCGCATACGCTCGCTCAGCGGTTGATGGCGCTCTCGCCCGTCACGCAGAAAGCGGTGAAGGAGAGCTTGCGCCGCATCGTCGTCGAGCAACGACTCGACGATGACGACCTGATCGAAGAAGTGTATGGCAGCACCGGCTTCAAGGAAGCGGTGCGTGCGTTTACGTCGGGATCTTCGAAGGCATAAGTGTCCTGGCCGCACGTGTATTGCCGGTGCGGTCCCGAAGCACTCAGGCGTACCGTTTAATCGTAGTGCCGATGCTTATGACGCTTCTTGCCCGACCGGTAATCGCGCGAGTAGTCGTCGGCATACGAGTTCGAGCGCGAGATATTGCCGCCGAGCGCGGAGCCCGCGCCGCCGCCTAGTGCTGCGCCGATCAGGCCGCCGCCACGTCCGCCCATGGCGTTGCCGGCTGCGGTGCCCGCACCGCCGCCCAGCGCGCCGCCTACGATGGCGCCCGTGCGCTCGCGGCGGTTCGACGTCACCGCGCCGCCCGCGCCGCCGCCCACCGCGCCGCCGATCACAGCGCCCGTGCTGCCGCCGACCGCGCCGCCCAGTGCCGCACCCGCTACGCCGCCGAGCGCGCCGCCAAGCGCATTGTTCATATCGCCGGCCACTGCCGACAACGACGCCGCGCTCGTGAGCGCTGCAACAGCCACAATTTTTAGAATTCGCTTCGACATAAGAGGTCTTTGGTTTTTATGAGACGGCGCGAGTATAACCGGCGATTCGAAAGGCTTCTGTAACCGCCTCATCGCGTACCGGTAAGACGTGTAACAAAACCTGCCGCGCCGTCTCTTCCCCTTGCTTCTTGCCTCTCCCCGGCTCGCGCGTCAGCGCTTGCGTTTCTTCTTCAGCTCGATGGTTTCGAACAGTTCATAGTTCGATGTAGGCGTCTGGTCCGCGCCGGGTGCGTGATAGTAGTTCATCGTGATGGTCGTCTCGCCGCCCGGATGGCCCGGCTCATGATCGAACACGGCGATGCCGTAGCCGGTGCCGGTGTCTCGTTGCGCGGACCAGATTGCGTCTTCCACCGCATCCGCGCTCGCTCGCACGAACGTGCCCGCCGTGCTGCCTGGAACCGGACGGTTAGGCCGCGTGAAAATGCGCGCTTGCGGCAGGCCCGTGCCCGCGTCGACGCCATACACGTCGAGCGGTGCGCTGGTGCCGCCGCCGCCGAGAATCAGGTGGATCGTGCCGTGGCTCGTATCGAACGTCGACGCCCCGGCGGAAATCGCCGACATCACCGGCTTGGGCTGCAATGTATCGACAGGACGACCCGTGGCGATATCGGTGCCCTTGTTGTGATTGCAGCCGCGCACGGGATAGCTGCGTTCATAGTCGTGATCGTGGCCGCATAGCACGAGGTCCACGCCATAACGGTCGAAAAGCGGGAGCCAGGCTTCGCGGATGCCTTTGTCCGAACCGTTGCCCGTCTTCGAAGAACTCAACGCGTCCTGATGCATCTGCACGACGATCCAGTCGACGTCGTCGTCCTGGGCCGCGTGGCGGAGCGTCTTCTCCAGCCAGCGCGTTTGCTCGCCGCCGCTATAGCCGCGCACATAGAAGGACGTGCCCGGCTCGATCGGCGGATTCCCGGTGCTCGCTGCCGGCATGAGCGGTGCCGGCCCGGCCACGAACGCGGCGGCGTCCTGATAGACGACGTCGTCGGCATCGAGCGAGATGAACAGCACCGAGCTCACGCGAAAGCAATACCAGCGCCCCTGATATCGCGTGTGATTGTCGGGCAACGCGTAGCGCGAGAGATACGACGCGAACCCTTGCTCGCCGTTGTGAAACTCGATCTCGTGATTGCCGGGGCATGGCATCCACGGACGATTCGCGGCTGAACTTTGACAGTTGTTGCCGAAGTCGCGCCACACTTCGGGCTGCTGTGTCGGGTTCAGGTTCGCATAACAAAGGTCGCCGTTGAGCAGGTGAAAGAGCGGCTGAAAGCGCTCGACCGCCTGTACGGCGAACCGGCTTTGCGGCGACGAGAGTACCCAGCCGGTATTCGGCGTGGCAAGGTCGCCATAACTCGTCCAGCGAAACGGTGCGCGGCCTCGCGGCGCCGTGCGGAAGCTGCCGCTGAAGGGCTGCGCCGCGTTGCTGTCGTTATCGGCCGTGACCTCGTATTCGTAACTCGTGTCTGGCTTGAGGTCGCGCAGACGCGCGTGATAGTTGAATACCACTTCGCCGTTGAGGCCGTCGGTGTACGTGGTCTGCACGCCATGCACGATCCGTTTGCCTTCTCCAACCCGGCCAATACGCAAGTGCGGCTTCACGGCAGCCGCGAGCGACGCCCACGACACAGTGACTTCATTGGATGGATCGTTGCCCCAGGTCAGGTGTACCTGCTCCGGTGTGCCATCGGGCGTGGCGCCTGCTGCGCGCGCCGTTGACAGCGCGTTGGCTGCACTTGCGAGACTCGATGCGCCGGCGAACTTCAGGAACCCGCGACGTGAAACGATGGAAGCGCCCTGATCGGCTGGCGAAGCCTTAGCGTTTTTTGTGTTCGACATGTCTATGTTTGTGGGTAGGAAGGACTGGCGGCTTGACCAGTGATCCTAGTCGCGAAACAGTGACAGTTGAATGAAACGGGTCAAACGCTAACGACTGGGAGGCTGTGGGTTGTTGGCAGGATTCGTATCGAACTTCGAAATGCGCTCGATACCGCTTTCAATACCGCCGGATGCGCCGCTCTCACTGCATATCGCCAATAATTCGGTCTCCATTGCATCGGCGGTCTGCTTGTCGTAGATCTGTTCGCCATTCACGTAGACCGTGAACGAGCGCAGGTACTTCGCTTTCTTCTCCGGGTTTTCGATCGTCTCGCGTGTCCACTGATAGAGCGGATAATTTTCGATGCCGAGCCGCTCCGCCTCGCTCACGTAGTCCGCGAATGCGTCGTACTGACAGATCACGGTCGCGTTATGCCGATGTAAACTTCGTTGAAGCGGGACATGCGCCGCGCCGGAAGAATCGGCGCGCAATGCGCCGGCAAGTTCTGACGAGACGGTGAGCCGTAGCTGGAATTTGAGTGTCGAGTCCACGTGTTCCCCACTGTCGGATATAGGCGCCGTATTGCGCCGCGGTCATGGAACCGCCTAGGCCGAAATCACCGATTGCGCGGGCAGCTTTTCGTCGATGCGCGCGATCTCGCAACCTTGCACCGGTCTGCCAAGCAAAAAGCCCTGCGCGTGGGTGCAGCCGGAACGGCGCACGAAGTCGAGTTGCTCTTCGGTTTCGATGCCTTCCGCCGTGGTCGGCATGCCGATTTCGCGCGCCAATGCGACGATCCCTCGCACGACCGCAGCAGATTCGCGCCGATGCACCGACTCCTTGACGAACGAACTGTCGATCTTCAGCTTGTCGAATGTGAAACGCACGAGCGTCGACATCGTCGAGAAGCCCGTGCCGAAATCGTCAAGCGCAAGGCCGATACCCAATGCACGCAACCTCGAAATATTGCGCCGGGTCACGACGTCGTCGTTCAGCAGCACCGTCTCCGTCACCTCGATGTTAAGACGCTCGGGCGGAAGACGCGTCTTGCGAAGCACGCCCGCAACGATCGACGCAAACGTCTCTTCACGTAATTGCACCGGCGATACATTGACCGCAACCGGAACCTTGTCGCGCCACATGACCGCTTCCTTGCACGACTGCAATAACGCCCATTCGCCGAGCGCGAGGATCAGGCCGGTGCGCTCCGCAGTCGGAATGAAGGCCGAGGGCGACAGCTCGCCGCGTGTCGGATGCTTCCAGCGAATCAGCGCCTCGCGGCCCGTCACAAAGCCGCTGGCCACATCGACAATCGGCTGATACTCCATGCGCAGTCCGCTGAACGAACGCAGCGCCCCTTCAAGGTCGCTGCGCAGCAGGCTCAGGTTTTCGTCGGATACATGTTGCTCCGCGTCGAAAATGACGTACGCGCTCTTGCCGCTGCGCTTAACCGCATACAACGCGCGGTCGGCGCAGATCAGCAATTGCGGCCCGGTCGTCGCGTGCTCGGGACACAGCGCGACGCCCACACTCGCGCCAATATGCACGAGCGCCTCACTCAACGCAAAAGGCCGGGCCAAGGTTTTGACGATTCTGTCCGCGAGCACGCGGACATCGCGGGACGGGTCGGGTGCTTCTGAAATGACCACGAATTCATCGCCTGCAAGGCGTCCGACGATGTCGGCAGCAGGCAGCACTTCACGCAAGCGGACCGCGGCCTCCTGGAGAATCTGGTCGCCGGCGGCATGACCCAGGCTGTCGTTGATTGCCTTGAAGCCGTCCAGGTCGATCAATAGAACGGCGAACAATGGCTCGCGATGCGACGAGCCTACCGCCGTGCGCTCCAGCAGCAATTCATTAATGCGCGCCCGATTCGGCAAGCCCGTCAGGCTATCGTGATGCGCAAGCCGCTGACTGTTTTCGCGCGCGAGCAGCAGCGCAACCGTATCGCGATTACTGCGCAGCGCAACGGTCAGAAAACCGGCGGCACAGAACGGCGCCTGAAACAGCAGCACGAGTTTTCCCGAGCCGGGCGACAGCGCGGCGCCGACTCCCAGCAAACCGAGAATGAAGAGGATCTGCAGCATGACCAGCCGCGGCGTGGCCGCATTGCGTCCGGCCAGCCCGCCGACAACGCCGACGGCGCAAACATTGCCAAGCAGAAAGAGCGTCGCGTCGCCGCTGATATTGCATAGCAAGCTACCAAAGCCAAACAACGCGCTCCACAGAATACTTGCGAGCACAAACGCGGAGGTAGGCGTGGGCAAATCCCGCGCACTACAGCGGCGACACAGCCAGATAAGCCAGAGGCGCACCATGAGCAGAGCAACAACGGCGCCTGTCCAACTCGCATATAGCAGGTTGGGATACAGATAGTAGGCCGTGGCGCAGACGCTGATTTCGCAGATCGACGCGAACACGATTGACCACGTTCGCGTGAAAAGATTGGCGAGGAGTATTTGCCGGTTCTCCGCGCTCAGGTTCTGAGCGGAAGAGACGATCCACCTGAAAAATGGAGACCTTGGTTCGCTAAAAGCCATGACCTACGCATTTTTAATGGTTAGTGAATCGAAACGGGCAGCGTGGGCCGATTATTACGTAAACCTAAGTCGAAAGGTTAAATCGGACAGGGAAACGGCGTAAATCGCCTTCCCAATTGTTGGGCATCCCTGATGAAGCCAGAAGGCTGCTGGCCGCAGCTTATGAACACCCAAATCGACAAGGTTCTCTATTTGCACCTTTCGTAAGGTTAACCCCGATTTAAACGCAAACCAACAAAAGGGACATTCTGTTTGCTGCGTGTAATCAGAGTGCAAACAAATTGACGCCTCCGCGAAGCTCCGGCTCCGCGGCCGGCGCACAGACACCCAGACATATCTCGCGCCCGAAAGGAGAAAAATTTGGTCCTGGAACTGGAGCAAGTGAGTGTCGTTTCTGGCGGGCAACCGTATCTGTACGGCGTGAATTTGCGTCTCGTGCCAGGCGCCATCAATGTGTTGCTCGGTCCTACCCAGGCCGGCAAGACCACGCTAATGCGCGTCATGGCGGGACTGGACAGGCCAGGTGCGGGCCGCGTGCTCGTCGACGGTCAGGACGTGACAGGCGTCAGTGTGCGCCAGCGCAACCTTGCAATGGTTTATCAGCAGTTCATCAATTACCCGGCGATGACGGTGTTTCAGAACATCGCCTCGCCGCTCCAGCTACAGAAGACCGACACCGCCGAAATTCGCCGGCGCGTGCAGGAAGTCGCGGCAAAGCTGCATATCGAGCATCTGCTGGAGCGGCGGCCGAACGAACTGTCAGGCGGCCAGCAGCAGCGGTGCGCGCTGGCGCGCGCGCTCGTGAAGCGCACATCGCTTGTATTGCTCGACGAACCGCTCGTCAATCTCGACTACAAGCTGCGTGAAGAATTGCGCATGGAACTCGCCACGCTTTTCGCGGACGGCAAGACGACCGTGGTGTACGCGACCACCGAGCCTCTTGAAGCACTGCTGCTCGGCGGCTATACGGCAATCGTGGATAAAGGCCGCGTGCTGCAATTCGGCCCGACGCTCGACGTCTATAACGCACCGGTCGACGTGGGCGCCGCGGCCGTCTTCAACGATCCGCCTATGAACATGCTCACGAGCGAACTGAACGGTAACGGCAGCGCGCGACTGCCGATCGGCATCGACGTGCCGATCCGCCGCGGCACCGCTGTCAACGGCACATGCCGCATCGGCATCCGGCCCGGGCACTTGCGTCTTGCGGCGAAGACCTCGCATGCGATCGCCGTTCCATGCCGGCTCGAACTCGCCGAATTGAGCGGCTCGGAAACCTATCTGCATCTGCACACGCTCAATGGCGGCATCGATCTCGTCGCGCAGTTGCAAGGCGTGCATCAGATTGAACTCGGCACGCAACTCGACGTGTTCATCGACCCCGACGAACTGTTTGTGTTCGGCGCGGATACGAAGCTCGTATCCAGCCCGGAGGCGGCTTATGGCGCGCATTGAGTTTCAGAATCTCGCGCACGCGTATCGTCCCAATCCGGCGACGCTCGACGACTACGCGCTGCAACCCATGAGCATGGTCTGGGAAGACGGCGGCGCGTACGCGTTGCTCGGACCATCCGGTTGCGGCAAGACCACGCTGCTGAACATCGTGTCTGGTCTCGTCAAGCCTTCCGAGGGCAAGGTGCTGTTCGACGGACGCGACGTGACCGCGCTGGGCGCACGCGAGCGCAACATCGCGCAGGTGTTCCAGTTCCCGGTGATCTACGACACCATGAGCGTGTTCGACAACCTCGCGTTTCCGCTGCGCAACCGCAAAATACCGGCGGCCGAAGTCAGGAAGCGCGTGCACGAGGTGGCGGACATTCTCGACATGACGCGGGATCTGCCGCATAAGGCGAGCAACCTCGCAGCGGACGCGAAGCAAAAGATTTCGCTGGGACGCGGCCTCGTGCGCCAGGACGTCGCAGCGATCCTGTTCGACGAGCCGCTGACCGTGATCGATCCGGCGATGAAATGGATGTTGCGCCGGCAGCTGAAGAAGATCCATCAGCAACTCAAGCTCACGCTCATATACGTCACGCACGATCAGGTCGAGGCGCTCACCTTCGCTGACGAAGTCGTGGTCATGACAAACGGTCGCGTCGTTCAGAAGGGCGGCGCCGATGCGCTTTTTCTACGGCCGGATCACGCGTTCGTCGGCTACTTCATCGGCAGCCCCGGCATGAATCTTTGCCCAATCGAGCTTGACGCGGAAGGCGCGAAAATCGGCGCCCAACGGCTCGCTCTGGACACTGACACACTCGCGGCGCTAAGACATGCACATGAGCACGCAAACGGCGCGCTCACACTCGGCATTCGCCCCGAGTTCGTCCGGCTCGCACAGGAAAGCGAAGCGGGTGTGGTCAAGGCGCAGGTATTGCGCGCGCAACAGCTCGGCAACTATCAGCTCGTCACAGCGCAATGCGACGGCCATCTGTTCAACGCCAAGCTCGAGCCGCATGTGCGTGTCGTGGACGGACCGGCCTGGCTGCGCCTCGCCGCGCCTGAAACGGTGTTCTTCTGCAACGACGAAAGAATCGACGCACGCATCTCCGAAGGAGCGGCGAGATGAACAAGCCCGTCAATCAGAAAGCCTGGCTGCTGGTCGTGCCCGTGTTTATCTGCGTCGCGTTCTCCGCGATCCTGCCGCTGATGACGGTAGTTAACTATTCGGTGCAGGACATTATCAGCCCGACACAGCATGTGTTCGTCGGCACTGAGTGGTTTCGCAACATCATGACCGATCCCGATCTGCGCGACGCGCTCGGCAGACAGATCATATTTTCCGCTTGCGTGTTGCTGTTCGAAATTCCGCTCGGCGTGGGCCTCGCGCTTGCGATGCCGGCTTCCGGCTGGCGTGCATCCGCGGCACTCGTCATACTCGCCATGCCGCTGCTCATTCCATGGAACGTGGTCGGCACGATCTGGCAAATCTTCGGACGCCCGGATATCGGTCTGCTAGGTTATTGGCTCAATAGCCTCGGCTTCGACTACAACTACACAGCGAGCCCCACGGCCGCGTGGCTCACCGTGCTCGTGATGGACATCTGGCACTGGACGCCGCTCGTCGCGCTGCTGTGCTATGCGGGCCTGCGCGCGATTCCCGATGCGTTCTATCAGGCCGCCGAAATCGACGGCGCAAGCCGCTTTGCCGTGTTCCGCTACATCGAACTACCGAAGATGCGCGGCGTGCTGATGATCGCCGTGCTGCTGCGCTTCATGGACAGCTTCATGATCTACACCGAGCCGTTTGTGTTGACAGGCGGCGGTCCCGGCGATTCCACGACGTTCCTCAGCCAGTACCTGACGCAAAAAGCGGTCGGCCAATTCGACCTCGGCCCAGCCGCCGCATTTTCGCTGATCTATTTCCTCATCATCCTTCTGCTGTGCTTCATTCTCTATAACTGGATGAGCCGTGTAGGCAAAGGCGGCCCCGCTGCGGAAGGAGACGAACATGCAGGATAAGCGCCGCTGGATGCGCACGTTGGTGCTCGTCGTTTATATGTTGTTCGCGCTGATTCCGCTGTACTGGATGCTGTCGATCTCGTTGCGCACGAACGAAGAAACCATGTCGGCGTTCGCCACGCTGCCACAGCATGTGACGTTCGAGAACTACAAGATCATCTTCACCGATCCGTCCTGGTACTGGGGCTACATCAATTCGATCATCTACGTGCTGATGAATACGGTGATGTCGGTGCTCGTCGCGCTGCCTGCCGCTTATGCGTTCTCACGCTACCGCTTTCTCGGCGACAAGCACATGTTCTTCTGGCTGCTCACCAACCGCATGACGCCGCCCGCCGTGTTCTTGCTGCCGTTTTTTCAGCTCTATTCGAGCGTCGGTTTGACCGACACGTACATTGCCGTTGCGCTTGCGCACATGCTGTTCAACGTGCCGCTCGCGGTGTGGATTCTCGAAGGCTTCATGTCGGGCGTATCGCGCGAAATCGACGAAACAGCGTATATCGACGGCTATACGTTCCCCGCTTTCTTCGTGAAGATTTTCTTGCCGCTGATCAAGTCGGGCGTCGGCGTCACCGCGTTCTTCTGTTTCATGTTCAGCTGGGTCGAACTGCTGCTCGCACGCACGCTGACCTCCGTGAACGCGAAGCCGATCGCGGCGGTGATGACACGCACGGTGTCGGCTGCCGGCATGGACTGGGGCGTGTTGTCCGCGGCGGGCGTGCTGACCATCGTTCCTGGTGCGCTAGTGATCTACTTCGTGCGCAACTACATCGCGAAGGGCTTTGCGATGGGGAGAGTCTGATGTTCACGTGGATGTACTGGACGCCCGAAGTGGCGCTCTTCTTCGGCTGCATTGTCGTAATGCTGGCCGGCATGACGATGTGGGAACTGCGCTCGCCGACGACTGAACGCAAGGGCTTTCTGCCCATCTCGACCACGCGTGGGGACCGCCTGTTCATCGGCCTTCTCGCGGCGGCGTATGTGAACCTCGCATGGATCGGCATCAGCGCCGAAGGCTCGAATTCGTGGCCGGGATTCGTGGCTTCGGTGCTCGTTCTGCTCGCGATCATGTGGAAAGGCTAGCAAGTCGACACACGCAATGAAGGCTGGCAACTCCCGGTTCCGCTGATGCCCCGAGCGGGCTCCGGCCAGATTCAAGGGGCACGAAAGACACAGGAGAAGACCATGCAACAGAGGAGACGGATCGTCGCGCTCGCAGTGGCAGGCATCGTGTCAGGTGCCCTTGCGAGCCAGGCACAAGCGGGCATGCCGGAAGCGCAAAAGTGGGTAGATAGCGAATTTCAGCCAAGCACGCTTTCGAAACAGCAGCAGATGGACGAAATGAAATGGTTCGTCGACACGTCTGCCAAACTTAAGTCGCAAGGCGTCAAGGAGATACATGTGGTGTCGGAAACTATCGACACGCACATCTACGAATCGAAAACGCTCGCGAAAGCGTTCACTGAAATTACCGGTATTCAGGTAAAGCACGACATCATTCAGGAAGGCGATGTCGTCGAAAAATTACAGACGTCGATGCAATCCGGGCAAAGCATTTACGACGGCTGGATTTCCGACTCCGACCTGATCGGCACGCACTATCGCTACGGCGTGATCGTGCCGCTGTCCGATTACATGACAGGCGAAGGCAAGGACTATACGAACCCTGGCCTTGACATCAAAGACTTCATTGGCACGAGTTTTACGACCGCGCCGGACAAGAAGCTCTATCAACTGCCCGACCAGCAGTTCGCCAACCTTTACTGGTTCCGCGCCGACTGGTTCGCGCGCAAGGACTTGCAGGACAAGTTCAAGGCGAAGTACGGCTACGAGTTGGGCGTGCCGGTGAACTGGTCCGCGTATGAAGACATTGCCGAGTTCTTTACCAACGACGTGAAAAACATCGACGGTGAAAAAGTCTACGGCCATATGGACTACGGCAAGAAAGACCCGTCGCTCGGCTGGCGCTTCACGGACGCGTGGCTTTCCATGGCGGGCGAAGCCGACAAGGGCATCCCGAACGGCATGCCGGTCGACGAATGGGGCATACGCGTGACGCCGGACGGCTGTCATCCGGTGGGCGCGTCGGTGTCGCGCGGCGGCGGCACCAACAGTCCCGCGGCGGTCTATGCGACGACCAAGTACATCGACTGGCTCAAGAAATACGCACCGCCCGAGGCCTCAGGCATGACCTTCAGCGAGGCGGGTCCGGTGCCCGCACAAGGCAGGATCGCGCAACAGGTCTTCTGGTACACGGCGTTTACCGCGTCGATGCTCAAGCCCGGCAATGTCACGAATCCGGACGGCACGCCGAAGTGGCGCATGGCGCCGTCGCCGCACGGCGCATACTGGAAAGACGGCATGCAGAACGGCTACCAGGACGTCGGTTCGTGGACCTTCTTCAAGTCGACGCCGCCCAACCAGCGCGCCGCAGCCTGGCTATATGCGCAGTTCGTGACGGCCAAGAGCGTGTCGCTGAAGAAGTCGATTGTCGGTCTGACGTTTATTCGCGACTCCGACATTCATAGCGACTACTTCACGAAAAACGCGGACAAGTACGGCGGTCTGATCGAGTTCTATCGCAGCCCGGCACGCGTCGCGTGGACGCCCACCGGCAACAACGTGCCCGACTATCCGAAGATGGCTCAGCTGTGGTGGAAGAACGTCGGCACGGCCGTCGCCGGCGAAAAGTCGCCGCAGGTCGCAATGGATAACCTCGCGAAGGAAATGGACCAGGTGTTGTCCCGTTTGCAACGCGCCGGCATGAAAGTGTGTGCGCCGGAGCTGAATGCGCAAAGCGATCCGTCGAAGTGGTTGTCCGATCAACACGCGCCGTGGAAGAAGCTCGCCAACGAGAAGCCGAAAGGCGAGACGGTCAAGTACGAGCAGTTGCTGTCGGCGTGGAAGGCGGGCAAAGTGCGCTAAGCAGCTGATCTGGCAATTGGCGGTTAATAGACGGGCGGCACCATGCGTGCCGCCCTTTTTCATGCCGCCGATGCCACGAGCCGCATGCGCTATTCGTTCGCCATGTCTACCAGCTTCCCAACCGTGTTCATGTTGCGTGCGGTTCCCGTTCTGGCGGCCGGGATTTTGAGCTTCGTGTCTGCCATTCCGTTGTTGTAATGCACGTAGATTTCGCGCGTGCCGAGCGCCATTTCTTCTTCGCGCTGGCCGCTCGCGTGAGTCAGCGCGTCGGCGGGCGGCGCTGAGTCGAGAAAAATGGCGACCGTCCGGTTCGGCGCGGCGGACTTGAACGGATTGGCGGTCAGCACCTGCGCAAGTTCCTCGCTGGTTCGCACCGCAACGCCCACCGGCTTGCCCGCGTACTCTTCAAGGGAACGCTCAAGCCGGCTTTTCACCGATGCCTCGGCAAGCTTGCTGTCGAACACGACGTTGCCGCTTGCAATGTACGTGCGCACGTTGGTGAAGCCAACGGCTTCGCACATAGTTCGCAATTCAGCCATTGGAAGCTTGCCGGTGCCGCCGACATTCACAGCGCGCAGAAAAGCAACGTATCGGGTCATCGAGTGAGTTCGTCTGATGTCGAATACAAGTGTTTACACGAGCGAGGCGGCTCCCACGATCATAAACAAGCCGGCGCCGATCACCACAAATCCAATGCCCCGCGCGAAGAATTCGCCGTGTGGCGCCACGCGTTCGAGCGTAATAGCGACCGTGACCGCCGCCATTGCACGCAGATCCATCACGCCGGTAACAGCAAGCACCGCGGTCAAGTTTGCACAGCACCCACAGCAATGGACGCCTAGCCGCACACCATATCTTATCGCGGCGACGGCGCGCGTCGGCAGTGCATGAAGGCAGGATTGAGCCGCGTGGCGGCAACAGCGAAGATAGCGCGCCTTCAGCGCCGTGAGTTGCAATGCGCCCGCACTGAGCACGATTACGCCGGCCGCGACGGGAACAGCGCGAGAAGCCGCCGGCATTTGCACCTCAAGCGCCGCTAACGTCGCGCCGAGCACGAACACCGCCGCACCAAACGCGGCCCACACAGCGAGATAGCCCACGCCGGCAACCAACGTCATAAGCGCTGCCCGCGCGTGCCCCGCTCTGCGAAGCGCCTCTTCGTAACGCCACAACACGGGTGCGAGGGACGGCAGCATCATCGCGATCATCATGACGATCCACATGCCGACGAAGCGTGCCGCCACGCCCGGCCACGTGCGGCCGCACATGGGCATCCACATCATCGACATGGCCCAGCCGCCGGGCATGGGCATGTCGCTCATGGTCGACATGGACCCGCAAGCAATGAGGGTTGCCGCCGCGCAGACTGCGAACAGCAACGCACAGACACCGTAAAAGCATGCGCGCGAACGAGAGGCGCGCATGTCGACGTGTTGCGTCGCGAAGTCACCGCATCGGCTTGCGTGCACGGGCTTCATCATGCACCTCAGCGCTTTGCGTACTCGTCGTGACGGCGCCACCAGATGCCCGTTTCGTTGCGGCCTTTCGGCGCGCGGTCGAGCCATTGGTGCATGCCCCACAGGCCGTCCAGTCCACGCGCGTAGGTGGAATACGTGTGGTAGACCGCGCCGTCTTCCAGCACGAAGGCGCTCAGTCCTGGCCGGTCGCGCGCGTAAGTGGATGCGTCGGTACCGCAAGTCGCCGCAAATTGCGCGACGGGCTCCGGCGCCGGTACCGCGTCCATTGCATGACGGCCGCGCTGATAGTTGTATTCGACGGTGCCCTCGCGCTGCTGCTCCTCGGTAAACGAAATGTTGAAGTCGAAGTTGAAGTCGCTGCCCGCCGACGAAGCCCACGGAAACGTCCACCCCATGCGCCGCTTGTACTCCTGCAGCTTCGCGAGCGGCGCACGGGATACTGCCGTCAGCGCCACGTCGTGGTTCGCCAGATGAATCGCGATGCCGTCGAAGCCATCCGCGATCGACGAGCAGGACGGGCATCCTGCCTTGTAGTCCGGCCCGAACATGAAGTGATAGACGAGAAGCTGGGAGCGTCCTCCAAACAGGTCGGCAAGCGACGCGATGCCCTGCTCGGTATCGAATCGGTATGTCTTGTCGATGCGGACCCAAGGCAATTCCTGGCGTCGGCGCGCCAGCTCGTCGCTGCGCCGCGTGAGCTCTTTTTCCGCGTTGAGCAGATCGAGGCGCGCTGCCAGCCATTGCTCGCGTGTTCCGGTCGTATGTGTCGTGGTCATGGTTCTCTCCGTTCGGTTTTCCTCGTCGCTCGATCGCTTTCGATACGACGTACTGGTTGGCGGTCGTGCTAGATTAGTGTCGGGATTCCGGACAGTGGGAGTGACAAGTGTGGCGCGATTTCAATCAGCATGGACCCGCTAATCCAGGCCGCCGCTCAAGCGCTCGCAGCGGGTGATCCGCTCGGCGCATTGAAGCGCGTCGCGTTACGAGGCGACGCGCCCGCGCTCGCGCTTCGCGGCATCGCGATGGCGCAACTGGGCGATTTCATCCGGGCCAAGGCGCTCGTGCGAAGCGCGGCGCGCGCGTTCGGTTCGAAGCAAGCCGTCGCCCGCGCGAGATGTGTCGTGGCAGAGGCAGAGATCGCGCTGGCGTCGCGCGATCTTGCGTGGCCGGCGAAAGCGCTCGGCGCTGCGCGCGCGACGCTCGAAGCACACGGCGACCGTGTCAATGCCGCGCATGCGGGCTATCTGGAAGTTCGCAGGCTTGTTCTGATCGGACATATCGACGAGGCTGAGCGCATGCTCGGCACATTCGATTCGGCGCCTTTGCCGCCCGTGCTCAGAGCGGCACACCAGCTCATGGTGGCGAGCATCGCGCTACGGCGTTTGCAGGCCAACAAGGCTCGCGCTGCTTTCACACGAGCCAGGTACGCGGCACGAGCTGCCGAGATTCCCGCGCTGATCGCCGAGGTCGAGAGCGCATCGAATACGTTGAACGTGCCAGCCGCGCGCCTGATCGGAAAAGGCGAACAACGGCTGCTGCTGCTTGATGAAGTAGAAGCACTGTTAATGTCGAATGCGTTCGTGGTCGACGCCTGCCGCAATGTCGTGCGGAAATCCGGTACGGCAGTCTCGCTGGCAAGGCGCCCGGTGTTGTTCAATCTCGCGTACCAGCTTGCCGAAGCATGGCCCGCCGATGTATCGCGCGACACGCTGATCGCACGCGCATTCAGAACGAGAGATGCCGATGACTCGCACCGCGCGCGTCTGCGGGTGGAGATCGGCCGGCTTCGCACGGTGCTTGGCACGTTGGCCGATATAAGCGCGACGCCGCGTGGCTTTGCATTGGCGCCGCGCGATGGGCAAGAGGTGCGGGTACTCGCGCGGCCCGTCGAAGAGACTCATGCGGCAATGCTCGCGCTGCTCGCGGATGGCGAGTCGTGGTCGAGTTCTGCGCTCGCGCTCGCACTCGGCGCAAGCCAGCGCACCGTGCAGCGCACACTCGATTCGCTCGCAGCCGTTGGCAAGGCCCAGTCGTTCGGCCGAGGCCGGGCGCGCCGCTGGATGGCCCCGCCAGCGTCTGGATTCGCGACAACGTTGCTACTCCCCTCGCCCGTCACGCTCAATTAGGATGGCAGCATGAATCGATCGAACGCCACTATCATCCGCGAATATGGTCCGTTCCCGGACGTGCAGCAAGTGGCTGGCGTCACCTACGACGGCCAGCAGGTCTGGATTGCGACGGGCAAGACGTTGAACGCATTCGATCCCGCGAGCGGGGAGACTCTGCACGCAATCGAAATCGCCGCCGATGCGGGCACAGCCTTCGACGGCCAGCATCTGTTTCAGATTGCCGCGGGCCGCATCCACAAAATCGACCCGGCAACCGGACGCGTGCTTTCGAGCATCCCTGCGCCGGGAGGCAATGGCGCGTCGGGACTCGCGTGGGCAGAGGGATCGTTGTGGGTTGGCGAGTATCGCGAGCGCAAGATCCATCAGGTCGATCCCGAGACGGGCGTCGTGCTTTCGAGCATCGAGTCGAACCGTTTTGTAACGGGCGTCACGTGGGTAGACGGCGAGCTTTGGCACGGCACCTGGGAAGACGATGCAAGCGAGTTGAGGCACGTCGACCCACGTACCGGCGAGGTACTCGAAAGCCTCGAGATGCCCGAGGGCGTGGGCGTGTCGGGTCTCGAATCCGATGGCAGCGGGCAATTCTTTTGCGGCGGCGGAATCAGCGGGAAGGTGCGCGCAGTGCGCCGTCCGCAACGCGAGACGGGCGACGTCAGTTAGTTCGCTTTGTTTTTGCGCGGCGAACCACGTTCTTTTTTCACGCTGCACTACGCACTTCGCGACGCACCGCCTGCGGCGGCACGCCAAACCCACGTATGAACGCCTCGCGCAAATGGCGCCGGTCGCGAAAGCCGGTCTCTTTCGCAATGACGTCGAGCGGATGCCGGCTTCGCTCGATCATCAGGCGCGCGGCTTCGAGGCGAAGGCTTTCAATAGCACGCGCGGGCGATTGCCCCGTTTCGAGCGTGAACACACGGCTGAACTGCCGCGGACTCAGGTTTGCTTTATCGGCCAGTTCATCGACGGTAAGTGGCCGGCTCAGGTTCTCACGCGCATAGTTCAGCGCGCTCTGAATGCGGTCCGACTTGGGCGCGAGGTTGAGCATTTCCGAATGCTGCGATTGGCCACCCGAGCGCCGCTGATGCATGACGAGCTTGTGCGCAACGGAGCGCGCCACTTCGGCGCCAAGATCTTTTTCGACCATCGCAAGCGCGAGATCGAGCCCGGCGGTCATGCCGGCCGACGTCCAGATCGGACCGTCGACGATATAAATGCGGTCGTCTTCCACGCGAACATCGGGAAAGCGCTTCTGCATTTCACGTGCGTAAGCCCAGTGCGTCGTGGCGCGACGCTGCGATAACAGACCCGCCTCAGCCACCACGAAGCCGCCTGTGCAAATACCGCCGATGCGCCGCGCGCGCGGCCCGGTTTTGCGCAGGAACGCGAGCACGTCTTGGGGCGCCGGCGATGCCAGCGGATCGTTGACGCCTGCGACGATCCACGTGTCCGTTTGACGGCGCGAGTTGAGCGGACTCGTGCTAATGGTCATCCCTAGCGACGAACGCACCTCGCCGCCCGCAGGCGAAAAATTCTCCACCTGATAGAACGGCTCGCCCACTACGAGGTTCGCGTATTCAAAGACCGCTTGCGTGGCGATCGCCATGACCTGAAAGCCGTCGCTCAGCAAATATCCCACGCAGTGCATGTCCGTTCTCCGTCCAGGTGTATGTCCTGAAACCTAACCATATATGTCATTTGCGTCGCCGTCAAAACGGCACAGAATTCGTTCACACCATCAACGGTTCATTGCAAAGGAGTGACATCATGACTGAAGCACACAAGGGCACCGCACTGATTACGGGCGCGTCGTCGGGCATCGGTGCAATCTACGCGGACCGCCTTGCGCGGCGCGGTTACGATCTCGTGCTGGTTGCCCGCAACCGCGAGCGCCTTGCCGCGCTGTCCAATCGCATCACGACCGAAACGCGCCGTAGCGTCGAGATACTGGACGCCGATCTGGGCGACAAAGCGGGGCTCGCAGCGGTCGAAGCGAAACTGAAACAGGACGCGAGCATTACGCTTCTGGTCAATAACGCCGGTGTCGGCACGCATACGCCGCTCGTCGACAGCGACGTCGATGCAATGCAGCGCATGATCGACCTGAATGTGAGCGCGCTGACGAGGCTCACGTATGCGGCCGTGCCCGGCTTCGTCGCGCGTGGCAACGGGGCGTTGATCAACATTGCGTCCATCGTGGCTATTGCGCCGGAGGTTCTCAACGGCGTGTATGGCGGCAGCAAGGCGTTCGTGTTGGCCTTCAGCCAGTCGCTCAAGCACGAACTGGCCGACAAAGGTATTCAGGTGCAAGCGGTTTTGCCGGGCGCGACCGCGACCGAGTTCTGGCAAACGGGCGGCCTGCCGCTGGAAAACCTCGACAAGGCAATCGTGATGTCCGCCGACGACATGGTCGACGCAGCACTGGTCGGCTTCGATCGCGGCGAGCTGATCACCATTCCGTCACTGCATGCGGTTGAAAAGTGGGAAGACTACGAGGCTGCGCGCCGCGCGATGTTCTCGCTGTTGTCGACCAATGCGCCGGCGCCGCGTTACAAGGTGGCTTGACCGGCCACGGTGGAAAGCGGCGGCGCACCGCGGCGAATTCCTGCAAATTGCATCGGCAGCGAGATTCGCCGGGTAGCCGCAAGTCATATTGAGTGCGGCGCCCGGAGGCCGTCGCATCAGGCGAGAGGTCCTTCGGGCGCTTTGCGGCGCACCGCGACGGCGATCGCGCTGCCCACGATCATCGATATGCCGGCCACCGACAGAAGTTCCAGCGTTTCGCCCCACAGCACATAGCCGAAAAGCGCCGCCCAGACGATGCTCGTGTAGTTATACGGAGCAAGCGCGCCTGCATCCGCGCGGCGGAAGGCTACCGTCATCAGCATCTGGCCCGCAGTCGCGAAGACGCCGAGCGCAGCCATCACGAGCAGTGCGTCCACCGAAGGCGTGCGCCACTTGAAGAACAACGTGCAACCCATGACCACGGTGCCCATCGCCGTGAAAAAGAGAACGGTGGTGGCGGAGTCGTCGGTCGAGCGGATGCGTTTGATCTGGACGATGGAGAGGGCACCGCAAAACGCGCTTGTCAGCAGGATCACGGGGCCCAGCCAGGACGTCTGGGCGCCGCCGGGCCGTACCACGAGCAGTACGCCCAGAAAACCCACAATCGCGGCTGCGGCGCCGCGCGGCGTCAAGCGCTCGTTGAGCATTAGCGGCGCCAGCACAATGACGATCAGCGTCTCCGAATAGGCGAGCGCGACTGCTTCGCTGAGCGGCACATAAGGCAGGCCGGCAAAGAACAGAGCCGAGGCGCCGAGGAGTGCGATCGCGCGCGTGGTCTGCCCTTTGACGTCGATATTCCGCAAGCGGTCGGGCAGCGGCCGGCTTCCTCCGCAACACAGCAAAATGGCGGGAAACAGGCCGAAAAGCATGCGGAAAAACGTGACCTCGTTGGCCGGATATTGCAGCGCAACCGACTTGGCCAACGCATCGACCACTGCAAAGCAGAACATCGAGGCAAGGATGGTGCCGACGCTGCCAGGCGAGAGTGAACTACCGTGGGTGGACGCGGAAGTCGGCATGTGAGAACGCAATCCGTATGGGGATTTGCATGATCTCACAGACGCACGGGCTGGCGCTTCACACTACGTGGTGTCGGAAAACGCCGGCGCAGCGACGGCTTCACCGGCGGCAAAGCGCGAGTTACACGATGCGGCGGGCTTTGCCGCGCCGCACCTGACACTTAGGCGTGGCGATGACCGTGCCCGCTCTCGCCCATCGAGCGCGGCTCGTCGTATTCCTGCGAAATGTCTTTGTTCGTGTAGTCGCCGAGTCGAGAAGCGGCGAACAGGCTGAGCACTCCGCAAATAAACACATAAAACGCGATCGCGTAGCCGGAATGATAGTAAGCGAATAGTGCGGTCGCGATCAGCGGCGCAGGACCGCCCGCGATCACCGAGGCCAGCTGATAACCGAGCGACGCCCCGCTGTATCGCAGGCGCCCCGTGAACGACTCTGCGATCAGCGCGGCCTGAGGGCCGTACATCATCGAATGCGGGACTAGCGAGAGTACGATCGCCACGAAAATCAACGTCGGATTGCGCGTGTCGACCATGGCGAAATAGACGAAACCGAACAAGCCCGCTGCCGCGGCGCCGATCATATACATGCGGCGACGTCCGATCAGATCGGAGATATGGCCGAACAGCGGAATGGTGCCGAATTCCAGCACCGAAGCCGCCAGCACCGCTGTCAACAGCAGATCGCGCGACGCGCCGAGTGTCGTCACGCCATACGTGAAGACAAAGGCCGTGAAAATGTAGAACGGCGCTTGCTCCGCCATGCGCGCCACGGCCGACAGAAGAATGTCTTTCGGCTGGCGGCGCAAGACTTCGAGCATCGGTGTCTTTTCGATCTTGCGCTCAGCGAGAAGCTTCGCGAAGATCGGCGTCTCCAGGATGTTCAGCCGGATGTAAAGCCCGATCCCAACCAGCAGGATGCTCAGAAAGAAAGGCACACGCCAGCCCCAGGTGACGAAGGCATCGCCGGAAATAGCGCTCATTGCCAGCACGGCGAGATTAGCGAGGAACAGCCCCGCGGGCACGCCAAACTGCGGCCACGATGCGACGAAGCCACGATGTGCGTTGGTGCGGGCCCATTCCATCGACATCAAGACGGAGCCGCCCCACTCGCCACCCACGCCGACGCCTTGAATGAAACGCAGCACGGTAAGCAGCACGGCGCCCCAGATGCCAATCGAGGCGTACGTTGGAACAAATGCGACGGCGAATGTGGCGAGTCCCATCAGCAGCAGCGTGACGATCAGCGTAGCCTTGCGCCCTATTCGATCGCCATAGTGTCCAAAAATGGCCGCGCCGACCGGCCTCGCGATGAAGCCGACCGCATAAATCAGAAAAGCTTGAAGTGTGCCGACCAATGGATCCGATTGCGGGAAGTACAGCTTCGCGAAAACGAGACCCGTAACCGTGCTGTACAGAAAGAAGTCATACCATTCGATCGTAGTACCGATCGTACTGGCGACGACAGCGCGACGCAGCTGACGCCGCGCGTCCTCTTCGGAGAGGGGCGCAGCCCCCGGTTGAGTGGCAGTCATTTGGCATCCCCTGATAAAAGGGCGACATCTCCTATTGACCGCGGCGACGCGCAGAGGTTCCGGTTGTCCCACTGTTTGATCAGATATGCTTACTAATGGCATGGCACCGATAATGCTCGAGTGCTTGAGCAATCGCGAAAGCGCTTGGGCTGGATCAGCACGCCGAGCAGGTTATCGTTTATTGTGTGAAGATTCGGTGCGGCTCGTCCGTCGCGGTCATCGATCAGTAGTCCCACTGAACCGGCACAAAACGGAAGCCGTCGCCGTTCTTTGCGATATGACCGATGGACGGGAACGCGACATGCGCTGCGGCCAGCAGAGCGCCGGTTTTGGCGGCTTCGTTCAGCAGCGACATGCGCACGTCCACAGCCCCTTCAGGATTGTGTTCGAAGCCGTTTTGCCATTGGGGATTGTCGAAGTTGACTTCGAAAATTGCGTCGCCTACGAACGTCAGCTTCTCGCCGTTCGATGCGACGTCCACGACGCAGTGCCCCGGCGTGTGACCACCCGTCACCCGTGCCGACACGCCCGCTGCTACTTCCACAGTCTGATCGAACTGTACGATGTTTTCGCTGTAGAGTTTGACGAACTTTGCAGCAGCCTTGCGCAGCGCGGGAGGAACCGCTTCCGGCATCACCGTCTTGCTGAAATCCGGATTTTTCCAGAACTCCACTTCGGCGCGCGATACGTGAATGCGCACATCCGGGCGCAGCCTGGCTTTGACGCCGTCGACGTTCAATCCGCCAACGTGATCCATGTGCATGTGCGTAATCACGATATCGGTGATTGCAGCCAGGTCGATGCCAGCCGATTCCAGGCGCATCACCGACCGGCCGGCGCGAGAGAAGTATTCGAAACCATCGCCCACGCCGGAGTCGATCAGGATCAGGCGTTCACCGCTACGCACGAGTGCGACGTTCAGCGCCCAGTCGAACATGTCACGTTGCAGGAAGCGGCCATCGAACCATTCGTTGCGGTCCGCTTCACTCACGTTGGTGGACATGGTCGAGGTCGGCAGCGGCAGAACGCCGTCGCTGATCAGCACGACGTCGACATCGCCCACGCGCACGGCATAGCGGGAAGACACGAGTTCGCCTGCACTCTTTTTGCCAAGGCTGGCGATCACGGGCTGCACATTGCGGGTTGTTTCGCTCATCTTCAATAGTCCTGTTGATTAAGTGGGGTAAGCCGCACGGTGCGGCTCACGAGCACGACCACGAATCTCGCGCGCTTCGGTTGCTCGCCTTTCGACCGAGCCTGCGACGCATTGTAGTTAGGGGTGGCGAACGCCAGTAGCACCCCGAAGGTGTTCACCATGTTGTCCGAAGGGCAACAATCGGCGATGGACGGGCAATGGGAGCAACGCGAGTAACAGGCTTACTGAGGAGCGGTTTCAGAGGGAGAGGCGCCGCTTTGCGGGGGATGACCGTGTCACGCGATCCAGAGAAGTCCGACGATGCCCTTTGCAGGCATCGTCCGTTCCGAATCGGGAGCTAACGTTGATGGAGAGCTGGAAACGCGACTACTCGACTTCGCTCACAGTGAGGCTGCCGCCTTCGTCGAGCCATCCGGTGATCCCACCAATCATTACCTTCACCGGCCGCCCAAGCAGAGCAAGCCGTATTGCACCACGCGTAGCGCCGTTGCAATGGGGACCGGCGCAGTAGGTAACGAAGACCGTTTCAGGCGGATAGTTCACCAACTTGGACTCTACTATTTTGCCGTGTGGCAGATTGATCGCGCCCGGCACATGGCCCCGCGCGAACAGCGCCGGACTGCGCACATCAAGCAGCACGAATCCGGGGGTGCCGCTTGCGAGCGCGCTGGCGACATCGGAGCAATCCGTCTCGAACTGCAGCGCCGCGCGGAAGTGGGCAAGCGCGGCTGCGCTGTCGGCCGGAGGAACGGCGGTGACGGCGTTGGTAGTCGACATGTTTGAACTCTGCATAAATCCTCGGATGAACATAGCGCCTGGCGAAGTGATCCAGGAGCCCCATTCTGGCGTCGAGTCGCGATCCGGATAAGTGGCGCAATTGTCAATCTTCGGTAACATCACGCCATGGACAATCATCTCGTCGTTGCGCTGGCTTACGACCGGCTCTGTACTTTCGAATTCGGCT
The DNA here is from genome assembly GCF_000685095.1 of Paraburkholderia caledonica NBRC 102488. GTDB lineage: Bacteria > Pseudomonadota > Gammaproteobacteria > Burkholderiales > Burkholderiaceae > Paraburkholderia > Paraburkholderia caledonica. The sequence continues at coordinate 208,685 of NZ_BAYE01000008.1, forward strand.
GCGCGACCGAACTGTTCGCACTCGAACGTCCCGAGCTCGGTGTCGATTGGTATCGATTCGCGGTTTGCGCGAGCGAGCCAGGCCCGCTCCGCGCCGCGGGCGGCATCACGGTCGCTGCGCCCTACACGCTCAAGGTGCTCGACCGCGCAGATACCATCGTGGTGCCAGGTTGGCGCGATGCGGACGAATTGCCGCCCGAGGCGCTGCTCAAGAAGATTCGCAATGCCCACCGCCGTGGAGCGCGTCTTTGCTCGATCTGCTCCGGCGTGTTCGTGTTGGCAGCGGCCGGCGTGCTCGACGGCAAGACTGTGACGACCCACTGGCGCTACGCCGCGAAATTGCAGCAGCGCTACCCGCAAGTTCGAGTGCAGCCCGATGCGCTGTATGTCGACGAAGGACAGATCATCACGTCGGCAGGCTCCGCGGCAGGGCTGGACATGCTGCTCCATCTGGTGCGACGCGATTATGGTGGAGCGGTGGCAAATCGGGTCGCACAGCGGCTCGTCGTGCCGCCTCATCGGGAGGGCGGACAGGCGCAGTTCGTACCGCGTCCAATGCCGCAGGACGACAGCGGACGCCTCGCGAAATTGATGGATTGGGTGCGCCAGCATCCCGCTTTGCCGCATACGCTGCGCTCGCTTGCCGAACGCGCGGCAATGAGTCCGCGAACGTTGCAACGGCAATTTCATGACGCCACCGGCATGGCGCCATACGAATGGCTCGTACGTGAACGCGTGACTGTGGCCCGTGACATGCTCGAGGCACAGTCAGCATTGCCCATTGGCCGCGTCGCCGAGTTAGCGGGGTTCGGCTCGGAGGAGTCAATGCGCCGTCATTTCCGACGTATCGCGCTCACGAGTCCAGCCGCATACCGGGCGAAGTTTGGCCATGGCGCACGCGCTCAGAAGCTCTAAGAACACCAAGTCTGGGAATGGCAACACATTCGCGAATCGAGCGCTTGCCTTGCCTGATAGGTTTAATCGTTGCGCGGCAGGATCGTCATCACACTCGTCGGAGATGGAGATACAAGGCCGACGCCGGGAAAACTCCAGGCGTCGATCACACAGGCCTATGCCCGCAGATGTCGCGGGAGGTGACGACACGGGAGAACCTGATCCGGCGCGGCGCCGTTCGGCCGGTCAGGAGCGCCGCTCCCGTCGCTCTCGCCTCGCTGACCTGATACAGGCAGACGAAAGCCACGCTAAAGAAGGGGCAATCGCGGTGAGCTTCGCCGTGGTCTCCCGGAAGCGATGGCCGCGGTGATCGAGACCGCTCTACCACGACGGAATTCGTCGTCAGCCGAGGCGCGGCTTGCGGCATGACCATGGGCTACTGACGAGGCAGCGGACCATCATCGTCCACATGTGTCGGACGCACGCTCCAGACGCTCCTTCAACTGGCCCTCGATGGGACAGCTGTCCGGCTTTCGTCGTTCCGATCCCATGGGGGCGTGCCGCCGAATGCATCGGCCAGGAAATCAATCATCACCCGCACCCTGGCGCTCAGGTGGCGACGGCTCGGATACATGGCGAGTATGTCGATCTCAGGCAGAGAATACTCAGGCAACACGCGCACGAGCGTGCCGGCACGCAGGTCGTTGGCGATCAGAAATGTAGGTTGCCAGATCACCCCTTGCCCGGCGAGTGCTGCTGCGCGCGCTGTATCGCCGTTGTTCGTATGCATGTGACAGTCGACCTTCACCGTGTGAGTCTTGCGGCCAGCATCGATCAGCTGCCACTCATCGCCGGTGGCCGCATACGTGTACCCGATGCAGCGATGCTCCATCAGATCGGCTGGCGTCGCCGGCACTCCCGCGCGAGCCAGGTAGTCCGGCGACGCGCACAGAATGTTTTGCGATGTCGCCAGTTTGCGGGCTGCATGGTTGGAGGAACCGGCTCGCGAAATGCGGATGGCGAGATCGTAGCCTTCATCGACGATATCGACGACGCGGTCGATCAGTCCAACGTCGATTTCGATGCCGGGATACTTCCGCATGAACTCCGGCCAAAGCGGTGCCAGATAAAGAATGCCGAAGCTCACGGGCGCGTTGATACGCAAGCGCCCGCGGGGTTGGACCGACGCCGACGACACCAGCCCTTCTGTATCGGCGACATCGTCGAGAATGGACTTGCAACGGGCGTAAAGCGTCTCGCCGCCCTCGGTTAGAGAAAGCGTGCGGGATGTGCGATTCAACAGACGCGTGCCGAGGTGTGCTTCCAGCTCGTTCACATAGCGGGTCACGTTGGCGGGCGACGTGCCTAGTACTTCCGCCGCGCGCGCAAAGCCGCCGCGGCTCACCACGGTCACGAAAACTTCAAAGGCGCGCAAGCGATCCATATCGACTCCGATCGTTCACAAAAGCTGATTGATACGACCATGTTTTTGGCCTTTCCGCTATCAGGACTGAAGCCTATATTACTTCCACGGGCCAAGGCATAGGGCAGTGGCCGAATGCATCAGGAGAGAGAGCATGCAACGCTTGACCGGAAAAGTCGCTATCGTGACAGGTGCCAGTGCAGGTATTGGCCGCGCTACTGCAAAGTTGTTCGCGAAGGAGGGCGCCAAGGTGGTCATTGCCGCCCGGCGCGCGGCGGAACTCGAAGCGCTGGCTGCGGAGATCGCAAGCGAAGGTGGCGAAGCCGCATATCTGGCGGGCGACGTGCAATCGGAAGACTTCGCGAAGGCGCTGGTGGAACTTGCAGTTGGGCGCTTTGGCCGTCTGGATATCGCCTACAACAACGCCGGTACGCTCGGCGAGATGGGCCCGAGCACCGGCATTTCCGAAGCCGGCTGGAACGCCGCGCTCGCGACCAATCTAACGAGTGCGTTCCTCGGAGCGAAACACCAGATACCTCAAATGCTCAAGCAAGGTGGCGGATCGATCATCTTCACGTCGACGTTCGTCGGTTACTCGTTCGCGTTTCCGGGTACTGCGGCTTACGCCGCGAGCAAGGCCGGACTGATTGGCCTGACGCAGGCGCTCGCCGCCGAATACGGCGCGCAAGGCGTGCGCGTCAACGCGGTGTTGCCGGGCGCCGTGGATACGGAGATGTATCGCGGCATGAACGACAGCGACGAATCGCAGGCATTCGTGACCGGGCTGCATGCGCTCAAGCGCGTCGCCAAGCCGGAAGAACTGGCGCGTTCGGTGCTCTACCTCGCGTCGGACGATTCGTCGTTCGTGACCGGTACCGCCTCACTGGTCGATGGTGGCGCATCCATTACACGTACGTGAACCCCTTGGCGGCATCCAGCATTACAGCTTCGATGCCGCCGTTCTCACTTCATCCACGGAAAGGAAATCACTCATGGACTTGAATCTCACAGGCAAACTCGCACTGGTAAGCGGCAGTACAGCCGGCATCGGTTTCGCTATCGCGAGCACGTTGGCGCAGGAAGGCGCACGTGTGATCGTGAACGGCCGCTCGCAGTCATCCGTGGATGACGTGGTCGCACAACTGAAAGCGGAGACCGGCACCGACGTGCAGGGATTTGCGGGCGACCTCAGTACGGCCGCTTCGGCAGAAGAACTCGCACGACGCTATCCGAACGTGGAAATACTGGTGAACAACCTGGGCATCTTCGAGCCCAAGCCGTTTGAAGAGATTCCCGACGCGGACTGGCAGCGTTTCTTCGACGTCAACGTCTTGAGCGGGGTACGTCTCGCTCGCCTGTTTTTGCCCGCAATGAAAAAGGCCAACTGGGGCCGCATTATTTTCATTTCGAGCGAAAGCGGGGTGCAGATTCCAGCCGAGATGATCCATTACGGGATGACGAAAACCGCGCAACTGGCGGTCTCGCGCGGACTCGCGGAGGCAGTTGCGGGCACGGGCATTACGGTCAACAGCGTGCTGCCCGGACCGACGAAATCGCGGGGCGTGGGCGATTTTGTGGAGTCCCTTGCCAAGGCCGACGGCAAGTCGTTCGAAGCGTTTGAGAAGGAGTTCTTCGAGAAGGTGCGTCCCACATCGCTGATCAAGCGATTCGGCTCGCCGCAGGAAATCGCCTCGCTCGTGGCCTATGTCGCCAGTCCGCTTGCGTCGGCCACGACGGGAGCTGCGTTGCGGGCCGACGGAGGGGTCATAAAGAGCGCATTTTAAAGCCGCGCCGGCATTGGGCCGGGCTCTCTGCATGTTTGCTGGATCGTTCTTAGACGCAGCGGGCCCGGTTGATGCGTTTTTTCAATGCGGGACAACGAGGTCGGGGACGGCCGGCTCTCATGAACTGACGCGGGCCGTCGGAGCGATTCCAAGTGCCGATGACAAAGCAATCACTGTCGCGTGATGCAGAGTCATGCGCCGCCGAGAGTTGATACGAAACAATTTGCAGATGCTCAAGCGACGGTGGTCGGCCCGTTACGGGCCTTGAATCTGGCGTCACCTCTACGGCTGCTTTAAGGTGTTCAACGGCCATCCATACATTGAGTCGGCTCGAGGCGCCATCCTGGAAATTCGGCATGCCTGAGCTGTTGGACCAAGGTCTCATTGACCGGCCCGAAGTTCAGGTGTCTTATTGTTTCGGAAACGTTCACGTATCCGTCACCTCGCCCAGCCACCGGAACTCCCCATGACCGGTGGATTCGTTTGCGGTAGCAAGCCGGCCTCAACCCGCGTAATCAGACAGTACTGGAACGGCATATCAACTTGACCCACTGACAGGAGCGCCGCCCGGGCTCGCGGCAAAGGGGTGACGCAATGGACCGCATCGTGAATCGACTGCTGGCTGCGGTTGTCATCGCCGTCGTGTTGTGCAGTTGTGTCATTACGCTGCCCGACGCCGGCGGACTAACCTATAAGAGCCGCGCCGCGACTCGCACCGAAGGAGGGCTCCGGGTTTCCGCTTCAGTGCTTTCGGCTGAAGAAAGCGCGGCGGTTTACGGCGTGCCGCTCGCGAAAAAGGGGATCCAGCCGGTATGGATAGAGGTACAGGACGACGAAACGGTCAGCTATTTCCTGATGTCGCCTGGCCTCGACCCAAATTTCTTTCCGGCTTCCGAAGCGGCCGAGGCGTTTGACGGCAACAATCCGCCCGGCGGGAAAGACGAACTCGACAGGCGCTTCCGTGGGCTCGCCTTCCGCAACCCTGTGCTGCCAGGACAGACCGTATCGGGGTATGTGCTGACCAACCTCAGCGAGGGCGCGAAGCTCGTCCAATTGGACCTCGTTGCGAGCGGGCAGGCAAAGACATTCTCGTTCCTCATGGTGGTGCCCGGCTTCTACGCCGATTACCATGTCAGCGCAGTCTTTCGGCGTGAGGTCTATCCGCCTGAAAGAATTGTCGACTACACGGACGACGAGGCTTTCCGCGTCGCACTCGAAGCGCTTCCCTGTTGCGCGACCAATGAGGACGGGTCGAAGAACGGCGATCCACTCAATCTCGTCATAGTGGGAGGCCTCGACGACGCTTTTCCCGCACTGGTCCGACGAGGCTGGAGTCCAACCGAACAAAAATGGTCCGGCGCAATCATGAAGATGATTACCTCCGCGCTTTCCGGCGAGCGTTACGTCAACGCACCTGTCAGCGATCTTTATCTGTTTGGCCGGGCGCAGGACCTCGCTCTGCAGAAAGCGCGCGACACGATTCACCAGCGCAATCACTTACGCCTCTGGCTCAGCCCGATGCGCTATCGGGGCAAGCCCGTGTGGGTGGGCCAGATCAGCCGGGATATCGGCGTGCGTCTTACGTTTCACTCACCGACGCTGACGACGCACAAGATCGACCCGGACGTAGATGAGGCGCGCACATCACTTACCGAGGACATGGCCTATTCCCAAAACCTCCAGATGATCGGATTCGTAAAGGGAGTGGGCGCCGCCCCGCCAGGCGCACCGAGCGAGAATCTCACCACTGACCCCTACTACACCGACGGCTATCGGCAAGTACTCATATTCGACCGGCAACCCACCTCGCTCTCAGGGATCGAATTTCTCCCTTGGGAGGCGGCGGCAAAGCTCAACTCCCTGCCCTCAGGAGCAAAGCGATGAGCGAATCGTCGTCGCTGCAACGTGCATTGAAGAATGCTGCTGGCGGCGTCGTCCTCTCGCTTATTTTCGCGGGCTGTGCGACGTGGACAGCCCCAATCAGCATCGACGACGCGCCGCTTCGTGAGCGTGCGGTAAGCGCGACGAAGCAGGACGCACGGGTAAGCGTGGCCGTGCTGGGGTCGGACGACAGCAAGCGCATGTTCGGCGCCGACGTCAACAAGACCAACATCCAGCCGCTATGGATCGAAGTCGAGAATCGGACTTCGCAGGCGTTATGGCTGCTGCATTCAGGCACCGATCCGGACTACTTCTCGCCACTCGAAGTCGCGTGGTCCATGCACACGCTTCTCGGAGGCGCGACGAATGCAAGCATCGACAGTCACCTGAACAAGCTTGGATTCAGGAATCCCATTCCCCCCGGGGAAACGCACGCGGGGTTTCTTTTCACCAATCCCGACCGGCAGATCAAACTCGTCAATCTCGATCTGTTCGGAAGCAAAACGCTGATCCCCTTCTCTCTGTTTCTGCCTGTACCGGGCGATGCCGCGGACCCGCGTTTCGCGCTGACCCCGTTCCAGTATCCCGAGACTGTATTCACGGACTACCACGACCTTGCGTCGTTGCGCGCAGCGCTCGAAAAGATGCCGTTTTGTGCCACTGATGAGCACGGGACAACGGAAGCCGATCCGTTGAACGTGATTGTCATCGGTACGCTTGGGGACATTGGCGCCGCAATGGTGCGGCGTAGCTATCGTCGCGACATGCGTGAAAACGACCTCGCGCAGTGGGTATTTGGACGCAGACCCGATGTCGTCCTGCGCAAGGAAGCGCAAGCGGGCGCGCCCTCCACTTCATTGCGTGCATGGCTCGCGCCCATTCGCTTCAACGGTGACCCAGTGTATCTGGGGCAGGCCGGTCGGCCGGTCGGCGGTCGCTTCGCCCACCATCACACGGCAGGCGATGCGCTGCATGGGGATGTCGACGAGGCGCGGAACTTTCTGATCCAGGACCTGATGTATTCAGGCGGTCTGGATAAACTCGGCTTCGTGCACGGCCTGGGTCCATCATCGCAGGTACACCCGCGGACAACGCTGAATGGAACGCCTTATTACACTGATGGACTGCGCGCCGTGATGTTCTTCGCGACACGCCCGCTCAGTTTCACGAACGTGCAAATCCTTGACTGGGTGCCTTACCTGGAGCAGCGTGAGTCCGCCGCACGCAAGGAGAACGGCAATGCCGGCAAGTAACCCCATCACGGGAGCGCCAAATGGCGTTGCGATGCGACCGAATCCAGTTCGGCGCGCCTGGAAGAATGGTGGTGTCAGTTTCGCGCTCCTTACGACCTGCCTTGCGCTCGTAGCGTGCGCAACGAAGCCGCTCGTTCCCTACTCGACGGACACGCCGCTGCTCGCGCTCGTTCCCGCATCCGAAGCGGGCGTGCAGGACAAGCGGGCGCGGTTTCGCGAAATCTACTGTGCGGTGCTTGAAGCGCACGGCCCGGCGCTTCCTGACTACCGTGCTTGCGAAGACGCACTGACGCGCGTCGGCACTGAACCTGCCGGCACCGGCGCGAGCGTCGATCTCGGTCAATCAAGGCGCCACCTCATCGCGGCAGTGGTCCCTGGCATCGGGTACGACTGCTTCAAGCCGTGGCTGAATTCGCCGGGAACCGTCACCAAGCAGCTACAACAATCTGGCTACGACGGGGTCATGCTCGACGTCGACGGGCTGTCGAGTTCCGCCCACAATGCACATCAGATCCGCGACGCCATCATGGCAATGCAACTGTCCGCTGGAACAGCGCAGCTCGTGTTGGTCGGTTACTCCAAGGGTGTCGCGGACATCCTGGAGGCTGTCGTCGCGTATCCGGAGATCCGTAGCCGCGTGGCGGCTGTCGTCAGCGCAGCGGGAGCAGTTGGCGGCTCGCCGCTTGCCAACGATGCCGAGCAATATCAGGCTGACATGCTGCGGCACTTTCCGGGCGCGACCTGCGCCTCGGGAGACGGCGGCGCCGTGCAAAGCCTGCGCCCCGCAACACGCAAGGCGTGGATGGCACAGAATCCGCTCCCGAGCGAGCTACGCTACTACTCGCTCGTGACGTTCCCTCAGCCGGAACGGATATCGTCGATACTAAAATCGAGTTACGACAAACTCTCGCGGGTCGATGCCCGCAACGACAGCCAGGTGATCTTCTATGATCAGGTTGTGCCCGGAAGCGCTCTCCTAGGCTATGTTAATGCCGATCACTGGGCATTGGCCGTGCCTGTTGCTCGAACACACACCATGATCGGCTCCCTGTTCGTCACGCAGAACGCTTACCCCCGCGAGGCGCTGACAGAGGCGATTCTTCGCTTTGTGGAGGAAGATCTGACATCGGGAAAGTGAACCGGCGCCACACGTGCGCAATGCCACCATCGCGAGCCTTTAGCGCATGACAATATCGATCAGACTCGTTGTGTCCGGCTCGTTGAACGATGGCCCAGTTGAGCGCGCGCCTCGAGCACGCGCGGGCCGGCGATCTTCAGGTCGCCGTTGTTCGCATCGGCTTGCGCGATCAGACTCTTGAAGTTCTGGTTCGCGAATATCTGCCACCATTGCCAGATGTCAGGCTGTGTTGCCTGCTGGATGAGCTACCCGATTGATGCGCTGCTCCAGTGTTCGCTCGAGCTCCCGTGCTGCGGATGAAAATCCGGTCCGACACCCATGCACCGGCTCCTGCAGCCAGCGGCAATCAGCAGCCATTACGCGGCAGCATAACTTGTCTCCCGGCAGGTCACCTCGTGGATGCTGGCAACAATCTAGGGCACGCCCCTCACAATGGCGGGCGGAACAGATCCATGCGGCCGCGTCTGCCGACGCGTAAAAGAAGTCGGTTCATTGATGTGTTATTTACTCATGCCGGGCGTGACGGATATCGCGACCGCCTCCGTGTACACGACCTGAACCTGATCTCCCTTGCGAATATTCTTCATCTGCTCGGGGTCCTCCACGATCACATCCACCGTGTTGTGCGGTCCCTTTAATGTGACGGTTTTGGCTTTCGCATTCACGGCGAGAACATCGGCCATGACCGTGATTTCCCGACCGATTGTGCCACCGGGCTTGGCCCCGGGCGAGGAGCGCTGTTCCATCGTGCGCTCGGAGGCGGAACGCGGGCCGCTCGTTTTCGAGAGACTCAGCGACATCGCTTCCCGGTATTCGATTGTGACCACGTCGCCCACCTTGAGCTGGCCAAAGTTGCGCGCCTCTTCGCCCACCTCGACGTCAACGATGTGGCCTTTCTTGTCCTTCAGGGTAACGGTCCGGGTGGCTGGGTCAATTTCGACGACCGTGGCTGTGACCTTCGCCGTTCCGGTCACGGTGGCCGTGCCGGCACCTTTTGTGACCTCCACCGACGTCTGTGGCTGGGCCAATGCCGGTCGCGCCATCATGGCGACAGCGGCCATTACAAGGAAAATCCGGGTCTTCATGTCAACTCCTTAAACCATGGTATGCCTGCGCACGTGCTGGAACGACGCCTCGATAGTCGTGCGCTACAGTGCCGGTATCAGATGTCGAGCTTGCTGACCTTCGTGCCTTCGAAGCTAAGATTGGCCATCAGGCCGGAGTTCGTCAGCACGAAACCGACGATCGGCGAATTCGTCGTTGCAGTGTCAAGCGTACCGTTGGCGCCTGTCTTCGCCACCGCCACCGAGCCATCCACGCCGGCGGTCCACCCCTTGTCGCTCGTCCGGAATTTCTCGAGCGCGTCCTGGGTCATGAACATCAGGATCACCGCCTTGGACTGGGCGCCAATCTGCAAGCCGAACGAGGCGGTGCTGGTCTTGTAATAGCCGACGGACGAGCCTCCCTCGCGCAGCGCCCCTTCGCCATATTCCCCACCGACCACCAGGCCCGCGGCGATCACTGACGGAAAGACGAGAATGGCCTTGGCCTTGCTGGCCTGCGCCTGCGCGCCCGGCGTCGAACTGTACAGTTTGCGGAGGGCGCCATCGACGCCGGTATCGATTTCATGGCGTTTGTTGGCCGCTTCTGTCGGATTCGAGGTCGAGCCGCAAGCGGCCAGCGAACTGGCCAGTGCGATGGCACTCAGCGAAAAGAAGGTACGGCGGTTCATGAGACTCTCCTCGATTGAAGTGCGGCAGATGTGGGCCTGACGCACCTGAGATGACTGTCCACATCTGTCGAAACAACGAAGTAACGCAGACTGACCCGCTGCCTAGAGGCAGCCGCTAACATCACCGCCGGTGTTGCCGCCTGTCCCGCTGCCTGCGCGGGAACCGACCCACGTTTTGCTGTTACCCGTCCACGACGGCCGCACGAGAGCGGCTGCGCCATTCGGAGGCTGCTGCCCCGGGACATAGACGTCCATCGCCTGGTTGTTCGCCACAATCACCTGCGATATGACCGTCTGTTGAGACTGGTTTGCCCATTTCTGGGCGATGCATTGCGAGACTGCGGGGACGGACTGCTGGCTTTCTCCAAGCGATTGTGCGCTCGGCGGCATGGGTTGGCTTGCACAGGCTGACACAGCAATGGTCACGACGAGAAGCGGTAACGGTTTCATTTTTTCACCTCAAGTTGGTTTCGCGCTTCGAAGCGCAGGCGCGTCAATCTGTACGTCGCGGCAGGAAACGTGTCGGCTCTGGTAGATGTTACGAAGCGGGCTCAAGATCGAAGGTAACGGCGAACCGGCCGAGGGGACCATAGCCGTCAACAGGCCCGTTGATGTTGTCATGGCAATCTCCGAACAGAAGTACCTCGGGTCAAGAATAGGCTTGGCGCACGCCGGCCGGTATTGGACCTTGGTTCTATGTCACGGGGAGCGGCAATCAATGAACTAACGATTGTGCGAGTTTTCTGAGGGGATCCGTGTTCGCGTGACGTGCCTTGTCACGTCGAGGCGACAATGGTGCCAACCTCGCCGTTTGTTCAGCGCTTTGCAGCGATAACAGCGTTTAGCAGGCCGACTGTTTCAGCTGCTCGGCGCTGCCGCCGTCCGTAAAGTGGCCCGTAGCTGAAGGATAGTGACCTACTATGATAGGCAAGCGATACAACAGCCAATGCTTCGCGTTCCACTTGCATGTGAACGCATAACGCGCCTTCACCTCCGACCCGTCGCCAAACGCGAACGGGTAAAGTCCGGTGTCGATGGCGGTGTAGCAATCTGTTCTGATGGCACGGAAATCGATCTGCCCCACAGACCTATTTTTCAGGAAGTGTTCGAAGTAGTCCTTCTTTTTCTCGGGCGTCAATCGTGGTCTCCTGGATATGACTCAGCCGACAAGTGGATGCCGCCGAGGGATCGGGTGTGGCTCTTTGAGAGCATACGAAAGCGGCTTGGCACGACGCTAACCGCCGTTTTAACCAGGCATACAGGAGTGTGAAGATGGTCGGACCAAGGAGACGGACGATCGGAATTCTGGCGGCGGCCGGACTCCTGGCGCTATCGGGCGCAACTCTCGCCACCGATCAGTCGCAACAGCGCCAGGCAGGCAGGAATGCAAACCAGAATGCGAAACAGCAGGCACGCTCGAACAAGGTCGACTGCCGGGCCGCAAACCAGAAAAGCAACTCCCAGTGCCGGCAGGACAAGCGCGACACGAAACAGGGTGGCCGCCAGCAAAAACGGGACATCAAGTACTGATGGAAAGTCTCGCTGCGATCAACCTACCGGGTACATCGTCGACTCTCCATTCATACAGTCGGCGATCGATTTCGGCGTCGTCCGCCGCGACGAAGGCGTCCAGAGATCACACAAAGACAAAAAGGCCCGCAGATGCGGGGAACCGGCGACGGTGTTAGTTGTCGCCACGCCATTTTGACCCGGATGCAGAAATTCCGCTGAACCAAACGGCCGGTCTGCAACAGTGAGCGGGCATATCAGCGCCGACCCACGAACGTCGGCTCAGGCCGATGACGGAGCATGCGTCTTCTACAATCGGAAGGCCGGTTACGGGCCAAAGCCGACGCCCGAACGTCCGATCGACGATGCATGTGAACGGCGGGTTCTGTAGAACAATGGTCATTCAGTTATTCCTTGGGCTCGGAGTGGCTGACGCCTTATCGGCAGAAGCGGTCTCCGGTGGATTGCTAAATCGGCGCCGCTCGGGACTCCATGAAAAACAATCGGATCTCAACTTGCCCATCATCTCGTTCCCCGCGTTTAAGGCGCCTCGACGAAACAAACCGCCTCCACCTGCTTCTACAATGGTTTCCCTAATCGACGGTTCTGGGCAGTGATCCGCATTCCGCTAGAGATCACCGGCTTTCCATAGATCATGAACGTAGGCAGCGTGGGGATCGGCGCGCCTTGTCACTAGCGAACCGGAAGAAATCCAGCAATGGCCGATGCAGTGTGCTGGAGTTCTCGCTATGGTTAGACTTTTTTCCAGTCGCCAACCGCTCGGTCCAGGTCAGCGGGAGGCGCGCTCCGGCGCGCACTGATCTGCCGGGCGTGAGCCACACGCCGAGGGCACGATCTCACTACGTATCGCGTCATCGCGACATCGTTTGGAACCAAATCGGCGTGGACTTCAATACATTGGCGATGAAGTGGACCGACGCACTGAGACGTCGCGATGCGCCCGGTCGCGCAATTGATACCAGCCCGCGCCGGATTGCTTCAAGCACACCGCTAGCGCGGCCAACGCATTGCCGCGAGCCCGCCCCGCTGACCCGGAAAGGCGGCAAGCTTATTTGGGCTTCGCAGAGTGGCGCGACCGCAGGCGCCTCCTTGAGTCACTGGAGAGGGTCCGGCTCCGCACCGTGCGTACTGGATAGAGTTACCGTCACGGCGGATCGGAGCGTGGTGGCGGGGCGACCCTGCTACCTTCACTAGAGCCGGTGGCAGATGACGGCGCCGCGGCCATGGCGGCGGGCGGCTCCGATGTACGTGGGGCGGCTATGAGAAACCCACTCGATGTCAAAAAGATAGCGAGTAAAAAGACGAACTCCACCAGACTACTCCCCTTTTCATAACGTTGCGGGCTCGCATGTCACCGTCCTGGAGGCGAACGACCAGCACAATCGAAGGACCGTAGAGTAAGCCTAGCGGGCCCGCGCAAAAACGGAAATAGGACTTTGGTCCACCGCCCTGACGAATTGCAAGGAATTACCGGTGCTGCGGCACGCCTGCCGGTGGCAGGTCTGCGCGCTACGCTATCGGCCCGAGTCTGCGCTCGCTGCCAAGCGAGCCTTCTCGGCGAGACGGACAAGCTCCGGGAGCGAACCGGCTTTCACCTTTTCCATCACGCGGCATGATGATTCTTGATGGTCTTTTCCGCCGCACCGCGTTCGCTCGCAACCTGCTTGTTCAGATAGCCTTCCACCACGAGCGTCATGACCTCGCGCTCGCGCAGCGTAAGCTTATTCAGCCGGCTCGGGATATCAGCAAGTTCCGCGCGTCGTGCAAGCGCGTCGCAGCCTTCCACGGCGCCGAATGCGTTTTGCAGCAAATTGATCATGACCTGCTGCAACTGGGTGTCGTCGCCGCGTACTTCCGGCAGATGCCTGTCGATGTCGAGAGTCACGCTTATGCCACGCGAGCGTGCGCCAGAAATTTTTCAGGCACCTGCTTTACCGACAGAAAGGCTATTCATAATCTTTTCCTTCTGCCGCGATGGCATGTGAATGAGCTCACGCGGCACGGCTTTTCACTAAATCTGGCTTAAAGGCGTGCACGCTTTTTGTCGTTTCCACACCACCACATGCCGCGGTGCGAATTCGGCGTCTGATATGGTAGACATGTCGTCCCTCACGCGTGAGTAGTCGCACCAGCGACGGTACGATTCGCAGTTATCGGTTATGGAGAATTCACGTTGGAAGATGGCCGCGAGCAGCATGCAAGCCGCCCTCCGCGCTGTACGAGGATATCTCGCGGGGGTAACCAGACGGGAGGACCGCACGATGCCGAGCGACGACCCAGCGCTTCATCATAGCCAGAAGGCATCGCCCACTTCGCAACGCCGGCGGCTTCTCATCATTGGCGCGATCGTGATACTGGCCGCGCTGGGTTGGGGATTGTTCACGGTCATCAGGCAGTCTTTCCAGACAAGGATTGTCATTACGACGGGCGCAGACCAAGGCATCTATCGCGGCTTTGCAGACCGCTATGCGCCCATCCTGAAACGCGACGGCGTCATGCTAGATATACGCAACTCCCCCGGCTCGGTCGAAAATTATCAGCGCCTGAAAAATCCCGCCAGCGAATACCAGATAGGCTTCATCCAATCGGGCACAATAACGCCGCAGGAAACGGATCATCTGCAGTTGATCGCGGCCGTCTCGTATGAGCCGATCTGGGTGTTCTATCGGGGCGACGTTATCGTCAACCGGTTGGCACAACTGCATGGCAAGCGCGTCGGCGTCGGTGTACCCGGGAGCGGGTTGCTGCACGTTTCACAAGTATTATTGGGCTACAGCGGTATCACCCGTGACAACACCCAGTTGATAGAAGTCGATGCGAAGCAGGCCTATCGGTGCCTCGAAGCGGGTTGCCTGGATGCGGCTTTCTTTATCGGCAGGCCCGATGCGCCCATGCAGCAGATGCTGCTGAACAGCGACCTGAAACTAATGAGTTTCGCACAGGCGGATGCGCTCGTGCAGAAGTTCCCGTCTCTTTCCAAGGTGACGTTCCCGCGAGCAGCGACGAGTCTGGTGAATGACCGTCCGCAAAACGATGTCACCTTGCTGGCCGCCACCGCGCTGTTGGTGGCCAAAGACAACTTGCATCCGGCACTCGTTCATCTATTGCTGGACGCGGCAAAAACGGTTCACTCACGCGAAGACTACTTCACGCAGCTTGGCGCATTCCCGAACCTGAATACCGATGAGTTTCCTGTTTCCAATGAAAGTGAGCGCTATTTCAAGTCAGGGCGTCCATTCCTTCAGCGCTATCTTCCATTCTGGCTCGCAAGCTTTATCGAAAGGCGCCTGCTCATTCTGCTTCCGTTCATGGCGGTCCTCATCGGGATATTGCAAGCGCTACCGCGAATGATGGAGGCGCGAATAAGGAGCCGCTTTGTCGTCGGGTATCGGAAACTGAAATCGCTGGAAGACGAAATCTGGCGAACCACGCGGCCACCGAACGATCTGCTCACCCAATGGCGCAATGAGATCGAGGACATCGATGCGCAGGCCAGCCGCATAAGTGTGCCTATGCGCTATCTTTGCGACGTCTATGCGCTCAAGCAGGCGATCAGTGTCGTGCGCGAACGCATCGCGATGGCGGAAGCGAACTTGGACGAATAGACGATGTGCAGAATGTTCGAGCTTTGAGGTTCTGGCCAGGCGCCTGAGCGCGAAAGAACAGACTTCGATTGGAGCTTATCTGACTGGCCAGGTCGATGTGCTCTGATCAACGGCGAGCTTGTTGAACGACTTGCGACATACGAGCCACCAAGGAAACATTTGTCGCAGCAAAGCTGCCGGATTATTGGGGCAGTTCGGGGGCAGTTCGGGGGCAGTTCGGGTTGGGATCGGAGTTACGACCCCGCAACTCGATGGCGCGGCCTTCACGACGCGGTCATTTGGAAGACGTGGTAGCTCCACGGCGGTAGATCCAGGTAAAGACCATGCGAAATGAGATCGTTGCCATCGCGATCAAAACTGGCCGACCCCATGATGTCTTCCATCCGCACCGTGCGGTCGGCCATGTCGGAAAATGGGAGTCGCACGTAACACTGGCTCTGATTGCCGGCGTAATTGACCACCACGAGCCGCCGTTCTCCTCCATCGCGCTGCCAGGTCCACGCGATGAAACAATCCGAGGTCCAGTTGCCCTCCCACGCCGGCACGATTTCGACCAGGCTCCACGCGCCTTCCCGAAAGACCGGCTGCCGCAGCACCGTCATCAGGTTTCCGTAGAACGCTTGCAAGCTTGTGTCGACAGGCTCCTCGGGCGCCCGTACCAGATGCGGAGATATCCGTTTCCGGCAACCCTCGAACTGGCCTTGGTGAAAGAAGCGCAGGCCGGGTGACAGAAACGTGATGACGGCCGCGGCCTCGTGCGTGTCGGGCGGGAAGGTCGCCGCGGCCCGGGGTTCGTCGTGGTTTTCCAGGAAGCGGGCCAGCTTCTCCTGGTAATCGAGTCCGGCATGCAAGTGCTCGCGCACCGGCCGTGCGTTCGCATCGCACAAGCGGTCGTACATCTGCTTGTCGTACGCGTAATCGAAGCCCTGCTGCTGCATCGTCCATTCGAGATCCCAGTACACTTCCGCCATGAACAGGAAGTGCGGATGCTCGCGTCGGACGGCCTCGGTTGCCTTCGGCCAGAAGGGTTCGGCGCGGATGCCCCAGGTCCGTTCGAACACCTCGGGCAAGACCAGCATGGCCATGTCGCAGCGCACGCCGTCGCATTGCCCGGCGATGCTGTTCAGTTCGCCGATCATCGCCTGATGCAACTCCGGATTGCCGTAGTCGAGCTGCAGCGTGTCGGGCCATCCGTCGAAGTACGGGTCGCGGCCGTGGGCGAGTATCAGCGGCCCGTTGCTCGTCTCTACCCTGCAATAATTGCGCGGTGAACGAACGAGATCCTCCTCGCTGCCGTGGACGAAGTGGTCCGGATGCGTGTCGATCCATTCGTGATCCGGCGCCATGTGATTCGGCACGAAGTCGAGCATCAGCTTCAGGCCGCGTTGCTGCATGCGCTGCCGCAGGCGGGCGAGCGCCTCGGTGCCGCCCAGATCGCGATGAACCGTGTAGCTGCGGATAGCGAACCCCGAGCCAGCGATGTCGTCGTCCGTGAGATCCGGCAGCGTCTCGGCGAATTCGCGGCGCCATCCGGCATGCACCCGCGAGATGGCCTGGGCCGCCGGGCCCGTCTGCCAGACGCTCAGCAACCAGACCCAGTCGAAGCCCAGCGCGGCGAGGCGATCCAGTTCGGCATCCGGAAAGTCGTCGAGTGTCGCGCGCCTGCCGAGCGTGCGCGACAAGCCGGCCAGCCAGACGCGGGTGTTGATCTGGTACAGCACCGGATAGCGTAGGTCGGGCATTTTGTTTTCCTCATTTCTCGCCGATTTCTTCCCCGCTCACCTGTTCCCTGACAAGCCGCGACATCACGCGCCCACGATCCGTTTCCAGCACGGACTGCGCGTCAACGCGCCCGAACAGGTCGAGCAGCGGAGCGACCAGCCCCGTCCAGCCGGTCTGGTGACTGGCGCCAAGGCCCGCGCCGTTGTCACCGTGGAAGTACTCGTAAAACAGGATCAGGTCGCGCCAGTGCGGATCGTTCTGGAATTTTTCCGTTCCTCCGTAGACCGGCCGTTTGCCGTCTGCATTGCGCAGGAACGTGCTGGTCAGGCGACGGACGATCTCCTGCGCCACTTCGAAGAGCGTCATGTGCTGCCCGGAGCCGGTCGGACATTCGACCTTGAAGTCATCGCCGAAAAAAGTGTACAGGTTCACCAGCGCGCGGACGATCAGCAAATTGACGGGCATCCACACCGGTCCGCGCCAGTTGGAATTGCCGCCGAACATACCTGTATTCGATTCGGCCGGCAGGTACTGCACCTTGTACTCCTGTCCGCCGACCTGAATCACATACGGATGGTCCAGGTGATACAGGGAGAGCGAACGGATGCCATGCGGCCCCAGGAACTCCTTCTCGTCGAGCATGTAGCCGAGCACCCGTTCGAGCTTGCGTTTGTTCAGGATCGACAGAAGCCTGCGCTGGTTATAGCCGATGAAGCCGGTGTCGGTCGGAGCAATCTGCGCAAGCAGTTCGGGGTAGCGTTTGCGAAACTGCGCGATCAGCTCGACGAGCTTGGGCATACGCTCGAGGGAGTGCGCTTCGAACACCGTCGACGCGCACAGCGGCAGCAGCCCGACCAGCGACCTGATCTTCAGCCGCGTCGTCTTGCCGTCGGGCAGGCGCAGCAGATCATAGAAAAAGCCGTCCTGCTCGTCCCACATCTCGTCTTCGTGTGCTCCGCGTCGGTCCATCGCATAGGCGATCCACATGAAATGCTGGACGAACTTGAAGGCGACCTCCTCGTAGAGCGGGTCGTAGTCAGTCAGATTGATCGCCATCTCCAGCATGGTCTGGCAGTAGAACGCCATCCATGCCGTGCCGTCCGCCTGCTCCAGCGACCCGCCGGTCGGGAGTTCCGCGCTGCGGTCGAACACGCCGATATTGTCGAGACCGAGAAAGCCGCCGGCGAACACATTGCGGCCCGATGGGTCCTTGCGATTCACCCACCAGTTGAAATTGAGCATCAGCCCCTGAAACGAGCGCTCCAGGAAACGCGGGTCGGCTCGTCCCAGTTCCTTCTCATACTTGTACAGCCAGAGCGTGGCGGCGGCATGCACCGGCGGGTTCACATCGCTGAAGTTCCACTCGTAGGCTGGAATCTGACCGCTCGGGTGCACGTACAGGCTGCGCAGCATCAGCAGCAACTGCTCCTTCGCAAAATCGAAATCGACCTGCGCCAGCGCGATCGTGTGAAAGGCCAGGTCCCAGGCCGCGTACCACGGATACTCCCACTTGTCCGGCATGGAGATCACGTCGGCGTTCAGCATGTGGAACCACTCCATGTTGCGTACATCGTGCCGCGCGGAGTCGAGCAACGGATGACTATGATGCTCGCGCAGCCACAGTTCGAGATCGAAGTAGTAGTACTGCTTGCCCCACAACATGCCCGCCAGCGCCTGGCGATGCACCCGGCGCTGGTCTTCGGTCAGCGATCTGGGCGTGATGCGCTCGTAGAACTCGTTCGCATCGGCGAGGCGGCTATCAAAAATCTGCTCGAAGCCCCCGAAGGCGTCGTCGAGTCTGGATGACGCGAGGCGCAAGCGGATGATCGCGTTACCGCCGCCTGGCACGTTGCACGTGTAATGGGCCGCGGCCTTGGTCCCGGTTCTCTCCGGATTCACGGCGTCGCTCTGTTCCGAGATGACATAGGCGTGGAACCCGTCCTTGACGTAGGGTGACGCGTTGGGCTGACCCCACAGGCGCTGCGCATTGCTTTCGTTTTCGGTGAAAAGCGTCTGCGGCGCGCCTTCGCAGTGGAGCCAGTATTCGCCCAGATCGTGGTGCGCGGCCCGGATGACGCCAGCGCCCGCATCCTGCACGGACGGCTTGCGCTCGTCCTCGCCCCATGACCATGTATTGCGGAACCAGAGCGTCGGCAGAACGCGCAACGGTGCGGCCTCGGGTCCGCGGTTGTGCACGGTAATGCGTATGAGGATGTCTTCGGGAGCGGCCTTCGCGTATTCCACGAATACGTCGAAATAGCGGTCATCGTCGAAGATGCCGGTGTCCAGCAGTTCGTATTCCATCTCATCCCGCGATCTTTTGCGGTTGGTCTGGACCAGATCCAGGTACGGGTATTCTCGCTGCGGATATTTGTAGAGGTACTTCATGTACGAGTGCGTGGGCGTGCTGTCGACATAGAAGTAATACTCCTTCACGTCCTCGCCATGATTGCCCTCGCTGTTCGTGAGGCCGAACAGGCGCTCCTTCAATATGGCGTCCTGCTCGTTCCATAGCGCCAGCGCAAAACACAGCCGCTGCTGATCGTCACACAATCCGCCGAGACCGTCCTCCCCCCACTTGTAGGCGCGCGAACGCGCATGGTCATGGGTGAAGTAGTTCCACGCATCGCCGTTGTCACTGTAGTCTTCACGGACCGTGCCCCACTGCCGCTCGCTGAGGTAGGGTCCCCACTTCTTCCACGGTATGTGCGCCTCGCGCGCGTCGTTCAGGCGCGCTTGTTCGACTACATCCACGATTGCAGGGCCCATGCTTTTCTCCGGTACAGGTGAATGAGCTATCCTCGACGCAACGCAGGCAAGCGCGTCGCACCCACACTCATCGCGCGCGATCAGGCAACGCCGGTACAACGGTATGTGTTCGACAGTGCAGTAAGGTACACCGCGGCCACGCCGCGTTCAGCGGCAATGCGCGTGGCGAAGCGCATTATGCGGTTGGCTGCCGCCTCGCTCTGTGTATGGAGAATGCGGGCAATGACCACGGTCAGCGCCAGGTGAATCGCCAGCACGCCGAGCGCGCCTGATTGCGAGAGCAGCCATTTTTCGGCGACGATTGCATAAGGCTGCGCTTGTGCAACGATGCTGCCGCGACCTGCGTCGGACAAGCGCTGCCACTCGCGCGCGGAACGTTCACCGGCGAGCGGTACTTCATGCAGCCAGCGGCGCTCAACGACCCATTTTTTGATGCCGATCGCCACGACCCAGGTGGCGACGACGATCATCGTCGCCCAGATCAGCGCCGGCAGAAACGGACGGATGATATAAAACGTACCAAAGATCGGCAGCGACAGGACCGCGATGATCAGCCGGATGCGGGCAATATCCGCCTGCGGTCGCGAATTCACGTCATTCTCCTGGTACGTGACCCAGCCGCAGCCGCGCGCGTCGCGTGCGGTCTGATCGTACATGCCACGGACAAGTCTGAGAGATGGGTAGCGTCCATGCTTGCGTCGGGCTGCTGCGCAGACTGCAGGTCCGATGACTCGTTACTCAGGCTACCACCTTCGAACCACCGCCGCCATTGGACCTTAGTCCCATGGGACTATTGAACAAGCGCTATCGCGGCACTGGCCGACGCAGCCGGCGAGGCGAGAGTGCTAGCCATGTTCCCCGCGCAGGGCTTGAGTTTGGCTGGGAGAACAAGCTCCAGCTAGCTGCTTTGCGAGCGACTTCCGGGTGCTGACACGGTATGCTCACAGACTGGCGCGCGAATGCGGCTCATAACTGGCCCGATGGCGTTCGACTCGACGTGATCGGTCACCTGCCCGGCGGCACGGTCGCTTTCGCAGTAGACACCTATCTCCGTGTTTAACTCGACCGAACGCGGGTCGAAATTCATCGAACCGATGAAGACACCCTTGCGGCCGAATACATACGTTTTCGCGTGCAATGACGACTTCGACGAGCCGAACACCGACTTCTTCCGGTCGGCGGTGCCGCTACCTGTCGCAGCAGGTTTTAGTTCGTACAGTTGCACGTCCGCTTCCAGCAATGGCTTCCGGTAACGCTGATAGCCCGCATGCACCGCGGCTACATCTGTTGCCGCCAGCGAGTTTGTCAGCACCGTCACGTGCACGCCGATGTTGCGCCCGCCGAGAATTGCGCCCTGGTTGTCGGCGATCAGCGCCTTGTTATGCATACGCCGGTTGACGCGAGCAAACTCGGCGGCCGTGCCGAGGGTCTTGAACCGGCGGTTTGCGACAGGATTGAAGAGTCGGATCTTAAGATTCGGATGCGAACTGAGCACCAGCAGCATCTGGTCGTCCGCATTCGTACCCAGATCGTCGAGCAGGAGGCGCACGCGCACACCGCGGTCTGCCGCTCTCAGCAAAGCCGCGGCAAGTTGACGGCCGGTAAGGTCGTTGTGCCAGATGTAGTACTGCAGGTCGAGCGAGCGGTTAGCATATTCCATCAACACAACCCGCGCGATGAGCGCGTCGACGGAGTCGGGCAGCAGGTGAAATGCGCTTTCTCCCGGATGCTGCTGGTCTTGTGGTGCGAACGCTGCGCCGAGGCGCGTGGCCTGCGTATCGGTGAGCGCGTGGGTGGGCACGCGGCCGGCTTGCAGTGGAAGGCTTGCGCACGAAGTCATCAGGACGACGACGAACGCCGCAACAAGGCTTCGCAGGTTCATCATGCCGCTCTCCGCAGACTGCCTCAAACGCATGGTATCGAAGCCGCGACGGCGCAGATCGTCGTAGTCACCGCCTGATTAACAGGCCGTATAGGCGGGAATCGGGATCGACGCCGTAATCCCCGATTCCTGCCAGGGCATTCGCAACCGCGAGACACGGGATCGAACGCTGCTTCGAGCGGAAAGACTTGCGTTTGTCGTGCACCTGGGCGGACGAAGGTTGACATGCAGGTACAGCCGGATTCTGACCGTTTGACGACGATCTTATGGGAAGGCGAAAAGTGAGAACTCCCGGATTTTACGGGAGGGATCTACTCAGCGTGGCCGGGCTGACCCCGGCAGCAGCTTGTTACTGGCCCGCCTCTTTCAATATCAAGGAATTCTTCACTGACGTAACTCCGGGCACACTCCTCGCGATCCCTGTGGCCTTGTCTATCTGGGTCGGATCAGTGACGGCTCCGGCAAGTGTCACCGAACCGCCTTTCGCGATTATGTTCATTCTCGAAGTGGCAACGCCACCTTTCGAGAGTGCGTGAAGCACCTTCTTGCTGAGTGCCCGATTCGCCTGCCTGGTAGCCTTTGCGCTTCCCTCGGTCGCTGTCGCCGCGCCGGAATGAGTTGATCCCGCAGCCGGCTCGCTTGTTTGCGGCCACGCGTTAATGGATGCCACCATGATCAATCCGCTACCGGCCAACATGAATGTTTTGGTCATCTTCATTGTTCTCTCCGATTCGGCTACGACACGTCATTAAAGGATCGCGGTTCTGTCATCACGATTCGGGCTGTTCGCGCAGCACTTGCAGTGCGTCGCGAACATCCTTAGCTGCTCACAAAAGGACGGACCATGCAGCGAAGTCGATGCGCTCCTTCCAAAGATAATCTGTTCCTCGTATCACTCGCGACGCAATAGGACTTTGGTCCGATGGGTGGCAAGCCTGATCTTCTGAAAGAGAGCGCGTTCGAGCACTCTCCGATAGTTCTGCACTCCTCACATAGTAAAATTGTTTTAATACACTATTCTCTAAAAAGGCTGGACAGGGATGAAGAAGTGTTCGAGCACAAGGAGTAAATAAATTGGTTACTAACATATTGCGCCGAGCGTCCAGGGCTACCTGGATATCTGTTTTACTGCTCACCGCCGCTCCTCACGCCTACCCTGCCTCCGATCAGAAAGAGCCACCGGTCCGTGCTGCGCGAGTTGAGCCCGAAACCGCCTCACAAGCCCAGGCTCATACGATTCTGATGAAAATGGCGGAATTCCTTGGCGGAACGCAGAGCTTTCGTGTCGGTGTGCGTAGCGGGTACGACGCTGTGCAGCCGTCCGGGCAAAAAATCGAATTCGGCGAATACCGCACCGTTACATTGAGCCGGCCCGATCGCATGCGCGTGGAAAGCGAACGCAGCGATGGCGCAAAAACGCTCGTTGTACTCACCGGGAAAGAGATCGTTCTGGTCGATCTCGCCAGCAAAGTCTATGCGACGGCGCCGCAACCAGGCACGCTGGACGAGAGCATCGTGTATTTCGTCAAGGATCTCGGCATGCGCCTGCCGCTCGCGGCGCTCCTGTTGAACGGGCTGCCTGAAGAATTGCAAGCCCGGGTACGGTCGGTGGACTATGTGGAGAAGACGAGTATCTACGGCGCCGCGTCCTATCATCTAGCCGCGCGTACCGACACGGTGGATTTTCAGGTGTGGGTTGCAGAGGGCGATAAGCCTTTGTTGCAGCGGATCGTACTGACGTACAAAAAGGCGGTGGGCCAGCCTCAGTTCTGGGCGGAATTTGTCGACTGGAATCTTGCGCCGCAGCTCAACGATGCGACGTTCTCGGCACAGATTCCCGATGGCCTGCAGAAGGTCGCGTTCGCAGCGCAGCTTCCGCGCGCATCGCCCCCGGCTCGCCAGTCGTCTGCGAAGAATGGAGCCAAATGATGAAAACAGGACCGTGGGGCCGTGCCGTTAAGACATTGGTCGCCGCTGTACTCGCGCTGGGGCTGATCAACCAGGCGGATGCACGAGGTGAGAGAGGTGGTGGCGGTGGTGGCGGTGGTGGCGCCCGTGGCGGTGGCGGCGAAGGAGGCTATTCGCGTGGCGGGGCAGCATCGGCTGGAGGGCTCTCATCCGGCAGCACAACCGCTGCGCAAGGCCGTTCACGATCTGGCGGCGGCCAGCAGGGAACAGCCCAACAGAGGCAGGCCTCACGACAAGGCAGCGCAGCTGCAACTTCAAGTGCGAATCAGAGTGCGCGCCAAAGTTCGGCGAGTTCCATGCAGGCAACCTCCGGCCAGAACCAGGTGAACCGACAGCAGAGCATGAGCGAGAACCAGGGCCAGCGCCAAGCTACGTCGAGCCAGAATCAGAGCACGCGACAGACCGCGGCCGCTCAATCAAGTAGCGAAAACCAGAGCGCGCGTCAATCCACCGCGAAGGAGATGCAAAACACGCGTGCTACGAACGTGACCAACGTGCAGAACAACTACTCGGGCGGGTGCCACGACTGCAATTCGGATTGGGACGGCGGTTCTGCGGCGGTTGGATTTGTGGCCGGGGCAATGGTCGTCGGTGCGGCTGCTGCCGCAACCACACCACCACCCGCAACCACCACCGTCGTCGCTGCGCCTGCGCCTGTCGCGCCGCCGTGCAATGTCGCCCCCATCGCCGTTCAAGACGTGCCGTACTATAAGTGCGGCGCGACTTGGTACGCGACGGGATACGGGAGCGGCGGAGTGGTATACACGCAAGTTCCGCCACCGCCCGGATATTGATCGCGGTCGCCTCGTGGCATGGCCGGCGGTTGACCGTTAGCTGGAGCGGAGCCGACGCTCGAATGCCAGCAGGAAAGCATGGACGAACGTGCCGCCTGCAGCCCGGAACAAGACTGCCCACTCACCGCGAACTCGCCGCGCGCGAAGGCATGCGTTGGTAACGGCCACGCGTCTACACCGAGCTTCAGTCGATGGGCCTCGTGAGCGGCGAAACGGGGCGCGGCACGTTCGTGAAAGAGCCGCTGCCCCGCTGCGAAGGGATCGACTTGCATGCGTGGAACGCCGACACCGTCGATCTGAGCTTCAACTATCCGGCGCGTGCCGATCAGGTTGCTTCGTTCAGGACGGCACTGCGCGACCTCGCAGGCGCCGGCGACCTGGCGGCGCTGCTGCGCTACCAGCCCCACGGCGGCCGCGAGCACCAACGCGCGAGCATCGCACGCCATCTCGCCGGAGCGGGACTGAGCGCCACGCCCGACACCGTCCTGCTCGTCAGCGGCGCACAGCAATTGGACTGGCGACGACCACACTGGCGTTGCTGGAGCCCGGCGACGTCGTGGCCGTGGACTCGCTGACCTATCCGGGATTCAAACTGGCCGCCGAGATCAATCGGCTGGAGCTCGTCGCGGTCCCGGCGGCGGGAAACGGTCCGGACCTCGACGCGCTGGCGGCGCTTTGCAAGCGTCGGCGTGTACGCGCTGTCTACACGATGCCGACGCTGCACAACCCGCTCGGCTGGGTGATGAGTTGGACGCGCCGGCGTGAGCTGGTCGCTATTGCGCGCCGGCACGGACTACTGATCATTGAGGACGCCGCTTACGCGTTCCTTGTCGAAAACGCGCCACCGCCGCTGGCATCGCTCGCGCCTGAGTTGACCGTCTACGTGTCGAGCCTGTCGAAAAGCGTCGCGACCGGGCTTCGTGTCGGCTTCATTCATGCACCGGCCCGCTTCGTTCCGAAGCTCGAACGCACCGACTGGCCATCGCCTGGCGCACCGCGGCGTCGCGGCGTTTGTCGGCCGCGAACAGGTCGGCCGTGCCGTCTTCGAGCCAGCCGCATGCGATCGCCGTGAGGGTCGCCGGCGTGTTCCAGGTGGTTGCCCGGATGGAACGACGCTCGAGCAGTCGCTGCAGACGGTTGCACGGGTCATCGCCGATCAGACCTACTGATCGACGACAGTGGGACGCCGCGCTCGTCATCCCAGCGCGGCCGATCGCGCGTTGCGGCGTACTGCCTGTGGCGGGTGCCCGAACTCCCGGGTAAACGCATCCGTACATTTGCTTGACACCTAAACTATCTAGGCCTAAATTAACTCCACGAGCAAGTTCACAGTGGGGAGCAGCATGCGCATTGTCTGTATCGGCGGCGGCCCGGCCGGGCTGTACTTCGGCCTGTTGATGAAAAGCCGCGACCCGGCGCACGAGGTCATCGTCGTGGAGCGCAACCGCCCGTACGATACATTCGGCTGGGGCGTAGTGTTCTCGGATCAGACGCTGGGCAACCTGCGCGCCGCCGACGCCCCAAGCGCAAACGCAATACTCGACGCGTTCAATCATTGGGACGACATCGAAATCAATTTCCGCGGGCGCCAGGTGCGCTCGTCCGGCCACGGGTTTTGCGGCATAGGTCGCAAGCGTCTGCTGAACATCTTGCAGGCCCGTTGCGAGGAACTGGGCGTAAAGCTCGTGTTCGAAACGCAGGTCACCGACGACACCGAATATCAGGCCGATCTCATCGTCGCGTGCGACGGAGCGAACAGCGCGATTCGTCAAAAGTACGCGTCGACCTATAAGCCCGACCTGGACATGCGCGATTGCCGCTTCGTCTGGCTCGGCACGCGAAAGCTATTCGACGCTTTCACGTTCGCGTTCGAAGAAACGGAGTTCGGCTGGTTTCAGGCCCACGCCTATCGTTTTGACGATCAAACGTCCACGTTCATTGTCGAAACGCCGGAGCGTGTGTGGCGCGCCGCAGGACTCGACGACATGAGCAAGGAACAGAGCATCGCATTCTGCGAAAAGCTCTTCGCGAAGTATCTGGACGGCAACGCGCTATTGTCGAACGCCGCGCATTTGCGCGGCTCGTCGCAATGGATTCGCTTCCCGCGCGTCGTCAACCAGGAATGGGTACATTGGCGCAGCAATGCCGACGGCACGCAAACGCCAGTCGTGCTGATGGGAGACGCCGCGCACACCGCGCATTTTTCAATTGGCTCCGGCACCAAGCTCGCGCTCGAAGATTCGATTGAACTCGCCAATAGCATCGGCGCGCATCCTGGCGATTTGCATGCCGCGTTAAAGCATTACACGGACGTGCGCAGCGTCGACGTATTGCGCATTCAGAACGCCGCCCGCAATTCGACCGAATGGTTCGAACACGTGGACCGCTACACATCGTTCGAGCCGGACCAGTTCGCTTATTCGCTGCTCACTCGCTCGCAACGCATCTCGCACGAAAATCTGCGCGAGCGCGACGCGCGTTACGTGTCCAGCTTCGAAGATTGGCTCGCACGGCGTTCAGGCGTTGAACGCGCGCCGCAAAAACATTCGATTCCGCCAATGTTCACCCCATTCACGTTGCGCGGTGTCACATTGAAAAACCGCGTTGTCGTTTCGCCGATGGCGCAGTACTCAGCCGTCGACGGAATCGCCGGCGACTATCATCTGATGCATCTCGGCGCACGCGCAATGGGCGGTGCGGCGCTCGTTATGACCGAAATGACATGCGTGTCGCCAGAAGCGCGCATCACACCGGGATGCCCCGGCATGTATGCGCCGGAGCATCTCGCCGCATGGAAGCGTATTGTCGATCTCGTGCACGGCCAGTCTGACGCCAGGATTGGCATTCAGCTCGGACATTCCGGCGCAAAAGGATCGACACGCGTGGCTTGGGAAGGCATCGATCAGCCGCTTACCGAAGGCAACTGGCCGCTCATCTCGGCATCGCAGCAGCAGTATCTGCCGGGCATCAGCCAGCATTCGCGCGAAGCGACGCACGAGGAGCTCCGCGAGATAGAAGCGCAGTTCGTGCGCGCGACGCAAATGTCGGCGGAAGCGGGTTTCGACTGGCTCGAACTGCACTGCGCTCATGGCTATTTCTTATCGAGCTTCCTCTCGCCGCTAACCAACCATCGCACCGATGAATACGGTGGCTCGCTGGAGAACCGTCTGCGTTATCCGCTACAGGTCTTCAAGGCGATTCGCGCAGTGTGGCCGCAGGACAAGCCGATTTCCGTGCGCATTTCAGCGAACGATTGGGTCCAAGGCGGCACCACGCCCGACGACGCCGTGCAGATCGCGCGCGCGTTCAAGGCGGCGGGCGCAGACATGATCGACGTGTCGTCGGGCCAGGTCAGCAAGAACGAAAAGCCCGTGTACGGCCGCATGTTTCAGACGCCGTTCGCCGATCGCGTGCGAAACGAAGCGGGTATCGCAACTATTGCGGTGGGCGCGATTTCGGAGGCGGATCACGTGAACAGCATTATCGCGGCCGGTCGCGCCGATCTGTGCGCAATCGCGCGTCCGCATCTCGCGAATCCATCGTGGACTTTGAACGAGGCCGCGAAGATTGGCTACTTCGACGTGACATGGCCGAATCAATACACCGCCGCAAAGTCGCAACTCGAACGCAATCTGGAACGTGAACGCGCACAGGTTGCGGCAAATGCCGGCCTCTCGGCGCAAGAGCGCGCGCAGCGCGCGGAAGGAACCACGTGAACTCGATTCAATCTACCCTTGCGGGACAACATGCCGTTGTTACTGGTGGCGGAAGCGGCATCGGCGCGGCCATTGCGGAAGCGCTGCTGCACGCCGGCGCGCGCGTTACGCTGATGGGCCGCAATCCGGAGCGGCTGGAGGCTCAGCGTGAAAAATGCCGCGCATGGGGCGACGTTGCATGCATTACCGTCGATGTCACGCAAGAAGAGTCCGTTGCAAAAGCGTTCAACGAAGCTGGCGCCGTCGACATACTCATCAACAACGCAGGGCAGGCACAGGCCGCGCCGTTCACGCATACCGACATGCCGCTATGGCAGCGCATGCTCGACGTGAACCTCACCGGCGTTTTCCTTGGCACGCGCGCCGTGCTGCCGGGCATGCTCGAACGCAGACATGGGCGCATCGTCAACGTGGCGAGTACGGCGGGACAAATTGGCTACGCGTATGTCGCCGCATATTGCGCGGCGAAGCACGGCGTGATCGGTCTCACGCGCTCTCTCGCGCTCGAAGTTGCCACGAAAGGCGTGACGGTCAACGCCGTTTGCCCCGGCTACACCGAGACCGATCTGCTGCACGCGTCGCTGCAGCAGATCACCAGCAAGACGTCGCGCACGCAGGAGCAGGCTCGCGAAAGCCTGCTTCGCTCGAATCCGCAACATCGCTTCGTGAGTCCGGAACAGGTTGCGAATGCCGTGCTGTGGCTGTGTCAACCGGGTTCCGATGCAATCACGGGGCAATCCGTTTCCATCTCCGGTGGAGAAGTAATGTGACCAGGCCAGCCAACGTCAAGAAGATTGCAGCAAGCGATGCAAAGGCAGCAGAAACGAAAGCGCACCGCAAAGGCGTTGCGAAGCCTGCGGAGAACGTCGTGGATCTGGAGATGAGCACCGGCGCGGACAGCCACATGGGTTTGCGCTTGTGGCTGCGCATGTTGACCACAACGAACCTCGTGCAGGCCGAATTGCGCAAACGTCTGCGTAACGAATTCGACACTACGTTGCCGCGTTTCGACCTGATGGCCCAGCTCGAACGTCATCCAGAAGGACTCAAGATGACGGAACTGTCCCGACGTCTGATGGTGACGGGCGGCAACGTGACCGGCATTACTGATCAGCTGGAGAAAGAAGGTTTGGTTTCTCGCGATACCGACCCTAACGACCGCCGCTCAATTAGCGTATGCCTTACTCCCGCAGGCCGCAAAGCGTTCGACAGAATGGCGGTCGCGCATGAGCAATGGGTCGTTGAATTATTTGGCGGACTCAGTCTTGAGGAAAAGTCGCGCACGCACCAGCGGCTCGGCAAATTGAAGAAACATCTACTGGACAGTTTGAAAGACTAACGCCCAGCGACAGGAGACACGAACATGCCACATTCAAACGCCGACGCGCTGTTGGCCGGTAATCGCCTGACACTCGCAGGTTACGAAGCGCAGCACTTCGGCTGGTCGGTCGCGAACAAAGTCGCGACCATTACGTTGAACCGGCCGGAGCGCAAAAATCCGCTCACTTTCGAATCGTATGCCGAGCTGCGGGATCTGTTTCGCCAGCTCACGTATGCGAGCGATGTGAAGGCCGTTGTGATCCACGGCGCGGGCGAAAACTTCTGCTCGGGCGGTGACGTGCACGACATCATCGCGCCGCTGATCGACCTGCCGATGCCTGAACTGCTCCTCTTCACACGCA
Organism: Paraburkholderia caledonica NBRC 102488; assembly: GCF_000685095.1. Taxonomy (GTDB): domain Bacteria; phylum Pseudomonadota; class Gammaproteobacteria; order Burkholderiales; family Burkholderiaceae; genus Paraburkholderia; species Paraburkholderia caledonica. The sequence continues at coordinate 238,457 of NZ_BAYE01000008.1, forward strand.
TGACGGGCGACCTCGTCAAAGCCATGCGCCATTGTCCACAGCCGGTGATTGCAGCGGTCGACGGCGTATGTGCCGGCGCGGGCGCGATTCTCGCGATGGCCTCGGACATGCGTCTCGGCACTGCACGCAGCAAGCTCGCGTTTTTGTTTTCGCGCGTCGGCCTGGCGGGTTGCGATATGGGCGCGTGCTCGATCCTGCCGCGCATCATTGGTCAAGGGCGTGCCGCCGAACTGCTCTTCACGGGGCGCTCCGCCAGCGGCGACGAAGGCTACGCATGGGGCTTCTATAACCGGCTTTGCGAGCCTTCTGCACTTCTTGAGGACGCGCAACAGCTTGCTGCGGATCTCGCCTCTGGCCCGACATTCGCGCACGGCATCACTAAGAAGATGCTGCACCAGGAATGGAGCATGAGCATCGACGAAGCGATTGAATCCGAAGCACAGGCTCAAGCTGTTTGCATGAGTACTCGCGATTTCGGGCGCGCTTATCAGGCGTTCGCCGCGAAGTCGCGCCCCGTGTTCGAGGGAGACTGAGGTGAGCGCAGAAAGAGACGTTGATCTGCACAGTGCGCTCGCGTGGCCTTTTTTCGAGCCACGTCATCGCGAACTGGCTGCCCGTATCGAAGCATGGTGCCGCTCGAATTTGTCGCATGTCGAACACGGCGATGTCGATTCGACCTGTCGCCAACTGGTGCGCGAACTCGGCGCTGCCGGCTGGTTGAAATATGGTGTGGGTGGCGTGGCCTACGGCGGCCACGGTGACACGATCGACACGCGCGCCGTCTGTCTGCTGCGCGAAACGCTCGCCAGGCATTCGGGCCTCGCCGACTTCGCTCTCGCGATGCAAGGGCTTGGCTCCGGCGCGATCTCGCTCGGCGGCACGCACGAACAGAAAACGCGCTACTTGCCGCGCGTCGCAAACGGCACCGCGATTGCGGCGTTCGCGTTGTCGGAACCGGAAGCCGGATCGGACGTTGCGGCAATGTCGCTCGCTGCACGCGAAGACGGTGACGCCTACGTGCTCGACGGCGACAAAACATGGATCTCGAACGGTGGCATCGCCGATTTCTATGTGGTCTTTGCGCGCACCGGAGAAGCGCCCGGCGCACGCGGCATCAGCGCGTTCATTGTCGATGCGGATACGCCGGGACTGGAAATCGCCGAACGCATCGACGTGATCGCGCCGCATCCGCTGGCGCGCCTACACTTCGCGGGCGCGCGCGTGCCGCGCAGCCAGATGCTCGGCGCACCCGGCGAAGGCTTCAAGCTCGCAATGCGCACGCTCGACATATTCCGCACGTCCGTGGCGGCTGCCTCGCTCGGCTTCGCACGACATGCGATGGCCGAAGGACTGACGCGGGCCGCATCGCGCAAGATGTTCGGCCAGACCTTGAGCGATTTTCAACTGACGCAAGCGAAGCTCGCACAAATGGCGTTGACCATAGATAGCAGTGCGCTGCTCGTGTATCGCGCGGCATGGTTGCGCGACCAGGGTGAAAGCGTGACTCGCGAAGCAGCCATGGCCAAGTGGCACGCGAGCGAAGGCGCACAGCAGGTGATCGACGCCGCCGTTCAGCTTTACGGCGGCATGGGTGTGCAAAGCGGCGTCGCGGTCGAAGTGCTGTACCGCGAGATTCGTGCACTGCGCATTTACGAAGGTGCGACGGAAGTGCAGCAATTGATAGTGGGCCGCGATCTGTTGAAAGAGCATGCGGCGACAAGTTCTGGAGAACGCGCGAAATGACCACGCACTTCGAACGGCCCGTGCGTATTCGCTTCTCGCACTGCGACCCCGCGGGCATCGTGTTCTTTCCGCAATATCTGGTGATGACCAATGCCCTTGTTGAGGACTGGTTCAACGAGGGTTTGCACGTCGACTATGCGCAGATGATCGGCCAGCGCCGCCTCGGCCTGCCGATCGTCAAACTGGACTGCGAGTTTTCGCGCCCGAGCCAGATGGGCGAAACAATCATGCTGACGCTAACCGTTGCCGCAATCGGACGGCGCTCGATCACCATCGATATTCTCGGTCACTGCAACGGCGAGGCGCGGTTTAGAGCAAAGCAGGTGCTCGTAACAACCTCGCTGGAAAGCGGCCGCTCGATCGACATTCCCACCGACATCGCCGGCTCACTGGCGAAGTTTGCCCCACAGCCTGAACTCAGCGAGGCGCAACGCACATGAAAAAAGCTCTTCTTCCCGCCGGCTGGGTCAAGCCGCGCGGTTATGCGAATGGCGTCGCGGCAGTCGGCACGCAAGTTTTCATTGCAGGCCAGATCGGCTGGAATGAAGAAGCGCGCTTTCAAACCTCGGACTTCGCGGGCCAAGCTATTCAGGCGCTCAAGAATGTACTGGCCGTGCTGCACGAAGCGGGCGGCAAGCCCAAGCATCTCGTGCGCCTGACGTGGTACGTCACGGATAAGCGCGAGTACCTCGCGTCGTTAAAGGAGATAGGCCGTGCGTTTCGCGAGTTGATCGGCGACTACGACATCGCAATGAGTGCGGTGCAAGTGGTCGCGCTGATCGAAGACGAAGCCAAGGTCGAAATCGAAGCGACCGCCGTCATTCCGCAGTAAGGACACGCAGCCCTCGTCAACTGAAGCGCATAGAGCCGGCTTGAAACCGGGGAGACCACGATGGAACCGTCAGCACACGTCGATACCTTCGCGCGCGACAATCTTCCGCCGCAGGATCAATGGCCTGTATTTCTGCTGCACAATCCGGATGTCGCTTATCCGGCGCGTTTCAACTGCGCGACGGAACTTCTGGATAGGACGATCGAAGCGGGTCATGGCGAGCGTGCGGCTATCTGGTCGCTGGTCGACGACGAGCCGCGTGCTACGAGCTACAAAGAATTGCTTGCGATGGTCAATCGCAGCGCGCACGTGCTTGTCGATGAAATGGGTTTGCAACCGGGCAATCGCATTCTGTTGCGAGGGCCAAATACATTGCAAATGGCGGTTGCTGCACTCGCTGCGCTGAAAGTGGGCCTGGTTGCCGTGCCGACCATGCCGCTCCTGCGCGCGAAAGAGTTGAAGCAGATTATTGTAAAGGCGCAAGTAAGCGCGGCGCTCTGCGATGCACGCCTGACCGAAGAACTCGCGCGTTGCAGCGATCCTCAGGACGAATTTTATTGTGCTGAGCTAAAGCAAACGCTGCTGTTTCATGACGATGCAGTGGATTCACTCGACACGCTTGCGATCAACAAACCCGCTGACTTCGCCGCATGCGATACGGCAGCCGACGACGTGTGTCTGATCGCCTTCACGAGCGGCACGACGGGCGCGCCGAAAGGCTGCATGCATTTTCATCGCGACGTGCTCGCCATGTGCGATCTGTTTCCGCGTCATGTGCTGAAGCCTTCGGCGAGCGACATATTTTGCGGCACGCCGCCGCTCGCTTTCACATTCGGGCTCGGCGGCTTGCTATGTTTTCCGTTGCGCGTGGGGGCGTCGACGGTATTGATCGAGAAGCTCACGCCTGAGACGTTATTGCAGACCGTCGAGCGCTTTCACGCAACCATCATGTTCACGGCGCCGACTTTCTATCGGCAGATGGCACCGCTCGTCGCGCGTCACGATGTGTCGAGCTTGCAGAAAACCGTGTCGGCCGGCGAGGCGTTGCCCGATTCGACACGGCGGCTGTGGCGCGACGCTACTGGCATCGACATGATCGACGGTATCGGCGGCACCGAGCTGATCCACATTTTTGTCTCGGCGCAGGGCGACGAGATTCGTCCGCATGCAATTGGCCGCGCGGTGCCGGGCTACGTCGTGCAAGCCGTGGACGACGCAATGCAACCCGTTGCGCCCGGCACGATAGGCAAGCTAGCGGTGCGCGGGCCGACAGGTTGTCGTTATCTCGCAGACGAACGGCAAATGAAATTCGTGCGCGACGGCTGGAATTTGCCTGGCGATTCGGTATATCTCGACGCGGACGGCTATGTCTTCTATCAGGCACGCGCCGACGACATGATCGTCTCAGCCGGCTACAACATTTCGGGTCCTGAGGTAGAAAGCGTTTTGCTGCAACACGAAGCGGTGGCCGAATGCGGCGTAATAGGCGTGCCGGATGAAACGCGCGGGCAAATCGTGAAGGCGTTCGTGGTGCTGAACCCCGGCTTCACTCGCGACGACAATCTCGTCGCGCAACTGCAGGACTTCGTGAAGAATACGGTGGCGCCTTACAAGTATCCACGCGTGGTCGCTTTTGTCGATTCACTGCCGCGCACCGAAACAGGTAAGCTCAAGCGCTTCGAATTGCGCACGATGGCGTAGCCTCTTCCTCGCTATTCCTCGCAAACCTCAGGAGACAAACGCATGGCCGGCTCTTTCATTGAAGTCGTCGCCCAGGACGGCGGCCGTTTCAACGCATACGTTGCTCGTCCCGCGCAAGGCTCGGGCCCCGGGCTCGTTCTGTTGCAGGAAATTTTCGGCGTCAACGACACCATGAAGGCGACGGCCGACCGCTTCGCCGAGGAAGGCTACGTGGTGCTGGTGCCCGATCTCTTCTGGCGGATAGAGCCAGGCATCGAACTGGGTTATGGCGAAGCCGACATGAAGCAGGCGCTCGCCTACCTCAATCAGTTCGACACCAATCTGGCGGTGGACGATATCGCGGCCACCATTGCCGCACTGCGCGCGATGCCCGAGCAGGCCGGCAAGGTCGGCGCAGTCGGGTACTGCCTGGGCGGCAAGCTCGCGTTCTTGAGCGCGGCGCGCACCGACGTCGATTGCGCAGTGAGCTACTACGGCGTGGGTCTCGATGCCTATCTGGACGAAGTGCCGGCCGTGCGCTGTCCTATGGTGTTTCATTTCCCCGAAAACGACGCGCTCTGCCCGCCTGAAACCCGCGAACGAATCAGCGCTGCATTGCGCGCGCGTCCGCAAATCGAGCAGTATGTGTACCCCGGTTGCGATCATGCGTTCGCGGCGCCCGCGCGTCCGCAATACGACAAGCCCGCGGCAATGATGGCGTATTCGCGAACGCTTGCGCTACTGCGTAAAGTGCTGGGACCGGTCTACGATCTGAACGCGCTGTGGGAGGCGCATTGCTATCACGAGTTCGCCACGCGCGACGTGGAAGCGGTCATGCCGACAATGGTCGCGCAGCCTTACGTCAATCACGTGCCGACCATGACAGGCGGTGTCGGCCACGACAACCTCAAGCGGTTCTATACCCATCACTTCGTCAACTCGAATCCAGCTGATACAAAGCTGATTCCGATTTCGCGGACCATCGGCGCAGATCGTATCGTCGACGAATTCATTTTCAGCTGCACGCATGACTGCGAAATCGACTGGCTGCTGCCGGGCGTTGCGCCAACGGGAAAGTATTTCGAAGTGCCGATGCTGGCGGTCGTGTGCTTCCGCGGCGACAAGCTTTATAACGAGCATATTTACTGGGATCAGGCTAGCGTGCTCGTGCAGGTGGGCTTGCTCGATCCGAAGGGACTGCCCGTGGCCGGCATTGAAAGCGCACGCAAATTGCTCGACGAAACGTTACCTTCGAACGAATTAATGGGAAGCAAGTCGCGAGTGTGACCAGGTCGGCAAGCTGCTAGAGGCCTGCCTCTGCGCAATATCCTTATGATGTGACGTTCCATTGGCCACCATCTATCGACCCATGCTGACCGTCCATCATTTGAATAACTCCCGCTCGCAACGCGTCTTGTGGCTGCTCGAAGAACTCGGCGTGCCGTACGAGGTGAAGCGTTACGAGCGCGATCCGAAAACCATGCTCGCGCCGCCCGAGTTACGCGCGGTGCATCCGCTCGGCAAATCGCCCGTCATTACCGATGACGGGCAGACCATTGCAGAGTCAGGCGCGATTGTCGAGTATCTGGTGGAGAAGTATGGGCAGGGGCGTTTTGCGCCCGCGCAAGGCACGCCTGAGCGTTTGCGTTACACGTACTGGCTGCATTACGCGGAAGGCTCGGCAATGCCGCCGTTGCTGCTCAAGCTGATCGCAGGGCGCATCGCGAGTGCGCCGATGCCTTTCTTTGCAAAGCCGATTGCGCGAAAGATCGCGGCTACGCTGCAAACAGGGTTTGTCGACCCGCAATTGAAGCTGCATTTTGGATATATCGAGAAGGAATTGACAAAGAGCCCGTGGTTCGCCGGCAATGAGTTCACGGCCGCCGACGTACAGATGAGTTTCCCGCTCGAGGCGGCTACTGCGCGCGGCGGAATGGCGTGGCCGGCGGTCACCGCGTTCTTGCAGCGGATCCATGCGCGGCCCGCATATCAGCGGGCCTTGGAGCGCGGTGGGGAGTATGGAATTGTGGGTGGGGGATGAGCGGGTGACGCCTCGGCGGGATCGATAGAAGGAGGGGCCAAGTTGTTCTTGGCCCCTCCCAGTCCGCGTGGTTTCAAGTCATCCTATTCGCGGCTACTTGCGGCTATTCGATTGGATCTTTGGTAATGTTCATGTATTGCTCGATAGCGGGTTGACCAAGTGCGATCAGGGCCAGCATTGCCGCACCGAGCCGTCGCGCGAATGCATCGTCAAGGTTAAATTTGTGCTCGTCGAGCAGAACAGGAATTTCGAGCGAGCCTGCCACGACAGACGTTAGTTTGGCTCGATCAATGGCCTGTAAGGAGAACTCTTGACGGTCTTCGAGGTAGGTCAGAACTACAGAATATGGTGGATGGTTAGCCATTAATAATCTCTACATTCTTGATAGATTTGAAATGCCTTTTGCTTGCACAGAGCGATGGCTCGCGCCGCCCGAGTTACGCGCGGTGCATCCGCTCGGCAAATCGCCGGAAGGTCGCCAGAGTCGTGGGGACTACTATGAACGAATTCGCCGACCAGTCGTTATACCCGGGTTTGGGCGATGTCTTCTACGCGCAGCGGATAAGGCTGATGGTCGAAAGGGTCTTATCGAGGCAGTCGGTATGACCAGTCTATGGAATCGCAAACTCACGCATTGTTCGATAACCGGCTAGCCGAGCGCGATGAGAAGCAAAAAGGGCAGACAACCTGTCCGCCCTTCTTACTTACGGCTCCGAGTCACTTTCTTATGAATTGTTGCCTGGAGGACTTGGCAGGCTGCCGGTCGGGTCTTGCGTAACCCTCATGTATTGCTTAATGCCCGGTTGACCCAAAGCGATGAGGTTGAGCATGGCGACTCCAAGCCGTCGAGCGAACTCGTCGTCAATCGTTGAGTCGCCTTCATCCCAAACAGGCAGCTCCATTCTTTCAGCCAACAGCGGAGCGAGCTTTGCAACTTCTACGGTATGTACGACCAACTGTTTAGGATCGTTCGTGTAGCTTAAGACTACGTCGTACGGTTGATGTTTCGCCATCAGAATCCTCGGCATGTTTGGTATCTTTGGAATGCTCGCACCCGGCACAGCGCGAGACGTCTGGCATCGAGCATTGGCTTGTAAATTGCCGTGCACTCGTCCATATCGTTTTCATATTGTGCATAGCATTCGCTCTCATGAGCTTCCCTTCCGCTGCACTTTACCACTCCACCGCCATCGCCTCCGGCTGCAAAGAGAGCGCCATAAAGCACCGCCCTTTTTGCAGAAGCCGTGAGGTCAGGCACGAGAGTTGGATAAGGAACCTGCGATTGATCGTTCAGCATCAGCTCTGAGGCCTCGCTCCACTTAGGCAGCGTCGCGCTCAACTCATCGCCGAAAAGCTTGCCCGCGAGCTTGGCTTTCCACGTCATGTAGCATTCGACGCAGAGCGGTGGAATAGATGTGTTCGATCCAGACCTGAGTCCGGTGACATTTGCAGGCGGCGAAATCGGATCATTACCTAGCTCCCAGTTGGTGAGCCAGACATCGATTTCGGCATCGCTGATGGTCTGCGGAAAACCTCCGTTCGTTGAAACTATCGCCGTACGCTTCGATACGCTGCCGTCCGGACCGTAACCATACTGAACCGCCAGATAGCGCGTCTGCTGGCCGTTGGCAGCGCTCGGTTTCTCGTTGTATTCGAAAGAAGATACACGCCCGCGCACGTCGTAGCTGATGCCTGCCTGACCGCTATTTCCTGCGATCTGCGCCGCGCGATTCGAGGCGTCACGAGCCAGCGTTCGCATTTGCCAGCCCGAGACAGCGTCGCGCGTCGTCGCGATGTTTCCTCGTATGTCGTATGTGTAACTCCAATCTTCAAGCGTCTTGCCGTCCTGCATGACTGTGGCCGACAGAAGCCGGCCGGCGCCGTCGTAACGTGCACCGACCGTCAACTGGCTGCCTGTCGCAACGGCCTGCATTCCCTGCTCGCCCGTCAGATCGGTTGTTTGAGTTTCGGCGTAACCGGTGACGTTGCCGCTCGAATCGTAGACAAAAGCCCGGACCTTACCCGGCGTAGCCACGACGTGGGGATGCAACGAAGTGCCATCGTTGTACTCAATGGTCGTCACGGTCTTTTTTGCACCGATCGTCGCGACCGCCCGGGTGGGCCGGTTCGCACTATCCCATGTGTACTGGACATCGCCATCAGGCGTCTGTCTCTGCTTCAGATTGCCGGCCGCGTCCCAGTTGCGCGTTACCATCCCGCCTGGCGTGGCGATTGAACGAGGACGCAAGCTATCGAGGACATCGAATGCGTAAGTGCTTACGCCGTACATGTCAGTAAGCGTCGCGCTGCCGCGACCGTAGCTGAACGTCGTATTGCGCGTCGTATCGGGATGTGTGACGGAGATCGCGCGTCCGCTGTCGTCATAGGTCCACGTTGCAGTTCGAGACCCCGATTCGTCCTTGATTCCAGTCAAAGCGTTGGGGAAGCGCGCATCTTCGTACAGGTACTGATGAACATAACCGTCAGGTTGCGTCACCGAAGCAAGATTTCCTTTGGCATCGTACGAATACCTCGTGGTTTGACCGGACGGACGTACCATGCTCGTTATGCGGTCGCTACTGTCGTATGTCAGAGAGATTGTCATTGACGACTGCGCCGTGTTGTCGACGGGCCATTGCCCCACCGAGTCCACCCGCTGCCTGTCGTCGTACCCAAGCTTGCGAATAATGCCCGTCCGCGTACGCTCGAATTCGAACCTGCCCGTGGTATCCGAGTAACCTTCGGTGACACCGAGTAGTTCGTCTTTCAAGCTGAAGTAGCCGTCACCAGCTTTCGTCAGCGAAAGCGCCCTATTTCCTTCCGCCGTCCACGCTCCATTGCTCCAATTGAACGTCACCGGTTGCTGGTTACCACGATAGGCAACTATGTGGGGTACGCTTGCCTTCGCCCCGGCCAGATCAATCCTCCGCTGCCAGTTGTTGACCCAGTTGCGCCCCATCATGCTCTGCGCGGTGTCAAACGGCTTCGAAAGGTAGGTGCGCCTAAACACGAGAGGGGAAACATCGCCGCTAGCAAAGTCGGCTTCCGAAAGTGTGACATTGCCCTTTGCTGGCAGCACGGGATCTCCCACAGGACAGGAATCGTCCGGCTGCGGGGGAACCGGCACACCGCCGCAATAGTCTGCGATCCAGTTCGACGCATTGGGGCAGTTGTAGTAATTCATTGCGTTGTACGGATCATCGTTGCCGTTAGACATGGGTGCTGTGCCTGCCACCTGTATGGCGCAAGTCGGCGTTCGAGGAATACCCAACGACTTCTGATAGACCTGCATGCACTGCATGTAAGTGGCGGCGTTGACGTAAGTACCGAACATCAACAAATAAGACATGGCGATAAAGCGGACACGTCGATCCACCAATGCGCCTATACGTTTCCACGCGCTCATGTTTCTCCTTTTAATTGCTAGTTATGACCGGAGTCGACGTAGCAACTGTTAAGGAGATTTGAATATCTTTACATCCGACAACTCTTAAAAGTACGGTCAGCTTGCACTCGATTGAAACCAGCCCGCCATTCGTCCCTTCTCTGCGTGAGAAGTTGCCTGCGTACCTGTCGTGATTCCCGGCAACGTTAGGAAAATTGCAGAATCGGCGACTTGCGTCTGAGTCCGTCTCAAGGCAGCTTGGACATCAAAGAAAGTCCACCCGCCCAGGAATTCGTAGTTGTGACGCAAAACTCGCGAGTGCTAAACTGAAAAACCCCTCGCCCTCAACAACTTGCCATCACGTTGGTCAACATCGGGTTGATCAGCATCGCGCCGGGCGGCGGGCCCGTCCGGCATCGCATTGAAACAGCCCACCTATGCTCGAAGCCGCCGGCAATTTCAAACGATCGCGGCACAGGAGCCCTCGCATGACCCATTCCATCCACGGCAGTAAACGCTGGCTCGCGCTGATGGTGCTGTGCCTCGGTGTGCTCATGATCGTGCTGGATACGACAATCGTGAACGTCGCTTTGCCGTCCATCGCTGCGGATCTCGGCTTCACGGAAACATCGCTCGTGTGGGTCGTCAACGCGTACATGCTGACGTTCGGCGGCTGTCTGCTGCTCGGTGGACGGCTCGGCGATCTGTACGGTCATCGCAGATTGTTTCTCGGCGGCATTACGCTCTTCACCGTGGCATCGCTCGCGTGCGGCCTCGCCAACTCGCAGATCCTGCTGATCTGCGCGCGCGCCGTGCAGGGTCTGGGCGGCGCTATCGTGTCGGCCGTGTCGCTGTCGCTGATCATGAATCTGTTCACCGAGCCAGGCGAACGTGCGAAAGCGATGGGCGTGTATGGCTTCGTCTGCGCGGGCGGCGGCAGCATCGGCGTGCTGCTCGGCGGATTGCTGACCAACCTGCTGAGCTGGCATTGGATCTTCCTCGTCAATCTGCCGATTGGCATCGCCGTGTACGCGCTGTGCGTCGCACTGCTGCCGTCCGCGCGCGGTCATGCGCATGGCGAACGGCTCGACGTAGCCGGCGCCGTGTCGGTCACGGTTTCGTTGATGCTCGCCGTCTATGCCGTGGTCAACGGCAACGAAGCCGGCTGGACATCGGCGCAAACGCTCGGCTTGCTGCTCGTCGCGCTTGCGTTGCTCGCCGTGTTCCTGATCATCGAGTCGCGCGTTCAGCATCCGTTGATGCCGCTCGGGCTGTTCCGCCTGCGTAACGTGGCGACCGCGAATGTGGTCGGCGTGCTGTGGGCCGCTGCCATGTTCGCGTGGTTCTTCATTTCCGCGCTGTATTTGCAGCGCGTGCTCGGGTATCGGCCGCTGCAAGTCGGGCTCGCGTTTTTGCCGGCCAACCTCATCATGGGATTCTTTTCGCTCGGGCTGTCGGCGCGCGTGGTGATGCGCTTCGGTCTGCGTATTCCGCTCGCGGTGGGTCTGCTGGTTGCCGCGTGCGGTCTTGCGCTGTTCGCGCGCGCGCCGGTGGGCGGCAGCTTCATCGTCGATGTGTTGCCCGGCATGATGCTGCTCGGCTTCGGCGCGGGCATCGCGTTCAATCCCGTGTTGCTCGCAGCGATGAGCGACGTCGATCCCGCCGATTCGGGACTCGCGTCGGGCATCGTCAATACGTCGTTCATGATGGGCGGCGCACTCGGCCTCGCGGTGCTCGCGAGTCTCGCGGCCGCGCGCAGCGGTGACTTGCTGGCGACGCAAAACGCGCTCGCCGCGCTCAACAGCGGCTATCACGTGGCGTTTGCCTTCGGCGCGATTTTCGCGGCGGCGGCGGGCGTGATCGGCGGTGTGATGCTGCGTGCGGGACGGCCGGGCGGTGCGGATGCTGCTGCGAATGCGGATGCGGGCGATGGGCACGGCCTGGCCGCTGCCGAGCATCCGCGTTCGGCGGGGAATACGGCGGCGACGGAGAACGTTTGATCGGCGGGTGGTGCGTGGTGCGCTGCATGCAGCACGTTGCATGCGGCGCGCTGGTTGCAAAACCGGAAGCCCGATCAAACGCACGCCCTTGCGGCTGGCTATGCTGGCTTCATGCTGACATGAGAGCTGCTATGAATCCGGTTGGAAAAGCGCTGTGGTTTATCGAAAGCCACTTTGCCGACGAACTCACGCTCGACGACATCGCCCACTGTGGATGCGTGTCGCGCTTTCACCTCGCGCGTGCTTTCGAGGCGGCGACGGGCATGCCGGTCATGCGCTATGTGCGTGGGCGTCGCTTGAGCGAGGCTGCGCGGCGGCTCGCGGACGGCGCGCCGGACATACTGACGGTTGCCATTGACGCCGGTTACGGCTCTCACGAAGCATTCACGCGCGCGTTTCGCGAGCAATTCGGGCTCACGCCCGAAGCGCTGCGCGCGCGTGGTCATCTCGACAATCTTGTCATCGTGGAGCCGATCAAAATGGACGAAACTCTTCTCAGGCATCTGGAGCCGCCGCGCTTTGAGGACGGCAGGCCGTTTCTCGTCGCGGGTCTGAGCGCGCGCTATACGTGCGAGAGCGCCGCCGCGATTCCATCGCAATGGCAGCGCTTTAACGAGTACTTTGGCAAAGTGCCGGGTCAGGTGGGCGACGTCGCGTATGGCGTCTGCTACAACGCGGACGACGCCGGCAACATCGACTACCTGTGCGGCGTGGAAGTCAGCGACTTCTCGGCCTTGCCCGCCGAATTCAGCCGCTTGCGGATTGCCGCGCAGCGCTATGCGGTGTTCAGCCACCGCGAGCATGTGTCGACGGTGCGGCGCACGTGGAACACGATCTGGAACACGTGGCTGCCGGCATCGGGACACCTTCCCGCCGATGCGCCCAACTTCGAGCGCTACAACGAGAAGTTCGATCCGGTTAGCGGGATGGGCGGGTTGGAGATATGGTTGCCTTTGAAGGGCTGATCGAAGTTAATTCCCAGAATCACGAATGACCTGACCGGAAATGACGCAGCGAGGACGCCAGGCAAGTGACAAACATCGACGTTTCAACGATTGGGTTCACCAACAAGACCGCGGAGAAGTTTTTCAGCTTTCTGCCCGGGGCCGGTGTGCGAACACTGCTTGACGTCCGGCTGAACAATACATCTCAGCTGGCCGGCTTCGCAAAGAAGGCGGATTTGAAATTTTTTCTGTCTGAGCTGCTCGGCGCTGACTTTGTGGAGCTACGAGACCTGGCTCCGGAAAAAGGCATGCTGAGGCGGTATCAGGAGAGAGGAATGACGTGGGACAGTTACGCTGACGCATACACAGAGCTAATTGCCAAACGGCGCGTGGAAAGCAATCTGGATATCGCGCTGTTCGATCGCGGATGCTTGCTATGCAGTGAGGACAAACCCCACCAGTGCCACCGCCGCCTCGCAGTTGAGTACCTGAACTCGCGATGGGACAACAGGTTAAAGATCTCTCATCTTTACTAAGCACCGTTACGAGTCCGTCGCATGGAACCTCAGCGCAGTCACTGCTATGCTCGCTGTTCAAGCTAAAGGAGCGCTCGCCTACCCGACGTGCTACATGCGCGTCAGGCTCCGACACTCGATCATTCAACGCAACAACAGAACCCACCTTGACCACCCACCTCCGCCCCGCCACCGCCGCCGACGCCTCGCTCATCCTCCACTTCATCACCGAACTCGCGGTATACGAAAAGGCCGAGCACGAAGTCGTCGCCACAGTGCAAGACATCGAAGCGAGCCTCTTCTCCCCCGCAGCCACGGCCACCGCGCTCATCTGCGAAATGAACGGCGAGCCCATTGGCTTTTGCGTCTACTTCTTTTCTTACTCCACATGGCTCGGCAAAAAAGGCCTGTATCTGGAAGATCTGTACGTATCGCCGAAATCGCGCGGCAGCGGCGCGGGCAAACAGATGCTGCGCCACCTCGCGGCCATCGCATGCGAGACCGGCTGTGGCCGCTTCGAATGGAGTGTGCTCGACTGGAATGCGCCCGCGATCGGCTTCTATGAATCGATCGGCGCGAGCGCGCAAAGCGAATGGGTTCGCTACCGGCTCGCCGGCGACGCGCTCAGAGCATTTGCCGCAGGTGAAACTTCGAACGCTTCGCCCGTGGCAAAAAACGTCCCGCCGGCGACGTAATGGCAGGTGCGAAGATCGGGATCGTCGCCGAAATGCCAACGGTTGTTCGAGTACACGCGGCTGTCCGCGTACGCCGCCACCACTTCGCCGATAATCAGATCGTGACGCTGGCTGTCGTCGGGAATCACCTTGCACTCCATCCACGCGATGCAACCGGCCAGCATCGGCACATCGATTTTTTCGGCGGCAAAAGTTCCGAGTTCAAAGGCCGAAAACTTGTCGACTTCCAGCCCCGCGTTCGTGCCCACGGCCAGCGTCTGCGCGGCAAACTTGCGGCTCGGCAATTGCAGACCGAACACACCGCTTGCTTCTATCAATTGCCGGGTCAGCGTGCGGCTGTCCACTACGACCACTACCTTCGGCGGATCGAAGTCGAGCGGCATCGCCCATGAAGCCGCCATGACGTTCGAGCGGCCCTCGCGCGCGCTCGTGATGATGGTGACCGGTCCATGATTGAGTAACTGCGTGGCGCGTGGCAATGCCACCGGTTCCCGCGTAACTTTCATACTTTGTTCTGCCCGAAGGTCTGATCTGTCAGGGCGGCAACCCATGAGCCGCCGCCCTTGCATGCATCAATGCGGCGCTTTTCCGTTGGGAACGGCGTCTACCGGTTTGTGCTGCTCTTCGCCAAGCCCTGGGAAGAACGCGTTCCATGCGGCTCGTACGCCGTTCGCCGCGGTGGCCTCGGCGTCGATGGGTTCGTCGGCACCTTTGGCGTGTGCATCACCGGCGGCTTCGGCCCCGTCGGTCGCTGCTTTGGCCTCGTCTTCAGCGCCTTCACCCGCCTGCGATGGATCTGCGGAAAGCCCGCGCCAGTGCGTGAACTCATCGTCCGGCTTCTCGGTCCACTCGCCCTTGCCGAATTTGGCGAATGCCGTGTCCCCGCTCACCAATTGCACCTCGTACCAGCCGTCGCGCGCGGGCAAGTCAGCGGCCAGTTCAAACCACGGGGTCGGTTCGATTTCCTTCATGTCATCTCCAATCGGATAAATCGTCATAGAAAACCACACCAAAGGATGCTTCATGTCCGGACTGCGCAGCCGTCCGGCGGCGCGCACCAGACGGCGCGCGGAACATGATGCGGGCGATCCGTCGACATTGCCTCGTCGCAACCGCCACGCATAAACGACACGATAGCGCGACATGGGCCGCGCGGACAAACGCTAAAACTCAGGCCCGGCGCCGACGCGGTTTTTCCATGCCGGCAGCGAGCTCAGAGAGGGTCCGCACGGCCGGTGCGAGTTCCTCTGCGGAGGTATTGCCATAGCCGATCACAAGGCCGTTCGTTCCGGCGTGCGGCTCGAGCGCGAATCCGGACAGCGCACGCGGACTTAGCCCTTTCGCCAGTGCGCGCGGGATAAGTGCCTGATCGTCGATGCCCGGCGGCATGCGAAGTGTCAAATGCATGCCGCAATCGCCGCCCAGTATCTCCGACGACGCGAAGTGTTCGCTAAGCGCTTCGCGCAGTGCCTGCTGCCGCTCACGATACAGCCGTCGCATGCGGCCAAGATGCCGCCCGAATTCGCCGCTCTCCATGAAATGTGC
Organism: Paraburkholderia caledonica NBRC 102488; assembly: GCF_000685095.1. Lineage (GTDB taxonomy): Bacteria > Pseudomonadota > Gammaproteobacteria > Burkholderiales > Burkholderiaceae > Paraburkholderia > Paraburkholderia caledonica. The sequence goes on from NZ_BAYE01000008.1 coordinate 253,837, forward strand.
GAGCGCAAGCTGCTCCAGCCGATGCCCGCCACGCAGCATTTCACACAAGGCTCCCTCGACGTGCGCGGCAATCGCCTGCGGCAACACGACGAAGCCGATGCGCAGCGCCGGGAACATCGTCTTGCTGAACGAGCCGACGTAGAGAACCGGCGCGTTGTCGACGAGCCCCTGCATGCTCGCAATCGGTTCCCCGGCGTAGCGGAATTCGCCGTCGTAATCGTCCTCGATCACCCATGCGCCGCAGCGGCGCGCCTCGGCGATCAATTCGAGCCGCCGCGCCACCGACAACACCGCGCCCGTCGGATACTGGTGCGCGGGCGACGTGTAGATCAGTTTCGGCGGATGCCCGCGCCAGGCGCCGGACGGCACAGACATGCCTTCCGCGTCGACGGGCATGGGCACCGTTGTCAGATCGCCCTGGTTGAACGCCGCCTTCGCGCCGCGATAACCGGGGTCCTCGATCCACGCGACATCGCCGGGATTCGTGAAGAGGCGCACGCATAGGTTCAGCGCCTCCTGCGCGCCTTCGGTAATCACTATCTGCGAGCCTTCGCAGCGCACCCCGCGCGCCATCCGCAAATGCGCGGCAATGGCGTCGCGCAACGCCGGCTCACCCGCCGGCGTGCCGTAACCGAGCGCGAGCGGCAACGCGCGCTCCATCGAACGTTCCAGCGCGCGCCGCCATGCGGCCAACGGGAAGCGGTCCAGCGCCGGTGTGCCGGGCGTGAGCGGCAACGCAGCATCCACAGGCGTGCGCGTCGCCGTGAACTGGCCGACGCGGGCCGCGTAGGCCACTTTCGGCGGGGCAGATCGTGCGGGCGGCTCGCCACGCGCCGCGCGGCTCGACAGCGGGCTTACGCGCGTGCCCTTCTTGTCCGCCACGACATAACCGACTGCCGCCAGGTGCTCATACGCAATGACCACGGTGTTGCGCGACACGCCCATTTCCGCCGAAAGCAGTCGCGACGACGGCAGCAACGACCCGGCCGGCAAGCGCCCGCCGAGAATCGCCTGCTGCAAACGCTCGATCAATTGCTTCTGCAGCGGCGCGGGCTTCTGCCCGTCGCCGATACCGGCGCCAGCCGCGAGCCCGCGGTTCGCGGCTGTATGAGCAAGCGGGCCAATAATCTCGATCATGGACGGCTGGACCTATCAGATACTGTTCGGGTGGATCTTTTTAACATACCACGATTGCCGTATCGTTCATCGTGTTCTTTGTGACCGACGATAACCCCAGACGCCAGGAGTGCGCCCATGGAACCCCGACGTAACGCGTTCGAACAGCCGATCGGAGCGCCGATGCCCGACTGGAACGGCGCGAAGCCGCCCGCGCGGACGCCGCTAGCCGGCCGCTATTGCCGGATCGAACCGGTCAACGTCGAAGCTCACGCGGCGGATCTCTTCGACGCGTACCGCTCGGCACCTGACGCCCGCGACTGGACGTATCTCGCTATAGGTCCGTTTGAAACCGTCGACGCCTATCGTGAGCATCTGACGCGCATCGCCGCGTCGGCTGATCCGCTGCACTACGCAGTGATCGACGCCGCAAGCGGGAAGGCGGTCGGCACGCTGGCGCTGATGCGCATCGATCCGGCTAACGGCGTGATCGAAGTGGGGCATGTCACCTATTCGCCGCGTCTTAAGCGAACGCGCGTGGCGACCGAAGCCATGTTTCTGCTCATGCAATACGTTTTCGACAAGCTCGGCTACCGGCGTTTCGAGTGGAAATGCGATTCGCTGAACGAGCCGTCGCGTGCTGCGGCGTTGCGCTATGGCTTCACCTTCGAGGGAATCTTCCGCCAGGCGATTGTTTACCGTCAGCGCAACCGCGACACCGCATGGTTTTCAGTTATCGACAGCGAATGGCCTGCGCTGCGTCCGAGCTATACACGTTGGCTCGGCAACACGAACTTCGACGCCGAGGGCCGGCAAATCGAGCGGCTAGCGGATCTCATCGCGCGACACAAAGCAGCGTCTCACGAAGCTCAGTGACAACCTATTTAAGGGTGAATAAGCCAGCTTCGCGCTGGCTTATGTCGTCGCACGAGCTGCGCGCCGAAGCATGATGGTCGGCTGCCCCTTGTATGTGGTGCGAAGGTGCTCGCGATAGCCGACCTTGTGCGCGACTCGCAGCGAAGCTTCATTCTGCGGCGCAATGATGCAAGCTGTCTCTGCGTCTGGCCATTTTTCGTCTGCCCAATTCAACGCGGCACGCACGGCTTCCGTCGCATAGCCGTGGCCATGTAGTGCGGGGCATAAAGCCCAGCCCATTTCCGGCGTGCCCGCCAGCGAAGGCTCGATATCGCGCTGATAATCGGCCAAGCCCACTTCGCCGATGAAACGCCCACTGTCTTTCTCGCGCACGACCCAATATCCGTAGCCGAGCATCGCCCAATGGCCGGCGTAGCGCAGCAAACGCGCCCAGACTTCTTCACGCGTAAAGGGCTTGCCGCCGATAAACCGGATCACCTCGGGATCGGACCACATCGCGTGGCTGTCGAGGAAGTCGTCGCGCGTATGAGCGCGTAGGATCAAGCGGGCGGTGGTGAGAACAGGCGACTGTGTCGGCATTGAAAGATCAGCGGAAAGGCAAGGTTAGCTAAGGCACGTGCTTTCGATGATCGCAGATTCCTCGCCGAAAAAAATTGCGCTTGCGGTTGCACTTGCGTTTGCACTTGCGTTGTACGCACTCAAGCCAACTCCAGAAACCGCGCCAGACACGGATTCCGGTTCGCCGGCGACCATGCCAGCACCTGCTCGATCAAAGGCGCGTCCACCAGCGGCTTGAACACCACGCCGGCAAGCTGGGCCTTGCGCATGGAAGCGGGCACGAGTGCAACGCCCACGCCTTCATCGACGAGGCTCAACACTGTCTGTTGCAGCTGCACTTCAAAGCGAATGTCCGGTTCGAAGCCGCCTGAGCGGCAATGGTCAAGGATCGTCGCGCGTAACGTGGGCGCCACTTCCGCGGATGCCAGCACGAACGGCTCACCGGCAAGTTGCGCGATCTTGAGCCGCCGGGCGCGAGCCCGCGGGTGACCTCGCGATAACGCGACGCAAAGCGGCTCGCGCAAAATCGTGCGCGTGGCGAGTCCCTTATCGGGCACGTGAGGAAACATGATGGCGGCGTCGATGTGCCCCGCCACCACCTGCGCGGCCAGGTCGTTCGACACCACTTCGCGCAGATTCAGCGCGACCTCGGGGTACGCCGCGCCGAACGCCCGCGCGTAGCCGGGCACGACGTTATAGGCGGCGCACATCGTGAAGCCAATCGCGAGCTTGCCCGCGTCGCCGGACGCTGCTGCCTGCGCATTGCTCACCGCCTGTTCGACCGACGCGAGAATCGCCTTTGCATCCGCGTAAAAGCGTTCGCCCGCGGCGGTCAGCGTGACGCTGCGCGGGCTGCGCTCGACAAGCATCACGCCGAGGCTCGCTTCAAGCGCCGCGAGCTGGCGGCTCAACGGAGGCTGAGACAAGTTCAGGCGCGCCGCCGCCCGCCCGAAATGGCGCGTCTCGGCAAGCGTCACGAAATAGCGCAGCGGCTTGATGTCGATCACGTGTCCACCTGAGTCAAGCGACGATGCATAAAAGGTATCGTCGAACGTAAAAAACGGTATTTGATTGTATCAACGCAAGTCACTACGCTGACGGGTCGCCCTCTTACACGCCGTATCGCTCGCGCGCTTCCCACCGATGTTAGCCACCCTCGAGATCCTGCTCCCCGTTTTTGGCCTCATATTTGCCGGCTTCGCCTGTCGGCGGCGCGGCGTGCTCGGGCCGAACTCGGCGTCGGAACTCAATCGCTTCGTGGTCTGGCTCGCGTTACCCGCGCTGCTGTTCGACACCATGGCGCGCGCCACATGGGAGCAGCTATATCAGCCGGCGTTCGTCGTCACGTTTTCGATCGCATGCGCTGGCATTTTTGCTGTGATTCTCGTCATGCGGCTGCTGAGCGGCCGCCATCTCGCCGATGCAAGCGTCGACGCGATTGCCGCGTCGTATCCGAACACCGGCTACATCGGCTTTCCGCTCGGCATGATCGCGTTCGGCCAGGCGAGCCTGACACCCACCACGATCGCGACGATACTCGTCGCCTGTGTGTTGTTTGCAGGCGCCATCGTGTTGATCGAAATCGGCTTGCAGACCGAACGCACGCCGCACAAGCTCGGCTTGAAAGTGCTGCGCTCGCTGGCGCGCAACCCGTTGATCGTGTCGCCGATCGCGGGCGCGCTGTTTGCCGGTCTGCATGTGGCGATGCCGCCGAGCGCGGAGATGTTCCTCAAGTTGCTGAGCGGCGCGGCCAGTCCCTGCGCACTGGTGAGCCTCGGTTTGTTTCTCGCCGAAAAGCGTCCGTCCGAATCGGGTACGCGCGGCATTGCGTTGCTGCTGACGCTCGTCAAGCTGGTCGTGCAGCCGGCGCTGACATGGTGGCTCGCCGCGCGCGTCTTCCGGCTCTCGCCCGCGCTGGTCGAAATGGCGGTCGTGCTCGCGGCGCTGCCCACTGGCACCGGCCCGTTCATGCTGGCCGAGTTCTATGAGCGCGAAGCGCACATCACGTCGCGCACAATTCTGTTATCGACCGTGGGTTCTGTCGTAACGTTGTCGCTGCTGCTGCTTTGGATGGGTCATCGCACCTGAACCGAAGCAGCGAAGCACTCGCAGAAGCATGCTTCTCCATCGTCGTGACGTCACACGCTAAGATTGAGGCCGCCGGGTCCGCGCGACGCCCGGATACGACAAAAGAGTTTGCCTCGGAGAATCTGATGCCTGAAGAGTATGAAGTGCATGGTCCACACGACCACGCGGTGCAGCACGCCGGCCACCACGACGCGGACTCTTTCGGGAGCCGCATGGCCGTGATAACGGCGGTCCTCGCGACGATTGGCGCGTTGTGCGCGTACCAAAGCGGAAACAGCGAAAACCTCGCGCTGTACTACAAGAACGAAGCCGCGATCAAAAAGACCGAAGCATCGAACCAATGGAACTATTACCAGGCGAAGGGCGAAAAGCAGAACCTCGCGGAGCTGGGCGCGGCGCTGTCGGTCGCCAATTCTGACGAGCATGCAAAATTTCTCGCGGATGTCGACAAGTACAAGCAGCAAAAAGAGCCGATCCGCGCAAAGGCTGAAGCGATAGAAAAAGAGGTGCTCGACAATGACGCGAAAAGCGAGACGCTGCTGCATGGCCATCATCGCTGGGCGCAGGCTACTACGCTGATTCAGGTCGCCATCGCTCTGTGCGCGATCACGCTGCTTACGCGCAAGAAATGGTTGCGCAATGTGTCGTTCGTGGTCGCGGCAGCGGGCGTCGCGACCGGTGCAATGGCCTTTTTCTCTGCTTGATCGGAGCTTCGCGTGGTAGATAGTTCGGCCGTTCTAGGTGTGTTATCCGTGTATGTTGCCGGCGTTGTGATTCCCGGTCCGAACTTCGTTGCGGTCGCGCATAAGGCGGCCTCCGCTACACGCACCGAAGCGCTGGCGGTGGTGGCGGGCATTGTGCTCGTCAACCTGTTCTGGGCGAGCTGCGCGATTCTCGGCGTCGGCATTGTGTTCGCAGCGTTTCCGTGGCTGGCCCTCGCCGTTAAAGCGGCTGGCGCCGCTTATCTGATCTGGTTCGGCGGACGGCTGATCTTCAAGGCTTCCGCAGGCAACCCGCAACAGAATGCGCAGGCGCCTGGCGGCAGCGTCCGCCAGGCATTCGCTCAAGGCTTCGCGACGAATATCGCGAATCCAAAGTCGGTCGCGTTTTTTGCTGCGGTGTTTTCGTCCGCGGCGCCGCCGCATGAGAGCGTCGGCACTTTCGTCGCGATGCTGGGCATGGTGTTCGTCGTGGCAAGCAGCTGGTATGGCTTCGTTGCACTGACGTTGTCGCACGCGCGGATCGCGTCCGCGTACCGGCGCAGCAAGGTATGGGTCGACCGGGTGTGCGGCGGCCTGATCATCGCGTTGGGCGTGCGTCAGTTGATCCGCTAGCAGGTTCCAGTGCGCTTTCGGTGATGTCTCCCACAGTGCCTGGGAGAACGCCGTCGTCGGCGCACGGCCGCGCGCAGTGCCGTGGCTATGCCCGGTTTATGCGCACAAACTTCGGCAGCCTACTGCATCACCGCACGCGCGCGTTCGAGCAACAACTCGCGCTCGCGTGCGTTGCGCGTCATCGCGGCAGCACGTTCGAAGTCCGCGCGCGCTTCATCCATGCGACCGAGTTTCGCAAGCAGATCGCCGCGCACGCTCGGAAGCCAGTGATAGTTGGCGAGCGCCGCATCTGCCGCGAGCGCATCGACAATCTCGAGGCCTGCCGCCGGTCCGAAGGCCATACCCACCGCAACCGCGCGGTTCAATTCGACAACCGGCGACGGCGCCACCTGCGCAAGCGCGTCGTACAGCGCGACGATCTGCGCCCAATCTGTGTCTTCCGCCCGATGCGCGCGGGCATGACACGCGGCCAGCGCGGCTTGCAGCGCGTATGGCCCGCTCGCGCCGCCAAGTGCGTGCGAGGTGTTGAGCGCGGCCAGCCCGCGACGGATCAAAAGCGGGTCCCAACGGCTTCGGTCCTGATCGAGCAACAGAACGGGGCGCCCCCGTGCATCGGTGCGCGCATGCGTGCGCGACGCCTGAATTTCCATCAACGCGACGAGGCCGTGCACTTCACTTTCGTCAGGCACTAGACCGCTGAGCACGCGCCCCAGCCGCAGCGCTTCTTCGCAGAGCGCGGGGCGCATCCAGTCGTCACCAGCCGTCGCCGAATAGCCTTCGTTGAAGATCAGGTAGATCACCTGCAGCACCGACGCGAGCCTCGGCGCACGCGCTTCGGCCTGCGGCACCTCGAACGGCACCTTCGCCGCCGACAGCGTCCGCTTCGCGCGGACAATGCGCTGTGCGACGGTCGGTTCCGGCACAAGAAAAGCGCGGGCGATCTCGTCCGTCGTCAGGCCGCCGAGCAAACGCAGCGTGAGCGCGACGCGCGCGTCGGTGGACAACACCGGATGGCATGCGGTGAAGACGAGCCGCAGCAGATCGTCGCCGATATCGTCGGCACGGGCGGCGTCGAGCGCATCGACGAAATCCGGCACGACATGCGCCTCGAGCGCGTCCAGGTCGTGACCCAGCTCTTCGCGTTTGCGCGCGTGCAACGCTTCCTGCCGCAAGCGATCGAGGGCGCGGTTCTTTGCGGTCGCCATCAGCCACGCTCCGGGATTGTCGGGCACGCCCGCGTCGGGCCAATGTTCGAGCGCCGACACGAGCGCGTCTTGCGCCAGCTCTTCGGCGAGCCCGACGTCGCGCACCATCCGCGCGACGTAGGCGATGACCTTGGCGGACTCGATCCGCCAGACTGCCTCGATGGCACGGTGAGTGGCCGGTTTCGTCACAGGCTCAACCCGGCGCCTTCGCGTTGGGGTCCATGTAGATCAGCTCCCAGATATGCCCGTCGATGTCTTCGAAACCGTGGCCGTACATGAAGCCGTAGTCCTGCGGCGCACGCGGCGCGGTGCCGCCAGCAGCGAGCGCTTTGGCAACGAGCGCATCGACCTCGCCTCGACTTTCGCATGACAGGCCTACGAGCGCTTCCGTGCTCTCCTTCGGATCGCAAAGCGACTTGCGCGTGAAGGACTTGAACAGGTCTTTGACCAGCAGCATCGCGTAAAGATTTTCACCGAGGATCAAACACGCCGCCTGATCGTTGGTGAATTGCGGATCGAAATTAAAACCGAGTGCGCTGAAGAATGCCTTTGACCGATCGAGTTTATCGACCGCGAGATTGACGAAAATCTGCTTGTGCATGATGAGTCCAGTAGTCGATTGGCGTGGAATCAGCGGCGGCCCGCTTCCAGTTCACGAAAGCGCTCGAGTTCCACGCTCGGCTCGAAGACCTCGAGTTCGTAGAGCTGCCGCACCTCTATTTCGCCGTCAGCCTGTTCGCCGAACGGCGCGGGAAAACGCCGCGCCCATTCCATCGCTTCTTCGCGCGAACGTACCTGGATCAGCGTGTAGCCGGCGACCAGTTCCTTCGTCTCGGCAAACGGACCGTCGATCACCGAGCGCTTACCGCCGCTGTAGCGAACGCGCCATCCTTTCGAACTGGGCTGCAAGCCAGTGGCGTCCAGCAGCACACCTGCCTTGGCGAGTTCTTCGTGGTACGCGCCCATCGCGGCCATTAAGGACGCTTCTGGCATCTCGCCGGCTTCGCTCGCGGCAGTCGCCTTCACCAGGATCATGAATCGCATCGCGGTTACTCCTTTCGTCGTGAGGTTCGAGGATGTCTCGTTGAGCGTGGCGCGTTGGCCTGCTCTTACTCACACGACGAGCAATGCACGAGCGATTCGACAGACAGCACGGGCGCCTGGTGAAAACCCCAAGCAGACAGGCACCGATAGCCTAGGCGAAGCAGGGGCCGAGCTTGCGTACCTCGACGGTGCACCAGGTCGCCGCCGGACAGGCTTGCGCAATGGCCACCGCTTCCTCGCGCGAATCGCAATCGAGGAGGAAAAAGCCGCCGACCATTTCCTTTGCTTCTGCGAAGGGTCCGTCGACCAGTTTCGGCTGCCCGTCGCGCACCTGCACCCGCACGGCGTCGCGGGAAGAAGTGAGCGATTCGACCGCGAGCAGTTTGCCGCGCTCCTTGAGGTCGGCGGCAAAACGCACCATCTGATCGTAGACTTCACGGCCTTTCGCCTCGCCGCGCTCGATGCGCTGTTCCGGAGGCTCGACAATCAGCAGCATATAAGACATGGCGTCTCCAATTAATGAGCTGCGGACAGGCGCCCGGCAGTCGGATGGCGGAAGAAAAACGCGCTTGGGATGAGCGCGGAAAACCAGTCTAGCAAGCGCGGATCGTTCCGGTAAGCCTGAACCGCGGACTAATCGGCGGCGAACCCCACGCTTTTACGGAGACTCGTAAGCTTCAACGCATTGCGGATTCACTTTTGCCACATGGCACGCTTGCGTCGATTTGAAGTATTCTCCCAACGCGCCATCCGCCGCTATTTAAAACGGCCGTTAAAGTGTGAGAAAACACAGGTATCGCTTTCAATCCGACGACACCGCGCGAGGATTGAAAATCGCTTATCGACATAACGGGCCGATATCAAAACGAATCAGCATCGGGGATTTCATGCATCGAACGTTATTGCGCAGCGCCGTCGCGGCCGCAGTGCCTTTTGCGTTTCTTCAACTGAGCGGTTGAGGCGGCGGTTCGGGGTCCGGGCCAGGCTCGTCCAATACGCAAACTGCCACCGCGACATCTGTTACCGGCACCGTAGCGAGCGGCAGCGCATGGGTCGGCGCAAGTGTGACCTTAATGGACGCCACCTGGGCTGGTCATGGCAATCGCTGCCGTCGACCACCAGCTTCGCGCCGCCCGCGTCGAGCGGCGTGTATGCGGCGCAGTCGGTCGATGTCGGCACTGTGCCGCTCTACGCCACCTACACGGTGACGTTTTACGACAGCAACGGCGCGAAGCTCGGCGTGTCGCAGATGATGAACCCGGGTAGCCCGCTCGGCGCGGCGGCCGGTGCAACGGTGTCGTGGCCGAGTTTGCTGTCCTACTTCGAGACGCAGTTTCTTACTCCGGCCGGATCGCGTGCCGGTATTCAGTATGCGATGAGCGTCAGCTGGTCCAGCCTCGTCAACGGGCAGAGCCTCGCGTATCCGGTGAATTCGGTGCAGATTCAGGCATCCGGTCTGACCTTGGCCGGCACGAACGGCGAAGTCGACGGCTTTGCAGTGGGCACGCCGAATAACACCACGCTTGGGCAGTATCAAACGACCGTCAGCGCCGGAATCAATTCACAAGGCGTTCACACATGTACGAATTGTCCGTTCCCCGCGCCGACCTCAGGGGGTTCGCGTCTGGTTGAACTCGGCGGCAATCAGAACTGGATCAGCTATTGCGATGTGACGCAGTACAACGATTAACCGGCGCTGCAAAAAAAAACGCCCCACATGAGGCGTTTTCTATTCGCGGGATTTGCGGCTTTACAGTCAGAGCACCGCTTCGGCGATTGCTTTCGTCCGCGCGGACCGCATCAGGCCTTCGATCATTCGCGCCTGAGCGCTCGCAATCTCGCTCAACGATGCCACGGACAATTGCTCGTCCAGAATCGCGAGCGACGTGCACAGGCGTGCGTGTTCGTCGTCACTGAGCGTCCACTTGCCGGTTATCTGCTCGCGGCTGTCTAACTGGACCATGGCGGCGTGGCCGCTCTCGATATCGTCGAGAAGGTCTTCGCCGAGGCCGAGGCGCGCAAGCTCCTGCGACACGAGCAAGTGCCGGCTCAACGACATGTGCAGATCGCGCGAGCCGTGACCGTGCTCGAACGCGTCGAGCGCCGCGTAGCACTGCAGAAGCATCGCAGCGGTAACCGGCTCGTGCGTGCTACGGCTTTGAGTCAGCGCACGCAACAGCGGCGACATGGCCGGCGAATTGTGTTTGCGGACTCGCGATTTACTGGACATAGGTTTCACCTCCTTCGCTAACTCTCGGCTTCGTCGCACGATCGGTATGATCTCCCGCGACGACTGCCGCCGATGCGCCGGCGGCTGAACAGCCTCTAATGTGAGTCTGTGTAAGCATGATGGCAAGCGAATATTAAGTCCGGCTTAAAACGCGAAGGTCGCGTGCCTTCATCGCATCGACGAAAAAAAACCCTGTTCCCGCGAGAGAACAGGGCCGGACAGGATGGAAGAGTCGTGCTCGCGCGTGGATGCTCGCCGACCTGTAACCATCGAAACTGAAACGCTGTTACTGCCAATCTTGCTACTTATGTTGCTGCTGCGAAGACATCTTCTGAACTTGTACTGCTACTGCTGAGACTTTCGTTGCGACTTCAACTGTTACTGGAAAACGGTCGTTGCCAGGTCAACTACTACCAGCACTGCAAAAACGGTTGTTGCTACTTCACCTGCTACTGCGCCATTGCTTTGCTTCTACTTCGTGCTGCGTTACTGCCCTGCCGCGTCGAACACCGCGGCAAACTGCCATCAACGGTACGGTTCAAAACAACGCGGGGGAAGACCGCGTCGATGGGGCTCGGTGATTTGTCGCTCCATGTAAAACAGTTTATGCGAGCGAGCGCCCAGGCAATTGGGCAAAAGGAAGGGATTTGCCGCGCCAGTTTAACGAATCGGCGTAACAATCGGGGACGCATGCAGGAGGGATGCCGGAACCGCGTGAACGACTCACACGCGAATGGCGAACAAGCAGGCGAGCGAGGGCGCTATCGAGCGCCCGCTCGCACAAGATTCAGCGCGACGAGAGCGCACGCAACGTCATGACGACGATGCGTGCACGGCGATGAACCGTCATTAGCGCGCGGCAAAATCGCTGATCGTCAACAGGACTCTATCGCCCGGACGTGCCAGCATCTTTCTTTCCGCGACAGCAGTGATGCGTTTGCGGCCATCCGCAAACGTTTTCAGCATGCGGTCCTCGGCAGCGCCGCGCTGCAGCCAGAAATGCTGCTCCAGCGCTTCGCGCGTTACCGCGCATTCGAGGTCTCGTCCTCGCGCCGAAAGCTGGAAAATCACCGCGCGCCCGTCAGCCGAGACGCTAGGTTCAAGCTCGATAATCTCCATGGCCCACCTCGCAAAGTTGGTTATGCCGTCCGCCGTACTGAAACGGACAACACCGAACAAAACTGAATAGACACGCAAACCGGCGCCGATCTTTCGGCTGATGAATTCCCTACTGTGCTGCCGCTATGTTCATCGTAAGCGAACGCAGCGGCGCGTGCATGTCCGCATCTCCCGGCAACACCGCCGACGTAGACGCGGGCCGGGCTGCGAGACGAAGCGCCGGAGCAAACACCAGCGCGGTGGCCGCCGCCGGCATGTGCGCCCGATCGCTCAGCCACCTTGAGCGTTTCCGGCAGAACTCATGCAATAGGGTACTCAAGCCTTCGGACATCGCGTGTGTCCCGCCGCGCACTTCGCGCAACGCGGACGAAATCGCAAACCAGGAATGCGGCGGCCGGAGTTCGTGGCACACCACACCGCGTGAATCGGCGAAACGCAGGCAGCCTGTGTCGGGGTAGAAGACGAGCGTCATCGCGTCGCCATCTATCGCGCGCGTCAGAACATGTGGTTTCGTGTTCAGCATTGTTCGTTGTATGCCAAGTGGCGCCGTTTCCCCGGCGTTTCGGCGTGTCGCGCGCGAAGTCTCGAACTCGCGTGCGTAGCAATCCGCGGGTAGGGCAAAAGCAAGGCACATGCCAATCAGCGCTAAACGTGCTGCGCTCATGCTTCGGCGACCCGCAGAACGCGCTTGCATAGCGTGTCGCGCGAGCGGCAAACATCGGCGGCGCCTGATGCATCGCGGCTAAAGTCGCGGCGCCGCTTCCGGCTTTCGTGACTCGCGCGAGCGGCGACCAACCCGCATTCTCTGCGCGAACGCGCGCATGGGAACAAGCTAGCATGGTAAAAAAGCACTGGCAGCGTGACAATTCGCGCCCATTCTTACTAACCGGCTCCGCACACGGCGCCGCTCCGACATGTCCGACGACCACGCCGCGATAACCCTGCGCCCCGCCGTCGCGGGAGACGAGCCCTTTCTCTTCGAACTGCGCAAGACGACGATGACCGAACACCTCGCGCGTGTCGGCGAACCTGCGGACGACGCCGAGCATCGCGCGCGTTTGCTGCATCGTTACGACGCAGCGCGTGTCATTTGTGTCAACGGCATGCCTGCCGGCTTGCTCAAAGCGCATCGCACTGGTACTGAATGGCTAGTCGTTCAATTGCAGATCGCGCCCGCGCTGCAAAGGCGCGGCATCGGCGAACGAGCGCTCAGCACAGTGCTGCGCGCCGCCGACGCCAACGCATTGCCCGTCGCGCTCAAGGTGCTCAAAGGCAACCCGGCACAACGTCTATACGAGCTCGGTTTTGAAATCGTGGGCGAGGATGAAAGACAGTTTCACATGAGGCGCGCGCCGCGCGCGTCGGCGGAAACTGAAGCAGAATAAATGGCGGATAACGACTGACACACCACAGGCTCGGCATGACTCTTCGTGACACTTCCGTGATTCAAAGCTGGCACGCGCATGTCTACTTCGATTCCGCGACGCGCGACAGCGCCTGGGCGTTCCGTGAGCAGATCGAAGCGCGTTGGCATGGCAAGCTACAGATGGGCCGTTTTCACGAACGCCCGGTCGGGCCGCACCCCATGTGGTCGTATCAGATGGCTTTCGCCCACGAGCAGTTCGGCGAGCTGATTGGCTGGCTGACGCTCAATCACGGCACGCTCGACATTTTCGTGCACCCGAATACCGGCGACGCGCTGCGCGATCACCGCGACGCCGCCGTGTGGATCGGCCGCTCACATGAGCTTCTGCTCGCCGCGTTGATCTGACGAATGCGCGGCTGCCTGCGGCTCACATGTTCGTGTACGAACTGCACCAGCCGCGCGCGGCGACCTGCTTGTCGCCGAACAGCGTGCAGCCGCCGTATGCGTCGGTAGCCTTGCCCTGAAACAGCGAACATGTCGCGCAATTCTGGCCCGCTGCGTATTGCGGATACTTAGCCTTGTCGACCTTTGACACGTCGTCTTTGTAGCCGAGCGCCCGCGCCTGCGGATCGGCCTCGCTGAGTGCGTTCGCGCCGCCGGCAAAAGCCGCGCGCGAAATCATGAGCGATGAGCCTGCGCTCACGCCCAACAATAAAAAATGGCGGCGCGATGTTTTCATTATTCGACTCCTTTGTACGTAGTGGGACGCGCCTGAACCACAGGCCGTTTTATCGTCAGGCGTTCAATCGAGGAACCGCGTGAATCGTTCAACCGGTTCCCGTTCGGAGCGCAACGCGTTGACCGGCGCGTTTTCGTCTGCGAAGCCGAGCGACATGCCGCACACCAGTTGCTCCTCGGGCGGCAGATCGAGTTGCGCTGCGATCACCTGATGAAACGGCGTGAACGCGGCCTGCGGGCAGGTGTCGAGGCCACGCCCGCGCGCCGCCGTCATGATGGCTTGCATGAACATGCCGTAATCGAGCCAGCTGCCGCGCTCCATTACGCGGTCGATGGTGAAGAAAAGACCCACGGGCGCGCCAAAAAACCGATAGTTCTGCGCGTGCTGTTCATGCATGCGCGCCTTGTCGCCCTTTTCAATGCCGAGCAGTCCGTACAGATCCCAGCCGATCTTGCGGCGGCGGTCGATGTAAGGAGACACCCATTCCCGCGGATAGTACGGATATTCCTCGCGATACAGCGTGTCGCGCTCCGGATGATCGTAAGCCGCCAGCAAGGCCTGCGACAGACGCGCGAGCGAGTCGCCCGTCACCACATAGACCTTCCACGGCTGCGTATTGGTGCCGGAGGGTGCGCGGCTCGCCACTTCGAGAATCGCCTCGATGTCCGCGCGCGGCACCGGCGTCGGCAGAAATGCGCGGATCGAGCGGCGCGTGACGAGCGCGGCATCCACCACGCTTGTCGCTTCGCTTGCGTTCTGGCTCGTGGCGTGGTTCGTGACTGTGGCGGCTGGGCGTGTCATCGTCGAAATTCCGGTTGAAGCGGCAAGCAATGCGCTGCACGATTCTAGCGCGAGCGGCCATTTTCAAGCGGCCAAGTGCGCAGCTTACGTTTGCAATGCATGGCTGTGCGCCTGTCAACGCAACTATCGTTTTGCGTTTATCCTCTTCGCACGCTTCTTGCCGTATTCCCTATCGCAACCCGTTCGTTCAATTCCGGAGTTGAGCATGCAATACCGCAAATTCGGCCGCACTGGCCTGACGGTTTCCCGCTTGTGCCTCGGCACGATGACCTTCGGCCTGCAGACCGAAGAAGACGCTTCGCGCCGCATTCTCGATACTGCCGCCGACGCCGGCGTGAATTTCATCGATACGGCCGACGTTTATCCGCTCGGCAGCGAGCACAGCGACGCGGGACGCACGGAGGAGATCGTGGGCCGTTGGCTGAAGGGCAAGCGCGACCGCTTCATTCTGGCCACGAAGGCAGTTGGCAAGATGGGCCCTTCGGCATGGGACCAGGGCGCGTCGCGCAAGCATCTACTCGATGCAATCGATGCCTCGCTGAAGCGTCTCGGCACTGACTATGTAGACCTCTATCAACTCCATTCCGACGACGCGGACACTCCGCTCGACGAAACACTCGAAGCGCTGGACGTGATCGTTCGCTCGGGCAAAGCACGCTACATCGGCGTATCGAACTTTCTCGCGTATCGGCTCGCGCGTGCGCTGGGTCGCGCCGATGTATTGCGCGTGGCGCGCTTCGTCTCGGTGCAGCCGCGTTATAACCTGCTGTTCCGCCAGATCGAACGTGAACTGCTGCCGCTGGCCGCAGAGGAGCAACTTGCAGTCATGCCGTACAACCCGCTCGCGGGCGGCTTGCTGACGGGCAAGCACAAGCTCGATGCAGCGCCGCCGTCGGGCCGCTTCACTGAAACCGTCGGCAAGGCGGGCGCCATGTATCAGGAGCGGTACTGGCATCAACGCGAATTCGAGACGATCGAGCGGCTCAAAGCGATTGTCGAGCCGACCGGCGAGTCGCTAACCCGCATGTCGCTTGCGTGGGTGCTGGCAAATCCACTGGTTACGTCGGCGATTATCGGCGCGAGTCGCGCCGAGCAATTGAACGATACGTTGGCGGCGTCCGAACTCGTGCTGGATGCCGACATCAAGCAGCAGCTCGACGAGGCCAGCGTCGAATATCGATGGGGCGACGCAGCGCGCTAAACGTGCCGGGTGATCGCTGGCTGCAAGCCCGTTGCGATCATCGCCCGTATCGAAGCACTGTGCTGGTTGCCGCAATCACGTGATCTTTCATCGCGGCAAGCAGCGCGTCTCTCGTCAAGCCGGCCGGCAAGGCGTCGGGCGCGAGATCAAGTGCATAGACCTGCACAACGTAGTGATGCGGCACCTCGCCGACCGGCGGGCATGGTCCGTAATAACCCGTGCCACCGGTGCGATTCGTCCCACCGACACTGCCAGGCGGCAGTGCGGCTCCCGCGCCTAGCGAGGTAACGGAAGGCGCAATGCCGTATAGCACCCAATGCACGATGCCTAAACCCTTCGCGCCGTCGGGATCGAAGATCGTCACCGCATAGCTTTTCGTGCCTGTGGGCGAGTTGTGCCACTGCAATGCCGGCGACACGTTGCCGCCGCCGCAGTTGTTGGCGCTGGCCGCGTGAGTCGATTCGAGTGTCGCGCCGTCGGCCAAACCCGGCGACGTCAATGTGAACGCGTCAGCCGCATTTGCAACAGCCACGATGAAGGCGAGCATCATACCCACGCCGGCAGACATCAGACGCCGCGCAGTGCCAACGTAAGCCCTTCGAATCATTACTGCTTGCTCCCGGCTATTCGCCATTGACGTGAGTTCGAACTATTCGAATTTGCCAACGCGTGCATTCGCTTCGGGAAGCTGCCGCGTTTCGCGCACCGACCGTGGATGCCATAGCCGCGCGCCGCCTTCAATGCCCGCATCGTTCGAAACCGTCGCCACGTTCGGCGGCAATTGGAATGTCAGGCGTGCCGCGTTACCGCCGCCGATCCACAACTTGTCGTAATTCACCAGCGATTCGAGAATTCGAATCACTTTTTCAACGCGCCGATTCCAGCGCTTATTCCCAGCTTTTTCGCGCGCGGCGTCGCCGATGTACTCGTCGTAAGCGACGCCTTTCTTGCTCACCGGATGGTGCGCAAGTTCCAGATGAGGCATCAGCTCGCCGTCGCGAAAGAGCGCCGTTCCCGCGCCGGTGCCGAGCGTCAGGACGAATTCAATTCCTTTGCCTTCAATTGCGGCGAAGCCTTGCATTTCGGCGTCGTTGATCATGCGGACCGGCAAGCCGCCTAGCCTTTGCGCGAGCAGATCGGCAAGCGCAAAGTCGTGCCAACCTTCCACGCCGAAATGCGGCGCCGTCAGAATACGGTTGTTGCGGACCACGCCCGGAAAGCCGATTGACATCAGCGCGGCCGGCGCTTTTGCGACCAGCGGCTCCACGAGTTTCGCCAACGCATCGACAAGTTGATCGGGCGTACACGGGTGCGGTGTCGCGACACGCAAGCGCTCGGTCTGCATCTGGCCGTCCGCGTCGATAATCGCCGCTTTCAGGCCGGTGCCGCCGACGTCGATTGCAAGAATCCGCTCGTCACTCGTTGCTGCTTGTGCAGCTTCAGCCTGCTTTGCGGCCTTTGCCGCCTTTGCCGCGTTTGCTTTAGATGTCGCCACGGTTACCCCGTATGTGTGGTTGTGCTTCATGGCATTACTTCTTCTGGACCGCGCCCGCTTTCAACGGACGCCACGCGCGGCCGTCGCGCGCCAGCAGCGCGTCTGCTTCGGCGGGCCCTTCGCTGCCGGCCGCATAGCCGTGCACCGGGACCGCGCCGCCCGCTTTCGGATGCAACACATCGTCCACCGCGCACCAGCTCGTTTCGATGCTGTCGGCGCGCTGGAACAACGTCTCGTCGCCGAGCATGCAGTCGTACAGCAGCGTTTCATAGCCTACGTTCGCGCGTTCCGCGAAAAAATCGCCGTAATCGAACGAAGACTGTACCGGGCCGATCTGCATTACGGGACCCGGCGTTTTTACGTTGAAGTCGAAGCTCGTGCCATGCGCAGGGTCGATGCGCAAAGTCAGCACGTTAGGCGTAAGCGCATCGACAGGCGTGTCGCGGAACAAACGAAACGGCACGGGCTTCAGTTGCACTGAAATTTCCGTGCGACGCGCGGCGAGCCGCTTGCCCGTGCGCAGATAAAAAGGCACGCCGGCCCAGCGCCAATTTTCTACGAACACGCGCGCGGCGGCATACGTTTCAGTCGTGCTGTTCGGCGCGACATCCGGCTCCTCACGATAACCCACGCCTGCAGCGCCGCTTTCGTATTGACCGAACACGACGTCGTTCGGCGTCAGCGGCAAGATGGCGTCGAAAATTTCGGCCTTTTTATCGCGCACGGCTTCCGCATCGAATGAATTGGGCGGTTCCATGGCAACCATGCCGAGCAACTGGAACAGGTGGTTCGGCACCATGTCGCGAAACGCGCCGGTCTGTTCGTAGAACTTGCCGCGCCCTTCCACGCCGATTGTTTCCGCCGCCGTGATCTGCACACTGTCGATATATTCGCGTCGCCATACCGGCTCGAATAGCGCGTTGGCGAAGCGCACGGCAAGAATGCTCTGCACCGTGTCCTTGCCGAGAAAGTGGTCGATGCGATAAATCTGCGATTCCTTCGCATATGAAAGGATATGCGCATTCAGATCGCGTGCTGTTGCAAGGTCGGTGCCGAACGGCTTTTCGATCACGATGCGGCGAAAGCCATCGCCCTCTTTGAGCAAACCCGCCTCGCCCAGATGCTCGACGATCGGTTTGAAGAAACGCGAAGTGACCGCCAGATAGAAGATCACATTGCCGCCCGGCGCCTCAGCGAGTTTCTGCTTGAGCTGCGCGAAAGTGTCGGGTGTCTCGAACTCGCCGGCCATATATTCGAGGCGCTGCGCGACCCAGTCCCACGCGTTGTCATCCAGCTTGCCGGCGTGAAAGGTGCTGGCCTTGTCGGCAGCGAATTTTTGCAGCGACTGGTGCAGGTCTTCCCGCCACTCGGCCGTCTCCCGCGCGCCGTGATTGACGCCGACAATCTGCATGCCGTTGTCGAGCAGGCCGTCTACCGCGAGGTTGTAAAGCGCGGGCATCAGCAGGCGCTTCGTAAGGTCGCCGCCCGCGCCGAAGATCACCAGCGTGCAAGGCGGCGCCGGACGTTTGCCCGCAGGCGACGGCGGCTCACCGTGCGGGTTCGCACTGACTTTGCAACTGCGCGCCACAGCAGCGTTGTCGTTAGCGTCTGCGTTCGAAGGATCAGCGGCTTGAGGATTCGGTGTAGTCGGCATGGGATTCACTTGGAAGAAGCCAATGAAACGGACGTGGCGATACTTGAAAGACCACGCCCGCAGCCACACAGTTCAAAACGATAGCGCGCTATTTGACGGAACTTGTCGCCAACGCAGACGCCGTTTCAGGCTCGACCTCGCGTGCCGGTGCCGGCGGCGCAGTCGGAATCGGCGCGCGCCCCGCCTCGCCAGCGCGCGGCACGCTGCCGGAAGCGGCCATGACACGCGGCTGCAACAGCAACGCTACGAGTCCGCTCCAGCCTGTTTGATGCGAAGCGCCGACGCCGCGCCCATTGTCGCCGTGGAAATACTCATGGAACAGAATCAGATCGCTCGAACGGGGGTCAGTCTGCAGCAAAGGATAAGCGCCCATTACCGGACGCTCACCGTTCTTGTCCTTCAGGAACAGCGTGGTCGCGCGGCGCGCGAGTTCGTCGGCGATTTCGCACAGCGAGAACTTCTGGCCCGAACCAGTCGGATATTCGACGCGGAATTCGTCGCCGTAATAGCGGTGGAATTCGTATAGCGATTCGATCAACAGATAGTTGACCGGCATCCACACCGGACCGCGCCAGTTCGAATTGCCGCCAAACACGCGCGTGTCCGATTCGGCCGGCAGGTATTTGACGGTAAAGCTGTTGCCATTGTGGTTGAACACGAACGGATGATCGCGGTGGTATCGGGACAGCGCGCGCACGCCATGATCGGAGAGGAATTCGCTCTCGTCGAGCGCGCGCCGCAAAAGCGCTTTCATACGATGCCCGCGCAACACAGACAGCAGCAGCGCGTTGCCCTTGCCCGGCTCGTCCCAGCGAGAGACCAGCTTTGCGAGGTCTGGACGATGCTTGAGGAACCAGACAAGCCGATCCCGCAATCCAGGCAATTGACCATGCAAACGCTCTTCGAGCACGTGCACGGCGAAGAGCGGAATGAGCCCGACAATCGAGCGTACACGCATGGGAACGCTGCTGCCGTCAGGCAGGCGCAGCTTGTCGTAGAAGAATTCGTCCTCGCTGTCCCACAGTCCGGTATCGCAGCCGTCGTCGCAACTCACGGCCTGCGCGATGTACAGGAAGTGCTCGAAAAACTTCACGCCGATATCGACGAACACATGGTTCGCATACGCAAGTTCGAGCGCAATGCGCATCAGGTCGAGCGCGTAAGCGGCCATCCACGCGGTGCCGTCCGCCTGATCGATGTGACCGCCGGTTGGCAACGGCGACGAACGATCGAAGATCCCCACGTTGTCGAGACCGAGAAAACCGCCCTGAAAAATGTTGTGCCCGTCGGCGTCCTTGCGATTCACCCACCAGGAAAAATTGAGCAGCAGCTTATGAAAGATCAGCTCGAGGAAGTCGCGGTCTGGCTTACCCGTGAGCGCAAGGTCGATTTCATACACGCGCCACGCGGCCCATGCATGCACGGGCGGATTCGCATCGCTGAGCGCCCATTCGTAAGCGGGCAGTTGTCCATTTGGATGCTGATAGCGGTCTTTCACCAGGAGCAGTAGTTGACGCTTCGCAAACGCTGGATCGATCAGCGCGAACGCTGCTGCATGAAACGCGAGATCCCACGACGCGTACCATGGGTACTCCCATTTGTCCGGCATCGACACGATGTCCGCGTTGCACAAATGCATCCAGTCCGCGTTGCGTCCACGCTTGCGTCCGGCCGCGGGCTTTGGCTGCAAAGGATCTCCTTCCAGCCAGCGATGCACGTCATACCGGTAATACTGCTTCGACCACAGCATGCCCGCGAGCGCCTGACGCTGCACGAGGCGCGCGTCAGCGTCATTCATGTCGTGCTGCAGCGCGCCGTAGAATTCGTCGGCCTCCGCAATCCGCTTCGCAAAGAGTGCATCGGCGTCGAGAGGCACTGCGTCGGGGCTCGCTTCCGGACGCCAACGCATGTAGACCACCGCGCGGCCGTGCGGAGCGAGTTCGATCGGCGCATGTGCGCCGGCTTTCGTGCCATGCTCGCGACGCACCGCTTGCTGGTCGCCATGCACCAGGTAGTCGTTGAAGCCGTCTTTGAACGGACCTTCGGCCTCCATGTCGAACAGACGCTTCACGTTGGTGTCGTTCTCGCAGAAGAGCCACGTGACTTGCGGCACGTCGTTCGACCAGGCCGTGACGACGATCGGCTCCTGTCCATGCTGATGACCGATCAATTGCGCGTGGCCGTTATGGTCGGTGCCCGCAACCAGCGAAGGTTTGTCCGTGTTCTCTTTCCACGACCACGAATTGCGCGCCCAGATTTGCGGCAGCACATCGAGCGACGCTGGCTCATCCGCGCGATTCTCGATTGTCACGCGCATGACGATGTCGTTCGGCGCATGCTTTGCGTATTCGACCTGCACGTCGAAATAGCGCAAATCGTCGAACACACCGGTGTCGAGAATCTCGTACTCGGGCATGTCGCCGCCACGTCGCGCGTTTTCCTCGATCAGATCCTGATACGGAAAAGCGTTGTGCGGATACTTGTAAAGCATGCGCATGTATGAATGCGTGGGCGTACCGTCGAGGTAGAAGTACAACTCCTTTACGTCCTCGCCATGGTTGCCTTGCGCATTCGTGAGACCAAAGAGCCGCTCCTTCAGGATCGGGTCCTTGCGATTCCACAGAGCAAGCGACACGCACCAGCTCAGCGTGTCGTCGCCGAATCCGGCAATACCGTCTTCGCCCCAACGGTACGCGCGGCTGCGCGCATGGTCGTGCGGAAAGTAGTCCCAAGCTGTGCCGTCCGCACTGTAGTCCTCGCGCACGGTGCCCCATTGGCGCTCGCTGAGGTACGGTCCCCAACGCTGCCAGTGGGCGCAGTCCGCCGAATGCAGGCGTGAGCCTTCAGTGGTGTCTAACAGATTGGCAGCGCGCAGCGGTGGCATGACAGCGTCCTTGCGTCGGGCTTGGCGGAGAGACACACATCGTAGCGCGGTTTAAGCGCCGGTGCGATCCAACCCGGCAAGCAGATGCTCCATCCGCAGCAGTTCTCCAAGCGACCACGCCTGAAACGGTGTGCCTGCGGGGGCATGCGGCGCGTCGCCGTCGGCAATTTCGGAAATGTGATCGAGACCGGCGTGATCGAGATGAGTGTATAGCGGATCGAGAAATCGTGTCTGGGCCTCCCCGCGCGCGTCTGGTGAATTGTCTCGCACGCGCAGCCAGGCCTCGACGAACGGCCCGAGCAGCCACGGCCACGCCGTTCCTTGATGATAGGCGTCATCGCGTTCGTAGGGCGCGCCACTGTAGCGGCCGCGATAAGCGGGGTCCGACCGCGCGAGCGTGCGCAAGCCGAGCGGCGTGAGCAATTGCGCTTCGACCTGATCGACCACCGCGCGCGCCGCCGCGCCTTCGAGCAATGCAAAAGGCAGACCGCCGACCGCGAAAATCTGATTCGGGCGAATCGAGCGGTCCACGGTGCCGGTTACATGATCCACGTCGACATTGTCGAAAAGCGTTTGCGTGGACGGGTCGATGAAGCGTTTAACAAACGCTTGCAACGCCTGCTCGGCCGGCGATTGCCATTCTTGGTTCCAAGTTGCTGCAATGCGCAACGCGTTGATCCACAGCGCCTGCACTTCCACCGGTTTGCCGATACGCGGCGTCACGACGCAATCGCCGACCTTCGCGTCCATCCACGTTAGCTGCATGCCGGGCACGCCCGCACATAGCAGACCATCTTCCGCAGACGCCTTGATGTTGAAACGCGTACCTTGCGTATAGCCCGCGAGGATCGTTTCGACCGCTTGCTGCAGACGCTTTATGGTTGCGGCGCTGGCATGATTCGTCGCCAAATAGTCGTGCACGGCGACGATAAACCACAGCGATGCATCGACCGAGTTGTATTCCGGTGCATCGCCGTAGTCGGGAAAGCGGTTCGGCAGCATGCCCTCGGACAATGTTCCAGACCATTCGAGCAGGATCGATTCGGCAGCGTCGAGTCGGCCTGTTGCAATCAGCAAGCCGCGCATTGCGATAAACGTATCGCGGCCCCAGTCGGTGAACCATGGGAAACCCGCGAGTATCGTGCGGCCTTCGTTACGCTGCACCACGTAGGCATCGGCGGATCGTTGCAGACGCGAGCCGAAGGCAATACGGCGTTGTTCTTCGACGCCGGCCAGCTGATCGGCATCGCTCGTTGCCACAGGGTGTGCGGTCGTTGGGTTCGACGCGCTGAGGATCATCACTGCTTGCGCCTCTGCGAGATCGAAACTGAAAACGCCGGGCGTTCCCAGATCTTCGCTGAAATCGAGCCCGCGCTCGCGCTCCCGAACGTAGCAGAAGTTGCGATACCAATCGGGAGCATGCGTGTAGACGCCGTTCGTCGTCGCATGAATACGCGGCCGATCTCCATACGGTTGCCAGCTTACGCAACCGGCGTTACTGCCGGTTTGAGCATTGAAGTCGAACGCGGCGTTCTCGTGATGCAGCGCGTGATAGTCGCGGCCCGACAAAAGCGGCCTCACTTTCAACGTGAGCCCACTTGCTTGCGATGCTGTTTGCGTACGCTGCCACCTCCAGCGCAATACCGTTTCGCACGTCGCCTTGCTGACGAACACTTCAGCTATGACAAGGATTTCCGCATTGAACTGGAAGCGCCATGTCGGCCAGGGTTCTGTGGTGAAGTCGAGCATGTTCGCCGCAGCATCGGGATAGACCACATCGGGTACATAGCGTTGCATGCTGAGTGGATAACGCTCCCCCTGCGCTTCGAGCCATGCTTCGATGCCGTTCACGAGCACGATGCGGCCGCCCGGCGCTCGCGTGGCGCTCAACAGCAACGCGTGGTAACGGCGCGTGCGCAGCGTGCCCACGGTTCCTGATGCGAAGCCGCCGAAGCCGTCGGCTTCAAGCCATTCGTCTTCAAGACGCGTCATGTCGAAAGGTCGTTCAATGCGTGTCATGGCGTGAGCACTCGTGCAAGGCGGTTGCTATGTTTCGGTGTGCTTGAACGTCAAGCCGATGGCACTAACGTGTCCATTCTCCTACTTATCACTTTCCGGTTCCTTTCGAAGAACTCACAAACGCGAGTCATTTTTCCCACTCGCAAACGTTTCACAATTATTTCTTGAAAGGGTTGGAGACTGCATCCGCTCTCACGAAACTGGATGCAGACATGAGAAGAGACAAACGCCTCGCTGGCGCGCTGTTCGTTGCGCTCGCAACGTTAGCGCTAAACGGTTGCGGCGCGGATGATTCCGCGTCGAGTAATGCGTCTTCATCGCCGGGCGTTGTCGCGAATAACGCGGCGAGTCCAGCGGCATCTTCGCCGACATATCCCCCCGACGCTTCGGCGACGCTCGCGGCGGACCCCGTCCTCGCGTCCGACGCGATCACGCAGAACATGCAAGCCAGCCTCGCCGCCGACAGCCAGCAAGTGGCGCCCGTCATGCATTACGCACCCGGCGACAGCGCGAACAGCAACTGAGCGATTCCACCGGCGCGCGCGGCGCGCTATTCTTTCCCCCCGCAGAAGGTGATATTCGATGACATCAAATAGCCGTCGCCGTTTCCTGCAGACCGTGGCTTCTTCCGCCGGCGCTGCCGCCGCGCTGACCGCGCTGCCTGAGTCGATCCGCAATGCGTTGGCCGTTCCCGCGTTTTCGCACACGGGCACCATTCGCGACGTCGAACATATCGTCGTGTTCATGCAGGAGAACCGCTCGTTCGACCACTACTTCGGCCACTTGCGCGGAGTGCGTGGTTACAACGACCGCTTCCCGATCCCGCTGCCGAGCGGCAAGCCGGTGTGGTATCAACCGTCGAAGGCGGACCCGACGAAACCTGTGCTGCCGTTTCATCTGGATACGTCGACGACGAGCGCGCAATGCGTGGGCGACCTCGATCACAGCTGGTACAAAACGCATGCGGCGATCGACGGCGGCCGCTATGACCAGTGGCCCGCCACCAAGACCGATATGACAATGGGCTACCACCTGCGCGGCGACATTCCGTTTCACTACGCGCTCGCCGATGCGTTCACCGTATGCGACGCGTACTTCTGTTCGCTGCCGGGACCGACGCACCCGAACCGCTCGTATCTGATGACCGGCACCGTGGACCCGACCGGCAAGTTCGGCGGGCCGCTGCTCGATAACAACGATTGGGTGGACGGCGACGGCCCGCCGAACTATCAGTTGCTGTCCTGGACCACGTACCCCGAGCGCCTGCAAGCCGCGGGTATTTCGTGGCAGGTCTATCAGCAAGGGTTGACCGGCTCCGATCCGTTGAATGGTAATTACGGCACCAACATCCTGCAGAATTTCAGCAACTTCATCAACGCGCAGCCGGGCTCGCCGTTGTATGAACGCGCGCAGACGGTGCGCACGATCGACGATCTGAAAGCCGACGTGCTCGCCAACAAGCTGCCGCAAGTTTCGTGGTTGTGCCCGCCGGCTGCCTACTCGGAGCATCCGCAATACACGCCTGCATATGGCGCCGAATACACGTCGCAGATTCTCGATGCATTGACGTCGAACCCGGAGGTGTGGAGCAAGACCGTGCTCTTCATCATGTACGACGAGAACGACGGCTTCTTCGATCACATGGTGCCGCCGCAACCCGCGACCACGCCCGCGCAAGGCAAGTCCACGGTCAGCACCGAAGGCGAAATTCACAACGTGGTCAACCCGGGGCGCGGCGGCAGCTATACGGCCGACGGCCTGCCTTACGGCCTCGGCCCACGCGTGCCGATGACGATCGTCTCGCCGTGGAGCAAGGGCGGTTTCGTATGCTCTCAGGTGTTCGATCACACGTCGGTGATTCGCTTCATTGAAACGCGCTTTGGTGTGTATGAGCCGAACATAACCGCATGGCGTCGCGCTCTGTGCGGCGATCTGACGACGGCGTTCGACTTCCGCACGCCGGATTCGAAAGTGCCGCCGCTGCCCGACACGAGCAACTACAAGAGCATTGCCGACAACCAATGCGCGACGCAGCCCAAGCCGACCGTTCCAGCAACGCCGGGCGCGATCGACCCGCAGGAAGGCGGCATCCGTTTCGCGCGCGCATTGCCGTACGAACTGCATGTGAACGGCCAGGCCGACGCGAAGAAGAGCACGTTCGAACTCTCTATCGGCAACACCGGCGATCAGGGCGCGCACTTCTATGTGTACTCGACGAACCGCACGGACGGTCCGTGGCGTTACACCGTTGAAGCAGGCAAGTCGCTCAGCGAGTCGTTCGATCTCACGACGACTAACGGCGCATATGCATTCGAAGTGTTCGGCCCGAATGGCTTCGTGCGCAAGTTCGCGGGCAACGTTGCGGCAACCGCGCAAGGGGCAACGCAGGCATCGCAGTTTGGCGCGGGGCATCACAACGGGAAACCCGCTCAGCCCGAAGTGAAGGTGCAATACGATGTCGCGAACGGCAACGTGTTCCTCAAGTTCAGCAACAAGGGCGGCAAGCTCGCGCGTTTGACGGTGACCGACAACGCGTATGGCGCGCGCCCTCGCCCGGTGCTGGTGCCGGCCGGAGCGCATATCGAAGAGGCGTGGGTGCTCGCGGCGAGCCATCACTGGTACGACTTGACGGTGACCAGTAACGACGACGAGAGTTTCTTGCGCCGCGTTGCAGGCCACGTCGAAAATGGCCGGCCGAGTATTAGCGATCCGGCGGCGATCGCGCCGGTGCTGGTGGCGAATTAACAGCGTATGAAGCTGAGACTTCGGCTGGCCGCGTGTTGTCTGCGCGGCTTGCCGAAGTCATCTTGCATGCTGGTGTAACTACGCCCCTAACAACACGCCTGTTCTGAACGGCCGCGCTCCTGTCACTCGCCCCAGCGGCGCGCCCGCCGTCACGAAGCGGATCGCGCGACGCATATAGAACACACCTTCCGTGTGACTCGTGAGCGTGGTCGTTTCGTCGGTTAATGGATCGACGATATCGAACAACGGCTGCCCCACGTAAATCGTGTCGCCAATGTTCGCGCGATGAATCAGAATGCCGCTCACTGGCGCATAGAACTGCTCACTGCCCGCAAGCGGCGTGGCAGCCGTCAACAGCGGCGGCAGCGGCTTCGCATCGAGTCGAATAGCTTTGCGCCACACGAGATAGTCGACGATCGCGTCGGCATCCTGCTGTGCGGCTTCGTAGGTAACGTCGCGCTGGCCGCGGCACTCCACCGTTACGGCAATCGCGCCGTTGGGCACCGGCTTGTCGGCGGGCATTTCCTGCTGCAATTGCCACCACAACAGGCTGTGCGTTTCGTCAAACGCCTCGCCGCCCGAGTTGGTTGCGAGCAACGAGGCCTGTGCGCCAAGATAGCGCGCGAACGGTTCGAATTGCGGCCACGCCGCCTCGCTCGTGTACAGATGCATCGCGGCTTCGAGCGAGCAGTGCAGATCTATTACGACGTCCGCATCGCACGAGAGCTTGAGCATTGCCAACTGCAAAGACTCGAATTCGGTCAACGGTTTTTGTGCGGCCAGTTCCTCAGCAATCAACCGACGAACAATGCGCACGTTTTCCGCCGCGTCGGCACCTAGCGCTTCGCGAGCCCGCGCAATCAGCTTGGGGAACTGCAGGAAATACCGGTTGAAGTTCTTGCCGCTCGCGAGATCGAAGCGCCCTAGAAACTGGCCGAGTATGTATTGCCCGAGTCCAACCGGATTGGCCACCGGCACGAGCACGATCTCCGCATTCAAGACGCCCTTCTGTTCGAGTTCCACGAGACGCCGTTTCAATAGAACCGTGGTCAGCATTGCCGGCGTTTCGTCGGCGTGCAGCGACGACTGAATATAGATCTTTTCTCCGTTGCCAACCGGGCCGAAGTGAAACGACACCAGTTCGCGGTGCGTGCCGATAGCCGGCGAAAGAAGCGGATGCGATTGCCTGTTCATGAGTGGAAAGCTTTCGGTTGAAGAGCAAGACGCGTGGGCATCAATTGCCGTATGGGTCGAAGTCGAAGTACTTCTTTGCGATCTGCGCATAGGTGCCATCTTTCAACATGGCGGCAATCGCCGCGTTGATCGACGCCTGTATCGCCGTCTCGTCCTTGCGCAAGCCGATGCCCGTGCCGCGATCGCCCATTGAAAGCGGTTCGCCGACAAACGCAAAGCCCTTGCCGGCCGGCATGCGCAGGAAACCGAAATCCGCTTCGACGGAGCCGAGCAATGCGCCGTCCAGGCGTCCGTTCTGCAGGTCGGCGAATACTTCGTCCTGGCTCTTGTATGCGACGACATGCGCGCCGAGCGGCACCCAGTGGGTAAGCGCATAGCCTTCGAACTGCGTGCCCGATTGCACGCCGATCTGTTTGCCGGAGAGCGCTTGCAGGCCCGCGGCGAGCGGCGAGCCTTGCCGTGCAATTAGCCGCGATTTGAATTGGAAGAGTTTCGACGTGAAGAGTATCTGCTGCTCACGCTTTTGCGTGATGGCCATCGAGGACAGAATCGCGTCGATCTTGCGTGCCTGAAGCGCCGGGATCATTCCCGAAAATTCTAGCTCGACCCATTGGCAACGCGCCTGAATGCGGCGGCAAATCTCGTTGCCGAGATCGACGTCGAAACCTTTGAGGCTGCCGTCAGGCGCTTTGGAGTCCATCGGCGGATAGCTCGGGTCAATGCCCAGGCGCAGCGTGTTGGACTCAGCGGAAAACGCGCCGAAGCTAAACATCAGCGCGGCGCCGAAGATCATCAGCGGAAGTTTCATGGGAGCGGAAAGGTCGAGTGGACGGATCGTGGCCAGGTCATCGTATGCCGGCGCCGCGCTTCACAAAAGTCCCGTTCCGACTATCATGATCACCTTTGCCGATCACAGACGCGGCCTGCGCGGTGCAGTACCTTTGCCACCCTGCGAACTACCACACGGACGTTCATATGGCGTTGACCATCTCGCAACTGCGAGCCTTCAAGGCAGTAGCCGAACATGGCAGCCTGCGCGCAGCCTCGCGCGCGTTGGGCGTCGCGCAAAGCGGCATCACGCAGCAGTTGCAGAACCTTGAATCGATCCTGGGCGCCACGCTGTTTATCCGCACGAATCGCGGCATTGCGTTGACCGCGCTGGGCCAGCGGCT
This sequence comes from Paraburkholderia caledonica NBRC 102488, assembly GCF_000685095.1. GTDB lineage: Bacteria > Pseudomonadota > Gammaproteobacteria > Burkholderiales > Burkholderiaceae > Paraburkholderia > Paraburkholderia caledonica. Next base: position 282,677 of record NZ_BAYE01000008.1, read on the forward strand.
GTTGCAGCGCGCTGGCGCGATCATCGGCGAATGCGAACGCGCCGAGCAGGAAGTGCAGCAATTGCGCGGCGACTATGCGGGCGAGGTTACCTTCGGCATGACCACCGAGCCGCTCGTCGATGCATTGGCGCCCGTGCTGATGGATTTCCGCACGCGCTTTCCGCACGTCGCGCTGCATCTGCGCACCGGCACCTCGCGCATGATGATCTCGTGGATTCGTGAAGGCACGTTGGACTTCGCGGTCGCCCTGGTGTCGAAACATACCGATACAGCGGATCTGTCCGTCGTACCGCTTTATCCGTCCGACCCGGTCATTGTCTGCCGCAAGGGTCACCCGAAAGCCGGCGCGCGAACGCTCGCGGAACTCACCGGCTGCGCGTGGATCGCAACGCGCTCACCGAATCTTACCGACGATCCGCAAGTCAACCGCCTGAGCCATCTGTTCGAAAGTCATGGCTTGCCGCCGCCTGAAATCGTCGCGACCGTGGAAGGCCTGTACGAGACCTTGCACCTGGTGGGCGCCACGGATTGCCTGTCGCTGGAGTCGTCGATTGTCGCGAAGCAGGGGCCTTTTGCGAGTGCGCTCACCGTGATCGACGTCCGCGAGCGCGCCATCGAGCAGACCGTCTGCCTGCTGCAGCGCGCGGCCATTCCTGTCACGCCCGCCGCCCAGGAACTGGCGACCATGATCGCCTCGTACACACGTACCGTGAGAGCGCGTTGAACGACGCCACTTGCGGCGCGGGGGCCGAGGCGCTCCACAGCAAGACCGTCGACCTACGACTACAATCAGATTCCCCTGCCCGGCGCAAGCAGCATTCAAAGCGTTAGTCAAACGAAAGGCGCAAGGCAAAGTCGCAGACCATCAACAGGAGTTTTCCCACATGATGAATCGAGACAATCCCGTCTGGCTAATTACAGGTTGTTCGACGGGCTTCGGGCGCGAACTCGCAAAACTGGTACTCGAGCGAGGCTGGCGCGCCGTCGTTACCGCGCGCGACGAATCTAAAGTAAAAGACATTGCCGAGCCGCACGGCGAGCGTGCGCTCGTTCTGCCGCTCGATGTCACGAACCGCGCGCAAATCGCAGACGTCGTCGCACAAACCAGGCAACGTTTCGGCCGCATCGACACGCTCGTGAACAACGCAGGTTATGGCTACCTGGCCGCGATCGAAGAAGGTGAAGACGACGAAGTGAGGGCCATGTTCGAGACGAACGTGTTCGGTCTCGTCGACATCACGAAGGCCGTGTTGCCGGTCATGCGCGAGCAGCGCAGCGGCCTGATCGTCAACGTATCGTCGATTGGCGGTCTCACGAGTTTTGCCGCAACCGGTTACTACCATGCGACGAAATACGCGGTGGAGGGCTTATCGGAATCTCTCGCGACCGAGGTCAAGCCGCTCGGCATCGACGTGCTGATCGTCGAACCCGGCCCGTTCCGAACCAACTGGGCCGGTCCGTCAATCAAGCAATCGGCCACCGTGATCGACGACTATGCGGCCACCGCCGGCGAGCGGCGCAAGCAGACCGAAGCGCGTAGCGGTAACCAGGCCGGCGATCCGGTGCGCGCGGCGCAAGCGATCATCGACGCGGCGCTGTCGGAGCGCCCGCCGCTGCGTTTGTTGCTCGGTAAGACCGCGCTCGAACTGGCGCGCAAGAAGCTCGACTTCATGCGCGGCGACTTCGACGCGTGGGAAGCAACTACCGTGGGCGCCGATTTCCCCGACGCCTAGAACTCGACCAGTGCGAAGTCTTCCTTACCCACATCGCACAGCGGGCAGCGCCAGTCGACGGGAATGTCGGCCCAGCGCGTGCCCGGCGCGATGCCGTCTTCGGGCAAGCCTGTGGCTTCGTCGTAAATCCAGCCACAGATCACGCAGACCCACTGCTTGAAGTCGTCCGCCGAAGCGGCGGTGACGGCCGCAGAGTCCAGCCTGCCTTGCTGTTGCAAGGCGGGCGTGTGGTCCAGGCTGACAACGAGCGGCGCCTGCGTGCCCGAACTGTCCACGGCGAAACGCGCTTGCAGGCTTGCCAGCAACCGCTGCGCTTCGTCTTGCGTCAAATCGATCCAGTAGGGGTCGCCAGCGTTGTCGTTGAGTCGCTCGGGAGAAAACTGGATTTCTAGCGCCACGCCCTTCTTGTACATGAGGGCGTTACACCAGCAGATTGAGCAAAATGGAAGCGATCAGCCCGGCGGCGCCGATGATGCCGAGCAATTGAAGGAGAGTGAGGGGTTTGCGCGATGCAGTGCGGAATTGTTGCGTAGTCACAGAGCGGTCTTTGGAAATCAAAAAAGCGAAATGGTACACGGGTCGCGGTGCGGCGAATGCCGATCTGCGCAAACCTGCGCGTATCGGTTGCCACCCGCTTGCCACCCGGTCGCCATTATCGCCGGTCGACCGCACCGGATTACTTACGCGATGGAGATGAACTAATTCGCGGCGAGGCGGAAAAGCCGCCTGCCGCTCGCCGCTCAGGTTTTCGCGAGCGGGCTGCCGCTGCGTGAGTCCCAGAAGCGGATAATTTCCGTGTCGCCGGTGCCCGCACCAACCACCTGACCCGGCGCGCCGCTTTCGCGCAGCAACGCGCGTAGTTCGTTGATGACCGGAAACACTTCGTGGTTCCAGTCGGCGCCTTGCGAATCGTGCGCGCGTTGCTCAGCCTCGACGATCTCGCGGTCTTCCTTGAAGATGCGCTCAGTGAACCACACGAGCAGCGGCCACGCGAGATTCAGCACGCCAGGAACGCCCGGCTTGCGAATGGACAGCAGCCCGAAAGTGCGGTTGGTGCGCTGCTCGCGATCGAGCGGCACGTACACGATCCACAGGTCCATGACGAGCGTCTGCTCGGACGTGCGAATCTGCAGCGTCTGATACGGATACTCGGTGCGGATCGTCATTACGTCTTTGTCGTTGTCGCCGCCCGTTTTGCGGCTCTGGCCAAACACGATCGCTTCGCCGATTGGCTGCTGACCGGCCATGCGCGCAAACGTGTAGTCCACTTCGACCCAGCCTTCGCCGCGCCGCCGCCCGAGCGAACGCGCGCGCATCTGCCCCATCTGGCGGCGATGCAGAAACTGATGGTTCATGTCCATCAGGTTCTCGTGCATGAACGAGTAGTGGCAATTCACAGGACGGCCAAAGCGCCGAGTCTTGTACTTCTTGTCGGACACGGAGCCGAGCGTGGGCAGCGGGCGAATCTCGGCCATTGCCGGGTCGCCGGGAAATACGAAGATCAGGCCTTCCACTTCGCGGCACGGATACGAGCGCACGCCATTCGGCAAACGCTCGCGTCCAAGGTACGGCACGTCGATGCACTTGCCCGAGCAGTCATAAGTCCAGCCGTGGTAGCCGCAACGAATCGACTCGCCATCGACCACGCCCTGGTGCAACGGCACCTGACGATGCGCGCAGCGGTCTTCAAGCGCGAAAACTTTGCCGGATTCGGTGCGCGCGAGCACGATCGGATCGCCCGCGAACGTCACGCCATGTGTCTTGCCACGCTTTACTTCGTGTGACCACGCGAGTGGATACCAGTAGTCGGGATGAATGCCGACGCGGCGCAGGTCGCGGACCGGCGCGCCGTTGGCCGCCTGGCCCAGCGTGGGAGCGGCTTTAGGCGATGTCGCATGCGTTGAGGACGCCTCGACGGTGTCTTGTTCGAGCGGGGGAACAGCATGCATAGTGTAGAGCCTCCGTGCACGTGCGGATAAAGTAGGCGGCCACATTCGCGCGGCCGCAATCGTCGTCAGTCTACTCGAACCGGGGACGGCATGGATTGGGCGGGGTCAAAACACCGCGCCGCTAGGTCTCGTCGCGAGCCACGAGCCCCGTGCGGCGCTGCTCGCCCCACGATCGCCCGCCGCGCAGGAAATGCAGCCAGCCGAGCGCCGCGCCGAGGTGCCGCAGCAGCTGGAAGGTGAAAGGCTCGGCGACGGCAGCCAGCATCGCCATGCCCATACTGGAGCCGCTGCGCTTGCCGGTCCAGCGCCGGTAAAGATGGACGCTCCACAGGTAAAAAGCGAGGTCGATCGCTGTTTTCAGGCCGATTACACTGAAGATCGACACGACGATTGCGCCGTGCCTGCCGAACACGAACGCGAGCAGCAATCCGAAAGCGGTCAGGCCGTAGATGGGTTGCATGGTATCGAGCGCCTTCACAGGCAGCATCAGCATGCCGAGCGTTCCATAACGGCGATTGCCGGTCATGTCGCGGTTCCAGTACTGCGTTTGCAGGAAGCCGGCGAACCAACGCCGCCGTTGTCGCAGGAAGCTGCCGAGGTTGTCTGGCGCATCGGTTTGCGCATGCGCGTCGCCGACCACTCGCACGTCCCAGCCGAGGCCGTGATCGACCGAATAGCGGCGCAGCCGGTGTATCAGTTCGTAGTCTTCGACCAGACACTGCGGATCGAAGCCGCCGACGTCGAGCAGCGCGTCGCGCCTGAAAGATGCGAAGGCGCCCGACACCAGCAGCAGACTGTCCGCGCGCATCCACGCAAAGCGCGCGATGAAATTGCGCATGTACTCGTAAGTCTGGAACCATTGCAGCACACGGCCAGACGCGGACTTGCCGCAAACCGGCACCAGCAGCCCGGCGGCGGCGACGAGCTTGGGGGCGCTTGCGAAAGCGGCGCGCATTGCGTAAGTGGCGTCGTCGTCGAGAAGCGTATCGGCGTCGACCGTCATTACGATGTCCGTGCTCATCACGGTGATCGCGGCGTTCAGCGCGCGCGCCTTGCCGCCGTGCGGCATGCGCAGCCAGAAGAGATTGGGATGCAGCGAACTGGGCGCGCTCAACTTCCCCTCGGCCGGCGCGACGAGGCCGAAGCGTTCGGTGAGCAGCGCGTGCGTGTGGTCGGTGGAGCCGTCGTCGGCAATCACGATTTGCGCCGGGCCGTGAACCTGCCGCAACAACGCCGCAATGGTGACAGGCAGCACCGCGGCCTCGTTATGCGACGCGACGACCACGCCGATGTCCGGCAAGCTGCGCCGATCGTAGTCAGGTTCGAGCGGCGCCGCGCGACGCATGAGCGGCAGTGTTTTCCATGTGACGAACGCGAGCAGCACGGTGTCGTAGATTACGTAGGCGATACCTGTGGACCACGCAACCACGCCATGCAGAAAGAACGCACGCGCGAACAGCAACAGCCACACGGCGACGACGCTTGCATGAATCAACGTGCTCGAAAGCGTCGTGCCACGCGACACGATACGGGGCGATGCAAGCGCGAACGCCTGTTCCAGGTTCTGTTTCAAGGTAGCTGCGAGCCGGTCGTTGCTGCGGTTTGGAGAATGAGCGAAACGGTGCTCAGGGCATCATGCGCTTCAGAACCGACTTCCGATCGATCCACTGGTGCTTCAGCGCGCCGCCGATATGCATGGCGAGCAACGCATACAGCGCGTAACCCAGCCACGTATGCAACGCGCCAAAGCGGTCGTGCAGCGTTTCCTTCAGCGCGGGATCGAGGTTCATCACGTACCCGATACGCGGCCACGGAAACAGATCGAACAGACGCATCGGATGCGTGGCCGCGTCCTTCCATGCGGAATCGTGCAGCCAGCCGGAAAGCGGCAGCCCGATCATCAGCAGATACAGCAGAAAGTGCGCGAGATGCGCGGCGACTTTCTCCCACGACGGGAACTCCCGCGGCAACGGCGGCGGCTTGTGCGACACGCGCCACAGAATGCGCAGGAGCGCGAGACCGAGCACCGTGATGCCGATGGACTTGTGTGTATTGATTACCGGGCGCACCCAGTCGTCGGGTAGCGAATCCGCGCTCAGAGCGAGCGCGACGTTGCAGATGATCAGCAGCGCGATAAGCCAGTGCAGCGTGATCGCAGTGCGCGTGTAGCGAGAGGGCGCTGACGGTCCGGCCTGGTTGCTCAATGGTTCGGCGTGGATATTCATAAGTGGTGCGGCCTGAGAGGGGAACGTTGCAAAGCTTTCTATTGGCCGCTGTTCAGCGGCGTGCCATTCACGAGACAAGAACCCCTGAGTGTGCCGTTTTATTCCGAAACCCGCATAATGATCTGTTTCCGATTATTTCAAGCGGCCCTCGGCGTCGGGCGTTCGCGCCAAGTCAGCGAAATGCGTACCGCAAGAAAAAAATCTCTGTGGCAGATGGCGCGCGATAGACCGATTCAATTGGCGGCGGCGAGAATCACGTCCTCTAATAAAAAGCCGCGTGCATCGCCGCACTCGCCCGTTCAACCGCTGCCAGTCTGGAGAGAATCAATGTCTCAGCCCGAGCCAAATGTGGACGAAGTGGTCAGAAGCATTGCCGAGGAAACCGACACGCCGCCGGAAACCGTCTCCAGGATGTATGCCGACACGTTGGCCGACTATCGCCACGACGCGCGAGTGTTCGATTATGTGCCGCTCTTCGCGGCCAGGAAAGTCCGCAACAAGCTTCGCGACGCCTCGCATCGAAAGCATTGAAAGCGCGTTGTTTATGCAATACCAATTGTCGGCTGAATTGACTTCGATACGCTCAACGCAGCAATTATTTTCCCGCAGTAGACTTGATCCGGTTTAACCGACCGGAGGATTGGTATGCGGGTGGCAATTGTTGGCGCTGGAATCGTCGGCTTGAGTACGGCGTGGTCGCTCACCAAGCTGGGGCATGACGTCACGTTGATCGAGCAGGGCGCAATCCCCAATCCGCTTGCCGCTTCGCGCGACGCGCACGGCATGATTTGCCGCGCCCATGACGGTGCCAACGGCCATGCGGAAACGATCGCTGAAATGTTCGATAGTTGGGACATGCTGTGGGACGACCTCGGCGTGTCCCATTACGCAAACTGCGGCGTGCTCGGCATATCGCAACTCCCGGGAGACAGCGGCGAGCAATTGCGTATGAGCTTGGACCGCGTGGGCTTCCAATACGAACGGCTCGACGCCAACGAAGCCGCCGAGCGTTACCCATTCCTCGACGCCGCCACGTTTCGCTTCGCGTATCTCGATCGTGACGGAGGCGCGCTGTTCTGCGCGCGAATCGCACACGACATCAAAGCGTGGCTCAGGATGCGCGGCGTCGACATTCGCATGCACACCAAGGCGGTTGCAATCGATGCGGCGACGGCACTCGTGCATATCGACGACGGCACCGTGGTCCAGGCGGATCGGCTCGTGGTAGCAACCGGTGCGTGGACGTTGCGGCTCCTTCCCGCGCTTGCCGACAATCTCGCGATTCGCCGCAATCTCGTCGCCTATCTGACGCCGCCCGCAGACCTGGAGACCGCGTGGTCGAATGCACCGGCGATCGTCGACATCGGCGGTCCGAGCAATGGCTATGCATTGCCGCCAATCGATGACGCCGATCTGAAGTTCGGCGCGGGCGCACTGAAGAAACCGGTGCCTGATGCCGAAACCGGTCGCACTGCGGCGCCCGGCGAAGGGTACCGCTTGCGTCAACTGTTCGCGCCGCCGTTTAGCCGCATCGACGAATACACGGTCACCGAGGTGGAAAGCTGCGCTTACACGTTCGCGGCGGACCAGCGGTTCTTTTCAAAGCGCGTCGGCAAGACACTCGTCGTGTCCGCCTGTTCGGGACACGGCTACCAGTTCGGCGCGGCGGTAGGGCTTCGCGTCGCCCACGCGGTTCAGACCGATGACGACGCCACGCTCGAGCAATGGCTCA